>NZ_CP009215.1:0-2279990 GCF_000747315.1 Corynebacterium ureicelerivorans
GTGGATTACACAGTGGAATGCGGTGGATTTCGCCGGATTCCGGCAGGAACGAGCAGACTGGAGACAACGTTGGCCGACCAACACCTGGCAGATCTGTGGCATGGCGTCGTCGACGAACTGCTGCGGCTTTCCGAGCAAGCCACCTCGTCGGTGCCAACCCTGACCCCACAACAACGCGCTTACCTGCGGTTAATGAAGCCGGTGGTGCTTGTGGACGGCTACGCCCTACTCTCCGCACCCCACCAGGCCGCCAAAAATGTCGTTGAAGAGTCCCTGGCTCCCCACATCACCGCGGTGCTGTCCTCCCACACCGGGCAGCCGTACAACCTGGCCGTTTCCGTCGCCGCACCCGAGCCGGAACCAACCCCCGCGCCGCAGACGAGCTGGCAGCCCACCCAATCCAACGTCGAAGCACCCGGGGTAGGAGAGCAAATCCCGATGGGGTTGGACGAGCTCGCGCAAATGCACGCGGCGCAGGTGGCGGGACGTCGTCGAGAAGCAAATGCGCACCCGACTGTGGACCGCCGCATCCCGCGCGAAAAGCCCGCGCACGACCCGGACCGCGAGGCGAGCCTGAACCCGAAGTACACCTTTGAGAACTTCGTCATCGGCTCCTCCAACCGCTTCGCCAACGGTGCCGCAGTCGCTGTCGCCGAAAACCCGGCCAAGGCCTACAACCCGCTGTTCATCTGGGGCGGGTCCGGCCTGGGCAAAACGCACCTGTTGCACGCCGCCGGCAACTACGCCGGTGTGTTGCAGCCGGGGCTGCGCATCAAATACGTCTCCTCCGAAGAATTCACCAACGACTACATCAATTCCGTGCGCGACGACCGGCAGGAATCCTTCAAGCGGCGCTACCGCAACCTGGACATTTTGATGGTCGACGACATCCAATTCCTCGAGGGCAAAGAGGGTACCCAGGAAGAGTTCTTCCACACCTTCAACGCGCTGCACCAGGCCAACAAGCAGATCATCTTGTCCTCCGACCGCCCGCCGAAGCAGCTGACCACGCTGGAAGACCGTTTGCGCACCCGCTTCGAAGGCGGCCTGATCACCGACGTGCAGCCGCCGGACCTGGAAACCCGCATCGCCATCTTGATGAAGAAAGCGGCCGCCGACGGCACACAGGTCGATCACCAGGTACTGGAGCTCATCGCCTCGCAGTTCGAGTCCTCCATCCGTGAACTGGAAGGCGCGCTCATCCGCGTGTCCGCGTACTCGTCGCTGATCAACGAACCCATCACCATGGATGTCGCACAGGTTGCGCTGCGCGACATCCTCCCCGACGAAGGGGACGTCAACATCACCGCGACCGCCATCAAAGACGCCGCTGCGGAGTACTTTCAGGTGTCTCTGGAGCAGCTCACCGGCGCCGGGAAGACGCGCCAGGTCGCCCACGCCCGCCAGATCGCGATGTACCTCTGCCGCGAGCTGACCGACCTCTCTCTGCCCAAGATTGGCGACGAGTTCGGCGGCAAGGACCACACCACCGTCATGTACGCCGACCGCAAGATCCGCAAAGAAATGACGGAGAACCGCGGCACGTACGACGAAATCCAAGAACTGACCCAGGTGGTGAAGAACCGCGCCCGCGCCCGGGGGCGGTAGTTTCCAGCTACTAGGAGCCAGCTATTCGCCGAAAAACGGCGGATAGCTGGCTCTTTGTAGCTGGATCCAGCCTTGTGGCTGACGGCCCGCCACCCCACAAACCTCAGCAGTCACTGCAGTACCACTCTCCACAGTCCTATCCACACCTGTGTAATTACACGGTTGTAGTTTCGTTAGCTCGCACACATTGTGTTCGTTGTCACAAGGCATAGAACTGGGGACAGTGTGTGCATAACCAGTGGAAGAGCGGGCTTGCAATTGTGTAATTTCACCCAGGCCGAAAAACTATCCACAGAGGCGCGTGTTTATCCACACGTTATCCACAGCCCAAATCACACGCGTGACACGCCGTGCGACCGGCAGAAAAGGGCCCCCATCCACAGATTCCCCAGCCCCTACTGTTGTTGCCACCTTTACTTCTTGTAATTCAATCTGGAGAAAGAGAGGGTGTGCAAAAGCCCGCCGACCACCCGTGCAGGCCCCCAAATGACAAATGTAGAGTGGTGTCCGATCTGACCCTGCCCACGCAATCTGCCGAGCGAAGGAGACCGCGCCGCCATGGACAACAATGTGTCGTTCCGCGTCCACAAGGACGAACTCGCCGACGCTGCGGCATGGGTAGCACGCAGCCTGCCCACCAAATCCACGCAACCGGTCCTTCGCGCGGTGGTCATCACCGCGGATGACAACGGCTTGGAATTCGCAGGCTTCGACTACGAGGTCTCCACCCGCGTGCGCATCGCCGCCGAGGTGAACGACCCGGGGCGCGTGGCTGTGGCCGGCAAGCTCCTCGCGGACATCGTGGGCACGATGCCGAACGACGCGATCGAGGTCAGCACCGACGGCAAGGTCATGACGCTGCGGGCTCGCTCCTCCCGCTTCGAACTCCCCCTGATCGCGCTGGACGACTACCCGCAGCTACCGCAGCTTCCCGAGGTCACCGGCCGGATCTCGCCGGCTGCCCTGACGGGCGCCGTCACCCAGGTGGCCTCCGCCGCCGGCCGCGACGACACGTTGCCGATGCTCACCGGCATCCACGTGGAAATCGACGGCGAGAACGTGAAACTCACCGCCACGGACCGCTTTCGCCTGGCGCAGCGCCACCTGACCTGGGAGCCGGCTCACCCCGGCGTCAATGCCGACCTGCTCATCCCGGCGAAGACGTTGCTGGATAACGCCCGCACCCTGGACACCTCCGTCGACGAGCCGGTGGAACTCGCCGCGGGATCCGCAGACAACATCGGCGGCGACGGCCTGTTCGGTCTCCACACCGGCAACCGCGAAACCACCACGCGCATGCTGGACGCCGATTTCCCCAACGTCGCGCCGCTGCTGCCCAAGACGCATACGGCGATCGCGTCGGTGGAAGTCGCGCCGCTGCTCGAGTCCATCCGCCGCGTCAGCCTCGTCGCGGACCGTAACGCCCAGCTGCGCATGCACTTCCAGGAGGGCGAGCTCACCCTGTTCTCCTCCGGCGCGGATTCGGGCGCCGCACAGGAGACCCTGCCCGCCGCCTTCGCCGGGGTGGATGAGCTACTCATTGCGTTCAACGCGGGCTATCTTCGCGACGGCCTCTCGGTCATCGGCACCGACCGCGTCGTCTTCGGGTTCACGGAGGCCTCCCGCCCGGCCATCATGATCCCGGAACCGGAGGTGATGCCCGAGCGCGGCGAGAACGGGACGTTCCCCACGCCGCAGACGCACTTCACCTACCTGCTCATGCCGGTGCGCCTGCCGGGCTAGCCCATGCATGTCCGCGAGCTTGATCTGCGTGATTTCCGCTCGTGGCCCGAGCTGAATCTCAAGCTTGAGCCGGGCGTGAGCGTCTTTGCTGGCCGTAATGGCCACGGCAAAACCAACATCGTGGAGGCGGTTCACTACTCGTCCAAGCTGTCCAGCCACCGCGTATCGACGGATGCTCCGCTCATCCACGCCGGGGCCGACAACGCCCGCATCTCCGCCACCACCGTCAACGACGGCCGCGCCCTGACAACGCATCTGCTGCTCAAGGCGCACGGCGCGAACCAGGCGCAAATCAACCGCACCCGGCTGAAATCCGCCCGCGAACTGCTCGGCGTGCTGCGGGTGGTGATGTTCTCGCCGGAAGACCTGCGTCTGATCACAGGCGAGCCCGCCGAGCGCCGGAAGTTCCTGGACGATCTCGCAGCCCTGCGAGCGCCCCGTCTTGGAGGCGCGAAGGCGGATTACGACAAAGTGCTGCGCCAACGCAACGCGCTGCTGAAAAACTCGAACATGGTGCTGCGCCGCGGGTACCAGGATGCCGACGGCGCCAGCGCGCTATCCACCCTAGACGTGTGGGACGGCCAGCTCGCGGCACTTGGCGCTCAGGTGGTCGCAGGGCGGCTTGCGCTTGTGGACGAGCTCGCCGGCCGGATCACCGAGGCGTACACGTCCGTCGCCCCGGAGTCGCGCCCCGCGTCGGTGGCGTACAGCTCCACCCTTGACCGGGCAGTCACGGAGCTCGCGGGCGGGCCGTCGCGCGACCCGGACGTGTTTGAGGCCGCCATGCTGGCCGAGCTGGGCCGGCGCCGCAAAGAGGAGATCGACCGTGGTGCAACCCTGGTAGGGCCCCACCGCGACGACCTGACGCTGATGCTCGGCGACCAGCCCGCGAAGGGTTACGCCTCACACGGCGAGACATGGTCGTACGCGCTCGCACTCCACCTGGCGGAGTACCACCTTCTGGCCAGCGAGGGCACGGACCCGGTGCTCATCCTCGACGACGTCTTCGCCGAGCTGGACGCGAAGCGCCGCGAGCGGCTCGTCCACGTCGCCTCCGACGCGGAACAGGTGCTCGTCACCGCCGCGGTGGGCGACGATCTGCCCGGCAACCTCGACGACGCCGTGGCGGCGCGATTCGCCGTGACCATGCAGGACGGGGTGAGCTCCGTTGAGCGATCTGATTAGCCGCAGCTTCGACAACGTCCGCGACACCGCCCGCAAACGCGGCGTCGCCCTCCCGGACCTCTCCCGCCAGGGCACCAGCGCCATCCCCCGGCGCAACAGACCCTCGCTTCACGACGCACCAAAGGCCGGCATCACGGTGCCGGGTTTAGAGGTGCCGGAGGAACGTCGAAAAGCAACTGTGCGAGGCATCCCCACGGGGGCCGACGGGCGCGCACTGCCGCGCAGCTACAAAGTGTCGTCCTTTGGCAACCTGCTGGGCAGCGAGATCCGCAAACGGGACTGGACCGAGAAGATGGCGCACGGCTGGGTGATGGGCCACTGGGACGAACTGGTGGGCGTGAAGATCGCAGAGCACACCCGCGTGGAGATGATCAAAGGCGGCGAGGTGCACGTGAGCTGCGACTCCACTGCCTGGGCGACGCAGATGAAGTACATGCAGCGCGAGGTGCTCTCTGCGATTGCGGCGAAGGTCGGCCCGGACGTGGTGACGAAATTGCACGTGTACGGGCCGAAAACGAAGAGCTGGCGCTACGGACCGCTGCACGTGAAGGGCCGAGGCCCGCGTGACACCTACGGGTAAGGAATCGGCGAAAAACGCGCGTGAAACGCCCTCTCGCGGGTTGGACGGGTGCCCGTAATGTCCCCCTTAGCGTGTAAGATGAGATGGGTTCAACGGGCTTGTGTGACAAACTCGGCCCATATTTACGCATGGAGGAGCTTTCCAAACGTGGCAGAGCAGCAACCCCATTACGACGCGTCGTCGATCACCATCCTCGAAGGCCTCGAGGCGGTGCGCAAGCGCCCGGGCATGTACATCGGCTCGACGGGTGTGCGCGGCCTGCACCACCTGGTGTGGGAGGTCGTGGACAACTCTGTCGATGAGGCGATGGCGGGTTACGCCGACCGCGTCGACGTGACCTTGCTGGCCGACGGTGGTGTGGAGGTCGTGGACAACGGCCGCGGTATCCCGGTGGAGATGCACCCGTCCGGCGCCCCGACGGTGCAGGTGGTCATGACCCAGCTGCACGCGGGCGGCAAGTTCGATTCGGACTCCTACGCGGTCTCCGGCGGCCTGCACGGTGTGGGCATTTCCGTGGTTAACGCGTTGTCCACCCGCGTCGAGGCGGACATCAAGCGCGACGGCAAGCACTGGTACCAGAATTTCACGATGGCCGTGCCGGATGAGCTGGTGGAGGGCGGCAACGCCCGCGGCACCGGCACCACCATCCGCTTTTGGCCGGATGCCGAGATCTTCGAAACCGTCGACTTCAACTACGACACCATCTCGCGTCGCCTGCAGGAAATGGCCTTCCTGAACAAGGGCCTGACCATCACCTTGACGGACCAGCGCGCCAGCGACGAGGAGCTGGAGCTCGAGGCCATCGCCGAGGAGGGCGAAACCGCAGCGCTTGTCGACGGCGACTCGTTCGACGACACCGTCGAGACAGCCCCAGATGTGAAGAAAAAGCGGGAGAA
The DNA here is from genome assembly GCF_000747315.1 of Corynebacterium ureicelerivorans. NCBI lineage: Bacteria > Bacillati > Actinomycetota > Actinomycetes > Mycobacteriales > Corynebacteriaceae > Corynebacterium > Corynebacterium ureicelerivorans. The sequence goes on from NZ_CP009215.1 coordinate 6,013, forward strand.
GAAGGTCACCTTCTACTACCCGGACGGTCTGATCGATTACGTCAACTACCTGAACAAGTCCAAGACCGCGATCCACCCGACCGTCATCGGCTTTGACCAGAAGGGCGACGGCCTGGAGGCGGAGGTGGCCATGCAGTGGAACGGCTCTTACAAGGAGTCCGTGCACACCTTCGCCAACACCATCAACACCCATGAGGGCGGCACGCACGAGGAGGGCTTCCGCGCCGCGCTGACCAGTTTGATGAACCGCTATGCGCGGGAACACAAACTGCTCAAGGACAAGGAGCCGAACCTCACCGGTGACGATTGCCGCGAAGGCTTAGCAGCCGTGGTGTCCGTGCGCGTGGCCGACCCGCAGTTTGAGGGCCAGACCAAGACGAAGTTGGGCAACACCGAGGTCAAGGGTTTTGTCCAGCGCGCGGTGAACGAAAACCTCTCGGATTGGTTCGACGCCAACCCGGCCGAGGCCAAGGCCATTGTGAACAAGGCGGTGTCGTCCTCGCAGGCCCGGCAGGCGGCGCGCAAGGCCCGCGATTTGGTGCGCCGCAAATCCGCCACCGACCTGGGCGGCCTGCCCGGCAAGCTCGCGGACTGCCGCTCCAAGGACCCGTCCAAGTCCGAGCTGTTCATCGTGGAGGGCGACTCTGCGGGCGGCTCCGCCAAGGGCGGTCGCGACTCCATGTACCAGGCCATTTTGCCGTTGCGCGGCAAGATCCTGAACGTGGAGAAGGCGCGCATGGACCGTGTGCTGAAAAACGCTGAGGTTCAGGCCATCATCACCGCGCTCGGCACCGGCATCAACGACGAGTTCGACATCGCCAAACTGCGCTACCACAAGATCGTGCTGATGGCGGACGCCGACGTGGACGGCCAGCACATCGCCACCCTGCTGCTGACCCTGCTGTTCCGCTTCATGCCGGAGCTGGTGGAAAACGGCCACGTCTACCTGGCCAACCCGCCGTTGTACAAGCTCAAGTGGGGCAAGGGCGAGCCTGGTTACGCCTTCTCCGACCGCGAGCGCGACGAGCAGCTGGCGGAGGGCCTGGAGGCCGGCCGCAAGATCAACACGGATGACGGCATCCAGCGCTACAAGGGCCTCGGCGAGATGAACGCCAAGGAGCTGTGGGAGACCACGTTGGATCCGGAGACCCGCATCCTGCGCAAGGTGGAGCTTGAAGACGCCCAGCGTGCCGACGAGTTGTTCTCCATCCTCATGGGCGACGACGTCGCCGCGCGTCGCAGCTTCATCACCCGCAGGGCGAAGGACGTCCGCTTCCTGGACGTCTAGCGGGGACCGCTACGCGAAACGCTCCACGATGTCGCCGAGCTCCGGCAGCGCCGGGCCGACAATGTCCGTGGCCTTGCCGCGTAGCGACGAGTAGACCTTCTGCACGGGCCCGGGCAGGGAATCGACCTGCTTGTCGCCGGCGGCGAGCATCGCCTTGATCACCTCGTCCTCGCGGCCGGCGAGGAATTCCCCGAAACCCTGCTGGTCGCTGGCCTGGTAGGCGGACCAGTACGGGCTCAGCTCGTCCACGATCTGGGGGAGCACCGCGTTGATGCCTTTGGAGACGGCGTCCGAGTCAGCTTTCTTCCCGGCTGCGAGCGCCGACTTCAGCGCCATGCCGGTGAGGCCGGACTGGCGCGAAACAGTGGTGTCGGCGAGAGAAGCGAGCTCCTCGACGACCTTCGGACGGATATCGTTTGCAAGTAGCTGAGAGAGATCTGTCATGCGGGCCAGTGTAATGGGAAAACGGCCGGTGCAAGCCGGCCGTTTTCGGTTGCAGCTCTTCCACCGCAGCGCCTCACAAGTTACATGGTCCACTGCAACCACAACGGGCACAACCGTAACACAGGCCGCGGGTGGGGGCTAACGCTGTGGCAGGGAACCGTTTACGTACGTATGCGCCAGCTGCGTCAGGTTGAACTGCGCCGCGAGTTTGTCGATAGCGGCCCGGACTGGCGGGACAAAATCGATGATGAGCTGCGCCGTGACGGCCGTCGCCGCCAGCGCGATCGCAAGCGAAAGAGGCGCGGACCCGGTGTACAGGCCCTCGAGGGGGCGCTTCGGCGGGACTTCGAATTCCGCATTAGGGGCAGCGGCGGCCATGGTTGGGGCGGTGAGTGCGGCGGCAGCGAGGGCGGTAGCGGTCAGACCAGCGGCGATTCTCCTCATAGCAGTCATCGCAGGTGCGGGGGAACCGGTTTGCAGCCCGCCGCGTCTAAGTGCACATGAGCCACCTTCATAACGGGATGACCATGCCGGCCGGTGGATTGCTGCACGTGAACCCCGGACGGATCCCGCCGGGGATGGCAAGCGTGAACGGGCAGTTTGTGGTGCCGCGGGACTACCTTCGGCCGTCGTCAGTTGTGCTGCGCGATGCAGTACGCCATCCGCGCCGAGTGCAATACGCGGTACCCGCCCAATACCGCGCGGCGGCATGTGCGCTCACGCACCCGGGCACTACGCTCACAGGATTCGGTGCGCTGGCCCTTTACGGACTGCCGTACCTCGCCGACGCTCACGACGTGGTCCTAGTCTCGCCGACGCTCAGCGTGAAACGGTGGGGGAGGTCATTTACCCCGACCCTCATGCGCAAGCAGCTCCAACCACATGAAGTGTGGAAGGTGGTTTGCCGCAACGATTTGATCAATATTGCCACACCGCCGGTTGCGGTAGCGCAGGCGTTGCAGCTCATCCGGACACAGCGCTGCTCTTGGCCGGTACATGCGACCGGGGATGAGGAAACGCGCGTTCGGGCAGTACAGCTCGTGGACGCCTGCCGCAGGTTCCTTGGCATCGCCCCAGAGCAGATCGCCGCCGCGGGCAGGGGTCGCGTGAATAACCGGTGGCTCGCGGACGTGGTGAGGGCGTCGAGCGCGCTCGCTGATTCTCCAAAGGAGACCGAAATGCGGCTCTTGGCAGTACCGGTGGCCAGGAAGTTCGGGCTGAAACCGGAAGAGCAGTTCGAATTTTGGGCGGACGGGCAGTTGATCTCGCGCGCTGACCTGGCGTTTCCGGAGGCGAAAGTCGCGCTGTACTACGACGGCGGCCACCACGACGAGAAGGGCACACGCGTGCGGGACACGCGGATCGATCTTTACCTGACCTCCATCGCGTGGCGCCCGCTGCGCTACGGCACAAACATGCTCGGAGGCCTGCCGCATCACCTGGAGGTTGTGCTACGCGAGCGGGGATTCGCAAAAGTTGACACGCCCGAGCGCTGACCTGGGCGTTTCGGCGGCGGTTTCGGGTGAATTGTCAACTTTTACCAACAGCTGCCTATCGACGACCCTTCGGTGCCCCTCACCCCGCCCAGCGGCGGTACACCTCGGCGGCGACGTCTGCGAACCCGGCGTTGGAGGCACCGGGGGAGAGGGGCTGCAGCGCTCGGATCGTCTCGGCCAACTCGCGGGCTGCTGCGGCAACGGAATCGAACACCGGCACGCCGTGAAACCTAGACCCGGGAACGGCGGCGCAGGCGGCGAGGGCGGCGAAGGAGCGGACGTGGCAGCCGTGGACGGCGCAGTACTCGTCGGCGACGGCCAGGAGCTGCTCCGGGGTAAATCCCCTCATTGCCGGGCCTGCCGTATGCGGGCTTCCATTCCGGCGTAGGAGGGGATGAGGGAGCGGGCGAGGTCGGTGACGTGGGCGTCGTCAAGCAGACGCGATGCTGCCGCGACTACCGCACGGCGCGCGGCCTCCTGCTTCGAGCAGCCCCAGGCGGAGGCGAGCAGGACGAGGGCTTGGTCCTCGTCTGCGGTGAGTCTGAGCGTCATAGCCATACCATTGTGATACCACGGTGCTGCTTCGTCGCCGCGCAGAAGCCCGGTAGACTTAACAACCATGGCTGACGAGACCTCGAGCGGCGCCGACCGCATCCAACCAATCGACATCAACGAGGAGATGCAGACCAGCTACATCGATTACGCGATGAGCGTGATCGTTGGTCGCGCGCTCCCCGAGGTGCGCGACGGCATGAAGCCGGTGCACCGCCGCGTGATCTACGCAATGTACGACGCCGGTTTCCGCCCCGAGCGCTCCTACGTCAAGAGCGTGAAGGCCGTCGGCGAGACCATGAGTAACTACCACCCGCACGGCGACAGCGCCATCTACGACACCCTGGTGCGCATGGCGCAGCCCTGGTCAATGCGCTACCCGCTTGTGGACGGCCAGGGCAACTTCGGCTCCCCAGGCAACGACGGCCCGGCAGCCATGCGTTACACCGAGTGCAAGCTCACCCCGATCGCCATGGAGATGGTGCGCGACATCCGCGAAAACTCCGTGGACTTCGCCCCCAACTTCGACTCCAAGACCCAGGAGCCGACTGTCCTTCCGTCCCGCGTGCCGAACCTGCTGATGAACGGCTCCAACGGTATTGCGGTGGGCATGGCCACCAACATCCCGCCGCACAACCTCAACGAGCTTGCGGACGCCATCCAGTGGATCCTGGACAACCACGACGCCGACGAGAAGGAAACGCTCGACGCCGTGGTGGAGCGCGTGAAGGGCCCGGACTTCCCCACGGCGGGGCTGATCGTGGGCGACCAGGGCATCAAAGACGCCTACGCCACCGGCCGCGGCTCCATCCGCATGCGCGGCGTCACGGAGATCGAGGAGATTGGCAACCGCCAAGTCATCACCATCACCGAGCTGCCGTACCAGGTCAACCCCGACAACTTCATCCACAGCATCGCCGAGCAGGTCACGGCCGGCAAGATGGTGGGCATCTCCAAGATCGAGGACGAGTCCTCCGACCGCGTGGGCATGCGCATCGTGGTCACGCTCAAGCGCGACGCCGTGCCGCGCGTGGTCTTAAACAACCTGTACAAGCACTCGGCGCTGGAGACGAACTTCTCCGCCAACATGCTCAGCATTGTCGACGGCGTTCCGCGCACCCTGCGCCTGGACCAGATGCTGCGCTTCTACGTCAAGCACCAGATCGAAGTCATTGTCCGCCGCACCCAGTACCGCCTGGACGAGGCCGAGAAGCGCGCCCACATCCTGCGCGGCCTGGTCAAAGCGCTGGACGCGTTGGACGAGGTCATTGCCCTGATCCGCCGCTCGCCGACTGTGGACGACGCGCGCCAGGGCCTGATGGACCTGCTGGACGTGGACGAGATCCAGGCCAACGAGATCCTGGCCATGCAGCTGCGCCGCCTGGCGGCCCTGGAGCGCCAGAAGATCGTGGACGACTTGGCCGCTATCGAGGAACAGATCGCGGACTACAAGGACATTCTGGCCAAGCCGGAGCGCCAGCGCGAGATTGTGGGCGACGAGCTCAAGGAGATCGCGGACAAGTACGGCGACGAGCGACGCACCCAGATTGTCGCAGCCACCGGCGACGTCACCGAGGAAGACCTCATTGCCCGCGAAAACGTGGTGGTCACCATCACCTCTACCGGCTACGCCAAGCGCACGAAGGTGGACGCGTACAAGAGTCAGAAGCGCGGCGGCAAGGGCGTGCGCGGCGCCGAGCTGAAGCAGGACGACGTGGTGAAGAACTTCTTCATCTGCTCCACGCACGACTGGATCCTCTTCTTCACCAACTTCGGCCGCGTCTACCGCCTGAAGGCGTACGAGCTGCCGGAGGCGGGACGCACCGCCCGCGGCCAGCACGTGGCCAACCTGCTGGAGTTCCAGCCGGAGGAGAAGATCGCCCAGATCATCCAGATCCAGTCCTACGAGGACGCGCCCTATCTGGTACTGGCCACCCGCGACGGCCGCGTGAAAAAGTCGCGCCTGACGGACTACGAGTCGGCGCGCTCCGCCGGCTTGATCGCCATCAACCTCAACGAGGGCGACTCGCTCATCGGCGCGTGCCTGGTGGGCGAGGACGACGACGTCCTGTTGGTGTCCGAGCAGGGCCAGGCCATCCGCTTCTCCGCGGACGACGAGCAGCTGCGCCCAATGGGCCGCGCCACCGCCGGCGTGAAGGGCATGCGCTTCCGCGGCGACGACCAGCTGTTGGCCATGACAGTGGCCAAGGACGGCGAGTACCTGCTGGTGGCCACCTCGGGCGGCTACGGCAAGCGCACCGCCATTGAGGAGTACAACGCGCAGGGCCGTGGTGGCATGGGTGTGATGACCTTCAAGTACAGCCCGAAGCGCGGCAAGCTCATCGGCGCGCTTTCCGTCGCCGAGGACGACCAGATCTTCGCCATCACCTCCGCCGGCGGCGTGATCCGCACCGAGGTGAACCAGATCCGCCCGTCGTCGCGCGCGACCATGGGCGTGCGGCTGGTCGACCTGGCGGACGGCGTGGAGCTCCTGGCCATCGACCGCAACGTGGAGGATGCGGGCGAGGAAGAGGCCACCGCAGTAGCCACCGGCCAGAAGACCATCGAGCAGGCGATCCACGACGGCGCGACTTCCGCCGAGGCCGAGGAGTAGCCCGTGGCTGTCCGGAAAGTGACCGTCCGCAATATCGGCGCCGTCTCCACCTTCAAGGTGGCCGCCCTGCTGGCGATGGCCGGCTTCATCGCCTGGATGGGCGCGTGCGTGCTGCTCTATTTCGCGCTGGAGCAGGCCGGGGTGGTCGAGTCGGTGAACTCGCTGATCGGTGGCGTGGGCGGCGACCAGGTGGTGGACCTGAAGCTCGCGATGTCCGTTGCGGGCCTGCTCGGCCTGGTGGGCTTCCTGTTCCAGGTGATCATGGCGCCCCTGACGGTGATCATGTATAACGCCATCGCGGACTTGGTCGGAGGCATCAGTTTCACCATGTCCAACCGCTCTCGTTAGCCGCTGCAGTTATAGGCCACAAGCTGGGGATTTGGAGGTGCACAAGGGCCTCTGTAATATTCCTATTCGTTCCCAGGGCCTATAGCTCAGTCGGTTAGAGCGCATCGCTGATAACGATGAGGTCGCAAGTTCGATTCTTGCTAGGCCCACGGTACCTCCGGGTACGGCGGGGCATTAGCTCAGTTGGTAGAGCACCTGCTTTGCAAGCAGGATGTCAGGAGTTCGATTCTCCTATGCTCCACAGGAACCACAAACGCTCCCTCTGCATTGCGCAGGGGGAGCGTTTGTTTGTGTGCGCGCTCTCTTCGGCACCAAAGTTCCCGCCAGGGTACGAACGTTCCCTGGGCCACCAGGCCAGCACATGGGGTGGGTGCGCAACCGTGCAGTTCACGTGGTGCGCGTGCAGAAAAGCCGCGGCACTTTCGTACCAAGTCTGCGCAAATACGCAGATTTTGCTTGATCGCCGCTGGTGAAGGCCTTACTGTCTGAAATCACACCGACCGGCCACCACTTCAGGAGGCCACACTATGAAGAAGTTCACCAACGCGGCAGCAGCATCCGTCCTCGCGGGTGCAATCGTCCTCTCCGGCACCCCGGCTCAGGCTGCAGAGACCGCCGACACCGAGACGGCTGCAACCACCACCACCGCAGCTGAGAAGCCGGCCAAGGAGAAGAAGGAAGAGCTGACCTGGCAGGAGCGCAACGAGCGCGCCCAGGCTCAGATCGACATCACCAGCCAGCGCCTGGACAACGGGAAGAAGGGCCTCGAGGTGACTGACGGCATCATCAACTCCTCCTCCAACCTGAAGGACCTCTTCACCCCGCGCATCGTGAAGGACGGCGGCCTGTCCACCCTGCTGAAGATCATCGGCAAGTTCATCTAAGGCTGCCACCCCACGCACCGGCTCGAATGGGCCGGTGCTTTCTGTATTGGTGCCCATATACTTTCCCCATGCCGACCATCGCAGTGGTGATTCCGTGCCGCAACGACGCCGCACTGCTCGACCGGTGCTTGGCCAGTTTCGACGTCCAGACACGCCCGGCCGACGCCGTGGTCGTGGTGGACAACGGCTCGACCGACGCCTCCGCCGACACTGCGCGGGCGCATGGCGCTGAGGTGGTCGCGGAGCCGCGCCGCGGGATCACGTGGGCGGGCGCGGCAGGCTACGACCGAGCCGCGCAACTCGGCGCGGACATTATCGTGCGCACCGATGCGGACGCGCACGTCCCGCCCGACTACCTGGCCGTGCTGGAAAGCCTGTGGCACTGTGCGGGACCCGATGTCGTGGGTGTGACCGGGCCCGCCGAGTTCGACGGCGTCCCGGCGGTGGTGTCCCGCGCCTACCTCGGGGCGTATAGGTACAGCGTGGGCTCGGCGCTGGGCCATCCGCCGCTCTTCGGTACGAACTGCTCGTTCCGAGCGCGCTGGTGGGTGTCTGTCCGGGAGACGCTGGACCTGGCCGATACGCGGGTGCACGACGACATGCAGCTATCGTTCGCCGTGCGGCCTGGTGAGACGGTCCTCTTCGTCCCGGGGCTTGTGGTGGGGATGGACCCGCGGGCGCTGCGTGGCGGATGCCAGCTGGTCAACCGCTTCCGGCGGGGCTGGCATTCCATGATGCGGGGGTTTGCAACGTCGCCGCCGTGGCGGAGGTTGCCGGGGCGATGGGCGATTTCCGGGCCCAGCGTCGGTGCTGCGCTGTAGGATTTGACCATTACCGCAACGTTTCACCGTAAGGGCCCGCTGTGACTGATTCTTACCTCTCCCGCTACGACCGCATGGCGGACCGAGTCGCGGCGCAGGTGATCGGGCACTACTCAACGAGCTTCTCGCTGGCCACCCGTGTGCTCGATCCTGGCACGCGGCGCGACATCCGCAACCTGTACGCGGTCGTGCGCATTGCCGACGAGATCGTGGACGGCGCCACCGCGGAAGCCAACGAGTGCCCCGAAACCGCGCTGGATGTGTACGAGGAACAGGTGCTGCACGCGCCGCGGCACCGCTTCCACACTGATCCGGTGCTGCACGCCTGGGCCAATACCTACCGACGCTGCGGTATCAAGGACGACCACGTGCGGGCGTTTTTCTCCTCCATGCGCCGGGACACTACGCAGACGGACTACAACGCGGGCGACTTAGGCGCCTACATCTACGGCTCTGCCGAAGTGATCGGCCTGATGTGCCTGGATATCTTCCTGAGCGAGCATGACCCGAGCGAGCAGGACCGCCGCACGATGGAAGATGGAGCCCGGGCGCTCGGATCCGCGTTCCAGAAAGTGAACTTCCTGCGCGACCTGGGTGAGGACTCACGTGAGCTAGGGCGGGCGTACTTGGGTCCCGTGCTGGACGAGGACCTCAAGCGCACGCTGACCGGTGAGATCACGGAAGAACTCGACGCAGCGCGTACCGCCATTCCGCTGCTTCCCGTCGCCGCGCGCAGGGGAGTGGCCGCCGCCGAGGCACTTTTCCGGGACCTCAACGAGCGTATCGCCGCCACACCAGCCGAGGACGTGGCCGCTGCGCGGGTCAGCGTGCCCAACCACCGCAAGTTCCTGCTCACGGCGCGGGCAATACAGAAAGCGAGAACACCATGACACACCCTCAGACCGCGATCGTGATCGGCGCCGGCGTCGCCGGCATGGCCACCGCCGCGCTGCTCGCCCGCGAGGGGATCCGCACCACCGTGGTGGAGAAACTCCCCAGCCACGGCGGCCGCGCGGGCAACGAGTCCGTGGACGGCTTCCGTTTCGACACCGGCCCCAGCTGGTACCTCATGCCGGACGCCTTCGACCACTTCTTCGCCCTCTTCGGCAAACGCACCACGGACCTACTGGACCTGCAGCCGCTGACCCCCGCGTACCGGCTCTTCCCCGAGGGCGAACGGCCTATCGACGTCGTCTCCGGCCGCGACAACGCCATCGAGCTCTTCGAGTCCCTCGAGCCCGGTGCCGGCGCCAAGCTGCGCGAGTATCTCGACAGCGCGGAGGAGACCTACGACCTCGCGCTCGAGTACTTCCTCTACACCACCTTCCGCTCCGTCGCCCCGTTTACGCAGATCACCGGCCAATACCGAAAGCTCGCGCGCTACCTCACGGAGCCGCTGGACCACTTCGTGGCCAGCCGCTTCAACGACACCCGCCTGCGTCAGATGCTCACTTACCCGGCGGTCTTCCTGTCCTCCCACCCCGCGCGCACGCCGAGCATGTACCACCTGATGAGCCACACGGACCTCACCCAGGGCGTGCTCTACCCGCAGGGCGGATTCGGCGCAGTCATGGACGCCTTCTACGACCTCGCCGTGGAGCAGGGTGTGCAGTTCTCGTTCGACACCGAGGTCGCCGCCATCAACTACGCCGGGCGCAAGGCCACGGGCATCACGCTTATCGACGGCCAAAGGCTCGACGCCGACATCGTCGTCTCCTGCGCGGATCTGCACCACACCGAAACCCGGTTGCTGCCCAAGGAAAAGCGCACCTACGACGAGCGCTACTTCGCCCCGCGCGACCCGGGCCTGGGCACCGTGCTGGTCATGCTGGGTGTGGAAGGCGAGATCCCGGAGCTCGCCCACCACAACCTGCTGTTCTCCCGCGAGTGGGGGGAGGACTTCGCGGCCGTATTCGACGGCCCCGTCCCGCAGCGCCCCCTGGGCGCCTCCCGCTCCATCTACGTGTCCAAGCCGAGTGCAACCGACCCACACGTGGCGCCCGCTGGGCATGAGAACCTGTTCGTGCTGGTCCCCGTGGCAGCCGAGGAGGCGATCGGCCACGGCAACATGTACCGGGAGCAGGCGAGCGAGCAGGTCGGGCGCATCGCCGACGCGGCGACCCGGCAGATCGCGCAGTGGTGCGGGGTGGAGGGGTTGGACCGGAGGATCGTCGTGAAGCAGACGCTCGGGCCCGCGGACTTCGCCGAGCGCTACCACGCCTGGTCCGGCGGATCCATCGGACCCGCACACACGCTGCGGCAATCCGCGTTCCTGCGCGGCTCCAACAAGAGCCGCAAGCTGGACAACCTGTACTACGCCGGTGCTACCACCACACCCGGAGTTGGGGTGCCGATGTGCCTGATTTCGGCGGAGAACGTGATCAAGCGCCTCAACGGCGACACCAGCCCGGGTGCGTTGCCGGAGGCCCTGTAATGCAGTTTGCCTACCTCGGCGTGCTGCTGTTTTCGCTGGCCGGCATGGTGATCGTCGACCACCGCTGGAAAACCGCTTTCTTCCGCGACCCGCGCAAGGCCGCCCTGCTTTCCGCTGGCTGCGTGGTGGCGCTGCTGTGCTGGGACGGCCTCGGCATAGCGACCGGCACGTTCGTGCGCGGTGACTCGCCGTACATGGTGGGCATCGACCTGGCGCCGCAGCTGCCGCTGGAAGAACCCGTTTTCCTGTTCTTCCTCACCTACCTGACCATGAACCTGACGGGCTTGCTGCGCGCATGACGTACCTGTACATATCTGCCCCGTTTTTGCTTGCCGCTGTTGCGCTGTGGGCGCGGGTGCGGCCGTGGAAGCTCACTGCGGCTGTCACCGGTGTGCTGTTCGCGCTGACCATCATTTTTGACAACCTGATGGTGGCGGCAGGCCTGTACGAATTCGGCCACGCCACCACCATCGGCGTGAACATCGGGCGCATTCCCGTGGAGGATTTGTTCTACCCGCTGTTCACCGCCCTGGTGGTGACGGCTGTGTGGAGGAGGAACTGATGCTGAGCGGAATTCTTGCGGCGTCTCGGCCGCTGAGCTGGGTCAATACCGCAGTCCCGTTCGCGCTGACCTACCTGCTGGCGCAGGGCGAGGTCACCGTAGAGCTCGTGGTGGGCTTCATCTTCTTTCTCGTCCCTTACAACATTGCGATGTATGGGATAAACGACGTCTTCGATTATGAATCCGACATTGTCAACCCCCGCAAGGGCGGCGTGGAGGGCGCGGTGTTGCCCAAGACGATGCACCGGCCGCTTTTGGTGGCATCCGCCGTCACCGTCATCCCGTTTGCGCTGTACCTCTTCGCGGTAGGCACGTGGGCGTCCGGGGCGACGCTGGCCCTGGCGCTGTTCGCGGTGGTGGCGTACTCCGCCCCGCCGCTGCGGTTCAAGGAGGTGCCGGTGCTGGACTCCGCGACGTCCTCGGCACACTTCACCCTGCCGGCTGTGGTGGGCGCGTTGATCGGGGGCGGCTCCATCGGCGGCAACCTCGGCGTGGCGCTGGTGGCTTTCTTCCTGTGGGGGATGGCTAGCCACGCGCTCGGGGCGGTGCAGGACGTGCAGTCAGACCGCGCCGGGGGGCTGCATTCCGTGGCAACCGAGCTCGGGGCTCGTGCGACCACGCGCGCCGCCGGCATCTTTTACCTGGCGGCAGCCGTGCTCTGCTTCGTCCTGCCTTCGCCCGGCTGGGCCGTCGGCCTTTTGGGCGTGGGCTACGTTGCCAACACGCTGCGGTTCTGGAACGTCACGGACGAGACATCGGCCGCCGTGAACCGCGCGTGGAAGGTGTTCCTCTGGTTGAACTACCTAACCGGCGCGGTGGTCACCATCGCCGTGCTGGCCAGCGTGGTGCTGTAGGAGAACCTACTTCTTGGGCAGCGCGGCCAGCGCGAGGCCCGCGCCCACGAGCCAGGCGTCCTTCGCCATAGCCGTGCCGGCGTCGGACGGGCGGATGCCGTCGTCCTTGGTGTACTGGTCGCCGCGGAAGTACATGCTGAGCAGACCCGCGCCGAACGCAGTGAGGCCCAGGCCGGCCAGGCGGTTCGGGATCAGGGGGCACAGCAGCGCGGCGCCGAGCGCGGTTTCTGCGGAGGCGAGGCCGGTAGCAAACGTCTCGGCGTCGACCTGGCCAAGCTGAGGAACTCCGTCCACAGCCATATCGCGCAGGCCCTCCGCGCCGTCCTTGTCCACCTTGAACTTGCCCAGGCCCGCGTTCAGGATGAACGCGCCGGTCGGGATGCGCAGGGCCGCGGAAACAAGGCGAAGGTCCGTCTTGTCCTTCTTGGTAAGGCCGCGGGACGGGAGGAGATTCAGCGGGTTGAACATGGGCGGGATCCTTTTCTGCTTGTACGGAAAATGTCTACCCCGCCCATCGTAGGGCTAAACCGTCAATTCGGGGTGGAGGTCGCGCAGCTGCATCACCCGGCGGGCGCGAAGCGCTAGGCAGGAGATGACCACGGCGCCCACGCCCACGGCGAGCAGGACAGTGACGGCGGTCCACATGCGCGGGTCGTACGACGTGGTGTCGAACAGGGCGTAGCGCATCAGGTCCACCGAGTAGCGCATCGGATCCCAGCTGTGCACCCACTGGATGAACTCGGGCTGCACCTCGGGCGGGTACAGGCCGTTGGATGCCACCAGCTGCAGCGACATCAGCGCCATAGTGGCCAAGCGTCCGGGCGCGGGGCCGAGCGCGGTGTTGAGCGCCAGGATGGCGGCCACGAACACCCAGGAGACGAAAACCAATACCCCGAACATGGTCAGCGGGTGCACCGGCTCGATATTCAGGATGCAGACCTGCATGACCCAGAGCGCGACCGATTGGACGAAGCCGATGATGAACGACGGGATCATCGTGTACAGCAGCACGCGTAGAGGGTTCGTGCCGGAGTCGATGGCGCGACGGCTAAACGGCGGCATGATCATGTACATAATCAGCACGCCGAACCACAGGGACAGCGACAGGAAGAAGGGGCTCAGGCCCTTGCCAAAGAACGTGAGGCCGTCGCCGATGTGCTGGGTGCGCACCGGCTCTGCCGTAGCATCGATGGCCTTGTCCAGACGCTCGCCCTCCCAGCTCGGTGCCTTCTCGGCGCCGTCGGCCAGGCTCATGGAGAGCTCGCCGGTGCCGTCGGAGAGCTTGATCAGGCCGTCGTTCAGGTCGCCCAGGCCCACGACCAGCTGGCTGGACCCGGCCGCCAACCTCGACGTGGCGTCGGTGGCCGTGCTGGCCGCCACCACCAGCTTGCCGGTGCCGTCCTTCAGGGTGGTCACGCCCGCGAGCAGGGTGCCGGAGCCGTCCTGCAGGCGCTTCAGGCCGTCCGCCAGCGTCTTCGACGCTTCCGTCGCCTGGTCCACGCCGCTGCGGTACTGGGCGTTCGGGTCGGACAGCTCGGTCGCCAGCTTGTGGGCGCCGTCCTGCAGTTGCACCAGCTGGCCCACCAAGTCGTTCTGCGTGACTGCCTGCAGCGGCCCAGAGTTGACCTGCAGCTGCACACCGCGGGCCTGGTCCGCCAGCTGCTGGGAGCCCGGAATGGGGGAGCGGTCCAAGTCCGCGATCACGTTGTTCAGGTTCGCGTTGATGTCGTCCAACGCGGCTTGCAGCTCGGTGATCTTGCCCGCGAAGCCCGCGATCTTGTCCACGCCGCCGGCGATCTGCGTAGCGCCATCGCCAAGCTGCTGCGTGCCCGACTGCAGCTTCACCATGCCGTTGGACAGCTGGTCGGCGCCGTCGGAGGCGCTGTTGAGGCCGTCGTTGAGCTGCTGGGCGCCGTCCTGCAGGCGGCCGGCGCCGTCGTCGAGCTTGGTCACGGCGTCCGGCAGTTCTTGGACCTTGTCGTTGAGCTGCTGGATGCCGTCGTTGAGCTTCGTGCCGCCCTCGTTGAGCTTTTCGGAGCCTTCGTGGGCAGAGTTGGCGCCCTCGTCGAGCTGCTCAGCGCCGTCCGAGGCTTTGTGCACGCCGTCGGAAAGGGTGTTGATGCCCAAGAAGAGCTGCTCGGCAACCTTGCCGCCCACGGTGTCGGACACGGCCGACGCGATGGCGTCGGCAGCCTTGTCGCCCAGCATGGTGGGGATGAAACCGTTGGTCTCGTTCAACGTGATGTTGATCTTCGCGGCGTGCGGGTTGTCGTCCTGGACGCTGGTCGCAGCCTCGCTGAAGTCCGTAGGGATCTCCAAGCCCAGGTAATACTTGCCGGACGCGATGCCTTCCCTCGCCTCCTCGGCGCTCACCACCTGGAAGTCCAGCGGGCGCTGGTCCAGCAGCTCGTCGACGACCTCCTGGCCGTTCTCGCCCTCGTCGGAGTTGACCAGGGCGACCGGGAGCTTGTACAGGTTGCCCAGCGGGTCCCAGTACGACCACACGAACAAACCGCCGAAAAGCAGCGGAAGTAAGCAGATCGCCAAAATGGCAAGCTTGGGAAGCTTGCCGTGGGCGAACAGGCGGAAGTTGGATCCAATGTGCAGGCCGCTCATAGCCCCTTCTCATTCACTGTGTTCACCATGACGGGTAGGTAGGCCGCGACTCCCCGCAGGTCGCCCAGAATCTTCTCGCGGATGTCCATTTTGCGGACCTGGTCCACGTCATCCACAATCAGCATCTTCGCGTCCGGGCGGGCGATAAGACTCAGCAGAACGCGCAGGCGGAAGCGGTCTGTCGGCCCGATGTCGCCGACCTGCGCCATCAAGTCGATGTCGGTCAGCTGCAGCGGCTCCAGCCACTTCTCCACGTGCGGGTGCGACTTGACCGCCTCAGACGCGCGCGGGGTGCGGGCGAAAAAGCCCTGCGACCACGCGATCTGCTCGCGCACCACGTCGCGGATGCGCACTAGGCGCTCCAGGCTGTCAATCTCCGTTACGCCGGCAAGCGCGACGTCCTTGAAGCGCTGGCGTGTGGCCGTCTCTTCGCCGTCGAGGAAAATGGTGCCGCTGTGCGGGTTGAAACGCCCTGCCAGCGCGAGGCTGAGCAGGGTCGAATCGGATTCTCGCCGCGTGTTCAGCAGGGTCAAGCCCCGGCCGATATCAAACGTTTCCGGAGCGTCGCCCTTGCGTAGCACGAGGTCTTGGGTGCTGAGTATCGGGGTCATGCGGTCCCTTAACCGTAGGGTGGACTATCACTTAACCCGTGATATGGTGCTCTCTAACATAGCCACTGTCAAACCTAAAAGGGGGCGAGACAGATATGCGCGCAGACGCCAGGGCGAAGCGCGACCAAATCATCGCCGCCGCGCTTGCTCAGATCGGCTCTCGGCCGAACTCTGAAATCACGCTCGAGGGCATCGCCGCGGATGCAGGGGTGGGCATTGCCACGCTGTACCGCCACTTCCCCTCGCGCGCCGCGTTGTACGACGCGTGCGCCATCGTGTTCCTCGAGCAGATCGAGACGCTGCTCGACGCGACCCTCGACGGCTTTGAGGAGGACCCTGCCGGCCGGTTCGAGCGGTTCGTATGGACGCTCGTGGAATCCAGCGTGGGCATCCTCACCACCGCGCTTGCCGCCGAGCCGAGCGCCGAAGCGGTAGTGGAGCGCCGTGACGCGTTCATGGACAAGGTGCAGCTGCTTATCGACGCCGCGGCCCCCTACGGCATCATCGCCCCGGGGCAGTCGCCGTGGCACTTGGCCACGGAGCTCATCATGGCCACCCGTCCGCTGGCGGCGCCGCTGGCGGAGCTTTTTCCAGACGTGCGCGACAGGCTGGTGCGCCACCTCATCGCCGGGTGGCGCACCACGGCTTAGCGGTCGTCCCGCAGCTCGTGGCGGCCGAATTCTGCGCCGCCGTCCGCGTTGTTCTGCGCTTCCGCCTCCGCCTCAAGGTCGTGGCGGGCGTGGGTGGTTTCCCGCTGGTTGTCTGCCAGGGTGTCCAGGGTGGTCAAACCGTCAGTGTCGGCCTCGTTGGGGTGCTGGCGGTCGTCCTCCGTGCGGGTTGAGTAGACGATGGTGGAGCTGCCCCGGCGGTCCGTCTCGGTACGGGTGGGGGCGGGGTGAGCGGTCTTCGCCGTGTTGTCGCCGGACAGCTTGTCCTTGAGGAAGAACTCCCACGCGGCCCAGGCGCCGCCGGCGAGTGCGGCGGTGCCGAGGGTGGTCTTCACAACCTTGCCGAAGCCGCCTTTCTTCTTCTTTGCGTCCTTGGCGTGGGCGCGGAGCAGCTCCTGGCGCTCCTTCCGACTCGGGGCAGCCTCGGCGAAGGCGGCGCGGCGTCGGTCCAAGCGATCGTGCGCATCGCGCGTGATGTCGCCGGCGTGCGCGCGGGCGGAGCCGTAGAGCTCCTCCAGCTCGCTGGTGTTCAACTTCTCGTGCAGATTGTCCAGGTCGCCGTCCTTCAGATTGTCCAGAAGGGACTGGTAGATGTCGCGCTCGCGCTTGTCGCTTTGCTGGCGCAGGTACTTCAGCGCCTGGTTTGCGCCGGTGGCGACGAGGCCGACGGTCTTGAGGTTCATGGGATTCTCCTTGCGTTTCCTTGTGTTTCTCGTGGTTACGCGGCCCAGGGTAGCGAAATCCGCAGACATCGACCGTGCGGTTGTGAACCAAGCGTTATGCAAAAGTGAACCAAGCTGTTCATTTTGCGTGATTAACATTCACGGCGAAAAAGCGCGTGAACAGCGCAGACGGGGAAGAAAAACGGGCCCGCATTGTGGCCGCCATGTGGCCTTTATAAGTTTCAAGGCACCGTTTAACCACGGTGCAAAACATCCCCAGCCGAGAAAGGTCGTGCCATGTTCGAAGACACCCCTTCGACTAGGCTGTCCGCCTCGGCGCCGCTGGACCGCGAGGGCGCCCCGCTGATCCGCCGCCCCCGCCCGAAACGCCAGCGCACCGCCCTGAGCTTTGAGATCATCCCGCCGCGCCCCACGGACGACAGCGCGAAGATCGACGAGCTCATCGCGGGCCTGGCCGAGTACAACCCGGACTACGTCTCCGTGACCAGCTCGCGCCGCAGCGAGTGGCTGGAAGGCACCGCCGCCGTGATCTCCCGCATCGAGGAGACCACCGATCTGCGCACCATCGCGCACCTCGCCTGCACCGCAGGCACGCGCGACGAGATCGCTGAGTGGGTGCGGGTGCTTATCGACGCCGGCGTGCGCGGGTTCCTCGCCCTGCGGGGCGACCTGCCCGAGACGGGACTTCCGGCAGATCACCTCCAGTACGCCACCGACCTGCTCAACCTGATCCAGGACGTGCAGGAGGAAGAGGCCTTCCGCCTCGCAGGCGGCAAGCTGGCCCTGTCCGTGGCCTGCTACCCCAAGGGGCACGCGGAATCGCGCAACCTGGACCACGACCTCGATGTGCTGCTGACCAAGCAGCGCCTAGGCGCGGACTTCGCCATCACGCAGCTCTTCTTCGAGGCCCAGGACTTCCTGGAGTTCGTGGAGGTGGCGCGGCTGGCGGGCGTGCGCATCCCGCTCATCCCCGGCATCATGCCCATGACCTCCTTGAAGCGGGTCAAGCGAATGGGTGAGTTGTCGGGGTTGGAGGTGCCGGAGGGCGTCGAGAAGCAACTGCGCGACGCTGACGACGAGTACGAGGCCGGCATGCAGCTCACCGCCGACTTGGCGCGCGAGATCCTGGACGCCGGCACCGGGGGCTTACACGTGTACACGCACAACAACTTGGCCGTTACGCGGGACTTTTTGGACCGCATCGGAATAGATAGAGGACAACAATGACCACCTTCCCGAAAGCCACCATCGAGGGCTACCCCCGCATCGGCGCGAACCGCGAGCTCAAGCGCGCGCTGGAGAGCTACTGGGCGGGCCGCATCGACGCCGACACGTTCCGCTCCACCTCCCGCGCCCTGCGCGTGAACAACTACAACCACCTGCGCGACCTCGGCCTGACCGAGGATTACGCCATCCCCGCGGACGTCGCGCTCTACGACCAGGTGCTGGAGACCGCGCTGACCGTCGGCCTGGTGCCGGGCGGCACTGACCTGGACGAGGAATTCGCCCTCGCCCGCGGCAACGACACCCGCGTGCCGCTGGAGATGACCAAGTGGTTCGACACCAACTACCACTACCTGGTGCCGGAGATCGCCGCAGGCCAGGAGATCAAGGCCGTGCCGGAGCGCATCCTGCGCATCGTGGAAGAGGCGCGCGAGGCCGGCCACAAGGTGCGCCCGTACCTAGTCGGCCCGGTCACGCTCATCGCGCTGTCCAAGCCCGCCGAGTGGTCGCTGCTGCCCGCGCTTGTCGACGCCTACGGCGAGGTCTTCGCAGCCCTGAAGAACGCCGGCGTGGAGTGGGTCCAGGTTGCAGAACCGGCCGTGGTTGCAGACCTGTCCACCCCGGACGCCGAGATCGCAGATTACCTGCGCGAGGCCTGGTCGAAGCTGCTCGCCTCCGACGAACGCCCGAACGTCTACCTCACCACCCCGTACGGCGCCGCACGCGAGGCCCTGCCGGTCCTCGGCGAGCTGGGCGTGGAAGCCCTGCACGTGGACCTGTCCCCGTGGACCCTGGAGGCGGACTCCGGCTACCCCGAGCGCGTGCGCACCCAGATTCCGGAGTCCACCCACCTGGTCGCAGGTCTTGTCGACGGCCGCAACGTCTGGACCGCGAACCTGCGCGAGCGCACCGAGGTGCTCGAGTCCCTCGGCGACCGCCCGGTGTCCGTGTCCACCTCCACCTCCCTGCAGCACGTGCCGCACACCCTGAAGGCTGAGCGCAACATCCCGGTCGAGGTCGCCCCGTGGCTGGCCTTCGCCGACGAGAAGCTCGCGGAGATCCAGGCCCTGGTCGCCGGCGAGGAAGGCGCCAAGGAGGCGTTCGCCCAGTCCGACCGCGCCGTGCGCACCCGCTCCGAGTCCGAGACCATCCACAACGCTGCCGTTGTCGACCGCGTCGCAGCGCTGCCCGAGGGCGAGGTTAAGCGCGAGCCCGCGTTCAGCGAGCGCAACAAGGTCCAGCGCGAGGAGCTCGGCCTGCCCACGCTGCCCATCACCACCATCGGCTCCTTCCCGCAGACCCCGGAGATCCGCAAGGCCCGCGCCGACCACCGCGACGGCGTGCTCACCGACGAGCAGTACACCGAGGCGCTCAAGCAGGAGATCAAGCAGGTCATCGAGCTGCAGGAAGAAATCGGCGTGGACGTGCTGGTCCACGGCGAGGCCGAGCGCAACGACATGGTGCAGTATTTCGCCGAGCTTCTCGACGGCTTCGTGGTCACCGAAAACGGCTGGGTCCAGTCCTACGGCTCCCGCTGCACCCGTCCGCCGATCGTGGTCGGCGACGTCTCCCGCCCGGAGGCGATGACCGTGGAGTGGGCGCGCTACGCCCAGTCCCTGTCCGAGAAGCCGGTCAAGGGCATGCTCACCGGCCCGGTGACCATCCTGGCGTGGTCCTTCAAGCGCGACGACGTGCCGCTGTCCGTCTCCGCTGACCAGATCGCGCTCGCGCTTGCCGACGAGGTCCGCGACCTAGAGGAAGCCGGCATCAAGGTCATCCAGATCGACGAGCCGGCGCTGCGCGAGTTGCTCCCGTTGCGTGCGGATGACCGCGCCGCCTACCTGGACTGGGCCGTGCGCGCCTTCCGCCTCGTGTCCCTGCAGGCGAAGCCGGGCACCCAGATCCACACCCATCTCTGCTACTCCGAGTTCGGCCAGATCATCGACGCTGTCGCCGGCTTGGACGCCGATGTGACCTCCATCGAGGCCGCCCGTTCCAAGATGGAGCTGCTCGAGGACATCGACGAGACCTTCCACTCCGAGATCGGCCCGGGCGTGTGGGACATCCACTCCCCGCGCGTGCCGGCCACCGAGGAGATCGCAGGCCTGCTGCGCGCTGCCCTGGAGAACGTGCCCACCGAGCGCCTCTGGGTCAACCCGGACTGCGGCCTGAAGACCCGCGGGTACAAGGAGGTCGAGCCCTCCCTGCGCAACCTGGTCGCGGCCCGCGACGAGGTTGTCGGCGAGCTGTAGACGTCGTAAAGCATTAGCCCCCCACAAACCTCGTTAGTTGCACCTCGTTAGTCCCCTTCGCAGGGCGATAAACGGGGTGCAACTAACGAGGTTCACGCGTCTATTGCCGCACTGCGTTACGATGGGCGCAACATTGATCGGGGGGTCAACATGGATAAAGACGCACTCGTTGCGCACCTCGTCGGGCCGGGGAGAGCCGACGAACAGGAATGCATCAAGCTGTCCGCGACCAAATTCATAGCGAAGACGGTGTGGAACGGACTGAAGCTCCACGAATGCGAGTTCCTCCGCGTCTACGCGGCAGGCACCACGGCCCACAAGGCGGTGCTGATCGGCAGGTCCGCAGCAATGATCCAATCAATTTGGACGCTGCCGATCAGGGATGCACCGGTAACCCTGGCCAACCCGGAGCGGATGCCGCCGAGGAAGGCGCAGTGGCCCAAGGGAGTGGAATACCGCGCGATGAAGATCCCACCCACCGACTACGGTGTTGTAACCCCAGCGGGGGAACCTCTGCGCGTGACCACCCGCACTCGCACCGCCGTCGACATCGCCCGCATGTACGGGGTCCGCCACGGCGCCGTGGCAATGGATTCGCTGTTCTACCGGCAATCTTTCGCCGAGCAAGACAGAATCCGGACGCAACTGCGCGCATGCATCGACCGCCTCGCGGGGAAGCGGGGCATCGCCAACGCCCGCCAAGCGCTGGAGTGGAGTTCCACCCGCTCCGAGTCGCCGTACGAATCACTCGCTCGCGTTATCCTGCGCGAACGTGGCATTGTTGTCCAGGAGCAGATGTGGATTGGCCGGTATGCGCGCCCGGATCTGTTGTGGGGGCAACTCGCCATCGAGATCGACGGTGAAGGCAAAATGGAAGGCAAGGAAGCCGCGCTCGACCAAATCTCCCGGGAAAACTGGATTCGCATTCAACGCTATGAGGTCGCACGTATCCCTCCCCGGGACATTCTCGGCGACGAGGAGGGGGTTGTGCGGCAGATCCTGGAGCTCAAGGAGCGCTCCATGCTTCTCGACGGACCAAAGGTCATCGCCACCTCCTACCGCCCCCAGCACGGGGAAGATTGGCGTCGGAAAAAGAGCTAGGGGAGTAGCTGGCCGGTTGCTGGCGCCCGCCAGCCCCAGCGCCTTGGACCCCAAACCTCGTTAGTTGCACCTCGTTAGTCCGCTCTATAGGGCGATAAACGAGGTGCAACTAACGAGATTTACCGGGGAGGTCGGGTGTTGCGCGCGAACCCGCGTACCCTAGAGGGCATGACGCAAAAGACTCAGACGATGACTCTGCACACCAACCACGGTGACATCGCCATCGACCTCTTCGGCAACCATGCGCCGAAGACGGTCGAGACCATCACCGGCTTGGCTAAGGGCACGACCGAATACTCCACCAAGAACGCCTCCGGCACCACCGAGGGCCCGTTCTACGACGGTGCGATCTTCCACCGCATCATTCCGGGGTTCATGATCCAGGGCGGCGATCCGACCGGCACCGGCACCGGCGGCCCGGGCTTCCAGTTCGCCGACGAGTTCCACCCGGAGCTCCAGTTCGACCGCCCGTACCTGCTGGCGATGGCGAACGCTGGCCCGGGCACCAACGGCTCCCAGTTCTTCATCACTGTGGACGCAACCCCGTGGCTGAACAACCGCCACACCATCTTCGGCGAGGTCACCGACGAGGCCTCCAAGAAGGTCGTCGACGAGATCGCTAACGTGCAGACCGGCCGCATGGACCGCCCGGTTGAGGACGTCGTGATCGAATCCATCGACATCGCCTAAGCCCCCACGCATCAGGCCCCCGCCCCGCGCGGGGGCTTTTTCGTACCCTGAAGACCATGCCTGCACTCCGCGACCTACCCCGCACCGCTCCCGCCACCACAGTTATCGCAGCGATCTGCACCGTCGTGTTCCTCGCCGCCGCGCTTCAGGCCCGCTCGTTGACGGACGTGGTGTGGGATTCGGCGGTCGGTGCCAGCACCGTCCTGTACGGCCCGGAGGTCTACGGCGCGGGCTACCTGCGCGCACTCACCGCCGGTTTCATGCACCTGGACATCACGCACCTCTTCCTCAACATGCTGATGCTCGTCCTAGTGGGTGCGGAGGTGGAGCGGTTCATCGGTACCGGGCCGTACGCGCTGGCGTGGGTGGCGGGGGTGCTGTGGGCGTCGGCAAGCGTGCTGGCAATGAGCTTCACGACGCCCACCGCCGGCGCTTCCGGCGCGCTATACATGCTCATGGCGGTACTGGTCGCCATCGCCTTCCGGCGCTCGACGGATCTGCGGGCGCCGCTCGCGCTGGTTGCGGTGAACGTGGCCTACACGCTGTTGAGCCCGGCGGTGTCGTTGTGGGGCCACCTGGGCGGGCTGGCGGCGGGGGCGGCAATGGCGTGGCCGCTGACCTCTCGGAACGCGCGCACGCGCTGGATCACCGCAGGGGCAGCCATCGTAGCTGCGTGCGTTGTCATATGGGTGCTAACGATCCCGTCTACGCTCCCCGTGTACGTGTGAGTTGTCCACAGCGCTTATCCACAATGTGGAGAACTACAGGCGTGTAGTTCCTCGAACGACACGTCGAACGCCCCGTCCGACACGCCGACGAAACCAGGCGTTTTCGAACCGGGAGCAGCACATTTCCCGCCCTTGTGAAGTTTGTGCACAGAGTTATCCACAGGTGTGGAAAGTTATCGGGCACAAGAAAACCGGGATGTGGCACAGATGTGCCGCATCCCGGTTCCGGGGTCTGAGCGCTAACGCCAGCCCATGGTCATGAGCAGGCCGAGAATCATGCCAGCGAAGCCAATGGCGTAGTTCCACGGGCCGAGCTGCGTGAGCCACGAGATCTGGTCGCCCGCCAGGTAGTACAGGATGAGCCAGGCCAGACCGAAGATCATCAGCCCGAACATGATCACCTTGTACCACACCGGGGTGCCGCCCGTATTCACCTTGACCGGGGTGCGGCTGGCGCCGGCAGCGGCGCTGCTGCCGGCTGGGCGGATGGGATCCTTGGTTACTTTTGCTTTAGGCATGGAGTGCACTCCCTAGGTTTGTACGGATATCTACGTCTACAGTCCAAGCCCGCGCTGTACGTCACGCAGCGCGTTTTGCGAGTTCCGGGGCTGAACTGTAGCAGGCTGGCCTCCGGTCGCATTGCTCTGCGGGACGAGCTCGGCGGCGTCGAACTTCCACAGGTTGTAACCAATCGCTTGGTCCTTGCGGATCGTGTCGCCTGCGGGAACCTCCTGGTGGCCGATCAGCCCGCTGTCTACAAGCGCCCCGGTAGGCACGGTCGGCCCAGGAGTGAGGCGGCCGTTCCAGCCCGCGTCGCGCAGTGTGCGCTCAGCCTCGGCCGGATCAAGGCGGGTGATCTGCGGCATGGTCATGAGCATGCCGTTGGAGACGCGCAGCTCAACGGTGGTGCCGGTTTCCACATCGGTGTTCTCGCCGGCGACTGCGAGAACCTCTCCCTCCGGCTTGGCGGAGTCCACGCGGGTCACGGTGGAGCGCAGCTGCAGCGAGGACAGGGTCGCGGTGGCTTGTTCCACGTTCAGGCCCACCAGGGACGGCACTTGCACCATTCTGGGACCGGAGGAGACGGTGATGGTGATCCGGGAGCCCTTCGCAATCTGCGTGCCGCCAGCCGGCTGCTGGGCCAGGATGACGCCTTCGGGGATGTTGTCGCTGGTTTCGCGGCGCACGCTCGGGTTGAGTTCCAGCCCGGCGTTCTTCAACTCGTCGACGGCTTCCTCGGTGGTCAGGTTCGTCACGTCGGGCACGTCCGTCATCTCCCTGCCGGAGGAGACGGTCAGGGTGATCTGGGTGCCCCGCTTCAGCTCGGAGCCGGCGGCGGGGTTAGTGGAGATCACGTTGCCGCGTTTGATGTCTGGGTTGGGTTCCTCCATCACGCTGACGGAGAAACCGAGGCCTTCGAGCTCGCGAATGGCGTCGTTGCGCGGGACGTCGACAAGCTCCGGCACCTGCACCATTGCTTCCTGCACGGGCGAAGGCGCGCTTTCCTCGTCGGCGGAGAAGTAGTCGTAGACAAACCAGGACACGACAGCGGCCAGCAACAGGCCTAGCAGTGCGGCCAGCCACTTCAGCCAGTTGGAGGCGGTTTTCTCGTTTGCCGCGCGGTGGTCGTCGTAGCGCGTGTGGCCGGTTGGCTCGACCGGCTCTCTGGGCGCCACGGATTCGCGCACCACGTCGCCGACCACAACCGTGTTGTCTTCGGACAGCAGATCGGCGCTCGACAGATGGTTCTGCGCGGCGGTGGTGACGCTGCCACGCTCGAGCAACTCCAGGTCAGCACCCATCTCGTTTGCCGTCTGGTACCTGTCCGCGGGGTGTTTTGCCATCGCGGTCAGGATGACAGCGTCCACGTTCACCGCCTCGTTGTCGGACAGCGCAGCTGCGGTCCGCTCTGAGGGCGGCACGGGGTCTTCTTGGACATGCTGGTAGGCCACGGCGAACGGCGACTCGCCCTCGAAGGGCGGAACGCCGGTGACCGCTTCGTACATGACGCAGCCGAGCGCGTAGATGTCGCTGCGCGCGTCTGCGGGTTTGCCCCGCGCCTGCTCGGGGGATAGGTACTGCGCGGTGCCGATGACGGCCGAGGTTTGCGTCATGGCGGAGGTGGAATCGTCCAACGCCCTGGCGATGCCGAAGTCCATGACCTTCACGGCACCGGTATTAGTCACCATGATGTTGGCGGGCTTGATGTCGCGGTGGATAATGCCCGCGTCGTGGCTGGCCTGCAGCGCACGTGTGACCGGTAGCAGCAGTTTGGCAGCGCGCTCGGGTGACAGCGGGCCTTCGTTGCGCACGATGTCGCGCAGGTTCATGCCGTGAACGCGCTCCATGACGATGTAGGGCACGTCTACACCGGATGTTTCCACGGCGCCGGTGTCGTAGACCGAGACGATGTTGGGGTGGTTCAGCCGCGCGGAGTTCTGCGCCTCTCGGCGGAAGCGCTCGCGGAAGCTTTCGTCGCGCGCCAGGTCGATCTTCAGCATCTTCACGGCGACCTGGCGCCCCAGGGACACGTCGGTGGCGGCATACACGTCCGACATGCCGCCGGTGCCGATGATTTCGCCGAGTTCGTACCGGTCCGCGATCAGCATTTACCTGCCACCTCCGAGCAAGTTCTCAAGATTCGGCAAGTCTATCGCAGTAGTGGTCTGGGTTCCCGCCTCAGGAGCGCTGCTCGTCGGCGGCGCCATCTCCGGCGTGGACTGCACCGCTGAGGTTTCGGGGCGCGCGGGTTCAGCCGGGGCGGCGGGCGCCGATTCCGGGGCCGTGTCCTCGACGCGCAGGGTGCCCGGGTTGCGCGACTGCGTGACGGTGGTACGTTCGCGCCGCGTGGTCGTCTCGGTGACCTCTTCCTGGGTCTCCTCGACCTCGCTCGGGGTGGTCACGGTCGTGGTCCGCGGGGTGGCGGCGGGGGAGTCGCCGCTGGAGCGGTCGAACAGCCCGGCAGTGTACGCCCAGGCAACACCGCCGCCGACCAGCGCCAAAGCGAGCAGGGTGGCAACGATGGGGCCCGCCGATGAGCCCTTTTTCGCGGGCGCGGGCACGGGCGCGGGTTCGGCCGGAGGACGTCGGGAAGCAACGGCCCGGGTCGGCGCCGGCGTGTAGGAACCCTCCGGGCGCGCGGTCCGCTCGTCGGCGACGCTGGCCAGCATCTGGGTGGACGCGGTCGCGGACGGCTCGGTGGCCACTACCTGGGTGTGGCCGCCGGGCTGGGCGGGGCGCAGCCCTTGGCGGACCTGAGAGATGGCCAGCTGGAACTCGTTACCGTCGTGGAAGCGCTGACCGGGGTCTTTGCGCAGGGCGATCTCGATGAGCTCACGCGCGGGCGCGGAGACGCTGATCGGCAGCGCGGGCGGCTCAGCGGACACGTGCGCCAGTGCCACCGACACCGACGAGTCGCCGGTGAACGGGCGCTTGCCGGACAGCAGCTCGTAGCCCACAACGCCCAAAGAATAGACGTCGCTCGCGGCGGTGACCTTGATGCCCTGGGCCTGCTCCGGGGAGACGTACTGCGCGGTGCCCACGACCATGCCGGTGCGGGTCAGCGGCACTGCAGCCGCGGCCTTGGCAATGCCAAAGTCGGTGATCTTCACCTGCCCGTTCTGGGTGATCATGAGGTTGCCCGGCTTGATGTCGCGGTGCACTAAGCCCATGCGGTGGATCACGGCCAAGCCGTGGGCAGCCTGCTCGAGTACGTCGAGAGCCATGGCCTCATCCAGCTGCCCCTCACGCGCGATCAGGTCCGCGAGCGACTCGCCGCGGATGTACTCCAAGATGATGAAGCAGACGGTGAATCCCGCGCCGGTGTCCGCCTCCCGGTAGTCGTAGGTGGCCACCACGTTGTCGGAGTTGATGCCCTGCGCGCTCAGCGCCTCGTTGCGGAAGCGCGCCAGGAACTCGGCGTTGGAACTGTACTCGGGGCGCAGCACCTTGATGGCAACTTCGCGCTCGTTGGCCAGGTCGTCCGCCAGCCACACGGTGGACATGCCGCCGTGGCCGATGATCCACTGCAGCTGGTAGCCGTCGCCGACGAGCCGCTGGAGGTCCTCGCGGTTTTCGGTGTTCATCTACTCTGCTCCTTCCACAGGTGCGGGGGCGGCGCGCAGGACGGCGCGGCCGATGGGGCCGGAGACCTGCCCGCCCGTGGCAGCTTCGCCGAGGTTGCCGCCGTTTTTCACGACGACGGCAACGGCAACGTCCTTCGCCGGGTCGAACGCGACGTACCACACGTGCGGCGCAGCGCCCTCGGCGTGCTCCGCGGTGCCGGTCTTGGAGGCGAACCCGTTGCCGTCGTAACCGTACGACCAACGCTCGGATCCGTACATCAAGTCCGTGATCGTCACGGCTTCCTCCTCCGTTACGGCTTCGTTCAGCTCCACCGGTTTGGCCTCTTTAACGACCTTGCCGTCCGCGTTACGCACCGCGCGCACGACGTGCGGCTCCATGCGCTTGCCCTTGTTGGCGATAGTCGCGGCCATCACCGCAGCCTGCAGTGCCGTCATGGTCACGTCGCGCTGGCCGATCGCGGACTGCGCGAGCTCCGCACCGCCAGGCAGCTCGCCCAGCGAGCCGGCCGCGTTGGGCAGGCCGAGGTCGTAGCTCTGGCCGACACCGAAACGGTCCGCCGCGTCGCGCAGCGCATCCGCGCCCACCGCGAGACCCATTTGTACGAAGGCCGTGTTGCACGAAAGGGCGAAGGCGGTGCTCAGCGGCACTTGACCGCCGCCGGCGCATGCCTGGCCACCGTAGTTGGTCAGCGGGATGTTGTCGGTGCCGGGCAGGATGATCTGCGCCTCACCGGTCAGCGGCGAATCGGGCGTGTAGCCGTTTCGCAGGCCCGCGGCGGTGGTGATGATCTTGAAGATCGAGCCCGGCGGCAGCTGCTCTTGCGTCGCGTGGTTCAGCAGCGGGTTAGCCGGGTTGCTGTTCACCTGCGACCAGGCGTCCTCCGAGGTCGCTGGGTTGGCGATGCCGTTGGGGTCGTAGCTAGGGGTCGATGCCATGGCGAGCACCTCGCCTGACGACGGCCTGACGGCCACAACCGCGCCCTCGTAGCCCGGTTCAGCCAGCTGGTCGAACGCGAAGGCCTGCAGGCTGGGATCCAGGGTCAGCTCCACCGTGTCGCCCTTATTGCCGTCCTCTGTGCCGGTGCGCAGGAAGCGGGAGGAGGTGCCGGAATCCCCGGTGAGTTCGCCGTTGTACGTGGCTTCCAGCTGGGAGGTGCCGAACTGGTCGGAGGCGTAGCCCACCACCGGGGCGAAGGACCACGGCATGTTCGGGTATGCGCGCTGGTAGAACCCGGTCTCCTCATCACGGTAGCTTTGGGCGAGCACGGTGTCGCCGGCGACGATGTCGCCGCGGTTCGTGCGCTTGAGCTCCATGAGGATGCGCGAGTTGTGCGGATCCTGCGCATATTCCTCCTCGCGCATGCCCTGCACCACGGAATAGTTGACCAGCAGCGCCACAATAAGTAGCAGCGAGACGACGGCGCCGAATCGGATGGACTTGTTCATCGCACGCTCACCTTCTCAGGCTGGGCGGCGGCAACAGCGTCGTAGTCCGCCGGGCGGTTCGCGCCGTTGGAGATGCGCAGCAGCAGGCCCAGCAGGATGTAGTTCGCCATCACGGAGGAACCGCCGGCAGACATGAACGGCGTGGTCAACCCGGTCATGGGGAGCATGGCCGACACGCCGCCGGCGACCACGAAGATCTGGATGGCAATGGTCAGCGCGAGCCCGGAAGCCAACAGCTTGCCGTAGGAGTCGCGCGCCTGCATCGCGGTGCGGAATCCGCGGGTGACGAAGACGCCGAACAGGCACAGCACCGCGGCGATGCCCACGAAGCCGAGCTCCTCGCCGAGGGCGGCCAGGATGTAGTCCGAATGCGCAACCGGCACCAGTTCCGGGTGGCCGTACCCGAGGCCAGTGCCGGTAATACCGCCCCAGCTCAGCCCGATCAACGCGTTGGCGGGCTGGTTGCCAATGCCCTCGAAGTCCGCGAACGGGTCAAGGAAGTTGCTCACGCGCTCCTGGATCTTGGAGCTGACCTGGTACACGGCGTAACCGCCGATAGCCACCAGCGCAAGGCCGATGGCCAGCCAGGACGCGCGCCCGGTAGCGAAGTAGACCATTCCCAGCACGGTGGCGAACAGCAGTAGCGCCGGGCCGAAGTCGTTGGACACCGCCATGATCAGGATGGCGATAGCCCACACCATCAAGATGGGGGCGAGATCGCGCAGGCGCGGGAACGTTAGGCCCGCGAAGCGCCTGCCGGCCACGGTGAACAGTGCACGTTTCTGGGCCAGCAGCTGCGCGAAGAAGATCAGCAGCAGGATCTTGGAAAACTCGCCGGGCTGGATGGAGAAGGGGCCGAGCCACAGCCAGATCCGCGCCTCTTCGTACCCCGGGGGCTGCGGCCACACCAGCGGCAGCGCCAAGAGGATCAGCCCTACCAGCCCCAGCAGGTAAGAGTAGCGGGACAGGGACTTGTGGTCCCGCACCACGATCAAGGTCAGCACCATCAGGCCAACGCCCACCAGGGACCACAGCATCTGGCGCTCCGCGAGCGGGCCGTACCCGGGTCGCTCCGCCAGGTCGAGGCGGTAAATCACTACCAGGCCGATGGCATTGAGTAGCGCCACCACGGGCAGCATCACCTGGTCCGCGTAGGGCGCCAAGACAGCGATGGCCACGTGGGCGATGGCGTAGACGCCGACGAACCCGCCGATGATGTAGAGCATCTCCGTGGACAGGGTGCGGCCTTGGCTCGTCTCTAAGCCGAACAGCATGAGCGCGAGCAGGGCTGCGGCGAAGAGCAGGAGGAGCAGCTCACGGCTGCGGGAGCGCAGTCTGTTCATCGGATCTCCCTGCACGTGTCGTTGTCGGGCGTCTGACTGTCCACGCAGCCCGGCAGCGCCTGATCTGCCAGCTCGTTGAGTTTGGCCAGTACGTCGTCGTAGGAGCCGGTGACGGTTTCCACCTCGCGCTGGTCCTTGGGCAGGTCCTGCACGTTGAAGACGTGACAGTCGCCCGGCGTGGAGTCTTTGGCAATGACGCGCAGTTTGCCGTCTGGGTTCAGACAGGCGTGCTGGATGTCCTCGGTCTGCGCTTCGGCGAAGAGGTTGTCGCGGGTGGTGTGCTGCACCGCGAACTCGCCGGAGCCTTCAACCTTCAGCGTGTAGCTGTCCGTGTCACGCGACTGCGCCCACGCCAGGCCGGCCACGGCCAGGACGAGCAGCAGCACGAGTGTCGTGACCACCCACGGCCACACCGATGACGCTTGTTTCGTGCCGGTGCCGCTAGTGTGGCCCTCCTCATCGTCGGAGAGGTCGGCGTCCTGCGTCTTTGCGCGGTTGTGGTCCGGCGTGATGGTCTCGGATTTGCGCAGCAGCGCCGCCGCCCGGGAGGCGGCCGAATCCGGGTGGGACGACTGGTAGTCCGGGGCCAACGCCCCAGCCTTCACTACGGCGCGGGATTGCCCCTCGGCCGCATCGTCAGCGACCACCTCGGCTACTACGACCGTTACGTTGTCTGGCCCGCCGGAGCGCAGCGCCAGCTCAACTAGTCGCTGGGCAGCCATCTCCGGCGTGCCGTCGCCCAACGCGATCTCGATGGTCTCCCGCGTGACCGGGTCACTCAGACCGTCGGAGCACAACAGCACACGGTCGCCCGGTTGCACCTGCAGTGTCTCCAGGTGCGGCTCAACCGGCCGGCCGGTATACGCCTTGAGGATCAGGGATTTCTGCGGGTGGGAGGACACGTCTTCAGGCGCGAGCCTGCCGTCGTCCACGAGCGACTGCACGAAGGTGTCGTCAACGGTGATTTGGCGAAGCTCGCCGTCGCGAAGCCGGTAGCCCCGCGAATCGCCAACGTGGATGAGGCCGAACTCGCGGCCGTTGAACATCAGCGCGGTCAGCGTGGTGCCCATGCCAGCTTGCTCCGGGTGCTCGGCCACCGAGGCCTCGATAGCCGCGTTGGCGTCCTCGGCTGCGGCACCCAGCAACGCGAGCATGTCCGCGTCCTCCGGGTCGCGGTCTAAGTGCTCGAGGTGCTCCACCATGATCTGGCTGGCCACCTCGCCGGCGGCGTGGCCACCCATGCCGTCCGCAAGCACCAGCAGGTTCGGCCCCGCGTAGGCGGAATCCTCGTTGTTGCCCCGGACAAGGCCACGGTCGGACACCGCAACGAAATTCAGCGAGAGCTTCACGGCATCAGCCTCACAATCGTGCGTCCCATCTTCATGTCCGTGCCCACGGTCACCCGTTCAGGCTGATCAATGCGCACCCCGTTGACGAAGGTGCCGTTGCGCGAATCCAAGTCCTCCACAAACCAGTCGCTGCCCCTGCGGAACAGGCGCGCGTGGCGTGATGAGGCGAAATCGTCGCCCAGCTGGAAGTCATTGTCGCCAGCTCTGCCGACAGTAAAGTCCTCCAAGCTGGCAATTTCCATGTGCGACCCTTTCAGTGGCCCCTCAACCACCGCAAGAGTCCGCGCCTTCTCCCTGGGTGCGGCCGCAGGGGCAGTGGCTTGGCGACGCACAGCTCCGCCCGCCGACACCACATCCTTTCTCTGGGTCCACATGACCAGAAAGATGAAGACCCACAGCAGGGCCAACAGGCCGAAACGGGCGCTCAGGATGACTGTCGAATCCATGGTGTCCCCTCTACGGGCGGAAGTATTCGGTGCTGGGGTGGGACACCGAGTCCGTGAACTGCGGCTGGCTCCCGCCCGCCTGCGGCTGGTCCTGCGCGCCGACGATGCGGACCTCGATGTTGGAATGGCCCAGCGTGATGACGTCCCCGTCTGCGAGCATCCAGTTGTCCACCGGCTCGTCGTTGACCGTGGTGCCGTTGGTGGACTGCAGGTCCACCAACACCGCCACCTCGCCGTCCCAGGTGATCTCCGCGTGCTGGCGGGACACACCCGTGTCCGGCAAACGGAAATCCGAATCGTTGGAGCGGCCTAGGATGTTGGAGCCCTCGTGCACCAAGTAGGTGCGCGACGAGCCGTCCTGCAGCAGCAGGCTCACCGTGGGTTGCTGCGGATTCTGCTGGGAGTTTTCCGGGGTGGGTTCGGACATTGCATCCTCCTTCAATTGCGAGCGTGAGGCGCGGCGCTTTGTCGGCTCCGCCACAATGGCGTCGAAGCCGCTGGCAACGTCCGGCATGGTGTCGATGTAGCTGGACACCCGGAGCTGGCCAGTGCGCAGGCCCGACTCCTCCGCGATACGGACAACCGCAGGGCCGTCAAGGAACCACTGCTTGTTGCGCACGTACCGCATGAGCTGGTCGGCGAGGTCCGCAGGAAGATCGCGGTTCCGCGACAGGTTCTCCAGGTCCTTCGAGGACACCCCAACTGCGTAGACGTTGGGGGCAACGTATTCGTCTCTGTCTGTCACGACCAGCGAGTCCTGGGCTTCCTGTTTGACCAGCTCTTCAATCTCTTCAGGCACAACCTTGCCGCCGAACAGCGCCGCCATTGAGTTGTCCAAGCCGCGCTGCAGGGAACTGTCCAGCTTTGCCAGCCTGTCCATCACTGCCATCTTCGTGCGCACCTCCTTTCTTCACATGCGAATTTCAGTAACTCGGACAGTATAGGTGGCCAGCCCGACACGACCTATCCGTCCAGCGTGCGCCCGTTGACGTAAAAGGGCATTGCGCTGCGGATTTGTAGTTACTGTGACCTACGTTCTATATTGATCAAGTCGCCCGCCCGGGTGGCGGAATTGGCAGACGCGCTGGCTTCAGGTGCCAGTGTTCGCAAGAACGTGGGGGTTCAAGTCCCCCCCCGGGCACAGATCGGTCCCGACCCACACTCTTCGGAGCGTGGGCCGGGATTTTTCGTTCGTGCCCCGGGTAGTCGGAATTTGTTCATGCCCGGGTCTGCGGACTTCCTGTGAACCACACTGGTGGCCGTTGTGTTGTTGGCTAGGTGGTTTTGGCTATGTTTCGTTGTTTAGCCAGGGTTGTGTATTGCCCGTCTGGTCCGGTGGTGAGTCTGTCAAAGACGAACCAGTCCAGATAATCGTCAAGATACTTCATAAACTCCTCGGTTGTGTGCTTTTCGGGGCGAATTCCACTGGCGTGAAGTTCGCGCTTGATGGTGCCGAAGAACCCTTCTACTCGGGCGTTGTCGCCGCTGTTGCCGAGCCGGGATAGGGACGGCACCATCAACCAGGCGTTATCGCACGGGTTCTCGTCTGTGCAATGTGTGCATTGTTGCTTGTCGTGACTGATATCAGTCAGTCGGTCAACCCAATCGATGTGGCGGTAGTGCCAGCCACGGTCGGTGTGCAGTTCGGGGCGTTGGCCTGGTTGTATTTGCTCGAGCCCAGCTTCAAGCATCGTGTTGGTCAGCAACGCCGCTGGTCGCGTTGCGCAGGTATACGCGATGGGCATGTTGTCGTGGAAGTCGATCAGCGGGCTAAAAAAGACTTTGCCGTCAGCGCATTGAAACTCGGTGATGTCGGTGCCGAGTCTTTGGTTTGGCGCATCGGCATAGAAATCGTGTACCAGATCCTTCCTGCCCGCCTGCCTGCGACGATCCGCCTGCGAACGATATCTTTGCGAAACGTGGGTGCCATTTTTGGTGACAGTGTCGATGTCTCCAACCAGACATCGATTTGCTGGGCGATGCGCAGTTTCGCCCTTGTACGAGCTGTAGCGCTTCGTGCGTTTCATCTTCGGCTGCAGGTGTTCTTCGCGCATGATCGTACGAATCGATTTTTCCCCCAGCGACAGACCGTTCGCTTTGCACACTTCACTCACGCGGCGGTAGCCGTAGACCATGCGGTTGCCCTCACAGGCGGCGGTAACCATTGCCTTGGCCTGGCCTTTTCGGTCGACTAGAGGGTGTTTTAACCGCCTGCATGCCGACTTGTAGGTGTTGTATTTCAATCCGTAGTAGGCGCAGCAACGCGTTACTTGGTATCCGACGTCCCGGAGTCGTCTGACAGCCGTAGCGACGACCACGCTATCGAGCGTCTCCGGGTTTGCGCTTTTCCCTCAGATTCCATCACCGCCTCAAACAGCGCTTTATCCGCCAGACGCATAAACCGCTCTTGACGCAACAGGTCTTTGAGGGTCTCAACGTCATCCGGCAACGCTGCCTCATCAAACGGAGCTGTTGGCTGCTCATGGTTGCGTGAATGTGCACTCTCACCGCGCGGGGCGCGTTGTGATTGACGTTGTGTTTCGGCCTTCTTGCGCTTGCGTTTTTGGGCTTCGTGGTGTTCTTTCACACGCGCCAGTGTCGCCTGTTCTATCTTCTGCGGTGTCATCCCACGCCGCGAACCCGCATCCGGAGCGAACTTGTGCGTCCACGCCGCCAC
Organism: Corynebacterium ureicelerivorans; assembly: GCF_000747315.1. Taxonomy (NCBI): domain Bacteria; kingdom Bacillati; phylum Actinomycetota; class Actinomycetes; order Mycobacteriales; family Corynebacteriaceae; genus Corynebacterium; species Corynebacterium ureicelerivorans. Next base: position 40,229 of record NZ_CP009215.1, read on the forward strand.
GGAACTCGCAGCGACCCGAAAACGCCATCCAATCTCGCGGGTGGATGCCGACGTTGTCACATTCGCCCGGACGACCTCAGCAATCAACTCGGCAGAACGCCAACCTTTATCGACCCCGCTGCCATGACGGGCGTTGCGTGCCCATCCCGAAATTGAAGCGGTAGAAGGAACAGACCTACATTCCTCCCGAATCAACTGCGCACGAACCTGCGAAGCAGCAAGCCCCTGCCCCGAAAGCTCAACGGCACGCTGCCGTACCTCCGGCGGATAACTCATCCTCGAACTCCGATCCCGACGACCGATGGTTCACAGGAAGTCCGCACAGCCGCCCGCGGAAAATCGGTGAAGAAATTTGCGGGGCGGGTAAAAAAGCTCCCCCCGCCCGCGCTAGATTTGTCGGTATGTGGGCGGAACGCGAAATCGTTGTAAAGCAAACGAAAGCGCTCGGGCGCGACGCGTTTGCCATCGAAACTCCGGATGGGCAGCTGCTTGGCACCGCCCGCCAGACGCGGAAGATGAGCAACCTGGTCAAAGCATCGCGCGGGGTGGAGGTGTTCGACGCGGCGGGCGCGCATGTGCTGAGCATTGAGGACCCGGCCAACTTCATCCGCGACCAGTACGTCGTGCACCTGGCAGACCCGCCGATGGAGCTGGCGAGGCTGACCAAGCGGTTCGCATGGCTAGGCTCCAAGTTCGACGTGGAGGTCGCGGGCCTACCGGACCTGCAAATCCAGGGCCAGGTATTCGACCTGAACTACGCGCTGACCAGCCAGGGCCAAGAGATCGCCCGCGTGGATGCGGAATACTCCGGCGTCGGGCGGATGCTGATGGGCAAGACCAGCTACCGCGTGGCCATCCAACCGGGCCTGGACCAGCGGGAGCACGCCGCCGTGATCGGCATCGCGCTCGCGATCGACATGCGACGCGCGAAGATGCGGAGAAACTCGGGCTAACAGGCATGACCAAAGCGCAGCGCTGGGGCTTTTTCGCGGTGGTGTCGCTGGGCCTGCTGATGATCAGCCTGGACAACTCCATCCTGTACACGGCGCTGCCGGCGCTGGAGCGCAGCTTGGGCGCCAGCCCCGAGCAGGGCCTGTGGATTATCAACGCCTACCCGCTCGTACTGTCCGGCTTGCTGCTGGGCACCGGCGCGCTGGGGGACAGGGTCGGCCACCGCCTGATGTTTCTTGCCGGGCTGGTGATTTTCGGCGCGGCATCCCTCGGTGCCGCGTTCGCGCCGGGACCGTTCGCGCTCATTCTCGCCCGCGGCCTGCTTGGTGCGGGCGCCGCGGTGATGATGCCGGCCACGCTCGCCCTGATCCGGCTCACGTTCCCTGACGAGCGCGAACGCAACACCGCAATCGGCATCTGGGGCTCCGTCGCGGTCGCAGGTGGCGCGCTCGGCCCGGTCGTGGGCGGCGCGCTGCTGGGGCACTTCTGGGTCGGCTCCGTGTTTCTGATCAACGTGCCCATCGTTGTCGGCGCACTCGTGCTCACCGTCGCCCTCGCGCCGCCGAACCTTCCCAACCCGGACAAACGGTGGGACCTGGTCTCGTCCCTGTACGCGCTTGTTGCCCTCTCCGGGCTGACCATGGCCATCAAGCAGGCCGCTAACCCGCAAAGCGGCGCGTGGCTTTTCGGCGGGGCCGCGGCGGCCGTCCTGGGCGGCTGGCTGTTCGTGCGCCGTCAGCACCGGTTGGAGGACCCTCTGCTCACCTTCGAGATCTTTCGCTCCCGCATGTTCACCGGAGGCGTGCTCGCGGCGGTGGGCGGCATGTTCGTCCTCGCGGGCGCGGAGCTGATGACCACGCAGAAACTGCAGCTTATCGACGAGCTGACGCCCCTTGCCGCCGGGGCCACCGTCGCCGTGATGGCCGCAGCCGCCATACCGGCGAGCGCGCTCGGCGGCGCGTACCTCCACGCGGTTGGTTTCCTGCCGCTTATCACGGGCGGTTTCGCTGGTGCGGCAGTGGGCGCGGGGGTACTTGTTGCCGGAGGGACGTGGATTGGGTTGGTGCTGCTGGGACTGTCGGCGGGGTCGGTGATGAGCGTGTCCTCGATTGCGATCATCGGGTCCGCCCCCATGCACCGTTCCGGCATGGCCGCCGGTGTGGAGGAGGTCTCCTACGAGCTGGGCACGCTGGTCACAGTGGCGCTGACCGGGTCGTTGCTGCAGGCTGGCCTGGATCGCGGGGTGGAGTACACCGTCGCGTACCGCAGCGTGATCGCGGTGTTGGGGGCGGCGGCCGCGGCATTCTGCGTGGCAACTGCGGTGTGCTTCCGGGGGAATCCAAAGTCGGGTGGCGCCTAGTACAGCTCCCGCGTTGCGGACTCGATGTCCTGAATGAGGAAGCAGTTCGCGTACGGCAGGTCCTCGGCGGTGCCTGCGGTGTCCAAAAAGTCAACCGCCAGGTGGTTAAGCAGGGGCACGACGTCGGGCGGCTGCCTGTTCACCACCCGGGCGAACCCGATGTCCTGCTCGGCGTAGGCGGCGAATAGCGCGTCCTTCACGGCGTTCGCCGCGTCGTCGTTGCCGGTAGGGAACGTGACGCGGAAATCCCGCGGGATGCAGAAGTACAGGGCGTTGGCGTACTCGAAGACCGCGTCGTCGTCGCCGGCTTCGGCGGCGGCCGTCAGGGCGTCGAAAAGCAGGCGCCCATGCGCGGCGGACGCATTGCGCGCGACGATGTGCTCGAGCGCCTCGCCCACGGCTTCCACCAGCTCGTCGCGCCGGGAGGGGTCCCCGGCGAGTATGCCCGTGCACTCCTGGGCGTGGGCGCAGGAGAGGTAGTACTCCACCGCGCTGGTCTCGTAGGCGAGGTAGCTGAAGTGCGCGTCCAGGCCGCGGCGCAGGTCGCGCAGGATCTCGTACGGCAGCTCGGTGCCGTCGTCCACGATGTCCGCGTGGAGGATGAACCTGCCGGCATGCCAGTGACGGTCCATGATCAGCGTCGAGTCCCGGTAGTTGGGGTAGAGGTCCGCGGCGAAAACCATCCGGCCCTCGGCGTCGAATTCCGGCTCGGTGGTGAACTGCACGGACAGCGCGTCGATGTCAGGCATGCGCGTGAACGCGAAATCTTCCACCGTCTGCGTGTCGTCCACCACGGCGTACTCGTCCGCCGAGGGCTCGGACAGCGGCCGGACCATCACCGCCTCGAGCTCGTCCCACGCGCCCTCCATAGCGTCCTCGATCTCAAACTCCCCGGCGAGCTGTACGGCGTATTCCGCCAGGCAGTAGGCGTACGAGAACCGCGGCTCCACCTGCTCCAACCGGCCCAGCGCGTCGCGCAGCCCCTTGAGGTAGAAGAACTGGTCGGACACGTGCCCGTCTTCGGCGTCGCGCGCGAGCTCGAAGCACTGCCACGCGTACGCAAGGTCCGCGTAATGGCGCGGCTCTGCCACCCGCGGGCGCCCGTACGGCCGCCACATGGCGCAAAAGGCGTCCAGGTACGCGTTGACGTTGCGCAGCTCGCGCTCGTCCAGGCTGCCGCTGATGCGCCAGGTGATGTCGTAGTCCCCGCACGCGCCGGCTCCTTTGATGAGGTTCATGCGCTCCATCAAACTCGGCCCGCCGACATTGCCAGCGATCCGTTCGAACATGTCGTGCCCGGCTTTACACTGTCCGCATGCTCCCGTCAGTGACTGAACACCTTCAAGCCATCGTCGACAGCGTCCGCGACCACGACAGCGGCGAACTCGCGGATTACATCGACGTGCTCAAACACGCCGACCCGGACAAGCTGGCACTGGCCATGTGCACCACGGACGGACATCTTTACGCCGTGGGCGACGCGGATTAGCAAAGGGGTGTCGGTGAAACTCCTCAGAGAGGGGCAGATTTACTCGAAGGACTCCACCCCGATTGTCAAGTTGATGTTGGGATTGCTGGGTTCGGTGGCCGAGTTTGAACGTTCCATCATCCGAGAGCGTCAGGCAGAAGGATTGCTCGGGCGAAGGAGCGCGGGGCGTACAAGGGGCGCGCCCGCGCGCTCACTGATGATCAGATTGAGCAGGCATACGAGTGGATTAATGATGGCGTACCGAAAGCTGAGATTGCTCGTCGGTTGAAAGTGGGACGAACAACTCCCTACTCGTACGTAAAAAGGAATAAACCCCCGTCAGCCTAAGAGTGAACTGCTCCCCATTAGTTGGACTGAGAAATCAGTTACCGACTAGTGGGGAGTAGTTTTCTTTGAGAGCGCGAAGTTCGCTGAGTGAAGAGCAGCGTGAGCAGTTGGTGGAGTGTTTCGAGCGGGGCATGGGATACCGAGCAGCTGCGAACATCGTCGGGGGTTCGACAAGCGCAATACGCAACCTCTATCGGCGGTTTCAGCTGCGTGGCAGGCTATGTCTTGTGGAGAAACCGACTAAGCAGCAGTATTCGTTCGAGATCAAGAAGGAAGTTGTCCAACGCCACCTTGCCGGCGAGACAAGGATGGATCTTGCACGTGAGTTTGGCCTGTCGTCAGACCAACTCGTCAAAGATTGGTCCTGGAAATGGCGCAAAGGCGGCGATGAGGCGCTAATGCCGAAGCCGAAGGGCAGACCCAAAGGCTCGACCGCACTGAAGCGGCTTACAGAAGAAGAGAAGCTGCGCCGTCAGATCGCACGGTTGGAAGCGGAAAACGCTTATCTAAAAAAATTGCGGGACTTGAGGAATCAGGGACGCGCCTGAAAGTTCAAGCGATCGTCATCCTCAAGTCGCACCACCGCTTGGAGTACCTCCTAGACGCCGCTGGCATCCCACGGTCGACATTCTTCTACCACCAGAAACGACTCAACGAGCCAGATAAACATGCTGTGCTCAAAGACGCGATCCGGGAAAGCTTCGAACGCAACAAGCATCGCTATGGCTACCGGCGGGTGCTGCTGGACCTGCGTAACCAGGGCTGGGTGGTCAACCACAAACTCGTCTACAAACTCATGTGCGAGATGGGTCTTCGAGCCAAGATCCGCCAACGCAGGCCGTATGTTTCCTACGCTGGGACGATCAGCCACATCGCTGACAACACACTTGACCGCAAGTTCACCCCGGATAAGCCGAATACCGTCTTTGTCAGCGACGTCACCGAGTTCAGGGTCGCAGGCCGCAAGATATACCTGTCACCGGTGATGGACTTGTTCGACCGCTCCATCGTCGCTCACACCGTTGCCACATCGCCGTCGATAGCCTTTACCGCCGATTCTTTATCCAAGGCAATCGCGGCGTGTGCGCCTGAACCCGGGTGGATGATGCACACCGATCAAGGCTTCCAGTACCAGCATGCCTCCTGGCGTGACCTGATCGGCGACAACGGTGGTGTTCAGTCGATGTCGCGAAAAGCCAACTGCTACGACAACGCGGTCATGGAGAACTTCTTTGGACACTTGAAGACAGAGATGTACCACGGTGAAGTCTTCGACACCGTCGAGGAGTTCAACCAAGCGATCGACGAGTACATCGGGTGGTACAACACCGAACGCGTCCAACAACGACTCAAGGGCCTGACCCCGATGCAATATCGGAATCAGACCCTTGAAGCCCTCACCGCCTAGAATTAAACCAGTCCAACTTTCGGGGGCTAGTTCAGAGGGGAGCGGGGATTCATTGAGAATGCTTAGGAGGGCCTATTTTTAGGCATGGTGCGCAAGCGTATTCCCGCAGCGAGAGTGCAGAGGATCATGCCGCAGATACCAATGATGATATCCGCCTTGTCTGCAATGAAGAGACCAATAAGGATCACCCCAGCAATAAGGAGAACGATCGACAGAAAAGGGATGCGCTTCTCTTTCATGATCTATCTAGTCTTAGCTTTACTTTTGAGGGGTGCAAGCAGGGAAAGGGAGGCCGGGTACTCGCCAGATAATAATTCCTTGGTCGTTCCAGTCGCACAAGTTACCAGCGGCAGCTAGTGCTGTCAGCCCTGCCGCCACCCATCCTGCGGGGCCTGCAATGCCTTCGCTAGCCAGCACGGCCGCTACTCCGGCTGCGCCGCCTCCAGCTCCGACAAGTTTGGAGACCTTGGACAGAGTGTCATGGCTGATGTAGACCCTTTCTACCGGGCCCCATCCATCTATCTTGGTTTCATTTCCGTAGGTGGTGATAGGTGGGGTTTCGCCATTAGCTTGTGAAGCATTGGCAATGGAGATGAATTCGTCGATGCGAGCTGCAGCGTCTTTGTTGGCGCGACGTTCGACGTCTGGGATGTTTTCAGAGACGGTGCCGTCGTCTGATGTGTGGATATACCGCCCTAGTTTTTCGAATGCGAGACGGTCTGCTTCGGATCGGTATTCGATACGAGTCTTTTCGTCGTGGGAAGAAGCAGCGCTGTTAGTAGGTTTTGCGGAATTGTTTGCGGGGGCAGCTTGGACTGCTGGCGCAAAGATGAACGTGCAGGCGACGGCGACGGTTATGCCGCGTCGAACGATAGTGCTGTGGCGCATCATCTGACTCTCCTTAATTCTGACTCTCCTTAATGTTGTAGTGGGGCAAGGCGCATAAAGAAGATATCACTAATATCTAAATTCCGCTATTCTTAATTTGCGAGCGTGTCAGGAGTTTTGTGTGTGAGGGTCTGATCTAAAAGGAGTTTCACCGATAATGACTACGGTGTCACCGAAGATAAGGCCACGACCCGGCGAGGGTCAACGAGATCAGCGAGAAGCTGATGGATAACCCCGAGCTCGCTAAGCTCATCGGCGAGCTGTCAACCTCCACCGACGATGCCAGCGAGCTGGTGAAGGGGCTTTTATAGGCTTCGATTAACGCGGGCCTGCAGGCTTAGATGGATGCCCATTTGGGCTACGAACACTCCGACCGCAAAGCGAAAGCCCAGGTAGAGACTGCTGGTGGTGGTAACCACCGCAACGGGTCCTACACCAAAACCGTCGGCTCTGGCTTCGGCCCGCTATATGTAACCGTGCCCAGGGATCGGGCGGGGACGTTTCGCCCGCAGATGGTGCCCAAAGGTACGCGCCGGCTCACTGAGCTTGATGACATGATCATCTCGCTCTACGCCGGCGGGATGACCGTGCGCGACATCCAGCACCACCTCGCAACCACCCTTGGGGTGGACGTGAGCCCGGACACGATCAGCACGATCACCGACGCGGTACTTGATGAGGTGATGCTGTGGCAGAACCGCCAGTTAGATGAGTTCTACCCGGTGATCTTCCTCGACGCGCTGAAGGTGAAGATCCGTGACGGCTACCGCGTGGTCAACAAGTCTTGCTACATGGCCGTTGGCGTGGACATCGACGGCATCAAACACATCTTGGGGTTGTGGATCGCCGATACCGAAGGCGCCGCATTTTGGGCATCCGTGTGCGCTGACCTTGCCAACCGTGGGGTCCAAGACGTGTTCATTGTCTGCTGTGACGGGCTGAAAGGCCTACCCGAGGCAGTGAAGGCAACCTGGCCGAACTCGATGGTGCAAACCTGCATCGTGCACCTGCTCCGGGCGGCGAATCGGTGGGTGTCCTACCAAGACCGCAAACCCGTCTCCAGTGCGCTACGGGAGGTCTACACCGCACCGAACGAGGACACCGCGCGTGCCGCCCTGGATGCTTTCGAGGCCAGTGAACTGGGCCGTAAATACCCGCAATCGGTCAAGGTATGGCGCGACGCGTGGGAGAGGTTCGTGCCGTTTCTGCAGTTCCCGCCAGCGGCCCGCCGAGTGCTTTACACCACGAACGCGATCGAATCGCTCAACGGTGAACTGCGTAAAGCAACCCGAAACCGGGGCCAGTTCCCGAACAACACTGCGGCGCTGAAAACGCTGTGGCTGATGATCTGCAACATCAAGGACAAGCGCGCTGCCCAGCGGGCGAAGAAAGCGAAACGGGCAACTGAGTGCAACGGCTATATTGAAGGGGCGAAAGCCAACGGGTGGAAACAAGCCATCAACCAACTAGCCGTGGCTTACCCCACCGATTCGCGGACTACTTATAAACCAAACCCCCCGCACACAAAGAATCGGACACCCTCAGTCCACGCGTCGTGGAAAGGCTTTTTCCAAGACCTGAAAGCGCGTGGGCTTACCGGCGTCTTCTTGGCCACCAGTGACGCCCACGAGGGCTTCCAACACGCGATATCCGAAGTGCTGCCCGATGCGTCGTGGCAGCGGTGCCGCACCCATTTCGCGAAGAACCTCGTGCGAGAAAGTCCCCAAGACTTAAGGGGCCGATGGTCTCAGCGATGTTCCAGACGATCTTCCAATAGCCTGATGCCCAATCCACCTGGGCGCCAGCCCGCGAAGTAGTCGACCTGCTGGAACCGAAATTCCCCCAGGTTGCAACCTACCTAGAAGCAGCGCCGAAACCGGTCTGGACGAAGGTGTGGTCCAATATCCCCACCGAGCGGTTAAACCGGGAGCTCCGCCAGCGCACCGATGTCGTGGGTATCTTCCCGAATAGGGAATCGATCATTCGGCTTGTCGGTGCGGTCCTTGCCGAGCAGCACGACGATTGGATCCAGTAGAAACGCTACATGTCACTATCCGCACTCGAACACACAAAACATCTCATGCACCAAACTGGTGGTAAACATGGCGAGCTCACCAGCTAACCGCCTAACCAAACTCCCCAACTTCATACCAAGCCGAAAGCACACACGGCTACACCACCACCACACGGGACTTGACCTGCATGTGCGGATCTCTTTTACAGGCAGGTACGAATATGCACGATCATATCCGTTTTAAATGACTTCGCAGTCTGCGCCCCTACACTGTCCGCATGCTCCCGTCAGTGACTGAACACCTCCAGGCCATCGTCGACAGCGTCCGCGACCACGACAGCGGCGAACTCGCGGACTACATCGACGTGCTCAAACACGCTGACCCGGACAAGCTCGCACTGGCCATGTGCACCACGGACGGGCATCTCTACGCCGTGGGCGACGCGGATTACGAGTTTTCCATCCAGTCCATCTCCAAGCCGTTCGTCTACGCGCTCGCGCTCGACATGTACGGCCCCGAGGAGGTGCACGCGCACGTTGGTGTCGAGCCCTCGGGTGAGGCGTTCAACAAGCTTTCGCTTGACGACGACGGACGTCCCGCCAACCCCCTCATCAACGCAGGCGCCATCACGGTGAACCAGCTCATCGGCGGGCCCGATATCCCGGTAGAGCAGCGCAGTGAGAAGCTCCGGGACTACTTCTCCCGCTTGGCAGGCCGCGAACTGACCGTTGATGAGCGCGTGCTCGACTCCGAGCTGGACGCCGCCGACCGGAATAAGGCGTTCGCCCACATGCTGCGCGAGGCCGGCACGATCAGCGACGACGCGCACGACGCCGTGGCCAGCTACATTGCCCAGTGCGCGGTGCTGGTGACGGTGAAGGATCTGGCGGTGATGGCGGCCACCCTCGCAGCCGGCGGGAAGCAGCCCGTGACGGGGGAAAGGGTCGTCTCCACCGAGGCGGCGCGCTTGGCCCAGGCCGTGATGGTCTCGTCTGGCATGTACGACGCGTCGGGCCAATGGATGGTCAACGTGGGCATCCCCGCAAAGTCGGGTGTCGCAGGCGGGTTGATTGGGACGCTGCCGGGGCAGCTCGGGATCGCGTCGCTCAGCCCCCGCTTGAACAAGCAGGGCAATTCAGTGCGCGGGGTGAAGATTTTCCGCGAACTGTCCAGTTCGATGGGCCTGAACATGCTGTCTTCCAACTTCTTCGTCGCGCCGGGGATCCGCCGCATTGAGCGCCGCGACGACGCGGATATTGTGGAGCTGCAGGGCATGATCAACTTCACCAACGCGGAGAAGATTCTGCGCGGGCTGACAAAGCGCCGCCTGCCAAACACGAAGCTGATTCTGGACGTCTCCAACGTCACTGGATTTAACAAGGCCGGCCGCGACTTGATTAAAGACGGGCTGATGAAGTTCCGGGACGACGGCATCGACGTGGCTATCTACGACCCGGAGAAGACCCTGTCGGACTGGACGTTCGCGGACGGCACCACGGCGCAGGCGATCCGGGACTTCACCGCCTCCTTCTCCGTGCCCGCCACACGCGAGGAGGTGTACCGCGCGATCACGACACCCAACAGCTGGTGGGACCAGCAGGCGGAGGGAAACGCCAGCGAAAAGGGCGGCGAATTCCACGTGGAGGACCGCGACTTCTCCGTGCAAGAGGCGGACGACGGCAAGCGCGTGGTCTGGGCCGTCGAGCCCACCGACCAGGAAGACCACGAGTGGGACGACACCTCCCTCATCTTCGACATCTCCGAGGAGGACGACGGCGAGACCAAGGTGAGCTTCACCCACCGCGGCATGCGCCCGCACGACCGCGGCTACGACGAGATTGCCAAGACGTGGAAGGAGCGCATTGCCAAGGGCCTGCAGCCGCTGATCAGCCGGGAGGAGGAGCACGCGTAGTGCGGGCGGCCTATGCCCCCACGAATCGGCGTAGCAGGGAGCGGTACGCCCGCACGGTCAGGTCCACGTCTTCCACGGCGACGGATTCGTCGTGGCTGTGCAGCTCGCCCAGTACGGACCCGAGCGTCTCCTCCCGCCCGTGGAGGGCGAACCCGTAGCCCACGCCTGCCTTGCGGCGGGCGAAGCGCAGGTCGGAGCCTCCAGCGGCGATCGTGGGGATGACCGGGGCGCCGGGGAAGAATTCGTCGAAGGTGGATACGATGGCGTCGTAGAGCGGGCCCGAGGTGGGGGAGACGGTGCCGTCTTCCGTGATGAGGTGGGTGATCTCCACCTCGCCCGCCAGATCGCCGAGCGCATCCCGCAGCACCTGGTCGATGTCCTCCTGCGTCTGCCCGGGCAGCGGGCGGATGTCCAGCTCCATCCACGCCACGGACGGCAGCACGTTGATGGCGTTGCCGGCCCGCAGGACGGTGGGGGAGATGGTCAGGTGGCTCATCGCGTGGGAGTAGCTCTCCAGCTGGCCGAACGCCTCGTAGCCCTCACCGGCAAGCAGCGCCTTCTCCGTTGCGGGATCGAACTTCCAGGCGCGGACGTATCCCTCCCAGAGCTCGTCGCTGCGCACGGTCGGCTCGATTGCGGCGATGCGCCGCGCGACCTCGCCGATTTTCGCCACCGCCATGTCACGGCCGAACGGTGCAGAGCCGTGGCCTGCGTCGCCATGGACGGTCAAGCGCCGCTGGCCCGCGCCCTTCTCGCCAACGACAACGACTAGGGCGTCGGAGCCGTCGGACACGGGCAGGTGCGAGCCGCCCTCCTCCGACAAGCAGTTTTTCCAGGAGAAGGAAGCGTTCTCGGCGAGCCACGCGGCGCCTAGGCCGCCGCGGGCCTCCTCGTCTGCGCATCCCACGAAGGTCACGGTGCCGCGCGGGCGCCCGTGCTGCGCCACGTCGCGCACGCAGGCGGCCATCGCGGCGGTGATGTAGAGCATGTCGGTGGCGCCCCGGCCGTAGATGCGCCCGTCCACGATCTCGCCACCGAAGGGATCCTGGGTCCATTTGTCCTCGTCGACCGGGACAACGTCGGTGTGGCCGAGCAGCGTGAGCGGCTCGGCCGCGGGGTCGGTCCCCTCGACCGTGAAGGCGATGGACACCCGGTCCGGGTGGGGCTCGTAGCGCTCGACGCGCACGTCCGTACCTGCGAAGAAGGCCTCGAGCGTGTCGGCGTTTTTCGCCTCCTGTCCAGAATCCGCCGTCAACGCGTTGACGCATCCGTTCCGGATGAGGTCCTGGAGGAGGGCGATGGTGGTATCGGTTAGGCTCATAGCCCAAAAGCCTAACGTCCGAGCATCTGGAGATTCCAGGATGAACCACGTCGTTCCTGGCCGCCGGTCTGACAGCACCGACCCGCGAGCCATCCGCACCCGTAACGCTCTCGTCCAAGCCACCATCGGGTTGCTGCAAACGCACACCGTCGCGGAACTCAACGTGTCGCAGATTGTCAAAGAGGCCGGGGTGAGCCGGCAGGTGTTTTACCAGCACTTCACGGACCGCGACGGCCTCGTGCTCGCGACCGCAAAGGACATGATCAAGGAGGCCTACGAAGGCTTCGCCGCGAGATTCAGCATGGACCGCGACTTCCAGGCGGCCGTCACCGCGCTCATGGAAACGCTGACGGACCACTACGAGGCCGCCGTCCACATCATCGATTCGCCGGTGCACAGCCAGCTCGACCAGGAGGTCGTGCGCATCATGCTGCCCACCATGCGCGAGGCGCTGCGCGAACGCGAGGGGGCCGATCCGCAGCTTCTCGACGACATGGCCAAGTTCTACATCGCGGGCTGCCAGCACTTGCTGGAGGAGGGCGTCCGCCAAGGCGCGTCGCCGGAGGAGATCGGCCAGCGCGTTGAACTCGTGCGCCGGGTGCTCATCCACGACTAGCCTTGCGGGGTATGGAACGCGTACCGGAGGTCGTCGCAAAGCTAAAAGAGCTCTATGAGGCGTCGTGCGAGATCGCGCGCTCGGGGGATTTCAGCCGCTACGGGGAGGTGCGCTACCCCAAGCTCACAGTGGAGGTGCTGCAGTGGCGCCCGATCGACCGCTCCGAACCCTTCGGCTACGTCGACGAGGCCGGGACCTACTCCGCCGTCATCTCCCGCCCAGACCTCATGGAGGGTTACCTCACCGCGCAGCTTGAGGCGCTGACCTCGAATTACCCGTGCGAGGTTGAGGTCGGGTACTCGGACGTGGTTATCCCGCCCGCCTACATCAAGGGCATGCCGCCGATCGACGAAACGCTGAACTTGCCGCGCCCCACCTTGGACGAGGTGCACGACGCGATTGTGGACGGCCACTGGGATGCCTTCCACGGCGCCGAAAAGCCGCTGTTCCACTTCGGGCCGCAGCGATTTGATCTGGCGCTCGCGCGCCTGGAGCACTACACCGGCATTGAGACGGACTCGCTGCAGCGCTTCATCCTGTTCACCAACTACGCCATGCACGTCACGGAGTTTGTGAAGTTCGGGCTGCGTGAGCTGTCCAACCCGGACTCGAGGTACACGCGGCTGGTGCTGCCCTCAGGCGAGACCGTGTCCGACACCGTAGCGCTGGAGGACCTGGAGCTGGGGTCGAAGTTTCAGATGCCGCGGTACGACTTGGTCACCGAGGGCGGCGACGGCATCACCATGATCAACATCGGCGTCGGGCCCTCGAACGCGAAGACCATCACCGACTCGTTGGCGGTGTTGCGGCCCGAGGCGTGGATCATGATCGGGCACTGCGCGGGCCTGGACGCACGTATGCGCATCGGCGACTTGATTCTGGGCAACGCGTACGAGCGGCACGACCACGTGTTGGACGATTATCTTCGCCGCGAGCTGCCCATCCCCGCCGTGCCCGAAATCCAGCGCACGCTGGAAAAGGCGGTGGCCAAGGTCTACGGGGAGGATGCGTCGCTGATGCGCACCGGGACCGTGCTCTCCACCGGGGACCGCAACTGGGAGTGGAAAGACCCGCGCGATTTGTGGGAGTGGCTCCGCGGCTCCACCGCCGCGGCCGTGGACATGGAGTCGTGCACCATTGCAGCGAACGGCTACCGGTACCGCGTCCCGTACGGCACGCTGCTGGCGGTGTCGGATTTGCCCCTGCACGCCGTGCCGAAGTTGCCGGCCGGGGCTCAGGCGTTCTACTCCAATTCCAAGGAGGCCCACGTCATGTGCGCCGTCCGGGCCATGGAGAAGCTGGCGCGGCACCCGGAAAGACTGCGCACCCGCAAGCTGCGGCGCGCGATCGGCGAGGTGCCGTTCAGGTAGGGCGCTAGGCCCAGCGGGATTCGTCGAGAATGCGCTCCCGCTTGGCCACGACGGTTGCCACCACGGACTGGCCAGTGACGTTGACGGCGGTGCGGCCCATGTCGATGATCGGGTCGACCGCGAGCAGCAGGCCCACGCCGGACAGCGGCAGGCCCAGGGTGGACAGCGTCAGCGTGAGCATGACGGTCGCGCCGGTGGTGCCGGCGGTGGCCGCGGAGCCGAGCACGGACACGATCACAATCAGGACGTAGTCGGAGACGGAAAGGTTGATGCCGTAAAACTGGGCCACGAATAGCGCGGCGACGGCGGGGTAGACGGAGGCGCAGCCGTCCATCTTGGTGGTGGCGCCGAGGGGGATGGCAAAGGACGCGTACTGGCTGGGAACGCCCATGGCCTCCTCGGTGGTGCGCTGGGTCACCGGCATGGTGCCCATGGAGGAACGGGTGGCAAAGCCCAGCGTGGTCACCGGCCAGACGCGGCGGAAGAACTCCAGCACCGGGATCCTGTGCGCGGCCAGCACCACGGGGTAGAGCACGAACAGCACCAGTGCCAGGCCGATGTAGATGGCCAGCACGAACTTGCCCAGCGAGCCCAGCGCGTCCCAGCCGTAGGAGGCCACAGCGTTGCCGATGAGCGCGGCGGTGCCGATCGGCGCGAGGCGGATGATCCACCACAGCACCTCCTGCACCACCTTGAGCAGGGACTCGTTGAAGGCGATGAACGGCTCAGCGGTCTTGCCCACGCGCACGGCGGCGATGCCGAACAGCAGGGAGACCACCAGGATCTGCAGGACGTTGAAGTTCACGGACGCGCCGGAAGCTCCGAGGCCGAAGATGTTGGCGGGCACCACGGAGTTCAAAAAGCCCATCCACGACCCCGTGGAGGACGGCTCCGCAGCCGCGGCCGCATCGACGGAGGTGTTCGCGCCGGGCTTGACCACCAGCCCAACCACGATGCCGATGAGCACGGAGAAGAACGCGGTGATGGCGAACCAGATTAGCGTTTGCGCGGCGAGGCGCGCGGCGTTGGTGACCTGGCGCAGGTTGGCCACGGATGTCACCACGGCGGTGAACACCAGCGGCGGGATCAGCAGTTTCAGTAGCTGGACGTACGTGGATCCGACCCAGTCGAGGGTCGCGGCCAACGGCTCCACGTCGACGGCGATGAAGCCGAGGACGAGGCCGATGATCAGGCCGTAGATCACTTGCGCGCCGAAGCTAGTTGCCCATTTAGGCACGAGCGGCTCCTTCTAGACAGAACTGTTCAGTAACGTTGGTAAGACCCGGCTAACCTACTCCTTTGCATCCGGTTTGCAAACCCCTTCTGATAGACAACACGGTCTGCTTACGCGTCAGCGTCTACACTGCCCAGACGATGGACACCCACTTCGACGACCCAGCGATCGCCATGGCGCACCGCTCCGCCGTGCGCTCCATCGAACGGGTTGTCACCGAAACCACGTCGCCGACGCCGGGCGCGGATGCCAGGATCATCGCCCAGCTGCGCAACCCCAAAACGCTCATCATCACCGGCGCCGGCATCTCCACGGACTCCGGCATCCCGGATTACCGCAGCGCAAACGGCCGCCTGACCAAGGGCCGCCCGATGACGTTCCAGGAGTTCGCCCACTCCCCGGCGCAGGTGCACCGCTACTGGGCCCGCGCGTTCGTGGGCATGCACTACATGCGCCAGGCGCAGCCCAACCGCGCCCACTACGCGCTGGTGGAGCTGGAGCGGGCGGGCCTGATCCGTGGCATTGTCACCCAAAACGTCGACGGGCTGCACACCCAAGCTGGCTCCGACAACGTCATCGCGCTGCACGGGGACATGGAGCACGTCGTCTGCCTCGACTGCGGCGCGCTGCACGAGCGCCCGCTTATCGACGCCCTCCTCACGGCCGCGAACCCCACATACTTCGATTCCGTGGAGGTGGAAGGGTCCATGCTGAACCCGGACGGCGACGTGGAACTGAAGGACGCCGACGTGGCTCGCTTCCGCATGATCGCCTGCCCGACCTGCCAGGGCCAACGACTCAAGCCGCATGTGGTGTACTTCGGCGAGAATGTGCCGAAGGAGCGTCGCCAAGCTGCCGCGCAGTGGCTGGAGGAATCCACCGGCGTCATCGCGATCGGGACCTCGCTGGCCGTGATGAGCGGCTACAAGTTCATCCTTGACGCACGCAAGCAGGGCAAACCCACCGCCGTGATCAACGGAGGCCCGGGGCGCGCCGATGGCAAGGTGGACACCTTGTGGCGCACTCGCGTCGCCGACGCGCTCGACGAGATACTGGACGGCCTCGACCTGTGATCGGCGACCAATATCCTATGCTCTGGTATGCGCTACGCCCTTCGCCTTCGAGGCCCTAGCCTGCACAAGCTCGGCCACTTGGTCGAGCGCCTCCATGGTGTCGTCGTAGCTACCCTCGGCTGAGCGCGCCCCGATGGACACCCCGAAGCCGTTGAGCCAGCCGAGCTGACGGGTGTGCCAGGAGCCGTCCGTTTCATCGTCGGACCAGCCGCCCTTAAAGGGGACGCTATTGAGCTGGCCCAACCCGTAGGACTGGTCTTTCGCGATGTGGTGCATGTCCGCGATCACCGGGTTGTCCTGGTCCTGCTGGCTTAAGTAGAAGGCGTAGCGGGCCTGCCCGGCGAACGGCCACCGGGTGGTGCCGAATGCCCCGGCCACCCGCACCTGCGAGCCGGACTTGGCAATCTCTTCGCCCACCTTCGCGGACGCCTCGTCGTACTCGCAATGCTCGGCGGCGGCGCGGGCGATGGGGATTTTTATGGTGGACCAGGCGGGGAGCCATTGCAGGGACCCGGCCTGAGTCATCTCGGAGCCGTCGTAGAGCGCGACGCCGACTTCGGTGCCGGTATTCTCCTCAGTCTTTCGCACTGCCGCCTCGAGCCCCGCGAACGGGTCGGGAAGCGTAGTAGAGGTGACGGTGGTGACAGGGGTCTGCACAGGCTCGGTCTCCTCGGCGGCGCACCCGAGGAGCAGCAACGGCGCGAGCAGCCACGCGACGCGCTTCATCTATCTGCCCGCCACTTTCAGTGGTTCGCGCAGGACGCGGTCGAGTGCGACGGCGCGGGCGATGTCGCGCACCACCTCTCGGTGGGTGGGGATGAGGCGCAGCTCCGGGTCGCACTGCGCCTCGGAGCGCACGGCGCGGGCGAAGGGGGCGGAGGCCAGCCTGTCGTCGATGAACGCGCTGCCTGCGACAACAACGGTCGCGGGGGAGTGGTTGCTGCACAGCCTGGCCACCAACGAGCCGAGGCCGCGCGCACGGCGGTCGAGGGCGTAGCGGGTTTCTTCCCGGGAGTCGGTCACGGCGTCCTTCAGCGTGCGGATGCCTTGAACGCCGATGGCGTTAATAAGGCCCTGGGTGGTCAGCTCGCCTTGTTCTACCTCGATCGGCTCCACGCCGTCCGGGCGAGAGATGGCACACGCGATGGAGTCGTCCGCGAACAGCGCCATCACGGACGGGATGTCCAGCGACGCGGTGGACTGCATTTCTGAGCCGACGATCGCGCTGGAGATGGAGGACACCTCCACCGGTACGGCGAACTGCTCGCGCAGCTGATCGCCGATATCCACGCCGTCCCAACCCAGGTTGGGGGCGAAGACCCTGCCGCCGTCGCGGACTGTGCCGGAGGTGGTTACGCCCACCGTGCGCAGCGGCCGGTCCACCTTGGTGGTCATCTGGTTCAGCTCGGCCATCATGGACTGGATGAAGTCGTCCTCGCTGACTTTGGACACGGTGATGTCCATGTCGCGGGAGAGCAGTGTGCGCCCCTTGAGGTCGAACAGGGCCACGTAGGTGGATTCCGTGCCCACAGCCACGCCGGCGTGCACCCCCGGCATGTCCGCCAGTTCCAGCGGAATGGTCGGGCGGCCGCGCCCCTTCGACTGCGTCAGGTCGTTGCGCTCTGTGACGTACCCGGCGTCCACAAGCGCGGCGATGGCGCGGGTAACGGTTGGCTGTGAAAGCCCTGTGGCCTTGACAAGGTCGCTTCTCGACGTCGTCTCGTGCAACCGGATGAGGTGCAAGCACTTCGCTGCCGGCGTGGTTGGACGCGAGAAAACCATGGTGAATATATTTACTCTCCCGTCGTTGAAATTGTCCATTTGGCCAGCTCGGATAGAATCGCTCGGCATGACCAACGAAAGCCGTCGCGAGCCGTCGCTGCTGGACGCCACCTGTGAAGACTTTGTCTACGACTTGGCGGAGATCAGCCCGACCCTGGCTACGCAGATTGGCATCGACGGCCACGACGGCGAACTGCAGGACTTCTCCCCGGAGTACTGGGACCGGCTTGCGGACCGGATGCGCGACCTGGTCGCGGATGTAGACGCGCTAAACGACACCACGGACGCCTCCGACGACGAAGACGACTTCGATGACGTGGACAACCTCACCGCCGCGATCCTGCGCGACCGCATGGGCGCGGAGTTGGAGTTCCACCACCGCGGTGAGCTGTTGAGCCGGTTGAACAACATCGATTCGCCCGTCCAGACCATCCGCGATTCTTTTTCGCTCATGCCCAAGGTGACGGAGGAGGACTTCGACAACATCGCCTCCCGCATGTCGCGCATCCCTGACGCGCTGGCCGGCTACCGCGAATCCCTCTCGGAGGCCGCGGCGAGCGGCGACGTGGCGTCGCACAGGCAAATCGACGCCGTGATCAACCAGTGCGAGCTGCTCGGCGACACCGAGTCGCAGCTCGACCACCTGGGCCTGCCTCCGGAATCCCACGTGGTGGGCCACGCCAAAGAGGCGTTTTTGGAAATGGCTGACTGGTTGTCCACCGAGCTCTCCCCGAAGGCCTCCCACAACGACGGGGTTGGCCGGGAGCGCTACCAGCTCTACGCCGAGTTCTTCCACGGCCGCGAGGTGGACCTGGACGCAGGCTACGAATGGGCCCAGGAGCAGCTGGCGCACACCGTGGAGGAGCAGCGCGCGATCGCGCACGAGCTCTACGGTGACGTCTCGGTGGCAGGCGCGTACCGCAACCTCAACCAGGACGAGCGCTACATCCTCCGGGGCACGGACGCGCTCATCGAGTGGATGAACGGCATCAACGAGCAGGCCGCCAAGGTCTTCCCGGTGCCGGAGGGCCTGCACACGGTGGACTGCGGCATTGACCGCGCCGGCTCGGGCGGCATTTTCTACACCCCGCCCAGCGACGATTTGATCCGCCCCGGCATCATGTGGTGGTCCGTGCCGGAGGGACAGGAGACCTTCCACACCTGGCAGGAGCTGTCCACCGTCTTCCACGAGGGCGTGCCCGGCCACCACCTGCAGCACGGCTACGCGCTGCTCAACCGCGGCGAGCTGAACCTGTGGCGTCGTTCCGTGTGCTGGAACTCCGCCCACGGCGAGGGCTGGGCCCTCTACGCCGAGCACCTGATGGAGAACCACGGCTTCTTCGATGACCCTGGCTACCGCATGGGCTTGCTCGACTCCCGGCGCCTGCGGCTCGCCCGCGTCATGGTGGACATCGGCGTCCACCTGGGCAAAACCACCCCGGAGGGCACCGGCACGTGGGACGCCCAGTACGCGAAGGCGTTCATGCGAGACAACACCGCTATGCCGGAGGCGAACCTGTCCTTCGAGCTGGACCGCTACATGGGGTGGCCGGGGCAGGCGCCGTCGTACGCGCTGGGCTACAAGGATTGGGTGGCGCTGCGCCGCCAGGCGCTCGCCCAGGGGATGTCGGAGCACGAGTTCCACGCCAAGGCACTCAAGCTGGGTTCCATGCCCATGGACATACTCACCCACGAGGTGCTTAACCACTAAAGACGGCGTAGCACCTTCGGCAGCCACCCGGCGAACAGGATGCCGGCGAGGATCCACGCGGCCGGGACGTCCAGCCAGGACAGCAACAGCCCGAGCGCCACCGACAACGGAGCAGCCACAAGCCAGCGGTTCATGGGGGGCATAGTAGTCCCGTGATCGTTTTCCTCCTCGCCGCGTCCGCGTTCGCCGGTTGGATCGACGCCGTGATCGGCGGTGGCGGTCTCGTGCTCATCCCGGTGCTGATGTCGGCCACATCCATGTCGGCAGCGTCCGTGCTGGCTACGAACAAGGTCGCGGCGATTTCGGGCACCGCGTCCGCCGCCGCCACCCTCGTGCGCCGGGTTGGGGTCCCCAGGGTGACCTGGATCTATGCGTTTATTGCCGGGGTCGCCGCTGCGCTCGGCGCCAGGGCAGTTTCGCTTGTCGACGACTCCGTGGCCACCCCAATCATCCTCATCCTGCTTGTCGGAGTGGGCGTTTTTGTGGCGCTGAACCCGAAGTTCGGGCAGGAGGGCGCCGGCATCTTTTCTGGCAAGCGCCTCGCGCTCGCCGCGCTCGTTGTGGCAGTGATCGGCGGCTACGACGGTGTGTTCGGCCCGGGCACCGGCATGTTCCTCATCATGGCGTTTACCGCCGTGTTCAGCCAGGGGTTCGTGCGCTCGGCCGCCATGGCGAAAGTGGTCAACACCGCCACGAACCTCGGCGCGCTCCTGGTGTTCGGGCTCGGCGGCTTCATCAACTGGAAGCTTGCCCTTGCCCTTGCCGCGGCCAACGTGGTGGGCGCGCAGCTGGGTGCGCGCACGGTGCTCAAGGGCGGGTCCACGCTGGTGCGCGTGGCGCTCCTTGGGCTCGTCGTCACGCTATGTGCGAAGTTGGGCTGGGACCTACTCCAGCACCAGTGACCCGTTAACCAGGCCGACCACTGCGATCACCGCCGCGACCAGAACCACCGCCACCACGACCCACTCGAAGGCGTTGAAGAGCCGGTTGCCCTGCTTGCGGCGCGTCCAGATGTAGGGCACCAGGCCCGGCACCACCGCCAGCGCCCCGAGCAGCACGTACACCGGGTCCGCGGCGTAGATCAGCCAGAGGGAGTACACCGACGCGATTAGCCCCACGACGAGGTGTGTGCGGTTGTCGCGGGCGGAGACGACGGGCCCGGAGTTGTCGAAACGCGTGCCGGCGTGCGGGTGCGTCAAGCCCTTGCCGCGCACTGCCAGGAGCACCAGGTAGATGGAGGAGAAGATGTAGGGCAGCAGGTACATGATGGTGGCCAGCTGCACCATCGCGTTATAGGACGCGGAGGAGATGAAGAAGACCACCACGAAGAACTGGATCACCAGCGTGGACAGCAGCTGCGCCCGCACGGGGGAGCCGTTGTCGTTGTGGTGGCCCATGGAGTGGGGCAGCAGGCCGTCGTGAGCCATGAGCACGATTGGCTCGGCGCAGAGCATCTGCCAGGACACGTACGCGCCCAGGACGGAAAGACACAGCCCCACGGAGATCAGCACGCCGCCCCACGGGCCGACCACCGCTTCAAGCACCGCGCCCATCGAGTTCTCCGGCAGCGCGGCGAGTTCTTCCTGGCTGAGCACGCCGTACGACAGGGAGGACACCGCCACCAACAGCGCCAGTACGGACAGGAAGCCGATGATGGTGGCCTTGCCCACGTCGCTGCGCACCCGCGCCTGCTTGGAGTACACCGACGCGCCCTCGATGCCGATGAACACCCACACCGTGTACAGCATGATGCCCTTGAGCTGCTCGCCGAACGGCAGGTTGGAGCCCCAGAAGTCCAGGGTGAAGCGGTCCCAGGAGAAGCCCAGAAATGCCACCAGCACGATGAAGGCGACGATGGGCACGAGTTTGGCCACGGTGGTGACCGCGTTCATCACCGCCGCCTGCCGCAGGCCGCGCGTCAGCCCGAAGAAAATGAGCCAACTCAACGCGGAGACGGACACCGCCAGCACCCACCGGTTGGAAAAGGCGGGGAAGTAGTAGCCCAGGGTGTTGAAGAACAAGGTGGCGTATCCCACCTGCGCCATCACCGACCCAAGCCAGTAACCCATGCCCGAGGTAAAGCCGATGAAGTCGCCCAGCCCCGCGCGAACGTACGAGTACACGCCGGAATCCAGGTGCGGTTTACGCACGGCCAGGATTTGGAAGACGAAGGCGACGGAAAGCATGCCCACGCCAGCAATAGCCCAGCCGATGAGCATGGCGCCCGGGCTTGCCACCGAGCCGATGTTTTGAGGTAGCGCAAAAATACCGGACCCGATTGTGGATCCGATAATGAGTGAGACGAGCGTCCACACAGAGACCGTGCGCTTTGACATGGCGAGTAAGACTACCTCAGCGGGTCCTCAGGCCACGCATGCTTGGGGTAGCGTCCCCGCATCTCCTTGCGCACTTGCTGGTACGGCCCTTGCCAGAAACTCTCCAGATCGTCGGTGACCGCCAGCGGCCTCCCCGCCGGCGAGAGCAGGTGATACAGCACCTTCACGCCCGAGACCGTCTCCCCCTTCCGGCCGAACATGTGCTGCAGCTTCACGCGCTTCACCGGCCGCCCAGTGTCGTACGCGAACGCTTTCGGCGCCGCCTCGTCCAGCTGGGCCACCTGCTTCCAGTCCAGTTGCCGTAGCATCGCCTGCCGCATGTCGCAACTGCCTATCGACGCCCCTTCGGCCACCTGCCGCACCTCAACCGAATAATCGCCCTGGCTCACATCCGGCCAGCCAAGGGTCTCGTGCAGGAAGTCGAGCCTGTCTTTGAGATGCTGCTCCTCCTTGGACAGCGGGAACGCGGCAAAGTCCAGGTCCGTCAGCGCCTCCGCCGCCTCATCCGGGGTGAGTTTGACCGGGGTGGAGCTGAGCTCGATTGCCCCGATGCTGGCCACCCTGCGCCCTTTGACCTTGCCGTCGACCAAAAACGCGCGCGTCGTCTCCACCACGCGGTGCGCCGGAAACGCAATTGGCTCCGCCTCGCGGATCACCGCCCCGGACTGGGTGCGCTGCACCTCTGCGGCGGCGATCCACTCCGCGCTCGAGTTGAACTTCGCCCGCGTGCCCGAGGCCAGCAGGTAGTCCTCGCCCACCTTCTTGGCTATCCACTGCGGGAACGCGCTGGCGATTACTTCACCGGGATCCACCGGCCCCTTGTCTGGCACCAGCGTGTGCAACCGGGGAGCCCCGCCTGCGAGCCGGGCCACCGTCGGCGCAGCGCCCGCGCCCCACCCCACCAGGGCCGCTCCCAGCCGCGGATCCAGCGGCAGATTCGCCAGTTTCTTGCCGAAGTCGGTGATGGTGCCGTGACGTAATGCCCCCAGAGCCTCAAGATTGGTTTCGGCTTGGGTGAGGTCCTTCGGTTCGTCCAGAAGCGGCAGATCCGGCGAGCCCCACGCTTTCATGGTGAGCAGCGCGCCGGTGAGGTCGGCGGAGAGGATCTCGGGTGTGATGTCCGGCCGCATGTTCGCGTACTCGTCGCGCGAGAACACCCGGACCACCTCACCCGAGCCCAGTCGCCCCGCGCGGCCCGCCCGCTGGTCCGCGCTGGTTTTCGCCTCCGACACCGTGACCAGGCCAGTCATGCCGCGGCTGTCTCTCACGGGCACCCTGGCAAGCCCCGCGTCCACCACCTTGCGCACCCCGGGCACCGTGATGGAGGACTCGGCCACCGAGGTGGACACCACTACCCGCGCATCGCCGTTGAGCGCCTTGTCCTGCTCCGCGCTGGTTTGTCGGCCGTGCAGCGGCACCGCGTCGTCGAGGAAGCCGCACACCAGGTCCACCTCACGCGCGCCGGGCACGAACACGAGGGTCCGGTGGTCGCCGCCGGTGTGGGCCGCGACGTGACGATAAAACTCCCGGGTGCCCCGAATCCGCTCGGCGTGCGGCGCGTAGGTGATGTCCAGCGGGTGCGTCACCGCCTCCGTGGAAAGGATCTGCGCGCCCATGTGGTCTGCGAACTTCTGCGCGTCCAGGGTCGCGGACATGGCGGCGAGGTAGAGGTCGTCGCGCAGCAGCGCCACCTCCATGCACATCGCGAGGACGAGGTCGGTGTCTAGCTGGCGTTCGTGCACCTCATCGATCACCACCGCGTTCACGCCCTCCAAACCGGGGTCTTTGAGCAGGCGGTTCAGCAGCACTCCGGGAGTGACAAATTCCACCAACGAGCCGTCCTTGTGCTCCCCGCGGATGCTGTAGCCGACACGGTTGCCGAGCGACGTGCCGTCGAGAAGCGCGAGCCTTTGTGCCGCGGACCGCACTGCCACCCTCCGCGGGGCGGTGACCAACGTTTTCCCCACCTTGTTCGCGATGGCCGGCGGCACCAGCGTGGTTTTGCCCGTGCCGGGCGGCGCCTCGACCACGAGGGGCCCGTGATCCGGAAGCTGGTCGATCACCCGTGAGACAGGGAGGCCGCTGCCGATATTCGCGAGGTCAAACATGGCCATCCAGGGTAGCGTGTGGGCCATGAGACGCCTCTTCGCAGCGATCGTCCCACCGGTCGATGTTCGCGAACACCTCATCACCGCCCTACGCCCCATCCGCAGTTTCTCCGGCACGGAGGTGCGGTGGTCGGATCCCGACAACTGGCACATCACGGTGGCGTTCTACGGGGCGCAGCCCAACGACGCCGCGGTCGTCACCGATCACCTCGCCCAGGCCACCGCGTTCACCCGGCCCCTTCGCCTGCACCTGCGGGGGGCCGGGTGTTTTGATCGGCGCACCCTCTGGATCGGCGTCGGCGGGGATAAGGCGCCGCTGAAGGACCTGATGGCAGATTGCCAGCTGGATCCGGACGTGCGCCGGCGCCAAAGGGCGCACCTGTCCGTGGCGCGCACAGGGACGCGGACGAGGGACCCTTGGCTTCTCGACGACCATGCCCACGCCCTGGCTGTCTACACCGGACCGGAGTTTGCGGCCGACGAGGTGAAGCTCTTCGAGTCCCACCTGGGCAGAGGCCGAAGCGGTGGGCCGAAGTATGAAGTGGTGGACACGTTCTACCTGCGCTAGGCGCTTACTTCCTCTGGGTCGGGGAACGGGGCCTCCACCGGTTCCTCGGGGAGCGGTTCCACGTACGGCATCTCGGGGGCGAACCCGAATTTCATGCCGTATTCACGCTCGAGCTCCTCGATGGCGGCTGTGGCGTGTGCGAGATCCAGATCCTTCTCGAAGGCATCCAGGATCGCGTGGCCCTTGGCGTAAAACTCCGCCGCCCGCGCGCGGTTCTTGCGAACGCTAGACATGTTGGACTGCCATCGCGGGTTGTAGGGAGTGATTTGGTCGTGGAGGAGGCTGTCCTGCGCGGCGACGGCGTAGGAACCGTCGGCGAACAACCAGATCACGTCGCCGGTGTGGGGATCCGGGATGTAAAACGCGCGGCGATCCGTCTTCATGTTGTGGTGGTGCTGGCACAGGGGGAAGAGGTTGTCCGCCTGCGTGGGGCCGCCGTCCTCGAAGGGGATGCGGTGGTCTAACTGGCACTGCTCGGCGGGCCGGTTGCATTCCGGGTAGATGCACGTCCGGTGGCGGGCGTGGACGGCGCGGCGCATGGGGTCGTTGGGGGCGTAGCCCCGAAGCATCGTTTCTGCGGCAGCGTCGAGGTCACGCAGGACGGGGAACGTATCGTCCAGCCATTCCTCGAAGGCGGTGGTGGCCACAACGTCCGTCCAGCCGCTGCCGGGGAGGTATACCGGGCCGCCAACCACGCGGTTTCTCGGGGTGTAGACGTTGAGGACCGGGACGACCTCGACGCCAGCGGCCTCTCCGCACAGTAGTTTGATCGCGGCTTCTGAGTGGCTCACACCGAGCTCGCGTGCGAAGGCGGCGACATTCGCCTGTATCTTCCGCGCGTGCAGCGGGTTGGTCATGAGCTCCACCAAAGCACGGTCTTTGCCGCCGGTGTGGAACTCGTGCACGCCGAACCGGTCCGCGGTGTCCTTCTCACGCTGTTCGCGTTTGCGCTTGTTGTAGGCCCGGTCGGGGTCCATGCGTTTGATTGCGGCGCGGATACGGTCTGTGACTGTCTTGCGCTGAGGCACGGCCTGATCGTGGCGCCGGGGTGTGAAGGTGTCGACCAGAATGTCGTCGATACGCTCGAGCTCTTCTGCGGTGGCATCCGGGCCCAGCTCCTCGATGGAGGTGTAGATCGCGGTCAAGTGCCCAATATCAAGCACGCGGGTGTGCTGTTGAAGGTCGCGTAAACGTGGCAAGTCCTGCAGCGCTGCGTGTCCGAGGATCGCGTTCTTGACAAACCCCTTGTGCCAGCCGGTGGCCAGCTGCAGGTTCGTCACCGTGACGTCGAAGTCCTCCACGTCAAACCCTGGAAACGCGTAATGGCCGAACATGGTCCAATACGTGTCTCGGATCGCCTGGGCGCACTCGCTGTCTGGATCGTGTTGCCGCTGGTTGCGGAAGAGCTTCGGTTTTGCTGTCGCGGTAGTCACCATTCCCCCTCGTGATTCGTTAGCGCCTACTCTATCGAACGTGATAGCGAATGGCAAGGGGTTGCGCAGAAAAAAATACAAATAAATCGAAAAGACGTTCCCTCCAATCGCTCTCTCCAAACGAACTCACTGCACACCATACAAACCGGGCCCGACGCGCTACATTGATCACGTGCTGTTCACCGCCGTTCCCCGCCCGCCTGCCCGCATCATTCCTGGGGCCGTGCACTTGCCGGGTTTCCTCAGCGAGGAAAAACAGCAGAAGCTTGTGCAGCAGGCTAGGCAGCTCGCGCGGGAGGCGGCGGGGACGCCGGTAGCGATGCGACGCCCGAAGGTTGGCAGGGGGCAGATGGACGCCTGGCTGCTTTCCCTCGGCTGGTTCTGGGCGACCAACCCGTACCGCATGCTCCAAGAAGTGGATGGGTACCCCGTGCCGCCTATCCCGGAGAACTTCCAAGGCATCGCCGACGCGGTCATGGAGCAGGCGCGGGCAATTGACCCCTTGGTCGGGCCCACCCCACGCATCGAGACCGCGCTGGTGAACTTCTACCCGCCGGGAGCGGGGATGGGGCTGCACGTGGACGCGGAGGAGACGTCCGAAAACGCCGTGGTCAGCCTCTCTTTCGGGCAGGACACCGTCTTTCGTATCGAGGGGCACGACGTGCTGCTGATGTCCGGCGACGCTGTGGTCTTCGGCGGCCCCGCGAGACGGGCCAAGCACGGCGTGCTGGGGGCGAGGGAGGGCACGTCCGACCTGCTCGACGGTAGGCTCAACATCACGATGCGGCAGATGGACGCGCGATGATTGCGCTGCTCGGAGTGTGGCTGGCGGCGATCGCAAGCCCCGGCCCGGATTTGCTCCAGATCATCCGCGTCGGGTCGAAGGACCGCCGGTCCGGCGTGCTGTGCGCGTTGGGGATCATGCTGGGCAACACCATCTGGATTCTCGCCTCGCTGGCGGGCCTAAGCGCACTGATCCAAGCGTTCCCCCAAATCCTCTCCGCGCTGCAGATTGTCGGCGGGGCCTACCTGCTGTGGATGGGTGTCGGCGCGATCTACAACTCCGGCGCCGAGATCCCCGCCGCCCAGCAGGTGAAGCGCCCCTTCCTCACCGGCCTGGCCACCAACCTCTCGAACCCAAAGGCCATCCTCTTCTTCGGCGCGGTCTTCGCCCAGTTTGCGCACCTCGGCTGGATTGCGGCTCCCGTGCTCGTCCTCACGGGCATCGCCTGGTTTGTTGGGTTCGCGTTCGCGGTCCGGGCAATGGCTAGGGCTATCAGTAAGTACGGCGCGCTTATCGACGTCACCTCCGGCACCATTTTCATCGCGTTAGCAGCCTGGATGCTGTGGGAGGGCCTACACTTCGGTGCATGAGCGAGCGTAAGGTAGCGGTAGTCACGGGCGGATCGGCAGGCATCGGAGAGGCGACCTGCAGGGCGCTGGCCAAAGACGGCTGGGAGGTCGTCGTGGCCGCGCGGCGTTACGAGCGGTGCCAGCAGATCGCGGAGGAAATCGGGGGCGTGGCGGTGGCGCTCGATGTGGTCGACCAGGAAAGCGTCGATAAGCTTGCGCAGCTCGAGCGCGTGGACCTGCTGGTCAACAACGCGGGCGGGGCGAAAGAGCTGGATTACCTGCGTGATGCGGACGATGCAGACTGGCAGTGGATGTTCGAGACCAACGTGATGGGCACGATGCGTCTCACCCGCGCGCTCTACCCGCAGCTCAAGGCCGCACAAGGCCTGGTGGTGAACATCGGCTCGGTGGCCGGGACGGACGCGTACAAGGGCGGCTCCGGCTACAACGCGGCCAAGTTCGGCCTGCGCGGTATGACCAGGGCACTGCGGCGTGAGGAGGCCGAGAACGGCATCCGGGTCTGCGAGATCGACCCGGGCAGGGTGAAGACTGATTTTTCCCTGAACAGGTTCAACGGCGACGAGGAGCGTGCAAACAAGGTCTACGAGGGCAAACGCAACCTGACCGCGGAAGACATCGCGGAGGCGGTGCGCTGGGTGGCCAGCCTGCCCGCGCACGTGAACGTGGACACGATGAGCATCATGCCGGTGGACCAGGCGGAACGATAGACTAACCGGCATGCATATCGACGTGCCCATTTCGGGCGAGACGATCAAACTCGGCCAATTTCTCAAACTGGCCAACCTCGTCGAATCCGGCGGCCACGCCAAGGAAGCCATCCTCGCCGGCGAGGTCACCGTGAATAACCAGGTGGTTACCTCTCGCGGGCATTCGCTTATCGACGGCGATACCGTCGGCCTCGACGCCGATTCCGCTACCGTGATCGCGGGCGGCGATAACGACGATGACTACTTCGACGAGCGCACCGCCGACGACGACTTCGACCCGGAGAAGTGGAGGAACATGTAATGCCGGCTTTCGAGGGCAAGGAAGGCATGCCGTTCTGGCAGGACCTGGTCACCCAGAACCTGCTGAAGTCCACCCACTTCTACTCCGAGCTGCTCGGCTGGGAGATCGTGGACGGCACGGCCAGAAAAGACGGTCTGCCGGTGGCGGGGCTCATCCCGGCGCAGATGGACATGTGGGTCACCTCCTTCATCGGCAACCCTGACGACGTGGAGAAGCTCGGCGGCAAGGTGCTCAGCTCCGACGAGACGGTGACCCTGTGCCAGGACCCCGCAGGCGGCCTGTTCGGGTTGAAGGACCCGGAGGAGCGCTTCGTCGCCGCGGGTGAGCCGGGGGTGCCGGTGTGGTACGAGTACGCCGCGCCGAGCGTGGAGGCCATCGACTTCTACGGCGAGCTCTTCGACTGGGAGATCCGCGAGGAGGACGGTTACTACATCGCGTTCGAGGACGGCGCGCCGTTTTTAGGCCTGTTCGTGGGTGAGCACGCCCAGTGGTTCAGCTACTTCGGCGTGCGCGACGTCGCCGCAGCCTGCAGCCAGGTGGAGAACCTCGGCGGCGGCGTGGAGTTTGGCCCCGAGAACGGCACCGCGGGCGTGCACGACCCGAACGGCGCACAGTTCTTCCTGTCCGAGGTGGATGAACCCGTCTTCGACGACATCGACGAAGCGGAATCGGTGCTGTGATGAAGCGTGTGGCGGCGCTGGCGACGTCGCTAAGCGTGCTGCTCGCCCCCCAAGCCCACGCGTACCACGTGGACCCCGGTTACGCGCGGGAGCGTACCGCGCTCGCGGTGGTGCACCCGGACGGGCGCGTCAGCATCTCACCGGAGGGGGAGGAGCCGCGCCCGGCGCTCTCCCTTGCCAAGCTCTACCTGGGCTACTGGGTGCTGTACAACGGCACCGCCGAAGAGCAGGCCAAGGTGCAGGAAATGGTGGAGACCTCCGACGACGCGATCGCCACCTCGCTTGATCGGGCGCACCCCAAGGCAATCGACGAGATAGCCAAGGACTTCGAGTTGGAGCAAACGCGCCGGGGCAGCTCCTGGGGCAAGACGGAAACCTCCGCGCGCGACCTAGCCACGTTCGTGAACGCGATCCTCTGGGACCCGGTTGCAAAACCCCTGCTCGCCGGCATGGAGCACCAGGCCGAGGTGGCCAAGGACGGCTTCATCCAGGGCTTCGGCACTGCCCGCCTCCAACGGGTCACAGGCTCCAAGATGGGGTGGTCCGACAACAGGAAGAGCGCCACCGGCAGCGTCTCCTACGGCGAGATCGGCGAAGAGACCTGGACGGCTGCGTCGCTGACGTACGGCACCGCCTACGAGAACACGGTGGACACCCACATGGGCATCAACCAGGTGGAAGAGTCCCGGCAAGCGCGTTCGCTGCATCCCGCACTCGGCGACGGATTTCTGCCGGGGTGGAAATAAACCCGTCCGCGTAATACTCGGTGCCTGCAAGGCCCGAGCCGGCGCGGACCTGCACGACACCGTCAACCTCCGGCTGGGTGCTGGGGAAGGTGACGATGTAGCGGGCGGCGTCGGGCAGCTTCACGTCGCCGAGGGCCCACACCGTCTGCGCGCCGGTCACGTCGACGGCTGCCTGCGCGTCACCGGGATTGTCCACGTCCACAATTGTGGTGCCGGAAAGCTCCGCCGCCGCTGCCACGTCGGGGCGCCACAGCATGTCTTTCGCGTTGGCGGGGCCGTCCCAGACGGAGACCGCCCATGCGCCGGTGGGCGCGGACGGCCGGAAGACCACGCCGAGCTCGTGCGGCTCGGTGTCTACGCCGCCAGCCCACTTCGTCGCCGGAAGCGCGTGATCCACGGCGGTGCCTAGCATGAGCATCGCGGCGTGGGTGATGCGGTCCGGCAACAGCGCGAGGTAGGCCGGCCCGTCCTCGTACGTGGCGTGGATGTACGACGCCAGCTGCTCCAACTGCAGCTCCGGCGGCATCTCCCGCTTGACCCCGCCGACATTGAAGTTCGGGTCGCCCTGCTCGTTGATGTGCTCTACCAAATTGTCACCCGGTCCTCGGGCGCGATCCACATGTTGGAGCCTTCCTCCACCTCGAACGCCTCGTAGAACTCGTCGACGTTGGCGGCGATGACGTTGCAGCGGAACTCGTTGGGGGAGTGCGGGTCGATGGCCAAAAGTTGCGCCGCCATCTCCGGGCGCGCCTTGGAGCGCCACACCCGCGCCCACGCGAGGAACAGGCGCTGGAAGCCGGTGTACTCCCCGTCGAGGTCGCCGAACTGCCGGGGCTGCTCGTCCACTAGCTCGTGGTCCGCCAGGTACTTCGTGTACGCCACCACGGCGATACCCAGCCCGCCGAGGTCGCCAATGTTCTCCCCGAGGGTAAACTCGCCGTTGACGCCCTTGGTCTTCGTGCCTTCGAGCACGCTCGGCACCAGGCCGTCGAACTGCCCCACCAGCTTGGCGGTCAGGCCCTCGAAGTTGCTCCGGTCCTCGTCGGTCCACCAGGAGTGCAGGTTGCCCAGGCCGTCGTAGCGCGAGCCTTGGTCGTCGAAGCCGTGGCCGATCTCGTGGCCAATGACCGCGCCGATCGCACCGAAGTTCTCGGCAGCGTCGGCCGACGGGTCGAAGAACGGTGGTTGCAGGATCGCGGCCGGGAACGTGATGTCGTTGACCACTGGGTTGTAAAACGCGTTGACGGTCTGCGGGGAAGACACCCACTCGCCGCGGTCCGAGGGCTGCCCGATCTTGGACAGCTGGTAGTCGTGCTCGAACGCCGAGCCGACCCGCACGTTGTCCACCAGATCAGGGCCGAACTTCAGTCCGTCGTAGCTGCGCCAGGTCTCCGGGTAGCCAATCTTCGCGTTGAACTGGGCGAGCTTCTCCAGCGCGCGCTGTTTGGTTGGCTCGCTCATCCACGCCAGCTGCTGGATCCTGCTGCGGTAGGCGGCGATGAGGTAGTCCACTAGCTCCAGCATCTTCTCCTTCGAGGACGGCGGGAAGTGCTTCTCCACGTAGCTTCGCCCGATGTCTTCGCCCACCAGGGATTCAGCGAGCCCCACGCCGCGCTTCCAGCGGTCCCGCTGCTCGGTGGCTCCGCTCAGCTTCTTCCCGTAGAACTCGAAGTTCGCCTTGCCGATCTCCTCGGGCAGCACACCGGCGCGCGAGCGCAGAATGTTCCACGCGGCCCACAGCTGCCAGTCCGCCAGCGTTTCCCGGCGCAGCATCGCGTCCAAGTCGGCCGTGTAGGAGGGCATCATGTCGATGACGCGGCCGTCGGGGATGCCGGAGGCGCGCAAAAGTACGCGAACCAACGGCGGCATCTCTGCGAGCGTGGTCGGGTTGTAGGTGGCTACCGCGTCGCGGGCCTTGACCACGTCCCAGTGGCTTGCGGCCAAATGCGTCTCCAGGTTGACGATGCGCTCCGCGGCGATTGCCGGCGTCAAACCGAGCAGGTACTTCGGCTCGAGGAAACCGAGCATGGTGGCAACGTGCTCTTTATACGCGGCGAGGGTGTCCGCGTGGTCCTCGTCGCGGTAGTAGGCCTCGTCC
The DNA here is from genome assembly GCF_000747315.1 of Corynebacterium ureicelerivorans. Classification (NCBI taxonomy): domain Bacteria; kingdom Bacillati; phylum Actinomycetota; class Actinomycetes; order Mycobacteriales; family Corynebacteriaceae; genus Corynebacterium; species Corynebacterium ureicelerivorans. The sequence goes on from NZ_CP009215.1 coordinate 72,037, forward strand.
GGCAAGCCCAGACCGGACTGGATGACGTAGGGCACCGAGTCCTCGCCCTGCGAGTCCTTCTCCACCCAGTACGTGACCGGGCCGCCGATGCCCACGCGCTCGAGCTCGCCAAGGCCGCGGACAAAGCCCTCGACATCGGCGACCTCGATCTTGGCCAGGTCGTCATTGATCGCGTCGATGCCCGCGGCGTTGACCCGGTCTACATCCATGAAGGATTGGAAGAGGGCGCCGCCCAGGCCCGCCCCGTCTTCGAGGATCGCCCGCACGTCGGCTTCGGACTTGTCGCGCAGGGCGTAAAACGCGCCGTCGATGCCGCGGTCAGCGGGGATCTCGTGGGCGGCCGCCCACTCGCCGTTTACCAGTTCAAAGAGGTCATGCATGCCCCAATGCTACATCTGGCCCCGTCACTCGTTCGGGTCACGGATCTTCATCGGACCCGGGGTGTACAGGCCCCACCGTGTGGTCTCGGTGAGATCCACCTGCGCCAGCGCCGGGGTGTTGCCGGCGGAGTTGGTGCGCGGGGTGTACTTGGCAATGGAACCCCAGTCCCGCTGCCAGTCGTCCCTGAGGTAACCGGGGATCTCGTAGGACGTGTTCACCGCCTCCGCCGGGGCGAGTGCGCCGCCGCCGAGGAAGTCCATGAAGCCAGACAGCTGCGCCTTGCCCGGAGCGTCCGGCATGATGCGGAACTCCGGGATCTCGCTCACGCCCGCGTAGTGGAAGAAGGGGCGCTGGCACGGGTACTGGAAGGCCACGGTCCAGTCCAACAGGCCCGGTGTGTCTTCGTCGAACACGTCGCCGAGCTCAACCAGCTTCGGGTTGCGCAGCGGGGTGAGAGCCATCCAGTCGTTCTCCGCCAGCGAGGTATCTTCGGCCACCAAGCGCACGACGTCAGCCTCGTCCGGGATCTGGTCGAGCGGGTAACGCAGGTTGCGCCACTCCGGCGACGGGCCCTGGTCCAGCATCTCCACGGCGCCGAGCTCCTCCACGCCGCCGGAGGTGGTGCGTCCGTACTGCAGCTCGAGTGTGGTGCCCTCCTGCTCAATGCCGTTGATGTCGTGGTGGGCGATGCGCCCGGCCACGGACGCGACGAGCAGCGGGCGGTCTTCAGATTCCTTCGGCAGCTCGAACCAGGCGGTCTCGAGGTTGGCGGATTGCGTGGGCTCGTCCTCGAAGGTGCCCAGCACCGGCACGCGGTTGTAGTCCAGCCCGAACGGCAGGCGCACGGTCGAGCCGTTCACGCCGCGGAGGGACTTCGAACGGTTGCCCTGCGTGTTCACGCGGGAGGTGGACTGCGCCTCGTCCGAACCCGGGTCCACGTCAGAAGTGTCGTCGTCCTGCACCTGCTGGCTTGCCGCGTCAGAGGTGTCGGCGTTGTCGGAGGCAATGAAGGCCGGCACGCCGTCCGGGGTGAACCCGGAGTTCTCCCCGGAATCTAAGGACTTGCCCAGAGGGATCCCGTCGATGGGCGTGAGGAAGGAATCGTTCGTGTCGTCCTCTAGCAGCACGTCGCCGCCTTGGGCGCACGTGTCTCCGGCAAACGTCTTCACGTTGCCCATGCCCACCGAGTAGGCGGGGGCCTGGGAGACGAAGGACTTCACAAACGTCAGGCACGACAAGGCCACGATGAGGGTGGCCGCCACGGCGATCGGCGCGGACATGACGCCGGCCCACCGTGAGGCGTCGACAGGCTTTGGCCCTCTCATGGACTGCGCCACGCCCACCAGGAATACCGCCAGCGCCAGCACCAGCACCACCGTATTGGCCTCGACAGCCTTGAACTGCGGCGTGCGGTCCCACCAGGGGACCGCGTAGGAGGCGACGTACCACCAGCCGTTCCAGCCCGCCAGGGTGAGCGCAAGCAGGAAGAGCACTGCCGCCGTGGCAAAGGAGCGGTTGCGGTTGGACTGCAGCGCGACGCGGGAGAGCACCACCGAGCCGTATGCCGCGATCGCCGCGCCCAGGCCCGCGTAGATGCCGAAGTGGTGCGTCCATTTCGTCGGCGTGAACATGAGGAAGAACGTGGACAGGCCGATGATCAGCATCATTCGCTTCACCGTCGAGGTCTTCTCCCCGCCGCGCGCGAACCACCACAGGATCAAGCCGACGCTCAAGGCGAGCATGAGCATGGGGAAGCGGCGCGTCAGGGAGCCGTCCACGGTCTGCTCGAACAAGACCGAGTAACGGCTCCACTCCTCGAACCAGTGCATGGCCGGGCCTACCTCGGAGCGGACAGCGGTGGCCTCCAGCACCGTGGCCAGGGTCTGGTCCTTGAACACCGGCACCATTACGGCCATGCCCGCGCCCAAAAACGGGGCAATGTGGGCGAGCTTCGCCTGGCGGCGTCCGATGGTCCGCAGCACCCAAGGCAGGGCAATCAGGAACACACCCACCGCCGCCAGGCCGGTCGGGCCGCAGGCGAGGGTGAGGGCGGCTGCAATGGTGCCCCACGCTGCTGGGGCGAGGCGGTCGGTCTCCATGGCGCGCTCGAACAGCGCCCAGGTGAGCATGAGGCCGAAGGCGATGATCGGCTCCGGGCGCGTGCCGTTGTTGTACGGCAACCAGAACGCCAGGAACACCAGCGCCGCGGTCCAGTGCGCCATCCGGCGGTCCGCGACCGCGGTGCCCAGCCGGGGCAGGATCTCGCGAGAGAGCAGCCACCACGTGCCGAGTGCGGCGAACAAGGCGGGCAGACGCATCCACGTGGACGCGCTGCTCACCTGTGACAACACCGCCAGAAGGTCGTAGAACGGGGAGCCGAACGGCGCCTCCGGCACGCCGTACCAGCGGTAGTAGTTGGCCATGTAGTCCGTGTTCGCCGCCACGCGCGCCATGGTGAGCAGGAAGCCGTCGTCGGAGGTGTTGGCGCCGAAGACGTGCCAGAAGCCGAGGACGGCGACCACCACGGCGTCGAGAGGCTTGAACCCCTGGCGACGGCGACGCGGGGCAGGGCCGTCGAGCTTGCGCAACGCCCACAACGCAACGAGGGCGAAGATGAGGCCGAAGACCATGGCCAACGTCTTCAGCAGGGTCGGCTGCGAGGTGAAGCGGGAGTTGATCTCCACGTGGGCGGACAGGCCAGCGTCCATAAGCTGCGGCGAGTCCTTGAGCTCGGTGTAGATGCCGGTGAGCTGCGGGCGGTAGTCCTCGTCGCGCTCCTCGGCGTAGTCCGTGCCTGGGATCTCCACGGTCGTGCCCTCGTGAGTGAGGGTCGCCACGAGCTGCGCGTCGCCGGGAAGTTTCGAGACCTCATCCGCAGTGAGCTGAAGCAGCACGTTGTTGAGCGAGCTGACCACCAGCCCGCCCTCGGGGGAGGTGACGAAGAAGCCGCGGTCGCTGGCCTTGGGCGAGCCCTCCGGCAGGGTGCCCAGGACCATGGTTTGGCCGTCGCGGAGCTCGTCGAGAGCCTGGATCGGCACTGTGACGTCGAGCTCCTGCGGCGCGAGCGAGATCAACGGCGCGTTGATGGAACCCACGGTGCCGTTCTGCGGCCACGACACGCTCGATTCTGTCTGCTTCACCGGCAAGAACGGGGTGAGCAGCAACAGGACAAACGCGATCAGGCCTGCAACGGCCGCGGTGGTCTGGACTTTTTTCACAGCGGACACCTTACTTCCTCACCGCGACGGCAAACGGGCCGATCTGTTTGACGTCCCAGTCCTGTTCAAAGGCCTCTGGGTTGTAGTACAGGCCCTCGTAGCGCACGTTCGGCTGGCTGGGGTAGATGTCGTGCGCGATGTGGGTCTTGTAGCCGTTTTCGCCGTTGTCGCGGAAGATAAAGGCGGCCGGCGGCTCCCACGGCGAGTTGTCCACCGCCTCGGTGAAGTGCGCCGGGTCCTCGTAGGAGATCTCCGCCCAGCGCTTCAACTCGTCGTTGCGTTGCTCGAATTCGCCCAGCGGGTTGGCGTAGTGGCTGGTAAATGCGTTGAAGCCGAAGAAGGGGTGGTACGCCATGAAGTTGATCTCGTCGGTGTAGACCACCGCCTCGTTTACCTTGTAGCCGTGGTCTTCGATGTAGGCGGCAATCTCGTTGTAGTAGCGCCCCGCGTCGGCCGGGAAGCGGTCGGCCCGCTCGCCGTTGCCGTCGGTGTCCGCGTACGCCTGGTCGATGTAGTCCTCGTTCTCCACCGGGATGTGCTGGACCATTTGCAGCGCGCCCACCGCCACAACGGCAGCCACGGCCGCGGTGTACTTGGGCACCCCGAACCTCGCGATAGCGAGCACGCCGAGGGTGACAAAGAGCTCCACAATCAGCACCTCCAGGCGGAAGCCCAGCAGCGAGGTGCCCACCAGAGTGATCGCCATCGAGGCAAGCGCCCACAGGTAGCACACGCCTATCGACACCCCAAGGGCCCCCACCACCGGGTCCTTGAACCGGTACACCAGGTACACCAGGCCGATCATGGACAACAGCCCCACAAGGGAGAAGGAGAGGAACGGCAGGGGGAAGTACGTGCCTTCGATGGGCAAGAAGTGGTTCGCGGTGGACTCGCGCTGCTCGTCGCCCGTGAGCACGCGCCAGATGTACGGGCCCCAGGAAATCGCGGCGATGGCGAGCGACGCCACGCCGGCCACCACTAGGTGGAGCAGGGGCTTCAGGCTGCGGGAGGCAAACGCGAGCACGACTGCGATCACCACAGTGGTCAGCGCCGCAATCGCCGTGAACAAGGTGTAGAAGCTGGCGGAGATGCCCAGGTAGACGGCCAGCGCGATTGTCGATGCCCACGAGCTGCGCGCCGCGCGGTACGCCATGATTGCCGCCGCGGGCACAAACATGGCCACCACCGCCGCGTACGGCTCCTCCGGCACCTCCGTGAGCACGACCGCGGTGGTGACCGCGGCGATGGCCAAGGCCGTGGGCAGCGAACCGGTGAGCCTGCGCCACACCGGGGTCAGCATGGCCGCCGCCGCAGCGAGCGAGGCGATAGCGAACGGCTGGTACACCTCCCAGCCCTGCATGCCCAGCACGTTTGCTAGCCGCCCGCCCAGCCAGAACCACCCCATGGGGTAGAAAGTGGGCAAGTCCTTGTAGGCCATGTCGGCGTGGCCGAGGTTTTCGGCCATCCGGGAGAGAAACTGTGTGCGGAAGCCCTGGTCCACCTGGATGCCGTCCAAGTACAGCTTGGTTGCCGCGAGCGGGATGCCGACGGACGACACCACCAAACCCGCTGGCACCAGCGCCATCACGGCTGCGGAGACCCAGTGGCGCTTCCCCCGAGCCCACAGAAAGGCCAGCACGGCACCGATGCCGATGAGCACGAAGGACGCCGCGGTGGCGAGCGACCGTGTCACCATCGACGTGTTAAACGCCGGAAGCGCGACCCGGTGCAGCACGAACCAGGTCGCAAGCGCCAGCACGCCCCCGGCAAGCCCGGCCGCGACGGTCCGAGCAGCGGTGTGTCCAGCCGACAGCTCGTCGGAGTGGTAAGCGGTAGTCATGCGTGACAGTTTCGCATACGCTACCCAACTCCACGTTCTGCCAGGTACATGAGGATCGCGCGTACGCGACGGTTGTCCTCGTCCGGGGTGAGCCCCAGCTTGGAGAAGATGCTGGAGACGTGCTTTGCCACCGCCGCGCCAGAGAGGTAGAGCTTTTCGGCGATCTGTGCGTTGGACAGGCCCTCCGCCATGTGCTCGAGTACCTCCATCTCCCGCGGCGTGAGTGTGGTCAGCCAGCGCGAGCTCGCGGCCATGAGTGCGCTGGCCACGTCCGGGTCGATGACAACGCCTCCGGATGCCACGGTTTCACACGCGTGGATGAAATCTTTCACCTCGGCGACACGGTCCTTGAGCAGGTAGCCGGTGCCGCCGTCGCCGCCGGAGAACAACTCCCGCGCTTAGGCGGGCGCGACGTACTGCGACAGCACCAGCACGTTGACCGGGCCCTGCTTGCGTAGCGCGAGCGCGGCTTGGAGTCCGTCGTCGCGCATGTTCGGCGGCATGCGCACGTCCGTGATCACCAGGTCTGGCGCATGCGTATCCACGACGCCCTGCACCCGTGCCGCGCTGTCCACCTGCGCCACAACCTCGTGGCCGCGCCGGGTGAGCAGGCCAGCAACACCTTCCCGCAGCAGTGCGGAGTCGTCCGCGATGACAATCCTCATGGCGCAATCCCACTTTCTCCCCGGAACAGCAGCAGCGGAATACGGGCGGTGACGGTGGTGGGGCCGCCGTCGGGCGAGGTCATCTCCATCGACCCGCCAAACGCCGCGATCCGTTCCTGTATCCCGTCGAGCCCGCCGCCAGGGGTGATGCGGGCGTTTCCGCCGCCTTGGTCGGTTACCGAGATGCTCAGGGTGTGGTCGCAGGTCACCAGCACGCTCACCGGTTGCTGTGGTGCATGCTTCGCGGCGTTGGTGAGTGCCTCGGCGGTGAAGAAGTAGGCGGCGGCGGTGACGGAGTCGTCGATACGCGGCAGCTCGTGCGGCGCGCGAACCGTGACGTGCGGGCCGTACTGCGCGGCGGCCGTTTCGATCGCGGCGATAAGCCCGTGGTCCGACAGCTCGCGGGGGTGGATGCCGTGCACGGTTCTCCTGAGTGCGTCGAGGCCGTTGTGGAGGTCGCGCGCGGCGTCGTCGAGAAGCGGCGAATCAACATCGAGCCTGGCCTCGCCGAGTTTCATCGCCGCGGCCACGAAGTACTGCTGCGCGCCGTCGTGCAGGTCGCGCTCGATGCGCAGGCGCTCCACCTCGTACGCCTCCGCAATCTTGCGCCGCGACGCGGTGAGCTGATGGATCTTCGCCGCCGCCCGCTCCTCACGGTTCCTTCTCTGCCGCATGCCCGCGAGCGTAGCGGGGTAGAGCTAGCACTACCCATATTCGGGAGTCAGGGCCATAGTGCTTCACGACGACCACCTGTGAAATAGAAACCATGCTTGAACTCAGAGACATCACAAAGTCATTCCCCCAGCAGCGGGTCCTCGAAGGCATCAGCCTGACGGTGGGCGATGGCGAATCCGTGGCCATCATGGGGCCTTCCGGCTCCGGCAAATCGACCCTGCTGCACTGCATGTCCGGCGTGCTCGTGCCCGACCAGGGCGAGGTGCTTTTCGACGACCGCGATGTGGCCGTAATGAGCGACGCCGAACGCTCGCGTTTGCGCCTCGAGCACTTCGGCTTCATCTTCCAGGACGGTCAACTGTTGCCCGAGCTGACCGCCACCGAAAACGTTGCCCTGCCGCAGATCATGCGCGGGGTGTCGCGGTCGCAGGCGCACAATGATGCTGTGGACATGCTCACCCGGCTGGGCCTGGGCGCCTATGTGGACCGGTATCCGGGGCAGCTCTCCGGTGGACAGGGGCAGCGCGTGGCCATCGCGCGCGCCTTGGCCGGGCCGCCGTCCGTCGTGTTTGCCGACGAGCCAACCGCGGCGTTGGACCAGGCCACCGGCCATGAAGTTATGCAGCAGATCGTAGCCGTGTGCCAGAAATTCGGTGTAACACTCGTGGTGGTCACACACGACCCGAAGATCGCCGACTGGTGCAGCCGCCGCGTAGAAATCCGCGACGGCCTGATCCACTCGGAGGTGGCGCGATGAGCGCGGTGACGTTGATGCGGTCGGCGGTGTCGCAGACAAGCGAAGGGCGCTCGCAGCGGCAGATCGGCGAACGCTGGGTACGTGCGCTGTCGCTGGTTGCGGTGACAGTGGCGACCTGGATGCTGTGCACCCTTATGGGTGGCACCTGGATGTTCGTCGCGCGCAACATGCACCCGCACGAGGCGCTCGTGGAGGTCGAGCCGCTTTCGCTGGCGTACGTGTTCCTCGCCTTGTTTGCCAGTTTGCTGCTGGTGCCCAGCCTGTTGGGACTGCTCACCCAGGCCGCCAGGGCAAATCTCGGCGGGCGCGAGGAGCACCTGGCGGTGCTGCGTCTCATCGGTGCGACGGCCGGCGAGGTGCGCGGGATGATGATTCTGGAGTCGCTGCGCCAGGCACTTGTCGGGCTGGTGCTGGGCTCGGTGCTGTACGTGGTGACTTCACCTGTCTGGAGTCTGTTGTCGTTCCAGGACAAGGGTGTCGGTACTTGGGAGATATTCACCTGGTGGGTTATCCCCGCCACGTGGATCGTTGTGCTGATTTTGGCCGCCTGCTCCGTGTGGCTCGCGTTGCGACGGGTCGCAGTTACTCCACTCGGTGTGACCAAGAAAATCCCGCCGAAGGGCCAAAGCGTGATCACGCTGGTGCTGTCTGTAGTCGGAGCGGTGCTGCTGTATCGCTACCTGAGTTCGCTGACCATCGCGCCGGAGGCAGACGCGTTGGAATTCGTGGTGATGCTGGTTGTAGCCGGCGGCATCCTCACCGTCAACGCACTGATCGCCGTCGGCGTGATCCAACTGCTCGCGCGGCTGAGCTACCGGGTGCCCGGGGCTGCCAACTACGTAGCCACGCGCCGGGTAGGCCGGGGCGCCAAGACCACGTGGAAACGCGTGACCGCGCTCTACTTCGTGGCGTTCATCGGCGGTACTGGTGGCTGGTACTCAGCGGTACCTGAAATTGACGAAGCCCCCGCCCTGAAGATGATCGCGGGTGATATCCCCACCGGTGTGGTCATCACCGTGGTCTTCGCGACGGTGCTTATGGTGTCGTCCACGCTGCTTACCCAGGCGCTGGGTGTGGTGGAGCAGAAGCAGCTGACCAAGTCGCTCTACTTCATCGGTGCGCCCGCGGCCTTCCATACCAAGGTGGCTGCCCGCGAGGTTGGGGTGCCCATGCTGGTGGTGTCCCTGCTCGGGTTCGGGATGGGCAGCCTGATGGGCACCGCCATGGTCTTCGTCTACGTCGATGTGATGGACAAGGTTCTCCTGTTTGGAGTGCTCGTTTCGGTGGCGCTGATCGGTTGCGTCCTAGCGGTGCTGGGGACCGGTCGGTTGCGCGAGAAGGTGCTGCTCGGGATGGGCCGGGCGAAGGACTAAGAAGAGTTCGCTTAGAAGTTCAGCTTGCTCATGATCGGCGCCGGGATGGCCTTCAGCACCATCGAGATCGGGCCGAAGAGCTTGTGCACGAAGACGGAAGGCTTGCCGGCCAGTGCCGCGTCGACAGCAGCTTCGGCCACGTCCTCCTTGTTCACGGTGAGCGGGGCCTCGTCCAAGCCATCCGTCATCTTGGTGCGCACCTGGCCGGGGCGGACCACGGTGACGGTCACGCCGTCGTCCTTCAGAGCCTCGCCGAGCTGCAGGTAGAACCCGTCGATGCCGGCCTTCGAGGCGCCGTAGACGAAGTTGGAGCGGCGCACGCGTTGGCCTGCCACGGAGGACAGGGCGATGATCGTGCCGTGGCCCTGCCGCTTCATGTGCTGGCCCAGCAGCACGCCCACGGACATGGGCGCGGTGAAGTTGGTCTGCGCGGATGCCACGGCTGCGGCCTGGTCCTGCCAGAGCTGCTCCTGGTCCCCCAGGGTGCCGAAGGCCACCACGGCAACGTCCACGTCGCCTGTGTCAAACGCGGCGTCGAGCACGGCCGGGTGGGAGGCGAAGTCCACAGCGTCGAAGTTGACGAGGCGGACGTGGCCTGCGCCGGCGCGCTGGACTTCGGCGATAGCGCCGTCGATACGCGGGCTGTCCTGGCGCGCGCACAGGGTGACGGTGGGGTTGCCGCCGCGGGAAGCGAGCTCGGCGACGATGGCGAGGCCGATCTCGCTGGTGCCGCCGAGGAGCAGGATGTGCTGGGCTTGGCCTACTGCATTCAACATTTCGTTTTCCTCTCTAGTTCAGCTCCAACCGGCGGGACATGTCGGACGCGAATACGCCGGTCGGGTCGATGGAGCGGCGGGTCTCCAGCCAGTTAGGTAGCTCCGGGTACATGGCGTGGAACTTCTCTGCGGAGGTGCGCGACTCCTTGGCCAGGTAGAGGCGGCCGCCAAACTGCATCACCTGGTCGTCCAGACGGTCCAGGAACTCGTTCAGGCCCGGTCGAATGGGGAAGTCCACGCACACGTTCCAGCCCTTCATGGGGTAGGACAGCGGCGCCCGGTTGCCTTCGCCGAACAGCTTGAACACGTTCAGCGCGGTGTAGTGACCGGAAGCTTGGATGTCGTAGATGATGTCCTTAAACGGCTCGACGGCGTCGGTTGGCACCACGAACTGGTACTGCAGGAAGCCGGCCTTGCCGTAGCCGCGGTTCCACTCGCCGATAAGGTCCAGCGGTTGGTAGAACTGCGTCAGGTTTTTCACGTCGTTCCTGGACGGCTTGCCCATCAGGTAATACGCCTCGCCGATGGCCATGAGCGAGAGCTTGTTCATGGTCCAGGACGGGAAGATGTCCGGCACCGTCATTAGCTGCGGGGCGTTGAACTTCAGTGGGTCCTTGGCCAGCTTCGGCGCGAACTCCTTGAGTTGGTCCAAGGTGGCCAGCGAACCGCGGGAGATGGTGGAGCGGCCGGTCTTCGGCGGAGCGGAAATGGCATCGAACCAGGCGGAAGAATAGGTGTAGTTCACCTCCGAGCCGTCGGAGTGCAGGGCGATCGTCTCGTCGAGCGTGTCCGTGCGGTCGGTGTCCGCGATGAAGTAGGCGGTTTCCGTGAACGTCATCTGGATGCGCGCCCGCAGGATGATGCCGGTCAGGCCCATGCCGCCGACGGTGGCCCAGAACAGCTCGGCGTTCTCGCCGTTCGGCTCCAGGTGCAGCACTCGCCCGTCCGCCACCAACAGCTCCATGGACAGCACGTGGTCGCCGAACGAGCCGGCGGAGTGGTGGTTCTTCCCGTGGATGTCCGGGCCAATGGCGCCGCCGATGGTCACCTGCCGGGTACCCGGCAGAACCGGAACCCACAGACCGAAGGGCAGCGCCGCCTTCATCAGCTGATCCAGCGTCACGCCGGCGTCCACGTCCACGATGCCGGTGTCCGGGTCGATAGAGTGGATGCGGTTGAGTGGCGTCATGTCGACGACCAAACCGCCGCCGTTTTGGGCGGGGTCGCCATAGGAGCGTCCCATGCCGCGCGCGATCACGCCGCGACGCTTGTGCTCTGGAAGCTCGGAGTTCTCGTCCGCCACCTGCTTGACCGCCTGGGCGATGGTGTCCACGTCGGCGGTGGACAGGACCTGCGCAGTTGAGGGGGCTGTGCGGCCCCAGCCGTAGAGGGATCGGGTTGTCAGTTCCATGGCCCTAACCCTACGCGGGAATTACAGGTCCATGATGCTACGAATCTCCGCGGGAAGCTCTTCTTGGCTGGAAATCACAGGTTTGCCGGCTTCCTTGTGCTCGCGCAGGATCTCGTAGATCCTCGTCCTGCCTTTGGAGTCCACGAAGGGCATCTCCTCCGCCATCAGGCGGACCATGAAGTCGGACAACGGAGCGTCGGTACGCTGCGCGGCCTCGTGGACCGCGTCCGGGTCGTCGCCTTTGTAATGCTTCCTCATGGCGGATAAGCCTATATTGGGCGCCATGTCCAGCACCCTCTACCGCTCAAGCCACCTGGCGCCGGTGATCCGTCTCGCGCGCCGCCGCGTGGGTGCGACGCTGCTCGTGCGCGTCGGGCTTGTGTCGGACGAGGCGGTCTACCGCTGGGTGGGCATCGAAGAAACCACCTCCATCGCCGAGTGCTGCAATGTTGTCGGCGAGGTCTTCGGCACCACGGGTATTGGCGCGGACGCGCCGCAGGAGCTCAAGCTTCACGACGTCCTCCGGTTCCCCGGCCAATCCATCCATTTCTCCCGCGGCCTCTGGTCCTTCGAAATGCAGCTGGCGGATATCTACCCGCGCGACGAATCCACCCCGCCGTCCGTGTGCGTGGCCGGTTCCGGCGCCTTCGGCGGCGTCCCCTTCGACATCGCGGAGGTCAACGCCCGGCTGATCGGCGAGGTCGCCGGGTTGGGGTGTCTGCGAGCAGAGGTGCGCGAGTTCATGGCGCGGGCGAAGGGCCACGACTTTGCGCCGCTGTTGCAGGCGTTGGACGTGGGTGCGGGGCCGAGGCTGGCCTCGCTGCCAGTCGAAGACGACCCGGTGGCCCGGGACGCGTTTTGGGCCATCGTGTTCGCGCTGACCTGCTGCGCGGGTGAAGAAACGGCGCAGATTGCCCAGAGCATCTTCGCTTCGCTGGGGCATGAGGAATCGTACGGCGAGATGCGCTCGCGTTGCGCCGAGTCCCTCGCCCGACTCGATGCCGCCGCCGGCGAGAGGAGCCAAGCCGCGATGTTGGAAATCTACCGTCAGCTCATGCGCGGGTAGGGTAATCGCCCGTGGCTTCGACTTCTACCCTGAAACGGCAGCTTGTGCCCTTCCTGCTCATCGGTGTGGGTTGCGCCGTGATCGACTTTGGCATCACCTACACCCTCAACGAGCCGTTGGGTTGGCAGCGCGACTTTGCCAAGGCCGTGGGCTGGGTATTCGGCACCGCCGCCGCGTACGTGCTCAACTCCAAGTTCTCCTTCAACGCCAAGATCAACGCGAAGAAGGCCAGCGCCGTGTTCGTGCTTTACGCGGTGACCTTCGCGGTCCAGTTGGTGCTGTGGCGGGTGACGGATGCACCTTTGGCGTCGCTAGGCCTGGTGAACCCGTGGAAAGACGCCGTCTCCTTCGTCATCGCCCAGGGCGTGGCCACCGTGACCAACTTTGAGCTGCAGCGGCACCTTATTTTCAAGGAGGCTAAGGCCGCCGAAAATCCTCTCGCGCCCCCCGCCTGAGGAGCTTCAGCCACTGGTAGAAGCCCTTCGGGTCCTTCCTTTCCACGAGGAAGAACCAGCCGAAGCGGACCACTTCCTGCAGCTGCATTGTCTTCATGCCGCGCTGGTTGATGATGTAGCCGCGGTTGCGGTAGGTGAAGTAGCGCTTGGTCGGGTTGTCCGGCCACTGCGCATGGGCGCGGCCGCCCATGATGGGGTGGAACTCGCTGGAGCCGTCCGGGTGCAGGTAGAAGGTGGTCAGCGCCGTGCCGTACCTGAGCTTGGACTGTGCCAGGCGGCGGTGGTACTCCACCTCGTCGCCCCGGATGAACAGCCGGTAGTCCGGCACGCCGATGCGCTCCATGGCCTTCGCGCTGATCAGGGCCCCGTTGAACAAGCTGGCGTATTGGGGGAGGAAGTCGCCCTGCAGCTCGTCGACCCTTCTGTGCCACGTGGTGCCCTGCCGCAGTGGAAAGGCCAGCTTCTCGGGGTCGTCGATGTTGGCCACCACGGGGGACACCTCCGCCAGTTGGTGCTTTTGGGCGGTTCGGTACAGCTCCGCCAAGACGTGTTCATCTTTCGGGCGGCCGTCATCGTCCGCGCACCAGATGGCGTCGGCGCCCAAGGCGAGGGCGTGGAGGAACCCGTACGCGAACCCGCCCGCGCCGCCGAGGTTGGTTTTCGAGGGCAGATAGACCGCGCGCTCGACCGCAAGGTCGTCGAGAAGCTGCCGCACCTCGTCCTGTGCCCCGTTGTCTACCACGATCACCCAGTCCACCGGGTGCGTCTGGTTCACCACCTGCTCCAGCGAGTGTTTGAGCAGCTCAACACGGCGGTGGGTGACAATCACGGCGGCGGTCGTGCCGCGGGGATCAAGCGCAGTCATGGCCTTTATTGTGCCCGAGGGATCCAAACGCGCTTGGCTTGCGTCTAAGTGGGCATGGATGTGGAGTTTGAGGCGGTGCTCACGCACGCGAGCCAGCGCGTTGCGGAGACGGAGTACAAGAGGATCAGCGGGAAGCGCTACCTGGCGGTGAACCATTGTCGGGAGCAGTGGCAGGTGGAGCTGGGGGCCAAACACCACCCGCGCGGGGTGGCCTACTGGGCCCCAGCAGCGGCGCGCGCGGTTGCCCACGCGGTGGAGCGGCCCGGCGCCGTGGTCGGCGGGTTTTCGGCGCTGGCGTTGTACGGGCTGCCGTTTTTGGTGGAGGGGGCGGACACGCTGTTGTTCTGCGCTACGTCGAAAAACCAGCCGGGCGGGGCATGCTCCCCGGCACTGCGGCGCCCGAGTGCGAGGCCGGGTGAGGTGTGGAAAGTCAGGCACCGGGGCGTCACGATTCGGGCCGCGGCCCCCGCCGACGCGGTGGTGCAGGCGCTGAAGGAGATCACGCGTGGCGGGCACAGGTGGGCGACGGTAGGGGTTGCCGGCTTGACCAAGGAGGAGGTCATGGCGATCCAGCTCGTTGACTGCGCGCGCAGGTTCCTCGGCGTGCAGCCCTCCCAGATCCGGGCGGCGGCCGCGCAGAAGATCAACGCCGAGTGGCTGGAAGGGGTGCTGGCCCCCAGCAGCTGTCTCGCGGACTCGCCCAAGGAAACTGAGATGCGCCTGCTGGTTCGGGCGCTGGCGGCCGAGTACGGGTGCACTGTGCAGGAACAGGTGCCGTTTATCGTCGACGGGGTGATTGTCACCGTCTTCGACCTGGCAATTCCGGAGATCAAAGTCGCAGTGATGTATGACGGCGCCCATCACGGGGAGCGGAAGCAAAGGAACAAGGACTCCTCCATCACGTTGAAAATGATCCGCGGCGATTGGACGCCTGCACGGTGCGCCTCGGAGACCATGTTTGAGTGCCTGGAGCTCATTGAGGACCTGCTCCGGAAAAGAATTCACTCCGGCAAACCGGTTCGGTGAACACATTTGGGTGAACAAATTCCCGACCTGGGGGTGGGTCTGCGGACTTCCTGTGAACCACACTGGTGGCCGTTGTGTTGTTGGCTAGGTGGTTTTGGCTATGTTTCGTTGTTTAGCCAGGGTTGTGTATTGCCCGTCTGGTCCGGTGGTGAGTCTGTCAAAGACGAACCAGTCCAGATAATCGTCAAGATACTTCATAAACTCCTCGGTTGTGTGCTTTTCGGGGCGAATTCCACTGGCGTGAAGTTCGCGCTTGATGGTGCCGAAGAACCCTTCTACTCGGGCGTTGTCGCCGCTGTTGCCGAGCCGGGATAGGGACGGCACCATCAACCAGGCGTTATCGCACGGGTTCTCGTCTGTGCAATGTGTGCATTGTTGCTTGTCGTGACTGATATCAGTCAGTCGGTCAACCCAATCGATGTGGCGGTAGTGCCAGCCACGGTCGGTGTGCAGTTCGGGGCGTTGGCCTGGTTGTATTTGCTCGAGCCCAGCTTCAAGCATCGTGTTGGTCAGCAACGCCGCTGGTCGCGTTGCGCAGGTATACGCGATGGGCATGTTGTCGTGGAAGTCGATCAGCGGGCTAAAAAAGACTTTGCCGTCAGCGCATTGAAACTCGGTGATGTCGGTGCCGAGTCTTTGGTTTGGCGCATCGGCATAGAAATCGTGTACCAGATCCTTCCTGCCCGCCTGCCTGCGACGATCCGCCTGCGAACGATATCTTTGCGAAACGTGGGTGCCATTTTTGGTGACAGTGTCGATGTCTCCAACCAGACATCGATTTGCTGGGCGATGCGCAGTTTCGCCCTTGTACGAGCTGTAGCGCTTCGTGCGTTTCATCTTCGGCTGCAGGTGTTCTTCGCGCATGATCGTACGAATCGATTTTTCCCCCAGCGACAGACCGTTCGCTTTGCACACTTCACTCACGCGGCGGTAGCCGTAGACCATGCGGTTGCCCTCACAGGCGGCGGTAACCATTGCCTTGGCCTGGCCTTTTCGGTCGACTAGAGGGTGTTTTAACCGCCTGCATGCCGACTTGTAGGTGTTGTATTTCAATCCGTAGTAGGCGCAGCAACGCGTTACTTGGTATCCGACGTCCCGGAGTCGTCTGACAGCCGTAGCGACGACCACGCTATCGAGCGTCTCCGGGTTTGCGCTTTTCCCTCAGATTCCATCACCGCCTCAAACAGCGCTTTATCCGCCAGACGCATAAACCGCTCTTGACGCAACAGGTCTTTGAGGGTCTCAACGTCATCCGGCAACGCTGCCTCATCAAACGGAGCTGTTGGCTGCTCATGGTTGCGTGAATGTGCACTCTCACCGCGCGGGGCGCGTTGTGATTGACGTTGTGTTTCGGCCTTCTTGCGCTTGCGTTTTTGGGCTTCGTGGTGTTCTTTCACACGCGCCAGTGTCGCCTGTTCTATCTTCTGCGGTGTCATCCCACGCCGCGAACCCGCATCCGGAGCGAACTTGTGCGTCCACGCCGCCACGGAACTCGCAGCGACCCGAAAACGCCATCCAATCTCGCGGGTGGATGCCGACGTTGTCACATTCGCCCGGACGACCTCAGCAATCAACTCGGCAGAACGCCAACCTTTATCGACCCCGCTGCCATGACGGGCGTTGCGTGCCCATCCCGAAATTGAAGCGGTAGAAGGAACAGACCTACATTCCTCCCGAATCAACTGCGCACGAACCTGCGAAGCAGCAAGCCCCTGCCCCGAAAGCTCAACGGCACGCTGCCGTACCTCCGGCGGATAACTCATCCTCGAACTCCGATCCCGACGACCGATGGTTCACAGGAAGTCCGCACAGCCAGCCGGTGAACAAATTTGGAGGGGCCTACTGCTTGCCGACGCCAGCTTCGCCCTCCCCGTGGAAGCGCTCCACCAGCTCCGCGACGTACTCGCCGGTCTCCGGCCCCTCGTACGCGCCCACCACATCGGCGACGAGGCCGGCCTCCCTGATCTCGCCCTTGTCCACCCAGAGGGCGGTGGTGCACAGCTGGGCCAGGAAATCGTTGGAGTGGGAGGCGAACACCAGGATGCCGGACTTCTCCACCATCTCGGCCAGCTTCACCCGGGCCTTCGCCATGAAGGCGGCGTCGACGGCGCCGATGCCCTCGTCCAATAAGAGAATCTCCGGCTCGATGGAGGTGACCACGCCAAGGGCCAATCTGACCCGCATGCCCGTGGAATAGGTGCGAAGCGGCATGGCGAGGTAGTCGCCCAGCTCTGAGAACTCGGCGATCTCATCCATCTTCGCCTTCATCTGCTTGCGCGTCTGGCCCAGGAACAGGCCGCGGATGATGATGTTCTCATAGCCGGAGATCTCCGGGTCCATGCCCACGCCCAGGTCGAAGACGGGCGCCACGCGGCCGCGCACGTCAGCCACGCCGCGGGTGGGCTCGTAGATCCCGGACAAGAGCCGCAGCAGCGTGGACTTGCCGGCACCATTATGCCCGACAAGGCCGACGCGGTCGCCTTCGCGCAGGTGCAGGTTGATGTCGCGCAGCGCCTCCACCACCACGGTGTTCGAGTCGTTTTTGCCAATCGTGCCGCCGGCCGACGACATCACGGCCTTCTTCAGGGAGCGGGATTTCGCGTCGAAGATGGGGAAGTCCACGCAGGCGTTGTAGGTGTCGATAGAAACCAAATCCGAACCCTCCTAAACCCAGTACGGCACGCGGAAGCGCCAGCGCTTCATGGCGAGCAAAGTAATCAGGACACCGGCCACCGTGCACGCGATGACGATGCCCCAGTGGTAGGTGGCCAGAGGTTCGTCGATAAGCGGGGCGCGCACGATTTCGAGGTAGTGGAACAGCGGGTTGATTTCCGCGAGCATCGCCCGCTTTTCGACGACTCCGCCCTGCTCCTTCAGCGTGCGGGTCGTCCACACGATCGGTGTGACGTAGAAGAGGAGTTGCACGAGCGCCTCGAGCAGCGGCGCGACGTCGCGGAAACGCGTGGCCACCATGCCGAAGAACATGGCGACCCACACGCCGTTGACCACCAGCAGCGCCAGGCCCGGAATGAACAGCAGGGTGTGCAGGGTCAGCGGGATGCGGAAGATGAGCGCCAGCAGCAGCCAGATCACCATGTTGTGGGCCAAGAACAACACCTGGCGCCACACTAGGCGGTACACGTGGACGGAAAGCGCCGATGGGAGCTGCTTGATCAGGCCCTCGTTGTCGATGAAGACATTGGCGCCGTCCTTGATGCAGCCGGAGATGAAGCCCCAGACGATGAAGCCGACGGTGACGTGGGGGAGGAATTCTGCCACGTCGATTTGAAACAGCATGGAGTACAGCAAGCCAAGCGCCAGCGACATCACGCCGGTGGCGATGGTGATCCACAACGGGCCCAGGGTAGAGCGCTTGTACCGCTGCTTGATGTCCTGCCAGCCCAGCTGCAGCCACAGCTCGTGCTGGTTCCATCCGCGCACCAGATCCTCGAACGCGCGGCCGAATGTCTTGGACTTCGACGGTGGCGTGTTCTCGCCCGGAGGGCTGGTCATGCGGGCGACGTCGGCGCGCAGCTGTTCTACGTTGTGCACGCAGTTCACCCTAGTGCACCGCATTTTGGTGCCCGAGCTGGGCGGTGTGCGCCGTGTCGGACGGGCGTGCATAATGAGGTGCATTCTTGCGTGAAGGGAGGTTGGCCGTGGCGTATGACGTGTGGGGGGTGCGCGGCTTGTACACCTCGCTGGGCGACGGCTGGACGTACCTTAATGCCCACCACCAGCCCCAGGTGCCGGAAAAGGTCGCCTCGGCAGTGTGGCGCAGCGTCCGCAGCGCGGCGTCCGTGCCGCCGCCGGAGCCGGTGCTGGGCTCGCACTCCAAGCAGTTGCTGGGCCAGCCCGAGGGCGAGCTCTACCCGGAGATGGCGCGCGGGGCTATCGCGGACCTGGCCGGGGTCAGCGCGGACCAGGTGATCCTCGGCCCCAACGTGCCGGCGCTGTACTCGGCGCTGGTGGCTGCGATGCGCCCGATGCTGCGCCGCAGCTCCACCATCGTGCTCAACCCGCTGGACCGAGCGGCGCTAACCGCGCGGCTGCAGCGCGCCGGGATGGATGAGAAGTGGGCGCAGGCGGACCTGGCCACCGGCGACCTGCCGGCGTGGCAGTACGCCGAGATCGCGGACGGCTCGACCCGCCTGGTGTCCGTGCCGGCGGCCCACGCCGAGCTGGGCAACGTGGTCGGCGTGTCCGGCATCGTGGACGCGGTGCGGGAAAAGTCCCGCGCGTGGGTGCTTGTCGACGCCACGGCGTACGCCCCCTACCGCCCCCTCGACCTGGACGCCTGGGGCGCTGACGTGGCGGCGGTGGATGTCGCCCAGTTGGGCGGGCTGGACATCGCCGCGCTGATCTTCCGCGATGCCGCCATGTTCAACCGTCTCGACATGCGCGCGTTGGAGCTGCAGGTTTCCCAGGGGCTGGCTGGCGGGGTGCCCGCCGTAGTGGACCACTACGCCTCGCTGGTGGAGGCGCCGGCCGGGCGCGCGTCGCGCCGCAACCGCCTCAAGCACTCGATGGGGGAGACCACCGCGTACCTGAACGGGCTGCGCGACGACCTGCACACGTTTTTAGGCACGCTACCCGCTGTGCACATCGTCGGCGTGAGCGGCGAGGCGGCCGCGGACACGAGCGTGGAGCGCATTCCGCGCCTCGCGTTCGGCGTCACCGGCGTGCCCTCGGAGACCGTGCTGCGCCGCCTGCTGGCCAACGGCATTGTGGCCACCCAGACCTGCGCGAGCCAGCTTCTCGACGACATGGGCGTCGCCGACATGGGCGGTGCCGTCACCATCTCCATGTCGCCGTTTAATACCCAGAACGACATCGAGCAGCTGGTGCGGACGGTGGCGTCGCTGGCGTAGCCTCGCTTCCGCTCGGCTACGAAACCGTGAGGAGGATTTTTCCGGTGTTCTTGCCGGAATCCAGGTGCTCGTGCGCCTTCTTCGCGTCCGCCAGCGGGAAGCGCTGCGAAATGTTCGGTGTGATCGCGCCGGACTCGAGGAGCGGCCAGACGTGCTCCACGGTGGACGCGACAATCGCGGCCTTCATCGGCCGCGGACGCGCGCGCAGGGTGGTGGCCGTGACCGACAGCCGGCGCGGCATCATCCGCCCCAGCGACAGGGTGCCCTTCGGCCCGCCCTGCACCGCGATGACGATCAGGTGCCCGTCGGTGTTCAGGGCCTTGATGTTCTGCTCCAGGTACGGCCCACCGACGACGTCCAGGATTGCGTCCGCCCACCCGGGCAGCTCTTCCGCGAAATCCTGTTCCTTGTAATTAATGAGGACATCGGCGCCGAGCTGGCGGCAGTACTCCAGCTTTTCCGCAGACCCTGCGGTCACCGCCACCTCGCACCCCATGGCCTTGCACAGCTGGATGGCAAAGGAGCCAATGCCGCCCGCGCCGCCGTGGATGAGCACCCGGTCACCCTCCTGGATGCCTGCGACCATGCCGAGGTTCGACCACACCGTGCACGCCACCTCGACTACACCGGCGGTCTCCTCCAGGGTCAGCCCCTGCGGGATGGGCGTGAGCTGGCCTTCCGGCACCGCGACGTACTCCGCGTATCCACCGCCGGCGAGCAGACAACCGACCTGCTCGCCCTCTTTGCGGTCCGTGGTGCCCGGGTCCGCGATCACGCCCGCGCACTCCAGCCCCATAATCTCGGGCTCGCCTTCCGGTGGCGGGTACTTGCCGGCGGCCTGCATCAGGTCGGCGCGGTTCACACCGGCCGCGGCCACCTTGACTAGGACTTCGCCGTCGCGGAGGGAGGGCGTAGCTGCGTCGTCAAGCTGAAGGTCCTTGTTGATCGCTTTCATGGGCTCTTCTTTCGCATGGTGTACAGTAATTTCGTCGCTTTTTTGGCGACGTGGAGACGTGGCAGAGCGGCCGAATGCACCGGTCTTGAAAACCGGCGAGGTTTATCCCTCCGCGGGTTCAAATCCCGCCGTCTCCGCCGCTTTTAGGCGAGCTCGTCCGGGAACAGCTCCGGCATGGTGTGGAACTGGCGCTCGCCGGGGAAGTCCGAGGGGACGCCGGCGAGCAGATCCTTCGCCCGCTTCGTGTCCGGACGGTTCTGGCCTGCCACAACTTGGACCTGCTCGACGGGGAACTCGCCGCGCAGCTGGACCACCGCGGCGCCGTCGTTGCGGTAGGCGAAGTTGCTGCCCAGGAGATCGTTGAGCTCCTGGATGCTCTCGGTGGATGTGCCGAGGTTGTCGGCGCGCCAGTTGCCCTGGAGGTCGCCGAGCGGGACGCCGAGGAGGACGATGCCTTCGGAGGTTGTGGTCAGCGCGGAGGTCTTCGGGGTGAGGTAAAAGGGCACTGATGCGCTCTCGCCGACCAAGGGGCCGGTGGTGAGAGAATCCAGCTTGGCGGGGAACCAAACGAGGTAGTCGGAGGGGTCGTTGGAGGTGTCGCGGGCGGCGAGGCCGGACGTGAGCCAGGTGTGGATTTTCATGCTGGCGAGTATACGGACTTTCTGCAGGCTATTTGGTAGCTCGGACCGTTCCGGGTAGGGTGGATCGAGGCTTGGAGATGTGCCAGAGTGGCCGAATGGGGCTCCCTGCTAAGGAGTTGCCCCCTTGACGGGGGCCGCAGGTTCAAATCCTGTCATCTCCGCCACCGCGCCCGTAGCTCAACGGATAGAGCATCTGACTACGGATCAGAAGGTTGGGGGTTCGAATCCCTCCGGGCGCACAATGCTTTTCGGGGGTGGCTGTGCGGGCGTAGCACAGTCAGGGCGGGTACCCTCACCGTGTGAATACGGCCAATGGGGCGACGCTCGCCCAGCTTGAAAAACAACTTCGCCGGCGCCGGATCGCCTCCGGGGACCTTGACGGCATCCAAGACGAACTCGCAAATATTCCGCTGCACGATGTTATTCGCGTGGTGGAGCGGCAGCCGTCGAAACGCGGGGCGGTGCTCATCCGCCTACTCCCGCCTGAGCGTGCCTCAGCAGTGTTCGAGGTACTCGATCCCGTGCATCAGGCGGAGATCGTGGAGGAGCTGGCCAGCGACGACGTCGCCGGACTCTTCAGCTCGCTTGGCGCGGAGGACCGCGTGCGCATGCTGGACAACCTGCCGCCCAAGATCGCCGAGCGGTTTCTCGGGGACCTCGACGAGGACGCCAGGGCGGACACCAACCTGATTCTGGGGTACGAGAAGGGCTCGGTCGGCCGCGAGATGAGCCCGCAGGTCGCCGTGGTTGAGCCGGGGGAGTTGGTGCGGGACGTCGTCGAGAAGCTACGCGCCGACGCGGACGACCTCGAGACCATCTACACCATCCCTGTGGTGGCCGACGAGCGCACGCTGTGCGGCGCGGTGAGCCTGCGCGACCTCTTCATTGCGCAGCCGGACGCCCAGGTGGGCGACATCATGCGCGAGATTCCGTCCCTGCGCGACACCGATGGGGCGGAGGATGCCGCGCGGCGCCTGCTGTCGTCGGGCCTGCTCGCGTTTCCGGTGGTGGACCACGGCAACCGCGTCGTGGGCATCTTCACGCACGACGAGGCCGCCGACATCGTCGAGCACGCCGACAGCGAGGATTCCGCGCGCCAGGGCGGTTCCGAGTCCCTGAAGCAACCGTACCTGTCCACGCCGGTGTTGAAGCTGGTGCGCTCGCGCATTGTCTGGCTGCTGGTGCTGGCGCTCTCCGCAATCCTGACGGTGCAGGTCTTGGACATTTTCGAGGGCACCCTCGCTGAGGTCACCGTCCTGTCCCTGTTCATCCCGCTGCTCACGGGCACCGGCGGCAACACCGGTAACCAGGCGGCGACGACGGTGACAAGGGCGCTTGCACTCAACGATGTGTCCAAGGGTGACATCCTCAAAGTGATGTGGCGCGAGCTTCGCGTGGGCGCCACGCTCGGGGCGGTGCTCGGCGTGCTCGGCCTGGGCATCGCGTGGGCTGTGTTCGGCCAGGACATCGGCGTAGTCATCGGCGCCACCCTGTTTTGCGTCTGCACGATTTCGGCGATGGTCGGCGGCATGATGCCGATTGTGGCCAAGACCGTCGGCGCCGACCCGGCGGTATTTTCCAACCCCTTCATCTCCACCTTCTGCGACGCGACTGGTCTGGTCATCTACTTCCTCATCGCGAAGTCGGTTCTCGGGCTGTAATTTACCCGTCTGGCCTGCAGTTTTGGCCGGAAGTTCACCTGGGTGTAATGTTCTTCTTCGTTGTCGCGAGACAGCAAGAAGGAAATGCGCCCGTAGCTCAACGGATAGAGCATCTGACTACGGATCAGAAGGTTGGGGGTTCGAATCCCTCCGGGCGCACCACACCTCACGCCCCAGGCATTGCGCCTGGGGCGTTTTGTGTGCCTAAAACACCTCGACACGCCCACCGAGGGACTCGATTTGCGTCAGCTGCGTCACCCACCCCACCGCACCCGGGTGCACGCGCATCACCGGGCGAGACGAAATCTTCACGGGGGAGACCGACTCGCGCCGGGCACCCTTGCGCGCCGCCATGCGCAGGTGGGCGCGGTGACCCGACTCTGCGAGCTCGTGCATCGACGGGGGAGTGGCGGCCAGCGCGTCGCGCGCGCTCTGCAGCCGCGCGATGTACTCGTCCAGCACCGGCACGAGGGACTCGGCGTTGGTCTCGCACATGTTTTGCACCAGCTCCGGGGCGGTGCTGGCCACACGGGTTGCGCCGCGGAAGGAGCCAGCGGACAGGGACTGGGCGAGGGTGCCGCCGCGGTCGCCGACCAGCGCCAGCGCCTCGGCGATCACGTGGGGGAGGTGGGAGACGCGGGCGACGGCCTCGTCATGGCGGTCCACCGACACGGGCACGGCCTCCGCGCCCACCACAGAGGCCAGCCGGCACACGGTGGTGAACAGCTCGGCCCAGGAGGCGTCGTCCGGGTGCCCGCGCGCGTAGTCGTAGGTCACCGCCCAGGCTGCACCGGCGAAAAGGCCCTCCTGCGAGGCGGTCCAGCCCGAAAACTCCGTGCCCGCCATGGGGTGTCCACCCACGTAACGGGCCTCCATGCCGCGCTCCACGATGAGGTCGTAGACGGGCTGTTTCACGCTCACCACGTCCGTGACCCAGCAGCTGGGCGCGTATTCGGCCACCTGGTCGAGCACGCCCGCGGCGGCGCGCATGGGCACCGCGACCACGACCAGTGCGCGCTCATCTTCGGCGCGGCGCAGCACTTCCTCCACGGAATTGGAGACGTCGAACCCTTCCCGTCTCGCCCCGCGAGCGCCGTGCAGGGTGAATCCGTAGACTCGCTCGCCGCGCGTGTGGAGGTCGCGCATGAGGGACCCGCCGATGAGTCCGAGGCCGAGAATGCACACTGGGGGCAGCTGATGGGTAGTCACCGGCCTAAGTCTAGTGACACCCCCACGCCCGCGGACTACGCTTCACACCCATGAGCCAGGATTTCGGTTACGCCGTCACCGTCGAGCGCGCGGACGGCACGTGGCGCGTGCGCGAGTTCGAGGACGACTTCACGCACCTGTCCACGTCCGTCACCGCTGTGCGCAACCTGCGCTCGGAAGGCGCCGCGTTCGCACTGCTGAACGTTGAAGACGACTACCTGGTCATCGTGCGTCCCGGGCCCTCGCGGGTCCGCGTGCTCATCTCAGACGCCACGATGGCCGTCGACGACGACTTCGCCGCAGATGTCCTGGACGAAGCCGACGTCGAGGTCCCGGACATCGACCCGGATGAGCTGGACAACGTCGACGCCTGGGCGGACGGGGAGTTCGCCATCCTCGCCGACCTGGGGCTGGCGGAGGAGCAGATGAGCATTTTGCTTGACGACGACGCCGATCCCGCCGACCTTGCCCAGGCGATCGCCGACGAACTCGGTTTCGGCGACGAGTTGGACGACGTTGTCGGCGGGTGAACGCCGCGCGCGTAAGCGTATGCGGGTGGCGCTCGCCACCGCGGCACAGACGCCCGCCGGCGACGTGCCGGTGGGCGCCGTCGTGTTCGATGCGGCGGGTGCGGTGGTGGGCCGGGGGGTGAATCGTCGAGAAGCAAACTGCGACCCCACTGCCCACGCTGAGGTGGAGGCGATCCGCGATGCCGCACGCACCTTGGGTACGTGGCGGCTGGACGGCTGCGAGCTCGTGGTCACGCTCGAGCCCTGCACGATGTGCGCTGGGGCAATCCTCGGCGCGCGGGTGTCCTCCCTGGTCTTCGGCGCGTGGGAGCCGAAGACGGGCGCGGTGGGCAGCGTGCTGGACGCGATCCGGGACCCGCACCACCTGCACGTGCCGGAAGTGCGGGGCGGCGTGATGGACGCAGAAGCTGCCCGTTTGCTGGCTAAGTTCTTCGAAGGTGTCAGGAGTAACTGAATTGTTACCCCACGCACCGGCGTTCGTCCCTATAGTGGTAGCAAACACACGATTACACGACAAAGGAGATGTGTTATGGCTTTCGAAGGCAAGGCAGACCAGCTGAAGGGCGACGCAAAGGAAGCGCTGGGCAACGTCGCGGACAACGAGCAGCTGCAGAACGAGGGCAAGGCTGACCAGCTCCTCGGCGGCGCCAAGGAGAAGCTGGCCGAGGCTGGCGACGCTATCAAGGACAAGGCTAACGAGGTAGCCGCAAAGGTCGAGGACAAGGCTGACGAGGCTGACCGCTAATTTGGTCAACCGGCCACGCTGCCGTTAATCTGTTCGGCGGTAGCGTGTCCGAGCGGCCGAAGGTACTCGCCTCGAAAGCGAGTGTGGGTAAAACCACCGCGGGTTCAAATCCCGCCGCTACCGCCGCAGTGTGAAGCCCCCGGCAACGGGGGCTTTTCGCATGTCGGGGCGCCCGTTAGGATAGGCCGGGTTATGCCCGCGCGGGCTGGAAGGAAACGTGCTTACGTGGCGAGACTGCTGTACACACTGGGGCGCTGGTCGTACCTGCACAAGTGGCGGGTGATCGTCGCCTGGCTCCTGCTGCTCGGCGCGACAGCGGCCGGGCCCCTGTCCCTGATGAAGCCCTTCACGAGCGAGTTCGCCATCGAAGGCACCCCGGCCATCAACGCCCTGGACACTGTTGCGGAGAATTTTCCCGACGCGGGAAACGTGGCCACCGCCCCCAGCGTGAACGTGGTCTTCGCCGCCCCCGAGGGCCAACGGTTGGACTCGCCCGCCAACATGGCGGCGATGGACCGGACCGTCGGCTACATCCGCGACCACCTGGGTGTGGAGGGGCAGCGCTTTGGCAACCCGGTGCAGGTGAACGAAGAGCTCCAGCGCACCGTCGTCGACCAAATGGCCGAGATGGGCATGCCCGAGGAGCGCGCGCGGGCAGACGCGTACAACCTGCGCATGGTGAGCGACGACGGGCGGATCGGCTACACCACCTTCGACTTCGACGCCGCCTCGTCCATGTCCGTGGAGCAGGCGGACCGCGATGTGGTGAACGAGGCCATGCAGATAGGGCGCGACGCGGGCCTGCGGGTGGAGGCCGGAGGCGCCGGCTTCGGCGAACCCATCGCCGTGAAGACCACCTCCGAGCTAGTCGGCCTCGCTGTGGCGTTTGTGGTGCTGGTGGTCACATTCGGCTCGCTGGCCGCGTCGGTGATCCCGCTGATCTCCGCCGTGGTGGGCGTGGGCATCGGCGCGCTGCTGGTGCTGTTGACCACACACTGGGTGGAGCTGAACAACGTCACGCCCGTGCTGGCGGTGATGATCGGCCTGGCCGTGGGCATCGATTACGCCCTGTTCATCCTCTCCCGCTTCCGGCAGGAGGCCCGCAACCTGCCACCGGACGAGGCCGCTGGCATGGCGGTGGGCACCGCCGGATCTTCAGTGGTGTTCGCCGGCACGACCGTGTTCACGGCGCTGGTGGCGCTCGCACTCGCCGACATCGAGTTCCTCACCTGGATGGGCCTGGCCGCGGCCGCTACGGTGGCGGTCTCCGTGCTTGTGGCGCTGACGCTGGTGCCAGCGCTGCTCGGCGTGTGGGGGTCGAAGGCGTTTGCGGGCAAGGTCCCAGGCGTTGCCGGCAACCCCGGCCCGGGCAGCCGCCCCGCGAAGGACTTGGACCGCAACTCCATGGGCAGGCGTTGGGTGCGGTTTGTGGAAAAGGCGCCCGGCTTAGTCATGGCGGTTGTGGTGCTGGGCCTGGGCGCCCTGACGGTGCCGGTGCTGGACCTCGAGATGGCGCTGCCGTCGGACACCACGTCCAACCGCGACACCACGCAGCGCAAGTCCGCGGACCTCATGGCGGAAGGCTTCGGCCCTGGCGTCAACGCCCCGCTGCTGCTGGTAGTGGACGCGCACAGCGTGAACCCGGACGCGGAGATTCTGCAGCCGTACATGGACGCGATCCCGGACGAGGCCGGAGGCGACGCGGAAAAGGCCGCGCTGGCCAGCTTCCTCTACGCCGTGGGAGAGGTGGGCTCCGCCGGGGGCATCCAGCACGCCCAGCTCATCGCCGCCAACGATGACCTCACCGCAGCCCAGATCCTGGCCACCCCGGACGGCGGCCCCGAGGAGCAGCGCACCCTGGCGGTGGCCCATGGCGTGCGCGACGTGACCGCCCAGGTGGAGGACGCCACCGGGGTGGATGTGGGCCTGACGGGGCTGACCGCCGTGCAGATGGACATCACCGAGGAGCTGGCGGAGGCCATGCCGCTGTACCTGGCCATCGTGGTGGGCCTGGCCATCGTGCTGCTCATGGTGGTCTTCCGCTCCATCGTGGTGCCCCTGGTGGCGGGCCTGGGATTCCTGCTGTCTGTGGGTGCGGCGTTCGGCGTGACCGTCCTGGTGTTCCAGGAGGGCGTGGCCGGCCTGGTCAACACCCCAGGCCCGATCCTGTCCTTCCTGCCCATCTTCATGATCGGCGTGACGTTCGGCCTGGCCATGGACTACCAAGTCTTCCTAGTCACCCGCATCAGGGAGGCGTACGTGAAGGCGCGGGACCGTGGGGGCGTCGATACGCTGCGCGCAGTGCACGAGTCCACCGTGGAAGGGTTCGCGCAAGGCGCACGCGTGGTCACGGCTGCCGCGATCATCATGATCGCCGTCTTCATCGCGTTTTTGGACCAGCCGCTGCCGTTCATCCAAATCTTCGGCTTCGCGCTCGGCGTGGCCGTGCTCTTCGACGCGTTCTTCATCCGCATGGCGCTCGTTCCTGCGACCATGTACATCCTCGGCCGCTCCACGTGGTGGATGCCGGCCTGGCTGGACAGGATCCTGCCGGAGGTCGACGTTGAGGGAACCGAACTAGAGAAGGGACACGCATGACCGACGTGACGTTTGAGGCGCACACCCAGCTCGAGCCCGCGCCGGGCAGGCACGGCCGCACCGGTGTCATCCACACCCCGCACGGCCCGATCCAGACCCCGGCGTTCATCCCCGTGGCAACGAAGGCCACGGTGAAGACGCTCACGCCCGAACAGATCCGCCAAACTGGCGCGCAGGCGATCCTCTCCAACGCGTACCACCTGTACCTCCAACCCGGGCCCGACATTGTGGACGAGGCCGGGGGCGTGGCCGCCTTTGAGAATTGGCATGGGCCCACCTACACCGATTCCGGAGGCTTCCAGGTGATGAGCCTGGGCGTGGGGTTTAAGAAGGTTCTCGCCATGGACACCGCGGGGCTGACCGAGGCCGACATCCGCGCCGCCAACAAGGACCGCATGGCGCGGGTGGACGACGACGGCGTGGACTTCAAGTCGGTCATCGACGGCTCCTCGCACCGCTTCACGCCCGAGGTGTCCATGCAGATCCAGCACCAGCTGGGCGCGGACATCATGTTCGCATTCGACGAGCTCACCACGCTCGTGGACACCCGCGCCTACCAGGAGCACTCCGTGGAGCGCACGCGCCGCTGGGCCCGCCGGTGCTTGCTGGAGCATGACCGCTTAACGACGCTACGTTCCGACAAACCCCTGCAGAGCCTCTGGGGCGTGGTGCAGGGGGCCCAGTACGAGGACCTGCGCCGGCAGGCGGTGCGGGGGCTTTTGGACCTGGACCGTGAGGCCCGCGCGGAGGGCCGACGCGGCTTCGGCGGTGTCGGCATCGGCGGCGCGTTGGAGAAGGAGAACCTGGGCACCATCGTCGGCTGGGTCACCGACGAGCTGCCGGTGGAGATGCCGCGGCACCTGCTGGGCATCTCTGAACCGGACGACATCTTCACCGCGGTCGAGGCCGGCGCCGACACTTTCGACTGCGTGGCGCCCACCCGACTTGGCCGCCGCGGCGGCGTGTACACCCTGGACGGGCGGTTGAACCTCGCTGGCGCCCGATTCAAGCGGGACTTCCGCGGGGTGGACGAGGAGTTCGGCGGCTACGTCTCCGAGAATTACTCGCGCGCCTACATCCACCACCTGCTCAAGGCCAAGGAGTTCCTTGCGGGCACGCTGTGCACGATGCACAACCTGGAGTTCATGATCCGGCTGGTGGACAACATCCGCGCCGCCATCGACGCCGGGGATTACGAGGCGTACCGCGACGAGTTCCTCGGCCGCTACTACGCCGGGTCGGACACGTAGCGCTCCTCAGCCCGGCGCACCGCCGCGATGGTGGGGTAGGTGATGGGGAGCAGGATGACTTCCATGACGGTCTTCCACACAAAGCCCACCGCCACGTAGTTGACGAAGGCGCCGGCGGAGTCGATGCCGATCACGCCGGCGGCGATGGAGCAGAACAGCAGCGTATCGGCGAACTCGCCGACCACCGTGGAGCCGATTAGGCGCGCCCATAAGTTGCCGGTGCCGAAGCGGTCCTTCATCTTCTGCAGCACCCACGCGTTGAGGAGCTGGCCCACCACGTAGCCGGCCAAGGACGCCACCACAATGCGCGGCAGCAGACCCAGCACGGCGGCGAAGGTCTCGTCCATGTCGTAGAAGTCCGCGGCCGGCAGCCAGATCGCGATGTAGAAGGACAGCACGGCGACGACCGCGATGCCGAAGCCGGTGAACACGGCGCGGCGTGCGGCCTTGAACCCGTACACCTCGGCGATGACGTCGCCGATGACGTAGGAGATGGGGAAGAGGAAGAAGGCGCCGTCGGTGATCAGCGGGCCCAGTTGCACGCCCTTTTGCGCCGTGATGTTGGAGATGAGAAAGACCGCGCAGAACAGCGCGAGCAGGTACGGGAACGGGGAGCGGGAAACGCGTGGTGACATGCGCTTTATCATGGCACACATGGCTGAATTCCAAGGACCTGCAGGCCGCTACGCCCCGTCCCCGAGCGGGGATTTGCACTTTGGCAACCTCCGCACCGCCGTGCTCGCGTGGCTGTTCGCCCGGCGCACCGGCCGGGCGTTCTACATGCGGGTGGAAGACATCGACTCGGAGCGCTCCAGCGCGGAGTCTGCGGCGCGCCAGCTCGAAGACCTTGCGGCGATCGGCCTGGAATGGGACCAGCCGGTGATGTGCCAGCACGACCGGGGCGCCGCGTACGCGGATGCACTGGCACGCCTGGACACGTACGAGTGCTACTGCAGCCGCCGCGACATCCGCGAGGCCGCCTCGGCGCCCCACGCGCAGCCCGGCATATACCCCGGAACCTGCCGCGATCTCACGGACGAGCAGCGTGCCCAGCGGCGCTCCGAGCTTGAGGCCGAGGGGCGCCTGCCCGCGATTCGCCTCAGGTCCGGGGTGCGGGAGTGGACGGTGCGCGATTACTACGCGGGGGAGTACACGGGGCCTGTCGACGACGTGATCCTCAAACGCGGCGGGCGCGTCGACCAGGCGCAGGCGGGGGACTGGGCCTACAACCTGGCGGTGGTGGTCGATGACGGCTACCAGGGGGTGGACCAGGTTGTGCGCGGGGACGACCTGTTGTTTTCCGCGCCCGCGCAGGCGTACGTGGCGCACGAGCTCGGCCTTGCAGAGCCGGAGTACGTTCATGTGCCGTTGGTGGTGGGGCCGGAGGGGCGTCGATTGGCAAAGCGCGACGGCGCCGTCACCTTGCGCGACATGGGTGACCCGGGGGAAGTGTTCAGGCGGATTGCGGTGTCCGTCGGGTGCCCGGACGCCGCGGACACGGGGCAGTTGCTGGAGGCATTTGATCCTGGCTCGCTCCCGCGAAAGCCGTGGACGTGGGGCGGGTAATTTTTCGTAACCTGCCGTTCATGTTGGGGGCATATGTTTGCAGCGCACAACCCGTGCCCAATCCCACTCGAAGGAGAACCCCCATGATGAAACGTCGCACGGCGGCGCTCGTCGCAACGCTGCTGCTCGCGCCCGCGACCGCCCCCGTCGCGCTCGCCGCGCCGATGTCCTCGCAAAACATCCAGCTCCCGGACCGCGTGCCGCTGAGCCTGCCCAACGTGCAGAGTAACGTCACAGGTTCCAGCACCGGCAGCGTCATCGTGCAGCACCCCGGCGCGCCGGTGCCGCAGCCGTTTACCACCGACTGGCTCGGCGGCTACATCTCTGACATCTCTGCGTACAAGTACGGCGTGTACCTGGAGATCAACCGCTTGTTCCCGGAGCTCAAAGCCAATCACCCGGAGGTGATGAAGGCGAATACGGACATCGCGGTCGAGGTGAACAACAACGCGCAGTCTGACCCCGAACTCGTCGCGCAAGCGCAGCGTGACGCGGTGGCGTCGAGCAACGACTTGCTCGCGGAGCTTTCGCCGGCTCTGGGCGAGGAGTTCGGCCGCGCCTTCCGCGACGCTCTCAAAGAACACCGCCTGCCCAAGACCGAGTACCTCCTGGGCAACGGCTACCTGGCGCGCGCCGGCGGGCTGGCCAGCTCCACCGGCGTGGAGAAGCTTGTCTTCGACTACCCGCGCCCCTTCGTCGCCGCACCGGATCGCATCGTGCGCTACGACGTCGCGGGTGAGGACATCTACCCCAGGTCCAAGGCGTTCCCGTCCGGGCACACCAACCAGGCCGCGTGGGTGACGTCGCTGCTGGCCTACATGGTGCCGGAGGTTGCGCCCCAGCTGCACTACCGCGGCGCGGAGGCCGGGTACCACCGCATGGTGCTCGGTGTGCACTACCCGCTGGACGTGGTCGGCGGGCGCATGTCCGGTCAGGCCGCGGCCGCGGACCGGCTCAACGACCCGAAGATGAAGGACGCGTTGAACCAGGCGAAGGACGAGCTGCGCAAGGAAATTGAGTGGCGCACCGGAAAGTCTGTCGCTGAGCTCGTGCAGGGTGACACGCCTTACGTGTCCACGGACTTCGCCGTGAAGCGCTACACCGAGTTCATGGAGCACTCGCTGCCGCGCATCTACGACGAGAACGCGGAAATGATTGTGCCCCAGGCGGCACCGGTGCTGCTGGAGGGCAGCTACCCCGACCTCACCTGGGAGCAGCGCTCCGAGATCCTGCACGACACGGCAGGCGAGGCGGGCAACCCGCTGGACTGGCAGGGGCCCGAAGGCTCCTGGCAGCGGTTGAACCTCGCGGCCGCGTCGGTAGGCGGAGCTATCCGCCGCTAGCGAAGCCCACGCCCTTGCGCCACGTCAGCGCAGTGGCGGGGCGGACGGGCGAGAGTGGCTGCATGATGCTGTCCACCCGCATCCACTGCATGCCCACCTCTTCCGGGGTGATGTCCACAACCGCGTAGCCGTGCGTGTCCAACGCGACGTGCTTCAGGTTGGGGTTCGCCGCGTGGAGGTAGTTTGTCGCCACCCCCAAGACGGGGCTGCCCGCCGGGATCTTTGTCGAATCCGCCACGTTGGGCGCCGTGATGGAGGAGCAGACCACCTCGCAGCCGATCTGGTCGCCGGCGTGCGTGATGGTGTGCGCCCACTCGGTGTGGATGTCGCCGGTGAGAAAGATCGGGTTCTTGCCCAAGCGGCCGAGGGTGTTGATGAGGCGGCGGCGCTCGAAGTCGTAGCCGTCCCACTGGTCGCCGTTTAGTGGGAGCTCGTTGAGCTGGGGGACTGGCACCTGGGAGGAGAGGATGTTGGAGCTGAGCGCCTCGGCGACCGGGCGGGTGGCGGGGTTGTTGAAGACGGCGCCGGCGTGCAGTGGGGAGAACATCACGGAGTTGCCCAGCGCGTTCCACGCGGCGGTCGAGTTCTCGAGGGTCTCGGTGAGCCAGTCGTACTGCTCGGAGCCGAGCATCGCGCGGGCGTCGCCAGGTTGGCGGGCGCCACCCTTCCAAAACTCAACGTCGCGGTAGGTGCGCAGGTCCATGATGGTCAGCTCCACCAGGTTGCCGAACTTCAGAGAGCGGTAGATGTGGCCCTGCTCCGAAGTCTCCGACAGGCGCACCGGCATCCACTCGTAGTAGGCGCGCAACGCTGCGTCGCGCCGGGCGAAGAAATCACCCTCGTTCGGGTCGTGGTTCTCCGCGCCCTCGCGCCAGTTGTTGTTGGCAACCTCGTGGTCGTCCCACACCACCACCCACGGCATAGCCGCGTGGGCGCCCTGCAGCGCAGGGTCTGTGCGGTACCGGCCGTAGCGGATGCGGTAATCGGCCAGGCTGACAATCTCATGCGCCGGCTGGTGCAGGCGCACAGGCCCGTATCCCGCATACTCGTACTGGGCGTATTCGTAGATGTAGTCGCCCAGGAAGACGGTCAGGTCGAGCTCGCCAGCCCAGCCGCGCTGGGCCATGTCCGCGTACGCGGAGAAGAAGCCGGCCTCCCAGTTCGCGCAGGATGCGATGGCCCAGCGCTGCCGGTCCACCTGTCCCGCCGGGGCGGTCTTCGTGCGGCCCAGCGGGGAGGTGGCTTCCGCGTGTGGCCCGTCTACCACGGTGAAGGTGTAGTAGTACACCGTGTCCGGCTGCAAGCCGGTGACGTCTACGTGGATGGTGTGGTCCTGCTCCGGCTTGCTCGTTGCCTCGCCCTGCTGCACCACCTGGCGCATCTTGGGGTCGAGCGCCACGCGCCAGCGCACCGAGGTGGGGGCGCCGCCGCCAGAGCCGGGCATCGCGTTTTCTTCGGGCGTGATGCGGGTCCAGATGACCACCGCCTCAGGCAGCGGGTCGCCCGACGCGACGCCGTGCACGAACGGCAGCGGCGGTAGCTCCGCCTCCACGGGAACTGGCTTCGAGGGCAGGGAACTCTGCGATTGTGCGCTTGGCACGACCGCCACCGCGCCAGCCGCGGAGGTGGCGACAGCCGCCGTCCGCAAAAACCCCCGCCGAGAGACGCGCCGGTTTCCGCCCGCGCGCGTTGATGATGTTGTCTGCTCGTATCCGCTCACGCCCATATATTGGGCGCGGACAACGGATATGGCTACCTGGGACGCTGGGTCCGCCAAGGAATTCGCCCGATGTTCACGCGTGGTTTACTTACGGCGCGGGGGTGGGGCGGCCGGCCAGGCGCGCGTCGATGCGCAGCAGTCCCGAACCGTCCGCGCCGACCAGCTCGAGTTGGTCCACGATCTCGCTCACCGTGGCCTCTTCCTCAACCTGCTCGTTGAGGAACCAGTTCAGCAGCGGACGGGATTCCAAATCTCCGACCTCGTCCGCCAGGCGGGTGATCGCGCGGATCTGCTCCGAGACCTTCCTCTCGTGCGCCAGCGCCGCCTTGAACGCGTCGAGCGGGCCGGTGATGGCGGGCGCGTCAATCGTGATGGTGTGCGGCGTGACCCGCTCGCCACGGTCAATTAGGTGCTGCGCGAACTTCTGCGCGTGCTCGCACTCCTCGGATGCCTGGGCGGCGAACCATTCGCAGAGACCGGGGAAGGACATGGCATCCATCTCGTTGGCCAGGTGGCGGTAGATGTAGGCTGCGGCGTATTCGTCCGTGACCTGCTGGTTGATAGCGTCAAAAAGCCGTTCGTTGATCATGCCCTGCGAGTATAAACACTGCAGCCGACACCCGTAGGATGCCGGCTGCGTATGTGGCGGAGGATGTGGGATTTGAACCCACGAGGGTCGTGAAACCCGCACGCGTTCCAGGCGTGTGACATAGGCCGCTAGTCGAATCCTCCAGCGACACTCGAAAGCGTCTTGGGACATGGTAGACCACCCCGGCCAAACAGCCAAAACCGCAGCGTAGGCGCGCACGCGACAGCTCGTGCGCACCCGAGCTTGTATGAAGGCGAGGGGCATGGCTACAGTAACGGGCAGGATCCCACGCGGTGTTATCTTGTGAACTCCCCCAGGGCGGGAACGCAGCAAGGGTCAGCGAGCTCTGGCAGGTGCGTGGGGTCCCTTTTCTTTGCCTTGTACGATGGGACGCATGTCACTCAAGGATCTCCCCCACGACCAGTTCACCGAGCTGGCGGAGCGCACCCGTCAGCAGTACCAGGAGCTGAAGGCCCGCAACCTCAACCTGGACCTGACGCGCGGTAAACCCTCGAGCGAGCAGCTGGACTTCTCTAACGCGCTGCTGTCGCTGCCGGGCGAGGGAGATTACAAGGACAAAACCGGCGCCGACGTGCGCAACTACGGCAATCTGCAGGGCATCGCGGATATCCGCGAGCTGTGGGCAGAGGCACTGGGCATCGATCCGGCCAACCTCATCGCCGGCGACTCCTCCAGCCTGAACATCATGTTCGACCTCATCTCCTTCGCCTACATCTGGGGCACCAACGATTCGCCGCGCCCCTGGAAGGACGAGGAGACCGTCAAGTGGCTCTGCCCGGTACCGGGCTACGACCGCCACTTCGCCATCACCGAGCGCTTCGGCTTTGAGATGATCCGGGTGCCGATGACGCCGGACGGCCCGGACATGGACGTCGTCGAGGAGCTGGTGAAGGACCCGCAGGTCAAGGGCATGTGGACGGTGCCGGTGTTCGGTAACCCTACGGGGATCACGTTCGCACCGGAGGTCGCGGAGAAGCTGGCTGCCATGGAGGTTGCCGCGCCGGACTTCCGCATCGTTTGGGACAACGCGTACGCCATGCACACGCTCACCGACGACCAGGTGGAGAACCTAAATGTCCTCGCGCTGGCGGACAAGCACGGTAACCCGAACCGTTTTTGGTACATGTCCTCGACCTCCAAGATCACGCACGCGGGCTCCGGTGTCGCGTTCTTCGCCTCCTCGAAGGCGAACCTGGAGTGGTACATGTCGTACGCGTCCATCCGTGGCATCGGCCCGAACAAAGAAAACCAGCTGGCACACGCGCGTTTGCTTGGCAGCGTCCAAGGACTGCACGCACTCATGCAGCGGCACGCGAAATCACTGGCGCCGAAGTTCGAGGCCGTCATCGGCATCCTGCACGACCGCCTGGGCGAGTACGGCGTGGCCGAGTGGACCGAGCCGAAAGGCGGCTACTTCATCTCCATGGACGTCACGGACGGCTCCGCCACCCGCGTCTGGGAGCTGGCGAAGGAAGCAGGAATCACCCTGACCAAGGCGGGCGCGTCGTTCCCGCACGGGGTGGACGAGACGGACACGAACATCCGCCTCGCGCCGTCGCTGCCGCCGCTCGACGAGGTCCGCACCGCCATGGACGGCGTGGCCACTTGCGTGCTGCTCGCCTGCGTTGAGGCGGCGGAGGCGAACGAGGGCTAAAAGCGTGTCGGGCGGCTGGGTAGACTTGCCCGCGTGGCTCTGTACAGGAAATACCGCCCCGCGACGTTTGGCGAGGTCATCGGCCAAGAGCAGGTGACCCGGCCGCTGTCTACCGCCTTAGACAACGGGCGGATCTCGCACGCGTACCTCTTCTCCGGCCCTCGCGGCTGCGGCAAGACGTCGTCGGCGCGCATTCTGGCGCGCTCGCTGAACTGCGTGCACGGGCCGACGTCGACGCCGTGCGGAGTGTGCGAATCCTGCGTGTCGCTGGCGCCGGGCGGCCCCGGCAACCTGGACGTGATGGAGCTGGACGCCGCCTCCCACGGCGGCGTGGAGGACATGCGCGAACTGCGCGAGCGCGCGCTGTTCGCGCCGGCGGAGTCGCGCTACCGCGTCTTCATCATCGACGAGGCCCACATGATCACGAAAGAGGGCAACAACGCCCTGCTGAAGATCGTGGAGGAGCCGCCCGCGCACCTCATCTTCATCTTCGCCACCACCGAGCCGGAGAAGATGCTGAACACGATCCGCTCGCGCACCCACAACTACCCGTTCCGCCTGCTCGCGCCGCAGGCGATGCGTGAGCTGGTGGAGCATGTGGTGGCGGAAGAAGGCGTCCACGTGGACGAGAACGTCTACCCGCTGGTCATCCGCGCCGGCGGCGGGTCCCCGCGCGACACGCTGTCGATTCTGGACCAGATGCTCGCCGGCGCCGGGCCTGACGGGCTGACCTACGACCTTGCCCTGCCGTTGCTCGGCGTGACGGATCTGACGCTCCTGGACGCCGCCGTGGATGCCCTAGCCGACCGCGACGCGGCCGCGATGTACCGCACCATCGACGAGGTCATCGAGTCCGGCCACGAGCCGCGGCGTTTTGCGCTGGACCTGCTCGACCGAATGCGCGATCTGCTGCTCATCCGCACCGTCCCCGACGCCTTCGGGCAGGGGCTTGTCGACGCACCGGCGGACCGCGCCGACATCCTCACCCAGGAGGCGCACCGGTTCTCCCCGCGGCACCTGGCCACGCTGGCCTCTGAGGTCAACGAGCGCATCACCTCCCTGCGCGGCGCGACCTCCCCGCGCCTGTTGCTGGAGATCATGGCCGCGCACTTGCTCACGCTGCAATCCGACGGCGGTGCGCTGCCCGCGCCGGAGCCGCAGAGCCAGTCCGAGCCCGCCCCCGCTCCGTCGACGACTCGCGAGGGCGGCGGCGCGGCCGCTGCGGCCGCTGCTGCAGCAGCCGCGGCGAGCGGGTCCCGCGCCCGCCAGCAGGAGCAGCCCCCTGCGCCCCCGCAGCAACCCGAGCCGAAACAGGATGCGGCCCCGGACACCGACGAGCTGTTCGAGCGCATCGACCGCGACTGGACGCGCCTGCGGCAGTCCGTGGGCGAGCGCAACAAGGTCGCCGAGATCATGCTCACCGAGGCCAAGCCCCTCGGCTTCGACGGCGACGTGCTCGTGGTCGGCCACCACACCGGCGCGCTGGCCGAGCGCATCAACGCGGAGAAGAACAACGCCGACATCGCGGCCGTGCTCTCCGAAAAGCTTGGCGCGAAGGTGCAGGTCCGGTGCGTCATCGGCACCGATCCGGCGTCAGCCAACCTGCGCAGGCCCGCCAAGCGGGAGGTGTGGAACCCGGGCGGCGCAAGCGACGCTGACGGGGCCGCGGAGTCCGAGGACCCTGCCCCTGCCCCTGCCCCCTCGCAGCCCCGGCCGAAGGAGCCTGCCGATTGGCGCTCCGCAGCCCTCGCCGCCAGCCAAAAGGCGGCGGAAAAGGCCAAGCAGGAGCGCGACGAGATCCCGCCGCCGCCTGAGCCCTACGACTATGAGGACGATGAGCCGGAGGCGCCAACGGTCCAGGTTCCCGCCTACACCCGCGAGGACGAAGAGCGCGACATGGCCGACCAGGCACGCGAGGAGGAGGGCAGCGCCGACCGTCGCGACGCCACCGAGGTAGCGATGGAGCTGTTAGCCGCCGAACTCGGGGCGAAGCCCTTGTAGCGCGCGGGTACACTGGCCCACGGATTACTAGCAAACGAAAGGGAACACCATGACTCAGCCGAACGACATGCAGGAACTTATCCGCCAGGCCGCCGAGGTCCAGGCAGCGCTGCAGAAGGCCCAGACGGAGCTGCTGGAGACCAAGGTCACCGGCACCGCCGGCGGCGAGCTGGTCACCGTCACCATGACCGGCGGCGCTGAGATTACGGACATCACCATCAAGCCCGAAGCTGTGGACACCGACGACATCGAGTCGCTGCAGGACCTCATCCTCGCCGCGTACCGCGACGCCCACACCCAGGCCGGCAAGCTCGCCGAGGAGAAGATCGCCCCGCTCACCGGCGGTGCGACGGGCGGCCAGCAGGCGGGCCCGGGCGAGATTCCGTTCGGCGGCATCATCTAACTTCCACCCCACGCGTCCGGCTGCCGCGGCCGGGCGCGTTTTGCTTGCCTGGAAGGGGGCACCGTGTTCGAAGGACCGTTGCAAGACCTTATCGACGAGCTGTCGCGCCTGCCCGGCGTCGGCCCGAAGTCCGCGCAGCGGATCGCGTTTCACCTGCTGCAGGTGGAACCGGAGGACGTCGATAGGCTGCGCGCCGCGTTGGCCGCCGTGCGCGACGGGGTGACGTTCTGCCGCATCTGCAACAACGTTTCACGCGAAGACGTGTGCCGCATCTGCGCCGACTCGGGCCGCGACAAAGCGCTGGTGTGCGTGGTGGAGGACGCAAAAGACATCCAGGTCATCGAGCGCACCGGCGAATACTCCGGCCGCTACCACGTGCTTGGCGGGGCGCTGGATCCGCTGGCGAACGTGGGCCCGAAAGACCTGGCCATCGCGCCGCTGCTACAGCGCATCGGCGGGGTGCTGCCGGACCTCGACGGGGCGGAGGCCCCCGCTGTCACTGAGGTCATCCTGGCCACCGACCCGGACACTGAGGGCGAGGCGACCGCGTCGTATCTGGTGCGGCTGCTGAAAGACTTCCCGGACCTGACTGTTTCCAGGCTCGCTTCCGGCATGCCGCTGGGCGGGGACTTGGAGTTTGTGGACGAGCTGACGCTCTCCCGGGCGCTGACCGGCCGCCTGCGGCTTTAGGCGTTTTCGTCCTCATCCTCGTCGAGGAAGTCCAGGTCGTTGAGAAACGCCGTGACGTTCACCTGCGAGGAATCCACGCCCTTGATGCGCAGGCCGCCGAGGGTGAGAAAGTCGATCCACTTGTCGCCCACCGGTGCAAGCGACAGGTCCTCGATGGCAGTGATGAAGCGGTCGCGGTAGTAACCCAGCAGCTGGCGGTGCGCCTCGGTGCCGAGATCGTTCCACGGCGCGCCCACCGAGACCAAGTCCATGCCGACGCACTCCACGCCGGTCTCCTCGGCCAGCCAGCGGCACAGCTCCGGATCGAGGCAGGGCCCCTCGTTCATGTACGTCTCCGGATTCTCAGACCGGTAGCGCTCGAAACCGGTGCGGATGAGCAGGAGGCGGATGCCGGGGAGGTCGGGGGCGTAGCGCTGGACGTCGTCGAGCGTAACGAGCGTGCGGGGTTCCTTAGGCACGTCGATGAGCAGGATCTCGTCGCCGTCGAAGTTGAACCGCTCCACGGGCAGCTCCGCGAACGTCAGGCCGTTCGGCACGAAGTGCCGCGGGGCATCCATATGGGTGCCAAAGTGGTTGGGCAGACGGGAGATGCAGTCGTTGGAGTCGCTGCCCTGGCCGATGACGCTGTTGCGCTCGACGCTGAGCACGGGCGAAGTGGGGTAGTGGGGGCCGTCGGGGTCGAGAATGTGGCTGAGGTGCACGAACATGGTCGCCATCATGCCTTCCGACGGCACCCTGCGCTACCGCAGACGCTCTTGTCGCAGCTGGGTCACGACGTCGAGCTCCAGGGGCTCCAAATCTGCGAGCGGGATGTCTAACGCCCGCGCGATGAGCAGGTCCGCCAGCTGCGGGTTGCGGGCGAGCGCCGGGCCGTGCATGTAGGTGGCAATCACGCTGCCCTGCACGACGCCGTCGACGCGCTCGTTGCCGCCGTTACCCACGCCGCGGGTCACGCGCCCCAGGGCGGACGCGTCCGGGCCCAGCGCGGTCGCACCCATGTGGTTTTCAAAGCCGGTGAGGGGCTGAGACAGCTCGGCGGTCACTCCGGCGCGCGTGGGCTCGGAGACCAGCTCGCCCGTGGCGCGGCGCTCGAGCGGCGCGGTGGTCACGTCCAGAAGTCCGACACCCTCGACCTCGTTGCCGTGCGCCCGGAACGTGTGGCCGAGTACCTGCAGGCCGGCGCACACCGCGAAGATCGGTGCGCCGTCGGCGGCCGCGGCCTGCAGCCCCGGCGACGCGCTCAACCGGGCCGCGGCAATGAGCTGGGCGGAATCTTCGCCGCCTCCGAGGGTGTAGAGGTCGCAGGTGGACGGGACGTCGTCGTCAAGCAAGATGCGCTCGACGGCGACCTCGATGCCGCGGCGGCGCGCGCGTTCGCGCAGGACCAGCGCGTTGCCGTCGTCGCCGTACGTGCCCAGCACGTCGGGCAGGACCAGGCCGATCGTGAGCTTAGGCACGGTAGTCCTCCTCCTTGGTCAGCGCGCGGCGCAGGTTGAGCAGCGCGGTGTAGTTGGCCAGCACCTCCACCCGCCCGGGCGGGCAGGCGCGGATGGCGTCGATGGGGTCGTGGACACGTTCGTGCCCGATGTTTGCGTAGGTCAAGCGCACTGCGAGGTCGGTTGCTCGCTCGCCCGCGGCGACGACGTGGGTGTCTCCGAAGTCCTCGAATTTCACGTCCCAGAGCCAGGAGACGTCCTCGCCGTCGCCCTGCTGCGCGTTGACGGCGATGACGACGCCGTCGGCGTCGCGGTCCACCATGGAGAGCGCCTCTTGCCAACCCGCCGGGTTCTTGGCCAGCAGCAGGTGGACGTCGTGCTCGCCGAGGTGGACGGTGGTGTAGCGCCCGGCGACGTTGTCTACCTCGGACGTGGCGCGCACGGCCGCCTCGAGGGGGACATCGAACGCCTCCACGGCTGCGGCGATGGCCTGGGCAGCGTTGCCCAGGTTCGCCCGCCCCGGCAGCTTCAGCTCGAGCGGGACGGCGCCCTCCGGGCCGACCAGCGTCTCGCCCTCTACCGCGTAGGTGGGTGTGGGGCGGCGGAACTCGCGGCCGTCGGGGAGCGGCTCGACGGCGTACCAGTCCGTTTCTTCGTCGTGCGTGACGGAGGAACGCACGACGTGGCCACCGGAGCGGGGGTTGGTCACGGAATCGCCCAGCCAGCCGGCACCGGCAGCGACCCACACCACGTTGGGGTGGTCGTAGGCGATGGAGGTGATCAGCACGTCGTCGCAGTTCGCGATGACGGTGGCGTCCGGGTGCGCCATCACGGCGCCTCGCAGTGCGCGCTCGATGGAGTTGATCTCGCCCACGCGGTCGAGCTGATCGCGCGTGAGGTTGAGCAGGACGAACGCGGCGGGGTTCAAGCGCTCGGCGACCTTGGGCACGTGGAGTTCGTCGACCTCCAGCACGATCGCGTCGGCGTCCTTGCCGGCGAGGAGGGCGGAGATGATGCCGGCGTCCATGTTGTCGCCGCCGTCGTTGGTGGCCACGCGGTGCTTGGCGCCGACTGCGCCGGCGAGCATGCGGGTGGTGGTGGACTTGCCGTTGGTGCCGGTGACCAGCGCCACCGGTCGTCCGCCGCCGAGGTTGGCCATGATGTTCGGGTCGATCGCGCCAGCCACCAGGCCGCCGATCATGCCGCCGG
Source organism: Corynebacterium ureicelerivorans (assembly GCF_000747315.1). NCBI lineage: Bacteria > Bacillati > Actinomycetota > Actinomycetes > Mycobacteriales > Corynebacteriaceae > Corynebacterium > Corynebacterium ureicelerivorans. The sequence goes on from NZ_CP009215.1 coordinate 113,637, forward strand.
CGCCGCGGCCGGTGGCGCGCGACGCGGTGGTGGCCAGGTTCGCGGCCGTCGTTGCTACCGCAGAGCGAATGCGGGAGATGGGTCCTTGCATGCGGACTAGGCTACTCCGCCGGCTCCATCCGGCCGACAAGCCGCGCGAACTCCTCACCGGAAACGACGGGGATGTTCTTACGGTGGGCGTGCATGGCCTTGCCCCGCAGTTGCGCGCCGCGCTCCACCGCGTCCGAGACGGCCACGGACGTCTCGCGGGTGAGCTTCTCGCGGTAGGTTAGGCCGGCGCGCACGCCGGCGTCGATGAGCTCGTCCGGGTCGAGGGCGATGTCGTCGGAAACCACAAACTCCATGCCGCGCAGCAACCCGCCCTTGCCCAGCAACCCCGGGTTGGCCGCGATCGCCGGCGCTTTCTCCGCGTCCACACGCAGCGCGGAGCGCTGCAGCCCGAACTGGTCCGGCGCGAGGTCCGCAGGATCGACCCGCGAGACGCCGCCGGGGGCGAGCTGCAGGTACATCGCCACCAGCTTGAGCGTCTGCCCACGGGAGAAATCCGCCTCGGCCTCGCCAATGCGCTCGGGCGAGGCGACTCCCACCAGGTTCGCGACCGCGTTGATGCGCGTGTCCGCCGGCACGTGCCCCTGCCGGCGCGCGCTGGCCAGCAGGTCCACGATCGCCTCCGGCTTGGGCACGTGGCCCACGCGTTGGCGGCGCTTGTTGCCGCGGCCGCGCCGGGAGCGGTTCGCGCGCGCCGCGGCGTTCATGGCCCGGCGCGCCTCTGAGACCACGAAGCCCCAGGTGACGGGGGAATCGTGGGTGACCAGTACGCGGCCGTCGATAAGCTTGTCCAGCGTGCGCAGGTACCGAGAGAACCGCGGGGCCTGCGCGAAGTCGTGCGGGGTCAGCCCGTGGGTGTGCGCGGGGCCGGGGTCGGTGCCGGGGTTGAGCACCGCGTGGAACTCCTCGCCCACGCGCCCGGCGGCGTCGAACGTGACCGCGTCGAGGGTGAGCAGCCGCCCCGTCGACGGGTGTATCCCCGTAGCCTGCGTAAACAGCGCCACGTAGGGGTAGTCGTTCTCAGTCATTACTCCAACGTAGCGTACGGGCTGCGCTTAGTTTGCTGCGGTGGAGCGGTTGACCGCGGAGACGATCGCCTCCAGCGACGCGCGCGTGGTCGAGCCCGCGATGCCCACGCCCCACGCGGACGTGCCGTCCACGTCGGCGTAGATGTAGCAGGCCGCGTCGGCATCGTCGCCCGCGGTGCGAGCGCGCTGGGAGTAGTCCTGCACCTCGAAGTCGATGCCGATCTGCTCGAGGGCGTTGGCGAACGCCGCGATCGGGCCGTTGCCCGCGCCTTCGATCTCCCGCTGGGTGCCCTCGTAGGTCACCGTCGCGGCGACGCGGGTGTCCTGGTCCTCGGCCTCGGCGGCGTCGATGTGGTAGTTGCCCAGCTCCAGCGGGGTATCCAGATCCAGGTAGGTGGAGGCGAAGATGTCCCACATGTTCTTGGAGTTGACCTCGCCGCCCTCGCTGTCGGTGATGTTCTGCACGACGGCGGAGAACTCCGGTTGCATGGCCTTGGGCATGTTGATGCCGTGGTCCGTCTTCATGATGTACGCCACGCCGCCCTTGCCGGACTGCGAGTTCACGCGGATCACGGCCTCGTAGGTGCGGCCGATGTCCTTCGGGTCGATGGGCAGGTAGGGCACCTCCCACGTGGTCTCGCGCAGCTCCTCCCAGGAGACCTCGGAGCTCACCGCGTCCGGGCGAACATTCTGCGCCAGCGCGTCCAGGCCCTTGTTGATCGCGTCCTGGTGCGAACCGGAGAACGCCGTGAACACCAGGTCGCCTCCGTAGGGGTGGCGCTCCGGCACACGCAGCTGGTTGCAGTACTCCACCACCTCGCGGATGCGGGTGATGTCAGAGAAGTCGATCTGCGGGTCCACGCCTTGAGTGAGCATGTTCAGCCCAAGGGTGACCAGGTCGACGTTGCCGGTGCGCTCGCCGTTGCCGAACAGGCATCCCTCGATGCGGTCGCCGCCGGCCAGGAAGCCCAGCTCCGCCGCCGCCACGCCCGTGCCGCGGTCGTTGTGCGGGTGCAGGGAGAGGATGATGCTCTCGCGGTTGTTCAGGTTGCGGTGCATCCACTCGATGGAGTCCGCGTAGACGTTCGGCGTGATCATTTCCACCGTTGCGGGCAGGTTGATGATGATCGGGTTGTCCGGCGTCGGCGCGACGACGTCCACGACCGCGTCGCAGACCTCCTTGGCAAACTCCAGCTCGGTGCCGGTGAAGGACTCCGGGGAGTACTCCCAGCGCCAGTTGGTGTCCGGGTAGTCTTGCGCAATGTCGGTGATCAGCTCCGCAGCGTCCGTGGCCAGCTTCTTAATCGCGTCGCGGTCCTTGCGGAACACCACGCGGCGCTGCAGCTTGGAGGTGGAGTTGTAGAAGTGCACGATCACGTTCTTCGCGCCCGCGCATGCCTCGAAGGTGCGACGGATCAGGTGCTCGCGCGCCTGCACCAGCACCTGGATGGTCACGTCGTCCGGGATCATGTCGTGTTCAATGATCTCGCGCACGAAGTCGAAGTCCGTCTGGGAGGCGGACGGGAAGCCGACCTCGATCTCCTTGAAGCCCATCTGCACCAGCAGGTTGAACATGCGGCGCTTGCGCTCGGGGCTCATCGGGTCGATCAGGGCCTGGTTGCCGTCGCGCAGGTCCACGGCGCACCACTGCGGCGCGTGTGTGATCTTCTTGTCGGGCCAGGTGCGGTCCGGCAGCTGGATGTTCTCCACCTCTTCGGCAAAGGTGAGGTAGCGCTCCACCGGCAGCTGCGAGCCGCGCTGCTTGTTCCACGCGGGTTGGCCGTCACGCCGCGGGCCGGAGGGGGTCTGGATCTCGCGGGGGGCGAAAAAGTCGGATTGCTTCTCGGGGCTCATCTGGGTTCTCCTTTGTGTAGCGGGGGTTCCACGGCCGGCCAACAGAAACTCCGCGACGGGGTGCCGGCCGTGTTAGTTGGCCTGATTCCCGCCGCGGCGTAGAAGGAGAAGCGCCCTGTGCGACATGTGGCACACCTTACATCACCGAACCGAGACGCGTGTGAGCATTGCCGCAGAAATAAGCATCGCGCCTATCGACGTCCCTACGGCTACCCACCCCAGCACCGATTCCACGCGGAACGTCTCGCCCAGCAGGAGGATGCCTAGCGCAAACGCCACCAGCGGCTCGACAATCTTCGAGGCGGGCAGCGACGTGGCCAGGTTGCCTGCGGCGAAGGCGTACTGCTGCACGAGCGTGCCGGCGGTGGCGGCGAGCAGCATGGCCCACAGCTGCCAGGAGGTGACAAGCCCGAGCACGCCGCCGCGGACGAAGTCGTCCACCGCAACCTTGGAAAACACGGCCTGGTAGCCGTACATGGCGCCGCAGGCGATGCCGAAGATGAGGGCTTTGCCGGCCGGAGGGCGTCGAGAGGCAAGGGCGAACGCCGCAGCGATGATGGCCACCGCGGTGGCCACGACGGTGACCCACTCCCAGGTGGCCGGGTCGCGCTCGCCGGGCAGCGGGTGGCCAAGGACCACGACCCCGCCCACGGAAGCGGTGAGCACGATGGCCCAAAACGCCTCCGCCGTCTGCATGTGGCGCTTCGCGGCCCACGCCGAAAACAGCAGCGTGAGCATCAGCGAGAGCGCTAGGACGGGCTGCACCACCAGCAGGGAACCGAACGCCAGCGCCGCAGCCTGGAAGCCGTACGCCACGAACGCCAGGCCCATCGATGCCCACCAGGCGGGCTGCTTGATGGAGCGCATCGGCGAATCGTTGTTCTCGCCTTCTGGGGCGCCGGCACGCATGATGCGGTGGCGCCACACGGTCCCCGCCGCCATGGTCGCGGCCGAGACGAGTGCGAACGCGACGGCGAGAAAATTGTTGTGCACGGTGAATGATATTAACGCGGGTGTCCATTTCAGCAGTTTTTGGACGCTATTCTTGACCGTTGGAATGCACGCAGATCCGCGGAGGTTTGAGATGGCACTGATCGTCCAGAAATATGGGGGATCGTCCCTGGAAAGCGCGGAGCGGATTCGGGCTGTGGCTCAGCGAGTGGTGGAAACCCGCAGGGCAGGCAACGACGTTGTGGTGGTCTGCTCGGCCATGGGCGACACCACCGACGAGCTGCTCGATCTTGCGGGTAAGGTCAACCCCACCCCGCCCGCGCGCGAGATGGACATGCTGCTCACGGCAGGCGAGCGCATCTCCAACTCGCTGGTGGCCATGGCGGTGCATGCGCTCGGCGAAGAGGTGCAGTCGTTCACCGGCTCGCAGGCAGGCGTGATCACCACCGAGCGCCACGGCAACGCGCGCATCCTGGAAGTCACCCCGGGGCGCGTGCAGGAGGCGGTGGACGCCGGCAAAATTGCCATCGTCGCCGGCTTCCAGGGCGTGAACCGTGAGACCAAAGACGTGACCACGCTCGGCCGCGGCGGCTCCGACACCACCGCGGTCGCGCTCGCGGCCGCGATGGGCGCCGACGAGTGCGAGATCTACTCCGACGTCGACGGCGTCTACACCGCCGACCCGCGCATCGTCCCGGACGCGAAGAAGCTGGACACCCTCTGCTTCGAGGAGATGCTGGAGCTGGCGGCAAGCGGTTCCAAGATCCTGGTCCTGCGCAGCGTGGAGTACGCCCGCGCGTTCAACGTCCCGCTGCGAGTCCGTTCGTCGTACAGCACAGAAACCGGCACCCTCGTTGCCGGAGCATTGGAGGATATCCCCATGGAAGAAGCAGTTCTCACCGGCGTTGCCACCGATGACTCGGAGGCCAAGATCACCATCTTGGGCATCACCGACTCTGTGGGCGAGGCCGCCAAGGTCTTCCGCGCACTGGCGGACGCGGAGGTGAACATCGACATGGTCATCCAGAACATCTCTAGCGCGGAGGACAACAAGACCGACATCACCTTCACCCTGCCCAAGGCTGACGGCGCACGCACGATGGAGAAGCTGCGCACCATGCAGGCCGCCGAGGGCTGGGACGACCTGACCTACGACGACGAGATTGGCAAGGTCTCCCTCGTCGGCGCCGGCATGAAGTCCCACCCGGGCGTGACCGCGGACTTCTGCGACGCGCTGCGCGACGCCGGCATCAACATCGAGATGATCACTACCTCTGAAATCCGCATCACCGCCGTGGTGCGCCAGGCAGACGTCGCGGAGGCGGCGCGCGCCATCCACACCAAGTTCGACCTTGGCGGCGACGAGCCGGCCGTGGTCTACGCAGGCACCGGACGCTAAAAGGAGGCACCCAATGACCACACTTGCAGTTGTCGGCGCCACCGGCCAGGTCGGCCGCGTGATGCGCGACATCCTCATCGAGCGCAACTTCCCGGCAGACAAGGTCCGCTTCTTCGCCTCCCCGCGCTCCGCCGGCACGCAGCTGGAGTTCCGCGGCGAGGCGATCGAGGTCGAGGATCTCACCCAGGTGACCGAGGAATCCGTCGCCGACGTGGACATCGCCCTGTTTTCCGCGGGCGGCTCCACCTCCCGCGAGTGGGCGCCGGTCTTCGCCGCCGCGGGCGCGACCGTGGTGGACAACTCCTCGGCGTGGCGCAAGGACGACGAGGTCCCGCTGATCGTCTCCGAGGTCAACCCGGAGGCCGCACGCAACCTGCCCAAGGGCATCATCGCCAACCCCAACTGCACCACTATGGCGGCGATGCCGGTGCTCAAGCCGCTTCACGACGCCTTCGGCCTGACCACCCTCCGGGTCGCCTCCTACCAGGCAGTCTCCGGCTCCGGCCTCGCCGGCGTTGAGGCGCTGGCCACCCAGGTGGAGCAGATCGAGGACCCGCGAGCGCTGGTCCGCGAGGACGTCGCGAAGCCCAGCGATCTGGGGCCGTACGTGGAGCCCATCGCGTTCAACGCGCTGCCGCTCGCAGGCTCGATTGTCGACGACGGCTCCGCCGAGACCGACGAAGAGCAGAAGCTGCGCAACGAGTCGCGCAAGATCCTGGGCATCCCCGAGCTGAAGGTGGCGGGCACCTGCGTGCGCGTGCCGGTGTTCACCGGCCACACGATGGTCGTTCACGCCGAATTCGCCGAGGCCGTGACCCCGGAGCGTGCCGAGGAGATCTTGGCCGCCGCGCCGGGCGTGCGCGTTGTCGACGTGCCCACGCCGCGCGCCGCAACCGGCATCGACGACTCGCTGGTGGGCCGCATCCGCCAAGACCAGACTGTCGACGGCGGCCGCGGCCTGGTGCTCGTGGTCTCGGGTGACAACCTGCGCAAGGGCGCGGCGCTCAACACGATCCAGATTGCCGAGCTGCTGGTCTAGCGGGTTCCGCGCCCCCGCGCGGGTGATCTTTGACAAATTCCGCCGCGGGCTTGCGGCCACCACGCGCAATGAAGCCCCTCTGACACATTCCCTTAGTGCCAGGGTGGTTGTGAACGACGAACCGTAGGAGGTTTTGTTCATGACCGATTCGCAGTTGCCTCAGTTGGTGCCGTCGGTGTTGACGTCGGCTCCGGCTGTTGAGGTCCCGGTGGTTGCCCGGAAGGTCAAGCCTAAGACGTCGCGTGAGGAAGTCGAGGAGATCTTGGCGATGCCGCCGCGTGTGCTGGCGGTGGGGGAAGTGCTCGATGATGAGACGTTAGCGTCGCCTGAGTCGGTGGCGTTCGTGTTCTCCCCGTACCGCACGACCGGTTCCGGTAGTTGGTTTCATCCAGCACAGCAGCGGCAGATGATCACGATTTACAACGTGTTGCCCTATGGGACGAAGGGCCTGTGGTGTGCTCGGCAGGGAATCCAATACCTCAATATCAAGCGTTGGGCCCGCGCATTGCAGAAATCGAAAACCACTGATGACGGCCTTGGCGGTGCCGAGCGTGCCAAACACTTGGCGGATGCTGCCTACCTGGGCAAACCTAGTGCGGAATACATCCGTGAGGTGGTTGTCGAGTACGGGTTAGTACCACATGGCCAGAAAGAAGCGTGGTTGGTTGCGCATGGACTTGGCTCTCACACCGTGCGACGCTGGACAGCAATGGTGGCGGACGGTGATCTGCCGACACGCACAAGGCCAAGGAGGGTTGGAACGTTGACGATGGATGAATGCGCTGAAATTCAGCAGCTGCGCAAGGAAATTTCCGCGCTAACGCAGGACAAGCGCAAGCTGGAACTCGACGCGAAACGCCGGGAAGAAGCAATGCAGCGTGCCCTGGATAAGGCGACGGAAAGGGCAGAGCGGGCTGAGTTGGCCACTGACGTGTTGGGAAAAGCTTTAGCGTCCATGCCAGGAGCACCTGGCGTGGACTCAGACGCGGAGGAAAAGTCCTCACCGACGCCCAACAACGCCTCTACGAGCAAGGACGGCAAGCGGAAGAAACGCTGATCAACCAGCTTGTTTCCGTCGGTTACTCCAAAACGAAAGCAATGGGCATTATCGGCGTGTCGCGCAGCCGGGTCTTCTACGAAACCAATCCGCGCCCACGCACCGACAACCCGATTCCGCATCACCAACGCCGGATCAACCGGTTGCCGGATGCCACTGTGAAACGCATCGTAGAAATACTAGATGGCAATCCGCATTGCGGGGTGGACCAGGTGTTTTACGCCGCGTTGAACAACGGGATCTATCTGGCGAGTCTGCGCAGCTTTTACCGAGTGGCCAAAGCCCATGGCAAACTGTTGCACCAACGCCACAACACCAAAGCCAGACAAGCTACACGCCGCCACACCGCCGCGCCGCCGCATGTGCACGCCACCGCCCCCGGACAGGTGTTGTGCTGGGACATTACGTTTTTGCCTGGCCAGTACTACGGGCAAACCTTCGCGTTGCACATGGTGATCGATCTGTACTCGCGTGCCATCGTCGGGTTCGTCGTCGCCGAACGAGAAAACAGCCAACTTGCAGCAGCGATGTTCGCCGACATCTTCACTCGTTTTCCCGATGTGCACACCGTGCACTCCGACAACGGTGCTGCGATGACCAGCAAACGACTCGGCAAACTGTTCGCCGAACACGGTGTGGCCCGCTCGTTGAACCGGCCGCACACCAGCAACGACAACCCGCACGCCGAGTCGGTGTTTCACACCCTAAAGACCAGGACTTACTATCCGAAAACCTTTACCACGCTGAGCGAAGCCAACGCCTGGGTCAGCGCTTGGGTGCCGGTCTACAACGCCACCCCGCACAGCGGGATCAACTACTACCCACCACAAGCAGTCCTCGACGGCACCTGGATACAACTGCAGCACAAACGTGAAGAAGCGATGCGAACCGCACTGAGCGAAGGCGCCATCACACAACTACCGGACACCAAAGCCAGCACAAGCCTTCCAACAGAAGTCAGCATCATCCGCACCACCACCCAAACCGCCCCACCCCCACAACCCATCACGATCTAACACCCAAACCCGTTCACAACCACTTGACACAAAGCGATTCTGGCGGAATCTGTCAGAGGGGCTTTGGGGTTGGCGGCTACAGCTTGGTGGATCCGGTGCCGTCGGTGGCGGTTTTGTCGCTGAGCGCGGTGGAGCCGCCCAGGCTGGTGTCCGGGCCCGCAGCGGCCTCCTCGGCCTCCTCTGCGGCGATGAGGTCGTCGACGGTGTGGTCGTTCCACGGCTCGTCGGGGTTTGCCGCGTACTCCTCGGCCGTCACCGGCTCGGTGTAGGAGACGTAAACCACCTCGGAGGGGTTCTCCAGATCCTCGAGCTCGAAATCGCTCTCCTCGTCCTCCGCGAGTTCCTGGGCGACCTCCTCTTCCAGCGCCTCTGACAGCTCCTCGTTGTCCACGTTGGACTTCTCGGTGATGTACTCCAGCTCGCGCTCGTCGTTCTTGGTGAAGCGCTCGGCGGGGTCCATCTTCTTGCGGGTCAGCTCCAGCGCGCGGCGCCGGCGGTCGCCCTCCTTGCGCAGCTTCGGAATGCCGCGGACCCACGCCAGCGTCATCACGACGATGAGCAGGATGCCCAAGTAACCCAGGATCGGGTATACGGTGGACACCAGCTGCTGGAAGCCGACGAAGGACAGCACAAAGCCGATCACGCAGGCGGCGATGAAGATCACGCGGAACTTGTCCTCGCGGCCGCGTGACAGGCGCTTGCCCAGGGCGAAAAACATACCCAGGGAGGTGGCGAAGATCATGCCGAAGATGACCAGGGACATGATCAGGCCCATGGTCGGGTTGATGTCCGTGATCAGGGTCAAAAGCGGCATGTCCTGGCCGGACACGGTGTCGATCTTCACCAGCAACGCCAGTGCCAGCAGCATCAGCATGACCAGGTAGCCCAGGCCGCCGAAGAGGCCGCCGAGGCCGGCCGCGCGGGTGTCCAGCTGGTTGCCGCCGATGACCAGCGCCATGGACACCACACACATGACGTTCAGGCCGGTGTAGTTCAGCGCCGAGATCCACCAGTTGGGCAGGGATGTCTCCACGTTCGCAGCCGCCGCGTTCAGCGCGTCCCAGTCCGGGTGCGCGTTGATCAGCGTCCAGCTGCAGCCGACGATGACAAAGACGAGCAGGAACGGCGTCAGCGCGCCAATTGCCCCGGTGACCTTGTCCACGTCCAGCATGCCGAAGCCGATGGTCAGGGCCAGCATGAGCACCGCGCCGATCCAGACGGGCAGCCCAAATTGCTGGTTCAGGTTGGCGCCCGCACCGGCGAACATGACAAAGCCGATGGAAAACAGGGTGACAATGGTGGCGATGTCCAGAACCCAGCCAATCACATTCGTCGAGATGGAGCCGAGCACTTCCATGTGCTCCTTGGCCTGGAAGAACGATCCAAGCTGCAGGATGGTCACGCCGGCGATGAGCATGAGGACCGAGCCGAGGACCGCGCCCCACATGCCCTGCGTGCCGAAGGCGGAGAAGTACAGCATGGCTTCCTGGCCGGAGGCGAAGCCTGCGCCCACAACGGTGCCGATAAAGGCAAACGAAATTAAGAGTGCATTTTTCAACATAACGAGATCAGTCTAATCCGGGAGCCTATTTCGGCTGGATTTCGCTTTCGACGACCCATTTGTGCCGCTTCATGGTCATGTCCGGCGAGTCGATGTCCACCATGTAGACCGTCTCATCGGTGGAAGCATCGACCGTTGCCTCCGCGCCCTGCATGCCGGGCATGTGGTCCGCAGTCATCACAGCGGTGTCGCCGGGGGCCAGCTCTTCGTCGCCGACGCCTTCGAGCTCTTCTTGCACGACCCACTTGTGGTTCGTCACCGGGTCGCCGCCGTCTGTCGGCGTGTAGGACACGGCGTACGCGGTGGTGTCGAAGGCGCCGGAGATGGTCGCGGTGGCGCCGTCCATGCCAGGCATGTGGTCGGCGGTGAGCGTGACCTCCGTACCCACGGGATAGGTCGGGTCCGTCGCCTCGGCGATGCCGGCGGGCGCGGGGCCGCCGTCGGCCGGGTGCTCGTGCTCGCTGCGCACAGCGTGGTCAGCGTGGTCGGCGGGGGCGTCGTCGCTTTCCGACGCGCACCCAGCCACCGCCAGCGCCGCTACAGCCGCAAGTGTGGTCAGGGCCAATGGTTGTGAAATACGCATGGGGACAACCTTAGCTTTACCGGCCTATTTACTCCCGGCAACAAGATCCCGCCGGGCCCGGGCCACGCGCGAACGGATGGTGCCCACGCGCACCCCGGCGATCTTCGCCGCTTCCTCGTAGGTGTAGCCCAGCACTTGGGTGAGGACGAGGGCTTCGCGGCGCTCGGGCGCCAGCTCGTCGAGAAGCGAGCGTGCGTCGATGACGTCGCTCCACGTGTTGGGGTTGTCCGGGCTCGGGTTCGCGGCGGCGACGTCTTCGTACTCGGCGGCGGACTTTCTGGGTCGCGCCATGTCGTGGCGCACGGAGTCGACCCAGGCGCGCCGCGCCAGCGACAGCAACCAGGTGCGGGCAGTGGAGCGGCCCTGGAAACGGGGCAGCGACCCGAGGACGCGCAGGTACGTCTCCTGCGCGAGGTCGTCGGCGTGTTGCGGCCCGGCCAGATGGGCGAGCAGGCGCCACACGTCGTCCTGGGTGAGGCGGATAAATTCGGTGAGCGCGCCCTTATCGCCGCGGCCCGCGCGCAGCGCCAGGTCGGTGACGTACGCGTCGTCGCTCCTGCTCACAAGCCCACTACGTTAGCGGTTACGTGGCTGGGCAAGCGGCGTTTTGTCGGAGACGGTCACGCCGTAGATGGAGCGGCCCATGATGAAGGACGCCACGGAGCCGACGATCCATACCGCGAGCACGGCGATGACGGCGCGGATGAAGTCGTTGAGGTCGAAGCCGGTGGTGGTCCAGGACCGGATCAGCTTCGCCACAATCAGGATGGGGAACGCGATGACCACCAGCGGGCCCAGCAGGTTCACCCGCGTAAGCGCGTCCGGCGCGCGCAACTGCAGGATGGTGGTGGCGACCACACAGATGGTGGCGAGCACCACGAGGACGGTAACGATGATTTCGGCGATGGTCATGTCAGCGGCGTCCTCTCGAGATGATGCGGGCCATGGAAATTGTCGGAATCACGCCGCACACAAGGCCGGCGAGGATCGGAATTTCGTAACCGATGGCGGACGAGTTCCACAGCGTCCACACCAGGAAGATCGCGACCATGCCGTAAAAAATCACGTCCGCCATCACGGCGCGGGACAGCTCGTCCTTGGTCAGGATCACTGCAGCGAGCGAGACGAGCAGGCTCACCGACATCACGATGATGCAGACCTGCATGACAGTGGTGAACATGCCTTAATCCATCCTTTCCGCTGGCGGCACGTGCGCGCCCTTGTTGTCCGGGCCGTAGTCGACGTAGGGTTCCCACGCCACTGTGGCTGTGTCAATGGGGCGTTCGCGTAACGACGGCCGAAGGTGTTCCTCCATATCCGCCAAGCCCGCGATCACGTCCTCCGGGTCCGAACCGAACGCTGCCTGCACTAACAGGGTGATCGGGCCGCCGGGTGTGACCGGGTGGCGCAGGCCCATGGACAAGGTGCCCGGGGTGGCGGTGATCGAGGTGGTAAACCAGAACACCTCCCAGTCCGTATGCACGCGTAGCGGGTAGTAGATGACGATAGGCTCAAGCTGCGCGCGTGGGTTGAATGCGGCGGCGACCGCGCCGAAGCCGGCCACGAAAATTTCCTTAATGATCCAGGCGGCGTAGCGCACGCCGTGGAAGAAGCCTCGCATTAGTTCTCCCCTCCGAAGGTGTCGCCGGGTGTGGGGACGCCGACGGGGTCATCGCCCAGGACAGCCGACGTGTACGCGTCCACGTTAAGCAGGTCGTCGACCGCAGTGGTGGTGATCTCCCACATTTCGCCCCCGAAGATGAACATGCACAGCGACATGACCATCAGCACCGCGGACGGCAGCATGAAGCCCACGCGCACGTTGAGTGCCTCGGGGTAGTTCTGCATCGGGCGGCCCCAGAACACGCGCTGCCACATGCGCATCATGGACAGCAGCGCGCCGAACGACGCCACGATGATGGCGGTAATCGCCACCCACGACCGCCAGTCGCCCGCCGTTGCCGCGGCCATCACCACGGTAACCTTGCCGAAGAGGCCAGAAAACGGCGGGAAGCCCACGATGGAGAACGCGCCGGCGACAAAGACGGCCGATGTCCACGGGTCGCGCCGGGCGATGCCGGACAGCTTGGCCATGGTGCCGGTGCCGTACGTCTCCTCGATCGCGCCGGAGTTCAGCACCAACGCGGCGATAGTGATCATGTGGTGCAGGGTGTAGAGCAGGCCCGCGGCGAGGGCGTAGCGGGCGTCGTCCTGTGTGAACGCGAGCATGATCAGGATGAACGGCATGCCGTTGACCATCTGGTAAGCAAGCACCCGGCGCATGGTGGATTCTGCCAGGCCCGCGTAGCCGCCGATGATCATGGAGATGACCATGACCACAATCAGCAAGGTGTTCCAGCGCGGATCCATGTCGAACAGAACCACCCAGATGCGGAACAGCATGTAGACCGCGACCTTGGTGTGTAGGCCGGAGAACAGGCCCATCACCGCGGCGGACGTGGACGGGTACGTGCGCGGCAGCCAGGTGTAGACGGGGAAGACACCCGCCTTGGCGGCGATGGCGATGACAACGATGCCGGCGGCCACGGTTGCAGGGCCCCCGCCGGCGGCGACGCCCTGCAATGCGGCGAGGTTCACCGCACCGGTGACGGCGTAGAGGTAGCCCACACCCAGCACGAGCATGGTGGATGCGGCGAGGTTGACCAGCACGAACATGCGCGCTGACAGGAGGCGGTGGCGGGTGCCCGTCATGGCGATCAGGCCGTAGGAGGGCAGGAGCATGACCTCGATCATGACGAAGAAGTTGAATAGATCCGCCGTGAGCAGCGCGCCGGAGACGCCGGTGACGAGCACGAGCGACAGCGGCGCGTAGTAGCGCGACTGCGTCTCGCCCACCACGATGGCGAACCAGTTAGACATCAGTGCCACGATCATGGTGGTCACGATCATCACAGCGGAGAACGCGTCCGCCACGAAGGAAATGCCTACGCCGCCCTGGTACAGGCCGATGACGTGGCTGATGGTGCCATTGTCGCGGGTGTACCCGTAGAGCCATACGCCCATGAGCAGGTTGATGGCGGGGATGATGACCGCGAGGGCATCATTGAGCCACTTCCACGGGCTCAGCGCGGTGACCGCCGAGACGATCAGCGGCAGCGCCACAAAGACGGGCAGGATTGCGTCTACAGCCATTAGTCGGTCACCTTCAGGCTTTCGTTGTCAACGTGGCTGATCTCGCGAGCGCGGATCTCCTCCAGCTTCTTCTGGTTCAGGCGCGCGTTGCGGCCCGCGGTGGACAGCGCGGAGGGGCTGAGCCACATCTTGGAGTAACCGGCGTCGGTGCCCGTGGGCTGCTCCGCGGTGTCGTCGTTGCGCCCGAGCGAGGACAGCATGAGCAGGATCGTCGTGGTCGCCATCGCGATCACGATCGCGGTGAGCACGAATGCCTGGGGCAGGGGATCTCCCATGTCTTCGAATGGCACGCGGGAGGGGAACGCCTCTCCGCGCCACGCACCCACACCGCCGGCCAGCAGGGTGAGGTTCGTGGCGTGGCCGAACAGCGACATGCCGAAGACGATGCGCACCATGCCGCGCTGCAACACCAGGTACACGGATCCCGCGACGAGAACCGCGATGGTAAGTGCCATGACCATGGGTTAAATCTCCTTCGTGATAACCGGTTGCGGGTCGTGCGCCGGGTTGATCGGCTCGGGGTGCGCGTCCACAGGATTCTCCGGCAACTCCGGCTCCGGGACGCTGGGCAGAGGGTTCTCCGCCTCATCGCGTGTGTAGTCCAAGTCGGACACGTCCATGCCCGGGCGCAGGTAGCCGCCGAGCGCGTTGATCGCGGCGGTGACCATGCCCAGCACGGCGAGGTAGATGCCGAAGTCGAAAATGAGCGAGGTGGTCAGGTGCTCGCCGGCGATTTCACCGTGGATGGCGTACATGAACCCGCCCTCGATGAAGCCGAGGAAGCCGGAGGAGATGGCGATGATGATGCCCCAGCCGGTGAGACGGATCGGGGTAAAGCTCTTCACCACCTCCGCGTCCGCACCGCGGGAGAGGTAATTGATGGCGAATGCCGTGGCCAACACCAAGGCCGCGACGAAGCCGCCGCCCGGGGCGGTGTGGCCGCGGAAGAAGATCAGCACGGACAGCACCACGAGGACCGGCGCTACCAGCGCGGCCGCCTTGCGCAGCGGGATAGAGTTGAGCTGCGACTGGCCAAACGGGCGCGGGCGGGTGCCGGCCTCGAAGAGGTGGCGCGGCATGGAGCTGACTACCGCGGCGATGACCACGGCCGCCATGCCGAGCACTGACAGCTCACCCAAGGTATCGAAGCCACGGAACTCGACGATGATCACGGCGACGATGTTGTCCGCGCCTGTGACATCGCCGCCCTCGGTGAGGTACCACTGCGCGAGCTCGGAACGCTCGCGCCGACCGGTCAGGCCGTAGACACCGAAGAAGGTGACCACGCTGGCGGCCAGGGCGAACACGGAGGCCAGCACCTTGCGGCGGCGCTTCGTTTCCGGGAACATCCGCGGCTGGAACCGCAGGACCACCAGGATGACCACCACTGTGAGCGCCTCAACCAGGAACTGCGTCAATGCGACGTCCGGGGCGCCCAGCATGAGCATCTGCAGCGTCATGCCCACGCCCACAGTGCCCAGCAGGACGGCGGACGCGAGGCGGGAGCGGGTGAATACCATGCCCAGCACGGACATGGCGATGATGGCGAACGGGATGAGGTCCCACCACACGTCGAGGCCCTCGGCACGCGGGGCCGGGGTGACGCCGTCGACGCCGTCGGTCAGCAGGATGACGGTCAGGCCCATGCCCACCACGGATGCGAGCAGCGGGAACAGGTGGCGCGACGGGTTGAAACCGTCGGCGAGTGAGCCGAGCTGTTTGCCAAAGTCGGACAGGCCGCGGGTGGTCCACGACAGCACCTCGGTGCCGTCTGCGGGCAACAATTCCTTGTTTCGCAGCGCGGCGAAGACCGGCTTGCGGAAGAACAGGACAAACACCACGCCGGCCGCCACCACGAGCATGGAGACAATGAACGGGGGCGTGACGCCGTGCCACAGGGCGAGGTGGGTGGCGAAGCTGTCGTCGCCAGTAATGGCCCGCACGCCTGCGGAAACCGGGCTGTCCACCCAGAACAGCACAAACGGCAGGACGGCAGACGCGAGGCCGGGCAACGCCGCCGGCAGCCAGAGGGCGACGGGAGCTTCGTGGACGTCGGGGAGGTCCCTCGGCCCGTCGATAAACGCCCCGAACACGATCTTCGCGGAGTACACGAAGGTGAGGAAGGCGGCGATGCCGGCGGTGACCAGCAGGAGCTTGCCGTACGGTGCCTCGTGGAGCGCATCCAGGATGGACTCCTTGGACACGAAGCCGAACAACGGCGGGATCGCAGCCATCGACGCCGCGGCGATGACGGTGGAGGCGAACGTGAACGGCATTTGGTTGTAGATGGGGCCGAGGCGGCGCATGTCGCGCGTGCCGGCTTCATGGTCCACAACGCCGATGAGCATGAACAGCGAGGATTTGAACAGCGCGTGCGCCAGGGTGTGCGTGAGCGCCGCGGCCATGGCGATGGGAGAGCCGACGCCGATGGCCGCCACGATCCATCCCAGGTGGGAGACGGTGGAGTAGGCGGTGAGGTGCTTCAAGTCCGTCTTCGTGATGGCGAACAGGCCAGACATGAGCGCCGTGAACAGCCCCGTGATCACCAGCAGGTAGTTCCACGCTGCGACGTCGCTGAAGATGGTGGAAAAACGCAGCAGCAGGTACACGCCGGCCTTGACCACGGCCGCCGCGTGCAGGAAGGCGGACACCGGCGTAGCCGCGGCCATGGCCTCCGGCAGCCAGAAGTGGAAGGGGAACTGCGCGGCCTTGGTAAACGCCGAGAATGCGATCAGCATGGCCACCACCACGGTGACGCGGTTGTCGCCCCACACGTCGGAGGCGAGGATTGCCTCCAGGCGCGTCGTGCCCGTCTGTACCGCGGCAACAGCCAGGCCAGCCAGCAGGGTCAGGCCGCCGAAGAAGGTGAGAATCAGGGTGCGGTAGGACCCGGCCTCACCCGAAGAGCCCGAGCGCGCGATGAGCAGGAACGACGCGATAGAGACGAGCTCCCAGGCGATGAACAGCAGCACGGCGTCGTCTGCGAGCACCAGCAGCAGCACGGACAGCGTGAACGCCGTCATGATGGTGTAGAAGCTCGTGTTGCCGTCCCGGTCTGGCAGGTAGGCGGCAGAGTAGAGGAACACCACCGCGCCGATGACCAGTGCAAGCAGCGCAAAGAAGATGCCCAGCCCGTCGGCGCGGAGCGCGAACTCGATTGACGTGCCCGACCCCATCACGTCGCGCGCCCACTGCCTCGACCACGTCAGGTCGGTGCCGCGGGAGACGTCGGTGAACTTGGAGCCCAGCACGGCCGCGGCGGCGAACAACAGGGCCGCGAGCGGGTAACCGGCCTTCTTGTCCATGACTCGCACCAGCGGTGGGGAGAGCACCACCGTTGCCGCTACGAGCCCAATGACAAGGGGAAGAGTCATGGTGAACCCATTTCAATGCATGGTTTTGGCAAGAACCCTTACGACAGTATCAATTCAACCGACACGGCTCTAACGGCGAGCTTTCACAGGCGGTGCGCCTCCCGCAGCCGGGTGGCGGCGGGTGCTATGAACAGTCCCATGAAATCGGGCAACGCTTTGCGGTTGATGTGTGCACTTTTGGCGCTGGTGGCGGGTGCGCTGTTGCCCATGAAACCTGCGGACACATGGGCAAACGTCGCTCGCGACTCGGAAGTCTCCGGCGCCCCGCAGGTTGGACCGGACAACCTTGGGGACGCGCGACGCGCCGCCGGTGAGGCGGGGCAGCAGGCCAAGGTGCTCGAGGAGGGCGCGGGCCAGCTTGCCGCCGGCATCGAAGGTGCGCAGGGACAAACGCAGCAGCTTATCGACGCCATCGCGGCCGCCCAGACCGGTTCCCAGCAGCTTTCGGACGGCATGGTCGAACTGCAGGCCGGCACGGGCCAACTCGGCGCAGGCGCCACGCAGTTGGCAGATTCCATCGGCGAGGTGGTGAACCAGGTCACCGGCTTCGAAGCAGTGCGCGGCCAAGTCGTCGCCGCCATCGACCGCACCTTGGAGGAGCTCAAAGACGCGAAAGAACCCGAGGTGGTGCAGGCCCGCGAATCGCTGCAGGGGCTGCGCGAGCAGGTGCAGACCGCCCAGTTGCCCTCGGATGTGGTGTCGAAGATGAACCAGCTGCGCGACGGGTCCCGGGACCTGGCCAACCAGCTCGCGGTGCCGGGCTACGGTTTCCACGACGGTATATATACAGCCACCAACGGCTCTGCCGAGCTGGCCCGCGGTCTCGCTGAGCTGCAGGCGCAGACCGGAGAGGCCACCGGCGGTATCGACGAGCTTGTCGAGGGTGTGGAGAAGATCAACCAGATGGCGGGTATGAACGCCGACAAGGTCGCTGCGGTGCGCGCGGCCCTGCCGGTGCCTGCGGTCGCGCCGGACGCGGACGCCGGCGAGTCTGCGCCTGCTGGCCCGACGCTTGCGCCCGTGGCCGCGATGTTGCTCGCTGCGATGTCGGTGCTGGGCGGGACAGCGCTCGCTGCAGCCGCGTGGTACGCCACCCGCGGACGGTGGTGGATCCTCGGTTTCGGCTCCGCCGCCCTCGCCGCAGCAGGCACGATTCTCGCCGGTGTCCTTGGCTCGGGCTTCGGGGCGCGGGAGTACGCGGTCGTGTTGCTTGGTCTGGTGTCGGGCACTGCCGCGTCGGCAGGCTTGGCCACCGTGCTCAGTCGTTGGCTCGGCGCCGGGTTCGGGTTCAGCGTGGCCGGGGCCCTCGCGGTGGCGCAGACCGGCTTGGTCGGCTGGGTGTGGCGCACCGCGACGACGGCGAGCGTGGACCCCGTGTGGGAAGCAGTATCGCAGGTAGCGCCCATGCACTGGGCGTCCACTGCGGTTTCTGCGGCCGGTAACGGCGGCGACTACCCGGGCATCGTGTCCGCCATTTTGCTCAGCGCGCTGCTGGCGGTGGCCGGTCTCGCAGGGGCGAGGAGAACCGCAACCTAAAATTCACCTGAGTGTCTCCTGCTGGAAACGTGGCGGGCGTAGCTTCCAAAATGGCAAACACCCGCTCGTTTTTAAGGAACCTCACATGCGTTTCCCATTTCAGGCAGCCGCCGCGGTGGTCAGCGTCTCGGCTCTGGCTCTGGCCAATCTGCCTACCGCTGCCGCCGACACCCCGGCGGAGCAGAACTTCAACGGCAAAGAGTCGTGCATCACGATCGACTCCGAGGGCAACGTGCGCGCTCCGCAGCCCGGCGACTGCACCCAGTTTGGCAAGGGGGGTCAGGGCAACACCGGCGCCCAGGCCCGCAACGTCATTTTCATCCTCGGCGACGGCATGGGCCACCAGGAAATCACCGCGGCCCGCAACTACCTCAAGGGCGCGAACGGCCGCTTCGAGGGCCTGGATGAGCTGACCGCGTCGGGCGCCTACACCACGTTCGCGGTGGGCAAGGATGGCAAGCGCCAGTACGTGACCGATTCGGCTGCGTCCGCGACCGGCTGGTCCACCGGTGCTAAGACCTACAATGGTGCGCTCTCCGTGGACATCGAGGGCAAGCCGCACGAGAACCTCCTGGAGATGGCCAAGAACGCCGGCATGCGCACCGGCAACGTGTCCACCGCGGAGATCCAGGACGCGACCCCCGGCGCGATGCACTCCCACATCTCCCAGCGCAGCTACTACGCGCCGTCGGGTACCGCAAAGCCGGTGGAGGGAGATGAAGCGCGCGAGAACGGCGGCCTAGGCTCCATCTCCGAACAGATCATCGACACCCGTGCCGACGTCACGCTCGGCGGCGGCCGCAAGTACTTCAACGCCAAGGTGCAGGAAGGCGGCGAGAACCGCAACCCGTTCCTGACCGACAAGAACGACGGGGGCGCCGACTGGGAGGCCGGCAAGTCCGTCCGCGAGAACGCCGAGGTCAAGGGCTACACGGTGGTGGACGATAAAGAGGGCCTGGACGGCATCACCAAGGCCGACCAGGAGCACCCAGTGCTGGGCCTGTTCAACGACGGCAACATGACGCGCCGCTACGAGCCCACCGTGCCGGGCCACGCTAAGGACCAGCAGCCGCAGAAGTGCGAGCTGCAGGACACCGGCGACGAGCCGACGGCCGCGGAGATGACCAAGAAGGCCATCGAGCTGCTGGATGACAAGAGCGCAGAGAAGGGCTTCTTCCTGCAGGTTGAGTCCGCCTCCATCGACAAGGCGGACCACGCCGCCGATGCCTGCGGCATGATCGGCGAGACCGAGCAGATCGACGAGGTGATCAAGGAGGCGCTTGACTTTGCCAAGGAGGACAAGAACACCTTGATCGTGGTCACCGCCGACCACGCTCACACCGCTGAGATCGTGCCGGATGGTGAAGAGTCTGTCTCCGCCATTACCCGTCTGGAGTCGCCCAAGGACGGCGGCGCGATCATGTCCGTGGGCTTCGGCACCCAGCCGTGGTCTATCGACGCGGAGGGCAATCTGCAAACCAAGTCCATGCAGCACACCGGCACCCAGGTGCGCATCGCGGGTTACGGCCCCGGCTCCGAAAACGTCAACGGCCAACTGGACCAGACCGACGCCTTCTACGTCATGGCCAACGCGCTGCGCCTCAACGGCGGCACCCAGGGCGGCCAGGAGCAGTGGGAGATCAACAAGGGCAACGAGGTGCAATCGCTGGCGAGCCGTCGTCAAGCAAAATCCGGCGACGAGTTGTGCTACCTGGTGTCCGAAGGGACCGCGCCCAAGGTGGGCGAGTGCGCCCAGTTCGGCACCGAGGGCCAGCAGGTGGACGAGGCGAAGGCCAAGAACGTCGTGCTGCTGATCGGTGACGGCACCGGTGACTCCGAGATCACCGCCGCCCGCAACTACCTCAAGGGCTCCGCCGGCCGCTTCGAGGGCCTGGACAACCTGGACTACACCGGCTACCAGACCACCTGGGCGCTGGATAAGGAGACCGGCCTACCTAACTACGTCACCGACTCCGCCGCCTCCGGCACCGGCTGGAACTCCGGCGTGAAGACGTACAACGGCGCCATCGGCGTCGACAACGCGGGCCAGCCGGTGGCCACGATCGGCGAGCTGGCCAAGGCCAAGGGCATGAAGATCGGTAACGTCTCCACCGCCGAGATCCAGGACGCCACCCCGGCCGCCTTCGCCGCGCACGCCCTGAACCGTTCCTACTACGCACCGTCCGGCGACGCTAAGCCGGCGAAGGGGGACCAGCTCCGCGAAAACGGCGGCCTTGGCTCCATCTCCGAGCAGATTGTCGACCTGCGCGCAGACGTCACCCTGGGTGGCGGCCGCAAGTACTTCGATGCCGAGGTGGTCAAGGGCGGCAAATGGGGCGAGGACGGCAACACCTGGACCGCAGGCAAGTCCGTGCTGGAGAACGCCAAGGACAACGGCTACCAGGTGGTCACCTCCGCTTCCGAGCTGGACGGCATCGCTGAGGCGAACGCGGACAAGCCGGTGCTGGGCCTGTTCTCTGAGGGAAACATGCCGCGTGTGTTGAACCAGACCATCCCGACCACCGACGGTGAGAAGGAGCCGGCGACGTGCGTGGCCAACCCTGAGTTCACCGCAGAGACCCCGCGCCTGGCGGCCATGACTACCAAGGCGCTGGAGTTGCTGCAAAACGATAACGGCTTCCTGCTCCAGGTCGAGTCCGCCTCCCCGGACAAAGCTGACCACCAGGCGGACGCCTGTGGCCTGATCGGTGAGGTAGGCCAGCTCGACGAGGCTGTCCAGGCCGTGCAGAATTGGGTGAACACGACTGGTGAGGAAACCCTCATCGTCGCCACCGCGGACCACGCCCACACCGCGCAGATTACGTACAATGACGCTCCTACCGCCGGCCGCACCACCAAGCTGACCACCGCCGACGGTTCGGAGATGACGGTGAACTTCGCCACCTCCAAGACCAACGAGGACGAGGACGCGCTGGGTGGCCAGGAGCACACCGGAGCCCAGCTGCGCGTTGCGGCGTCCGGCCCGGGTGCCGCCAACGTCACCGGCCAGATCGACCAGACGGACCTGTTCTTCCTGGTCAATAACGCTCTCGGCATCGACGGCATCAACCACGGCCTCACCTTCGAGAACAAGATGCAGCACGATGACGCTCCGGCTGACGGCTCTTCAAAGAGCTCCCTGATTGGTGACCTCGGGTTGGCCATGCTGCTGACGCTGGCGGGTGTCCTCGGCTTGATCTCCGTGATCGCCTTGGCCTTCCCGTTCGCAGTGGACTCCATCCTCGGGCCGCTGGCCAAGCTCTAGCAGTCTCGCGACGTCACGTCCCGCACTCCCAGCTCAACCGCAGGCCTGGAAGGTGCGGGATGTTCGCCGTTTCGGCGGGTGGGAGCCACGGCGCCGGCGGCGTTTGGAGACTTCTCGCGCGGGTTTGCCGGGCTCTGCCGCCCCAATTTACAAACCCCGATTTACAAACCCCGAGAAAGCAACCCCGAGGATGCGCGAATTTCTCGCATTCTCGGGGTTGCTTTCTCAGGGTTTGGGGCTGCGACGGCCCGGTCGGCCAGTCGCAGTGGGGCACTAGGGGCACTAGGGGCACAGAAACGAAAAAACCCGCCTGCAGAGGCGGGTTTTGATTGGTCGGGATAACAGGATTTGAACCTGCGACCTCTTCGTCCCGAACGAAGCGCGCTACCAAGCTGCGCCATATCCCGGTGATGTCGTTCGCGGTTGCCCGCGGTACTCGAAACACAATACCCCTGGCCAGCAGTACGAACAAAACGGCTGGCCAGAGGTGCTGCCGCCGTTCTTAGCGCCTCTCCACGACTCGGATCAGCGTCGCGGACGGCGGGCAGAACAGCCGCACCGGGGCGTACTTGGATTGGCCGAGGCCGTTGGAGACTTCCATCCACATCCGTCCGTAGCGGTGCAGACCCGAAGCACGGCGCCGGTCAATGTCCGCGTTGGTCACAATGGCGCGCTGCCCGGGCAAACAGATCTGGCCACCGTGGGTGTGGCCGGCGAGGGCGAGCTGGTAACCGTCGGCCTCGAACGCTTCCAAGACGCGGCGGTACGGTGCGTGCAACAACCCGACCGAAAGGTCGGCGTCGCGGTTCGGCTCACCCGCCACCTTGTCGTACTGGTCCAGGTTGTGGTGCGGGTCGTCCACGCCGGCGAGGGCGAGTCGGACGTCGGACGCCTTAAACTCCAGCCGCTGGTGGGTCGCGTCGCGCCAGCCTCGCTCGATGAACGCGGCGCGCATGCCCTCCCACGGCAGGTCCTCGTAGGACGGCTCCCGCTTCGCCCCGGTCAGGTACTTCAGCGGGTTGACGGGCCGGGGCGCCCAGTAGTCGTTGGTGCCGAAGACGAATGCGCCCGGGCGGTTCAGCAACGGGCCCAGAGCGTCCAACACCCAGGGCACGCCGGCCGCGTCGGAGAGGTTGTCGCCGGTGTTGACCACTAAATCCGGCTCCAACGCATCGAGGCCAGAGACGAACTCCACCTTCTTGCGCTGTCCCGGGATCATGTGCAGGTCGGAGACGTGCAGCACCCGGAACTCGCTCCGGCCTCGCAGCACGCCCGGCTCGAGCAGGGGCAGCTCGTACTCGCGCAGCCTGAAATCGTTGCGTTCCGTATACCCCCACGCCAGCGCAGCAACGCTCGTCGATAGGCCGAGTGCTCCTATTCCCGTCAACTTCTTCACCCGCACCACTGTAATCTCGCTGCCATGAGTACATTGAAAGAGCAGATCCGCGCTGACCTCAAGGAAGCTATGAAGGCGAAGGAGAAGGAGCGCACCGGCACCATCCGTATGCTGCTGGCGGCGATCCAGACCGCCGAGACCGAGGGCTCCAAGCATGAGGTGGACGACGCGGAGATTCAGAAGATCATCGCACGCGAGATCAAGAAGCGCCGCGAGTCCGCAGACATCTACACCACCAACGGCCGCGCAGACCTCGCGGAAACTGAGCTCGCTGAGGCGTCCATCCTCGAGGTGTACCAGCCGAAGCAACTGAGCGACGAGGAGCTCGCCACGCTTATCGACGAAGCTATCGCCGACACCGGCGCAGAATCCATGGCGCAGATGGGGCAGGTCATGAAGGCCGCCACGGCGAAGGCCGACGGCCGTGCCGACGGCAAGCGCATTTCCGAGGCGGTCAAGGCGCGTCTGGGCAGCTAGAAGTCGCCCAAGACATCGGCGATGGCATCGCGGGCCTCGTTGAGCGAACGCTCGAGGTCGTCGAGGCCCGCCGGGGGAGCGGTGCTCGTCGAGGGGGGCGAGACCGGCCACGAAGGGGTGGCCGAGGCTGCCCCGCCGGAGACGTTGAGCGTGACCGCGGCGCCATCTCGCGCTACCGACACCACGGTGCCGGCGGGCGCCCCGCCGCCGTCGACGGTTTGGAGTGAAACGGTGTAGCCCTGCGCCTCAAGCTGGGATTTGGCGGCGGAGGAGTATTGGCCCACGACCGAGTCAATGGCCGCGGGTGCGGCGTCGCGTTCCGAGGCGGGCTCGGCGACAGGCAGGCCGCCGTCGGCCGCGCCCGGCACACCCGCGGCAGCCTGGAACCACGTGTCCGCCGCCTCGTTGCCGCCGAAAAGGTTGCCGGACCGGCACTGCCGCACGGGAGCGGTGCACAGCGGGGTGGACTGGGTGCCGTCGTTGTAGATGTATGGCGCGGCCGCCATGCCCCGGGTGAATCCCAAGAACGCCGTGGACTGGTGCGACTCGGTCGTGCCGGTTTTCGCGGCCGCGGGAGCGGACCAGCCGTTGTTGCGGGCTGACGCGGCCGCGGTGCCGTCGGTGATGTCCTCGGACATGCCTCGGGACAGCGTGGCGGCGACATCCGAGCTAACAGCCTGCTCGCAGGCCGGGCGGTCGATGAAGACCTGTTGGCCGTGCTCGTCCAGCACTTCCTTAATCGGGTTCGGCTCGCACCAGCGCCCGTCGGAAGCGAGCGTCGCGCCGACGTTGGACAGCTCGAGCGCGTTGACCGGCAGCGGCCCGAGCGTGAACGCACCCATGTTCTCGTCTTTCGCGGCCTGCGCGATGGAGCGGCCGTCGCCGAAAGACTGCTCATCCGTGTAGGAGCGCAGGCCCAAGCGCACGGCGGTATCCACCACCGGCGCCACACCGGTCTTTTGAATCAACTCGACAAACGTGGTGTTCGGCGACTGCGCCAGCGCGTCCTGCAACGTCATGCGCGGGGCGTAGGAGCCAGCGTTTTCCACGCAGTACGCGCCCGACGGGCAGTTCGCCGCGCCGCCGTCGCCCATGCCGTAGACCACCGAGCGCTCCGGCGTGTCTAGCATGCTGTCCAAACCGTAACCCTGCTCGAGCGCGGCGGCGGCGGTGAAGATCTTGAACACCGAGCCCGCGCCCGCGCCCACGAGGGATGCGGGTTGGGGGAGGATGGTTTGGCTCTGGTCCAAGTCCAGGCCGTAAAAGCGGGACGAGGCCATGGCCAGGATGTCCCGGGAGTCGGCACCTGGGCGGATAATGTTCATCACTTCCGCAACCCCCGGGGTGTACGGGCTGACGTTGTTGCGCACCGCGTTGTTGGCCACCTCCTGCACGGCCGGATCCAGGGTGGTGGTGATGGTGTACGAGCCAGACTGGATCGTCTCCAAGTCGAGCCCCTTGTCCGCCAGGTAGCGCAGGGCGTAGTCGCACATGAAGCCCTTGTCGCCTGCAGTGATGCACCCTTCGGGCAGCGTGTTCGGGGCGTCCAGGATGCCGAGCGGGGTGCCCGCCATGCGGTCGGCCTCGGCCTGCTCCAGGTACCCCTCGGCCGCCATGTTGGTGAGCACCGTATTGCGGCGCTGCATCGCGCCCTCCGGGTTTGTGTACGGGTTCAGGCCCTCGACGGACTGGAGGATGCCCACCAGCAACGCCGCCTGCGCCGGGTCGAGCTCACGGGCTGGGATGCCGAAATAGGTGAGGGCAGCCGCTTCGATGCCGAAGGCGTGGTTGCCGAAGGAAACCAGGTTGAGATACCTGGTGAGAATCTCGTCCTTCTCCAGCGTCTTATCCAAATCGGAGGCCATCCGCATTTCCCGCAGCTTGCGGGGGATGGACTGCTCTGTAGCCGCGTTGGCTTCCTCCTCAGTCTCCGCGTCAACGAGCCACAGATAGTTCTTCACGTACTGCTGGTTGATGGTGGATGCGCCCTGCTCCACACCCCCGGCTAAGACGTTGGTCACCATGGCGCGGGCGAAGCCCTGCATATCCACGCCCTCGTGCTGGAAAAACCGGCGGTCCTCGGTGGAGACGAGGGCGTCTTTGGCGTACTGGGAAATCGCCTCGCTTGGCACCTCGTAGCGGCGCTGTTTGAAAATCCAGGCCATTGGCTCGCCGGATGCGTCAGTGACCGTGGTGACGCCGGGCACCCTGCCGTGAGTGAGGTCGGAGAGGTTGGACTGCATCGTCTCGTCGGTGCGTGCGAGGGCGGCGCCCCCCAGGCCCACGATGGGGGCAAGGCAGAGCGCAATGGCCAACGCAGCCGCGAGAAGGGCGACGAGCAGGCTTCCAAGGGATTTCAGTGCGGACACCCCCGTTACCTTAAATGACTCCGCACCGGCGGGTGAATAGGTGAGGCCCCCCAAAAATGTGACACACTCGACAGAGAAAATTTTGCTGTGATTACATTTACACGGAACCGCCGGAATGGCGGCGTACGCACACGGACAAAGGAGCACGGCTATGAGCACGGCTTTGGGTAACACCGCGCAACGCAACGCACAGCGGACAACCACACGCAAATGTGACGCATCCGGACATCTCGTTTTCGACCGTGGGGACTGGGTCACGCACGCGCGGTGCCGCGGCACTGACCCGGACGCGCTCTTCGTCCGCGGTGCGGAGCAGCGCAAGGCTGCTGCCATTTGCCGTTCGTGCCCGGTACTGACCGAGTGCCGTGCAGACGCACTGGACAACAAGGTGGAGTTCGGTGTCTGGGGCGGGCTGACGGAGCGGCAGCGGCGCGCCGTGCTGCGTAAGAACCCGCACGTGACGGATTGGGCAGAGCACCTCTCCGCCGGCGGCGAAGTTGTCGGGCTCTAGGTACTCTTGAGCGCCATGACGAAATGGGAGTACGCAACGGTTCCGTTGCTCACGCACGCTACGAAGCAGATTCTGGATACCTGGGGCGAGGATGGCTGGGAGCTCGTCGCCGTCACGCCTGGTCCGACGCAAGACAACGTGGTCGCCTATATGAAGCGCGAGGTCGAATAAATGTGGACTGAACGTCTGCAGGAGCTTGGCATCGAGCTTCCGCCTGTCGCCGCGCCCGTGGCTGCGTATGTGCCGGCGGTGCAGGTCGGTGACCAGGTGTGGACATCCGGCCAGCTGCCGTTCGTTGGTGGCGTACTGCCCGCCACGGGCAAGGTCGGTGCCGAGGTGTCCGGGGAGGACGCGTACGGCTACGCCCGCCAAGCGGCGCTCAATGCGATCGCAGCCGTCGATGCCCGTGTGGGCGTCGACAACGTCGCCCGCGTGCTCAAAATCGTTGGCTTCGTCGCCTCCGACCCGGGCTTCACCGGCCAGCCAGCAGTGATCAACGGCGCGTCCGAGCTGATCCAGGACATCTTCGGAGAGGCCGGTGCGCACGCCCGTTCCGCCGTTGGCGTGGCGGTGCTGCCGATGGACGCGCCTGTCGAGGTCGAGCTCGTCGTGGAACTGAAGCGCTAGTACGGCGAGTTCTGGCTGCTAAGCGGGTACGCTGGCAGGTATGGAACATCCCGCTTACAGCCAACTGCGTCCTGTGACCGCCAACGCCGCGGTGGTCTTGGCGCCGAACCCAAGCTATGCGGCGCTGGAGGGGACCAATTCTTGGGTGATCAAAGGGGAGGGAGATCAGCGAAGCATCGTCATTGATCCGGGCCCCGAGGATGAAGGTCACCTCAACGTGCTGCACTCCAAGGCTGGAGATGTGGGGCTCATTCTGCTGACCCACCGCCACCCTGATCACGCTGACGGCGCGAAGCGCTTCCGCCAGCTCACGAATGCGCCCGTGCGTGCGCTCGCCCCGCAATACTGCGCCGGTGCTGAGCAGCTCACGGATGGCGAAGTGATTGCTGTCGACGGCGTCACCCCGCAGTTGAAGGTGGTGGCTACCCCGGGCCACACCAGCGATTCCGTATGTTTCTTTGTCTATCCGGGCGCGCCGGATTCTTCCGAGCTGGAGGCCGTGGTCACCGGCGACACGATCGCGGGCCGCCATACCACCATGATCTCCGAGACCGACGGGGACCTTGGTGACTACCTGGATAGCCTGGAGCTACTGGAGGAACAGGGCAAGGACATCACCCTGTTGCCGGGCCACGGTCCTGAAGGAGCTGACCTGTCGGCTTACGCCCGCAAGTACATCGACCGGCGCAACCAGCGCCTCGATCAGATCCGTGAAGCACTGAAGACCTACGGAGACAATGTCGACATCAACACCCTGGTGGACGCGATTTACGACGACGTCGATCCCGTGCTACGCGGAGCTGCCGAGCAGTCCACCCGCGTGGCGTTGCGCTACCTGCAGGCGGCGCCGTAGCTTACCGCGCTCGGCGGGCGAGGTGCTCGGTGTCCACGATGAGCACGCTCTTGCCCTCTAGGCGGATCCACCCGCGGTGGGCGAAAGTGGCAAGCGCCTTGTTCACTGTCTCGCGGGAAGCGCCGACAAGCTGCGCGATCTCTTCCTGAGTAAGGTCGTGGTTGACGCGCAGCGCGCCGCCTTCGTGGGTGCCAAAGCGGTTGGCCAGCTGCAGCAGCGTCTTGGCCACGCGGCCGGGAACGTCGGTGAAGATGAGGTCCGCCAGTGATGCGTTGGTGCGCCGCAGGCGGCGGGCCAGCACGCGGAGCAGCTGCTGGGAGATCTCCGGGTGGGAGTCGATCCAGGTGCGCAGCATCTGGGAGTCCATGGACGCGCAGGTGACTTCGGTGACGCACACAGCGGAGGACGTGCGCGGGCCCGGGTCGAAGATGGACAGTTCGCCGAACATGTCGGATGGGCCCATCACGGACAGGAGGTTCTCGCGGCCGTCCGGAGCGTGGCGGGCGAGCTTAATCTTGCCCTCGATGATGATGTAGAGGCGGTCGCCCGGCTCACCCTCGTCGAAGATGGTGGTGCCCCTGGGAAAGGTCACCGTGTCCATCTCGCTGATCAGCGCGGCAACCGCATCAGGGTCCACGCCTTGGAATATGCCGGCGCGCGCGAGGGTGTCCTGTACGCCTTCCATGTGTCCTCCTCCGTTCGGGCAGCCGCAGTGAGTGGAAGTAATCACTCTCCACGCGGTTATGTGCGACCGTCACAATGCTTCACGCACTCTACCACTGTCTAGGAGTGCTGGGCGGACGGTTTCTCAACTCGGTCTAATCCACGGCTCGTGCTTCCAGCCGCTCCATCGCCAACGTGAACGCTCCGAGCACCAGCGGGATCAGCAGCACGAGAATGAGATTCATAGGTGTCATTCTACGAGACGGATCACTAGCATGTCCCTCATGCCGTCGACCACCCCGAACAAACACCGTCGCCCAGGGACCCACCCCGCGGCGAAAGGCAGGGAGACGGAGATCGGGCGCACCCGCCGCGCCCGCCGCATCAACCGCACCCTCGCGGAGACGTTCCCGGACGCGCACGCGGAACTGGACTTCACCAACCCGCTCGAGCTGCTGGTGGCCACCGTGCTCTCGGCGCAGACCACGGACGCGCGGGTGAACATGGTCACCCCCGCCCTGTTCGCCGCGTACCCCACTGCCGACGCCTACGCCGAGGCGGACCAGGCGGACGTGGAGGAGATCATCCGCTCCACGGGCTTCTTCCGTTCCAAGGCGAAGAACCTCATCGGTCTGGGCCAGCGCCTCGTGGCGGATTTCGGTGGGGAGGTGCCCACGAAGCTGGAGGATTTGGTGACGCTGCCGGGCGTGGGCCGCAAGACTGCGCACGTGGTGCGCGGCAACGCGTTCGGCATGCCGGGGCTGACGGTGGACACCCACTTCCAGCGGCTGGTGGGGCGCCTCATGCTCACCGATGCGACGGATCCGGTGAAAATCGAGCACGCCATCGCAGGCCTCATCGAGCGCAGCGAGTGGACCATGTTTTCCCACCGCATCATCTTCCATGGCCGCCGCATCTGCCACGCCCGCAAGCCCGCGTGCGGCGTGTGCCCAATCGCCTTCGACTGCCCCAGCTTCGGCGCCGGGCCCACCGACCCCGAGGCGGCGGCGGACCTTGTCACCGGTCCGGAGCGCGACCACATCTTGGGGATGGCATGAAGCGCGCTATCTGGATCAGCGTCGGCGCAATCATCGCAGTGACCCTGCTTGTGGTGGCGGGCGCGCGCAGTTTGCTTATGGACGATCAACCTTCGGGGGAACCTGTGGCCGTCGAGAAGCAGGTGGCCCAGCGGCCTGATTGCCCCGCTGGCCTGGATCTGCCCTGTTTGGGCGGCGAGGTCGCGGGCGAGGCGAAGGAGATCACCGTGGTCAACGTGTGGGCTTGGTGGTGCCAGCCGTGCCGCGCTGAGCTGCCCGTTGTGGAGGAGTTCGCGCGCGCCCACCCGGAATACACCGTGGTGGGCGTGCACGCGGACGGCAACGCCGCGAACGGGGCGTCGCTGCTCAACGAGCTTGGGGTGGGGCTGCCGAGCTACCAGGACGATTCGGGCGTGTTCGCGGCCGCGCAGGGCCTGCCGCCCGTTGTGCCGGTGACGGTGGTGCTGCGCGGCGGTGAGCAGGTGTCAGTGTTCGCCCGCGAGTTCACCTCCGCGAGCGAGCTCGCCGAGGCCGTGCAAGGGGCGATCTAGGTGGACGCGCAGTTGCGGCCCGACCGCGCTCCCGCGTGGCTCAAACCGCTGGTCGATGCGATCGACGGCGGCGGCGGTGCGATCCCGCGCAGGCTGCTGTCCCCGCGGGTGCGCCAGAAGGGCGGGGCGGACCAGGCGGCGGTGCTGATCCTCTTCGCGGGCGACCCGCGCGCCACTGCCTTGCCAGAGGACGCGCGGGTGCTGATTACACACCGCACACCGCACATGCGCAGCCACTCCGGGCAGATGGCGTTCCCGGGCGGACACATCGACGCAGCCGACGGCGGGCCGGTGGGCGCCGCCCTGCGCGAGGCGTGGGAGGAGACGGGGTTGGACCCGGCCGGGGTGATTCCGCTCGCCGTGCTCGACTCCGCCACCACCGGCGGCAGCAACCGGCGTGTGCGTCCCGTGGTGGCGTATGCCCCGGAGCCGGGCAACGTGCACCCGGCGAGCGAGGAGGAAACGGATGCCGTCTTCTTCATCCCGGTGCGCGAGCTGGTGGACCCGGTAAACCGGGCGATGCTGGGGATGCAGGGATGGTCCGGGCCTGCCTTCTGGGCCGGCGAGTACCTGGTGTGGGGGTTTACCGGGGTGCTGATGTCCGTGGTGTTGCAATTAGGGGGATGGGCCGTGCCGTGGGACGAGCGGCCGGGCGACTTGCGTGCTGCGCTGGCACGGTCCGCCAACCGCGAGCGGTAACATCACCGGAATGCACCTGGTTATCGACGTCCTGCTCGTGCTCGCCGTCGCCGGCGCCTTTGCCAGCGGCTGGCGCCAGGGGGCTGTCTCGGCGGTAGTTTCCACCGTGGGCATTGCCGCGGGCCTGGTTATCGGCCTGGCGGTCGCGCCGCACGCGCTGGAGCTTGCCGAGTCCCGTACAGCGCGCATTGTGCTGCTCATCGCGCTGATCGTCGTCTTCGTGGGTCTGGGCAACCTCGTCGGCGCCACGGTGGGCGGAAACGTGCGTGGCCGCATGCGCTCGCAGGTGGGCCGGGCACTGGATTCGGTGCTGGGCGCGGGTTTCCAGTCGGTCGCCGTGGCAGCGGTGCTGTGGTTCGTGTCCATCCCGCTGGCCGCCTCGGTGCCCGGCGAGCTGGGGGACGGCATCCGTTCCTCCCGCGTGCTCGGAGGGATCAACGCCGCCGTTCCAGACGCGGCGGCGAAGCTGCCGGCGCGGTTTGCGGCGCTACTCGACGAATCCGGGTTGCCGCCCCTGGTCTCACCCTTCGAATCGCCGCGCGGGGTCGAGGTGGCGGCGCCAAACGAAAAGGCGCTGCGGCCGGAGGTCGTCGAGAAGCTGCGGCCCAGCATTGTCCACGTAATGGGGGACGCGGAAAGCTGCCGGCGGCGCCTGATGGGCTCGGGGTTTGTCATCCAGGACGGCTACGTGCTCACCAACGCGCATGTGGTGGCTGGCACGGAGCGGGTGTCGCTGGACACGGTGGTGGGTGTTAAACCGGCGGAGGTTGTGCTCTACGACCCGGACGCGGACATCGCGGTGCTGCGCGCCGCGCAGCTGGGGCTGCCCGCGCTGCGCTGGGCGCAAGGCGAGCTCGCCGCAGGCGACGACGCTGTGGTGATGGGCTACCCGAAGTCGGGGCCGTTCGAGGCGTCGGCCGCGCGCGTCCGCGGCAAACTGGAGATCGCGGGGCCCGACATCTACACCACCGGGCGTGTGGAGCGCGAGACTTACACGATCCGCGGCAACATCCGCCAGGGAAACTCCGGTGGTCCGCTGCTCACCCCGTCGGGCGAGGTCGCAGGGATGATTTTCGGGGCGTCGTTAGACACCTCAGAAACGGGCTACGCGCTGACTGCACACCAGGTGCAGCAGCGCGTAGGGGACGTGCGGAGCCTGACCAGCCCCGCGGATACGCAAGCCTGCGTTAGCGGGTAACGGCGGTGGAGCCGGTACGCGGCAGGGAGGAACCGGTGCCGGAGGAGGTGTAAAGGCCAGCCTCGTCCTTGGTCAGGTTCTTCTGCGCCTGGCCCGGCTTGAGGTTCTTCAGCTCGTTGACGGACTCGATGGTCTTTTCCGGCGCCTTGATCTTCTTGATCTTCCTGAAGCCGACGAAGGCGAGCAGGCCAGCCAGCGCCAGCATGATCAGGAAGACAATCAGGAATGCCCAGCCGCGGTGCATCCAGGAGGCCAGCATTTCTGCCAGGGCGAAGAACAGGAAGAAGGAGGAGTACAGGGCGATCACGCCGGCGGCTGCGAACAGGCCGCCGCCGACGGCGCCCTTCTTCACCTCGCCGATAACCTCGGCCTTGGCAAGCTCGATCTCGCCGCGGACCAGGGTGGAGACCTGCTCGGACGCGTTGGAGATCAGGGTGCCGATGGAATCGTTGCCGGGCTGGGTTGCGTAGGTGTCGCGCAGTGGAATCGAATCCACCTTGGCGGACACGGCGGTCGAGCCGCTGGTGTAGAGGCCTTCGTTGCTCACTGTTGTTTCACCTTCCTGGGTGGCAATCACGCGGCACCCGTAAAGGTGCCTGGAAATTCTTCACACGATGTTAGCGACACGCGGGGGTGTTTGCCCGAATCGGGGTAAAAATCGCCTACGCGGAATGGCGCTTGTCGTCCGAGCCCTTGCCGCCGACGGCCCGGGCGATGAATACCCCCGCCACGGCCAGCGCGGTCACGCCCGCGATCACGCCCGCGCCGATGCCCACCTCGCGCGCGTTGGGCATCTGGAACAGCGGCTCCGGATTTTTGAAGGTGCGGGCCTGCCAGCCGTTGGCCAGCGCGTGCTTCTTCAGCGCCCGGTCCGGGTTGACGGCCACCGGGTTGCCCACCAGCTCCAGCATGGGGATGTCGGTGGCTGAGTCGGAGTAGGCGTAGCTGTTGGTTAGGTCGAAGTCGTGCTCGGCAGCGAACTGGCGCACCGCCTCAGCCTTCGCCCCGCCTTTGAGGTAGCGGGTCACTTCGCCGGTGAGCCTGCCGTCCTTGACAGCCATCTCGGTGGCGACCACGGTGTCCACCCCGAGCTCTTGGGCTATGGGTTCCACCAGGATTCTCGCCGAGGCGGAGATAATGATGACGTGGTGGCCGGCGTTTTTGTGGGCGGCAATGAGCTCGCGCGCTTCCGCGTAAATGGCGGGTGCGACGACTTCGCGCAGCGTCTCGCGGGTGATGCGCTGAATGTCTTCCACCTCCCAGCCGGCGACCATCTGCGCGAGTGTGTCGCGGGTGGTGTCCATCTTCTCGCTGGACTGCCCGACCAGCATGTACTGCGCCTTGCTGAGGGAGATTTCCCAGGCCTCCTGGCGGGTGATCATGCCGCCCTTGAAGAACTCTTTGCCAAAAGCGAATGCGGACGACGTGGCAATGATGGTCTTATCCAGGTCGAAGAAGGCCGCTACCGGCGCGTGCGCAAACATAGTGTGCAGTGTAGACCGCAGATCCTACGGTTACGTAGCCCTTCTCTGTGAAACTGGTGTGACGGATGGGGCAACTTATCCACACATGAATTGTTGCGGCGTACGCGACCTGGGTGGGTTATCCACAGGATCTGTGGCACCTATTGTTTCGCTTGCGTTGCGGTTGCACGCTACGGGTATGAATCACGCGAATACAGGTCCCGTCGTCGTCGCGGTGGCCGATCCCGCACTGCACGCCGAAGCCGTCCACATCGCCGCCGCCACAGGCCACCAGGTCATCGACGTGGTCGACGACACCCAACTCACCCGCCACGCCGCCAAGGCGCTCGCCGTGCTTGTCGACGACCTCCGGGCCGCCGCACTCGGTCCCAGCACGCGCGCGCCAAACGTATTCACCGTGGTGGCGGACACCGCGTCAGCGGCACTGCGCGAGGACTACTACGCGCTTCCGGCACAGGCCGTGGACGTGCTGCGGGGGATCGGCGCGCTCTCGCTCGCCTTTCCGGCGACGGCGGCGGACGCGAGCGTGATTGCGGTGCTGGGCGCGTGCGGCGGGGCTGGGGCGTCGGTGCTGGCCGCATCGGTGTGCCGCGCCGCCGGGGACGCCACGCTCGTCGACGCCCACCGGTGTTCCGGCGGGCTCGACTTGCTGCTGGGCCTGGAGCACACGCCCGGCGCGCGCTGGGGCGAAATCGACTTCGGCGCTGAAGGGGCGGTCTCGCGTACGCAGCTGCGCGCTGCGCTGCCCGCCACGGATGACGGGGTGGCGCTGCTGACGTTTCCGCGCACCCAGGTGGCGGATCCGTTCCGGCTGGAGGCAGAAGAGGTCAATGCGGTTGTCGCGGCTGCCTCGTCTGCGGGGGTGACGGTGGTAGACGCGCCGCTTGCGCTGCTGCCGGACCGCTGCGACCTCGCAGTCATTGTGCTGCGGCCTGAGCTGCGCGCCGCCGCGGCGGCTGCGCGGGTGGTGGCCGAATGTAACGCGGCCGGGGTGGCCAACGCGCTGGTGCTGCGCCAGGGTGCGTGGGCGTCGCTCGGGCAGGAGGAAGTGGAGCACACCGCGAAGGCCTCCGTCATCGCTCAGGTGGCCGGGGTGCGGGGGCTGACTAAGCAGCTGGACCAGTCCGGGCTGCCTGAGCGGTTGCCGCGCCCCCTCGCCCGCGCGGCGGAAACCGTGCTGAGGGAGGCGGCGTAGATGGACGACGTGCTCGCCCGCGTCAAGCGACGTTTGGCCGACGAGCCGGGGCAGCCGGACCCTGCGCGTATCGCCGCGATCATCCGCGAAGAGGCGGTGGTGATCAGTGATATCGGGGTACTGGACATCATGCGCAAGCTCCGCGACGACACCACCGGCGCTGGCCCGCTGGAGACACTGCTAGCAGACCCGGACGTGACCGATATCTGCGTCAATAGCCCCGACGAGGTGTACGTGGACCGCGGGCAGGGGCTACAGCGGTCTGGGCTGACCTTTGATTCCGAAAGCGCGGTACGGCGGCTGGCCACCCGCCTCGCGGTCAGCTGTGGGCGCCGCCTGGACGACGCGCAGCCGTTCTGCGACGGCCACATCCGCCGCGACAACGGCACCCTGCTTCGCTTCCACGCCGTGCTGGCGCCGACCTCCCAAGCCGGCACCTGTATTTCTCTGCGCGTGCTGCGCACCGCCTCCGCCACGCTGGACGATCTGGTTGCGCGTGGGTCGCTGGATCACGAGCGCGCCGAGGTGCTGCGCGCGGTCGTCGCGGCGCGCAAGGCGTTCATGGTGGTCGGCGGCACCGGTTCCGGCAAGACCACGCTGCTCTCCGCGTTGCTGGCGGAGGTCGACCGGCACGAGCGCATCATCGCCATCGAGGACACGTTGGAGCTCACACCGGACCACCCGCACGTGGTCAACCTGACCAGCCGCGGCGCAAACGCGGAGGGGGCCGGCGAGATCACCATCGCGGACCTGGTGCGCCAGTCGCTGCGCATGCGTCCGGACCGGATTGTGGTGGGTGAGATCCGCGGCGGGGAGGTCGTGGACCTGCTCGCGGCGCTCAATACCGGCCACGACGGCGGCGCCGGTACCCTGCACGCCAACCCCATTGAGGAGGTGCCCGCCCGTTTCGAAGCGCTGGCCGCGCTGGGTGGGTTGGACCGCGCCGGCTTGCACGCCCAGCTTGCGGCGGCAATCGATGTGGTGCTGGTGGTGAAACGCTGCCGCGACGGCACCCGCTACCTGCAACAGATCGGCGTGCTCGAGGGCGAGCCGGTTCGCGCAAGGGTGGTCTGGGACGCCGAACGGGGCGCACTGGCCGGGTATGAGGAGCTGGCCCCATGATCGCGGCACTTCTCGTTGCCGGTGCTGCCGCGCTCGCCGAGCCAGCCCCGGCCCGCCGCGTCGCCGAGCGCGGCCGCACACTTGTATCACACCGCATCCCCGTCACCGCGGCGTGCGCAGCTGCGGGGGCCGTAGTGTTGGGCCGAGTCACCTTGGCCGTCGCCGGGGCGATGGCGGGGGCGACCGCGATTCACATGCTGCGTGCCCGGCGGGCGGCCAGCGCAGAGCGGCGGCGCAGAGCGGCTGTGGCGGCGTATCTGGGCGCCGTGTCCACCAACCTGCAGGCAGGTGCGACGCTGCCGGACGCGTTGGCGCGGGCGGGCGAGCAGGTGGGGGAGGCGCAGGTGCGCGCAGACGCGATGCGCATCGCCCACCAAGCCCGCACAGGCGCCCGGCTGGAGCCGCGCGTGCCTGAGCTCGAGCGCCTGGGAGTGTTGTGGACGCTCTCCGTCTCGCGCGGGGTGCCGCTGGCGAAACTCATCGCCGCGCTGCGTGACGATATCGATCACGCTAACCGCCACCGGGACGCCACCCGTGCCGCGCTCGCCGGCCCGCAAACCACAGCGGCGGTGCTTGCCGCGCTGCCTGCGGCTGGGGTCCTGATGGGCACGGCGATGGGGGCATCGCCCATAGCGTTTCTCACCGGCGGCGGGCTGGGCGGGGTGCTGCTGGTGGCGGGAACCGCGCTCGTGTGCGCCGGGGTGCTGGTCTCTGGCCGGATTATCCAGGGGGCGGGCGCATGATCGGCGTACTGCCCGCCCTCCTCATCGCCGGAGCACTAGCGGTTGCCCCGGCCGGACCGGCGGGCCGGGTCACCACCCCCACCCCGAAGGCTCCGCGCGACGGCCCCTTCGCCGTCGACCCGGAGCGCTGCGCGAGCGACATCGAGCTCTTCGCGGCCTGTGTCTCAGCGGGCCTGCCTGCCGGCGCCGCGGCCGCCGCAGTTGCCGACACCTACGTCGGTGGCCGCGGCCCGTGGCACACCGTGGCCTCGCTGACGGCGCTGGGGGTTGAGCCTCAGCGCGCCTGGGCCGAGCTTCGCCACCTTCCCGGCGGCGAGGACTTGGCAGGGCTTGTGACCTTATCCGCCACCTCCGGGACTTCGCTCGCCGAGGGCTGCAGGCGCATCGCCGCCCAGCTCCGGGCGACCGCGGGGGACCGAGCTAAAGCCAAAGCGGAACGCGCGGGCGTGCTCATCGCCATCCCGCTCACCGCATGCTTCCTGCCGGCGTTTTTCGTCCTCGGGCTCGCACCCGCGGTGATCAGCCTCGGCCAAACACTCATCCACTAGAAGGAGATTTCCCATGCACCACCTGAACTCTGCACTCACATCCGCCTCCCTGTACGCTGCGTCTCGCATGCGAAAAATGCGCTCTGAGCAGGGCATGAGCACCATCGAGTACGCCTTTGGGAGCCTCGCGGCCGCCGCGCTTGCGGGTGTGCTCTACCTGGTCGTCAACGGCGACGCCGTCACCAACGCCATCGAGGGCGTCATCACCGACGCCTTGAGCAACACGCCCGGCTAATGAACACCGTTGAAACCGCGCTGTCGCTGTCCTCCCTCGTGGTCGTCACCGCGGCCATTGTGGGTGGCATCGCTACCGTCGCCGCCTACATCACGGCCGTCGATGTCGCCGGCGCGGCAGCCCGCGCGTACGCCCTCGGCGTCGATTACTCGGCGCCGCGGGGCGCGGTCGAGGTCACCGAGCGCGCCGGGCTCGCCACAGCCGAGGCTGCCGTCCCCGCCCCGATCGGCACCATGCGCGCCACCGCAGTGTTCCCCGTGGAGTTCTGATGCCGCTGCGTGACGACGAAGGCTCCGCCACCGTCACCGCGAGCGGCATCATCACCGCCGTCGTCTCGCTGGCGCTTGCGGTGGTGGCGCTCGGGATGCAGGTGGCGGACACCCACCGGGTGCGTGTGGCGGCCGACCTCGCGGCGGTGGCAGGCGCGAGCGCCTTGTACCGGGGCGCTGATGCCTGCACGGCGGCGCGGCGAACGGCTGAACTCAACAGCGCGGGTCTGGCGTCCTGCGAATTCACCGCGGGCGACATTGTGGTCACTGCCACCCGACGCCGGGCGGAGGCCGCCGCACGCGCCGGGCCTTAAGCCCTAGCGTTGCGCCTGGCCCGCCGTCATGGTCACAAGTGCGCCGAGCAGCTTCAGCGCGGCGTGCTTGTCCAGCGGTTGGTTGCCGTTGCCGCACTTCGGCGACTGCACACACGACGGGCAACCGTCCTCGCAGCCGCAGGAGCGCACGGTCTCCCAGGTGGCCTCGATCCATTCGTGGAAGCGGGCGAAGCCTTCGTCGGCGAAGCCCGCGCCGCCCGGGTGGCCGTCGTAGACGAACACGGTGGGCAACATCGTGTCCGGGTGCAGGGCGGTGGAGACACCGCCGATGTCCCAGCGGTCGCAGGTGGCCAACAGCGGCAGCAGGCCGATGGCGGCGTGCTCGGCGGCGTGCAGTGCGCCCGGGGTCTCGCCGGCGGTGATCCCGAGCTCGTCCAGCACCATCGGGTCAATGGTGTAGGCCACGGCGCGGGTGACCAAGCGCTGCTCTGGAAGGTCGAGCGGGATGTGCTCGCTGACGGTGCCGTCGGCAAGCCGCACCACGTAGCCGGTGACCCGGTCGAGCACCTCGACGTCGATACTTGCCACCCACAGGCCCGGCGACGGGTTCACCAGCTCGTGGGGTGTGCCCAAGATGGTGATGTCCGTGGTTGATCGCGCCTGCGTGGAGTAGTCCGGCCGCTCCGGCACCACCAGCGCGACGTAATCATCCAAGTCCAGGGACTGCACCACGAAGTACTCGCCCTGGTGGATGTACACCGCGCCGTCGTGGACCTGGCTCATCGCCCGGGCGGCATCTACCGTGCCGAGCAGGCGCCCGTCGGTGACGTCCACGATCATCACCTGCTCGCCCACGCCGCCACGGAGGGACACCGAAGCGTGCGCGGTTTCCGGGGTGAGCTCGCCGTCCAGCTGCGGCACCGCGAACCAGCCCTTGGGGCGGCGGCGCAGCAGACCCGCTGCCGTGAGGTCGTCCACGACGTCGCGGGCGCCGAACGCGTCGACGTCCGCCTCGGTCAGCGGCCGCTCGACCGCGGCGCAGAACATATGCCCGCGCAAGATATACGGATTGGAGGGATCGAACACGCTGTTTTCCACCGGTTTGCCCAACAAAGCGGCGGGGTGGTGCACCAAATAGGTGTCCATCGGTTCGTCGCGCGCCACCAGCACCGCCACCGAGCCCTGGCCGCGCCTGCCCGCGCGCCCGGCCTGCTGGCGGAAGGACGCCACCGTCCCCGGGAAGCCGGCCATCACCACCGCGTCCAGCCCGCCCACGTCAATGCCCAGCTCCAGCGCATTGGTGGAGGCCACGCCGAGTAGCTCGCCTTCGTCCAGACGGCGCTCCAACTCGCGGCGGTCCTCGGCCAGGTAGCCCGCGCGGTACGGTGCCACGCGGTCAGCCATGTCCGCTCGGCCCGCCACCACGAGGTGCTCCTGCGTGCGCATGGCCACCGTCTCCGCGGCGCGCCGGGAGCGCACGAACGTGAGCGTGCGCGCGCCTTGGAGCAGAAGCTGGGCGGATACGGAGGCCGCCTCGGTCGTGGCTGGGTAGCGCACTGGTGCGCCTCCCTCGCCCTCGGCGCCTTCAATAAAGCCGGGCTCCCACAGCACGATGGTGCGCTCGCCGGCGGGCGCGGCGTCGTCGGTCACGGCCACAGCCTCACGTCCGCTGAGCCGCAGCGCCTGCCCGGCCGGGTCCGCCGCGGTGGCGGAGGCGTAGATCAACGTCGGCGACGACCCGTAGGCTGACGCGATGCGCAGCAGCCGCCGCAGCACCAGCGCCACGTTTGCGCCGAACACGCCGCGGTACGTGTGGCACTCGTCCACAACGATGTATTTCAGGTGCCGCAGCAGCCGCGCCCACCGCGCGTGCGAACCCAGCATGCCCGCGTGGAGCATGTCGGGGTTGGTAAACACGTAGCGAGAATGCTCGCGG
The DNA here is from genome assembly GCF_000747315.1 of Corynebacterium ureicelerivorans. Classification (NCBI taxonomy): domain Bacteria; kingdom Bacillati; phylum Actinomycetota; class Actinomycetes; order Mycobacteriales; family Corynebacteriaceae; genus Corynebacterium; species Corynebacterium ureicelerivorans. The sequence continues at coordinate 153,689 of NZ_CP009215.1, forward strand.
ATGCCGGCGCGGGATTCCACCGGCGTGTCCCCGTCGTACGGGGCCGGGTGGATGCCCTCCAGCCCCGCGCCTTGCGTCATCCGCAGCGTGGCCTGCAGCTGGTCGGAGCCCAGGGCTTTGGTGGGGGTGAGGTACACCGCGCACGCCGTGGGGTCCTGGGCAAGTGCCGTGAGTACCGGTAACTGGTAGCCCAGGGACTTGCCGGACGAGGTCCCCGTGGACACCACCACGTCGCGCCCCTGCCACGCAAGCTCCGCGCACCGGGCTTGGTGGAGGTAGGGCGAGGCGACGCCTGCGTCGGTAAGCACGCGCCGCAGCCTCGGCTCCACCCACTCGGGCCACGCGGCGTAGCGCGCCAGACGTGCAGGCACATGCTCGACGTGGGTGATGGTGGCCGACGGGTGGCTGCGCTCGAGTGCGCCGACGAGCTCGGCGCCGAAGGGGGAGACCATGATGACTGGGAAGTATGCCACTCGCCAGTGCTAAAGCCCGCAATTCATGGCAGACTGGGTGGCGGTCACAGATTTTGTGTGCGCCCGAAGAGGTGCTCGCGAGGATTGTGCACGCGGGCACCAGGACCCGATTAGGCCCTGGTGGACGACATCATCACTCAATTTTTTGAAAGGCTTCACCATGGCAACCGGAACTGTTAAGTGGTTCAACGCAGAAAAGGGCTTCGGCTTCATCGCTCCGGACGACGGCTCCTCCGACGTCTTCGTCCACTACTCCGAGATCCAGGGCTCCGGCTTCCGCACCCTGGAAGAAAACCAGCAGGTCGAGTTCGAGGTCGGCGAGGGCGCAAAGGGCCCGCAGGCCCAGCAGGTGCGCGCAATCTAGCGCGTTCTGCGTATCGACGGGGTTTCGCTCGAAGCCCCGTTTTTTATGCGGCTTTTATACGGCGCTGACGCCTTGGCGCACGTCGCGCCACTCCGCGAGGCGGTTTTGCGCCTTCTGAATGAGGTAGCCGACGGTGGAACCCAGCACGACGCCGAGCAGCATGGCGAGCAGCGGGTAGTCCTGCAGGATGCGCCCGCCCAGGTATCCCACGCCGACGCTTAAGAAGGCCCAGAGGATCACGCCGAGGGTGTCGAAGAAGACGAACTTGAACCAGTTGTAGCGCACCGATCCGAGCACGATCGTGGCCACCCAGCGCGCCCACGGGATGAAGCGGGCGACGATGATGGTCGCGCCCGCCCCGCGGTTCATGTTCCGGCGCACCCACTGGATGGCCTGGCCGGCCTTCGACTCCGGGTCCAGGCTGTCCACGCGGTGGATGAGCTTGCCGCCGAGGGCAAAGCAGATGTTGTCGCCGATGATCCCGCCGATAATGGCTGCGAGGATGACGCCCCAGGGGTTGGGCACCCCGCGCGAGGCGGAAAACGCGCCGGCGAGGTTCAGTACGGTCTCCGACGGCACGACCGGCGCGAGGGCGTCTGCGATGATGAGCACAACGACGATCGGATAGAACACGGGCATCGCCATGAGGGTGTGCAAGAAATCGATGAGGGAATCGACCACGAAGACGCATCCTTTCCGTCCCCGATTCGGGCGGAAGCGGGGCACCCGAGCAGTGTAGCTGTATTACCTGGGTGCACAATCGTGTGCTAGTTGTCTCTAAGGGAATAACTTCTGTGCGAAACGAGGTGTCAGTCAACGTGGCTGCAGGCGGCAAGACTCTGGTCATCGTGGAGTCCGCAACGAAGGCGAAGAAGATACAGAAGTATCTGGGCGACGACTTCATCGTCGAGGCCTCCGTCGGCCACATCCGCGACCTGCCCGGCCGCGCCGCCGACATCCCCGCGAAGTACAAGAAGGAGCCGTGGGCCAAACTCGGGGTGAACCCAGAGGACGGCTTCACCCCTATCTACGTAGTGGACGGCGACAAAAAGAAGAAGGTCTCCGACCTCAAAGCCAAGCTCAAGCAGGCGGACAAGCTCCTGCTGGCAACAGACCCGGACCGCGAGGGCGAGGCCATCGCCTGGCATCTGCTGGAGACGCTGAACCCCAAGGTGCCGGTGGAGCGCATGGTGTTCAACGAGATCACGGAGTCCGCCATCCGCGACGCCGCGGCGAACACCCGCGAGCTGGACATGGACCTCGTGGACGCGCAGGAGACCCGCCGCATCTTGGACCGTCTCTACGGCTACGAGGTCTCCCCCGTGCTGTGGAAGAAGGTCATGCCGCGCCTGTCCGCAGGACGCGTGCAGTCTGTGGCCACCCGCGTCATCGTCGAGCGAGAGCGCGAGCGCATGGCGTTCATCTCCGCGGAGTACTGGGACTTGGTTGCGTCTCTCGTTCCTCAAGATGCATCCAAGGAGACCCCGACCGAATTCGACGCCAAGCTCGTCGCCGTGGACGGCAAGCGCATCGCCCAGGGCCGCGACTTCGACGACCGGGGGCGGCTGAAGGGCGAAGCGGTCGTCGTCGATAAGCAAAAGGCGCATGCGCTCGCCGACGCCCTGGGCACCGCGCCGATGCAGGTCACGGCGGTGGAGGAGAAGCCGTACTCGCGCAAGCCGTACGCGCCGTTTATGACTTCGACGCTGCAGCAGGAAGCCGGACGTAAGCTGCACTTCACCTCGGCGCGCACGATGCGCATTGCGCAGCGCTTGTACGAAAACGGCCACATCACGTATATGCGTACAGACTCGACCTCGCTGTCGCAGCAGGGCCTGGACGCGGCGCGTTCGGCCGCGCGTGAGCTGTACGGCGCAAATTACGTCACCGACAGCCCGCGCATCTACGACCGCAAGGTGAAGAACTCGCAGGAGGCCCACGAGGCGATCCGCCCGGCCGGCGAGCGGTTTGTCACCCCCGGCCAGCTCGCCGGCGCACTCGACGCGGAGGAGTTCAAACTCTACGAGCTGATCTGGGCGCGCACCGTGGCCTCCCAGATGCAGGACGCGCGCGGTACATCGATGAAGGTCACCGTGCTCGGCGACGCCGCGGGGGAGGCGTGCGAGTTCGCGGCGACGGGCCGCAGCGTGACGTTCCCCGGCTGGCTGCGCGCGTACTCCGACCGCCAAGACAACGAGACCCGCCTGCCGCAGCTTGCGAAGGGCGACGAGCTGAACACGGAAAAAGTCACGGCGGACGGCCACTCCACCAACCCGCCGGCGCGCTACACCGAGGCGTCGCTGGTGAAGAAGATGGAGGACCTGGGCATTGGGCGCCCGTCCACCTACGCCTCCATCATCAAGACCATCCAGGACCGCGGGTACGTGGTCGCCCGCGGCAACGCGCTCGTCCCGTCGTGGGTGGCGTTTTCCGTGGTGGGGCTGTTGGAGAACAACTTCGACGCCCTGGTGGACTACGACTTCACCTCGTCCATGGAAGACGAGCTGGACGAGATCGCGCACGGCAACCAGGACCGCACCCGGTGGCTGTCCGGCTTCTACTTCGGCGACGCGGACGCGAAGGAATCCATGGCGCAGGCGCTGGCGCGCCGCGGGGGCTTGAAGCACATGATCGAGGACAACCTCGAATCCATCGACGCGCGCCAGGCGAACTCGCTGACGCTCTTCGACGACGCTGAGGGCCGCCCCGTCGTGGTCCGCGTCGGCCGCTACGGGCCGTACATCGAGCGCGTCGTCGGCACCACCGCCGACGGCGAGCCCGAGTACCAGCGCGCCAACCTGCCCGAATCTGCCACGCCCGACGAGATCACGCTGGAGATGGCGGAGAAGCTCTTCGCCACCCCGCAGTCGGGCCGCGAGCTGGGCGTGAACCCCGACAACGGCCGCACCATCGTGGCCAAGGAGGGCCGCTTCGGCCCGTACGTCACCGAGCTCGTTCGCGACGACGAGCGCGAGCGCGCCGAGTCCCGCGCCGAAGAGATCATCGCCGCGGAGCGCGCCGAGGAAGACGCCCAGCGGGCCGAGGAAGGCAAGCGAGCAAAGAACTGGGAGACCAAGACCGCGGCCGCGCAGAAGGAAAAACGCATGGCGCAGCTCGTGGACGAGCAGCTCAAGCCCGCCACCGCGTCGCTGTTTTCCTCGATGGAACCCGCGACCGTCACCTTCGACGAGGCGATGCAGCTGCTCTCACTGCCGCGTGAGGTGGGCGTGGACCCGGCCGATGACGAGCTGATCACGGCGCAAAACGGCCGCTACGGCCCGTACCTGAAGAAGGGCAACGACTCCCGCTCGCTGGCCTCCGAAGACCAGATCTTCTCCATCACCCTGGATGAGGCGCGCCGCATCTACGCCGAGCCGAAGCGCCGCGGCCGCGCCGCCGCCAAGCCGCCGCTGAAGATGCTCGGCGACAACGACGTCTCCGGGAAGCCCATGAGCATTAAGGACGGCCGCTTCGGCCCCTACGTCACCGACGGCGAGACCAACGCGTCCCTACAGCGCGGCGACACCCCGGAAACGATGACCGACCAGCGGGCGAACGAGCTACTCTCCGCCCGCCGCGCCCGCGAGGCCGAGGACGGCGGCAAGAAAGCCACCAAGAAGGCAGCAAAGAAGAAAGCGACTAAGAAGGCCACCAAGCCGAAGAAGACCACCAAGCGCGTGGTCAAGGCCCGCAAGCGCTAGTAGCGGTCCGCCAGCGTGGAGCGCACCGGGCGGGCCAGCTGGGTCATTTTGCCGCGGCCGCGCAGCTCCACCGACTTCATCAACGTCCAGCGCTGCTGCTCCACTTCGTTGGCTGTGCGCAGGGTGGCGGCGTTGGTGAGCACCATGCCCGGGGTGTCCTTCGCCAGGTCAGTCAGGCGCGCGGCGCCGTTGACGGCGTCACCGATGACGGTGTATTCGAAGCGGTCCGCGCCGCCGACGTGGCCCGCCACCACGTGGCCGGCGGCTACGCCGATGCCGGCTTTAAGCTCAAGCCCAGCCAGGTCGCGTTGTAGCTCGCGGGCGGCTTGGAGGGCGTGCGAAGCTGCGTCGTGAAGCGAGACGGGTGCCCCGAACACGGCCAACGCCGCGTCGCCCTGGAATTTGTTGATCACGCCCTTGTTGCGGTGCACGACGTGTACGACCACGTCGAAGAAGTCGTTGAGCGCCGCAACCACTTCCTCCGGCGTGTGATCGACGGCGTAGGAGGTGGAGCCGACCACGTCGATGAACAGCACGGCGACTTTGCGCTCCTCGCCGCCGAGCTCCGGTACCTCCTCAAGCGCCTTCTGCGCCACCTCCGCGCCCACGTAGTGGCCGAAGATGTCGCGCACTCGCTGGCGGTCGCGAAGACCGCGCATCATCTCGTTGAACCCGGCCTGCAGCACGCCGATCTCGGAGCCGTCGTAGATGTCTACCAGCGTGTTCTGCTCGCCGCGGCGCACGCGGTTGATTGCGGTCTGCAGCTCCTTGATCGGGTCGACCACGCTCATGATCACCAGCGCCGTGCCCACGAACCCCGTGACCATGCCTGCCGTGGTCAGCGCGACGATGGCGGAGGTGAGCTCGCCGACGGTGCCGGTGAAGTAGTCGTAGCGCTGCGCGATGGTCAGCAGCAGCACACCCACCATCGGCACGGCGGAGGTGGTGAACCACGTTAGGTACAGCTGCCACTTGATCGGCGGCTGCAGCGTGGAATCCTCGAACCGGCGGGCCAGCACGGACGCGGCGATGGGGCGCACGAGGCGCTCCGCTTGCAGGTACGTCAGCACGGCGGTGACAAACGCGGTGAGCAACGCGGTGGCAAGGACGACGGAGGCAAGCTGGACGTCGACGCGCCACGCCGCAACTGTCACGATCGCGATGCCGATGCCCCACACCGCCACCACGATGATGGTTTGCGCCACTGGCAGGCGCATGACCAAGTGGCGCACCATGTTCGGGTCGTGCCCGTCGGGGTGGCGCTGCCACTCCAGCACCGGGCGGAACAGGTACAGCGTGACCACTCCGCCGAGCACCACGGCCACGACCGCGTAAATCACGCCGATCGCGCCGAGCTGCCCGCCGAGGCCCAGTTCGAGCACCTCAGGCATGGGGATGAGGTAGCGCACGAACAGCATGGAGCCGATTGCGGAAATGACGTTCGTTCCCAGCACAGTCGCTGCGTACAGGGGCCATGACGTGCCCCAAAGCCACCGCAGCTCGCGCCAGAATCGTTCCATGGTGTATCACCTTAGCGCGCGGGTACGCTGATCATCCGTGACTACCCGCAGCGTCAGCGAGCGCCTCGCCGGCACCCCGTCGGTGCGCGACACCATCATGTCTGCAGCGCAGGCCGCCAGGCTTGGCGACGGCTACGCCATGACCCACGCGTGGCTCTTCACCGGCCCTCCCGGGGCGGGCCGCTCGCAGGCGGCGTTGGCGTTTGCGGCGGCGCTGATGTGCACCAACCCGGACGAGATCGGGTGCGGCCGCTGCGAGAACTGCCGGCAGGCGTTGGCGGGCACGCACACGGACCTGCTGCACGTGGTGCCGCAGCGGGTGAACATCCCGGTGGCGTACGTGCGCGACACGATCGTGCCGCAAGCGTCGCGGCTGCCGACGGTGGCGGACTGGCGCGTCATCGTCATCGAAAACGCCGACCGGCTCAACACCGACGCCGCCGACGCCCTGTTGAAGACCGTGGAGGAGCCGCCGGAGCACACCGTGATCATTATGTGCGCGCCGTCGACGGACCCGCGGGACTTCCCGCAGACACTGCGCTCGCGCTGCCGGCACCTCTACGTCCCCGCGCCTGCGGAGGACGAGGTCGTGCGCATCCTGGTGGAGGAAGAGGGCGCGACAGAGCACGACGCGCGCCTCGCCGCCGCGGCAACCATGCGGCATGTGGGCCGCGCGCGCCTTCTGGTCCGCTCGGACAAGGTGCAGCAGCGCCGCTCGATGGCGATCAACTTGGCGGAGCTGGTGTTCCACGGGGCGCAGGCGTTCCAGGCCGTCGGCGCACTGGTCAAGGCGGCCGAGAGCGAGGCGGTGGAGGCCCACAAGGCCGAGGACGAGGCCGAGCGGGCGAAACTGGAAAACGCGCTGGGCATGGGTGCGAAGGGCAAAGGCTCGGCGAAGGCGTTGGGCGGGGCGGCGGCGTCGATAAAAGCGCTCGAAGAGGAGCAGAAAAAGCGCGGCACCCGCCGCAAGCGCGACATGTTCGACCTCGTGCTGGTGGATCTGGCGGGCGTGTACCGCGACGCGATGATGCTCCAATCCGGCGCGGACCTGCCGCTGATCCACCCCGACTACGAGGGTCTGGCGCGCGAGATCGCCGAGCGTGTCTCCCCGGAGGGCCTCGTCGCCTGCCAGGAGGCGATCGCGCAATGCCGCCTCCGCCTCACGCAGCAGGTGCAGCCGGCAGTGGCGTTCAACGGCATGCTGGGCCACCTGCGCCTTGCGTGTAACGTGTCCTAACCTGCGGGTTTCGCGCACCGCGCGGGCTGCGATACACTCCTTCGACGGAGCAGCATTGCTGCCCGGCCACTATAGCTCAGTCGGTAGAGCATCTCACTCGTAATGAGAAGGTCGCGAGTTCGATTCTCGCTGGTGGCTCAATTTTTTTGCCCCAAACCGGGCAGGAAACGCGGCACGACTTTGCCCACCGCGTTGCGCGGCAGCTCGTCTACGAAGTGCACGTCGCGGGGGATGGAGTGGTCGGCCAGCCGCGCCCGCACCCAGTCGCGCACCGCATCGGCGGTCAGCACGGGCTGCTCGGCCGCACGCACGACCCACACGGCGATGCGTTTGAAGGTGTCGTCGTCGTCCACGCCGTGCGCGTACACCTCGCTGACACCCGGCATGTCCTCGAGCACCTCCACCACGGACTGCGGGTGGACGTTTTCGCCGCCGACGATGATCATGTCGTCGGAGCGCGACTGCACGTGCAGGTACCCGTCGGCGTCGAAGCAGCCGAGGTCGCCCATCTCGATCAGCCCGTCGATCTCCACCGTCTGCGTTGCCGGGTTGGTGTAGCCGCGCAGCGCCGTTTCGTTGTATAGGAAGATGCGCCCGGTCTCGCCGGTGGGGACTTCGCGGCCGGCGTCGTCGTACAGCCTGAGCACCGTGCCAGGCGGCACCGTGCCCACCATCGTCGGGTCCGCCTGCATCTGTGCGGGCGAGGCGGCCGCGGCCAGCGCGAGCTCGGTGGAGCCGTAGATGTTGGCCAGGATCGGCCCGAAGCGCTCGGTGGTGCGCCGGAGCAGCGACGGCGTTACCGCGTTGCCCGCGGAGGCGAGGTAGCGCAGGGAGGACGTGTCGTAGGTGTCCTCCACATCCAGCATCTGTTTGAAGAAGATGGGCGAGGAGATCAGGCCGTCGCAGCGGTACGTCTCGATCTGCTGCAGGCACGCCTGTGCGTCGAAGACGCGGCGGGTGACGATGGTGGAGCGCGTCGCCAACGCCACCTGCAGCGCGGACCACCCCCAGGTGTGGAAGATCGAGGCGGTCAGCTGCACCGTGTCGCCTGCGCGCCAGGGAATCGCCTCGAGGTAGCCGGCCACCACGAACGGCAGGCGCGGCTCGGGGCGCACGATGCCCTTGGGGATGCCGGTGGTGCCGGAGCTCATGAGCACCAGGTTGCCGTGCTTGGGCCAGCGGGGCAGTTGCCTATCGACGTCCCTCCGGACCACCTCCGCCAGGGCCAGGCCGCGGCCCCCGTCTTCGTGGGCCCGAACCACCGTGATGCCGGCCGTGTCGGGGAGGCGGTCTGCGAACTCGTCGTCGATGAACAGCACGTTGATGTCGTTCTCGGCGAAGATGCCGGCGAGCTGTTCCGGCGACGACCCGATGTTGAGCAGGAAAATGTCCGCGCCCGCGTAGCCCTTGGCGGCTAGGGGGAGGATGATGCCGCGGCCGTTGCGGGCCATCACGCCGATGCGCAACCCGTCGAGGTCGCGTTCCTCTTTGAGGCTGAGCAGCCACTGAGCCAGCCCGCGCGAGTCGTCGCGGAGTTGGCGGTAGGTGAGGACGCCGGTGTCGTCGATAAGCGCGATGCGGTCCGGCACCGCGGCGGCGCCCTGTTCGACCTCGCGGGCGGTGGTGAACCAGTAGCGCGCTAAGTTGGGCGCAACCGAGAGCGCCGCGCGTGGCCCGCCTTCGCCGCTGACCATGCCGGAGCGTGTGACGGCGCGCGCGAAGCGGGCGAACGAACGCATGAGAAACAGCGGGCGGTGGGTGGGACGCGAAAATGCCATTGCAGCACCGTATCGTGGCGGATGTTTTCGCGCGCTCGTAGACTTGTAGACATGACACAAACTGTGCAAGGAGTAATCGCCCGCGAGAAGGGCGCCCCGGTCGAGGTCGTGGACATTCTGATCCCCGAGCCCGGCCCCAACGACGTTGTGGTCAAGGTCCAGGCCACCGGCGTGTGCCACACCGACTTGGCTTACCGCGACGGCGACATCGCCGACGAGTTCCCGTTCCTGCTCGGCCACGAAACTGCCGGCATCGTGGACACCGTGGGCGAAGATGTCACCCACGTAAAGCCCGGCGACTTCGTGGTGCTGAACTGGCGTGCGGTGTGCGGCGAGTGCCGCGCCTGCCGCAAGGGCGACATCAAGAACTGCTTCAACACTCACAACGCCTCAAAGCCCATGACGCTTGAAGACGGCACGGAGCTGACCGCCGCCCTGGGCATCGGTTCCTTCGCCGAGAAGACCCTCGTACACGAAAAGCAGTGCACGAAGGTCGACCCGGAGGCGGATCCTGCCGCCGCTGGCCTCCTCGGCTGCGGGATCATGGCCGGCCTGGGCGCCGCGGTAAACACCGGTGACGTGCAGCGTGGCGAGTCCGTGGTCGTGTTCGGGCTCGGCGGCGTCGGCTTGGCGGCCGTCGCTGGTGCGGCGCTGGCTGGCGCGACCACGGTGATCGCCGTCGACGTCGACGAGCGCAAGTGCGACGCGGCGACCGAGACCTTCGGCGCCACCCACGCCATCTGCGCGAAGGACATGAGCGAGGACGAGGTGATCGAGGCCGTGCGCGAACTGACCGGCGGTTTCGGCACCGACGTGGCCATCGACGCCGTGGGCATCCAGCCCACCTGGCGCCAGGCGTTCTACTCGCGCGACCTCGCCGGGCGCATGGTGATGGTGGGCGTGCCCAACCAGACCGACCACGTGGACATCCCCGCGATCGACCTCTACGCCCGCGGCGGCTCCATCAAGCCGGCCTGGTACGGCGACTGCCTGCCGGAGCGCGACTTCCCGGCATACGTCGAGCTGTACCAGCAGGGCCGGTTCCCGCTGGGCGAGTTCGTCTCCGAGCGCATCGGTGTCGGCGACATCGAGGATGCGTTTGCGAAGATGAAGCGCGGCGACGTGCTGCGAAGCGTGGTGGAGTTCTAGTGCGCATCGACAACGTCGTCACCTCCGGCCTGTTCAAGCTGGACGGTGGCGAATGGGAGGTAGACAACAACGTCTGGATCGTCGGCGACGACTCGGAGGTCTACATCATCGACGCCGCCCACAACGCCGAGGCCATCGCTGAGGCCGTGGGGGATAGGCGCGTGAAGGGTATCCTCGCCACGCACGGCCACTCCGACCACATCGACGCCGCCCCCGAGCTGTCGCGACTGGTGGACGCTCCGGTGTACCTGCACCCCACCGACGGGTTCCTCTGGCAGCGTCAGAACCCGGGCGCGCACTACCGCCAGCTTGTCGACGGCGCCACGTTCGGCATCGCCGGCACCGAGCTGCGCGTCCTGTCCACCCCGGGGCACTCCCCGGGCTCGGTGGTCATCTACGCCCAGGAGGCCGGCGAGCTCTTCTCCGGCGACACCCTGTTCCAGGGCGGCCCGGGCGCGACCGGCCGGTCCTTCTCCTCCTTCGACACCATCATCCACTCCCTGCAGAAGTCGGTGCTGGACCTGCCGGCGGAGACGGTGGTGCGCACCGGCCACGGCGACCACACCACCATCGGTTCGGAAGCGCCGCACTTGGAGGAGTGGATCCGGCGCGGTTACTAGCGCCGCTCGTCTGCAGCCGCGCTCGGGGGCTGCGCGTTCTGCAGTGCCACCGCGCGGGCGAGGCGGGCGTAGCGCAACTCCTGCTCGCGGAAGCGGGTCCACGTGGAGATGGTGACGAAGAAGAACGCGACCACCAGCACGTACAGCATCAAATCGGTGCCGCGGTCCACGCCGAGCCAGTTGGCTAGGACGGTCACGTCGTCGGGGCGGGCGATCGCCCAGATCGCGGCGACCATCATGAGCACGAAGCCGATCTTGACCCAGGCTTTGGCGTTAGCGTTGCGTCGATTGGCAAAGAAGTACCAGGCCAGCGCCACGACGGCGAGCAATAGTAGCGCTTGAATCATGGCAGCCTCCTTGCAACGAGCCCGTCGGCGAGGATGTTCACGCCGTTGATCAGGCTCTGGCCTTTGGACATGGAGTACTCGGTGTAGAGGATGTCCACCGGTTCCTCGTCGACGCGCCAGCCGTTGTTGTCGATCATGGTCACGATCTCGGAGGCGTGCGACATCCCGTTCATACGGATGTTCATCTCGTCTGCGACCTTGCGGTTGAAGGCGCGCAGGCCGTTGTGGGCATCGGACAGCCCCAGCTTCTTCGTGCGGGGGGAGAGCAGCACCACCGCTTTCAGCACGGCGCGCTTGATCCAGGGAACCTGGGAGTTGTCCTGGCCCGCGAAGCGCGTGCCGACGATGATGTCAACCGGCTCGGCGCGCAGCCGCTCCACCATGCGCACAACGTCTTTGACCTGGTGCTGGCCGTCGGCGTCGAAGGTGACAAAATACCGCGCGCCTGGCTGGGAGCGGGCGTACTCCACGCCGGTCTGGATCGCGGCACCCTGCCCCAGGTTCACCGGGTGGTTGACCAAATGGGCACCTGCGGCCCGGATCTGCGCAGCGGAGTCGTCGCGGGAGCCGTCGTTGACCGCAACGATGTTGGGGAATGTCTTGCGCGCATGCGTGAGCACGTCGAAAATGACCGTGCCCTCGTTGTAACAGGGCACGATCAGCCAGGTGTCGTCGAATCCGCTCATGTCGCCCGTTAGATTACTCTCCGCGGTGGAACAACACGGCGTACACGCGCCGGAGCAAACCTGTGGGAAGCGCGCGGTAGGCGGAGCGCGCCGCCACGTTGAACGCCGCGCGCGGTCGCGAGATCAGGCCGTAGGACACCAGGTTGCGCTGCATCCGCAGCTCGGCGGCGAGCATCTCGCGGCCCGTGCGGCGTGAAAACTGCGCGTCGGTGACCTGAAAATCCGTCAGCGCCTCAGGTATGTTGCGCACCTGCCAACCGCCGGCGATCAGCCGCGCGTAGAGGTCGTAGTCCTCCATGAAGTGCACGTCCTTGTACCCGCCGACGTCTACCGCCGCGCGAGTGCGCAGCATCACCGAGGGGTTGTTCACCGGCGAGTTGATCTTCGCGTAGGCGTGGGGGTTCTCAGGCAGGGCGCGCACCTTGCCCGTGTCGCCCGGTGTTTCCGTGAACTCCTCCACGGCGCTTCCCAGCGCGCCCACCTCCGGATGAGCCTCCAGGTACTCCAGCTGCCGGGCGAAACGCGCGGGCTTCGCCGCGTCGTCGGAGTCGAGGCGCGCGGTGTATTCGGAATCGATCGTCGCCAAGCCAGCCTGCGACGCCGGGCCCGCCCCCACATTCTCCGGCAGCCAGATCACGCGGGCGTCCTGCCTCTCGACGACCTTCCGGACCCCCTCGCTCACCGGGCCATCAGCCACAATGACCAGCTCGTCCGCGGGCCGCGTCTGCGCCCGCAGGGAATCGAGGGCGCGCTCGAGATCGTGTGCGTTCGTGCCGTGGTAGACGGTCACCAGTGCCGTAATGCTTGCCACGTGTCAGTCCCTTGCCGCGTCGATGAGGTAGCGGCCGTAGCCGGATTTCAGCACCTGCCCGCCGAGCGCCTCAAGCTGGGCGGCGTCGATGAAGCCCTCGCGGTAGGCGGCCACCTCCGGCGAGCCGATGACGGTGCCGGTGCGCTTCTGCAACACCTCCACGTAGGAGCTGGCCTCGCTCATCGAGTCGACGGTGCCCGTATCCAGCCACACGTCCCCGCGGTGCAGGCGGTGGACCTTCAAGTCGCCGCGGCGCAGGTAGGCCTCGTTGACGGAGGTGATTTCCAGCTCGCCGCGCGCGGACGGCTCGATGGATTTGGCGATCTCCACTACGTCGTTGTCGTAGAAGTACAACCCGACCACCGCGAAGTTAGACTTCGGCGCGTCCGGCTTTTCCTCGATGGAGAGCGCTGTGCCGTCGGCGTCGAACTCCACCACGCCGTAGCGCTGAGGGTCGGACACCTCGTAGGCGAAGATGGCCCCGCCGTCGATGCCGCGGATCTGGCCGAGCACTTCGGAGATGCCGCTGCCGTCGAAGATGTTGTCGCCGAGCACCAGCGCCACCGAGTCGCCGGCGATGAATTCCTCGCCGATCAAAAACGCCTGCGCCAAGCCCTCCGGCTTCGGCTGCTCGGCGTAGTGGAGCATGATGCCGAAGCGTGAGCCGTCGCCAAGCAACCGCTCGAAGCTCGGGCGGTCCTCGGGCGTGGTGATGACCAGGATCTCCCGGATTCCCGCACTGATCAGCGTGGACAGCGGGTAGTAGATCATCGGCTTGTCGTAGATGGGCATGAGTTGCTTCGAAATGCCCTGGGTGATCGGGTACAAACGCGTGCCCGAGCCGCCGGCGAGGATGATGCCCTTCATGTCAGGGAAGTGTAGTTGGCGCATCCGGAACCAGGGGGCGTGCCTTCTTCCCACCTACTTATCACCCAACTTCCCACAGTGTTAAGTAGGTGGGAAGTTGGGTGTTATGTTGCTATCGGGTTCTCCGGTAGCGCTGCCGCGGACTCCTTAGGGGCTCTGTCACCTCTGCGACTCCTTCAGTTAGCAGTTGATTCAGGCTCTTCTGGACCGCGGTACGGCTGAGTCCGGTAGCTTCCTTCAGCTCTGTCGTCGACCAGGAGGTCCGCTCCTGGAGAAGCCGAGAGACCTTCTCGTAGGCGGTTTCATGAGTTTCCGTAGAAGCAACCTTTCGCTTGTGAAACGTCACTGTAAAGTGCGTCAATGTGTTGCTGAACTCGGGAGGCGGCATGAGAGCGCTTGCAGTTGCGGACCGCATGACAGCGATTCCAGTTCCACGGTTTTCGGCGACGGTGCCGCCGCTGGAAAAGCTCAGATCCTCCAGGAACGTGGAGAGTAACTGGTTTCGGGATGTGGAAACACCCGGCTGGCCAAGATTCTCCGCCGTTACTCCGCCGAAAAGCCCGCCAGGGTTAGATATCTGGAGTCTGTCCACATACATGTCGATTTGGACGGGATTACCCAGGGCCGACGGGGAGTAGTCGCGGTGCATTAAGGCGTTCACCAGCGCTTCTCGGATAGCTACCGGCGGGTAGTCAGGCACATCTTTCCTGAACACCCCTTCGATCAAACCCGCGGTGCGCATGTTCTTCTCAACTAGACGCACACCTTCCTCAACCATTTCGGGGATGGGGCCGGTAATTCGTGCGCTGTCGAGCAGCCGGAATCCTTCAGTTACGTCTCCCTTACCGGTCCCCGGATAAAGCGCGAATGTAACCGCAAGCCGGGGGTAAAACTGCTGTGGATAGTCGCCCATTGTGAGTAGAGACGCAAGGGTGGGGTTGTCGTCGCGTAAGACTTGGAGGCGGCGCAAAGCAGTCGGCATACCGTCCGCAAACGTTTTCTCTCGGGCGGCCTGTTGCTTCTCGGCGTAGTGCGAAAGGGTGGCTACGTCGAGATCTTCTAGCGACGCATCTGGTACCGGCTCGCGGTCCCAGGATGGCTGGCCCTTGTTCTCTACGATTCGGTCTACCTCATAGGGAGTGAGCCTGCGTTCACTGTCGCCTGCGCGAATGTAGCTGCCCTTGTATAGGCCGCGTTCAGTGACATAACAGGGCTTGTCTTGCGGCTCCATTTCGGGAATTTCCGCAACAAGTACCTGTCCAGATTCAAACGGCACGATTGAGATTTCTGGTCGGGCTGGGGGAGAGAGCTGATCGCAGAAACTGGTCAACGCGTCTCGGGCAGCTTTTGGGTTGAAATCTTGCACGACTGTGAAACCATCGTTTTCACTCACGCCGACAATCAGGATGCCGCCGCCATGGTTGGAGAATGCGCTCAAAGTTTCCAGCACAGCTCGTCCGACCCCGGTTTTTGCCTCAATGCTGGAGCTTTCAGCACCAACAGTACGAAGTTGGTTGATCATCTCCGCGAGCTCGTGCCCTAACATAACACCCAACTTAACACCCAACTTCCCACAGTGTTAAGTAGGTGGGAAGTTGAGTGTTATGTTGCCCCTAGCTACCGCGAGGCAACGTACAGCGCGAGCGCCGCGCGCCAATTCGTCGGGCTGAAACCTGTGGCCTTGATCTTGTCCAGCGCGAGGGTGGATTCGCGCGGGCGGGGCGCCTCTGTGCCAAACTCTGCGCCGTACTCCTCGGTGGTCACGGGGTGGACGTCCGCGGGGTCGCCGCCGACCGCAATGAACACGGCCATGGCGATCTCGTCGCGCGTGGCCGCATCCCCGTCGGAGGTGATGTTGTACACGCCGTAGTCCGCGCCCGAGGCCAGAAGGTGCGCGATGCCCTTTGCCAGGTCCTCGGCCCACGTGGGTCGGCCGCGCTGGTCGTTCACCACCTTCGGCGTCGCCCCCTTCGCGGCCAGGTCGGCCATGACGGACATGAAGTTGCGCCCGTCGCCGAACACCCAGCTCGTGCGCACCACGTAATGCTTGCGCGCCACCTGCGAGGCTGTCTCGCCCGCGGCCTTCGACGCGCCGTACGCGCTCAGCGGGGACGGACCCTCGGCCTCGTCGTGCACCTCGACGGTGCCGTCGAAGATGTAGTCCGAGGAGACGTGCACCAGCGTGAGATCGTGTTCATTGCTTATCGACGCTAGCTTCGCCGGCGCCTCCGCATTCACCCGCCATGCCCCTGCTCGGTCGTCTTCCGCGCCGTTGACGTCGTTGTAGGCGGCGCAGTTGACGATGGCCCAGTAGTTTTCCCACTCGAGGTGGGGCGGCTCGGCGATGTCGAACTCGTCGTGGTCCACAAAATGCGCCTGCGTGTCCGACCAGACCTGGCGCAGTGCGCGTCCCAGCTGGCCGTTCGCGCCGGTGACGAGGATGCGGCGTGGGGGCAGCGGAGCGGCGTCGGCAAGCATGGGGTGCTCGAGGTCCTTGGCCGAGAGCTCGGTGGGCTCCAGCGGCCAGTCGATCTCCTTGTAGGAGCAGAACGCGCCGCCGGGGGAGTAGCGCTGGTTGACCAGGTAGATGTATGTGGTGTCGTCCTCGAGCGCCTGGAAGCCGTTGGCGACGCCGCGGGGGACGAACACGGCGGTGTCCGGCCCGATCTCGCAGGTGAACTTCTCGCCGAAGGTGGCGGAGCCTTCGCGCATGTCCACCCACGCGCCGAAGACGCGGCCTGTGGCCACAGAGACCCACTTGTCCCACGGCTCGGCGTGCATGCCGCGCGTGGCGCCGGCCTTCGCGTTGAAGCTGACGTTGTGCTGCTTCGGGGTGAGCTTTTGCCCCGACCAGTTCTCCTTGAACCAGCCGCGGTTGTCCTCGTGGACGGTGAGCCGGTGGACCTCGAGGCCCTCGATAGTGGTTGCCATGTCGCTGTCCGCCATGTCACTGTCTCCTCTCCGCGTACTTCTGCTCGATTGTTGCCTTGTCCGCCTCCCACCACCAGCGGTTGTCGGTGTACCAGGCGATGGTCTGCTCGAGGCCGCTGCGCAAGTCCGTGTGCTGCGGCGCCCAGCCGAGCTCCCGGCGGATCTTGGTGGCGTCCATGGTGTAGCGCTGGTCGTGGCCCGGGCGGTCCGCGACGTGCTCGTAGGTGCCGCCCATGAGCTCGCAGATGGTCTCGATGACCTCTTTGTTCGTCACATGCTTCCCACCGGCGCCGATGTTGTAGGTCTCGCCGATGCGCCCGCGCTCCAGGATGGCGAGCACGGCGGCGTTGTGGTCGTCCACGTGGATCCAGTCGCGCACCTGCGCGCCGGTGCCGTAGAGCTTGGCGGGCTGGCCGGTGAGGATGTTGGTGATCTGGCGGGGGATGAACTTCTCCACGTGCTGGTACGGCCCGTAATTGTTGGAGCAGTTCGAGATCGTCGCCCGCACGCCGAAGGAGCGCACCCACGCGCGCACGAGGTGGTCGGAGCCGGCCTTCGTGGCCGAGTACGGCGAGGACGGGTTGTACGGCGTGGTCTCCGTGAACGCGTCGGTGCCGCCGAGCTTGAGGTCGCCGAAAACCTCGTCGGTAGAGACGTGGTGCAGGCGTGTGCCGTGCTTCCGCACCGCCTCCAGCAGGGCAAACGTGCCCACGACGTTGCTGTGCACGAACGCGGATGGGTCGCGTAGCGAGTTGTCGTTGTGCGATTCGGCGGCGAAGTGGACGACGGCGTCGGCGGCGGACACGAGCTCGTCGATAAGCGGTTGCTCGCAGATGTCCCCCTGCACAAACTCGATGCCCTCCGGCACGTTCGCGCGGTTGCCGGCGTAGGTGAGTTTGTCCACGACGGTCACGCGGTAGCTTCTCGACGCCTGACGGACAAAGTTCGCCCCAATGAAGCCCGCGCCCCCGGTGACCAGCAAGTGTTTCATGGCCCGCTACCTTACCCAGCTAACGCGTGAGCCCCGCCAAATGCACGAGCGTGCCCACGACCGGGCCGGCGAAGAGCGCCGTCGCGACGGTCGCCGTGACCCCCCACGGGGCGAGGAAGAGCACGGCAAACGCGGTGGCGGTGGCGGCGAGCCAGCCGGCGACGTAGAACCCGTGGCGCTCCAGGGCGAGCACGGCCACGCCGGTGATCATGAGCATGCCCATGAATGCGGAGGCGAACGTGAGCAGGCCGAGCGTGAGGCCGTCAACAAACAGCTCCGGCTTGTACGCCACCCGCAAGATCCAGGGGCCAACCGCCCAGGCGGCGACGAAGCCGGCTAGGCCCACGCCGAGGATGGCCGCCACGGGGGCGGCGAGCGCCTGGTACACACGGCCGCGTTGCTGGACAAAGCGCACCACCAGCGCCGATTGGAAGCGTTGCAGCGGCACGAGGACGGGCGCGCGGGTGAGCATGACCGCGTTGTTGATGGCCGCGACCGCCGCGCCCCCTGTGGCCGTAGTCGCCGCCGGGAAGGCCGCGGAGGCGGCGGTGGGGAAGCCGGTGATCAACGCCGCCGACGCGCCTGAGGCAACCATGGCGGAGGCGACGCGGCGCACGAACGTGGCGCGGTCCACGTCCAGGGTCACGCGCACGGGGGACAGCGCGAGGATGAGGATCCAGCTCAGCGCGCCGATGACGGTGATGACCAAAAACTCCACCAGCCCGCCGCCGAGCGCCCACACCACCACAGCCAGCACAAGACGGACGCCGGAGTCCATCGCAACTAGCGCCGCGTAACGGCTCCACAGGCCTGAGCCGCTCAAGATGCCCGAAAGCACGGCCTGGAATGCGTAGCTGAGCAGGCCGAACGCGAGCAGCCCGGTGGCGGCGCCGGGGTTGCTGGGCACGATTCGGCCCATGCCCACGACGCCGACGGCGAGCGCAGCCCCGGCTAGCACGGCGCCAATAGCCCCGCCGAGTTTCCACGGGTTCGCGGTGCCGCGCGCTTTGGTCTCCCACGACGCGGCGACGGCGCGGGTGGTTTCCTGCGTGATGCCGTCGATCAGCCCCGTGGCCGCGAAGAACAAGCCCCAGAAGGCGAGGAAGTAGTTGTAGCCAGATTCCGCGTCGAGTGCCCAGCTGGCAATCCACATGACCACAAAGCCGCTGGCGGCGGCGAATACGGTGGCCAGGGAGAGGTATTTCACGGGCACTCCGGCAGCTCGGGGTGGTTGACCCACGCGTCGATGACGTCGTCGACGGCCACGCCCTGGCGAGCAAACGCGTTGACCAGGTCGAACGGCTCCACCACGCCGTGGGCGCCGCGGGCGGTGTAGTCGCGCACGGCCGCGAAGAAGGCCGGGTCGCCTGCTTTCCGCCGCAGCGCGTGCAGCGTGATCGCGCCGCGCTTGTACACGCGGTCGTCGAACATGTCGCGCGCGCCCGGGTCCTTCAGGTTGAAACCCATCGGCGTGAGCTTGGCGTAGTGGGTGCGCACGGAGGCGTCGATAGGCATCTGCCCGGAAACATCCGCCCACAGCCACTCCGCGTAGCAAGCGAACCCCTCGTTGAGCCAGATGTCCTCCCACTGCGCGATGCCGAGCGAGTTGCCGAACCACTGGTGCGCCAGCTCGTGCGCGATGAGCCGCTCGTTGCCCTGCAGGTGGTTCACGCCGAAAATGGACAGGGCCTGCGCCTCCAGGGGAATTTCCAGCTCGTCCTCGTGCACGACCACCTGGTAGTCCTCGAAGGGGTAGGGGCCGAAGACGGTTTCGAAGTAGTCCAGCATGGCCTGCTGCTTGTTCAGATCGCCCACCTGCGTGCGCGGCGGCAGCCACGCGACGGTGTTGCGGCCGAGCGCGACCCGGTGGAACTGGCCCACCTGCACCGTGGCCAGGTACGTCGCCATGGGGCGCGCGGTGGTGTTCGTCACCGCCACGAAGCCGCGGTCCGCGCGCACGTTGAAGGAGTACGTCGCTTTCTCGTCCGGGGTGTCGTCGCACGGGAACCACGACGGGGCGCCGTTGGGCTGGTTCGCGGTCAGCGCCCCGTTGTCAAGCTCCTCCCAGCCCAGCAAGCCCCAGGCCGTGCGGCGCGGGCGCGGGGAGCCGCCGTAGCGGATTGTCAGTTGCAGTTCCGTGTCCACCGGGACGAACTGGTCGAAGGTGACGTGCAGCTTGCCGCCGTGGTGGCGGTAGCGCTTGATACCAAAGCCGTTTGAAGCCTCCACCCGGCGCACCGTGAGACCCGAGGTGAGATCCAGCGAGAGGTGATTCAGCTCGCGCCAGGTGGACAGCGTCAGCGTCGCTGTCGCCTCGAGGCGGTTCGGCGCCACCTTGTAGTCGAAATCCAGGTCGTAGTGCGTGACGTGGAAGCCGAGGTTGAACTCCACGCCGGTGTAACGGTCGCGGGTGCCGGGAATGGGGGTGGAGCGCAGCCTGAGGTTTCTCATCGCCGGGAAGTCTACGCCAGGTGGTGCCCGATCTTGTGGTCTATCCACTGGTAGATCAGCGCCTCAACCCGGACCACCTGCTTGACCCATTCCCTGTGGTTCTTCAAGTCGAGCGCGGGGTCGACGTTGACAGGTAATGCTGCGCGTTCTTCGCGGACATTAGATAGTGTAGTGGCCGCTGTTACGTGACGCCCTCCGTCACATGCCCGTTACATACCAGATCATCCCCGAAAGGACTTCACAATGAACCCCGTCGAAGCCATTCAGCTGCAGATCAACCAAGTGCTGGGTGGGCTCGTCCACGCCGGCTCCTCCACGTCGTCGACCATCGCGTACGGGCTCGGTTTGTTCTAAGAGTCCTAGAACGCATATACGGCGCCGCCCTGTTCGGGCGGCGCCGTATTCATGTGCCGGCGCGGTCGGTTTACCCGCTACAGCTCGGGGCTGAGTGCCTTCTTGAACACGGTGTCGTAGGAGAGCTGCAGGTCGTCGCGCCACGTGCCCCAGCTGTGGGTACCGACGTTGCGGAGCTCGGCGTGGCCGACCTCCACGCCCTCCGCAGCCAGCTTTACCAGCAAGTCGTGGGTGCAGGCGTTCGTGGCGGCCTCGATGGCGCCGCCCTCGACCTGCAGCGTCAGCGCGTTGGACCCAGCGACCACGGATGCCACGGCCGGGTCCTCGCCGGCGTTGATCAGACGCTCTTTCAGCGTGCCCGCCATGTCGCCTTCACCTGCCAGGCCCGTGCCGTTGGAGATGTACACGGCGGTGCCCTTCAGTTTCCCGGCGTTGACCAGCGCGTCCTTTGAGCGGTTCTCCTCTGAGCCGCGTTCGCCGAAGATGGGCTCCGGCGTCATCACACCCGGCGCGGCGCGCCTGACGGTCAGGCCTACGAACTCCCACGGCACCGGCGTCGACGTGGCTGCACAGCCGGAGAAGGACCCGACCGCGTCGTATTTTTCCGGGTAGTGCTCCGCTAGCAACAGTGAGGATGTCGCCGCCATAGACAGTCCTGCCACCGCGCGACGCCCGTTCGCGCCCAGGTATGGCTCAACTGAGCCGGGCAGCTCCTCAGCGAGGAAGGTCGACCACATCTGCTTGCCCTTGTAGTACGTGTTCACCACCGGCGGCTCGTCGGCCCAGTCCACGTAGTACGAAAACGCGCCCTCCATCGGCACGACCACGTTCACGCCCGCGCGGCCGTAGGTCGCATACATCTGGTCGAATGCCTGCGCCACCCAGTCGGTGTTCTGCTCGGAGCCGCCGGCACCGTTGAGCAGGTAGACAGTAGGGGCTCCCTGCACGGGCTGGCCGTTTTCGTCGGTCGCGCGGAACAACGCCACCGGGATGTCACGGCCCATCGATTCCGAGCGGACGCGGACGGCCTCGTTCGGCCACCGTTGCTGGTTACTCTCCAGGATGCCGACCCACTTTTGGTCCTGGCCATTCGTTGTTTTGGGTGCCTCGCCGAGCGGCTTGACGCTGTCCGCCTCGCTCGGGGAGTTGGTGGCAGCCACAGCTTGCTCGCCTGTTGTGGCCGTTTCGTCGATCTGGGCAGCGTGGGTAGCAGTGGGCACGGAACCTGCGGCTACCAGTGCCGCGGCCGCAACGGCGATAGCAGGTCGTCGGAGTTTCACGGAATTCGCTCACTTTCGGGGCAGAAATCAACTGGGTGCTCGGGAACATTTTGCCAGACGGGCACGTACCATATACATCGTGAGTAAAGAACATTTTGACGTTGTTGTCCTCGGCGCTGGCCCCGGTGGCTATGTCGCCGCCATCCGTGCAGCTCAGCTGGGTAAGAAAGTTGCTGTCATTGAGAAGCAGTACTGGGGCGGCGTCTGCCTCAACGTAGGCTGCATCCCTTCGAAGTCGCTAATCAAGAACGCCGAAGTGGCCGAGATTTTCAACCACGAGGCAAAGACGTTCGGCATCAAGGGCGACGTGGAGTTCGACTACACGGACGCCCAAAAGCGCTCCCGTAAGGTCTCCGAGAAGATCGTCGGTGGCGTGCACTACTTGATGAAGAAGAACAAGATCAAGGAGATCAACGGCCTGGGCTCGTTCAAGGACGCCAAGACCATCGAGATCACCGACGGCGACGACAAGGGCATGACCGTCACCTTCGACGACTGCATCATCGCCACCGGCGCTGTAGTGCGCACCCTGCCGGGCATCGAGCTGTCCGACAACGTGGTTTCCTACGAGGAGCAGATCCTCAACCCCGAGGCACCGGAGAAGATGGTCATCGTCGGCGGCGGCGCCATCGGCATGGAGTTCGCCTACGTGCTGTCCAACTACGGCGTGGACGTCACCGTCATCGAGTACATGGACCGCGTCCTGCCCAACGAGGACAAGGACGTGTCCAAGGAGATCGCCAAGGCCTACAAGAAGCTCGGCGTGAAGCTGCTCACCGGCCACGCCACCACCGAGGTGCGCGACAATGGCGACTCCGTCGAGGTCGACGTGAAGAAGAACGGCTCCGACGACGTTCAGACCCTCACCGCGGACCGTGTGATGATTTCCGTGGGCTTCGCCCCGCGCACCGAGGGCTACGGCCTGGAGAACACAGGCGTGGAGCTCACCGAGCGTGGCGCGATTGCTATCGACGAGCGCATGCGCACCAACGTCGACGGCATCTACGCCATCGGCGACGTCACCGCGAAGCTCCAGCTCGCCCACCTGGCTGAGGCCCAGGGCATCATCGCCGCCGAGACCATCGCGGACGCGGAGACCCTCGAAATCGAGGACTACATGATGACCCCGCGCGCCACCTTCTGCAACCCGCAGGTCGCCTCCATGGGCTACACCGAGGAGCAGGCGAAGGAGAAGTGGCCGGACAAGGACATCAAGGTTGCCACCTTCCCGTTCTCCGCGAACGGCAAGGCAGTGGGCTTGGCGGAGACCGCTGGCTTTGGCAAGCTCGTCGCGGACGCCGAGTTCGGCGAGATCTTGGGCTGCCACCTCGTCGGCGCAAATGTCTCCGAGCTCGTGCCAGAGGTTGTGCTGGCGCAGCGCTTCGACCTCACCGCAGGCGAGATCGCGCGCTCCATCCACATCCACCCGACTCTGCCGGAGGTGATCAAGGAGATCGCGCACGGCATCGAAGGCCACATGATCAACCTGTAAGCCTTCGCTTTACGACGCACCAAAGGCGGGCCCCGCTTTCTGGCAGGGCCCGCCTTTTTGCGTGCCGTGGCAGCCGCCCGCGCGAATCCGCGGATCGTCTAGCGGCGCGCGCGAGCGTGCTAGACGATCAGCGCAGGGCCGGAGTGGGACCAGCCCCGGCGGCGAGGGTGGCACGGCTGGGCTGCTTCAGCGGCAGATCTGCTAGTTCCCCGCCCCGCCTTCCTCCGGGCAACTAGCAGATCAGGCTCGTAGTGAAAGTCGTTGCCGATATCAACTGCGGAAACGAAAAGTTGGACAGTTGATCTGCTAGTTCGCAAATTTGGGAAACTAGCAGATTAGGAGAGCGGGCGGGGAGGGCGGGCATGCGAAAGGCGGCCGGCCGGGCGCTGGGCCCGGCGGGCCGCCTTTGGTGACGTCGTAAAGCTAGGGCTTACGCGCCTGCTACTGCCTCGGCGAGGGAGTCGAGGGACTTTGCCAGGAACTCGTCGTCGAAGGTCTCGGACATGGACAGCAGGTTCTCCTCCAGCTCGTCGCGCTGGTAGGTGAGGGTGACGTTGGTGTTGTCGGCATCGATGGGCTCGAGCTCGTAGAGCCACTTCGCGCCGACGGTCACCTCAGAGGTGGTGTTCTTCAGGTTCTTCCAGCCGATGATGCGGTCCCCCTGGAAAGCGAAGACCTCGTTTTTGGTCTGGTAGTCACCGTCTTTGTTGGTCATGTTCATCGTGAAGATGTCGCCGACCTTCTCCAGGCGCTCGCCTTGGTCAGCGGAGACGACCATGCCGGAATCGTCGGTCTCGGCGTGGCGCTGCGGGTTGGAAAGGATGTCGAAGATCGCGGCCGCGGGGGCGTCGATCTGGCGGGTTGCGGAGCTTTCAGTGTTCTTGTCAATAGCCATGCCGTTCAGCGTACCGATTTTTGGCCGCTCGGGTCGGCGAGCGGGTTAGGACGTACTAACAACCAAAAGATTGACACTGAAAGGGGTGGGGGCTGTGGATTCGCAAGCCGCGGGGCAAACAAGTGTCGAATGTCACAAATGCGCCGGATTGCTGCATGTGGGGCTCAAGGTGGGGTTGGGGCTCGGTCACGCCTGCGAATCCGGTGTGAATGGGCGGGGCCGATCTCCTAGAGTGTTACCGACACTGGAGGTGCCATGACTGTACAAAACGCAGACCGTGAAGCCATTCGTCACGGAAAAATCACTGAAAAGCCGCTGCGCGAGCGGCCGTCCTACCCCACCTGGGCAATCAAGCTGACCATGGCCATTACCGGCCTCATCTTCGGTCTCTTCGTGCTGGGCCACATGGTGGGAAACCTGAAGATTTTCATGCCGCTGAACATCGACGGCTCCGCGCCGATCGACGACTACGGCGAGTTCCTGCGCACAATCGGCGAGCCGCTGTTCCCGCGCTCCGGTTTCCTGTGGATCGTCCGTATCGTCCTGCTGGCCTGCTTGGTGCTGCACGTGTGGGGCGCATTCGCACTGCGCGCGCGTTCCTCTAAGTCCCGCGGGCGTTTCCAGCGCACCAATCTGATGGGCGGCTGGCAGTCCACCGCCACCCGGGCAATGCTGGTCACCGGCGTCATTTTGCTGCTGTTCATCATCTTCCACCTGTTGGACCTCACCTTCGGTCAGGCAGTCGCCTCTGACGAGTTCGTCCACGGCGCGGTGCGCAACAACATGCTCGCCACCTTCGCCCCCGGCCGCTGGTGGGTCACCCTCGTGTACGTCATTGCCAACCTGGCGCTGCTGCTGCACCTGACCCACGGCATTTACCTCGCAGTGTCCGACCTGGGTTGGCTGGGCAAGCGCGGCGCGGGCCTGATGATCGTCCTCGCGTACATCCTCCCGTTCATCGTTGTCGCAGGCAACGTTGTTATGCCGCTCGCCATCGCGTTCGGCTGGGTCCCGGGTTTTTCCCGGTAACGGCTTTTTAGGAGAACAACTATGACTACCTCTATTTCCGGTCTTTCCGGGGCCCAGGGGGCCAACGGCGGGGAACAGAACTCCGCCGAGGCCGCGGGCCAGCAGCGCACCGGCGGTTTCCGCCAGCCCGAGTCCGCCGCCGCTGGCGTGACCCCGGGTAACGTCCTCGAGGCCAACGAGCCGAACCGCGACGAGGTTCGCATGAAGGACATGTGGCAGTACCAGAAAGACCACATGAACCTGGTGTCGCCGCTGAACCGCCGCAAGTTCACCGTGCTGGTCGTCGGTACCGGCCTGTCCGGCGGCGCAGCCGCCGCAGCCCTGGGCGAGCTGGGCTACAACGTCAAGGCCTTCACCTACCACGACGCGCCGCGCCGCGCCCACTCGATCGCAGCTCAGGGCGGCGTGAACTCCGCCCGTGGCAAGAAGGTGGACAACGACAGCGCGTACCGCCACACCAAGGACACCGTCAAGGGCGGCGATTACCGCTGCCGCGAATCCGACTGCTGGCGCCTGGCTATCGAGTCCGTCCGCGTGATCGACCACATGAACGCCATCGGCGCCCCGTTCGCCCGCGAGTACGGCGGTACCCTCGCCACGCGTTCGTTCGGCGGCGTGCAGGTTTCGCGCACGTACTACACCCGCGGCCAAACAGGCCAGCAGCTGCAGCTGTCCACCGCATCGTCGTTGCAGCGCCAGATCCACCTGGGCAACGTGGAGATCTTCACCCACCACGACCTGATGGATTTGATCGTCACCGAAAAGGACGGCAAGCAGCACTGCGACGGCATTGTCACCCGTAACCTGATCACGGGTGAGATCGCGCCGTTCACCGGCCACGCCGTCATCCTCGCCACCGGCGGTTACGGCAACGTGTACCACAAGACCACGTTGGCGAAGAACTCCAACGCCTCCGCCATGATGCGGGCGTACGAGCGCGGCGCGTACCTCGCATCCCCGTGCTTCGTGCAGTTCCACCCGACCGGCCTGCCGGTCAACGCGAAGTGGCAGGCGAAGACGACGCTGATGTCGGAATCCCTGCGCAACGACGGCCGCATCTGGACCCCGAAGGAAAAGGGCGACGACCGCGACCCGAACGAGATTCCGGAAGAGGACCGCGACTACTTCCTGGAGCGTCGCTACCCGGCCTTCGGCAACCTCGTGCCCCGCGACGTGGCGTCGCGAGCAATCTCCCAGCAGCTCAACGCCGGCTACGGTGTGGGCCCGCTGCACAACTCGGCGTACCTCGACTTCTCCGACGCCATCGAGCGCCTCGGTGAGGACACCATCCGCGAGCGTTACTCCAACCTCTTCGAGATGTACGAAGACTCCACGGGCGACGACCCGTACAAGGCCCCGATGCGTATCGCCCCGACCGTCCACTTCACCATGGGCGGCCTGTGGACGGACTTCAACGAGATGACCTCCATCGACGGCCTCTTCGCCGCAGGCGAGTGCTCCTGGACCTACCACGGTGCAAACCGTTTGGGTGCCAACTCGCTGCTGTCCGCCTCTGTCGACGGCTGGTTCACCCTGCCGTTCACGGTGCCGAACTACCTCGCCGGTCACCTCGGCGAGGAGGCG
Source organism: Corynebacterium ureicelerivorans (assembly GCF_000747315.1). Lineage (NCBI taxonomy): Bacteria > Bacillati > Actinomycetota > Actinomycetes > Mycobacteriales > Corynebacteriaceae > Corynebacterium > Corynebacterium ureicelerivorans. Next base: position 180,249 of record NZ_CP009215.1, read on the forward strand.
CTGCCCGAGGACTCCCGCGAGGCGCAGGATGTGGTGGCCGAGGTCACCGAGCGCATTGAGCGCATCATGTCCATCCGCGGCCCGGAGCCGCACGGCCCGGAGCACTTCCACGAGCAGCTCGGCGAGATCCTCTACGAGCACTGCGGCGTGTCCCGCACCGTGGAGGGCTTGGAAGAAGGCATCCGGAAGATCCGCGCGCTGCGCGAAGACTTCTGGGCCAACATCTCCGTCCCGGGCTCCCCGAATGACATGAACCAGACGCTCGAGGCGGCACTACGCCTCGTCGACTACATCAACCTCGGTGAGCTGATGTGCATCGACGCTCTGGACCGCGACGAGTCGTGCGGTGCGCACTACCGCATGGACCACCTCACCGACGACGGCGAGGCCGAGCGTGACGACGAGAACTGGTGCTTCGTGTCGGCCTGGGAGCCGGCCGGCGAAGGCCAGTTCATCCGCCACGCAGAACCCCTGCACTTTGATTCGATCCCGCTGATGGCAAGGAACTACAAGTAATGAAACTGACACTTGAAATCTGGCGCCAGGCTGGTCCTGACACCGAGGGCAGCTTCGAGACCGTCCAGGTCGACGACGCTGTGGAGCAGATGTCCATTCTGGAGCTGCTCGACCACGTGAACGAGACCTACGTCGAGCAGGGCAAGGAGCCGTTCGTCTTCGCCTCCGACTGCCGCGAAGGCATCTGCGGCACCTGTGGCCTGACCGTCAACGGCCGCCCGCACGGGGCAGGCCAGAACACCACGGCCTGCTTGCAGCGCCTGCACAACTACAACGACGGCGACACCTTGAAGATCGAGCCGTTCCGCTCCGGCGCGTTCCCGGTGATCAAGGACCTGGCCGTGGACCGTTCCGCGTTGGACCGCGTGATGCAGCAGGGCGGCTACGTCTCCATCAACGCCGGTACCGCCCCTGACGCGGACACGCTAGCCGTCAACCACCACGACGCGGAGACCGCGCTGGACTACGCCGCCTGCATCGGCTGCGGCGCCTGCGTGGCGGCGTGCCCGAACGGTGCCGCGCACCTGTTCACCGGCGCGAAGCTGAAGCACCTCAAGCTCCTCCCGCTGGGCAAGCAGGAGCGCTCCCGCCGCGCGCGCAAGATGGTCGACGAGCTGGAGACCAACTTCGGCCACTGCTCGCTCTACGGCGAGTGTGCCGACGTGTGCCCGGCCGGCATCCCGCTCGATGCCGTCGGCGCCATCAACGCCGAGCGCGCCCGTGCTGCCTTCAAGGGCGGCGACGACTAGGGCTGTCGTATACTCGTACCAGTAGCTCCAGACGCTGAAGAAGGAAACAGAAACAATGGGTTCCACCGCAGTTGCAGACATTCGCAACGAGTCCTACCCGGAGTACACCGGCCGCATTGAGGACACCTATATCGAGGGCTATGACCCGGTCTCCCTCGGTGCGCCGCACGCTTCGCTGTCTCGCACTAAGACGTGGGTTGCCATGGGCCTGCTTCTGTCCACGCTCTTCGGCATCGGCTTGGCCGTGTGGGGCGCCGGCGCAATGGCCTTCGGCTTCGGCTCCCAGACCCACGACTTGGCTGAACGCCTGCTCATCTTGGGCATCGCTGAGGCCGTAATCACCGGTGTGGCTGGCGGCGTGCTGATCTCCATGGGCCGCAAGGACTACAAGGAGTACCGTAAGCGCACCGGCCGCCGAAACTAGACCGGCAACTGGCGCACCACGCCCGTTCAAAATGCCCCCTCCACCTGTGAACTGCTCCCCATTAGTTGGACTGAGAAATCAGTTACCGACTAGTGGGGAGTAGTTTTCTTTGAGAGCGCGAAGTTCGCTGAGTGAAGAGCAGCGTGAGCAGTTGGTGGAGTGTTTCGAGCGGGGCATGGGATACCGAGCAGCTGCGAACATCGTCGGGGGTTCGACAAGCGCAATACGCAACCTCTATCGGCGGTTTCAGCTGCGTGGCAGGCTATGTCTTGTGGAGAAACCGACTAAGCAGCAGTATTCGTTCGAGATCAAGAAGGAAGTTGTCCAACGCCACCTTGCCGGCGAGACAAGGATGGATCTTGCACGTGAGTTTGGCCTGTCGTCAGACCAACTCGTCAAAGATTGGTCCTGGAAATGGCGCAAAGGCGGCGATGAGGCGCTAATGCCGAAGCCGAAGGGCAGACCCAAAGGCTCGACCGCACTGAAGCGGCTTACAGAAGAAGAGAAGCTGCGCCGTCAGATCGCACGGTTGGAAGCGGAAAACGCTTATCTAAAAAAATTGCGGGACTTGAGGAATCAGGGACGCGCCTGAAAGTTCAAGCGATCGTCATCCTCAAGTCGCACCACCGCTTGGAGTACCTCCTAGACGCCGCTGGCATCCCACGGTCGACATTCTTCTACCACCAGAAACGACTCAACGAGCCAGATAAACATGCTGTGCTCAAAGACGCGATCCGGGAAAGCTTCGAACGCAACAAGCATCGCTATGGCTACCGGCGGGTGCTGCTGGACCTGCGTAACCAGGGCTGGGTGGTCAACCACAAACTCGTCTACAAACTCATGTGCGAGATGGGTCTTCGAGCCAAGATCCGCCAACGCAGGCCGTATGTTTCCTACGCTGGGACGATCAGCCACATCGCTGACAACACACTTGACCGCAAGTTCACCCCGGATAAGCCGAATACCGTCTTTGTCAGCGACGTCACCGAGTTCAGGGTCGCAGGCCGCAAGATATACCTGTCACCGGTGATGGACTTGTTCGACCGCTCCATCGTCGCTCACACCGTTGCCACATCGCCGTCGATAGCCTTTACCGCCGATTCTTTATCCAAGGCAATCGCGGCGTGTGCGCCTGAACCCGGGTGGATGATGCACACCGATCAAGGCTTCCAGTACCAGCATGCCTCCTGGCGTGACCTGATCGGCGACAACGGTGGTGTTCAGTCGATGTCGCGAAAAGCCAACTGCTACGACAACGCGGTCATGGAGAACTTCTTTGGACACTTGAAGACAGAGATGTACCACGGTGAAGTCTTCGACACCGTCGAGGAGTTCAACCAAGCGATCGACGAGTACATCGGGTGGTACAACACCGAACGCGTCCAACAACGACTCAAGGGCCTGACCCCGATGCAATATCGGAATCAGACCCTTGAAGCCCTCACCGCCTAGAATTAAACCAGTCCAACTTTCGGGGGCTAGTTCACCTGCGAAGGGGGCATGTTTCGTGGCCGTGTCGGGGCGCCTGCTTTAATCATGGGCATGAGCCAGCAGCATGCGATGATGCCCACTCCGACCAACGAGGCGGAGCGGCGCCGTATTTTGCGCACCCACAAGATCGCGGTGACGAGCCTGCTGGCCTTGATGGCGGTAATTTTTATCGCGTGCTCCTGGGCCCAGTCCCGGGGCAATGACGCAGCGTGGATCGGCTACGTTCGCGCCGCCGCGGAGGCTGGCATGGTGGGCGGGCTGGCGGACTGGTTCGCGGTCACAGCGCTCTTCCGGTATCCCATGGGCATCCCCATCCCGCACACCGCCATCATTCCGAACAAGAAGGACCAGGTCGCCGGGGTGCTCAGCGAATTCGTGAGCGAGAACTTTCTCAACGCGCGCACCATCACAGACAAGGTGATGGGTGCGGGCATCCCGGAGCGGGTCGGCAGGTGGTTGGCGCAGCCGGAGAACGCAGCGCGCGTGAGCGAGAAAGCTGGCACATTCACGGTCCGGATGGTGCAGGGGATCGACCCGGCCGGGGCGGAAGCGTTCATTCGCACCCAGCTCGTGGACAGGCTGGCGGAGCCGATTTGGGCGCCGCCGCTGGGCAGGGTGCTGGAGGGTCTCATCGCCGACGGCAAGGTGGACCCGGTAGTGGACGATATTGTGGCCTGGGGCCGCCGGAAGGTCGATGGCATGGAGGCAACCGTCGTCACCATGATCGACGAACGGATGCCGCGGTGGGCGCCGCGATTTGCGAAGGAGCTGGTGGGCCAGCGCGTCTACGACGAAATGGTCGCGTTCATGGAGGACGTGGACACGAACAAACACCACGAGGCCCGCCGCGCAATCCGTCGCCAGATGCACCAGTTCGCCCACGACCTGCAATTCGATGGTGACATGATCTCGCGTGTGGAGGCGCTCAAAGCGGACGTTATGGGCTCCGCCGCTGTCAGCTCGGCCGCGGGCGGGATTTGGGAGCAGCTCTCGTCGTCAATCGTCTCCCAGGCGTCCGATGAAAAAAGCGCGTTGCGCCGGAAGGCGGCCGCATCTGCGCGCGAGTGGGGCCGAAAGCTTGTGGACGACCCTTCGGTGCGCGCCGACGCCGAGCGTGCCCTGGAAAAAGCCACGCACTTCGCGGCGGAGAACGGCGCGGACCAGATCGTTGGCATCATCGCGGAGACCATCGAGCGCTGGGACGGGGAGGAGGCGGCCGACAAGATCGAGCTCATGGTGGGCAAGGACCTGCAGTTCATCCGCCTGAACGGCACGATCGTCGGTGCGCTCGCCGGGTTAGCTATTTACACTGTGTCGCAACTGCTTTTTTACTAACGCAAGGAGTGCACCATGACTGACCAGACCTCTGACAACACGAACGGCAAGGACAGCGAGATTCGTTCCAACCTCCGCGAGGCCGGGGACGCGCTGCTCGCGGCGGGTTCCTCCATCGGCGCCGCGTTCAGCAAGGCCACCGGCGAGCTGTCGGACAAGTTCAAGATGGCCACCGAGGAAGCGCGCCAGAACCTCAGCTCCGCCTCGACCGAGGGTGAAGTCCGCGGCGCGGCTACCAACTTCGCCGACGAGGCGGAGAAGCTGTTCAACAACTTCCGCGAGCGCGACATCCAGTTCACCGACGATGTGAAAGCGAAGCTGCGCGGCACCATCAACGACGCACGAGCGACGTTCAACGAGCGTCTGGAAAACACGCAGACCGACGGCATCGAGGGCGCGGTCGAAGACCTGCGCTCCCGCTTCGACGGCCTGGTCGGGCGAATTCAGGACCAGTTCACGGGTGGGAAATCGGACGACGATATCATCGACGGCGAGATCATCGACGACGCCGATGCCGGCAAAGACAACGGTGAGACCGTGAATGTCGAGGACCTGAAGTAGGAGTTATGGATACCGCCACCGTCAGCCAAATTCACCAGATCATGTTGATTCCCTCGCGCGTGGGCGTGGTGCTCATGCTCGCGGTGGGCATCGCGGGCATCGTCGGGGCTGTCATGGCAGGCACCACCCGCGCCGACGCGTTTGACGCGGCGAACCGCCAGTCCAAGGGTGCCTGGGTGGGCATCCTCGTTCTGGCCGCCCTCGCGTGCCTGTTGCGCTTCCCGTTCATCGCCTGGTTCGGTGCGGTGGCGATTGGTATTTACTTCTTCGACGTGCGCCCGCAGATCAAGCGCATTGTGGGCGGCAGCTACGACTGGTAGCTCGGCTGCCCGTCCTGCTGGAGCTGCTCGGTTTGCTGCAGCTGCTCCAGCTCCGAGAACTTGATGTCGCTGCCGGCGACGCTGACCCGGAGGCCACCGGGGATGACCGTGAAGTCCTCCACGTTCATCCCGCCGGTGGCCTCTTGCGCGACGCCCTCGGACATGGCGGAGCTAATGGCCTGGGCGACGTCGTCGGGAAGCGCGAAGCCGAACAGTTCGGTGCTGCGCGCCTGGAACGTCAGCTGGCCGTCCTGCATCACAGGCTGGAGCTCGATACCGGCCGCACCGGAGGTGAACACGATGGTGAACGTGCCGGCATCGGGGTTCGACACCACGTCGGAAACGGTGATCACGTCGGCCAGGAAGCTGTCTCCCATTTGCTCCTTGAGCTGCTGGTTCAGTATGGCGCGGACAAAATCGTTGGGCAGCTCGGTGGTCAGGTGCAGGGATTCCGCCACCGGGTCGCCGTCGTTGAGCTGGACGTTGTCCATGTCCACCACGGCTGCCGGGGTGCCGGAAAAGTGATCGCCGTCGATTACCAGGTCGGATTGCTGGTCCACCGTCATGTGGGGAAATTTTCCGCCCAAGAGGCCGAGGGTCACCGGGCTTGCGCCGAAGGAGACCGAAGTGCCCTCCGGCGCCTCGGAGGTGACTTGCTTCGCCACAAAGGTGCGGATGCCCACTTCCGCTACGGCGAAGAGCAGCAGGACCGCCGCAACGATTGAGAGGGCTACTTTCCATGCGGTTTTCATGCAGGCCAGTTTACGAAGCGGGGGCGATTGCTCGCCAGTCTACGGTGACGGTGTTGTCCTGCAGCCGGCGACGCTGGGGTGCGATTGGCCAGTGGGCGGCGAGGTCCTCCAAGGCGTGGCGCCACCGCACGCGGGGCCCGTGCGGGTCCCAGCCGCTGGCACGGTCCCAGGCCGCGTCGGCATCGGTGAGGAACTGGTGGATGGGTTCGCCGGGCACGTTGCGGTGGATCAGGGCCTTGGGCAGGCGTTCCGCCACATCGGAGGGTTTGGCCGTGTGGTGCGGGTCCCAGCTCAGGGTGAGGGTTTGGGGGCCGGAGGCGTCGATAAGCAACCAAGCGCAGCGTCTGCCCAGCTCGTCGCAGGTGCCCTCGATGAACACGCCGCCGCTGGCCAGGCGCGAGCGGACGGTGTCCCAGACGTCGGGGACCTGGTCGACGTCGTACTGGCGCAGCACATTGAACGCGCGCACGAGGTGCGGGCGGTAGTCGGCGAGCTCGAAGCCGCCGAGCTCGAAGCGCACGCCATCGCGGGGCGGGAGCACGCGCGCTGGGTCGATCTCTAAGCCCACGACCTCGACGTCGGGGCGGATCTGGCGCAGCCACCGAGCCCACTCAACAGTGGTGGTGTGCGACGCGCCGTAGCCCACGTCGACCGCCAGCGGCGAGTCAGCGGCGCGCAACAGGGACTGGACCCGCGGGTGATAGCGGGTCCAGCGGTCTGACCTGCGGAGTCGGTTCACGCCGGTGGTGCCGCGGGTGATCACCCCGTACGGCTTGCCGGCGGAGGCCGAGGCGCGCAGGTTGTGGTAGTGGGGAATTAGAGGTTCTCGCTAATCCACTGCTCGGTGAGCTTCGCCTCGTTTTCCACGATCTCTTCGAGCGCGTCGGCCACCTTCGGCTCGATCGCGGCGCCCATGAACGGGATGTTCACCTTGGCCTCGAGCTCGTAGTTCAGCGTGGTGTTGTCGCCGTCGCGGGTGGCGGTGTACTCCGCGCCCAGGTCCACGGGGGTGCCCTTCACGTCGCCGGTCATGGTGTGCTTGGCGGTGTCGCCCTCAAGCGCGCCGACGTTTACCACGCGCTTGAGCTTGAGGTCCTGGGACACCATCGCCTGGGCGGCCTCGGGGAGGATGGACTTGGGCAGGATCTCAAACAGGGTCGCGGTGTTGTCCGCGAACTCGTGGAGCTCGCCGGGCTCCGGGGAGAGCTTTTCCGCGATGAACTCCCAGTACTCGCGGGTGCTGTAGGCCTGCGCGACCTTCTCGATGGGCTGGTTGATGGTCACAGTGATCTCACTACGTGCAGTCATGGGGCACAGACTACCGTTGACGGGGTGACTGCCCCATCATTCGCCTCCCTGACCACGCTGCGCATCGGCGGCACCCCGGCCGCGGTTTACGAGTGCACGACCGCAGAGCAGCTCGCTGAGGCCGTGGCCGAACTAGACCGCAGCGGCACGCCCCTGCTGGTCGTCGGTGGCGGCTCCAACCTCGTTGTCGCGGACGGCGAGCTCGACCTCGCTGCGGTGCTCGTGCGCAACGAGGGCATCGCGCTTGACGACGACCTTCGGCTCCGCGTCCAAGCCGGCACCGAATGGGACGCGGTGGTGTCCTACGCCGTCGACCGCGGGCTGGGCGGCATCGAGGCGCTGTCCGGCATCCCCGGCTCCGCGGGCGCGACACCGGTGCAGAATGTGGGCGCGTACGGGTCCGAGATCGCCGACGTGCTCACGCGGGTGCGGCTGTGGAACCGGCAGACGGGGGTGGACGAGTGGGTTCCCGCAGAGGCCTTGGACCTGGCGTACCGCTACTCCAACCTCAAGTTCACTGCCCGCGCGGTCGTGCTGGAAATTGAGCTGCAGCTGCACGACACCGACCTGTCCATCCCGCTGCGCCACCTGGGTGGCCAGCGCGTTCCGCTCGCCCAGGCGCGAGCATCCGTGTTGGAGACCCGCCGGGCGAAGGGCATGGTCTTGGACGGCGCAGACCACGACACGTGGTCCGCCGGCTCCTTTTTCACCAACCCCGTGGTGCCGTTGGCGGTGGCCGACGCAATCGAGGCGCAGGTGGGGGAGGAGGCAATGCCGCGCTTCGCCGCCGGCGACGGCAAGGAAAAACTCTCAGCGGCGTGGCTCATCGAGCGCGCGGGTTGTCACCGCGGCTTTCCCGGTGAGGACGCCCCGGCACGCCTGTCCACCAAGCACACCCTCGCGTTGACGAACCGCGGCGGGGCACGTGCCGCCGACATCGTCGACCTTGCCCACCGCGTGCAGGCGCAGGTGCGCGAGGCGTTCGGGGTGGAGCTGCACCCCGAGCCGGTCTGGGTCGGGTTCTAGCCCGCTGCAGCCGCGGCGGGCCCGCAAATGGTGAAAACCGCATGGTGAGAACGCGAAAATTTGGCCGGATTCACCATCTGGTTTTCACCATATGAGGGGCGAGGCCCTAGCGCTCGGCGAGCTTCGCCAGCAGGTCGTCGCGGACCTCGCGGCGGCGGATCTTGCCCATCGGGTCCTTCGCCAGCTCGTCGAAGTGGTAGAAGGTACGGGGCACCTTGTAGCGGGTGAGCCGCTCGCGGGCGAAGTCCTTCAGGCCGTCGGGGTCGAGGGCGGAGCCGTCGTTAAGCACGATGCACGCGACGACATCCTCCGAGCCGTCCTCGCGCGGGCGGCCAACGACGGCGACGTCGGCGACGTCCGGGTGGGTGCGAATGACGTCCTCCACCTCGGCCGGGTACACGTTGAATCCGCCGGTGATGATGAGCTCCTTGATGCGCGAGACGAGCTTGATAAAGCCGTCTTCCTCCATGATGCCCATGTCTCCGGTGCGGAACCAGCCGTCGTGGAAGACCTTCTCGGTGGCCTCGGGGTTGTTGAAGTAGCCGGAGAAGACCTGCGGGCCCTTGGCCAGGATCTCGCCCGCTTCGCCGAACGGCATGTCCTCGTCGGGGTTGTCGGGGTTGACGATGCGTATTTGGGTGTCCGGGAACGGAATACCGATGTAGCCGGGGCGACGCTCAGCGGATTCGGGGTTGCCCACGATGATGGGCGAGGTCTCGGTGAGCCCGTAACCTTCCACGAGGTGGCCGCCGGTGGCGCGCTCCCAGTCCTCGATCACGCTGGCGGGCAGCGAGGAAGCGCCGGAGAAGCCGATCTTCACGTCGGAAAGGTCCACGCGCTTGTCCCTGGCGGTCTTCACAATGCGTTCGAACACGGTGGGCACGCCCGGCACGAAGGTGGGCGGCGTGACGCGGATGGCCTTCATGATCAGGTCCATCTTCGGCGCGGGGAGGAGCACGAGCTCGGAGCCGATGAGCATGGTCAGCGTCAGGGAGAACGTCAGGCCGTAGGCGTGGAAAAACGGCAGCGTGGCCAGCATGCGCTGGTTGCCCTCCTGCAGTTCCTTTACCCATGCTTGGCCCTGCAGCGGGTTGGCAATGAGGTTGCGGTGGGACAAGGCAGCGCCCTTGGGGGTGCCGGTGGTGCCGGAGGTGTAGAGGATCACGGCGGGGGAGTCCGTGGTGACGCCTTCCGGGGCGCGCAGGTCTGCACCCAGCCCACCGATGGCGGAGCTGATCAACGATTCCCACGGCACGGTGTGCAGCGAGGTGTTCTTGCTGGTGGCGGTGAGCGCCGAGCGGGCTTCCATGATCTTCGGCAGCGGGATGCGCAGGGCCGCCTGTTGCGTGCGCGGCATGGCCTTGGTCATGTTCACGCTCACCACCGTCTCCAGCGCGGTGTCGGCGCGCAGCTGCTCCAGCGTGTCGGCGGCCTTGTCCCACGCGATGGCAACGCGTGCGCCGTGGTCCAAGAACTGGGGGCGCAGCTCGTGCGCGGTGTAGAGCGGGTTGTGCTCCACCACCACGCCGCCGATGAGCTGTACGGCGAAGAAGGCCGCCACGTGTTGGGGGCAGTTGGGCAGCATGACGGCCACGCGGTCTCCGGGGCGCACGCCGAAGGCTTTCAGGCCGGCGGCGGCCCGGCGCACCTCTCGGTCGAGCTCACCGAACGTCTGGGTGCGCCCGAAAAAGCGGGTGGCAATGCGCGAGACGTTCTTGGACAGGTTGTTCAGGTAGAGATCGCGCAAGGTGTGATCCTCGTACTCCAGTGAGTGGGCGGTCCACTCCGGGTAGTACTGCAACCAGGGCTTTTCTTCGTTGACGTTGGATGGGGTGAGAGCCATGCGCAACAGCTTACGCCCACATCGCCCGTAAACCTACGGTTACGTAAGGAGGGTGAGTAGTGTGTTGCGCACCTCGCGCCGGCGGATCTTCCCGGTCTGGTCGCGCTGCAGCTGCTCAAAGTGGTAGAAGTCGCGCGGCACTTTGTAGCGGGTCAGACGCTCGCGCGCGTACGCCTTGAGCCCTCCGGGGTCTAGGGCGGAGCCGTCGGTAAGCGTGACGCAGGCAACGACATCCTCGGAGCCGTCTGCGCGCGGGCGCCCGACCACCGCGACGTCCTCGATGTCCGGGTGGCTGCGCAGGATGGCTTCCACCTCATCGGGGTAGACGTTGAAGCCGCCGGTGATGATCATTTCCTTGATGCGTGCGACCAGTCGGATCCAGCCGTCTGCCTCCATCACGGCCATGTCGCCGGTGCGGAACCAGCCGTCGTGGAACGCGCGCTCGTTTGCCTCGGGGTTGCCCAGGTAACCCGAGAAGACCTGCGGGCCGCGGGCGAGCAGCTCGCCGGGCTCGCCGTCGGGCATAGTCCGCGCGGGGTTGTCGGGGTCCGCGATGCGGATTTCCGTGTTGGGGAAGGGTAGACCGATGTAGCCGGGGCGGCGTGTGCCGTCGAGGGGGTTGCCGGCCAGGATCGGCGAGGTCTCGGTGAGCCCGTAGCCCTCGATGAGGCGCCCGCCGGTTGCGGTTTCCCAGCGCTCGATGGTTTCCGCCGGCAGGGTGGAGGCGCCGGAGATGGAGGTGTGGATCGACGAAAGGTCCGCCTTGGTCTTTAGCGCCCACTCGATGATGGCGTCGTAGAGCGTGGGCACGCCCGGCAGCACCGTCGGCCGGGTTTTCGTGATCGCGGCCTGGTAAAGCTTCGGCTTCGGGGCCGGGACGAGGACCATCTGAGCACCGATGGTCAGCGGCATCGCGTAGTTCAACGCTAAGCCGTAAATATGGAACATGGGCAGCAGGCCGAGGACCTTCTCGCGCACCGCGCCCCAGTTTTCCAGCCACTGCAAGCCTGCGGTGAGCACCGCGACGATGTTGCCGTGCGTCAGCGGGGCGCCCTTGGGCCTTCCGGAGGTGCCGGAGGTGTACAGGATGAACGCCGGGGTGTCCTGCGTGACGCGCGGAAAATGCACCGTACGCGGGCGCTGCCGCATGAATTTGCGCCACGGGAGCGTGCCTTGCGCGGGTCGGGACAGCTCGGCGCGCATCTTCTTCACCCGGGGCAGCGGCAGCGCGAGCGCGGCGCGCAGGTGCAGCGGGACCTCCTCGAGCATGTTCACGGCGACCACAGTGCCCAGCGGTGTGCGTGTGCTTATGGACGTAAACGTGCCCGCCACCCTGTCCAGGACTATCGCTACCCGCGCCCCGTGGTCGTTGAACTGCGGTTCGAGCTCGGCTGCGGTGTAGAGCGGGTTGTGCTCCACCACGGTGGCCCCCAGACGGAGGATGGCGGTGACCGCCACGACGTGCTGCGGGCAGTTCGGCAGTGCCACGGCAACACGGTCGCCCGGGCCCACGCCCAGCTTGGTCAGCGCTGCGGCCGCGCGCCCGACTTGCTCGTTGAGCTGGCCGTACGTGAGCGTCTTGCCCATGAACCAGGTGGCGGTGCTGTTGGGCTGCGTGGCTACGGCCTGGTTGAACAGGCTGACCAGCGTCTCGGTGCCGGTGTCTGGGTTGGGGTCTGTCCACGGTGCGTAGTGGCCGATCCAGGCTCGGTTTTCACATGCTCCCACTGGGTTCCTCCGATGGTGTGTGGCGGGCAGAATAATGTGGCGGCAAGTCTAACCTACGGTTGCGTAAGTTGTGGGCGAGGCATTCACGCTGCGCGCCGCGCGGGGGTGCTCTAGGCTGTGCGGCGGAACATCAACGGGGGATTTTCTGGGGGATGTAGTGACGACCTTTTTCAAGCCGTCCGGCGCAACACGAGAGTCCGGGAGGGTGCCTGAGCTTGAGCTCACGCCGCCCGCGGTGCTGGACCAATCCAATCTGGTGGACCCAGTGAAGTCGCCGCCGAAACAGGGCTGGCGCAAACTCGTGCACACCGCCACGCGCGGGCGCATTAACCCTGGCGGCTCCAGGCAGGAGCTGGAAGAGCAGCAGCTTTTCGACGCCATCCGGGCACCCCTGCGCGGCGACTACCGCATCGCGGTGATGAGCCTGAAAGGCGGCGTGGGCAAAACCACCACCACGGTCGCACTCGGCGGCGTGTTCGCGCAGACCCGCGGCGACCGCGTCATCGCCATCGACGCCAACCCGGACTTGGGCACCCTCGCCCAGCGCGCCGCCACCGCCCCGCCGGCGACCATTCGCGACCTCCTGTGCGCGCCGGGCACGGACCGCTACCCGCAGGTGCGCGCCTACACCAACCAGGCGCTGTCGCGGCTGGAGGTCATCGGCTCTGAACGCGACCCGGCGGTGAGCGAGGCGTTTTCTGAAAGCGACTACCGCCGGGCCATCGACATCTTGCAGCACCACTACAACGTCATTCTCACCGACTGCGGCACGGGGCTCATGCACTCCGCCATGGCCGGAGTGCTCGACCTAGCCAACACGCTCGTCCTCGTCACCTCGCCCGCCCTCGACGGCGCCCAGTCGGCTTCCGCCACCTTGGACTGGCTCAACCTCCACGGCTACGACCAGCTGGCTGCCAACGCCGTCGTGGTGGTCTCCGCGGGCGCGCCGGGCAAACCGACAATTGACATGGCGAAGGTCACCGACCACTTCGCCTCCCGCACCCGCGCCGTGCACGCGATTCCGTACGACCGCCACCTGGCGGAGGGGGCGGTGGTGGACCTCGAGCGCATGGCGCCCGCGACCCTGTCGGCCTACCAGCACCTTGCGGCCACAGTCGCCGCCGACTTCGGCTCCTGGCACCGTCACGCCGCGCACTGACGTGCACTGACGCGCACGAACGCGGCGCGCTACTCTTGCCCGCATGCGCGTCGCCATGATCTCCATGCACACTTCCCCGCTGGAACAGCCGGGGATTGGCGACGCGGGCGGTATGAACGTCTACGTCCACAACACCGCCGCCCAGCTCGCGCGCAAGGGCGTGCAGGTGGACGTGTTCACGCGCGCTACCCGCCCCAGCCAGGGCGAGGTGGTGCAGGTCGCGCCCGGCTACCGGGTGATCAATATCGTGGCCGGGCCGTACGAGGGGCTGGAAAAAGGCGATCTGCCCACCCAGCTCGCCGCGTTCTCCGGCGGGGTGGTGCAGTTTGTCCGCGCGAACGGGCTCTCCTACGACCTGATCCACTCCCACTACTGGCTCTCCGGACAGGTGGGGTGGCTGCTGGCGGATCTTGCCGGCATTCCGCTGGTGCACACGGGGCACACGTGGGCCGCGGTGAAGAACGCGTCCGGCGCGGATTCCCCCGAGTCTGAGGCGCGTCGGATCTGCGAGCAGCAGTTGGTGGACAACGCCGAGGTACTGGTGGTCAACACCCCGGAAGAAACGAGCGAGCTCGCGCGCTTTTACGACGTGGACCCGGCGAAGATTTCCGTTGTCAGCCCCGGCGCGGACACGGAGTTGTTCACCCCGGGCACGAACCGCAACACGGAGCTGGCTCGCCGCCATCTGGGCATTCCCCTGCACGCGAAGGTGGTGGCCTTTGTTGGGCGGCTGCAGGATTTCAAAGGGCCGCAGGTACTCATCCGCGCGATGGGTGAGGTGGTGCGGCGGGGCCGTGTCGGCGGCCCGCTGCGGGTCATTCTCTGTGGCGGGGCCAGCGGGGCAGGCTCCTCCGTCGAGCGGTACCGGGAGCTCGCCGCCGAGGAAGGGGTCGGGGGCTGCACGCGTTTCCTCGGGCCCAGGCCCCCGGAGGAACTGGTCAGCATCTACCAGGCGGCGGACATCGTCGCTGTGCCCAGCTACAACGAGAGCTTCGGCCTCGTCGCCGTGGAGGCCCAGGCCGCGGGCACGCCGGTGATCGCCGCGCGGGCGGGCGGGCTGCCGCTCGCTGTCGCGGACGGCGAGACCGGTGTGCTCGTTCAGGGCCACAGCACCGAGGCGTGGGCGGCCGCGTTGGAGCAGCTGCTTATCGACGACCCCGTGCGCGTCCGCATGGGCGAACAGGCCGTCGCCCACGCGCGGGCATTTAGCTGGTCCGCGTCGGCGGAGAAATTACTGGAGGTCTACGCCGACACGCTGGATGGGTACGTCCCAGGTGTGGCCACCCGGAACGCCGGCGGGATGTAAGCGGGCGGAACTTAGGGTAGAGCTTTAGTGATCTCGTCAGCGATGAAGGCGCCTCCCCAGTAGCCGATCCTTTCTGAGTGGTGGGACACGGCCTGGTTTACCTCGGCTGGATCAAACTCGCCCCGCGCGGCCTGTTGTGCAAAGTTCACGGCCTCGTGTTGTGCCTCGCCGACGGCTTTGCGGAGCTCGTCGCGAGGCACTGGTGGCGTCACGTCAGGATTGAGACGCTCGATCTCCGCCTCGACGCGCTGCTCCTCCGCACCAGAAGTGGTGAAATCCGCGCGCGGGGCGGTTGAGTCGGTGACGCTAAACACATCATTGACGTGTCCGTCGGGGATGCCGTAGGCGTCTTCAATAATGCGGTCCGCAGGCTGGGCCTTGCCCAGCGGGCCGAGAACCATGGAGGTTACGCCGATAACTGCGCCGTCATTCGGGTCGAAGTTCACGCCACCTGAATCCCCCTGCACGTAGTTCAGCCCCCAGCTGTACACGCCATTGCGGGTCCGTCCGATCTGCGTGCCGCAGCTGCGGCCGGTGGTCGCGCCATCCTTGCAGATGGGCTGGCCGAAGTTATCAGCGGAAACCTCGCCAGGTGACAGGGTGCGGAAGTCTCGGATGTGCGTGAGCTGTACCGGCTCACCGGTGACGGCGCCGTCATAGGCGCGGGAGTGTGTGAGGCTGGTGTCGGTTAATTCCGCGTCGATGCTGATAACGCCCCAATCGGCGGTGCGAATGGTTTCCATGGGTGCGCTGAGATTCATCGCCTCGGGTTTGACGTGGTTCGATGCCACGCGCTCGCCGATACGCCGATACTCCGAGCCGACCGGCACGAGGAATTCGTTTTTGATCTCCGGCAGGTTCGGCATCGTGTTCACGCAGTGGGATGCCGTGAGCATCACACGTTGCGGCGCCTGACCTGGCAGGTGCAGTGTGCCGGTGGGGCCCTGTGAACATGTGGAGGCCCAGGCGTCGTGCGGCACCGTCAGCGTTTGCCCGGTGAGAAGCTCCAGGGTTTCAGGCGCCTCCACTGGGAACGCGCGCATGGGCGCGCCGGGTGCTACCAACGCGGGCTGGGCGACCGCGGTTGTGGACAACGGTTGAGAGGCCATGGCGGCGGCCACGGTGAAGACGACGGCGGATTTACGAAGACGCGAACGCATGAAAATTATCTTATAGCAAACATGGGCAGGAATTATGGGACTCACGACGGCCCGCACACTTTGTTTTCATGTTCGGGCGAGCAACCTCCGACGCGCGTTCCTATCCGTGGCATGCTTGAGGCTATGGGTAACGGAAAGCTGATTCTCGTCCGCCACGGGCAGAGCGAGTGGAATAAGTCGAACCAGTTCACCGGCTGGGTGGACGTGGACCTGACCGAGCAGGGCGAGGCCGAGGCGGTCAACGCCGGCAAGCTGCTCGTCGAAAAGCAAGTCCTGCCGGACGTGCTGTTTAC
The DNA here is from genome assembly GCF_000747315.1 of Corynebacterium ureicelerivorans. Lineage (NCBI taxonomy): Bacteria > Bacillati > Actinomycetota > Actinomycetes > Mycobacteriales > Corynebacteriaceae > Corynebacterium > Corynebacterium ureicelerivorans. Next base: position 196,220 of record NZ_CP009215.1, read on the forward strand.
CTCGTTGCTGCGCCGCGCCATCCGCACCGCGAACATCGCGCTCGACGCGGCAGACCGCCACTGGATCCCGGTGGAGCGCAGCTGGCGCCTCAACGAGCGCCACTACGGCAAGCTGCAGGGGCTGAACAAGGCGGAGATCCGCGAGGAGTTCGGCGAGGAGCAGTTCATGGAGTGGCGCCGCTCCTACGACACCCCGCCGCCGGAGATCGACACGGACAACCAGTACGCGCAGACCCACGACCCGCGCTACGCGTTCCTGCCGGAGGTGCCGCGCACCGAGTGCCTGAAGGACGTTGTCGAGCGCTTCCTGCCGTACTACATCGACGTCATTGCGCCGCAGGCGATGGCGGGCAAGAACGTCATGATCGCCGCGCACGGCAACTCCCTGCGCGCGCTGGTGAAGTACCTGGACAACATCTCCGACGAGGACATCGCCGGCCTGAATATTCCCACTGGCATGCCGTTGGTCTACGAGATCGATGCCGACGGCTCGGTACTCAACCCCGGTGGCACCTACCTGGACCCGGAGGCCGCCGAGGCCGGCGCCGCCGCGGTGGCGAACCAGGGCCAGAAGTAGGGACCTGCGGGAAGCCTCGAAGCACACGTGACACCGATACTCGCTTTTCTCATCGGTGCCGTGCTGACGGTGCCCGCTGTGCTGCTCGGCCAGCGGGCGCTGCGCTGGCGCGCCCGCAATCGGGCGGATAACGGCGGAGAGGACACCACGGTCAACACGGTGAGCCAGGTGCTGCACTTGGTCACGCAGGGCTCGCCGACCGGCATCGCGGTGATCAACCGCGCCGGAAACGTAGTGCTGTCAAACGCTCGTGCCCACGACATGTCGTTGGTCCACGACGGCAGCGTCAACCCCCGCGTGCTTGAGGTCGCGGCCCGGGTTTTCGAGGACCAGGAAGAGCACGTGCTCGACTTGGATCTGCCGCAGCGCACAACCGGCAGCCGCATCCGCAACGTGCGCGCGCTGGTGGCCCCGCTGACGCTGACGGACAACTCCTACGCCATCGTCTACGGCTCCGACGAGTCTGAGAACGTACGCATGGAAAGCGCCAGACGCGACTTCGTGGCCAACGTTTCCCACGAGCTGAAAACACCGGTTGGCGGCATCTCCCTGCTGGCGGAGGCGATGCTGCAAGATCCCACCGACCCGGAGATGGTGGAGTACTTCGGCACCAAGCTGCACAAAGAGGCCCAGCGCATGGGGGAGATGATCACGGACCTCATCTCCCTATCCAAGCTGCAGGGCGCGGAAGCGCTGCCGGATATGGCGCCGGTGCGGGTGGACGACATCGTTGACGACGCGGTGGGCCGCAACCTGGTCACCGCCGAGAACCGCGGCATCGAGTTGACCCGCGGGCAACGCACGGGCCTGCGCGTGATGGCGGATAAGGCCCTGCTCACCGTCGCGGTGTCCAACTTGATCGCCAACGCCGTCAACTACTCCCCGAGCGGGCAGCCGGTGAGCGTGACGCAGAAGCTGGTGCGCGACAACGTCGTGCTGATCCGGGTCACAGACCGCGGCATCGGTATCGCCCCGGAGGACCAAAAGCGCGTGTTCGAGCGCTTTTACCGCGTGGACAAGGCCCGCTCGCGCTCCACGGGCGGTACGGGCTTGGGTTTGGCCATCGTGAAGCATGTGGTGGCGAACCATGGCGGTAGCATTACGTTGTGGTCCAGGCTGGGAACGGGATCCACGTTCACCATCGAGCTGCCCGTGTATGACCCGGAGGCCTCCAGCAGAACAGAAAGGGAAGAGTGAAGTGACGACCATTCTTATCGTTGAAGACGAGGAGTCCCTGTCCGACCCCCTGGCTTACCTGCTGCGCAAGGAGGGCTTCGAGGCGGTTGTGGCCGCCGACGGCCAAGCGGGTCTGGACCTGTTCGCGTCCGAGGACATCGACCTCGTGCTGCTAGACCTCATGCTGCCCGGCATGAGCGGCACCGAGGTGTGCAAAAAGCTGCGCGCAGTATCGTCCGTGCCCATCATTATGGTCACCGCGCGCGACAGCGAGATTGACAAGGTCGTGGGCCTAGAGCTGGGCGCGGACGACTACGTCACCAAACCCTATTCCACCCGCGAGCTGGTCGCCCGCATCCGCGCGGTGCTGCGCCGCGGACCCGAAACTGAAGTGGTCGAAGAAGTCGACGACCAGCTGCTGCAGGGAGGCCGCGTCACCATGGACGTGGAGCGCCACACTGTGCTTGTGGACGGCCAGCCGGTGCCCATGCCGCTCAAAGAGTTCGATCTGCTGGAGTACCTCCTGCGCAATGCTGGCCGGGTGCTTACCCGCGGCCAGCTCATCGACAGGATCTGGGGCGCAGACTACGTCGGCGACACCAAAACCTTGGACGTCCACGTCAAGCGCCTGCGCACGAAGATCGAGGCGCAGCCGTCGCGCCCCACCCAGCTGGTCACCGTCCGCGGGCTGGGCTACAAGTTCGAGGCGTAACGGCGCCTACTCGTGCGCGGCCTTGGTTGCTGGGTGGACGGCCCGAAGGTCGTCGTCAAGCGTCGCCCGCTTTTCGCAGTGCTTGGCGACGATCGCGTACGGCTTTTCCCCGATCAGGGCAATGAGCTCGTCTTTCATGGACTGCCAGATGGGCGTGCCGCCAGTGTGGCAGGCGGGCGCTGAGGTGCACCACCAGTCGAAGTCCTCACCGCCGCCGCCCCACTGGCGCCGGTGGTACTCGCCGATGGTGGTGCGCAGGATTTCCTGGCCGTCGGTGCGCTCCTCCCACGCGTCCTCGCGTGAGAACGGAACCTGCCAGCACACTTCCGGCTTTGTGCCCACGATGTTGCGCCCCTCCGCCATGGCGAACTGGTGGAATGCACAGCCCGCGCCGGTGGGGTGGCCGGGCCGGTTGGCAAAGATGCAGGCGCCGTCCACGACCTTGGTCTTAATGTGGGGGCCGGCGTCTTCATCCTCGGTGTCGGGATCGAGCGCGTCTTCCTCCTCGTCCCACTCCAGCCACGGCTCAAGCCACGTTGGGTCGTTCGCCACGAAGTAGGCGTCCGTTTCCGCCGGGCGCAGCTGCCAGTATTTCGCCGGCATGTCCTTGACTGCGTTATAGACAGTGTCGCGGTCCTCCTCGTCCGCAATGTATGCGCCGTGGATGCAGCAGCCGACGGACGGGTTGGACTCGTCGATGCCGTGGCACTCCGGGGTGCCAAAGCGGCACGACCAGGTGGCCTCGGCCCAAGTCAGGTCGATGGAGAAGATGTGGTGCGGGTCGTCCGGGTGGACAAACTCGAACCATTCGCGGGGGAAATCGGGGCGGGTCTCACGGCCGGCGAGGATGGAACGGCCTGCGGGCGAGTCCGCAGGGAAGCCGAGAAAAACGGGTTTCGGGGCTGGTTGATTCACACCTGGACACGGTAGACCCGTTACCCTGTGGTGGTGCGATTAGGTGTATTAGACGTCGGCTCCAACACGATCCATCTCGTGGCGGTCGATGCGTACAGTGGCGGCCGCCCGACCCCGATGAGCGACTGGAAGCAGCCGCTGCGGCTGGTTGAGCTGCTGGACAAGAAGGGCAACATCGAGGACAAGGGCGTGGACAAGCTCGTCGACGCTGTCCAGGAGGCCTCCGACCTCGCGGCCAACCTCAAGTGCGAGGAGCTGCTCGCCTTCGCCACCTCCGCGGTGCGTTCAGCGACCAACTCGGACGAGGTGCTCAAGCGCGTGGAGAAGAAGACCGGCGTGAAGCTGAACATTCTCTCCGGAGAAGAAGAGGCGCAGTTGACCTTCCTTGCCGCGCGCCGCTGGCACGGCTGGTCCGCCGGGCGCATCACCAACTTCGACATCGGCGGCGGCTCGCTGGAAATCTCCACCGGCACCGAGGAGATGCCGGACTTGGCGGTCTCGCTCGACCTGGGCGCTGGCCGCCTCACACACGAATGGTTCGACACCGACCCGCCAGAGCGCAAGAAGATCAATATGCTGCGCGACTACATCGACGCTGAGCTGGCCGGCCCCGCCGAGCAGTTCAAGGCGCTGGGAGAGGCCGGCCTAGCCGTGGGCACCTCGAAGACGTTCCGCTCGCTGGCTCGCCTGACCGGCGCCGCGCCGTCATCGGCCGGCCCGTTTGTCCAGCGCACGCTCACCGCGCCGGGTCTGCGCCAGCTCATCGCGTTCATCTCCCGCATGACGGCCGCGGACCGTGCGGAGCTCGAGGGCATTAACGCTGACCGCTCGCACCAGATTGTCGCAGGTGCGCTGGTTGCCGAAGCCGCGATGCGGGCGCTGAATGTTGATAAGTTAGAAATCTGTCCGTGGGCGCTGCGCGAGGGCGTCATCTTGAAGCGCATTGACCAGGGTGCCCTGGAAGCCCACACCAAAGCCGATAAAGGAGACGACAACTGATGGCCGACAAACAGCTCACTGTCGCCGAACTCCTCGCGCGCGCTGAAAACGGCAACTCGGACACCAACCGTCGCCCGCGCCGCCGCCGCAGCCTGGAAGATGGCGGCGTCTCCGTCGCGGAACTGACCGACTCCTTCAAGAAGGTCGACGTCAAACCGGTCGAGGTGAAGCACTCCAGCGTGCCTATCGACGCACCTTCGGACACCCCCACACCGGCCGAGGCCGAGGCGCCGGAGGACAAGCCCGCCAAGGAACCGGCGCCGTCTCCGAAGCCCCAGCCCTCCAACGAGGAGACGACGGTGCTGCGGAAGGTCACGGCGGAGCCCGCCGCGAAGCCGGCGCCTGCACAGCCGGACGACACCAGCGAGATCCGCGCGGTGCAGGCACCCGAGCCGCAGAACAAGGAGGCTGAGGTCGAACGGGTTGAACGGGTTGAACGGGTCGAGCAGGGCGACAGGACCGAGCCCGCTAAGGCGCAGGCCGACGAGCTCGAGCCGGTCAAATCCACCGAAGTGGAAGATGCGTCGGTGAACCCGATCCTTCTGGTGTTGCTCGTATTCGCCGGCGTCCTGCTCGGCGTGCTGGGCTTCCTGGCCTTCTCCTGGCTGTGGGCGAACACGGCCTCAGTCGTGGCGGCGCTGCTGGGCGTCGCGGCAGTCGCAGCCGTGGTCGCCGCCGTCGGCGCAATGGCTACGGGCCGCGACAAGCTGACCATGGTGTTTGCTGGCCTGGCAGCGGCTGTCATGGCGTTCGGCCCGGCGCTGCTGTAGGCGCGAAATGGAACGCATTGCCGTTATCGGGGCAGGCAACATCGGCGAGGCGCTGATCTCTGGGCTGGTGGCCTCCGGCGTCGACCCGGCCGCTATTACGGCCACCAGCCGGTCGCAGGAGCGGAGCGCCGAGCTCGCCAAACGCTACGGCGTGCGCACGACCGCCGATAACCGGGAAGCCGTCCGCGACGCGGACGTTGCCCTGCTGTGCGTGAAACCTGGGCAGGTGCTCGACGTGATCGCGGACGTGGGCGAGGAGCTCATCAACTCAGGCTCGTCCACCGTGCTCGTGTCGCTGGCCGCCGGTATCACCCTCGCCGCGATGGACGGTGCTGTCTCTGCCGCAGGCACCCCGACCGTGCGGGTGATGCCGAATACGCCCATGGTGGTGGGCAAAGGTGTTCTAGCCGTCGCGTGCGGGCGGTTTGTGGACGGGAACCAGCGAAGCGACGTCGTTAAGTTGCTGTCCGCCGTGGGGCAAGTCGTCGAAGTGAGCGAATCGCAGATGGACGCGGTGACCGCTATCTCCGGCTCCGGGCCGGCCTACTTTTTCCTGGTGGCCGAGGCGCTCACCGACGCTGGCGTGTCCCTTGGTCTCCCACGCGACATGGCCGAGCAGCTGGCGTGCGCAACCGCTGCAGGAGCGGGCGCGATGCTGGAGGGCGGTGACAGTCCGGTGCAGCTGCGTGCGAACGTGTCGTCGCCCGCGGGCACGACTGTCCGCGCAATCCGGGAGCTGGAGGAGTCGGGATTGCGCGGCGCGTTCTACCGGGCGACAGAAATCTGCGCGAGGCGCTCGGAGGAACTGGGCAAGGCGTGACCCCAACTTTCACAAACGTTTCTGTATGTGTACTGCCAGCACATTGAAAAATTTCCAGCACATAAGTCGCACTTGGCGCTGAATTCACGTTAGTGTGGTGCAAGCACGTGCGTGTTCGTCCTGCGGGAGGGGAAGCCTGCAGCGCGTTTGCGTGCCGAGAGGTAAGAATTCAGTGGTTAATGAAGATAAAGGAGAGTTTCTGACGGTCGCCGAGGTCGCCGAGATCATGCGCGTTTCCAAGATGACCGTCTACCGCCTCGTTCACTCCGGAGAGCTGCCCGCCGTGCGCGTGGGTCGCTCGTTCCGCGTGAACGAAACGGCAGTGAGCGAGTACCTGGAGTCCTCCGTCTACGACGTGGGATAGTCGCTCCGGGTCCGTTCGCAGGATCTACCGCCCGCCCGCCGCCGCCAGTTTCAGGCGGGGCGGGCTTTTCGTTTTTGGCCTTGAACTGCCCTGCCGGTATGCTTTGCATGTTCAGGTCGGCCACTTTCTGTGGGAGTGTGCACCTTCCACGAGCCGCGGAAGCGGTTGCGCCGGCCGCGTACGTACGTACTTAAACGCAGAAAAGAGGTAACCCCATGGGTTCAGTGATTAAGAAGCGCCGCAAGCGCATGTCCAAGAAGAAGCACCGCAAGATGCTGCGCCGCACCCGTGTGCAGCGCCGCAAGCTCGGCAAGTAAGCCGTGTGTCGCCCGCCTCCATTTACGGAGGCGGGCTTTGTGTTGTCTTGTCCCGGCCCTGCAAAGCGATTCGGTGGTAGCGGAGGCTGACGCGTTGCTGAATAATCTGGGCGCGGAAGGGCTTCGCCAGCCTGATGCGCTAACCGGCTTACACCCAACCAGACGGTCAGGAACCAGGGCCTGGACACGCGCACGGGGCGCCGCCTTTGGCTACGTAAAATGGCCGTATGACTCAGGACGCGTTGGAACCCGTTTCGGAGCTGCCTCGTGGCGAGTTTGCTTTCCCGGGCCCGCTTCGGGACGCTCTTGTCCAAGCAATCTTGGACGGCACTAAAACCGCGACGGCATCGTTGCTGATTGAATATCCCAAGGACTACCAGTTCGACGAGGAAGTGGGCTCTCTCGAGGCCGTCCTTGATTCACATGACAACGTCGTGTGCATCATCCGTACGACCGACATGCAGGTTTGTCGGCTGGCGGACGTGGGTGACGAGCATGCCATCGCCGAGGGAGAGGGCTACGCCGACGCCAACGAATGGCGAATTGGGCATGAACGGTATTGGCGGTCACCAGAATTCGTGCAGTACATCGGAGAGCTTGATATCAACGATGACACTCAAGTGGTGTGCCAACGCTTTACCGTTGATGAGCGCTACCCGACCCGGCCACTGGAGCCGTGGCCCAGCACCCGTCGCTGAGCCGTATATCCCATAGGTGCGGGACGCTCAACAAAATCGTCCATGGTGAGTCCGTACCTGCCGCTTGCTCAACAAACGCCACAGAGAGAAGGCACCCGCGGCACCTAACACCGGCAGGGTAGACAAGCGAACGGCCCGGCGCACGGAGCGGTAGTCGCGGATGTCCCAGCCCTGCGCTTTGGCGTGCTTGCGCAACGCCCGGTCTGGGTTGATCGCCACCGGGGAGCCCACCATCTCCAGCATGGGGAGGTCGTTGATGCTGTCGGAATACGCCGTGCACTGGGACAGGTCCAGCTGCTGGAGCGCGGCTAAGGCGGCCACGGCGTGCTTCTTGCCCGGGCCGTGCAGGATGTCGCCGACGAGGCGGCCGGTGAACTTGCCGTCGTCTTCCTCGGCCACCGTGCCCAAGGCGCCGGTGAACCCCAGCGTTTCCGCGAGCGCTTGGCCGATCTGCACCGGGGTCGCGGACACCAGCCACACCTGCTGGCCGGCGGCCAGGTGCATGGAGGCCAGCTCGATGGTGTCGGCGTACGACTTCTGCAGCATGCGGCTGTCCACGATCTCCCGGCACGCCGCTTTGAGCTCCGCCACGCTCTTGCCCTTCACCACCGCCAACGCCTGCTCGCGGCCCTCGGCGATGTCACCGGCGTTTTCGGAGCCGGAGACGCGGTAGCGGATCTGCTTCCACAGGGCGGGGGCGAGCTCGGAAAGCGAGATGAAGCGTTTTCGGAACAACCCTTGGGCCAGCAGGATCAGCGAGGACCCCTGGATCAGGGTGTTGTCCACGTCGAAGAAGGCGGCCGCTTCGGTGTCTTGGGGGACCTCGGGGTCAGGCGGGGTGATCTTGTGGCGCCCGGCGGTTTCGAACGCCCCGCCGACGGAATCCACCCCGAGCGCGAAATCGTCGATGTCGATGCCGAAGGTCTCTTCCACCGCGGCGGCTGCGGCGGCGCGGCCGGCGGCGCGCTGCGCGGCGTCGTCAAGCGGAGGCAGCGCGCGGTCTTCGAGGAAACGGCGCAGGTTGCCCTGCGACTGGGACCACTGCGCGAGCAGTTCGCGCTGATCAGACATGAGGCAAAAGGCCCTTTCGGGTGGGGGTGTTAGCGTGTGCAATCGTACAACGCCGGCGCGTGCTGAACGCGCCGGGCGAAGGCAGTTGGTGAAGGAGCGGGGATGAAGACGGTGGAGCTGATGGTCCGGGCTACCTGCGGCTCGTGCGAGCGGGTGGCGGGCCAGATCGCGCCTGTCGTTAAGAGGCACGACGCTCGCCTGGTGCTTGTGGACGTCGACGGCGACGAGGACTTGGCCGCGGAATACGGCGACCGGGTGCCCGTTGTAGTGATCGACGGCGATGAATTCGCGTGCTGGGAAGTGGACAACGACGACCTTGAGGCGGAGCTGTCCAACTAAAGGACTATCCTTGTGGTGGTTTCGAACGGACTGGAGGGTTTGCGTGAGTGTTCTGCTTGTGGGGATGTCGCACAGGTCTGCGCCTGTGGCCCTGCTGGAACGGCTCAGCATGGACGCTAACGTCCAGCACGGAGCAGCGACGGCACTGATCAAACAACCGTCCTTGTCGGAGGCGATGATCATCTCCACGTGCAACCGCCTGGAGGTCTACACCGTGACCAACGCTTTCCACTCCGGGGTGGAAGACGTGATGCGTGTGCTGGGTGAGGTCTCCGGCATCGATGTGGCCGAACTGCGCCGCTACCTCTACGTGCGTTACTCGGACGCCGCCGCAGAGCACATCTTCACGGTCGCCTCTGGCCTGGATTCGATGGTGGTGGGCGAGCAGCAGATCATCGGCCAGGTGCGCACGGCGTACGTCGACGCGGCGGAGCGCGGGACTGTCGGGCCGAACCTCCACTCGCTCGCCCAGGCGGCCCTGCGCACCGGCAAGCGCGTGCATTCCGAGACCGGCATCGACGATTCAGGTGCCTCCATGGTCACCGTCGCGCTCGAGCAAGCGATGGAGCTGATGCGTGTCGACGACCTCCGGGGCAAAACCGCGCTGGTCCTCGGCGCTGGCGCGATGAGCTCGCTTGCCGCGACGCACCTAGGCAAAAACGGCATTGATTCGCTCGTGCTGGCCAACCGCACCCGCGACCGGGCCGAGCGTTTGGCCGAGCACTCCCGCGAGGCAGGTGTGCCCGCGGAGGTAGTGGACTTTTCGGACCGGGCGTCGGTGCTCAGCCGCGTGGACTTGGTCGTCTCCGCCACCGCGTCCGACGAGTTCACGATCACCCCGGGCGACATCCCGGGCCCGCTCATGTTGGCGGACTTATCGCTGCCGCGCGACATCGACGACGCGGTCACGGAGATCGAGGGCGTGCGTCTGGTCAACATCGAGTCGCTGCACGAGACGATGCGGCGCAGCGACACCGAGGATTCCCGCGCGCTGCGCCGCGCAGAAGACATCGTGGCCGAAGAGGTTGCGACGTTTGGTTCCCAGCAACGCGTGCGCGAGGTGGCCCCGGCCGTGACACGCCTGCGCCGCAACGCGGCCGAGATATCGGGCCAGGAGCTGCAGCGCTTGCGTGCCCGCATGCCGGACATGGCCGACGCCGACTTCGAGCAGGTCAGCCGCATGGTCAAGCGCGTGGTGGACAAGCTGCTGCACGCGCCGACGGTGAAGATTAAGGAGCTTGCCGCGGCGGCGGAGACTGTCAGCGTGGAAGAAGCGGTCACCGAGCTGTTTGGGCTGGATAGCCTCTCGGTGGCCGTGGATGCGCAGCACCTCCCGCTTCCGGACGAGCTGCACGGGAAGGAAAAATAGATGTTCAGCATTGGTACCCGCGGTTCCCACCTGGCCACCACCCAGTCCGGCCACGTGCGCGACGCCCTCGGGGAGGTCGGCCACCCGGCCGAGCTGCAGATCGTGACCACATCGGGCGACCTCTCCCAAGCCCCCGTGGAACGCATCGGCGTGGGGGTATTCACCTCGGCGCTGCGCGATGCCCTGTTCACCGGCGAGGTGGATATCGCCGTGCACTCCTTCAAGGACCTGCCCACGGCCTACGAGCCACGTGCCCACATGGTGGTCCCGGCGCGCGCGGACAGCCGCGAGGCGCTCATCGCCCGCGACGGCCTCACCCTGGCTGAACTGCCGCAAGGCGCGCGTGTGGGCACTTCGGCCCCGCGGCGCATTTCCCAGTTGAAGGCGATCCGCCCCGACCTGGATATCCGCCCCCTGCGCGGCAACATCGAGCGCCGAATGTCGTACGTGGAAAACGGCGAGCTTGACGCGATCATCCTCGCGTACGCGGGGCTCGTGCGCGGTGGCTACGGCGACAGGCCCACCGAAGTCTTCGACCCGCAGGTTTTCATGCCTGCTCCAGCCCAGGGCGCCCTGGCGGTCGAGTGCCGCACCGACGATGCGGCAGCCCGCGCCGCCATCGACAAGCTTGCCGACGCCTCCGCCACCGCCGAGTCCACTGCCGAGCGCTCCGTGCTGGCCACGCTCGAGGCTGGCTGCACCGCGCCGGTCGCCGCGACCGCCGTGCGCAACGGCGACACGGTGGCCCTGCGCGCCGGGGTGTTCGCTCTGGACGGATCCCGCCAGCTGGTGGAGGAGGCGGAGGGAACTGACCCCGCCGAGCTGGGGCGCCGGGTTGCGGAAGCGCTGCTGGAGCGCGGCGCTGCCGCCCTGATGGATTAGCGACTGTATTCCTTTACGGATCTGCTAGTTCGCGGCGGAGAGCCCGCCGAGGACACTGGTCTTCAGCGGTGGTTTTGTTCTCACGCGTCAGCCTTTTATGGTGGAGATACCATACGTTCAATACCCTCCGTGCAATCGGGTCGGCGGGGCGGAAAACGCCCGCACCCAGCCGCGCGGGGGCGGTTTATTTGTGCCTAGAAGAGATTTCTCCATGACAGAGCCCACGCACGCCCCCCAGCCGGGGAAGGTGATCTTCGTTGGCGCTGGACCGGGCAACCCAGAGTTGCTTACTGTCCGCGCTCGCGAGGTAATGGAATCCAACTCTATCGCCCTCGTGGATCCGGAGGTGTCAACGGGGGTCCGAAGTGTCGTCGCGGCGGCGCTGCCAGTGCCGCAAGCCAAGGTAGATGAGGCCAACGCGCGCTACGAGCAGATGTGCGCCGAGGCGAAAGAAGCTGGCGCGAGGCGTAAACCGCCGCGTCCCGAAGCCCCGACGGCAGCGGAGATCGAGGTTGTGGGGTTGGAGGGCGACGCGATCGTCGAGAAGCTGAAGCGGGCGTTGAAGGATGCGGCGGATGCGCTGGAGCGCGGTGAGGCTGGCGACGGCGACGTGATCCGCGTCGTGTGCGGTAACCCGCTGACGCGCGATTCGGTGATGGAGGAGATCTCCGCGGTCGCTGCGGCCGGGATGGAGTTCCAGGTGGTGCCGGGGATGTCGCTGCCCTCGACGGTGCCCTCCTTTGCCGGCATCGCGCTCGGCTCCACATACACCGAGACGGACCTGAACAACGGCCCGGTGAACTGGGACCAGCTGGCCAGCGCCCCGCAGCCGCTGGTGTTCCAGGCCAACCAGGAGCACTTGGCGGAGATGGTGGAGCAGCTCACGCAGCGCGGATTCCAGGGCGCCACGCCGGTGACCGTGACCACGCGCGGAACCACGCGTCTGCAGCGCACGTTCGACGCCACGCTGGAGACCATGGGCAAGCTCGACGCGGACCTGGAAGGCCCGCTTGTGGTCACGCTGGGCACCGCCGCCGACGACCGTTCCAAGTACTCGTGGTGGGAGAACCGCCCGCTGTACGGCTGGCGCGTCCTTGTGCCGCGCGCGAAGGAGCAGGCTGGTCCGATGAACGCCCGCTTGTCCCAGCACGGCGCGATCCCGCAGTCGGTGCCCACGATCTCGCTGGAGCCGCCGCGCAACCCGGCGCAGATGGACCGCGCGATTAAGGGCATCGTGGAGGGCCGCTACCAGTGGGTCTTGTTCACCTCGGTAAACGCGGTGAACGCGGTGTGGGGCAAGTTTGAAGAGCTGGGTTTGGACGCGCGCTCGTTCGCAGGCGTGCACTTGGGCGCAGTGGGGCAGAAGACTGCCGGCGCCCTGCGCGACCGCGGCATGCAGGCCGAGCTGGTGCCGCACCGCACCAAGCAAAACGCCGCCGGGCTGGCGGAGGCATTCCCCGAGTACGTCGAGGACATCGACCCCGTCTCGCGCGTGCTCCTTCCGCGGGCGGACCTGGGCTCCGACGTGCTGGTGGACGGCCTGAAGGAGAAGGGCTGGGAAGTCGACGACGTGGTGGCCTACCGCACCGTGCGCGCCGCCCCGCCGCCGCCGGAGACGCGCGACATGATCAAGACCGGCGGCTTCGACGCGGTGTGCTTCACCTCTCCGTCGACGGTGAAGAACCTCGTGGGCATCGCGGGCAAGCCGCACCCGCGCACGATCATCGCCTGCATCGGCCCGGTTACGGAGGCGGAGGCGCGTGAGCAGGGGCTGCGTGTCGACGTCGTTCCGGAAGTCGCCGACATCCCCAACTTAGTGGACGCGTTGGCGGACCACGTGGCGGGTTTGCGAGCGGCTGGGCAGCTGCCGCCGCCGCGCAAGAAGCGCCGCAAAACTGCCCCTGCGGCCACGGGTGCGAAGGCAGACGACGCGGATGGGGATGCGCCGTCGGCCGACAACTGAGCGCTGCACCGGCTGGGGCGTGTCGGGGCTGCGTTCTAAGATGTGGCGCATGACGAATCTTGAGCTGAACCGACGCCCCCGCCGCTTGCGGCAAAACCCGGCCATCCGCGAGTTTGTCGCGGAAACGCGGCTGCACCCGGCGGACCTTATCCTGCCGCTGTTCATCGCCGACGGCATCGACGCCCCGCGCGAGATCCCGTCCATGCCGGGTGTGTACCAGCACACTCCCGAATCGTTGGTGGAGATTTGCCGCGAAGCGCTCGATGCCGGCGTGAAGTGCATCGACCTTTTCGGTGTCCCCCGTGAAGAGGACAAGGATGCGACCGGTTCCGTTGCGGTCGCCGAGGACGGGGTGCTCAACCGAGGCATTGCGTTGCTGCGCAAGGAGTTCGGCAACGAGCTGATCATCATGGCGGACACGTGCCTGGACGAATTCACCGACCACGGCCACTGCGGCGTGCTGACCACGGATGCCCACGGCAACGAGGTCGTGGACAACGACCCCACAGTGGAGATCTACTGCGACATGGCGGTTGCCCAGGCCCGTGCTGGCGCCCACATTGTCAGCCCGTCCGGAATGATGGACGGCCAGATCGAGCAGATCCGCAAGGCGCTTGACCGCGAAGGGTTTACCGAGGTGGCCATCATGGCTTACTCCGCTAAGTACGCATCCAAGTTCTTCGGGCCGTTCCGCGACGCGGTGGGGTCTTCCCTCAAGGGCGATCGCCGCACCTACCAGCAGGATCCGGCGAACGTCCGCGAATCTTTGCTCGAGGCCGAGTTGGACATCGCCGAAGGCGCGGACTTTGTGATGGTCAAGCCCGCCCTGCCGTACTTGGATGTGCTGGCGAAGATCGCGGAGGTCTCGCCGGTACCGGTGGCCGCCTACCAAGTTTCGGGCGAGTACGCCATGCTCAACGCGGCTGGCCAGAACGGCTGGATTGACTACGAGGAGACAATGATGGAATCGCTCGTGTCCATCAAACGCGCGGGCGCGGATCAGATTTTCACCTACTACGCCATCGAGGCAGCGAAGAGGCTCAATGGTTAGCTTGCCGCCGATGAATCCGGGCTCGCCGAAGCGGGTGAGCCCGGAGGCCGTGGAGAAGCGAGGCGGGTCCGGGATGCCGGAAGCCGTGCGCTATATGCTCACCTGCTGGGCCGTCATGATCGGCGGTGAATTGCTCCACCAGATCATGACTGTGATTGCCAGCGTGCTCGACCCGTCCGCCCTGCGTGAGGTGGCGCGGGAGCGCGCGAAAAACAGCGACGGGGAAGTCTCCGACGCACTCGTGAACGCCAGTGTGTACGGCTCCATCTTCCTCATGGCGGTGCTCGAGCTCGGCATCATTGTGCTGTTCGTCTTTGCGCTGCGCGCGGTGAAGCAGCAGGCGAAGTGGGCGCCGAACGCACGCAGGTTGCTGCAGGTTTTCTCCGGGTACTTCGCCTTGCGCATGCTTGCTCTCTTCATGGTGGCGCCCGCCTCCACCGCCGTACCCGAGGCGTTCTTCGGCGCGGACGGGGTCATCCAGATCATCCTTGGCGTCGCGGGCATCTTGGGCATCGTCTACTCAATGGACAAATCCGCGGTTGCGTGGACCAAGGACGGTCCCGGTAAGCAAGGCGCCGGGGGCGCACAGGAGAAGAAGGGAAACTAAGCGGTGGCAGGGATGTTCCCGACCATGGTGTCGGACCCGGACGACAGAAACCGGCGCTACACCGGCGAGGTTGGGTCGCAGTGGCCGCGGCCGCTGCAGATCGGCTATTACCTGTGCCTGATCGCGGCAGTGCTGATGTTTGTCATTGCGTTTTTGACCATGGTCAACGGGGTGCCGGACCGCTTGCCGGATTCGTGGATGATCGAGGGGGCCGACGAAGAGCTCATTGATACCTTCGCGCGCAACCTGCGGGTCTACACTTGGGGCAGCATCATCCTCGGCTCCCTGATCACCTCGTGCTGCGCCTACCTGTCAAAAGGCTCGAAGGTGGCGCGTCGCTGGCTGGCCGGGTTCATCGGCCTGGCGGTGTTTTTACAGCTGGCCAGCTTCTTCGTCGGCGTGGCCGGCTGGGCCGCGTTAGTTGTGGTGGGACTTTTGGTCTTCGCCTTGTTCTTCATGTTCCGTCCAGCCGCCAACGCATATGTGGACAAGCGCAGCGGCGACGTATGGGAAGGCGTGGAATGACGCAATTCGAAGGCGACAACGCGCGCAGCATCCGAGGCTCCGGGAGTGAGGGCTCACCGCTGGCGGAGGCCGGGCAGGCCGAGTTAGAGGAATGCATCGAGGCAGCCCGCGACGCGGCACGCCAGGCAGGTATTGATCCGGCCACCGCCAGACGCGACCTCGACGGCGAGCTCGTGCGCCCAAACGCCTCGTACGCCTTCGAGCTCCACGGCGTTGAGGACGGCCCGCAATTGCAGGAGATTGAGGACGCCCTCGAATCCCTCGACGGCGTGTCCGCTCGACTGGTGTATCCCACCAGGATGGCGTGGGTGACCGCACCGGCGAGCATGCCGCTGCCGCAGCTGGTAAAGACTATCGAGGACTTCGGGGTCGGCGCGGTGGTCACCGACTCCACCCTCCAGCGCCGCGCCCACGGCAGGTATTGGACGGAACACCCGATGCCGCGCCGCGCCAAGCACCGCCACAACGAGGAAGCGGCCCACTTGCTCGCCCGCGCGCAAGGGTTCGTGAAGAACGCGACCCGCTCGGAGCGACGCAGCGGCGACGTGCTGTTCACGGCGCGTGACTTGGTCACCCCGGCGAGGCTGTGGACCGCGTTTGCGCTGACTATCCCGGTGCTGCTGCTGACGTATCTGCCGGGGCTCGGCTTTCCCGGGTGGCAGTGGGTAGCGTTCGCGCTGACCACCCCGGTGGTGCTGTGGTGCGCCTCCCCGTTCCACCGCGCGATGGCGGGTGGCGTGCGCCGCGGACTGTCAGCGTTGGATGGGGCGAGCTCTATTGCCATCCTCGCGTCGTATCTGTGGTCCTTGGCCGTGCTGCTGTTCACCGACGCCGGCCGCATCGGCTACGAATCCAGTGGGAACTGGGTCCCGCTGGAGATCGGGGACGGGCCGGAGCTCTACCTCGAGGTGGCCTGCACCGTTACAACGCTGCTGCTGCTGGGCCGGTACTTCTCCATGCGCGTGCGCTCGAACCTGCTGGATGAGCTGGAGGCGCGCCGCCCAGGGACGGAGTCGTTGTACGAGGTGTGCCACAGAGCAAAGAGTGGCGCCTTCGAGCAGCGGCCCGCAACGGAGATCACGCGCGGCGACGACGTCATCGTGCGCGCCGGCCAGGTCATTCCCGTGGACGGGGAAGTGGTGGGCGGCTCAGGCGCCATCGGTTGGGAGCTGATCAACACCCACGACAGCCCGCAGCTGAAGGTGGGTAAGCGGGTTGTGGCCGGCTCGGTAGTGCGTGAGGGTGAGATCAAAGTCCGCGCCACCCGCGTGGGCCACACCACGCTGCTCACGGCGGTGCAGCGGTGGCTGGAGGAGGCGTTGCGCCAGCAGAACGCCGCCACGATGGTCTCGACGCGCTCCGCGGGCATGCTCATCCCCGCGGCGTACGCCTTGGCCGTGCTGGATTTCGGCCTCTGGCTGCTGTTTACCGGCAACATCAACACCGCTGCCTCGACCGCGCTCGCCATTTTGATTGTGGTCGCGCCGTTTAGTTTGGCTATCTCGCCGGCACTGGCCATCCGGCAGGGCATCGAGGCCGCGGTGCGAAACGGTGTGCTCGTCCGGGACGGCAACGCGCTGCGGGTGCTGTCCAAGGTGGACATGATCGTGTTCAACCGCGTCGGCACCTTGGTGCTGCCGCAAATGCGCGTGGAGACAGTCACCGCCGACAGCGGGGAAAGCAGCGATCTGGTGGTCCGCATCGCCGGCGTGCTCTCCGCGGACTCGGACCACCCTGCCTCCCGTGCGATTGTCAAAGCGGCGCGCGAGGTGCGCGACGCCCGCTCGGAAGACCCTCGTTTGCCGGACTGGCTCGAGGTCAGCGACGACATCATCACCCCAGACGGTGAGTTCGGCGGGAGGGTCACTGCCACCTGGGGCTCGGGCGAAGATGCGCGCACGCAGACGTTCGACGCGTCCCTGTGGCGCCCCACGAACCTCTCGCAGCTGCGGGGAAACTTGCTCACGGCGGCCACGACAGGAGGTACCCCGGTCGTGGTGCGCTGGGACGGCAAAGACCGAGGCGTGATCACGCTGTACGACCCGGCCAAGGAAGACGCCATCGAGGCAGTGGACGCGCTGGAATCCATGGGTGTGGAGACGGTGATGCTCTCCCGCGACACGTACCCGGTGGCCCGGCGCTTCGCCGACTTCCTCGGAATCTCGCAGGTCCTGGCGGGCATCCGCTCCCAGGAAAAGCCCGGCGCGGTGCGAACGCTACACTCCCAGGGCGCGATCGTGGCCATGGTGTGCGACGCCAGCGTGCTGCCGGTGCTGCGGGTGGCGGACTCGGGCATCCTCTACGCGGGAGAGGATCTCTACAGCACCAAGACACCGAACTGGAACAGCGTGTGCGACGTGGTGCTGCTGCGTAACGACGTCATGGCCGTGCCCCAGCTGGTGGAGCACGCTCGACGCGTCAACCGCATCGCCAACCGCAACCTGTGGTTCGCGGGCACGTATAACGCCATGGCCATTGTGCTGGCCGCCGCGGGCGTGCTCCCGCCGGTGGGTGCGACCCTGCTCATGCTGGGCAGTTCCTTGCTTGTGGAATACGGCTCGCGGCGCGCCGGCCGGTTCCGGGTTTAGGGTCTGCGTCGGTAGGCTTGGGCATCATGACCAGACGCAATCTCTCCCATGCCCCGCTGCTCGAGGCGGCTCATGGCCGCAAACCCTCGCGTACCCCGGTGTGGTTCATGCGCCAGGCCGGGCGGTCCCTGCCCGAGTACCGCGAGGTTCGCGAGGGCATCGCCATGCTGGATTCGTGCTTTATGCCGGAGCTGCTCGCGGAGATCACGCTGCAGCCGGTGCGCCGCCACGACGTGGACGCGGCGATCCTCTTTTCCGACATCGTCGTGCCTTTGAAGGCCGCAGGCGTCGAGGTGGAGATTGTTCCCGGCCGCGGCCCGGTGATGGCGGAGGCGGTGAGGACGCGAAGCGACGTCGATAAGCTGCCGCTCCTTGACCACGAAGTGTCTGAGGTGGCGGACGGCATCCGCATCATCCTGGACGAGCTCAGCGACACCCAGGCGCTGATCGGGTTTGTTGGCGCCCCGTTTACGCTGGCCAGCTACCTCATCGAGGGCGGGCCGAGCAAGAACCATGAGAAGACGAAGGCGATGATGCACGCCGAGCCCGAGACGTGGCACGCACTCATGCGGCGCCTGGTGCCCACGATCGTGGCGTTTCTGCGCACGCAGGTGGAGGCCGGCATCGACGCGATGCAGCTGTTTGACTCGTGGGCGGGCTTTCTCACCGAGCGCGACTACCGCGAGTTTGTGTTGCCTTACTCCACAGAGATCCTGGAATCTGTCGCTGGGGAGATCCCGCGCATTCATTTCGGCGTGACAACCGGTGAGCTGCTCGGTGCGATGTCCGAGGCAGGCAGCGAGGTTATGGGTGTGGACTGGCGCGTGCCGCTGGACGTCGCGGCGACACGCTTTTCGTCCCCGCGGGTGCTGCAGGGCAACTTGGACCCGGCGATGCTGTTCGCCGGGGCGGACGTGGTGCGCGATGAGGTTGCGCGCATCAAGGCTGAGGCCGCGCGCGCTATTGAGGCGGGCGACGCCACCGGCCACATTTTCAACCTGGGCCACGGCGTGCTGCCTACCACCGACGCAGACGCGGTGACTGAGGCCGTGCGCATCATCCACGAGGAGAATGCATGAATATCGCCATCATCGGCGCGGGTCTAGCGGGTCTGACCGCCGCATATGAGTTGCGAAAGCTCAGCGCCGATACGGAGCTCAAGGTCGACGTCTACGAAGCTACCGACCGCGTCGGCGGCAAACTCCACACCGTTGCGTTTGAGGCCGGGCCCACCGACATGGGCGCAGAGGCCTTCATGGCACGCCGCCAGGATGCCGTGGACTTATTCACCGAGCTCGGCCTGGCCGACTCCTTGGTGGAACCGTCCGGGCTACGGTCGCTGGTGTGGGTGGACGGCGAGGCACGTGACCTCCCTACAGGGGGCGTGATGGGTATCCCGTCGTCCTCCGAGCCGGTGCGGCACCTGGTCAGCGCCGAAACCGCCGAGCGTATCGACACCGAGGCCAGCCGCGAGGGCTTCGCGTGGGACATCGGCGGCGACGTCAACGTCGGCGCGCTCGTCCGGGAGCGCTACGGCGACGAGGTGGCGGATACCATCGTCTCCTCCCTGCTGGGTGGGGTGTACTCGTGCACCGCGGACGACCTCGGTGTGCGCGCGACCGTCCCGCAGCTGGCGGAGGAGCTCGACCGTCTGGCGGGCGAGGGCAACGGCACGGTGCACTTGTCTACCGCAGTGGCCAACCTGGAGCGCTCCCGCCGGGAGATGCCCACGGGCCAAGGGGCGGTGTTCAAGACCTTCCGCGACGGATACCAGGAGCTTTACGAGGCGCTTGCGGAGCGCTCGGGCGCCGACATCTACATCGACGCGTTTATTTCCGGCATTGAGCGCGACGGCGACGGCTACCGCCTCACCGGCGGCGAGGATACGGTCTACAACCGCGTGATCCTCGCCGTTCCCGCGCCCACTGCGGCGCTGTTGCTCACGAACGTCGCCCCGGAGGCTGCGCAGGCGCTCAAGACCGTGAAGCTGGCCAACTCCGCTGTGGTGGGCATGAGGTTCGCCAACGACGAGGGCCTGCCGCAGAACTCCGGTGTTTTGGTGGCGAATGGTGCCGAGGACGTCCACGCGAAGGCGTTCACCTTCTCCTCCCGCAAGTGGCCCCACCTCGCCGAGCGCGGCGGGGCGCTGGTGCGCGCCAGCTTCGGCCGCTTCGGGGACACCGTGGCGTTCGCGGCCACCGAGGATGACCTGGTGGATTGGGCGCTCGACGATTTGCAGACCATCACCGGCTTCGACGGTCGTGCCGCCGGCCTGGAGGAAATCTACGTCCAGCGCTGGCTCGGCGGCCTGCCCCGCTTCGACGAAGACCACCTCGCCACTGTTGCCGAGGTGCGCCGTCTGCTTCACGACGAACCGAAGGCCGTCGGCGTTTCCGTCACCGGCGCCTGGGCCGGTGGTGTCGGCGTCCCGGCAGTGATTGCCGATGCGCGGGCCACAGCGGCAGCCGTCAATAGTCCCGCACAGTAGCCGCAGAGGTTGAGACGATATGACGGAACGCGCAAACGCGCCGACTGAGCAGCAGTGGTGGGAAGACGACGGCCTGCCCTGGAACGGTAAGCCCACGAAGGCGGACTACTGGTGCCTGGGGTGGTTCGGCTTCGTCGGCATTTTCGGCCTGGCCATGATCCCGCTGCGGGCGTGGCTCCTGGGCCTGGACCCGCCGATTTTGCTGGCTGTGACGGGTTCGCGGGTTGGTGCGGCGTCGACAGGCGCGCTTGCGGCGGTGGGGGAGGCGCCGCACTGGCTGCTCTTCCTGCTCATCGGCTCGGTTGTGAGCATCAAGTTCGACTGGATCTACTGGTGGGCCGGCAAGCTGTGGGGCCGCGGGATCCTCGACGTGCAGGCCGCCAATTCTCCCCGCACCGGGAGAAACATCGCCCGCGTGGAACAGTGGGCCGTCAAACTTGGGTGGCTGGGCATATTCCTGGCGTACGTGCCCATCCCGCTGCCGATCGCGTTCGTGGTGTTCGTGCTGATGGGTATGACGGGCATGCCGCTGTGGAAGTTCATGGTCCTCGACTTCGTGTCGAAGACGATCTGGTCCTTCCTCTACCTGGGCTTGGGCTGGTGGATCGGTGAGCCCGTGGTCGATGTGCTGGACGGGTACGCCAAGGTGGCGAACTGGGTCGCCATCGCGCTACTAGCTGTGGTGTTCGCCGGCATCTTCCGCAACCAATCCAAGAAGGAGCCTGCGGCCAAGGTCGTGGGCAACGAGGTCGAAGCGGGGCACTGACCGTTGCGGATTTCCCTCGGAGCATCTCCCCGGAAGTGAACTCTTGGTAAACCGCGCGGCAACGGAGGCTGCAACTAACCAGCCGCGCGTTGGTGCCACGCGCGCTCAACATATGGTGGGGCGCAGCCATGGTTTACCGCGTTAAAGTGGCGCAATGGAGGCGGTAGCCCGCGCTGCAGCAACGTCACATTGGAGTTTCCTGCATGTACCTTCAAAAACAGACCCAGTGCTGCAAGGTAAACAGATAGAAAACTCTGGAAACTACGGTTGACACCGTAGTTTCGGGGCTTATGATGAAGGGGCCTGAAGAGTTAGGCGTTCCCCTTCAACACTCAAGCTAGCCAGCGCACCGCCACAGCTTGAGCCGGATTTTGTAAAGGTTATCTCATGGGTCTGAACGACATTCTGAGCAACATCGATCTGAACACCGTCATCCTGCACCTGGACAACTTCGTCGACACCTGGAAAGGCTGGGGCAAGATCATCGAGGGTCTTGTCGACCTGACCGAAATTCCCGCTAACCTCGCCGAGGTCCTCTCCAGCGACGCATAAGTTCTGGGTGCCTGCGCGCCCGCCCCACTAACACCCTCGTTTTCCTCACTTCAAGGAGTCAACATGGACGCTATCAAGACCATCATCGAAATTGCTGGAAAGATCGCCGGAGCAAAGGGCGCCGGCGAGACCGGCTCCACTGCGTACGATCTGGCGTATGTCTTCGTCGGCCCGTGGGTCAACATCGCTGACGGCGCTTCCCAGCTGCTGGGCATGTTCGCCTAACCCGACGCTCACTGCAGCGTAGACCCCACCACACGGTGGGGTCTTTTTTGCTTCAGGGGTGGCCTTTTCCCACCGAGACCTACCGGTTGACTATCACGGTGGAGAAGTCCTCGTCGCCGCGGCCGGCTTCCTGCTGCTGTTCCAGTGACGCCAGTGCGGCGGAGACGGCGGGCAGGTCCTTGTCGGTGGATGCGAGCATCAAGCGGGCATCCTTGGCAATGGCGTCGGCGGTGAAGTCTCCGGGCGAAGTGGAGCGCTCACCGAGGAGGAACGGCGACTTCATGTTCACGATGAACTCCAGGCCGGTGGAGCCGAGCATGTCCACTACCTGCTCCGGCGTCACACCCTGGGATTCGCCCAGCAGCAGCGCTTCCTTGAACCCTTCGATGGTCACGGCCAAGGCGAGGTTGGCAAGTAGTTTGCCCACGGCGGCCCCGGCGGCGGTGTCCACCTTTTTCAGCCGCTCAGGGTTGGCGGCGGCCCAGGGGGCGACGACGTTGGCGACGGAACGGCGTCGAGAAGCATCCGCGCCTCCGACGTAGACGCCGAGCTTGCCGGCGCGCGCGGGCGGCAGGGAGCCAACGACCGGGGTGTGCACGTAGCCGGGCACGGCGTCGGCGAACGCGGCGGCGTCCGCGGGCGAGATGGTGGTGGCGTCGGCCCAGGTCACGCCGTCGGGGATCAGCCCCGGCTCGATCACCACCTCGCGCACCGTATCCGGGCCGAACAGGGAGGTAATGACCAGCTCGGCGCCGTCGACCGCCTCCTCGGGTGTCGCTGCGGCCGACGCCCCGCGTTCCACCAGCGGCTCCGTCCTTTCCGCGGTGCGGTTCCATACGGTCAGTTCGTGGTCGTCGACCAGCTTGAGGGCGAGCTCAGTGCCCATGCGACCGAGGCCTAAAAACGCGATTTTCATATGGCCTAGGATAGACAACCATGACTGCGGAAAAGGCGACTTCAGCTAACACCCAGCGCTCCCGCGAGCTGTTTGAGCGGGCGCAAAAAACTACCCCCGGCGGCGTGAACTCACCGGTGCGCGGCTTCGGGTCGGTGGGCGGGCAGACCCGCTTCATCCAGAGCGCGCACGGCTCCCAACTCATCGACGTGGACGGCAACTCGTACGTGGACCTGGTGTGCTCCTGGGGCCCGATGGTGCACGGCAACGCCCACCCGAAGATCGTCGAAGCCGTGGAGAAAGCCCTGCGCAACGGCCTGAGCTTCGGTGCACCCACGGAGGCGGAGATCCAGATCGCGGAGCACATTGTCAAGCGCACGTCGGTGGAGGAGGTGCGCATGGTCAACTCCGGCACGGAGGCCACCATGTCCGCCGTCCGCCTGGCGCGCGGGTTCACGGGTCGGCCGAAAATCATCAAGTTCGAGGGCTGCTACCACGGCCACGTGGACGCGCTGCTGGCGTCCGCGGGCTCCGGCATCGCCACGTTCTCCCTGCCGGATTCCCCGGGTGTCACCGGCGCGCAGGCGCAGGACACCATCGTGGTGCCGTACAACGACATCGAGGCCGTCGAGCGCGCGTTCCGCGAGAACGAGGGCGAGATCGCCGCGGTGATCGCGGAGGCGGCCGCGGGCAACATGGGCACCGTCGCCCCGCAGAACGACTTCAACGCGAAGCTCAAGGAGCTCGCGCACCTCAACGGCGCGCTGCTGATCCTCGATGAGGTGATGACCGGCTTCCGCACCTCCTACGCCGGCTGGTACGGCGTGGACAACGTCGCGGGTGACCTGACCACCTTTGGCAAGGTCGTCTCCGGCGGCCTGCCGGCTGCGGCGTTCGGCGGCCGCCGCGACATCATGGAGCACCTCGCGCCGAACGGCCCCGTCTACCAGGCGGGCACCCTGTCCGGTAACCCGGTGGCGATGGCGTCCGGCCTGGCCTCGCTCGAGCTGGCCACCGAGGACATCTACCCGACGCTGAACAAGAACGCCGACCTTCTGGAGCGTTTGCTTCACGACGCCCTCACGGCCGAAGGCGTCACCCACCACATCCAACGCGCGGCGACCATGCTCTCCATCCGGTTCGGGGAGGACGAGGGACGCAACTTCGCCGACATGCAGGCCGCCGACACGTTCCGCTACGCCCCGTTCTTCCACGCCCTGCTGGACGCCGGCGTGTACGCGCCGCCGAGCGCGTTTGAGACCTGGTTTGTCTCTACCGCGCTGACGGACGAGGACTTCGGTCGCATCGAGGACGCGCTGCGCGGCGCCGCGAAGGCCGCCGCCGCGGCGAAACCCGCGGAGGCCTAGATGACGAAGACGACGGTGCACCTGGTGCGCCACGGCGAGGTGTACAACCCGAAGAAGATCCTCTACGGGCGCATGCCGGGCTACCACCTGTCTTCCCGCGGCAACTCCATGGCCGTGGCCACCTCGAAGTTCTTCCGCGGCCGCGACGTGGTCTACCTGGCGGCGAGCCCGCTGGAGCGTGCGCAGGAGACGGCGCGTCCGATCGCGGAGGTCACCGGCTGCGAGGTGGACACGCGCGAGGACATCCTGGAGGCGGGCAACACCTTCGAGGGCCTGCGCACGAAGGGGTGGCGCTCGCAGCTGATCAACCCGATCCGCTGGCGGCACATGACTAATCCGTTCGAGCCGAGCTGGGGCGAGCCCTACCAGGAGATCTTCGAGCGCATGTGGGGCGCGGTGGAAGATGCCCGCGACAAGGCCGAGGGCCACGAGGCAGCGCTGGTCAGCCACCAGCTGCCGATTGTCACCGTGCAGCGCCATCTGCAGGGCAAGCGCCTGGCGCACGCGAGCCGCAACTGCGACCTGGCCAGTGTGACCTCACTTGTGTTTGACGGCGACAGTGTTGTTGACTGGGCCTACAACACCCCAGCCCAGCACATTTGAGAGGTATTATGCGCAAGCTTTTCGCCGCGCCGCTTTGCGCGGCCGCGCTGTTGCTGGCTGCCTGCTCCGGCGCGGACAACGGCGGCACCTTCGCGTTCCATTCGCCGGGCGGGCAGACTGAAATCCTCTACGACGAGGCGGACCGCAAGCCCTTGGCCGGCTTCGAGGGCGAGTCGCTTCTCGACGACAGCCAGACCATTGCCCTGAGCGATTTCGACGGCGAGATCGTCGTGCTCAACGCTTGGGGCCAGTGGTGCGCGCCGTGCCGCGCGGAGGTGGACGACCTGGAGCAGACCCACGAGCACCTCCAAGAACAGGGAAACGGCACCGTGCTGGGCATCAACGTCCGCGACCCGAACCCGCAGATCGCGCGGGATTTCCTGGCGGATAACGGCGTGACCTACCCGTCCATCTACGACCCGCCGTTTAAGACCGCCGCGCACCTCGGCGGCGTGCCAAGCTCCGTCATCCCGACCACCATCGTGCTGGACAAGCAGCACCGCCCGGCCGCGGTGTTTTTGCGCGCGGTGACCGCGGACGAGCTGATCGAGCTCACCGACCGCCTGGCCGAGGAGGCGTAGGTGGGGTTTGCGGAACTGGCGGCGGACGGCCCGCTGCTGCTGGGCCTGCTCGCGGCGGCGATCGCCGGCCTGGTGTCTTTCGCCTCCCCGTGCGTGATCCCGCTGGTGCCGGGCTACATCTCGTATTTGACCGGCGTGGTCGGCGGGGAGATGACGCTGGATGAAAAGGGCGCGCGCGTGTCCCGCAAGCACTGGGCTGTGGCGGGCGCGGCGGCGCTGTTCATCGCCGGGTTCACCGTCGTGTTCGTGCTGGCCACCGTCACCGTCTTCGGAGCGGTGCGCGCGATCGCGCTCAACGCCGAAACACTCATGCGTATTGGCGGGGTGGTGACCATCCTCATGGGCGTGGTGTTCATGGGCGCAGTCCCCGTCCTGCAGAAGGACACCCGCTTCCAACCGAAGAAGTGGACCACTATCCTCGGCGCGCCCCTGCTCGGCGGAGTGTTCGCGCTCGGCTGGACGCCGTGCTTGGGCCCGACGCTGGCGTCCATTGTCTCGGTGTCTGTGGGCACCCAGGGCTTCACGGCCGCGCGCGGCGTGCTGCTTGTCATCGCGTACTGCTTGGGCCTCGGCTTGCCGTTTTTGCTGGTGGCGCTGGGCTCCTCGTTCGCGGTGCGCGGCATCGACGTGCTGCGCCGCCACTCGCGGGCCATCCAGATCGCCGGTGGCATCGCCATGATCCTCGTCGGGCTGATGTTGCTCACCGGCGCGTGGAACGGCTTCATCGGCTGGACCCGCCAGCTCGTTGACGGATTCGGAGGGACGATCATCTAAATGCGCACCGCTTCGACTTGGCTGAAAAAGGCGTGGCACTGGCTCACCAGCATGCGCACCGCCTTGATGCTGCTGTTCGTGCTGGCCGTCGCGTCCATCCCAGGCGCGCTTTTGCCGCAGCGCACCGTGTCGTCCTCGCTGGTGGACGACTACCTCAAGGCCAACCCCACCACCGGCCCGATCTACGACAAGCTGCAGCTTTTCGACGTCTTCCAGTCCACGTGGTTCCTCGCCATCATCGTGCTGTTGACCATCTCCCTGGTCGGCTGCATCATCCCGCGCTCCATCGACCACTGGCGCGCCTACAAGGCCAAGCCGACGCGCGCGCCCAAGTACTTGGGACGCATGCCGCACCACGTGGAGGGGGAGGTTGCGGGGGCGCCGGAGGACGTCGAGAAGCAGTTGCGTAAGCAGCTGAAACGCTGGCACGTGGCGTCCTACACCCCGGACGAGGACCGCGCCGGGGCGTACTCCATTTCGGCCGAGCGCGGCTACACCCGCGAGCTGATGAACCTGATTTTCCACATCGGCATCGTCGCCATGATCCTCACCTTCATGGCCGGCCGCATGGTGTTTTATGAAGGCCAGGTCATCGTGGTCACCAACTCGGAGGCCGAATCCGCGGTGCCGGTGGAGCAATCGCGGGTGTTCTGCAACACTTCGCCCGCCAACTTCGACGTCTTCCGGGCAGGCCCGCTTTTCGACGGCACCGGCCTGACCCCGTTTTGCTTCGAATCCCAGAACTCCTCGGCCACCTACCTGAATAACGGGCAGGCCAACGAGTTCTCCTCCGACATCACCTACACCGACGACCTGTCTGTCCCGCAGGAGGAGTGGACGCCCACGAGCCTGGCGGTGAACCACCCGCTGCGCGTGGGCGGCGACCGTGTCTACCTGCAGGGCCACGGCTTCGCCCCGCAGGTGACGCTGACGTGGCCGAACGGGGAGACCCGCACCCAGATGGTGCAGTTCCGGCCCACTGACGTGTTCACGTTCCTGTCCTCCGGCGTGATGCGCTTCGACCCGCCCGCCGGCATGTACCCGGACCTAACGGAGCGCCGCCAGCACCAGATCGCCATCGAGGGCAACTTCGCGCCCACCGCCCGCTGGGCCGGGCCGAACGGCGACCAGCTGCAGTCCGCGTTCCCCTCCATGGACGACCCGGCAGTGTCCGTGGACGTCTACGTCGGCGACGCCGGCTTGGACACCGGCCGGCCGCAAAACATCTTCGTGCTGGACCAGTCCCTGGTCGCCGACGGACGCCTGGAAAAAGTCTCCCGCGTCCAGCTCACACCTGGCTCCGTCGCCACCGTGGACACCGGCGACGGCGAGGTGAAGGTGCGTTTCGACGGCGCCGCCGAATACGCCAACTACCAAATCTCCCGCGACCCGACGCAGGTGTGGGCGCTGGTGGCATCCGCGGTGATGCTCGCGGGCCTGGCGGGCTCGCTGGCGATTAAGCGCCGCCGTATCTGGGTCCGGCTACGTCCTCGTACCTCGGACGTAGGGGAGAGCCCCGTCACCCAAGTCGAAATCGCCGGGCTCGCCCGCACCGACCGCGCCGGGTGGGGCCGCGAATTCGACGACATCGCCGCCGCCATCCTCGGGCTCGGCCCCGACGACGATGAGGGCGTGCAGGGGGAGTTCAACCCCTATGACCTTTGATAACGCCTGCTAGTGGGGTAGGTTATGGGCATGCTCGTCAACACAACCATGGCGGAGCTGTCTGACCTGACGTTCCGCACCGCATTCATCGTCTACATCGTGGCGCTGATTCTGGCGTTCATCTACTACGGCCGCGTCAACAGCGTCATCGAGGCGCGACGCGAGGCCCTGGCAGAGCAGAAGGTGCTGGTTGGCGCGGGGGGACCGGAGGTCGTCGAGAAGCAAAAGTCTGACGAGGACATGATCGCCAACGCCCGCAAATGGGCAGGCATGACCCAAGCTCTCGTTTGGGTCGGCGTTGCGCTGCACCTGGTGGCGTTTGTCACCCGCGGGCTCGCCGCGAACCGCTTCCCGCTGGGCAACCTGTACGAGTACATCCTGTTCATGACCGCCGTGATCATGGTCGTCGCCGCAGTGGTGATCCAGCGGCGCAACTGGCACACCGTCTGGCCGTGGCTGCTGTTTCCCATGGTCATCGCGATGTTTTTGAACTCCACCGTGTTCCACATCCAGGCCGCGCCGGTGGTGCCCGCGCTGCAGTCCTACTGGCAGCCGGTGCACGTCTCCACGGTGTCCATCGGCGCGTCCGTGGGCCTGGTCTCCGGCGTGTTCGCCCTGCTGTACCTGCTGCGCATGTGGCAGCCGCGCGGTGAAGAACACGGATTCCTGGGTGCGATCCTCCGCCCGCTGCCGGACGCGAAAACGCTGGACCAGATCGCGTACAAAACCGCGGTGGTGACCCTGCCGCTGTTCGGCATCGGCATCGTCTTCGGCGCCATTTGGGCCGAGGTGGCCTGGGGCCGTTTCTGGGGCTGGGACGCCAAAGAAACCGTCTCCATGATCACCTGGATCCTCTACGCCGCCTACCTCCACGCGCGCGCGACGGCCGGGTGGAAGTCCGCCGCGGCCGCCTGGATCAACGTCTTCGCCATGGCCATGACGATCTTTAACATGACGTACGTGAACACCGTGATCGCCGGCCTGCACTCCTACGCGGGGCTGAACTAGTGAAGGTTCTGATTACCGGCGGGGCCGGCTACATCGGCTCCACTATTGCGTCTTGCTGCGCTGACGCCGGGATCACCCCGGTGATTGTGGACGACTTCTCCACCGGCCTGCGCGTCTTCGGGCAGCGCTTCGCCTGCTACGAGGGCGACGTCGCCGACGTTGATTTGCTGGAGCGGGTGTTCGCCGAGCACCCGGACATCGACGCGGTGATCCATTGCGCCGCCAAAATCGTCGTGCCCGAGTCGGTGGAGCAGCCCTTGGTGTACTACGACAACAACGTGGGCAAAGCCATCACGCTGTTGTCGGCGATGGAGCGCTTCGGCGTGCGCCGCTTCGTGCTCTCCTCCACCGCGTCCATGTACGAGCCGGGGCCGGACTACATGGTGGACGAGACCAGCGCCGTGGACCCGCAGAGCCCGTACGCGGCGTCGAAGTGGCTGCTGGAGCGTGTGCTTCGCGACGAAGCCGCCACCGGCCGCCTCGGCGTCGTCGCGCTGCGCTACTTCAACCCGATCGGCGCGGACCCGGCGCTGCGCACCGGCCTGCAGAACCCGCACCCCACCCACGCCATGGGCAAGATGATCTCCGCGCACGCCGCCGGCGAGCCCTTCACCGTCACCGGCGTGGACTGGCCCACCCGCGACGGCTCTGGCCTGCGCGATTACATTCACGTCTGGGACCTGGCCCGCGCGCACGTCGCGGTGCTTCAGCGCTTCGACTCTGTGGTGGGGGATTCCGGCTACGACGTGATCAACCTCGGCACCGGCCAGGGCACCACCGTCTTCGAGCTGGCCGAGGCGTTCGGCGAAGCCACCGGAACACCGCTTGAGGTCCGCACCGGCCCCGCCCGCCCCGGCGATGTGGTCGGCAGCGCGTCGCGCACCGACAAGGCCCAGTCGGTTTTGGGGTGGTCCGCGGAGCTCTCGCTTGTCGACGGCGTCCGCGACGCCCTCGCCTGGGCCGAGAAACTGCCCGCAGTGCTCACCGAGGAAGCCGGCCGAAAGGAGGCGGGCCGATGAGCGACGCCCACCACAAACCCCGCAACAAGCAGGGCAAACCCGCCAGCGACGACCCGGTGCTGATCGCCCTGGGGGAGCAGATCGCCTCCCGGCGCCGCTCCGCCGGCCGCCTCCAACAAGATGTCGCCGACGCCGCCGGGGTGTCCCGCTCCACCCTGCACACCATCGAGCACGGCGGCGCCGGCGTGCGCTGGGAGAAGGTCATCGCCGTGGCAGCCGAGCTCGGCCTGCGCGTCGGCTTCACCGAGGCGTAAGGGCGGGCGGCCGGCCTCCGTGCCTGGGGCTCCCGGCCGCGTTCCGACCCCGCCGCGCTGACTTTCCGTGGCGGAATCTGTCAGTCCTGCCCTATTTCCCCAGGTCGGCGCAAACGGCTGCCGTGATTTGTCAGGAACACCCCGCCCCGTGCGGAATAGTTCACGCGCCAAGGTGGCCCGAGTGAACTATTTCGCAGCCGATTTTCCGCGACCTGCGCAAACGCTGGCTATGTGACCGTCCAAAAGCGGGATAGTTCACACCCGAGTGAACTATCCCGCACGCGGGGCGGCCTGAGCCTAGCCGCTGTCGTCGCGGCGCCGGCGGCGTTCTTCTTCCTCCCGGCGTTTGCGCTCCGCCTCTTCACGAGCGCGGCGCTCCTTGAACCGGTTCTTTTCGATGTTCCAGAGGAACTCTTCGTCGTCGTCAGGCCCCTTGATCACGGGTTTTTGCTCCACCTGCCGCTGCGAGCCGCCGCGCAGCGACCCGTAGCGCTCGGCGGAGCCGGGGCCGAACGCGCGCCAGAGCAGCACGGCGGCCAGGACGACCAATGCGAGGAGTAGCAACCTTCCCATGGTTTTAAACATACTTGGCCACCGGATAGGGTGAACAACCGTGACTGATCAACGTTCTCCGCAGGTGGACCCCGAGGCGAAGTCCCGGGCGAACAAGGCCGTGGCCATCTACGGCTTGGACCGCCTGCTTTTGTTCATCGCGCTGACGGTGGTGATCCAGCTGCTCGCGGTGCTCATTGGCGCGCCGGTGCCGCTGATTATGTCGGCGCTGTTGGCGCTGATTGTGGCCTTCCCGTTGTCGATGCTGCTGTTTAAGCGCCACCGCATTGAGGCGAATGAGGCGGTCGCGGAGCTGAAGCGCCAGCGCCAGGCGCGCAAGGACTGGATCCAGACTGAGCTCGCCGGCCGCTAGCTCGCCTATCGACGCACCAAAGGTCAGTCCCGCCGCAGCTCATGGCTCAGCGCCTCGAGCTCGCCGCCGCCGGCCATCTGGTGGGTCAGCTCTTCGAGGGTGACTTCGGAGCGTGGTGCGTCGAGTTCCTGGTGGCCGAGCTTCAGAATGGTGAAGTGGTCGCCGACCAAGAAGGCGTGGTGGGGGTTGTGGGTGACCAGAACGACGGCGATGCCGCGCTCGCGGGCGGCGGCGACCATGCGCAGCACCGCCCCGGACTGCTTCACGCCAAGCGCCGCCGTGGGCTCGTCGAGGATGAGCACGCGGGCGCCGAAGTAGACGGCACGCGCGATGGCGATGACTTGGCGCTGGCCGCCGGAGAGGTTGCCGGCTTCGACGTCCACGTCGGGAATGTCAATGCCCATCTCCAAAAGCTGCTCGGAGCAGATCCGTTTCATCTTCGCCTGGCGCAGCACACCGAGCGCGCCGGTGAGTTCCTGGCCGAGGAAGAAGTTGCGCCACACGCTGAGCTCGTCGACGATCGCCAGCGTCTGGTGGACGGTGGCGATGCCGGCGCTGATGGCGTCGCGGGGGGAGGTGAGGGTGGTGGCGGAGCCGTCGATAAGCATGGTGCCCGAAGTGGGCGTGTGCAGGCCCGACAGGGTTTTGATCAGGGTGGATTTGCCGGCGCCGTTGTCGCCGAGCACGCAGGTGACTTCGCCTTCGCGCACGGCGAGGTTGACGCCGCGCAGCGCCTCGAAGCTGCCGTAGGACTTGGTGATGTTTTCCAGTTCGATGACAGCCACTTAGCGCCCCTTGGTGTAGTTGGCGAAGGAGGTGTTCGCGAGCACCGCCACCAGCAGCGTCGCCCCGAGGAAGAACTTGAACCAGTCCGGGTTCCAACCGGCGTAGACGATGCCCTGGTTGGTCATGCCGAAGATCAGCGCGCCGATGGCGGTGCCCACGGCGGTGCCGCGCCCGCCCGTCATGGCGCAGCCGCCGATGACCGCGGCGATGATGTAGAGGAACTCGTTGCCCACGCCCTGGCCGGCCTGGATGGAGTCGAAGGCGAACAGGGTGTGCATCCCTACGAACCACGCGGCGAAGCCGACGCCCATGAACAGCAGGATCTTCACGCGGCGCACCGGCACGCCGACGGCGCGGGCGGCCTCGGCGTTGCCGCCGACGGCGGTGATCCAGCCGCCGAGCTTGGTGCGGAACAGCACGAACGACGCCACGGCGACGAAGAAGATCCACCACAGCACGGTGACCGATATGCGCACGTTGCCGATGTGGAAGGAGCCGGCGAACACGGCGTGGGCGGACGGGAAGCCCTCCATGTCCGCGATGGTGGGGGTGGCCACCTGGCCGGTGACCAGCTTCGTCACCGCCAGGTTCAGGCCCTGGAGCATGAGGAAGGCAGCCAGGGTGATCAGGAAGGAATCGATGCCGGTGCGCGTGACCAAAAAGCCGTTGAGCGCGCCGATGGCCAGCGATATCCCCAGCGCCAGAAACGCGCCCACCCAGGAGTTTAAGTGCAGGTTGTAGTTGAGCATCGTCGCGGCGAGCGCGGCGGTGGTCACGGCCACGCCTGAGGAGAGGTCGAACTCCCCGCCGATCATGAGCATGCCCACCGCCAGTGCCACAATCCCCAGTGTGGAGCTGGCGTACAGCGTGGTGGCCAGCGCCTCAAAGGAGCGGAACGCCGGCGCCACGGAGAGGAAGAAGACGAAGATGGCGATGAAGCCGAGCAGGCTGGCAAACTCCGGGCGGCGGATCAGGCGCGCGAACCCGGTGCGGGTTTTCAGGCGGTCGTCCCTCATCGCATACCTGCCTTCGCTGCCTCTTCGACCTTGTCCACGTTTGTAGCATCCACGAAACTCGGGCCGGTGTATACCGGGCGCCCGCCGCCGAGGGTGCCACCGTTACGTTTTGCAATCCACAGCGAGTCCACCGCCAGGTAGCCCTGCAGGTACGGCTGCTGGTCCACCGCCCACGCCACGCGCCCGTCCGCGATGGCGCCGACGAGCTCCGCGTTGGTGTCGAATGTGGCCACCTGCGCCTGCGTGCCGGACTGGTTCACAGACTCCACAGCGCGCATCGCCACCGGCGCCTGTAGCGCGAAGACGGTGTCGAAGGAGCGGTCCTGGGAGAGCTTGGAGGAGATGGTGGACTGCACCGAGGTGAGGTCCTGGCCGTTGACGTACAGCAGCTCCACAGCGTTTGAGCCGCCGCCGAGGCCCTCGCGCACGCCCGCGCAGCGCGCCTCCTGGGAAGAGTTGCCCTGCTCGTGGATCACACACAGCACCTTCTTCTTGCCCTCCTCCTTCAGGCGCTCGCCGGCGGCGCGGCCGGCGACGGTTTCGTCCTGGCCGAAGAAGCCGGTCATCCCGTAGTCCTGGTAGGCGGTCATGCCGGCGTTGAGCCCGACGACGGGGATGCCGCGGTCCACGGCGTCGCGCGCCGCCGGGCCGATCGCCTCGGCATTCGGCATGGTCACGGCGATGCCGTCCACGCCCGCGTCCACCGCGGAGCGCACGAAGTTCGCCTGGTTAGGAGCCTGCGGGTCGGACGAGTAGCGCAGCTCGATGTTGTCTTTCTTCGCGGCGTCCTCCGCACCTTTGCGCACGAGGTCCCAGTAGGTGTCGCCGGGCGCGCCGTGGGTGACCATCGCCACCACGTACCGCGGGGTGTCCACGCCGCCCGCCGTGCCGCCGCTGGCTTCGTTGCGGGGGGCTCCGCCTGTCGACGAGCATCCGCCCAACACCGCCACCACCGCAAGCACCGCGGCGGCCACTGCTTTCCGCGCCTTGTTCATTGCCAAAGTGTGAACCACTCCACTCGGATCCGTCAAGCGCAGGCGCTTTTAGAACACCCCGGCGATGAGCAGCATCGCGGGCAGCGCCAGGAAGGTGGTGAGGAAGACGGTGTCGCGGCAGATCACTTCGCCGGAGCGGTACGTCGCGGCGTAGTTGTACACGTTTTGCGCCGTGGGCAGCGCGCATAGGATCAGCGCGGCGTACATCTCTTGGCCCTCCAAGCCCAGCAGCGTGCCGACGACCCACGCCACCGCCGGCATGCCCACCAGCTTCAACGCGGTGGCGGTGATGGTGGGGCCGCGGTGGCTCTGCAGCACCTTCTCGCCGGTGAGTGAGGCACCGAAGCTCATCAGGATCAGCGGGATGGACGCCCCGCCGAGGATCTCCAGCGGCGCGAGCACCGGCTCCGGCACGGTCCAGGACGCCGCGGAGACGGCGAAGCCCGCGAACGCCGCGACCACCACGGGTGCGGTCAGGCCGGCTACCACGGACTTGCCGACGCCCTTCGCGCCCCGGTCCAGCCCCGCGATGACGATGGGGGAGAGTACCGCCATCTGGAGGACGAGGGCGGGCACGACGAAGGTGGCGTCGCCAAGCACATAGGTTGCGATGGGCAGGCCGATGTTGACGGAGTTGTAGTAGCTCGAGGACGCCGCGCCCGCCATCGTCTCCGCCGCGTCCTGGCGGAAGAAGACCGCGCTGATCGCCCAGTAAATGAGCATGGTCACCACCGTGGCGACGGCGATGACCAGGATGACCGGAGAGAAAAACGCGTCCGTGTCCGAAACCGCCACCGAGGAGAAGATCAGTGACGGGGTGGCCACGTAGAACGCGATGCGGTTGAGCTGCAGGCGCTCCTCGCCCGGCCCGATGACGCGCTTGTGCGCCAGCCACCACCCCGCCGCGATGACGGTGAAGATGATGGCGAAACCGGTGAGGACGTCAAGCATGCGGCTGAGTGTATCGCTGGGGGTGGTTGCGTTTGGGAATGCGGCAAATATTTGCCACATTCCCAAACGCAACACTTACGACAGAGGCGCGTACGGCACGGCCTCGCCGATGCCGCTGAACCCGCCCCAGAACGACCAGCCGAACCACGCGAACGCCACCGCGGTGACCACGGCCCAGGCCAGCATGGTCTTGCCGTTCAGCCCCAGCACCGGGATGAGCTCTTTGCCCGAAGCCCCGCCGCGTACCTTCAAAACGCTCGCCACCGCCAGCGGCAGCGCCACAAGCGCCGCTAGCGCAGACACGGTGGTCATCGACAACACCACTGAGATGAAGAACGGGAACAACGTCAGGACGGTGAAGAGGGTGCGCGCGTTGTCGTCGCCAAGCCTTACCGCAAGTGTGCGCTTGCCGGCGGCCGCATCGGTGGGTATGTCGCGGATGTTGTTGGCCAGGTTCACCGACGCGGAGATCGCGCCGATGGCCAGCGCACACAAGAAGCCTTCCCAGGACACCATTCCGGACTGGGTGTATTCGGTGCCCATCACGGCGACCAGCCCGAAGAACACAAACACCGATAGTTCGCCGAAGCCGGAGTAACCGTAGGGGCTGTCGCCGCCGGTGTAGAACCACGCCGCGGCGATGCACAGCGCGCCCACCAGCACAAGCCACATCGCGCCCGCCACCGCGGACAGGATCACGCCGAACACCGCGGCGGCGCCGAACGCGATAAACGCCGCGAGCTTCACCTGCTCCGGCGCGGCCAGCCCGGAGCCGGTCAGGCGCGTCGGGCCGGTGCGGTCGTCGTCGGTGCCGCGGATGCCGTCGGAGTAGTCGTTGGCGTAGTTCACGCCGATGATCAGCGCCCACGCCACTAAAAGCGCGAGCACTGCGCGGCCGGGGTGGGCCTGCAAGGTCAGGGCCGCCACACCGGTGCCGGCGATGACGGGGGCGAAAGCGTTGGGCCAGGTGTGGGGGCGGGCGGCTTCCCACCAGTCGCGGGGGGTGGCGGTGTGAGTCCCAGTGTCAGTCATGCCCTCCATCATGCACCCTCCCTCGCCGGTCGGCTAGGGTAATGCGCCATGTGGATTGACTACGCCGTGCGGCAGGGGTTCGTGGCCACCGGCGCATTCGTTCGTCTCCCGTTGCTGCTCAACGCGGCGCACAACTCGGATAAGCGTTTCCCGGAGGACGGTGAAACCGTCATTTCTTTGACCACCCACGGCACCCGTTTGCGCTCCGCGTCCGCGGCGATCGCGTCGCTTTTGGTGGGCACGGTGCGCCTGCCGGTGCACCTGTGGCTGGATCCCGTGGATTTTCACGCCCGGTGGCCGGACGCGCTGCGGGCGTTGGCGGATCGCGGCCTGCAGGTGCACGAGTCCACCGGCGGCTTGGGCCCGCACACCAAGTATTACGGCACGTTCCAGCAGTATCCGGACTGCAACGTCATCACCGTCGATGACGATGTGCTTTACCCGCGCACCTTCGCGCAGAAGCTTATTAGCGCCCCTTCGGCCACCACCATCACCGCCTACCGCGCCCACAGAGTGGTGCTGGATGATAACGGCATCGCCCCGTATAAGAAGTGGAAGCCGGTGCGCAGCGCCGAGCCGTCGATTCTGCACTTCGCCACCGGCGTGGACGGCGTGCGCTACCCGAAGGAGATGGTGCGCTACGTCGCCGAGCGTGGCACGGAGTTTTTGGACCTCGCCCCGCGCGCCGACGACGTGTGGCTGAACCACTGCGCCCTGCGCGCCGAGTTCCCGGTGAAGCAGGTCTCGGAGCGCTCCGCGAACTTCCCGCTGGTCCCGGGCTCGCAGCGTGTGCGCCTGTCGCGGGTGAACCTCTCCGGCGGCAACGACGTCCAAATCGCGGCGACGTATTCAGCAGAAGACGTAGCCAAGCTGCGCGCTGCGGAGTAGGGGTCTGCGCCCGTGAGTTTCAGTCCATCTGCAGCACGGCGCGAAGTTCCGCGAACAGCTCTGGACGCAACCGGTGGAGGACCGACCTGCCCAGGCGGCTCTTTTCTAGGAGGCCGGCCTCGGTAAGTTTTTTGAGGTGGTGGGAAACCGTCGGTTGGCTTAGCCCAGAGCGTTGCGTCAGTTCGCTCACGCTCATCGGCTCGCAGCCCTCTTCGGCGAGCCAGGAGAGTAGTTGCAGCCGGCCGGGGTCCGCCAAAACTTTGAACAGGGCCGCGTAACGCGTCGCGTCGTCTGCGGAGAGCAAGCCGGAGCCCAGCGAGCAGCAGTCGAGGCCAGTGTCTGCTGTCGTGGCGACAGAATCTTTCATGCTTCCTACCTTTTCATATTGACAACGATAAATGTGCCTTTTAGTGTCCGTATTGATAATCGTCAATAGATAAGGATTCCAGATGGAAGACACAACCTCTCAGCCAGTAGAGCGCATGTCATTTCTTGACCGCTTCCTACCGGTGTGGATCATGCTCGCCATGGCGGCGGGCCTCGCCCTCGGCCGCGCAGTGCCGGGGCTTTCGGGCGCACTCGAGCGCCTTGAAGTCGGCGGGATCTCGCTGCCGATCGCGCTCGGCCTGCTGGTGATGATGTACCCGCCGCTGGCCAAGGTGCGCTACGACAAGACCCGCGAGATCGCCACCGACAAACGGCTCATGACCGTGTCCATCATCTTGAACTGGATTGTCGGCCCCGCGTTCATGTTCGCCCTCGCCTGGATCTTCCTGCCCAACGAGCCCGAGCTGCGCACCGGCCTGATCATCGTCGGCTTGGCCCGCTGCATCGCCATGGTGCTGGTGTGGTCCGACCTCGCCTGCGCAGACCGGGAAGCCACCGCCGTGCTGGTGGCCATCAACTCGGTGTTCCAGGTGCTCATGTTCGGCGTGCTCGGCTGGTTCTATCTGCAGGTCCTGCCGTCTTGGCTGGGCCTGGAGACCACCTCGGTGGAGTTCTCCTTCTGGGCGATCGTCTCCTCCGTGCTTGTCTTTTTGGGCATCCCGCTGCTGGCCGGGCTGCTGTCTCGCATCATCGGTGAGCGCACCAAGGGCCGCGACTGGTACGAGAACACCTTCCTGCCCCGGATCTCCCCGCTGGCGCTGGTCGGCCTGCTGTACACGATCGTGCTGCTGTTTTCCCTGCAGGGCGACCAGATCCTGTCCAGGCCGTTGACTGTGGCCACGGTGGCGCTGCCGCTGCTGTGCTACTTCGTGGGCATGTTCGCCGTGGCACTTGTGGTGGCCAAACTCTCCGGCATGGACTACGCCCAATCCGCCTCGGTGGCGTTTACCGCCGCCGGCAACAACTTCGAGCTCGCCATCGCGGTGGCGATCGGCACCTTCGGCGCCACCTCCGCCCAGGCGCTGGCGGGTACGATTGGCCCGCTCATCGAGATCCCGGTGCTCGTCGGCTTGGTCTACCTCATGCGGGGGATCGGCCCGAAACTGTTCCCCGGTGACCCAACCCTGCCTAACCAAAGGAGCCTTACATGAAGCCCTCAGTCCTGTTCGTCTGCGTCGGCAACGGCGGCAAGTCCCAGATGGCGGCGGCGCTCGCCGAGAAGCACGCGGGTAGCCAGCTCGGCATCCACTCCGCAGGCACCAAACCCGGCACGAAGCTGAACCAGGAATCGGTCGAGGCGATTGCAGAGACTGGCGCCGACATGTCGCACGGCACGCCCAAACCCATCGATCCGGAACTGCTGCGCAGCGTTGATCGCGTCGTGGTGCTCGGCGAAGACGCGCAGGTGGAAATGCCTGACGGCGCCCGCGGCACGCTGGAGCGCTGGCGCACCGACGAACCCTCGCACCGCGGCATCGAAGGCATGGAGCGCATGCGCCTCGTGCGCGACGACATTGACGCCCGTGTGCGTTCGCTTATCGACGAGCTAGTAGGACCCGTACATTAGCTCGCTTGCTGGGTGCGCAATCCATCAATGAACACGTCGACGAGCCAGGCGCGCCTGCCCGCGAACGCTTCCTCCGCGGGCTCGGGCAGCGGGCGTGAGAGCGCGATGATGGCGAAGTGGAACGACAGGTAGTCGAGGTCCGGGGGGCACAGTTCGTGCTGTTTGGCTTGCGCAAGTAGCGGGTCGTAGATGGCTTGCAGCTGCGCGGTGGCGACAGCCCTGTCTTCGTGCGACAACGTGGGTAGCAGTTTGGGCAGGATTTCCTGGCCGACGGCGGGGAAGTTCAAGTTCACCATCTCGCCGATCGCGGAACGCCAGGTGTCTTCGGGTAGGTCGGGGAAACGCAGGAGGTGCTTGGCCACCACGTCGCGCATGCTGTTCATGGTGTGTTCGAGCACCGCGCGGAAGAGCTCGTCCCTGTCGGGGAAGTGGCGGCTCGCGGTGGCCACGCCCACGCCTGCCTCCTTAGCGATGTTGCGCAGCGACACGCCAGGCCCCATCTGGGCGATGAGCGTGGAGGCGACCTCCGCAATCGCTTGACGGTTTTCGGCAGCATCTTTTCGCATGACCCGCAGCTTACCGTTGACGCGCCAGAAGTGGAACAGTATGCTCCATTTGTGTAATTGAAACACACTGTTCCATTTGGAGGAGATTATGTCCACAACCGTGGCGCGCCCCGCACCCACGCAGGGCGCAACAAAGAAGGCACTCGCCATGATCCTTGGCATCCCCGTCGTCATCGGACTGATGCTCTGGGCGTTTTTGGCCCCGACATTCGCGTCCGGGCCGGACGGGGTGCCGGTTGCGGTGGCCGGTCCGGGGCCTGTCGTCGAGAAGCTCATTGCTCAAGCTGAACAGCAAGAGGAGCACCCGGACTTCATCACCGTGAGCTCGCCGGAGGAGGCGGAGACGATGGTGCGCGACCGCGAGGCGGTTGGCGCGATCGCGATCGGTGAAGGCGGCGCGACCGTGTATACCGCCTCCGGCAATGGCGCACCGTACGTGCAAATGCTGAGCGGTGTCGCTCAAAACATGGAGGCCAGCGGCATGCCTGTGGAAACGAAGGATCTCGCCCCCACCACCAAAGATGACCCGCAGGCCCAAGGCCTCGCGCTGCTCGGACTGCCGCTCGCGTTCGGCGGCGTGATCTCGGGCATCTTGCCGACGCTGCTGCTTCGCGGGAAGAAGTGGTCGAAGGCTGCCGTGATTGCTGGTGTTGCAATGATTGGCGCCGGTGTCGCGGTCTGGATGCTGCACGGCGTATACGGCACCCTCTCCGGCAGCGTGTTCATGGAATGGTTGGCTGTGACGCTCGGCATCGCCGCGACGTCGTCGGTGACCGCGGGCCTCGGCGCGCTTATGGGTATGCCGGGTGCGGGCCTGGGCGCGGTGCTGACAATCTTCGTTGCCAACCCCTTGTCCGGCCTGGCCACGGGCCCGTGGTTGCTGCCGGCGGGTTGGTCCACGCTCGGCCAGCTGATGCCGATTGGCGCGACGGGCTTCCTCGTTCGCTCGCTAAGCTTTTTCGATGGTGCCGGGTCCACGCAGCCCTGGATAGTGTTGTGCTGCTGGATTCTCCTCGGCCTACTCCTGCTGGCCTTCGATCGCTCGAAGGCACCGACTGCTGAAACAACAACTGAAACTGCCTAACCCCTACGCCCGGCCCAAACGTGCACTATCACCTGGCCGGGATCATCGGGATTCGCTGTTTGTTGCGGAACCTCGACGCCTGCATGCGCGCCGGCGAGGTGCCGCGGTAGTGGGTGGTGGAGGGGGAGGTTGCGTACTTCGGATTTGTGGACGGTTTGCGGGAGCGTAGCTTCTCGTGCCTCACACCACCGCATTGTGGCACGAATTACACGATTGTGCTTTGCGAGCAATTGCTTTGCGACGATCCTCCGGTAGCAGTCCTTATTCTGGTCCTTCGACCCTGTACCCGCTCTCTTCCAGAAGGGCCACCGCCCGGGAGAGATTTCCGTGGATCACCCGATCCACCTCCGCGTCGTGGTAGAGGGTGCGGTGAAAATCGAGCCACTCTTCCCATCCTGTCTCGGGCGCAGCGCCGAACTCTCGGATAAGCAGTTCGACGACATCCGTGAGTTGCAAACGGAATTGAGGTCCGCCCATCGGGAAATGGATGTCCTGCTGCTGGGCTGCGGTGTCATACCTTCCCGCACGGGCAAGCAGTAGTCCTAGTGGCACCGAGTCAGCGTGGAACTGGAAATGCGAAGCGGGTTTGTTCCTGGCTTGCGATTCGTACTCGAACCGGACGACCGGGACGGGCTTCTTTCTCGCCCTGAACTCGATTTTGAAGGTGCTTTTCTCTATTTCGACATCGTCGTTGACATCGTCATATCTGAGTAGATACTCATAGCGGAGGACTAGGCGGTCGCTCCCAGAGTGGGCAATAATGACCGGATGAGTACCCTCGACGAATGCTCGTTGTCCGTCAGCCAGAATCTCCGCGTCGATCGGCGATGAGCCCTCAAGGGTCCTCTCGAGCAATTGCACCGTCAGCAGCATGAAGGCGCGCACTGCGTTTTCGAGGCCCCGTGATGAAGTCACGCCACTCCGTATCGGAGCCACATACAGGCCTCGTACCGCTCTAAGAGTCGCTCTTCCGCATACTCAATCGCACCAGCATCCCGTAAGCGACGAAGGTGCTCGACGGTGAGAGGTGCCATTTGGGCTTTCAAACTGGCGAGTTCTTCATCCAATTCCTCCACAGTTCTCCGAACTGGGGTCAGAGACTTTCTCATGGCACCTCCGTTCTTAGTTTTTAGGATGGGGAAGATAATTACGCATTTTAGACAGCTAAATGGGTAGGTTTCTACTCTCGCGCAAGCTAGTCTCGCCAGCGGGTGATAAAAATGCCGACCAAGTGTGCGAGGCCCAAGAAATCAGGCAATTCCGGAGGAAGGAGCAACGATGAACGAGCAGCAGTCGGAAAAACTACGTTCCTATTACGACAACACCGACACCTCCGATCTCATGGAAGATGCTCAACCAGGAGACCTGGGCAATGTCGCAGACCCCGAAGCTAGCGTTGCGTTTACTGTCACCATGCCTAATCGGGTTCTCCGCACCGCGCGGGGAATGGCCGCAGCCGAGGGAGTTTCTACCAACGATGTGCTCCGGCGGTTCATTGAAGCCGGAGTGGATGACCGGGCTGGGGCCGAGGCCTCAATTCCAGTGAGTAAGCTCCTTCGCCTCATCGACGAAGCCCGCGGCGCGTAACATCTGCCACCATGAGCGACGAGCAGACCAACGCACCGCAGTCCGAAACAGCATCCTGGTTCGCGGACAACCAAGCCAACTGGGATTCACGGGCCCACGCCCACATGTTCGGCAACTACGGCGGCAAGGACGAGCTGATCGCGGACAAGACCGCAATCAGCAGCGTCCTCGCGGTGGACATCGACCGCTTCGGCGACCTCACCGGAAAGTCCGTGTGCCACCTGCAGTGCCACGTGGGCACGGACACCATCGGGTTCGCCCGCCGCGGGGCGTCCCGAGTCGTTGGCGTGGATCTGTCCGCCGAGTCGATCAACTACGCCCGCGACTTCGCTGCCCAGGCCGACGCGGACGTCGAGTTCATCCAGAGCAACGTCTACGACGCTCGCGAAGCTGTCGACGGCGAATTCGACCTCGTCTACACCTCCGCCGGCGTGCTGTGCTGGCTGCCGCAGGTGCGGGGGTGGGCGGAGGTTGTCGCAAAGCTACTTGCTCCGGGCGGCACGTTCTTCATCCGCGACGACCACCCCATGTTCATGACCATCGGCGAGGACATCTCCCAGGGTCTACGCATCGAGCAGCCGTACTTCGAAATGCCCGACCCGCTGACCTGGGAGGACGAGGACAGCTACGTCATCACCCCGGGCGCGCCGAAGCTGACTAGCCCGCGCAACCACCAGTGGAACCACTCACTCGGCGAGATTGTCACCGCGCTCATCGACGCCGGCCTGACCATCACCGCCCTCGAAGAAACCCCCTACTCCGCGTGGTGCCCCTGGCCGGAGCTGATGGTGGAGGACTCCCGCGGATTCATCCTCCGCGACAACCCCGAGCGCCTGCCGCTCCAATTCGCTATCACCGCGACGAAGCCCTAGGGGCCTTTGGCTACTTTCCTCGGAACAAGTTAAACAGCGCCATCACGCCAGAAATCGCAGCGGTGAGACCGCCGAAGAAGAAGCCGAGTGCGAACACGCCGGCGATGAAGGACTCGGCATCCGGGTCAAAGGTCTCGATGCACAAACCGAACAGGAAGAAGCACAGCACACCGAGGCCCGCAGACCACTTGAACACCTTGGCGGCCTTCGGGCGCTTTACCGGCGCGGGTGTAGGTTCCGTCGGAGCCGGGGTGCTCCAAGATGAGGGCACCGGCGCAGGGGTGTAGTGCGGAGCGTTCGCAGCGGTGAGGAGCTCTTCGGGGGTCGGGTCGGAAGGTGCGGGTTGTTGGGGTTCGGCGGCGGGTCGGCTGGTTGCCGAAGCCTGGCGGAGGTCAAGAACCGGCTGTGGTCCGGATTCGGTCACGGGCTGCGGGGGAGTGAAAGTGTGGTCGGCAGATGGAGAGGGCGCCGACGTGGTCGCACTTGCGTCGGCAATATCTGCAGGTTGAGCCGGAGCCTCAGGAACCCCGTCGACGGCAAGATCAACGACCATCTCCACCAGTTGGTCGCGGCGTTTCGGCCCAACACCAGGAAGTTGGAGCAGATCGTCGGCGCTGACCTGCAGCATTTCGGGGTGCTCCAAGCTCCACACCGCCAGGTAGCGGTCGATGCCTCGCCCGGTGGCCTCGGGGATGTGGTGAGGCTCGAGGTTCTCGGCCATCTCGTGAAGCGGACGCGTGGGGTGCAGCGCGATCCAGGCCGCCGCGATTCGCGACGGGGATGCGCCCGTCGTGCGAACCTGCTCCGGTGAGAGCCAGGAGAACTGCTCTTGTGTCTCGTGCTCGGCGCTGTCTGCAGGCTGCCCTGACGCTGCGGGTTGCTGCGGAATGGCTTCATGGTCGATCGCGCTCAAGAGCTGCGCGAACTTCGTCTCGCCGACAATCGGGATGCCGTACTTCCTCGCCTTCTGAGCCTTTCCGCTCATGGAGTCCGGATTGGCGGCGACCAGCAACACGCACTTGCGGGTGACATCGCCGACCTCCAGACCTGCGGCGGTGGCGCGCTCTGCCCAGGCATCGCGAGAAATATCCATCGCGCCGGTGAGCGCAATGCGGTCGCCAGGGTGAAGGGTGAATTGGCTGGGGGCGGTGCCGGCCTGTGGTTCGTCGAGAAGCGAATGCATGAGTGCGGGATCCACGCTCAGCGCATCGGCAACAGCGAGAAGTTCGCTGCGTTCCTCTGCGGTGATGACGCCGTCGGACCAGGCCTCGACGACGAGCTGGCGCACGAATTCCTCGTTGATCGCCTCGACGTCGTCGGCGTTTAGCCCGGAAGTGATCGCGGTCTGCTCCAGCTGGCGCATCTCGGTGCGTGAGATCTGGCGGTCGACGAGTGCGCAGGTCAGCTCAGCACGGTAAGCCTCTTCGTCCTTCGTGCCGGTGGCTGGCAGCGTGCGGGAAAGCTGGCCGGTCCATGCGGACGCGGCGCCCCTGGGGAGCACGCGTGGCTCAGCCGCAGGAGCAGGGAAAACAGCGGTGGGAAAACCG
The DNA here is from genome assembly GCF_000747315.1 of Corynebacterium ureicelerivorans. Lineage (NCBI taxonomy): Bacteria > Bacillati > Actinomycetota > Actinomycetes > Mycobacteriales > Corynebacteriaceae > Corynebacterium > Corynebacterium ureicelerivorans. The sequence continues at coordinate 240,363 of NZ_CP009215.1, forward strand.
TCGAGGACCGCGCCGTGGCGCGTGTGGAAGTACTTCAGCAGTTCTGCGGTGGCCTGCGCATCTGCCAGTGCGGAGTGGGCGAGGGGATTGTGGATCTGCGCGATGGCGAGGGCCTGCTCAAGTTTCTTCACGCCGAGGTGCTGGTTGGACAGCGTCATCGTGTCCACCCAGAACTGCGCGAGACCGTTCTCCGTTTTGGCGCGGGCAAACTCGTTGGTGAGGAAGCGGCGCTCGAACGGCGCGTTGTGCGCCACAAGCGTGCGGCCGTGCAGCAGCGAGCCCAGGTACGCAGCGACGTCGCGGAACGAGGGAGCGTCGACGACGTCGGTGGCAGTGATTTTGTGGATGTAGCTATTCGGGATGTCGCGCTCCGGCTGGATCAACGTCTCCCACGTCCGCTCAACGGTGAGGTCCGGCCGAAGCAGCACCACGCCGATTTCTACGATCCGGTCGCTGGGCATCACACCAGTTGTCTCCAGGTCCACCACTGCGAAACCGGTGTTGTTGACCGGGGTGTTGGTGTGGTTCGGGTGCCCGGGTTGCGGGTCCATCATCGCTCCTTGCTCTCCGCGGCAGTCTGCGCTGCCTTTTGTTGTCTGTTCAGCAGATTAGGCCATGGGCCGACGCGCGGGGTGTGAAATCGGACGGGTGTTCGGGTTGGCGGCGGGGGAGGGGGCCGGAGGGCGTCGATAGGCAAAAGCTCTATGGAACCGGTGGCGGGTTCGCTGCGTCCAAAGGGGTGAAGGGTGAAAACCGGATGTCAATCTATGGTTGACAGATATGCGATGGGGGAGGTTGAACTATGAAGCGTTATGCAGTAATTAGGAAGTTGCGAGCTGAAGCACGCAGACGCGGATTGGAATTTGAGGAGATCCACCTAACTCGCCATGACGCATACCGGGTTGGAGACACGACTCGGACGCTGGGCAGACATAACGAGATAGACGATCTTGCAGCGCGGAAGTTCTTTGACCAATTTCAGAACGAATTAGGGAAAGGGTGGTGGCGATGAAGGCGTTCACGGTGACCGCAGAGCGTGGTCCGAGCGGCGCTTGGGTGCTGGAGTGCGATGAACTTGGGGTGGTCTCACAGACGCGGCGACTCGATCGGGCGGCCGATGAGGTGGCGGAGGCGATCGCGTTTCAGTCTGGGATGCAGCCGGGCGAGTTTGAGATCGAGGTTGTGCCTATCCTCCCCGCCGAGGTCGAGTCGTTGCGTAAGCGTGCCGACGAACTCGGCGTGAAGGCGAAAGCTGCATCGGATGATGCTGCTGCCGCGAGGTCGGCACTGGCCCGCAAGATGAAGGACGAGGGGTTCACGCTCCGTGAGATGGGGCAGGTGCTCGGAGTGTCGTACCAGCGGGCGTCGGAGTTGGCGGCGGGGTAAGGAAGAGTAGCGGCGAAGATGCGGTATAGCTACAAGGAAATCAAGTCTCTAGACGGACTGCGCCTCAAGCGTCCGCCGCACCAGGGGGAGATCGCGGCTGCGCACTTAGTGATCAAGCAGATCAACCAAGGGAAGCGCCCGGGCGAAGAGATCACGCCGTTTCTCCGGTGGGTGGCTGACTACGGCTCACCGGGCTTCCAGGTCGCGCCTGTGATCATTGAGAACCCGAACGGCTAGAACAGCTCCTTGACGGCCGTACGGTCCACCTTGCCCGGGCCGAGCTGCGGCAACGCCGCCACCACCTTGAGCTCCTTGGGGATCTGCCAGTGCGCGATGCGGCCGGAGTCCTCTGCGTCGGCGAGCGCGTCCAGGATGTCCGGCACTGTCGCGGAGCCGGTGTAGGCGGCGCAGATGCGCTGGCCGAGGCGGTCGTCGTCTTTGCCGATGACGGTGGCGGCGGTGACGCCGTCGATAAGCAAAAGCTCCTCTTCCAACACCTCGGGGTGGAGTTTGAGGCCGCCTGAGGAGATGACGTTGTCGGTGCGGCCGAGGACCGTGAGCACGCCGCTGTCGAGCTCGCCGGCATCGGAGGTGCGGAACCAGCCGCCGGTGAGATCGGGGGAGTCGAGCTGGTGGTAGCCGCGGGCGACCATAGGGCCGCCGAGGTGGATGCGGCCGTCCTGGATTCTCACGCGCGCGCCGGCGATGGGGCGGCCGTCGTAGACGCAGCCGCCGGAGGTTTCGGAGGAGCCGTAGGTGGTAACCACGTTGATGCGCAGCTTCTTAGCCGAGTCGAGCAGACGCGGGTTGGTTGCGGCGCCGCCGACGAGGACCGCGGAAAACGTGCGCAGCGCGTCGATGCCCTTGAGCGTTGAGGTGGCCTTGGCCAGCTGCATCGGGGTCAGGGCGGTGTAGGTGCGCTCGCCTGTTTGGGCGAGCTCGTGGGCGCGGGCGGCGAACTCGGCGACGTTGAAGCCGCGGGTCAGGTCGATGAACGCGGGCTCGACGCCGGCGACCATGCTGCGGACGAGCACCTGGAGCCCGGCGATGTAGGCGGCGGGCATGGCAAGCAGCCACTGGCCCTCGCCACCGAGCGCCTGGTGGGTCGCGTCCGCGCTGGAGATCAGGTTCGCCGGGGTGAGCATCGCGCCCTTCGGCTTGCCCGTGGAGCCGGAGGTGGACACGACCAGGGCGATGTCGTCGTCGATGGGCGCGCCGGGCTTCAGCGTGTTACGCAGCAGGTTCGTGCGTGCCGGGTCGTTCGCGGGCACCGGCAGGAGTGTGCGCTGACCGGTCAGGGCCTCTTCCAGCGCGGGGATGATGGCCAGCGGGTTGGCGGGGTCGACGGGGAGAAGTTCCAGCAGGTGGGTCACGGGGCGGGCGTTTCGTTCTCGAGGGGGTTGGTGGGAGTGGTGCGGGCGAAGGTCTTGTGCGACAGCGGGCCGTCGATAGTCGCCCACAGCCCCGCGGCTGTGAGTGCGGTGAGCAGCAAGTACATCACCGGCACGCTGTGGGGCGCGACGAGCACGGCAACGGCGTTGAACCCGATGTGGCAGGCAACCGCAAGCGCCCAGAGCTGCCAGCGGCGCTCGCGTACCGCGCGCAGCACGATCAGGGTGAACACCACGTGCGCGGCGATCGCGAGCGCGCGCTCGTACCAGCTTGCGGCGATCATTCCCATGCCGATGTTCTGCAGCGCCTCAATCTGCTCTGCAATGGCTTGCGCGGTGGCGGGGTCGTCGTTTCCGGTGGCCTGCGCCTTGATTGCGTCGCCGCTGGTCAGCAGCATGATGTTGCCGGCAAACAGGTTGGTGAAGAGTAGCAGCGCCTCTATGCCGCCGTGACCCAGGCCGAAGCCGACGCCGTCGTTCCACTCGCGGGTGTTCTTGTCCCAGAATCGCAGCACGATCCAGCGGGCGGTCTCCTCGAACAGGCCCGAGGTGACCAGGAACAAAGTGGTGGTCAGGGCGGTGGCCGTCGCTGGATCGAATGTCTTGCTGAGCAGGAACTGCAGCGGGATCACCAACGCAAACCTGGCCACCTGGGACAGTGGGAACGCCAGTGTGCCCCAGCCGAGCGACGCCCACCTGAAGCCGAGCCTGCGCTTTCCCACGAACCACGCGGCCAGCACGAGGGCGACCAAGCCCACGAACTGCAGAATGAGAAGGCCCAACGTCATGGCAGAAACGATACCGGTGCGGACGTGGCGGGTCGCGGTGGGCGGTGCGACGGGGCGGTGGAAACGAGCGTTTGCGGCGAGGTCGATACCTTGATGTCGATAGTTGCTGGTCACAGCGTTTCGCCGATTTTGGGTCGAAAACACTCTCGACGCGCTGACCTGGAACTATCGACCTGGAACTATCGACATCGAGCTATCGACCCGGCTAGCCCCGCTCCTAGTCACCTGTAACGCAGATCTCACTTTCCACCGATTAAACAGACATGAGGAAGATCATCGCACCGGCCGTCGCTGCGGCGACCGCCCTTTCACTCACTGTCCCTGCCCCTGCTACCGCAGCCACCTTGACCCCGTTTACCAAGGACGGCACCAACTACTGCCGCGTCACGCTCAATGACGTCGAGCGCGGCCCCGCCAACCAAGCCGAACGCGCCGCGAAGACGCTCACGCACGGCATGTACGCCACCTCGGTCGTCGAGGCGTTCGAGGCCACATTCCCGGAGCTGAAGAAGCTTGGCGACGATTACGTGGCCGACCCCACCGTCATCGAGCACCTTCGCCTGCTGCGAGACGACAAAACGCCCGAGGGCGACATCCGCGCCGACGCCCGCGCCGCCGCGAAGGAGAAGCTGGAGCCGCTGGGCCTGCACACCACCGACGCCGACTTCTACCTGGACATGAAGGAAGGCTCCCAGATCCCGCTGGGTCCGGCCGGCCGCTCGCTGAAGGGCAACGCCGACTGGTTTGTGGGCATCGACGGCGGGGTGCCGAAGGTGCAGCCGCTCGGCGACGAGTACGCGTTCGGCCACACCGGCCAAAACACCGCGCAGTGGCTGCGCCACGTGGAAGGCTGGCAGCGCGAGGCATTCGCCGCGAACATGAAGAAGACCTACTTTGCTCAAGTGCTGGACACGCTGGAGAGCTCGTACTACTACGCGCTCGAGGAGTCCAAAACCTGCCACGACGGCACTAGCCACGTCATCTTCCCCACGCAGGACCTGAAGCTGCCGGAGGCGCCGAAACTGGAAAACGTCGACCTGGGCGACGCCACGCCTGAGCCGGATCCCGCCCCGAAGGACCCGGAGGAAAAGCCGGACGAGAAGGCCCCGGAGACCTTCGACGCGAAGCTGGCGCAGATCATCGGCATCGTCGCCGCGGTGCTTACCGCCCTGGGCGCGCTGTTCGCGCTGCTGCAGAACGCGGGCGTCAAGGGGCTGCCCACCATTCCGCAGATCCCGGGGTTGACCAAGTAGGTTTCCTCCTTGGGGAGGAGGTGGGGGCGCGGAGCCGTCGATAAGCTAGGCGCCCGTGCATGTGAAAACGGGTGACGCGGTGCTCGCGGTGGCGGCGACGGTGCTTGCCGCCGTCTACACCGTGAGTGCGATCAGCGACCCGGGCGCCGCCGCTTGGGCGCAGGCCCTGCTGTCCTGGGGGTTCGTCGCTGCGTTCGCGGTGCTCACCGGCAAGCCGCGGGTGGCGTCGGCCGCATTGGTGGCGCTCAACACCGCCTGGGCGCTGGTGTGGCTGGCCGCGCCGGTGAACCTGGGCTATTCGATGTGGGTGCTGGCGGTGCCGGTGGCGCCGTTCGTCGCCGGCAGGTACGCCGGTAAACGCTTCGCGCTTGGGGTGCTGGCGGCGGCGTGCGCGTGGGCGTTGCTCTCCCCGTTTATGTGGACGTGGGACGAGCAACTCGTGTTGTTCTACCGCCGTGGGGTAGACGGCGCGCTCACGCTGGCGCTGCATTGGGCAGCGTGCGCAGTGGCATACCTGCTGGGTGCGAATCTGGCGGGGGAGGAGGCCGCCCGGCGCAGGGCCGCGGAAGCCAAGGAACAGCGTCTGGCGGCGGCGCGGGTGGACGAGCGCCAGGCCATCGCGCGGGACATCCACGACGTGCTGGGGCACTCGTTGACCCTGATCAAGGCGCAGGCCAACGCGGGGCTCGCGTCCGGGCGCGAGCGCGAGGCGCTGCAGCAGATCAACGCCGCCGCAGGTGAGTCGCTCGCGGAGATCCGCCTGCTCGTGCGCGGCCTGCGCGAGAGCGATCGCGGGTTCGCGCCGGTGGCGGGGATCGCGGAGCTGCCCGCGCTGGTGCAGCGCTTCCGCAACGCCGGCATGCAGGTCACACTCGACGCCCCGCCTATCAGCGTCCCTCCGGTGACCTCCCTTGCCATCCACCGCATCGTGGCCGAAGCGCTGACCAACGCGGCCCGCCACCAGATGGACCCGGTTGTCTCCGTGCGCGTGACATCGGGACAGACTGTTGTGGTGGAGGTGGTCTCCACCGGGCGGGTGTGCCCGCAGCCCGGCACCGGTGTCGGTTTGGAAGGTCTGCGCGAGCGCGCCGCGAGCGTCGGCGGCACGCTCGAAGCATGGCAGGCAGGAGAGGAATTCACCGTGCGGGCGGAGTTGGCGGCATGATCCGGATTTTGCTTGCGGACGACCAACCGTTGCTGCTCAGCGCACTCGAGACCATCCTGGGCGCGCAAGACGACATCACCGTCGCGGCCACAGCCGCCGACGGGGCGGAGGCGGTGGAGAAGGCGCGGGCGCACCGCATCGACGTCGCCGTGCTCGATATCCGCATGCCTGTGCTGGACGGCATCGCCGCCGCCCGCACAATCATGGAGCTGGGCCCGCGGGTGATCATGCTGACCACCTTCGACGACGACGCGCTCATCCACGCAGCCATCGCCGCCGGCGTCCACGGATTCCTGCTCAAGGACGCAGAGCCGGACGTGCTCGCGGGAGCGGTGCGCGCGGTGGCCAGCGGCGAATCCGTCCTCGCGCCCGGCGTGACCGGCAGGGTGATGGAGTGGGTCCGCGAAGGTCCAGGTAGTCCGGCGTCGGCCACTGCGCTGGAGGGGCTGACTACCCGCGAGCGTGAGGTGCTCGCCGAGGTCGGCCGCGGAGCGACCAACGCGGAGATCGCCGCCGCGCTGTACATCGCGGAAACCACAGTGAAAACGCACGTATCCAGCCTGCTGGCCAAACTCGGCGCACGCGACCGGGTGGCGCTGGCGCTGATCGCGCAACGCGCCGGCATCTCCTCCTAGAGAAGGAGGCGCTGTGGTCCCGCAGGCCGATGTGTCAGGCTTGCTCACCGCGGACGATAGGGGCATGACCGATACACAACTCGCCTGCCGCGGTGTCGCAGTTTCGTTCAGCGGGCACCAGGTGCTGCGCAATATTTCACTGACAACCACCCCGGGCCGCGTCCACGCGCTGTTGGGACCCAACGGCGCGGGGAAATCGACGCTGATGTCGGTGCTGCTCGGCCTGATCCAGCCGGACGCGGGCGAGGTGACACTGATGGGCCAGCCGTTCACCCGCGACGCGCTGCGGCACGTGGGTGCCTCGATCAATGACCCCGCCTTCTACAGCCACCTGAGCGCGCGCAACAACCTGCGTGTGCACACGACGCTGCTCGGCCTGCCCGACTCGGAGGCGGACCGGGTGCTCCAGCTCGTCGGCCTGCAGGGCGCAGGCAAGAAGAAGGCGGGCACCTTCTCTACCGGTATGAAGGGCAGGTTGGCGCTGGCGCAGGCGCTCATCGGTGAGCCGGAGGTGCTCATTTTGGACGAGCCCCAAAACGGCCTCGACCCCGAGGGCATCGCGCAGCTGCGCGCCTACCTGAGGGACTACGCCCGCGCCGGGCGCACCGTGCTGGTCAGCTCCCACCAGTTGGGCGAGGTGCTGCACATGGCGGACGACGCCACCGTCATCGCCGGCGGCGACGTCCGCTTCGCCGGGGAACTTGCGGAGCTGGGCCCGAACCTGGAGGAATCCTTCTTCCGCTTGACCGCAGGGGGCAGGAAATGAGTCTGCTTCGCGCCGAATGGATCCGCGCCAAAGGCTCAACGCTGTGGTGGCTCGCAGGAGCGGGGCTGCTTCTTGGCCTGCTGCTGACTGCTTTTTCGTTGGTCGGCGATGTCGGCTCCGCGAAGTCCCTACTGTATCCCCAGGGGCTCTTGGTCACCGGTATGGCCGCTCCCGTTGCGGCGCTGTTTGCGGGACTGGCTGAAAACCGCGAGCGCGACTCCCGCGCCGGGGGCACACTCTGGCGGCCCGTCTCCTCCACGGGCACCCGCGCCGCCCGCATCACAGTGGTGTGGCTGGCCCTGGCCGTGTTCGCCGTTCTGGACTTCGTGGTGCCCGTTGCGGCGGCGCTGGTGTTCGGCCTGGATGGCGCTGCGCAAGTCGCGCTCGTCGGTGCGTTTGTGTGGCTCGGCATGCTGGGCCCCGCGGGCCTGGCAGCCGCGGCCACACGCCGTGTTGGGCTGTTGCCGACGCTCGTAGCCGCATTCGTGTTCACGATCGAGCTCGGGTACTTCGTGGAGCGAAGCTGGTGGTGGCTTAACCCCGGTGCCTGGCCCGCGCGCTTGGCGTTACCCACGATGGAGATGCACTTCAACCTGTTGCCGCTGGAGGACACCTCACCCATGGCCGGCGAGTCGCCGTTTCCTGCGCTCGCGCTCACCTTGCTTCTAGCCGCGGCCGGATTCGCTGCTGCCGTGCTCACCCCGCGCCGCACGCGACCCATTCTTAGACGCCGCACCACCCACGAAGTCGTTGCGCCCGCGCTTGCTGGGCCGGCCAAGCCGAGGCCCGCGCGCACCGGGTTTGTGTCCGCGTGGAAGGGGGTTGCGAGGGCGGGGCGGATGCCGTCGTTAAGCATGGTGCTTGTGCTGACCGCACTGGTACTTTTGTGTGCCACCCGCTATCCGGCGGACGTGCGCCAGGCGCTGTTCGCGTACGCGATCCTCCCGGTTGGCGCGGGCGTATTGCCCACGCTTGTGTGGCCGCGGATCCGCCCGGCATGGGCGCTGATGCAAGTGGAGCACCCGCGAGTCGGCGTCGCGTTGATGAGCTGGTTTACCAGCATCGTTGCGCTTGTGTGCCTGCTCGCGGGCGCAGTGGCTGGGAGTGCGCGTTTTGGTGTGCTCGCCGTAATTGCCGGCACCGTCCTCACCCTCGCTGCGCTCGCTGTGACCGTGCGCTTTGGCGTGATGTGGACGCTGGCGGCGACAATCCTGGTCACGATTGTCTCTGTCACCATCGGCGGCGACGTGCTGGCGGAGTCCTTCCTGTGGATCGCCGCGGTGCCCGCCTGGCCGGTGACCGCCACCGGCCCGCGGGGGTGGGTTGCGCTCGCGGTTGGCGCAATCCTGCTGGCCGCGGTGGTGGTTGTGCTGCTCCGGGTACTGCGCGGGATGCGCCCGGTCCGGCGCTGAGCTGTGCTTAGCCGGTGCGGTTCAGCGGGCCTTCCGCGTGGTAGCGCCCGGTGGGGGCGTTGTAGGTGGCGCGCTCGCGGGAGTCGTTGATGGAAAAGTGCCAGGTGCCGCCGTTGTCGCAGGTGCCTTCCGTGATGTTCTCGCGGAAACCGTCCTGGATCTCCTCTCCGGCGGAGGCGTGCGTCGGCTCGAGGAGGCCCGCACAGCCGAGGTCCGGGTAGGTCACCGGGATGCGGCCGCCGCGGTCGCGGGTGCCGAACTGTACGCGGTAGGACTGGTCGTTGAGCTCCGAGATGTCGGAGACCTGCTTCATGGTGCCTTCGCGCGGCACGTTCAGCGGGTCGGGCTGGTCCAGCTCCGCCAGTTGCGCGGTGTCCGTGGTGGGGGTCCAGTGGATCAGGGTCGCGTCGTCCAGCGGGTTACCCACGACGGTCTCCTCCGGGCCAAAGGTCTTGAGCAAGCGGTTGCCGTGCAGCTCGAACTGGGTCGCGGTCAGCGTCGTACCGTCCGTCTCGTATTGCGTCAGTCCCGGCTGCACGCCGGCGGTGAACACGGTGGGGTAGGTGCCGGCGGCGTCAACCAGGTAGTCGGTGGTGGCCGTGAGGGTGCCGTCGACAAGCTGCAGCACCCGCACGGGTGCCGGGCCTTCCTTGCCGGCGCGTAGGAGCAGCTCGAGCTCGGCGTCGCCGTCGACGTCGATGAGGTCGTAGGTGAACGTGCCGTCGAGGCCGTCCTGGTCGGCGAAGTACTGCGCCGGGTCCGCCAGCGCCGCGGCGTAGGCGTCGCGCACGTTGGGGACCGCGGAGGAGGGCGGGGGAGCGGGGAGGTTGTTCTCCTCCGCGACCGGCGCGACAGGATCAGCGGCGGGAGCGTCGGCGGGCAGGGCCGCTTCCGCGGCGGTGTCGGCGGCGTCAGCGGTGGTCGGGGTGTCTGGGATGTTTCCGTCGCACGCGGCCAGAGTCAGCGAGGCGGCGACGATTGTGGCTGTCATCGTTCGCTTCAACATGGCCGGAGCGTAACCCGGTGACCTTGAAGTGCCCTGAAATTTCCGTACAGGTGTTTAAGAATAGGAGGGGAATTGGCTCCGACGTGGTGCACGGGCTTTTTGTTACCGTCGGCCGAAATGTCCTGTTCGACAAGATCACTGCTGAGCAACGATGTCTACTTCCGACCGACCCGCCCGACCGACCACCCCCTCCAGCGCGTTCTTGGAGCGCATGGATGAAGCCGTCCAGGACCGGCTCGCGGAAGCAGAGCCGGACTTCGATCTGGGGCCGAGCAGTCCTGAGCACTTGCAGTCCTGGAAGGACGCCGAGGCGCGGGTGGGAAAGGTCCGCGCGGACCTTAACCACATTGTCCGCGACCTGCACGCCCACCCCGAGGAGGCGTTTGAAGAGCACCACGCGCAAGCGGTGATCGCCGAAATTCTTGAACGCCGCGGGTTCCAGGTGGAACGTGGCGCGCATGGCGTATCGACGGCACTGCGGGCCGGATGGCGCAGCGCCGACTACGACCCGACGGTGCACCCCACCGTTGCCGTGCTGGCCGAGTACGACGCGCTTCCCGGCATCGGCCACGCCTGCGGGCACAACGTCATCGCGGCGGCCGGTGTCGGCGCCTTCCTCGGCGCCGTGGGAAGCGGCAGCGGCAGGATCGTGTTCCTGGGCACCCCCGCGGAAGAGGGTCACACCGGCAAGGAGTACATGATCCGCGGCGGGATGCTCGACGGCGTCGATTGCGCGGTAATGATCCACCCGTTTTCCTACGACCTTGTCTCGCACGTCTGGGTGGGGCGCCGCACGCTGACCGCAACGTTTACCGGCGTACCGGCGCACGCCTCGATGCAGCCGTACATGGGGCGAAACGCCCTCGACGCGGCCACACTCGCCTACCAAGGGTGCGGGCTGCTGCGCCAGCAGATGCCGCCTTCGGACAGGTTGCATGCGGTGCTTCCCGACGGCGGAGCCCGCGCCTCGATCATCCCCGAGACCGCCACCCTGCAGCTGTACGTCCGCTCCCTGTACACGGAAACGCTGATGGACTTAAGCCAGCGCGTGGAGGACATTCTCAAAGGCGCGGCCCTGATGACGGGCACGGCAGTGGATGCGCATTGGGACGAACATCCGATGTCGCTGCCCGTGCGGAACAACGCGACGCTTGCCCGGCGGTGGGGTGCCACGCAAGCGTCACGCGGGAGAGACGTGCTTCCGGCGGGAACCCTGCCGGATTCGCAGGCCGCGTCGACCGACTTCGGCAACGTCTCCCACCTGGTTCCGGGCATCCATCCGCTGGTGAAGATTGCGCCGGAGGGCACCGCGCTGCACACCACCGATTTCGCCGCGGCGGCGATCTCGGACCAGGCGTTTGAGGGCGCGTTCGATGCCGCGGTCGGGCTGGCGCAGACCATCGCTGACATCCTCAACGACCCGCAATTGTTAGTCGACGCGCAGGAAGAGTTCCGCGTCGCCGGCGGCGCGATCTCCGTCGAGGAGCTTCTCGCTGGCGCGGGCGAGCAGCGCTAGTAGTAGAAGGGGAATTCCTCCCAGTTCGGCGGACGCTTCTCTAAGAACGAGTCGCGGCCCTCGACGGCCTCGTCGGTCATGTACGCCAGGCGGGTGGCCTCGCCGGCGAAGACTTGCTGGCCCATCAGGCCGTCGTCGACAAGGTTGAACGCGAATTTCAGCATGCGCTGCGCGGTGGGGGACTTGCCGTTAATTTCGCGGGCGACCTGGATCGCCTCGTCCTCAAGCGAGGCATGCGGTGCGACGATGTTCACCGCGCCCATGCGCTGCATCTCTTCCGCCGTGTAGGTCCGGCCCAGGAAGAAGATCTCGCGGGCGAATTTCTGGCCCACCATCTTGGCCAGGTACGCCGAGCCGTAGCCGGCGTCGAAGGAGCCCACGTCGGCGTCGGTCTGCTTGAACCGCGCCTCCTCCTTCGATGCGATGGTCATGTCGCACACCACGTGCAGCGAGTGCCCGCCGCCAGCCGCCCAACCGTTGACCACGGCGATGACCACCTTCGGCATCGTGCGGATCAAACGCTGCACCTCCAGGATGTGCAGGCGCCCGCCCTCGGCTTTCACGCGCGCGGTATCGACGGTTTCTGCGGTCTCGCCGCCGGCGTACTGGTAGCCGGAACGCCCGCGGATGCGCTGGTCGCCACCGGAGCAAAACGCCCAGCCGCCGTCCTTCTCGCTCGGCCCATTGCCGGTCAGAAGCACTACGCCCACCGACGGGTCGCGCCGGGCATGATCCAGCGCCTGGTACAGCTCGTCCACGGTGTGGGGGCGAAACGCGTTGCGCACCTCGGGGCGGTCGAACGCGATGCGCACGGTGCCGTCGGCACGCTCCTTACCCACGTGGCGGTGGTAGGTGATGTCGGTGAAATCGAAGCCCTCGACCTCGCGCCATTGGGAGGGGTCGAAGGGCTGGACGGTGGAGTACTGCATGGGGGTAATCGTACTTACGCGTCCGCTTTATAGCTCTTTATAACTACCCCAACCTATAAAGAGGTATAAAGAGGCTATGGTTCAGCGCAGTCCGTACACCCCTGGCGTGGTGGCCTCCACCATTTATGGCAGAGACCAACTTCTTAGGGAAGCGAAGCGCGAGCTTTTCTTTATGGCTCATGATCCTGGGCTGATGGGCCAGGTGAAGGTCTATGTGGGGCCCCGCGGCATCGGTAAGACCAGCTTGCTTCGAGCAATTGAAACAGAAGCTAAGTCTGAAGGCTTTGAAACCGCCTGGATCACAGCGGGGGACAGGCCACTTTTCAGTGCCCTTTTGGACAAAATCAGCGAGATTGCTCGCAGCTGGAAGGATGAGGCGGGAGAAAAGCTACTCGGACTGTTGTCGTCGCTGCGGGTTGAAGCGTTTGGAGTTTCGGTTGGAGGATCTCAGCCCGTTGAAGGCCCGAGGCCAGATGTGTCGGGTTATGGCGACCAAATGCAGCGTGCGCTTGTTGATGCAGCGGAAGCCATCCGGGGCAGGGCTAGTGGAATGGTTATCTGTATTGACGAGATTCAGTCGGCTGATGCGGATGGTCTGCGCTCGCTTGCGTATGCGTGGCAGCAGATGCAGGCAGAAAATGCTGAGCTCCCTCTCGCCATTTTTGCAGCTGGGCTCAGTCATAGCCAGGATGTGATTACCGATGCTGTGAGTTTTGCGGAGCGCTTTAGCTATGTGCATCTTGAATCTCTGGACCGCGAACACGCTGAGGAAGCATTGTTGCAGCCGGCTGAGAAGAAGGGCGTGAGTTGGTCTCCTGCCACGCTCCAGGATGCTGTCGGTTTGGCAGGTGGTTACCCGTATTTCATTCAGGTTGTAGGCGATCTGGTGTGGGAAGCGGCCGATTTCCCGGACCCTGGTACTTCGATTGGTCTGGCAAACCTCCAACATGTCGCGGATCGATTCCAAGAAACTCGGTTGACCATGTTCCGCTCCCGGTGGCACAAAGCTACCGACGTGGAGAGGGAATCTATTAGTGCAATGGCTGAAGACCTTGAGCCACAAGTGAAGCGTGGCGATATCGCCGAGCGAATGGGGCGACCTACCACCGGAATCAGCATGGTCCGTAGATCTTTGCTTGACAAGGGATTAATCGAGGAAAGTGGCTTCGGCTACCTGAGGTTCACTGTTCCGGGGTTCGCTGAATTCGTAAGAAACGAGCGGGGTGGGGCGGAAACGTGAGGCTCGTCGCGTCCGCTTTATACCTCTTTATAACTGCCCCAACCTATAAAGAGGTATAAAGCACTCATGCTGCCTACTGCCGACGAGATCCTCGAGCGCGCCCACGTTGTCGCTCTGCCCATGGCCGTGAAGTTCCGCGGCATCACTACGCGCGAGGCGCTGCTCATCGACGGCCCCGCCGGCTGGGGCGAGTTCTCCCCGTTCGTCGAGTACGGCCCGCGGGAGTCCGCCGCGTGGCTGCGCGCCGGCATTGAGGCCGCGTTCACCGGCCTGCCAGAAGCCCACGGCACCGTCGAGGTCAACGGCACCATCCCCGCCGTTGAAGATGTCGAGCCGGTACTCGCGCGGTTCCCCGGCGTAACCACGTTCAAGATTAAAGTCGCGGAACCCTCGCAGTCGCTTAACGACGACCTCCGGCGCGTCACCGCCGTCCGCCGGCTGCGCCCCGACGCGACGCTGCGCGTGGACGCCAACCGCGGCTGGAGCGTCGACCAAGCCGTCGAGGCTGCCGAGAAACTGGGGGAGCTGGAGTACATCGAACAGCCCTGCGCCACCGTGGAGGAACTCGCGGAGGTGCGGAGGCGCACCAGCACCCCGATCGCCGCGGACGAGTCCATCCGCCGCGCCGCCGACCCGTACCGCGTGGCCGGGCTCGGGGCGGCTGATGTGGCGGTGTGCAAGGTCGCGCCGTTAGGTGGCGTCGATAAGCTCCTGCGAATCGCGCGCGACCTCAACCTCGATGTGACCGTGGCCAGTGCGCTGGATACCGCCGTCGGGATGGACGCGGGGCTTATCGCCGCGAAGCTCGCGGGTTCGCGCGCGGCAGGGCTGGCCACGCAGCGGTTGTTCGTGGAGGACGTCGCCGAGCCGCGCGAGATCGTGGCCGGGCGCATGGCCGTTTCCCGCACTACCCCCGATCCGGACAGGCTGCACGGCCTGCGCGCGCCCGCCGAGCGCCGCGACTGGTGGTTCGACCGCGTCCGCGCCTGCGTAGACGTACTGCGGCAAGACCCCCGAAACCGGGTGTAATTCCGGAAACGAATGTGGGGAATAGGGGGTGTCCGCTAATCTTTCGCCCATGTCGACTCCCGTGATCCACGATTCCGCCGCGCTTTCCGACGGCGACCTGGCCAAAGCGCCCGAACCCGGCGAGTGGCGCCGCCAGCTCATCGGCCTGATCACCGGCGTGGTGCTGGCCGCGCTGGTCTACATCTTCTTCCCCTCCGGGGCGGCGGAGACCGTCGCCCAGTCCTCCGGCGCGAAAGAGGGCGTGGAGTACTCCGCGGACACCATGCGCATCGTCGCCGCCACCACTGTGCTCATGGGCGCGTGGTGGATGACCGAGGCGATCCCGCTGGCCGCCACCGCGCTGCTGCCCATCGCCGTGTTCCCGCTGGCGGGCGTCGCGCCGTTTAAGGACGTGTCCTCGCCGTACGCCTCCGCGACGATCTTCCTGTTCATGGGCGGCTTCCTCATGGCGCTGGGCCTGCAGCGCTGGAACCTGCACCGCCGCCTGGCGCTGATGGTGGTCAAGGTGGTGGGCACCAGCCCGAAGCGCATCATCTTGGGCTTCATGCTCGCCACCGGCTTTATGTCCATGTGGGTGTCCAACACCGCAACCGCCGTGGTGATGCTGCCCATCGGCACCTCCGTGCTCATGCTCACCGCGGACACCGTCGGCGGGATGAAAAACCAGAAGAAGTTCGCTACCGCGCTCATGCTGGCGATCGCGTACTCGGCGTCGATTGGATCGCTGGCAACGCTCATCGGCACCCCGCCGAACGCGCTGCTGAAGGGCTACATGGAGGAAGCCCACGGCATCGTCATCGGCTTCGGCGAGTGGATGCTGGTGGGCCTGCCGGTGGCCGTCGTGTTCACCTTCATCGCCTGGTGGGTGCTCATCACCGTGTTTAAGCCGGAGGTGGACAACATCCCGGGCGGGCGCGAACTTATCGACGGCGAGCTGAAAAAGCTCGGCCCCTGGACCTTCCCCCAGGTCGCCGTCGGCCTGATCTTCCTGGTGGCCGCGCTTGCGTGGATCTTCATCCCGCTGGGCCGCAACCAGTTCGGCTGGGACTTCCCGTACGACGACGCCATCGTGGGCATCATCGCCGGCCTGCTCATGTTCATCGTGCCGGGCACCTCCAACGGCAAGCGCCTGCTGGACTGGGAGACGGCCAACGAGATGCCGTGGGACGTGCTGCTGCTGTTCGGCGGCGGGCTGTCCCTGTCCGCCATGTTCACCGCCACCGGCCTGTCCCTGTGGATCGGCGAGAAGGCGAAGGGGCTGTCGTCGCTGCCGATGTTCCTGCTCATCCTCGCCGTCGCCGCACTCGTGCTGATTTTGACGGAGCTGACCTCCAACACCGCCACGGCCGCGACGTTCCTGCCCATCATGGGCGGCGTCGCAGTGGGCATCGGGCTTACCGACGCCACGGAGATGAACGTCATGCTGCTTGCCATCCCAGTAGCACTCGCCGCCACCTGTGCGTTCATGCTGCCGGTGGCCACCCCGCCGAACGCGATCGCGTACTCGTCGGGCTACGTCACCATGGGCGAGATGATCAAGGGCGGCGTCTGGCTCAACGTGATCGCCATGGTGCTGATCACGCTGGCCACCTACTTCATCGCGGTGCCGGTGTTCGGGCTCGTGCTTTAAGAGACCCAGAATGGGGGAGGGCCCGCACGACAATGTGTGTGGCCCTCTTTTTGGTAGATTCTGATTCTTGGTGTGCTGTGCTACGTCGCAAGACGGCGTGGGATGGCGCGGTACGAAGACAACAGCAGTGGAGTCAAGGGAATCGAACCTTGAACAGAATGGATCCGACCCGTCACCAACGGGAGTTGCGTGGCCTTCAGTCGCGACGCTCGAAGCCGACGATTCTTGATGTGGCTGCGGCTGCCGGCGTTTCTAAGTCCACCGTTTCCCGCGTCATCCGGCAAGACTCGCGTGTCGCGGAAACAACGCGGCAAGCGGTTGAACAGGCGATCAGACAGCTGGGGTACGTCCCCGCGATGTCCGCTCAGCTCATGAGGGCGGAGCCTGCCCCGACCATTGGACTCTTGATTAGCTCCATCGATATCCCGATTTTCGCTCAGCTGAACCGGTATCTCCACGAAGGATTGACTGAGCTCGGGTTCCATGTGATCCAGCAGACGGTCACCCACTCGACCCGTGAGTCGAACGAGGCGGCGTTGGAGAATCTCGCCAGCATGCCGATCCAGGGCATGCTCGTGTCTGTCGGCGGAGTCGAGTCGGAACAGCATCTTCGGTTTGCGCAACAAATGCCCTTGGTTGTCGTGGGGCGGCCCGAACCGACAGGGCAGCTGGACACGGTTGGTTTCGACGAAGAAGCGCACGCACGGTTGATCGTGGATCACCTCATTGAACTCGGGCACACGCGGATCATGATGCAAGAAGCGCCGCAGGATCGCTCCATGGGCACGTGGATGAGAGCTGAGGCGCAAAAGGCATACGCGGCATCAAAGGGTCTGGATTTTGCTTCAGCCGTCACCTTTGGAATGAAGGAGCAAGACCTCATCCGGTGGGTCGATGAAGCGTACCGCGACGGCTATACAGCGATCACGGGCCTTTTTGATCGCAACGCTATTGCAGTGCTTAGGGCAGCAAGAAAGCTAGGAATTGACGTCCCAGGGCAGCTTTCAGTTACAGGGTCAGACGGGGTTCTCGACGGACTGGATCTCATTGGACTGACCACGGTCCGAAAACCCGTCGAGACGGTTGGGCGGATGGCAGCGCGGCGAATTGTGGAAATGATTCAGTCTGACGGCGCAGGTTGCAAACATATGCGACATCTTGTCGCCGGAGAGCTCGTAGTTGGAACCACCACTGGCGGGGTGAATTGAAAAAGGGCCGCTCTGCATAGAGCGGCCCTTCGGGGGATTCGAGCTAGAACATCAGCAGCGGGGGGAACGAAAGCATGTCGTCGAAGACATTGAATGCTGGCCGCTCCAAGTCAAAGGTGTCGATTTCCTGGACCCACGCAGAGTAGCGCTCTGCCAGTTCACCGTTGAGCTGCTCCGTAGTTTCGGAGGCCGTCAGGCGGTAACCGAGACTGCAATGAAAACGGTAGGTATCAAAGTGCTGGTCCTTGATCTCTAGCACGTCACGCAAACTCGACCGGAACTCGTTGAGCTGCTCAGCCATTTCCTCGTCTGCAGGAACGAGATGCACGGTCAGCGATACGCCGAGGTCGTAGACATAGTCTGGCTTCATGCGTAGCGGCGGCAGGGCAGGAATACTGTCCCGTTCATCAACGAGCCGCGTGCGGATCAGCTCAACCGCCTCCGTCATGTCCGACGCAGGTTTCAACCAGTCCGGCCACCGGTCTTCCTCGCCAATGAATTTCCGGTCTTTGAGCCCGGGAAACACCGTCATGTGGTAGCTCGAGGGCGGAAGTAACGCGAAATGCTGCGTCATTCCTTGCTCCGCTGCGTCGTCCTGGATGCGTTCGCACACTTCGTAGCTGGGGCTGTCCTCTACGACATTTGCGACAAACGTGCAGCCGCGGTGTCGCTTAGCGGTGCCGTCAGCCTTGAACTTCTCAAAGGTTCGTTGATCTGTGGCAGGGGGAAAAGAATTCAACGGTTTACTCCAGCCTCTACTACTTGCCGGCGCGCTCGTTGTAGGAGGTGATTTCCGCGTCGGCCCCCTGCTGCGCCTCATCGAGCGCAGTCTTTGAATCGCTGCCGTTGGCGATGGAGGACATCGCGGACTGGTAGGAGTTTCGCGCAGAGTTCAGCGCACCGGTCTTGCAGCCGGCGGTCACCTTGTTGCTCGGGGTGTTCTGGATCTGGGCGATGAGAGATTCCTGCTGCTCCGTGAGGTCAGCCAACGACTCACCTGCGCCCTTCGTGGTGGGCAGGTAGCCGGTCTGGTCGAAAATCTTCTTCTGCACCTCGTCGGTGCCTACGTACTGCATGAACTCCCATGCAGCTTGCTGGGTGTCCTTGGAGTGGCCTTCCTTGATTGCCCAGAGCGAGTTGCCGCCCGGAACCGCGCCCGCTTCGTCGGTGTCACGCGGCAGAGAAAGGATGGACCAATCGAAGTTCGGGTTCGCGCTCACGATGTTGCCGTAGTTGCCGGAGGAGTTCAGCTGAATTGCTGCCTGATCAGCCAAGAACGCGCCCGTGGCGGCGGAACCGTCGTTGCCCGGGTTGTGGATTGCACCCTTCGAGTACAGCTCGCCGATGCGCTTCCAAAGTTCTTCAGTTTCGGGCGACGTCAAGTTGAACTCGGTTGCGGCGGTGTCGACGCCATTTTCGGGGGAGCACATGTACTGGCCGGTCATTGACTGGAACTGCTCCATGTACCAACCGCTGTGGTGGAACGTCAGTCCAGCCTTGCCAGTCTTGTCGTGGATTTTCTCGGCGGCGTCGAGCAGTCCGTTGACGGTGGACAGGTCATCGTGGCTCACGCCGGCCGCTGCCAGCTCGGTGTCGTTGGTGTAGATGGCCGGCTGGGACACCATGAACGGCATCGAGTAGATCTTGCCGTCGAAGGTGTAGTAATTGCCCACAACATCCATGAGGTTGTAGAAGTTGTAGTCGCCGCCGAGCTCCTGGGCAGGTGTGGCAACACCGGAGTCGCGCAGGTACGCAGTTTGAACGTCGGATGCCTGGAGGAGCGCGGGCAGGTCGCTGGTCTGGACTGAGGCGATGAACTTCGCGATCGCGTCCTCGTAGCTGCCTTGGTAGGAAGCCCGGACCTCAATCTCACCCTTGTGCTCGTTGTTGAAGTCGTTGACGATCTCCTCCAGCGTGGTGGCGGCCGCGCCGGATGCCGAGTGCCAGAAATCGACGACAACGGCACCGTCGGCGGTTTTTTCAGTATCTCCACCGCCCGAGGAGCCACCGCAGGCGACGAGGGTGGTGGACAGTGCAGCAGCAGTAGCGACAGCGATGACGTGCTTAAGCTTGGACATTATTTGACGGCTCCTTCGGTGAGACCACGTGTCAGGTACTTCTGACCGAACACGACGAGTAGGACAGTTGGGATGACGGCGATCATGAGGCCGGCAAGAACAAGGCCGGTGTCGATTGCCGCCTCGTCTGCGAGCGACTTGATACCTGGTTGGATGGTGCGGACAGAGGCAGACTGCGTAATCAGCAGCGGCCACATGTATCCATTCCAGGCTGCGATGGCGCTGGTGACGATGGCGGTCATGCAGACCGACCGGTTGAGGGGGAGGAGGAAGGACCAGAGGAACTTGAAGGGTCCGACCCCTTCGAGGATGGTCGCCTCTCGGATTTCTTTGGGGAACTCCTTGAATGCTTGGTAAAAGAGGAAGAGGGTGAAACTGGACGCCAGGTATGGGATGAAGATGCCTACGACGGTGTCGTAGAAGCCCATACTCCGAACAGTGAGGTAGTTACCGATGACGGAGACTTCGCCCGGGATCATCATTGGTAGGAGGAAAAAGACCAATGCCTTTGATGCGCCGGGGA
Organism: Corynebacterium ureicelerivorans; assembly: GCF_000747315.1. NCBI lineage: Bacteria > Bacillati > Actinomycetota > Actinomycetes > Mycobacteriales > Corynebacteriaceae > Corynebacterium > Corynebacterium ureicelerivorans. The sequence continues at coordinate 260,318 of NZ_CP009215.1, forward strand.
GGCGTCCGAACACCAGCGCATACGCTGCGAGTACCGAGGTGACGAACTGCCCTGCGGTTTGGCAGACAGTAACGATGACCGAGTTGATCAGCTGCTGTCCCACAGCCGATTGATTCCACGCGCGTGGGTAGTTGTCCAGTGTCGTTTCCCCGAAGAACAGGGTGTCGATGCCTGCCTGGATGTCGCCCGACGTGCGGAACGATCCGATGATTGCGTACAGGACCGGAAACGCTACCGCGAGGCAAATGATCAGCAGCCAAATCCAGATGAGGATTGTGGCGAAAGGAGAGCGGAGGTTGTTGTTCATGGTTCTTACCTCTTATTCCGGTTGGATAGCCAGAATTGGATGAGCGTGAGGATGAGGATGATGACGAACAGCACCATGCCTCGAGCAGATGCAGCTGCGAAGTCAGCCGTGCCGCCGCCGAACGCGAGCGTGTAGATATCGAGAACGAGTGTTCGCGTTGAGTTACCTGGGCCGCCGCCGGTGAGCACCTGGAAAATGGTGAATTCCTTCAAGGCTGCCATCGCCTGGGTTACCGACAGCACGAGCAGCATGGGCGCGATACTCGGAAGAATGATGTGCCGGACATACTTCCATCCGGTCGCTCCGTCGAGGTTTGCCGCCTCAACCATTTCTCCGGGGATCCCGTCGATTGCGACAAGCATCAGCAAGGTGACGAAGGAAATGCCGATCCACACGTCGGTGATGAGCACAGAGATCATGGCGACGCGGGGGCTCGTCAACCAGCCGACTTGACCGAAACCGATCGCGCTGGCGACTTGGTCGAAGAAGCCCACAATTGGGGCAAACATGAGTCGGAACACCAGTGTGCCCACCGCGGTCGAGATAGCCATCGGGATGAGCACAACTGCGCGCATCCAGAAGGTGCCCTTCAGGCGGTATGACAGGGGCAACGCGATAGCGAGTCCCAGTGCAAGCTTCAAGATGACCGAAGCGACCGTGAAAAACAGCGTGCGGGAGAACGTCGACAAGAAAGTGGGATCCGAGAACATGTTGGCGTAGTTCTTGAATCCGGCGAAACCTGCGGGGCGTCCGAAGAGGTCGGTGCTGCTAAAAGACAGGTACACCGCCCGGAAAAACGGTAGAAAATCGAAGGCGACGAAGAGCAGTACCGCCGGGAGAAGGCAAAGCCAAGCCCACCATTCGCCAAATTCGCGGCGGCGCTTTGGTTCTGCGGTGTTCTCCTGCTCACCTTCCAAATCCTCTACCGGGGGGATTTGGGGGCCTGGTGCCCCTTTCATCTGGATACCCATTAGTTGATCCTCATCGTTGTTTCCGCGTCGAAAAGGTGAATGAAGTCACGGTCGAACCGGAGCCCGAAGCCGTCGCCGGTTCCGATCTGGACGGTGTTGGGGGTGCGGACGATGAACTCCCCGAGGTCGTTGAGTCCGTCGATCGATACGTGAACGTATTTGTCGGAGCCAAAGTTCTCGACGTATGCGGCCACCGCATCGGTATCGCCCTGCTCACGGCCGACAACTGACAGGTTCTCCGGGCGGATGCCGACGACAACCCGCGGCGACCGAGGCTGGACCTGCAGCGCCGGTAGCGGGAGGCGGACGTGTCCGATGTGGATCTCGTTTCCTTCGATGGTGCCGGTCATCATGTTCATGGACGGGGTACCGATGAAGGTGGCGACGAAGGTGTTTGCGGGCTGGAGGTAGAGCTCCTCCGGCGAACCCACCTGCTGCATGTCGCCGCCCTCAAGCACTGCGATCCGGTCAGCCATGGTCATTGCCTCGGTCTGATCGTGCGTTACGTACAGCATCGTCGTGTTGAGGCGTCGCTGGAGCTGGCTGATCTCTGCACGGGTAGAGACACGAAGCTTCGCGTCGAGGTTGGAAAGGGGTTCGTCCATCAGGAAGACCTGTGGATCGCGAACAATCGCGCGGCCCATGGCGACACGCTGTCGCTGTCCACCGGAAAGTGCTTTTGGAAGCCGTTCAAGGTACTGGTCAAGGTCGAGGAGACGGGATGCCTCGGCGACGCGCTTGGCCTGTTCTTCCTTCGGGACCTTCTGCATCTTCAGCGCAAACGCCATGTTTTCCGCTACAGTCATGTGCGGGTACAGGGCGTAGGACTGGAAAACCATGGCAACGTCGCGTTTTGAGGGCGCCAGCGTGGAAGCTGGAACGTCGCCGATGTAGATTTCACCGCTCGTCAACTTTTCAAGGCCGGCGACCATACGAAGGGTCGTGGACTTGCCCGAACCTGAGGGACCCACAACGGCAACAAACTCGCCGTCGCGGATCGCTAGATCCATGTTGTTAATTGTTGGACGAGGGTTACCTGGGTAGTGGAGGGTGGCCTTGTCAAAGGTAATCGATGCCATATGCGGTTCCCTACGGGTGTTTTGCTGGGAGAACGCCGAGCGAGGTCAGTTCGGTGCGCGCATGCTGCGTGGACTGCCACAGATGGCCGTGCCAACCTGCGGAGTTTGCCCCGGCGATGTTTTTCTCCCGGTCGTCGAAGAAATGGAAGGTGGGTGATTCCACGTCGGAAAAGCCCTCAACTACGAGGTCGTAGATCCGCCGGTCTGGTTTCATGCAACCGTGTTCAGAGGAAAATACGAGGTGGGTGAACACATCAGACCACCCGCCGTCTCGCACCTGCTGCGCCATTCGAAGTGGGGCATTGCTCAAGATCCCGAGCGGGACCTTTGCCGCCGCGAGATCTTGGAGCAGTGCGTGCGGTTCCCGTGCGATTGTCGCGTTGAGCTCGGCATCTTTTTGTGCCGCCAGCGAGACAATCTCGCCACTGGTCGGAAGCCCGGCGCGCTCCAGAACCGGCGTCCAGAACGTGGAGTCGCTCGCACCGAGGTCGTACTCGTCGCGGATGGCCCAGTAGGCATCTGCAAAAGCACCGCGATCGAACTCGCCAGCAGAGGAAGCAATGTGATCCTGAAGTTGCTCCATGCGGTTGCCTTCCGGCACGAGAACACCGCCTATATCGAAAACGACCACAATGGTCACGTGGCACCCAGCTTTCATGTAGTGGTTTTTGGGAACGTTCTCACACAACCTCATGCAGGTGTCTGGGAAGTTAGACCCAAGCAAACATTTGCTTAACGTTGGGAACGATCCCATTAACCTTGCGTGCGCGGTGCGGTTCGCAGGTGGCGGTGCTGAAGCGGAACGCTGCTCGAGTCGGGTTACGCTGTTCGCATGGATCACGAGACGAGACAGTACGGCCCCCAGGGCGGCGAGCCGCGCCGCGAGCGGCCCCGGCAGTACTTCCCGGACCAGTCCCAAAACCAGCACCAGCAGCCGCACTACGAGCAGCGCTACGCCCAGCCCGCCTACCAGCCGCAGTACGAGTATGAGCAGCCGTACTACGACAACGGCTACGAACCGGAGCCGGAGAAGGGCACCTCGGCGGGCGCGATCGCGCTCGGCGTGTTCGCGGCGCTGAGCTTCATCGCCGCGGTGGTGCTGGCCGTGCTGTGGCGAAGCGCCGCCGCGGAGGCGGACAAGCCGCCGGTGACGGAGACCAGCACGGTCACACAGACCACCACGGAGATGACAACGGAAACCACCACGAAGTTCCCGTCCATCTTCCGGGACCGGGACAACCCCACCGCGACGCTGGAGCCGGAGCCGGTGCCGGCGCCGGATCCGAACGAGATCGAGCGCGAGATCCGCGACGGCGCCCGCGACATTCTGGACCAGCTGCGCGGCGGCGCGGACGAGTACCTACAGGAGCAGTAGATGGCAGCTATGGAGATTGCGGCGGCGGTGGCGGAGCTCGTCGCGAAGCATTGCACCGATGTGGTCATGAGCCCGGGCTCGCGCAACTCGCCGCTGGCCTACGCGCTTTTGGCGCGCCGCGACGTGACGGTGCACATGCGTATCGACGAGCGCTCCGCCGCCTTCACCGCCCTCGGTTTGGCACGAGTGCAGCGCCGGCACGTCGGCGTGGTGATGACCTCCGGCACCGCCGTGGCCAACGCGTACCCGGCGGTGATTGAGGCGCACATGTCGCACACCCCGATCGCGGTGATCAGCGCGGACCGCCCGGAGCGCCTCGTCGGCACAGGCGCGTCGCAGACCATCTGGCAGCAGGGCATCTTCGGCCGTTACGCCGAAACGCAGCAGGTGCAATCGCTTGACGACGTCCACGCAGCCTCCTTCGCCGCCAGCCAGGTCCACATCAACGTGGCCCTGGACACCCCGCTCGTGCCGGAGCAGCTGCCGGAGCCGGTGGGCGCGCCGCGCCGTGTCGGCCCCGGCGCGCTCGCAGGCTCGCGCGGGTACGCCGACCACGGCGCGGTCGATGTGGACCTGACCCGCAACACCCTGGTCATCGCCGGCGACGAGGCCCGGGAGGTGCCGGGACTCGAGCACGTGCCCACCATCGCCGAGCCCACCGCTCCCACGCCGTTCCACCAGGTGCACCCGCTGGCCGCGCGCTTTTTCGCCCAGTCCGAGGTGGCCATCTCCCACGACGGCGGCGACTTCGCCGCCGACACCAAACCGGAGCAGGTCATCGTGGTGGGCCACCCGACGCTGCACCGCGACGTGATGGCGCTGTTGGCGGACCCGGACATCGAGGTCATTGGCATCTCACGCACCGGGACGTTCACCGGGCAGCCGGACAAGCGCGGCTCGCGCGTCAACGCCACCGGCCAGCCCACGGACACGTGGCTGAAGATCTGCGAGGCCGCCGGCGACGTCGGCGCCGACACCGTGCGCCAAGCGCTCACGGAAGACGAGTTCGGCTTCACCGGCCTGCACGTCGCCGCCGCAGTCTGCGACACCCTCGGCGTGGGCGACACGCTGGTGCTCGGTTCGTCCAACCCGGTGCGCGACGCGTCGTTTGTGGGCATGCCGTTCGACGGGGTGTCGACCTACGCCGCGCGCGGCGCCGCGGGCATCGACGGCACCGTCTCCCAAGCCGTGGGCGTGGCGCTTGCGACCCAGGCGCTGCGGCCCGACGAGATCCGCGCCCCCCGCACGGTCGCACTCATGGGGGATCTGACCTTCCTCCACGACGCCAACGGCCTGCTCATCGGGCCCGACGAGCCGCGCCCGGGCAACCTCACCATCGTGGTGGCCAACGACGACGGCGGCGGCATCTTCGAGGCCCTCGAACCAGGCGCAGACCACCTCCGCGGCGCGTTTGAGCGGGTGTTTGGCACGCCGCACGGCGTGGACGTCGAGAAGCTGGCGGAAGCCTACGGGGCCGACTACCGCCGCGCCGACACCCTCGCCGAACTCAACGAGGTGCTGCTGGAGCTCGAATCCCAGCCGAACCCGATCACCGTCGTGGAAGCCGCCACCACCCGCGCCACCCGACGGGCGCTGGCGGCGCGCCTGAACCGATGAGGTGGCGCCGCCGCGCGCACCAGGTGGTGCTCGCGCTCTACGCCTTTGCCACGCTCGGCAGCGTGGCAATGGTCGCCGGCCCCGCGCTCAACGACGCCCGCATCCAGGCCAACCCCGGCCGCGGCACCGCCACCGTCACCGAAACCGGACCCATGCGCACGTTCGTGGAGTACCAGACCGAAGACGGCCAGTTGGTCTCCCCGCCGCGCGGGCTGTTGTACCCGACCGGCCTGGGGGAAGGGCAGCACGTGTGGGTGACCTACGCGAAGTCCGACCCCGACCTGGTCAAGGTGGAAGGCCGCGGCTGGGCGCTGGCGCTGACCCCCGCCCTGTCGACGTGGGCGGTGGCCACGCTCGTCGCCGCCGGGGCGTGGTTCGCCGTCGGACGGTGGGTGCCGGAGGAGTAAAAATTCATGTTTGGTTCAACCAAAATTGGCGGCAAATTTGGATTGCAGTGGGAGAGTGCCTGATATGCGAGTGGGAATCGTGGCGGAGTCTTTCCTGCCCAACGTCAACGGAGTGACCAATTCGGTGCTGCGCGTGCTCGAGCACCTCAAGCGCGAAGGCCACGAGGCGATGGTGGTCGCGCCAGGCGCGCGCGACTTCCAGGACGAGATCCCGGACTACCTCGGCTTCGAGATCGTCCGCGTGCCCACTGTGATGGTCCCGCTGGTGGATTCGCTGCCGATCGGCGTGCCCACCACCACCGTCGCCGCGGCGCTTTCCCAGTTCAAGCCGGACATCATCCACCTGGCCAGCCCGTTCGTCCTCGGCGGGGCCGGCGCGTTCGCCGCACGCCAGCTGGGCGTGCCGGCGGTGGCGCTCTACCAGACGGACGTCGCGGGCTTTGCCACCAAGTACCACCTGCCCATGGTGGCCAACTTGGCGTGGGATTGGACGCGCACGATCCACAACATGAGCGAGATGACGCTCGCGCCGTCCTCGACCTACATCCGCGAGCTTGAATCCCACGGCATCAACAACGTGCGCCACTGGGGCCGCGGCGTGGACACGGAGCTGTTCAACCCCGCCAAGCGCTCAGACGTGCTGCGCCGGGCGTGGGATCCCACCGGCACCAAGAAGATCGTGGGCTTCGTCGGCCGCCTCGCCGCGGAGAAGTCGGTGCACCGCCTCGCCCCGCTTGTCAGCGACCCGTCGGTCCAACTCGTCGTCGTCGGCGACGGCCCCGAGCGAGACGAGCTGGCGACGGTGCTGCCGTCCGCCGTGTTCACCGGAGCGCTGGGCGGCGAGGAGCTTGCGCGCGCCTACGCGTCGCTGGACCTTTTCGTGCACACCGGCGAGTTTGAGACGTTCTGCCAGGCCATCCAGGAGGCGCAGGCCTCGGGTGTGCCCACGATCGGCCCGCGAGCGGGTGGTCCCATCGACCTGATTGCGCACGGCGACAACGGGCTTTTGCTCGAGGTGGAGACCTTCGAGCAGGAGCTTAACGACGCCGCGCGGTGGATCCTCGACGACGCCCGCCACGCCAGCCTGCAGTCCGCCGCGCGCGAGTCCGTGGCGGACAAGACCTGGGCCGCGCTCGGCGACCAGCTGTTGGGCTACTACACCGAGGTGCTGGAGACCTACGAGCGCAACGTGGTGCACCTGTTCGGCCGCGATGTGGCCCTGCCGCGCTGGGCACCGGCGCGTCTGGGCCAGCCCCGCAGGCAAGCGCGGCGCGACGACACCGCGTAGGCGCATGCGCGCCGCCAAGTAGAGTGGCGAGCATGTCCGTCGGCGACCTGTCCACCAGTACCCAGAACTACCTCAAAGGCATCTGGGCGCTTTCGGAGTGGTCAGATACGCCGGTGACACCGTCGTCAGTGGCCAAGCACCTTGGACTGCGCAAATCCACCGTCTCCGACGGGGTGCGCAAGCTCGGCGAGCAGGGCCTGGTGGAACATAAGCCCTACGGCGCCGTCGAGCTGACCGACACAGGCCGCACGTACGCGGTGGCGATGATCCGCCGCCACCGCCTGATTGAAACGTTTTTGGTGGAGGCGTTGGGCTACACCTGGGACCAGGTGCACGACGAGGCCGAAAACCTCGAACACTCGGTGAGCGACTTTATGGTCGACCGCATCGACGCGTTTTTGGACTACCCCAGCCGCGACCCCCACGGTGACCCCATCCCCTCAGCCAGCGGGCGTGTTGATGCCCCCGAGGCCGTCCCACTGACCGGCGTGCAGCCGGGGCAGAAGGCCACGATTGAACGCATTGCCGACGACGACCCGAAACTGCTGCAATTCTTCGACAGTCACGGGCTCGTCGTCGGCGCAACCCTCGAGGTGGGAGAGGGTGCCCCTTACTCCGGCGCGGTCGCGGTCCGGCTTGCCGGCGCGGCGGAGGCGGTGCCGCTCGGCGAGGAAGCCACGGATTCCGTCTTCGTGCGCGTGGATGCGTAACGACGACCCCGCAGCACCCCATGCGGGCCGAACAGGTACACCACACCAAACACCACACCTTGGGCGAGCACGATCATGCCGCCAGAGGCCGTGTCCAGGTAGTAGGAGCAGTACAGGCCCACAATCGCACACGCCGCCGACATGGTCGGGGCGATGATCAGCATCGTGCCGAATTTGTTGGTGAGCAGGTAGGCGGTCGCACCCGGGATGATCAGCATCGCCACCACCAGGATCACGCCAACGGCCTGGAGTGCCACCACTGACGTCAGCGCCAGCAGTGCCAGCAGGGCCGCACCGAGCAGGCGCGGATTCAACCCAATCGCGTGTGCATGGGTGGGATCGAACGCGTAGAGGGTGAAGTCGCGCCGCTTGAGCACCAGCACGCTCAACACGATCGCTCCCAGGATGGCCACCTGCAGCAGGTCCCCACGGGACACACCAAGCAGATTGCCGAAGATGATGTGGTTCAGATCCGTGTGCGAAGGGGTTACCGAAATGAGCACGAGCCCCAGCGCGAACATGGTGGTGAACACAATGCCAATGGCCGCATCCTCCTTCACCCGGGACGTATCGCGCACCAGCCCGATCAGTGCCACCGCAAGGAACCCGAACACCACCGCGCCGACGGCAAACGGCACGCCCAGAATGTAGGCCAGCACCACGCCGGGCAGGACAGCGTGGCTTACCGCATCGCCCATCAGCGACCAGCCAACCAACACCAGCCAGCACGACAACAGCGCGCAGACAATCGACGCCACCAGCGAGGTCGCAAGCGCACGCATCATGAACTCGTACCCAAACGGCTCCGTAAGCAGCGCAATCATGCTGACACCCCCATACCGAAGCCCTGTACCAAATTGTCCGGCTCTAACACCACTTCAGTCGGGGCGTGCATCAACACCCGGCGGTTCAACAGCACTGTCTCCGGCGCGAGCTGGGGCAAGGCAACCAGGTCGTGCGTCACCACAAAAATAGTGGTGCCTTCTGCCGCGAGGTCACGCAGCAGCTCAGTGATGGTGGCCTCGGAATGTTTGTCCACGCCGGCGAAGGGTTCGTCGAGAAGCATGATGCTCGCACCCTGAGCGATACCGCGGGCGATGAAGGCACGCTTCTTCTGGCCACCCGAAAGCTGACCGATCTGGCGGTCTGCGAACGACTCAAGGTGGGTGCGCTCAAGCGCGCGATCCACAGCCGCAATGTCCTCCGCACGCGCGTGGCGGGTAAAGCCCATGTGGCCGTAGCGGCCCATCATGACCACATCACGCACTGTGACCGGGAACTGCCAGTCCACGTCCTCGCTCTGCGGGACGTAGCCCAGCACCTGCGTCTTGCGGGCGCGCATGGGGTCGATGCCGTTGATACGAACCGTGCCGCGATCCGGCTTGACCAACCCCATGATCGCCTTGAGTAGCGTGGATTTGCCCGCGCCGTTCATCCCGATCAGCCCACAGATACGGCCTGGTTGGACGCTCAAAGTTGCGCCGTCGAGCGCGACGACGTCGCCGTAGCGCACCGCAACATCGTCAACCGCGATTGCGGGGATCACTGCTTGCCCCCGTTCAAACCGTCGATGATCACCTTCGTGTCGTGGCGAATCAGATCCAGGTAGGTCGGCACCGGACCGTTTTCCTCAGAAAGCGAATCGACGTAGAGGGTGCCGCCGTACTCCGCGCCGGTGGCCTTCACGACCTGCATCATCGGCGCGTTAGAGACCGTGGATTCACAGAACACAGACGGGACGTTGTTTTCCTTCACAAACTCGATCGCGCCGGCGATCTGCTGCGGGGTGGCTTCCTGCTCAGCGTTGACCGGCCAGATGTAGCGCTCGGTCAACTTCGCGTCGCGAGCCAGATAGGAGAACGCACCTTCGCAGGTGACCAAGGCGCGCTGCTTGTCGGGGACAGCGGCGAGCTTGGTTTCCAGCTCGTCTTGCACAGCCTGCAGTTCCTGCTTGTATGTTTCGCCGTTGGCCTTGAAATCATCGGCGTGCTCCGGGTCGAGTTCGCTGAACGCGTCGACGATGTTGTCCACGTACTTCTGCACGTTCACCGGACTCATCCAGGCGTGCGGGTTGGGCTTGCCGGCGTAGGCGTCCTCGGCGATGTCGATCGGGTCGACACCTTCGCTGACCACGGCGTGGGGCACGTCCAGGTCGGCGACGAACTGGGAGAACCAGTTTTCCAGGTTCATGCCGTTGTCCAGGATCAGGTCGGCGTCGGAGGCGCGCGAGATGTCGCCCGGGGTGGGCTCGTAGCCGTGGATTTCCGCGCCGGGTTTGGTGATGGACTCCACCCGCAGGTGGTCGCCGGCGACGTTCGAAGCGATGTCCTGGATCACCGTGAACGTGGTGAGTACCACGGGGGTGTCTTTGCCGCCTGCGGCGTCGGCGCTGTCCTGCGAACAGCCTGCCAGGCCGGCAGTTAGCGCAGCCGTGGCGGCGAGCGCGAGCGCCTTGGATTTCAGCATGTTGGTCCTTTTCTTTCTGTGTACTTTTCCGTGCGGTTAGAGAAGCGGCGGCGGGCCGACGCGGTGGGACGTGGCAATGAATCGGTCGAGCTTTTCCGGGGATTCGTCGTGCAGGTAGACGGCGAGCAGCCGCATCAGGTTGAGCGTGACGTCTTCCGGGTTGGCGCTGGAGCGCACGAGCCGCGCGGACGCGAGGTAGTCGCCTTCGCGGGCGGTCTCGAACAATGCGATGGCTTCGAGCCATGCGCCCATGTTGGAGTCATCAAGTCCCATACCGGCGAATAATAAAGTTCGGCACGACGAACTTGCAAGTGTTGTGTTGTCGTACGGCCTCCGTTTGTGGGTGGCAAAGTAGACTTGCGCACCATGGCCAAGGCGGATCTGGACAAAAAGCCCTTCGACGTTGCCGGCATGTTCGACGACGTGGGCAAAAACTACGACATCACCAACACCGTGCTGTCGTTCGGCTTGGACAAGTACTGGCGACGTCGCACCCGCGAGCGCCTGGACTTAAAGCCCGGCGAGCTCGTGCTCGATCTGGCCGCCGGCACCGCCGTGTCCACCGTGGAGCTGGGCAAGTCCGGCGCGTGGGTGGTGGCCTGCGACTTTTCCCAGGGCATGCTCGCCGCCGGCAAGGACCGCGACGTGCCCAAGGTCGTCGGCGACGCGATGCACCTGCCGTTTGCGGATGACACCTTCGACGCGGTGACCATCTCCTACGGGCTGCGCAACGTCCACGACTTCGCGGCGGGGCTGCGCGAGATGGCGCGCGTGACCAAGCCGGGCGGGCGCCTGGCCGTCAACGAGTTCTCCACACCGGTCGTGCCGGGTTTTCGCACCCTGTACAAGGAGTACCTGCCACTGGCGGTGCCGGCGCTGGCGAAGCTGTTTTCCTCCAACGCGGAGGCCTACGAGTACCTCGCCGAGTCCATCCGCGCCTGGCCGGGCCAGGAGGAGCTCGCCGCGGCGATCAACGCCAACGGCTGGTCAGACGCCAGCTGGCAGAACCTCACCGGCGGCATTGTCGCGCTGCATAGTGCGGTGAAGCCGGTCTAGCGCACGTCCCAAAGCGGCTGGCCGCCAGACACCGCCCGCGCGCCCTTGCCAGCTGTGCGCCACAGCCTTGCGACGAGGTCCGTATCCCCCTCGGCCACGAGGTTGCCCATCAGCCGCGCCGCCGCCGGCATGAGGTAGCGCCCGCCGAGCCCGCGCAGCGCCACCGGGCCCGCCAGCGGCAAAAACTGCGGGTAGGTGAGCAGGCGCGCCAGGGTGCGGGCCAGCGTGAACGCGTCGCCGTACTGCTCACGCAGAAGCGCTGGCCACGCAAGCGTCAAATCCCCGCCGTCCGCGATCAGGTCGACGGCGAGCACCGCCGTTTCCAGCCCGTAGTCGATGCCCTCGCCGTTGAGCGGGTTCACGCACGCCGCCGCGTCGCCGACCAGCGCCCAGTTCGGCCCCGCCACGTTGGACACCGCCCCGCCCATGGGCAAAAGCGCCGAGGCCACGGCCTTTTCTGGGCCGAGCTGCCACGCCTCGCGCTGCTGCGAGGCGTATAGGGCGAGCAGCTTCTTCGTGTTCACCTTCGCCGGGCGCGCGTCGGTGGACAGCGCGCCGCAGCCCAGGTTCACGGTGCCGTCGCCGAGCGGGAAGATCCAGCCGTAGCCGGGCTGGATCACCCCGCCGGCGTCGCGGAGCTCCACGTGCGAGTGCATCCACGGCTCGTCCGAAAACGGCGAGGCGCAGTAGGACCGCGCCGCAATCCCGTAGACCTGCCCGCGGTGCCACGTCCGCCCCAGCAGCTTGCCGAAAGGGGAGCGCACCCCGTCCGCCACAATCACCCAGCGGGCGCGCACCTCACCCTGCTCGGTCTCCACTGCGCTGATCGCTCCGCCGCTGAAACGCACCCCCGTCGCCGCGCAGTCGTGGCGCACGGTTGCGCCGGCGAGCGAAGCTTCGCTGACAAGCATCGCGTCAAACCTCGCCCGCGGGGACGCGGACCCCTCGCCGCGCGGCCACGGCGCGACAACATCCCCGCCGAAGCCATGCAACTTTAGGCCCTTGTTGCGGTACACAGGCACGTCCAGCCCCAAGCGCACAAGCGTATCGACGGCGCGCGGCGTCAGCCCGTCCCCGCAAGTTTTGTCGCGGCGGGGGCCCTGCGCGTCGAGAAGCAAAGTGCTCATGCCGGCGCGCTGCGCCGCGATCGCGGCTGCGGAACCCGCAGGGCCAGCGCCCACAACAACGAGGTCGAACAACTCACTCACGCGCCACATTCTGCCAGCGCCACCCGCAAGTGCACCCGGCGGGGTAATTGGGCTACGGTTAGTGCGTTACACATGGGCCCATCCAACCTGCAAGGACGTTATCTATGACGTACGGCACCACTCCGTCACCGCGCCACGGATTCAACCTGGACCTGGGCGACGACGCGCTCAACACCCGGCTCAACACCGGGCTCGAAGCGGTGGAGGAGCTCTTGATAGCGGAGCTCAACCGCGGGGAGAGCTTCCTCACCGACAAAGTCACCCACCTGGCCAAGGCCGGGGGCAAGCGGTTTCGCCCGATGATGGCGCTGCTGTGCAGCGAATTCGGCCCCCACCCTGATGCCGAGAACGTCATCCGCGGCGCGGCGGTGACGGAGATGGTGCACCTGGCCACCCTGTACCACGACGACGTGATGGACGAGGCGGAGCGCCGCCGCGGCGTCGAGTCCGCCAACGCGCGCTGGGACAATACCGTGGCTATCCTCGCCGGCGACATCCTCTTCGCCCACGCGTCGCGGCAGATGGCGCTGATGGACCTGGACACCGTCGCCCACTTCGCCGACACGTTCGCCCAGCTGGTCACCGGCCAGATGCGCGAGACCGTCGGGGCGCGGGGCGCTGGCGGCGGGGACGTGGTGGAGCACTACCTGAAGGTCATCGAGGGGAAGACGGGCGTGCTCATCTCCTCCGCCGCGTACCTGGGCGCGCGGCATGCGGGCGCCGACGAGGAGACCGTGCAGCGCTGTGCCCGCATCGGCGACGGCGTCGGCATGGTCTTCCAGATCGTCGACGACATCATCGACATTTTCTCCGACCCGGAGCAGTCGGGAAAGACCCCGGGCACCGACCTACGCGAGGGTGTGTTTACCCTGCCGGTGCTCTACGCGCTGGAGGAAGATTCCCCCGCAGGCGAAGAGCTGCGTGGGCTCCTCACGGGCCCCCTGACGGACGACGGGGACGTGCAGCGGGCGCTGGAGCTGCTGGGGCAAACCCGCGGGCGGGAGCGAGCCTTGGAGACGGTGCGCGGCTACGTCGAGGACGTGGAACGCGAGCTTGACGCGCTGCCGGCCGGGGCGGCGCGCGAGGCGCTTCGCACCATGACGCGCCTGACCGTCGAACGCGTGGGATAACCAGCGGATTTGCTTGAATTACGGTGCGGTGTTGTAGAGTAAATCCCGCACTTTGAACGTGCTTGCCAGGTTGCCCGAGCGGCCAAAGGGAGCGGACTGTAAATCCGCCGGCATTGCCTTCAGAAGTTCGAATCTTCTACCTGGCACAAACACAAAACCCCGTCGGTTTCACCGGCGGGGTTTTGTCGTGCGGAGGGAATGTGGTCTTGGAACTCGCAAAAAACCGTATTAGCCAGGCGATTTGTGTTTAAAAACATCATCGGGTTAATCTTTCCAAGGCTTCAACGGAGCGGGTCAGCGCGAAAGCGCGGATCCACAACATAGAGGCTGTGCCCCCTTAGCTCAGTCGGCAGAGCGTTTCCATGGTAAGGAAAAGGTCGACAGTTCGATTCTGTCAGGGGGCTCTGTTGTTTGCTGGGGCTGTCCCACACGGGAGAGCGCAGGCGAGCACATGGCGGTGTAGCTCAGTGGTAGAGCAAGCGACTCATAATCGCTGTGTCGAGAGTTCAATTCTCTCCATCGCTACTCACCTCACGCGGGAGCCGGGAGGCCTCCGTGGTAGGGTTAGGCGCACTGTCCAAGTGCCCTAGGGGCGTGGCGCAATTGGTAGCGCAACGGTCTCCAAAACCGTAGGTTGCAGGTTCGAGTCCTGTCGCCCCTGCCAAAACAACCTGGAGGAGTTTGAGTGACTAACCCCAGCGGTCAAAACCCCGCACAGCCGACCGGTAAGCGTCAGCTGCGCGGGGCTTCTCCTGTTTCCACCGAGGGGCAAGACGCAAAGCGCCCGCCCGTCGCAGACGCGAACGCGGAGGATAAGAGCGGCTCCAGCGTCGCCACGTTCCCGGGCGAAGTCGTCTCCGAGATGAAGAAGGTCATCTGGCCGACTGGTAGGCAGATGTTGAACTACACCCTCATCGTGTTCGCGTTCCTGCTCGTGCTCACCGTCTTCGTGTGGGGCGTGGATGCGCTGTCCTCGTGGGTGATTCGCTGGATTTTCATCCGCTAGGTACAATCTGAAGCCACAACGTTTCCCGCCACCTCGGTCGCCGAGGAAGGCGGGATAATTTTTGCCCCGGTACCCTGGGGCGCACACGTTTGAACCACTAAGGAGATGAACCATGGCTGAGGCGAACAAAGACGTCAACGGTGCTCTGGAGATGAACGAGCAGGAAATGATCGAGGAGGGCGCGCCCGTGCAGCCTTCTACCGATCCCGCGTACAACGGCGGAGACGACGACCCGGCCGGCACCGAGGAAGGTGACTCCTCCGACGAGGAGGGCGACAGTACGAGCCTTACCGACGCTGAAGTCGAGGACATCGCTCAGGCCGCCGTCGACACCGACAGCGCGGAAGCGGCGGCCGAGGAGCTCGAAGGCGACGCCGACAAGGCTGACGACGAGGACGTCGTCGAGGAGCCGATCCAAGAAACCGACCTCGCCGCAGCAGAATCCGCGGAGGCTGACGCGGAGTCCGAAGCCGACGACAGCGAGTACAAGCGCCGCTTGCGCGAGTACACCCGCGAGCTGAAGAAGCAGCCGGGCGAGTGGTACATCATCCAGTCCTACTCGGGCTACGAGAACAAGGTGAAGACCAACCTTGAGATGCGCGCCCAGACCCTCGAGGTCGAGGACTCGATCTACGAGGTGGTCGTGCCCATCGAGCAGGCCATCGAGAACAAGGACGGCAAGAAGAAGCTGGTCAAGCGCAAGCTTCTGCCGGGCTACGTGCTCGTGCGCATGGACATGAACGACGCCGCGTGGTCCGTGGTCCGCGAGACCCCGGGCGTGACCTCGTTCGTGGGCAACGAAGGTAATGCCACGCCGGTCAAGCACCGTGACGTCGCAAAGTTCCTGCTGCCCAAGTCCGCCGCAACCGGCGCGAAGCCGGAGGTTAACGCCGAGGGCGAGACCGTGGTGGCCATGCCGGAGGACGAAGCGCCGAAGAAGGTCGCGCACGACTACGAGGTCGGCGAGGCCGTGACCATCCTCTCCGGCGCGCTCGCGTCCGTGTCCGCGACCATCAACGCGATCGACCCGGAGACGGGCAAGATCGAGGCGCTGGTGTCGATCTTCGGCCGCGAAACCCCGGTCGAGCTCACCGCAGACCAGATCGAGCGGATCATGTAGCAGCGTTTTGCTTCTCGACGTCGTTCCGGCGTATTCTGTCTCGTCGCGCGTGCCCGCACGCGCGACGTTTTCGTTTCTTCACATCCCCGGTGGCTGGATTCAACCCCGGCATCCGGAAGCCCCGCGGCAGCTCATCGTGGTCGCAGGTGCTGTAACTAGGAGGTAATTCGATGGCTAAGAAGAAGGTCACTGGCCTGATCAAGCTGCAGATCGAGGCTGGCATGGCAAACCCGGCTCCGCCGGTGGGTCCGGCACTTGGTGCGCACGGCGTGAACATCGTCGAGTTCACCAAGGCGTACAACGCCGCAACCGAGTCCATGCGCGGCAACATCGTCCCGGTGGAGATCACGGTCTACGAGGACCGCTCCTTCGACTTCGTGCTGAAGTCCCCGCCGGCGGCGTCGCTACTGCTCAAGGCCGCAGGCCTGCAGAAGGGCTCCGGCGTCCCGCACACTGACAAGGTCGGCAAGGTCACCTGGGATCAGTGCAAGGAGATCGCCGAGACCAAGAAGAACGACCTCAACGCCCGCGACATCGAGGCAGGCGCCGCGATCATCGCCGGCACCGCCCGCTCCATGGGCATCGAGGTTGAGAAGTAAACCGAAGCGTATCGACGCTTCACGTGGCAGGGCCGCAAGCCAGGCCCGCTCACCACAACTCCGGAAAGGAACCCAACATGGCTAAGAAGTCCAAGCGCTACATCGAGCAGCTGGCCAAGGTGGACCGCGACAGCGTGTACCACCCGCTCGACGCCGTCACCCTGGCGAAGGAGACTTCCTCCGACAAGTACGACGCCACCATCGACGTTGCGATGCGCCTGTCCGTCGACCCGCGCAAGGCTGACCAGCTGGTCCGCGGCACCGTCAACTTGCCGCACGGCACCGGTAAGACCGTCCGCGTCGCCGTCTTCGCCGAGGGCGAGAACGCCACCCGGGCACAGGAGGCAGGCGCCGACATCGTCGGCACCGACGAGCTGATCGAGCAGATCAACGCCGGCCAGATCAACTTCGACGTGGCTATCGCTACGCCGGACCAGATGGCCAAGGTCGGCCGCGTCGCCCGCGTGCTCGGCCCGCGTGGTCTGATGCCGAACCCGAAGACCGGCACCGTCACCCCGGACGTCGCCAAGGCTGTCCAGGACTCCAAGGGTGGCAAGATCGCCTTCCGCGTGGACAAGGCGTCCAACCTGCACGCCATCATCGGCAAGGCGTCCTTCACCCCGGAGCAGCTCGCCGAGAACTACGGCGCGCTCCTGGATGAGGTCATCCGCCTGAAGCCGGCGTCCGCCAAGGGCATCTACCTGAAGAAGATCACCGTCTCCGCCACCCAGGGCCCGGGTGTGCCGGTGGACACCTCCGTGGAGAAGAACTACGCCACCAAGGCATAGTTCATCCCCGCCTCACGCCTCAGCCGTTCTGGCTGGGGCGTTTTGCGTTGCCGAAGAGTTGGTCGAGGGCGCCGCGGTTCGTGTTCTTCACGCGGTGCCCGTGTGGGGATACCCACCAGGGTGCGCCCCTGATCATTTCGATGCGGCCGCGTGTGGTTGTGCGTGGGTCGTCGTCGTCGTTGACGCGGTTGTGGTAGCGGCATAGCGGTGCGAGGTTGTCCATGTTGGTCGCCCCGCCGTGTTTCCAGGGGTGCACGTGGTGCATCTGGCAGCGGTAGGCGCCGTGGCGGCAGCCCGGGAATGCGCACACCGGGGACACCATGGAGGCGAGGTCGCGTTGTTTCTGGTTGGCGAAGCGGTCTGCCCGGTATAGGTTCACCGCCCCGGTTTCTGGGTGGAAGGCGGCGACCTTGAATACGTCGCCGAATTCGGCGGCGAGGTATTCGGCACCGGTCATGGTGGTGCCGTCGGTGAGGGTGAGTATCACGTCGTCGCCGTTACCGGCCACAATGCGCGCGTGTGCGTCGATGGGCACCATCACGATCGGCCGGGGTGCGGCAGCGGCGACGCCGCCGGTGTCACCGCGCACGATGTTCCAGAACGCGGCCTCCATCTGCTCGGCTGCGGGTTTGGTGGGGTCTACCTCTTGTGTGAGGCGGTGTTCTAGGTCGGCGGCGTTGCGGTCAGTGGTGTCGATGGTGATGCGTGCTCGCCCGTTTTTCGGGGCGGAGAAGGCAACCTGCTTCTTGGTTGGTGTCGTGGCTGCTGGCACTAGCTCCCGGGCGGCGTGTTCGATCGCGCGGTAGCCGCCGGTGACGCCCAGCAGTGCCAGGCGCAGCCGCCACCGCTCGCCGGCGTCGCTCACGCCGTTGATGCGTCGTTCGATCAGGGCGAGTTCGTCGAGCGAGAACCCGCGGGCTTGCTGCGCCGCAAGTGCTTGTTTGCGGGTGAATTTCGTCGCCCCGAAGTAGACGCTGTGCATGCCCGCCCATGCGCGTGCGCGGTGTGGCGCCATGCCGGCGGTAAGGGCAGTATCGAGGCTGAAGTGCCGCAGCGTCTCTATGGACGTGGTGGTTAGCGCCTCGATGTATGCCTCGAACGGGTTCATGCCAGCCACGCTATTCAGCAAACGCCGCGGCACAACCCCCTCAACCCAAACCTGTGGACAACCCGCCCCGCCGCCACCGCGTTATCCACAGAACCAAGCGATTTGGTGTAACGCCAGCCCACGAGCTAGTATCCTCAACCGAAGTTTGAACGGCCTACAACGGCCGAGCTCAAGTTTCACCGTAGACCGTCGGTCACTCCCGCAAGGGAGTCGAAGGTATCCCCCTCCAGGGATCGGCCCACGCAGGAGAAACGTGGCACACCATCATGTATGCCTCGTGCTTCTGCACGGGGCATTTTTGCTGCTACGGCGACAGGCGAAGCTGACGTCGAGAAGCAAAGTGCTCCGGGCGGATTGAAGGACATGAAGTTATCGGAAGGAGGCGTGTGTCATGGCAAACCCGAAGAATACGGCTGAGCTCGCGGAGCTGAAGAACAAGTTCGCTGAGGCGGACTCCATCGTGCTCACCGAGTACCGTGGCCTGACCGTCGGCCAGCTGCAGCAGCTGCGCGGCGATATGGGCTTCGATGTCGAGTACCACGTCGCCAAGAACACCCTCATCAAGATCGCTGCTAACGAGCAGGGCATCGAGGGTCTCGATGATCTTCTCACCGGCCCGACCGCCGTCGCCTTCATCAAGGGCGATGCGGCTGTCGACGCTGCGAAGGTGATGAAGAAGTTCAACAAGGACCACGACGCGTTCGTGATCAAGGGCGGCTACATGGACGGCAACGTCCTGGACGCTTCCCAGATCGACGCGCTGGCCGAAATGGACAACCGCGAGACCACCCTTGCAAAGATCGCTGGTGCGTTCCAGGGTTCCTTGGCAAAGGCTGCCGGCCTGTTCCAGGCTCCGGCGTCCAAGACGGCCCGCCTTGTCGCTGCGCTGCAGGACAAGCAGGAAGCCGCATAAACACACGTTTACACCCGGGCTGTAGACGCCCACCAACAGAAAGGAAGCCACAATGGCTAAGCTCACCAAGGACGAGCTCATTGAGCAGTTCAAGGAAATGACCCTCATCGAGCTCTCCGAGTTCCTGAAGGAGTTCGAGGAGGTCTTCGACGTGACCGCAGCCGCTCCGGTTGCTGTTGCAGCTGCAGGCGCTCCGGCCGCCGGCGGCGAGGCTGCCGCTGAGGAGAAGGACGAGTTCGACGTCGTGCTCGAGTCCGCTGGCGACAAGAAGATCGGCGTGATCAAGGTCGTGCGCGAGCTGGTTCCGGGCCTGGGCCTGAAGGACGCCAAGGAAATGGTCGAGGGTGCACCGAAGGCCATCCTCGAGGGCGCCAACAAGGACGACGCCGAGGCTGCGAAGGCCAAGCTGGAAGAGGCTGGCGCTTCCGTCACCCTCAAGTAAGCACTCGTTGCTTAACGACGACAACCCCCTTCGGTCGCAACCGCGACCGGAGGGGGTTTCGCGTATCTGGGGTGCGGTAAAGTAGCGCACCATGCTGCCCAAGTCTCGCATTCTCGCTGCTGTGCTCGCCGGCCTCGGTGCTGCGCTGGTGGTGGCGGGGCTGTTGGCGCCGAGCGTCCTGCTTTCCGGCAGCCGCCTGCCGCTGGCGCTGGGGGAGGCCACGTGGACTCTGACGGACCCGGAGGGCACGCGTGACGGCCGACCCGCGCCGGTGACGCGCCAGCTGCATATGGAGATCCAGGAGCCCTCCGACGCCGACACGGCGAGCGTGCGGGTCGGCGACACGCTGCGGGCGGGGGAGTCTGGCTCCGATTTCAACGACCTGCTCGCGGCGTCGACGTGGTCGTACGCGCTCGACCGCGTCTCCGGTGCCGCGACCGCGCCGGCGGAGGTGCAATTGGTGATGGGCATGCCCCCAACGCAGGTGCCTATCGGCGGCGCGTGGCTGACCTTTCCCGCCCCCGCGCCACAGGGCGCCGTTGAGGTGTTCGACCCGGCACTGCGCGGCACCGCGCCGGCGGAGTTTGCGGGCGAGGAGGACATCGCCGGGCGCGCGGTGTACCGCTACTCCCAACACATTGCGCCGGTGAACCTCGCCATGCGGTACGCGGACCCGCGCAACACCCTGACCCTTGAGGGCGATGACGGTGAGCCGATGCGCACCTTCCTGCACCACGCTGCGGACCGCGAGATTCTGGTGGACCAGGAGACCGGGGTGGTCGTGGGCATCGACGAGAAGGTGGACGACTACTACGCCGACGCGGAGGGCCGCGGTATCCGAAACGTGGTGACGTACGACGCGGCGATGGACCGTGAGGACGTCGAGAAGCTTGTGCGCAAGGTGGCCGACGCGCAGACCGCGGCGGCGGACCGCGGGCTGTGGCGCGTGCTGGCCTGGATTGGTGCAGCGCTGAGCCTTGCGGGCCTGGCGGGTGCGCTGCGGCCGGGGCGTGCGGCGCGTCGCGATTGACCGCGCGCGCGTGCCGGGTGGTAGGCTTCCGGCAGCAACCGCACGAGTGGCCCAGACGGCATCGGGCAGACCGGCGGAAGTGATGGCGGGGGCCTTTACAAACGGGGGAGATTACTCTATGGTTGTTCTTTGCGCTGGAAGCCGTCTCCAGTACGCCAGGCAAGCCTTGTGCAACGGGAACAAAAAACCCGATTTGACAAGGTGATTTTGTCGTCTCTGGGGGCGGGACTTCCGAAGCAGACCGAATGCTAACTTATCCTGCGGAAACGCCGCCGGACCGCGAAGCCAGACGCGGGAAGGCAGGCCTCCGCCAGAGGTGCTGGAAGGACCCAACTTGGCAGTCTCAGACCAGACCATGAACATGGCTGATATCCCCGGGGCTCCCGAACGTTACTCGTTCGCGAAGATCAATGAGCCGATCACCGTCCCGGGGCTTTTGGATGTGCAGCTCGAATCCTTCGCGTGGCTCGTCGGCACGCCGGAGTGGCGCGAGCGCGAGCAGGCCAACCGCGGTGGCGACGCACGCATCACGTCCGGCCTGGAAGACATCCTCGACGAGATCTCTCCCATCGAGGACTACTCCGGCAACATGAGCCTGACGTTGTCCGAGCCGCGCTTCGAAGACGTGAAGTACACGATCGACGAGTGCAAAGACAAGGACATCAACTACTCTGCGCCGCTGTACGTGACCGCGGAGTTCATTAACAACGACACGCAGGAGATCAAGTCCCAGACCGTGTTCATCGGCGACTTCCCGCTGATGACGGACAAGGGCACCTTCATTGTCAACGGCACCGAGCGTGTCGTCGTCTCCCAGCTCGTGCGGTCCCCAGGCGTCTACTTCGACGAGACCATCGACAAGTCCACGGAGCGCCCGCTGCACTCTGTGAAGGTCATCCCGTCGCGCGGCGCGTGGCTGGAGTTCGACGTGGACAAGCGCGACACCGTCGGCGTGCGCATCGACCGGAAGCGCCGCCAGCCGGTCACCGTGCTGCTAAAGGCGCTCGGCTGGACCACCGAGCAGATCACGGAGCGCTTCGGCTTCTCCGAGATCATGATGTCCACCCTGGAAAACGACGGCGTGTCCAACACCGACGAGGCGCTGCTGGAGATCTACCGCAAGCAACGCCCCGGCGAGCAGCCGACGCGCGACCTCGCGCAGTCCCTGCTAGAGAACTCGTTCTTCAAGGCTAAGCGCTACGACCTCGCCCGCGTGGGCCGCTACAAGGTCAACCGCAAGCTCGGTCTCGGCGGAGACCACGACGGTCTGATGACGCTGACCGAAGAGGACATCGCCACCACGCTCGAGTACCTCGTGCGTCTGCACGCCGGCGAGACGGAGATGACGTCGCCTGAGGGCGAGATCATCCCGATCAACACCGACGACATCGACCACTTTGGTAACCGCCGCCTGCGCACCGTCGGCGAGCTGATCCAGAACCAGGTCCGCGTGGGCCTGTCCCGCATGGAGCGTGTCGTGCGCGAGCGCATGACCACCCAGGACGCGGAGTCCATCACCCCGACGTCCCTGATCAACGTGCGTCCGGTCTCCGCTGCGATCCGCGAGTTCTTCGGCACCTCCCAGCTGTCGCAGTTCATGGACCAGAACAACTCCCTGTCCGGCCTGACCCACAAGCGTCGCCTGTCTGCGCTGGGCCCGGGCGGCCTGTCGCGTGAGCGCGCCGGCATCGAGGTGCGCGACGTGCACCCGTCCCACTACGGCCGCATGTGCCCGATTGAGACCCCGGAAGGCCCGAACATCGGCCTGATCGGCGCGCTGGCGTCCTACGCCCGCGTTAACCCGTTCGGCTTCATTGAGACGCCGTACCAGAAGGTCGACGACGGCAAGCTGACCGACCAGATCGACTACCTCACCGCCGACGAGGAGGATCGCTACGCCATCGCGCAGGCGGCCACCCCGATGGACAAGGACGGCAACCTCACCGGTGAACGCATCGAGGTCCGCCTCAAGGACGGCGACATCGGCGTCGTCGGCCCGCAGGGCGTGGACTACCTGGATATCTCCCCGCGCCAGATGGTCTCCGTCGCTACCGCGATGATTCCGTTCCTGGAGCACGACGACGCGAACCGTGCCCTCATGGGCGCGAACATGCAGAAGCAGGCTGTGCCGCTGCTGCGCTCCGAGGCCGCCTACGTGGCCACCGGCATGGAACAGCGCGCCGCGTACGACGCGGGCGACACCGTGATTTCCAAGAAGGCCGGCGTGATCGAGAACGTCACCGGCGACTTCATCACCGTCATGGACGACGAAGGCGGGCGTGACACCTACATGCTGCGCACCTTCGAGCGCACCAACCAGGGCACCTGCTACAACCAGACCCCGATCGTCTCTGCTGGCGAGCGCGTCGAGGCTGGCCAAGTCATCGCCGACGGTCCGGGCACCAAGGACGGCGAGATGGCCCTCGGCCGCAACCTCCTGGTTGCGTTCATGCCGTGGGAAGGCCACAACTACGAGGACGCCATCATCCTCAACCAGCGGGTGGTGGAGGAGGACATCCTCACCTCCGTGCACATTGAGGAGCACGAGATCGACGCCCGCGACACCAAGCTGGGCGCCGAGGAGATCACCCGCGAGATCCCGAACGTCTCCGAGGACGTGCTGAAGGACCTCGACGAGCGCGGCATCATCCGCATCGGCGCGGACGTGCGCGACGGCGACATCCTGGTGGGCAAGGTCACCCCGAAGGGCGAGACCGAGCTGACCCCGGAGGAGCGCCTGCTGCGCGCCATCTTCGGCGAGAAGGCCCGCGAGGTCCGCGACACCTCCCTGAAGGTGCCGCACGGCGAGCAGGGCAAGGTCATTGCCGTGCGCCGCTTCTCCCGCGAGGACGACGACGATCTGTCGCCGGGCGTCAACGAGATGATCCGCGTCTACGTCGCCCAGAAGCGCAAGATCCAGGACGGCGACAAGATGGCCGGCCGCCACGGCAACAAGGGTGTCGTGGGCAAGATCCTGCCGCAGGAGGACATGCCGTTCATGGCTGACGGCACCCCGGTGGACATCATCCTGAACACCCACGGTGTGCCGCGTCGTATGAACATCGGCCAGGTGCTGGAGATCCACCTCGGCTGGCTGGCCAAGGCTGGCTGGACGGTCAACCCGGACGACCCGAAGAACGCCAAGCTGCTGGAGACGCTGCCGGAGCACCTCTACGACGTGCCCGCCGACTCGCTTACCGCAACCCCGGTGTTCGACGGTGCGACCAACGACGAGATTGCCGGCCTTTTGGCAAACTCCAAGCCGAACCGCGACGGCGACGTCATGGTGGACGAGAACGGCAAGACCACGTTGTTCGACGGCCGCTCCGGCGAGCCGTACAAGTACCCGATCTCCGTCGGCTACATGTACATGCTCAAGCTGCACCACTTGGTGGACGAGAAGATTCACGCCCGCTCCACCGGCCCGTACTCCATGATTACGCAGCAGCCGCTGGGCGGTAAGGCCCAGTTCGGTGGCCAGCGCTTCGGCGAGATGGAGGTGTGGGCAATGCAGGCGTACGGCGCCGCCTACACCCTGCAGGAGCTTTTGACCATCAAGTCCGATGACGTGGTGGGCCGCGTGAAGGTCTACGAGGCGATTGTCAAGGGCGACAACATCCCGGATCCGGGCATCCCGGAGTCCTTCAAGGTGTTGCTCAAGGAGCTGCAGTCCCTGTGCCTGAACGTGGAGGTGCTCTCCACCGACGGCACGCCGATGGAGCTCGACGGCGACGACGACGAGTTCGACCAGGCGGGCTCCTCGCTTGGCATCAACCTTTCCCGTGACGAGGGTGCAGCGGCGGATACCGCCTAAGCGCCAGGTAGCCGTCGTCAAGCACTTGCTTTACGACGGCACGACGAACGAACAGCACATACCTAGAAGAAAAGGAATTTTTACGTGTTTGACGTAAACCTCTTCGACGAGCTTCGCATCGGCCTGGCCACCGCCGACGACATCCGCCGTTGGTCACACGGCGAGGTGAAGAAGCCTGAGACCATTAACTACCGCACGCTCAAGCCGGAGAAAGACGGCCTGTTCTGTGAGCGCATCTTCGGCCCGACCCGTGACTGGGAGTGCGCCTGCGGCAAGTACAAGCGCGTGCGCTACAAGGGCATCATTTGCGAGCGCTGCGGCGTCGAGGTGACCAAGTCCAAGGTGCGCCGCGAGCGCATGGGCCACATCGAGCTCGCCGCTCCGGTGACCCACATCTGGTACTTCAAGGGCGTTCCCTCCCGCCTGGGCTACCTGCTGGACCTGGCGCCGAAGGACCTCGAGCGCATCATTTATTTCGCGGCGAACATCATCACGTCCGTCGACGACGAGGCGCGCCACAACGACATGTCCACCCTCGAGGCGGAGATGTTGATGGAGAAGAAGGAGGTCGAGGACGACACCAACTCCGAGATCGCCGACCGCGCCCAGAAGCTGGAGGAAGACCTCGCCGAGCTCGAGGCCTCCGGCGCGACCGCCGCTGCGCGCAAGAAGGTGCAGAACGCTGCCGACAAGGAGATGCAGCACCTGCGCGAGGCTGGCGAGCGCGAGGTTGAGCGCCTGGACGAGATCTGGACCACCTTCCAGAAGCTCGCTCCGAAGCAGATGATCATCGACGAGAACCTCTACGAGGAGCTCGTTGACCGCTACGAGGACTACTTCACCGGCGGCATGGGCGCGGAGGCTATCCAGACCCTGATCCGCAACTTCGACCTCGATGCCGAGGCGGAGGAGCTGCGCGGCATCATCGCCGAGGGCAAGGGCCAGAAGAAGGTCCGCGCGCTGAAGCGTCTGCGCGTCGTGGCAGCGTTCCAGCGTTCCGGCAACGACCCGGCCGGCATGATCCTGGACGCGATTCCGGTGATCCCGCCGGAGCTGCGCCCGATGGTGCAGCTCGACGGTGGCCGCTTCGCCACCTCTGACCTGAACGACCTGTACCGCCGCGTGATCAACCGCAACAACCGTTTGAAGCGCATGATCGACCTGGGCGCTCCCGAGATCATCGTGAACAACGAGAAGCGCATGCTGCAGGAGTCCGTCGACGCCCTGTTCGACAACGGCCGCCGCGGCCGTCCGGTCACCGGCCCGGGCACCCGCCCGCTGAAGTCCCTGTCCGACCTGCTCAAGGGCAAGCAGGGCCGCTTCCGCCAGAACCTCCTGGGTAAGCGCGTGGACTACTCCGGCCGTTCCGTGATTATCGTCGGCCCGCAGCTGAAGCTGCACGAGTGCGGTCTGCCCAAGCGCATGGCGCTCGAGCTGTTCAAGCCGTTCGTGATGAAGCGCCTGGTGGACAACGACTACGCGCAGAACATCAAGTCCGCCAAGCGCATGGTGGAGCGCCAGCGCCCCGAGGTGTGGGACGTGCTCGAAGAGGCGATTTCGGAGCACCCGGTGTTGCTCAACCGCGCACCGACGCTGCACCGCCTGGGCATCCAGGCCTTCGAGCCAAAGCTGGTCGAGGGTAAGGCCATTCAGCTGCACCCGCTGGCCTGCGAGGCGTTCAACGCCGACTTCGACGGCGACCAGATGGCAGTCCACCTGCCGCTGTCCGCCGAGGCGCAGGCTGAGGCCCGCGTGCTGATGCTGTCCTCCAACAACATTCTGTCCCCGGCGTCCGGCAAGCCGCTGGCTATGCCGCGCCTGGACATGGTGACCGGCCTGTACTTCCTGACCATGCTCAAGGGCCCGCAGGAGATCGGCGGCGAGGGCGCCTACGCGCCTGCCGACGAGAACGGCCCCGAGCGCGGCGTCTACTCGTCCTACCGCGAGGCCATCATGGCCTACGACCTGGGCGTGCTGGGCCTGCAGGCTCCGATCAAGGTGCGTATCGACCACCTGCGTCCGACCCCGGAGATCGAGGCGGAGCAGTTCCCCGACGGCTGGACCAAGGGCCAGGCATGGATGACCGAGACCACCCTCGGCCGCATCATGTTCAACGAGCTGCTGCCGTTCAACTTCCCGTACCAGGAAGGCGCGATGGTGCGCAAGGGCGGCGGCTCCGGCAAGGTGCTGCTCGGCGACATCATCCAGTCCATGGTTGAGAAGTACCCGATGATCACGGTCGCCCAGGTGCTGGACAAGATGAAGGATGCCGGTTTCTACTGGGCTACCCGCTCCGGCGTGACCATCTCGATGTCCGACGTGCTCATCCTCCCGAATAAGACCGAGGTCCTCGAGCAGTACGAGAAGGAAGCCGAGGCCATCGAGCGCAAGTTCTGGGAGAAGGGTGCGCTGACCGAAGAGAACCGCTACGACCGTCTGGTCGAGCTGTGGCAGGACGCGACCAACAAGGTTGGTCAGGCCGTGGAGGACCTGTACCCGGACGACAACCCGATCCCGATGATCGTGAAGTCCGGTGCTGCCGGTAACATGCGCCAGATCTGGACCCTGGCCGGCATGAAGGGCATGGTCGTGAACTCGCGCGGTGAGTACATCACCCGCCCGATCAAGACCTCCTTCCGTGAGGGCCTGTCCGTGATGGAGTACTTCAACAACTCCCACGGCTCCCGTAAGGGCCTGGCCGATACCGCGCTTCGTACCGCGGACTCCGGCTACCTCACCCGTCGTCTGGTGGACGTGGCGCAGGACGTCATCGTCCGCGAAGAGGACTGCGGTACCCGCCAGGGCGTCAAGGTTCCGGTGGCGGTCGCCGTCGCAGGCTCCGGCGACGAGCAGCGGTTCGTGCGCCACGACCTGGTTGAGACCTCCGTGTCCGGCCGTGTCGTTGCAGCCGATGTCACCGACGCCGATGGCAACGTCATCGTCGAGGCCGGCACCGAGCTGAGCGAGGAGCGTATCGACGCACTCGTGGCCGCCGGCGTGGAGGAAGTCAAGGTCCGCTCCGTGCTGACCTGCCAGACCCCGACCGGTGTGTGCGCGAAGTGCTACGGCAAGTCCATGGCGTCCGGCCAGCTCGTCGACATCGGCGAGGCCGTGGGCATCGTGGCTGCGCAGTCCATTGGTGAGCCGGGTACCCAGCTGACCATGCGTACGTTCCACCAGGGTGGTGTCGGCGGCGACATCACCGGTGGTCTGCCGCGTGTGCAGGAGCTGTTCGAGGCCCGCGTGCCGAAGAACCGCGCCCCGATCGCTTCCGTGGCTGGCACCATCACGCTGGAGGACGAGGGCAACTTCTGGACCCTGACCATTCACCCGGACGACGGCTCCGACGTGGTGGTCTACGAGAAGCTGTCCAAGCGTCAGGGCCTGGCCCAGGTGCGTCGCCCGATGGAGTCCAACCCGGACGCCATGATCGAGCGCGGCCTGCGCGAGGGCGACCACGTCGAGGTTGGCGAGCGCCTGCTCCGCGGCGCGGCTGACCCGCACGACGTGCTCGAGGTGCTCGGCCGCCGTGGTGTGGAGAAGCACCTCATCGACGAGGTGCAGGCCGTGTACCGCACCCAGGGTGTGTCCATCCACGACAAGCACATCGAGATCATCATCCGCCAGATGCTGCGCCGCGGCACCGTCATTGATTCCGGTTCCACCGAGTTCCTGCCGGGCACCCTGGTTGACCTCTCCGAGGCACGCCAGGTGAACGCCGCGGCAGTGGCGGACGGCGGCGAGCCAGCGGAGATGCGCTCCGAGATCATGGGTATCACCAAGGCTTCGCTCGCGACCGAGTCCTGGCTGTCCGCCGCCTCCTTCCAGGAGACGACGCGCGTGCTCACGGACGCCGCGATCAACAAGCGCTCCGACAAGCTCATCGGCCTGAAGGAGAACGTGATCATCGGTAAGCTGATCCCGGCCGGTACGGGTATTTCCCGCTACCGCAATATCCAGGTCAAGCCGACTGAGGCAGCGCGTTCCGCCGCCTACTCGATCCCGACGTTCGGTGATTCGATCTACGGCGACGAGGGCTACGGCGAGTTCACCGGCGCTTCTGTGCCACTGGACGAGTACGGATTCGACCAGTTCTAAGCGCCTAGAAGCCCGCGCTTAACGACGAGCCCGGCTCCCACCCCTTCCGTGCCTCACGGGTAGGGGAGGGGAGCCGGGCTTTTCGCTGCCTAGTTCTTGGGGCTGAGGTCCGTGGTGTTTCCTGGGGCAACACCGCATACATGTTCCGCGGGGGAAACGATGAGTGCGGGCACGACCGGGTTGAGCGGAACCCCAATTCTGTCGATGAACTCGGTGATCTTGAGGAAGCTGGAAACGCGCGCCCCTGACCAGCGGTGGCTCGCTCGCGTGGGAGGCACGGGGCGGGATCTAGAGGTAGCCAAGGGAGTGGCAGACACGCGTGCTAAGAGAGATAGGTCGTGCGGCGCTTGGCGTTACGGTTCATTATCTCCAGGGCCGACCAGACAGCGATGCCGGCCAGCACAATCGCCGCCGCCCGGGTAGGTGAACTCCCGCCGCCAACAGCGAAGGATGCGAGCACCCAAAGGGTGAAATCGAAAACGACGGCCAGGAAGAAGGTCAACGATGCCGAGCGGGCGCTGACTGCCGCGTACAATCCCGCAGCGACCAATACGACGGTTTGGGCCACGGCCGCAGCCATGCTCTTCTCATCTAGACCAGCGTCGGCGTACGTCGTCCACGATGCGAACACTGGGTACACAAGCGCCATGGCGACCAGCGCCCAAGCGAAGCCGACAAATCTGAAGCCCAAAATTTCTCCTTCGCGATACTCAGCTGGATGCTATTGCTAACGCTCACGCCGTGGCGTCACTAAAGGGCAGGTGTGTACGAAAGTCGTTACGCATCGTGGCTGCGGGACGAAAGGAGACACCCGTTCGGAGGTGGGCGCGAGGCGAGAGCCTGCTGGTAACGCGGACCACGAGCAGAAGCCCGGTCAATACCATGATTTGCAATTCCGGACCTGGAACAGGTAGTTTGACTGAATGATTCCGCCTCGAACGTCGGGGTTGGGAAACGTAGGACTCCACGCGCCTTCGGGATAGCGTCGGCAGATCGTACAGGAACGGTAGGGCCCCGAAAGAGCCCCTATTTTCGCATGTATGGCTGGCGGTGTTTTGCCCGTGGCGCGAACGAACAGAAAGGGCGTGAATGCCTACTATTCAGCAGCTGGTCCGCAAGGGCCGTCACGACAAGAGCACGAAGGTGGCGACTGCTGCGCTGAAGGGTTCCCCGCAGCGCCGTGGCGTGTGCACCCGTGTGTACACCACCACCCCGAAGAAGCCGAACTCTGCGCTTCGTAAGGTCGCGCGTGTTCGCCTGACCTCCGGCATCGAGGTCTCTGCCTACATTCCGGGCGAGGGCCACAACCTGCAGGAGCACTCCATGGTGCTCGTGCGCGGCGGCCGCGTGAAGGACCTGCCGGGTGTGCGCTACAAGATCATCCGCGGCGCGCTGGATACCCAGGGTGTGAAGGACCGCAAGCAGGCACGTTCCCGTTACGGCGCGAAGAAGGGATAAGTAACCAATGCGTAAGCAGCAAGCACCGAAGCGTCCCGTCGTCAAGGATCCGGTTTACAACTCCGAACTGGTCACCATGCTGGTGAACAAGATCCTGCAGGACGGCAAGAAGTCCACGGCAGAGCGCATTGTTTACGGCGCGCTCGAGCAGTGCCGCGAGAAGACCGGCACCGACCCGGTGGGCACCCTGGAGAAGGCGATCGGCAACATCCGCCCGGACCTCGAGGTTCGTTCCCGCCGCGTTGGTGGCGCGACCTACCAGGTCCCGGTCGACGTGAAGCCGGCTCGCTCCACCACCCTCGCGCTGCGTTGGATGGTCACGTTCACCCGTCAGCGTCGTGAGAACTCCATGATGGAGCGCCTTGCCAACGAGATCCTGGATGCGTCCAACGGTCTCGGCGCGTCCGTGAAGCGCCGCGAGGACACCCACAAGATGGCCGAGGCCAACCGCGCCTTCGCTCACTACCGCTGGTAATCGCTGGAGGACGGCGACGCAAGTGGACCCGGAAACTGCATACCCGCTTCCTTTCGAGGCGAGCACGTGCGTTTCCGGGTTTTTGCTGAGTCGAACCTCACGCTGCCGCATCGGCGATGTAGTGGCAAAATTGACAAAGGACAACTGACCGACAACGGCGCCTCGCGGCGTCGACGACACATAAGTTGGGGTAATCAACGTGGCACAAGAAGTGCTTAAGGACCTTGCAAAGGTCCGCAACATCGGCATCATGGCCCACATCGATGCTGGTAAGACCACCACGACCGAGCGCATCCTCTTCTACACGGGTATCAACCGCAAGGTCGGAGAGACCCACGACGGCGGTGCGACCACCGACTGGATGGAGCAGGAAAAGGAGCGCGGCATCACCATTACCTCCGCTGCCGTGACCTGCTTCTGGAACAACAACCAGATCAACATCATCGACACCCCGGGTCACGTGGACTTCACCGTTGAGGTGGAGCGCTCCCTGCGCGTGCTCGATGGCGCTGTTGCCGTGTTCGACGGCAAGGAGGGCGTCGAGCCGCAGTCCGAGCAGGTGTGGCGCCAGGCCGCCAAGTATGACGTTCCGCGCATCTGCTTCGTCAACAAGATGGACAAGCTGGGCGCTGACTTCTACTACACCGTCGGCACCATCGTCGACCGCCTCGGCGCAAAGCCGTTGGTTATGCAGCTGCCGATCGGCGCTGAGGACGACTTCGACGGCGTCGTCGACCTCATCGACATGAAGGCGCTCATGTGGCCGGGCAAGGTCGAGACCGGCACCCCGCCGCAGATCCAGGAGATCCCGGCGGATCTGCAGGAGAAGGCTGAGGAGTACCGCGAGAAGCTGCTCGAGGCCGTCGCCGAGTCTGACGAAGAACTCATGGAGAAGTACTTCGGCGGCGAGGAGCTGACGAAGGAAGAGATCAAGGCTGCCATCCGCAAGATGACGGTCAACTCCGAGATCTACCCCGTGTTCTGCGGTACCGCATACCGCAACAAGGGCGTCGAGCCGCTGCTGGACGCTGTCGTTGACTACCTGCCGAGCCCGCTGGACATCGGCGAGGTCCACGGTACCTCCGTTGACGGCGACGACGAGCTGACGCGTAAGCCGTCTGTGGACGAGCCGTTCTCCGCGCTGGCGTTCAAGATCGCCGTGCACCCGTTCTTCGGCAAGCTCACTTACGTGCGCGTGTACTCCGGCCAGGCCATCCCGGGCGAGCAGATGCTCAACTCCACGAAGTCCAAGAAGGAGCGCGTGGGCAAGCTCTTCCAGATGCACGCGAACAAGGAGAACCCGGTCGAGCACGCCGACGCCGGCAACATCTACGCGTTCATTGGCCTGAAGGAAACCACCACGGGTGACACGCTGTGCAACCCGGACCACCCGATCATCCTGGAGTCCATGGACTTCCCGGATCCGGTGATCCAGGTGGCTATCGAGCCGAAGACCAAGGCTGACCAGGAGAAGCTGGGTACCGCTATCCAGAAGCTCGCTGAGGAGGACCCGACCTTCACCGTCCAGCTCGACGATGAGACCGGCCAGACCGTCATCGGCGGCATGGGCGAGCTGCACCTCGACGTCCTGGTGGACCGCATGAAGCGCGAGTTCAAGGTCGAGGCGAACATTGGCTCTCCGCAGGTGGCATACCGTGAGACCATCCGCAAGAAGGTCGAGTCCCTGGACTACACCCACAAGAAGCAGACCGGTGGTTCCGGCCAGTTCGCAAAGGTCATCGTCACCATCGAGCCGTACAACCCGGATCCGGAGGAGCTCGAAGAGGGCCAGTCCGCGTCCTACGCCTTCGAGAACGCCGTCACCGGTGGCCGCGTGCCGAAGGAGTACATCCCGTCTGTGGACGCTGGTATCCAGGACGCGATGCAGTACGGCTTCCTTGCCGGCTACCCGCTGGTGAACATCAAGGCCACCCTCGAGGACGGCGCCTACCACGACGTCGACTCCTCGGAGATGGCGTTCAAGGTCGCCGGCTCCCAGGTGCTGAAGGAAGCTGTGGCCAAGGCAAAGCCGGTGCTGCTCGAGCCGGTCATGGCCGTCGAGGTCGTGACCCCGGAGGAGTACATGGGTACCGTCAACGGCGACATCAGCTCCCGCCGTGGCCAGGTGTACGCCATGGAGGACCGCTCCGGCGCAAAGGTTGTCCGTGCGAAGGTGCCGCTGTCCGAGATGTTCGGCTACATCGGCGACCTGCGTTCCTCGACCGCTGGCCGCGCGAACTTCACCATGGTGTTCGACTCCTACGCTGAGGTTCCGCAGAGCGTCGCGCAGGAGATCATCGACGAGCGCAACGGCAACAAGTAGCCGCCGCCCTCCCGCCTAGCGGAACGTGCCGCGTGCCAGCGGCACGGCCCGTGCTTGTGGCGGGAACCGGAGGGCAGCGGCCGCGCTGAGGAACCGCGAGTTGGACGCGGTGTCTGAGCCGGCCGTTACCCTCTAGGTCGATCCGGGGGAAACGGCGTGGCCGGTTTGAAAAACGGCCGCTGAATACCTAGGATCTTGTAACTGGCACATTGTGAAATGGCTCCCGTTTCCGTGCCCTGTGCGGGGCACAGGCCGGGGCGTATGTAAATCGACGTGGTTGCGAAGACCGTAGCCACCTGACGTCCAGGAGGACACACCTTGTCTAAGGAAAAGTTCGAGCGCACTAAGCCGCACGTGAACATCGGTACCATCGGTCACGTCGACCACGGCAAGACCACCACCACCGCTGCTATCACCAAGGTGCTGGCTGACGCGTACCCGGAGGAGAACAAGGCATTCGCCTTCGACGCCATCGATAAGGCTCCGGAGGAGCGCGAGCGCGGCATTACCATCAACATCTCCCACGTGGAGTACAACACCCCGAAGCGCCACTACGCTCACGTGGACGCCCCGGGCCACGCCGACTACATCAAGAACATGATCACCGGTGCTGCTCAGATGGACGGCGCGATCCTGGTGGTTGCTGCTACCGACGGCCCGATGCCGCAGACCCGCGAGCACGTGCTGCTGGCTCGCCAGGTTGGCGTTCCGTACATCCTCGTTGCGCTGAACAAGTGCGACATGGTCGACGACGAGGAGATCATCGAGCTCGTCGAGATGGAGGTCCGCGAGCTGCTGGCTGAGCAGGACTACGACGAGGACGCTCCGATCGTTCACATCTCCGCTCTGAAGGCTCTTGAGGGCGAGGAGAAGTGGGTTCAGTCTGTGCTGGACCTCATGCAGGCTTGCGACGATTCCATCCCGGATCCGGAGCGCGAGACCGACAAGCCGTTCCTGATGCCGATCGAGGACATCTTCACCATTTCCGGCCGCGGCACCGTGGTGACCGGTCGTGTGGAGCGCGGCGTGCTCAACCTCAACGACGAGGTCGAGATCATCGGTATCCGTGAGAAGTCCCAGAAGACCACCGTCACCTCCATCGAGATGTTCAACAAGCTTCTCGACACCGCTGAGGCCGGCGACAACGCCGCTCTGCTGCTCCGTGGTCTGAAGCGCGAGGACGTCGAGCGTGGCCAGGTCATCATCGCACCGGGCGCTTACACCCCGCACTCCAAGTTCGAGGGTTCCGTCTACGTCCTGTCCAAGGACGAGGGCGGCCGCCACACCCCGTTCTTCGACAACTACCGTCCGCAGTTCTACTTCCGCACCACCGACGTGACCGGTGTTGTGAAGCTGCCGGAGGGCACCGAGATGGTCATGCCGGGCGACAACGTCGAGATGACCGTCGAGCTGATCCAGCCGGTCGCCATGGACGAGGGCCTGCGCTTCGCTATCCGCGAGGGCTCCCGCACCGTCGGCGCTGGCCGCGTTACCAAGATCCTGGACTAATCCCGGACTTGCTGTAACAACCAGCTGACGTAAAAGCCGTCTTCCCCGTAGGGGAGGGCGGCTTTTCGCATGGGCTAGGCTCGTTGGCGTGCACGACCCGACCCGAATCCCCAGCATCGTCCGTGCCTTGGAGCGCACATGGGAAGGCCAGCCGGATCTCTCGCTCGGCCGGCTGATCGGCGTGCTGCAGAACCGCGGTCTGCGGTGGGGGACGACCGACGATGAAGCCGTCGCGCTGCTTGCCGCGATCGAGCGCGAGCACCCCTCGCTTATCGACGCCACCTCCGGCCCCCACACCATCACCACGGCAGCGCCGCCTCACTTAGTGACGATCGCCAACGGCTTCATCGTCGTCCGCAGCGGCGCTGACCCCGAACGCATGCCTGCCGTGTGGCGCTGGTCGGAGATGCGGAA
This sequence comes from Corynebacterium ureicelerivorans, assembly GCF_000747315.1. Lineage (NCBI taxonomy): Bacteria > Bacillati > Actinomycetota > Actinomycetes > Mycobacteriales > Corynebacteriaceae > Corynebacterium > Corynebacterium ureicelerivorans. Next base: position 295,029 of record NZ_CP009215.1, read on the forward strand.
GACGGGCCCGGGCCTGCCGTTGGTGGTCGCCGACGCGGATGGCGTAGAGCATCGCCTTGGTGTCGTGTCTCTGGTCACGCGATTGGGGGAACCGGAGGCGTCGATACGCAGGGAGCAGACGGAGGTGGGCGCGCGCCGGTGGCTCGTGCAGTTTGACGACGGCGCCCGGGCGGTGGTGGGGCAGGCGATCCGCATCTGGCGCGTGGACGGGCGGGAGGTGTCCACCGAGCGAGTCGCCTGGGCAGAGATTCTGCGGTGCGAACCGGGGGCGGACATGCAAATAGCCCCAGCGGGCGGCGGCGAGCCGGTTTCGCTGGGGCTGGTCGTGCGGGTGCTGTTGCTCGAGGGCTAGGCGGTCACGCGGTCGAGCTGGAGTTTCCAGACCGTGTCGATGTCCATGGTGTGGTTGGCCATGCGGAAGTCTTGGTCGGCGGCCTCGAGGACCCGCACAGCCTCCTCGAGCGGGTAGTCCGGGTTCGCAACAACGGTGAACGTCGCCGTCGGTCGCTTGCGCACCATCGCCACCTTGGATGTCGCACGGCGGATCTCGTCGGTGTGCTCCAGCGTCGTGCAGGCGGCTTCCGCGACACGCTGGACGTTGACCACGGTTTCACCGTGCTCGGGGTCCGCCGACACGATACCGCGGTTGGAAAATGCGCGGGACCGGATGTTTGCCAAGAGCACCCACAGGCCGAGGATCGCCGATACGACGGCTCCGACGATAAGCGCAGTGACGTAAGCGTTCCCGTCTGCTACATCGGTCAGGCGGGCCCGGTCGATGTACCCGGCGGCGTCGCTGAGGTAGGGGATGTCCCAGTACTCAGCAATTGGGATTAGACCTGCCGCGATAAGCGACAGTCCGAGCAGGAACACGATGAGGCGGTCGAAGAAACTCAGCGTTTTGGTCATCGGGACACCTCCTGCGTTGTCGGCACCGTCGTGCGCTGTGGCGGTTGATCGTTGGCGGGCTTGGGCAGCAGCTTCACCGAAACGGTGGGCGGTGCGTCCAACGCCCGGAACTCGGTGTTGAGCGAATGCGTGACACGCTCCTGCATTGCGGGACCTGAGCCGTCGTCGACGACCTCGGCCTTCACCTTCTTGCGAGTGGCCTTGGTGCGGACCTGCTCGCCTCCCAAGTCGTTGCGTGTGGTGTAGGTGGCCTTGCGCGCGATGTCGACTGGCCGCGTCCACATGGATACCGGCGAATTGACGCGGATGAACCCGTGCGGCCGCGGCTTGAAGGCGGAGAACACCAGCAGGAGTCCGAGGAGTGTGAGCGCGATGCCCGCGGTCGCAGCCGCGGCATCGGCGGTGAACGAGCCGAGGAAGTCCCACGTTTGTCCGAGCCACGAGTCGGCGATGCGCTCGTCGCCGTAGAAGTGGTACCAGAGGTCTCGCGCGGCGACGCCGGAGAGCCCAAGGAGCAGCAAGCTGGTCAGCACTGCGAGCCACCGGGCAGCCGGGTTGCCCCGCGGCTCGGCGCCGGGGTGCGGCCCGACGTTGGCGCCGTGGTCAGAAGTCGCTGGCTCGGTGTTAGCGGGTGCGGTCATAGTACTTCACCACCGGTTGGATTGTGATCTGCTTGAGCGGCTTCGGTGCCGGTGCCGTGGGCACTACCACCGGCTGCGGTGCGGGGGCCGAAGCGATCGGCGCACGGGCCACCCGTTCCACCACGATGGGCTTCAGCGGCTGGCGGCGTACGGTGATCTCTTTGAGCGGGGCGCGCCAAGGCAACGAGACAGCACGCGGTCGCCCAAGGCGCTCCACCACTACCGGCTTCAGTGGCTGGAGAGGCGGAAGCGTGGGGTGGCTCGGCACCGTATCGTTCACCTCGGGCGACCACGGGCGGATCGGCTCCGGCGGGAACGGCACACGCGCCTCGGTCGGGTAGGTGACAATGGCTGCAAGCCGCTGGGGCGCCGGCACTGTAGGTGGGTACGGGTGCACCGGCTCCGGGGTCTCTACGCCACTGGGGCGGACGGGATCCGGCCGCTGCGGGTGCGTGATTTCCACTGGTGCGGGAACGACGACCCCGCGCATGTCGTCCACCAGCGAGTGCACCTCAATATCGGCCAGTGGCTGCGCCGGTTGCGTCACCGGGTGCTCTACCTGGGTCGGGGAAACCTCGATGGGCGTGGCGATGACAAACGCCTCGTGCTGCGTAACCTCGTCCCACGTCACGCGCTCATTGGCGGGGAGAGACTCGACGTTGGCGACTGTGACGTTCACACGGGAGACATCGAGACCCACCAACGTCCGAATGTGCGCGATGATGGCGGCGCGAACCGCGTCGGTGATCGCGGCAACAGGCGCGGGGTACGATGCCGCAATTTCGGTGTCGACCGCGACGGTTCCAGCTGCCTGGTCAAGGCGGGCGTGGACACGCGGGAAACTGCGTCCGGCCAGCCCGGCCAGCTTGGCGTCGATAGTCCGGCAACCTGGCACCGCCGCAGCAGCCACCTCAGCGACACGCTCGATCGTGCGCTCACTGACGTGGTAGAAGGACGTATCCATTAGCTTCGGCCTCTGCCGGTGCCGTTACCCAACGCGGCGGAGAGATCAAGGCGGCCATCGAGCTGGGCACCGACAACCCCGCCGATGATGGTGAACAGCAGAAGCCAGAGCAATCCCGGCCATCCGCCGAAAGTGACAAAGAAGGCGAGGACGGCGCCGATGATGATGCCCGTCAGTGCCTTGTTGGAGAGAAGATTCATGTTAAAACCACGTTTTCGGTCTGTGAGGTTGGAGCGAGAAACAGGACCGCAGGGGTCGCTATTGCGCGTCGCCAGCGACAACGTCCACGAATTCGGCCTCGGACGCATCGAGCACCGCGGAGCGCACATCTTGGGCCACGTCCTGCACCCGCCGGCCCGAGGCGACATCGAAGGTGAAGTGGACCTCAAATCCGTTCCGACCCTCGCGTGAGATGGCTTTGACGCCCTCGATCCGGGTGCCTGGCAGGTATGTCGCGATCTCGCCGACACGGCCACCGTGCAAGGCGGCGACCCCGTCGACGTTGATGGCGGCATCGCGGACGCCCTCCGCTACCTCGCGGCTCACGGGGGTGTACGCCATGGCTTACTGGGTGATCGGCTGGTTCACAGCCTGGTAGTTGGCGTTGGTCTCGTCGTACTGCTCGGTGGCGCCTTCCTGCTCCGGCAGGTGCACGTCGTGCACGGTGACGTCCACGCGGTCCACGATGAGGCCGGTCATGCGGGTGATGGCGACGGTGACGTTCTCGCGGATTGCGTTCGCAAGCTCGTGGATCGCCACGCCGTACTCGGCGATGATGGCGACGGCGACGGAAGCGTGGCCGTCCTCCACCGCCACGTTCACACCCTGCTGCACGTTGGTGGAGGACGTCAGGGACTCGCGCACGGCACCCCACATGCGGGCCGCGCCGCCGCCCAGGTTGTTCACGCCGGAGACCTCCCGCGCGGCGATGCCGGCAATCTTGCCCACAACGTTGTCGTCGATGACGGTGGAGCCGTGGTCGGTCTCCAGGTTCTCGTTGCGCGGCCGCGCCGTCTCAGGCTCGACGGCGGTGGAAGTAGCGGACTGGGTGTTCGGGGTGGTGGCGTTGTTGTCGGCCATGATGGTCCTTTCAGAGGCGAATTGCATACCGGCCCGTCCGCGCCCGTCTGTGAAACGGAACACGCACGGTCTCACGTCCGAGGTTACACACATCCCTGCGGCGCAGCGGGGAGAGAGATAAAGGTGATATCAAGTTGTGACGGTCAAGCGTGCGGGGGGGTGGTGGGCGCCGAAGGTTCGTCGAGAAGCAGGCTTGTGCTCGGCGCTACCATGTGCTTTAATACTCGGGTTGCCTTGACATGGGCCGGAGCGCATCCGGCCGGTGGCCGGGCAAACATGACACCTTCCACTGGAAGAACCGGAGAAGGGCCATGGCAAATTCACAGCGGCAGTACGCAAGGGTCACGCACCCTTCCGAGTCTGACACCCGGGCGATCGCTTATCGACGAGCGCGCCCTGGCGGAAGCACTGAACGGCAGCATGCAATTTGCTCGGTCATCTTCCGGACGTGTCATGGCAGTCAGAAACGACACTGGCGTTGAGCCAAGGGCCCAGCCCGGACAACGTTATAGAGAAACTAGAAGCTACAAACCCCACCGCTTCGATTCGGCTCTCTTTTCCGTTCGATTGTGAACGGAGTGAACGATCGAACGTGGGGATGCGAGGAAGAGGTAAGCGTGGCGGGACAGAAGATCCGCATCAGGCTCAAGGCCTACGACCACGAGGCGATCGACGCATCCGCGAAGAAGATCGTCGAGACGGTCACCCGCACGGGTGCCCGCGTCGTCGGCCCGGTGCCGTTGCCCACCGAAAAGAACGTGTACGCCGTTATTCGTTCTCCCCACAAGTACAAGGATTCTCGCGAGCACTTCGAGATGCGCACGCACAAGCGCCTCATCGACATTCTCGACCCGACGCCCAAGACGGTGGACGCGCTCATGCGCATCGACCTGCCGGCCAGCGTCGACGTGAACATCCAGTAGAGCAATCCCCAACGTAAGTAGTGGAGAACTAACACATGTCTGACAACCCGATCAAGGGCATTCTGGGCAAGAAGCTCGGCATGACCCAGATCTTCGACGAGGACAACCGCGTGATTCCGGTTACCGTCGTCGAGGCTGGGCCGTGCGTTGTCACCCAGATCCGCACCCCTGAGACCGATGGCTACTCCGCCATCCAGATCGCTTACGGCGACACCGATCCCCGTAAGGCGAACAAGCCGCAGGCCGGCCACTTCAAGAAGGCCGGCGTGAACCCGCGCCGCTACGTGGCAGAGATCCGCATGGAGGACACCTCTGGCTACGAGCTGGGCCAGGAGTTCAACGCGACCATCTTCGAGGGCGACACCTATGTGGATGTCGCCGGCACCACAAAGGGCCACGGCTACGCCGGCGCCATGAAGCGCCACGGCTTCGCCGGCCAGGGTGCCGCACACGGTAACCAGGCGTCGCACCGCCGCGTCGGCTCCATCGGCGCCTGCGCGACCCCGGGCCGCGTGTTCAAGGGCACCCGCATGGCAGGTCGCATGGGCGGTAACCGCGTTACCACCCAGAACCTGAAGATCCAACGCATCGACGGCGACAACAACCTCATCCTGATCAAGGGCGCCATCCCGGGTGCCAAGGGTTCCGTTGTTACCGTCAAGACCGCAGTGAAGGGCGGTGCTCACGCATGACGAACCTGACGCTTGACGTCCACACCGCTGACGGGGCCACCAAGGGCTCCGTCGAGCTCCCGGCCGAGTACTTCGACCGCGAGGCGTCCGTGGCGCTGATGCACCAGGTTGTGAACGCACAGCTTGCTGCAGCACGCCAGGGCACCCACGCAACGAAGACCCGCGGCATGGTGTCTGGCGGCGGCAAGAAGCCGTTCCGCCAGAAGGGCACCGGCCGTGCCCGCCAGGGCTCCATCCGCGCACCGCACTACACCGGCGGTGGCACTGTGCACGGCCCGCAGCCGCGCTCCTACGCGCAGCGCACCCCGAAGAAGATGATCAAGGCTGCCCTCGCCGGCGCCCTGACCAACCGTGCACAGAACGAGCGCATCCACGTCGTGGAGGACCTGGTTCCGGGCCAGACCCCGTCGACCAAGTCTGCGCGCGCATTCATCGAGCGCCTCACGGACCGCAAGTCGGTTCTGCTGGTGATCGGCCGTGATGACCAGAACTCCCGCCTTTCCGCAAGGAACCTGCCGGGCGTCCATGTCATTGAGCCGACCCAGCTGAACGCGTACGACGTGCTGAACGCAGACGATGTCGTGTTCTCGGTTGAGGCGCTGCACACCTTCATCAACCGCGGCAATGTCGTGGCTGCAGCTGCCGGCGCAGCAGCGACGGCTGAGGAGGAGAAGTAAATGGCTAAGATCGCGAACCCGCGCGACATCATCATCGCGCCCGTGCTCTCCGAGAAGAGCTACGGCCTGATGGAGCAGAACACCTACACGTTCTTTGTGGATCCGTCGGCCAACAAGACCCAGATCAAGATTGCCGTGGAAGAGATCTTCGGCGTCGACGTCGCTTCGGTGAACACCGCTAACCGCGAGGGCAAGCGCAAGCGCTCCCGCACCGGCTACGGCCAGCGCAAGAACACCAAGCGCGCCTACGTCACTCTCCGCGAGGGCAGCGACTCCATCGACATCTTCGGGGGTGCGACGGCCTAACGGCTATCGCACAGCGAAGAGGACGATAGAAAAGGAACAACTATGGCTATTCGTAAGTACAAGCCGACAACTCCGGGTCGCCGTGCCAGCTCCGTTTCCGCGTTCGACGAGATCACTCGTTCGACCCCGGAGAAGACGCTGCTGCGCCCGCTCCCGAAGAAGGGCGGCCGTAACTCTCACGGCCACATCACTACCCGTCACCGCGGCGGCGGCCACAAGCGCCGTTACCGCGTCATTGACTTCCGCCGCTCCGACAAGGACGGCGTGCTGGCTAAGGTCGCTCACATCGAGTACGACCCGAACCGCACCGCGAACATCGCGCTCCTGCACTACTTCGACGGCGAAAAGCGTTACATCATCGCGCCGAAGGGGCTGAAGCAGGGCACCATCGTCGAGGCTGGCGCGAACGCCGACATCAAGGTGGGCAACAACCTGCCGCTGCGCAACATCCCGACCGGTACGACCATCCACGCTGTGGAGCTCAAGCCGGGCGCTGGCGCAAAGCTGGCTCGCTCTGCCGGTACGTCCATCCAGCTGCTGGGTAAGGAGGGCAACTACGCCGTGCTGCGTATGCCGTCTTCCGAAATCCGTCGCGTGGACATCCGTTGCCGGGCAACCGTCGGCGAGGTCGGCAACGCCGACCAGATCAACATCCGCTGGGGTAAGGCCGGCCGCATGCGCTGGAAGGGCTGGCGCCCGACCGTGCGTGGTGTGGTTATGAACCCGGTCGATCACCCGCACGGTGGTGGTGAAGGCAAGACCTCGGGTGGCCGCCACCCGGTGTCGCCGTGGGGCCAGAAGGAAGGCCGCACCCGCAACCCGAACCGTTATTCCAACAACATGATCGTGCGGCGCCGCCGCTCGAAGAAGCGCTAAGAGGAGGTAAACAGACATGCCACGCAGCCTGAAGAAAGGCCCGTTCGTCGACGAGCACCTCCTCAACAAGGTGGACGCTCAGAACGAGGCTGGCACCAAGCAGGTCATCAAGACCTGGTCGCGCCGTTCGACCATTCTCCCCGATTTCATCGGCCACACCTTCGCCGTCCACGACGGCCGTAAGCACGTGCCGGTGTTCATCGATGAGTCCATGGTCGGCCACAAGCTCGGCGAGTTTGCACCGACCAAGACCTTCAAGGGTCACGTCAAAGAACAGAAGGGACGTCGATAAGCAATGGCTGACACCATCACCACTGCATCTGCGACGGCCAAGTTTGTCCGCGTCTCGCCGATGAAGGCCCGCCGCGTGCTGGCTCTCGTCCGTGGCAAGGACGTTGCCGAGGCCCTCGCGACCCTGAAGTACGCACCGCAGGGCGCAGCCAAGGACGTTGCGAAGGTCATCGCCTCCGCAGCAGCGAACGCTGAGAACAACTTCGGCCTGGACCCGCGCACGCTCGTCATCTCCGAGTGCTACGCCAACGAGGGCCCGACCATGCGCCGCTACCAGCCGCGCGCCCAGGGCCGCGCATTCCAGATCCGGAAGCGCACCTCCCACATCACCGTTGTTGTCGAGTCCAAGGAAGGGGCCAAGTAATGGGCCAGAAGATTCACCCGCACGGCCTGCGCCTGGGTATCACTTCCGACTGGAAGTCCCACTGGTACGCCGACAAGAACTACGCCGATTACGTCGCCGAGGACATCCGGATCCGCGAGTGGCTCGAGAAGAACCTTGAGCGCGCCGGCGTCTCCGACATCGTCATCGAGCGCACCCGCGACCGCGTTCGTGTGGACATCCACACCGCGCGCCCGGGCATCGTCATCGGCCGCCGCGGCGCCGAGGCCGACCGCATCCGCCGTGAGCTGGAGAAGCTCACCGGCAAGATGGTCGCGCTGAACATCATCGAGGTCAAGAACATCGATGCCGACGCAACCCTGGTTGCGCAGTCCATCGCCGAGCAGCTGGTCAACCGTGTCGCGTTCCGTCGCGCCATGCGTAAGGCCATCCAGTCCGCGATGCGCAACCCCCAGGTCAAGGGCATCAAGGTTATGACGTCCGGCCGCCTCGGCGGCGCGGAAATGTCCCGTGTCGAGCGCTACCACGAGGGTCGTGTCCCGCTGCACACCCTGCGCGCTGAGATCGACTACGGCACGGCAGAAGCACACACCACCTTCGGCGTCATTGGCGTCAAGGTGTGGATCTACAAGGGCGACGTCGTGGGCGGTGTCCGCGAGTCCGAGCTGAACGCTCCGAAGAACGAGCGCGGTGGCCGTGGCGACCGTGACCGTCGTCCGCGCCGCGGCGGCCAGCGCCGTCAGCGTGCAGAGCAGAAGAAGGAGGGCTAATACATGCTCATCCCTAAGCGCGTGAAGTACCGCCGCCAGCACCGTCCGAACCGCACGGGCGTGTCCAAGGGTGGCAACACCATCACCTTCGGCGACTACGGCCTGCAGGCGCTCGAGCCGGCTTACATCACCAACCGCCAGATCGAGTCCGCTCGTATCGCCATCAACCGCCACGTCAAGCGCGGCGGCAAGGTGTGGATCAACATCTTCCCGGACCGTCCGCTGACCCAGAAGCCGCTCGGCGTGCGTATGGGTTCCGGTAAGGGCCCGGTGGAGAAGTGGGTGGCCAACGTCAAGCCTGGCCGCATCCTGTTCGAAATGTCCTACCCGAGCGAAGACGTTGCACTCGAGGCGCTGCGCCGCGCTGGCGCGAAGCTGCCCTGCAAGGTCCGCGTGATCAAGAAGGAGGACCAGTTCTAATGGCAACCGGTACCCCTGCATCTGAGTTCCGCGAGCTCGGCGACGACGAGCTGCGCACCCGCCTGTCCGACGCGAAGGAAGAGCTGTTCAACCTGCGCTTCCAGCTCGCGACCGGCCAGCTCACCAACAACCGCCGCATCTCCACCGTGAAGCGCGACATCGCGCGCATCTACACGGTGCTGCGCGAGCGCGAGCTTGGCCTGTCCGTCGTCCCGGAGTCCACGGGAGCTGAGGCATAACCATGAGTGAGGCAAACGTGACTGAGAACACCAAGGTCAAGGCAGTGCAGAAGCGTCGTCGTGGCTACGTCGTGTCCGATAAGATGGACAAGACGATCGTCGTTGAGGTCGAGGACCGCAAGTCCCACGCCCTCTACGGCAAGATCGTGCGTACCACCACCCGCGTGAAGGCACACGACGAGGACAACACCGCCGGTATTGGCGACCTCGTCCTGATCGAGGAGACCCGTCCGCTGTCCAAGGACAAGCACTTCCGTCTCGTCGACATCCTTGAGAAGGCACGCTAAAAGCGCTTAGCTTCTCGACGACGTACCCGTCCAACCTGTGTTGGGCGGGTACTTTCGCGTTCTGGGCAGTGAAATTTGACAACTGTTCACCTGGATGTGGCCGTTTATTCACTGGCGGGCCCTACATTGGCTGGAGCAATTTTTGTATACGTTTCCTGGGGAGTTTCCATGCCTCTGAAGGGTGTCAACCTTCTGTTCCAGTCCAAGCGATCCGGCCTGACCTGCACCTACAAGTGCGGCAACGCCTGCGCGGGCGAGTGCACCAACGAGTCCAACAACCCGTACTTTGGCGACATCATGTCCCGCCGCGGTGTGCTGAAGGCTTTCGGTGCCGGCACCGTCACCCTCGGCGGCAGCGCTTTCCTGGCAGCGTGCGGTGTGGACGACAACGCCGCACAGACCGAGACCGCGACGGCGACCTCCACCAGCTCCGTCACCGAAGCCGCTACGGCGAAGATCACCCCGGCAAAGGGCATGCGCTTCGAGAGCGTGCAACCGAACGAGAAGGACGAAGTTGTCGTCCCCGCGGGCTACGAAACCTCCGTGCTGATCGCCTGGGGCGACCCGGTCTACGAGGACGCGCCGGAGTTCGACCCGAACAACCAGACCGCTGCGGCTGCCGCGCGCCAGTTCGGCTTCAACAACGACTTCGCGGGCCTCATGGAGCACCCGACGGATCAGAACCGCATGGTGTACGTGTGCTCCCACGAGTACTCCACCGAGCCGCAGATGCTGCCGAACTACGACCCGGAGAACCCGACGGACGAGGAGATCAACATTGGCATCATGAGCCACGGCCACACGATCCTCGAGGTGTCCCGCGATGAGAACACCGGCGAGCTCACACGCGAGTTCGGGCCGCTGAACCGCCGTATCACCGGTGAGACCGAGTTCAAGATTGTGGGCCCTGCGGCAGGTCACGACCTGCTGAAGACCTCCGCTGACCCGACCGGTACCACGGTGCTCGGCACCTTCAACAACTGCTCGGGCGGTGTGACCCCGTGGGGCACCTTCCTTTCTGGCGAGGAGAACATCGACCAGTACTGGGCAAACGCCGCCGCGGTTACCGGCGAGCGCCCGGCTGCAGATGTCAAGCGGTTCGGCGTTTCGGAGGAGGCTTCCGAGCGCAAGTGGGAGCGCTTGCACGACCGCTTCGACCTGGCGAAAGAACCGAACGAGTTCAACCGCTTCGGCTACCTGGTTGAGATTAACCCGTATGACCCGGACTCTATCCCGGTCAAGCACACGGCCCTGGGCCGCTTCAAGCACGAGGCGGGCAACGTGCACGTCACCGAGGACGGCACCGTGGTGTGCTACTCCGGCGACGATTCCCGTTTCGAGTACATCTATAAGTTCGTCTCGTCCAAGAAGGTCAAGGAGGGCGACATCGAGCACAACATGACAATCCTGGACGAGGGCACCCTGTACGTTGCCAACCTAGAGGGCAACTCCCCGGAGGGTGAGATCACCGGCGACGGCGATCTGCCGCAAGACGGCGATTTCGACGGCACGGGCACCTGGATCCCGCTGCTGACCGCGCACGCTGACGGCACCGCCGAGTCCCACGTTGACGGCTTCACAGGCGAGGAGGTCGCCATCTACACCCGCCTGGCGGCGGACGAGGCCGGCGCCACCAAGATGGACCGTCCGGAGGACTTCCAGGTCAACCCGGTCAACGGGAAGCTCTACGTGGCACTGACCAACAACAAGTACCGTGGCGCCACCGGCGAAAACGCCGACAAGAGCCAGGAGGACGTCACCGAGTACGCACCGATCCGCGAGAATAAGAACGGCCTGGTCATGGAGATCGAGGACGACTACGCGGGCACCGACTTCACCTGGAACCTCCTGCTCGTCTGCGGCGACCCGAAAGCGGCGTCGTCGTACTTCAGTGGCTTCCCTGCGGACCAGGTTTCCCCGATCTCGTGCCCGGACAATCTCGCATTCGACTCCCACGGCAACCTGTGGATCTCCACCGACGGCAACGCGCTGGGCTCCAACGACGGCCTCTACGCCGTCGGCCTGGAAGGGGAGAACCGCGGCCAGGTGCTGTGCTTCCTCACTGTGCCGGTTGCGGCGGAGACCTGTGGCCCGATCGTGACGGACGACCTTGTCATGGTCAACGTCCAACACCCGGGTGAGGCCGACGATGCAACCTTTGAGAACCCGGGTTCGCACTGGCCGGACGGCGGCAACTCCCTGCCGCGGCCGGCGGTGGCGCAGGTCTTCCGAACCGACGGGCAGAAGATCGGCATGGAGACTGTGTAACCCCCAACCGGCCATTCCACGCCCCGCTTCCATCCCGCGACCGGGTTGCAGGCGGGGCGTCGTCTTCTTCACTTTTCGCAGTAAGAGGGGCGAAGGTAGGATTCCCCCCATGTGTGGAATCGTTGGATACGTGAGCGCCGGAGCCGCCGAGCGCGACGCTGAGAATGTGATCATCGAGGGTCTGCGCCGCCTCGAGTACCGCGGCTACGACTCGGCTGGCGTGGCCGTAGCTAACAACGGCGTGATCGAGTGCCGGAAGAAGGCAGGCAAGGTCGCCGACCTGGAGGCGCTCATCGCGGACAACCCCATTCCGTCGTCCAACCTCGGCATCGGCCACACTCGTTGGGCCACGCACGGCGGGCCGACCGACGTCAACGCCCACCCGCACGTCGTCGGCGGCGGCCGGCTCGCGGTGGTCCACAACGGGATCATCGAGAACTTTGCGGGTTTGAAGGCGGAGCTCGTCGATAAGGGCTACACCTTCGCCTCCGAGACCGACACTGAGGTCGCAGGCATGCTGCTGCTCGACATCTACGACAAGGAAGCTGAGGGCGACCTCACCCGCGCGATGCAGCTGACAGCGCAGCGCCTGGAGGGCGCGTTTACGCTGCTGGCCATCCACGCGGACCACCCGGACCGCATTGTCGCCGCGCGCTGGAACTCCCCGCTGGTCATCGGCGTGGGCGAAGGCGAGAACTTCCTTGGCTCCGACGTCGCCGGATTTATCGAATTTACCCGCGACGCAGTGGAGATGGACAACGGCCAGATTGTCACCCTCACCGCCGACGGCTACGAGGTCTGCGATTTCGAGGGCAACCCGGCGCAGGGCAAGCCGTTCACGGTGGAGTGGGACGTCACCGCCGCTGAGAAGGGCGGCTACAACTCCTTCATGGAAAAAGAGATCCACGACCAGCCGGCCGCGGTGCGCGACACCCTCTACGGCCGCTTCGACGAGGAGGGCAAGCTCACACTGGACGAGCTGCGTATCGACGAATCGCTGCTTCGCTCCATCAACAAAATCATCATCGTCGCCTGCGGAACGGCGTCCTACGCAGGTCAGGTTGCCCGCTACGCCATCGAGCACTGGTGCCGGATCCCGACCGAGGTCGAGCTCGCGCACGAGTTCCGCTACCGCGACCCGATTGTCAACGAGCACACTCTCGTCGTGGCCGTATCCCAGTCCGGCGAGACCATGGACACGCTCATGGCCGTGCGCCACGCCCGGGAGCAGGGCGCAAAGGTGATCGCCATCTGCAACACCGTCGGATCGTCCATCCCGCGCGAGGCCGACGCGTCGCTGTACACGTACGCGGGCCCCGAGATCGCGGTGGCGTCGACCAAGGCGTTTATCTCCCAGATCGTGGCCGCCTACTTGCTCGCCCTGTACTTGGCGCAGGTGCGCGGCAACAAGTACGCCGACGAGATCCGCCAGATCGTGGACGAGCTGCAGCAGATGCCGGACAAAATCCAGCGCGTGCTGGACAACGAGGGACAGGTCAAGCAGCTCGGCCAGGAGATGGCGGACGCGAAGTCCGTGCTGTTCCTTGGCCGCCACGTGGGCTTCCCGGTCGCGCTCGAGGGCGCGCTGAAGCTCAAGGAAGTGGCGTACCTGCACTCCGAGGGCTTCGCCGCCGGCGAGCTGAAGCACGGCCCGATCGCGCTGGTGGAGGAAGGCCAGCCGGTGTTCATCATCGTGCCGTCCAAGCGCTCGCGGAACAACCTGCACGCGAAGGTCGTTTCCAACATCCAGGAAGTCCGCGCTCGTGGCGCTGTGACTATCGTGATCGCAGAAGAAGGCGACACGGATGTGGAGGCGTACGCGGACCACATCATTCGCATCCCGGAGTCCGCGGGGCTGATGCAACCGCTGTTGTCCACCATCCCGCTGCAGATCTTCGCCTGCGCGGTTGCGGAAGCCCGCGGGCTGAACGTTGACCAGCCGCGCAACCTGGCCAAGTCCGTCACGGTGGAGTAGTGCCCCGGGGCTGGTAGTGCTGGCGAGCCCGTGATCTGCTAGTTGCCTGCGGGGCGGCACTAGCAGATCACATGTCTAGGTTTCTGTTTTCGCAGGTGATATCGACACCCATTGTCGGTAACTGCGCCATCTGCTAGTTGCGCGCGGGGAGCACGGCGGGTGAGCTAGCAGATCCGAGGGCGGCGGGCCGGAAGCTACCCCAGCTTGTGCGCTGGCGCGGGCTGCCTCGGCGTACCGCAGCGAGCCCGGCTCTAGGGGCAGGGGCAGGGTGCCAAAGACGGCGTACCCGTCTGGGTTGACGAGTTTCCGGAGCCCGCCCGAGTGCAGTAGCGACCGCAAGATGTAGTGGTTGAGGTTTCAAAACCCCAGCGCGCTCCCGCGTAGGTGTTCCAGCCTCCCGTTGATCGCCTCGACCGGCCCGTTGGATGCCCGGTGCGAAAGTACGCGAGGACGTCGTCTCGTCGGCGTTTCAGCGCGCGACCGAGTTGCTGTCAGGCGCCGTGGCCGCCGACGACGCCCAGCTTGCGGTGAAGCTAAGGGAGCGCGCGGAGGTTGCGGGGTCTACCGTTGCCGGTCCCAGGTAGGACTTACACCCCGCCCGCGAGCCGGTAGAGGCGGTGGAAGTGGTGCACCGGCCCGTGACCCTGGCCCACGTGCAGCTCGTCGGCGTGGGCAATGGCTTCGTGCAGCCAATCGGAGGCCCAGGTGACGGCGGAGTTGGCGTCGCCAAGCGCCATGCGGGTCGCCAGCGCCGAGGACAGCGAGCAGCCGGTGCCGTGGGTGTTTGTGGTTGCCACGCGCGGCACGTCCGCCACGTGGGTGGCGCCATCAGGGGCGACCAGGGCGTTGGAGGCGCGGTCCCCGTCCAAGTGCCCGCCTTTGACCAGCACGTTGACGTCGGCCTCACGGGCGTAGTCGCGCCCCAAGGCCACGGCGGCTTCGAACGAATCTGGTTCGGGCTGGCCGGTGAGCACCGCCAGCTCGGGGATGTTCGGGGTGACCACGGTGGCGTGGTCGCGCACGAGCCGGCGCAGCGCTTGCTCCGCGTCTGAGGTGATCAGCCGGTCGCCTGAGGTCGCCACCATGACCGGATCCACCACTACCAGCGGCACGGGGTGGGCGGTGAGGTAGTCGGCGACCGTTGTGGTGGTCTCCGCGTCGCCGAGCATGCCGATTTTTACGGCGTCCACCTCGACGTCGTCAAAGACGGCATCCAGCTGCGACCGCAGAAATGCCTGCGGGGGCGTGTGGATCTCGCGCACGCCCTGGGTGTTCTGGGCCACGAGCGCTGTGACCACGCACATGCCGTACCCGCCGGCGGCGGCGATGGATTTCAGGTCGGCCTGGATACCGGCGCCGCCTGTGGGGTCAGTGCCAGCGATGGACAAAACTCTCGGGATGCGTGCCATGCCCCCGACGGTACCTACTTGCCCACCGCCACGGCGATCTGCTCGGCGAAGCGGGAGTAGTCTTCCCGGATGGCTAGAAGCGGCTCCGCAACCGCGGTTTGGGACACCGCTGCAACCTGCTTCTGCACCGCGGAGCGCGTGCGCCGCTTCACACCGGAGCCGAGCACGCCGCCGAACGCCGCGGAGACGAGACCGATGAGTAGGCCGGTGAGGACACCCGCCATGATCAGCAGCGTCGGAATCGGCCAACCCTCCACGTCGGGCACCAAGTCGCCGCCGAGCAGCGGCGTAAGCACCCCGGGCAGGAACGCTACAGCGAGGTACCACAGCACGCCCACGAGCGCGGCGAGCAGCGCCAGCCACTGGAGCACCGTCAACAGCCCCCAGCCTTTGGACGGCTCCGCAGGCAGCGTCGTACGCGCCACCGCGCGGTCCAATTCGGCGGGCAGGCTGTCGGAGACGTCCTCGGCGCGGTCGGCAACCGCGGCGGCCCACTCCTGCGGCAGCCCGTCAGACACGGCAGCGGCGTAGTCGCGCACACCGCGGTTGGCCACGGCCTTGGACGCGGCGTCCAGCTCCGGCATGGAGGAGCGGTGCACGCCCAGCTCGTCGGGTGCCTCGCGCAGGCCCAGCCGGCGCAGCGGGTCGGGTTTGAAGCGGGTGATCCAGGACGTGAGCAGCCAGCCGGTGCGCTCGCGCAGCCGCTTGCGGTACGCCGCGGCGGTGGTTGCCGCGATGCGGTCCGCGCCGGCCGCCTGCGCCAGCACAGCGTCCAAGTCGCGCTTTGCGTGCTTAGCGACGCCTCCGGCACCCCGCGCTCCGGCATACCCCTGGGCCACCGAGCGGATGTCCGCCTCAATGCGTTCGGTCTGGGCAGTGTGGGCCTTCGCCACCCGCGCGATGGCCCCCCGCAGATCCTCGACGCCTGCGCCGGTCAGCGTGGACGTGGGGACGACCCGGACGTTAGACAACCCGTCGTCACGCAAGAGCCCGGCGTAAGAACTCGCGACCGTGTCGATGTCGCGCGCGGCGAGCAAGTCGGATTTATTCAGCACCGCAAGTGTGACCGCCGAGTGGTTCGCGTGCGGGCGGATGAACTCGTCGTGGATGACGGAATCCGCGTATTTCTCAGGGTCAGACACCCACACCAGCACGTCCACCTGGCCGGCCAAGCGCTCCGCGATAGCGCGGTTGGAGGCTTCCACCGAGTCGAAGTCCGGCAGGTCCAGCAGGATCAGGGGGCCGGCGCCGCGGGCGAACTCCCCCTGGCGCACCCGGCGATCCTCCACGCCGAGCCAGTCCAGCAGCTCTTCGGACCCCTCTGGTTCCCAGACCGCCGCCAGGGGAGACGACGTCGTCGGGCGGCGCGCAGCCGCTTTGCCCAGATCTTCGCCCACGACGGCATTGAACAGGGAGGTCTTGCCGGAGCCGGTCGCGCCGAAGAACCCGACGACGGTGTGCTCGCCCGACAACGCCCGCCGCTGCGCACCCGCCTGGGCCACCCGCTGCAGATCCCCGCGGTGGGTGGGGGAGAGGTAGGGGGCGCCAATCTGCGCGGCCTCGTCCAAGGCCGCCAAGCGCTCGCCGAGACCCGATGTCTTTCTAAACACCAGCATCACCCTTGCCAAAGGTGCCACGTAATTGGTCGAAGAGGCCGCGCAGTGTGCCGTGCTCGAAGCTTTCCGCGACGTCCTCCCGTGGCGCTGGGAGCTGGGTGGTTTCCGCGGGTGTGTGCGCGATGCCGAGGAGCCGGGCGTCGGTGGCCCGCTTTGCCGATTCGGATGCCGTGCGAAGCTCGTCGGCAGTCGCACCCTCGAGCAACGGTCCGGTCAGCGCGCGGTAGCGGTCGCGCTCGGCCTCGAAGAGGTCGCCGAGGCGCCGGTTGAGGTCCTCGCGGGCATCCGCCACCATGCGACGCACGGTGTCCTCGCCGAAAATGGTTTCCAACAGCTTCTGGCCCACCACCGCCGAACCGCCCGCGATGGCGACCTCGCCGCCGGTGATGCCCGCGGTGGAGGCGAAGACCGCGAGCATCAGCGCGACAGTGACCACGTTGAGGCCGAAGGACATGACGCGGGCGCGCTGGCGCTTGTCGCCCGCGGTGTCCTGGATGCGCTGCACCATGGTCTCCTGCCAGTCGCGCACGAGCTGGGAGGCCTGCGCGGAGATGCCCGCACTGGCGCGCGCGAGCGAAGGGTCGGCATTTGCGCGCAGCTCCGGGGCCACGGCGCCAATGTGCGACCAGGCGCGGCCGGCAGCGCTTTCCGCCGCATCCACGATCACGGCGTGCAGGCCCGTCTCGATCTCCGTCTCCACCTCGCGCAGCGGCGCCGGCTGGCCGGTGAAGAAACTGCCCACCTTGTCAACCGCCTGGCTGAACCAGCGCTCGAAACCGCGGAACACGTCGGAGGTGCCGATGACGTCTTGCCAGCGGTCCATCACCTCGGAGCGCAACAGCTTGCCGTCGGACGTGGATTTGATGACGTGGCGGTTCGCTGCGGCGTATAGCTCGTCGACGGCGTCGTCGAGCTGGCTGGCAAAATCTTCCTGCCGCTCGCGCAGCGCCACCAGGGCATCAACCCGCTGCAGGGCAGATCCCACCGCTCCGGCGACGGTCTTGCCGGCCACTTCGCGCCGGGCGGCAGTGTCTTCCGCAAGCGAGGTCAAGTAGTTGCGCAGGGGTGCCACTAACTCCTCGGTGAGGAAATCCCCGTCCTTTTCGCCGCCGAGGTCGGCGACGAAGGGCACGGTAAAGACTGTCGCCTTCGACAAACCGGCCTCGTCCATCATCCGGCGCAGGTCGTCGGGCACCGTCTTCGCGGCCTTGTCATCCAGGCGATTGAGCACCACCACGACCTCGATGCCGCGCCCGGCGGCGTCGTTGAGGAAGTCCCATACCCGCTGGTCGGCGTAACGGGCCGGGGTGGTGACAAAGATCCACAGGTCCGACGCTGCAAGCAGCTGGGATGCCAAGGCGCGGTTCTGGTCGTCGATGGAGTCGAAGTCCGGGGCGTCGAGAAGCGCCAGGCCCTCCGGGATGCGGGGCGTGCTGACGATGCGCAGGGTGGTGGAGTGCTCGTCGCCCGCGCCGTGGGAGCGGGCAAGGCCCGGCAGGACCTGCGGGGAGTTGAACCAGTCCGCGTCGTCCGGGTGAGCTACCAGCACCGGCTGGCGGGTGGTTGGGCGGATCACGCCCGGGTTGGACACTCGCTCGCGAAGCAACGCGTTGACAAGCGTGGATTTCCCGGAGCCGGTGGAGCCGCCGAGAACAGCCAGCAGGGGAGCGTCCAGGTTGGCCAAGCGCGGCAGGATGTAGTCGTCCAGCTGATTGACAATCGCGTGGGCCTCGGAAGCGGCGTCGGGAGGCAGTGCTGTGGAAGCGACGGCGTCGCGCACGCCACGCACGGCCTCGAGGACGTCGGAAGTCTGGGTATTCACCCGTCTCATCTTGGCAGAGTTACCCCCTGCCGGGGCGGTTAGTCCTTGTAGTTGGTGTTGGTCATGTTGAGCCACCCGTAGAGGCCGCCCATGATCAACCCGCCGCCGACGAAGTTGCCCAGCCACACGATGCTCCAGTTGCGCAGGACGTTGAGGAACGTGAAGCCCTCGATGTGCTCCGGGCCAAGCGTGAAGCCTGAGAGGGCGGTCAGAATGAAGTTGGCGATGGAGTGCTCGTAGCTCATCGTGGCGAACGCAGGCACGATGAGGATCACGCTCAGCAACTTCGCCGTGTAGTCCTTGCCGGCCTGCACCGTGAGCATGAACGCGATGCAGACCACCATGTTTGCCAAAATCGCCTCGACAAAGAGCACACCGTTGGACTTCTCCAGTTTGGCCTCCATGAGGTTCTCCAAGAAGTCGCCAGGCGCGATGCTTGCGCCGATCGTCGTGTTTGAGATGAGCCACGAGATAAATACGGCGCCGAAAAAGTTGAAGAACGTCACGATGAGCACGACGAAAATGCCCTTCACCACGGTATTTTTCCCGTGGAGGCTGCCGTACGTCATGAACAGCATGTCCCCTGTGGCCAGCTCAGCCTGCAACACCACAATGATGTAGAGGGTGCACGCGAAGATCATGCCAAAGGCGTACTTGCCCCATCCGGCCGCGACGGGCTCGAGCAGCGTTGCGGTGGCCGAGGCGAACGCGGTCATGATGCCCAAGTAGACGCCGGCGAGCATGGCGCGGACGGCGAATCGGGGAGGCTCGAAGTCGAACAGGTCGAGTTTGTTCTGGATGGACCGGAGGGCCGAATCGTGGAAGCTCACGGGGACAATAGTAATCCCTTTAAGGCCCGGTGGCGATTTGGGGATCGGCCCAGCTCGTGGTTGAATACTCCAGTTGTCTAGCGCTGGTCGGGTGCGACGCGCGTTTCCGAGCTGAGCATCCGAGACCCTTCGACCGCGTTTTGCCCGTCCTCGTGCGCGAGGAACGGGCGTGCGAGGTTCGTCGATAAGCAATAGGCACCGCAAGCATTGACCACGTGCGTTCAGGACGGGAATCTGGCGCACATTGTTCCAGGTCAGGAGACCAACTGTGATTCAGCAAGAATCGCGTCTGAAGGTCGCCGACAACACTGGTGCACGCGAGATTCTGTGCATCAACGTTCTCGGCGGTTCTGTTCGACGCTTCGCCGGCATCGGCGACACGATCGTCGCCACCGTGAAGGAAGCCGCCCCGGGCGGCAACGTCAAGGAGGGTGAGGTCGTCAAGGCCGTCATCGTCCGCGCGAAGAAGGAGACCCGTCGTCCGGACGGCTCCTACATTTCCTTCGACGAGAACGCCGCCGTCATCATCAAGAACGACACCGAGCCGCGCGGCACCCGCATCTTCGGCCCGGTTGCCCGTGAGCTGCGCGACAAGCGCTTCATGAAGATCGTGTCTCTCGCACCGGAGGTGATCTAACCTATGAAGATCAAGAAGGGCGACATGGTTCAGGTCATCGCCGGCAAGGACAAGGGCGCTCAGGGCCGCGTCATCGAGGCGTACCCGAAGCGTGAAAAGGTCCTGGTCGAGGGTGTGAACCGTGTGAAGAAGCACGTCGCTAACTCCTACAACGAGCGCGGCGCCGAGTCCGGCGGCATTGTCACCCAGGAAGCCCCGATCCACGTGTCCAACGTGATGATCCTGGATTCCGATGGCAAGCCGACCCGCGTCGGCTACCGCTTCGACGAGGACGGCAAGAAGGTCCGCGTGGCCAAGTCGAACGGGAAGGACATCTAAGATGACTGAAGCAACTCAGTACACCCCCCGCCTGAAGACGCGTTACCAGGACGAGATCCGCACCAAGCTCAACGACGAGTTCTCCTACGAGAACGTCATGCAGATCCCGGGTCTGACCAAGATTGTTGTGAACATGGGTGTGGGCGACGCTGCCCGCGACTCCAAGGTGATCAACGGCGCGCTCGAGGACCTCACCGCGATCACCGGCCAGAAGCCGCAGCTGCGTCGCGCGAAGAAGTCCATCGCGAACTTCAAGCTCCGTGAAGGTATGCCGATCGGTGCGAAGGTCACCCTCCGTGGCGACCGCATGTGGGAGTTCCTGGACCGTCTGCTGACCGTGGCGCTGCCGCGTATCCGCGACTTCCGCGGCCTCAACGACAAGCAGTTCGACGGCAACGGCAACTACACCTTCGGCCTGTCCGAGCAGACCATGTTCTACGAGATCGACATCGACAAGATCGATCGAGTCCGCGGCATGGACATCACGCTCGTGACCACCGCCACGAACGACGACGAGGGTCGCGCCCTGCTGACGCACCTCGGCTTCCCGTTCGCCGACAAGGACGGCAAGATGAAGCGCGCATAAGCGCTCGCCTGATTGCCTGACGACGCCTCCGGTTCCCACCGAACCGGGGGCGTTTTCGCGTCCTCGGGGTGGCGTGAATGGAAGCTTTTCGCTGAGTCATACGTGCGGGTTATGATTCCGCTCGTAATTTATGCACCCCGACGCTAGGTATCGTCCCATGTCCTTCTTCTCCCGCAGCGCAATCATCGCGCCCAAGGAATTCAACCGCTGGCTGATCGTCCCGGCGGCGCTGGCCATCCACCTCTCCATCGGCCAAGTGTACGGCTTCTCCGTGTTTAAAAAGCCCATGATGGAGCACTTCGGCGTCGGTGAAGTGGCGGTGGGGTGGATCTTCTCTCTGGCCATCGGCATGTTGGGCACTTCCTCCGCCCTCTTCGGCTCGTGGGTGGAAAAGGTCGGACCGCGGGCCTCGATGGCCGTCTCCGGTGCGCTGTGGGTGCTAGGTTTCCTCGTGGCCACGCTGGGGATTACCACTGGGAACCTGTGGCTGGTCTACTTCGGCTACGGCTTCATCGGCGGGATCGGCCTGGGCATCGGCTACATCTCGCCGGTGTCCACGTTGATGAAGTGGTTCCCGGATCGGCCGGGCCTTGCCACCGGCCTTGCCATCATGGGCTTTGGTGGTGGTGCGCTCATAGCCTCCCCTGCGTCGAATCGCCTCATGGAGGCGTTCGGCGGCGGCACCGAGATCGCGGACCGGGCCGCGGGGCTGCAGCCGACGTTTGTCACCCTCGCGCTGGTGTACCTTGTGGTCATCGCCATGGGTGCGTACTGCATCCGGCTTCCGCACCCGGACTGGACGCCGTCGGGCGCACCGAAGCGGAACCCGAAGCCGTCCGAGGTCGCCATCGTTGGTGCGAACGTGAGCGCATCCAACGCCATCCGCACGCCGCAATTCTGGTGCCTGTGGGTGATTCTGTTCTGCAACATCACCGCCGGCATCGGCATCCTGGAAAACGCCGCGCCGATGGTGCAGGATTACTTCCCGGCGTTGACGGCCGCGGCGGCCGCGGGCTTTGTCGGATTGCTCTCGCTGGCCAACATGGGAGGCCGTTTTATCTGGTCGTCGGCGTCTGACGTGATCGGGCGTAAGAACATTTACATGGTGTACCTGGGCGTCGGGCTGATCTTCTATTTCGTTCTGGCTGCCGCCGGCCACACCAGCTTGGGGCTGTTTGTGGCCTGCGCCCTGGTCCTGCTTACTTTCTACGGCGGAGGGTTCTCCACCATCCCCGCGTACCTGCGCGACCTGTTCGGCGTGTACCAGGTCGGTGCGATCCACGGCCGGTTGCTCACCGCCTGGTCCGCAGCCGGCGTTGCAGGGCCGCTGATCATCAACATGGTGGTCGAGCGCCAGGCCAGCCGCGGCAACGAGGGCCCGGAGCTCTACCAGCTGTCGCTCTACATCATGTGCGTGCTGCTCGCCGTGGGCCTCGTGGCCAACTTCCTGGTCAAGCCGGTCGACCGCAAATGGTTCGAAGACCCGTACACGGTACAGGCGAAGGTCGAGGCGGACCGCGCAGCCGCGGCCGGGGCAGATGCAGGTGCCAGCGCGAAAGCTAGCGGCGCGCACACCGCTGTGGCAATAGTGCTTGCGGCAGTCATCGCGGCGCTGCTGGTCTACGGCCTGTGGGAGACCGCGGTGAAAGCCTCCGGCATGTTCGTGGGCTAAGCCCCGGCGTAGACGCTGAAACGCTCGGCGGAGACCTCGCCGACCAAGACGGTATTCGTTTGCCGGGCGAGTTCCACGGCCATCGACGTCACGCCCGCGGTCGTGGCGACGGCGCCGAAGCCGGCCGCGGCTGCTGCACGAACCGTCTCAAAGCCAACCCGGGCGTCGAGCGCGAGGGTGAGGTCGGTGGACGGGACGCCGTCGAGAAGCAAGTGCCCGACGACCTTGTGCACCGCGTTCAGGGGGTCAAGGTCTTGGCGGCTCGCGGCGCCCGCGACGGCGGTGGGGAGGTCGCGCACACGATGTGCGGCTAGTGCGGACGGGAGGGCAAAAAGGGTGTCCGGATCGAGCTGCATGAACTCGGCGCGGACATCAAGGTGCGCGGCGAGCTCGCGTACCCGCTGCTCGGCGGAAATGCCGCATGCATCGCCGGGGATCGGATCGATGAAGTGCGGGGCGGCGGGGCGCGCGAGGTTGATGTCTAAGAGGTTGTAGGTGTTCTCCCCGCCGATGGCCCCCTCGCAGTAGCGGGCGGTGACGACGTCTTCGACCCGGTTGATAAAGCCCTGCGCCAACAACAGCCCGTGCGCAAGCTCGATGTCGTTGCCGGGGGTGCGCATGAGCGTGGCGACGGATTTGCCTCCGGCCCGAACCTCCAACGGCTCTTCAACCGCGACCTGGCCTGCGCGGGTGTCCCGGGTGCCGTCGGCGCCAATCTTTGTTACAGCGAAGCTGCGTTTACTCCTGCTCATTGCACCGATGCTAGCGCCGGAGCTCAGCGCTCGAAATCCAGGTCGAACGCAGTGGTACCTTTCACGCCCTCCGGATCGGTGCGGGTGGCGATACTGACGCGGTTGAAGGTGTTGATAGCGCAAATGGAGACCAGCAAGTTGAGCGTGCCGCCTTCGCCGAAGTGGCTGACGGCGGCATCCCAGACCTCGTCGGGAACGGAGGCGTAGCCGTCGATGTGCGTCACCGCGTCTGTCAGCGCTAAGACGGCACGCTCGTCGTCGGCGAATTCGTCTTCATGGCTGGTCCAGTCCTCCGCGGCCAGAATGCGCGCCTCCTCCATGCCGTCGCCGCGGGCGTCGCGGCGGTGGGTGGCAATGCAGGCTTTACAGTCGTTGAGGAAGGACGCGCGGAGGCTGATCAGGTGCCGCAGCTCGGCGGGCACCGCGTTGTTCGAGTACTTCACCATGGGCAGCAACGAGCGCATCGCGTCACCGCGCATTTGTTTCCGGGGTTCGACCATGCGGCCAATGTACCTGCGAGAACGCGGGTTATCCACAGGGTGGCAGGCACGAATTTCACAGGGGCGGCCCGTCGTGTCGGCCACGCTGGCTATAACTACACCCACACATCCGAAACCAGGGAAGGGGTGGGTGCGTCCGATGCGTACCGAGGACAAGATCAAACAACGAGTGCAAAAACTGCTGAACCAGGCGCGCGACAGGGAGGGCACGCCCGAGGGGGACGTGTTTTACGCCCGCGCGTTCGAGCTGATGGCGCAATACGGCTACGAGCAGCGGGACATCGACGGCCCGGAACCGTCCGAGGTGGGCCAGCGCGTCTACGAATTCACGGGCTCGTACACGGAGATGCAGGCGAACCTCCTGCTCACCATCGCGGCCGCGCTGCACTGCACCGGGTTTTCGCAGCGCGTGTACAACTCCACGCGGATGAAGGACGCCGTCATCTTCGGGTGCGTGCGCCACCTCGAGCGCGTGGACATGCTCTACTCGCTGCTGCTACCGGCGATGCTCGCGGGCGCCCAGAAGGTGCGCGCCAACAGTTGGGGCGAATCGGCTGTGGTGCGGCGGCGCTCCTTCATGTCCGGGTTCGCGGCCAGCATCGGAGCGAGGCTTTCGGAGGCCGAGCGCACCGTGGAGGAATCCGACGGTGAATACGGGCTCGTGCTTGTCGACGACTTTCAGAAAGCCACCGAAGCCCGCGATAACTTCGCTGCGGAGCAAGGCTTTCTTCTGGGCAACTACGCGTCGAAGCGGTCGTTCGACGCGGACGCGTTCAGCCAGGGCCACGCGGCAGGACAGCGCTCCGACATCGGGCAAACCCGGGTGCGAGCTCGGCCCGCCCTGCCGTTTTAGCCCTCGTCCTCGTCCACCAGCCACGCGGCAGCTGCCACGATCATTGCCTCGGCCGCCCGGTCGAGCGTGGGCTGGAGGTCCGGCGCGAACGTGGGGGAGTGGTTCCCGGGGGCGTTTTCCCAGTCGGCGAAACCGCCCACACCCCAGTACGTGTACGGCACGCCGAGGGCGTCCGGGATGATGGAGAAATCCTCCGAGGCCGGGATCCGGCCCAGGTCCATGGCCTCGTCGTCGAAGTAGGCGTCGAATGCGTCGCGCACTCGTGAGGTGATAACCGGGTTGTTGTCTGTGAGCGGGTATTCGTCGTAAAAGGTGATCTCCGGTTCCCGGGGGCTGCCGGCAGCGATGCACTCGCCGCGCACGATGCGGATGATCGCGCTGCGCAGTTTGTCACTGACCTCGCGGGTGTACGCGCGAGTGTTTACGCGGAGCTCGGCGGTCTCCGGGATCACGTTGGCCTTCACGCCGGCGTGGAGCGCGCCGACAGTGAGCACAGCGGTGTCCTTTGCCTCGATCTCGCGGGCGACCACGGTGTGCAAACGGGCGACGATATTGGAGGCGAGCAGGATCGGGTCCACCCCCTTTTCAGGCATGGAGCCGTGGGTGCCCTTGCCCCAGACTTCAATGTGTGCGGAGAAGGCCTGGGACATAAACGGCCCGGGGTGGGTGCCCACGAAGCCCGCGGGCAGCATGGGCAGCACGTGCTGGCCCAAGTAGACGTCCGGTTTCGGCATCGCCTCCCGCACGCCGTTTGCCAGCATCACGCGCGAGCCGGCATAAGCCTCCTCTGCTGGCTGGAACACAGCGACAAGCGTGCCGTTCCAACAGTCCAGGTTGGCGGCAAACGCCTCCAGGGCGCCGAATACGCCCATGATGTGGAAGTCGTGCCCGCAGGCGTGCGCCACGTGCTCTTCGTGCCCGCTGACCGCGTCGATCTGCGTGGCAGTAGAGGCGTACGGCTTCCCGGAGCGCTCCTGGACGGGCAAGCCGTCGATGTCCGCGCGGATAGCCACCACAGGCCCGGGGCCGTTGTCCAGCACGCACACGGTGCCGGTCTCTCCGACCTGCACGTGGGACAACTGCAGCGCATCCAGGCGGGAACGGATCTTCGATGCGGTCTGAAGCTCCTGCAACGACAGCTCGGGATGCTGGTGGAACCACACATAGAGTGCCTCGCGCGCCTGGCGCGTGGCGTCCAGCGTTCCAACAAGCTGAGCAAGAGCGGATTCCATGCAAGGCAGTCTAAGAGGTCGCCGTCGGCGTGGGGGCCGAAGGTTGGCGTCGATAAGCGATTTGCCCATTGCCCCAGGAAAGCGGTAAGTTACCCCCTCGGACTTGCGCGCCGACGATTCGGTGTGCGCGATCCGAAGTACATTTGAACATCCAACTTTGTTGCAGGCCCCCCGCCATGATGCGGACCGCGTGCAAGGGAGGCGGCGAGCGGCCCACGCTACTGAGCGCGGGCAGCGTTGAGTAGCCCCCGACAGACCACACGGATAACGCGACCGGCAGCGCCACAGCGCGGCTGGCCACCCGGTGGATGGGAACCGCAACGAGAAAGGCAACGGTCACCACAATGACCATGACTGATCCGATCGCGGACATGCTGTCGCGCGTGCGCAATGCAGCACATGCGCAGCACGACGCCGTGTCCATGCCTTCCTCCAAGATCAAGGTGAACATCGCCGAGATCTTGAAGCAGGAAGGCTACATCGAAGACTACAAAGTTGAGGACGAGAAGGTTGGCAAGTCGCTGACGCTCAACCTCAAGTACGGCCCGACCCGCGAGTCTTCCATCGCGGGCCTGCGCCGCGTGTCCAAGCCGGGCCTGCGTGTGTACGCGAAGTCCAACGACCTGCCTCAGGTGCTCGGCGGCCTGGGCGTGGCAATCATCTCCACGTCCCACGGCCTGCTCACCGACCGCCAGGCTCAAGAGAAGGGTGTAGGCGGGGAAGTCCTCGCTTACGTCTGGTAAGGGGAGGTTGAAAGACTTATGTCGCGTGTAGGTAACGCACCCATCGCAGTCCCGAACAACGTCGAGGTGACAATCGACGGCCAGCACGTCGAGGTCAAGGGCCCGAAGGGCACCATGGACCTGGATATGCCGGCACCGATCACCGCGTCCGTTGAAGACAACCAGATCGTGGTGGCCCGTCCGGACGACCACCGCACCAACCGCTCGCTGCACGGCCTGACCCGCTCCCTGATCAACAACTTGGTCGTGGGCGTCACCGAGGGCTACAAGATCAACATGGAGATCTTCGGTGTCGGCTACCGCGTGCAGCAGAAGGGCAAGGACCTCGAGTTCTCCCTCGGCTACTCGCACCCGATCCTGATCGAGGCGCCGGAAGGCGTCACGTTCTCCGTCGACGGCAACACCAAGTTCGCCATCGAAGGTTCCGATAAGCAGCAGGTTGGCCAGATCGCGGCAAACATCCGCCGTCTGCGTAAGGATGACCCGTACAAGGGCAAGGGCATCCGTTACGCCGGCGAGCAGATCCGCCGCAAGGTCGGAAAGACGGGTAAGTAATCATGAGCAATACTGCAGAGAACACCAAGCGCACTCCGGTTGGCAAGGACATCTCGTCCCGCCGCCGCGAGGCTCGCGCACGTCGCCACAACCGCATCCGCAAGACGCTGCGCGGCACCCCGGAGACCCCGCGTCTCGTTGTCCACCGCTCCTCGCGTCACATCCACGTCCAGGTCATCGACGACCTCGCGGGCCACACCCTGGTCTCCGCGTCGTCCATCGAGCCGGACGTGCGCAACCTGGAGGGCGACAAGAAGGACAAGGCTGCCAAGGTCGGCCAGCTCGTCGCTGAGCGCGCCAAGGCTGCCGGCATCGAAGCCATCGTCTTCGACCGCGGCGGCTACAAGTACCACGGCCGCGTCGCAGCTTTGGCGGAAGCAGCTCGTGAAGGTGGTCTGAAGTTCTAATGATCACCGCAAACATCACCATCAACGGAAGGATCGCGTAATGGCCGAACGTGAACGGCGTGACGGCGGGCGCTCCGCCGACAACCAGAACAACAACGACCGCAACGATCGCGGTAACCGTGGCGAGCGCGGAGGCCGTGGTGGCCGCCGCGACGACCGCCGCAACAACCAGAACGACGAGCGCGATAAGTACATCGAGCGCGTCATCACCATCAACCGTGTTGCCAAGACCGTCAAGGGCGGCCGCAACATGTCCTTCACCGCACTCGTCGTTGTCGGCGACGGTGAGGGCATGGTCGGCGTCGGCTACGGCAAGGCCAAGGAAGTTCCAGCCGCAATTCAGAAGGGTGCCGAAGAAGCACGTAAGAACTTCTTCCGCGTCCCGATGATCGGCGGCACCATCCCGCACCCGGTCCAGGCAGAAGAGGCCGCGGGCATCGTGATGCTCCGCCCGGCCGCCCCCGGTACCGGTGTCATCGCCGGTGGCGCTGTCCGCCCGGTGCTCGAGTGCGCCGGTATCCAGGACATCCTGGCCAAGTCCCTCGGCTCCGACAACGCTCTGAACGTGGTTCAGGCAACCGTCGCCGGCCTGAAGCAGCTTGTCCGCCCCGAAGAGGTGGCTGCCAAGCGCGGCAAGGCCATCGAGGACGTTGCACCGGCTCGTATGCTGCGCGCACGCGCAGGACAGGAGGCCTAAGCACCATGGCACTGAAGATTACGTTGCACCACGGCAAGGTCGGCGAAAAGCCGGTTACCCGGAAGAACCTCGAGGCTCTCGGTCTGCGCAAGATCGGCCAGTCCGTCGTGAAGAAGGACAACGCTGCCACCCGCGGCCAGATCCTCAAGGTGCGCCACCTCGTCACCGTTGAAGAAGTTGCAGGGGAGTAGATACCACATGGCTGACATCATCAAGCTCCATGATCTGCGCCCGGCAGAGGGCGCCAACAAGGCCAAGACCCGCGTCGGCCGCGGTGAGGCATCCAAGGGTAAGACCGCTGGCCGCGGTACCAAGGGCACCAAGGCTCGCAAGCAGGTTTCCGCTGCTTTCGAGGGTGGCCAGATGCCGCTGCACATGCGTCTTCCCAAGCTCAAGGGCTTCAAGAACCCGAACCGCGTCGAGTACCAGGTGGTCAACCTCGCGGATCTGGCAGAGGCCTTCCCGCAGGGTGGAGACATCGCCGTCGCCGACATCGTTGCCAAGGGCCTCGTGCGCCCGAAGCAGCCGGTGAAGGTGCTGGCGGAGGGCGAGGTCACCGTCGCGCTCAACGTCACCGCCAACAAGTTCTCCAAGTCCGCTGAGGAGAAGCTCAACGCAGCTGGTGGCTCCGCTACCACCGTCGCGTTCTCCAAGCGTGCGGCGAACGGCGAGGGCCCGGTTGCGTCCGCCGCCGGCGAGGCCGCCCCGGCACCGGAGGCAGGCTCCGGCGCGAAGGGTGTCCTTGACTCCGACCCGCTGCAGGGCGGCTCCACCACGGTGGACGCTGACCCGGAGGCATAAGCGACACGTTTTACCTCGAACCCCCGCTTTGGACGTCCGACGTCCAAAGCGGGGGTTTGTCGTTGGTGGGGTGCGCTTTCAGAGTGGCGTGCGGGCAGGCCTTGACAGATTCCGCCCGCGGGCGTTATCGCAGCGCCGGGTCCCTCGCGGGAAACATTGGACAAGCCACACGCTGCATTGGCGAATCCTGTGAGAGAGGTTGGAGCCCGACCTGCGGTATTAACTTCCGGCGGGGGCTGCTAGGGTAGTGGGGTCAAAAGACGGCCCCGCCGGTTTCGTATGCCCAAAGAAGCAGGCGCGAGCAGTCGAATGTCCGCTACCTCCCGCTAATGGCACGGCGGGGGCCAGGAGGCTTTGTGTCCGCTATTGCTCAGGCGTTCAAGGACCCTGATCTTCGGAAGAAGATTCTGATCACCCTTGCGCTGATGTTTCTGTACCGCGTCGGCTGCCAGATCCCTACTCCGGGCGTGGATTACGCGCTGATCTCTTCCCGCCTAGAGGAGATCTCGCGCGGCGACCAGGCAACGATGTTCTCCATCATCGGCCTGTTCTCGGGTGGTGCACTCCTGCAGCTGTCCATCTTCGCCATCGGTATCATGCCCTACATCACGGCCTCCATCATTGTGCAGCTGCTCACCGTGGTCATCCCGAAGTTCGAGGAGCTGAAGAAGGAAGGCCAGTCCGGGCAGGCGAAGATGACGCAGTACACGCGTTACCTCACCGTCGCGCTGGCACTGCTGCAATCGGCCGGCATCGTGGCGCTGGCGGATCGTGAGCAACTGCTGGGCCAGGGCATGCCGGTCCTGGTGGAAGACCGCAACGTGTGGACGCTGCTCATGATGATCATCGTGATGACCTCGGGTGCCGTGCTCATTATGTGGCTCGGCGAGATCATCACCGAGAAGGGCGTGGGCAACGGCATGTCGCTGCTCATCTTCGCGGGCATCGCCACCCAGATCCCGTCAGAAGGCGCCTTCATCCTGCAGAATTCTGGCGGGGTAACCCTCGCCCTCGTGATTCTTGCGCTGGTGGTGCTAGTCATCGGCATCGTCTTCATCGAGCAGGGCCAGCGCCGCATCCCGGTGCAGTACGCAAAGCGCATGGTCGGCCGCCGCCAGTACGGCGGGTCCTCCACCTACCTGCCGCTGAAGGTGAACCAGGCGGGCGTGATCCCGGTGATCTTCGCATCCTCCCTGATGTACGTTCCTGTGCTGATCACTCAGATCATCACCATGAACAACCCCACTCCGCCGGATAACTGGTGGATGAACCACGTCATGGCGTGGCTGCAGAACCCGGGTTCGTGGCAGTACATCTTGACCTACGTGGTGCTGATCATCTTCTTCTCCTACTTCTACGTATCCATCCAGTACGACCCGGTGGACCAGGCGGAGAACATGAAGAAGTTCGGCGGCTTCATCCCCGGCATCCGCCCGGGCCGCCCCACGGCGGAGTACCTGGCGTTTGTCATGAACCGTCTGCTGTTCGTCGGCGCCATCTACCTCGCGCTGATCGCCGTGCTGCCGAACCTGGCCATGGATGCCGGCATCACCGGATCCGGCCAAATGGGCATGAGCGCGTTCGGCGGTACCGCGATCCTGATTATGGTGTCCGTGGCCCTCACCACGGTCAAGCAAATTGAATCCCAGCTCCTGCAATCTAACTACGAAGGACTTCTGCGATAATGCGTCTCGTTCTCCTCGGCCCTCCCGGCGCCGGCAAAGGCACCCAAGCCGCAATTCTCTCCGAAAAGCTCGGCGTCCCCCACATCTCCACGGGCGACTTGTTCCGCGCCAACATCGGCGAGGGCACCCCGCTCGGCGTTGAGGCCAAGAGCTACATCGATGCCGGCAAGCTCGTGCCCACCGACGTGACCGCCCGCATGGTGGAGGATCGCCTCAACCAGGACGACGCCGAGAACGGCTTTTTGCTGGACGGTTTTCCGCGCACGGTCGAGCAGGCTGAGTTCCTCACCGAGCTCCTGGCAAAGCGCGGCGAAAAGCTCGACGGCGTCCTCAACTTCGTGGTAGACGAGGACGTGGTGATCGAGCGCATGCTCGCCCGCGGCCGTGCCGACGACAACGAGGAGACCATCCGCACCCGCCTCGGCGTGTACCGCGACGAGACGGCGCCGTTGATCGAGCACTACGGCGACCAGATCATCTCCATTGACGCCGTCGGCGACGTGGACGACATCAACCAGCGTGCTCTGGAGGCGCTGGGCAAGTAGCCCAATGAAGCAGAAGGGCCGGTGTCATTGCGCACCGGCCTTTCGCATTGCGCTTATCGACGAACCGAAGGAGAGCACCTTATGGCTTTTAGAAAACGCAAAATAGCCGCAAAGACCCCCGCCGAGCTCGACGCGATGGAGGCCGCGGGCCGGATCGTCGGCATCGCCTTGCAAGAGGTTCGCGCCGCGGCCGCGCCTGGGGTCACCACCAAGGAGCTGGACGAGGTTGCGGAGGCGGTCATTCGCGACCACGGGGCGGTGCCCACGTTTCTCGGCTACAACGGCTTCACCGGGTCTATCTGCGCCTCGGTGAACGAGGTGGTGGTGCACGGGATTCCGAGCGCGAGCGTTGTTCTGAAAGAGGGCGACCTGGTCTCCATCGACTGCGGCGCGACCTTGGACGGCTGGGTAGGCGACAGCGCGTGGTCGTTCGGCATCGGCGAGCTAGCGGCCGATGTGGATTCTCTGAACCGCGCCACGGAGTGGGTGCTGGCGGAGGGGCTCAAGGCCATGGTTCCGGGTAACAAGCTCACCGATGTTTCCCACGCGCTCGAGCAAGCGACGTATGCGGCGGAGGACCGGTTCGGCGTCGCACTCGGCATTGTCGACGGCTACGGCGGCCACGGAATCGGCCACACCATGCACGAAGATCCGTACTTGGCCAACGAGGGTAAACCCCACCGGGGGCCGGTGATTCAAGAGGGGTCGGTGCTCGCGATCGAGCCCATGCTGATTCTGGGTGGGGAAGTAGACACCGAGGTGCTCGGGGACGAGTGGACCGTCGTGTCCATCGACGGCGCGCCTGCAGCGCACTGGGAGCACACCGTCGCCGCCACTGCGGGCGGCCCGCGAATTCTCACGCCCCGCGTGTAGCTACCTGGCGCGTCGCGGGGCGTTTCCTGAAAGGCGGGTTATAATTCGGGCATGTCGTACCGCCCCCGTCACGCGAAGCAGTCGCCCTTGAAGCGGCGTGCAACCACCTTTGCCGCAGGCCTCGGCGTTGTAGCCTCCCTGGCTACCCCGGCCCCGGCTCATGCGGCTCCGGTCCAGGGACCGATCGCCGCGCCGAGCTTGGACACGATCTCGCAGCAGGCGAACGCCATGCTCGCCGACCTGGACAAGACTGCACGCAACACCGCATGGGACATCCGTAACAGTCTGCGCCAGCAGGCGAATAGTCTGGCGGCTATTCACCCGGACCTGCCCGCGCAGGCGAAGACGATCATCGACAACACTGTCGAGACGTTCTTCCCCGGCCTGATCGCAGAGAAGACCCCAAAGCCAAAGCCGGCTCCGAGGCCCGCGCCCGCTCCGGCGCCGAACCCCCGCGGGAACTTCGACTACGGCCCTTGCCCGGCAGACGCGAAGGCCTGCGTCGACATCGATGGCCGCCGGTCCTGGCTGCAAGACAATGGCCGCATGTACTACCAGGCCGGTCTGATCGGCCCGGGCAAGCCCGGACACGAGACTCCGCGAGGCACCTTCTACGTCAACCGCAAGGTCAAGGACGAAATCTCCTGGGAGTTCGGTAACGCTCCAATGCCGTACGCCACCTACTTCACGTACAACGGCATCGCGTTCCACCAGGGCGACCCCAACATCCTCTCCCACGGCTGCGTCCGTATGTACCGCGGCGACGCCGAGCGTTACTTCAGTGACCTGCAAATCGGCGACAAAGTCTACGTGTACTAAACAGCCGCGGTCCCGCCCCAGCGTGCGCTGGGGCCTTTTGCGTTTTCGCAGGTAAACGGCTAACGTTGCCCTTTGGTGTTTGCGCAGACACGCGCATGCGCCATCTGTACCGGTAAAAACGTCTGCTGCCTGCACTTTTTCAGGCGGCGTAGGAAGTGGAGTGTATGGCGAAAGAAGGCGCAATCGAGGTTGAGGGCCGCATTGTCGAGCCCTTGAAGAACGCGATGTTCCGGGTCGAACTGGACAACGGGCACGAGGTTCTCGCCCACATCAGTGGCAAGATGCGCCAGCACTACATCCGCATTCTCCCGGAGGACCGAGTTGTGGTGGAGCTTTCCCCCTACGACTTGGACCGTGGGCGTATCACCTACCGCTACAAGTAAAGCATTTCAGCCTTCTCACCCAGACCCGCGTGAAAGCGGGTCGTGCACCTCTGGCCACGGTGGCCGGAGCCGCGCGTAATCTCAGCCCACTCTCCGGCACGGCCCGGACAAAGTGCTGTTTGGCGTGGACGGGTGGGGAGAAAACCACCGTAACAACCCGAAAGGCACGTACCTCATGGCACGTCTAGCTGGTGTGGATCTCCCGCGCAACAAGCGCATGGAGATCGCACTGACCTACATTTACGGCATCGGTGCAACCCGATCCAAGGAACTGCTCGAGAAGACGGGTATTTCTCCGGACCTGCGCACGGATGATCTCTCCGACGATCAGCTCGCCGCTCTGCGCGACGCTATCGAGTCCTCCTACACCGTCGAGGGCGATCTGCGCCGCGAGGTGCAGGCTGACATCCGTCGCAAGATTGAAATCGGCTCCTACCAGGGCATGCGCCACCGTCGTGGCCTGCCCGTTCGCGGACAGCGCACCAAGACCAACGCGCGCACCCGCAAGGGCCCGAAGAAGACCATCGCAGGAAAGAAGAAGTAACCTATGGCTCCTCAGACTCGTTCCGGTGCGCGTCGCGGACGCCGCACCGTCAAGAAGAACGTGGCCGCAGGCCACGCGTACATCAAGTCCACCTTCAACAACACCATCGTGTCCATCACGGACCCGCAGGGCAACGTGATTTCCTGGGCGTCCTCCGGTCACGTCGGTTTCAAGGGCTCCCGTAAGTCCACCCCGTTCGCCGCGCAGATGGCTGCAGAGAACGCCGCCCGCAAGGCGATGGATCACGGCATGAAGAAGGTTGACGTGTTCGTCAAGGGTCCGGGCTCCGGCCGCGAGACCGCAATCCGTTCGCTCCAGGCTGCCGGCCTGGAGGTGTCCTCGATCTCCGACGTGACGCCGCAGCCGTTCAACGGCTGCCGTCCGCCGAAGCGTCGTCGCGTTTAAGGCTGAAAGGAAAAGAGGTAAAGAGACATGGCTCGTTACACCGGCCCTGCTACCCGTAAGTCCCGTCGCCTCCGCGTCGACCTCGTCGGCGGCGACATGTCCTTCGAGCGTCGCCCCTACCCCCCGGGGCAGGCTGGCCGCGCCCGCATCAAGGAGTCCGAGTACCTGCTCCAGCTGCAGGAGAAGCAGAAGGCCCGCTTCACCTACGGCGTGATGGAGAAGCAGTTCCGCCGCTACTACGAAGAGGCGAACCGTCGTCAGGGTAAGACCGGCGACAACCTGCTGATCCTGCTGGAGTCCCGTCTGGACAACGTCATCTACCGCGCCGGCCTGGCCAAGACCCGCCGCCAGGCGCGTCAGCTGGTTTCCCACGGCCACTTCACGGTGAACGGCAAGAAGATCGACGTCCCGTCCTTCGCCGTGACGCAGTACGACATCATCGACGTCCGTGACAAGTCCCGCAGCATGCTGTGGTTCGAAGAGGCTCAGGACAGCCTGCTCGACGCCGTTGTTCCGGCGTGGCTGCAGGTCGTTCCGGACACCCTGCGCATTCTCGTGCACCAGCTGCCCGAGCGCGCTCAGATCGACGTGCCGCTGCAGGAGCAGCTCATCGTCGAGCTCTACTCGAAGTAAACTTTCCGTTTGCTTCACCCCGCGCACCGGTGGACGACGTCGACCGGGCACGGAATCTTCCGCACATCCATTCCTACCGGCTTCAAATAGCGGGAGCCGACAAAGGAGAAGTTCATGCTCATCTCTCAGCGTCCTGAATTGACCGAGGAGTACATCGACACCAACCGCTCGAAGTTCGTCATCGAGCCGCTCGAGCCTGGTTTCGGCTACACCCTGGGCAACTCGCTTCGCCGCACGCTGCTGTCGTCCATCCCGGGCGCAGCCGTGACCTCCATCAAGATCGACGGTGTGCTCCACGAGTTCACCACGATCAACGGTGTGAAGGAGAACGTCTCGGAGATCATCCTCAACATCAAGGACCTGGTGCTGTCTTCCGACTCGGACGAGCCGGTTGTCATGCAGCTCGCCGTTGAGGGGCCCGGCGACGTCACCGCGGGCGACATCGAGGCGCCGGCCGGTGTGGAGATCCACAACCCGGATCTGCACATTGCGTCGCTGAACGAGCAGGCTCGCCTCGAGATGGAGCTCGTCGTCGAGCGCGGCCGCGGCTACGTCCCGGCCATGCCCAACTCCGGCGGAGAGGCCGGCCGCATTCCGGTCGACCAGATTTACTCTCCGGTCACCCGCGTCGCCTACAAGGTTGAGGCGACCCGTGTTGAGCAGCGCACCGACTTTGACAAGCTCATCATCGATGTGGAGACCAAGAACTCCATGACCGCACGTGACGCCCTCGCGTCTGCCGGATCCACCCTCGTGGAGCTCTTCGGCTTGGCGCGCGAGCTGAACACCGCGGCCGAGGGCATTGAGATTGGCCCGTCGGAGCAGGAGACCGAGTACATCGCCGCGTATTCCACGCCGATTGAGGAGCTGAACTTCTCCGTGCGCTCCTACAACTGTCTGAAGCGCCAGGACATCCACACCGTCGGTGAGCTCGCAGAGTGCACCGAGAGCGACCTGCTGGATATCCGCAACTTCGGCCAGAAGTCCATCAACGAGGTCAAGATCAAGCTCGCAAGCTTGGGCCTGACCCTGAAGGATGCTCCGGAAGATTTTGACCCGACCCAGATCGAAGGCTACGACGCCGAGACCGGGGACTATGTCGACACCAGCGCGGACGAGACCGAGTAACACAACAGAGCACGCGCTCAACTAACCGCACACGAGGAGTACGAAAATGCCTACCCCGAAGAAGGGCGCCCGTCTCGGAGGCTCGGCCAGCCACCAGAAGCACATTCTGTCCAACCTGGCCCAGGCCCTGTTCGAGCACGGCGCAATCAAGACGACGGACGCGAAAGCACGCCAGCTGCGTCCGTACGCTGAGAAGCTGATCACCAAGGCGAAGAAGGGCACCGTGGCCGACCGCCGCGCCGTGCTCGCCGAGCTGCCGAACAAGGCGGTTGTGACCTACCTGTTCAACGAGCTCGCACCGAAGTTCGCCAACCGCGACGGCGGCTACACCCGCTCCATCAAGCTGGAGAACCGCCCGGGCGACAACGCTCCGATGACCCAGATCTCTCTGGTGCTCGAAGAGACCGTGTCCTCCGAGGCCACCCGCGCAGCCCGCGCCGCCGCCTCCCGCCAGGCTGAGGCAGAGGCTCCGGCCACTGCCGAGGAGACCACTGAGGTCACCGAGTCAACCGAGGCTCCGGCCGAGGACAAGTAGCACCCGCTACACATCCGGTCCAGCGCCCGGTCGCACTGCACACGCAGTGCGACCGGGCGCTTTGCCGTTGTGCTTCTGGTGCGGCGATACAATGCCTCACCATGGACGACACGCTGCGCCTGCGCCTCGACATCGCCTACGATGGCACCGATTTTCACGGCTGGGCGCGGCAAAAGGGGAATCTGCGCACCGTCCAGCAGACGATCGAGGACGTCCTGTCCCTTGTTCTTCGCACCGAGGTGCAGCTCACCGTCGCCGGGCGCACGGACGCTGGCGTGCACGCTTCGGGGCAGGTGGCCCACGCTGACATTCCGGCCGCGTCGCTGGACCAGCGCTCGATTGAGGGCGATCCTGGGCGCCTGGTGCGTCGTTTAGCAAAGTTGCTGGACGAGGATGTCCGCGTTTTCGGGGTCTCGCGTGCCCCGGAGGGCTTCGACGCGCGCTTCTCAGCGCTCACCCGCACGTACGTCTACCGCGTCACCACGCACCCCGCGGGCGCCGCGCCCTCCCGCGTCAGGGACACCGCCGTGTGGCCGAAGCCGGTGGACCTGCACGCGGTTCAAGCATGCGCGGACGCGCTGGTGGGGTTGCACGACTTCGCCGCCTTCTGTCGTCCGAAACCGCACGCGACCACGATCCGGGACGTGCACAGTTTCACGTGGTCTGAGGTGGAGCCCATGGTCTACGAGGCGCGCATCACCGCCGACGCGTTCTGTTGGAACATGGTGCGCGCGCTCGTGGCTACCTGCCTCACGGTGGGCGAGGGCCGGCGCGGACCACAGTGGCCCGAGGAGCTTCTGCTTCTCGACGCCCGCTCCGCCGAAGTCCCGCTCGCTCCCGCCCGCGGCCTGACGTTGGTGGGAGTGCGTTACCCGGAAAACCGGGACTTGGCGGCGCGAGCCGAAGCGACCAGAGCCCGCCGCGAGATGTAGCATGCTTGGGTTAAATCCGAACAGGGAGGTGCCGTGACAACAGCCGTAGCAGCATGGTTCGCCGTTGTGTTCTTCGCGCTTCCCGGGTTTGTGGTGTCGTTGATTTCAGGGATGAAGGCCCCGGCTGCCGCGGTGGCAGCGATTCCCGTCACCTTCGGGCTGATCGGCATGTCGTCGTGGTTCTGGGGCCTGACCCGCGCGCCCTTCAATCTATGGACGTTCGGTGTCAGCGTCGTGTTAGCGCTCGCCATAGCAGCAGCGTGGCGTTACGCCCTGAGGCGACGGTCGCACCTTGGTAGCACGACCAGCGGGCGCAAGCGAAGCATCGCGGACCTGTACTGGGTGATCCCCGCAGTGGGCATCGGGGGCAGCGCATATATGGCGGCGGGCGACAAGTTGCGCTGGCTGGAGCGGTTGCCCAACGGCACGTACAACATCGTGCAGGGATGGGACGTGCAGTGGCACGCGAACCTGGTCCGCTTCATCATGGACGAGGGCGTCGCGTCCGCCACTCGGATGGGTGAGCTACAAAACGTCGAATCCAGGATCGACCTGTTTTACCCCTCGGCGTTCCACGCGGGCATCGCGTTGTTCGCCGAGGCGGCGGGGCTTGATCCCATCCCCGCGCTGAACATCGCCGCCGCGGTGCTGCCGGCGGTGGCGCTGCCGCTCACGCTCGCGTGCCTGGTGTTCGCGTTCCTGCGCTCCGTGGGGTTGACCGCACAGATCGGCGCCGCCTTGGCCGCGCTGATGGGGTACGCCGCTCCGCAGCTGCTGTGGGTCCCGGACTACGTGGGCATGTGGCCCTACCTGTTCGCCGTCACGCTGACGGGGGCGGTGACGTGGTTGCTTATCACCGTGCCGCGGCGCCGGGCCAGCGCGCTGCCCGTCGCATTGGCGTTCGTGTCTATCCTGTGCGTCCACCCGTCTGCCGTGACCATCGTGATGTTGGCGGTGGCGCTGTACTGGCTGACGTCTACCCTGGTCGCTCCGGAACGCTCGCGGCTGGCAGACACCCTCTGGATCGCTCTGCCCGCTGTTGCCGGCGTGGCCATGTTCCTGCCGCAGGTTCTGGCGGGCACGGCGCAAGCGGAGGAGGTCGCATCGTGGCGCCCCAAGGAGCAACTCGGCGCGGGCGGCGCGTGGGGTACGGCGTTTCGCATGGAAACGCGCCACGTGATCCAGTTCTTCCCGGACTACGACCCGACGGTGCTGCTGTGGTTGGCCGGCGCCGGCGCCCTGGTGTGCCTTTTGTGGCGCAGGCAGGTGTGGCCCGCGCTCTTTTACGCGGTGTCCCTGGCCGTCACTGTGAACGCGCTCGAACCGTTCGACAACACCTGGGGCCACGTGCTGGATTACGTGGGTAACCTGCACTACAGCACCGGCCACCGTCTCATCATGCCGGTGGCTATGGCGGTGACCGCTGGGGCCGCCATTGCGGTTGCTGCGGGGATTCGGTTGGTGGCGGCAGCGCCCGTCGCTAAGCGGTACGCGAAGGGGGAGCGGGTCTCGGCCGTTGCCTCCATCGTTGTCGCCGGTGTCGTCGTCGCCGCCGTCATCCCGATGATGCGGCACCAGAGTGAAGGCGGCGCCGAAGCGGCCTACTCCGCGGCCCGCGACGATGACCGCATGGTGAGCGCGGACGATCTCCAGGCCTACGACTGGCTGGCGACCCAGCCTACGGCGTGGGAGGGGCTGACGGCGGGCGATACAGCAGACGGGTACTCCTGGATGTACGCCTACAACGGTGTGCCCACGCTCAACCGCCACTACCTGTGGCCCAGGGGCGGGCGCGGCTCGAACACCGACATCCTGAACTGGAACGCCGACTTCATCGGCGAGGGCGAGCACAACCCGGTGGACGAGGCGGTGGACAACCTCGACATCAAGTTCTTCCTGCTCAGCCCCGAGCCCTTCTGGGGCCACCAGTACCCGCGGTACGAAATGTTGCGCGACTTCTGGGTCTCCGAGGGTGTCACCCCCGTCTACCGCAAGGGCGACACGGTGGTGTTCGCGGTGAACAGCCAGTTCAGCGAGGAGGAGCTGGAAGCGATGGTCGAGGACGGCCAGGAGCACGGCTCCGACGAGCTGTTTGCGCTCGCGGAGGTTGGGGCAACGCAGTAGGCTTTCCGCCAGGTGTTCTCGGGGGAGGGGAATTATCATGGCGAAGCTGTTGCCAACCACGCGTGCCCAAGTATCAGGCCACCAGTTCATGCGCCGCCGTATGGAGCACGGCCTGATCTTCGGCGATGTCCGCATGATTCATGACCCGCTGGCGTCGCGGCGCCGCGCAACCATTTTCGGCACCGCCGCGGCGGCGATGATCGCGGGCGTGATGGGATTGTTCGCCTGGATGCGGCCGGACGCGGACCCTGGCGACGCGCCGATTGTCCGCGCCGCCGACGGGACGCTGTACGTGCGCGTCGGCGAGGCGGCGCACCCGGTGACCAACCTGGCGTCCGCGCGCCTCATCGCGGGCTCTCCCGCCGAGCCCGCCCGCATCGGCGACGCGCACCTCGCCGCACTGCCGCGCGGCGTGCCGGTGGGCATCGTCGCGGCCCCGGGCATGTTCGCGCCCGAGGACGCTGCGCCAGCTAGCTGGTCGGTTTGTGGCGTGGACACCATCACCGTCATCGCAGGGGAGGCTCCGCAGCCCATGCCTGCCGACGTCGCGGCGTTGGCCGCCGACGGCTCCCGCGAATGGCTGGTCACCGCGGAGGGTCGCCGACTGCTGCCGGACGCCGACGCGCCGGAGGGCCGCGCCATGCGCCGCGCGCTGGGAATTACCCCGGACACCCCGCGGTGGACCCCGCCGACGCAGGTCATCAGCGCGCTCGCGGAGCTGCCGCCGGCTGGGATTCCAAGCCCGCTGCCGGATGTCATCGACGACGACGGGCGGTCCTGGGCCCTGGCTAACGGCCGAATCCAGCCGATCACGGCGACGCAGCGCGAGATGCTGCTCGACGCCGGTGCGAAAGCCACCGCCGCAGCCCGGGCGGATGTAGCACAGTACCCGGACGCGGAGGAAGAGCTGCGACTGCCGCGCGAGCGACCCACGTGGGTGGAGCCAGACCGCGTCTGCGTGAATCAGGACCGGGGCGGGGCATTTATGCAGGAGGTGCCCGCAGGCATCGAGCTGTCCGGGACGTCCGTGGCCACGCACTTTGCGGGTCTGCGCGACGGCTCCGTCGGCGTGGACTCGGGCCACGGCTACCACGTCGTTTCCGCGAGCGGTCTGCGGCACAGCGCCCCCGATGCGGCCGCGTTGGACACGGTCGGGGCGAACCACGTGGAGCAGGTGCCGTGGGAAATTATCGCCCTGCTGCCCGAGGGCGCGGAGCTGACTCGCGACGCGGCGCTGACAGCGACCTACTGAGGCCCGCGCGAAGCGAAACCACCGCCGCGACGAGCGCCATCGCGCCGCCGATGAGCAACGCGAGCCGCGACACGGCGGGGTTGCCCTCGCGGTCCACCGCCCGCACTTGCAGCGCCGGGCGCTCGGCCACTTCTTGCGGGGGCAGTTGCGTCAACGCGCCTAGCGGGTCGACGGCCCCGCCGCCGGGCTGGGCGGATGCGGTAATTAGCGCGCGGACATGCGCAGGGCTGATGCCGGGATAGCGCGACTGCAGCAACGCCGCGGTGCCGCTGACCACCGGGGCGGCAAAGCTCGTGCCGGCGTACGGGCGCACGCCGTCGTTCGCCAGCGTGCCTTCGGCCCACCCGCCCGACGCGAGCGCGGCCGGCACCAACCCCGGCGCGGAAAGCTCCGCCGGTAGGGAGTATTCGGCGATCGAGTGGTCGTCCGCACGGGCAGCAACGGCAAGCACGGTGGGGAAGCGGGCCGGGAAGACGTCGAAGCCGGGTTCGCAGTCGGGGCCGGTGTTGCCGGCGGCGGCCACCACCACCGCGCCTTGCGCCTCGGCGCGCTCGAGGGCGGCGGTGATGCCGGAGGCGTCGATACGCGAGGCGAATTCGGGCTCCAAGCAGGACACGACAGAGATGTTGAGCACGCTCGCGCCCTCGTCGAGCGCGTTGTGCATGGCCTCCGTGAGCGTCTGCAGGTTCCCGGCGTCCGTGTCCTGGCCCCGGGTGTGCGCGGAGGTTTGCCGGATGGAGACGATCTCCGCCTCGGGCGCGATGCCGAGCGTGCGTCCGGCAATGATGCCGGCGACCGCGGTGCCGTGGTTGTCGCAGTCCTGCAGGGCGTCGTCGGCCACGAAGTCCCGGCCCGGGCGCAGGTGCGCGATGTCCGGGTGCGGCGCCACCCCGGTGTCGATGACGGCGACGCGCACGCCTTCGCCCGTGGCAAAGCGGCGCAGGCGCGTGAGGTCCGCGTCCGTCGCAGGTGCCTCCACGCGCGCGGGCACCGCGCACGCGACCTCTTGGGCGTGGGCGGGTGACGGGGTGAGCGACAGCGCGAGCAGAGCGGCGACGGGCAACCAGCGCATCGCTAGATCCCCCGGATCATGTCGAACAGCCCGGTCAGGTGCACCGCCAGCGGAATGACGGCGATGGTGGCGGCGATCTCTGCACGTTCGAACCACACCACGGTGGTCGGCTCCAGGTCGGCCACCCGCGGCGCCCAGATTACGGTTGTCATGGCCGCCAGCGCTGCCAGACACGCGAGCGCGATGCACGCGGGGTGGCCGACCTGGGCGGCAGCCGCGGCGGCTGCCACCACCGCCGCGAGTGCGACCGCCGTCAGGCACAGCCGCGGCCCAGCCCAGTGGTGGCGCGAGGCGTAGACCACGAGCGCGCCCGCCACACCCAGACACAGCGCACACGCCCAGACACCGCCCGCACGGCCCACCCAGAGCACGGCCGGAACACAGCAGGTGGCGATAGCCGCGGAGAGGGCGGAGGCGATCGCGGTGGCTGTCGTGCTTCGTGCATCGACGTCGTCCTGGTACGCGTCGGAGCGGTCGAACTCCTCGCCGGCGGTGGGCACGCGCGGGACCGTCAGTCCCGCCGCGCGGGTGGCCACCCCTGGCGTCGCCATCACGGCGAGCACCCCGGCCAGCAGCGTCAAGGCCGGCGGAGCCAGCGGCCCAGGCAGCCACAGACCGAGCGCGCCGACGGCGACGAGCGCGCACGTCGCGGCAATGTAGGCCACGAGTGCGTGCCCCGCCAGGTGCAGCGCTGCGCCCACGCCAACCGCGACTACGGCGCTCAGCGCGGCCGCGAGTGCGCCCAGCCCGGCACTCTCGGTGCCCTGGCCGGCGCCTGCGACCCACAATCCCGCGCAGAGACTGGCAAGCACCGGCACCGCCGCAAACGCCGGGCGCGACCTACCCGCAGAGGCGACCACCAACGCGAGCAGCGCTGCCGCGCCGAGTGCCGCGTGCCACGGCAGGTAGGCCCGGGCCACGAGCACTGCCGCAGCCAGCCCGGCGAACGTGGCGGCCGCGTCCAATCCGCGCACCTGTCGCGCCGCCTCCGCTGCGCCGGAGAGCGCATCGGCAGCGTCGCGCACCACGGGCGGCGGTGTCGGCTCTTCGGGGTGGAGGGCGACGGAAGCGCCGTCGTGAAGCTTGAGCGCATATAGCGGCGTGTGCATGTCCAGCGGCGCGCCGCCTGCGGTGGTGGCCTGCCACGGGCGGTGCACCTCAGGCAGCTCCACTAGGCGGGCGAGCTCCGGCAGCACTTCTGCCAGCGTGGACGATGTGGGCAGCGTGACGTCGATGTCGCGATGAAACGCGACGACAGACACGCGGACAGTGACACGCACAACGTGGTGCGCCGAAGTAGCAACCAACGAAATTCTCCCCCGAGATTCAGGCGCGGCCCCCATTCGCCGCGCAGCGGGAAACAGTATGGCTTACAATCCGCAGCACGTCCACAGTTCGGGGGAACCGTGGCGACAACACCAGGGGGGAACTCTTTTGCTTGGCCTCGACTACGACCAGGTGCTCGCGCCAACCGTCGGTGCGCCCGATATCGCGCCGCCGCCCAGCGGCACACTGCGCGCGGAGTCCGTGCCCGCCGCGCAGAAACAGCACGCGCAGCCGCTGCTGAAGATCCTGCTGCCGGTGGTGATGGTGGTCGCGCTGGGCGCGGTGATGGTGCTGATGGCCATGTCCGGCCGCGCCGTGAGCCCGATGATGCTCATCTTCCCGCTGATGATGCTGTTCGGGCTCGCCGGCATGATCGCCCCGCAGGAGAAACAGGGCGACATCGACGAAACGCGCCGGGTCTACCTGCGCCACCTCGACGCGCTGGCGAAGACCGCCCGCGCCAACGCCGCCAAGCAGCGCGCGCACGCCACCACGTTGCACCCCGCGCCGGGCGAGCTCGTCGCCGCAGTGCCGGTGGAACGCGTGTGGGAGCGTGCCG
The DNA here is from genome assembly GCF_000747315.1 of Corynebacterium ureicelerivorans. Classification (NCBI taxonomy): domain Bacteria; kingdom Bacillati; phylum Actinomycetota; class Actinomycetes; order Mycobacteriales; family Corynebacteriaceae; genus Corynebacterium; species Corynebacterium ureicelerivorans. The sequence goes on from NZ_CP009215.1 coordinate 338,935, forward strand.
GCGCCCCCACCGTGCGCCTCGGCACCGGCGCGGGCGCGCTGTGCACGCCGGTGGACGTGGAAGACCCCGGCAGCCCAGAGGACCTGGACCCGGTGTGCGCGGTCAGCCTGCGCCGCACCGTCGCGGCGGTGAGCACCGTGCCCGGCATGCCCATGCTGGTGCAGCTCGACGCGTTTGCCGCCATCACGCTGGCGGGCCCGACCGCGCGGGAGGTGGCGCGCTCGATCGTATGCCAGCTGGCGTTTTTCTACGGGCCGGAGCAGGTGCATATCGACGCGCCGTTTACGTGGGCGAAATGGCTGCCGCACTCACGCTCCGAGGGCGCGTTTCGCATCACGATTCTCGACGACCAAAGGTCCCCCGCGCCAACCGACGCCGACTGCGTGGTGACGATCCCCGACGACCCGGAATGCTTCGTGGATCCGGACGCGTTCCACATCATCTGCACCGACGTGCTGGAGGCGGCCACAGCGCAGGGCGTGGAAACTCTCGGCGTGCCGGACCCGTTCACGGATGCGGAGGCGGAGTTCGTCGCTAGACACCTGGGCTTCTACCGCCGCCCGGAGGGGGCGACGGAGGCCGGCGGGGACTTCATGTCGATGCTCGGTGTGCCGGACGTGGATGCGCTGGATGCCCGCACGATGTGGCCTGGGGTGCGCAACAAGCTCACTGTGCCCATTGGTGCAGCCCCCGACGGGCAGCCGGTGTATCTGGACTTAAAGGAAGCGGCCCTCGGCGGCATGGGCCCGCACGGTCTGTGCATCGGTGCGACCGGCAGCGGAAAGTCGGAGCTGCTGAAGACTCTGGTGGTGGCGCTGGCGGTGACGCACTCACCGGAGGAGCTGAACTTCGTGCTGGTTGATTTCAAGGGCGGTGCGACTTTCCTCGGCTGCGAGTCGCTGCCGCATACGGCCGCGGTGATCACCAACCTCGAAGACGAGGCGGTGCTGGTGGAGCGCATGTACGATGCCATCTCCGGCGAGATGCACCGCCGCCAGGAGCTGTTGCGTAAGGCGGGCAACTTCGCCAACATCACGGACTACACTAGGGCGGGGCATGTGCTGCCGTCACTGGTCATCGTCGTCGACGAGTTCACGGAGCTGCTCACCCAGCACCCGCACTTCGCCGATCTGTTCGTGACGGTGGGGCGCCTCGGCCGCTCGCTTGGGGTGCACCTGCTGCTGGCCTCCCAGCGCCTCGAGGAGGGCAAGCTGCGCGGGCTGGATTCCCACCTGTCCTACCGCATCGGTTTGAAAACGTTTTCTGCCGGCGAGTCACGCCAGGTTCTGGGGGTGCCGGACGCCTACGAGCTCCCCGGGGAGCCTGGCTCTGGCTACCTCAAGGCAGGGATGGACCTGGTTCGCTTCCGCGCCGCCTACGTCTCCGGCCCGCTGACCCGCACCGTGATCGCGCACCACCCAGACCAGCACGTCCGGCTGTTCACCGGCAACGAGATCGAGCCCGTTCCCACCGCGTATGTGGAGGAGGACCGCTCCACCACATTGCTGGATGCGGTGGTGGCCAAGGCGGCGGACGTGGCGAGCGAGCTCGGCATGCGCGCCCACCAGGTGTGGTTGCCGCCGCTGCCCGAGCGGATCCCGCTGTCGCAGATGGAAGGCACGCTCGGTCTCATCGACGAGCCGTACAAACAGCGCCAGACCCCCTTCCACCTGGACCTCAACTTGGCGGGCGGGCACGTTGCCATCGCGGGCGGGCCGCAGACCGGCAAGACCATGGCGGTGCGCGGGATTGTGGCCACCCAGCTGCGCGCAGGCCTGGCCGTCTACATCATCGGTGAGCTGGCGGAGCTCGAATCCCTGCCGCACGTCGCCGGCGTGGCCAGCATGAAAGACGCGGAGCGCACGCGCAGGGTGATCGACGAGGTCACCTCGCTACTCGACGCCCCGCGCCCGGCCATGCTGGTCATCGATGGCTGGCACTCCCTCGACGACGACCTGCGCGAACCGCTCGCCCGCATCGCCTCCGAAGGCCCGGACGCCGGCATCCACCTCGTGGTGACCACCCAGCGGTGGAGCGCGATCCGCCCCAACGTGCGCGACCTCATCGGCACGCGCCTAGAGCTGCGGCTCACCGAGCCGATGGATTCGCTCATCGACCGCAAACAGCAGGAGAAGCTGCCCGCCATTCCCGGCCGCGGCCTAACCCCGGACGGCAAGGTCGTGCAGCTGGTCTACACCAGCGGCGAGGACATCGCCCACCTCGCCGCCCACACCGACCAAGAGCCGGTGCCGCGGTTGCGGGTGCTGCCGGAGGCCGTCGATACGCGCTCGCTTCTCGACGGCCAAAGGATCCCCCTCGGCATCGGCGGACCCAACCTCGAACCGGTGTACGCCTCCGGCCACGTGCTGGCCATCGGCGCCGGCGGGTGCGGCAAATCCACCTTCATCGCCAGCACCATCGCGGCGGTGGAGCACATGGGCCGCGAGCAGGCGAGGATGGTGGTGCTTGACCCCCGCCGCGCCCACCTGGGCCGGGCCCGCGAAGAAATGGTCGCTGCCTACGCGGCGTCTGCGAGCGCCATCGCCCAGGCAGCGCAATCGCTTGCCGTCACGCTGCAGTCGCGCCTGCCGGGGGCCGAGGTGACGCCGCAGCAGCTACGCGAGCGCTCCTGGTGGGAGGGCCCCGAGCTCTACCTGCTCATCGACGACTACGAGCTCGTGGGCGAGGAAGTGTTGCGCCCCCTCGTCGAACTGCTCCCGCACGCCCGCGACGTCGGCCTGCACGTCGTTGCCGCCCGCAAGTTCGGCGGAATCTCGCGCGCCCTGTTCGGCCCCTTCCTCACCGGCCTGAAAGACGTGCACCCGGACGTGCTGGTCATGGACGGCACCCGCGACGAAGGCGCCATCTTCGGCGTGCGCCCGAGCCCCCAGCAGCCCGGCCGCGCCACGTGGGTCCGCGGCGAGCCGCGCGGCACCGTCCAGATGCCGGAGGCGTCATGACCGACCTGCGCATCACCGCCACCGACGCGTCCACTGTGATTACCGGCGCGACCAACGTCCACCGCTTCGACGCGCCGACCAGCCGCGAGATCGCCGCCACCGTGCGCAACGCCCTCGGCCCCCATCCCGCGGGAGCGCAGGTGCACATCGCCGCGGACCCGCAGCGCCTGCGCGAACTCGCGCACGCCCTTGCGGACTACGACATCGACCTCACCACAGAGACCCTCGAGCCACTTGCCGAGCGCAAGCATGACGAAGCGCCGACGGACTCCTTCCGCGCGGTCCCTTCCGAACCCGACGGACGCTCGGGCGTGTGGATTGTCGCCGCCGTCGTCGCCGTTGTGGCCCTCGTGTGCGCAGGCGTGATCTGGTTACTCACGCGCGGGGAAGCGGCGGAACCAGCGCCGCCGCCTGTTCCTGCGGCGGAATCAGAAACGCCCCCTGCTCCGGCGACGGAGGAGGAACCGGAAGCGCGGGAGACGGAACGGGCGTCGGTAAGCGAAAGCCCCACGGTGCGCCTCGAGCAGGACGGCTTGAGCGTGCAGCTGCCCGCCGGGTTCGGCCTCGAAGCAGACGACGGCATGTGGCGCGCCACCGGCGACGACCCCGACTTCCGCCTGCAGATCGCCGTGGAGCACCTCTACCAGCTGCCCGCGCAGACCATGGCGGAGCAGCTGCTCGCCGACATCGAAGCCGACCCCGAGGTGGAACTGGTGGACACCGACGGGGTGGCCGTGACCTACCTCGAGCGCGCAGCTGATGGCTCGCAAGCGCTGTGGCGCACGTGGCCGGACGGGGCGGTGCAACTCTTTGTCGGGTGCCACACGCGCTTGGAGCCCACTGTGGTGCAGCGCGCCACCTGTCGCATGGCGATGGAATCCGCCGCGTATCAGGGGGCTGACGTGGGGCCGTAGAAAAGTTTTGCCATCCATGGAACCGAACGGGTCACACGTCAGTCAGATATACGGACAGCACACCGAGTTGTCCGTCCCAACACACCACGAGGGGGAAAAACTATGGAGCAGTTCGCAACCGAAGCCGAGGTCATGCGCGCCGCTGCCGACCGCACCGACGACACCAACGCGGACGTCAACCGCGAGATCGACCGCATCCAGCAGGTCGCCGAAGCCACCCGCAGCTACTGGGTGGGCAACGCCCAGCGCAGCTTCGACGACCTGATGGCGCGCTACGACGACGCCCAGCGCCGGCTGTCGGAGGCGCTGAGCGCGATCGCCGTGAACATCCGCGACAACGCCAAGCACTACGAGACCACCGACGCCACCAACACGGACAGCCTCCGCCAGCTCGCCGGCGGCCTGGCACTCTAAGGAGAAACCATGCAGATCAAGTACGACTTCGCTCAGATCGCCGGCGCCGCCGATGACATGCGGGCATCCGCGTCGCGCATCAACGGCGACCTGGCAGAGCTCAAGCAGATGCTCCAGCCCATGGCGCAGACCTGGGAGGGCACCGCGGCCGCGGCCTACCAGGCGCACCAGGCCAAGTGGGACCAGGCGGCGGAGGATCTCAACCAGATCCTCACCCAGATCGCGCAAACCGTTGAGGACGGCAACTCCACCATGCTGGCCGTCAACAACGCCGCTGCGAACAGCTGGGGCTAAACGCCACACGACGAGCGCCGCGGGGTGCAGGGGCCGTTTTCATCGGGGGACGGGCTCGGCCACGCAGCCGGCGGTGCAACACAACGGGGGACGGGGGACGCGCCGCCGCAGGTGATGGGGGATCACCTGCGGCGGCGCTTTTGTGTTTTCGGGAGCGGGTGCCGTAGGGTTAACGGCCTGTGTGTCCCGCAGGATGCGCTTTTCGGGTCTCCACCGGCCGCCGTAAAGCGCAAAGGGGCAGGCGAGGTTTGGCCGGCAGCCATCTAGACAGACTTTAAGGAGTCATGCATGTCTACTTACCACCCGAAGAGCGGTGACATCACCCGTAAGTGGTACGTCATCGACGCGACCGACGTGGTGCTGGGCAAGCTTGCTTCCACCGTCGCAGACATCCTGCGCGGGAAGCACAAGCCGCAGTACGCGCCGAACGTCGACACCGGCGACCACGTCATCGTGATCAACGCCGACAAGGTCCACATCTCCTCCAACAAGCGCGAGCGTGAGATGCGCTACCGCCACTCCGGTTACCCGGGTGGTCTGAAGTCCATGACCCTGGGCCGCGCGCTGGACGAGCGTCCGGACCGCGTGATCGAGGAAGCTGTCAAGGGCATGATGCCGCACAACAAGCTTTCCCGTCAGTCCATCAAGAAGCTGCACGTCTTCGTCGGTGCCGAGCACCCGTACGCTGGCCAGCAGCCGGAAACCTACGAGTTTAAGCAGGTGGCACAGTAATGACCGAGCCGAACAACTTCGACAACACTACTGAGGGCCTGGGCACCGACGTCGACGCCGCAACCGCCGCGACCGAGGAGTTCAACTACACCATCGGCGACGCAATCGCCCCCGAGGTCGACGAAACCGAGGAGACCGTCGAGGTCGCCCCTCTGCACGAGGGTCCGATCCAGACCGTTGGCCGCCGTAAGCGCGCCATCGCTCGCGTGACCGTCGTTGAGGGCGAGGGCAAGATCACCGTCAATGGCCGCGAGTTCGAGGACTACTTCCCGAACAAGCTGCACCAGCAGGACATCCTCACCCCGCTGACCCTGCTCGAGCGCGAGGGCCAGTTCGACATCAAGGCCAACATCTCCGGTGGCGGCCCGACCGGCCAGTCCGGTGCTCTGCGCCTGGCTATCGCCCGTGCGCTGAACGTCTACAACCCGGCTGAGCGCCCGACCTTGAAGAAGGCAGGCCTGCTCACCCGTGACGCTCGTGCCGTGGAGCGCAAGAAGGCAGGTCTGCACAAGGCCCGCCGCGCACCGCAGTACTCCAAGCGTTAATCGCGAGCGCGTCTTTCGCCGTCGTCCGTTGCTACGGACGGCGGCGTTTCACGTTTCTGGGCGCGTCCCGAAGAGTTGGTCGAGGGCGCCGCGGTTCGTGTTCTTCACGCGGTGCCCGTGTGGGGATACCCACCAGGGTGCGCCCCTGATCATTTCGATGCGGCCGCGTGTGGTTGTGCGTGGGTCGTCGTCGTCGTTGACGCGGTTGTGGTAGCGGCATAGCGGTGCGAGGTTGTCCATGTTGGTCGCCCCGCCGTGTTTCCAGGGGTGCACGTGGTGCATCTGGCAGCGGTAGGCGCCGTGGCGGCAGCCCGGGAATGCGCACACCGGGGACACCATGGAGGCGAGGTCGCGTTGTTTCTGGTTGGCGAAGCGGTCTGCCCGGTATAGGTTCACCGCCCCGGTTTCTGGGTGGAAGGCGGCGACCTTGAATACGTCGCCGAATTCGGCGGCGAGGTATTCGGCACCGGTCATGGTGGTGCCGTCGGTGAGGGTGAGTATCACGTCGTCGCCGTTACCGGCCACAATGCGCGCGTGTGCGTCGATGGGCACCATCACGATCGGCCGGGGTGCGGCAGCGGCGACGCCGCCGGTGTCACCGCGCACGATGTTCCAGAACGCGGCCTCCATCTGCTCGGCTGCGGGTTTGGCGGGGTCTACCTCTTGTGTGAGGCGGTGTTCTAGGTCGGCGGCGTTGCGGTCAGTGGTGTCGATGGTGATGCGCGCTCGCCCGTTTTTCGGGGCGGAGAAGGCAACCTGCTTCTTTTTCGGGGTGGGCTCGGCGTCGATGAGCTCGCGGGCGGCGTGTTCGATCGCACGGTAGCCGCCGGTGACGCCCAGCAGTGCCAGGCGCAGCCGCCACCGCTCACCGGCGTCCGTGATGCCGTTGATGCGTCGTTCGATCAGGGCGAGCTCGTCGAGCGAGAACCCGCGGGCGTGCTGCGCCGCAAGGGCTTGTTTGCGGGTGAATTTTGTCGCCCCGAAGTAGACGTTGTGCATGCCCGCCCATGCGCGTGCGCGCTGTGGCGCCATGCCGGCGGCCAGCGCGGTGTCGAGGTTGAAGTGCCGCAGCGTCTCTATGGACGTGGTGGTTAGCGCCTCGATGTATGCCTCGAACGGGTTCATGCCAGCCACGCTAAAGCACAGGCGACTCCGCAAGAACCCGCCCTGTGGAATTCGTATTCGAGACCCTGTGGATAACCGACAAAACGCCTGTTCAAAAGGCTAGATGTTGGGTGACGGAACGGGCGTCGATAGGCAAAGGCATAATTGCCCACATGACTCGATTGTTCGGAACTGACGGTGTCCGTGGCCTGGCGAATGAGGCCCTCACCGCATCGCTCGCCCTGAAACTGGGTGCCGCCGCGGCGACGGTGCTGACGAAGGACCGCGGCTCGGCGCGGCGCCGCCCGATTGCGCTGATCGGCCGCGACCCGCGTGTCTCCGGCGAGATGCTCGCTGCGGCGATGGCCGCCGGTATGGCGTCGAAGGGCGTGGACGTGCTGCGCGTCGGTGTCATTCCCACACCTGGCCTGGCGTTTCTCACGGATGATTACGGGGCGGACATCGGTGTGATGATCTCCGCGTCGCACAACCCCATGCCGGACAACGGCATCAAATTCTTCGCTGCCGGCGGCAAGAAACTGCCGGACGCCGTCGAGGACGAGATTGAGCGTGCGATGTCGGCGCTGGAGGAGACCGGGCCCACCGGCACCGCGATCGGCCGCGTGATCGAGGAAGCGTCGGACGCCCAAGAACGCTACCTCGCGCACCTAAAAGAAGCGGTGGGGACCAGCCTGAGCGGCATCAAGGTCGTGGTGGACTGTGCGAACGGCGCCGCCTCTGAGATCGCGCCGAAGGCGTATGCGGCGGCTGGTGCTGAGGTGACCGCGATCCACAACACGCCGAACGCTTACAACATCAACGACGGTTCCGGCTCCACCCACATGGACCAGATCCAGGCGGCGGTGGTCGAGCACGGCGCGGATCTGGGTCTCGCGCACGACGGCGACGCCGACCGCTGCCTGGCGGTGGACGCGCAGGGCAATGTCGTCGACGGTGACCAGATCATGGCCGTCCTCGCCACCGGGATGAAGGAGTCCAACTCCCTGAAGGACAACACTCTGGTCGCAACGGTGATGAGCAACCTCGGCCTGAAGCTCGCCATGCAGCGCGAGGGTATCGCGGTGCGCGAAACCAAGGTGGGCGACCGCTACGTGCTCGAGGAGTTGGGCCGCGGCGACTTCTCGCTCGGCGGCGAACAGTCCGGCCACATCGTGGTGCCTGGCCAGGCCACCACCGGCGACGGGGTGCTCTCCGGGCTCATGCTCATGGAGCGAATGGCGCAAACCGGCAAGAGCCTCGCGGAGCTCGCCAGCGTGATGACGGTGCTGCCGCAGACGCTCATCAACGTCCCGGTGTCCAACAAGACACGCATTTTGGACGACGCCTCCGTCAAGGGCGCCATCGCGGAAGCGGAGGCTGAGCTGGGCGATTCCGGACGCGTGCTGCTTCGCCCCTCCGGTACCGAAGAGCTGTTCCGCGTGATGGTGGAGGCGGCGGAGGAGGAGCAGGCCCGCAAGGTCGCCGGCCGCCTCGCGGCGGTTGTCGCAGCCGTGTAGTTTCGCACGCGGAAAGAAATTTGCCCCGGCAGGGAACCGCCGGGGCTTCGGGGGAGTCTAAGTAAGGGTAAGACAGTTCAACTGCGAGCCTTCCGGGGGTGGGCATATGACACATGCTGGGGCACTGGACATCAACATCGATGCGGTGCGCGAGCGATACTCTGCGGCGATCGACGCGTACCGTGACGCCGCGCTGCATTTGCAGCGGCAGCGGCCCGCTATCGCCGCGTCTGCGTTCGGGGAGGGGTTTGCGCCCGAGGGCCAGCGCGTCGTCGAGGCCCTTGAGGCGCTGCATGAGACGTCGGTGCGGTTCCTTGCGGCGCGCAGGGAGAACTGGCAGCAGGTGCTCATGCTTAGCGACGCCACGGTCGCAACCGACCAGCACACCGCCGACGCCGTGCGGGTCACCGACGGGGTAATGGGCGCATGATGACCGCGGTGAAGGACGACGTGCGGTCCTTAGTGGACGCCGTCGATGTCGCACCAGACGTCGACGCAGGGCAACGTGCCACGGTCCACGGCTTGGCTGGGGAACTGCTGGAGCAAGTCGAGCAAACGGAAGGGCTGGACCTGCAGGCGTTCCTGAGTGTCGGGGCGAGTCTCGCCGCTGGCTGCGAGCGCCCGGAGACACCGGCGCGCAACTGTTCGTGCGACGAGAGCGCCTGGTTCGACGAGGTAGGCATCCTCGAGCGGGAGCGCGACGACGAGACCCGTGAGACCGAGCACTTCGATCGCTCCAGGGAGATTGGCGAAGGCATCGGACGGTGCGGCGAGGCGATCACCACAATCGTTTCCACAGCAGAAACGGCCGTGCGCGAACTGCTCGCGCCGGCAAAGCGGATGTTGGACATCGTGATGAACTGCGGGATCACCCAACTAGTGCAGCAGGCGGTGGACGTGGTGATCGAGGCGCTGCGCTGCGCCGGCGAGACCGCGAGCGACCGCAACTGCGTCATCCGGGAGTGCCTGGGTGAGGTCGCTACCAAGACTGAGGCCGCCGCGGATGCCCGTCCTGTCCCGGCTGTCGAGTTCGGGGCAGCAGGCAGCTCGCCCTGCGACATCGCTACGCGCCCCGCCTCCGCCACCGGGGGATGCGCTAACGCGACTGCAGGGGTGGAGCTCACGCTCGAGGGGACGCTGCGTATCGAGCCGTGTTCCTTCATCGGCACTCTTGGCGCCGCCGGGGCCGCCGCTGCGCTGGGTGCGCTGGAGTGCATCACCGCGGCGCAACAGGAGTGCCCGCCGCCGGAGCCGGCGCCTGAGCCAGCACCAGAACCGGAGCCTGAACCAGCGCCTGAGTGCGAGCCGGAACCAGCGCCCGAAGCGGAACCCGCGCCGCCACCGCCGCCAACTCCGGTGGGTGACGGGGTGATCGCGCCGCCGCCGGAGCTCGCTCAAGTGGAGGAACCCGCGCCGCCTCCGAAGAAGCTGGAGAACCTGGGCACGCTGCCGGCGCAGACGGGCGGGGCAGGCGCTGAGACAGTGCCTGAGACAGTCACCGAGACAAGGGCCGGCGCTGAACCGTGGTCAATGAAGAAAGCAGGGGAGTGGTAGGGATGGATTTCGAAGACTTCGTCGCTCAGTACCAGCGGCGCACTGCCAAGCGCATGGCGGACTTTGAGGCGCTGATGAAAGAGACGCAGCAGAAGATGGAGATGACCGCGAAACACCACGCCCGTGCGCGCGAGACGATGCCGCGCCAGCCGGTAACGGTGCCGCGCGGGGATTACAGCATGCCACGGCCACGCCGCAGCGCGGCCCAAAAATCGCAGAAGCAGCAGATCCAGGCCGTGCTGCGCGCTATCGGGCCGAACGGCGAAAACCCCGTCGCCTAAGCGGGCGGCGGGGTGGCACTGCCGGGAATTTCTAGAACAGGGAGAAACCGGCGTTGTCGCGAGTCAGCCCAGCCGCCGCGGCCAACTTCTCGCCGGCGAAGGACTCCACACCGGAGCCCTCGGCGTCCGGATCCGAGAAGGAGGCGTAAGACTTGTCGCCTTCAAGCTGGTGCAGCAGGTAGCCCACCAGCAGGCCGCGCACCGTCGTCTGCAGGCCGCGGTCGGACTTGCCCAGGCCCAGCACACGCTTGACCAGGTTGTCCTCGGAGAAGCTCTGCTGGTCGCCCTTCTTCGGTGCGCGGTACACCACCTCGCCTGCCCAGTTGTAGGCGAGCTTGGCGGGGTTGCCGGGGTCGAACAGCGAGTCGCCGTCTTTGCCCGGGCCGACCACCATGCCGGGGATGAACACGTTGCGCGCAGCCTCCACCGCGGACGGCGCCACGTTTGCCGGGTACACCGTCGCGACGGCCTTGACTTTCGGGTTGTCTACAGCGGCAAGCACCGCCGCGCCGCCGCCCATGCCGTGGCCGACAATTCCCAGCTTGCTGGGTGAGATGGAGATGTTGCCGTTGCCCATACGGACCCCGCCCAGGATCTGCATGGCCGTTTCTAGGTCGGCGGCCAGCCCAGGGTGGTCCGCCACGAAGCCGGTCTCGGTGTCGGGCGCGGCGACGGCAATGCCCCAGCTGGCCAGGTGGCGCAGAGTGTCCTCGTAGGCGCCGATGTCCTTGAGCCAGTCGTGGCCGAATGCGACGCCCGGCAGGTTCTTGCCTTCGGCGGGTGCGTACACCTTGCCGGGGAGCCCGGTGTAGCCCAGGTCGCCTTCCATGACGCGGTGCGGGCCGCGCTTAGACAGGTCGGAGAGTTTCTTCAGCTTCGCAGACACGCGGGCAATCTTACTGCAAACCGGCGTGGGCTAGGGTGAGTCCGGCATTGCCGGATAACCAGGACGATATCCAGGACAGGAGGACGGATGCTCGGTGCTTTGCAGCTGGCGTTCATCGATTCGGTGAATCTGCTCCTTATCGGTGTCATCGTCGCCGTCGGCATCGCCGCTCGCGCCAACTACGCCAAGACCACTGCGTTGCTCATCGCGGGCGACTGGTTCGGAGTGGCGGGCCTGGCGCTGGTGATGCTGGTGATCTTCGACGGGCTCGGCCCAGTGGTGCAGCGCTTCGTCGAAGGCCCTGTCTTTGGCATCCTGCTCATCGCCACGGGTCTTTTCACCGCACTGTTGGCCGTGCGCGGCGGCGACAATTCCGCGCTGACGCAGAAGATCATGCGCCCGCTGCACACACCCGGCGTTGCCACGGTGCTCACCGGCGTAGTGCTCGGTCTCATCCAATCCGCAACCTCCATGCCGTTCTACGGCGGCTTGGTGCTGCTGTCTGCCGCCGGGATCGACGCGCAGGTGCGCTACGCCACCATCCCCTTGTATGCCACGGTCGCGCTGTCGCTGCCCACGCTGGCGGCGTTCGCTGTCGGCTGGGTCCGCGCCAAGCCGGACAGCGCCGCCGCGCGCGGCTTTGACTGGGCACGCGCTCACCCCAGCCAGGTCACCGCTGCCGCGACGTGGGCAGTCTCCGCCCTGCTGGTCGTGCTCGGCGTGACGCACGTGGTGTAATAGCCCCGTGCTGAGAACAACCATCGACCTGGACGCCATCGCGCACAACACCCGCACGCTGCGCGCGCATACGCAGGCGGAACTGATGTGCGTGGTCAAGGCGGACGCGTACAACCACGGCGTGGAGCGCTGCGTTCCGGTGATGGAGGCCAATGGCGCGGACGCCTTCGGCGTGGCGACGTTCGCCGAGGCGCGCCGGGTGCGCGAGCTGACGTCGAAGCCGGTGCTGGCGTGGCTGTGGGATGTGTCCGAGGCGATCCCGGAGGGCATCGACGTCGGCGTGCCGTCCATCGCGCACATGCATGCGCTTATCGACGCCCCTTCGGTCCCCACCGTCTACCTCACCGTCGACACCGGCATGCACCGCTCCGGCATCGACGAGAGCAGCTGGGAGGAGGCGTTTGCCCTCGCCGCGCAGGCGGAAAAGCAGGGCGAGTTCTCCGTGGCCGGGCTGATGACGCACCTGTCGTGCGCGGACGATCCTGCTGACCCGTACACCGACCTGCAAGCCGCAGCGTTCCGGCGCGCGATCGCCCAGGCACGGCTGGCGGGCTTGGATGTGCCCCGCAACCACGCGGCAAACTCGCCGGCCACCTGGACCCGACCCGACCTGCACTTCGACATGGTCCGCCCGGGTGTAAGCCTGTACGGCCTCGAGCCTGTCGACGGGCTGGATCACGCACTGCGGCCCGCCATGGTCTGGTCCGCCCCGGTGGTGACGGTCAAGCCGATGCGCAAGGGGGAGGCCACGGGCTACTCGCGGGCGTGGGAGGCGCCGGACGACGGGTTTTCCGCCGTTATCCCGGCGGGCTACGCCGACGGCGTGCAGCGCTCGTGGGAGGGCGCGCTCGAGGTGACTATCGGCGGCCGCACATACCCGCAGGTTGGCCGGGTGTCCATGGACCAGATCGTCATCTGGCTGGGAGACAACCACGGCGGTGTCGCGCCGGGCGATGAGGCGGTGCTGTTCGGCGACGCGGCGGCGCTCGCGCGGCGCGCGGGCACCATCGGCTACGAGGTGCTCTGCGCCCCACGCGGGCGAACCGCGCGCACGTATACCGGGGAGGGGAAGTAGATGCAGGCCGATTTTCCTGCGCAGGGTGAGCGGCTTTGCCGCGATGCGGCGGAGACGCAGAAGCTCGGCGCTGAGCTGGGGGCGGTGCTCGAGGCAGGTGACCTCGTCGTCCTCGACGGCCCACTCGGCGCGGGCAAAACCACCTTCACGCAAGGCATCGCGGAAGGTATGCGTGTCAAAGGCAGGGTGACGTCGCCGACGTTCGTGATTGCGCGGCAGCATTCGTCGCAAGGCAATGGCCCGGCGCTTGTCCACGTGGACGCGTACCGGCTGGGCAGCGACCTGGGCGAACTCGACGCCCTCGACTTGGACACCGAGCTCGAGGACGCTGTCGTGGTCGCGGAGTGGGGCGGCGGCCTGGTTGAGCAGCTCGCGGACGGCTACCTTCACGTCACGCTGGACCGGCGCACCCACGCAGAGACGGATGCGCGCATTATCTCCTGGCGTGTCGTAGGAGAGATGTAGGCTTACACGCATGCTCAAGACGACTAGCCAGTCCCGTCGCTGGATCGTGCTCGCAGCCGTGCTGTGGCTCGTGGTCCTGGCCGGGATCATCTTCATCCCGCAGTCCCGCTCCGACGAGGTGGCCCAGGTGGAGCCGACGAACTCCCTGTCGCGCGCCCTGCAGGAGACCCGCCCGGGCGGCGACGTGGTCACCGCGCAGCTGGTGGACCCGTCGCGTATTTACGACGCTGATCGCTACCTCGGCTACACCACCTTGTGCCCGGGCGAGCCGCAGGAGCTTGTCGACGCGAAGCTTGAGGCGTTCGGCCTGAACTCCGATGACCTCGACCTCTCCGGCGAGTTGGGCTACCTCCTGCTCATCCCGGCTAATGAGGGCGATGAGCCCAAGGCGGATGCGGTTGAGCTGAGCAAGGTGGACATCTGCACCGTGCCGCAGTCTGAATCCTTCCCTCTCAACACGGCCATGCCGTTCCACATGCACGAAGGCCGCTGGACGCTCGGGATGGGCCAGTAATGCTCGTGCTCGCCCTCGACACGGCAACGACCGACCTGGTTGCCGGAGTCGTGGACGGGGAGCGGGTGGTTGCGGAAACGCGCGTTGCCACCCGCGCCCACAACGAGCGCCTCATGCCGGAGATCACCCGGTTGTTGGCCGAGGCGGGCGTGGAGTTCGCGGATGTGGGCGCGATTGTCGTCGGGTGCGGACCCGGCCCGTTTACCGGCTTGCGCGTCGGCATGTCCACCGCATCGGCATTGGGCCAGGCGCTGGGCATTCCCGTCCACGGCGTGTGCACCCACGATGCCGTCGCCGCCGAGCTTGAAGGCGACGCCCTTGTGGTCACCGACGCGCGGCGCCGCGAGGTGTACTGGGCCCGCTACGCCGACGGTGAGCGCGTCGCCGGCCCGGATGTGTGCAAACCCGCCGACCTCGCATCGCCCGCCGTCGACGTGATCAGCGTGCCGGAGGCGCTGGCGGGGCAGCTGCCTATCGACGCACCTTCGGTCACCTACCAACCCCCCGCCCCCGCCGGCCTGGTGGCGGTGGCCAACTTGGATGCCGACCCGGAGCCGCTCGTGCCGCTGTACCTGCGCCGCCCGGACGCGGTGCCACCGAAGCAAGCGCCAAAGTCGCCGGCGCTGCCATGACGGCCTTCCGCGAGCTCGTGGTGGGGGACGCACCGGCCGTGGCCGCCCTGGAGGCTGAGGTGTTCGCGGGCGACAACCCGTGGTCTGAGGCGGCCTACCGCGTTGAGATCGGCGTGCCCCACACGTTCTATATCGGCGCCTTCGACGGCGACGAGTTGGCGGGCTACGCGGGGCTGGCCATGCTCGGCCCGCGCGACGACCCGGAGTTTGAGATCCACACCATTGGTGTCGACGCCTCCCGGCGGGGCGAAGGCATCGGTCGGGCGCTCATGGAGCACATGCTGCACACGGTCGACCTCCTCGACGGGCCGTGCTTCTTGGAAGTGCGCGTGGACAACGCGGCCGCAATCGCGCTCTATGAGAGCTGTGGGTTTTTCACCGCGGGCGTGCGCAAGAACTACTATCAGGCCTCCGGCACGGACGCGTTCACAATGACGCGGCCGAGGAAAAGCGAAAGGCGAGACGAATGATCGTTCTGGGCATTGAGTCCTCATGCGACGAAACGGGCGTGGGCATCGTTGACTTGCACGACGACGGCACGATGGACATCCTTGCCGACGTGGTCGCGTCCTCCATGGAGCAGCACGCGCGCTTCGGTGGGGTCGTCCCGGAAATCGCGTCCCGCGCTCACCTGGAGGCCATGCCGCAGGTGATGGAGAAGGCGCTGGCGGACGCGGGCATTGCCAAGCCGGACGCGGTGGCCGCCACGGTCGGCCCAGGCCTGGCCGGAGCCCTGCTGGTGGGCGCGTCCGCCGCCAAGGCGTACGCGGCAGCATGGGGTGTGCCGTTTTACGGGGTGAACCACCTCGGCGGGCACGTCGCTGTGGCGAACCTGGACGGCGAGCCGCTGCCGCACGCCATTGCGCTGCTGGTCTCCGGCGGCCACACGCAACTGCTGGAAGTCGAGGCCGTGGGCAGGCCGATGCGGGAGCTGGGCACCACGCTTGACGACGCAGCAGGGGAGGCCTACGACAAAGTCGCCCGGCTGCTGGGGCTGGGGTACCCAGGCGGGCCGGTCGTAGACAAGCTGGCGGCTGCGGGCGACCCACAAGCGGTAGCCTTTCCCCGTGCGCTGTCGCGGGCGGAGGATCTGCGCGGCGAGCACCGCTACAACTTCTCCTTCTCCGGCCTGAAGACGGCCGTGGCGCGGCACGTGGAAGCGGCCGAGCGCGACGGGCGGGTCATCTCCGTCGAGGACGTGTGCGCATCCTTCCAGGAAGCGGTGTGCGACGTGTTGACCGCGAAGGCTGTCATGGCGTGCGAGGACACCGGCGCGCGCACGCTACTACTTGGCGGCGGCGTGGCGGCGAACCGCAGGCTGCGCGAGCTGGCGCAGCAGCGCTGCGACGCCGCCGGCATCGAGCTGCGTGTGCCACGGTTCAGCCTGTGCACGGACAATGGCGTGATGATCGCGGCGCTGGCGGCGCAGTTGATCCACGAGGGTGGGCAACCGTCGGGCCTCGGGGTGGGCACCGACACCGGCCTTGAGGTCGAGGTTCCGCTCGTGCACGCTTAACCGGCGCAACCCGCTCGTTGGGGATACGCTGGGCACTTGCAAGCCACCCAACGAAAGGAACCGCCGTGACCGCTGGCACCACCGAGCAGATCAACCAGGACCAGGCAGACCGCGAGCGTTTCGGTTTCCTGGTCAACCCGGATCTGACCTACCGTCGCATCGTCTTCGACGACGACACCGCGCGCGAGACGCTCGGCGGCATGGCCGGCGAGGTCGTGGACGTCGCTTTCGATCAGGACGGCAACCGCTTCCACGCCATCTTCCGCCCCGATGCGGTGCAACACGGCGCGGAGCCGAACCCGGTGGCCTCGCTGGCTCGAAACACCGCCGAGACCGACAACCCCGAG
The DNA here is from genome assembly GCF_000747315.1 of Corynebacterium ureicelerivorans. Taxonomy (NCBI): domain Bacteria; kingdom Bacillati; phylum Actinomycetota; class Actinomycetes; order Mycobacteriales; family Corynebacteriaceae; genus Corynebacterium; species Corynebacterium ureicelerivorans. The sequence goes on from NZ_CP009215.1 coordinate 355,423, forward strand.
TTCCTCACTGACCCCACCCGCGCGATCTCCGGCCCGGTGATCTTCACCGCGCGCGACGGCGCGAGCGTGGACGAGCGCACCATCGACAAGGTGCTCCAGGCAATTCGTGCGGTGGAGAACTACCGCGACGACAACGCGGAGGAGTTCGAGCTCTGGCGCAACGCGGTGAAGAACCGCTAGAGCTGCCTGCGCGCCTGTCCTGTGGTTGTTGGCTGGCACTCTCGGGGGTAGAGTGCCAAAGCAGGTTGTGTGAAGCACAGTTGTTCACCCGCGACGACGGCTGCGCCTCTTCAGACCTGAACTGTTGAATCATTCACCAATGAAAGGTTGCTGATCATGGCAAACGTCAACATCAAGCCGCTGGAGGACAAGGTCCTCGTCCAGATCGCCGAAGCTGAGACCACCACCGCGTCCGGCCTGGTTATCCCGGATTCCGCTGCGGAAAAGCCGCAGGAAGCCGTCGTCATCGCCGTCGGCCCGGGCCGCCTGGACGACAACGGCAACCGCGTCGCCGTGGACGTGAAGGAGGGCGACACCGTCGTCTTCTCCAAGTACGGCGGCACCGAGCTGAAGTACGGCGGCGAGGAGTACCTGCTCCTGTCCGCACGTGACCTGCTCGCCGTCGTCGAGAAGTAAGCCGGAAGTTACACGCTATGGCAAAACTCATCGCATTTGATCAGGAAGCTCGCGAGGGCATCCAGCGCGGCGTGGACACGCTCGCCGACGCGGTGAAGGTCACCCTTGGTCCCCGCGGCCGCAACGTCGTGCTGTCGAAGTCCTGGGGCGGCCCGACCGTCACCAACGACGGCGTGACCATCGCACGCGACATCGACCTCGAGGATCCGTTTGAGAACCTCGGCGCGCAGCTGGTGAAGTCCGTCGCCGTGAAGACGAACGACATCGCCGGCGACGGCACCACCACCGCAACGCTGCTGGCCCAGGCGCTCGTCGCCGAGGGCCTGCGCAACGTCGCTGCTGGCGCGAACCCGATCGAGCTGAACAAGGGCATCAAGGCGGCGGCCGACAAGGTCGTCGACGAGCTCAAGGCCCGCGCGACCGACGTGCAGTCCTCCGCCGAGATCGCCAACGTGGCCACCGTGTCCTCGCGCGACCCGGAGGTCGGCGAGATGGTCGCAGGCGCTATGGACAAGGTGGGCAAGGACGGTGTGCTCACCGTCGAGGAGTCTCAGTCCATCGACTCGTACGTGGACCTCACCGAGGGCATCTCCTTTGACAAGGGCTTCCTCTCCCCGTACCTCATGACGGACCCGGACGCCGGCCAGGCCGTGCTGGAAAACGCCCGCGTGCTGCTGGTGCGCGGCAAGATTTCGTCCCTGCCGGACTTCCTGCCGCTGCTGGAGCAGGCCGCGTCCGAGTCCGTGCCGCTGTTCGTGGTGGCCGAGGATATCGAGGGCGAAGCGCTGCAGGCGCTAGTGGTCAACTCCATCCGCAAGATCCTCAAGGTCGTCGCCGTGAAGTCGCCGTACTTCGGCGAGCGCCGCAAGGCGTTTATGGACGACCTGGCGGTGGTCACCGCAGCGACCGTGATCGACCCTGAGGTTGGCATCAACCTCAAGGACGCCACGCTGGAGCAGCTCGGCTCCGCCCGCCGTGTGACGGTGACCAAGGACGACACCGTCATCGTCGACGGCGCCGGCACCGCCGAGGCCGTGGAGGACCGCCGCAACCAGATCCGCCGCGAGATCGAGTCCACCGACTCGACCTGGGACAAGGAGAAGGCGGAAGAGCGTCTGGCCAAGCTCTCCGGCGGCGTGGCCGTGCTGCGCGTCGGCGCAGCCACCGAGACGGAGCAAAACGAGCGCAAGCTGCGCGTCGAGGACGCCATCAACGCTGCCCGCGCCGCGGCCGAAGAGGGCATCATCGCCGGCGGCGGTTCCGCACTCGTGCAGATTGCCAAGGAGCTCGAGGCGTTTGCCGAGGGCTTCGAGGGCGAGCAGAAGACCGGTGTGCTGGCCGTGGCCCGCGCCCTGTCCAAGCCGGCCTACTGGATCGCCGACAACGCAGGCCTCGACGGTGCTGTGGTGGTGTCCAAGGTGGCTGAGCTGGGCAACGGCGAGGGCTTCAACGCCGCCACGCTCGAGTACGGCAACCTCGTCGAGCAGGGCATCATCGACCCGGTGAAGGTCACCCACAACGCGGTGGTCAACGCCGCTTCGGTGGCCCGCATGGTGCTCACCACGGAGGCATCTGTGGTGACCAAGCCCGCAGAGGAAGACGAGCACGAGGGCCACGCGCACTAGGGTGGCGCGGCCGAAGGTTCGTCGATAAGCAACAAGCCCCAGCATGCGTGCTGGGGCTTGTTTCGTGCGCGGTTACTTCGCGGAAGCGGCCGCGACCTCCATCTTGCCGGCGGCGCCCCGCAGCACTGCGGAGCGCTCGGACTCGCTCATGCCGCCCCAGATGCCGTACGGCTCGGCGACGCGCAGGGCGTGCTCGCGGCACTGGCTCAGCACCGGGCACTCAAAGCAGATGGCCTTGGCGCGGTTCTCGCGCTGCGTGCGCGCCCGGCCGCGCTCCCCGTCGGGGTGGTAGAAAATCTCGGACGCCTCCCCCCGGCACTTGCTGTGTAGCTGCCAATCCCAGAAATCGGCGTTTGGTCCGGGAAGCTGGTGCGGCAAAGACATATTCTGCAATGCTCCTTTGGAAAGTACCTTTGACGGGGAACCGCACATGAGTGTGGACTGCCTGGGTTAACGCGCGGTGTCGTCGCGGTTACCACCGGTTGTACCGTGCCCGGGGGAGCTGAAAATAAACGTGTCTAACTGCGGAAACGTCGCTGGTTACGTGCAGATGAATTCCTGGCAAAAGATCGGTAGCGCGACGGAACCGCCTGTGATGTTTATGATGGACGGGTTACGCGCAACTGGAAGCGCACCCGCAGGAAGGAGAGGCGTGTGGCCGCAGGCGACGAGGATGTCGAGCTCGCTGACCTGGTCCCCGGCGCTGTCGCAGGCGACAGGCGGGCGCTGCAGCGCATCATCTCCATCATTCACCCGCGCGTGCTGCGCTACGCCAGGGCACGCATCGGGGGCGGTCGTACCCCCACCCCCGAGGACGTAGCGCAGGAAATTTGCCTGGCGGTGGCGACGAGCATCGACCGCTACACGGACACCGGCAAGCCGTTCATGGCTTACGTCTACGGGATCGCGTTTAACAAGGTCGCGGACGCTCACCGCTCGCTGGCGCGGGACAAACTCAGCCCGGTGGAGGAGGTGCCGGACACGGAAGTGGCTGCGACGACGCCGGAAGACGCCGCGCTCGTCGCCGCCGGCAGTAACGCTGTCCGCGCATTGCTCGATTCACTCAACGAAAAGGCCCGCGACATCGTGGTTCTGCGGGTGTTTGTGGGCCTGTCCGCGGAGGAAACAGCGGAAGTGGTGGGCAGTACGCCTGGTGCGGTGCGCGTGGCCCAACACCGTGCGCTGGCCACACTGCGCAAACAACTGGAAGGACGGCAGGCGGAGCTATGACACCACGCAACGGGTCTACCGAACCTGGCATGGACGAGTTCGCGTCCAGCGACGCGTTTATTGAAGCGCTGTCGCGTGGCGACGATCCTTCGGGCGGCGCCGACCCCCTCGCAGCAGCCCTCCTCGAGCTCAAGGCGGATATCGACCGGCCGCTGCCGCCGGCACCGCAGCTGGACGCCGGGCAGTCGCTGGCAGGTAAAGTCGCCTCCCTGGTGGCCGCGCGCGACGCGAAACACAAGCGCCAGCTCAGCCCCTGGCTGGCCGGATTGATGGGCGCGGCTGCGGCAACCGCGATCTTCGTCGGCACCGGGACGACCCCGTTTGACCAGGGTGTGCAGGATGACCCCACGGTGGTGGAGTTGGCTACCACCCTCGACGAGCTCGAAGTGGCCAGCCAGCGCGGCGACGAGGCGGCGACCCGCGACCTGCTGGAGCAGGCACGCGGTTTGGTGGCGTCCATGAAAGACCGCCAGCACCGCGCGGGTAAGGGCGATGACTCTGAGGCGGTGACGACGGTGACGACGGTGACCAGCACAGTCACCACGACGAGCTCCCAGGCGCCCGATGAGCCCACTCCGGCGCAGCAGCCCACGCAGGCGCCGCAAACTCCGGCACGGCCGACGCAGCCTGAGCAACCCGAGCAGCCAGCGCAAACGGGGCAGTCTGGTCAGCCTGCTCAGTGGCCGTCGACGCAGCCGGGCGGGACTTCGGCCACCGGTTCGCCGACGCCGGGTTCAGGCGTGACTTCCGCTCCTGCGGGCGAGGCCGGCACCGGGAGCAATACTCCGGCAGCCATGGTGCAGCATCCCGTGCAGCCGGCTCCGACCGGGGGCGAAGCGGCGCCGGAGGCGCTCCGGAATACGAGCAGCTCTTAGCGCCCCTCGAGACCGTCGAGGTAGCCCATGGCGTAGTCCCAGGGCACGTACGCCTCGACGTTTGGGTTGGCGCTGGGCTCGTGCACCGGGGGTAGCTGATTGTTCAGTGAGGCGATCATGTTTTGTTCCATGATCTCCCAGTCGTAGTAGTGCACCTGGTCGCAGTCTTCGCACAGGAAGGACACGCCGAGGATGCCGCGGGGCTTCAACATGCGCTGCGCATCTCTCACGTGCGAAAGGTCTTGGATCACCGCGACTCGCTCCTCGGGCGACAGCGGCTCGGCGTGCTCCTCGTCGTCGATGAAGGATGCCGGGTCGTTGGGGTCGTCCGCGAACGGGTCCAATGGCATCATGTCGTCGTAGTTCACCCATGTAAGCCTATACGGTGTGGCAAACCGCCCAGGTGCCTCGGCCACGGTCCCGTTGAACTGGGCGGAAAAGGCGGCGCTTGCGGCGCGTTATATCATGGCGGAAAACATCCGCGCGGGAGAGGAGACTGTAGGCGATGGCTATTGAGCGTGTATGGACTGGTGGGGACGATCCGGACAAGGTAGCCCTGCGTGGCCTGACCTTCGACGACGTGCTGCTGCTGCCGGCGGAATCCCACATCGTTCCGTCCGAGGTGAGCACGGCCTCCCAGTTCACCCGAAACATCCGCCTGGGCATGCCCATCGCCTCCGCCGCCATGGACACCGTCACCGAGTCGCGCATGGCGATTGCGATGGCGCGCCAGGGTGGCATCGGCGTGGTGCACCGCAACCTCAGCGCACAGGACCAGGCGGAGCACGTGGACATTGTGAAGCGCTCCGAGTCCGGCATGGTGTCCAACCCGGTCACCGCCACCCCGGAGATGACCCTGGAGGAAGTGGACACCCTGTGCGCCCGCTTCCACATCTCGGGTCTGCCCGTAGTAGATGATGCTGGCCGCTTGGTGGGCATCATCACCAACCGCGACATGCGTTTCGAGGCAGACTTCCAGCGCAAGGTGGCAGAGGTGATGACGCCGATGCCGCTGGTGGTGGCACCGGAGGGCGTCGATAAGCAGGAAGCGCTCGCGTTGCTGTCCTCGAACAAGGTGGAAAAGCTGCCCATCGTGGCCAACGACGGCACCCTCGCCGGGCTGATCACCGTGAAGGACTTTGTGAAGAGCGAGCAGTACCCGAACGCGTCCAAGGACGCGGACGGCCGTTTGCTTGTCGCTGCCGGCGTGGGCACCGGCGAGGACTCGTTCGACCGCGCGGGCCTGCTCGTAGAGGCCGGCGTCGACGCGCTCGTGGTGGATTCCGCGCACGCGCACAACAACCGGGTGCTGGAAATGGTCTCCCGTGTGAAGAAGGAGTTCGGGGATCGCGTCGACGTCATCGGCGGCAACCTGGCTACCCGCAGCGCCGCGCAGGCCATGATCGACGCCGGTGCGGACGCCATCAAGGTGGGTATCGGCCCGGGCTCTATCTGCACCACCCGCGTGGTGGCGGGTGTGGGCGCGCCCCAGATCACGGCGATCCTCGAGGCATCCGTGCCTGCCAAGGCAGCGGGCGTGCCCGTCATCGCGGACGGCGGCATGCAGTTCTCCGGCGACGTGGCCAAGGCGCTGGCCGCTGGCGCGTCGACGGTGATGCTCGGCTCGATGCTCGCCGGCACCGCGGAGGCCCCGGGCGAGATCGTCGTGGTGGGCGGCAAGCAATACAAGCGCTACCGCGGCATGGGCTCCATGGGCGCCATGCAGGGCCGCGGCCTGACGGGCGAAAAGCGGTCCTTCTCCAAGGACCGCTACTTCCAGGCTGACGTGACCAGCGAGGATAAGCTGGTTCCGGAGGGCATCGAGGGACGCGTGCCGTTCCGCGGCGAGCTGGACTCCATCACCCACCAGATCGTCGGTGGCCTGCGCGCGGCGATGGGCTACACGGGCGCAGCCTCCATCGAGGAGCTGCAGACGAAGCAGTTCGTCCAGATCACCGCCGCCGGCTTGCGCGAGTCGCACCCGCACGACATCACGCAGACCGTCGAGGCGCCGAACTACCGCCAGTAGGGGATAGGTACATGCGCGACTACGTGGAAATCGGCCTCGGGCGGGAAGCCCGCAGGGCGTACGACCTCGACGACATCTCGATCGTGCCCAAGCGCCGCACTCGCTCATCGAAGGACGTGGACACCAGCTGGCATATCGACGCCTACACCTTTGACATCCCGCTGGTTTCCCACCCGACCGACGCCCTGGCCAGCCCCGAGTTTGTCATCGAAATGGGCAAGCAGGGCGGTCTCGGCGTGATCGACGCCGAGGGGCTCTGGGGCCGCCACGCGGACCTGGAAGTCGCGGTGAAAAGGGTCGTGGAATCCTGCGAGGACGCCTGGGGCATTGACTCGGAGGAGAAGTACCAGGAGTACATCGACTCGGGCGAGCGTTCGGTGCGCACCCTGCAGGAGCTCCACGCCGCGGAACTGGACCGGGATTTGCTCGCTGAGCGGATCGCCCAGGTGCGCGACTCCGGCGTGACCGTGGCTGTGCGCGTGAGCCCGCAGAACGCGCGCGAACTGGCACCAGTGGTCATCGCCGCAGGTGCCGAGATTGTGTTCATCCAGGGCTCCATCATCTCCGCTGAGCACGTGCAGCAGGGCGGCGAGCCGCTGAACCTGAAGGAGTTTGTCGGCTCGCTCGACGTGCCGGTCATCGCGGGCGGCGTGTTTGACTACTCCACGGCAACCCATCTCATGCGCTCCGGTGTGGCCGGTGTGATTGTGGGCTCGGGCCACGCCAACACCGTTGTGAACGTCCCCATGGCCACGGCGATTGCAGACGTTGCGGCCGCGCGCCGCGACTACCTTGACGAAACCGGTGGGCGCTACGTGCACGTGCTGGCGGACACCGCCCTGTGGGAGCCCGGCGCCATCGCCCTCGCCATCGCGTGCGGGGCGGATGCGGTCATGCTCGGTCGCAACCTGGCGCAGGCGTCGGAAGCTGCGGCGAACGGGGTGTACTGGGAGGCGCAGGCCGCGCACCCGCGCTTCCCGCGCGGCGGCGTGAGCAAAGATGCCGTCTCGGGCAGGGTGGAACCGCTGGAGAAGGTGCTGTTCGGCCCCTCGAGCGACCCCCTGGGCGGCCTCAATGTCGTCGGGGGCTTGAAGCGGATCATGGCGAAGTGCGGCTACACCGACGTCAAGGCCTTTCAGAAGGCCGACCTGGTCATCCGTAGCTGAAGCGACGGCCCCGGGCACACGCAGTTGGGTCTGGGCGCCGATCGACTAGGATCAGGGCTTGTGAATACTCCGCAAGCCCGCCCAGTCCTTGTCCTTGATTTCGGCGCGCAGTACGCGCAGCTGATCGCCCGCCGCGTGCGCGAGGCGAACGTGTTCTCCGAGGTGGTGCCGTCCACCATCACCGCAGCTGAGGTGCGCGAGAAGGACCCGCAGGCGCTGATTCTCTCCGGTGGCCCGTCGTCGGTGTACGAGGAGGGCGCGCCCCAGCTGGACCAAGAGATCTTCGAGCTGGGCCTGCCGATCTTCGGCATCTGCTACGGCTTCCAGATCATGACCCGCGCGCTCGGCGGCGAGGTAGCCAAAACCGGCACGCGCGAGTACGGCCGCACGCAAATGCGTATCGACGGTGGCATTCTGCACGCCGGCCTTTCCGAGGAGCACCCGGTCTGGATGTCCCACGGCGACTCGGTCACCCGCGCCCCGGAGGGCTTCGAGGTCACCGCGTCCACCCCGGGCGCACCGGTTGCGGCATTCGAGGACGCCTCCCGCAAGCTCGCCGGCGTGCAGTACCACCCGGAGGTCATGCACTCGCCCCACGGCCAGGAGGTGCTCACCCGCTTCCTTACCGAGATCGCAGGCCTGGAGCAGAACTGGACCGCCTCTAACATCGCCGAGCAGCTCATCGCGGATGTGCGCGAGCAGGTCGGCGACGGCCGCGCGATCTGTGGCCTGTCCGGCGGCGTGGACTCCGCCGTGGCGGCGGCGCTGGTGCAGCGCGCCATCGGCGACCGGCTCACCTGCGTGTTCGTGGACCACGGCCTGCTGCGCCAGGGTGAGCGCGAGCAGGTGGAGACGGACTTCGTCGCGGCTACCGGCGCGAAGCTGGTCACCGTCGACGAGCGCGAGGCGTTTTTGAACAAGCTGGCCGGCGTGACCGAGCCGGAGGCGAAGCGCAAGGCCATCGGCGCGGAGTTTATCCGCTCCTTCGAGCGCGCGGTCGCAGGCGTGCTGGAGGGCCAGCAGGTCGACTACCTGGTCCAGGGCACCCTCTACCCGGACGTGGTGGAGTCCGGCGGCGGCACCGGCACCGCCAACATCAAGAGCCACCACAACGTTGGCGGCCTGCCAGACGACGTTGAGTTCAAGCTTGTCGAGCCGCTGCGCCTGCTGTTCAAGGACGAGGTCCGCGCCGTCGGCCGCGAGCTGGGCCTGCCCGAGGTGATTGTGAACCGCCAGCCGTTCCCGGGGCCGGGCCTGGGCATCCGCATCATCGGCGAGGTGACCGCGGAGCGCCTGGAGACGCTGCGCGCCGCCGACGCCATCGCGCGCGAGGAGCTCACCCGCGCTGGCCTGGACGAGCAGATCTGGCAGTGCCCGGTCGTGCTGCTCGCCGACGTGCGCTCGGTGGGCGTGCAGGGCGACGGACGCACGTACGGCCACCCGATCGTGCTGCGCCCGGTCGCTTCTGAGGACGCCATGACCGCGGACTGGGTGCGCATCCCCTACGAGACGCTCGAGGTGATCTCCACCCGCATCACCAACGAGGTGGCCGACGTCAACCGCGTGGTGCTGGACGTGACCTCCAAGCCGCCGGCCACCATCGAGTGGGAGTAAGTCACTCCCCGTAGTACGCGGACACGGACCCGATACGCTGTGTCACGTTGATCGTGAGTAGCGCGCTGTCCTTGTCCGCGTTTTGCGTTTCTTCGGGGCAGACGGTCTCGCCGATGGTGACCTCGCAGTTGACGTCGACCGGGATGTTGGTCGGCAGGATGACGTCGGTGCGGCCGATGTTGTTCGCGATGTCGACCGTTTTCGGTTCACTCAGCGGCTCGAGTTCGGTGAGGTCGAGGTAAGACTCGCCGATGAAGCCGCTGGTCCCCATTTGGTCTGGCAGTTTGTCTACGTCGTGCACGGTGATGTTCGCGCTGCCGAATCTGCTGTAGTTGCCATGCCGCACCTCGCTGACAACCCCCAGCACGAAGATCGTTGCCGCAGTCAGCACGACCGTGACGGGGATCCACAGCCACAGCGGGCGCATCGTGGCCGGTGCTAAATGAGTTTGCTCAGGCTGGAACCATCGGTCGGAGCCGGGGGCCAGTTCCGCGGGCGGCTCCGGCTGGCGCTGGTGGGCGAGGTACCAGCCAGCCGCGAAGAGCACGAATGTCACCAGCACCGCGCGCAGGTCGCCTTTGGAGGCGATCGGGAAGAAGAGGAACAGTCCCAGCAGCAGGAGCCAGCCGGTGTCGCGGTCTTTCTTTTCTGCCTTGGTCAGCTGCTTTTTCGGGGTGATGATCGTGGCCCACGGGCTGCGTGTGAGCCCGAAGCGGGGCATGTTGATCCAGCACAGCAGGTAGAGGAAGACACCGCCGCCGAAGGCGAGCGACAGCACGACGAACAGGACGCGGATGAACGTCGGGTCGATTTGGTAGCGGGCACCGATGCCTTCGCAGACACCACCGATGACGGCTTCGCCGCCCTGGTCCTTCGGCAGGCGTGTTGGTCGAGTGCCCCACATCTGCGAAAACGTGCTCATGGGGCCGGCATTGTACGTATTTAGAGCACGCCCGCCTGGGTGAGCAGCGAACGTGCCGTCTTGTCCGTCTCCTGCAGCATCAGCGGGTCGGTGCCAGGCATGGGGGAGATGGTGGTGTCCGCCCACTGCTTGCCGGTGGGGATGCCCACGATGTGCAGGCGTGTATCCAGCTCGCCGTCGGGGTGGACCGTGCGGCGGGTGTGATCGTCGGTCTCCGGGGAGGCGGAGCCATGAAACGGGCGCACGCGGCCGGTATCGCGCAGCGACGCGGTCAGCGCATCCGGGGAGGTGCGGATGTCGGGGCCGGGCAGGAACGCGTCGGCAAGCGCGGCGGCGTGCACCGTGCGACCGTGGCTGGTGGCCGTGTACCTGCCGTCGGTGGCCTCCACTACGGGGTCGGGGCCGAGGAAGGTGATTAGGCCGGCGTCGAACAGTGCGAGGAGCTCGCGGGTGCGGAACAGTGGCGGGCCGGAGCCGACCATCTGGCCGAACGCCATGTACTGCGACAGCGCGGCCTCGCGGGGGCCGCGTCCGTTTTGCGTGGCGATCGCGCTGGGCTTGCGTCCGGCGGAGATGGCCCACAGGCCGGCCTTGAGCGGGGAGTCCCAGGCGCGCACGGCTTCGGCGATGTCGACTTCCATGCCTCCGGCAATGCGGCGGTTTAGCTCCTCCAGGTCCAGCTTTTCGGTGCCGGCGAGGGGGTCGACCCACGCGGCCATGTCGAACGGTTCGGTGCTCATGCCGTCGAGAGCGGCGGTCAGCGCGTTCGCGACCGGCAGGATGTCGTCAGGGGATGCGGCGGCAGAAAAGTCGGTGGCGTCGATGGCCGTGAGGATGGCGTCGAGAGGCACCTTGAGCGCTCCGGGACGCACACGCGCGAGGGTGCGGTAGTACTCGGCGTAGGAGTCGCGGGCAAGCGTCGGCCACAGGTCGCGGCCGAACGACACCGGCGCAGCGGACGCCTCGATGGCGGCGCGCAACCGGGAAAGGTCCGCCTTTGGGGGCAGGGAGTGGTACTCGGACTTGGGTAGGTACGGGTAGCCGCGGCCGGAAGTGACCACGAAGTGCGGCTCCCGCCCGGTGGCCTCGTAGCGCAGGCCGGAGCGGGCGGAGGCGTCCTCGACGAAGCGGCCGCCACGGTTGATGGTGGTCAGTGCCATGAGGTCGAAAAAGCCCATGCCCATGCCTCGCACGAGCACGCGCTCGCCGGCGCCCAGGCGGGAGGCGTCTTGTTCCACGGGGTTGCCCGGCGGGATGTAGGTCAGGCCCGAGTCGGCGAATGCCTGCTGCGCTGGCGTGGGGGCGGGCAGGACCCAGCCGGAGGCAATGACGGTGGCGTCGGCGTGGACCACGGAGCCGTCGGCAAGTGTGATGGCGTCCTGGACTCCCTCGGCTGCGAAGGAAACCGCGCGGGAGTGGTGCTCCACTACCTCCGCGCCCGCCGGCAGCTGCGCGAGCGCCACCTTCCACACCCAGCGCAGGTACTCGCCGTACAGTGCCCGGGACGGGTTGGATTCGGGGCGCGTCGCGCGCAGTTCTTCGGTGAACTGGTCGGGGAGGGGGGCACCGTACGCGTCGATAAGCGGGTGGCTGCGCTCGCCGCGCAGGGCCCGGACCCATTCGTACATGGTGGGGCCTTCGAACACGGGGGCGCCGACGGTCGCGCCGGGCTCGGTGAATAGTGTGACCGCGCCGGCGAGGGTGTTCATGCAGAGCGTGCGGGTTTGCTCGGTCTCCCAAACGCGGCCTGCGCCGAGCTGGGCGTCGTCGATGATGTGGAGCGTCACGGACCCGCCGCCGCGTTCTTTGAGGTACGCGGCGATGCGCTCGGTGATGGAGGTCCCCCGCGGTCCTGCTCCGATGATTGCGATGGATGCTCCCACAGTGCTCTACCTCCACGATGTGTGCGGGTGTAATGGTCGTAAGTAGACCGTTCAGTCTATTTCCTCAGAACCAGCTTGTCTAACAATGGTAAGGTGCTGTGCACAACTGAGGAAAGAGGACAAAAACGTGCCTAGAACAAAGGTAGCTGCGCCGCTGACACTCGGCGTAGCGGCCATCCTGCTCGCCGGATGCGCCGCCGGGCTGGACAGTGCGGACAGTGCGGACACCAACGTGCTGACGTACCTGGAGTCCAACTGGTTTAACAGCCTCTACCCGCCGGCGGCCGGTTTTTACCCCAACGGCGGCGTGGTCAACCAGATCACGGACCGTTTGCTCTACCAGAACCCGGAGACGCTGGAACTGGAGCCCTGGATTGCCACAGAGCTGCCGGAAATCAACGAGGACGCAACCGTGTTCACGTTCAACATCCGCACCGATGTGACGTACTCCGACGGCACGCCCATGACGGCGCAGAACATCGTGGATAACTTCGACCTCTACGGCTTGGGGGACAAGGAGCGGCTACTCAACGTCTCGGAGCAGATCTCCAACTACGAGCGCGGCGAGGTGGTGGACGAGGATACGGTCCGGTTCTACTTCTCCGCGCCCTCGCCCGGCTTCGCGCAGGCGACATCCACGTACAACGCGGGCCTGCTCGCAGATTCGTCGCTCAAATTGCGCAACGAGGACTTCGGCCCCGGCGGCGCGGACAACGTCATCGGTTCCGGCCCGTTCGTGGTGGAGAGCGAGACGCTGGGCACCGACCTCGTGCTCGCGGCGCGCGACGACTACGACTGGGCGCCGCCGTCGCTGGACCACCAGGGCCGCGCGCGACTGGACGGCATCCACTACACCTTGGCGGCGGAAGAGGCGGTGCGCTCCGGCGCACTGCTCTCCGGCCAGGCGGATATCGCGCGCACCATTTCCCCGCCGGTGGAGCGGCACCTGAAAGACGAGGGCGTGCAGGTGGTCGCCGCCACCGCGAACGGCATGGCCAACCAGCTCGCGCTGCGCTTCGACCACCCGCTGCTGCAGGACATCCGCGTGCGCCAGGCCATCATCCACGGCGTCAACCGCGAGGAGATCATCCGCATCCTGCTGTCGGATTCCTACCCGCTGGCCACCTCGTCCATGACCTCTAAGGCCCTGGGGTACGCCGAGCAGCCGGGCGCGTACACCTACGACCCGCAAGCCTCGCGCGAGCTTCTCGACGCCGCCGGCTGGATCCCCGGGCCCGACAGCATCCGCGTCAAGGACGGCCAACGCCTGAGTGTGTGGGTCAACCACGCGCTGCCGCAGCCGCGCTCCAAGGAGATTGTCACGATGATGCAGTCGGACCTGCGCGAGCTGGGCATCGAGCTGAACATGGTGGCCGGCGACCGCGCCACGCAAAACGCCGCGCAAAAGGACATCAACCGCGTGCAGCTCATGCACTCCATGGTGGGGCGCGCGGACTACGACGTGATCGAGTCGTTCCTGGCCGTGGACCGCCGCGACTCGTTGCTGAACAACGCGGGCGACGGCCAGCCGATCGACGCGGAGCTGGAGGAGCTTTTGCACAAGGTCGTCTCCACCCCGGACGACGCGGGGCGCGCCGCCGCGTCCAAGGCGGTGCAGGACCACCTGACGGCAAACGCTTACGTGCTGCCGCTGTTCGAGGAGCCTCAGGTGTACGCCCTCGCGCCGCACGTGCAGGGCTTCGCCACCGAAGCGGTGGCCCGCCCGAGCTTCTACTCGGTGTACATCGACCGCGAGGAGGACAACTGATGGGCAAATTCGTGCTCAAACGCATCGGGCAGGCGCTCGTCGTCCTGCTGCTGGCCTACACGCTGGCCTTTTTCCTGCTGTCCGCGCTGCCTTCCGACGGCGTCGCCGCCCGCTACGCGGACCCGGCCCTGGGCCTGTCCCAGGCGGAGATCGAGCAGATCCGCGAGCAAATAGGCGTGGATAAACCGCTGTTCGAGCAGTACTTCGCCACCCTCGGCGGGTTGTTCACCGGCGACCTCGGTTATTCGGTGGCCTCCGGCACGCCGGTGGTTGACCTGATCACCGAGGCCGCGCCGCACACGCTCGCGCTCGCCGCGGCGTCCATCGGGCTTGCCATCGTGGTTGCGCTGGCCACCGCGTACGCGGCCACGCTGCCCGGCACCGGCGCGCTGCGCAGCGTCGTTCGCTCCCTGCCGTCGTTTATGGTCTCGCTGCCTGGGTTCTGGATTGCCATCCTGCTGCTGCAGTTCTTCTCCTTCCGCCTCGGCTGGGTCAGCGTGGTTGACCCGACCCCGCTGGAAGGGCTGATTCTGCCCACGCTCACACTGGCTGTGCCCATGGCGGCACCACTCATGCAGGTGCTCATCCGCTCCATCGACGAGGTCCGCGCCCAGCCCTTCGTCCAGGTCGTCCGCGCCCGCGGGGCCAGCGAGGCACGCATCTTCTGGCGCGACGTGCTGCGCAACTCCCTGCTGCCGGCGATCACCATGGCGGGCCTGCTCTTCGGCGAGCTGGTCGGTGGCGCTGTGGTCACCGAGACCGTCTTCGGCCGCGCCGGGCTGGGCTCGCTCACCGTCAACGCCGTGTCCAGCCGCGACACCCCGGTGCTGCTTGGCGTGGTGCTCATCGCCGCCACCGCCTACGTGGTGATCAACCTGATCGTCGACCTGCTCTACCCGGTGCTGGACGTGCGCCTGCGCGACGCCGGGAACGCCACCGGCACCGCAACTACCGCGAAGGAGGCTGTCCGATGACTACCGCCAACCTGGCACGCGGCCAGCGCGCCCAACAGAAGGAGCACGGCCCGCGCCGGCACCGAAAGCACCGGCGCTGGAGCTCGCCCGCGACGGTCGTGTCAATCGTCGTGCTGGCAATCGCCGCACTGTGGGCTATCGCCCCCAGCGTGTTCGCGCCCGAGGATCCGTACACGGGCGTAGACGTCGCCCTGCTCGCCCCGAGCGGCGAGCACGTCTTCGGCACCGACGCGGTGGGCCGCGACCTGTTCTCCCGCGTCGTCTACGGCGCGCGCCAGTCGCTGCTTGGCGCGCTGATCGCCGTCGCCGTCGGCCTTGTGCTGGGCACCCTGATCGGTCTGGTCGCCGGCACGCAGCGTGGCTGGGTGGACACCGTGCTGATGCGCCTGGTGGACGTGCTGCTGGCCATTCCCGGCATTTTGCTGTCGCTGTCCATCATCATCGTCACCGGCTTCGGCTCGCTGCAGGCGGCGTTTGCCGTCGGTATGACGTCCGTGGCCACGTTTGCACGCCTCGCCCGTTCGCAGGTGATCCAAATCGCCGGCGCGGACTACGTTGAGGCAGCGTACGGCTCCGGCGCCACCCAGGCCCAGGTGCTGCTGCGCCACGTGCTGCCCAATTCGCTCACCCCGGTGCTGGCGCTGGCAGCCCTGCAGTTCGGCACCGCCATTTTGCAGCTATCCATCCTGGGCTTCCTCGGCTATGGTGCGCCGCCGCCGATTCCGGAATGGGGCCTGCTCATCGCGGAAGGCCGCGACTACATGGCCACCGCCTGGTGGCTGATCCTGCTGCCCGGCCTGGCCATCGTGGCCACCGTGATGTCCGCCAACCACCTGTCCCAGGTAATCCAACAGGAAGGTGATGTGAAGTGAGTACGCCCCTGCTTGAGGTCGACGGACTCACCGTCGCGTACGGCGACGCGGACCCGGTGGTGCGCGACATCTCGTTTGCTGTGGAGGCAGGCAAGATGACCGCCATCGTGGGCGAGTCCGGCTCCGGCAAAACCACCTCCGCCATGGCTGCGCTGGATCTGCTGGGCGCCGGCGGCACGGTGCTGGGCGGCAGCATCCGGTTCAAGGGCCGGGAGCTGAGCAACCTGACCGGCGCCGAGTGGCGCAAGCTGCGCGGCAGGAAAATTGGGTTGGTGCCCCAAGACCCGAACAACTCGCTCAACCCGCTGAAGACCATCGGTGCGTCGGTGGAGGACGGGTTGGAGATTCACGGGATGGGGGATGCGGCTAAGCGGCGTCGGCAAGCAATCGCCCTGCTTGAGCGCGTGGGCATCGACGACCCGGAGCGCCGCTACCGCCAGTACCCGCACGAACTGTCCGGCGGCATGAAGCAGCGCGTGCTCATCGCGGCTGCGGTGGCGCTCGAGCCCGAGTTGCTCATCGCCGACGAACCGACCTCCGCCCTCGACGTGACCGTGCAGAAGACCATCCTGGACTTGCTGGACGAGATGCGCGCAGAGCTGGGTTTGGGCGTCATCTTCATCACCCACGACCTCGCCGTGGCGGGCGACCGCGCCGATGATGTGGTGATCATGGAGCACGGCCACGTGGTCGAGCACGGGCCCGTGAACGCGGTGCTGCGCAAGCCCCAGCAGGAGTACTCCAAGCGGCTGCTGGCCAACGTGCCATCGCTCGCGGTTGCGGACGCCTATCGACGCCCTCCGGTCGCCCCCGACACCCTGCTCACCGTCGATGGGGTGGCCGTGCGCTACGGCGACTTCACCGCCGTGGAGGACATCTCTTTCGACGTCGCCCGAGGGTCCACGCACGCCCTCGTGGGGAGCTCCGGCTCCGGCAAGACCACCACCGGCCGCGCGATCGCCATGTTCAACCGCCCGAGCGCTGGCAGCATCACGCTTGAGGGCACAGAGCTGACCGGCCTGTCGGCGAGGCAGCAGCGCGCGCTTCGCGGGCGGGTGCAGATGGTGTACCAGAACCCGTACTCCTCGCTGGACCCGAAGATGCGCGTCGGCGAGATTGTGGCGGAGCCGCTGCGCAACCTCGCGGGCGCGTCGAGGCGGGAGTCGCTGGAGCGCGCCGACGAGTACCTGGCGCGTGTGGCGCTGGACCCGGCGCAGTTCGCTTCCCGCACCCCGGCACAGCTCTCGGGCGGGCAGCGTCAGCGTGTTGCCATCGCGCGTGCGCTTATCGTGGAGCCGGAGCTGGTGGTGCTGGACGAGGCCGTGTCTGCGCTGGACGTGACCGTGCAGGCGCAGATCCTGGAGCTACTGGAGGACTTGCAGCGCGAGCTGGGTCTGACCTACGTGTTCATTTCCCACGACCTCGCGGTGGTGCGCCAGATCTCGGATACGGTGAGCGTGTTCAGCCGCGGCCGCCAGGTGGAATACGGGGCGACCAACGAGGTGTTTGCACACCCGAAGCACGAGGTCACCCGCGAGCTCATCAGCGCGATCCCCGGCACCGTCTTCCGCGCCCGACAGTTAGGAGAGTTTGTTGTCTAACCACACTGACATTATTGACACCCTGGCCGAGACCCCGGTGGAGCTTGTCGAGCTGCGCCGCCGCCGTCCCGAGGCGGTGGAGAACGCCCAGCGCAGCTTCGAGGCGTTGTTCGAGCCGACGGACGACGCGCTGATCCGGGCACTGCCGGTTGCCACCCGCTACGCCGTCGCCGCGTTCATCGCCGGCGTTTCCGGTGCGACCCGCGCCGCGGCGTTTTACACCGACCTGCTTGCGGACGAAGACGAGTCGCTCGTTGCCGTGGTGGAGGAGGCCGTGCGTGCAGGCGTGTCTACCGGCCCGTACGCCGGCGGGGACTTCGTGCTGTTCGGGGAAGGTGCTTTGGCGGCGGCGTTCGACTTCGCGCACCTGCTCACCTTCCACCCGAAGGACGCCTCGCCCGCAGCGATCGGGCACCTGCAGGAGGCGGGCTACAACGAAAACGCGATCGTCTCGCTCGGCCAGCTGATTGCCTTTGTGGCGTTCCAGCTGCGTGTCGTGCACGGCGTGCGTGTGCTGGCGGGGAGCGGTGAGATACCGGAGGGCGTCGAGAAGCGAGCCGGCGTTGCGGAGCCGGGCTGGGCGCCCGCAGCCGCGACCCTGCAACCGGAGGTGGTGGCGCCGGGAAAGTTCGTGGCGCACCCGCTGGGATGGAAGCCGTGGGTGGCGCCGCTTGAGAAGGGCGAGCTGACCGACGCGCACATGGACGCCCTGATCAAGCCCGAGCGTGCCGACATGGAGTACTTCCGCCTGCTCGCGCGCGACCCGCAGGCGCTTAAAGCACGCACGCTGACGGATCTGGATATTTTCTATAACACCGCAGGCGGCCTGGGCCGCGCCGAGCGCGAGCTCGCCGCCACCGTGGCGTCGCGCCTGAACGGCTGCGAGTACTGCGCCTCCGTGCACCAGGGCCGGTCCAAGGAGGAGGGCGGCGACGCGGCGGCCATTGACCGGCTCCTTGACGAAGGCGTCACCGCCGACCTTAACTCCGAGCTGTGGAACGCCATCCGCGATGCCGCTGTGGCGCTCACCCGCACGCCGTTCGAGTTTGGCACGCCACACGTGGACGCACTGCGGGCCGCCGGGTTGGACGATCTGGCGGTGCTGGATGTGGTGAACTCGTCCGCGTTTTTCAACTGGGCGAACCGGCTCATGCTCACCCTCGGCGAGCCGGACGTGCCGAAGCGCTACCGCTAGTTGCGCCAGACTAGGGCGTCGTTGCTGTTGGGGCCTGCCGGCGGCTCCGGCTGGCGCGCGTAGGTGAAGAACCAGACGAAGAAGAACGCGGCGAAGCTGATCAGCGTGCCGCGCAGGTCCGCCGCCTGGCCGAGCGCGGGCAGGAAGATAATCAGGCCGACGAGCAACCACCAGCCGGGCTTCCGCTCTTCGATCTCGCGCGGGCTGAGCTCGGACTTCGGGGTGACAATCGCCTTGGCCGGAGTGATGGTCATGCCCACGCGCGGCATGACAAACCAGCACAGCAGGTAGGCGAAGATGCCGCCGCCGAAGACGAGGCTGAGGATGACAAACGCGATACGCACGGCCACAGGATCTACCTTGTAGCGCTGGCCGAAGCCGACGCATACCCCGGCGATGACGGCGCGTCCGCCCGCGTCCTTCGGGATGCGGTGCGGGCGGGTGTCCCACATGTGCTTGAGCGATGTCGATGAATTTTGAGCCATGGGTGCCATTATCCGCGTGCTCGTCACGCCTTGCAGCCGGCGTTTCGGGGCGGCGGCGCGGGTGCGTTCCGCCGCTGCTAAGGGACCATTCGAGTAGCCCTACGCGTACGCGAGGCGCCGCGACCCGTCCACGTGCGGGTGCAGCACCCAGGCCACCGCGGCCGCCACCACACCCGCAACCCACGCGCCCACCGCAGGCCAGTGGGCGAGCGGGGCGGACGGCACTCCGGTCATGCCCTTGTCCTCCGGGTGCTCTCCGGCGGGACTGTTAAAGTCACAACATGCGGTTAAGCGAAATCCTTCTTGGTGCCATTGCTCTGTCGCTAACCGTTGCTGGATGTAGCGACCATGAGGATGCTTCTCAAGAAGCAGATGGGAGCAATAGCCCTCTGGAGAATTTCGAATCCCGTTCGCCAGACTCTCCTATACTCGGAAATGTTTCCGACACAGGTGAGTGCGATCCGCAAATTCTGCGCATGGATAAGGAACGAAATACGCCGCACATTGTGTACGAAGGACAACCTGGTGATGTCTTGACGATTAGGTACATGAGCGGAGAAAAGGTCTTACAGGAAGATAGTGTCGAGCTATCCAATACCACTACCAGCGTGCAGACCGGTGCAAGTATTTATAACGGGGACCTAGATCACGTCCAGATTGATGCGCACGGGCGGGTGGGGACACCGGGTGAGTGCCGTATCGTAGTGAAGTAATTTCTACGTGCGGCTAAGTTCTTGGGCTCTCGAAAAGAGGATTGGACGGCTTAGGCAAAAAATGCCTAAGCCGTCCAATTCTATGAGGGCTGGCTGCTAGCAAATACGCCATGCGGGACTGGCGTGGGCGCGTGTCCCACATGTGCTTGAGCGATGTCGAAGAGTTTTGAGCTATGGGCGCCATTTTCTGCGGTGCCAGCGAGTCGCGCAGCCCTACGCGTACGCGAGGCGCCGCGACCCGTCCACGTGCGGGTCCAGCACCCAGGCCACTGCGGCCGCCACCACACCCGCAACCCACGCGCCTACAGCAGGCCAGTGGGCGAGCGGCGCGAGCATGAGCAGCAGCCACCACAGCATCAGTGGGAGCACCATGCTTATCGACGGCACCCTGGCCACGCCCTTGTCCTCCGCGAACGCGCGGAGCTCTTTGCGGTACGGGTGCAGCAGCGTGGCGGCGACGGCGACAACAACGCACAGGACCGCCACAACCGCCTTGACACTCAGCGGGGCTTGCGACACCATCACGCCGATAGACCCGCCAACGCCGATCGAGCCCAGCGCCCGCACGACAGGCGGGGTGGGGATCGGGGTGACGCGGTCGCGAACCTCTGCTGCGGTGATCGGGATCATGCCGGGAAGTGTATCGGGCAAGCGATCGGCTAGGTTCGAGCACCCTGCGGCGCGCCAACTGTACGAAAACATGTTCGACCAGTAGCGTTGCCCGTGTCGGCCCCGCGGTGCATACTATCTGGCGTGAGTGGAACACCTATTCGAACTGCGTCGGCAGCGGCGGCGAACCTGGCGGTAGTAGATGAACTGCCAGCTCAGACGTCGCGCGCCGACCAGATCGCTGAGCTGCGCGCCCGCATGGCCGCCATCGGCGGGGAGGTTCCGCAGCAGGTCGTTGAGGATGGGGACACACTTGCCGTGGGCGGCGTCCTTTCGCTCGTGCTGCCGAATGGCGGCTTGCCGCGCCAGGCGGTCACGCACATCAGCGACACCCCGGCGCTCATCGTGGAGCTCATTGGCCAGGTAACCGGAGCTGGCGGCCGCGCCGGCATAGTGGGGTGGCCGGAGCTGTCCTATGCCGGCATCGACGCGGATGCGCTAGAACGGGTGGTGGCGGTGCCGGATGCGGGCCTCGACGACTTCAGCGTCGCGGGCGTGCTCGCCGAGGGGCTCGACCTTGTTGTCCTGCGCACCCGCAGCCCGTTCCAGCTCACCCCCGTGCGCGCCCGCCCCCTGCTCGCACGGATCCGCAAAGGCCAGGCCGCGCTGGTGTGCGTGAACGTGGAGGTGCCTTCGCCAGCGCTCACCGTCACGGGCCGGTTGGCCAGCTTCCACGGCATCGGCCGGGGTGTCGGCCGCATCACCGGGATCGACTTCGACGTCCGCGCGGAGACGAAAGGCTACCGGCCTGCCAGCGCGAGGGTGACGCTTGGCGCTGGCAGTGCCGGAGGCGTCGATAAGCGAAGGCTCAGGGCTGTCATATGAGGGCGGCGGCGCTGTGGTTTCCGGACTGGCCGGTGCAGGCGGCGCGGCTAGATTCGGGCGATGAGCTGGCAGAGCCGATTGCGATCGCGGCGCAGCACCGGGTGAAGGTGTGCTCGCACGCCGCGCGCCAGCTGGGCATCCGCCGCGGCATGCGGGTGCGCAACGCGCAGGCGGTCGCGCCAGAGCTCACGGTGGTGGACGACAACCCGGACCGCGACGGGCGCATGTTCGCATCCCTGGCGGCCAGCTTCGACGAGGTCGCCGCGAGCGTGGAGGTGCTGCGCCCCGGTCTGGTGGTGGTGGACTTGGAGGCCGCCGGTCGTTTCCACGGCAGCGAGGACAAGGCGCTGGAGATGCTTATCGACGCAGCTTCGCGCCGCGGCATCGACGCCATGGCAGGTGCCGCCGACGAGATCGCCACCGCACTGATTGCGGCACGCGCCTCCCGGGTGGTGGCGCCGGGCGGGTCGGCCGAGTTTCTGGCCGCACAGCCGCTGGGGTCGCTGGTGGCGGAGGAGTCCCTCGCCGCGGACACAGACACCGTCAGGGCGCTCGGCCAGCTAGGGGTCTCCACCCTCGGGGAGCTGGCGAAACTGCCGCCGAATGCGGTGACCACTCGCTTCGGCGCAAAAGGGATGCGCATCCACCGCATCGCGTCTGCCGCGCCGGACCGCCGGGTGGCCCCGGAGCTGCCGGTGGAGGACCTCGCCGTGGCCATCACGCCCGAGGACCCGATCGAGCGGGTAGACGCCGCCGCGTTTGCCGCCCGCACCCTAGCGGCAAACCTGCACGAGCGGCTGAAAGAGACGGGGCGCAACTGCCTGCGCCTGAAAGTGGTGGCGGAGCTCGGCGACGGCACCCGGGTCGAGCGCGTGTGGCGCACTCGCGAGGCGCTCACCGAAGCGGGCACCGCGGACCGGGTGCGGTGGCAGCTCGACGGCTGGCTGACAAGCGGCGGTTCCGGCGCAATTACCAGCCTCATCCTCGAGCCGCTGGAGTTCGCCCCGCCCGAGCCGGTGGGGGAGCTGTGGGCCGACGGCGCGTCCACGGACACCGCGCGGCGGGTGGTGGAGCGTGTCCAGTCTCAGCTCGGCATCGACGCGGTGCTCCAACCCCGGCTCGTCGGCGGGCGCGGGGTTGCCGAGCGCGTGGCGATGCTGCCGTTCGGGGAGGAGCCGGAGGTCGTCGAGAAGCAATCGTGGCCCGGGGCGATACCTGCGCCCCTGCCTGCGCGCTTAGGCGGCGGCATCGACCACCCGGCCTCGCGCATCATGCTTATCAGCGCTACCGGTGCCCCCGTCATCGTCACCGCCGAAGCGCTGCTGTCCGCCGAGCCGTACGGGCTGGCGTGGGGCGAAAAGCGCTACCTGGTCACCGGCTGGGCAGGGCCGTGGCCCGTGGACGCGGGGTGGTGGGCGCAGACAGACCTCCCCGCGGGCAGGGTGGCGCGCATGCAAGTGGTCGGGCGCGAAGGCGGGCAGAAGGGGGCCGTCACTGGGTGGTTGCTGGTGTGGAGCAGGCGCAGCTGGCGCGTGGAGGCGGTGTACTAACCGCGCGGACCTGTTACTTCTGCACGATGTCCACGACAACACGCATGGGGTCCTCCACCACCTGCACGGAGTACGGCAGGTCGGAGCGAAGCCCCACAACGATCTGGCTGCGGCCCTCGTAGGTCCCGGCATTGATGACGTCGATGACGTTGCCGGTATCGCCCGCCATGGTGACCGGGACGTTGTTGTCCTTGCCCAGCTCGACCGGAGCGACGGTGCCGTCGATGTTGATGTTCAAGAAGAAATTGCCCGCAACCTGCAGAGGCTGGGCGACGGTTTCCTGGATCGGGGTGGAGGTGTAATCCACAAACCAGCCCGGTGTGCCCTCGCCCTCCAGGTCCACCACGACGCGGTCAAAGCCCTCGTGCGCGCCTACGCGCACCCCTGCCACGGCCAGCTGGGCCGGGGCTGACGGGCGCTGCGACTTTGGCGCTGGGTCAGCAGTGCCCAACGGCTGCACTTGCGCGGAGTGGGAGGCGAGACTGCCCGTCAGAGTCTTCCCTGCTCCGTCACCGGCGACGCTGCAGGCAGCGCAGGCGACCGACGCCGCCGCGCACGCGCCCGCCAACGCCAGGCGGGAAAGACCGGAACGTATGAGCATTCCGCCACCGTAACCAGGGCGCCGGGAAGAACCAAAATATCCGGCCCAATTCCCAAATGGTTACACAACCGTTACATCTTGGAATGCTGTCCAAGTCGTGGGCGAAGCCCGATTTGCGCTGTTAGCTATGGTGGTGCCATGCAACAGCTGCTCTGCTCCGACGTAGAGATTGAACCGCTTCCGGGAACCGCCAAAACCGGATCGGTGTACGTGCTCTTCGAGTGGCCCGACGCCTGGCCCCGCGACGTCATCGGCGACGCCGCCCTCGGTGAGGAGCTCACCAGCAAGCTCAAACCGAAACTCGACGAGTACAACGCCACCTTGCTGCTCATTCGCCACCCGACGCGTGAGGGCCGCAACATCAGCGACCACCACCTCTACCTCGTCTTCGCCGACCAGGCGGTCACTGAAGTGATGCACGTGGACGGCCCCGAGGCGTTACTCAACTTGGACCTGTCCGGCCCGGGCAAGAACGGCGGCGTGGAGCGTGAGCGCCCCCTGCTGCTCATCTGCACCCACGCGAAACGCGACCGCTGCTGCGCGGTCAAGGGTCGCCCGCTGCTCAACGCGCTGCACGAGCGCTACCCCTTCGGCCCCAGCAACGACGTGGTGTGGGAAACCTCCCACATCAAGGGCCACCGCTTCGCCCCGACGATGCTGCTCCTGCCGTGGGCCTACAGCTTCGGGCGCATGAACCTCGAGGCCACGGACGCGATGCTCGCCGCCGCGACGGACGGGCTGTATTTCGTGCCCGGCAACCGCGGCCGCGGCACCCTCGGCCCTGCCGAGCAGGCGGCGGAACTCGCCGTTGCCGCCCAAGTGCCGGGCGCGCGCTACGGGCAGTTCGATGTAGTTGCGGGGGAGGGGGACTCCGACCTCGCCGCCACCGTCACCGACACTGCCTCTGGCCAGAAGTATGAGGTGCAGCTAGAGCAGCGACCGGTTGCTGGCGTGGTCGACTCGTGCGGGAAGGCACCGAAGGAGAGCACGGCCTGGGTGGCGGTGTCGGTGGCTCCCGTGGAGCGCAACTAGCAGATCAGCCTGGTGTTGAAACTCATGTTCAACACCACCTGGGGAAACGAGAGATTGGACGCGTGATCTGCTAGTTGCGGCCCGGGGCTTCCAATCCGTGAAGCGCTACATGTACCCGCCGAGGACGTCGGACACGGCGCCGATGACGTGGTCTGTGGCGGCGCGGACCTCCTCGGGGGAGTGGGGGAAGCTGTGGGAAACGTCTGCGATCGCGTGCATGGGCAGGTCGTTCCAGGAATCGCCGAACGTGTAGAGCTGGACGGATTCGCGGGGGAGGCGGAGCTCGCCGAGAAGCTGCGTGATGCCTGCGCCCTTGGAACGCCCCGGCGCCATGAGGTCGATGTAGTCCTGGTTCTGCGCGACCTCCAGGCCGCCGAGCTCCACCGCCCAAGCGACGACCTCCGCACGCAGCTGCGTATCCCCGGGCACCCAGATGGGTACGACGGCGAAACGGTGGTCGGGGATGTCGGCGCGCGTCATGGGCTGGAAATGGGCGGTGAAGTCGTGGGTGGCGCCGATGTTGTTGGCGAAGACGCCGTCGACCCGGCCCAGGGTGGTGCCGAAGATGGCCAGACCCTCGCGGGAACCGAAGGCGTCCAGCGCGGCGCGCAAGACGTCGCCGGATACTTCGTGCCCGAAGATGAGCTGCTCGTTCGCTCCGTCGGTGGCGGAGCCGCCGTTGGACAGGACCTGGTAGTCGAAGGCGAGGCTGCTGCCGCGCATGCCGTGCGCGAGCGCGGTGCGGGAGCGGCCGGTGGCAGAAATGGCGAGATGCCCGGCAGCGCGCCAGGCATCTATTGCGGCGATGTCCTCCTCGCGGAACCCGTTGGGAGGGTGGTGGAGAGTGCCATCGAAGTCGAACGCCACAACCTTCATGGCACCCAAACCTACCGGCGCATGACCTTCTTGGACAGCCAGTTGCCCAAGAACTGCGCCAGCTGCACGATCACCACGATCACCAGCACCGCAGCCCAGGTGACCTGAGGCTCGAACGCGCGGTAGCCGTACACGATGGCGAAGTCGCCCACGCCGCCGCCGCCGATGTAGCCGGCCATGGCGGACATGTCGATCACCGCGATGAAGATGAAGGTGTAGCCCAGGATCAGCGGGCCCAGCGCCTCCGGCAGGATGACCGAGGTGATGATCTTCCACGGGCTCGCGCCCATGGAGCGGGCGGCCTCAATGACACCCGGGTCGATGGCCACCAGGTTCTGCTCCACAATGCGGGCCACGGTGAAGGTGGCGGAGAAACACATCACAAACGTGGCGGCGCCGCGGCCGATGGTGGTGCCGACCACCTGCAAGGTCAGCGGGTAAAGCATCGCGATCATGATGATGAACGGGATGGGGCGGAAAAAGTTCACCGCCACGTTGATGATGGTGTACACCGCCTTGTTCTGCAGGATCCCGCCTGGGCGGGTGGTGTACAGGAAGATGCCCAGCAGCAGGCCAAAGAAGCCGCCGATGACCATGGTGATGGCCACCATCCACAGCGTGTCGCCAATGGCCTCCACGAAGGTGGGGCCGAGGGTGTCCCAGTTCGGTGCTGCGAGCAGGTACTCGGTTACGCCAGTATTCGTCGGGTTCATCGGGTAATCTCCTCAATCTCGGTGTTGCGCTGGAGGGTGGCCAAGAACTCGTCGATGGCGTTGTTGTCGCCGTTCAGGCGGACGGTCATTTTGCCGAAGGAGCGCTCCTGGAGGGTGGTGATGCCGGCGTGCACCGGCTCCACCGCCACACCGCGCTCGCGGGCCTGCTCCGCCGCGCCGAAGAACCCGGAGTCCTCGGTGAGGTCCACGGTGAACAGGCGGCCGGGCTTTGCCAGCAGCTCCCGCGTTTCCACCTCGTCCGGGCGGTTGCGCAGGCTGGTGGCGGCGAAGCGCTGGGCGACGGCGGTCTGCGGGTTGGCAAACACGTCGTAGACGCTGCCGTACTCCACCACTTTTCCGTCCTCCATCACGGCGACCTTGTCGGCGATGGCGCGGATGACGTCCATCTCGTGCGTGATCACCACGATGGTGATGCCCAGTTCCTCGTTGACCCGGCGCAGCACGCTGAGCACCTCTTGGGTGGTCTCGGGGTCCAGGGCGGAGGTGGCCTCGTCGGCAAGCAGGAGCGAGGGGTTGGTGGCCAAGGCGCGGGCGATGCCCACGCGCTGCTTCTGGCCGCCGGAGAGCTGCTCCGGGTAGTTCTCGCCGCGTTCGCCCAAGCCGACGAAGTCGAGCAGCTCGGCAACGCGGCGCTCGCGCTCCTTCTTGTCCACGCCGGCCAGCTTGAGCGGGTACTCGATGTTGCCCGCGGCGGTGCGGGAGGAAAAGAGGTTGAACTGCTGGAAGATCATGCCGACGTTGCGGCGGATCTCGCGTAGTTTGCGCTCGGGCATGCCGACGATGTCGGTGCCGTCGAGCAGCAGCTCGCCCGACGTGGGCATGTCTAGGCCGTTGATGAGGCGGACAAGCGTGGACTTGCCGGCACCCGAGTAGCCGATCACGCCGAGAATCTCGCCCGGCTCGACGGTCAGGGTGACGTCGTCGACGGCTGTGACCTCGCGGTCTTTGGTTTTGAAGACCTTAGAGACGTTCCGGAACTCAATCCGGGTGCCGGTGTTGGCCATTTACTTGTACTCCTCCACGAGGCGGTCGAGGACCTCGTTGAGGTCCTCCTTCGAGCGCTGGACCTGCACGGCAGTGCCGTTGGAGTCCTCGTCCAAGGCTGCGGTGACTTCCGGGGACTGCCAGACGTCCACGAGCTTTTCGTACGTCTCGTTGTCCAGGTCATCGCCGGAGACGGTGAAGACGTTGATGTACGGCTCCGCCAGCTCCGAGTTCGGGTCGTCCGCGGCCACGGAGGTCGCCGGGTCGATGCCGGCGCGCTGCAGCCAGTTGTTGTTGATGATTGCCGGGCGGCCCTCGTTGTACGCGTTCGGCGTCTGGGAGGCGTCCACAGCCACGACCTCCACCTTCGACGCATCCTTGTCGATGTCGGCCGGGGTGGGGGTCAGCGTCGGGGCGCCGTCACGCAGCGTCAACAGCCCCGCCTGGACCAGCACGTTGATGGCGCGGCCCTGGTTGGACGGGTCGTTCGGGATTGCCACTTCCTGGCCCTCGATGCCGTCGAGCGAGTCGTGGTCCTTCCAAAACAGGCCAAGGACGTTGATCTCGCCGGAACCGATGATGCGCAGGTCCTCGCCGGAGGTAGCGTTGTACTGGGCCTGGTAGTTGATGGTCTGGAACTTCGAGATCTCAATCTGGCCCTCGGACTGCGCCGGGTTGACCTGCGGGTACTCGGTGAAGCGCACGATGTCCAGGTCGATGCCGGCCTTCTGCGCCTCGTCGGCGAACACGCTCCACGCCTTCAGGTCGGCGTCGGTGGTGCCGATCTTCACGGTCACCGTGTCGCCGTCGCTTGACGACGCCGTGTCCGTCTCCGACGAGCAGGCCACCAGCCCGGTGGCGGCGATGAGCGATGCCGCCGCGGCGGCGATCACGCGGTTGGTACGCATGTGCGTGCTCCTTTAGTTCTTGTTCCGCTAGTTCTTGTTTTGCAGGCGGTCGAGGATGTCGTTGAGCTCGGACTTCTCGCGGTAGACCGGCACGGAGGTGCCCTTGGAGTCCTTCGCTACGGCCTCCTCGACCTCCGGGGTCTGCCACAGCTCGACCAGCTTGTTCAGCGTCTCGTCGTCGATGCGGTCCGCCTGCGCGGCGAAGACGTTGATGTAGGGCTCTGCCTCGGCGGATTCCGGGTCGTCCTGGAAGACGGCCAGGCTCGGCTCGATGCCCGCGCGGTCCAGCCAGGTGTTGTTGATGATGGCCGGCTTGCCCTCGTTGTAGACGTTCGGGGTCTGGGACGCGTCGATCGGGGTGACGGTGACCTTGGAGGCGTCCTGGTCGATCTCGGCCGGGGTCGGCGCCAGCTCGTCCGCGACGTTGTCGTTCAGGGTGAGCAGGCCAGCCTGGACCAGCACGTTGATGGCGCGGCCCTGGTTGGACGGGTCGTTCGGGATGGCGACGGACTCGCCCTCGATGCCGTCGATGGAGTCGTGGTCCTTCCAGAACAGCGCCAGTGGCACGATCTCGGTGGAGCCCACCACGCGCAGGTCGTTGCCGGAGGACTGGTTGTAGGCGGCGAGGTACTTGATGTGCTGGAACTTGTTCACGTCCAGCTCGCCCTGCGCCAGCGCCTCGTTGACCGGGGAGTAGTCGGAGAACTGCACGATGTCCAGGTCGATGCCGTTGTCCGCGGCGAGGTCCTTGAACACGCGCCATGCTTCCTGGTCGGCCTCGGTGGTGCCGATCTTGACGGTGACGTTGTCGCCCGCCGCGTTATCGGCGGTGTCGTCGGAGTCGTTGGAGCAGGCGACCAGGCCGGTCGTGGCCAGTGCGGCCGCCGCGACGGTTGCGAGGGTGCGCTTGATACGCATTGGGGGTCTCCTTGTGCATGGGAAATGTATGACGGGTGAGAATTTAGCACCCGATGTACCGCTTAGTCTATTTTCTGTGTGTCCCGTCAACTGAGCCGTCTGCCCCGCGGTAGATGGGGCTGGGCACCCGGTTTCCCTCCCGGATCCAGCTGGTAGGACCCAGCTATTGCGCCCTGAGGGCCGAATAGCTGGGTCTAAGTAGCTGGTTTTGGCGGACGGGGACCGGATCGTGCCAGCTGACCACCTCTGCCGCTAGTACACACGTTCGAACCGTGGTAGTGTTCCCGGCATGAGATTCAATGGGGGAGCGCCGCTGTCGTGGTCGCGGCTCGAGCGCATCCTCTCCGGGCGGCCGGGCCCGGAGCCGGTGCCGGTCGGGCACACCGGCACACCGGCCGGCGCAGCGTACGATCAGGGGGCCGAGTCGGGCGGGGCAGCTGCACTGCCGCCTGCGCGCGCCGTAACGACGGTCCCGTTCGCGGAACTGCACGCAGTGAGCTCCTACAGCTTCCTCGGTGGGGCGAGTGAGCCGGAAGAGCTGGTCGCGCGGGCAGTTGAGCTGGGTCTGGACGCGGTTGGCCTGCTGGATCGGGACGGGTTTTACGGCGCCGTGAAGTTCGCGGAGGCGGCGGCCGCGGCGGGCCTGAGCACCGTCTTCGGGGCGGAGTTGACGCTCGGGGAGAAGGTGCTGCCCGTCATTGCCCGTGGGCCCGAGGGGTACAAGCGTCTTTCTCACCTGATGGCGGACGCGCACATGGCTACCCGCGAGAAAGACAAGGTGGCCTACCCGCCGCTGGAGCTCATCGGGGACCAGCTGGGCGGCACCTGCGTCGTGCTCGCCGGCTGGCAGTGGGCAGAGGAAATCGACCACGTGGTCGAGGCGTTCGGTGCGGGCAATGTGGTGCTGGAGTATGAGGTCTCCATGACGCCGGAGGACGCGGACCGGCACGCGGCGTTAGACACGCACGCAGCGACACTGCCCGCCATCGTCACGGCGGCTCCGGCCGCGGCCACCCGCGACCAGGCCAGGCTGGCGGCGGCGAAGCGGGCGCTGGCCCGGCGCGAGTCCCTCTCCCAGGCGCACGGGGATTTGCACCCGATGGGGGCGAACTGGCTGCGCTCCGGCGACCAGCTCCAACGCATGTGCCCCGGCTGCGACGACAAACTCGCCTACAGCGTCGAGCTTGCCCGGGAGTGCGCGTTCACGCTCGACCTGGTCGCGCCGGAGTTGCCGCGCTACGCCACGCCGGACGGGCGCAGCGAAATGGACCACCTGCGAAATCTCACGCTGGCGAGTGCGGAATTTCGGTATGCGGCTCGCTCGCCGGAGGTGCGTCGGAAAGCGATGGCCCAGATCCGCTACGAGCTGGAGGT
Organism: Corynebacterium ureicelerivorans; assembly: GCF_000747315.1. Lineage (NCBI taxonomy): Bacteria > Bacillati > Actinomycetota > Actinomycetes > Mycobacteriales > Corynebacteriaceae > Corynebacterium > Corynebacterium ureicelerivorans. The sequence goes on from NZ_CP009215.1 coordinate 385,482, forward strand.
GATTGAGGAGCTAAACTTCCCCGGCTACTTCCTCATCATCTACAACCTGGTGGATTTCTGCGCGCGGGAGAACATCATGTGCCAGGGGCGGGGCTCAGCGGCGAACTCGGCGGTGTGTTTCGCGCTGGGTATCACCAACGTGGAGCCGATCGAGGCGGGGCTGCTGTTTGAGCGCTTCCTTTCCCCGGACCGCGACGGCCCGCCCGACATCGACCTGGACATTGAATCCGGGCGGCGCGAGGAGGTGATCCAGTACGTCTACGACACCTACGGGCGCGACAACGCGGCGCAGGTGGCCAACGTGATCACCTACCGCACCAAGGGCGCAGTGCGCGACGCGGCGCGTGCCCTGGGGTTCGCGCAGGGCGCGGCCGATAGTTGGGCGAAGGGGATGACGGAGGTGCCGGAGGCCGTCGAGAAGCTGGCGGCGCAGTTCAAAGGGCAGCCGCGCCACCTTGGCATCCACTCCGGCGGCATGGTCATCTGCGACCGCCCCATCGCGGACGTGGTGCCCGTGGAGTGGGCGCGGATGGAAAACCGTTCGGTAGTGCAGTGGGACAAGGACGACTGCGCGTCCGCCGGCCTGGTCAAGTTCGACCTGCTCGGCCTGGGCATGCTGGAGGCGCTGCACCACATGGTGGACCTGGTGGAGGAGACCACCGGCCGCACGGTGCACCTGTGGGAGCTGCCGCTTGACGACGCGCGCGTGTATGACATGCTCTGCCGCGCCGACTCCGTGGGCGTGTTCCAGGTGGAGTCGCGCGCGCAGATGGGCACCTTGCCGCGGTTGAAGCCGCGGCGGTTCTTCGACCTGGTGGTGGAGGTGGCGCTGATCCGCCCGGGCCCGATCCAGGGCGGCTCGGTGCACCCGTATTTAAGAAGACGCGACGGGCTGGAGCCGGTCACCTTCGACCACCCGGTGCTTGAAAAGTCCCTGGGCAAAACGCTGGGCATCCCGCTGTTCCAGGAGCAGCTCATGCAGATCTGCGTGGATGCGGCCGGCTTCTCCGGCCGCGAGGCGGATGCTTTACGACGAGCCATGGGCTCCAAACGCTCCCCGGCAAAAATGGCCGCGTTGAAGTCGCGCTTCTTCGAAGGGTGCTGGCGCACCAACGAGATCGGGGAGGACGTGGCCGAGCGGTTGTGGCAGAAAATCGTGGCGTTTGCCGCCTACGGGTTCCCGGAGTCGCACTCGCAGTCCTTTGCCTCGCTGGTGTACTTCTCCGCGTGGTTTAAGCGCCACTACCCGGCGGAGTTCTGCGTGGGACTGTTGCGCGCGCAGCCGATGGGGTTTTACTCCCCGCAGTCGCTGATCCAGGATGCTCGCCGGCACGGGGTAGAGGTGCTGCCGGTGTGCGTGAACAGCTCCGGGCGGGAGGCCCGGTGCGTGGATTCCTCCACGATCCGGGTGGGGTTGAACCTGGTGCGGGGCTTGGGGTCGGACGCGGCGGACCGGATCGAGGAGGCGGCGCCATTCGACGGGATCGCGGATTTGGCGCGCCGGGCTGATCTGTCCGTGGAGCACGTGGAGGCCCTGGCCCGGGCGGGGGCGCTGGACTGCTTCGGAGTGACGCGCAGGCAGGCGCTGTGGCAGGCGGGCGTGGCGGCCACGGAGCGCGATGGGATGCTGCCCGGGCTGTCGTCGGTGGTGGCGCCGTCGCTGCCCGGGATGAACCCGTTCGAGCTCATGGCCGCGGACGTGGCGGCCACCGGCGTCACGCCCGGGCTCATGCCGGTGGAGATGGTACGTGCTGCGCTGTCGGAGCAGGGCGTGGTGCCGGCGTCCGAGCTGTTGCACGGGGTGGAGGACGGCACCCGCGTGCGCGTTGCCGGTGTGATCACGCACCGCCAGCACCCGGCCACCGCAGGTGGGGTGACCTTTTTGGGGATGGAGGACGAGACCGGGCTGATCAACATCGTCATCTCCGTCGGGCTGTGGAACAAGCAGCGCGTGTTGGCCCGCACCGCCAAGGCGCTGGTGGTGCGCGGGATCGTGCAAAACGCCTCCGGGGCGGTGTCCGTGGTGGCGGACCGGTTGGAGCCGCTGGCGATGGGGGAACTGCTCTCGCGCGGGTCGCGTGATTTCCGGTGATGGGCGCGTGGGCCCGAGGTGCCTAACCGAGGATGCTTACTTCTACACGCTTACTTCTCGAGAGAGCCAGGGCGGTGGGGGTGCTGACTATTTCTTGGACCACTGGGGGCTTTTATACGCTCAGTGCCTGTCGGTACTGGGCGATGGTTGTATATCCTTCGGTCAGCGTCGACTTCAACCGTTCGTGGTTGTAGAAATCGACGTAGCGGTTAATGTATCGGATCATTTCTGCTCTTGTCATCAGTTCGGTTTCTGGGCGTCCGTAGATGCATTCCTGCTTCATAGTGCCGAAAAAACCCTCCACTCTCGCGTTATCCCCACTTGTTCCTTTGCGCGACAATGACGGTATAAGCAGCCATTTGTTGGGGCAGAACTGTCCCGTTTCGCATAGCCGGCACGTTGTGGTGTCGTGGCTGGAGTCGGTGATGGTCTCTACCCAACGGTGGGTGCGGTACAACATGCCCCGGTCGGAGTGGATGATCGGGCGCGCACCTTCAGGCAGGTGCGCTTTGAGTTGGTCCATCATGTCCATCACAAGCCCCGTGTCCGGGGTGGGTGACATAGCCACCACAGGGATGTAGCCGTCGTAGAAGTCCACGACAGGGCTTATAAATAGCTTTCCGTCTACGCAGTTGACCTCGGTGACATCAGTGCCGAGTTTCTGCCACGGCTTATCTGCATAGAAGTCGTGGTGCAGGTCAAACGCGAGCGCGTTGGTTTTGAAATATGTTGACACCCCGTCCGGGTACATCACCTGCTCGGGTTGAGCATCAGGATCGATAAGCAGCAAGTTTTCTGGCTTGTGCTCATTTTCGCCCGCATAGGAAGAATGCCTTCTTATCCTCTTGCCCTTCGGGCGCAGCCCGCATTCGCCCATCAGGGCGTTTACTACCTTTTCTGACACTACGATTCCGCGCTTGGCCAGCGCGTGATGGACCCGCCTATAGCCGTAGCTACATCCAGAGGCTTCCACAATGTCGGTGATCTCACGAGCGAGCTCTGCACGGCGCTTCTGCCGCAGCGCGTGGCGCCGCAATTGGTCACGACGGTCGAAAAACGTCGACTTGCTCAGTCCGACTAACCGGCACGCCTTACGCACTGAAACCCCACCGGCGTGCACGAGGATCTCAACCGCGGCTGTTCTCACCGTCAGATCCGGCTGCCCCGCCGGGGCGAGGTCTTTTCCCGCCTCACCACCTGCCCGCTGTTCAAACGCCGCCTGTAACAACGCGTCTTTTACCATGTCACGCTCCACCTGAGCTGCGATGATGCGTTTGAGGGCTGCTGGATCATCCGGCAGATTGTTCACATCCGGTGTTGAACCGGGTAACCATTCATCAACCGGGCGCAACTTGGGCGCCTGGGCAGCCTGCTGGCGGGCCGCGTTTTGCTCGCGGATATTCTTGCGATGCTCGTTCACGCGTTCCATTGTCGCCAAAACAACATCATTGAACGACACAGACGGATCCAACGGCGTTTTTGGGCCGAAACTGTCTACCCACCGACTCACAGCGGTTGTGCCGCACCCGTATTCCGCGGCGACTTTCGAAATCGTTGCCCCCAGCACAACGCGCGACGCGACAACGCGGCCAATCACCTCCGCAGCACACTCCCTGACACGCTCCGCGTCATCGACCAGATCCTGGTCCACCCCGTGACGATGCGCCGCAACCCACAGCGTCAGTGTCGCACGCGATGGCCGCACCCCATGCGCAGCCTCAAGCCGGTCGAACACCGCCGCAGCGCTTAACCCGGACTCGTATAACTCAACCGCCTCACGGCGAAACTCATTGCTGAACTTGTAACCCATTCAAGGCCTTCCCGCCCCAAAGTGGTCCAACTAAATGTCCGCAGTCCCGGTGGAAGACACCGCACTCGATGGATAAGCACCCTGGGGTAAGCATCTACGCCGGAATGAGCACCAACCCGGCTGGTAGCGTGTGCGCCATGCCCGATGCGCCTGTCCATCCCCTGCCCACGTCCGTGGAAGGCATGAACAAGGTGTCCCCGAAATTGATGTGGCCGCAGTTGGTGAACAACGCCATCTGGATGGTGATCGTCTGCGGTGGCCTCTACCTCTGCTACCGGGAGTGGGGATGGGGCTTTCTCATCCCGCTGGGGATCTTCGGCGTCATCTTCATCTGGCGCTTTTTCCTCATCCCGTTCCAGGTCCGCAACATGGGTTGGCTGGAAACGGACAATGAGCTGGTGCTGAGCAAGGGCAAGATGTTCCACACCATCACGGTGATTCCGTACGGGCGTATCCAGTTCGTGGACGTGGAGTCGGGCCCGATCGCTAGGTCGTTGGGGCTGAAGGAGCTGAAGGTGCACACGGCGTCGAGTTCCTCCGATTCGGACTTGCCGGGGCTCTTGGCAGCAGACGCTGACGCGTTGCGCAACCGGCTCGCCGTCAAGGCGCGCGAGCGGATGAGCGGCCTGTGAGTAACGTCCACACCACCCCCGGCATGGAGGGGTACCGCCAGGTGCACCGCCTGACGCCGTTGCTACGCGTCTGGACGTTTACGCTGGCGTTAGCCACCATTGCCCTGTTCAACTTCACCATGCCCATCTACCACTGGGCGCAGCGCGAGAACGTCGGCGTGACCGACATCGCGTGGGCTGCGGCCGGTCTCGTCGGGGCGCTCGCGGTGGTCTTTGCGGTTTCGCAGATCTGGTGGCGCCGCAGCGGCTTCAAAATCGGCGAGGATGAGGTGGAGGTGCGCCGCGGCGTGCTGACCAACCAGGTCCGCGCCGCGCGCTTCGACCGCATCCAGGCCGTCGACGTCATCGAGTCATTCGCGCCGCGGTTGTTCGGGCTCGCGTCGGTGCGCATTGAGGCCGCGGGCAGCGCGCAGTCCGCAATCAGCATCACCTATCTGCCGCGCGACGAGGCGGAAGATGTGCGCGCGCAGCTGCTGCGCCGCATCGGCGGCACGCAGGAGCGATCGCCTATCGACGCCACCTCCGGCCCCCACCTCGTTCCCCCGATTCCCATCCGCAGGTCGCTCATCGGCACCGCGTTCCAGATGTCCACGCTGTTTACCATCGCGTGGGCGTTCGTGCCCATCTGGACGGAGCTGACCGCCGCCGCGATCATCCCCGTGGTCGTGGGGTTTTTGCCCAGAATCTGGCGCACTATCGACCAGTCGTGGCGGTTCACCTGCACCAAGGAGGGGGAGATGTTCCACCTCACCTACGGCCTGGCCAACCGCCGCCGTCAGGCGGTGCCTCGCTCGCGGATCCACGCGGTGCAGCTGCGTCAACCGATGTTCTGGCGGCTCTTCGGCTGGTGGACGGTCTCGGTGGTTGTCGCCGGGTACGGCTCGGAGCGCAACCAGCAGACAGGCACGTCGAAGTTGCTGCCGGTGGGCACATGGGAGCAGGCGAAGGCGGTCGTGGACGCCATCGGGCCGATGTCTGGCGATGACCTGACGGACCTATCCGCAGCCGACTACCGCTCGCCGCGTAGCGCCCGGTGGGTCTCGCCGATTGATTGGAAGCGCCAGACCGTGACCATCCGCGACGGTGCCGTCGCGGTCACCGCGGGTCGGATTGGGCGCTGGTACCAGATGGTGGAAACCCCGCACATCCAGGAGCTGGCCTTCGAGCAAGGCCCGCTGCAGCGCGCCCTCGGCCTGGCCAACGTGGACCTGGACATGGTTCCGGGCCCGTTCAGCGTCTCCGTGCGCGATGTGGGGGAGGCGCAGGCGCGTGAGATCGTCGATAAGCTGCGTGACCGCAAGCTTCCCCCGATGCAGGTGACGGACCCTCTGTCAGGCCCCGCCGACGAAACCGAGCTGGCGCCACGCCTCGTAGACGGCGACTGACGCGGAGTTAGTCAGGTTCATACTGCGCCGCGCGGGCAGCATGGGGATGCGCACCTGGCGGGTAATGCGCGGGTGGGCCAGGTGCGCCTCGGGGATGCCGTTGGCCTCGTTGCCGAACAGCAGCGCGTCGCCGTCCTGGTAGGCCACCTCGTGGAAGTGGTGCTCGGTGTGCGCGGTGAATGCGAAGATGCGGGAATCCGGGATGGCGTCGAAGCAGGCGCCGATGTCCGGGTGGATGATTACGTCCGCTAGATCGTGGTAGTCCAAGCCCGCGCGTTTGAGGTGTTTGTCGTCGAAGTTGAAGCCGAGTGGTTCGACGAAATGCAGCTGCGCCCCGGTGTTCGCCGCAAGCCGGATGGCGGCGCCTGCGTTGCCGCCGATGGCGGGGTTGTCGTAGATCAGGTGGAGCACGCCCAACAGTCTAGGATTGGGGCCGTGACTGCGATCAAACTGGACGGAAAACTCTACCGCGAGGAGATTTTCGCGGACCTTGAGACTCGCGTTGCTCGTCTCAAGAAAGAACACGGAATCACCCCGGGCCTGGCCACGGTGCTGGTGGGGGAGGATCCGGCCAGCCAGAACTATGTGCGCATGAAGCACAAGGACTGCGAGGAGCTGGGGATCGCGTCCATTATGAAGGAGCTACCGGGCGACTGCACTCAGGAGGAGCTGGAGAAGCTTATCGACGAGCTGAACCACGACCCGGCCGTCACCGGCTATATCGTCCAGCTGCCGCTGCCGAAGCACCTGGACGAAAACCGGGTGCTGGAGCTGATCGATCCGGACAAGGACGCAGACGGGCTCCACCCGGTCAACCTGGGCAAGCTCGTGCTCAACGAGCCCGCCCCGCTGCCGTGCACCCCGAACGGCTCCATCAAGCTGCTGGAGCGCTTCGGCGTGGATCTCAACGGCGCAATCGTGTGCGTGGTCGGCCGCGGAGTGACAGTGGGCCGCCCGATTTCGCTCATGCTCACCTCCCGCGACGTCAACGCCACCACCGTGCTGTGCCACACCGGCACCAAGGACTTGGCCGCGGAGACCCGCCGCGCCGACGTGATCATCGCTGCCGCCGGGAAACCCCACATGATCACCGCGGACATGATTAAGGAGGGGGCGGCACTTCTCGACGTCGGCGTGTCCCGCATCGACGGCAAAACCGTCGGCGACCTGCACCCGGACGTGTGGGAGAAGGCCGGTTGGGTCTCCCCGAACCCGGGTGGCGTGGGTCCGATGACGCGCACGTTCCTGGTCCGCAACATTGTGGAAAACGCTGAGCGTCAGGCTGGCATCGGCCAGGACGGAAATTAGGGCGTGAGCTGGCTTGGCCAGTAGCAGGATCCGGCCGCTTGGGGCGGAGCTTCCCGACGGGCTCACGCTGGACAACCCCCACGACCGCGGCGCAAGCGCCTCACCCCTGCCCATTGCGGTGCAGCGGGTGATGGTGGCGCTGTTTGCGCTGGGGTTTGTGCTCTCCGGGGTTTATGCCGCCACGGAGCACTGGCGCCGCGCGACGTTCACGCTGGGCGCGGCCATGCTGTGGCTGACCGTGATGCGCCTGACCTGCGATTCGAAGGTGATCGGCCTGGTTGCGGTGCGGTCTCGGCGCTTCGACGCCCTGTTCACCACCGCGCTGGGGGCGGCCATGCTGTGGCTGTCCTGGTCGGTGGACGCGCTGGGGTCCTAGGGCGCTGCGCGCTGCTGGGTAGGGTGGCGGCATGGATCCCATCCTCGTCCTTGCCGACATCCACCTCGGCCGCAAGCAACACAACGACAAGAAGACCGGCCCTGGCATCGACTGGGCGCTGGAAACTTTGCAGCGCGGTGCCTCCGCGGGCGCACGCCACCTAGTGATGCTCGGCGACGTCATCGACCGTAAGCGCTACACAGAGGCCACGTACGGCGAGGTCACCCGCTTTTTCGCCGAAGGGCTCAAGCTTTTCGACGACTGCATCTTCATCACCGGCAACCACGATGTGCACCACGATCTCTCCGGCGTGACACCTGACGGCGTCGTAATCGCCGGCGTCGAGCCGCAGACGATTCGGGCGGGGGAGTGGGCGCTTCACACCGCCGCAGTGGAGGTGGATCGCGACCCGCGCCAGCTGGTCGCCGACTTCCCGCCCGCCGTTGTCGGGGTACCCAACTTAGGCCTGCTGCACACATCCGTCACCGGCGAATACTCGAACCACGAGTGTTTGCCGTGCACGCTAGAGGAGCTTCAAGCGTGCGGGTACGGCGCCTGGCTGCTCGGTCACGTGCACCAGCAGATTACGCTCGCCGAGGCACCGTTCATCGGCTGGGTGGGGATGAGCGAGGCCTACCTCGCGTCTTCTGAAGGGGCGCAGGTAAACATCGCTGCGTTGCCCGGTAGCGAGGTTTTCTAAGCAGCTAAATGTCGTAGACCCCGCGCGTCGCGTCCAGGTCGCGTCCCGACGGGGTTTGCTCCGTCAACATGATGAAGTTGCGCAGAATGCGGTCCATCTGGCGCGCCTCCACCAGAAACGCGTCGTGGCCGACCGGCGAAGACAGCTTGGCCATCGCCAGCAGGTTGCCCAGGTTGCGCGACAGGTGCTCCTGCTGGTGGTACGGGTACAAGATGTCCGTGTCTACGCCCACGACCATGGTGGGCACGTTGATGGAATGCAATGCCTTGTTCAAGCCGCCGCGTCCGCGGCCAACGTCGTGGCGGTTGAGTGCTTCGGTGAGTGCGACGTAGCAGCCGGCGTCGAAACGCTCGGTGAGCTTGCGCCCTTGGTGCTCCAGGTAGCTCTGGACGGAGAAGCGCTGCCCGTCCTCGCGGAACTGACCCAGCGGATTTTCGCCCGGCTGGGGGGAGGTGCCGAAGCGTTCGTCGATCTCCAGCTCGCCGCGGTAGGTCAAGTGAGCAATGCGGCGCGCGGCGGCCAGTCCGGCATCAGGGGTGGTGCCAGTGCCGTGGTAATCCCCGCCCTGCCAGGCAGGGTCCTGGGTGATGGAAGTGATCTGCGCGGTCTGAATGCCGATCTGCCAGGCACTCGCACGTGCGGAAACCGCGAGCACCAGCGCGAAGTCCACCCGTTCCGGATACAACAGTGTCCACTCCAGGGTGCGTGCACCGCCCATTGAGCCGCCCAGCACGGCGTGGACGCGGCCGATGCCCAAGGCATCCAGTGCAGCGGCTTCGGCCGTGACCATGTCGCGGATGGAGATTGCCGGGAAGCGCGAGCCCCACGTGCCGCCGTCCGGGTGCTTGCTTGACGGCCCGGTAGATCCGTAGCAGGAACCGATGGCGTTTGTGCACACCACGCACCACTTGTCAGTATCCAGTGCTTTGCCGGGGCCGATGGCCTCGCACCACCAGTCCGTTGCTTGGGAGTCGCCGGTCAGGGCGTGCTCCACCAACAACACGTTGTTGCGCCCGTTCGGGTCCCCCCGGAACTCGCCCCAGCGCTGCACGGCGATCTCCGCGCCGACGATGGTCGCGCCGGCCTCGGTGGTGATGTCGCCAATGGGGATCAAAATGGGGCTTCCCCCATTCGGGACGGTCTGCAAGGTGCGTGTGGACATGGATTCAATGGTAGGCAACGCACGTATTTTTGGACAAAGCTGTCTAGATAAAATTCCTCAGACAAAAGGAAAACGGCCACCATTGTGGTGGCCGCCTCTTTGCATTGATCTAGCGCGCTATGCGCCGCCGTAACGCTCGTTCAGAATCAGCGGGGTGAGCTCAACGGGCTCGATGCTTTCACCCCAAGCAGGTACGTGCCCGCTCGGAGCCCAGGCGATCACCCAGGATGCTCGCTCTTCCGGGGAGTCGCCTCCGTGGCCACCCTCGTCCACGTGACCGTGGTCCGTGGTGATGATGACCAGCCAGTCTTCATTGAAGGTTTCGTAGCGGAACTTCACGTCCTCAACGAGGGTGCTGACGTGGCCGTCCAAGCGACGAATTGCTTCGTTGTAATCGCCCGACAGGGCACCGTAGACGTGACCTGCGTCATCCACGTCGCAGCAGTACACGAACCCAGCGTCAAAACCGGGGCCGCGCAGAGCTGCGTGCGCGTATGCCACACACTCTGCATCTGCAGAGATGTAGCCGTGTGTCTCACCGTCGCGTGCGACAACGCGGTGCAACCCGGCCTTGATCTGCTCCTCGCGGAAGTGGATGATCGGGCCGAGGCCAGCGGGATCCACCAATACCGGCCATCCAGCGGCCGCGAAGGTACGGGTCGTGGTATCGCGGTAGAACGCCTGAGACAAAACATCCGGGTAACGCCAGTGGTTGCTGCCAACCATCGAGTTGTCCACGATGCCGTGCGACGCGTGAGATGCTCCAGTAAGGATGGATGCCCATCCAGGTGCGGAGATCGTGGGTACCTCCATGGTCATCAGGGAGAACGCACCCTCCGCAGCCAACCGTGGAAGCGTTTCACCGACACCCTCGAGCGTGACTCGGTCCCAACGGGTGCCATCAAGTCCGATAATCAGGATCGGACGGGGGCCACCCCCGTTCTCAGGGGATTGAGTGGTCGGTTCGTTAGACGGGATCAGCATTCAGGCAAGTCCTTTCTCCTAGCGGTCGTTCTAAAGCTGTTCCGCGATGCGCGTTTCACCTGCACGAAGCGTTGGTGCGGTGCCGAGCGGGCGGTCAGCGTACAGCTTCTTAGCAACCTCGGCCTCGTTCGGAGTCGGCGTATCGACGACCGTTTCCCGGTTGGTGAGTTCGATGGCAGTGCGCTGACCCTGGCGGATGTTATCCGCCAGCTGCGTCGGGACATCAACGCGGATGAGCTCCGGGTAGACATCGTGTTGCAACATCACCGCAGAGAAGATGCCGCGCAGCTGGACATCCATCACCGTGAAGTTACCCGGAATGTCGGTTCGCAGGTTGATCTCCTCGGGGCGGAGCAGGGCGATGACGGTCTCGCCCTCGGCGACGGGCATGTCTTTGTTCGAGATCTCAATCTCAACATCCATGACGTTTACCTTGCCGTTGCGCACGATGCCCGGAGCGCGGTTCGTGATACCGACGAACGAAGAAATGAACGGGGAGTTCGGGTGGCGGTAAATCTCAGTCGGGTTGCCGATCTGCGCGATAACGCCCTGGTTCATTACACCGATGCGGTCAGCCATAACCAGCGCCTCTTCTTGGTCGTGGGTGACCATGAGCGTGGCAATGCCCTCCTGTAGCTGGATGCGGCGGATCTCGTCGCGCAGCTGGACTCGCACCTTTGCATCGAGGGCGGACAGCGGCTCGTCCAGAAGCAGCACTTCCGGCTCAACAGCCAGCGCACGAGCCAAGGCGACACGCTGCTGCTGGCCACCAGACATCTGGCCCGGGTACTTCGCGGCGTGCTCGTGCAGACCAACGAGCTCGATGAGCTCTTCTGCGCGCTTACGGCGAGCACCGGCATCCACACCGCGGATCTTCAGGCCGTAAGCTACGTTGTCCACAGCGTCCATGTGCGGGAAGAGCGAGTACGCCTGGAACACGATGCCGAGGTTGCGCTTGCGCGTCGGGAGGTTGGAAACCTCGCGGCCGTTGATGATGACCTGGCCACCGTCGGCCTGCTCAAGGCCGGCCAAAATCTTCAGAGACGTCGACTTACCGCAGCCAGAAGGGCCGAGCAGTGCAACCATTTCGCCCTGACCGATGGACAGGTTGAAGTTGCGCAGAACGGTTTTGTCGCCGTACGACTTCACAAGATCCCGCAGGATCACAAAAGGCTCAGACATGATTAAACGGTCTTCCTATTCTTCTTCATGGAGATGTTGGATGCCGCCGAAATCGCGCTGAGTAGCAGCCAGGTGACGATCATCACGAACATGGAGAGTGCGGCGATACCGCGTGGGTTCGTCCTGGAAATTTCCACCATGTACACGGGGAAGGTGTAGTGGAGGAGGAGGGATGCGATTGCGTATTCCGAGATCACCATGGCAATACAAAGCAGCGATGCAGAAAGCATTGCGACGCGAAGGTTCGGGAGGACGACGCCGGTAAGCGTCTGCCAGGTGGTAGCGCCGAGTGACGATGACGCAGAGAACATCGTGCGTAGATCGAGGGCCTTCACACCGGCATCAATCGCGCGGTAGCACAGCGGCAGGGCGTTGATCACGTAGAGCGGAACCAGAATCCACATCGAGGTCAGCACACCTGGAGCGATCGGTCGGAAGAACACGGATACGCCGTTGACTAGTGCGACCGCGGGTACGACTAGCGGAAGAACGGAGAGGAATTCCGCCCACTTTGCCATCTTCGGAGCTTTGAGGTTGAGGAAGATGATGGTGGGAACGAGCAGTACCAGCATCAGCACCGTCGTAGCAACGGTAAGCAGCAGGGTGTTCGTGATTGCTCCGCCAGCGCGGGGGTGGGTGAGTGTCTCGGCTAGGGGATCGGTGGTAAATCCTGTGCCGGGGCGGGTGAAACCGAAGATCGCAGCGGCGACCCAGGGGAGCGCGAAGTAAAGAGCGGCCACGACGAGGATTGCCATCGAGGCACCCGAGGTCTTGTTCGCGTTGTCGACGCGCTTCGGCTTGGCCGCGGTCGGGTCGGTGACCTCCTCGGCCGGTGCGATGGTTACTGGCTGAGCCACTGTTCACTCCTTCGGGTGAGAGCGACGCGGAGCAGCATGGCCGCGATGATGATTATCATCATCCAGGTCACCAGGGCCGCGGCGAGTCCAGGGTTGAGCAGCACGTTGCCGCTGATGAAGAAGCCGATGAGGATCGGCACCAGGTTGAGGGAACCGCCGGCCAGCGCGTACGCCGTTGCGTAGGCTGCGAATGCGTTTGCGAAGAGGAGCAGGAGAGCACCGAGCATCGCCGGCCAGAGAACCGGGATGACTACGTCCTTGATGTACTGGCTGCGCGTTGCGCCCAGCGAGGAAGCAGCGTCGTACCATTCCTTGCGCACGCCTTGCATTGCGGGCAGCATCAGCGTCGCCATCAGGGGGATCTGGAAGTACAGGTACACCAGAGACACACCCCAGAAGTTGGTGAGGGAGAAACCATCACGGAAGCCGGGCCATCCCTGGGAAATGGCGACGGTGAGCAGGCCCTCGGTGCCGAGCAGCGCGATGAAGGCGTACGCCAGACCAACACCACCCGATTGAGCAGCGAGAGCGGAGAAGCTGTTGATGAGCGCAGCAAACTTCTTCGGGCGCTGCTGGTGAGTTAGTGCCCAGGCAAGGATGACGCCGAAGAATCCACCGACCACAGCGGTGAAGAGGGACAGGTTAAACGTCAGAACGAACGCCCCGCGGTAGTTTGGACCGATGGCCTCGGCCATGGTTGAAAACGAGAAGTTACCTTGCGGGTCTTGGAACGACCGCAGCGTGTTTGCCAGGATCGGGAGGATGAGGAAGATAAGCACGAAGAGGAAGTACGGCAGTGCGCCGAGCGCCGCCGGGTTGAACCCGCGGCTGCTACGCGATTTGCGCTTCTTTTCCTCCATTTTGCCGTCCGCATCCGTCCCCGGAGCGGACTGCGGTTCGACCGCGCGCTCAGTAGAGGGAATTGCGCTGGACATTAGTTGCGCACTCGCTGTGCCCACTGGGTCGCGATGACCTGGTTAGCCTTGTCGCCCTGCTCCACGCTCGGAACCTGAACCTTCTCGAGGATGGTCGGGTCCGGCAGCTTGTCCAGAGCTTCCTGGGACAGCTTGCCGTCCTTGGCCAGCTGAGTGAAACGGGTCGGGATAGCGGCACCGCGAGCGTACTGCTCAGCACCCTCGTCGGAGTTGAGCCACTCGATCCACAGACGGCCCGCGTTCGGGTGCTGCGGGTTGATCGTCAGCGGCTGAGCGTAGAAGTTACCGAAAACGCCGTCGGACGGAACGACGCGCTCCAGCTTCACACCATCACGCTCCAGCTGCTCCTCACGGCCGGCCCAGTTGTAGTTCCAGTCCAGAACGATTGCAGCCTCACCGGTGGTCAGCGCGCCGGCCGGGTCGGAGATGGAAACGAGGTTGCCCGAGTTGGAGAGCTCCTCGAAGAATGCCACGCCCGGCTCGATGTCGTCGAGAGAGCCGCCGTTAGCCAGGGAAGCGGCGAAGACACCGGCGATGGAGGAAGCACCCTGGCGCGGGTCACCAGAAAGGGCGATCTGACCCTTGTACTTCGGGTCCAGCAGATCCTTGAAGGATGTCGGGACGTCCTTAACCTTGTTGGTGTTCACACCGAACTCGATCACACCGTAGTAAGCGGACACCCACTTGCCCTCGGGATCCTTGAACTGGTCCGGAATCTCGTCCCAGTTGGATGGCTTGTAGGCCTCGAGGAGGCCCTGCTGCACTGCCGGGGAGGTGAAGGAGTAGCCGATATCGAGGACGTCCGGCTGGGTGCTCTGGCCCTTGAGGTTCTGCACGGCCTGCAGTTCTTCAGCGGAGGATGCGTCCGGCGAATCGACGGTGACCTTGACGTTGTACTTGTTGGAGAACTCCTCGAAGTGACCCTTGTAGTTAGCCCAAGACTCCGGGTAGGCGATGAGGCGGACCTCGCCCTCTTCCGCAGCAAGGTTAGCAATCTCGTCTGCGGTCGTGCCGACGTTTGCGGTCGAAGCCGTGTTGGAGCTGTCGCCGCCGCAAGCTGCGAGGGAGAGGGAGGAGACGACAGCAATGCCGGCTGCAAAAACCTTGACAGACCGGGACTTCTTGTTCAGGAACATTAGGGGACCTTTCCTAAAGGACGGAACGCTGGTCAGGGCCTGCCAGCTCGATAGAAAGGTTGCACCTGATTGTTAAATTCCGGTTTCAGGAAAGTGTCGTTTTGAGGAACAAGGCATTATCTTTCGGTGCTGCGGTGAAAACGCAGGTTAAATAAGCGGATTAGTGCTACTCGGTTGGAGAAAAGGAGGGCAAATGGAGCCCTATACAGGGGATCTGCGCACCGCAGCGGGGGTGCTTTTCGACTACAACGGAACGCTGAGCGATGACGAGTGGATTCTTGAGGCGGCCTACGATTCCGCGCTCACGGAAATGGGCTTCGCGGGTCTAGCCCCTGACGAATACGACAGCTTGGTTGGGCTCTCAGACCCGGACATTGCAAAGCGCGTGCTTGCGAGTCGCGGATCGGAGGACGTAGACGAACTAGTGGAGCGTTTGAGCTCGGCGTATGCCGACGCTATCGAGCAGCGCCCCACTATTTCAGCCGAGGCAGCGAAGTTCGTCCGACGCTTGAGCCAAGAAGGCAAGGAAATCGCTATCGTCACAGGGACGTTTCGCCAGCTGATGAAAAAGGGACTCGAGGCTGCTGGTCTTGCTGACCTTGGAGAACGCAGCGTCACCATTGAGGATGTCCAGGCTGGGAAACCTGATCCGGAAGGGTTCCTCGCGGGAGCGAACAGGGTTGGCATAGATCCGGCGAAGATCGTCGGTTTCGAAGATTCCCGTGCCGGCGTCGAGGCGCTTTCTGCTGCGGGAATCAAGGCGGTCGGCATCGGGCCACATCTCCGGGATGCGGAGGGTCTACTCGCGCACTTTGAAACGATGGATGACGCAGCTCGGGCCTATTTGGGCTAGCACCGCATCTGTTAGAAATACCAAAAGGCGCGCTCGGCCAGTAGGAGCCGCTGAGGTCATAGCGCCGCCCTGGGTACTGCTGCGTTGGGTTCGTCATGACATGCGGTGTAGTCCGTTTTGTCTGCCGTTGTGCAGCAAGCGGTCTATCTTGCGGGTTGGGGGCTGAAAGAATAGTGCAAATGCCCCAGCTCGCGATAGTGTGACCTCCGATCGCGAGGCAGGGGAGTGGAACTTGGCTACTTTTGACTAGCACGTCACGCCCGTGACGTCTTGTCGCGCCGTCCCTGAAGGACGCCTCCGTGTCTGTCCAGCCCGCCGATCACGTCCGTGAAGACATCCGACTCCTTGGCCGGGTGCTCGACCGTGTGATCGCCAAGCAGGAAGGACAGGAGATCTTCGACCTGGTCGAATCCACCCGCCGCGCTGCCTTCGACATCTCCCACGGGGACGCCGCCCCGGAAGACCTGCTCGCAGTCTTCCACGACATGGACATCACCAAAATGAATCTCGTTGCACGCGCTTTAAGCCACTTCGCGCTGCTGACCAACGTGGTTGAAGACTTAGAAGACGAGAAAGCTGCCGCACCGGTCTCGCTACGCACCACCTTCACGCATCTGAAAGACAGCGGTGTGGACGCTGACAAGGTCGCCGAACTCATCAGCGGGGCGCAGGTTGCCCCGGTGCTCACCGCACACCCGACTGAGACCCGTCGCCGCACCGTCTTTGACACCCAGACCCACATTAAGCGCCTGCTGAGCGAACTCCGCGCCGGCGCCGACCCGGCAGCTATCGAACGCGAGATGGAACTTCGCATGACGCTGATGTGGCAGACCGCGCTTATCCGTATCGCGCGCCCGCGCCTTGAGGTCGAAATTGACGTCGGTCTGCGCTACTACAAACTCTCCCTGCTCGAGCAGATCCCGGCCCTCGACCGCGCGATCCGCTACGAGCTGCGCGACACCTTCGACCGCGATCTCGCCCTTACCCCCGTGATGCGCCCCGGTTCTTGGATCGGCGGCGACCACGACGGCAACCCCTACGTCAACGCCAAAACGCTCACCTACGCCACCCGCCGGGCCGCCGACACCGCGTTTAGCCACTACGTCGACGAGCTGGGCGAGTTGGAGCGTGAGCTGTCCCTCTCAGACCGCTACCCCACCTGCTCGGAGGAGCTTTCCGAGCTTGCCGACGCCGCCAACAACACCGCCGAGTCCCGCGTCGACGAGCCCTACCGCCGCGCCATCTACGGCATCCGCCACCGCGTCGCCGCCACTCGCGATCAGCTCGCCGGGGAGCCGAGAACCGGCGAACATTTGCCGTATGCGGACCCCGGCGAACTGCTTGCCGACTTGGACGTGATCGACGCCTCGCTGCGCGCTCGCGGCGGCACCATCATCGCCGACGACCGGCTTAACCGCCTGCGCTCAGCGGTGTACGGGCTCATCGCCGAAGAATTCGAGCGCACCCCAGCAGGTCTACTTCCGCATCACCGGGCACACGGATCTGGTTGCCGAGAACCAGCGCCAGGCCCGCTCCCTGAAGCGACGCTACCCCTACCTGCTGCCGCTCAACGCCGTCCAGCTCGAGCTGCTGCGCCGCTACCGCGCCGACGATGAGACGTTCCTCGTCTCCAAGACGATCCATGTCACCATCAACAGGCTGGCCACAGCGCTGCGCAACGCGGGGTAGGTTTCTGCGGCTGGGGCGCTGGGTGGATCCCCTGCAACCCGCTTCAGAAGCAAGAAAGAGTGCGACCGTACGGGCCCACCCGTCGGATGCCAGAGAAAGGTACGAAAGTCCCTGGCTCTCCGGGTGGTTCGCCACTACGCTGCGGGGAGCACCCATACCGGAAAGGGCTGATCTTGAACCGCACCACTATCGCGAGCGTGATTGGGCTTGTGCTACTTCTTGCGTTGATCGCCGCTGGGCTTGCATTGACCAAGAGCTACTTCAATGCGAAGGAGCTGCAGGCGCTTTTGGACAGCGCTGCTGAGCGGGGGATCGGCTACGAAGTTCAGATCCACAACCCTTGGACCGGGGACTACTCCTTCCACCCGGAGGCGGATTAGCCGCTCAGGCAAACTACAGCGCAACAAAAACGGCCGGCCAGGGCGCAAAGCCCTAGCCGGCCGATTGAGATCAGCGAGCTACTTCTCCAGTTCGTCGATGATCTTGTTGAAGGTTGCGGACGGGCGCATGACCGCGGAGGTCTTTTCCTCGTCCGGCCAGTAGTAGCCGCCGAGGTCGGCAGCGTTGCCCTGGGCGTCCAGGAGCTCCTTGTCAATCGCATCGGCGTTGGCGCGCAGCTCCTCGGCAATCGGGCCGAACACGGAGGCCAGCTCGGCGTCGTCGGACTGGGCCGCCAGTGCCTCGGCCCAGTACAGGGAGAGCCAGAAGTGGGAGCCGCGGTCGTCGATTTCGCCGACCTTGCGGGACGGGGACTTGCCTTCGTCGAGAAGTTTCTCGGTGGCGGCATCCAAGGCGTCGGCGAGCACGCCAGCCTTGTCGTTGCCGTTGGTGTTCTTCTCGTGGCGGAAGGACTCGGCCAGCGCGAGGTACTCGCCGAGGGAATCCCAGCGCAGGTGGTTTTCCGCCTCAACCTGCTGGACGTGCTTCGGGGCGGAGCCGCCGGCACCGGTCTCGAACAGGCCGCCGCCAGCCATCAGCGGCACCACGGAGAGCATCTTCGCGGAGGTGCCCAGCTCCAGGATCGGGAACAGGTCGGTGTTGTAGTCGCGCAGCACGTTGCCGGTGACGGAGATGGTGTCCTCGCCGCGGCGGATGCGCTCCACCGACTCGCGGGTGGCCTCGACCGGGGAGGCGATGGAGATGTCCAGGCCCTCGGTGTCGTGGTCGGCCAGGTACTTCTGCACCAACTCGATCAGGTTGCGGTCGTGGGCGCGCTCCTCATCCAGCCAGAAGATGGTCTTCATGCCGGACAGGCGTGCGCGGTTGACGGCCAGCTTGACCCAGTCCTGGATCGGGGCGTCCTTGGTCTGGCATGCGCGCCAGATGTCGCCGGCCTCGACGTCGTGCTCGATCAGCACGTCGCCGGCGGAGTTCACAACCTGGACCTTGCCGTCGGCCGGGATCTTGAAGGTCTTGTCGTGGGAGCCGTACTCCTCGGCCTTCTTGGCCATCAGGCCCACGTTCGGGACGGTGCCCATGGTGGTCGGGTCGTAGGCGCCGTTGGCACGGCAGTCATCGATCACGGTCTGGTACACGCCGGCGTAGGAGGAGTCCGGGATGACCGCGAGGGTGTCCTGCTCCTGATCGTCGGCGTTCCACATGTGGCCGGAGGTGCGGATCATCGCCGGCATGGAGGCGTCGATGATCACGTCGGACGGCACGTGCAGGTTGGTGATGCCCTTGGCGGAGTTCACCTGCGCCAGTGCCGGGCCGTCTTGCATGGCCTTGTCGAATGCGGCGCGGATCTCCTCGCCGTTCTCCAGCGAAGCCAGGCCGTCGTAAATCGCGCCCAGGCCGTTCTCGCCATCCAGGCCTGCTGCCAGCAGCTCGTCGCCGTACTTGTCGTAGATGTCCTTGAAGTAGGCGCGCACGACGTGGCCGAAGATGATCGGGTCGGAGACCTTCATCATGGTGGCCTTCAGGTGCGCGGAGAAGAGCACGCCCTCGTCCTTGGCGCGCTGCACGGCGTCGAGCAGGAAGGCGTCCAACGCGCGAGCGGACATGTAGGTGCCGTCGATGACCTCGCCGGCCTCCACCTTCAGGCCGTCCTTGAGCACCTGCTCGCCGTCTGCGGTGACGAGCTTGATGGTCAGGGTGTCGGCGTCCGGCATGATCACGGACTGCTCGTTGTGGCGGAAGTCGCCGGCGTCCATGGTGGCCACGTTGGTCTTCGAGTCGGAGGACCACTCGCCCATGGAGTGCGGGTGCTTTTTGGTGTAGTTCTTCACGGCCTCCGGAGCGCGGCGGTCGGAGTTGCCCTCGCGCAGCACCGGGTTCACAGCGGAGCCCTTCACTGCGTCGTACTTCTCCTGCGCGTCCTCGTAGTCCGGGATGTCGAAGCCTGCGGCCTGCAGCTCGGCGATGGCCTTCTTCAGCTGCACCAGGGAAGCGGAGATGTTCGGCAGCTTGATGATGTTGGCCTCCGGCGTCTTCGCCAGCTCACCGAGCTGAGCGAGCGCGTCGTCGACCTTCTTGTCGCCAAGGCGATCCGGGAACTGCGCCAAGATGCGGCCAGCCAGCGAAATGTCGGCGGTATCCACGTCGATGCCGGCGCGGGACGCGAACGCCTCCACGATCGGCTTCAGGGAGTACGTCGCCAACAGCGGCGCTTCGTCGGTGCGGGTCCAAATGATCTTCGCCATAATGCTCCTCAGGTTTAAGGTGTCTGACTTCAGCCAACCAGACTACTAGGGTCATCACACATGAGTCTCACAATTGCGTCGGTCAACGTCAACGGCATCCGCGCCGCCACCAAAATCCGCAACGAGGACAACCCGGGCATGCTGGCCTGGCTTACCGAGACCCCGGCCGACGTGGTGCTGATGCAGGAGGTGCGCGCCACGGAGAAGCAGTCGCGCGAGGCCCTGGCACCCGCGCTCGAAAAGGGGTGGCACCTCGCCGTCGCGCCCGCGGAGGCCCCCGGTGCGAAGGGGCGCGCTGGCGTGGGTATCCTCTCGCGCACCCCGCTTAACGACGTCACCTCCGGCATTCCCCGCTTCGAAGATGCCGGGCGCTTCATCGCGGCCACACTGCCCGACGGCACCCGCGTGGGGTCGCTGTACCTGCCGTCGGGGTCCGCGGGCACCGCGAAGCAGGACTTGAAGTACCGTTTTTTGGACGAGTTCGAGCCCATGCTGGAACGGTGGGCGGGGGAGTACCCGGACATGGTCATCGGTGGGGACTGGAACATCTGCCACCGCCGCGAGGACCTGAAAAACTGGAAGACCAACACCAAGAAGTCCGGGTTCCTGCCCCATGAGCGCGCGTTCATGGACGCCGTGTTCGGCACCTTCCCGGATGAGCAGCCGCAGGACGCGGAGGCGAAGGCCGATTTGGTGTGGGCGGGCGCTGTGGAGTACGCGGCCGATAGGCGTCGAGAAGCAAGCGGCTCCCCGAGGTGGTTCGACGTGGCCCGCAGGCTGCAGCCGGAGGACGCGCCGTACACCTGGTGGACGTTCCGCGGCCAGGCCTTCAACAACAACGCGGGCTGGCGCATCGACGTCCAAGCGGCCACAGAGAACATGCTGCGGCGTGCGGAACGCACCTGGGTGGACAAGGCGCCGGCGGTGGAGCAGCGTTGGTCTGACCACTCGCCGCTGCTGGTGGAGTACCGTGAAGAAGTGTGAACAAGGTTAAATTCGCTGCAATTGTGGCGCCGGTCATGCTTCTGGTCGCATGTTCACAGGACGCCAACACGCTCGACGACGCGCTCGACGGGAAATCCAACACCGCGACCGTGGATCTAGCTGAGGCGTATCCGTCCGCCAAAAGCCTGTTTGTGGTGTGCACCAGTGACGACGCTGCGGTGAGCGACGTCTTTGGCAGGGACGTCCTGGACGAGCCTGAAGACGATGAGAATTGGATGATCCAGCAGCGCTTCGACAGCGCCATCCTCGCCGAGACGTACAAGCGCGACGAGGTGGACCTGTGCGGGGACAACCGCGACGAGATCCGCGAGGTGACCAAGGAGGAGCTCGACTTCGAGCACCGCGAAGGCACGTGGACCCTGGTCGGGGAGCGCGGCGTTGACGTGGAGGATCTCACCCGGATCCCGGTGGAATGACATAATCCGGGCCATTTAGCTGAACGCCGTTCAACAACCGGTTACACTGACTCTCGCTTGTGAAGTGGAACACGAAGAACGGAGTGCAGCACCATGACTGACATCCTTGAAATCGCACGCGAGAAGGCTCTGGAGAAGGGCGAAGGCCTGAACAAAGAGGAGCTCGTGCAAATCCTCAACATCGAGGATGAGCGCCTGCCGGAACTGCTCGATCTGGCGCACCAGGTGCGTATCAAGCACTGCGGCGTGGACGTGTCTCTGGAGGGCATCATCTCCCTGAAGACGGGCGGCTGCCCCGAGGACTGCCACTTCTGCTCCCAGTCCGGTTTGTTCGAGTCCCCGGTGCGCGCGGTCACGCTGGACATCAACGAGCTGGTCGAGGCCGCGAAGCAGTCCGAGAAGATGGGCGCGTCCGAGTTCTGCATCGTCGCCGCGGTGAAGGGGCCGACCCAGCAGCTGCTCGACCAGGTCGCCGAGGCCGTGACCGCCATCCAGGACGAGGTGGACATCTCCATCTCCGCGTCCCTGGGTATTCTCACCCG
Organism: Corynebacterium ureicelerivorans; assembly: GCF_000747315.1. Lineage (NCBI taxonomy): Bacteria > Bacillati > Actinomycetota > Actinomycetes > Mycobacteriales > Corynebacteriaceae > Corynebacterium > Corynebacterium ureicelerivorans. Next base: position 407,188 of record NZ_CP009215.1, read on the forward strand.
CGACCAGGCGCACCAGCTGGCCAAGATGGGCGTGTCCCGCTACAACCACAACTTTGAAACCGCCGAGAGCTTCTTCCCCAACGTGGTGACCACCCACACCTGGCAAGAGCGCAAGGAGACCCTGGAGAACGTGCTGGCAGAAGGCATGGAGACTTGCTGCGGCGGCATCATCGGTCTGGGCGAGAGCATCGAGCAGCGCGCCGAGTTCGCTGTCCAGCTGGCGGAGATCCAGCCGCACGAGGTGCCGATGAACTTCCTCGACCCGCGCCCCGGCACCCCGTTCGCCGACCGTCCGCTGGTCCCGCAGGGCGAGGCCCTTCGCGCGGTGGCGGCCTTCCGCCTGGCGATGCCGGCGACCCAGCTGCGCTTCGCCGGCGGCACCGAGCTCGCGCTTGGCGACGACGGTACCGAGGCCGGCCTCATGGGCGGCGCCAACGCGATTATCGGCGGCAACTACCTGACCACGTTCGGCCGCCCGATGGAGCAGGACCGCGACGCGGTGGACCGCGTGATGGAAGGCGGCGCCCGCCCGGGGCTGAACCTGAACATCACCCCGGTGGGCCAGAAGGCCAACTCCGGCCACGGCGTGCTCTACGACACCATCAAGTCGCTGTAATCTTCCACCTGATGAAGATCCCCGACAACACCGATCTCGCCGACGCCGTCTTGTCCGGCGAGATCGCCTGGCCGCTCAACCCGGACCGGCCGTACGATGCCCCGCGCGTCTGCCCCCTGTGCCAGCGCCGGATGGTGGTGAAGATTTCACCGATGGCGTGGGAGGCGGCCTGCTCGCGCCACGGCCTGTTGCGTTCCGAGTGGGTGGAGAAGTAGTGCCGGTTCATGGCCCGGGTGTAGGGCGGGCGCGGAGCGGCATTGAGCAGGGCAAATAGAAACCAGGTATGCGGGTGCAATACCTGGTTTACCTGGTTTATCTGGTTCACGCGGAAAGCGAAACTACGAATTGGCGAGGTCGCGAATTCGCTGAGTGATTTCCACGTTTCCTTTGCCTTCGTTGTTTCGCTTGATAATCAGCTTTGCAGCAGCAATCTTCCCTCGGTCTTTCTTCACCGAGGAAGCGTTGGCGCGACGCTTCGGTGTATGAGAAATGGTCGTCATTGTCGCGCCTCCTCCTGATAATGCGAGCCTGAGTTAACGTGTTCGTCCCCTGATTGTAACGAATCACCGTCGCTTTCCACTACGGCTTCCAGTATCTGGTCAATGAGGGACTGTTGCTGTTCTCCCAGGAAGGGCAAACCATCGATTGAATCTAAGGTAGCTACACCTATTGCTACTGCCCCGGGGCTGCTGGACGAACACAGATCTGCTGCCCAGCACTTTCAGCTCGTCTTGTCTGCGCGTATTACGAATGGTGTGATGCACTCCGGCCCAGGCAATCGCAGCTGCGCCCATCGGGCCCAAGAGTTTGGCAGCAAAGTCCAAGACTGCTTTGGCGGCGTCCGGAGTGCTTGCCGAGAGCGCAACTGCAAAGGCTACTGAGGTACCTACCGATACGCTCGTAACTACCCAGGGAAGGGCCTGCGTTTCGAACTTTTGATATTTCTCAGATCCATTTCTCATATCTCCCCCTGGGACCCCGTACTTGTGTGGTTCAGCTTACTGCAAGCTTCCTTGAGGGGAGGCGCATCAGACAAGCTAGACTTCGGGCATGTCACTGCAACGCGTGCTCTCCGGAATCCAGCCCACCGCCGACTCCTACCACCTGGGTAACTACCTCGGTGCGCTGAAGCAGTGGATCGACCTACAAGACGGCTACGAGGCCTTCTACTTCATTCCGGACCTGCACGCGATCACGGTGGACCAAAACCCCAAGGAGCTGCGCCACCGCACCCTCGCCGGCTGCGCGCAGCTCATCGCGCTGGGCATCGACCCGGAGCGCTCGACGCTCTTCGTGCAGTCCCACGTTCCGGAGCACGCGGAGCTGACCTGGGTGCTGCAGTGCCTGACCGGCTTCGGCGAAGCCAGCCGCATGACGCAGTTCAAAGACAAGTCCGCCAAGCAGGGCCAGGACCGCACCTCCGTTGGCCTATTCACCTACCCGGTGCTCATGGCCGCGGATATCTTGCTGTATTCCCCGCAGCTCGTGCCAGTGGGGGAGGATCAGCGGCAGCACCTCGAGCTCACGCGCAACCTCGCGGAGCGCTTCAACACCCGGTACGGCACCACCTTCACCGTGCCAGAGGGCATGATCGTGGAGGGCGCGGCGAAGATCTACGACCTGCAGGATCCCACCTCCAAGATGTCCAAGTCGGGCTCGAACCCAAAGGGCATCGTGAACCTGCTGGACGAGCCGAAGACGTCCGCGAAGCGGATCCGGTCCGCCGTCACCGACAACGACGGCGTGATCGCCTACGACAAGGAGAACAAGCCGGGCGTTTCTAACCTGCTGGTGATCCAGTCGGCGCTCACCGGCAAGCCGGTCGAGGAGATCGTCGCTGGCTACGAGGGCCAAGGCTACGGTGCTCTGAAGGTGGACACCGCGGATGCGCTCGAAAGCTTCACGACGCCGCTTCGCGCCCGCTACGACGAGCTGATGAGCGACCGCGGTGAGCTCGAAGCGATTCTCGCCCGTGGCGCGGAGCGCGCTCGCGAAGTAGCGGCCCCGCTTCTGGCCGACGTGTACGACAAGGTCGGCTTCCTCGCTCCGAAGCGCTAGGGGCGCGCGGCGAGGCCGGGGTCCGCTTCCGGCGTAGCCTCAGCGCTTTGTTCGTGCGGCCCGCAGGCCGTTCAAGATGACGATGACTTCAGCGACCTCGTGAACCAACACGACCGCAGCCAGGCCCAGCACGCCGCTGATCGCAAGCGGCATCAACACGATGATGATGGCCAGAGACAGCACGATGTTCTGGTTGATGATCCTGCTGCCTCGGCGGGCGTGCTGCAGCGCTTGCGGGATCAGTCGGAGGTCGTGGCCGGTGAAGGCGACGTCAGCGGAATCGATCGCGGCGTCAGAGCCGGTCGCTCCCATCGCTATGCCCACCGTCGCGCCCGCCAGTGCCGGCGCGTCGTTGATGCCGTCGCCGATCATCGCCGTCGGTGTCTTGGAGGAGAATTCAGCGACGATGCTTGCCTTGTCCTCAGGGCGCAGCTCGGCGCGCACGTCGTCGATTCCGGCGATTTCAGCCAGCGCTCGGGCGGTGCGAGTGTTGTCGCCGGTGAGCATGCTCACTTCCACGTCGTTGGCGCGCAGGGTCTGCACGGCTTCGGGCACCTCGGGCCGCAGCTCGTCGCGGACCCCGATCGCTCCGGCGAGGGTGTCATCGACGGTGACCAGGACGCAGGTCTGGCCCTCGGATTCCATGCGCTCAACGTCTGCCTTCAGTGGCCCGGCGTCGATCCACCGGGGGCTGCCCACCAGCACCCGTCGGCCTTCGACGGTGCCGCCGATGCCATGCCCGGCTTCCTCGCTGATGTCCAGGGCGGCGGGCGCTTCGGGCCTCGCTGCCGCGATCGCCGCGGCGAGGGGGTGCGTCGATTGCTGCTCAACTGCCGCCGCGAAAGCAAGCACCTGAGCCCGATCGAACCCGTCTGCCGGGACCACGCCGGTAACCTCGGGCTGGTTGCGGGTGAGGGTTCCGGTCTTGTCCACCGCCAGGTGACGGATGCCGCCGAGCCGCTCGAACGCCGCGCCGGACTTGATGACCACGCCGAACTGGCTGGCCGCGCCGATCGCGGCCACGACCGTCAGCGGCACGGAGATTGCCAGCGCGCACGGCGACGCTGCGACCAGAACCACCAACGCACGGGTGATCCACGTCTCGGGGTCGCCCAGCAGCGAGCCGATCACGCCGACCAGCACCGCCAGGATCATCACCCCGGGCACTAGGGGTTGGGCAATCCGGTCGGCGATCCGGGCGCGGTCGCCCTTTTCCGCCTGCGCCTGCTCGACCAGGTCCACGAGTGTGGTGAGCGAGTTGTCCGTTCCAGCTGCGGTCGTCTCGACTTCCAGCACACCGGCGGAGTTGATCGCTCCCGCGGGCACCTCGTCGCCGGGCGCAACCTCCTCCGGAATGGATTCTCCGGTGATCGCTGAGGTGTCAAGGCTGGAGCGCCCAGACCGAATGATGCCGTCCGTGGCGATCCGCTCTCCGGGGCGCACGAGCATCAGCTCGCCAGCCACGAGGTCCTTCGCTGCGACCTCGACCGACGTGCCGTCGCGCAGCACCGTCGCGGTCTGCGGTACCAACTTCAACAGTGCCCGCAGTCCGCCCTGTGCCCGGTCCATAGCCTTGTCTTCCAGCGCCTCGGCGATCGAGTACAGGAACGCTAGCGCCGCGGCCTCTCCGACGTAACCGAGGATTACCGCGCCGACCGCGCTGATCGTCATCAGCAAACCAATGCCGAGCTTGCGCTTCGTGACAAGGTTCCGGATCGCGCCGGGTGCGAACGTATACGCCCCTAGCAGCAGGCCGACCCAGAACAGTATTGTCGCGGGTGTCTCTAGCCCGGACCAGTTCAGCGCCAGACCTATGCAGAGGGCTACGCCGGAGAAGATCGGCAGTAGCAACTCGGGGTCCTTCCACCATGGCCGATCGAGCTCTTCGATCTCCGTGGCGGGTTCGTGTTCGCATCCACACGCCGAGCTCATGCGTTCGCTCCCTTCTCGCCGCAGCCGGGCACCGAGCATTCAGGGTCGATGCACGGGGCGTTTTCGTCGACAGCCAACGTCGCGTTCACCAGCGCGTTGAGCGCTGCCGCGAGGTGCGGATCGGCGATTTCGTAGCGTGTCTTGCGGCCCTCCGGCTCGGCAACGACGATGCCGCAGTCACGCAGGCAGGTCAGGTGGTTCGAGACGTTTGAGCGGGTCAGGTCCAGGTCGTGCGAGAGTACGGCCGGGTAGCTCGGGCCGTCGAGTAGTGTCATCAGGATTCTGGAACGCGTCGGATCCGTCATGGCCCGGCCGAGCCGGTTCATGACGTCGAGGCGTGAAGCAATAGTCAGCATGCGCTGAACTGTACAGTATTTACTGAACCATACAGAATTGACTGAACTGATGTGGTGTGCGAAGAGTCTGCCGCCACTCGGCCCCGGTGCCGCCCCGCCATCGCACGGCCTGCTCTACGATGTGTTTCGGTAAAGGACACATATTTGAAGGGACGTCGATGGCTACCTCGACCGCGCCGCGCAAGGCGTACACCGACGAACAAGGCATTGAACGCGCCTCGAAGCAGCAAAAAGAGGGCCTAGAGGACAAGGTGGAGCAAAAGTCTCACGCCGCCGGTCATCTGCTGCGCATGAACGACCGCTTTGGCTCCGAGGGCGGCAACCAGATGGCCGCCGGCGTCACGTACTTCTCAGTCCTGGCGCTATTCCCGCTGCTGATGCTCATGTTCGCGGGTCTCGGTTTCTTCCTCAACGCCCGCCCGGACCTGATGCGCGACATTCAGGACCAGATCACCCAGTCCCTGGACGGGGATCTCGGCGACATGGTGAACCAGGTGATCGACCAGGCCATTGAGCAACGTGGCGCTGTCGCCGGCGTCGGCTTGCTCACCACCTTGTGGTCCGGCCTGAACTGGATGAATCACCTGCGCGTGGGCGTGTCCGCCATGTGGAAGGTGGATGCGAACGAGGGCGGCAATTTCGCCATGAAGAAGCTGGCGGATTTGCTCGGCCTGATCGTGCTGATCCTGCTGTTCGTCGTGGCAGCTGCGGTGACCGCCATCGGCGTGTCCAGCTGGACGTCTACTGCCATGGATCGCCTCGGCATCGGGGATTTCCCGGGTTCGCGTGCGGTGGTCTGGATTGTCGGCTTTTTGGTCAGCGTCCTGGCCAGCTTCCTGGTCATGCTGTGGGTGAACATGTACATGCCGCGCACGAAGGTGCCGGTGAAGTCGGGCCTGAAGGGTGCCTTGCTCGGCGCGGTGATCTTTGCCGTGCTGCAGCAGTTTGCCGGCCTGGTCATCTCGTCGGCTACGGGCAACCCCGCGGGCGCGATCTTCGGCCCGATCATTACTCTCATGGTGCTGCTGTACCTGATCTGGCGAGTGGTGCTCTACGTCGCCGCGTGGACCGCCACCACGGACGAGTCGCTGGCGCTGGAACCGGCTGAGGTTCCGGAGCCGGCTGTGATCAACGTCCGCGCGGGCGCCGTGCGCGGCAGGGACGAGCAGAACGCCGCCGGTAAGGCCCTCGGCGTGGGCGCTGCCCTCGGCGCTATCGGCGTCGGCGTTGCCTCGTTGTTGTCGCGAGACTGATTGCAGCAGCTCCGGCGGCGAGCACGAGCACGCCCGCCACAACCGCGTAGGACTGCCAGCGGTCCCAGGCCGTCTCCTCCCCAGCCACAGGCGCGGGGGTGGGGGCGGCTTTCGCCGTTGTCGGAGCGGCTGGTGCTGCCAAGGGCTCAAGCTTTGCGACGGAGCTTCGCACCCCATACGCCTCATGCAGCAGCATCTGCGCTTGCTCCCACGCGCGGTGGTCGTAGGCCGCGGTGTCGAGCACCACGGCCAGCAGGCGCCGCCCCTCGTGGTCGACGGCGCCGACGAAGGTATGGTTCGCGTCGTCGGTGTACCCGGTCTTGCCGCCGATGCCGTCCGGGTCGTTGAGGTAGAGCTGGTTGTCGTTCCACAGTTCGAACGGCGGCAACCCGTCGAAGCCGGGGAAGCGGTAGTGCTCGGTGTCGACAATTCGTGCAAACGTCGGGTTCGCAAACGCAGCGGCGTAGGCGAGCCCCATGTCCCAGGCAGACGTGGACATGCCAGCGTGGTCCAACCCCGAGTAGGAGGTTGCGCGGGTGTCGTGCATCCCCAGTCGCCGCGCGAGCGCGTTGATCTTGCCGAGGGTGAGCTCGTCACCGCCGAGCGCCTGGGCCAACGCGTGGGCGCAGTCGTTGCCGGAGGCCAGCAGTAGACCGGTGAGGAGATCCTCGACCGTGTAGTCGCCGCCTTCGCCAATGCCGGCCGCGGAGCCCTCCTGCCCGGCGGATTCGGCGGAGACCGGCACCTTCTGGTCCAGCGGCAGCTCATCGATGACGGTAAGCGCCAGCAGGACCTTGATGATGGAGGCGGGACGGTAGCGACCGTGCGGGTCCTTCATCGCCACCACCTCGCCCGTATCCAGATCGGCGACTAGCCAGGCCGAGGCGACCACGCCGTCCGGTACGCTGTAGCCACCGGTGGCGGTGACGCCGCAGGGGCCGTGGAAGCGCACCGGCAGTGGCGCGGGGGAAGACGCTGCGCGCTCCGACGTGGAGACCGGCTCCGGCGGCCAGGTCGCCTGCGGGCAGTGGTCCGTCTCGGGGGCGCGGCCCCGGCTCGGCGGGATCCAGTTGCCGCCGTCGTCGTAGTAGCCCACGGTTGGGCCGGCCTCTGACGGAGTTGTCGCGGGTGTTTCGGTGTCTTGGGCGAACGCTGGCGTCGATACGCAGAAGCTCAGCGCCGCCGCAGCTGCCACCGCGCGCTTCACCTACGCATCCTTTTGTTTGTAGCGTGCGGAGAGGCGCTCGATGAGCTCGTCGGTCAACGCGTCGTCCGACAGGATGATGTCCAGCATGTCCGCGTTCATCGCCTCCGTCTCGGCCGGGTCCGGCTCAGCGCCTTCGTCGTCGTACGAATCGCCGGTGAGGTCCACGCCGATGCCGTCGAAGAGCCCCTCGTCATCGTTGGTCTCCGGGGCCGAGGCGCCTGCGGCCGCCAGCATCTCCGCGTCGATCGCGGGGAACTGGGAAGTGAACTCGGTGAGGAAATCGTCAGCGTCGCTCATCGCCTCAGCCGGGCGCTTGCCCTTGCGGATCTCAGCTTCGATGCGGCGCTGCAGCGCCTTTTCCATCTGGCGGTGGCGCCACGAGCGCACCCGCGTGGGCTCGAGCTCGCGGGCGACCGCGCGGGACTTGTCTTCGGCCTTGCGCGCCAAGTGAGCGACCTGCGACGCGGTGGCGTTGACCGTCGTGTTCACGGGCGCGAAGTCGGAGTCGGTGGAGATGCGCCAATTGCCGTAGTAGCCGAACAGGAACATTGCGAAGCTGACCACGGGGCCCACGATCATCGCCAGCGCCAAGTAGCCAGTGGCGTTGCCCAGCAGCGTGATCACCGCGCAGGCGACCGCCGGGATCACCGTGGGCTGATTGCCACCGAAGACGCTTGGCTCGCGGCCGGTGACCACGTCGCGGATCATTCCGCCGCCGGTAGCGGTAAAGACGCCCATCATGATGGTGGGCAGTACAGGTAGGCCGTACTGTATGGCCTTCGATGCGCCGGTAGAGGCCCACAGCGCAGACACGAGCGCGTCGCCGTGGGACTGCAAAAACTCCCAGGCGCGTCCCTTGAAGTACGTGAACCGGGCGATCAACGCGCCGGTAAACGCCAAGATGAGATACTCGGGCTGGCTCATCGCGGCGACCGTGCCCTGGTTAATCAGCACGTCGCGCAACATGCCGCCGCCCAGGGCGGAGAGCATGGCGATGAAGAAAAAACCGACGATGTCGTATCCGAGCTGGCGCGCCAGCGTGCCGCCGATGATGCCCATCAGCAGTACTCCTGAAATGTCCATCCAGTGATAGATGGAGCTGATGAGCGGGTCGACCTGGTCCACTGCCATAGCTGGGAATTGTAAAGGTGGCACGATCGCCGGGCATATCGGGGCACCGCGACCCCGGAGCGTTTGGCCCCTCCAGTGCCCGGCGGGGTTTAGAACTTGGAGAAGCGCTTGATCAGCTGGTTTTCCATCTCGGTCCAGGTCTCCGCCTTATCCGTAAACGGCGCGGACGGCACGTACCCCGCGGCCTCGGTGGAGCCGAGCATGTACGCCAGGTAATCCTGCATGCGCGGGTTAGCCAGCAGCAGGGAATTGAGTGAATCGTCGCCCGCCCAGTCCGCAGCGTCCGCGAGGAGCTCGTAGGCCTTGGCCATCTGCTTCACGTCCACCGCGTCGGTACCGTTGGCAATGTCGTCGGCGATGCCGTTGAAGGAGTACGAGTTGTCCGGGTGCACCTCGACTGTGAGCTCGCCCGCGTTGGCGGTGTCGATGAGGTCCTGCCAGGTGGACACGCCCGCGAGGTCGTGGTCGCTGTTCTCCAGCAACCAGCGCCCCAGGTGCTTGGTGGACGGGAAGGTGAAGATCTCGCCGTACTTGCCCAGGAACACCGGCGAGCCGTTCAGGTAGGTGCGCAGGGTGTACACGCTTTGGCCCTGGATGGTGATCTTCACCGGGTCGATGCCGGCGCGGCCCCACGCAGACGAGTCGTACGGGTCCTGCGCAGCGGCGCGAGCTTCCTCGTCTGCGCGTGCCTGTTCGTCGGCGGCGGTGCGGGCCTCGGCTGCGGCGGTGATGGCGGCACCGGCGGCGGCAACGCGGTCCGCGTCGAGGTCACTGGTGTCTACGACCCTGACCGCCTGGTCCAGCGATGCGACCACGTCTTGCCAGTTGGCCAGCACGACGCGTCCGACGCCGGACCACTCGGACAGGCCGTTGTCGCCCGCGTAGTGCTCGGAGCCGCGGGAGACGTTGCTCAAGATCGAGTGGGAGGCGAAGAAGATCTGCGCCTGCTCCGCGGAGGCGACGTCGGCAAGCGAGCGGGCGATCTGGAACACTCGCGACAGGCTGGCGACGTTTTCGTGGCTCGGACGGCCCGCCAAGAACTCTGGCGCACCGATGATGTCGTAGTAGTGCTTCTCGTCCGGCACCACGCGGTCGTCTCCCTGGGCCTGGAACTGCTCCCACTGCGGGTGGTCCACCAAGTCGTGGGTGTCGGTGGATGATACGTACGCCAACAACTCCTCGGGGGAGTGGAAGGCCAGGACGGACTGGTCGTCGCCCATAAATGCTTGCCACTCGCTGCCCTTCTCCCTCCACGTGGGAGCCCAAAGGGTGTAGAAATCGCCCTCGGTCAGGGAGAGCTTGACTGGGACAATCGCGCGCGTAGTCATGCGGCAAACTCTAGCCGGTCGGCCGCCAGAATCCGCGGAAGGTCATGCCCAGGTTCTCCGTGCGCACCGGGTTCATCTGCACTGGGTCACCAGCCTCAATCATCATGCCGTCACCCGCGTACATGGCGGCGTGGCCGGACCACAGCACCAAGTCGCCCGGCTGCAGTTCGTCGTAGGACACCTGCCTGCCCACGGTCTGATCCGCGGCCACGCGCGGGATGTCCAGCCCCGCCTGTTTGTAGGCCCACGAGGTCAGCCCGGAGCAATCGAAGCCACCCGGCGTGGCGCCGCCCCACACGTACGGCGTGCCGAGCTGGCTCTTCGCAGCCGCGACGGCGGCTGCACCGACCGGGGAGCCGGGCGCCTGCGTCGGTGTCGGTTCCGGCGGCGGCGCGGAGGCCTGCACAGGCGCTGGCGGCGGTGGCGCGGCGACGGCGGCCGCGGGTCGTGTCCCCGGCGGCTCCGGGGCCGGTGCGGCCGGGGCTGGCGCGACGGTCATGGATGCGAGGCGCTGCAGGTCCCCGTGCGCCTTTTCCGTGATCGGCCCCGGGCCCGGTACGGCGCGCCCCATCGCGGCGGACGTTTCCGCGGTGAGCGCGCCCGCAATTGAGTGCAGGTCCTTCTCCAATGCCTCTAACACCTGCATTGCGTTGTTGAGTGCGTCGGCGATCAGCCCGGCGACAAACGCGGTGGCGCCGAGAGGGCCCGCGGGTGAAGCGGCGACAGCGGGCGCGGCCATGGCATTGCGGACAAGGCCTGCGGCGATGGACGAGAGTTCGAAGGCCGCCGTGCTAATCCGCGCGCTGCCGCGCAGCAGGCTGTCGCTGATTGTCGCGCGGTACCCCGCGAGTGCGGTTGCGGCGTCGGCGCGGGACGCACCCGACGTGTTGGCCACCTGCGCCAGCGGATTGAAGTCCTTGAAATCCGGCATGTGAAATCCCGGCAGGGTGGGAAGGTCAACGGGCAGCATTGTCGACAGCGTGCCGGCGGTGCCGAGCACGTCCAGGCCAAAGTCGAGCGTGCGGTTGCCGGTCACATCCGCGGGGCCGGTGAAGCGCCCCAGCATATCGAGTGCCGCGCCAGCGTTTTTCATAGCGGCGCCTCCAGCTTCCGGCACGTGCGGTCGTCGACCGCTACGGCGGCATCGACGGCAAGGTCCATGGCCGCGGCGATGCGGTTGGCTTCAGCGCGCAGCGCCTCCGCGTCGGTGTTTGCTTTTGTAATGGCCTGGCTCAGCGCGGCGCTGAATTCGCCGAGGGGCCAGAGGTCGGACACGTTGACGTCGTCAAGCAATTGCAGCTGCGCTGCGTCGGCGCGCAGGGAGTCGGTCATCGCGGACACGGCGGTGGGGTCAATGTGAAAAACAGTCATGGCCATTGGACGCGCAAAACCCCGGTGCGGTTCCGCGACGCTGAAAAAACGCTGGCGCGCCCAGGCGTGAACTAGCATGAACCGCATGGATATTCAGGTTGTCAACCATCCCCTTGCTGCGTCGCGGCTGACCATCATGCGCGACAGGCGTTCGGATAACGCGGCGTTTCGCGCGGCGCTCGCGGACCTGGGTGCGATGCTGATCTACGAAGCAGCGCGTGGCCTTGAGGTGGAGGAGTTCGACACCCAAACCCCCGTCGCCACCGCGCGCGGCACGCGTCTTGCCACCCCGCCGATCATTGTGCCGATCATCCGCGCTGGCCTGGGCATGATCGACCCCGCGCTCTCGATGATCCCGGACGCGCAAGTCGGCTTCATCGGCCTGGCGCGCGACGAAAAGACCCATGAACCGGTGCCGTACATGGAAGCGCTGCCGGACGATCTTTCGGGCCGGCCAGTGTTCCTCGTGGACCCGATGCTCGCCACCGGCGGCTCGCTCATTCACGCCATCGACCTCTTGGTTGGCCGCGGGGCGGACGACATCACCTGCATCTGCATGGTTAGCGCACAGCCGGGCGTGGACAAACTCGAAGCTCACGGCGGCCCGGTGCGTCTGGTGACGGCCACGGTAGACCCCTCGCTGAACGAGGACGCCTACATCGTCCCTGGTCTCGGCGACGCCGGTGACCGCCTCTACGGCCCCCGCAACATCGAGCTGTAAGCCTGACGACGCTCCTCCGGTGGCGCGCCCGCCCATCCCGCGCTACATTGCGTGGCGTAACAAGTCGCACGCTGTGGGAAGCGTACGGCGCACGGGGATATCTTGGGGGAACGCATGGGGGACGTATTGCCGCAATCGCACTGGGCGAGCTACGCGCTGGGGTTAGGGGAGCGCGTGCGCGCTATCCGGCTGATGCGGGGCTTGAGCCAGTCGCGCTTGGCGGAGCTTGCGGGTGTGTCGCGCTCGCTGATCTCGAACTTGGAGCGCAACGACTACAACTCCAAGGTGGCCGACCCCACCTTGAGCACGTGCTACCGGCTGGCCTCGGCCCTGCAGGTCCCGCCTGCCGCGCTGCTGCCCGGTGCGGCGGACCATGTCGACGGTTGCTTCCTACTGGTGGACGTGGATGCACCTGCGCCAATCCGGTTCCAGTGGCCGCGCAGCCCCCGCGATACGGCCCGCTTCCGCGACACGTATCTACGCCGCGGCGCGCCGAGCGACACGCCAGCGTTCTAGACGGTGTCCGGGTTACCGGTCGGCCTCGCGCGCCAGGCCGTCCGGGGTGATGTCGACGTCGATGTTGTGCCACTCCAGTTCCCCGTAGCCGTCGTCATCCCACTCGACCTCCGCGCTGCCGCTGCGGGCTGCGTCCACCACGGCCTGCACGTCTGCCTCGGCCAGGCCGTCCTCGGCCATCTCAGCACGGGCCTCATCGGTGTACCCGGTGACTGCCCGAGGCAATTATTTGGTGTTGGCGCCGCCTGCGGCAGGTGCGGGGGCGCTCGTTTGTTCGCGCGTCACAGTTTCGGTGGACATTACTGTCTCCGTGGATGCCACGGTGCTCTGTTCGTTGCGCTCGTCGATGGCACTGCAGGCTGCCAGGCTGGTCAGCGCGACGGCGGCGGTGGCTACAGTCGTTACAACCTTGCTGAAAGTCATAGACAGCAGTATAACAACGGGCTCCGCACCGCTTTGTCTACTTTCGAGGTCGTGGGCGTACACTCGTTGCAGCGAAAGAGGATGTCTGAGACTGACCAATAAGGGGAGCGCACGTGGAACACGCTGGAATCGCCGCTGCGGTAGATCGCTGGTTCGCAGAGAACCAGGAGCGTGTGATTGGCTGGCGGCGCCACATCCACTCGCACCCGGAGCTGTCCAACGAGGAAGTGGAGACCACCGAGTTTCTCGCCGAGACGCTGCAGAGCTACGGCCTGTCCCCGGTGCTCTTTCCGGGAACCGGTCTCTACGTGGATCTCGGCCCGGCGGAAGGCAAGCGGCTGGCGTTTCGCGCGGACATCGACGCGCTGCGGGTGCCGGAGCAGACGGGGCTAAGTTTCGCCTCCGCGAACCCCGGGGTGTCCCACTCGTGCGGCCATGACGTCCACACCACCGTCGCGCTCGGGCTCGCGTGCGCCCTGTCCACGGTGGATTTGCGCCACCCCGTGCGCGTGATCTTCCAGCCGGCCGAGGAAGTCATGGGCGGCGGGGCGCTGGACGTCATTAAATGGGGCGCGCTCGACAACGTCGCCGCCATCTACGCGGTGCACGCTGAGCCCCACATCAAGGTCGGGGAGATCGGCGTGCGCACCGGGGCCATCACCTCCGCCTCCGACGTGATCCGCATCGAGGTGCAGGGCCCCGGCGGGCACACATCCCGCCCGCAGCTCACCGCCGACGTGGTCTACGCCATGGGTGCGCTGATCACTCAGCTCCCGGCGCTGCTGTCGCGCCGGGTGGACCCGCGCACCGGCACGGTGCTGGTTTTCGGCCACGCGGAAGCGGGCGACGCCGCTAACGCCATCCCCAAACGCGGCGTGCTCGAGGGCACTGTCCGCACCGCCGATATCGCCACGTGGCGCGAGATCGAGGACCTGCTCACCGACCTCATCGACCTGGTGGTCGCACCCACCGGCTGTACCTACCACCTGGACTACATCCGGGGCGTCCCGCCTGTGCTCAACGACGACGCGGCCACCGCCTTGGCCGTCCAAGCCGCCCGTGCTGTGGACCCTCACTCTGTGGTCGCGGCGCCGCAGTCTAGCGGCGGAGAGGACTTCTCCTGGTACCTGGAGCACATCCCGGGGGCGATGATGCGCTTGGGCGTCTGGAGCGGCGAGGGTGAGCACCACGACCTGCACCAGGGCAACCTCAATGTGGACGAGCGGGCCATCGGGGTGGGGGTGCGTTTGTTCGGCTCTATCGTGGAAAAGTACTTCCACCCGGGCGAAGACTAGGCCGCGTCTGGGTACACTGTGGCGTTGTTTGGACCCCGTCACACAACCCACGAGGAGAGCTGTTTTGTCCAAGAAGATCGTCATCATCGGTGGTGGCCCCGGCGGTTACGAGGCCGCGCTGATGGCATCCAAGTACGGTGCGGACATCACGATCATTGAAGACAGCGGTGCGGGCGGGTCAGCGATCCGCAAGGACGTCGTTCCCTCCAAGAGCTTCATCGCGGGTGCGAACATCAAAAACGACCTCCGTCGAGCCGACGATATGGGGCTGAGCCACGCCTTGGGCGACGCGAAGTTGTCGCTTTTGGCGCTCAACGAGCGAGTGCAATCGCTCGCGGGGGAGCAGTCTGGCGACATCCAGGCCCAGCTGGAGCGCAGCGGCGTGCGTTTCATCGAGGGGCGCGCGCGCTTTGGCAACGAGCAGACCGGCCACACCACCCACAGCATCGAGGTGCAGATGGCGGACGGCACAGCCGAGACGATCATCTGCGACATGGTGCTGGTCTCCGTCGGCGCGAGCCCGCGCGTACTCAAGGGGGCCGAGCCCGACGGCGAGCGCATCCTCAATTGGCGGCAAATGTACGACCTGAAGGAGCTTCCCTCCCACCTCATCGTGGTCGGCTCCGGCGTCACCGGCGCTGAGTTCGTCTCCGCATTCGCCGAGCTCGGGGTCAAGGTGACCATGGTCGCCTCCCGCGACCGCATCCTGCCTCACGACGACGCGGATGCCGCCGACGTGCTCGAGGACGTGCTGGCGACCCGCGGTGTGCAGCTAGAAAAGGACGCCCGCGTTGAACGCGTGGAAAACACCGGCGACGCCGTCATCGTCCACACCACCGACGGCCGCGCCATCGAGGGCTCGCACGTGATGATGTCCATCGGCTCCGTCCCCAACACCGCGGACCTGAACCTTGAGGCCGCGGGCGTGGACGTCACCCCGTCCGGCCACATCCACGTCGACCGGGTCTCGCGCACCAACGTCGCGGGCATCTACGCCGCCGGCGACTGCACCGACCTCATGCCGCTGGCGTCCGTCGCGGCGCAGCAGGGCCGCACTGCCGTCGACCACGCGCTGGGCGAGGGCGTGAGCCCCATCCGCTTGAAGACGGTGGGCAACGCGGTATTTACCCGTCCGGAAATCGCGGCGGTGGGTGTGACAGAGCAGCAGATCCGCGACGGCGAGATTGAAGCGGACATTTACAAGCTGCCGCTGGCCACCAACCCACGCGCGAAGATGCGCTCGCTGCAGTACGGCTTTGTCAAGATCTTCGCCCGTAAGGGCTCCGGCCAGGTGCTCGGCGGCGTGATTGTTGCGCCGACCGCGTCCGAGCTGATCCTTTCCCTGACCATCGCGGTGACGAACAACCTCACCGTCACGCAGTTGGCCAACTCGATGGCGGTGTACCCGTCGCTGTCTGGCTCCATCACTGAAGCGGCGCGCCGCCTCATCACGCACTCCGACCTGGATTAGGCGCAGGGCGACGAGTCTCCTACCCCCTACAACGCGGGCCGCAGTGAACGGCGGCCCGCGTTTTGTACCCCCGCGCTTTCCCCCGACGCGGCCCGGAAAAGATGTGATCTGTATTAAACTGCCCGTAACCTTATGACCGCAAACCCCTTTGCGAAAGGAGCCCGATGAACCCGGACAATCTTCCTCTGCACGACCTTCCCAGCTTTAACAAGATCCTGGTGGCAAACCGCGGTGAGATCGCCGTGCGTGCGTTCCGAGCAGCGTTTGAGACCGGCGCGAAGACGGTTGCCGTCTACCCCCGCGAAGACCGCAACTCCTTCCACCGCCCGTTCGCTGACGAGGCAGTCCAGATCGGCGAGCCGGGCCAACCGGTCAAGGCCTACCTGGACATCGACGAAATCATCCGGGCGGCAAAGAAGACTGGTGCGGACGCGGTGTACCCCGGCTACGGGTTCCTCTCCGAGCGCGCCGAGCTCGCCCGCGCGTGCCGCGACAACGGCATCAAGTTCATCGGCCCGTCCCCGGAGACCCTCGACCTCACCGGCGATAAGTCGGCCGCGGTCCATGCAGCGGAGCGGGCGGGCCTGCCGGTGCTGAAGGACTCTGAGCCGTCCGCAGACCCGAAGCAGCTGGCGGAGTACGCCAAGGAGTTCGAGTTCCCCGTGTTCGTCAAGGCCGTCGCCGGCGGCGGCGGGCGTGGCATGCGCTTCATTGAGAAGCCGGAGGACGTCGAGAGGCTTGCTGCGGAGGCTTCCCGCGAGGCGGAAGCCGCGTTCGGCGACCCGAACGTCTACATCGAGCGCGCGGTGATCAACCCGCAGCACATCGAGGTGCAGATCATGGCCGACTCGTACGGCAACGTGGTCCACCTCTTCGAGCGCGACTGCTCCGTGCAGCGCCGCCACCAGAAGGTCGTGGAGATCGCCCCGGCCCAGCACATCACCGAAGAGCAGCGCGAGCGCATCTGCCAGGACGCGGTGAATTTCTGCAAGGAAATCAACTACGAGGGCGCCGGCACCGTCGAGTTCCTCGTGGACGAGGCCGGCAACCACGTCTTCATCGAGATGAACCCGCGTGTGCAGGTCGAGCACACGGTCACGGAGGAAGTCACCGGCATCGACATCGTGAAGAACCAGATGTACATCGCTGCTGGCGCTTCGCTGGAAGATGTCCACCTCACCCAGGACCTCATCGAACTCAACGGCGCTGCGCTGCAGTGCCGCATCACCACCGAGGACCCGGCCAACGGCTTCCGCCCCGACTCCGGCGTGGTCACCGGCTACCAGTCCCCGGGTGGCGCGGGCGTGCGTCTCGACGGCAACGTCGCCGTGGGCACCACGATCACCCCGAACTTCGACTCGCTGCTGGTGAAGATGACCTGCCGCGGCCGCAACTTCCAGGTGGCAGTGGACCGCGCCCTGCGCGCCCTCAACGAGTTCACCATCAACGGCCTGTCCACCAACATCGGGTTCCTGCGCGCCCTGCTGAGTGAGCCGGAGTTCCGCCACGAGCGCATCAACACCGGCTTCATCGCCGACCATCCGCACCTGCTGGAGGCGCCCGCGGCTGCCGACGACGCAGGCAAGATCCTCAACTACCTCGCGTCCGTGACGGTGAACCAGCCCAACGGCCCGCGCCCGACCAACATCCGTCCGTCCAAGAAGCTGCCGGAGAACACCTACGGCGACCTGCCGCGCGGCTCACGTGACGATCTGCTGGAGCTGGGGCCAGCAAAATGGGCTGAGAAGCTGCGCAACCAGACTGCGCTCGGTGTCACCGAAACCACGTTCCGGGACGCTCACCAGTCCCTCCTGGCCACCCGTGTGCGCACTAACACCCTCGTCGCGGCGGCGAAGCACGTGGGCCACCTGACCCCGCAGCTGACCTCCGTGGAGGCGTGGGGCGGCGCCACCTTCGACGTGGGCATGCGCTTCTTGCACGAGTCCCCGTGGATGCGCCTGGACGAAATCCGCGAGGCCATGCCGAACGTGAACATCCAGATGCTGCTTCGCGGGCGCAACACCGTTGGCTACACCCCGTACCCGGACTCGGTGACCAAGGCGTTCGTGCAGGAGGCGGCCACCTCGGGCATCGATATCTTCCGCATCTTCGACGCCCTGAACGACGTCTCGCAGATGCGCCCGGCCATCGACGCGGTGCTGGAGACCAACACCACCGTCGCCGAGGTAGCCATGGCGTACTCCGGCAACCTGCTCGACCCGAACGAAGACCTCTACACGCTGGATTACTACCTCAACCTCGCCGAGCAGATCGTCGAGGCCGGTGCCCACGTGCTGGCCATCAAAGACATGGCTGGCCTCATGCGCCCGGCTGCCGCCGCCAAGCTGGTTGGCGCGCTGCGCGAACGCTTCGACCTGCCGGTGCACGTGCACACGCACGACACTGCGGGCGGCCAGCTGGCCACCTACCTGGCTGCGGCGAATGCCGGCGCCGACGTGGTGGACGTCGCTTCCGCGCCGCTGGCCGGCACCACCTCTCAGCCGTCCATGTCCGCGCTGGTGGCGGCATTCGCCAACACCGAGCGCGACACCGGCATCGACCTGCAGTCCGTCTTCGACATGGAGCCCTACTGGGAGGCCGTGCGCCAGGTGTACGCACCGTTCGAGTCCGGCATCCCGGGTCCGACTGGTCGCGTGTACAAGCACGAGATTCCGGGTGGCCAGCTGTCTAACCTGCGCACCCAGGCGAAGGCTCTGGGCTTGGAGGACCGCTTCGAGCTCATTGAGGACTACTACGCAGGCGTGAACGAGATCCTGGGCCGCCCAACCAAGGTCACTCCGTCCTCCAAGGTGGTCGGGGACTTGGCGCTGCAGCTGGTGGGCCAGGGTGTCAGCCCGGAGGAGTTCGCCGAGAACCCGCGCAAGTACGACATCCCCGAATCTGTCATCGGCTTCCTGCAGGGCGAGCTTGGTACGCCTCCGGGCGGCTGGCCGCTGCTGCGCGAGAAGGCGCTGGAGAACCGCTCCGAGGTCGACCACACCGTCCAGGTGCCGGACGAGCTCGCCGGGGACCTGGCGTCCGAGGACCACGCCACCCGCCGCGCGGCCCTGGACCAGCTGCTCTTCCCGAAGCAGTACGCCGAGTACCAGGAGCACCTGCGCACCTACGGCATCACCGACCAGCTGGGTGACAAGGCATTCTTCTACGGCCTCGAAGAGGGCGAGGAGACGATGATCTGGTACGGCGAGATCGACGAGAACCGCCCGCCGCTCGTGGTCAGCCTCGACGCGGTGAGCGAGCCGGACGAAAAGGGCATGCGCCAGGTCATCCTCACCGTCAACGGCCAGGTCCGCCCGATCACCGTGCGCGACGAGTCCGCGGAGTCTTCCGTCGCCGAGGTGGAGAAGGCTGATTCCTCCAACCCGGGCCACGTCGCAGCGCCGTTCGCTGGCGCCGTCACCGTGACGGTGAAGGAGGGCGACGAGGTTAAGGCCGGCGACCCGGTCGCGACCATCGAGGCCATGAAGATGGAAGCCGCGATCTCCGCCACCAAGGACGGCAAGGTCGAACGCGTCGCGTTCACCCAGCCGACCAAGGTGGAAGGTGGCGATCTCGTGGTGGTCATCGCTTAAACCGCTCTCACGCATCACCGCGCGGACCGTATAGCGGCCGCGCGGTGTTTGCTATACGGTCCGGGCACCGCGTGCGCGTTTGCCCAGGTGATGTTGGAACGAATTATCAATAACGGCGTGATCGTATAGCAGCTTGTGGTGGCTACTAGACGATTCGCGCCGTGAGCCGCGCGCCGCGTACACGAATCCAGAGAACTAGTAGATCACGCGTCCAACTTGACGTTTGCCCAGGTGATGTTGAAACCCGTGTGCAATAACGGCCGGATCTGCTAGTTGCTATCTGCGCGGAAGTCCTCCACGTCGACGGCCATGACATTGTTGTGGCCGGCCACGTCTTTGAAGCCAAAAGACTCGTAGCGGTGGCGCGCCCGTTCGTTGTCAGGGTCCACCCACAGCGCCACCTTTGGTGCTCCCTGGCGCGTTGCTAGGTCCACGGCGGCCTGTAGTAGTTTTACCGCCAACCTGTGGCCGGCGTAGCGGTTCTCCACCGCGATGGCGATTTCGGGGATGTCGGGGGAGAGGTTCGCGTGGCCGTCGTCAGGCGACTGCCAGTAACGCAACCACACCCCGCCTGCAGGCACATCGAACTGGTCGAACGCCACGATGCCGCTTTCGCGTTCCGGGTCCCATTGGCTCACGTACGTCTCGGCGCCTTCGCGTTCGCTGTCGCCCACGTTGGCGCCCTCGTCGCCGAAGACGTCGGTGAGGTAGTTCAGCCTCCGCAAGTAGGTGCGGTCGGACTCCGTGGCTTCGCGCAAGTGGAACTCAGGTGTGTAATCCATGCGCACCACGTTAACCCGTCGAGTCGTTTCGACGCATGCGCCTGCCCGACGCCTACCCCGTTGAGTGGAAGCCTATTTGAGCTCCATGAGCACGGCGCCCTTGTTCACATGCCCGCCAGCCTCGACGGCCAGCCCGGTGACGGTGCCGGCCTTGTGGGCCTTGACCGGGTTTTCCATCTTCATGGCTTCCAGAACCACCAACACGTCGCCCTCAGCCACTTCGGCGCCCTCTTCGACGTTGACCTTGATTACCGTGGCCTGCATGGGGGAGGCGACGGCGTCGCCGGAGACGGAGGCCTTGTTAGCCTGGCGCTTCTTCGGCTTGCGCTTGGCCGGGCCTACGGCGACGAGCTCTTGCGGCAGGGCGACCTCGATGCGGCGGCCATTCACCTCTACGGTAAACGTGCGGCGCGCGGACGCCTCCGATGCGGTGTCGGTGCCGGCGTCGGCACCGGCGGGGGCTGCCGGCAGTTCGCCGTCCCATTCCTCCTCGATCCACCGGGTATAGACGTCGAAGCTGTCCGCGTCGCCAATGAACGCAGGGTTATTCACCACGGCCTGGTGGAACGGGATCACGGTGGGAAAGCCGGCCACCACGTACTCGCCGAGAGCGCGGCGGGCACGCTCGATGGCTTCCTGGCGGGTGCTGCCTGTGACGATAAGCTTGGCCAGCATGGAGTCAAACTGGCCGCCGACCACAGAACCGGCGCGCACGCCCGAATCCACGCGCACGCCGGGGCCGGCCGGCTCCGCGTAGGCGGTCACCGTGCCGGGGGCGGGCATGAAGTTCGCGGCCGCGTCTTCGCCGTTGATGCGGAACTCGATGGCATGGCCGCGGGGGACGGGATCGCCGTCGATACGCAATGCTTCGCCGCGGGCGATGCGGAATTGCTCGCGCACCAGGTCGATGCCGGTGGTTTCTTCGGTGACGGGGTGTTCGACCTGCAGGCGGGTATTGACCTCCAGGAAGGAAATCAGGCCGTCTGCGCCGACGAGGTATTCCACCGTGCCCGCGCCGTAGTAACCGGCCTCGCGGCAGATGGCCTTCGCGGAGGCGTGGATGCGCTCGCGCTGCTCGTCGGTAAGGAACGGTGCCGGCGCCTCCTCCACGAGCTTTTGAAAGCGGCGCTGTAACGAGCAATCGCGGGTGCCCACGACGACGACGTTGCCGTGCTGATCCGCCAGCACCTGGGCCTCTACGTGGCGGGCCTTGTCTAGGTAGCGCTCCACGAAGCACTCGCCGCGACCGAACGCGGCTGTGGCCTCGCGCGTGGCGGATTCGTAGAGCTCCGGGATCTCCTCGCGGGTGTAGGCCACCTTCATGCCGCGGCCGCCGCCGCCGAACGCCGCCTTGATGGCAACGGGCAGACCGTGCTCGTCGGCGAAGGCGATAACCTCGTCAGCGCCCGAGACCGGGTCCTTCGTCCCCGGTGCCATCGGGGCCTGCGCGGCCTCCGCGATGTGGCGGGCAGTGACCTTGTCGCCGAGGGCCGCAATGGACGCGGGGGAGGGGCCGATCCAGGTAAGACCGGCGTCGATAACCTTCTGGGCAAACTCCGCGTTTTCAGAGAGAAAGCCGTAGCCGGGGTGGACCGCGTCCGCCCCGGATTTCTTCGCAGCAGCAATCACCTTGTCCATGTCCAGGTAGCTCTCGGCGGCGGTTGCACCGCCCAGCGCGAAGGCCTCGTCCGCGAGCTGGACAAACGGCGCATCCGCGTCGGGCTCGGCGTACACGGCGACAGACGCCAGCCCCTCGTCCAAGCAGGCACGGATGACACGCACGGCGATCTCGCCGCGGTTAGCCACCAGCACCTTGGTCACGCTGTGGGAGAGGTCAGTGGTCGCTGCAGTGGTAGGCACGAAGCTATCCCGTCCTTCAATCGGAGAAAGAAACCGTTACAAACGTCGGTCAAACGTCGCACCATGTTACAGCTCCCTGGCCTTAGCGCGCCTAGTCTCCCTGCGCTTGGCCCTTAGCAATGGGCATCCGGACCATGTTGCCCCACTCCGCCCACGAGCCGTCGTAGAGCGCCACGTTGGTGAACCCGAGAATGTGCTTGAGCACGTACCACGTGTGCGACGAGCTCTCGCCGAGCTGGCAGTACACCACCGTCTCCGCGTCTTTGTCGAAGTGCTCGTAAATGGCCCTGATGTCGTCCAGCGGGCGGAAGCGGGCGTTAGGGAAGACGGACCGGCCCCACGGCACGTTCACCGCTCCCGGAATGTGCCCCTGCCGCAGGGAGGGGGCGGCGATGGATTCGGAGTGCGTTTTCTCGCCCAGGTAGGCGGAAGCGGGACGTGCGTCGATAAGCTGGGCCGGCGTGTGCTCCAGCAAGTCCGCCGCAAACGCGCGGAAGGGAGCGTCCTGGCGCTCCACCACCGGGTAATCGGTGGCCGGGTACTCCGGCACGACGAAGGAGGTGTCGCGCTCCTCGCCCATCCACGCATCGCGGCCGCCGTCGAGCAGGCGAACATCCGGGTGGCCGAACAGCTCAAACACCCACGCGGTGTAGGCCGCCCACCAGTTGGAGGAGTCGCCGTAGACCACCACAGTGTCGTCGCGGCTGATGCCGCGCGAACGCATGAGGGCGGCGAATGCTTCGCCGTCGATGAAGTCGCGCACCAGCGGGTCATTCAAATCCCGTTTCCAGTCAATGCGCACCGCGCCCGGGATGTGGCCGATGTCGTAGAGGAACGCGTCCTCGTCGCTCTCCACAACTTTCAGCCCCGGAACGCCCAGGCGCGCAGACAGCCACGCGGCCGTGACGAACTTCTCCGGGTGCGCGTACTCCTGGAACTGGGGGGTGTTGTCGAGCTCGATGCCCATGCCGGCAACCTTTCTTTTCGCCCGCGTCCGCGCAGCTTTCTCGCGCGAACACGCCACCTGACGGCGGGTAACAAACCACCGTCAACGATACAGATACGGCTGCCGCGCACTCGATGCATCTGGCCGAAACACGCAAAGATGTGACCTTGCGCACTATCGCGTTGCCCGCCGGGTGGGAATCACGCCCCCGGGTTACAGTTGCCGGCGAGAACACACAGGTCATGGCCAGTTTGTTCTGACCATCAATTTTGCCCCGCCGGTGCGTTATGCCCCAGCGGGCGGGGCCTCCATTGCGAAAGGGACCTACTGTGCACAAGGCAATTGTTGTCTTCGAGGTCGAGGGCGGCTCCGACAAGTCTTTCGACGGCCACCGCAAAGACACCATGCCGATCGTGAACGCGATCAAGGACAAAGGCTGGCACTCCGAGGTTGTCTACTTCCGCCCCGAATGGGCGGACGACCTGTACGCCTACGTTTCTGAAAACTTCGACGCGTACATCTCCCGCGTCAACCCGGGCAACGTCCCGGGCGGCGAGAAGGGCTACTTCGACCTGCTGACCCGCCTGACCGACGCTGGCCTGGTGGGTATGTCTACCCCGGACGAGATGATTGCCTACGGCGCGAAAGACGCCCTGGTCAAGCTGAACGGGACCAATCTGGTGCCGGACGACACCGCCGCGTACTACGACGTCGACGACTTCCACGACACCTTCCCCACGTCGCTGTCCTACGGCGAACGGGTGCTCAAACAAAACCGCGGCTCCACCGGCTCCGGCATCTGGCGTGTGCGTCTGGCCGACAAGTCCTTGGCGGAGTCCGTCGAGCCGGGCACCGCGCTGCCGTTAGACACCAAGCTCAAGTGCACCGAGGCGGTGGACAACCACACCGATGAGCGCGAGCTCGGCGAGTTCATGGATTTCTGCGACCAGTACATTGAAGGCGACAACGGCATGCTCGTTGACATGCGCTTCATGCCGCGCATCGTTGAAGGCGAAATCCGCATCCTGCTTGTCGGCCCGGACCCGGTGTTTATCGTGCACAAGAAGCCGGCCGAGGGCGACAACGCGTTCTCCGCGACCCTGTTCTCCGGCGCGAAGTACACCTACCAAAAGCCGGAAGAGCGCCCTGAGCTTGTGAAGATGTTCGCCGAGGCCCGCCCGGTCATCGCCGAAAAGCTCGGCGGCGACGATATTCCGCTGATCTGGACCGCGGACTTCATGCTCGCCGACGATGACGAGACCGGCGAGGACACCTACGTCCTCGGCGAGATCAACTGCTCTTGCGTCGGCTTCACCTCCGAGCTGGACATGGGCATCCAGGAGAAGGTGGCCGAAGAGGCAATCAAGCGCGTCGAGGAGAAGCACGTCTAGCGGGCGCGTGCTTATCGACGTCTCAAGCGCCCACCGCCCCGGCCCGCAGCACGCGGGACCGGGGCGGTTTGTGCGTTGCGGGGCTATCCCCGGGTTTTGCGGTCGCTGGCGCGGCTGGCCTTGTGTTGATGGCCTTGTGTGGATGGTCTAGCAGCCGACGGCTCCCGCTAGACCATCTGTGTTTTATCGGCACTGAGTGTCATTACCACCTGGGGAAACGCTCAGGCTCAACTCTGATGGTCTAGCAGGCCGGGCGAGGCTGCTAGACCATCTGGTGAGCAAACGGCTCGGAGCCTGTCCCTTACTAGTCGTAGGTGCCAAGCAGGTACCCGACGGGGTAGTGCCAGTGTTCGTAGAATTTCTCGGTGTCCCCCGAGATGGCTTCAATGCCGCCGTTCGCCGGACGGATGTCGGCGGAGTAATGGTTGACAAAACCGTCGGCGGTGAATCGGCCGCGCTCCGACCACGCAACTGTGGCGCCGCCGTTTTCTAGCGGCGTGATTTGGTCGATCTGGCCGAAGAGTTTCGCCTCGCTCACCGGTTCGCCGTTGACGTACAGCGCCAACCCGTCCGCGACCGATCCCGCGAGGCCCTGCGGCCCGTTCTCATCGCCGAGCGAGCCCTTGAAGGTGATCCAGCTCAGTGGTGCGCACGGGTCATACTGGTTGTCGATGTCTTCGATCCAGTAGTTGTAGTCAGACCCGTCATCCGCCGGCATGCGGCCCGGGGCGGTGCCGGTGGCGTACTGCTGTCGTGGGTCGGAGGGCAAGTGAGCGCAATTGCCGCCCTCGGGTGCTGCTGCGGCAGGAGGGGCCTTGCTGGCTGGTAGCTGCGCGACAGACTCGGTGACGGTCCTTGCCTGGGTCACCGTCTCTGCCCCGTCAACGCCGATGGATGCGGTGACGGTTGGCGCCATCCCGCCGGTATCGGCAGCTGTGTCCGCTGTCGTGTCTTCCGTGGCGCTGCACGACGCAGTCGCGAGCGCCGCCGGAACTGCAAGAAGGAGTTTGGTGGTTTGGTTGATTCGCGTCATACCTCGTTAGGGTAGAAGCTTTGCCACACTTTCTGGGTCCGCGTCGGAGAGCATCTGGCGGCAGCGGTCGTATTCTGCCTGGTCACCGATCTTCTGCGAGGCTATTGCCAACATCGCAATGGCCTTCAGCACGCCCTGATTCGGTTCGTGCGAGGCCGGGACCGGGCCCCAGCCTTTCCAACCGTTTGCGCGCAGGCGGTCTAGGGAGCGGTGGTAGCCGGTGCGGGCGTAGGCGTAGGCGATGAGTGCGTCGCCGCCGTCGAGTTCACGCTCGGCGCGGGCAGCCCAGACTGCGGGGGAGTCGGGGTGGGCGAGCGCGGTGTCGTCTGCGAACAGATCCTTGCCTGCGGCCGGGTCGACGGGAAGCTCGATGGGCTTCGGGGCGAGCATGTCGTTGATTTCCATGGCCGCCAGGCTACTAGTTTGCTGGCGGCCCGTGCCGGGCTTGGCATTCGCGGATATTGTGGGGCGCAACCCGATGGGATCTACGTCCCACTCCGAGGAGTTCCCATGGCAAGTGCAGTGTACACGGCAAAGAAGGGCACCCACACACAAACCATCAGACACCCTCAAAGCATCGAATAGGGAGAAACGCCATTCCCAACGCAATTTCCTTGCTGGGAGACAAAGCCTCCTCGCAAAGCACCGTTTAAGTAAGCCACCAAAAAGGAGATACAAACAAGAACGTTCACGAAGGAGATCGCACAGCCACGCCATACATACTGGCCCGTTCCTTTCCACCACCCCGTAGTGGGCATCGCCTCTGCAGGGACCGATGGCTAATGTTTAGGCCCCACGCCAATTTCGTTTGTCACTGATCTTCTTTCGATCGCATGTATTCGCTCAGATACTTATATAGTGTGGTCCGCCCGATCCTGAGTCGGCGGGCCGCCTCCGCCTTGGGTACACCGTCAGCAACCCACTGGCGGGCCTGGGTGACCTGAGCTTCGGTGAGCACTTTCGCCCGGCCCTTGTAGACCCCGCGCTCCTTGGCTCGGGCGATCCCCTCGGCCTGGCGCTCTTTGATGACGGAGCGTTCGAGCTCGGCGACACTACTCAAAAGGCCGAGCATCAGTTTGGCGATCGGGGCCGCCTTGGCCGAGTAGGTCTGCCCCTCGCGCAGAAATCTCACCGAAACGCCACGGCCCACAGGGTCTTCGACAATCGTGTGCAGGTCTACCAGTGAGCGGGCGAGGCGATCCATGTTCGTGACAACAAGCTGATCGCTTTTCCGCAGATACCGCAGCACCTCCTCCAGCTAGGGACGATGCCGCGTCGAGCCGCTGATTTTCTCCTTATATATCTGCGACGCCCCCGCCGCACGGAGTTGGTCGAGTTGGCGATCCAGGTTCTGCTCCAAGGAACTCACCCGGGACTTTCTGCCCCGCAGCGTCCTGATGTACATCAATCTCTAGAGACAATGACGGTTATGTTCCGTTAGACATAATCCAACCCTACCGAACAGGGGAAAGCTGTAATTCAAAACTGTCTATTTAAGGCGTACCTTAACGGTCGGGGTTTGTCTTGAATTGGGGTTGTGACCGAAGTTGCAACTCGTTTAAGTAATAAGGGTTGCTACCTTGATAGCAACCCTTAAATCACCCACAGACTTTTACACCACTCCTCAATGTAAAACACGAAAGGCGTGGCCCCTCCGCTTTACGCGCGCGACCACGCCTTTCCTCACTGTGAAACGCTTGCTTCTCTTCGGTGAGATTTACGACCGTTGCATCGACCGCCGCACGCTGCACAGCCTCCGTATTCTGATTAATTCCGACCCTCAACCCCCATGTGATGGCCGAAAAGACTAGACGGTGCAACCTATCCGGAAATTCAGTACTAGCTACGCGGATTACTGGTACTACCTTCCCTAAAACTGCAGGATAACTGCGGGCTCAAAAAGTTGGCGCCTACGAGATTGAGTCGGAACAATATATGTTTTGGAGTGCTCTGACAATGATTTCGGGAAAAAATATACGTTCGTATACGTTTTTCTTTTTCCGCTTTTAAATTTGTCTACTGCATGCGATCTTTGGGGTGTCCGAATTTTCATCCATCTCCTCTCGAAAGGTTTAATAGCATGTATCGTCCCAAGAAATCTACGCTTTTGGCGGTGCTGACTACCGCAGCAACAGTTTTTGTTCCGTCTAATGCTGGTGCCGAGACTGTGACTGGCCCCGATGTATCGTCTCAGAATAATGAGTCTCCGTCTTCTGTGTCCTCGGGATTGGCCGAAAAAGCAGATTCCTATGTTTCTCTACGAGGAGATCAATTCTCGGTTGATAGCGAGGCAGAAAGCGTTTTTTCCCAAAAAGATCTGCAGGAAATTGAAAACGAGGTAAAGGCTCAGAACGAAATGATCAACGAGGCCAAGGCTGATAGTAACCTCGAGATGAAGGTAGCGGGAGATTCGGTAACCTTCTGGGAAAAGGGACCGAAGATCTCGAGCTCCGATAATGATGACATTGATCCATACTTTCAAGAAGGCCGGAATGGAATTGAATTCCATGGCACTACTGTGAGGGTGCTGCTGTCCAAAACGACGATCAACCGTGTGGGTGCCGGTGTTGCAATCGGTGGAATTTGGGTTCCCGAACCAGTAATTTCCAAAATCCTAGCTACTGTAGGGGTTATTGCTGGCGTAGCACCTGGTGGCGTATATGCCGACTTTGGTATTCGTTCGATTGTGTTAGGTGCTTTTACGCATACCGCAGTTCCTCAGCGGGTTGGTTTTCAATAAATTATCCCTGAACTAAGCACTAAGGGATCGACGGTAGCGTGATTGGGATGTTGCGATACGGATGTTGCTGTATTTTCTAGATGAAACTCAAGGAGAATCTTTCGACTAGGAAGATTCAAAATGGTTGGGAGAGGAAATTTTGTGGAAAAAGCTTTTGGCCACTGGGGGCGTTCTTCTGATGGCGTTTTCCGTTTACGCTAAGTGGCCGTATGCCGTGACGATTGCTTTAGCAATTTTGGTCATTCTCCTCCTATTTGTTCCCTATGGGAAGAAGTAAAACCTGAGCAGAGGTAGAGATTTAGATCTACCTACCTCTGCTTTATTTTATTATTTACTAATTATGGAAAAAGAAATTACTGCAATAATGAGCCGTGTAGCCCTTTTCTTTTTGGCTAGTGTATTGATAGCGGCCCCGGCTTCATCAGCATCTATTGCGCAGCAGCAGAATTCCGATCCTCTTTCATACATAGAAAGTGGTGACGAGATCCAGGTGGGCCCTCCTCAAGGGGCGGTGACGTGTTCTGTAACTATCATTTCCCAACGACGGGCCTTGACTGCAGGTCACTGCGGCGAAAAAGCGGATGAGGTTTATTCGAAAGGTAGGCGTATTGGAAGTATTGGAGAAAATTACTTGTTGAGTAGCCAAGGATCGGATGTTTCAGAAATCCTTCTTTATCCCCCTACCGATTACGATCTCCGGGTCGATAAAGTCAGTGATAAAGAAGTCGAAATCCCTTCCACTATATTTACGAAAACGTTTCTTGGAGGGAGAAATGAGGGGACTATCGACGACAAGAACCTATATTGTGAGAGTTTTTCCCTAGCGGGGAGGAATTTCCACGCGCGCACTCTTAAAGCTCAAATACCTTCAAAACCTGGGGATTCGGGTGCTCCTGTCTATAATTCTTCAGGGGAATTGGTAGCCCTTATCGAAGGCGGTAATGGTAAAGGTGATACTACTATTACGCCAATTTCCTTTCTGGAGAGAAAAGGTCTTGAAGACTATCCGGCTAGTGATTGTAAAATGAATAAATAAATGTATCAATTTATTCTCTAGTCGATAACTTCGTTTTTGTTGATTCGTTGCGACTACTACACAAAAGTAGATGCGCACGACATCCCCAGGATTTCGTCCGCATCTCCTTTCACTGGCCGTCGAGACCAAAGCGGATGGATAAGCAGCGGCGTCTGCTGTACGAGGCCTTATTCACGTCGGGGAAGTTAGATCTGGATCTTTCGTACAACACCGAAGACCCGAAAATGAGCATCGGGGAGTGGTTGCGGATGAACACCGACCACCGTCTCGACCAGCACTACGTTCTCGACGAGTTTTTGAAAGGCTATTGAGGAGGCCAACTATGTCAATCAGCCCGCTGTATGTCGCCCGAAATGGCAGCTAAGAAGTGTTTTTGAAGGTCTATGACCCGGATCAGAATGATGCCACCGAGATGCTTCTCGCTGGTCTGATCAACCGTGACCCGGACGCACGGGCCCGGATCGGCAACGATATGCTGGACCGGGATGCGGACCCGACTGTGGTGGATCACGGGCAGAACACGCTGACGCTACTGTTGAGTCACGATGATCTCGGTGAGGGCGATGCGGCGCTTGTGCAGCGGCTTGTCGACGGCGGTGCCGACGTGGACTTCCGCGAAAGCCGCGGCGATGTGCCGATCAAGCTCGCGGTGAAGATCGGCGCCGAAAGCAACAAGCAACGCCGACCCATTTACGAGGCGCTATTCGGTAAGAACGTGGATTTGGATGAGCCGTCGAGTGTCCGCAACCCCAAAAACACAATTGGCCAGTGGCTGCGCATGTGCGTGGACCACCAGACGGAGGACCTCAAGGTCATGGACGAGTTTCTCACCGCCCGCGGCTTCTAGGCCCAGAAATCGGACGCGTTCAGGCCGAAGCGGTACAGGCAGCGGCGAAGCAGCGGCATAGACAGGCCGATCACGCTGGTGGGGTCGCCCGAGATGGAGTCGATGAACCAGCTGCCCAGCGCCTCCAGGGTGAATGCGCCGGCGCACTCGAGGGGCTGCCCGGAGCGGGCGTAGGCCTCGATGTCTGCGTCCGACACCTCGCCGAAGCGGATGGTTGTGCCAACGGTGTCCACGACCCACTCGCCGCCGAACCACACGGCGTGGCCGGTGAGCAGCTGCGCGTCCTTGCCCCGCTGCGCCTTCCAGCGGCGCACCGTCTCTTCGACTGTGTGAGGCTTGCCCAGCAGCGTGCCGTCGAGTAGCAGCATGGAGTCGTAGCCCACCACCACGTCATCGGGAAATTCGGCGATGGCAGTCTCCGCTTTGGCGCGGGCCAGGGTGGAAACGGTGGTGGCCGGAGGGGCGTCGTGAAGCGAGGCGATCACCGCCTCCTCGTCGATGTGGGCGGGGCGCAACACCGGCTCCACACCGCCCTGCTCGAGCAGCATGCGCCGCGACGGCGACTGCGACGCCAGGACGAGCCGCATTAGAAGTACGCCGCCGAGTCGAACGCGTGCGGGTTAAACGTTGTGGCCGGGTGTGCGGCGCCCCAGAGATTGGCGTCCGGCTGTACGCCGGCGAGTTTGCGCTCGCGCTGGAGCTGTTCCAACACCTGGGAGAGCGCTGCGAGCTCCGCCTCGGTGGGGTTGCCTTTGACTACCTGAATATCCACGTCAGCCTCCTTACAGCGGGATGTTGCCGTGCTTCTTCTGTGCCGGGTAGGTCACTTTGCGCTCAAGCAGGCGCAGGCCCTCGAGCACGCGGGCGCGGGTGGCGGACGGCTCGATGACTGCGTCCACCAGGCCGCGCTCGGTGGCCACGTACGGGTTGAGGTTCTCCTCGGCGTAGGCGGCCTCGTCGGTGCCGATGGCCTCAGCGGCGGTAGTCGCGTCGGCAAGCGCGATCTGCGCTGTCGGCCACGCGAACACTAGGTCCGCGCCAAGGCCCTTGGAGCCCAGCAGGGCGTAGGCGGGGCCGAACGCCTTGCGCGTGACCACGGTGATCGTGCCCACCTGCGCTTCCGCGAACGCGTAGGCGAGTGCGGCGGCACCGGCGGCGGTGCCGGAGCGCTCCTCTTCCACGGACGGCACGAACCCCGGCGAATCCACGAACTGCACGATGGACAGGTTGAACGCGTCGCAGGTGCGGATAAAGCGCGCCGCCTTGCGTGCTGCGTCGCGGGTGAGACAGCCGGCCAGCACGCTCGGCTGCGTTGCGACGACACCTACGGCCCTTCCCCCGACGTGGGCGAAGCCCGTGACCACGGAGCCGGCGAAACCGGGCGAGAGTTCGATGAAGTCCCCGTCGGTGACTGCGCCGATGATGTCGGTGACGTCGTACGGCTGGTTGTCGTCGTCCGGGATGAAGGTGTCCAGGTCAGTGTCAGCTGCAGCGGCTTCCGCGCCCAGAGGCGAGGTGGCTTTATTGTTCAGCGGCAAGTAGCTCACCACGGCGCGCGCCAGCTCGACCGCGTCGGCGTCGGTAGCCGCGGTCAGCTGGGCCAGTCCAGTCTCATTCGCGTGGACCGCGCTGCCGCCCAGCTCTGCCGCAGAGGTCTCTGCTGCGGACACCTTGCTCACAATGTCCGGTGAGGTCACATGCAGCGACGCGCCCTCGGCCATGACAGTGATGTCGGCCAGCGGGGCGGTGACTGCGGCGAGTGCCGCGGCATTGCCGGCTACGACCGCGATCTGCGGGATCAGGCCGGACGCGCGGGTGGCGGCGCGCAGGATCTGCGCCTGCATGTGCGCGGTGACGATGCCCTCTTTCCACCGGGGACCAGTGGAGTCGTAGATGCCAATCAGCGGCACGCCGGTCTTCGTGGCCAGGTCGTAGATTTTGAGGATCTTGTCGGCGTACACCTCGCCGATCTGGCCGTCGAAGATCGTCGGGTCCTGGGAGAACACGCAGACCCGTCGGCCGTCGATGAGCCCGTAGCCCGTGACCACGCCGTCGGTCGACGGCTTCGACTTGTCCATCTTGTACGCCTCGACGCGGTGCTTGGCCAGCGCGTCGGTTTCCACGAACGTGCCGTCGTCCACAAGCTGCAGCACACGCTCGCGGGCGGTCGCGCCTCCCGCCTCGTGCACTGCGTCGATCGCGTCCTGACCGACCGGGGCCTGCGCCTCTTCCAGGCGGTTGCGCAGGTCCTCGATGCGGCCTGCGGTCGTGGTCATGTCGGGTTTGGATGAACTCATAACGCCTCAGTCTAGATTCCGTGTGTACCGCAATGCTTATCGACGGCTCCGCCGCCAACGTTTCGGTCTACCCGAGAACCGCCTGCGCCGCCGCCCGCCCGGAGCGCACTGCGCCGTTGAGCGAGCCGCCCGCGGTGTAGTCGCCGGCGCGGTGCGCGTCGTCGGCACCGAGGTCGCCTGGCCGCTGCGACGGGAGCGAGTGCTCGACGTCGGTGCGGGCGACAAGGTCCCACTTGGTGGCGTCCGTGCCCCACAGCGCAGACAGGTGGGCGGTGACGTCGGTGTCCGTGACCGCCGGGTTGTGCAGCGCCGATGCCTGAATCAGTGCCGAGCCGTCCGGCGAGTAGCTCGGAGCGATGTTGGACATCACCGCGGTGTTGACGACGGGGCCGGAACGTGTGGCGTCGATGCGCACGAACGGGCTCTCGCTCGGCGCCTCGTCTGCGCGGAACCACCAGGTGGTCAGTCCGCGGGTGGTCTTTCCGTTATCTTGCGGGGCCGTGGCGACGACGATGTCGCGGGCCGTCATTGTCCCCTCCGGCGTGTCCACCGCTCCGTCGCGGACCGTGGCCTCGGCACCGGTGCGGATCTCAGCGCCCGCGCGCTTTGCCGCCGCCGCGAGCTGGTTGGACAGCGCCTGCGCGCCGCGGGAGGGCACCGACGGACGCCCAAGCGCGAACGTGGTGAGGAGGAATTGGCCGATCGCGGCGTCCACCGCGTCCGGGTCGTCGGCGACGACGCCAGGAAGGAACGGCACCAGCACCTTGGTGCGGATTGCGCCGTTCACACCGAGCCGGTCGAGCTCAGCACCGAGCGTGGCACCGCCCCTCGGTGTGGAGGCGACAAATCGAATCAGGCCGGCGACGTCGCCGGCGTTTACCAGCCCGCTCGCCAACGTCTGCGGGAGTAAGAGGGGATGGCGCAGGGGGTTCGCCAACGTTTTCAGCCCCTGCTGCGTGGATACCTGCACGCCGTGGCCGAACGGTTTAAGGTCGAGCGCCTCCAAGTCGACCTCAGCGCGCAGCGCCGGGTAGGCGGGGTTGATCAGCTGGAACCCGCGGTCGATCAGGTAGCCGTCCACCGCTTCGGTGCGCACGCGGCCACCCACCGTGTCCTCTTTCTCCACGACCAGGACACTCCGGCCGGCCTCGGCCAGAACCTTTGCCGCGGTGAGCCCGGACAGGCCTGCGCCCACCACAATTACGTCGAATGCAGTCATAGCAGCCAGGGTAGTTGTTTCAGGCTCCGGGAAAGGGTGCATGTGTGTTCGAAAACGACAAGGCCCGTGTCGGCACGCTTCGTAACGTGCTCAATGTATCGACTTACCGACCGCAAGGAGCTCCCATGACCAGCCGCCCGACACCCGCCATGTTTGCCCGCATTTCCTGTAAACCAGTCGCAGCCATCCACTACGTTGCGCGACTGACCGGCGACACACCATGCGTGGACATCGCTGCGGCGGTCAACGGCCGCACCATCGTCATGGCTGCGGAGCCCGCCTTCGATGACGCTGACGTGCACCGCGCCCTCCTTCGAACGTTGAAGACAGTGTGGGCGCACGGGGACGGCGGCCTCGAGATCTACGGCCTGCCGGCGGAGCTGCGGGCGGTCGCGCAACTGGACCCGGAGTTTCGCGGCATCGAGTTCCCGTCGACGGCGACCGGCCGCCTGTCCAGCACGTGGGAGGCGTGCCGCGCGAGCTTCGCGCTCATGCAGGAGACCCTCTACCGGAAGGCGGAGCAGCAGAAAGCGCTGGAGGAGCCGGCACACCTCACCATCGCCACCGATGCCTCGAAGCAGAAGTGCTCCAATGTCGTGGGCATCGCGGCGGTGAGCACATCCGGCCGCATCACAACCTCCCAGGTGACAACGTCCAAAGTGCTGGAGGGGGAGTTTGCGGCGATCGAGCTCGCGCTTTCCTCGGTGCGCGGCAATGTGGCCAGCGTGGAGGTGCTCACGGATTCGCAGAAGGCTGCGCGCAACCTGAATGTCGCGTTGCGCGGGACGCAGACCCAGCGCCCTGGCTGCGGGCCGGAAGAGGTCAAGTGCCTCCGCCGCCTCAACCGAGTGCGCCGCAGCGGCGTGCAGGTTTCGGTGCGCTGGGTCCGCGGGCATAGCGGGCACGAGCTCAACGAGCTCGCCCACCGCAGCGCGGTCACCGCGCGCCGTAACGCGCAGTGGGGTTTGGAGGACTCCCCGCAGATGGCGCACTTGCACGAGGAGCTCCGTCAGGTGGTTGCCGCTGTGTAGGAGCGGCAACCACCGGGGTGTGGGTTTAGCGCTCCCAGACGCGGTGGGAGGCCAGCAGCTCCTTCACCGGGGCAGCAGCGGCGTCAGCTGCGTCGACGGTGACGATGCCCGGCTGGTCATCCGGCACGCGCGCGCCTTCCAGCGCCTGCTTGCCCGCCTCGCCGACGACCACGATCGCCTTCTTGTGCCGCTCGAGCTCGCCCAGGATGGTGTTCACGTCGGTCTTCGCCGGCGGGTTGACCACCACCGCGGCATCGAACTCGATGGAGCTTGCAGTCAGGTACGTACGCGAGATGGAAACGTCCTTGCCGCCGAGCGTGACGGCGCCGCCCTTCTCCGCGACCAGCAGCGGGGTGGTGCCGGCTGCGAACAGGTTGTCCACCAATTTGCCCACAGCCTGTGCGGAAGCCTCATCCAGGTCAGTGGAGATGAGGATGCCCACCTGGCGGCCGTCGATCGGCCAGGTCTTGCCCACCTGGGACAGAGCCGGGGACGGCTGCACGTCCGCGACCTCCTGTGCGGCCGGGTGCGGTAGGCCGAGGTTGTCGGCGACCGTCTCAGCCAGATCCTGGTCCACGTGCGCGAGCACATCGAGGTAGCGCACCTTCACGGCCTCCTCGTAGCACTTGCCCAGCTCGAAGGAGACTGCGTCCGCGAGGTGAGCCTGCTCCACCTCGGACAGGGAGATGTAGAACAGTCGGGCCTGCGAGAAGTGGTCATCGAAGGAGGCGGGCTGCTCGCGGGTAATGGTGCCGGAGACTGCCACGGGGACGTCGATAAGCGCGCCCTCGTCCACGGTTGCTTCGGCCGGGTTACCGCCGTCGAGCGAATTCGGCTTGTACGGAGCCACGCCGGTGTGGGAGCCGACCTGGTGCATGCCGTCGCGCAGGTTGTCGTTGACCGGCGCCTGCGGGCGGTTGATGGGCAGCTGGGCGAAGTTCGGCCCGCCCAGACGCGAAATCTGCGTGTCCAGGTAGGAGAACAGGCGGCCCTGCAGCAGCGGGTCGGCGGTGACGTCGATGCCCGGCACGAGGTGTCCGGGGTGGAATGCCACCTGCTCGGTCTCCTCGAAGTAGTTGCGCGGGTTCTTGTTCAGCGTCATGGTGCCGATGATCTGCACCGGGGCGAGCTCTTCCGGCACGATCTTGGTCGGGTCGAGCAGGTCGATGCCCTCGAACATCTGGTCCTCGGTGTCCGGGAAGACCTGCACGCCGAGGTCCCACTGCGGGAACGCGCCGGCCTCAATGGCGTCGTACAGGTCGCGGCGGTGGAAGTCCGGGTCCATGCCGCCGGTGATCTGCGCTTCCTCCCACACCTGGGAGTGCACGCCGAACTTCGGCTTCCAGTGGAACTTCACCAACGTGGTCTCGCCAGCGTCGTTGATGAAGCGGAAGGTGTGGATGCCGAAGCCCTCCATCATGCGCAGCGAGCGCGGGATGCCGCGGTCAGACATGTTCCACAGCGTGTGGTGGGTGGCCTCGGTGTGCAGGCCCACGAAGTCCCAGAACGTGTCGTGGGCGGACTGCGCCTGCGGGATCTCGCGGTCCGGGTGCGGCTTGCCGGCGTGGATCACGTCCGGGAACTTGATGCCGTCCTGGATGAAGAAGACCGGGATGTTGTTGCCCACCAGGTCCCAGGTGCCCTCTTCGGTGTAGAACTTGGTGGCCCAGCCACGGGTGTCGCGCACTGTGTCGGCGGAGCCGCGGGAACCCAGCACGGTGGAGAAGCGGACGAAGACCGGGGTCTCCTTGTCCTTCTTAAACACGGCAGCCTTGGAAATCTTGGAAGCGTTACCGTTTGCGACGAACACGCCGTGCGCACCCACGCCGCGGGCGTGCACGACGCGCTCCGGAATGCGCTCGTGGTCGAAGTGGGTGATCTTCTCGCGGAAGTGGTGGTCCTGCATGAGCAGCGGGCCGCGCTCGCCGGCGCGCAGCGACTTAGAGGTCTCGCTCAACCGAGCGCCCTGTGCGGTGGTGAGGTACTCGCCCTGCTGCGCGCGGGGGTCAGGGTTAGAGCCCGCGCCAGCGCCTGCGGCGGCGCCAACGTGGAAGGGGCAACCTGTGGGGGTAACCGAGGCCGGGGCTTGCTGGGCTTCAGTGTCCTGCGGCGGGTTCACAGCGCCTTCGGGCTGCTCCACACCGGGGGTGATGCCACCCGGTGTGCCGGGTGCGGTGTCGCCTGCGGGAGAGGCGGCGTTGGTGGACGGGGTCTGGTTCGGCTCAGACATGCCGGACTACCTTTTCATTCGGGGTCGTGGACTGCCCCGAGGATAGGCTCGCCCGGCGGCCGTAGGTTGGACGAATGGACAACATGGGCTGGGGGCGAAGCGATCGTCGAGAAGCAATATGCTCGAACGCATGACTGTGCGCGACATCCAGGCAATTCAAGACGCGGTGGCGGAATACTGGCCGGACGTGCGGTGGGTCGAATCCACCGGGTCCACCAACGCCGACCTGCTCAAAGACGGCGAGCCGGGGACCGTGCTCATTGCAGACGAGCAGACTGCCGGCAAAGGGCGGCTGGACCGGCAGTGGGTCTCGCCGAAAGGGGCGCAGCTGGCCATGAGCATGGTGGTAGAAGTAGGCGAGGCCCCGCCGCCGTTCGGGCTGTTGTCTCTCGCGCCGGGCGTCGCCGTCACCGATGTCGTGCCGCAGGCACAGCTGAAGTGGCCCAACGACGTACAGATCGGCGGCAAGAAGATCGCGGGGATCCTTTCCGCGCTGGACATGCCCCGGGTCATCGTGGGCATCGGCATCAACGTGGCCATGCGCGCCGAGGATCTTCCGGTGGATACCGCTACCGCGCTCAACCTCGAGGGGATCGAGGTCGATTTCGACGACTTCACCGCGGACATCTTGCTCGCGATGGGCCAACGGCTTGCGCAGTGGCGCGACGGCGACCCACAGCTGCTGGAGGATTACCGCGCCGTGTGCACGACCATCGGCCAGCAGGTCCGCCTAGAAATGCGCGAGGGCGAGGAGACGGTCACCGGCGCAGTCACCGGCGTCAACGACGAGGGCGAGGTGCTTATCGACGGCACCGCGTACGCCGTCGGCGACGTCCACCACCTGCGACCGACCTCGTAGCCGTGCAGTACCCTGCCTGGTGATGTCCGGCAAAGCACCGTTTCGCGTCGGCGGGGACGAAGTTGTCCTCGCCGACGTTTGCGCGCCGCTGTCTTCGCTGACCATCCCGCTGCTTGAGCTGGTGCTGATCACCGGCGTGGCGTGGATGGCCATCGGCTGGATGGATGTGACCCCATACATCGACCCGGCGGTGCGCAACGCCACGGTGCTGGTCTGGGCGTTGCTGGCCCTGTGGCGGTTCGTCGGGCCCGTGGTGGCGTCCCGGCGGCGCCGATTCATCGTCACCAACAAGCGGATCTTGGCCCGCGGCACGCGCGGGGTAGATTCCATCCCGCTGCGCCAGATCCACTCGGTGCGTCGCGACCACGGCGGGCTGACCGTGGCGGTGTACGGCTTCGCCCAGCCAATCCGCTTTGAACAGGTGGGGAAAGCGCGCGCGGTGGAAAAGACGCTGCAGCGGGCGCTTGGCGCTCCGCGGTAGTTACCCCTTCACCTCGGTGCTGTGCAGCTGCTCGTCGAGGTCCTCCGGGGAGAGCCTCCCGCCGAGGAATTCGGCGGTGACCGGCAGGTGCAGGTCCATGTCGGTGCCGGGGCACAGCTCGATGACCGCCTCGTCCACCGTGTAGTCCAGCACGTGGCCCCCGCGCGAGTGGTCGTTGTTAATGAAGTGCACGTGGCAGCCTGGCACGCCGATGCCCTTCGCGTACGCCGGGGTGCGAAAACCCCCGATGACGCCGTCGACGTCGGTGAAGACGTGCTCCGCGTCGTCCGAGACCGCCTCCGACATCGGCGGGTAGGGCTTTTCCTGCTTGGTCACGGTGCGCACGCGGACTTCCTTGAACCGGCCGGTGATCTTCACGGCGGTGAAGAAGTTGTGGCTGGGCTCGGCGTCGTCGATGAACTTGGCCAGCTCTGAGCGGACCATGGCCTTCGGCGCGTCGAAGCGCAGGCGGGGCACGAAGTTGGTCACCACCGTAAACGGGGTGCGCTGCTCGAGGTCGGCCACGCGGGCCTTGCCGTCGGAGGTGAGCTGGTGGCACACCCCGTCGAGGATGAGCATCTCCCCGTCGAGCGCGTCGAAGGTGCCCAGGCCGAAGTTGCCCTTGCTCAAAATGTCGCCGATGGTCAGCTCGCCGTCGTAGATGCCGTCCAGCAGCGCGGTCATCAGCGAATTCTGGAAGATGGTGTGGCGGGCGATGGTTGCAGACATGGCTGCGATGGTAGCCGGTGCGGGGACTACAGTGTGCTGCGTGAGTAACGCCTATGGGATGCCCGTCGTCGCCGTGATCGGCGACGGCCAGTTGGCACGAATGATGCAGACGGAAGCGATCGAGCTCGGCGTGGAGACACGCGTGCTCGCCGCCAGCGACGACGCCTCGGCCGCGCAGGTCTTCGGCGACGTTCGCCTCGGCGATTACACCAAGCTCGAGGACCTGCGCGCGATCGTGGACGGCGCCGACGCCGTCACCTTCGACCACGAGCATG
Organism: Corynebacterium ureicelerivorans; assembly: GCF_000747315.1. Lineage (NCBI taxonomy): Bacteria > Bacillati > Actinomycetota > Actinomycetes > Mycobacteriales > Corynebacteriaceae > Corynebacterium > Corynebacterium ureicelerivorans. The sequence continues at coordinate 446,215 of NZ_CP009215.1, forward strand.
TCCCCAACGAGTACGCGCAGATGCTTATCGACGAAGGCGTGGCCGTCGAACCCCGCCCCGATGCGTTGCTCTACGCCCAGGACAAGCTCGAGCAGCGCAAGCGGCTGTCCGAGGCTGGCCTGCCGGTGCCGGCGTTCGCCGCCATCGAGTCCGTCGCCGACGCAGAGGCGTTTTGGGAGCAAACCGGCGGCCAGGTCTGCTTGAAAGCAACCCGCGGGGGTTACGACGGCCACGGCGTGTGGTTCCCGTCCTCCCGCGAAGAGTGCGCCGCGCTGGTGGAAGACCTGCTGGGCCGCGACCTGCCGCTGATGGCGGAAAAGAAGGTGGCGTTCACCCGCGAGCTCTCCGCGATGGTGGCGCGCAACCGCTCCGGCGAGGTGCGCGCCTGGCCGGTGGTGGAGTCCCGCCAAGACGGAGGCATCTGCCGCGTCGCCATCGCCCCAGCGCCGGGGATGTCGCCGGAGCTTGCGCAGCGCTGCCAGGACCTCGCTGTGCGTGTGGCGGAGGGCCTCGGCGTCACCGGCGTGCTCGCCGTAGAGCTGTTCGAGTACGACGGCGAAAATGGCCCGGAAGTCTCCGTCAACGAGCTGGCCATGCGCCCCCACAACACCGGCCACTGGACCCAAAATGGGTGTGTGACCTCGCAGTTCGAGCAGCACCTTCGCGCGGTGCTGGATTGGCCGTTGGGCGGCGTCGACACGCTCGCGCCCGCGACGGTAATGGTGAACACGCTCGGCGGCGAGGAAGACCCGGACACCCCAATGGCGGAGCGTGTGGTGGAAGTGATGCGCAAGTACCCGCAGGCCAAGGTGCACCTCTACGGCAAGGACCACCGCCCCGGGCGCAAAATGGGCCACGTCAACGTGACCGCGGACAGCGTCGACGAGGCGCTTGCCGTCGCGGAAGACGCAGCGCACTACATCATCCACGCAACCTGGAAGGACTAACGCTATGGCGCAACCTGCTGTCGGCATCATCATGGGCTCGGACTCGGACTGGGACACTGTCGCCCCGGCCGCGGAGATCCTCGCCGAGTTCGGCATCGCGTTCGAGGTGGGCGTGGTTTCCGCGCACCGCACGCCGGACAAGATGCTGGCGTACGCCAAGGAAGCGCACACCCGCGACCTGCAGGTGATCATCGCCTGCGCCGGCGGCGCCGCACACCTGCCGGGCATGGTGGCCGCGGCGACCCCGCTGCCGGTGATCGGCATCCCGCGGGCCCTGGACACGCTCGACGGATTGGATTCACTGCTGTCCATCGTGCAGATGCCGGGTGGTGTGCCGGTGGCCACCGTATCTATCGGTGGCGCGAAGAACGCTGGGTTGCTTGCCGCGCGCATCATCGGCGCCGCCGACCCGTCTGTGCAGCGCGCGATGGTGGCCTACCAAGCGCGCATGGCGCAGGAAGTGGAGCGCAAGGACGAGGCGCTGCGCCGGCGTCAGATGGGTGAGTAACCCGATCGTCGTCTTGGGCGCGCGGGTGATCGACGGGCGCCCGTCCCGCATGCTCGAAAGCCGCCTGTGCGTGGCCCTCGAGGCGTGGGAGGCGGATCCTCGGCCGATCGTCGTCTCCGGCTACGGGGAGGCCGGCGTGATGGCCGCGTGGTTGGTGGCCCATGGGGTGCCGGAAACGTCGGTGGTGGCGGAGCCGTACGCGCGGTCCACCAACGAAAACTTGGAGCGCTCCCGGGCGTTGTTCCCCGGGGCGGGGCACTTAACGGTCGTTACCAGCGGGTTTCACGTTCCGCGCACGCGGGTGTGGGCCTGGCACCTGAGTATTCCGGTGCGGATGGTGGCGGCGCCGACCCCGAAGACATCGCGCACGAAAAACCTGTTGCGCGAAGTAGTGGCGCTGCCGCATTCCGTGACGCGGGTGGTGTGGCGTCGTGTCGTGCGCCGCGTTGTTGGCCGGTAGTAGCGTGCGGTGGCCACGGCGGTTGGCGCCTACTGGTTGTCGATGAAGCGGGTGACCTTTTCCGTTTCTGCGATCTCCTGCAGGCGCTCGGCAGAGACGAGACCTGCCACAACAACGACGGAACCGCCCGCGGCGATCGGCGCCAATACGGAGGCGGAAAATTCCTCGGTGCTGTGCCAGTCCTGCACCAGGTAGCGCTCGGCTCCGACGCCTGGCTCGGTGAACGTGGCGAGCGCGGGTGAGTCGCCGAAGTAGGCGTCGCCGTAGAACCGGACGGTGGGGCCGAAATCCACGGTGCCCACCGGCAATTCGCCGCCGGCTTCAACCACCCCGCGGCCAAACGGGTCGTCCGAGACAACAACGCAGTCCGGAACCTCGGCCCACTGGGCGGCGCGCTCGACCGTGGTGAAGACGACGTCAGGGGAGGGCTCGGAGGAGGGGGTGCCGAAGGCGTCGATACGCGGGGTGCGCGACGAGTTCACGGCGCCGATGGCGATGACCGCGGCTTGCCAGGACACGGGAAGGTCGATGGCGACTTGGCCGCCGGGGGCGAGGTCAAACTCCTCGTCCAACATGTTGGCGACTTTGCTGGCCCAGTTGTCCAGAGTCTGCGCCGAGAAATCCATGCGAACGCCGCGCGAGTCGTCGTAGACGGTCAAGCGCGGCGAGGATGGATCGGTCTGCAGCAACGGTGCGAGCATGCTCATGCCCGCCCAGTGTAGGCACTACAGGAAGATTGCCGAGCCGGGGCCGAGCGGTAGATCGAAGATGTACCAGATGAACAGCAAGATGGCCCATGAGATCCAGAACGGGATGACAAAGACGATCAAGCGCGACATCAAGGTGCCCAGGCCGGCCCTCGGCTCGTAGCGACGCAGCAGGGTGAGGATCACGATGATGTACGGGTTCAGCGGGGTGATGATCTGGGTGGCGGAGTCGCCAACGCGGAATGCGGCCTGGGTGAACGACGGCTCGAAACCGATGAGCGCGAACATGGGCACGAACACCGACGCCATGAGCGTCCACATCGAGGAGCCGGAGATGATCAGCAGGTTCAGGCAGGACGCGAGGATGATGAACGCCAGGATGGCGGCGAAGCCGGTGATGCCCGCCGATTCCAGGAGGGCTGCTCCCTTGACAGCCGAGAAGGTGCCGATGCCGGACCAGCTAAACAGCGAGATGAACTGGCCGAGGATGAACGCCAGCACCAGGAAGCCGACCATGTCGCCCATGGCCTTGGTCATCATGTCCACGATGTCTTTGATGCTGTTTACCGTGCCCGCAGCCTTGCCGTAGGCGATGCCGAGTACCAAAAAGTAGGTGAAGACGATGAAGACGATCGACTGCAGCAGCGGGGACTTCGGCAGGAACGCGCCTACCTCGTTGCGCCAGGGTGAATCCGGCACCAGCACCGCGACGAGGATGGCCACAGTGACGATGATTGTGGCGATGCCGGCCCACTTCAGGCCGCGGAGCTCCTTGTCGGTCAGGTCAACGGAAATTTCGTTGCCGTCGGCATCGCGGTTCATGCCGTCGTCGCCTTCGACCATGTCCTGTGGCACGTTGAGTTTGTGCATGCGAGGTTCGAGCACCTTATCGATGATTAGGCCGCAGATCAGGCCCAGCACGATGGAGGCGGCGATGTTGAAGTAGTAGTTCGAGATCGGGTTGACCTCGGTGGCGTCCATGTTCGGCAGGGTTTCCATCACGGCGTTGGTGATGCCAGCGAACAGGGCGTCGAGCGAGGTGGGCACGAGCGCGGTGGAGTAGCCGGCGCCCACGGCTGCGAAGCCACCGAGCAGGCCCGCGACCGGGTGGCGTCCGGCGGCCTTGAACACCATGGCGGCCAGTGGCGGGATGACCACGAAAGCGGCGTCCGCCATGATCGATCCGGTCACGCCGATCAGGCCGACCGCGTAGGGCAGGATCGAGCGGTTCGCAGATCCGAACAGTTTTCGGATTAGTGCGGAGAGCATGCCGGAGCGCTCGGAGACGCCAACGGCGAGCATGATCGGCAGCACAGTGACCAAGGGTGGGAAGCCGAGGTAGTTCTCACCGAGGGTGGTGGTGAACCAGGCAAGACCTTCACCGGTGAAGAAGCCCTTGATCACAACCTTTTCGTCCTCACCGGGAACTTCGACCTCGGCGCCGAAGTACGCCATCACCGTTGAGACGACGGCCGTAAACAGGAACAGGATGAGGAACAGGGTGAAGGGCTCGGGCAGTTTGTTGCCCACCGCTTCCACGCCGCCGAGGATGCGGTCCAAGGCGGTTTTCTTCTCCGGCGGGCTGCCGTCAGCGCTGGTGTCGGGGTCTTTTGTGCTGGTCGTGGTGGGCGCTCCGGTATCCCGTTCAGGGCTCCGGCTGTCGCCTTCGCGTGTGATCTTCGGCGTGCTCATGTATCTATGTTGTACCAGTCACACTTTGCGTGCACTAGGGTTTAGAAGAAATGCCATTCGAGCGACAGAAAATATGACAGAACGGAGAGTGAGCCCCGTGCATCCCACCCGCCCGACCGAACCGACCCCGCCGAACCCGGCGTTTCTTAACCGCATGGACGCGATTGTCGACGAGCAAATCGGCGCCGCAGCCCCCGAATTCGCCGTAGAGTCGGGGTATCCGGAACGCGAAGCAGTCTGGGCAGGCGTGGAAAAGCGGGTCAGCATCGCGCGGGCGGATCTGGAGCACATCATGCGCGACGTGCACGCCAATCCGGAGGAGGCGTTTAAAGAGTTCCATGCTCAGCAGGTCATTGCGGAGGTGCTGGAAACACACGGCTTCGAGGTCATGCGCGGCGCCCACGGTGTGGACACCGCGCTGCGGGCGCAGTGGCAAAGCGACGACTTCGACCCGGCAGTGCATCCCACCGTCGCGGTGATGTCCGAGTACGACGCGCTACCCGGCATCGGGCATGCCTGCGGCCACAACGTGATCGCGGCGTCCGGTGTGGGTGGCTTTCTCGGCGCAGTCGGCTCCGGTTCCGGCCGCATCGTCTTTCTTGGCACGCCGGCCGAGGAGGGGCACACCGGCAAGGAGTACATGATACGGGTCGGCATGCTCGAAGGTGTGGACTGCGCTGTGATGATCCACCCGTTTAGCTACGACCTTGTTTCCCACGCTTGGACGGGGCGGCGCTCGCTCACGGCCACATTTTCAGGTGTCGCCGCGCACGCGTCGATGCAGCCGTACATGGGCCGCAACGCGCTAGACGCCGCGACGCTCGCGTACCAGGCGTTCGGGCTTCTGCGTCAGCAAATGCCTCCGTCGGACCGTCTGCACGCGATTATCGCCGACGGCGGGGCGCGCGCCTCGATCATCCCGGAAGAAGCGACGCTGAACATCTATGTTCGCTCTCTCTACACCGACACGTTGATGGATCTGAGCAAGCGTATCGACGACATCCTCACCGGCGCGGCCCTTATGACTGGTACTGGCGTGGAGGTGGACTGGGACAACCACCCGATGTCGCTTCCGGTGCGTAACAACGAAACCCTGGCTGCGCGCTGGGGTGCCACCCAGCAGGCCCGCGGTCGCCGGGTGCTGCCCGGCGGTATCCTGCCGGACTCGCAGGCGGCATCGACGGACTTCGGCAACGTCTCCCAACTCGTGCCGGGCATCCACCCGTTGCTGAAGATCGCCCCGGAGGGCACCGCGCTGCACACCGTTGCTTTCGCCGACGCCGCGGTCACTCCGGCAGCGCTCGACGGGGTGGTGGACTCGGCGGTGGGCCTTGGCCAAGTCATCGCGGATGTACTCAATGATCCGCAATTGCTTGCCGACGCCCGGGCCGAGTTCGACGCCGCCGGGGGAGCAGTCTCCGTGGAGGCGTTGTTGGCCGAAGCGGAGGACACTACTGAGCAAGCATGATGGACGCGCCCGGGCCCAGCGGTAGGTCGAACTGGTACCAAATGAACAGCAGCGTCAGCCAGAACAGCCAGAACGCCACCGAGAACACGATGAGACGCGACATGAGCGTACCGATGCCGGCCTTGGGCTCGTACCGGCGCAGCTGGGTGAGGATGACGATGAGGTACGGGTTGAGCGGGGTGATGATCTGCGTGGCGGAGTCGCCCACGCGGTACGCGGCCTGAACAAACGCGGGGTCGAAACCGATCAGCGCGAACATGGGCACGAAGACCGCGGCCATCAGCGTCCACAGGGCCGAACCGGAGATGATGAGCATGTTCAGGGAGGACGCGAGGATGACAAACGCCAGGATGGCGCCGAATCCGCCGATGCCAGCGGATTCGAGTGCCTGCGCGCCCTTCACCGCCGTCCAGGTGCCGATGCCGGACCAGTTGAACAGCGCGATGAACTGGCCGAGGATGAACGCGAGGACGAGGAAGCCGGTCATCTCCTTGATGGCGGAACCCATCATCTCGGTGACGTCGGGAACGCTCTTCACCGTGCCGGCTGCGATGCCGTACACCAAGCCCATCACCACGAAGTAGAGCACCACGATAAACACGGTGGACTCCATCAGCGGCGACTCCGGCAGGAAGTTGCCCTCCTCGTTGCGCCACGGTGAGCCGGGCACCAGCACGGCGATTGTTCCAACGATGGTGAGCAGCAGCGTCGCCCACAGCGTGGCGGTCAGGCCGCGCTTTTCAGCCGGAGTGAGCTCCGCAGTGATTTCGTTGCCGTCGATATCGAGGTCAGGCGCGTCCTGCCCCTCGGCGACCTCGGTGGGCACGCCTAGCTTGTTCAGGCGCGGCTCAAGCACTTTGTCGATGATGAAGCCCGCCAGGAAGCCGAGGATGGAGGCGGAGGCGATGTTGAACCAGTAGTTGGAAACAACGGTGACCTCGTTGGCTTCAAGGCTGGGGAGGGCCTCCATGACGGAGTTGGTGATGCCGGCGAACAGGGCATCGAGTGAGCCGGGCAAGATCGAGGTGGCGTAGCCGGCGCCGACGGAGGCGAAACCGCCGAGGAGGCCGGCAACAGGGTGGCGTCCCGCGGCCTTGAACACCATGGCTGCCAGCGGAGGGATGACGATGAAGGCGGGGTCAGCGATCAAGGACGCGGACACGCCGATCACGCCCACCGCGTACGGCAGAACGGATGCGTTGGCGGAGCCGAACAACCGGCGGATTAACGCCGAGAGCATGCCGGAACGCTCCGCGATACCCACCGCGAGGATGATGGGCAACACGTAGACCAGCGGCGGGAATCCTACATAGTTCTTACCCAGGTTGACGGTGAACCAGGCCAGTCCCTCTTTGGTGAAGAAGCCGTGGATGGGCCGGACCTCGTCCGAACCCGGGACCTGCACCTGCGCCCCGGACCACGCCATGATCGTGGAGACGACAGCGGTGAGAAGGAAAAGGATGAGGAAAAGGGTGAACGGCTCGGGGAGCTTGTTGCCCACCGTTTCAATGCCGTTGAGGACGCGGTCTGCCGCGCCTGTTTTCTTTGGTGGGTCAGTGTCTTTTGTCGGCTTAGGCCGCGTTGATGGGGTCATGCACTACGGTTCTACCGCAGCGCATGTATAAATTCCCCCCAAATGAGAAAAATACCGTGAAATATATTCATGTGAGGGAGAGTGGGGTGCTGCACCCGACCTGGGCCTAGTTCACACACCGCGGGGTGTCGCCGTCAGCAGTGATCTCCGGGGCAGCCTGCGTGGCGCCGAAGTCCTCGCCCGGCGTGCCCACGGGAGCCTCCGTGTCCGTCTCCTCCGCAGAGAGCATGCCTGGCCCGGCGTAGTCTTCGGCCACAACCACGACGAGTGCGTCCTGGTCCAACGTGGCGTTTGCTACCACGGGCACCCCGCCAAGCAGGCGCGCAAGCTCCTGAGCGGCCGGGTCCTCGGGGGCGGGAGCGACCACCTGGCTCTGGGAGTACAGGCCCTCCATCGCGTTGGCGACCTCGTCCACGGTGATGCCGTCCTTGCTCAGTTCCTGCCCCACGCGGCCGGCCTGGCCCGGGACGCCACCGGCGTTGAGCACGGTCACCTGGCGGCCGCGCAGCGCGGGCGCGTCCGCGGTGGGGGAAGAGGACGTCTCGGTGTCCTTGCTCTCGTCCGCAGTGTCTTTCGCGTCCTCTGCGGGCTGCACAATGTCCCCCATGAAACGCTGCACCTGGGCAACATCGACGGTCACGATGGACTCTCCGTAGTCGCCAACGCCGTTGACCGAGGTGACCGGGATGGTGGTGAAGGTGACGTTGTCCCCGGCGAGGCCCGAAAGCTGCTGCGCGAAGCGGACGACGTCCCAGTCCTTGTCCAAAGTGACGGAGCGCTCCGCCGCATTGGACAATTCGCGCAGACGCGACGGGTTGGTCAGCGTGCCCGCGGAGAGCACGTTGCGCACCAGCGACGCCATGAACACCTGCTGGCGGACAATGCGGTCGAGATCGCCGCGCGGAAGATCGTGCCGCTGCCGGACGAACGACAGCGCCTGCGTGCCGTTCAGGGTTTGCACGCCGGCGGGGAAGCGGGCGCCAGAGAGCGGCTCGTCCACGGCCTCGTTCAAACACACGGTCACGCCGCCGACGGCGTCGGTGAGCAGGACGAAACCGAGCAGGCCGACCTGCGCGAAGTGGTCCACCTGGACCCCGGTGAGGTCCGCGACCGCGTCGATCAGGCCCTCCTGACCAGCGCGGGCGACTTGCTGCTCCAGTTCCTGCCCCTCGGGCATCCCCTCTTCCTCAACCAGCTCTTCGCGCTTGTCGGCGGCGTACGCCCCGTAGACACCGTTGATTTTGAGGTTGCCGTAGGTCTCGTCGTGGACGTATGTGTCGCGCGGGATGGAGACTGCGGTTGCCTTGGAGCCGTCTTCCGGGATGCGGACGACCATGATCGTGTCAGTGTTGATTTCGCCGTCGGCCACGCCAGCGTTCAGGCGCTCAAGCTCTTCCTCGCTCAGCGGGTTGCCTTGCGCATCCGTGCGTGAGTCCGAGCCGACAAGCAGGATGTCCACTGCGCCGTCGAGCGCGTCGTCCTTGCCCTTGGCCCGTCCCACATCGAGTTCGGAGGCAGATAACTGCCCGCCGAGGCGGCCGACGGCGAAGTAGCCGATACCGGACAGCGCGATCGCGGCGGCGGAAAGTGCAGCGAGTACCCCTTTGACCACCGGGTGGCCGGACTGCGACACGTCGCGGGTTCGCGACGGTGCCGCCTGGATGTCGCGGGCGCGCCGGCTGGGGTCAGTCACGCGGGGAAGTATACGACATCCCGCCACCACTCCCGATCGAGCGCTGTGCCGTACACCGGTTCCGTCCGTTTTGGTGGGTATGATCCCAGCCATTGTGAACGCAGACTATCCCAACGCAACGGCATCTGGCGCGCCGCTGGCCGTGGTCACGGTGACCTACTCGCCCGGCGAGCACTTGGCGCACCTCATTGCCTCGCTGGACGCCGCGACGACACAGCCGGTCCACCTCATCTGCGCAGACAACGGCTCCACCGATGGGGTGCCGCAGCGCACAGCTGCGTCGCACGACAACGTCGAGTTTCTCCCCACCGGGGGAAACGTCGGCTACGGAGCCGCCATCAACGCGGCAGCAGCGTCGCTGGCGCAGCGCCGTCGCACCGGTGCAATCCGAGACGACTACTTCCTCATCGTCAACCCCGACGTCCAGTTCGCACCCGGGAGCATCGATGAGCTACTCCACTGCATCGACGCCGCCCCACAGGCAGGAGCGGCGGGTCCGCGGATCGAGGAAGCGGACGGATCGACCTACCCCAGCGCGCGTGAGGTCCCAGGTCTGGCCACCGGCATCGGCCATGCGTTGCTCTACGGCATTTGGCCCGGCAACCCGTTCTCCCGCGCGTACCGGGCGAATGCCAACATGCACGAGCAGCGCACCGCCGGGTGGCTTTCCGGCGCATGCTTGCTGGTGCGCTGGGACGCGTTCGACGCCATCGGCGGATTCGACGAGCGCTACTTCATGTACCTGGAAGACATCGATTTCGGCGACCGCCTTGCGCGCGCAGGGTGGGAGAACCTCTACTGCCCGTCGGCAGTCATCCACCACGACCAAGGCCACGTGGCTGGCAAGTTTCGCCGTGTGACGGTGCCGGCGCACCACAGGTCCGCCTACCGCTTTCAACGCGACAGGCACCCCCACGCATGGCAAGCACCTCTGCGGTGGACGTTGTGGCTGGGGCTTCAGGCGCGGGGCGCGATCCAGCTCGGGCTGCGCGCGCCGCGCCGGGCAGCCGGTACGTAAATACACCCGAAACGAATCCCACCAATAAGAAAAGGACAGGTTATGGCAACTTCGCAGCAGGGCGGCGCCCCGCAGGAAGCCGACGAGGCGGTCATCGAGATGGACGCGGTGATCTTGGTGGGCGGGCGCGGTACGCGGCTGCGCCCGCTCACGGTGTCCACCCCGAAGCCGATGCTGCCCACGGCCGGACACCCCTTCTTGGCGCACCTGCTTGCGCGTATCCGTGAGGCGGGCATGCGCCACGTCGTGCTGGGAACCTCGTACAAGGCTGAGGTGTTCGAAGAGTACTTCGGCGACGGCGCCGCGTACGGCCTGGAAATCGAGTACGTGGTTGAAGAGGAGGCGCTGGGCACCGGCGGCGCGATCCGTAACGTCTACGACAAGCTGCGTTACGACAACGCCATGGTGTTCAACGGCGACGTGCTTTCCGGTGCGGACCTGTCGGCGATTGCCGCCACACACGTGGAAAAAGACGCCGACGTGACCTTGCACCTGGTGCGCGTGCCGGACCCGCGCGCGTTCGGCTCCGTGCCCACCGATGAGGACGGCAACGTGTTGGCGTTCTTGGAGAAGACCGAGGACCCGCCGACCGACCAGATCAACGCCGGCTGCTACGTGTTTAAGCGTTCGGTGATCGAGAACATCCCGGCCGGGCGCGTGGTGTCTGTCGAGCGCGAGACGTTTCCGGGTCTGCTCTCGGCGGGCGCGAAGGTGGCCGGCCACGTGGACTCGTCCTACTGGCGCGACATGGGCCGCCCCGACGATTTCGTGCAGGGTTCCTCGGACGTGGTGCGCGGCATTGCGTACTCGCCGCTGCTCCAGGGGCGCACGGGCGAATCGCTTGTCGACGACTCCGCGGGCGTCGCACACGGCGTGATTCTCATGGGCGGCACTGCTGTGGGCCGTGGTTGCGAGATCGGTGCCGGGTCGCGGGTGGACGACTCCGTGATCTTTGACGGCGTCACCATCGAGCCGGGCGCAATGGTGCGCAACTCCATCATTGCCTCGGGCGCCACTATCGGGGCGAACGCACGCATCACCGACAGCGTTATCGGCGAGGGCGCGCGAATCGGCGCCCGGTGCGAGCTGCAGGCGGGGATGCGCGTGTGGCCGGGCGTGGAGATCCCGGACTCGGGAGTGCGTTTCTCCTCAGACGCGTAAGCGACACGCCGAAACCCGGGATTAGTTGCTGAAATTCCGCCTGCCACTACATGTAGTACCCCCTCGCTTCACCCCCAGCAGCGCGCACGTGTGACAGATGTGACTCGTGTGACGAGCGACGTGGGAAATGCGGGGCGCGTTCCCACGAGAGGGAGATTCTGGTTGCGGCTATTTAGTGCTGCAGTGTGTAATCACAGCAGTGTCATCCGCAGTGCCCGCTCGGCGGGAGGTGCGGGCACCACTCTTTTACGTCCGACAAGCAACTAAGGAAGGTGATGGCGTGGAAAACCAGGCAGACGCCATCCTCCGTGGCGCAGCCGCAGGAGGGATGACCCTCGACGAGTTGTTCGGCGCCGTCGAGCAGGAGTGGCAGGACCAGGCGCTGTGCGCCCAAACCGACCCGGAAGCGTTTTTCCCCGAAAAAGGCGGTTCCACCCGCGAGGCCAAACGGATTTGCCAAGCCTGCGCGGTTCGGGACGAGTGCTTGGAGTACGCGCTCGAACACGACGAGCGCTTCGGTATCTGGGGTGGGCTTTCGGACCGGGAGCGCCGTCGCCTGAAAAAGCAGCTCGGCTAACCGGCCCGACTCGGCACGGCCTACCAAGGAAAGTCTGGATCGATTGTCCGCGGGTCGAGGTTGAGGTAGTTCGCCACCAGAGCGGTCAGAACCCATGTGATGAGTTCTGACCGCTCTTGCGTGTGTGCACTGCGGTGCTCGATGGGCATGCGGAACACCACAAGGCGCGCACGCGTCGGGTTGCCCCGCTTGTCTACGCCAGCTTGAAGCACCCTCCCCAGGGGCACCGGGCCATCGGCGATGATTTCGTCCGGCAGGACTGTCATGTCTGGGCTGAGCCGCATGCGCGGCACCGTGTCCACCGCCAAATCGACCCCGGCAAGCTCGTTGAAGAATTGGTTGTGCAGTGGCGCGTACGCGTCGAGGACGAGCTGGTCAAAGGCGTCCGCGCGCGTGCGGTAGCGCGGCACGCCCACCGGTAAGACGGGCCCGCGCACGCCTCTGCCGTGCCGGTTGCGGGCCGGTTGAACATGCGAGGGGCCGGTCGATGTCATGAGTGGCAAGCCTATTGCCCGGGCGCCCGGGGGTGGCGTGGGCGCGCCGCGTCGCACTGCCGAAATCTCAACATGGGGTTTAGACTTGGCGCCGTGAATGTTTACCGTCGTTGTTGCCGCCCAGGGTGCGGTCGGCCCGCTGTGGCGACGCTGATTTACGCGTACGCGGACTCGACGGCAGTAGTTGGCCCGCTCGCACCCGCCCCGGACCCTCACGCGTGGGATCTGTGCGAGCGCCACTCCGCGCATATCACCGCTCCAGTGGGGTGGGAGCTGGTGCGCGTAGAGCATGTAGAGCTTGATGGTGACGACGCGGACACCGCGGACGACACGGAAACCACTGACATCACCGCGCTCGCTGAGGCGGTGCGCGAGGCGGGGCGAGTGACTACCGGGTTGGTAGAAAGCGGACAGGATCCGATCGAGTATTCGGCGGACAAAGACTTCAACAACCCGGACACCTCCAACCACCCGGTGCACCGCACCAAGCGCGTGGAGGAGCAGATCGCGGCGCACAAAGCCGCCCGCCGCTCTCATCTGCGAGTCGTGCCTGATCCGGAGCGCGAAGACTAGGGCGAGGCACCAGGCACGTCGGAGGGGCGGGATAAGATGGCGCGCATGGCTATTGAGCACACAACGGACACGCTGAAAAGCGTTATTAAGGCGTACGACATCCGCGGCGTCGTGGGGGAGACCATCGACGAAGACTTTGTCCGCACCGCCGGAGCGGCCTTCGCCAGCATCCTGCGCGGCGAGGGGGAAGACCGCATTGCAGTCGGCCACGACATGCGCCCGTCGTCGCCCGCGTTGTCCGAAGCGTTCGCCGAAGGTGCTGCTAGCCAGGGCGTGAATGTGACGCTTCTGGGGCTGACGTCCACCGACGAGCTCTACTTTGTCGCCGGGACCCAGCGCTGTGCAGGCGCGATGTTCACGGCCTCCCACAACCCGGCGAAGTACAACGGCATCAAGCTCTGCCGCGCGGGCGCCGCCCCGGTGTCCACGGACACAGGCCTGAGCGACATCGCCCGCATGCTCGTCGAAGGGGTGCCGGAGTACGCGGGGGAACCTGGGGTCGTCGAGAAGCGCGACGCCCTCGACGAATACGCCACCTATCTGCGCGAGCTGGTACCGGTTCCGACGCGCCGCAAGCTCGTAGTAGCGGTCGATGCCGCGAACGGCATGGCCGGCATGACTGTGCCGGCGGTGCTCGGCGATTTGAGCAACGTGGATATCCGCCCGTTGTACTTCGAGCTCGACGGGACCTTCCCCAACCACGAAGCGAACCCGCTAGACCCGAAGAACCTGGTGGACCTGCAACGCTTCACCGTCGAGCAAGGCGCGGACATCGGCTTGGCCTTCGACGGCGACGCGGACCGCTGCTTCGTGGTGGATGAGCGAGGCGAAGCCGTTTCCCCGTCCGCTATCACCGCGCTGATTGCCTCCCGCGTGCTCGCGGATAACCCGGGAGCGACCGTCATCCACAACCTGATCACCTCGAAGACCGTTCCCGAGGTCATTGGGGAGCAGGGCGGCAAGGCCGTGCGCACGCGCGTGGGCCACTCGTACATCAAGGCGCAGATGGCGGAGCATTCCGCGTTGTTCGGCGGGGAGCACTCCGCGCACTACTACTTCGCCGAGTTCTTCAACGCGGACTCCGGCCTTGTTGCTGCGCTGCACGTGCTCGCCGCGTTGGCGGAGCAAGACGCGCCGCTGAGCGAAATGATGGCCGCCTACGACCGCTACGCTGCTTCCGGAGAGATCAACTCCGAGGTGGCCGACCAAGCTGCGGCGACCCAGCGTGTGGTGGACGCGTTCCGCGACCGCGCCGACTCCGTGGACACCCTCGATGGCGTCACTATCCAGCTGCGGAACTCGAAAGCGTGGTTCAACGTGCGCGCCTCCAATACCGAGCCCCTGCTGCGGCTCAACGCAGAGGCGCCCACGCGCGCAGAGGTTGACGCCCTTACTGAGGAAATCCTCGGCATCATCCGCGCCTGAGGTACCGCGCGTAGGCTCGCGCGGTATGAGCGGAATTTCCAGGGAAGAGGCCCTCTTTTTCGATGTCGCGCACGAAGGCGCCCAAATCCGCGCGGTGGGCCAGGCGGCAGAGCCGCTGGCGGCGCTGACAGGCCTGCAGCCGCGCAGCGTGGTCGTGCTAGCTACGGACTCGATCGCCGCAGCTGCAGCGCGTGCGCTCTGCGACTTCGCCAGCCCGCTCGAGATGCCGGTGGTCGTTGCCGATGTCCTTCCCGCCTATGTCGGCCCGCTCGATGTCGTTGTGGTCGTGGGCGACAACGCCGGACGCGACGAGGACCTGCGTGCGCTGGTCACGGCCGCCGATCGCGGCGCGGAGACGATCCTCGCTGGACCCGCGCAGGGGCCGTTGCTTGACGACGCACCACAGGCCACCACCGTGATCCCCGCGCTGCCCGCCGTGGCGGGCACGTCCGCCCTTCGCACCTGCGCCGTTGTCGGCGCTGTGCTGGCGGTGTTGCGCCATCCCGCAGCAGAAGTCGCAGAACGCTTCGACGCCATCGCGTCGGAGGTGGACGTGGAGTTGGAGGCCGCATCCCCGCAGCGCGACGCCGCAGTCAACCCGGCACGTGCGCTGTGTGGCCACGCCGACGGCGGCCGAGTGTTGCACACCGGTTTCGGTCGCGCGGGCAGCGCTGTCGCGGGACTGGCGGCGGCGCTGTGGTCGGTAAACGGCATCCCATCCGCGGCGGTGGATGCTGCCGAGCTGCCGGGCGCCGTTGAGCGTGCTCAACAGGCTCATCCGGCGCCGGCCGCGGACGACATCTTCTACGACCCCTACATTGACGGACCCTCGGAACTGGTAGGTTTGACAACCGTTGTTTGGTCCTGCGAGGTCGCCGATCCGGTGGCTTCGGCAGGTAGCCGGGTAGAGGCCGTGGAGACGGACTCCACCGACGTCGCTGCTCGCGCGGCCCGTCTGGTGGCCCGAGCGTACGCTGCGACGGCGCTTTCAGCGGACACGGCCGATACAGCCGACGCGGCCCAGTAGTAGAAGGAGAGTCATGGAGCACCTCGAAGGAGCTCTGCGCCCCTACGCCTGGGGCTCGCACACGTTGCTCGCAGACCTTCGCGGCGAGCCATCGCCGAGCCCGCAGCCGCAGGCGGAGCTGTGGTTCGGTGCGCACCCCGCGGCCCCGGCGACCGTGGCAGGTACCGGCTTGGACGAGATCATCGCCGCCGATCCGGCTGCGGAGCTCGGTTCCCGTGTGCGCGCCGCGTACGGTGATCAGCTGCCGTTTCTGGTCAAACTCCTCGCCGCAGACGCGCCCTTGAGTATCCAGGCGCACCCGTCGCGCGAACAGGCGGAAGAGGGTTTTGACCGCGAGAACGCGCAGGGGATCGCGCTAAATAGCCCGGACCGGAACTACAAGGACCCGAACCCGAAGCCGGAGCTGATTGTCGCTCTCACCCCGTTTCGCGCGCTTGCCGGCTTCCGCCCAGTGGCTGACACGGCTGCGTATTTTCGGGCGCTCGCCTGCCCGGAACTCGACCGCTACGCCGCGTTGCTGCCCACGGACAGCGACGGCGATCTCCGCGCGCTGTTTACCACCCTGATCTCGCTGCCAGTGCAGTCCCGGGTGGAACTGATAGAGGCGGTTGAGGGCTCGGCTCGCGCGCTCGTCTCGCATGGGGAGCACCCCGACTGGATGGTAGAGGCCGCAGCGCTCTACCTCGAGCTCAACGAGGCGTACCCGGGCGACGTTGGAGTCCTTGCAGCGCTACTGCTCAACCTGGTCACGCTCGCGCCGGGTGAGGCTGCGTTCCTGCGTGCGGGCCAACTCCACGCCTACCTGTCGGGCCTCGGGGTGGAGGTCATGGCGAGCTCCGACAACGTCCTGCGGGGCGGTTTGACCACCAAGCACGTTGACGTGCCAGAGCTCGTGCGCGTTCTGGATTTCACGACGCTTGAGAACCCGCGGGCCGAACAAGCTGCGCGCGGCGGCGGTGTTGAGTTCCAGATGCCGGTGGACAATTTCGTGGTGAGCATGCACGAGCTCGCCAGCGGTGAGGCCCTCACTATTGATAAGGACGGCCCGGCGATCGTGCTATGCACCGCTGGGCAGGTCGTGGATGGGGGGTTCACCCTTACCCAGGGCAACGCTGCTTGGGTGCCCGCGAGCGACGGTGCAGTGCGCCTCTCCGCCTCCGGGAACGCCCAAGTCTTTGTGGCGACGGTGTAGCCGGCTACTGCGTCGCCGTGCCGTCAAAGCCATCGATGACGCCGCGGGCCGTCGCAGCCTGCGTTTCGCGCGGGTAGCCAGCGACGTCTTCTTTACCCGCCACACGCGCCGGCGCTGAGCTGGTTGGTTGCTCGGCGGGGAGGGAGGACGGCGCCTGAGGCGCAGCGGGGGAGTTGGCCCCATCCTGGTGTGCTTCCTGCGTGGCGTCCGGCGCGGGCTCGGCTCCCGGATCCGGCGCGGAAGGAAGGACCGGCTCCCCCGCCTCGGACGGCTGTGTTGCCGAGCTTTCTGGTGCGGGCGTTGCGGGCGCTGCTGGCTTGGTCGCGCTGGGCAGGGCCCCGCCACTCGGCGTCTGCGGGGAAGTGGTCTGCGCGCTCGGTCGTCCGTCGGCGGGCGCCGGCTCCGCGGTAGGACGGGTGCCTCCCTGGACAGCGGTGGGCCGGGCCGGGGACGGGACGATGTTGGACGGCCGGTACACGCGGGAGGACTGGCCCGATCGCGGCGCCCGCGTCACTACGGCGTGCGGCGGCAGGTAGGGGTCGCTCGCCGCGTTGTAGTCCGACGGCGCGGATGCGGCAGTTCTCCCCGCTTCACCTGTGTCTGCCGGCTTACTGTCATGCTGGCGGCTGGTGCGAGAGTCGTCGTCGCTGCCCTGGTCGTCTGACTCGGATGGCGTCGTTTCGGCGGGCGACGCGGACGTCGAGCTCGGTTCCGCGGTCCCGGCCGCTTCGGCTGTGAATCCGGCACGGTTGTTTTGCCCCGGCGCGGAGGTGGCCCAGACGGTGACTCCGACGAGGGCTGCCAGCAATACGCCTGCGCCGAGAAACACGGCCACTCGGCGTGCGGTCCTTTCCACTGTCCCCTCCTCCCGCAGATCGCGTCCGACGTGCGTTGCATTACAACTTGGTAACGTTTCGCCTACAGCTCCGTTTATATCACGCAATCGGAGAATGCGGAACCCCGCGTAACCCCGCGGAATCCGCCGGTCGCGCGTTGTCGTGCCCCCCGGGGCGGGATATGCCGTATATAGATGGGGACAACACTTTGTGCGGGCGTTTGCTCGCGCACCATGTACGGAAGGAGCGTCGCAGTGAGTACTTGGGACGAGCAGATTTTCACGGTCGACACCAACACGGACTTCCTCGACGAGCTGGTTGACCTCGATTTTGAGGAGATCTTCGAGGCGGTCCGCGACGCCGTGCTGCTGGCAGCCAAGCAGGACGACCCCACCGAAGATGACCTGCTCAACGGCCAGGCTGCAGCGACCATCGCTGCGATCTGGGCTGGTGCGCCGTTTTCTGCCGGTGAGATCGCGGAGGCGTATCCGTTTTTCCGCCGCCGTCCGGACGAGATGGACGAGCAGCTCGTGGAGTCCGCCGCTGCGGTGCTCGAGGAGGCTAACACGGACGCGGACCTGGAGCAGTTCCTCGAGGCGCTGGCGTAACCGCATGATTGTTGCAGTCGAAGGCATTGACGGGGCGGGCAAGCACACACTGGTTGCGGCCGTGAAGGAACGGTTCGGCGCGGAGACGCTCGCGTTTCCCCGCTACGACGAATCCGTGCACGCGCAGCTTGCCAGTGACGCGTTGCACGGCCGGATGGGCGATCTGGCGGATTCCGCGTTCGGAATGGCCACGCTGTTCGCTCTGGACAGGCATGGGGCGAAACAGCTTCTCGACGGCTTCGCCGGCGCCACCGACAAGATCATCGTTCTGGACCGCTATGTGGCCTCCAACGCCGCCTACACGCGCGCGCGTACTGGGGACCCGGCTGCCGTGCGGTGGGTGCACGACCTCGAATTCGGCAAGCTCCAGCTGCCCCAGCCGGACATGCAGGTGCTGGTGGATACCCCGCCGGACGTCGCCCGCGACCGAGCCGCAGCCCGCGAGGAGCGCGACGCGTCGCGCACCCGCGACCGCTATGAACGCGACGAGGCACTGCAGGTTGCCACGTTCGAGGCGTACGCGGAGCTGGCGGAGGCGAACTGGGCGAGCCGGTGGATCCGCGCGTCGGATCCGGCGGTTATCATGCAGGAAATGAGCGAGCTGGTGCACGAGCCAGGCAGTGGCATGCAGTAAGGAGGACCCATGGCCCCGAAGATCCTTGTGGTGGATGATGATCCGGCGATCAACGAGATGTTGACCATTGTGCTGGAGGCCGAGGGCTTTCAGACCAGTTCTGTCACCGACGGGGCGGAAGCTGTGCAGACGTTCCGCTCCTTCAGCCCAGACCTCATCCTGCTGGACTTGATGCTGCCGGGCATGAACGGCATCGACATCTGCCGCGAGATCCGGAAAGAGTCCGCCGTGCCGATTGTCATGCTGACCGCCAAGACGGACACCGTGGACGTGGTGCTCGGTCTGGAATCGGGCGCGGACGACTACATCACCAAGCCCTTCAAGCCGAAGGAGCTCGTTGCCCGCATCCGTGCCCGCCTGCGCCGCACGGATGAGACCCCGGCGGATGTGCTTGAGGTGGGTGATCTGACGGTAGACGTGCCGCAGCACACCGTCACGCGCGGCAGCCAGGAAATCCAACTGACTCCGCTGGAGTTCGACCTGTTGGTCGAGATGGCGCGCAAGCCCAACCAGGTGCACTCCCGCGAGGAGCTGCTGGAATCCGTGTGGGGCTACCGCAACGCGTCCGATACCCGCCTGGTCAACGTGCACGTGCAGCGGCTGCGCTCGAAGATCGAGCACGACCCGGAGAACCCGGAGATCATCCTCACCGTCCGAGGCGTGGGCTATAAGACCGGTAAGGCGGAGGTGTAACACCTGGACGCCATACGTCGCGGCCGCGACCGGGTGCGGCACGCCTGGTCTACTCGGCTGCAGGTGCGCTTCGTCGGCACTGTACTGCTTGTCTCCACGGTCGTGATGTCCGTGCTCGGCTTGGCGCTCGCCTCGGTGGTGACCGACCGCATTACCGCGGCGAAGGTCGAGACGGCCAGCGTGGAGATCGAGCGGGCTCGAGCCACCGTGGAGTACCAGCTCGCCAACTCCGGGTCGTCGGCGTCGCTGCAGGCCCGGTTGAACGCTGCGCGCGCCGGGTTAACGCAGCGTGCCCAGGAAAGCGGCGACTCGGCGAGCTTCTACGAGCCCGTGCTGATGGTGGAGGCCGCCAATGGCTCGGTGACGTCGTCGCCCGAGGCGTACCAGATTCCCCAGCGGCTGGGGGATTACGTCATGGACGGCAACGTGGCCTACCAGTTCGCCGCGGTTGAGCGCCCGGACGGCTCGGCGTACGACGCGTTGATTGTCGGCACCCCGACCAACTCGGACATTCCCAACCTGCGCCTGTACTTGGTCATGAACATGGAGAGCGAGGCCTCCACGGTTGCGCTTATGCGCGGCATTTTGGCCTCTGCCGCGGTGATTGTGGTGGTCCTTCTGATGGGCATCTCGTGGCTGGCCTCGCAGCAGATCGTCGCGCCGGTGCGCTCGGCGTCGCGGACCGCGCAACGCTTCGCCTCCGGCCACCTCCGTGAGCGCATGCCGGTGGACGGTGAGGACGAGATGGCCGTTCTCGCCATGTCCTTCAACGACATGGCGGATGCGTTGAGCAAGCAGATCAGCAACTTGGAGGAGTACGGCTCACTGCAGCGCCAGTTCACTTCGGATGTCTCCCACGAGCTCCGCACGCCGCTGACAACGGTGCGCATGGCCGCGGACATGATTGCCGCGAACGAGGATTCCCTGGAGCCGGCGACGAGGCGGGCGTCAGAGCTGATGATTAGTGAGCTGGACCGCTTCGAAGCCCTGCTCAACGACCTGCTCGAGATTTCGCGCCACGACGCGGGTGTCGCCGAGCTGTCCACGGCAAGCGTGGACGCGCGGCAGCCGGTTGAATCCGCGTGGCAGCAAACGCACCACTTGGCGGAGGAGCTCGACGTGGACGTCGTCTTCGACATGCCGGACGAGCCACAGACGCTGGAAGGCGACGCCCGCCGCATCGAGCGGATCGTGCGCAACCTCATCGCCAACGCCATCGACCACTCCGAGGGCAACCCGGTCACCGTGCGCATGCGCTCCAACGAGGAGGCCGTGGCCATCACCGTGACCGACCGGGGCGTGGGCTTGAAGCCGGGGGAGGACGAGCTGGTGTTCAACCGTTTCTGGCGCGCGGACAAGTCCCGCAAGCGCCACTCCGGGGGCACCGGCCTCGGCCTAGCCATTGCGCGGGAGGATGCGCAGCTGCACGGCGGTGTGCTGGACGCGGCCGGCGAATTCGGCGTGGGTTCGCAGTTCCGTCTGGTGCTGCCGCGCACCCTGGAAGCCGGCTTCACGCAGTCCCCGCTGCCGCTGGAGCCACCGCGAGTGGAGCTCGCCCAGGCGACCGAGGTTGCGCAGGGTGGTGGGCAGCCGGAGGACGTCGATACGCAAGTGCCCCAGGAGGACACAGATGCACGCACGTAAACTGCTCGCCTGCGTGACGGTGGCGGCGACCGCGACGCTTTCCGGGTGCGCGTCGTTGCCGACGAACTCCGCGCCGCACGTCATCCGTTCCTTCAACCCCGTGGAGACGGAGACCCAGGCCGCGGGCCCGGAAAAAGACCAGGCGCCGGACCTGCTCCTCCGGGACTTCTACGCCGCTTCCGCCAGGCCCGACGCGGACTACGAGGCGGCGCGCGCCTACCTCACCGACGGCGCGTCGGCGGCCTGGGATCCCAGCGGGCAGAAGCTCGTGGTGGACAGCATCGGCATGACCACCCTCCCGGGGTCGCCGGTGGGTCAGCGCAGCTATTCGGTGCACGGGTCCGTGGTGGGCTCGGTGCGCCAAGGCGGTTCGTACACGCCGGAGCGCGGCACGTACGAGGCCACCATCGACATGGAGATGGTTGACGGGCAGTGGCGGATTTCCTCGCTGCCGGAGGGCGTCGTCCTCGAGCGCACCGAGCTACGCAACCAGTACCAGCCGTACAACTTGTACTTCTTCGACGAGGATGACCGGGAGCTGGTCACGGACCGTCGGTGGGTGCATTCGCAGCGGGAAACCCTGGCCAGCGACTTGATCGGGCTGCTCATGGAAGGCCCGTCGAAGCGCTTGCTCCCGGCGCTGACAAGCTCGTTGCCGTCTAGCGCCTCCTACACCGGCGAGCAAGACGGGGCCTACACGTTCACCGGTTTCGCGGGGGTGAGTGAGGATGAGCGCGCCCGCTTTGCCGCGCAGGTGGTCTGGACGCTCGCGACCGCGGGTGTGACCGGCCCCTACACGCTGGAGGCGGACGGGCAGCCGCTTCTCGACGGCGCCACGGACCTGGACACCGATGACTTCATCGCGGCCAGCCCGCTTGTGGAAACCGTCGGCGAAACCACGCTGTACGCCCTGGCCGGGGGCAAAGTAGTGCGTGTGGACGAGCGGTCGACGCAGCCGGTCGAAGGCGCGCTCGGAAGCGCAGACGACGTGACCGCGGTGGACATTGCCGGCGGCGAGTGGGCCGCGATCTTTGGCAAACCGGGAGACGGCGCGGACGACGTGTTCCGCATAGGAATGCTCGGGGGCACCGGGGAAGAGGTCATGCGCGCCGGGACGTTTACCCGCCCCACCTTCGAGCCGGCTGCCTCCGCGGTGTGGACGGTTGCCGACGGCACCCGCGTTCTACGTACCGTCGAATCTGCGGCAACCGGCACACTGACAACCGGTGAGGTGGAGGTGGAGCTGCCCGAGGGGGTGGACGGCAACATTTCGGTGCTGCGCCTGTCGCGCACAGGCACGCGGGTGGTCATGGTGATCGACGGCAGCCTCTACACCGGCATTGTGCGGCGGGAGGCCTCCGGCGAGCGATCCGTTGTCAACATCTACGAATACGCGCACGAGTTGGACGGCAGCGTCATCTCCGCGGAGTGGCGCCCGGACGGGTCCCTGTTGGTGGGCACCACCACGTCCACTCCGGTCATGCGTGTGGAGCAGGATGGGTCCTCCATGACAGCCATGTCCTCAGGCAACATTTCGGCGCCGGTGGTGGCGGTGGCGGCCTCGCCGAGCACGCTCTATGTCACCGACGCCAACGCGCTGCTGCAGGTACCGGCCTCCGGGGCGGACAATCCCATTTGGCGCGAGGTGCCCGGTCTGGAAGGTGTGCGGGCGCTGCCGATCACCTCGCGCTAGAGTTGCCATCCGAGAGGGGGAGCGGATGGGGGATGTGTTGGCGCAGATGGGGGAGCTTATCCTGCCGCAGGCGTGCGCGGGGTGCCGTCGGCCGGGTCACCTCCTGTGCCCCGCGTGCCGGTTAGGTCTCGCCGCGCCGCCGCAGCGGGTTTTTCCGAAGACCGCGCCGCACGTGCCGGTCTTTGCCCTCGGGCCGTACGCCGACCCCCACCGCGGCGTCATCCTGGCTATGAAGGAGCGCAACCACGTGGCGGTGCGCCGCCACGTCGGTGCCGTCCTGAATGCCGCACTGAGCTATCTGGAAGCGCGCGGCGATATCCCGTGTGGCACCGTTCTCGTTCCCGCCCCCACCCGGGCCCGTTCCGCCCGCGCCCGTGGCGGCGACCCGGTGGAGCAGGTGTGCCGGGCAAGCGGGAGGCGCGTGGCGCCGGTGCTGGCCCTCGACCCACACACCGCCGACCAGGCGGGGCTGGACGAGGCCGGGCGCCGGTTGAACCTTGCGGGGCGGGTGCGCATAAACGGGGTGCCTGCGGGGCGGATTGTGGTGGTGGACGACGTAGTGACAACCGGCGCGACGCTGCAGGCAAGCACCGCGCTGCTCATTTCGCGCGGCGCGGACGTGGCGGCGTGCGTCACCCTGTGCGCCGCCTAAGCAGCGGCGTAATGATTCACTGAAACGCCTGAAATTGGTCATAACCAGTTATACGGTGGAAGTGGACGCAGTTCCTACTACCGCAAGGGAGGACGCAGATGACTTCTGCAGACCGCAACCAGACCACCGCGCCGGCCGCCCCGAGCCAGGGGGAGGTGCTCAGCCCGGAAGCCCGAGTGACCATCACCGGGCGAAACGTGGAGGTTCCGGAGCACTTCCAGGAACGGGTCAACAGCAAGCTGGCCAAGATTGAAAAGCTGGACCCCACGTTGACGTCGTTCCACGTGGAGTTGCAGCACGAGCCGAACCCCCGGCGCGAATCGGAGGCGGAACGCATCCAGATCACGGCGACGGGATCCGGCCACCTTGCCCGCGCTGAATCGAAGCAGGAAAACTTCTACGCGGCGCTCGAGGCCGCAGTAGACAAGCTGGAGCGCTCTCTGCGCAAGGTCAAGGCCCGGCGCAACATTGCGCTATCCGGCCACCGCGCTCCGAAGGGCGCCGGCGTGTTGGCTGCCGAGATGGAGGCGGGTGCGAAGGCCGCCCAGCAGCGCGCTGCGGACCAGACAGGAAAATACGACGTGGACCCGTACGAGGGCCAGGTCGACGACGTGGTCCCGGGGCAGATCGTGCGCTCCAAGGTGCATCCCAACACCCCGCGCAGCGTGGACGACGCGCTCAGCGAGATGGAGCTGGTCGGGCACGATTTCTACCTCTTCATCAACGAGGAGACCAACCGTCCGGCTGTGGTGTACCGCCGTCACGCGTACGACTACGGATTGATTGAGCTCGCGCCGGAGGGCGAGACCGACTAGCCCCGGCGTGTATTGCCCGCGCCGCCCCAGATTTTCCCGGGCGGGGCGGGCAATCGTGCGTTGGTACGGGTTCTGCTGTGAGGTGCCTTAGAGGTTGTTCCCACCGGCGCTGACGTGCGTACAATGGCCCGTTGTACCACTTTGGCCCTGTCAACCAGTAGTAAAGGACTTTGCACACGTGTTTGGACTGTCAAAGCTGCTCCGTGCCGGCGAGGGGCGCACCGTCAAGCGTCTCGCAAAAATTGCCGATGAGGTAATGGCGCTTGACGAGGAGTACTCCGCGCTGACCGACGAGGAGCTCAGGGCCAAGACTGCCGAGTTCAAGGGCCAACTGGAAGGTGGCGCAGGCCTCGACGACATCCTGCTCGACGCGTTTGCCACCGCCAGAGAAGCGTCGTGGCGCGTGCTGGGCCAGAAGCACTACAAGGTGCAGATCATGGGTGGTGCCGCCCTGCACTTCGGCAACGTCGCCGAGATGAAGACGGGTGAAGGCAAGACCCTGACCTCGGTGCTGCCGGCTTACCTCAACGGGCTGTCCGGCAAAGGCGTGCACATTGTCACCGTCAACGACTACTTGGCCAAGCGCGACGCGGAGATGATGGGCCGTGTGCACCACTTCCTGGGCTTAGAGGTGGGCGTGATCCTGTCGGAGATGCGCCCGGCGGAGCGCAAGAAGGCGTACGACGCCGACATCACGTACGGCACCAACAACGAGCTCGGCTTCGACTACTTGCGCGACAACATGACGCGCTCGGTTAACGACATTGTGCAGCGCGGCCACAACTACGCAATCGTGGACGAGGTGGACTCCATCCTCATCGACGAGGCGCGTACGCCGTTGATCATCTCCGGTCCGGTGGACGGTTCGAGCCAGTTTTACACCGTGTTCGCGCAGCTTGCCCCGCGTATGCGCGAGGGCATCCACTACGAGGTGGACCAGCGCAAGCGCACGGTGGGCATCTCCGAGGAGGGCGTCGAGTTCGTCGAGGACCAGCTGGGCATTGACAACCTCTACGCGCCGGAGCACTCCCAGCTGGTCAGCTACCTCAACAACGCCATCAAGGCGAAAGAGCTCTTCGAGCGCGACAAGGACTACATCATCCGCCAGGGCGAGGTCATGATCGTGGACGGCTTCACCGGCCGTGTGCTGCCGGGGCGCCGCTACAACGAGGGCATGCACCAGGCCATCGAGGCCAAGGAGCAGGTGGAGATCAAAAACGAGAACCAGACGCTGGCCACGGTGACCCTGCAAAACTACTTCCGCCTCTACGACAAGCTATCCGGCATGACCGGCACCGCGGAGACCGAGGCGGCGGAGCTGCACCAGATTTACAAGATGGACGTCGTGCAAATCCCGCCGAACCGCCCGAACCAGCGCACGGACCGCGACGACCTGATTTACAAGACCCAGGAGGCTAAGTTCGCGGCTGTAGCGGATGACATCGCGGAGCACGTTGCGAAGGGCCAGCCGGTGCTCGTGGGCACCACCTCGGTCGAGCGCTCGGAGTACCTGTCCCAGCTGCTCACGCGCAAGGGCGTGGAGCACAACGTGCTCAACGCAAAGCACCACGAGGAAGAGGGCCGCATCATCGCCGAGGCGGGCCTGCCCGGCAAGGTGACCGTCTCCACCAACATGGCCGGTCGCGGCACCGACATCGTGCTCGGCGGTAACCCCGAGGTCCTCCTGGACGCGAAGCTGCAGGCGCAGGGCCTGGACCCGTTCGAGGACGAGGAGCGCTACCAGGAGGCGTGGAACGAGAAGCTGCCGATTGCCAAGGAGCGCTCGCAGCAGCTTGGCGACGAGGTGCGCGAGGCCGGCGGCCTGTACGTCATCGGTACTGAGCGCCACGAGTCGCGCCGCATTGACAACCAGCTGCGCGGCCGCTCCGGCCGCCAGGGCGACCCGGGCGAATCCCGCTTCTACCTCTCCATGCGCGATGAGCTGATGGTCCGTTTCGTCGGCCAGTCCATGGAGAACATGATGAACCGCCTCAACGTGCCGGACGATGTGCCGATTGAGGCGAAGATGGTCTCCAACGCCATCAAGGGCGCGCAGTCCCAGGTGGAAAACCAGAACTTCGAGATGCGCAAGAACGTGCTGAAGTACGACGAGGTGCTCAACGAGCAGCGCAAGGTGGTCTACCGCGAGCGCCAGGAGATCTTGGGGTCACGCGACATCGCCGGCCAGGTGCGCCGCATGATCGAGTCCACCATCGGCGCGTACGTGGACGGCGCGACCGCTGAGGGGTACGTCGAGGATTGGGACCTCGACGACCTGTGGAACGCGCTTGATTCCCTCTACGGCCCTAAGGTGAGCGCGCAGGAACTCATTGACGGCGACGAGTACGGGTCGCCGGGCGAGCTCACTTCGGGCCAGCTGCGCCAGGCACTTATCGACGACGCTAACGCCCAGTACGACAGCCTGGAGGAGCGCATCACGTCCATCGGCGGCGAAGACCAGATGCGCAACCTTGAGCGGATGGTCATCTTGCCCATCATCGACACGAAGTGGCGCGAACACCTCTACGAGATGGACTACCTCAAAGAGGGCATCGGCCTGCGCGCGATGGCGCAGCGCGACCCGCTGGTGGAGTACCAGAAGGAGGGCGGCGACATGTTCAACGCGATGAACGAGGCCGTCCAGGAGGAAACCGTGCGCCAGCTGTTTGCCATGCGCAAGCAGTTCGAGGACCAGGATTCCGCGGCTGTATCTTCGAGCTAGAGCACCTTGAACGAGACGAGCCTGCCCCCGTCGATCTTGGCGGCGTAGGCCCGCCTGGTGCCGTCGGCAGCCTGGACCGTACCGAAGAATTCGCCGCCCTCGCGTGTGTGGCAGGTGAGCACTTTTACCTTGCCCGCGGCGGTGGTGGCGCCTTTTTGAGAAGCGGCCAGTGCGGAGGCGCGTTGTCTCGCCCGGATGTGTGCCCGCACGGCAGGGGCAAACCGCCACGCCATCATCGACGGTTGCCGGCCCTTCCCTAAGGCTGCGGAAAGCGCCTCGACAACGACGGGCTCCACGTCCCGCCGCGGACTGTGCGGGCTGGGGCAGGGGGACGCGGGTGCGGGGGCCGACGGCGACCGGCCGCGGCTCGACGGCGGTACGAGAATCTGGACGTGCCGGTGCCCTGGGGCGGTGTAGTACATGTGGGGTGATCTCCCTCGCGTCATGCGGTGATGCCAGATGGAGGGGGACGGTGTGGCTGCGGGGTGGGTATCATTGTCCACGTTTGCAGCCGCCCGTGTAAAGGGCGTGCTCATTTAAGTGCACATCCGAAGAGCAACAAACGAAAGAGGGGTCCCGTGCAGGGCTTGATCATCGACTACGCAGGCGTGTTGGACACCGGTGCAGAGGACGAGAAGCGCTGGAAAACCCTCATCGCGGCGGTAAAGGAAAAGGACATCGCCGTAGGCATCCTCTCCAACGAGGAGGGCGACGGCGAGGCTGCAGAGAAGATCCGCGAGTGGGAGTTCAACGGCGTGGTGGATGCCGTTGTGCTCTCAGGCGAGATTGGGGTTGAGAAGCCGGAGCGCGCTGCGTTCCAAGCCGCCGCGGACGCCGTCGGGGTGGATCTGAACGAGTGCGTGATGATCGACGACGACATCATGAACGTCCGCGCCGCGGTGGAGTACGACATGATTGGCATCTTGCACACGGCCATCGACCGCACCGCGGTGGAGATCCAGTCCCTCTTCGACATCGAGGGCGAGTTCTAGTGCGCGTGTACCTTCCCGCCACCTTCGGCATGCTCGCCTCGCTGGAGGAGAACAAGCTGATTCACGCCCGAAACGGATGGGCGTTTGCGGCTACCGATGCACTGCACAATTTTTTCACCTCGGGCGATGAGGAGGAGATTGAGGCGGTCGCGTTTGACGACGCTGCGCTCGCCTCGATCCGGCTCTTAGCCATCGGCGACGAAGAGCGGCACCCGCACCGGCGCGTGGTCATCTCCGCGGATGTCACGAATGCCACCGCGGACCCGGAGATGGGCGAGTCCGTGGTGCGACTCGCTGGGCCGGTGAAGCTGGAGGACGTTGCGGCCATCCACGTCGACATTGCGGAGGCTGAGCAGGCAACGGCGAAAGCGATCGAGGTCGTTGATGCCGCCGACCTCGGCGACGAGGACGCAGAACTGACCGTCGGCGACGCCCAGGACAACTACATGGCGTTCTACGACCCGAGCGAGCTACCGGTCCTCGTCGAGCTGCTTTAACTCCCAGTCGTTGTTGGAGTGCAGGGCCGCAAGCAGGCCCCGCACAGCGGTTGCGCGCCGGCCGACGGGGGAGTCGGGGTCCAGCTCGTCCCACGCGCACTCTGGGTCTGCCGGGGGGCCAAGGTGGGTGCAGCCGCGGGGGCAGCGCTCCGCGGCCTCCGCAAGATCTGGGAACACCTCCACGATCTCTTCGGGGGCGACGTGCGCGAGGCCGAATGAGCGGATGCCGGGGGTGTCGATGATCCAGCCGCCGCCGGGCACCTCCAGCGCAACGGACTGCGTGGAGGTGTGGCGTCCCTTGCCCACGCCGGACACCTCTCCGGTCTCTCGGTCTGCCTCAGGCACGATGCGGTTGACCAGCGTCGACTTGCCCACGCCGGAGTGCCCGATGAGGGCGGAGACCCGGCCCGCAATGCGCTCGCGCAGCCGCTCCACCCCGTCCTCCACGCCGGTGCGCAACACGTCGACGCCCATCGCATCGAGTTCGCGTTCAAAGTCAGACGGATCGGCCAGGTCGGTCTTGGTCACGCACACCACCGGGGTGACGCCGCCGACGAAGGCGGCGATCAGCGCCCGTTCCACAAAACCGGTCCGGGGTGGCGGGTCTGCCGCAGCCACCACGATGAGCATGAGCTCCGCGTTGGCGACGATGATGCGCTCATAGGGGTCCGTGTCGTCGGCGGTGCGGCGCAGCACGGAAGTGCGATCCGCGCGCTTGACGATGCGGGCGAGCGTGTCTTTATCCCCTGAGGTGTCCCCGACGACGCCGACACGGTCGCCCACCTCGATGGAGGTCCGTTTCAGCTCCCGGGCGCGCGTGCACTGCAGGCGTGCGCCGGTGTCCAGCACCACGCCCCAGCGGCCGCGGTCTTTGGCCACCACGAGGCCGAACTCGGCGTCGTGGTGCGCAGGGCGCTGCTTGGACCGCGGCCGGGATCCTTTCCCGGGGCGGACACGCACGTCAGATTCGTCGTAGTCGGAAAAGCTGCGGCCCATTACTGCGCCACCACCTCCGCCCACATCTGCGCGAACCCGGGCAGCGTCTTGGACGTAGTCTCGATGTTTTCCACATCAACCCCCCGCGTTACCAACCCGATGATGGCACCGGCGGTGGCCATCCGGTGGTCGTCGTAGGTGTGCCACACGCCGCCGCGCATCCGGGTGGGGGTGATGCGCAACCCGTCGTCAAGCTCCTCACAGTCGCCTCCGAGCCCGTTGATCTCTGCCGAAAGCGCGGCGAGTCGGTCGGTTTCGTGGCCGCGCAGGTGGGCGATGCCCGTCAGCTCGCTGGGCGTGGTGGCGCAGGCGGCGATCGCGGCCACGGTGGGGGCCAGCTCGCCGATATCGCCCATGTCGAGGTGGATGCCCAGGAGGTGCCCCGGCTGCGGGCCGCGCACGCGCAGGGTGTGGTGCGCTCCGTCTGCCTCCAGCTCAACCTCGCAACCCATGCACTCCAAGATGGACAGCATGGCCGCGCCGGGTTGCGTGGTGCGCTCCGGCCAGTGGGGGATTCGCACCTCCCCGCCAGTCACCGCTGCGGCGGCCAGAAATGGCGCCGCATTGGAAAGGTCGGGTTCGATCGCCCAGTGCGTGCCCCGGATCTCCTGCGGCTGCACCGCCCACGACTTCTCGGCGGCCTCCACGTGCACCCCGGCGTCGGCAAGCATTGCCACCGTCATGTCGATGTGGGGCATGGAGGGGAGGGTGTCGCCGGTGTGGCGGATGTGCACGCCCCGCTCGAACCTCGGGGCGGAAAGCAGCAAACCGGAGACGAATTGCGAGGAACCGGAGGCGTCGATGTCCACCGGCCCGCCCTCGGCGCCGCCGGTGCCGTGCACCGTAAACGGCAGGCTCTCTCCCGTCACGTTCACGCCGAGGGCGCGCAGCGCCTCCAAGATGGTGGACATGGGGCGTGTGCGCGCGTGGGCGTCGCCGTCGAAAAGCACAGGCCCCTCCGCGAACGCCGCGACGGGCGGAACGAACCGCATCACGGTGCCCGCGAGGCCGCAGTCCACTTCCGCGGAGCGCAGCGGGCCCGGCGTGACGTGGATGGTCGCGCCGTCGCGCCGGATGCCGGTGCCCATCGCCTGCAACGCGGCCTCCATGAGGTCGGTGTCGCGCGAGCGCAGGGCGCCCGTGATGGTGGACGGGCCGGAGGCGAGCGCGGAGAGGATGTACGCGCGGTTCGTCATGGATTTCGAGCCGGGCACCTCACGGGTATGGGTGACTGGGCTGGGGTGAAACGGCGCTGGCCACATCTCGCTCATGCGGGCAATGATAATGGAGGGCATGTGCGGACGATTCGTTCTTTTCACCTCAGGCGACGATCTCACCCACGCCGTGGCGGAGCTGCCAGGCGTGCCGGCGGTGGCGGCGCCGGACGGCACCCCGCCGCCGCGCTACAACATCGCGCCGACGCAGCAAGTGCCCCTGATCAGGATCGCGGGAAACGACGCGCGTATCGACGCTGCCCGGTGGGGGCTGCTGCCCACCTGGAAGAAGGACGAGACCGGGGCACCCCTGTTCAACGCCCGCGGTGAGACCGTGGCCGAAAAGCCCTCGTTCCGCAGCGCGTTCAAGGCTCGCCGCGGCCTCATGGTCTTAGACGGGTACTACGAGTGGCGGCAGACGGAAAACGGCAAGCAGCCGTACTTCGTGCGCCCGGAGGACGGGATGCTCTTCGCGGCGGCGCTGTGGGAGACGGGGCTGGACCGCCTGTCCACGACCATGGTCACTACCGAGGCCGCCGGGAACATGGCGTGGCTGCACCACCGTCTGCCGCTGTTTCTGCGTCGGGACGAAGTCCGGCAGTGGGTCGAGGGCACGCCGGAGGAGGCCCTCGAGCTGGTGCACCCGTCGCGCGTGGCCGAGACGCTCGTGTGGAATGAGGCCGCGCAGGAGGTCGGCAACACTAGGAACGACTACGCAGAACTTATGGGGCGCTGATTGCCGCGAATTGGGCGCCGGTCAGTTCGGCGAGGTCTTGCGGGGACAGGCGGGCAGATAAGCCGCGTTGGCCGGCGGAGACGGTGACGGTGGGCAGGTCGGCCACGGAGGCGTCGATAAGCGTTGGCAGCGTGTGCAGCGTGCCCAGCGGGGAGATGCCCCCGACGACGTAGCCGGTGGCCCGCTGCGCCTTTGCCGGCTCCGCCATTTCGGCGCGCTTCCAGCCCAGCGCCTTCGCTGCGGCCTTGAGTGAGAGGTGCCCGTCCACCGGAACGCAGCAGATTGCCAGGTCGCGTTCGTGGGCAATCACCAGTGTCTTCAGCACGGCGGCCGGGTCTAAGTCCAGTTCTTCTGCGGCGTGGGTGCCGAAGTGGTCCTGGCTCGGGGCGTAGGTGAGCACCTCGTGGTCGGTGGCATGTAAAGCGGTCAATGCGCGTGTTTTCTCTGCCATGGGGACAGGGTAGCCGCGGCAACCGGTGGCCCTACAATGGCGGGCATGCCCGAAACCGAGCCTGACAACGGCGCAAGCGACGACCTGAAGACGCGCTTCAACGACGAAGCGATGCCCCTTTTGGACCAGCTCTACGGTGGCGCGCTGCGGATGACGCGGAACCCGCAAGATGCCGAGGACCTGGTGCAGGAGACGTACCTGAAGGCCTACAAAAACTTCGGCAGCTTCACACCGGGTACGAACCTCAAAGCGTGGCTGTACCGGATTATGACCAACACGTACATCAATTCGTACCGCAAGAAGCAGCGCCGCCCACTGGAGACCTCAGCCGACGAGGTGACGGACAACCAGCTCTACACCTCGAGTTCGCACGACTCGACAGGGCTGGAGTCCGCAGAGGTCGAGGCGCTCAAAGCGATGCCGAACTCACGGATCTCCGACGCGCTCAACTCGCTGAACGAGGACTACCGCATGGTGGTCTACTACGCCGACGTGGAGGGCATGGCGTACAAAGAGATCGCGGAAGTGATGGACATTCCGATCGGCACGGTGATGAGCCGGCTGCACCGGGGAAGAAAACAGCTCCGAGGGATGTTGAAGGACGTGGCACAAGAGCGGGGCATTGGACTCGACCATGCAGACATGGCTGGCGCGACCCGCGCGCACAGCACCGCACAGGACGCGAAGGAGAAGTAATGTCCACCGGGCACACCCACACCGACGCACACGGCTGCAACGCCACCCACCAACTGCTGTGTGAACTGTTTGACGCCGAAACCACCCCTGAACGCCGAGAGGCCATCACGCGGGATCTCGCGTCCTGCCCGGAGTGTCTGGCCGTCGCTCGGTCTGAACGCGACGTGCGCTCCATGGTGAAAGATTGTTGCGGCCCGGCAAAGGCGCCGGAACCGCTGCGCCGCCGGATCATCGCGTCCATCACGACGGTCACCTACACGGAGACGTACTAGGGCTCACCCCGGGCGCGTGCATCGCGAAAGCGGGCCCTTCCCCAGGTGGGAAGGGCCCGCTTGCTTGTCGTACCGCGTGCTTACGCGTTAGGACGCTTACCGCGGTTAGCGCTCTTCTTACGACGATCCTTGCGCTTGCGACCACGCTTGCTCATGGGGGCCTCCTCTAGTGATGGGTACCGGTTACAGGTGTTCCACTCTATCGCCCGGTACCCGCTGCCGGGTAATCCGCTAGGGCGTTAGGCCGAGAGGCGGGCGCGGTTGCGTGCGCGGGCCTTGTTGCGGCGCTTGAGAGCGCGGCGCTCCTCCTCGGACAGCCCGCCCCAGACGCCGGCGTCCTGGCCGGTCTCGAGCGCCCACTTCAGGCACTCGGAGGTAACGGGGCAGCGGTGGCATACCAGCTTGGCCTGGGCGATCTGGCTCAGGGCAGGTCCGGAGTTGCCGACGGGGAAGAACAGTTCCGGGTCCTCGTCGCGGCAGATAGCTTCGTGGCGCCAATCCATGGTGATTCTCCTTTGTGTGGTTTGTGTGTCGGGTCCATGTGCAATTACGTGCGCACCACAAAACACCCGGCCGAAGCGGATGCGTTGCAAACGAAGTTTGATTCCCGGCAGTGGGCGGAGCTCCCGTTGGTGGCGGGGCCGTCTTCCGTTTACCGGGCGTTAACCCTGTGGTGGCTTAGGGTTAAGGGCTGTGTAACCAGCCCGTTGTTTTTGCTACCCGGAAATAATGGCATGTTCACCTGCACCGCGCTAGGGGACCAGCCAAAATGTGACCCGAATCATAGAATGAAACGCGATTTTGGGTCTGCGAGGCGATCGTGGGCTGCCACATGGGGTGGCAAGTAGGTGCTCTGAGCTGCAGAAAAGGTGATTTAAGCAGTGTGGGCGTCCGTCAAATCGTGGAGCGTGAATGGGAGCGGCTCTGTAGCGGGCGGCGGAGGGCATAGACTAACTAGCCGTGAACACCAACTCTAAACCCGCCCAGAACGAGCTCGGCACCGTTCCCGCGATCATGCGTTTTAGCGCGGTCGTGGTGCTGGTGCAGTGCGCTGCCATCTTTATTTACGTGGCAACCTTGATCGTCTCCCAGTTCACTGACCACACGTCCACACTTGAATCCGAGTCGGCGGCGGCCAGCTACGTCAACATCGGCACGGCCGTATTTTTGCTCATCATCTTCGGGTTTGTCGGGTACGCCGCGGTATCGACGCTGAAAGGCACCCCTCGGGCGACCGGGGCAGTGGTCCTGGTGGAGGCGATTCTCGCGGGTGTCGCCGTCTACATGTTCCGCGGGGGCGCGCCCCTGCTCGGTGTAGCCACACTCGCCTCCGCGCTGCTCGCGCTGGTGGGTATCTTCCACCCGGCCACGCGGGACTACAACGAAGCGCGTTACGAGCTGCGCAAAGCGCGCCGGTAGAGCCAGGCGGCCGGTGCCTGGCGGGGAGCCGGGTTACGACGTGGTCGCGCGCATGACGACGACCTCGTCGCCGCGTTTTTCCACCACAGTCGCTCCCGCAGACGCGATGTGCACAGGGCCCGAATAGCCGCCGCGGTCAACGGGAATGACCCGCTCCGGGGCGGTGGTGTGCCAGTCCGCGACGGCGATGCCGTTGTCTGTGGCGTACAAGAGCGCGTCCCCCGCGGCGACGCCGGTGCCTAGCGCGCCCTGGAACACCCCGGTCACTTGGAGTTCGGCTGGCTCCATGAGCACGAGCGATCCGTTCTCCCAGTACGTCATGTGGTGCGGAAGATCCGCTACTGGCAGGTTCTTCACCACCCCGTCGGGGCCGAGCTCCGGGGCATCCAGCTGCGGGACGAAGGACGTGCTCGTGGTGGCGCCATCTTTGTCGTACCCCCGCACCTCAGACGTAGCGGGGTCGTACACAGCGGCCGCGTCCTGCGAGATTGCCACCAGGTAGGCGTCCTCGCTGACGGGGATGTCCGCGAGGATCTCCGGTTCGCGGGAATCTTCCGGCGTCGCCTCCTGCAGGCGCAGGAACGCGCCGTCGTCGCAGATCTCTGTCACCGCGAGCAGCTCCTTGCGCGTTAGCGCGGAGGTAATGGTGCACTCGTGCGGCTGTTGCTTCGGCTCCTGCTTCGCCTCCACCCGGCCGTACTCCACGGTGCGCACCAAGTCCGACCGCCAAAGCTCAACGCGTTCGGCGCTGGCGTAGCCAACCCGGTCGTTGGACGCGAGACGGACGACGTTGTCCGGCGCAATGGCGGAACGGGTCCCCGCGTAGCTGCCCGTCTTGGCGTCGATTGCCACGACGTCGCCGCAACCCGCGTTGTTGCGGTACGCGGCCACGACCTTGTCCCACGCCTGGTCCACCAAGCACAGCTCGTTGGGGCGCTCGTACGTCCACACCGTCTCGCCCTCCGGGGTGGTGGCGCTCAGGGTGTTGTTGTTGTAGGTGATGATCAACCCATTGGCCACCAACGGTTGGTCGCGGCCCGAGGTGTCGCGGAGGGTAAAGCCCTCGCTCAATGCGGAAGGGGCAACCGCGAGCCGGCCGTAATCCTGCTGCTCCTCCGCGGCGGGGGCAAGGTGCGCGTCGCGCGCGGGTGCGGTGAAGAATGCGGCGCCGACAAGCAACGAGGAGATGCCAGCGATGACTCCGGTAGCAATGAGATCGCCGCGGGTGCGGCGCAGGGGAGCGTTCATCGCCGATTCCTTCCTGGGTGCTTGGCCGAGGGTTTGGCCGAGGGCTTGGGCGGCCGTGCTCCGAGCACTGTACGTGGCCGGCCGACGCGCTCTGACGCCGAGTCTGGGATGTTGAGCGCCTCGCGCAATTCCGGGGAGGTAGAGAACCACTCGGGCAGATCCCGGGCACCCAGCGAGAGCTCGTCGTTAATCGCCTGCCATTTCGCCACCTCGTCGTAGCCCACCAGGGTCACCGCAGTGCCCTTCTTTCCCGCGCGCCCGGTGCGGCCGATGCGGTGGACGTACGTCATCGGGTCGTCGGGGGTCTGGAAGTTGATGACGTGGGTGACATCCTCGACGTCGATGCCTCGCGCCGCAACATCGGTGGCGACGAGAATGTCGGCGTCGCTCTGCCGGAACGCCTCGAGCGCTGCCTCACGGGCGCGCTGGCTTAAATCGCCGTGCACCGCAGCGACGGCGAAGCCCCGCTGGGCGAGGTCCTCTGCAAGTTCCGCGGCCGAGCGCTTGGTGCGGGCGAAGATGATGGCGCGTCCCCGATCATTTGCCTGGAGGATCTTGGCGACGACTGCCGTTTTGTCCATGCGGTGGGATTTGAGCGCCACCTGGCGGGTGGTGTCGTGGGTGCTTGGGGCGTCTGCGGCCTCGGCGCGGATGTGCACCGGCGTATGCATTTTCGCCCGGGCGAGGGAAAGAATCTGGCCGGGCATCGTGGCGGAGAAGAGCATGGCCTGCACGTCGTCGCGTACGGCCGCCCACAGCGTCTCGATATCCGGCAGGAACCCCATGTCCAGCATCTCGTCCGCCTCGTCCAGCACGAGGATGGCCACGGCAGAGAGGTTGAGATCGCCCCGTTGCCACAGATCGATCAGCCGCCCGGGCGTGCCGACGACCACGTCCACGCCCTGTTCCAGCGCGGCGAGCTGCTCCTCGTAGGGCCGGCCGCCGTAGATCGTGGTGACGCGCACTGGGGTCAGCGACGCCGCGTGGGCAAGATCGTCGCTCACCTGCACCGCGAGCTCGCGGGTGGGCACAATAACCAGCGCCCGCGGGGTGCCGTCGAGTTCCTCGATGTCGGCGTCGTCGAAGACACGGTCGAGCAGCGGCACGCCGAAGCCGAAGGTCTTGCCCATGCCGGTCCGCGCCTGCCCGATGATGTCCCGGCCTACCAGCGCCCTCGGCAGCGTCAGCTCCTGGATAGAAAACGGGCGCACAATGCCGCGCTGAGCGAGCGCATCGACGATTTCAGCTGCGACGCCTAACTGAGCAAAGGTTGGGGGCGGTGTCTCGGCACCCGTCGAGCCGCCGGCGTCAACGCGGGCGTGTTCACTCTCAGCTGAATAGGGCACGCGTTCATCTTAACGTCAGGCGGCTACAATGACGGCAGTGTGCGAGCGGGCTGAGACATGCCTGCCGCAGCGGCAGAGCGGGAGACCGCTGAAGCGAATGATGTAAAGGACAGTGAGCGACACCATGGATATCAAGATCGGCCTTGCAGACAGCCCGCGCGAACTGACGATCAAGCTGCCGGAGGGGCAGGAAGACATCATTTCCACCGTCGAGCAGGCCATCAGCGGCGGGCAAGCCACGCTGAAGGTGGAGGACGACAAGGGCCGCACCTACCTGATCCGCACCGACCGTATCGTGTACGTGGAGCAGGGTACTGCCGCGGCCCGAACCGTCGGTTTCATGCGCTAAATTACGCACCTATGACACAACGGCACGGGGCTCGTGGGCACGGGGCACATGAGAAGGCGCATGAACGCGGCGCCCGGGGCTCCCAAGGGGTGCGCCCCAGCCTGAGCGACGACGGCTCCCTCGGGCGGACGGGTGATCCGGAGGGCAGGCTCACTGCGTTCGCCCGCGAGTACGGGTGGCGAGCGTACGCCATCCCCGTCTTGGCGGTAATCACCGTCTTCGTCCTGATCAACATGGTGCAAAACCCTGAGGACGTGGCGCTCGAATCCGTGGTGTCGGCCGAGGGCGGTGACGGCGGTGGGGAAGGGGCCCTGGAGCCGGCCGCGATCGCAGAAGGTCACTTCGACCCAGACGACCTGCCCCCGGGTGGGCCGTACACCACCACGGGTGAGGGCACCTTTTACGAGGTCGGCGCCCCCGGCATGACTGCGGGCGACGGCACCGAGCTTGTGGTGCGCTACGCCGTCGAAGTGGAGCGGGGTGTTGACACCTCCGGCTACGGCGGGGACAACGCGTTCGCGCACATGGTGGACGCGACGTTGAGCGATCCGCGTAGTTGGACCAACGACCCGCGATTCCGCTTCGAGCACGTGAGCGTCGACGACAACCCGACGTTGAAGATTCGCTTGGCGTCGCTGGAGACCACCGCCGAGCTCTGCGGCGCCCAGCTGGGCACAGAAACCAGTTGCCGCACCCGCGTCACCGGTGAAGACAGTGTGATCATCAATGAATCGCGCTGGGTCCGGGGTGCGGTGCCGTTCCAGGGCGACCTGGGCAGCTACCGCCAGTACCTGATCAACCACGAGGTGGGCCACGCCGTCGGCTTCGCAACACATGAACCCTGCCCGGAGCCGAACGCGCTCGCGCCGATCATGATGCAGCAGACGCTGAGCTTGAACAATGCGCAGCTGCGCGAGATGACCCCGGATGGCCAGTACCCGGACAACGCCGACACGTGCCGGGCCAACCCGTGGCCATATCCGCGACCGGCTGCGCTCTAGGGGGTTGCAGGTGAGCTCACGCGCAACCGCAGCAATTCCCGGCCACGTTCTCTCTGCGTTCCAGCTCGACGGGCACGCTGGCACACCGCTTGGACCAGCATGGGACAACGGCGTGCGCTTCGGGCGGATCGTCGTGTCCCGGGCGGCTCCCACCGCGGCATGGTCAGGTAAGGCGCGGGATCGCGCCGGCGAGTTCGGACACGGCATCGCGGTCTCGCGCCCTGTGCGGGCGACGGACGGCCGCCTCGTTGTAGGCGGTTTCAAAGCTGGCGAGTTTGTGGAGGGTCGCCCCTTTTCGCGTATCGACGAGGCCGTGTCCGCCGCACTGCGCTACGACGACGCAATGGACGGGATCGACGCACCTGCGGTGGACCGGGACGATGTGTTCGCTGCCGCAGAACGGGCGGTGTGGGACGGCTACTCGGAAGAACCCGGTGATGTGGTGGCCCACGTGGATTTCGCGTCCTGCCTGCTGTACTCGGGAGATGCTGCGCCGACGCTGACCGACCTTGTGCCGTCCGCAGGCAAACGCCCCCGCGGCTTCACCGCTGCCTTAGTGATTGTCGACGGGCTTTTAAGCGGCGCGGTGGATGAAGCAGTGCTGGACAGGTGGGCGCATGTGCCCGGGTTGCGGAAGCTGGCGAACCGCGCGCTGGAATACCGTCTGGCCTGTGCTAAGAGTGCGGGATCGGACGTACGTTCGATAGCTGAGCGGGTGCAAACGATCCTCGTGTCGGAGTGAGTGACACAATCTGTCGCATGGCTTCCCGTCGATCTTCTCCCGTGCCCCCAGTGGCGCTTGAACCGAAGGCGTACCTCGTACCGCGCTCGCGGGAAAAGACCGTGCGCGAGTGGCCGATAGCGCTGCCGCAGCGCGGGCTGTACAAGGTCACCGGAGCGCCCGGTTCCGGGGTGTCGAGCTTTCTGCTGGACACCGCCGCGGAAGCGATCCGGACTCGCGGAAGCGACCTGAGCGAGGCTGACGGAGCTAGCGGCGCTGGTGGAGTGCTTGTGCTGACGGACTCCAAGGAGACCGGAGCGAGACTTCGTGCGGAACTATCGGATGCCCTCGCGGCGTCGGGGTTTATCTCGGACGAGCCGGTGGTGCGCTCTGTGCACTCGCTAGCGTTCGCGCTGGTCAGGCAGCAGCTAGACGAGGAGCTTCGACTGATCTCAGGCGCGGAGCAGGACGCGGTGATTCGCCAGCTGCTCCAGGGCCATGCCGAAGACGGCGGCGGCACCTGGCCGGCAGACCTTCGCCCCGCATTGCCGATGGTGGGGTTTGCCCGCCAACTGAGGGACTTTCTCCTGCGCGCCATTGAGCGCGGGCTAGGCCCAGACGCCCTAGTGCAGCTCGGGGAGGCGCACGGCATTCCCATCTGGTCCGCCTCGGGCGAGTTTCTGCGCGAATACCAGCAGGTGATGGCGTTGTCCGGGGTGCACCGGATGTCTGCGTCTGAGCTCATCGACGCGGCCCTCCGGGTGGAGTTGCCGCAGCGGTGGCACACCGTGATCGTGGACGACGCGCAGCACCTTGCCCCTGCGTCCGCCAAACTCGTTGAGCGGCTGCTGCGGCAGGCGGATCTTGGCGTTGTCGGCGGCAGCGTAGAGCAGTCGGTGTTTCGTTTCCGCGGAGCCTCACCCGCGTTCTTCCACGACCTCGGTGGGATGACGCATGAGGTCATCGACCTTGGAGCTTCGAAGCGGAACCCGGAACGCTCGGTTGCGATTGCAGATAGCGGTGGCACGCAGCTTGCGCTTGTCAGCGACGTGCTGCGGCGCGCCCATCTCGAAGACGGTGTGGATTACCGGGATATGGCGGTTGTTGTGCGCTCGACACCGCTGTTGGAGCCAACGCGCCGGGCCTTGCTGCGCGCCGGCGTGCCGGTGGCACTGAACCCCACGGACCTCGTGCTGGGGGAGCAGCGTATCGTGGCCGCGTTGCTGCTTGGTATGCGAGCCTTGTACGAAGAACTGCCAGCCACCCAGTGGCGGGAGCTCTTGCTCAGCCCCGTCGGCGGGGCGGACCCGGTGACCCTGCGGCGGCTCCTGCGCGGCCTGCGGCGCTGGGCACCCGATTCCCGTGCGGAAGACACATTGCGGGGGCTCCTCGTTTCCCCTGACGGGCTCCCTGATTTTGACACTGTGCTCACCGACCGCGAGCTGGATATTCTGCGGCGGGTGCGAGATGTGCTCGATGCTGGCCGCACCACTTTGGCCGACGGTGGCAGTGTCGAGGAGGTGCTGTGGGCCCTCTGGCACACCACGGGCTTGTCCAACCGGCTCATGGCGATGGCGCTGCGTGGTGGCGCAACCGGCTCGCAGGCGGACCTGGATTTGGACGCCGTGATGGCGCTGTTCGACGCGGCCGGCGATTACACGGAGCGCAGGCCGACGGCCGGTATCGAATCCTTCGTCGATTTCATCGCTGAACAAGAGTTGCCAACCGGCGTGCGCGACCGGAGAAACGCAACCCCGGACGCGGTGGCGCTGCTCACCGCGCACGGCGCAGCGGGGCGGGAGTTCCGCCGGGTCATCGTCGCCGGGGTACAGGAGCTGACCTGGCCCAGCCTGGGTGAAACAGGATCGCTGTTCAGGCAAGAGGATTTGGTCGACCTCATCGACGAGGGAGTGGACCCCGCGGTGCCGGTGTCCCACATCAACGAGCGCCTGGTCGAGGAACGCCGCCTGTTCACGGTAGCCACCAGCCGCGCTACTGAGCAGTTGCTGGTCACGGCCGTGGAGAGCGACGACGGTGACGAGGTGGAACAGCGCTCCCGCTTCGTGGAAGAGTTCTGCCGCGACCACGCCCTCGATGCCAAGCCTGCGCGCATCGCGGACTCGTTAGAAGATGCCGTCGCATCCGCCAGCACGCGGGGCGGCGATGTCGCCGCGGACGACGTGGCCGTCGTGCGCTTACTTGCCCACGACGACCTCATCGCCGAATTCCGGCGCGTGGTTACTGACCCGGAAACGGGCGAGGCGCAACGGGCGCAAGCCGCCCGGCAGCTTGCCCGCCTAGCAGACGCTGGGGTGCTCGGCGCCGCGCCGGAGCAGTGGTGGACTACCACGACGCCCTCGACTGAAGCCCGGTTGGACACCGCGCGGGCGCTATCCCCATCGCGGGTGGAGCAGTTGCTCGCATGCCCCATGAAAGCGGTGCTGGAGCGGATGTCCGGCCTCAACGAAACGCTGGAGATGGTCTACGGTTCGATGGCCCACGCCTACTTCGAAGCACTCGGTGCGGGTGCAGACGAGGAAGACGCGCTGGAAGCCACCGTGGCGGCGCGCCGGGCGGCGGGCTCGGCACCAGAATGGAAGATCGAGCGAGACATCGCGGACTTTCGCGCAATGCTGGAGCGTTCACGCGGCTGGCTGGAAGCAACCCGCGGCACCTTCGAGCAGCTCGCGGTTGAGGCGGATGTTGACGTTCAGGTCAGCGACGCCGTGCGTATCCGCGGCCGGCTGGACCGGCTGGAGCGCGATAGCAGCGGCGCCGTGCACATTGTCGACCTCAAAACGGGGAAGAACCCGCCCACCGTTGCGGCAACGGCGGATAACGCCCAGTTAGCCACGTACCAGCTTGCGTTGGCACGCGGCGAGTTTCTCAACGGGAAGGTGGTCACAGCCGGAGGAGGCGGGGAGCCTCTCGAGGTAGGCGGCGCAGTCCTCGTGTATCCCAACACGAATAAATCCTCGCTGTCCACGCGCGAGCAGGCGGCGAAGACCGATGACGAGCTTGCTGCGCTCTCGTCGAGCCTGGACAAGCTGCCGGAAGAGATCGCGGGGCCCACGCTGCTGGCGGCCACCGGGCCGCAGTGTGACCGCTGCGCGGTGCGAGCCCTGTGCCCAGTGCAACCGGAAGGAGCGACGATCCACCATGCCTAACCCGAACCCCATGTCGCCGACGCTGCTGTCGCGATACCTCGGCCAGAAGTTCCCGCCCACCGAGCAGCAGGCGGCGGTCATCGGCGCTGAGCCGGGTCCGTTGCTCGTTGTCGCGGGCGCGGGCGCGGGCAAGACCGAGACCATGGCCGCCCGTGTGGTGTGGCTCGTCGCCAACGGCTACGTCCGCCCGGATGAGGTGCTGGGTCTCACGTTTACCCGCAAGGCGGCCCAGGAGATGGGCAAACGCATCCGCGACCGTCTAGACGCACTCGCGCGAAACACCGACCTGGTGCGCCGCCTCGACCCGTCGGGGGAGCTAGCACGCAACCTGCAAGTCATCGCGCCGACGGTGTCCACCTACGATTCCTACGCCGGGCAGCTTATCCGGGAGTACGGGTTGCTTGTGCCGGTCGAGCCGGATGCCCGGCTGATCACAGACGCGGAACTGCACGCCATCGCTACAGACGTGGTTGTGAACTATTCGGGCGGGTTGCTTACCGAGCTGGGTGATAACCCGTCGCTGTCCACCGTGGTAGAGAACCTCCTTACGCTGAGCACCTCGATGGGCAACGAGCTCGCGGCCCCCGACTGGGTGCGCGAACACGCACACGACTTCTTGGCCGAAACTGAGTCGTATCCAACCGGTCCGCGTGCCCGCGTTGAGTTCACCAAGACGCTTATGGGGTGGCGTTCCAAGCAGGAGGAGCGCACGAAGCTGCTACCGCTGGTGGAGGAGCTGGATGCGGAGCTGCGCCGGCGCGGGGTGGTGACGTTCAACGAGCAGATGTCCGTCGCCGCAAAATTGGCGCGCGACCACCGGACAGTGGGGGCGTCGCAGCGCGCGCGTTTCCGGGTCGTCATGCTCGACGAGTATCAGGACACCTCGCACGCCCAACGTGTGCTTTTGCGCAGCTTGTTCGGCGAAGGCGCGGACCCCGAGCTGACGGTGACCGCTGTCGGAGACCCGATGCAGGCCATCTACGGCTGGCGCGGCGCCACGGCGGCGAACTTGGAGGCCTTCGTGGAGGACTTCCCAACCGCGCAGGGCCCCGCGCCGAAGAAGCAGTTGACCACCTCCTGGCGCAACCCGCCGGAGGTACTGGATTTGGCCAACGGCGTCTCGGACGCGGTGCTAGGCCCCGCTGAGACCCGGGCGGTGGCAGCGCTAGAGGCTCGCCCTGGCGCGGACGCGGGCGAGGTCACTCTCGGGTTTTTCCCGCACCACGATGCGGAGATCGCCTTCGTCGCGGACCGGCTTGCCCAGGAATACCGCGAGGCGTCGGGGACTGGGCGCCCATTCTCAGCCGCGGCGCTGGTGCGGAAAAACCGCCACTCGCCGGTGCTCGCTGCCGCGCTGGAAGAGCGGGGGGTGCCGTACGAGATTGTGGGCCTCGCCGGGCTCCTCGACGTTCCTGAGGTCGCCGACACCGTCGCCGTTGCAACCATGCTGGTGCGGCCAGACGACGCTGCCGCCGCACTACGCATTCTGGGCGGGCCTGCTGTGGGCTTGGGCCTCGCAGACCTGCAGGCGCTGGCTACCCGTGCAAGCAACCTGCGCGGGTCGGCGGAAGAGACCTCACTGGAGCACAGCCCGACGGATGCCACAGAGCACCTCCTTGCTCAGCTGGACGACCTGACTGCGCGCGCGGAGGAAATCTCCGCGAGCGGAGACAAACCTGAGGGGCTTACCGACGCGCTGGCTGACTTGGGGGAGCCGGAGCGCTACAGCGAGGAAGGCCTGGCCCGCATGCGTGACACCGCGGCCAAGCTGCGCTGGCTGCGCACCCACAGCTTGGGCAAACGGCTCAGCGACGTGTTCGCGGACATCATCCACGTCTTCGGCATCCGCACAGAGGTCTTGGCGCGCAGCGCAGCGTCGGGTGCGGTGCATCTGGACCGGCTGATGGAGGAGGTAGCCGCCTACCCGGGCTCAAGCTTGGACGGGTTGTTGAACTACTTCGAGCTGGCCCGCAAGTTCGAAGACGGTCTCGCGCCGGGAGCGGTGACGGTGAAAGAGGACCGGGTGCAGATTCTCACGGCCCACAAGGCGAAGGGCTTGGAGTGGGACACCGTGGCGGTGCTGCACGCTGACGCGCAAACGTACAAGGCAAAGACGGAGACGTTTTTGACCCTCACCCGGTACCTGCCCACCGAGACGTTCGGCGACCCGGATGTATATCCCTTCTTCGCCGAGGTGGAGAACCGGACGGACTTCGAAAAGGCGGGCAAGGCCTGGCTGAAGGAAGTCGCGGGCGAATTAGCCGAAGAGTCGT
The DNA here is from genome assembly GCF_000747315.1 of Corynebacterium ureicelerivorans. NCBI lineage: Bacteria > Bacillati > Actinomycetota > Actinomycetes > Mycobacteriales > Corynebacteriaceae > Corynebacterium > Corynebacterium ureicelerivorans. Next base: position 490,426 of record NZ_CP009215.1, read on the forward strand.
CGCGCCTGTTCTACGTTGCGGTGACCAGGGCTGCGCAACGCCTCATCGTCACCGGGTCCCGCCGGCGTGACGGGGTGGCCAAGGAAGCGGAGCCGTATGGGCACTTCGCCGCCATGCGTGACCGGGTGCCGGAAGCCTCCATTGTGGCGTGGGACGACGGGGCGGACGCGGAGGACGAGCAGGGCGCAGACAACGGCGACGCCGCAGCAAGTAATCCCTCGCAGGACACTGGCCGCTGGCCGCACTATGCACCGAGCCCCGACGACCTCGCCGCGGCGGATGCCGTGCGCGCGGCGATGCAGGAATTGCCTCCTTACGCCGAGGGCGAGCTCTTCTCGCTGTGGGAGCGCGACGCGACGGCGCTCATCGAGGAGCATGAGGCGGCGCAGGCGGCCGACGTGCCGGTAGTGATGCCGGGCGAGCTCACCGCGTCGGACGTGGTGGCGCTTCGGGCAGATCCGGAGCAATTCGCCCGGCGGGCGCGACGGCCGGTGCCGTTTAAACCCAACACCTACGCCAAGCGCGGCACCGCCTTCCACGAGTGGCTCGAAGACTACTACGGGGCCCGCCCGCTGCTGACGGAAGACGAGCTGCCGGGTAACGACGACGCAGAGGTCGACCGCGCAACCTTGGATCGTCTGAAACGAAACTTCGAGGCCAGCGAGTGGGCCCGGCGCACCCCGGAATATGTGGAGCACCCGTTTGAGCTGTCGCTCGGTGAAGCGGTTGTGCGCGGGCGTATGGACGCGGTCTTTGCCGAACCGGACGGCTGGGTGGTGGTCGACTGGAAAACCGGGGAGAAACCCTCCCGTGACGCGATGGAATCGGCGCAGCTGCAGCTCGCGGTCTACCGTGAGGCGTGGCGCCGGATTGCACATGACGGCAAGCCGGTGCGGGCTGTATTTTTCTACGTACGCACGGGAGAGACGTTCGCGCCGCGCTACTTGCCTGAACTTGAGCAGCTCGAGACAATGCTTGGCGGCGCCGAGACCGGGCCCGGCACGAGGCCCGGCACGAGGCCCGGCACAAGGCCAGAGAGTGGCGCAATCGTAACGGAAAGCGAGGAGCGACAGGGATGAAGCTTCGAAGCCTGTTGTCGCTGCGCGCTGACTCCACCAATCTCACCGAGATCCCGGTGCACAGCCTGCTCGACGTGGTCAGCATCCCGACCGACGCGCGCGCCACACCGTGGGCGCTGATCGCCAGGCGCTTCGGGTACGCCCTTCTGCTCATCATCGCCGTCGCGTTCGTGGCCTACCTCGACCGCGACGGCTACTCCGAACCGTTGACGTTCATCGACGCGCTGTATTACTCGGCGGTGACGCTCTCCACAACAGGCTATGGCGACATCACCCCGGTGACACAGACAGCGCGTCTGATCAACATCTTCCTCATCACCCCGGCCCGCGTGGCCTTCCTCATGCTCCTCGTCGGCACCACGTTGTCGGTGCTGACGGAGGATTCCCGCAAGACACTCCAAATCCAGCAATGGAGGAACAGCGTGCGCAACCACACTATTGTCATCGGCTACGGCACGAAGGGCCGCTCGGCCATCGACGCCCTGATCGCGGGCGGGGCAGCACCGTCGTCGATCGTCGTCATCGACCCAGACCCGGCCGCGCTCACCGTGGCGGAAAAGCGCGGTCTGATCACCGTGCACGGCAACGGCACAAAGTCCGACGTGCTGCGCGTCGCCGCTGTGAGCAGAGCACGGTCCGTGATCGTGGCGCCGTCTTCGGACGATACCGCGGTGCTGATCACCCTGTCCGTGCGCGAGATGGCGCCGAGTGCCATGATCGTGGCCAGCGTCCGAGAGGGCGAGAACCAGCACCTGCTCATGCAGTCCGGCGCGGACTCGGTGGTGGTCTCCTCCGAGACCGCCGGCCGCCTCTTGGGCATTGCCACCGTGACCCCGCCGGTGGTGGAGATGATGGAGGACCTGCTCAGCCCAGACGAGGGTTTCGCCGTCGCCGAGCGGCAGATCGCCGACGACGAAGTTGGCGCGAACCCCCGCCACCTGGCCGACATTGTGCTCGGGGTCGTGCGCTCCGGCGAGCTCTACCGCATCGATTCCCCCGAGGCGGAAACGGTGGAGCCGGGCGATCGTCTGCTCTACGTGCGCATGAACGGCGCGACCACCCAGCCGGGCTGACGCCGTGTTCTTGCTCATCGACGCCGCAGGAAGGTTCCCACTCACCCCGAACGGGGAGCCACTGCTTTTCGACGCCCCTCCGGCCGCCGCCACGCTGTCGTCCCACGTGCACATCAGCCCGGGCATAACCGCCGCGCGGGTTCACGGCGTGGATGCGGCGGAGCTGGCAGGCTCCGCCGGCGCCACAGGAGACGCCCGTTCCCACGCGGGGCACCCGCTGGCCGCACGCGCCATTGGCCTGGTCAACGCGCGGGAACGCTACCGCTTCGACCCCGTCGACGGTTCGGAGCTGACGTGGGGCGACGGCGGCATCGTCGCACGCGGCGCGTCGGGCCGTGCGATTTTTCCTCGGTTGGACCCGTCTGTCATCGGTGTGGTGGAAGACCTGGCGGGCGAGCGCATCCTCTTGGTGGAAAACGCCCGCCGCCCCGGCTATCTCAGCTTGGTAGCCGGGTACGTGGATGTGGGTGAGACCTTGGAAGCGGCGTTCGCCCGAGAGGTGATGGAAGAAACTGGGCGCCGCGCCACTGACATCGCCTACCTTCGCTCCCAGCCGTGGCCGGCGTCGGGTGCGCTGATGCTGGGGATGACGGCGCGCACGGCGGACATTGACCCGATCGCGGCGGGGGATGGGGAGCTCGCCCGCACGGTGTGGGCCACCAGAGAAGAGCTTGATAGCCTCACCCTCGCCGCACCAGGCTCGATCGCTCGCACGCTGATCGAGCAGTGGGCGCTGCATCCCACCACCCCACATCCAGACCACCTCCCGCGGAAGGAGCACACCGATGGCGATTGATCTCAGCGTGCTGGACGCGGACCAGCGCGTGGCGGCGGAAGCCCCTCGGGGGCCGGTGTGCATCCTGGCAGGTGCGGGCACGGGTAAGACCCGCACGATCACGTACCGCATTGCAAACCTCATCGACCGCGGGCAGGTTGCTCCCAACCGCGTGCTCGCAGTGACGTTCACCAAGCGCGCGGCGGGGGAGATGCGTGACCGCCTCACCGCCATGGGCATTGGTGGCGTCCAGGCGCGCACGTTCCACTCCGCGGCGATGCGCCAGCTGCAGTATTTCTGGCCGCAGATCGCCGGCGACCTACCCTGGCGGTTGCTGGATAACAAGTTTCCCATCGTCGCCCGCGCCACCCGCTCCGCCGGTCTGGACACGGGCAAGGAGATGGTGCGCGACTTGCTCAGCGAGATTGAGTGGGCGAAATCCAGTGTGATTGGCCCGGAAGACTACGTACAGCGTGTCGGCGACTCCCCGCGCACCCCGCCGGCGGACGCGAACAAGGTCGCACAGGTCTACCGCTTCTACGAGGAGGCGAAGACCAGCCCCGAGGGCATGCTGCTGGACTACGACGACCTGCTCATCCACGTCGCCGGGGCGTTGGAGAACGCGCCCGCGGTGGCGGAGGAGTTCCGCGGGCAGTACCAATCGTTCGTGGTGGACGAGTACCAGGACGTCACACCGCTGCAGCAGCGGGTGCTGGAGGGCTGGCTGGGCACGCGCGACGACCTCACGGTGGTCGGAGACGCCAACCAGACCATCTATTCGTTTACCGGCGCGACCCCGGATTACCTGCTCAACTTCTCGCGGACGTACGACCATGCGACCGTCGTGAAGCTGCAGCGCGACTACCGCTCCACCGTCGAGATCACGGACCTGGCCAACACGGTCATCGGCAAGGCGTCCGGCCGCATCGCCGGCACCCGCCTGCAGCTGGAAGGCATGCGCGGCCACGGCCCGACACCGCAGTTCAACGGCTACGACGACGAGCCTGCGGAGGCGCGCGCCGTTGCGCAGGCGGTGCGCAAGTTGCTTCACGACGGCGTCCCGGCCCGCGAAATCGCCATCCTGTACCGCATCAACGCGCAATCCGCAGCCTTCGAAGCGGCGCTCGCGGACGAGGGGATTGTCTACCAAGTCCGCGGCGGGGAGGGCTTTTTCCAGCGAGCGGAGATCCGCGAGGCGTTCGCGCAGCTGGTGCGCGCCTCCAAGCGCACGGACTTGCCGGACGACCCAGTGGTGGTCGCCCGCGCGGCTCTCGCACCGCTTGGCCTGACGCCCACGGAACCCGAGGGTGCGCAGGCGCGCGAGCGGTGGCAGTCGCTGAGCGCGTTGGTGGATCTGATTGAGGAGATCGTGCGCACCCGCGAGGCGTCGACGATGCAGGAAGTGCTGGCCTCGCTGCGCCGCCGCGCGGAGGCGAAGCAGCCCCCGGCCGTGGATGGCGTGACCCTGGCCAGCCTGCACGCCGCCAAGGGCCTGGAATGGGATGCGGTCTTCCTGGTGGGGCTGGTGGAGAAGACGCTGCCCATTTCCCACGCGATCAAGGCGGGCGACGAGCAGATCGAGGAGGAGCGGCGCCTGTTCTACGTCGGCGTGACACGTGCGCGCGAGCACCTGCATATGTCGTGGTCGCTGGCTCGCCAGGAGGGCGGCAACAAGAACCGTTCCCGCTCGCGGTTCCTCGACGGCATCGTGCCGGAGGTCGAGGTGGAGCAGCCCCCGCAGCGGCTCAAACGCGCGAAGCGGTGCCGTGTCTGCGGCAACCCGCTGGCCACCCCGGCGGACAAGGCGCTGGGCAGGCACGAGGAGTGCGAGCCCAGCTATGACGAGGCGGTCTACACCGCGCTGAAGCGCTGGCGGCTACAGGTCGCACGCGCCGCCGACCAGCCAGCATTTGTCGTGTTCACCGATGCCACACTGATGTCCATCGCGGAAGCCATGCCGGCCGATGAACGCGAGCTGCTCGGCGTCTCCGGTGTGGGCCCCGTCAAGGTGGAAAACTACGGCGCCGGCGTTTTAGGAGTGCTCGAGCAGTTCCGTTAAGCGGTGCGGGCCGCCCTTAGAAACACACCGGGCAGTCCGGGTGCGGCGGCACCGACGCAGTGGCGAGCGGGGTGGGCGCGAACGGGTCCACCACGGTGAGTTGGCCCGGCGTGGGCGCCGGGGCGGACACCCCCGGCGGATCAGGCACTCCAGCCAGGCGGCGCAGTGCCACCGCGGCGAAGGCGGCGCCGGCAGCCGCAGTCGCCGCCTCGCCGTGGGCGTTGAACGGCACGTGCTGTTCCACCACATCCCAGTTCGCGTCCCGGTCCAGCAGGTACAGGCGCGCGCACAGCGGACACGGCCCGGGTCGTGCGCACACCGGGCCGACAACCACGCGCGCATCCGCCTGCGTTACCGGCAGCACTGGGCCGTGCCGCAGCCGGGCGAGGGCGGCGAGCTCGCCGAGCTGCGCCGTCGCATTCACTGCGGCGATGGGCAGCCAGCGGTCGGTGCGCAGGAGAAACCGCGACAGCGCCTCGCCCCGCGCGGGTGTGCGAACGAGCAGCCCGGATTCGCCGAGCTGCGTGGCCAGCGACGTGGTGAGCGCACCGCAGCCCACCAACAACACGGCAGGCGTGGTCGCGGGCACGAGTATCCGGTACGACACGAGGTCGTCCACCAGGCTGCGCGCCGCGGCATCTCCTAGCCGCGCGGAAAGTTGGTCGACCACCCAGCTCACCTGGCGCGGGCGCAGTAGCGTGGCCAGCACCGTCGCGACGTCCTCGGCGTGGTCTGTGGTTACCAGCCCCGTGCGCGTGGCGTCTGCGCCAAATTGGATCACGTTCGCGGCGCGCAAAAACGGGTGTGCGCTGCCTGCGAGTTTCACCTGTGTGTGCTCGTTGATCATCCCTGCATCCACCCCCAGGGCGGGATCCTACAATGCAAGGCTATGGCTGGCAGGGAAACTGGATCCGAACCGACGCCGTACCGCGTCATCCGCTCTGCGCGAAGGACCCGGTCGGTGCAGGCAAGGCTCGTCGGCGGGGTGGCGGAGATCCGCATCCCCGCCCACTTCACGCAGGCGCAGGAGCGGGAGGTGGTCGAAGAGATGCTGGCCAAGCTGGCAAAGAAAACGCGGGCGCGCCCGCGTGACGACGCCTCCTTACGGTCCCGCGCCGAATCCCTGAACGCGAGCGTCTTGGAGGGGCGGGCGAGCATCGGTTCGATCCGCTGGGTGTCCAATCAACGCTCCCGGTGGGGATCCTGCACTGTGTCCACCGGGGATATCCGCATCAGCGACAGGCTCAGGCAGGTCCCGGATTACGTCCTCAACGCGGTGATCGTCCACGAGCTTACGCACACGTTCATTCCCAACCACAGCGCGGAGTTCTATGCGTGGGCGGATCGGGCGCCGCAGGCAGAGCGTGCCCGCGGCTACCTCGAGGCGTACCAGCGCTTCGGCGAGCCGGAAGCCCGTTTCGAAGACGCTGGCGGCTAGAGCTCGGTGCCGTCCTCGCGGCCGTCGTCTGTGCCGTCGCCGTCTTCCCGCTTGAGCTCCGGGTTGTCGCGCAGCTCCTGCTCGAGTTTGGCGAATTCGTCGTCGAAGTCGGTGTCCGGCTGGTCGTCCAGCAGCGTGTCAATGAAAGCTGCCGGGTTGTCCAGGTGCTCCGCGGTGGGGAGGAAGTCCGGGTGGTTCCACACCTGGTCGCGGCGTTCCGTGCCCACGGCGGTGTCGATGCGGCGCCACAGCTCCGCCGCGTCGCGGGTGCGCGGCGCGCCGAGTTCGATACCGACGATGTTGGCGAAGGCCTGCTCGGCCGACCCGCCGGTGGCACGGCGGCGCGCCCATGCTTCCGCCAGCTGCGGCGTGGACGGGATGCGCTCGCCGAGGGCTTCGGCCACCACCACGTCGACCCAGCCTTCAACGAGCGCAATCAGGGTCTCCAATCGAGAGGTTGCGCCCGCGTTGCGGGTGCCCACGCGCGGGGAGAGGTCCTCGCCCTGCAGGTTCTGTAGCGCTTCCTGGATCTGCTGCGGGTCGCCGCCCTCGAGGTTGAGGTTGCGGGCAATTTCTTCGATGTGGGAGGTGTCTATCTCCAAGCCCGCCGCGTATTCCTCAACGGAGGACACGACGCGCTCCACCAGCCACGGCACGTGGCGGAAGAGGCGCTGGCGCGCGGCTTCGCGGGCGGCGATGTAGACCATGACTTCCTGGCCGGGCAGATTCAGCCCCTTGGAAATCTCCGCGATGTTGCGCGGCAGCACCGCGGCGGTGCCTGCGGGCGCCACCGGCAAGCCAAAGTCGGTGCCGGTGAGCGCCTGTTGGGCGAGGTCGCCGAGGGCGTGGCCGAGCTTCATGCCAAACTGCATGGCATTCATCTGGTTCAGCATCCCGGCCATCGGGCCCATCATTTCCCGGGCCTGTTCCGGCATCGTGTCCAGCTGGGCGCGGTTCATGTGCTCGGCAACCGGGTTGACCAGCCGCTTCCACATCGGCATGGTCTGGTTCAGCCACTGCTCAGCGTTCCACGCCTGGGCCTTTGCCTCGCTCGCCGGCAGGTCGGTGGCCTCGTCCAGCCATAGCTCCACCAAACGCAGCGATTCCTCGGCGGCACGGGTGTCTGCCTCGGAAACGGGGCTGGCCCCAGCGACGCGCTGACGTGCCATTCTCGCCGCGAGGTCGAAGTTCACCGCGTCGCCGCTGTCCTGGGCGTTCATGGAAGAGCCCATGCCGGAGAGCATCTGGCCGAGCTGGTTAAACATGTCGCCCAAGCCGCCCCCGCCGGATTGGCCGCCGCCGAAACTTCCTCCGAATCCGAAAGCAGCGAACGGGTTAGAGGCGTCCCCGCGCTCGTTACCGTCACCGCGGCCGTTTCCGCCGCCCCGATTGTTGGCGTCGTTGTCGCCGTCGTCGTTGGAGTCGTTGGGGAAGGAGAAGCCAAATCCGTTAGTCATAGCCGCCAGAATACATTCAGCCTGCGAGCCCATGGGTTCGCTGATAGCCAGCACCGGTGATGTGCGCGGCCTGCGCTAGAATCTGCGCCCATGTCACAAGGCCTTGAAGCCAGAAACCGGCGGTGGTCGACCCTGGTGTGGGGATCCATCCCGGTTGTCCTGCTTGCGGGAGCGCTGACCGTGGACCACATCCCGGGCACCGACATCCGCCTGACGGTGCCGTACGCGGCCGAGGGCCCCGGGCCCACGTTCGACACGCTCGGCGAGGTCGACGGCGAGCCGGTCGTGGACATCGAGGGCGCCCAGACCCAGGACACCGGGGGGCAGCTCAACATGACCACGGTGTCCGTGCGCACGAACATGACACTCGGTCAGGCGCTCGGCCGGTGGATCGCCACCGACGACACCATCGTGCCGGTGGAGCAGATCCTGCCGCCCGATCTGGACGAGGACCAGGTCCGCGAGTACAACCAGCAGGCGTTTGTGGCCTCGGAGGCGTCTGCGACGGTCGCGGCGATGCACTACCTGGGCCGCCCGACCACGGTGGTGGTGCACGATGTGGTTGACGACGCGGCCTCCGCGGACATCCTGCAGCCGGGAGACCGCATCACCGCAATCGCCGGGCGCGAGGTTTCTACTCCGGACGAGGTGCAGGACATTGTGCGTGCCAAGCAGCCGGGCGAGACCATCGAGGTCACCGTCGAGCGAGGAAACAGCGAGCGCACCGAACTCACCGAGCCGATCGAGCTGGGGGAGAACCCGCACGAGAAGGGCCAGGCGATGCTGGGCATCCTCATGACCTCTGAGCCGGCAGACGGTGTCACGGTGAACTACAACCTCAACGACGTCGGCGGCCCGAGCGCCGGCATGATGTTCTCGCTCGCGGTCATCGACAAGCTCACCCCCGGCGCACTCAACGGCGGCACATTCGTCGCCGGCACCGGCACCATCAACGAGGCCGGCGAGGTCGGCGCGATCGGCGGCATCGAGCACAAGATCCGTGGTGCGGAGGACGCGGGCGCCGAGCTCTTCCTCGCGCCCGCCGGCAACTGCGACGCAGTCAAACGCGCCCGCACCGACCACATGACTGTGGCGAAGGTGGAAACGCTCACCGACGCTGTGCAAGCAATGGAGGATTTCGCGGCGGGACGCGACGTTCCCGCCTGCTAGCTACTGCTCCGCCAGGCCCAGGTCGTAGATGCGCTGGCGCGGATCCTCCTGGTCGGTGGAAATCAGCTGCTGCATGACCTGGCCCTCGCGGTTGTCTACCACGGTGATAATCGCCGAGGTGCCCAGCGTGGACCAGCCCACCACGCGGTCGCCGTTGTCCTCCACCACGCGCGAGGAGCGCAGCTCCGTCAGCAGCTGGGTCGTGGAAGCGGCCTTCGAGTCGGAGTCGAAGAACTGGAACTGGCCGATCCCGTCGCCGGAGCAGTCGAAGGACCCGCTCAGCCCACCGGCTACGCAGGAATCAAACTGGTCGAAGAACTCGGGCGGAGCGAGCGTCGAAAAGCGATCGCGCACGTCGCCCAGTACATTCTCGTCGCGGCTTTTCGCGCTGCTGCTTGTCGACGTCGATTCCGTCGCCCGCGTTGAGGAGGTGGTCGACGACACAGACGACACAGTCGTGGTGTCCGTCGCCGTAACCGCAGACGTCTGCGTGTCGGGGGTGGGGGACTCGGTGGAGGTGATTTCCGGCGCGGCGGTGTCGTCCGCAGCGTCGTCGGAATCGGTGGAGCAGGCAGACAGCGTCAGTGCGGCTGCAGCTGCGGCGGCGATGAGCGTGAGAGAACGGGGCCGGAAAGTAGACACGGGTGTCATATTAAACCAGCTCGTCGGGGTCCTGCTCGAGGCCGTAGCGTAGCGCGGCCAGCACGCCCGGCGCGATGCCGGGGCCGCCGCGCAGCTCGATGTCGTCCTGGGCGAACGCCCCGCGCTCCTCAAGCTCCTCGTCGGTGAGGCGCAGCTGCAGCAGCGTCTGGTCGAGGTCCTCGCCGCGCAGCACCCCGGAGAACAAACGGGCGGGGCGCGGCTGGGCATCGTCGCCGGCGGAGGCGTCCTTGAACACAATCTCCTGCGCCAAGATCACGCCCTCGACCTCGCTGGGCCAGGCGATGCGGGAGACGTACTCGCCCAATTCCTCGGAGCCCGGCAGGATGTGCTCCGGCAAATCCTGTACCACCAGGGTGAGGGGGGAGGAATCATCCAGGTCCACCAACTCGTCTACAAGCAGCTGCGTAGGCACGAGGCCGAAGAGGGTGGGCGGGGCGTCCCAGCCTTCGGCGTGGACGAACTCGACGGCCTCCATCATGGCCTTATTTAATGCTTGCTGTTCGCGCACGGGAACCCTCCGGACTGCTTGGACGTTGGAGTATTTAAGCTCGAAGCTTATCTGCGTTGCACACACTAATTCTTAAGGAGCAGGCTTGGCTACCCGCCTTAATCGGCCACAACCACGCGCCAAGAAACCGAACACGGGGCTCATGACCACCGTGGCCATTCTCGGCCTTATTCTCATCCTCCTGCCAATGGCAGTCGGGCTGTACACCGACTTCCTCTGGTTCGGCGAGGTTGATTTCCGGGGCGTGTTCAACCGCGTAATCCTGGTGCGGGTGGCGCTATTTGTCATCTTCGCCCTGCTGGGTGGGGTGGTGACTTGGCTGGCCGCCCGCTTTGCGTGGCGGGGCCGGCCCAAGGAGGACGCGGCGCCGTTCGACCAGGCCGCGCAATACCGTCAACAGCTGCAGCAGAGCGTCCGCGGTCTGCTGGTGTGGGTGCCCGTTGTGGTGGCCATCCTCTCCGGCCTGGCCGGCCAGCGGATGTGGCGCGTTTTCATGCTGTGGTTTAACGGCGGCGAGTTCGGCACCACCGACGCGGAATTCGGCCGCGACCTCGGCTTCTACGCGTTTACCCTCCCGGGCATTTCAGCGGTGGTGGACACCCTGTCCATGCTGCTGCTCGTCGCGTTCTTGGTCGGTGCCGTTGGGCACTACCTTCTGGGCGGCATCCGCATCGGCAACAAGGTGTCCGGCATTTCCGGCCAAATCAGCAAAAACGCGCGCATCCAGCTCGCCGTCACTGCCGGGCTCTGGATGCTGCTGAAGGCGGTTAGCTACTGGCTGGACCGCTACTACCTGATGTACGGGCGTAACGACATCTTCACCGGCGCGTCCTACACCACCATCAATGCGATGCTGCCGGCGAAGATCATCCTCACCGTGATCGCGGTGCTCGTGGCAGCGGCGTTCTTCGCGTCCATCGTCTACCGCGACTTCCGCATCCCGGTCCTGGCCACGGTGCTGATGCTCGTCTCGTCCGTGGTGGTGGGCAACGTCTGGCCGGCGCTGATGGAGCAGTTCTCGGTCAAGCCGAACCGTCAAGCCAAGGAATACGAGTACATCGGGCGCAACATCGAGGCCACGCGTGAGGCGTACGGCCTGACAGATACGCGCGTGGATTACATGGAGAACTGGGGCGCGGGAAGCACCTCCAACGCGGAGGTAGCGTCCGACACCGCCACGATTGCCAACCTGCGCCTGCTGGACCCGGAGATCATTTCGCCGACGTTTACCCAGATGCAGCAGCTGCGCAACTTCTACGGCTTCCCGGACCAGCTAGCTATGGACCGCTACGAGGTCGACGGCGAGATGCGCGACTTTGTCGTGGCGGCGCGCGAGATGAACCCGAACTCGCTGAGTGAGAACCAGCGCGACTGGATCAACCGCCACACCGTGTACACCCACGGCAACGGCTTCATCGCCGCCCAGGCGAACACGGTGGACGAGGCGGCGCAAGACGCTGGCTCCACCCGTGGCGGTCTGCCCATCTTCACCGTCTCCGACCTGCAGTCCAACGCCGCCGCTAAGGCCGCTGAGGACGCGGAGGAGCTGGGTATCAAGGTGGACGAGCCGCGCATCTACTACGGCCCGGTGATCTCGTCTGCGGACGACGGCCTGGATTACGCCATCGTGGGCGAGACCGGCCAGGGCCCGGTGGAGTACGACACGGACGATTCCACCTACACCTACGACGGCAAGGGCGGCGTGGACATTGGCAACATCGTCAACCGCCTCGCCTACACCGTGAAGTACCAGGAGCTGAACTTCCTGCTCTCGGACCGCGTGGGCGGGGACTCGAAGGTGCTCTACGACCGTGACCCGCGTGAGCGCGTGGAGAAGGTCGCACCGTGGCTGACCACGGACTCCAAGACCTACCCGGCCGTGGTGGATGGGCGCGTGAAGTGGATCGTTGACGGCTACACCACCCTGTCCCAGCTGCCGTACTCCACCCGCACTTCCCTGCAGGACACCACCCAGGACGCGCTGAACCCGGACGGCACCACCCAGCGGTTGATCACAGACAACGTGGGCTACATCCGCAACTCGGTCAAGGCCACCGTGGACGCGTACGACGGCACCGTCGACCTGTACGCCTTCGACGAGTCCGACCCGGTCCTCAAGGCGTGGCAGGAGACCTTCCCAGGTACGGTCCGCCCGGCGTCTGACATCTCGGATTCCCTGCGCGAGCACCTGCGTTACCCGGAGGACTTGTTCAAGGTGCAGCGTGAGCTGCTGGCCCGCTACCATGTTGATGACCCGGGCGTGTTCTTCAACAACGACGCGTTCTGGTCCGTGCCGAACGACCCGACCGCGCCGGAAGGCCGCGGCCAGCTGAACCAGCCGCCGTACTACGTGGTGGCGTCCGACCCGGAGACGGATGAGCCCTCCTTCCAGCTGATCACCCCGTTCCGTGGCCTGAACCGCGAGTTCCTCTCCGCGCACATGGCAGTGTCCTCCGACCCGGAGACCTACGGCCAGATCACCGTGCGTGTGCTGCCGACGAACACGCAGACCCAGGGCCCGAAGCAGGCACAGGACGCGCTGATGTCCTCCGACCAGGTGGCGCGCGACCGCACCCTGTGGGAGGGCACGAACGACCTGAAGAACGGCAACTTGCTCACCCTGCCGGTGGGCGGCGGCGAGATCCTCTACGTCGAGCCGATCTACTCGCAGCGCAAGGATCAGGCCTCGGCCTTCCCGAAGCTGCTGCGCGTGCTGGTGTTCTACCGCGGCCAGGTGGGCTACGCGCCTACGATCTCCCAGGCGCTGAGCCAGGTGGGCATCAACTCCTCCGCGGCGCAGGACATCGAGGTCGTGGACGAGGGCGACGATTCCAACCGTGAGGACCAGCCGGCCCAGAATGAGGGTGAGCAGGACAAGAACCAGGACGCCCCACAGGTGGGCAAGGATGAGGCGATGAACCGCATCAACGACGCCCTGCGCAACCTGGAGGGCGCACGCGACGGCTCCTTCGAGGAGTACGGTCGGGCCCTCGACCAGCTCGACCGCGCGGTGGAGGAGTACCAGCGGGCGCAGTAAGCACGCCACGCGCCAGCCCGCCACTCGAGAGTTGAAACGATAGCGCCAAACCCACTTTTACTAGGGGGTTTGGCGCTATTCGTTGGTGTATGTATAGTTACTCCACGTTGCCGGTTACGGCGACAGGCGAAAATCACATAAACGCCCGACGCGGGGTGGAGCAGCTCGGTAGCTCGCTGGGCTCATAACCCAGAGGTCGTAGGTTCGAATCCTGCCCCCGCTACCAATACCGGAAAAGGCACCCAACGCTGGGTGCCTTTTCTTGTTTTGCACTGCGGCCAGTGCATACAGGCTTACTGTCTGTCGATCTAAATCCCGCTGTAACAGGCTTCTTCGAGCCAAGCGAGATTTGCGCGGTAGTTCTCCTTCTCTCCGTCGAGATATTCGCCCTCCATATAGATGACAAAATCCACGAGATGGGCCTTCTTGTTCTTGATCCACGTGGACAAGGACAATCCGGGCTGGAGGAAGATCGTCTACGTCTTATCGGGATTGTCACCAACGCGCACTTCGGCAGGCAGTTGCGTCCAGTCGTGTTCGTCCAACTGCTTTTCGATCTCCGGTAGGAAATTCGATTCGCGGTAGTCACTTGGGAGAATCTCGGAACTATCCCAGGGTAGGCGCACCACCTCGAGTTCTCCTGTTCGTTTCGCGCCGTGATGTTGAGGTCTTGGCTATCATGTTTTCCCCTTTCAAATAGACCAAGCGGTACAGTATGTGTCTACTAACTGGTTTGTCAAGAACATGCGTTCGGCATAGTGGGTGTGCGGGTTTTACGTCTGGGAGAGGATCACGGGGTTGATAAGTACTACAGCTCAGCAAATGGGGAATTGATGATGGCTGATATTTAAAAAGAGATCGCGGAAAACGCCCCAGTGGATAGTTCGGCGCAACGTGGTGAGCTGTACAAAACCATTTGGAAGATAGCGAACGATCTTCGCGGCTCCGTAGACGGGTGGGACTTCAAAAGCTACGTGCTCAACATGTTGTTCTACCGTTTCGTTTCCGAGAATCTCAACGCGGAAGACCCCGAACTGGATTACGCAAACCTGCCAGATGAGGATGCTGAGTACGGACGTGCGGGTGTTGTCTAAGACAAGGGTTTCTCTATTCCTCCGTCGCAACTGTTCGAAAACGCGCAAGCGCGCTCACGACGATCCAAACCTCAATGAGACTATCGAGCAGGTTTTCCGCAACATCGAATCCAGCGCTGTCGGCTGACCGGGTTCGACGCGACCACGCTCAACACCTTGTTCGTGGATAAGAACTTGCGGATGCACGGGCTGATTCAGGCGTTTTCGCGCACGAACCGCATCCTCAACTCGGTCAGAACCTACGGCAACATTGTGGCGTTTCGGGATCTGGACGAGAACACGAACGAAGAGCTCGAGCTATTTGGTAGCGCGGACAACGCTGCTCAAGTGGCCATCCTCGCACCGTTTAAGGATTTCTACCGCGAGTATGAGCTCAAGGTGGAGGACTTGAAGCAGTTCTACCCAGCGGGTGAGTGGATTGCGTCCGAGAAGGCTCAGGTTGGGTTTGTGAAGCTTTACGGCGAGATCCTCAAGCTGGAGAACATCTTCACCTCGTTCGATGAGTTTCAGGACAAGAAGCTCATCACGGAGCGCGAGTTCCAAGATTACAAGTCGATGTATTTGGACTTACACGACGATTTCAAGTCTAAGCGTGACGCTGAGCGTGTAGTGGATGACTCTGGCGAGGATGAACCAGGTGATGACCAGCTCGTGCTCGAGATCGAGCTGGTCAAACAGGTCGAGATCAACGTTGATTATATCGTCATGTTGATGGGTGATTACCGCGTAAAAAGGGACAAGGCGACGAGGCAGGCGCGCATGAAACCCGCGCGGTTATTGGTCGCAACCTTGATGTATCGCCATCCTTGCGTGGCATGCGTGACCAATTCGACGAGTTCATGGATTCCGGGGAGGGGACTAGTGCGTCCACTAACACAGATGAAAGCTTCGAGGAATTTGTGGGAGTTAGGCGGGATCAGGAACTGAATCAGCTGATCGAAGAAGAAAAACTCAAGCGCGATCTGACCTATTCGTTTGTGGAGGAAGCACTACGCACGGGTGTAGTGCCCACGTCTGGGACTGCCATGACCAAGCTGCTGCCGACTACATCCAGGTTTGGGCGGCAGGCGAACCACGATGAGGTTCGTGCTCGCGTGGGGGAGAAGCTGACCGCGTTCGTGGATTGTTTCTCGATGTTTTAAAGGAGTTCGCCCTCAACCGTGTCAGATCAGGTCCTCGCCCCAACGGTTCGCTCCGCCTGGCAGCGAGTGCAGCGTGATGCCGCGCGCCGCGGCAAGGGGGTCGAACTCGTCAACAAACCGGGCTGAGCGCTTGCCCGATGCGCAGTAGACCACCACGTCGCCAGCGGGCAGCGTGCTGAGAACTTCCTCGGCACGCTCCAGCTCGCTCATCGGCAGGTTCGGACCGGGGTGGGCGATGTCTTTTAGCAGTTTCTCGTGTGGCTCGCGGACGTCGAGCGAGCTGGCGTTGCCTTCCGCAATCAGGTCGATCAGGTCTTGTCCCTCCTGCACTTCGGCGGGGCCGCTCGGCACTGCACAGACCCCCGCATAGGACCCGAGCTCGCGCACGAGGGGGCGCTGCGGATCGTGCGCAACGTTGAAGTGGCGTACAGAGGCGGTCAGGGCGTCGTACATGTGAAGGCGACCGATGCGCGTTTCACCGACGTCGGTGAGAAACTTCACTACCTCGGTTGCCATGAGGCCACCCACCACGCTCGTGGTTACGCCGAGGACGCCGGCGGTGGCGCAATCAGGCACGGAGTCCGGGTCCGGCTGGGCGGGGTAGAGGTCGCGCATGCCAACTCCGTCGCTGGGGGCGCCGGGGCCCGACCACCACAGGGCAACGTCGCCGCGGTAGCGCAGGACGGAGCCCCACACGAGGGGAGTGCCGGTGATTTCGGCGGCGTCGGCGACGAGGAATTTGGTTTGGAAGGTGTCGGAGCCGTCGATAAGCAGATCAATGCCCTGCAGTGAGTCAATGATGTTGGCTTCGGTGAGCCTTGCGTCTACCGCATGCACCGTGATGTCGGGTTGGAGCTTGCGCAACCGCTCCGCCGCTACCTCGACCTTCTTGCGGCCAACGTCGGGCGCGCCGAAGAGGATCTGACGGTGGATGTTGGACAGCGAGACAACGTCATCGTCAACAACCGTGATCGTGCCGATGCCGGTCGCTGCCAAGGCCAGCATGACTGGACACCCTAAACCTCCGGCGCCGATAACTAAGACATGGGCATCGCGCAACCGCTGTTGCTGCTCGAGGCCAAAGCCGGGCAGATTGAGCTGTCGCGCGGTGCGTGCGAGTTCTGCGTTGGGGAGCGTCGTTTCCGTCACGGCCTCCAGCCTACTTTCCCTGGAAATCATCAACTAGATATTTGATTAAAATATGCATCGTACGACTTTCAATTATTAATCACGCCAAATAGGGGGGAAATAGCATCCGTACTGTTTCCCGACTACAAATGCCACCCTTATCCCCGCTCTGGGAAACTGTGACCTGTATACCCAAAGGGTACATAGCGCTTTAGCTTACAATATGAATTGCATAAATTGCGACTCAAGGTAATTATTACGATTTTCGCTCTCTGTATTGGTGTCACCATACAAGTTATCTACTGTGAACCCCATGTAACATCATCAGTAAATAGTGTGGCGGGTGTCCGGACGCCACCACCGGTCAAACCGGTGTCTCACGGCAAAGCTCTGGCGGTGCTTGTTCTCGGTACCGCATTCCTCGCCTCAACGCCTCTGTTGGTGAAGGCTGCCAACATGGACCCGGCCAGCCAGGCCTTCCTCCGTGTGTCTATTGGCTTCCTTATCCTCCTCCCGTTCGGCATTTGGGAGATCAAGAAGAAGGAAGGCCTGACAAAGAGGAGCATCATGTACTCCGTGATCTCCGGCCTCTTCCTCGGTGTTGACTTCACCGCATGGAACTACTCGATCTTCTACATCGGCGCGGGTGTCGCAGCTATTCTGCTGAACCTCCAGGTGATCATCATGCCGACGCTGACCGCGATCTTTGACAAGTACAAGATCCGGCCTGTCTTCCTCGTGCTGGTTCCGATCATGGCGGTCGGCGTGCTGCTGACCGGTGGCGTGTTCGACTAGACCGCAGAGGCAACTGGCCCCGACACCATCTACGGCATTAAGACCGCGACCCTGGGTACCGCCTTCGGTCTGACCTCCGGTATCTGCTACTCGTTCTACCTCTACTTCTCGCGCAAGGCTGGTACTTCGGCCCGCAAGGATCTCTACATCCAGCCGATGATGTACACCGTGGCTGCACAGATGGTCGCCCTGACCATCATTGCCCACACCTTCTCCGCTCGCGGCGGCTTCGACTTCAAGAACGGTGTGCTTATCGACGGCGTGCTGCCCATCGTCAACCCGGAGACCACGCTGGGTGACCCGCTGACCGCTGGTAACTGGATCGCCCTGATTTCGCTGGCAATCTTCGGTCAGGCCCTCGCATGGACCTTCGTCCAGTACGGCTCCGTCTGGCTCGACCCGACGCTGTCTGCCGGTATCCTGCTGCTGTCGCCTGTGACCTCAGTCATCATCGCGGCGCCGCTGTTCGGTGAGATCCCGTCGCTGCTGCAGATCATCGGTGTGCTGATGATTCTTGCAACTGTGGCATATCAGAACGGTTTGTTCGCCATCCTGTTTGGCAAGAAGAAGGCCGACGGAGAGAACCCCGACACGAATCTGTCGGATCAGCTATAAAGGGGGGGACTGGCTCCTGGCCACTCGCCGGAGGAAGTTCCGAACAACCCTAACAAGCTGTAACTAGTTACCGATCCCCGGCGAGCAGTAGCTTGCCGGGGCCGTCGAAATATAAGGAGCAAAAATGAAACTGACCAAGCGTGAGCAGGAAAAGCTTCTCATCGTGGTTGCTGCAGATGTCGCTCGTCGTCGTAAAGACCGCGGCCTCAAGCTGAACCAGCCGGAGGCTGTGGCCCTGATCTCCGAGGCGATCCTCGAGGGCGCGCGCGACGGCAAGACTGTTGCCCAGCTGATGAGCGAGGGTGTCGAGGTGCTCAGCCGCGACGACGTCATGGAGGGTGTCCCCGAGATGATCTCCGACGTGCAGGTTGAGGCAACCTTCCCCGACGGCACCAAACTGGTCACCGTTCACAACCCGATTCGCTAAGAAAAGAGAGTTTCCATGATCCCTGGTGAGTACTTCATTTCTGACAACGGGCCACTGACCATGAACGAGGGCCGCGAGGCAACCACCCTTGAGGTGACGAACCGCGGCGACCGCCCCGTCCAGGTTGGTTCCCACTTCCACTTCGCAGAGGCCAACGCCGATCTGGAGTTCGACCGCGAAGCTGCGCGCGGCAAGCGTCTGGACATCCCGGCCGGCACCGCTGTGCGCCTGGAGCCGGGCGATAGCCGCACTGTCCAGCTCGTCGACTTCGGTGGTCGCCGTGAGGTTTACGGCTTCAACTCCAAGGTCAACGGCCCGCTCGACTAAACACAAGGCACCAAAGAGAAAGGCATTTAATCATGGCATTTGAGATGGAGCGTAAACAGTACGCCGAGCTCTACGGCCCGACTACCGGTGACGGCGTCCGCTTGGCGGATACCAACCTTGTGGCGCGCGTTGAGAAGTCCCTGACCCACTACGGTGAGGAAGTCACCTTCGGTGGCGGCAAGGTCATCCGCGACGGCATGGGCCAGAACAGCCGCTGGGTAGGCGACGAAGAGGTTCCCGATGTTGTCATCACCGGCCCGCTGATCATCGACTACACCGGTATCTACGTCGCTGACATCGCCATCAAGGACGGCAAGATCATCAAGATCGGTACCGCCGGTAACCCGGACGTCCAGGACGACATCGACATCGTTATCGGCGTGAGCACTGAGGTTATCGCTGGTGAGGGCAAGATCGTCACCGCTGGTGCGATCGATACCCACATCCACTTCATTTCCCCGGAGCAGGCACGCGTCGCGCTCGACAACGGCACCACCACCATGATCGGTGGCGGCGTTGGCCCGGCCGATTCCACCAATGCGACCACCGTTACCGCAGGTGCGGCCAACATCACGCGCATGATCGAGGCCACCCGTGACTTCCCGGTCAACGTCGGCTTCCTGGGCAAGGGCCACGCGTCCGAGGCTAACCCGCTGCGTGAGCAGATCCGCGCCGGCGCTATCGGCCTGAAGGTCCACGAGGACTGGGGCGCGACTGCGAACTCCATCGACACCGCGCTCTCCGTTGCGGATGAGATGGACATCCAGGTCGCGATCCACACCGATACTTTGAACGAGGGCGGCTTCGTCGACAACACCATCGAGGCAATCGGCGACCGCGTCATCCACACCTTCCACACCGAGGGTGCTGGCGGTGGCCACGCTCCGGACATTGTGAAGGTTGCAGGCCTGAGCAACGTGCTGCCGGCGTCGACCAACCCGACCCTGCCGTACACGGTGAACACCCTGGATGAGCACCTTGACATGATCATGGTGTGCCACCACCTCAACCCGGACCTGCCGGAGGACGTCGCGTTCGCTGACTCCCGCATCCGCCGCGAGACCATCGCCGCCGAGGACGTGCTACACGACCTGGGTGTGATGTCGATTACCTCGTCTGACTCCCAGGCCATGGGCCGTGTAGGGGAGGTTGTCCTGCGCACCTGGCAGGTTGCTCACCGTATGAAGGAGCAGTTCGGTGCGCTCGAGGACGACTCCGAGGGCAACGACAACAACCGCATCAAGCGCTACGTGGCGAAGTACACCATCAACCCGGCAATCGCTGCTGGTGTTTCACACGCGATTGGTTCCGTCGAGGAAGGCAAGATCGCCGACCTAGTCATCTGGGACCCGGCATACTTCGGTGTCAAGCCGAACACCGTGCTGAAGAGCGGCTTCATTGTCCGCTCCGTGATGGGTGACTCCAACGCTTCGATCCCGACCCCGCAGCCGCGCACCATGCGCGACATGTTCGGCGCGTACGGTCACGCCGCTGCGCGTACCTCGGTCACGTTCCTGTCTTCGGCTGCATTCGAAGCAGGCGTTCCGGAGTCGCTGAGCATCGGCCGCAAGTACGTCGAGGCGAAGAACATGCGCAACATTTCCAAGAAGGACATGAAGCACAACGACGCTACGCCGCACATCGAGGTCGATCCGGAGACCTACGAGCTGACCGTCGACGGCAAGAAGATCACGTCTGAGCCGGCGGAGGTTCTGCCGATGGCACAGCGTTACTTCCTGTTCTAGTTAGACCTTGCTGTCGCAACAAGCTAGTCTGAACTAGAAACGCGCGTGAGCGGAGAGGCCTGGGCCACTCCGCTTTCGTTTTTGCAAAGGAGTTGAACATGATTGTTACTGAACTTCGCGGTAACGTTCGCGACTTGGACGCCAGCACCAAGGTCGCTGACCGCGTGGTTTTCGACAACGAGAGCCGCGTAAAGCGTATCCAGCGCGTCACGACCGAAGGCGGAACCGAGCTTGGCCTGAAGCTGGACAAGTCGGTCCGCGAGCTGGAGGACGGCGACATTCTCGCCGAGACTGACCAGGGCGTGATCGTGGCATCCATGGCGCCGCTCGATGTGCTGGTGATCCAGCCCGCATCGATTGAAGAAGCGCTCAAGGTCGCGCACTCGCTGGGCAACCGCCACCTGCAGGCGCAGTTCTTCGGCACCGATAGCGAATTCAAGGCCGAGGTCATGGTTGTGCGGTACGACCACACGGTGGAGCACCACCTTAACCACGTCGGCGTGAACTACCACCGTGGGGACTACGTAATGCCGAGGGCTTTCCGTCATGCAGAACATACCCACTGACGTCCGTGCCAGCCTGGTTGTCTGGCACATCACCGATTCCGCACTACCCACCGGCGCGTTCGCTCACTCCGCGGGCATGGAGTCTTTCATCCAGCGCGATGAGGTCAGCGATCCGGATAGCTACCTTCAGTGGCTGATCGGTTACCTGCGCCAGGCCACCTTCGGCGAGGCTCTGGCAGTCTTGTTGGCTGTCCGGCTGCAGGCAGCCGGCTTGCAGGCCGAGGAGGCGGTCGAGGAGCTTAAGCTTCTCGACGAGCTGTGCCACTCAACCCAGACCCCGGTCGAGCTACGCGCGTCGATGCAGGCGATGGGCAAGCGCATGGCGAAAGTCTCGCGCATTATCGACAGCACGGATGCACTCGTGGAGGAGTACGAAGCTGGGCTTCGTGAGCGTCGCTACTACGGCAACCCGGGCATCGCCGCGGGTCTCGTGCTCGACGCCGCCGGCGTCGACGAGCTCACCGCAGTGCGCGCCTACTTGATGCAGATGGCAACCTCGATGACGCAGAACGCAATCCGCGCGATCCCGCTCGGCCAGGACGCAGGCCAGAGGATTCTTATCGACGTCTACGAGTATCTTCCCGGCTTCGCCGAGGAGACGCTCACCCACGACGTACCAGATCTCGGCGTTTCCTTCCCCCGGTTGGAAATCGCCCAGATGCAGCACCAATACATGCGCTCGCGCATGTTTATGTCCTAAAAGAAAGGAAGAAATTTCACTATGGCAACGATCAAGGTTGGAATTGGCGGCCCCGTCGGTTCGGGCAAGACGGCGCTCATTGAGCGCATTACCCGTGCTCTTGACGGTGAGGTGTCGATGGCCGCAATCACCAACGACATTTACACCACCGAGGACGCGAAGATCCTCGCCCGCGAGGGCATCCTGCCGAAGGACCGCATCGTCGGCGTCGAGACCGGCGGTTGCCCGCACACCGCGATTCGCGAGGACACCTCGATGAACGAGGCTGCGTACGAGGACCTTGTTGCCCGCCATCCAGACCTGAAGCTCGTCTTCGTTGAGTCCGGCGGCGACAACCTGTCCGCCACCTTCTCCCCGGAGCTGGTTGACTTCTCCATCTACGTCATCGACGTGGCGCAGGGCGAGAAGATCCCGCGCAAGGCAGGCCAGGGCATGATCAAGTCCGACCTGTTTGTGATCAACAAGACCGACCTCGCTCCGCACGTTGGTGCAGATCTGCAGGTTATGGCGGATGACTCCAAGCAGTTCCGCGGCGACAAGCCGTTCGTTTTGACCAACCTCAAGACCGATGAGGGTCTTGATGAGGTGCTGGACTGGATCCGCCACGACGTGTTGATGCAGGACATCGATCGCTAGTATGTGGTCGATTCCCCCAGAGCGGATTGACGGCGACGCCGACAAAGCCGCCACTGGCACGCTCGAACTCGGGATCAGTGTCAGCGGCGGTCGGTCGGTAGCAACGCGTCAGTACCACGCTGGAGCTCTCAAGATCATCCGTCCCCACTACCTGGACGAGACCGGGCAGGTGTACTACATCACCGCCAACCCGGGTGGCGGCTACGTCGGAGGCGACTCGTACCGGATTGCGGTCGATGTCGCCGACGGGGCCTCCATCTTGTTCACGGATCAGTCCGCGACGAAGGTCTACCGCACCCCGGAATCGTTTGTCTCGCAGAAGATCGACTTTCATGTTGGGGCGGGCGCTGTCCTCGAATACGTGCCCGACCAGCTCATCTTGTACCGAGATGCCGATTTCCGTCAGCACATGACGGTGGATTTGGACCCGGAGGCAAGCGCGTTCCTGTCGGACATTGTCACCCCTGGGTGGTCGCCGGATGGCGGCCAGTTCCGCTACCGCCAGGCGCACCTGCGCTCGGAGGTTCGGGTAGGCGGCAAGCTCGCGCTGGTGGACAACATGCGCATCATGCCGGAGCGCGACGCCGAGACCCTCCACTCGCCGACGTTCCTCGGGCAGAACACGCACTTCGCCACAGCCCTGTGCTTCGATCCGGGTATTGATGAGGACCTCATTGAAAACGTGCGGGCGGCGCTGGCCGAGATCGAGCAGATCGAGGCGTCCGTCACCGCCTGCGACGTCCCCGGCTTCGTTGTGCGCGCCGTGGGTAGCCGCACCGAACACCTCATGGAGGCGGTGCAAACCGCAGCCAACATTGTCCGCTCCACACTGCGTGGGCAGGGCAAGCTGCACATGCGCCAGTACTAAAACACGGTAAACAACGTCAAAACCGCAGTCTCCACACCGTGGGACTACGGTTTTCGTCTTTGAGTGGTTACTCGCTGTAGGCGGCGGCCCAGTGCAGCAACCGGTGGATCCGTTCGTCGGCGATGGCGTAGAAGATCGTCCGGCCCTCTCGTACCGAGGTGACTGTCCCCATCTTCTCCATGGCGCGAAGCGCCGCTGAGGCTGTTGCCACCCGCGTGCCGGTGGTCTCGGCGAGGTCCGTCACCGTGAGCTTGTTGTCACCGGCATCGTGGATCGCGTCGAGCAGCGAGAGACGGGTAGTGTCACCCAGGATTTTGAACACCGCGGCCCATCTCTCGTGATCAGTCATACCCAGTAACCTTAGCGTGCCGTAACCGGGCCATGCACGACCAAGGAGGGCTCGCCAGCAATCACGGAAAGTGTTGCGTCCACGCCGAAGGTGTCGCGCAACAGGCTCTGGGTGAGCACTTCCGCGGGGGCGCCAAGTGCTGCGACGTGGCCGTTTTCCAACACGAGGACGGTGTCGCAGTAGCGGGCGGCCAGCGCCAAGTCGTGCAGCGCTACAACCACGGTGGTGCCGTGATCTCTCACCACGTGCTCGAGCATGTCCATCAGTCGGTACTGGTGGTGCAGGTCGAGGTGGTTTGTCGGCTCGTCTAAAAGAAGGTACTTCGAGTCTTGGGCCAAGGCTCTCGCGGTCATCGCCCGTTGCACCTGGCCGCCGGAGAGGGTCCGAAGCGGACGGTCGGCAAGGTCGATGAGGTCTGAGTGGATGAGGGCCTCCTCGATTATCCCGGCATCCCCGTTGGACTCCTTCCAGAAGATGCCGTGCCCAGCTGTTTGCCCCATCTCCACAAGTTCCCGCACCGTGAGATCCGGCAGCGTGCCGTGGCTTTGGGCGACGTAGGCAAGTGTGCGCACGCGCTTGGCGCGGGGCAGGGAGGAAAGCGACGTGGCGTCGAAAAGAATGCTCCCGGTGAAGTCGTTGACTCCGGCCATGGAACGAAGCAGCGTCGATTTGCCGGAGCCGTTAGGCCCGACGATGCCGACGATGCCGGAAGACGGCAGCGTTGCCTCGACCTTCAGCTCGAAATTTCGGACCTTGGTTGCGACGTTGAGATCAATCACCTGGCGATCCTTTTCAAGATGACGAAGAAAACGGGCACGCCGATAAGCGCAGTGATTACGCCGACGGGCAGCTCCTGCGGTGCGAACAGCACGCGCGCGATCGCGTCCGCAATCACAAGGAACAAGGCGCCGACGATGGCGGAGATCGGGATCAGTCGCTTGTGCAGCGGGCCGATGACCATGCGCACCGCATGCGGCACGATCAGGCCGACGAAGCCGATCGCGCCGACGGACGCGACCGTTGCCGCGGTGAGGAGGGAGACTACAACCAACACCGTGTAGCGCACGGCGACGACGGGAACGCCCATGGTGTGGGCGGTGGCGTCGCCAAGCGTAAGCGCATCGAGGTGGCGCGAGAGTGCCCACAGCACGGTAACGCCGATCGCCCCGGCGATGGCGACGACCACCAGCGTTCCCCAGCGCGCGGCGGAGAGGACGCCGAGCAGCCAGAACATGATGCCGCGGGTGGATTCCGCGTTGCCGGATGCCGTGACCACGAGCGACGTGATCGATTGGAAGAGGTAGCCGATCAGCACACCCGTGAGCACCACGCGGGTTGCGTCCGCTCTGGTGTGGCGCAGAAGCGTCATGAGCAGTAGGAACGAGACGAGGCCACCGATGGCGGCGCCGACGATAACGCCGAACTGCCACGTGGAGAACATGATCGCGATCACCGCGCCAGTGGAGGCACCAGATGAGATGCCGAGCAGGTACGGCTCAGCCAGGTCGTTGTGCGTGATCGCCTGCATCGCCACACCGCACACCGCGAGGATCGCGCCGACGCAGGCGGCCATCAGGACGCGCGGCAGGCGGAGTTCGGTGATGATGGATCGCTGCAGCGGTGAGAGGTTATTCAAATCGCTCAGCGTGATACCGCTGGAACCCAGCGGTAGAGAGATGACAATTGCGAGGGCGAGGGCCGCCAGGGACAACAGCCCGAACGCGATAGAGCGTTTCAACTGTCTAGCCTGCGATGCCGTTGCCGATAGCGTCGGAAATCTGCTGCAACCCCTGGTAGGAGCGTGCGGACGGGGAGGTGGTCACGCCGTTGATGATGATGTAGCGCTCATCCTTCACCGCCTGGAGGTTCTTGGTACCCGGCGTGGTTTTCAGCGTCTCAGCCTTCTCCTGCCAGGTGTCGCCCGGCTCGCCGCGAACAGGCAAGTCCGCCAGGATGATCACGTCCGGGTTGGCTTCCGCAACGGCCTCCCACGACACTTGCGGCCACTCCTCTTTGAGGTCGCCGAAAGCGTTCGTCATATTCACGGCGTTGCCCATCTCGGTGACTATCGACGGCCCGCCCGCGACGTACGGCGCGCCGCCGATGGAGGAGTAGATCAGGACGAACGTCGTGCCGTCCGGTGCCTGGTTCGCGTTCTTCACAGTCCCGCGCAGCTTCTCGTTGACTTCGGTCGCCTCAGACTCGCGGCCGAAGATCTGGCCCAGCTCGGTGATGTCCTTCTCCAACAGGTCGAAGGTAGTCTTCCCCTTGTTGTCGCCGTAGTCCTGGCACTCCACGTTGGACTGGTAGGTGCGTACGCCAAGTCGGTCCCACTCTTCGCGGGTGCCGGCGGAATCCGCCGTCCACACGAGGGCGAACGGCGAGTAGACGAAGTCCGCGTCCACCGCGCGGATCTGCTCAGCGGTGGGGATCGCCTGGGCGATGATATTCGGCGTTTCGTACCCATCCGGCGGGTTGTCCTTCTGGTGGCCCACACCGGCGATCTGGTCGCCTGCACCGAGCATGAGCAGGGTATCGGACGCGCCTTGCTCGAGCGCGACTGCCCGCTCGACCGGCGGCTCAACCGAAATCTGAACACCGCAGTTGTCGATGGTGCCCTCCGCGGCGGCGCTGGTGCTGGCCGCGTTGGGCCCGGTGGATTCGGTGGTGTCGTTGGTGTTGGCGGTATCGGCGCAACCAGTCAGGAGCAGAGCTGCGGCGAGGGGCAGTGGGAGTATGCGGCGCATGGCGACCTTCTTTCAAACAATCAATGTATCGTTTGAATATAGCGCATGTGGTGATCGTGTCACCATTGCCCCGTTTATAGTACGGAGTCCGCCCAGCTCGCCAGCCCCTCGAAGGATGAAGATGCAACGGCGTGCTCGCGTTTCGGGATGCGGCCCGCCATCCGGGACAGGCGGCCAGCCTCGACGGCGTGCTTCATCGACTCCGCCATCGCCACCGGGTCCTGGCAGCGGTTCACCGCGCTGGCCAGCAGCACGCCGGAGCACCCCAGCTCCATGGCCAGGGCGGCGTCGGAGGCGGTGCCCACGCCGGCGTCGATAAGCACCGGCACCTCGGCGCGCGAGCAGATCAGCTCGATGTTATGTGGGTTCAAAATGCCTAGGCCGGTGCCAATCGGCGAGCCCAGCGGCATCACCGCCGCCGCGCCCAGGTCCTCGAGGCGCTTGGCGGCCACCGGGTCGTCGGAGGTGTAGGCCAGCACGGTGAAGCCTTCGTCGATGAGCAGCTCGCAGGCGTCGACCGTCTCCACCACGTCCGGCAGCAGCGTGCGATCGTCCGCGATGACCTCCAGCTTCACCCAATCCGTGCCCAGCGCCTCGCGGGCGAGCTTCGCGGTAATCACGGCGTCGCGCGCGGTGCGGCACCCGGCCGTGTTCGGCAGCGGGGCGATATTCAGGCGCTTGAGCAGGTCGAATACACTCTCCCCGCCACCGGTCGTGGCGGCATGGCGGCGCATCGCCACCGTGGTCAGCTCGGTGCCGGACGCCTCCAGCGCCCGCTCGAGCATGTCGAAGGAGCTCGCCCCGCCCGTGCCCATGATCAGGTGGGAGCCAAACTGCTTGCCCGCAATCTCCAGCACGTTTAGCCTCCCTGGACTGCGGTGAGGATGTCGGCCACGGCACCGTCGTGGAGCTTCCGCCCCCACTGCGAGCGCGGCACGACCTCGCCGTCGATGGCTACCGCGGTGCCGTCGGCAGGAGCGCCCACCTCCGCCACAAGCGCCTCGACGGTGGCCGCGTCGGTTGTGGTTGCTGCTCCGTTGAGTGTGATGTTCATGAATGCCTCCTCGGGTCGCACGCTGACAAGTCTATTGCGGGCTCCTGCCTATCGACGAGCTCCGCCCCAACCCGCGCCCCCAACGCCGCCAACAAGATCCCATGCCGGAAGTAGCCGGTGGACACGACGGTCCGCTCGTCTATCCGGCCCAGATACGGCAAGTCGTCCGGCGTGCCGGGGCGCGCGCCCGCAGTGGCTTCAACGAAGTCGCACTCCTCCACGGCCGGAACGAGCTCGATGGCGTCGCGCAGCAGCTGGTGGACGCCCTGCACCTGGGGCTGGTCGCGCCCGTCCTCGCGGGTGGTCGCGCCGATGGTCAGCGTGCCGTCCTCGCGAGGGATGAGGTAGACGGGGCGGTCCTCCACAAACCCGCGTACCACGCGCGTGAGCAGCGGGTACTGGTGCTGTGGCACCCGCACGCGCAGCACGTCGCCGTAGACCGGGCGCAGGTCAAGACCTGGCACGAGTGCACTGGCGCCGAGGCCGTTGGCCACGACGACCTGGTCGCCTTCCAGGGCGTCCAGCGAATCCACGTGGTTTCCGGTGAAGGTGACGCCGGCGGACCGGCAGGCGTCGAGAAGCGCGCGCATGAACAAGCGCGGCTGCACCTGGTGGTCGCCGTCGATGGCCACCGCGCCGTTGATGGCGGGGGAGAGGGCGGACTCGAGCTTCCGGGCCTGGCGGACGGTGAGCTTGTCCACCGCCATACCGTGCCGGGACTGGTACTCGCTGAGTTCGCGCAGATGCGTCTTGTCCGCGATGTCCCGCGCTACCACGAGCGTGCCGTCGGTGCGGTACCCAGTGGGTAGGTCCGTGTATCTGGCCGTGAGCGTGATCAGCTCCGGGTACCACTCGGCGGACGTGCGCATCAGCGGGAATAGCGGGTCCTGCTTGTACACCACCTCTGCAGTGGGCGCGAGCATGCCGCCCGCGTGGTGGGAGGCGCCGGAGGCCGGGGCTGGGTCGTGGACGGTGACCGAGTGGCCGCGGTCCGCGAGTGTCAGTGCTGTGGTGAGTCCGATGATGCCCGCGCCGACGATGTCTACCTGCATGCCGCCACACCCCGCTCGAATTCGGCGACGACGCGCTCGCAGTACGCCTGCGAATCGTCTGCGTGCATGATGCCGCGCACGATGGCCAGCCCGTCCACGCCCTGCTGCGCGAGGTCGTAGGCGTCGTCCGCGGTGACGTCACCGATGGCCACCATCGGCAGCTCGGAGGCGGCCACCAACTCCGGGTAGCCGCGCAGGCCGATCGGGGCGCGGCCCGAATCCTTCGTCGGGGTGGCGCGGAACGGCCCGCAGCCTACGTAGTCGATCACGTCCTTGTGGTCGTTGGCGGCCCGGACCAGCTCGAGCGTGCCGGTGGTCAGGCCGATGATCGCGTCCGGGCCGAGCAGCTCGCGCACCACGAGCACGTCTAGGTCGTCTTGGCCCACGTGCACGCCGTCGATGCCGTGGCCCTGGAGGGCGAGCGCGACGTCGACGCGGTCGTCGATAAGCACGTGTGCATGGGGGTTTGCGGAATGCACAGCCTCGGCGACGGCGAGCGAGAGCGAGTAGAGCTCACGCGCCGAGATCGGCTTCGAGCGCACCTGGATCACGCCCGCGCCGCCTGCTGCGGCTTGGCGCGCGCGCTCGATGATGTCGGGGCCTTGCCCGGTGACGAAGTAGCAGCGCAGGTCGAGAGCTTGTTTAGTCACGCAGCGCCTCGATCAGTTCGTCCTTGGTCATCCCGGAGCGGCCCTCGATGTCGAGCTCCTGGGCGCGTTTGTACAGCTCTTCCTTGGTCCAGTCCTCGTAGGAACCGGCCTCGCCGCCGCGCTCGCCGACCTTCGAGCGACCGTCGCGCGCCGCGGCGTTGGCGATCGCGGCGGCCTTGGATTTGGAGTTGCCCTCGCGCACGAGGGCCTCGTACACCTCGGGGTCCTTGATCGAATCAGCCATGGTTGTCAGCCTAGGCGCTGCCGCGGGGCCGTTCGGGTTTTCTTTCCCGCGGCGGGGTGAGCGGATCTGCTAGGAGCGCGGAGGCACCACTAGCAGATGACGCTGTTACCGAAATTCGTTTCCAACACCACCTGGGAAAACGCAAACCTCGACCGCTGATCTGCTAGTGCCCATCCACAAACGGCGCGCAGTAACTAGCAGATCCGCGCGTCCCTACATTTCCAGGGGGCCAGTGCGGGTGGGGTGCCCCAGCGGCTCCACGTGCACGATGGTTTCTGCGCTGCCGAGGGCGTGCGCCATGCCTTCCTCCACGGCGTCGGCGTGGTCGTGGGCGCGGTCGACAGTCCAGTCTCCGGGAACCTGCATGACCAAGCTGACGGTGCGCTGGCGGCCGGCGGCGGCAGTGCGCACGGAGGTGAAGGTCACGCCGTTCGCGGCGGCGTAGTCGTCCAAGAACGCGTGGACCACTGCGGTCTCTTCCTGCGGCAGCGCCTCGGAGAGCAGGCCGAGCATTGCGCCCTTAAGCAGGTTGTAGCCGGTGAACAGAATGTTCAGGCCGACGACGAGGGCGACGATCGGGTCCAGCGGCTGCCACCCGGTCAGCCATACCAGCGCCATGCCGACAATGACGCCGACGGTGGTCCACACGTCCGTGAGCAGGTGGTGACCGTCGGCGTCCAGCGTGGTGGAGCGGTACTTCCTGCCGGCGCGGATGAGCACAATGCCCACGGCTCCGTTCAGCGCCGTAGCGACGATGGAGAAGGCCAGGCCGATGCCGACCTGCTCCACAGGGGCCGGGTTAATCAGCCGGTCAATGGCGGTGAAGATGATGGCCACTGAGGCGAGGAGGATCAGCGAGCCTTCCACCTGGGCCGAGAAATACTCGGCGCGGGCGTGGCCGAAGTTGTGGTTCGCATCCGCAGGCTTGGCTGACAACTTCAGTGCCCACAGGCCCACGGCGGCGGCGATGAGGTTGATGCCGGATTCGATCGCGTCGGACAAAAAGCCCACGGAGCCGGTCACCCACGCCGCCGTTGCTTTGAGCACGATGGTCAGCACAGTTGCGCCGATGGAGAGCCACATGAAGCGCTCGAGGAGTTTCTGCTCGTCAGCAACCACGGATTTCATTCCTCTCAACCCCGTTTTCCGGTGGGCAAGCCTAGCATACCGGTACCGTGGTGCGAACGAGCCGCATATTCACCGCATTCGCACATAGTTAGGTAGGACCCCGCATGGCGCGCACCCGTCGCTTGCACTCCGACCCGCTCATTTTCTTTACCGCGCTGGGCTTCATCCTGGTGTTCGTCGCCGCCACGTTGGCGTTCGGCGACCAGGCGCGCGAGACCTACGCGGCTATCTCCGGCTGGCTGATGGACCACTTCACGTGGCTCTACATCGGCGGCGTATCCGCCACCCTGGTGTTTCTCATCTGCGTGTTTGTCTCCCGCTACGGCAACCTGCGCCTTGGCGACGATGACGACGAGCCGGAGTACTCCTACCCGGTCTGGTTCGCCATGCTGTTCGCCGCCGGCATGGGCGCGACCCTGATGTTCTGGGGCGCGGCAGAGCCGCTCAACCACGCCTACAACCCGCCGCGCGGCGGATACGACTCGATGAGCCGCGACGCGATCATCCAGGCCTTCGAGTTCACCTACTACCACTTCGGCATTCACATGTGGGTCATCTTCACGCTGCCGGGGCTGGCCGTAGGGTACTTCGTCTATAAGCGGAAGATGCCCGCGCGCATGTCGTCGATGTTCGCGCCGCTGCTCGGCGGCAAGGTGTACGAGGCGCCGGGCAAGCTTCTCGACGCCCTGGGCATCATCGGCACAGTCTTCGGCCTCGCCGTCTCGGTGGGTTTGGGCGTGCTGCAGATCTCCGCCGGCATGAACATTCTGTGGGGCGTGCCGCTGGTCACCCCGGTGCAGATCGCCATCATCTGCGCCATCACCATCGCCGCCTCCATCTCCGTGGCCACCGGCCTGGACAAGGGCGTGAAGATCCTGTCCAACCTCAACATCGCCGGCACCATCGCGTTGATGATCTTCGTGCTGCTCACCGGCCCCACCCTGAAGCTACTGGGGCAGATCACGGAGTCCTTCGGCATCTACGCCCAGTCCCTTCCGGAGCTGATGTTCTGGGTGGACTCCTACAACGACAACCCCGGCTGGCACGCCACCTGGACCGCCTTCTACTGGGCCTGGACCATTTGCTGGTCGCCCTTTGTGGGCATGTTCTTCGCCCGCATTTCCCGCGGCCGCACCGTTCGCGAGTTCATCGGCGGCACGCTGCTTTTGCCCACCGCGTTCGACCTCGTGTGGTTTTCCATCTTCGGCCGCGCCGCCATTGACATGGAGGAGCAAGACCCGGGCGTGCTGACCACCCCGGTGGTGGAGGAGGGCGACACACCGCAGGCGCTGTTTTCCCTGTTGGCCGAGTACCCGCTGTACGCCATCACCGGCACCGTGGCGCTCGTGGTGATCGTGTTCTACTTCGTCACCTCGATGGACTCCGCCGCCATGGTGATGGACATGTTCGCCTCGGGCGAGGAGAACAAGTCGCCCACCTATTACCGCGTGGGCTGGGTGGTCGCGGTCGGCCTGGTCACCGGGGCTCTGCTGTTTATCAACGATTCCGGCATCGACGCCCTGCAGCAAGTGGTGATCATCATCGCCCTGCCGTTCTTCTTCATGTACTTCGTCATGATGTACTCGCTGGTCAAGGCGATGAACGACGACTCCGCGGCTGCGCGCAAGACACGGTCGCGCACCTGGGAGAAGACGGACACCGCCGAGAAGCTCGAGCAAGGCGAGAGCAAGCCCGCGCCGGGCTACGACGCGCAAGGAAACGAGGTCGAGCGCCCCGAGCTGGAGTACGACGCAGAGGACGACTCGTGGAAGTTCCCCGAGGGCTTCGTGCTGGACCGCAGTGAGCGCAGTGAGCGCACCTAGCCTATCGACGAGCTCCGCGTGTCAGACGCATGGCGCGGTGGGGGACGCCGGTGTCCAGAAACTCTTCGCCCTCGGCCACGAAGCCGAACTGGGAGTAGTAGCCCACCAGCCCGGCCTGGGCCTCGATGACGAGGTCGCCGGGGAATCGCTCGGTGCACTCGATGCCGGCACGGACGATATCCGGGCCCAGACCAGAGCCGCGGTGGCTGGGGTGGACCACGAAGCGGCCGAAGCGGGCCCCGTTCTCGGTGGGGAAGACGCGGGCGCAGCCGACGAGCGCCTCGCGGTCGAAGGCGAGGATGTGGCGGGTGTCGGGGTCCGCGTCTTGGTCGTCAATCTCGTTGTAGGGGCAGTGTTGCTCGGCGACGAAGACGTCCACGCGCAGCTTGTACAGCTGGTGGACCTCAAACGGGGTCATCTCAACCAGCGACTTGAACGTGATCATATTTCGGCTCAATCCTTCCTGTAGTGCCGTAGGAGAGGTGGCGGTGCGCCCACTCAAAGGGGCCCTGCTTGCCCGCGCGGTCCAGCACGACCGCGAGCAGGAGGGTGATCGCCCAGACCAGCAGCCCGAGCAGTAGCTTGCCCGTGACTGAGGAGTCCAGACCGATTCCCAGGAACGCGGGCGTGCACAGGAGGACGAACAAGAACGACTGGGCGAGGTAGCCGGACATGGAACGCTTGCCCAAGGCCACGAACGCGCGGGCCCAGCCGGGCACTTGGTTGTGCAGGCTGTCGGTGGCGAGCGCGAGCGCGGCTAGGATGCCCGGGCCGGTGAGGTAGCCAACGGCCTGGTTCAGCACGAACAGCGGCATCTCCCACTCGGCGGGCAGCACGCCTGCGGCGCTCAGCCCCCACGGCAGGCCGACACAGACGATGACCAGCCCCGCGATGACGGTCCAGGTGATGAGGGTACGGCGGTGCGAAGCGACGTCGATAAGCACCCGCTCCCGCGCCCACACAAAGCCGATGATGCTGAGCGCGCCGAGCTGGAGTGCGGCGAACGGCTGCATGGCCAAGAGCCCGAGCGCCATTTGAGTGTTCGTGCTGAAATATGCGCCTAGGCTGTCCAGCGTGGCGGTAGGGGCGGACTCGATGATGCCGGCGCCGGCGTCGAAGTACAGGGACGCGAACGCGCCCATCACGCCCATCGCCGTGAAGATGACGAGGATGACGTAGGCGATGATGCGAAGCGTCTTCGAACTGAGGGTGAGCATGGCTGCGAGCAGGATGCCCACCAGCCCGTAGGTGAGCATGATGTCGCCGAAGAAGAGCAGGAACATGTGCGCCAAACCGAACAGCGCCAGAATGCCGTAGCGGCGCCACAGCACGCGCCGGGCCTGTTTGGCCGGGTAGTGCTTGCGGTAGAGGCTGGCGGCCACGAGGCCGAAGCCGAAGCCGAGCAGCGTGGAGAACATTGGCAGGCCGCGCACGTGGATGAACATGGCGGCGAAGATGGCGCTGAACTGGTCGACGACGCTGTCGGGGCGCACGCCGCCGACGGACCAGCCGACCCGGGACTGGTCCTCGGACCAGTCGTTGATCACCCACGCCTGGGCAGCGTTGGCCATCGCGATGCCCAGCAGCGCGGTGCCGCGGGCGAGGTCAGGGACGATCAGGCGTTGCTGTTGGGGTCGGCTGTCCTGCATGCGCTCAACGTACCCCGTCAGTTCCGCATCAGCCACGGGGAGATGCCGGCCAGGATTGCGCGGGTGGACAGGTCCAGCACCGGGTCCAGGTCCGGGGCGAACTTGGGCGAGTGATTGTAGGGGGCGTTCGGGTTGTCGCTGCTGCCCACCACCCAGTAGTAGTACGGCGCGCCCCAGGCGTTGGCGATGGTGGGGAAGTCCTCGGAGCCGGACAGGCGGCCGAAATCGCTGGTCTGGTCGCCGAACTGCTCGCGGAATGCCGCCAGGACGGTTTCCGCGGTGTCCTCGTCGTTCCAGAACTCGGGTGCGCCGCCGACAACCTCGAACTCCGGCTCGCGCTCGCACCCGGCGATGGCGCACTCGCCGCGGACGATGCGCTCGATGTCGGCGTTGAGCTTGTCGGACATCTCGTCGGTGTAGGCGCGGGTGGACACCTTCAGCTCCACCGAGTCGGGGATGGTGTTAGGAGATTCACCCCCGTGAACCGCACCGACGGTGACCACCGCGAGCTCCTGTGGGTTGACCTGGCGCGAGACAATGGTTTGCAGGCTGAGGATGATCTTGGCGGCAAGCACCACAGGGTCGATGCCGGTGTGCGGCATGGACCCGTGGGAGCCGGAGCCGTACAGCGTGATCTTGGTTTGCACGCACGCTGCGAAGACCGGGCCGGCCAGTGCGCCCACGCCGTAGCCTTCCATCATCGTGCCCACGTGCTGTCCCAGCACCACGTCCGGTTTCTGGATTTTCTCCGCCAGGCCGGCATCCGCCATGTCCTGGGCGCCGGCGCCCGTTTCCTCGCCGGGCTGGAACAGGGCAATGAACGTGCCGGACCATGCGTCCTTGTGCTGCGCGAGCGCCTCGGCGGCGCCCAGCAGGGCAGCGGTGTGCATGTCGTGCCCGCACGCGTGCATGCGCCCGAGCTCTGGGTCGGCGGCGTAATCCAGGCCGGTGGCTTCGGTGATTGGCAGTGCATCGAAGTCCGCGCGGAAGCACACCACAGGGCCTTCGCCGTTTTCTAGGACGCCGACCTTGCCGGTGCTCCCCACCGCGGTGACGTTGTAATCGAGGGCGGTGAGCTCGTCCTCGATGCGCTTGGACGTCTCCACCTCTTCCATGGACAGCTCCGGGTGCTGGTGGAGCCACTTGTACAGGGCCTCGCGCTTGTCGCGGGTGGCGTCGATGGTGGGCTCGAACTGGGCGAGGTGGCCAGAAAGCTTCGGGGAGTGCGTCATGGACTCACTCTAACCGCGTTCAACCCCTCCCGTAGCAGGAAAGGATGTGGTTGAATGTTTCCGTTGATACTGAAGTTGCCAATGTGATTGGGGATCCCATGCGCCGACTGTCCGCCGCCCGTTTGTTCGCCGTCGCGATGTTGTGTTTCACCTCGGCGGTCACGGGGACGGTTACGGGCAGCACGCCTGCGCACGCGCAGAACGCCGAGGCACCGGTGGGGGACCTGCAGAACTATGTGTGGCGCACGGACCCGGTGTCCAAGGTGCTCGCCGGAAAACCCGCGGCGGATAAGGTGCTGTACCGCGTGCCCGGCTCTTTCTTCGACGCGCCGCGCACGCCCCCAGAGGCAGAGGACGCCCTGCGGCGCGGCCGCGCGCTCTACGGCCCCAGCACCCCGCTCTACGTCGGCTCCGTGCCCGGCCAGGAGGTCATTTGCACCACTACCGTGGCCGGCTACAACGACCGCGGGCAGAAGGTCGCCATCACGGCCGGCCACTGCGGCGAGGTGGGCGATGCCGTGCAATCAGCGGATGCCCCGCAGCTCGGCCGCACCGGGATGATCACCCACGTCAACCACGATCTGGACTACGCCGTGATCACGTTGGCCCCCAATACCGAGGTCACGCGCAGCTACAACGGCGTCACCGTCAACCGCCTCGGCGGCGCGCCGGTGCCCGCAGGCGGTGTGGTGTGCAAGACCGGCGTGGCGTCGGGCACCACCTGCGGCTACACCATCAACGATGGGGGCACCCGCAACACCAACCACGTGTGCGCGATGCAGGGCGATTCTGGCGCGCCCCTCATGGAGGGCGACCGTGTCATCGGCATGATCAACGGCGGCATCTGGGGCCCGCCGTTTAACGTGTCCTGCAGGACGCCGCTGCAGGGCCCCGTCCACGCGCCGACAGGCTCGTTGCGTATGGACGCCGCGCTCGGCGACATGCCGGGCGGTTTCCGTCTGCCCTAGCGGGTAAACCGGCCGGAGCTAGCCGCGGAGCCTGCCCGCGATTTCGTCGACCACCTGCGGGTTGCCCGCCACACACCAGGTCACCCCGCCGGCGTCGACCTCGACGCACCGCCCGCCCGCGGCCTCGACAAGCGCCTTGCCCGGCAGCCAATCCCAATCCGGCACCGTGTGCTGCAGCCACGCGCCCATCTGTCCGGATGCGAGGTTGGACAGATCCACAGACCCCGCGCCCTGCATGCGCAGGGTGGCGGCGCCGGTGACCACGCGCAGCCATGTCTCCCGCACCTCGTCGTCGGCCAGGGACGTGGGGTGCAGGTAGGTCACCACGGCGCTCTCGCTTAGCGACGCCTCCGGCAAGCCCCCAAGCTCCACCCCGTCACGCGTGGCGTTACCGTGCGCCGCCAGCCAGGTCGTGCCCGTGGCGGGGCGGTGGACGGCGCCGATGGCGGGCGTGTGGGCGGAGCTGGCGTCGATGAGCGCAAGCGCCGAGCAGAAGTAATCCGAGCCTTGCGAGAAGTTGTAGGTTCCGTCCACCGGGTCGATCACCCAGGTGCGGCCCGTGGCGGACGGACGGTTCGCGCCCTCCTCGCCGAGGACGCCGTCGTCGCCGCGCAGCTCAGCGAGCACATCGGCCACAAACCGCTCGGCGGCGCGGTCCGCATCGGTCACCACGTCCGAGATCGACGTCTTGAAGTCGGTGCCGACGCCCTCCGCGCGCATGCGGAGGGCGAGCTGGCCGGCGTGCTCGACGAGCGCCGCGGCCAGCTCGGCATCGGTGGATGCGCGGTGGGCCTCGATGAATGCTGCAGTGCTGGTTGCTTCCGTCACGCAGCCATTATTGCGCAGACGGGGTGGCGGTGCCTGCCGCGTCTGCGGCCTCGTCGTTCTCCTCGAGGTAGACGTTGGAACCCAGGTCGCGGAACTCACGCGCCATCTCCTGCTCGCCCTCGCGCGCGGCCGGGCCCGTCACCGGGTCGGGCGTGGCGTCGAAGTCGAAGGTGGGCATGCCCAGGTCCGCGATCTGGTCGCCGAACTCGTCGCGGATGTCCTGGCTGATGCGCATCGAGCAGAACTTCGGCCCGCACATGGAGCAGAAGTGCGCCGTCTTCGCGGGCTCCGCCGGAAGGGTTTCATCGTGGTAGGACTGCGCGGTCTCCGGGTCGAGGGAGAGCGCGAACTGGTCATGCCAGCGGTACTCGAAGCGGGCCTTGCTCATCGCGTCGTCCCAGTCGCGCGCGCCCGGGTGGCCCTTCGCCACGTCGGCCGCGTGCGCGGCGACCTTGTACGTGATCACGCCCGTCTTCACGTCATCGCGGTTGGGCAGTCCCAGGTGCTCCTTGGGGGTGACGTAGCACAGCATGGCCGTGCCGCCCATGGCGATGTTGGCCGCTGCGATGGCTTTCAAGGCCGATGCGATCCACCCCGGATACGGCTGTTGCGCGGTCGTATCTAGTAACACCGTGGTGAGTATCGAGTAACGCATTGGTGAGCATCCAGTAACAGTCCGGGGGAGGATTCTGGTGACCGCGTGACTTCAGGGCACGCGGCGTTACCAGAGGAGTCTGATTGTGACTGACTACCGGGCGGTAATGGATCAAGTGCTCAAAGGCTGGTCTGTCCGTCAAATCTGTTCGAGTTCGCGGTGCTCGCACACCACCGTGCAAAAGGCTCGCGATGCGCTGGTGGAACACAACATCACAACCCGTGAGCAACTTCGTGGGGTTGCGGATCATGAGCTGGCGGACTGGTTCGTCGACGGGCGCAGCCATGCTCAGGGGGATTTCGTCCCGATCGATTTCGACGCTGTCGCCAAGGCGCGCACCGGGCGCAACAAGGTGACCCTGCAGGTGCTGTGGGGCCGCTACACCGCACAGCCTGCGGGCACAGGCCAGCGGTACTACAGCTACGAGCGGTTTCGCCAACTTGTGGCTCAACACGTCGATGCAGCCGGGCTGACCGCCAGAATCACCCATCTCCCAGGCCATACGATGCAGGTGGACTGGGCAGGCACGAAGATGCGGTTGTTTGACCCCACCGGCGGGCAAGGCTTGAAGGTCAGTATCTTTGTCGCCTCGCTGCCGTATTCAGGGATGGTGTTCGCCTGCGCGTGCGCGGATGAGCGCCAGGACGCGTGGCTTGCAGCTCATATCCGCGCGTTCGAGTACTTCGGCGGGGTTGCCGAGGTCATCGTGCCGGATAATGCCTCAACGGCTTCGAATGCGATCAGTGCCGCGGACAGGAATCGCCGGGTCAACTCCACCTACGAGGAGTTTTTGGAGCACTACAACACCGCCGCGTTGCCGGCTCGGGCGAAACGTCCCAAGGATAAGGCCAGCGTTGAAGCTGCAGTCAAGATTGTCACCCAGAACGTTATCCACGCACTCGATGGCCACCAGTGCGCCGGAATAGACGAGCTCAACGCAAAAATCACCGTCCTAGTCGATGGGATCAACGCTGCCGAACCGTTTCGCGGCAATGCGACGAGCAGGCGCGCATTGTTTGATCAGTTCGAACGCGACGTGCTCACCGCGCTGCCTGAAACGCCGTGGCAGCGTACCGAATGGAAACGCGCCAAAGTCGCGCCGAACTTCCACATCAGAGTGCACAACGCGCATTACTCGGTGCCCAACCAGCTGGTGGGCCGCACCGTGGATGTGCGTATCACCGGTGACAGTCTCGCCGTCTTCGACGCCGGGCAGCGTGTGGCCACCCACCAACTCGCACGTGCCCGCGGGGTGTATGTCACCGACACCGACCACATCCCGGCGAACATGGGTGACACCCGTGGGTTGTGGACAAGCGAGTACTTCCTGCGCGAAGCCGCCAAGATCGGGCCGGCCACCCGCCAGGTGATTGCCGAGCTCATCGAAGCCAAAGCGATCCCTGCCCAGGCGTACCAAGCGTGCCGCAACGTGCTCAGCATGGGCAAACACACCAACAAGCCAATCCTCGAAGAAGCCTGCAGGCGGTTGGTGTCCACCGACGGTGCTAGGCGTGCTGTGTCGTATACCGCGGTGAAAAACATGATGGCCGCCGTGCGCAAAGACACCTCCACACGGCCTACAGGCACTGACCTGCCAACCGATCAACCAACCGGCAGACCCGCTGACGGCGCGCCTGCGCCGACAGCGCGTGACACCCGCGGCGCCTACCTCGGTGGTGCTGCCCAGTTCAGCCTCGAAAACCTCACCAAGAAGGGATCTGCATAACCCATGCCCCACCCACAGCCAGCATCAGCATCTGCCCGCTTCCTCGATGAATCAGTCCTGCCGGTCTTTACCGACCTGCGCATGACCGCCTTCGGACAAAGCGTCATCGACATCGCCGCCGATCCCGCCTTCGACGATTGGAGCTTTTCCGACAAGGTGCTCTACGCACTCGACAAAGAGGTAGCGGCCAAGCGTGAGAGGCGAGTCAACAAACTGCTCAAAGCATCCCGATCGCCAAATCCCGATGCTTGTATCGAAGACATCACCTACACGCCCGGCCGCACCATCAACAAAGAGCAAATCACCCGACTCGCTCACTGCCAATGGTGCCAAAGCGCACAAAACATTGTCATCCTGGGCAAATCCTCCGTCGGCAAAACCTACCTCGCCCAAGCACTACTCACCGCGGCGTGCCGAAACGACTACTCCGCACGCTTCTTCCGCACCGACACACTTGCCAACCACCTCGCCGTG
Organism: Corynebacterium ureicelerivorans; assembly: GCF_000747315.1. Classification (NCBI taxonomy): domain Bacteria; kingdom Bacillati; phylum Actinomycetota; class Actinomycetes; order Mycobacteriales; family Corynebacteriaceae; genus Corynebacterium; species Corynebacterium ureicelerivorans. Next base: position 530,307 of record NZ_CP009215.1, read on the forward strand.
CTCAAACACGACGACCCAGCCCGCATCACATTCCTCGAAGACCTCCACCACACAGACGTGTTAGTCCTCGACGACTTCCTGACCACCCCAATCGATGCCGTCACCGCACACCAACTGCTCAACATCCTCGCAGAGCGCGAACCCCGCGGATCCACCATCGTGACATCCCAGTTCACACCCGACGAGTGGTACAAATCCATCCCCGATGCCGTCATCGCCGAATCCATCCTCAACCGACTCGTCGCCGGCGCCGAAATCATCACACTCGAAGGCACCAACATGCGACTGGCCCCATAACCCCGCCGAAACCCCAAAACGCCCGGGTGTTACTCGATACTCACCCGGGCGTTACCCGATACTCACCACACCGTTACTAAACACGTGGTCTAAACATACGGCTTCCTCTCCGAAAAGGCCGACTTCGTCAAAATGGTGGAGGAAGAAAACATCGGTTTCGTCGGCCCGTCGTCGGAGCACATCCGCCGCATGGGCGACAAGATCGAGGCGAAGAAGATCGCGCAGGCGGCGGGCGTTCCCACGGTTCCCGGCTCCGATGGCGTGGTTACCGAGTACGAGGAAGCTTTAGACGTCGCCAAGCAAACTGGCTTCCCGCTGCTGATTAAGGCAGCCGCTGGCGGCGGCGGGCGCGGCATGCGCGTGGTGGAGTCCGAGGACACCCTGGAGAAGGACCTCAACGAGATCATGAACGAGGCGCAGTCCGCGTTCAACGACTCGTCCGTGTACATCGAGCGCTACCTCACCGACATCCGCCACATCGAAATCCAGGTGCTGGCGGACGGCGAGAACGCCATCGCGCTCGGTGAACGCGACTGCACTTCGCAGCGCCGCAACCAGAAGCTCATCGAGGAAGCGCCGTCGCCTGCGATTGACGGCGAGCTCCGCGTGGGCCTCCAAGAGGCAGCCATCAACCTGTGCAAAGAGGTGGGCTACAAGAATGCGGGCACCGTCGAGTTCGTCTTCGACAACATCGAGCGCAAGTATTACTTCATCGAGATGAACACCCGTATTCAGGTGGAGCACCCGGTCACCGAAATGATCACCGGTGTGGATCTGATTCAGGAGCAGTTGCGTATCGCTTCCGGGCAGAAGCTGCGCCTGACCCAGGACGACATCGAGATCCGGGGCCACGCGATTGAGTGCCGGATCAACGCCGAGGACCCGAACGAGAACTTCGCGCCGCGTCCCGGCAAGATCGAGCACTACCGCGCACCCGGCGGCTTCGGCGTGACCACTACCCGGGACTTGACCGGAAGGAACCCAAAACAGCCTACGTCACATAGGAAAATGAGGCTTCATTCTCTTTAGAAGTCCATTCTGAGGTCGAGATACTGTATCGGGGCAGTCCTTTGAGGCGTTGTTGGATTCGGTTGTTCTGAAAAAGGGCTGCTCCCCCATCAGCAGGCAACTAACGGGGGAGCAGTGCAGAGAACGTAGATTAACAGTCTTAAACGGTAGATTGTCCGGGAAGTTCAGGCCGGATCACTTTGCCCATCGGGTTGCGCGGGAAATCGGCCACAAAGAATACATCTCTCGGTGCATGAGCATCTGAGAGACCAGCCGTCACGATTCGTCGCACTTCCACGTCGTCGAGTTCGTTTGCGGTTACCCCGTCCTCACGAATTACGTAGGCTCGCAGAGCTTGCCCATAGTGAGGATCTGAGACACCATGAACATGGACATCGTCAATCCTTTCGTCCCGAACGAGGAGATCCTCAATCTCCGAAGGGAAGATTTTCTCGCCATACTGTGTGATTACAAGGTCATCTGCTCGACCTTTAACGTAAAGCCGATTACCGCGTCGATAGCCGCGATCACCCATTCGCAGAAGATTGTTGTTGGTCTTGATCTCGATTGAAGGGTCAGTGTAGCCAACAAACATATCGTATGCGCCGGCGAAAATTTCGCCGATTTCACCGTCCGGTAGAAGAGTGCCGTCGTCATCACGAATTTCGATAACTGAACCGGGGTGAATAGTGCCTGTGAGTGTCGGATCTGCGGCTAGCTCATCAGCATCGGAGATGGCTAACCCTGAGGTCTCGGTTGACCCGTAGCAGTTGTGGAAAACTTTTCCGAACTTCTCATTTACTTTCTCGACCTCGTATGAGGTTAGCGGGCTACCGGAAGAAGTGATGAATTCTAGACCGTCTACTCGGTCGATTGCGTTCCGGTCGAGGTGAGCGATCATCTCTCGTAAACGAGAGGCTGAACTGATCCAAGCATTGATGTCGTACTTTTCGAACTGTTCAAGAGCCTTAGAAGAATCGAAGTTCCGCTGCGTAACGATTGTTGAACCGGTGAAGATGCACAGGAGCATATTGCCCCACCCGTAAAAGTGGAACAGCACCCCGGTTAATAGAACGGACATACCTCTCCGCCACGGGACGGTTCCAAGCACGGGTCCGATCCCTTGGGGCGACTTCAGCTGCCTTCGGACTACACCCTTAGGCATGCCCGTCGTTCCTGATGTCATTACCACATGCTGTGACCTAGTAGGTTTTTCAGGTAGAAGATCGAGATCTGTGGAACCGCTCTCGATGACCTGGTCCATTGTAAGGGCATCTGCTGGAAGCATTCCGGGGTCGTCGATATGCCCGATGATGACGGTGCAGTTCTCTTTGGTCTTGTCGGTGAGCCGGTCGTAGAAACTCTGATCGACAATGAGGGTTTCCACCTCGTGGAATTCTAGAACCCGTTCGATCTGGGGTCCAGAACTATTAGCGTTGATCATGAAGATGTGATAGCCGACGAACTGGCGGGCGCACAGTGGGAAAATGGAAGCACGACCATTCAAAGCCAAGACGGCTAGGTTACCTCCATCGCGGACCCCATTTTGCATCAAACCAGTAGCCAGCCGTACCACACGGTCATAGAACTCGTAGTAGGTCAGCTCTCCGTCGTCATCTACAAGCCCCAGGCGTTCTGGATGACGCCGAGCGGTGTTGGCAAGGCCGCCGCTTTCAAGCGAGCCAAAACGCTTAATGGTTCTAGCATCTGCTTTGACATCGGCGACAGAGCCGAGCTCGAAGATGTTGTTCTTTCGGATGACGTTCAAGAAGTAGAAAAATTGACGTATGACTTCCTTTTTTGGTACCCCGTGGTCGGTATCGGGGTGAAGAGTGTATTTAGACATGTGCGCTTCCTTTCAGTAGCGGGGTGTGCTCGATTAGGTGAATGCCTCTGTTACATAAGTAAAGAGTTCCTGCTCCATATTTCTGACTTCTGCAGCAGCCTGTTGCTCATTGAAGCCTCGGTGCTCCGAGATTATCTTTGCGAAAGTCTTACGAACCGCTGGGGCCATCCGCTTGGCATCTCCGCAAACGAGGGTCTTCGCTCCTTTCTCGAGAAGAYTGAACACATCATTGCGATCCGAATAGAGGCGGTCCTGAACATACTTAATGTCCGTACCGCTTTCGCTTCGACTGTGGTGACGTGAGAACGCGGTGCGAACATCGATTACRCCATCCTTCTCCCACTCATGGAGTTCCTCGCTATATAGGAAGTCGGATTCGGGGCCGTGGCAGCCATAGAAAAACAAAGATTTAGCTGGTGTGATGCCTTCATTCTGGCAACGTGTTGCACGTTCCTCGATGAATGCACGGAGGGGAGCGATCCCAGTACCAGCGCCGATGAGAATCATTGGTATGGATGGATCTGGCTCCACTTGGAAATGTYTATTTCCGGGCACTACCGAAACCAAGATCTTAGAACCGGCCTGCTGTTTCGCTAAATAATTGGAAGAAACGCCAGTGAAGGTTCCACGGCCTGACCATGCAGGAGATTCGATGCGGGAGAAGGTCAAAGAAGGCTTTGTCGGTTCACCGAGAGCAGACGACGAGATTGAGTAGCGACGAGCTCGGAGCGGCTCAAGCATTGAAATGAACTGGCCGAAGGTGAAGTCTACAGATCGGAAAGTTTCGAGGAAATCTAGGAGCGAGGTCCGCTTCTCGAGCAGCTCGTTGAAAGTTTCGGTTTCAGCGAGTTGCGATAGTTGAGCTTTTTCGGGTGGGCATTGACACTGTGCAACTGCTAGATCCAGGTGCCGCTTGCTCAACGGTGTTGCAAGCTCAACGTAGTTTTCAAGTAGATCATTAATTGTCAATACTTGGTCTATGGGCAGGAACGTGGAGCAACCGGAAAGCTTTATGCGATCTTCCCCTGCTAGTTGGAAATGGTCCAACACGCGGTTGACACCGGATGACGAGTTCTTCGGGAGTACCTCTAAGTAATCGCCTGTCGAGTATGAAACCCCTTCAGGAAGTTCAAGAACAGCCTTGAATTTCTCGTTCATGGCCCCATCAACGTCTGTGGATAGCTTTTGAACGCTGGTGACTACTGCTTCGACGAATGGGCCGTCTGTCTCGGCTACCAACATATTCTGACGCCCAGCATCAACTACTGTGACCTCGACGAAGTCTGACTTGCTGTGATCATCGAACGAAAGATCGAGATCGGCTGCGAGTTTTGACCAAAGTCGTTTTGACCAAGATTCGAAGTCGGCGAAATAGTCTCCCTTCATGTCAATTACACCGCGATCAATCAATCGTATGGCTCCGCGAGATTCCATGGCCTCGTCGATCTCGGCTGGAACGCGTTGGAACGTCTCTGCCCAGTCTGAGTTACCGCTGCCAAGCACAGCAAATTTCACACCTGTTAGTGACGGTGCTTCCTTGCCTGTTATCCAATTGAAGAAACGCTTTGCATTATCCGGGGGGAAACCTTCATATGAGCTGGTAGCTACGATTGCAATGTCGCCCGCCTGCAAAGAATTGACGGCATCATCGAGATCAGACATGTCGACTTCGAAGCCTTGTGTTTTGGCAAARGCCGCTAATTCTTCAGCGTGACTACGAGAGGTTCCGGCRTTAGARCCTACGAGCAGGCGCAGCTTATACCCGTTCGGAGGAGCATCGACCTTTGTGATTGGTGTCTCTTCTGTCGTGGGAGCGTCAGCGTGAGGCTCGTCGTAGCGCTTGGGTCCGAGGTACGGATATTCTTCCCTCGGTTGGATAGTGACGAACAGGTCTTTCGGTTTCGAAGTTAGGCCGTCAAGCATTTCCAGTTCATAGCTTGGATTTGCGAAGTTGAAATCCAAGTGTTGAACAATCAACGCAAGCATCATKGTGGCTTCTTGGAGCGCGAAGAAGCGGCCGAGACACGATCGTTGCCCATTTCCAAATGGTTTCCACGCATTATGAGGTATWAATTTGGCATTCTCAGGATCGAACCGTTCCGGTCTGAACTCTTCGGGATTATCCCATACGGCCGGATCACGATGCATGTGTCCGAGGAGAACCAACAGCGTGTCTCCAGGGTTAACAGTTACAGGGGTTCCTCCTGTGCCACCGTTCTCACCAATCGTCGTAGTTTCAAAAGGTGTTACTGCATATGCCGGAGCAGTGGGGTAYTTCCTTAGACCTTCACGAAGTACTTGATCAATGTAGTTTAGATCTTTGAGATCTTCATATTGAGGGAATCTACCGTTGAGGACCGAATCGGTGTTTTCGCGTGCCTTGGCTAAGACTCGGGGATTACGCATCAATTCGTAGAGAACGAAACTGAGCAGCCCAGAAGTTGTCTCGTGGCCTGCAATTAGAAACGTAATCAACTGATAGCGTAGGTTTTCGTCGGTCAGACGCCCCCCAGTCTCAGGATCGGTTGCATTCATCATGACATCGAGAACGTCTTCATAGCCCTCTGGGCTAGGATTCCTTCGTCGTTCCCTAATCAAACTATCGACGGTGTCCTGCATGACCGAGACATCGTTCTTGAACTGGTGATTGCCAATAAGACCAAGAGTCTTCTGAATCTTCAAAGCATGGGCTCGCTTGCCGGCATGATTCAAGCCACGACCCATTGCGTCGATAAAGGGGTGAAAGCCTTCCGTATAGAATGAATTGAAGCGAAATGTAAATGAGCAGAGCGCAATGGTGTCGAGCGTCAATCTAGTGAAGTCACCAGCGACATCAATTTCTTCATCGGCTCGTGCTCTCGACCACTTAAGCATAAGCTGGTCTGCGATGTCTGCCATGCGGTGGTACATTCCGCGCAGAGCGACTGGGCTGAAAGCGGGCATAAGAATTCGATGTGCTTTACCCCACTCCGGATCGTCGAACTCGGCGGTAAAAAGGCCGTTACCAGAGAATCCGCTTACTTCTTGGAGGGCGGGGTGGACGACCTTATGAAAACGGGTTTCATCTGAGAGCTCATCGACCAAGGCGAAAGAGGTCACCACGTAGAACGGTGCAGAGCCGGGTATCTCTTGTCGATAAAAACGCCCGTGTTTTTCAGCTAATCGCGTTCCGGACTGAACGATGTTGCGTGGATCGAGTGAATAGGCGGTTCCGATTAGCGGGTACGATTTCGGCCCGGGGATAGCGGTGTCAGGGTTAACGCTCGATGAGCCCAGCCCAGGGCGTTCGGAGTTTTTGGACGTCATGATGATTCCTTAGACCGTTAGAAAGTCGCTAATGGATTCTAGAATTTAGGTAGAGCGTTAACGGCTACCTGAAATGAAAGTTCTAAAGATTGCTTAACGCTTGGCCAGGCGTTAAGAGTTCTCCCCCAAAAATTTTCGATGGTTGGAAAACCGGTGAGGTGTATCAGTGGAGTGGTCAACGGATACTCCCTGATAAGCATAAGGGCGAATTCGGGTGTCATGTGTATCAACCTTTCTGTATCTAGCTGCCTACGCAGAGGGGGATGGACTGGTTAACTGAAGTATGTTTCAGTAATGCGCTTAGCGTAGTAGACGTGTCCGGCATCGGTTAGGTGGCCTGCGAGCTTGTGTGAGGCATCGTCTGCAATGGAAGCGCCGTAACGGCCCGGATCGTTCGAGCAACCATTCTTTCCGCTTTCTACGGAAATTTCGGCAACCATGTCAAGAAACTCGCTATTCGTATCAGCGGCAGCTCGTCGCTGCTGCTCGCGAATTTCGTCTTGGTAGTAGGCTACCAACGGAAAGTACCAGTGACTGGTAACGTTTAAAAGATTAGATCCACAGGTGTGGTTGAAACCATCTGTCTCATCGGGAATCCCGAGGATGATCACCTTGGCGCTAGGCGCGGTTTCCTTGATGCGATTAATTGCTCCCACCATCGCCTCGTTGAAGCGTTCCATCCGTTGTTCCTGGGTGGTTTTTGAAGGGAAGTTACTGGGCTGGTAGGTGTCGTTCACGCCAGCGCTGATGGTGACCAGCCGGGTATTGGAATCAAGACTGCCATCCCTGATGGCTCGTTCAACTTGCTGACGAACTGTGTCATGTGGAATCGAATCATTTTCCGTAGGTTCTACATAAGCAGTGGCACCGGGGCACGAGTAGTCTTCTAGGCGCAGACCGGTGCTTCGCGCGGCCTGAGCTGCAAAATTGTTGGGGTCCTGCGCACAAAAACCTTCTCGGATCGTCGGCCATTGTATCGAGGGGTTTTTCAGCTTCGCTCGGTAGACGGTGACATCCAAGGCGGTCGGATTCGCACCTACTGAGTCGCCAAAGCTGACGTAGCTTTCCTTGACGTGGCTATTGACTGGTGGGGCCGGCTCTAATTCTTCAAGCTGGGGAACGTTAGGCGCAGGAAGGTTAGGAACTTGAGGAAGGTTAGGCGCGGGAAGGTTAGGGACTTGGGGAAGGTTAGGCGCGGGAAGGTTAGGGACTTGGGGAAGGTTAGGCGCGACGGGTGCCGAGAGTTCAGGCAGATTAGGCGCAGCATCGGCAACTGGGAGCATAGCGCCACAGGCCAATGCGGTCAGGAGAGTAGCACCAAATTTATAAAACCTCATGTGTTCCTTTCCGGCGATATTCGTGTCGCCTAGTTGTACTTAAGCCCTCCAAAGGGTTTCCGAAGATAGTAGCTCATCCAGATCCAGCCGCCATCTTTTTGCAGCTTTAGTCATATCTGGCCAACAGGTGACGTACAGAGTTTTACTATCTTTGAAGGGAATCTCGTCTTAAAATTCAACAGATGGAACAGGTGGAACGAAGGGAGCTAGCATGACTTCGCCATTGCGCATCTTCAGAATCTTCCTCCGCCTCGGCTGCACCTCGTTCGGCGGGCCGACGACGCACCCGGGGTATTTCCGCGACGAATTCGTGGAGAAGCGGAAGTGGTTTTCGGACAAGCAGTACGCCGACCTGGTGGCGCTGTGCCAATTCCTGCCCGGGCCGGCGTCGAGCCAGGTGGGTATGGCGATCGGCCTGCAGCGCGCCGGGTACCTGGGCATGTTCCTGGCGTGGGTGGGCTTCACGCTGCCGTCGGTGCTGCTCATGGTGGCGTTCGCGCTGGGCGTCGCGTAGTTGGGCGATATCAGCGAGGCAGGCTGGCTGCTCGGTCTGAAGGCTGCGGCTGTCACTGTCGTGGCGCAGGCTGTGTACGGCATGACGAAGAACCTGGTCACCGGCAAGATTCACGCCGCGATCGCCGTGGCTGCGCTGGTGCTCGTTCTGCTCGTGCCGCACCCGCTCATCCAGGTCGGGGCGATCGTGCTCGGCATTGTTGCTGGTCTGGCGTTCCTGCGCGTCAAGAAGGAGGCGGACGACCAGCCCCAGGCTGAGAGCGGGTCGCGCACCTTCGGCATCGTCTGCCTGGTGCTGTTCTTCGCGTTGCTGTTTGTGCGGGCGCCCTCGTCTTCGGCGGCGGCCACGTGGTGCTGCCGCTGCTGGAGACCGTCACGGTCGGCCCCGGGCTCGTGGACCACGACACCTTCCTCGCCGGCTACGGCGCCGCCCAGGCCATGCCGGGCCCGCTGTTCACTTTCGCGTCCTTCCTCGGTGCGAGTGCGCAGGGCATGAACTGGGCGTTGGGGGCGACGATTGCCACCGTCGCGATCTTCCTGCCCGCGGCGCTGCTCGTCCTCGGCGCGATCCCGTTCTGGGAGCGCCTCCGCACGATGTCGCGCGCGGGTGCCGCTTTCGCCGGCGCGAACGCCGCAGTGGTGGGCATTCTCGGTGCTGCGCTGTACACCCCGGTCTTCACCGCCGGCATCACAGGCGTGGTCACGCTGTCCATCGCTGTGGTCTGCTACGCCGCGCTGACCTCGTGGAAGGTCCCGCCGTGGGCCGTGGTCATCGGTGCGGCCCTCGTCGGATGGATCGCGCTGTGAACCCGCTCTTCGAGGTTTCCGACATACCGCACTGGCAGCTCCCCGGCTTCCAGCGCACCTTCCGGCCGGGCGAGCTCACCTTCGGACTCGCCTTGCCCATCGAGGAAGACGCAGAGGAGAACCCGCTCGACAGCCTGGACAACCAGCTGCGCCTCATCCGCAAGGCCGAGGCTGGGGGAGTGGCCGCCATCTGGGTGCGCGACATCCCGCTGCGCGTCGAGACGTTCGGCGATGTCGGCCAGGTCTACGACCCCTGGATGTACCTGAGCTACATAGCCGCGGACACCTCTTCGATCGCGCTCGGCACCGCCGCCATCGTCGTGCCATTCCAGCACCCGCTGCTCATGGCCAAGCGCGCCGGAACCATCGACCGGCTTTCCGGCGGCCGCTTCCTCATGGGCGTGGCCACGGGCGACCGCCCCGAGGAGTTCCCCGCGTTCGGCCAGGACAAAGGCAAGCGCGACGAGGAATTCCGCGAAAGAATCGCAGCTTATCGACGAGCCACCCTCACCACCCACACCCCCTGCTCGAGGGTGCGGCCGTTTCGCGACGCAGTACCGTTGTCCGCGACCCACGTCGTGGCGAGTGCGGGGCAGTGAACGGCGCTGGCCAAAATACGCGCCGGGTCGTGGACATCGCCCTCGACGAGCGCGAGAGCAGAGCAGAAATAATCGGAGCCCGACGCGAAGTTATACGTGCCGTCCACCGGGTCGATCACCTACGTGCGCCCACTTGTCGACGCCTTCGCCGCGCCCTCTTCGCCCACGATCCCGTCGTCGGGGCGCAGGGCCTCGAGTGCTCCCGCGACGAAGTCCTCGGCTGCCGTGTCGGCGTTGGTGACAACGTCGGACACCGAGGTCTTTTGGCCGGTCTCGAGGCCCTCGTCGCGCATGCTCAGCGCTAAGCCCCCGGCTGTCTCGACGAGGGCTTGGGCGAGCTCGGCGTCGGTGGAATTACGGTGCGATTCAATGAAAGCTGCGGTAGACACAGCCGCCATTACTCCTGAACGTAGACATTCGAGCCGAGCTTGTGGAATTCCTTGGCCATTTCGCGCTCGCCGCGGCGGTAGTCGGTGCCGCCGGCGAAGCTCGGGATGCCCAGATCGGTGATGAGCCTCTTGTTCTTGTCGTCCAGTGCCTCATCGATCGCGTCGCCGAATTCGTCGCGGATGTCCTGGCTGATGCGCATCGAGCAGAACTTCGGCCCGCACATGGAGCAGAAGTGCGCCGTCTTCGCGGGCTCCGCCGGAAGGGTTTCATCGTGGTAGGACTGCGCGGTCTCCGGGTCGAGGGAGAGCGCGAACTGGTCGTGCCAGCGGAACTCGAAGCGGGCCTTGCTCATCGCGTCGTCCCAGTCGCGCGCGCCCGGGTGGCCCTTCGCCACGTCGGCCGCGTGCGCGGCGACCTTGTACGTGATCACGCCCGTCTTCACGTCGTCGCGGTTGGGAAGTCCCAGGTGCTCCTTGGGGGTGACGTAGCACAGCATGGCCGTGCCGCCCATGGCGATGTTGGCCGCGCCGATGGCTGAAGTGATGTGGTCGTAGCCCGGCGCGATGTCGGTGACCAGGGGGCCGAGGGTGTAAAACGGTGCGCCGCCGCACCATTCCTCTTCCTTCTCGTTGTTCACCTGGATCATGTTCAGCGGCACGTGGCCGGGGCCCTCGATCATCACCTGGACGTCGTACTCCCAGGCCCGCTTGCACAGCTCGCCGATGGTCTTCAGCTCGGCGAACTGGGCCGCGTCGTTGGCGTCGGCCACGGAGCCGGGGCGCAGGCCGTCGCCAAGCGAGAATGCGACGTCGTACTGCGCGAAGATCTCGCAGAGCTCGTCGAAGTTTTCGTACAGGAAGGACTCCTTGTGGTGCGCCAGGCACCAGCCGGCCATGATGGAGCCGCCGCGAGAAACGATGCCGGTGACGCGCTTCGACGTCAGCGGCACGTACGGTAGGCGCACGCCAGCGTGGACGGTCATGTAATCCACGCCCTGCTCGCACTGCTCGATGACGGTGTCGCGGAAGATCTCCCATGTCAGGTCTTCCGCAATGCCGTTGACTTTTTCCAGCGCCTGGTAGATGGGCACGGTGCCGATCGGCACGGGCGAGTTGCGCAGGATCCACTCGCGGGTGGCGTGGATGTCGTCGCCGGTGGACAGGTCCATCACGGTGTCCGCGCCCCAACGGGTGGCCCAACGCAGCTTGTCCACCTCCTCGCGGATGGAGGAGGTCACTGCGGAGTTGCCGATGTTGGCGTTGATCTTGGTCAAAAACGCGTTGCCGATGATCATCGGCTCGCTCTCCGGGTGGTTGACGTTGTTCGGGATGATGGCGCGCCCCGCGGCGACCTCTGCGCGCACCTTTTCCACGTCGCAGTGCTCACGCAATGCCACGAACTCCATCTCGCGGGTGATCTCGCCGCGCCGGGCGTACGCCATCTGCGTCACTCGCTTGCCGTTTTTGGCGCGCAGTGGTTTGCGTGATTCGCCCCGCCACTCCTCACTGGCGCTGCCGCGTTTGAGGGCGGAGCGGCCGTCGTCAAGCAGGTTGCGCTTGCGACCCGTGTACTCTTCCACGTCCCCGCGGGCGGTGATCCACTCGCCGCGCAGGTTGGGCAGGCCCACCTCCGGCTCCGCGTACGGGCCGCGGGTGCGGTAGACCTTGAACGGCGCGTTCGGGCCGGTGGGGGAGTCATCCAACTGGATCGCGGTCTCCGGCACCTCCAGCCCGTTGTGCGTGATCGGGGCATAGGAGTGCTTCGGGTGGATTTCGTTTGCGTACAAGTCGGCATGCGTGTGTGGCACGACCTTCTCCTTAACTTCCTTCGCTGGTGCTAACCAGACAGGTTCGAACGGTGCTCGCGCTGGCGTCAGCGCGATCTCAGCCCGGTGCCCCGGGCGCCCGTGTGGGGTCTCGAGCTACCTTATCCCGTCTTGGCTGTTTCGTCAGCCTGTTCGCTAGACTTCCCCCTTATGCAGCCGGAGACTCACGCGCGGATCAAGGACTTACGCTCCACCCTTTCCACCATTGAGAAGGTGATGGACCTCGACGCCCTCCGCGAGCGCGCCCGCGAGCTCGAGGCCCAAGCGGGCGACCCGTCCCTGTGGGACGATCCGGCTCACGCGCAGAAAGTCACCACGGAGCTGTCCAACGTGCAGGCGCGGCTGAAGAAGGTCTCCTCGCTGCGCTCGCGTATCGACGACCTGCCGGTCATGTACGAACTGGCCGAAGAAGAAGGCGACGCGACGATGGCCGACGAAGAGCTGGCAGACGTCGCCGCGCAGATCGATTCGCTGGAGGTGCAAACCATGCTCTCCGGGGAATACGACCAGCGCGAGGCCGTGGTGAATATCCGCTCCGGCGCCGGTGGCGTGGACGCGGCGGACTGGGCAGAAATGCTGATGCGCATGTACACCCGCTGGGCGGAAAAGGCCGGCCACAAGGTGGATGTTTACGACATCTCCTACGCCGAAGAGGCCGGCATCAAATCCGCCACCTTCGTCGTGCACGGCGAGTACCTGTACGGCCAGCTCTCGGTGGAGCAGGGGGCGCACCGGCTCGTGCGCATCTCGCCCTTTGACAACCAGGGCCGCCGCCAAACCTCTTTCGCCGAGGTGGAGGTGCTTCCTGTGGTGGAGCAGACCGACCACATCGACATCCCGGACTCCGACATCCGCGTGGACGTCTACCGCTCCTCCGGCCCGGGCGGGCAGAGCGTGAACACCACCGACTCCGCGGTGCGCATTACCCACCTGCCCACGGGCATCGTGGTGACGTGCCAGAACGAGAAGTCCCAGATTCAGAACAAGGCCTCGGCGCTGAACGTCTTGCAGTCCAAGTTGTTGGAGAAGAAGCGCCAGGAAGAAAAGGCGGAGATGGAGGCGCTCGGCGCTGGCGGCAACGCAAGCTGGGGCAACCAGATGCGTTCCTACGTGCTGCACCCGTACCAGATGGTGAAGGACCTGCGCACCGAGTACGAGGTGGGCGACCCGCAAAAGGTGTTGGACGGCGACATCGACGGCTTCCTCGAGGCCGGCATCCGCTGGCGCATGGCCCAGCAGCAGGAGGCGTAGGGGCGGCGGTTGTGACAGATCTGCCGTCCGCCCCTGCAGCGACCTGGGGAAAGTGACAGATGTGCCGCGCCGCGCTTTGTGTCAAGTGGTTGTGAACGGGTTTGGGTGTTAGATCGTGATGGGTTGTGGGGGTGGGGCGGTTTGGGTGGTGGTGCGGATGATGCTGACTTCTGCTGGAAGGCTTGTGCCGGCTTTGGTGTCCGGTAGTTGTGTGATGGCGCCTTGGCTCAGTGCGGTTCGCATCGCTTCTTCACGTTTGTGCTGCAGTTGTATCCAGGTGCCGTCGAGGACTGCTTGTGGTGGGTAGTAGTTGATCCCGCTGTGCGGGGTGGCGTTGTAGACCGGCACCCAAGCGCTGACCCAGGCGTTGGCTTCGCTCAGCGTGGTAAAGGTTTTCGGATAGTAAGTCCTGGTCTTTAGGGTGTGAAACACCGACTCGGCGTGCGGGTTGTCGTTGCTGGTGTGCGGCCGGTTCAACGAGCGGGCCACACCGTGTTCGGCGAACAGTTTGCCGAGTCGTTTGCTGGTCATCGCAGCACCGTTGTCGGAGTGCACGGTGTGCACATCGGGAAAACGAGTGAAGATGTCGGCGAACATCGCTGCTGCAAGTTGGCTGTTTTCTCGTTCGGCGACGACGAACCCGACGATGGCACGCGAGTACAGATCGATCACCATGTGCAACGCGAAGGTTTGCCCGTAGTACTGGCCAGGCAAAAACGTAATGTCCCAGCACAACACCTGTCCGGGGGCGGTGGCGTGCACATGCGGCGGCGCGGCGGTGTGGCGGCGTGTAGCTTGTCTGGCTTTGGTGTTGTGGCGTTGGTGCAACAGTTTGCCATGGGCTTTGGCCACTCGGTAAAAGCTGCGCAGACTCGCCAGATAGATCCCGTTGTTCAACGCGGCGTAAAACACCTGGTCCACCCCGCAATGCGGATTGCCATCTAGTATTTCTACGATGCGTTTCACAGTGGCATCCGGCAACCGGTTGATCCGGCGTTGGTGATGCGGAATCGGGTTGTCGGTGCGTGGGCGCGGATTGGTTTCGTAGAAGACCCGGCTGCGCGACACGCCGATAATGCCCATTGCTTTCGTTTTGGAGTAACCGACGGAAACAAGCTGGTTGATCAGCGTTTCTTCCGCTTGCCGTCCTTGCTCGTAGAGGCGTTGTTGGGCGTCGGTGAGGACTTTTCCTCCGCGTCTGAGTCCACGCCAGGTGCTCCTGGCATGGACGCTAAAGCTTTTCCCAACACGTCAGTGGCCAACTCAGCCCGCTCTGCCCTTTCCGTCGCCTTATCCAGGGCACGCTGCATTGCTTCTTCCCGGCGTTTCGCGTCGAGTTCCAGCTTGCGCTTGTCCTGCGTTAGCGCGGAAATTTCCTTGCGCAGCTGCTGAATTTCAGCGCATTCATCCATCGTCAACGTTCCAACCCTCCTTGGCCTTGTGCGTGTCGGCAGATCACCGTCCGCCACCATTGCTGTCCAGCGTCGCACGGTGTGAGAGCCAAGTCCATGCGCAACCAACCACGCTTCTTTCTGGCCATGCGGTACTAACCCGTACTCGACAACCACCTCACGGATGTATTCCGCACTAGGTTTGCCCAGGTAGGCAGCATCCGCCAAGTGTTTGGCACGCTCGGCACCGCCAAGGCCGTCATCAGTGGTTTTCGATTTCTGCAATGCGCGGGCCCAACGCTTGATATTGAGGTATTGGATTCCCTGCCGAGCACACCACAGGCCCTTCGTCCCATAGGGCAACACGTTGTAAATCGTGATCATCTGCCGCTGCTGTGCTGGATGAAACCAACTACCGGAACCGGTCGTGCGGTACGGGGAGAACACGAACGCCACCGACTCAGGCGACGCTAACGTCTCATCATCGAGCACTTCCCCCACCGCCAGCACACGCGGCGGCATCGCCAAGATCTCCTCGACTTCCTCACGCGACGTCTTAGGCTTGACCTTCCGGGCAACCACCGGGACCTCAACAGCCGGAGCCGACGTCAACACCGACGGCACCAACTGAGGCAACTGCGAATCGGTCATGAACAAAACCTCCTACGGTTCGTCGTTCACAACCACTTGACACAAAGCGCCGGCTGCAGCATCTGTCACCGTGGCCGCGGCCCTAGACGTCGCGCAGGTCGATGCCCTTCGTCTCCGGGAGGATCTTCATGCTGATGAGCGTGAGCACGCACAGCACCACAACGTAGATGCCGGAGATGTGCGCCAGATCGTGCGACGTGAACCATTGGAAGATGTAGGGCGCGGTGCCGCCGAAGACGGCCACGGACAGGGAGTACGCAAAACCGATGCTGCTGGTGCGTTGCGAGGTGGGGAAGACTTCCGCCATCACCGGGGCCAGTAGCGCGCCGCCGGCGGCGACCGCCACCACGGCAATGGTCGCTGCGACCAGCATGGTCCACGGGCGCGAATCGATCATGCCCATCAGGGGGATCTGCAGAAGGCCCACGGAGATGGCGAAGGTGTACATCACCGGCTTGCGGCCGATACGGTCAGACAACGCACCCCACAGCGGCAATGCGATCAGGCCGCAGGTTTGCGCAAACACGGACACCCAGTACGCGCCTTGGGTGGACATGCCCTCGTGCGTGATGGCGTAGGTGGAAACGTACGAGGTCCAGGTGTAGTGGGCGGCCGTGACGCCGGAGACCATGCCGACGACCAGCAGGATGTTCGCCCAGTTCGATCGGACCGGGGTGTGCGGCCGGGTATCGGAAAGGTCCTCGTAGGATGCGGCGCCGCCGTCCTGGATCTCGTTGAAGTGCTCGGATTCCTGCATGTGGCGGCGCAGGTAGAGGGCAACGAACGCCGCGACGGCACCCAGCCAGAATGGGATGCGCCAGCCCCACGCGCCGATCTGCTCGTCGGTAAGCAGAAGCGAAATGATGCCGCCGAGCGTGTACGCGATCACCGAGCCGCCGAAGATGGACATGTAGACCATCGAGCCCCACTTTCCGCGGCGGTCCCGCGGGGCGATCTCCGGGATGTAGCTGTTGGCCGTGGCGGATTCGCCGCCGTGCGCGAAGCCCTGGATGACGCGCACGAGCAGCAGCACCACCGACGCCCAGATCCCGATCTGCTCGTAGGTGGGCATGACGCCGATGATGACGGCGGACAGCGCCATGATGATGATGGTGATCATGAGGACGTTCTTGCGTCCGACGCGGTCGGCGACACGGCCGAAAATGATGCCGCCGAGCGGGCGGACCAAAAAGCCGACCGCGAAAACGCCGAACGTGGCGAGAAGGGCGGAGGTGGGGTCGGATTTGTCGAAGAAGGCTGCCGCGATAAACGGGGCGAAGACGGCGTAGGAGCTCCACTCGAACCACTCGAGTAGCTGGCCGATGAGGCTGGCGCCGAGCGACTTCCTGTCGGCGGGGCGTTCGGCTTGGATGTGGGTCGTGCCAATGTCGATGGGATGTGTCGTACTCACGGATCCTCCTTGGGGTTGGGCGTTTCAGCCGAAATGTATTGCTTGGATCACGTTGTCGGGGTGTAAATGGCCGAAAACACTGCAGCAGCGGCTTGACATACAGCGATTCACGTCATTCTGGCTGCTACAAGCCACTTACCTTGGGTAATACCATTGGCGGGTTGTTCGCAGAGTGAACGTATGTGCTGTGTGTGCACCCTAAATTGGGGGGAGTAACAGCATGGGACGTTGGCCGTTTAAGGTGGGGTTTCACAACTTTGAGCCGGAATGCGTCGCGCGCCACACTTTCGCATGCGTACATTGAGCGCAACGGTGGCTTGCCACTCGGCAACAGCCCCGGTCTGGCGTTTCTAAGGAGGAACAATGGCTGCTCTCAGTCCAGAAGAACTGAGCACGGAGAGCCTCGCTGAGATCTTCGCTGCGGGTGGTCGGCCCGCTGACAGCGAGCGCGAAATCAAGATCATCGATACAACGTTGCGCGACGCGCACCAGTCCATCTGGGCTACCCGCATGCGCACCGAGCACATCATGGAGCTGCTTGACGACGTCACCAACGCCGGCTTCGAGCACGTCGACCTGGTTGCCCCGATCCAGTTCGACGTGCCAGTGCGCTACCTGCGGGAAGACCCGTGGGAGCGCGTGCGCAGGGTCCACGAGGCCGCACCGAACACGAAGTTCCGTTCCATGGTGCGCTCCCGCAACCTGGCGTCCTTCGACTTCCTGCCCGACGACGTCATCCATGCATGGGTGGAGCGGCTGTACGCCAACGGCTTCCGCGTGATCGGCGCCTTCGACGGCCTCAACGACATCGACAACATCGCCGACACCCTCATCCTGGCCAAGGAACTCGGCGCCGAGACGTACGGCTGCCTGTCCTACTGCCTGAGCCCGGTGCACACCGACCAGCTCTACATTGACAAGGCCCAGGAGCTTGTCGAGCGCACCGACGTCGACCGCATCATGCTCAAGGACGCCGGCGGCCTGCTCACCCCGGACCGCATGAAGACCCTCATCCCCGCGATCCGCAGTGCGATTGGCGACGAGCTGCCGCTTGAAGTCCACACCCACTCCCTCACCGGCCTTTCGCCGCTGACGTACATCTACGCTGCGGAGCTTGGCGTGGATTCGATCCACACCTCCATCGCTCCGCTTGCCAACGGCCAGGGTCAGCCCGCCACTCAGGCGCTCGCGCGCGACCTGCGTGCGCTGGGCTACACCGTGAACATCGACGACGAGCGCGTGGACAGCGCCAGCAAGAAGATCCAGGAGATTGCGGACCGCGAGGACAAGCCCGTGGGCAAACCTCGCGCGTTCGACGGCGTGCATTTCATGCACCAGCTGCCGGGCGGCATGCTCACCAACTTCGAGTCCCAGCTCGCCACTGCCGGCCTTTCCGACCGGTTCGAAGACCTGCTCTACGAGACAGCCCGCGTGCGCGAGGAGCTGGCGTACCCGATCATGATCACCCCGTTCGCTCAGTTTGTGGGCACTCAGGCAGTGATGAACGTGATCTCCGGAGAGCGCTACTCCGTGGTCCCCAACGAGATCAAGAAGTACGCGCTGGGCCACTACGGTGAGCCCCTCGCGCCGATCGACCCGGACGCGCTGGAGAAGATCAAGGCCAACGGCTCCTCCGAGATCACGGAGGGACGCCCCGAACTTGAACCGCGTCTGCCCGCGCTAAAGGAGCAGTACCCGGACGACGACATCGACACATTGCTGCTGCGCGCCAACATCCCGGGCAACAACGTCGACGAAATGCGCCGCTACGTCGCCGAGGGGCGCGCAGGCCAAGGCGAAGGCGTGCCAGGCGGTGAGCTGACAAAGCTCGTGCAGAAGATCTACGACACCACCGCCTCCGGCGAATTCCACCTCAAGACCGACGACCTCGAGATCAACCTGACCAAAAAAGGAGAGCAGTAACCATGTCTGACACCACCAACTTCAACGAGCTGAAATCCCTCCTTGACTGGGTCAACCAGTCCGGCGACATCGAAGAGCTGAGCATCAAGTACGGCGACATCGAGCTCGCGCTGTCCAAGACTCCGGGCGGGTTGAACCACCTCAAGGCGGCACCGGCGCCCGCTGCTCCGGCCCCTGCCCCCGCTGCACCGGCCGCTCCGATGCCGGCCCCGGAAGCCCCTCAAGCTGCGGCGCCGGCCCCGGCACCCGCTGAAGCGCCTGCCCAGGAGGCTGCAGCCCCGGCCCAGGAGCCGAAGGCGGATGCCGCTGCCGCGGGCTCGGGCAATGGCGTCGAGGTCAAGTCCCCGATGGTGGGCACGTTCTACGCCTCCCCGAAGCCTGGCGCGGACCCGTTTGTGAAGGTCGGCGACACCGTCGAGGTCGGCCAGGTGCTGGGCATCGTCGAGGTGATGAAGCTGATGAACAACATCGAGGCGAAGACCGCCGGCACCGTCACCGAGATCCTCGCGGAAAACGAGGACGCCGTCGAGCACGGCCAAACGCTGATGATCATCGAGCCGAAGTAGGGACCCATGGCTACATCCGAAAAGCTGCTGGACAGCGTCTTAATTGCCAACCGCGGCGAGATTGCCCTTCGCGTTATCCGCGCCTGCAAAGAGCTCGGGATCAAGAGCATCCTCGCGTACTCGGAAGGCGACCGTGATTCCCTGCCGGTAAAAGAGGCCGACCAGGCGGTCTGCATTGGCCCCGCGAACGCCGCGAAGAGCTACAACAGCCCGGAGCTGATCGTCTCCGCTGCGATGGCTTTCAAGGCCGATGCGATCCACCCCGGATACGGCTTCCTCTCCGAAAAGGCCGACTTCGTCAAAATGGTGGAGGAGGAAAACATCGGTTTCGTCGGCCCGTCGTCGGAGCACATCCGCCGCATGGGCGACAAGATCGAGGCGAAGAAGATCGCGCAGGCGGCGGGCGTTCCCACAGTTCCCGGCTCCGATGGCGTGGTTACCGAGTACGAGGAAGCTTTAGACGTCGCCAAGCAAACTGGCTTCCCGCTGCTAATTAAGGCAGCCGCTGGCGGCGGCGGACGCGGCATGCGCGTGGTGGAGTCCGAGGACACCCTAGAGAAGGACCTCAACGAGATCATGAACGAGGCGCAGTCCGCGTTCAACGACTCGTCCGTGTACATCGAGCGCTACCTCACCGACATCCGCCACATCGAAATCCAGGTGCTGGCGGACGGCGAGAACGCCATCGCGCTCGGTGAACGCGATTGCACCTCGCAGCGCCGCAACCAGAAGCTCATCGAGGAAGCGCCGTCGCCGGCGATTGACGACGAGCTCCGCGCGGGCCTCCAAGAGGCAGCCATCAATCTGTGCAAAGAGGTGGGCTACAAGAATGCGGGCACCGTCGAATTCGTCTTCGACAACATCGAGCGCAAGTACTACTTCATCGAGATGAACACCCGTATTCAGGTGGAGCACCCGGTCACCGAAATGATCACCGGTGTGGATCTGATTCAGGAGCAGCTGCGTATCGCTTCCGGGCAGAAGCTGCGGCTGACCCAGGACGACGTCCAGATCCGCGGCCACGCCATCGAGTGCCGCATCAACGCCGAGGACCCGAACGAGAACTTCGCGCCGCGCCCCGGCAAGATCGAGCACTACCGTACCCCGGGCGGGTTCGGTGTGCGCATGGACACCCACATCGAGACCGGCTACACCATCCCGCCGTTCTATGACTCGATGGTGGGCAAGCTGATCTGCTGGGCGGAGACCCGCGACGAGGCCATCGAGCGCACCCTTCGCGCCCTGGATGAGCTGAAGGTGGACGGTGTGGTGACCACCGCGCCGTTCCAGGCGCAGCTGATCAACAGCGACAAGTTCCGCTCCGGCGAGTTCAACACCGGCTACGTGGCAAAGATGCTGGAAAAGATAGACACGATCCCGACGGACGAATAAACGTCGCGTAGTCACCACAGGCAGCCGGGAGCGTTTCGCCCCGGCTGCCTGTTCGGCTTGAGGAGGCTTACTTGTTTCTTGTCCTGGCCATGCTGGTTGGCGCCATCGTGCCCGTCCAGACCGCGATCAACACGCGCCTTCGCATAAGCGTCGGCTCGCCGATCGCCGCGACCTTCCTCTCGTTCGTCGTGGCCGCGGTGGTCTCGTCCGTGATGGCGCTCTTGGCGACTGGCGAGCTGGTGCCCAACTTGACGGTAGCCACTGCGCAGCCCTGGTGGGCTTGGTTAGGCGGCTTCATGGGCGTGATGTTCATCGCCGGCAACATCGTGCTCTTTCCCAAGCTCGGCCCGGTGCAAACTGTCATCCTGCCGATCTTGGGCCAGGCCATCATGGGTCTTCTCATCGACCGGTTCGGGCTTTTCCAATCCCCGCATGTCGCGGTGGGCGCGCTGCGGCTTTTGGGCGCGCTCATTGTCGTCCTGGGCATTGCCATGGTGCTCGAAGTCGGGCGCCGCCCCGCCAGCCGGGGCACCGCAGATGGCCCCACGGTGTGGTTGCTGCGGGGCTTCGGTGTGCTGATGGGCATGGGCTCGGCCACTCAGACGGCCGTCAACGGCCACCTCGGCCGCGCGCTATCCAGCCCGGTTCAGGCAGGGCAGATCTCCCTCGTGGTTGGCCTGCTACTGCTGTTTGCCATGTCGGTCCTGCTGTCGGGGCCAAGACGGGCGCTTACCAGCGGTGTCGCACCCGGCCCGTGGTGGATGTGGCTCGGTGGCGTGCTCGGTGCCTTCTTTGTGTTTGGCGGTGCCGCGCTGTCGCCGATTTTGGGCACTGGCACCACCGTCATCGCGGCCTTGGTCGGCAACATTCTCTGCGGCCAAGTGCTCGAGTCTCTCGGTGTGGGTACCGGCAGGCACCGTGCCTTGCCCACGGCGTACCGCCTCACGGGTCTCGCTGTCGTCCTCGTGGGGGTGGGAATGGTGCGGCTGCTGTAGCCGTGCTTTACGCGCGCAAGTTTCTCCACCGCTCCAAGGTGAGCGTGGGGGACAGCGAGCGCGAGACGCACGTGGCGAACGCGCCGTTTTCGTGCTGCTCCTCCGTGAAAATGCTGTCGCGGTGGTCCGGCGTGCCGTCTGTCACCCGCATGATGCAGGTGCCGCAGGTTCCCTCCTCACACTGCGACAGGATCGGCACGTCTTCGTCTTCCAACACGCCCAAGACAGATTCGCCCTCGGGGACGGTGTAGGTGGCGCCGTTCAAGATCACCTGGAACGCACCGTCCGCATCGTGGTTGCCGGCAAGTGTTTCCTCGGTCGCTCGAAACATTTCGAAGTGGATGTTCGCGGCGGGAAGGAATTGGGAGGCGACCTCAATCACGCCGTCCATGAACCCTTGAGGCCCGCAGACGTACAGGTGGGTCTCGTCTGGCGGGGTGGGGGAGGCGGTGAGCGCTTCCTCGATGTAGCCAGCCTGCTTGTCCCGCTCGCCGCTGGCGAAGATGCTCTTGGTCTGCCCGCTGAGGTACGTGTCGATGAGGTGGCGCATGAGGGCGCGCTCCTGGCTGGATGCGAAGTAGAGCACCGTGTAGTCGGCTTGCTGTATTTGTAGCTCCCGGGCGAGCGAAAAGATCGGGGCGATGCCCACGCCTGCGCCTATAAGGACGGAGCGCTCGGCCTGCGCAGCCAGGCCGAAGTTGTTGCGGGGCGGTCGGATTCGCACAGTGTCGCCCGGCTGGATGTTGTGCGCGGCGATGGAGCCGCCGCGGGAATCGTCCTCCAACTTCACTTCGATGCCGTACACGGCGTCCCCGCCGGCATGCTCGGTGCCGAGTCGGTGCATGGGAAACAGGGAATACTGTCGCACCAGTTCGCTGCCGTCCTGGGCACGGAGGATGAAGTCGGCGTGGCAACCGGGCTCGTAACCGGGGATGGGGGAGCCGTCCGCGGCCTTCAGCGTAATCAGGGCGACGCCGTGGGCGCGCTCGACGTGGATCGCGGTGAGCTCAATGACCCCGGCGCCACCGGCATCACCGGCGCCACGAGCGCCACCAGCGTCCTGGTCGCTGCGCTGTTTACGTTGCGCCAGGGCGGCCTCGCGGTCGGCGGCATTCGGATCTGGGCTCTTTCTCCGGCCACCGAAGATCGCGCTCAAACCGCTGAGTCCGTTGTTCTTACCCACGTAGGCCTCCACTTGAAACGTTGTTGCAGAAACTGGTTGCTGGTCACCTTTGTAACTGTTAGTATAAACGCACGCAAAAGTGATCGAGAACACACTGAGGTGTGATTATTGCTCAATCAACACCAGGATGTGGTGAACGAGGACACCTCTTCTGTCTTTTGCGGCACGGCAACAATGATTCGCTGCCCTGTACTCGGGCCGTAACTGCTTGGAAAGTGATGCAGATGACCGTCAGCACTAACGCCCGCGAGGGCAGTCAGTACCAACATCCGGTGCATCCGGACATCCTCCCGATGTCGGACAACCCCTACGAGGACTTCCGGTACTTCTACCGTGACGGGATGCCGCTTCGTCCCGCGCCGAAGCGCCGCACGCAGCGGCCCGGGTGGTCCACTCTCCGCCACAACCTCTTTGACAGGTGGCACACCGTGGCCGACGAGTGGGAGGGCTACACCAGCTTCCAAACCAAGCTGTTGGACGACCACATGTGGCAAACGGACGAGACCGGCGCCCGGCTCGCGGAAGCATTCAAGCGCGACGGTGCGAAAAAGTCGCGCGCCGATTTTGAGACGGCGCTGAACGAGGGCATTGACAAGGTCGCCGATCCGTCCCCGGAACTGGTTGACTTCTTCGCCGAGGTGGACAACATCCCGGACTGGATCGACCTCGAGGCCGCAGAGCGCGGACGCGTTGCGTATTACAACGTCACGCCTTCCGCGGAGCTGCTTTCCATCGGCTTCGCCTACTGGGCCACCACGATGGAGGACCGCACCTCCGCCGCCACCGGTGAGACCGCCATGTTCGAGATCGAGTCTTTCACCCGGATCATCGAGACGGTGAAGTTCTTCGTCGACTTGGGCAAGAAGGGAGTGTTCGACCGCTACAGCGACGGGCTGAAAGCTGCCGTGCGCGTGCGGCTGCTCCACGCCCAGGCCAACCGGGGGTTGGAAAAGCTGTGGGGCCCGGACCACTACAACGAGTTCGGCTATCCCATCGGCTCGTCCTTCCTCGTCTCCGGTGAAGGCTGGTTCGCGCTCATGCCGATCGGGGTGGACGAGTTCTTCGGCCGCCCGCACTCCGGCGAAGAGTGGGACGACGTGGCCATGTACTGGGCTTGGGTGCTCTACCTGATGGGTGCGGAGGAGCGCCTCATTCCGAAGACCGGCGATGAGATGCGGAAGATGACGGACTTCATCTACGCCAACGGCGGGTACTCATCGTCCTACCACGTACGCGTGGCTACCGCGCTGATGGGCATCTTGGAGGACCTGGACCCGAAGATGCCTGCCCAGGTGCTAGGGGCACTGTCGTTGATCATCGGCGACGAGGACACGAAGTTCATGGTGAAGGGATCCCGGTTCGAGGGCACGCGGTACCTGCACTGGAAGATCGGCTTCCTACTGAAGGCCAAGGCTGAGGCGGTCGCTTACCGCGTGCGCGACAAACTCCCCGGCGCCTACGCGGCGAAGGTGAAAAAGGCTGGCGACGGCAAGCCACCGTGGTCCGGCGTGTTCAAGCAGATTGAGGACTACATCGCCGAGAAAGCCCCGCACGTCAAGGCCGAGTACAAGCTGCACGACGAATCCAAGGAAGGCCTGCGCTAACCGGCGCGGCGCCCACAACGACACAAGGAGCAGGACCATGACACAAACGTTTACCGAGAACCCGCTGGCGCAAGACCACTACAACCGTGCGGACTGGCCGACGGCGCGCGGCAGCCGCGAAGCATTCGTCGAGAAGTTCGGCGAGGAGCGGGCCGAGCGGTTCCAGCAGGCCTTCTGGGCCATGGACCCCGTCGCTGACGCGCTCTACACCAGCGGCAACAAATCCAAGGTCGTGATGCCGAACCTGCGGCAGGCCCTTGCGCGGGGCGAAGCGGACGAGGACACGCTGCCCGAGGTCAAGGCGCTCATCGACGACATGAATGCCGCCCTCGATGGCGTGGACTGGGAGCGCATCGAGCGCGGCCAGCGCGCCGCGTTGGCTATCCCCGTGCTTGCGCAGAACCTCTCGCTTGGCCCGGGCGCGCTGATCCACACCTATTCCGCCCCCTCCATCGCCGATATCCTCGCCAACACCGGCGAGCTCACCGAGGGCGCGGTGCACCGTCTGGCATACACCACCAACTGGATCTACTCGGTGTACCTCAAAGACGGCTTGCGGCCGGGCAACGTCAGCTACATCCACACCGGCATGGTCCGCGCCATGCACGCGCACGTGCGCCGGGTGCAGACGCAGCTCGGGCTCGACTACTCCGAGTGGGGCGCGCCGATCAGCGAGTTGGACATGTTCCGCACCTGGTTCGACTTCACCTACATCGCGTTTACGTACCTGCGGAACTTGGGCTACCGCCTCTCGCTGGAGGAAGAGCAGGACCTGTTCTACCTCTGGCGGGTAGTCGGCCGCATGCTGGGTATCCCGGGCGATATTTTGGAGCCGGAGACGGACATCGACGCCTCGTAGGAGACCATCGACGCAATCCACTTCGTTGACGGCGAGCCGAACGAAGCCTCGCATGCGCTGGTGGAGGCGCTGTTTAGCGGCTTCCGCACCAACGTGAAGGCCCTGCTGCCGTTCCCGGACGAATCCATCGACGACTGGATGTACACCGCGACCCGCCTCATGCACGGCGACGAGGTTGCTGACGTTTACAACGTGCCGCACGCGGTGTCCCGGCCGTTCGCGGAGCTCGAGCTGCCGCTGACCCAGCAGCGATTCGACCTGCTGCGCGCCAACCCCGAGGCGCTGGAGCGGGAAGTGGAGCAGAACCATCAAACGCTTCTCGACGCGCTGACGCAGGAAACCTCCTACATGGGGCAAGACCAAGGCATCAAAATGAGCGATGGAGCTTACAGGCCGGGCGCTTAGTGATAGAGTTCACAAGCGTTGTATTACGTGCCAACCACTTCCCGAAAGGAACACATCACAATGGCTAACCAGTACCGAGTGCAAAACCCCGTGACCAACGAGGTCGTGGAGACCTTCGATTTCGCTACCGACCAGGAGATCCAGGACATCCTGGACCGTTCGGAGGAGGCGTTCAAGACGTGGCGCACGACGTCCTACGAGGAGCGCGCAGCAATCGTCGGCAAGGCAGCGCAGCTGCTGAAGGAGCGCGCTACCGAGCTGGCGCAGATCGCGGCGGAGGAGATGGGTAAGCCCATCCCGGAGGGTGAGTGGGAGATGAACTTCTCCGGCGACATCCTGCAGTTCTACGCGGACAACGCCGCAGAGCACTCCGCGGACAAGAAGGTCGACGTGCCGGGCGGCAAGGCCGTGGTCCGCCGCCTGCCGCTGGGAACGCTCCTGGGCATCATGCCGTGGAACTACCCGATCTACCAGATCGCACGCTTCGCCGGCCCGAACCTGATGAACGGCAACTGCATCATTCTCAAGCACGCCGAGATCACGCCGAAGTCCGCCGCCGCATTCGAGCAGGTGCTCAAGGACGCCGGCCTTCCCGACGGCGTGTACATCAACGTCTACGCCACCCACGATCAGATCGAAACGATCATCGCCGACCCGCGCGTGCAGGGTGTCTCCCTGACCGGCTCCGAGCGCGCTGGCAAGAAGGTCGCGGAGACCGCGGGCAAGAACCTGAAGAAGGTCGTGCTTGAGCTCGGCGGCACCGACCCGTACGTCATCCTCGACGCGGCCGACGTGCGCGCGGCCGCCCAGGAGGCGTGGGACAAGCGCGTCCACAACGCCGGCCAGGCCTGCACCTCCAACAAGCGCATCATCGTCATGGATGACATCTACGACCAGTTCGTGGACGAGATGGTGGCCATCGCCGAGGGCTACTCCAAGGGCGACCCGGCCAACCCGGGTGAGAACGAGTACTTCCCCATGTCCTCCCGCCAGGCCGCGGAGACCCTGGACGACCAGGTCAAGCGCGCCGTCGCCCAGGGCGCAACCCTGCGCACCGGCGGCGAGATGGACGACACCTCCGCGTATTACTCCCCGGCGGTATTGACCGATCTGCCGGTGGGCTCCGACGTGTACTACGAGGAGTTCTTCGGCCCAGTGGCGGAGATCTACAAGGTTTCTTCCGAGGCTGAGGCCGTGGAGCTGGCCAACAACTCCTACCAGGGCCTGGGTGGCGCGGTGTTCTCCGACGACACTGACCGCGCCATCAAGGTCGCGGACCAGATTGAAACCGGCATGATCCACGTCAACTTGGGGCAGTACTTCTCCGCGGTTCTGCCGTTCGGTGGCGTCAAGCGCTCCGGCTTCGGCCGCGAGCTCTCCGTCTTCGCGCTCGACGAGTTTGTGAACAAGCAGTACCTCTACGTCAACGACTAAACCGCTGACCCGCAAGCGCTGAGCAATCCCGCCTTCCCCAAGGCGGGATTTTTCATGCGCGGCCGTGACAGGCTACCGCGCGCCGGGTGAGCAGTTATTACCCCGGCAAAATTCACTGTCGCCACATGCGTGACAGGTAAGGTGGGCCGCGTGATCCGATTCGACCATGTGACCAAGTCGTACCCGACGTCCGCGCGCCCCGCGCTCGACGATGTCACGCTCGACATCCCCGACGGCGAGTTCGTGTTCCTCATCGGCGCGTCCGGCTCCGGCAAGTCAACGTTCCTGGAGCTGCTGATCCGTGAAGAAAATGTCTCCGCGGGGGATATCTACTTCGACGACTTCCACGTCAACACCCTCACCGGGAAACAGGTGAACAAGCTACGTCAATCTATCGGCTACGTGTTCCAGGATTTCCGCCTGCTTCCCAGGCTCAACGTCTACGACAACGTGGCGTTCGCGCTTGAGGTCATCGGCAAACCCAAGGAGCGCATTGCCAAGCTCGTCCCCGAGGCGCTTGAGCTCGTCGGCCTCGCATCGAAGGCGAAGCGGATGCCCCAGGAACTGTCGGGCGGTGAGCAGCAGCGCGTGGCTATTGCGAGAGCGTTCGTCGATAAGCCGAAGCTCATGCTTTGCGACGAGCCTACGGGCAACCTCGACCCAGGCACCGCCGACGAGATCATGGCCCTGCTGGCGCGCATTAACCGCATGGGCACCACGGTGATCATGTCCACCCACAACGCGCGCGCGGTGGACGACATGCGCAAGCGCGTGATCGAGCTGCAGCTGGGCAAGATCGTGCGCGATGAAGACAACGGCGTCTACGGGGACGTGAGGAGGTAGCTATGAACTGGGGATTTATCGGTAGAGAAGGCGTCAAGGGCCTCGGGCGCAACCTCACCATGACCATCGCGCTGATCATTACGACCGCGCTGTCGCTGGTTCTCGTAGGTGCGGGTGTGCTGATTTCCAAGGCGACGACGCAAACCAAAGACCTGTACCTGGACCGGGTGGAGGTCATGGTCGAGCTGAACGAAGACATCTCCGCGAACGACTCGGACTGCTCTTCCGAGGCATGCAGGCAGGTCCGCGACACGCTTCAGGCCGACGACCGCGTGGAGCAGGTGACCTTCCGTTCGCGGGAGCAGTCGTACGAGCGCTTTAAAGAACTGTTCCAGGATGCGGAGCCCGAGCTGGTGCGCGAGACCACCCCGGACGCGCTGCCTGCTGCGCTGCACGTCCGCCTGACGGATCCCACGGACACCGCGCCGTTGGACGCCATCCGCGACATGGAGCAGGTGGAGGTCATCTCCGACCAGGCGGACACGGTGCGCTCCGCCGCGGGCACCCTGAACACCTTCCGCAACGTCGCGTTCGCCGTCGCCGCAGCTCAGGCGCTTGCGGCCGTGTTCCTGATTGCGAATATGGTGCAGCTGGCGGCGTACAACCGCCGCGAGCAGATTGGCATCATGCGCATGGTGGGTGCCTCCCGCTGGTTCACGCAAGCTCCGTTCGTGCTCGAGGCCGTGCTGTCGGTGCTTATCGGCGCCGTACTGGCCACCGTCGGCGTGTGGGCGGGCAAGCAGTTCATTGTGGACCCGCTGCTGGGCGACCTGTACGCCTCCCAGCTAATCGCGCGCGTGCCGGATAGCACCGTGTGGGCTGTCATGCCGTTGGTCGGCCTGGCCGCGGTGGTGCTCGGCGGCCTCGCCGCGCAGGTGGCGCTTCGCTCCTACGTGCGCAAGTAGTAGGCTTAACCCTCTTATGTCCAAGAAGAACAAGAAGACGAAGCTCTCCAATACCGGTGTGCTTGCCACCAACCGGAAGGCTCGGCACGACTACACCATCTTGGACACCTGGGAGTGCGGCCTCGTGCTGCAGGGCACCGAGATTAAAGCCCTGCGCGAGGGCAAGGTGTCGCTCGTGGAGGCGTTCGCCACCGTCGACAACGGCGAGGTGTGGCTGCGCAACATGCACATCCCCGAATACTCCCGGGGCCACTGGACCAACCACCCGCCGCGCCGCACCCGCAAGCTGCTACTGCACCGGCGCGAGATCGACTCGCTGCAGGGCAAGGTTCGCGACGGCAACCGCACGCTGATCCCGTTGTCGCTTTATCTCAAAGACGGCCGCGCGAAGGTGGAGCTCGGCCTTGCGCAAGGTAAGCAGGACTACGACAAGCGCCGCGATATCAAGCGCCGGACGGAGGACCGCGAGATCACCCGCGACCTCGGCCGCAAGCTCAAGGGGATCAAGGCCTAACTCCGGATTTGAGTACGGTGGGTGCCTATGAAGAAGGCACTTATCACTGGAGCATCTCGTGGCATCGGCCGCGCCATCGCCGAAGAGCTGGGCAAAGATCACCACATCTACGCCGGGGCGTCGAAGGACGCGTCTGAGGTAGTGTCGGCGTTGCCCAGCGCCGATCCGTTCGAGGCGGACCTCACCGACACCGACGCGATTCTGCGCGCGGCCTCGCAGATCGAGGAGCTGGACGTGCTCGTCCTCGCCGCAGGCGTGATGGACCACGGCCCGCTGGAGGAGCTCACGGATGAAAAGTGGCGGGAAATGATGGAGGTCAACCTCTTCGCCCCCGTCACCCTGACCCGCGCGCTGCTTCCCGCTTTGCGACGTTCCTCCGGCCTCATCATCACCATCAACTCGGGCGCCGGCTTTCGGGGTTTCGCCGAGAACTCGGCCTACTGCGCCTCCAAGTTCGCGCTCCGTGGCTTCACCGAGTCCCTGCAGGAGGAAGAGGCAGGCAAGGTCCGCGTGACCTCACTGCACCCGGGCCGCACCAACACCGACATGCTCGCGGGCGACAACGGCCGCCCGAAGATGGATGCCGTCGAGGTGGCCAAAGCGGCTCGGCTGGCCGTCGATGCCGGCCCAGATGCGGTGGTGGAGTTCCTCCGCGTGCGCCCCGCACGCACCTAAATCGGCCGGGCTTGCGGTGGGGGAGTGTGGGGTGTAGAGTCACATCTCCTACGGTTCCCGTAGTTGACGGGGTCGATTCTGGTTTCGACTTCATCTACTTAGCCAGGGGAAGCGTGCCGGTGCAGGCAGGAGACCACCGCAAGCGTCGCTGTAAAACAATAAACGCAGAGAAGAACTCTCAGCGTGACTACGCCCTCGCTGCCTAATTAGAATAGGTTCAGCGACCTGCGTGTCCGTCAGGCCGGGGATGTCCCCGCCCCGGTACCTGGCGTCGACTTAGGGGACTTGCCTTCCGGCCCTGTCAGTGGGGCCTTGGAAGGGACATTTTCCACTGACTGGGCCCGTCATCCGGACATGTTCGCCTGATCCGGAGGGTCGAGGAGAGACAGTGTGCGAACTGCGCACGGAGAAGCCCTGGCGCGGTGGTGAAGGACCCGGGTTCAATTCCCGGCGGCTCCACCGAGGGGAATCCCCAGGTCATTGTTGGCCTGGGGATTCTTTCGTTTCCGCAGCGTGTGGCACTATTCCATAGTAGACACGAGTAGACACACGCGGACATGAAACGACTTACGGAAGGGAACGCAAGGGGAACGCATGGCCCGGAGAAGAACCTGGGGCAAAATCACCAAAAAGCGGACACGCTTCTACGCCGAATACACCGGCCCCGACAGCAAACGCCACACCCCCGGCCACAGCTTCGCAACCCGGGGCGACGCGGAGGGCTGGCTCGCCCACGAACGCCGCCTAATCGACCTCGACGCATGGGAGCCCCCCACAACCCGCGCAGCCAAGGCGGAGGCGGACGGCATAACCGTTGGGGAATGGCTGGAAACCTACCTCGAAATCCTGACGTCACGGCTGAAGCCGTCGACGCTGCAAAGCTATCGGAGGGAAGTACACAACCGCATTCTCGCCCCACTCCCGCCCGGGGACAGTGACCCACGGGTGGTGGGGCTGAAAAACATTCCCCTCACCCGCCTCACAACAGCGGACGTGTACAAGTGGTGGGACGGCCTGCAAGCCGCCTACCCCGACGCGAAGACAACGAACCAGCATGCCTACAAGCGACTTCGAGCCGCGTGCGCAGAAGCCGTCCGGCGCGAGATGATAGACGCGAACCCCGCGGCAGTACGGGAGGCCGGCAAGCGGGTACAGGCGCAGGAGAAGTACCTGCCGGAGGACTGGGAGCTCGCCGCGATACTCGACCACATGGACGCCGCGTACAAGCCGTTGACGTCGCTCATCCTTCATCATGGGGCGCGTATCGGTGAGGCTATAGCGGTGGAGGTGGAGGATGTGACGGTGACGCCGCGCCCGGTGCCGTGGCTCCCTAAAGTCGCCGTGGCGGTACGGCAGAACGCGCAGCGTCTCACCATCGACGGGAAAACCCGGATGGTGGTCATGTCCACCCCCAAGACGTCCGCGGGGAGGCGCACGATACCCATCATGGACGCGGACGCCCCGCTGTTCCTCGCTCACCTATGGGCGCATGACGGGTTGGCCACGTTGGTAGAGACTGACCGTGGGACGCGCAAAATGGTGCTGCTCACCCGCACCGCGACGGGGCAGATGGTGATGGACACCAGCTACCGCAGTATCTTGAACCGGGTGAAGCGGCGGGCCGGCGTCGACGCGGGTATCAACCCTCACACCGGGAGGAACTGGCTGATTACCCGCTTGGCGGAGCAGGGCGCGCACCTGAAGGAGATAGGCGCGCTGCTGGGGCAGGATGATGTTTCCACCATCCTCGACGTGTACATGAAGGTGCGTTCCGGGCGTACGGACGAGCTCATGGAGCGGGTGAGCGCCACCCTCCGGTAGTGTGTACTGTAGTGTCCACTAGTAGACACTAGGAGACGGAGAAAGGAACCGTGAAGCATGGCTGCAACCTTGCTCACTCGACAGCAGGCCGCGGACATTGTCGGCTGCAATGTCCGCACGATTGACCGGCGTATCCGGTCAGGCGACCTACCGGCCCGACGCTCAGGAAGGATGGTGCGTATCGACCCGGCAGACCTCGACAGGATGTTCAGCGACCCGAAACGCTGGGCCTAGCGTTCCAGCTGCTCGATAAGGTTCAGCGCGGCTGGTAGTAGCCGGTCAGGTAGACCCTCCACCTTGCTGTGGAGGGTCTTTCTTTGCACGTCGGCGGGGTTGTAGCCGGCTGCGGAGAGAACCGCGTGGGGGTCTGCGCTGACTGCTTTAGCGGCGGCGGTGAGCTTCTCCACAGAGGGGTTGACGGGTGTGAACTCGCCGTTGATAAGGTGCCCGCCGTCTTCTATGCGCCTGTAGAACGTGGGGGTTATTCCGGCGTTGAGGGCAGCTTGGCGTTTAGACAGTCCCGCCTGTTCTCGGGCGGTTTGGAGTATGCGCCCGGGGAGCCATTGTGGGGGCGGGTTGGGTGTCATGGGTTTTAGCGTATCGCACTAGGTTTGACTTTTTTACAAACTGTGTACTAGAGTGCATACCAGTACACACCGCAGAGTGCGTACACCGGGCTGCAACCCGGCAAAACGAAGGCCCGGCTGGCGCTGCAACACCAACCGGGCAAAGACGCTCACGGAGAAAGGAATTCAGACCATGAGCACCTCTAATCCTAACCACCCCGCCACACAGGGGCAACTAACCAAAAACGAGCGCGCAGCACGCCTCATCAAGCAGAAGTTCGTGCTCGACATGCTGTACGCCGTCCACAAAGACGAAACCGCCGAGCTCGCCGCGCAGTACGAACCCGGCGACAAGGCCGAAATCAAGAACGACAACGGCGTGAAGATTGGCACCGTGTCCATGTCCACCCCGAACAAGAAGGCGGTGCCGGACGATGATTCCGTGCTGCTGGGCTACGCCGTCGAGCACGGCCACGAGGTCGAGGACATGCTGCCGGCCAACGGCACACCGGAAGCCGCGGAAATCGTGAAGCTGGTCGAGGCCGCAGGCCGCGAAGACCTGCTGGTGCCGTCCGTGACCGCAGAGGTGGAGAAGGAAGTCTGCCAGGAGGTTCTGAAGGGCTGGGAGTTCAGCGGGGGCAAGGAGCTGCCGTTGGGCTGGGAGATTCAGGACGCCTCGAGCCCGCGATTCACAGTGGCGAAGGGGCGCAGCGCGCAGGCGAAGGCCGCGTTCGAGCGCGAGATGGAACCGATTAAGGACGCGCTGGCGCAGTCAGCGTTCCGCGAGATTGAGGAGGGCAAGTAACAATGACCATCACCACTAGGAAACCCACCGGGCAGACCTCATGGCCGTTTATCCTCCTCGCCGGCGTCGAGGGTGGAGGTAAAACTTGGGCCGCTGTCGAAGCAACCGGCATGGAATCGGTCGACAGGGCATTCTTCATCGAGCTTGGCGAGGGCATGGCCGATGAATACGGGCAGGTTCCGGGTGCTGACTTTGAAATCATCGAGCATGACGGCACCGTGGGGATGATTCGTGAGGCGATTGCGTGGGCGTCGGCGCACCCCGCTGCTGAAGGCAAGAACAACATGCTCATCTTCGATTCGCTCACCGAATTGTGGGAGCTGATCACGGAGAATGCGCAGGCCGAGGCAAACCGGCGCGCCACCCGCAAGGGGCGCAAGATTCCCGAGGGTGGCATTCGTATTGACATGGATCTGTGGAACCGGGCTGGCGACACCTGGGAGGGGGTGATGGGCCAGCTGCGTCGATTCCCGGGTGTGGTGATCGGCACCGCCCGCCTGGAGAAGGTCACGCTTATGGACGATGAGGGCAGGCCGACGAAGGAGAAGGACTGGAAGATTCAGGCGCAGAAGCGCTTGCCGTACCGGGTGCAGGTGATTGTGCAGGCCCGTCAACCCCGCACCTGGACAATGACGAAGATCGCTACCACGGTTCCGGCGTTGCAGCTGCAGCCCGGGCAGGAGCGGACGTTCAACGACTTCTCCGTGGTGAAGCTTTTGGAGACGATGGGGGTGGGGGCGAATACCGCGCCGGCGACGTTCCGCGAGGCGGTGCAGGACGATTCACTAGCCGATAATCCACAGCCGAAGCAGAAGCCGCAGCAGGAGGCGACGGCAGAGCAGCTGGCGGAGTTCGCTCGCAAGGCTACCGAGCAGTCCGACGAGGCGCTGAAGAAGGGGCTGGTGTACTACCAGCGCATGAAGGACACGCAGCGGGTGGAGATTGTGCAAGCGGAGATTAGCCACCGGGCGCAGCGCAACGTGCAAGACCAACTCGACGGGGAGGTGGTTGAGGGTGAGCTTGTCGAAGCCTAGCCTGCGCGCCCTTAGCTGGCGTGACCGCCAGGCGGTGCGGGTTATCGATTGGTGCATTACCCACTTGCCGTCGCGGGAGCTGTCCGAGGCCATTACGGAGGCGTTGAGCGCGGGGACAGTGCAGGTGCTCCTAAGGCACCTGCAGGAGTGGGAACGGCGCGCCAGGCCAAACACCTAGACGGGGCTGCAACCCCAATTTTGAAGCACGGAGAAAGGAAAAGCACGGACGATGAAGCGTTCCTACATGAAGCGCAAACCCGCGAAGAACGGGCGGGTGCCGGAGGAAGTGTACGCGGCGGTGATGATGCGCAACGGGGGCCGGTGTGAGGTCGGATTCCCCGGTGTCTGCACCGGGCGGGCGGAGGAGTTTCACCACCGCCAGTCGCGGGGGGCGTCGCGCAACCCGCACACCATCGGGAATGGTTGCGCGGCGTGCCACGCCTGCCACGACTACCTGACGCACCGCTCCCCGCAGGCGGGGCGCGACGTGGGGGCCGTGGTGTCGCGCCACTACACCGGCGACCCGGCGTATAAGCCGATGAAAGTACCGGGCCGGGGCTGGGTGTACCTCACCCCGGGCGGTGGCTACGAGAAAGCCGAGGGGGTGCAGTAATGAGGCAGGTAGGTATACCCGCTGACTTGTCGGCCATGCCCCCACGGGCGTTGAAGGTGTACGCGGTGCTGGCCGCGAATCGGTGGCCCCAAGGGTTGACGGTGAATCAGGTATCGGGTCTGACCGGGTTGACGTGGCGCACGGTGGATACCGCGTTGGAGGAGCTACGCGCAGCCGGCTACCTGGACGAGCACAACCAGCCGGTGGGAGGTGCTGCGTAGGTGGCGATTTATCGTGACGGCTCCATTGACGAGAACTGGGCGACGATTCCCAACGCCCTGTTTCGTTCCGGGTTCCCGCTGCGTGTGGTCGCGGTGCTGGGGAACCTGCTCACGCACCGGCCTGACTTCCCAGTGACGGTGAAGCTCATGGCCGAGCAGCTCGGTGTGACCCCGAAGACGGTCACGCAAGCGATCAATGACTTGGAGGAGCTGGGGTTGGTTGAGCGTGTCCCGGTTCCTGGGGAGCCTGGCAAGTTTGGGCGGAATGACTACCGGCTGCGTGAGCAGCGTTTGGTGACGTGGCAACCGGAGGTAAAAAATACCGACGGTGAGGGGGAGCCGGAGGTAAAAATTACCCACGGGCCGGAGGTAAAAATTACCCACGGGCCGGAGGTAAAAAATACCTACATAGAAGACCAAGATAAAACACTAGGTAGAACACCAACTTCCCCCCAAGCCCCCCAAGGGGGGCAGGGGGAGCTGGCCGTCCCGGTGCCGAGCCTCGCGGAGGACTTCGCGGACTGGTACGCGACCTATCCGCGGAAGGTGGGGAAGAAGGACGCGGAGAGGGCGTACAAGCGGGCCCGCAAAGACGGGGCGACCCGGGAGGAGCTGCTGGCCGGTGTCGAGCGTTCGGTGCGTTCCTGGCGCGTCGAGGGGCGCAGCAAGGACAAGCTGCCGTACCCGGCCACCTGGTTGAACCAGGGGCGCTGGGAGGACGAGGAAACGCTCGGCGCGGACGTGGGGCAGCGCGGCGATTATCAGCCAACGGCGAATGATGTGGCGCAGCAGATGATTCAGCGCATGCAGCAGCAGCGCCAGGGCAACGAGTGGAAGGAGCTTGAGCGGTGACGCCCGAGGAGAAGATTGAGCTTGCCGGCAACGTGATTACCTACGGCAAGGCGCTGGCACCTGACCGGTTCCCGCGCCCCACGGAGCAGGTGGTGGCCGTGTGGGCCGACGTGCTCGGGTCTATCAGCGTGCCGAAGGGCGTGTGGCCGGAGGCGGTGCGTGTGTGGGCCGTGGAGATTGCGGGGGAGCGGATGTGTACCCCGCGGGAGCTGAAGCAGGCTGCGCGGGCTGTGCTGGCGCGGTGGGAATCCGAGCCGGTGAAGCGTGAGCTGCTGGCTGCGCACCGTGAGGCGCGGCGGGTGCAGCGTGACCGGGAGCTGTCGGAGGGCCGGTTTGGTGAGGTGCGTGGGCACGCAAGGCCGGTGCTGGAATCGCGGCCTGTGGTGTCGGGTGCGGTGTTGGACGCGGTGAAGGATGTTGTAAAGCGTGTTTGACCTGTACGTTTGACATTATTACAAACTATGGAATAGGATTAGGGCAACAACGAAAGAGGGGCTGCAACCCCAGAAAGGACACCGCGATGAAAACCACCGCCGACAACCTCACCGCACAGAACATCGTCGACAAGCTCGAAACCGAGATGGCCATGCAGAACGGTTGGGAGTTCAGCACCACCCTGAAGGAATCCCTCGAAGACACCGTCCAAGAGCTTATGTACGCCGACGGCTCAGCCCTCCCTGCGTTCCTCCGCGACCTGGCCTACGCCCTCGACAACCTGGCCCTCGAGCTCGACTAACCGCAACCGCCAGCCTCCGGGCCGGCAATCAGCCCGACCAGCAGGCAGGGGAGTGCGAGCCTCCCCACGGGCACTAGGGGCACCCGCCCCGCACCAAGACGGCGCTGCAACGCCGAGGAAGGAACACAACGATGGACATGCTGCTCGAACGCGCACCCCACATCGCAAAGCACTGGCGGAGGGTGGGTGACCACCTCGCGTACGAGAACCTCACCGCGACCCTCGACTTCGACCCGGGGTGCCACGCCATCACGTTGCGCAACGAGGACAACGGGAACACCGAAACGATCCGCGTCATGACCGTGCGCAGCGTCGGGGCAGTCCTGCAGACGGCGCGCCTCGCCTACGACCTGCTGGCCGGCCCCGAGGCTCCGCGTGACCCCGAGGTGGACACGCTCGACGGGTGGGAGCGGTAGTGAACAGCAAAGCGCAGGAAGCCGACCGGGTGCGCATGGAGCGCGCCCTGCTCGGTGCCGGCATGGACGCGAAGCGGGCGTTGGAGAGCGCCGCCCGGGTAGCTCCGTACGACGAGCGACTGCGGGCATGGGAGGCGCTGGCAGACGCGGCGTCCCGGGCGAACCAGGCCCTCGCCGGGTACATGACCGAGTACGGGCTGATGGGGAAGGAGGGCGAGTGATGGAGGCTGCAATGCAGGTCGAGTTCTGGAACGCGGTGCTCGACGTGGCGTGGGTGCTGCTGCCGCAGGAGTGCCTGAACGCCCTGGCGTACAACTAGCGCGGGTGGAACCCTCTCCGGTTCGAGGCCGGGGCGCGCACGAGGTGGCAACACCGCCACCACTACTAGACCGGGCTGCAACCCGGAGGAAGGGGACACCACCATGTCCAAGAAGCCAGAATCCGCCCCCATGTCGGAGTACGCCGGCGCAACGCTAGACGAGCTGCCGAAGACCAACCCGCCCCGCTCATACGACGACGTGAAGCCCTACTGGGGCAATGTTGAGGGCGCGCAGCTGTTCACGGTGAACCAGCTGGTGCTGGAAACTCCGGAGCTGCTCGACCTGTGGAAGACGCTGGTGGCTGCAGCACACGAGAACCCGCTTGCCGAGGTGGACGGAACAACCATTCGCCGTGTGGCCGACGGCGACGAGATTAACCGCCAGATTCGGGAGAAGCGGTCCCGCTACGACCAAGAGCGCGAGGCGTTCCACCGACTGATCAACGGCGAGGTCAAGTACACCGTCTACCCCTCCACCACCAGCTACTACATGGAGCGGGAGAACATCGGATGGGATGAGGACTGGGTGCAGGAGAATTACCCCTCCCAGTCCTGACCGCCACCGGAGCCGGGCGATACTGCGCCTCGTGCCGACGGCTGGCACACCACACAATCGAATAGGTAGCCCGCGCCGGGCCCGCGCCCTTCACCGGGTGCGCTGCGGTTCAACCCCGCAGGCGGGCACGCAGGGGCGGTGGTGCGTTTTGGCGTACTTCAGCACCGCGCAAGGGCGTACCCGCTCACGGGCAATGCGACGGCACTATTCCCACCGTCGCGGGAGCGGCACTGCGACCCTGCGCCCCTCACCAACGTCACAAGACCGGCTGCAACCGGAGAAAGGACACCACAATGAAACTGCCCACCTTCACGGCCCTGGGCAACCTCGAAGGCGCACTCACGGGCGCGCTCGAGGAATGCTACGAGGCGCTGCACAGCTACCAAGACGCCGGCCTCGACAAGCCGTACGTCCACGCGAAGCTGAACCAAGCGGTCGCGGAACTGCGCGAGGCACAAAGCTACCTCCGCGCCTTCCCGGGGGCACCGTCGGCATGATGGGCACGCAAGACCCGCTGTGGGGCGAAACGCACCCGGCAGAAGCCGCCTACTACGCCAACATTGCTGTGCACCGCGGCTGGCACGTCGCAGCAGACCGGGCTATGGGCTACCTGGCGAACACCGGGCGTGAGTTCACCGCCGACGATTTACGCCGCCTCCTCGACCAGGCCGGCGACCCCACAACCCCGAACGCATACGGAGGCCTCCTCATGGCCTGGTCGCGCCGCGGGATTATCCGCAAGACCGGATACCGCTGCTCGACGCAGCCGAAGCGCCACGGAGGGGTGAACGCCGTATGGGTAGGCACCAAGTAGGGCACTGCCAGTACAGCCGCTGCACGGGGTTCATAGACCCCCACGACCGGCTAGGAGCGTACTTCGGGCTGTGCCCAACGCACGCCCGAGACGCGGAGACGAAACTGAAACTCAACCGAGACGAATTCAACGCAAGGAACAGGAAACATGGCACTTCCTAACATCAACATCGAGGGCGGAACCCTGGTCACAGACCCGGAGCTGCGCTACACCCCTTCGGGCGCTGCGGTGGCGAACTTCCGCGTCGCTGCCAACAGCCGCCGGTTCAACAAGGAGACGAATCAGTGGGAGGGCGGCGACACCACGTTCCTCACCTGCAACATCTGGCGGGAGGCCGC
Source organism: Corynebacterium ureicelerivorans (assembly GCF_000747315.1). Lineage (NCBI taxonomy): Bacteria > Bacillati > Actinomycetota > Actinomycetes > Mycobacteriales > Corynebacteriaceae > Corynebacterium > Corynebacterium ureicelerivorans. The sequence continues at coordinate 569,328 of NZ_CP009215.1, forward strand.
GGAGAACGTGGCCAACAGCCTGCAGAAGGGCATGCGGGTGAACGTCACCGGCGAGCTGCAGCAGCGCTCCTACCAGACGAAGGAGGGGGAGCAGCGCACCGTGTTTGAGGTGAACGTGCGCGAGGTGGCTCCGTCGCTGAAGTTCGCCACCGCGCAGGTGAACCGCAACCAGTCGAATGGCGGCGGGGGTCAGCAGCAGGGTGGCTGGGGGCAGAAGAGCGGCCAGACGCCGCAGAATGACCCGTGGGGCGGCGCGACCGGCGACACGGGCGGGTTCGGCGGCGGCGACCCGGAGCCGCCGTTCTAGGAACGCTCGCCGGGTAAGGTAACGGCGGGAACACAGAAAACAACAAGGGAGACGGAACCCATGAATAAGAAAATTGCAGCTTTGGCCGCGGCCACCGCGCTCACCCTCACCGCGTGCGGCGACACCTCCGACGAGGACGCAGAGCCAGCCACCAGCACCTACGAGTACAAAGACCCAGTAGATGAACAGGCGAAACCTACCCATGATTGGCTCATGGAGCAGGGTGCGAAGTCTGTAGGGCTGTCAAACGATACATTCCGCAGCGTCGTTATTTTGTCTTGCGGGTACGCGGAACAGGAACAGTCAGAGTCCCTTGAGACAATCCGCGCCAAGGGGGAATCTGCAATTCGTGCCCAGGTGAAGGACGTACCGGAGGATAAGGTGACCCCGGCGTTCTTAGCAGCTACCGCTACGGGTTGCCCTCACCTTATTCAAGGGCAGGGCGTGAATGGTTTGAAGCTAGTTCTTGCGGGGCAGTAGTGGACAGTGAGCATGACGAGCTGTTGGCCGCTGCCGTTGAGGCGCACCAGGACTACGAAGGCGCGGTGGAGGCTGCTAAGGCTGCACGCCGTTTGGAGTTCCAGCGAGCCGTAGACGGTGGAGTGAGCCGTGGGCAGATTGCGCGCCGGTTGGGTCGTTCAACAGCGTGGGTGAGCCGGATTGTTTCTGGCGACCGCTGACCATTGACAAAATGGCAAGGGTCGGGTAAGTTAAAGGGCACTAGGTCACTTAGACCTGGTGCCCGATATTTTTGGGCCACGGCGGTGCTACCAACACCCCGTGGCGTGGACTCAACTAATAAGGAGTTGAATCATGGGTCAGTTTGTCATACCCGCAGGGGCAGAACAATCCCCCACCCCTTTTGACGTGTATCGCCAGGAGCGCGAGGACGGCTCCGAGTTTTGGAGCGCCCGCGACCTCGCCCAACTCATGGGCTACCGCAAGTGGCAGAACTTCGAGAACGCACTGAACCGCGCCATTAAGGCAGCGCACAACCAAAAAATGGACGTTACCAGCCTTTTTATCCGATCTAGTAAAAAGACCGCGGGCCGTCCACAAGAGGACTACGAGTTAACCCGGTTCGCGGCGTACCTCGTCGCCATGAACGGCGACCCTAACAAGCCGGAAGTCGCGTCCGCGCAGGCATACTTCGCCACCCGCACCCGCCAGGCCGAAACGCAGCAACCCGCACAACTCACGGACGAGGAACTACTCTCCCGTGCCCTCATGGTGGCCAACTCCAAGATGGAGCGCCTGGAGGCCGAGAAGGCCGAAGCGGTGGAACTCTCCGAGGCTGCAATGGCGCGTGCCCACGTCGCGGAAGCCGAAGCGGACGAGGCGCGCCCCAAGGCAGAGGCGTTCGACAGTTTCATGCGAACCGACGGCACCTACTACATGGGTGCAGTAGCGAAAATGCTGGGCATGGGGCAAAACGAGTTGTTCCGCAGGCTACGGAAGGAACGAGTGCTTATCCCGTCGGGGCACCTGTACAACACCCCGTACCGGCAGTATGAGCGCTACTTTCTGGTTCGTCCGCACAAGTATGTTAACGCGGACGGGCGGGAGTTCTTGAAGCACACAACGTACGTGAAGCCGGCGGGGGTTGAGTTTATCCGACGACGGCTGGGGGTTGAGGCTCCGTTCGTTTCCGTGTCGTAGTTGGTTTCACGGAGAAGGGGAGTTTTGGGGTAGTGCTGCAACGCTATCCCCGGCCATGTAATTAGAACGTGTGTTCGTGTACGTCGCAAATGTGTTCTACCATTGACGGCACCGAGCCGACCGCATAACCACCCGGAGCAGACTTCCTAACATGATTGAGACAACAGCCCTCACCCCGCCTGGTGCGCCCTGCAAAGTCACCAGGGCGCACGACCCGAAGGACACCTTCACCGCCTACGAAATAGAGGTCAACGGCCAAACCATCGAGCTAGAACCCTCCCACGTCGCGGAGCTCTCCCGCGTGCTCACCCTCATTGCGGGTGGGAACTGAAACCGCTCGCAATACACACCCGATGGTGTTAGTGTGGCCGATGTGGAAGGCGCGAAATGCACATACCAAGACCGGGAGCTGTTTACCAACCCGGCTGGCCGTGACGCACCATCGACAGTGCGTGCGATACAGATTTGCGAAGAGTGCCCCATCATCAACCAGTGCGCGAAGCAGGCGCTGACAGCCGGCTCAAGTATCGACTTCAGCAACCAACACCCCGCGGTCGGTGTGATCCAGGCCGGGGTGTACTGCGACGGCTCGCAGCGCGCAGCTATGGAGCTCGCGGCCCGGGCGGGGGAGCTTCCCCCTGCCGTCGAGGTGACGCCGCGGGCGAAGGCAGGGGACAGGTGCAAAAGCTGCGGCACGCCAATGGTGCGGTGGACGCGTGACCGTGTGCCGGACGGGTACGCAATGCACCGGGGGCGGGGGTTCTGCACGAACTGCCGTAAGGCGTACAACGAGGAGTTGGCTCGGGCCCGGGCTAATGGTGAGGTACGGGTGGGGCTGCGGAAGCAGGTTGACCGGAAGCGCCACTCGGCCCCGCCCCGCCGTGACCGCGAGGTGGTTATCCAGTTCTCGTTGTTTGAGCGGGAGGCGCTGGCGTGACGCAGTGGGACTTGAAGTTGCCGTGGGTGAAGCCGCCGCTGTCGCTCAATGACCGCGAGCATTGGGCTCCTAGGGCGAAGAAGCAGAAGGCGGTGCGGGAGGCGTCGGCGCTGCTGGCTCGGCAGGCGGGTATCCCGCGGTTGGGGACGGCGAAGGTGCGGCTGGTGTGGTTGGTGGCTGACCGGCGTCGGCGTGACCGGGAGAACATCACTGCGACGCTGAAGCCTGCGATTGACGGGCTGGTGGACGCGGGTGTTGTTGAGGATGACTGCTGGTGGATTGTGACTGAATCGTCGTGTGCGATTTCGTTGGTAGAGAAGGGGTGTGAGGGGGTTTACCTGCAGGTTTTGGGTGAGCCGGAGGGCGTTTCGGTTTCCCTTTGACATTATGACAAAGTGTGTAATAAACTAGGGGTACAAACAAAGAGCAGAGGGGCTGCAACCCCAGAAAGGACACAAGATGGCCACCTACGCCACCACCGCCGACTACATCGAGCAGAACATCACCCCGGGCCTCGGAGATGTCGAGCTCACCAGCGAGCAAGCGCAGGAAGTCGCCCACCGCATGACCGAATGGAACGAGGACGGCCAGCTCGTGGAGCGCGAGGGCATGGACTTCTGGGACGTCGTAGCCGACGTCCGCGGCGACAACTAGCCCGACAAGGCAGGCAGGCGGGTTCAAGCCCCCGCCACGGGCACCAGGGCCAACCGGCCCGCACAACCACATAGACCGCGCTGCAACGCGGAGAAAGGAACCCCGTCATGTACCACGGGAACAACGAAGGCCTACGCGCCCTCGACATGGCAGAACAACGCCTCAAAGAAGCCCGCACCACCGCCACCCCAGCGGAACTGCCCGGCCTCAACCTCGCGCTGAACATCGTCCGCGACACCGCCGACGATGTGGCGCCCGCCCGCTCCCTCCACGACATCCTGCAGGGGGCCTAGCCATGACCAACCGCGCAATCATCTTCCTCATTATCGCGGCACTCGCTGCCCTGTCGGTGCCCGTAATCATGGCCGGCACCGGCGCAATCCTCCCGGTTGTTTACGCCCTCGCGGGCCTGCTGATTTACGAGCTGGCGACCGACCCCTACCGGAACGGAGACACCAATGAGTAACGAAACCGCACGCCTAGCCCGTGAGTGGGCTGAATCCCGCAACCCGAACAGCCTGACGGGTGCCGCTAAGGCTGCTCGCGAGCACATCATGGCCACCACAGACCCACTGACGATGGCGGACGTGGAGTGGAACGACGAGAAGCACTACCTGGCCGGGGCTGTAGACGCTGATGGGCACGAGGTGGTCATGCTGGATAAATTGCATGGAAATATCCGTGTTTGCGACGTAGACCAGATGGGCCTGGGTCGCCCGGTGCTGGAATCCCCGAAGACCATCACCCCGAACGGGAAGCGGTACGAACTGCGCGAGGTAGGGGCGCCGGAAGAACCGACCCACCCGGAAACGCTGGTGACCGAGCAGGACTACGCGAACGCGCCCGCCGGAACCGTAGTCGCGGAATCCCATTACTTTGCATGGCAAAAGAACCAATTCGGAGCCTGGCGCAAGGTTAAAACCCGGCTTACCGACCGCGAGATGGCAGGCACGGAGCGGCAGGTGCTGCGCTGGGGGTGGGGCAAGTGACCACCAACATCACCCCGGACAAGGCCCGCGAGCTACTCAACACGGCACGCCAAGAAGCGGGGGACGGGCAACGCCCCGTGACCGTGGCCGCGAAGTACGCCCCGCTGGTAGAAGCCACCCCCGCACTCGCGGAACTAGTCGCCAGCATGCACTACGAGTACGCGGTGCAGACAGGCATCGACGACAACGGTGATTACAGACACATGTACGACTGGCGACCGACCCACGACGAAGCCGCTGAAATGGTGGCCCTACTCAAGTGCATGAACCCGGACATTAAAACCCGCATTGTCCGCCGCTTGGTGGGGGAGCCGGAGGTAGTCGAATGAGCCGCTGGGAAGTGAAGCAGCACATCTACAGCAGGAAGTGGCTGGCCTACCCGAGGGACTACCACTCACTGCGACCGCAGACGGTGGTGGACGCGAGCGTGCCGTGTGTCCGCATGTTCCACCACCACGCCGAAGCCGTCGCCTACGCCGACCGCATGGCCCGCACCCGCGAAGTCGTGCTGCCCAGGAACCACGACCTAAAGAAGTCGGTACATAAAGACATTAACGGGGATTTGTACGCCAACTACAGCAGCGCCAACTACTGGGCGCAAGACAACTGGAACAAAGGCCCAAAACCCCTCGCACTCGCGCTACTCGCCCTCGCAGAACAGGAGGAACACACATGAGCAGCACCTACGGCCCGTGGCAGCGGTGGTTCGCGTGGCGCCCCGTGGAAACCCGCAACCACGGCTGGCGCTGGCTCCGTGTGGTTGAACGCCGCCGCCACTACCCCGACCCCATGCTCCCGCCACTAATCGGCGCGCAACCCGGCTGGGAATACCAACCAACCCCCAACAACCGACACGAAACCGAGGAAGCATGACCACATTCATTCGACTGTGTGGAGGGGAAACCGGCGTGGGCACCACCCGTGACGAGTGCCCCCACCGGCTGCATGACTTCCCGCTCCCCGACGGCTATGGGGACGCGGCGGAGGAAGCGGCACGCAGGATCGGCCACCGCTGGCAAAACGTCCGCTGCCCAGACTGCGGCACCTACGGCTGGAATCCGGGGACAAGCCGCTACAAACTCACACCCACCAAGACGGAGGAACACGAATGAGCACGTATCTGTACTTGCGGTGCGAATCGCACAACCCGCCAATCGAAAACGACGATGAATCCGGCCAACACCTACACGACCTAGAGCAAATCTGGGCCGACCTCGACAACCGCGACCGGATCGCCGCCGCCTGGCGCGACGGCATGATCCCCGAAGATTACTTCCGTCTCCACACGGCCCGGTTCCTCGTCGCGCACCCACACTGCAAAATCGGGGTCGTAGACGAATACGGACGCACCCACCACCCAGACGGCACCACACGAGACGAGGGGGAACAAGCATGAGCATTGATTACGACCGGCTACGGGAGCTGGTGGGGGAGATGGAGCAGGGTGTGGCGGCGACTACCCGCTACATCTGGATCGACCTCGCCCGCGAACTACTGCGCTTGCGGGACGGGGTGAAGCAGGTTGCCGATGACCTCGGAGAAAAAGCGGAATACGCCCCCAATGTCCCCCGGCGGGAAGCCTACCTCGAAGCAGAGCAGCGTCTCACCGACCTACTGAACGGAGACACCAATGAGCATTGATTACGACCGTTTGCGGGAGCTAGTCGCGGAGATGGAGCAGGGCGCAGCCGCCACCACCCGCTACACATGGCTAGACCTCGCACACGAACTGATCCGCCTGCGCGACGGAATCGAAGCGCAGCGCGACACGTGCACCAGCGCCGCGGCAATGTGCCGGGACTTCAACAGCCCGGACGCGCCAGCCGTCGCAAGCAACCTCGAATCCGTAGCCCGCGCACTCACCGGCCTACTGAACGGAGACACCGAATGAGCACTATCGACCGCGCAGCCGACGTAATCCGCGCCCACGGGTTCGACCCCTGCCGAGAACCGGAATGTATCGCGCAAGACCTCGCAGACGCGGGCCTACTCGCGCCAGACCTACCGACCCTGAAATCCGACTACGCCAGCATAGAAGTGCCGGTACGCAGCACCATCATCAACATGCACGACGATCCCGAGCGCTACGACGATGACAGCATCCTCGTCGGCACCTGGTTCGGGGAAGTGGAGTTCTCTCTCGGCAAATTCGACGAGGTGTCGGTCTACATGAGCATTGAACAGGCCCGCGACTTCGCCCACGCCTTGCTTGGGTCCGCCGACTACTCGGAGGCGAACCAATGATGGAGCTCAAGGAAATCAAGGTTGAACGCGAGGGTGGCTACGTGTGCGTCGCGTGGGACGGCGGACGGCTACGGCTAACCCCCACCACGGCAGCGGAAATGGCACGGCAAATGCGGGTCGCCGCAGTGGAGATCGCTAGCGAGGTGACCCGTGAGTGACCCTGTGAACCACCCGCAGCATTACACCGGGTTCAGCAACGGTGCGGAGGTCATCGATATTGCGGAGAACCTCACGTTTAACTGCGGCAATGCGGCTAAGTATTTGGCCCGCGCCGGAAGCGTCGACGGACGGGTGAAGGGCGACGTGCTGCAAGACCTGGAGAAGGCCCGCTGGTACATCAACCGCGAAATCAACCGACTGAAGGAGAACAACCAATGACCAGAATCGCCGAACCCGGCGTGACCCTCATTGCCCACACCACTGTCACCACACTGGACGGAACGCTGGATACAGCCCCCCACGCCGCCGAGTGGCTTGAACCCCAACAGGGCACCGCCCACGCGGAGTACATAACCGAGTTCGCTGGCAGGGCTTGTTACCAGAGCTTCAACCGCCCGAACCCGGCCACGGCCACCACCGCCGATTACCTACGCCGCACACTGTTCGAGCAGAAGCACTGGAGCATTGCGGAGCACGCCACCGCCACGTTCTACATCACCGGCGTGTCCCGCGCCTTCACCCACGAGTTAATCCGCCACCGCCACCTGTCGTACAGCCAACTCTCCCAGCGCTTCGTAGACGAGGGCCGCGCCGACATTGTGGTGCCGCCCGCCATGCGCGGCGAGGAGGACGTACTGCTCGAACTCGAGCGCGAAACCTCCCACTACTACAGCACCATCGTGGACGTGCTCACGGACGACGGCTTGCCCCGCAAGCAGGTCCGCGAAGCCGCCCGCGCCGCGCTCCCGAACATGACCGAAACGCGGATTGTGGTCACCGGCAACTTGCGCGCATGGCACGAAGTAATCGAGCGCCGCACCGCCCCGGACGCGGACGCGGAAATGCAAGAGGTCATGGGCATGGTGCGCGACCAGCTCACGACCATTGCACCGACCATCTTCCCGGAGGAGAAGTGAACGACTACATCACCGAAATCTGGGTTGGTGGCGTCAACGGCGGCGTCGCCTGGGGCGAATGGCTCCCCGTCGACGGCAGGGACTACACCACCCAAGACGCGGCGGTTGACGTAGCCGCCGAATGGGAGGCAGAAGGCTACACCGCACGAATCAAAAGGAAGGCAGCAGCATGATTGAACCCATCAACTGGAACACCGTCCCTGACGATAAAGACCTAGAGGTGTGGAACCGCCTCACCGGCAACTTCTGGTTGCCGGAGAAGGTGCCCGTATCGAACGACATTCCGTCCTGGAACCTGCTTACGGACGCCGAGCGCGAAGTGACAATGCGCGTGTTCACGGGCCTGACGCTGCTGGATACACTGCAGGGCACCGTGGGATCCGTCTCCCTCATCGGTGACGCGCAGACCCAGCACGAGGAAGCCGTACTGACCAACATCGCGTTCATGGAATCCGTGCACGCGAAGTCGTACTCCAACATCTTCATGACGCTGGCAGACACCCCGGCAATCAACCGGGCGTTCAGGTGGGGGCGTGAGAACAAGCAGCTGCAGTACAAGGCGGAGCGCGTGGAGGAGTTCTACCGAGGAAGCGACCCGGCGCTGAAGAAGGCCGCGTCCACCATTCTCGAATCCTTCCTGTTCTACTCCGGGTTCTTCTGGCCGCTACACCTGGCGAGCCACTCGAAGCTGACGAACACCGCCGACATAATCCGCCTGATTATCCGCGACGAGGCCGTTCACGGCTACTACATCGGCTACAAGTTCCAGCGGCACCTGCAGGACAAAAATGAGCAGGGCCAGCACGCCGTCAAAGAGATGGTGTACGAGCTCCTGTACGACCTGTACGAGAACGAATGCGACTACACCGAGGCGATCTACGACCCACTGGGCCTCACCGAGGACGTGAAGGTGTTCCTCCGCTACAACGCGAACAAGGCGCTGAACAACCTCGGATACGAGGCGCTGTTCCCCGCCGACGAGACGCAGGTGCAGCCTGAGATTATGGCGCAGCTGTCGCCCAATGCGGATGAGAACCACGACTTCTTCAGCGGCAGCGGCAGCAGCTACGTCATGGGCAAGGCCGAAGACACCACAGATTCGGACTGGGAGTTCTAATGGGGAAGGAGAAGGGCCAGTGCCAAGCGACCGGCAGATTCGGCAGGTGCCCCAACCGCGCCCGCAAACCGGGCTACCCGTACTGCCAGAAGCATGCGGAGGTAAAGGGTCTTCAGCACCCCCTTGTGTCCACCGAGGGCTCGCGGGTGCTCATTGCCGAGCTGAAGCGCGCCGGGTGGAGCAACCGCACTATTGCCCGCGAATCCGGGCTTGCCGAGAACACGATTCTCGGAATCGCGCACAACCCGACCATGCACCGCAGTACCGCGGAGAAGCTGCTGGCGCTGCGCGAGCTCGAGCCCGAACCGTTCCGCGTTGAGGTGTGGCCGTACCGGCGCCGGCTGCAGAGCCTGCAGGCCGCGGGCCACACCGGGCGCGACATTGCGAAGGGAACCGGCCTCCCAACGTCCACCGTGTCCTTCATCGTCAACGAGGAGGGCGAGTGGATAGCCCGCGGCAGGGCCGAGGTAATCGAACGGTACTGGCGGGAGCACGCCGCCGACCCGGTGCGCACCGCGACTGCGGCTGCTATGCGCGGTGGCTGGCCGGTGCCTATGTGGTGGGACGACATTGACGACCTGCGGGAGAAACCGGGGGTTACGCATTGCCGGGTGTGTCACGGCCTGGAGCCGTTCCGCAGCACAGGGCTGTGCAACGCGTGCAGGAGCCGGTTGTGGAACGCGCAGAACCGTGACGAAGTAAACAGGCGCCGGCGTGAGCGTCGCAGGAAAGCAAAGGAGCAAGCAGCATGATTGAGTTCTCGAAGGTGCACCCGGATGTGCCGACCCCGAAGCGGGCGCATCCCACGGACGCTGGCGTTGACCTCACCGCGTGGTCGATTGATACGGGTGAAGGGCAGGGCACTGACTGGGAGACGGACGTGATCAGTCCCGGCGTGTCCCGCGTGTTCGGAACCGGCGTTCGCGTCGCAGTACCCGAGGGGTACGTGGGGTTACTGTTCGCCCGCTCGTCGCTCGGGGTGAAGCGTCGCCTTGACGTGGCCAACGGCACCGGGGTGATTGACGCGGGTTACCGCGGCGAAGTGAAGGTGTGCTTGCGGAACACAGGCCGTATTCATGCGCGCCTTAAGCGTGGGGAACGGGTTGCGCAACTGGTGGTTGTGCCGTGCGACCGCGAGGAGTGGGTAGAGGTAGCGCACCTGGACAACACGGAACGCGGTGAAGGTGGGTATGGTTCCACAGGTAGCTAGGTCGTATCGTGGGGGCATGGCGACGAAAGTGTGCAACGTTTGCAATCGGGAGAAGCCGTTGTCGGAGTTCCACCGTCTTACTTCCTCCCCGGACGGGCACCAGTACACCTGCAAGGTGTGCATGAAGGAGCAGCGGGTGAAGTACCGCGCCAGGGAGAACACGTATGCGCGGGGTGCGCGGGCGGAGGAACGCCGCGAGTTGGCCTGGTATCGGGAGCACTACCCGCAGGAAGGGAAACCGTGGAATGAGTAATTTCTGGCGGATCAGTGATTATTTGGAGGCGCACCCCACCCCGTGGCGGATAGTGCGCCCGAAGCCCTCCACCACCGGCCTGGAAGGCCTGCGCGTGTACCCGGAGCCGGACACGGACGGCTACGAGGGCGTGCTGTACCGGGACGGGCGGGACACGGCAGCGGACGTTGTGGTGGACGCGAACGGCAAGGTGGTTGTAGAGTCCGCCGACAACGCGGGGGAGGCCTCATGGCTCGAGGGTGATGTGCGCGCCCTGGTGGACTTCGTAAATGCTGCGGGGGCGGCGATAAACGTGCGGACAGAGCGGCTATTCCCTGACTGGGCTAGCGGTCGAGCGGGCACATTATCGGAGACGGATAAGCAGCGGATTATGGAGAGTGCGAAGCGCAGGTTTAGTGGCCCGGTAGACTAGCTGGTACGCGAACCCCGCCCTCTACGTTTGTATGGCGGGGTCTTCGCTTGTGGGGTAGGTTTCGCCGTGGGGTGGGCCCTAACCCCGATTCGGCCCGTTGCTTTCATCGCTTCCCCTGGTGGTGCGAGCAGCGGGCCGCTCGTTCACCGTCGCCTGACCGCGTGGCCCGGTGGGGCACCATGCCCCGGTATGGAGACGAGAACAACCCTGCCGGTGGGTGACCTTCACCCGTACCGTGGGAACCCGCGCAACGGCGACGTGACCCTGATTAAGGCTTCCTTGTTGGAGCATGGGCAGTACCGCCCTGCGGTGGTGAATGACACCGAGGACGGTTGCATCGTTCTGGCGGGGAATCACCTGGTGCAGGCCATGCGGGAACTCAACGAGGAACACCCGAACGAAGGGTGGGGCGTGGTGTGGGTGCATATCGTCCACCTGGACGAGCAGCAGGCCCGCCGCCTAGCACTCACCGACAACAGGTCTAGTGACCTCGCCTCCTACGACCACGTCGCGCTTCTAGCGGAACTAGAAGCGTTGGATGTGTTCGACGGCACCGGGTGGGGTGAGGCCGACCTGGAAGCGCTCGAAGCCCTCACCGCCGACGCAGAACCAGAACCGGAGGGTGACGCCCCGGACGAGTTCCCCTACCCGGGCATGGCCACCGTCACTCTGCACCTGCTGCCCCCGCTGCACGAGCAATGGCAGGACTTCACCCGCGGGTTCGACAGCCCCGAGGAGGCATTGGAACACCTCCTCGACCACGGGGCGGGAGCATGACCCGCACGGCCCGTCAGAAGCGCATATCCCGCGAGCGCGCAGCCAGCAAAGCCAGCCTCGGGAAGAACTGCCCCACCCCCAACAAGCACGCCTACCCCAACCGCGGTGAAGCGCACGCCTCACTGCGCCGGCAATGGCGACAACCCCGCCCCGGCAAGCACCTCCCCACCCGCGTGTACCGCTGCCCCTGCGGAGCATGGCACCTCACCAGCAAGCCTGACCGCACCCGCAGGTGACGCACCATGCGAAGCATGAGTGACGGGAACATCACCTGCCCCGCAGCCGACGAGTGCGACGTGTGCGGGCGCTGCACCATGTGCCACCCCCGCGACCCCCGCTACGACCACGGCGGGCCGCTGCCAGCGGGCAATGGTGGGGTGAACCTGCACGGCCCCGGCTGGTACAGCACCGACCAAGTACGCGACATGCTCAACAAGGTGGGGGTGGACATGGAACACGCCGAACACCTCATGGAAGAAGCCCGCCAAGTGGTGGACTGCTACGTGCAGAGCTTCCTCCACACGCCGGACGAACACACGGCCACCCACTACCCCGACGGGGTGCTCCACACCTTCACCGGCCCCAACAACGACGGCCACACCCGCACCTGGACAGTAGCCACACGGTACCCCGACACCACCTAAACCAGCAGGTAAAGCCCTGACCCGCCCAGGCGCACAGAAGGGGGCGGAACACACAACCACAGCACAGGAGAACCCAATGCCCGCATACCCCACCGGCATGACCCCAGAACGCGCCGAGCGCGCACAAAAGGTCGTTGAGATGAAACACCGGCAGGGGCTCACGATGGAGAAGATTGCCGGCAAGCTCGGGGTATCCGAATCGCAGGTGCGGCGTGACTACCGCGACGCGATAGACGCGACGTTCAAACCCACCGTTGAGGAATTCGTGATGGAGGAGGTTGACCGCCTCGCCCTCGTGTACCAGCGGTTCCTGCCGGACATGTTGCAGCGCGAAGACCACGAGCGGGCGTTCAAAGCGGGGGAGAAGGTACTGAAGGTGTCGGAGCAGCGGGCGCGGCTGCTGGGCCTGAATGCGGCGGTGAAGTTCGAGGTGAAGGGGGAGCGCGTCTCCGAGCTCGACACGTTGGCGCAGGCGGTAGCCGCGGAGGTGGCCGCGCTCGAGAAGGCAGCTGGCGAGCAGGAGTAGCCCGTGGCAGTTACTCTGTCGCCGAAGCAGAAGCAGGCGTGGGCGCACTCCACCCGCTTCATCAACGTGTGGGACGGCAGTGTGTCCGGTGGCAAAACGTTCACCTGGCTGCTGCTCATGCTCCACAAGATTCAGAACGCCCCGGCGGAGGGCGACATTGTCATCATGGGGTACAGCCTGCCGTCGGTGTACCGTAACGTCTTCTCGCTTATCGAATCGCACCCGTTGTTCGCACCGTTCCGTGAGCACGTGCGCTACAACCACAACGCGGACACCGCCCTCATGTTCGGGCGCACCGTGCACGTTATCGGCATGGGCACGATCAAGGCGTCCGACCGTATCCGGGGCATGACCATCCGCTACGCCTTCGTGGACGAGGGCACACTCATGCCGCACGAGGTGTTCACCATGCTGCTCACCCGCCTACGTGTTGAGGGGGCGCAGTGCTTCATCACCACCAACCCGGGCAACCAGCGCCACTACCTGCTCACGGACTACATTCAGCGCCCGGACGAGACGGACACCTATCACGCGACGTTCACGATGGCGGACAACCCCGGGTTGCCGGCGGAGTACGTCGAGCGGCAGAAGGCCCTGTATACCGGAGTGTTCTACCAGCGGTTCATTCTTGGGCGCTGGGTTGCCGCCGAAGGGGCGGTGTTCCAGGGCTGGGACGAGGACACCATGACGGTGCAGGAACTCCCCGAGCTGCTGCAAACGTTCAGCGTCGGCGTGGACTACGGCACCGAGCACCCCACCGCAGGGTACGCCCTATCCCTGGGGCGCAGCGTCGAGGACGGGCAAGACACCTACCGCCTGTACCTGCACAACGAATGGTCACCCAACCCGACCCGGCGTGCCACAGACTTCGAGCTGGCGACCAGTTTTGAGGAGTGGACGGCGACGCTCCCGCACTGGCCGCAGTACATGTACGCCGACCCTGCCGCGGCCAGCTTCCGTGAGGAGCTACTACGACGCGGGCTCACCACCCACCGGGCCGACAACAAGGTGCTTGACGGTATCCGCACCTTGGACAGCCTGCTCATGGCCGGGCAGCTGAAGGTGCACGCCTCATGCGCTCACCTGCTTGACGAGCTACCGACCTACGTGTGGGACGCGAAGGCGGCGGAGCGTGGGGAGGACAAGCCCGTGAAGGAGCACGATGACCACGTGGACGCCGCCCGCTACGCGGTGCACTCGTCGCGTCACCTGTGGCGCGCAATGCTGACCGCTCCCGAACCCTAGCGAGCATAAGCGGCATGTACGACACCACGGACACCTGGTTCGACGTCAGCACCACCGAGGACGCGCTAGGTGACTTCATCATCATTGAGGCGAAGCAGGGGGAGCATGCTACCGGCGCTGCTGTCGCTATCCCGATAGAGGAGGCACCGTTCATAGCGCACGCGCTGCTCGACCTGTGGTGTAGTGACGATGAGGAGGAGGAGTTGGGGGAGGATGGTTGGCCGGTCGAGGAGGACTGACCGCCCCGCGAAACACAAGAACATGCCGGGCATGAGTATCCTCCCGCCCACCTCCGCTTGGCCCCCAGCCCACTACAAGCCGGCGCTCGACCAGGTGCGCCACGACGCTGCGGTGCTGTCCGGTGACCTGGCGGTGCAGAATGACCTGTACGCCGCCCGCCAGCCGAAGCCGTACACGTCGCAGTTCCAGTTCAACGGCGGGCTGTTCGGCAGCGTGGCTAGGGGCATGCTCGGCACCCCGCGCCCCAACAATGCAACCCCCGCGGTGACGCAGTTCGACACGTTGCCGTTCGACCTCGCCACCCTGTCCGCCGACGTGCTGGTGGGGGAACCGCCCCGCTTCACCCTGAACCCCGCGGACGAAGGCAACACCGACGCCGCGGTGGCGCTCACCAACTTCACCGGCACGGACACCTTCGCAGCCGACCTGCACCAAGCGTTCCGCTCATGCGCCGGCCTGGGCTGGGTGTACGGCAGGGTGGTGTGGAACACCGACATTGACCCGCACCCGTGGGTGGAGTGGGTAGACGCCGACCAGGGCATGCCCGAGTTCACCAACGGCAGGGTCACCGCCATTGTCTTCTGGGACACCTACCGGCAGGGCAAGCATGTGTACCGGCTGTTGCAGCGCCACACCGCGGGGCGTATCGAGTACGAGCTGCACCAGGGTGACGAGCACAAGCTGGGCATGGTGGTGCCGTTCACCGAGGTGCCGGAGACGGCGTACCTCGCGGACGTGGTGGACGCCGACAGTGGGGTGACCACCGGTGCTACCCGCCCCACCGCTGTGCTTATCCCGAACCTTGACCGCTCCCCCCAGTGGCGCACCGACCCGTACCTGCGTTACCTTGGCATGTCCGACGTGGTGAAGGGCGGGGAAGTGTGGCACTCGCTGAACATGCTGTGGACAGACCTCATGCACGAGGTGGACAGTGCGAAGGCGAAGCTCGTTGTGCCCGAGCACTACCTGCGCTCCAACGGGCCCGGGCGCGGCATGTCGTACGAGTGGTTCCGCGACGTCTACACCAAACCCCAGTCCGCCAGCCCAGACGCCGCGGACACCATCGAGCGGGTGCAGTTCGACATGCGGGTGGATTCCTACATGCAGGCAATCGACAACACGCATATGCGCGCTGTGTCGTCGGCGGGCTGGTCGAACATCACCTTCGGGTTGGAGAACGCCAGCGCCCAAATGACCGCCACCGAGATTCGGGCGCGCTCCACCCGCACCATTCACACCCACAAGGCTAAGAGCCGACACGCCCGCGCCGGGCTGGGGGAGTTGCTGACGGCGTGGCTTGAGATGGACGCTGCGCTGAACGGCTACGCCCCACCCACCCATACGGTGAACGTGTCGGTGGCGGAGCCGGTGCAGGCAACCGAGCTGGACGAGGCCACCACCGTGCAGACGCTGCGCAACGCCGGGGTCGCCTCAACCCGGTACGCGGTCACCCGTCTGCACCCCGAGTGGACGCAGGAGCAGATTGATACCGAGCTGGCCGAGCTCGCCCGGGAGCAGCGCGCCGAGGTTGGGGTGAACCCGTTCGAGAACGTGGGGTTGGACGAACCGCCGCGGGGCATGGAGGAGTAGTAGGTGCCGGCCCTTGAGCAGCAGTCGCGGGTTGTTGAGGCGTACCGTGACGCCGAGGTGTACCTGCTGCGCCTCATTGCCCGCTCGGTCGACGGGTCGGGCACGCAACGCCACTACATCGAGCAGCAGCGCGAACTGGCGCGCCTGCTGAAGCTCGCGCAGGCGAAGCTCGACCAGTTGGCCGGCCACCTTGACGAGGCGGTGCTGCAGGAGATGGAGGCGGAGTACGTGGCAGCGGTGCGGGAAGCCATTGCGCAGACCCCTAGCCCGGTGCCGTCCCTCATTCCGACGGCGGCTGTTGAGGCGACCGCAGTGTCCACCGCGACGGCGGTGGTGTCGCAGCACCCGCAGATTCTGCGCAGTGTGCACGACGCCTACCAGGAAGCGCAGCGCCTGACCGTCACCCGGGCCGTCGTGTCCGGCGAGAGCAACCAGCAGGCGGTGCAGTCAATGCTGAACCAGCTCGCCGACCGGGGCATAACCTCCTTCCGGGACGCAGCGGGCCGACGCTGGGGCATGGACACCTACGCGGACATGGCGGTGCGTACCGGGCGCATGAACGCGCTGAACCAGGGCCACATGGACGGCTGGCGCGACGCCGGGGTTGAGCTGGTGAAGGTATCGACGCACCCGGCCTCCCACCCGTGGTGCTACCCGTACCAGGGGAAGCTGCTGGCGATTCGGGGCGGGGCTGGAACCCACACTCTCACCGACCGGGTGACCGGGGAGCAGGTGACGGTAACAGCGGTGGCGACGTTCCAGGACGCGGTTGCCCGCGGATACCACCACCCGAACTGTAGGCATTCGGAGGGTGCCTACATCCCTGGGTTCACCTACACCGACCCGAAGGTGGTGTCGGAGGGGGAGAACGAGCGCCAGTACAAGGCGCTGCAGCGTCAGCGGCAGATTGAGCGGAATATCCGCCAGTGGCGCAGGCGTGAAGCCGTGGCCCTTACGCCGGAGGAGCGGGCCCATGCGAGGCGCAAGGTGCGGGCGTGGCAGGCAGCGCAGCGGGAGCACGTCGGCGCTCACCGCTTCCTCACGCGCCGGCACGAGCGGGAGAAGCTACGCGCATAAAAGAAAGGGCCACCCGGAGGCGCATCGTAGAGAGGCGCGGGTGGTGCTGTTGCTGCACAGTCTAGCAGGCAGTTTCAAACGTTGTTTGAAAGTAGGCAAACTGACCGCCACACGTTCCGTCACATACTCACCTCCGTTACCACCAAGGCGTGGAACACCACCCAAGCCCCCAAGGAGGAGACACACAATGGCGGACGAAACCCCCACCCCGGCAGACCTCGCCCAGGCCGCAGCTGACAAGGCGCAGCAGGCCCAGCACGACACCGAGCAGGGCGATTACGCCCAGGCCGGTGAGAACCTGCAGCAGGCCGAGCACGACCTGCAGCAGGCACGCGACAACGCCCCGAGCATGGAGGAGCTGCAGAAGCAGCTTGCCCGCTACGAGGCGGAGAACCGCAAGCTGAAGGACGAGAACGGCGACCGGCGCGTGAAGGCGAAGCAGGCCGAGGAACAAGCAGCGACGCTGAAGAAGCTCGCCCAGGTACTCGGCTTCGAACCGTCCGACGATGACCCCGAGGAGCAGATTAAGCAGGCGAAGCAGGCGGCGCAGGAGCGCGAAGCCGAGCGGGACAAACTGCAAGCCGAGCTCAACCGCATGCGCGAGGACACTACCCTCCGCAAGCTGGCGAAGGACAACGGCGCAGACCCCGACATGCTGGTGCCGTACCTGCGTGGCTCCGGGAACCTCCCCGAGTGGGGCAGCGACGAGTGGGACAGCAAGGCTGGCGAACTCGTCACCGACACGCTCAACCAGTTCCCCCAGCTGCGCGCCGGCAACGCCCCGCGCACGTCCGGGAACACCCCCAGCCCGACCCGCAACGACGCCACCCGCGTCACCCGTGAAGACCTGAAGGAACTCGCGGCGAAGGGCGACTGGGAAACCATCAACAAGCTCATGCAGCAGTAACGCCTTAGGAGGCAACCACTATGGCAGCACCCGTAACCAACCCGGGCCTCGACGGCTTCATCCCCGAGGTGTGGGCAGCGGCAATCATGGAGCCGTTCGAGAAGAACCTGGTGTACGCGCAGCCCACCATCGTGAACGACCGCTACTCCGGCGAGATTAACCGCGTCGGCGACACCGTCCACTTCGGCACCATCTCCGCCCCGACCGTCCGCGACTACAACGTGCTCGAGCCGCTGGTGTACGAGCAGGTCAACGTCGAGGACAACA
This sequence comes from Corynebacterium ureicelerivorans, assembly GCF_000747315.1. Classification (NCBI taxonomy): domain Bacteria; kingdom Bacillati; phylum Actinomycetota; class Actinomycetes; order Mycobacteriales; family Corynebacteriaceae; genus Corynebacterium; species Corynebacterium ureicelerivorans. The sequence continues at coordinate 587,459 of NZ_CP009215.1, forward strand.
CCCTGAAGATTGACCAGGGCAAGTACTTCGCGTTCTACGTCAACGACACCGACGAATCCATGGCCGCGGGCCCGTTCCGCGACCCGGCTGTGCGCCAGGCTGCTATGCAGCTGCGCTCCGGCGTGGATACCTACGTCGGCGACAAGATGGTGAAGAGCGCTGGCACGAAGCTCGGCAACGTCGACGTGGAGCGCGGCTCCGAGAACGACCTGTGGGACGTCATTCTCGACATGCGCGCCGCGCTGAACAAGAACGGCGTGCCGACCGAAGGCCGCTTCCTGGTGCTCGGCCCGGATTCCGAGGCCGCTGCGCTGCGCACCCCGGGCTTCGTGAAGGCTAACGAATCGGGCTCCGACGAGACGCTGCGCCAGGGCATTATCGGCAAGCTCGCCGGGTTCGACGTCCTGGTGTCTTCCGACGCCCCGACGAACGCTGGCCGTGAGGGTATTGTGGCCGGCACCCGCGACGCGGTGTGGTACGCCCAGGCCATCACCAAGGTGGAGACGAACCGTTCCGAGGTTCAGTTCGCGGACTACGTTCGCGGCCTGAACGTGTGGGGTGCTGACGTTATCCGCCCGGAGGCGCTGGCTTCCGCTTGGGTGAAGGTCACCACCGGCGCAACCGCGGCTGCGTAACCGCGCAGCACCGACTAGAGGGGGCTAGGGGCATGCAGCCCCTGGCCCCCTTTACCTGTATCGAGGAGAGACACGATGAACAACCCGTACCAGGCGGAGCTGCTCGACACGCTGCGGGAGCATGACAACGCCGGCGACGAGCGCGAACTGAAGCGCCTTATCAACTGGTCGACGTCCGGCGTGCTGAAGTACACGCAGGCCGCGGTGTACGCGACGAACGATGATTACACGCCTGCCGAGACGTACCAGCGTGAGGCAATGGTGGAGGCGATTGAGGTGCAGTGCGCCACGGTGCTGTCGCTCGGTTTGGTGGCCGATGTGCTGTCCGGTGGGGCTGCGGCGGAGCCGACGGTCACCGGCACGTCGGACAACGGTGCCAGCTTGTCGTTCAGTGACGCGCAGGCCGAATCTGCCCGGGCGTGGCTACGCCGGGGTGAGCTGACTACGGAGGCGCAGATGATTCTGGACGCCGCGGGTCTTGGCCCGCAGCACCCGTGGGTTCGATACTAGATGGGAGGAACACGTGGACGCGGCAGCATTACGTTCCCAGCTGTGGGACAGGCACGAAATCGTTTTAGAGGGCGAGGAGAAGCGCACCGCCTACGGGGTGACACACGGCCCGCAGGTGGTGGTGCGAGGCAGTATCAACGCAACGGCCCGCACAGTCACCGCCCCCAACGGGAGTGAGGTTGTTGTGTCGGCGACGTGCCGGTGGCACCCGTCGGGCCCGCTTCCGAAGGTGGGGGCGAAGGTGACGCTGCCCGCACAGTTCGGGGTCGCGCCCCGGCGCGAGGTGGTGACCGCACGGCTGGTGGATTCCGGCACCGGGCTAACCCCCGCCCACGTGGAGGTGACGCTGCGGTGAGCTTGGAGTGGAACGCCGACGCGTTGAAGGCCCGTATCACCGCCGGCGCTCGCGCCGGGGTTGCGGAGGCGGCGCAGGCGGTTGCTACGGCGTCGCAAGACCTCACCCCGGTGCTCGAGGGCGTGCTGCGCGCCTCAACCTTCGTTCACCGCCCGGTTGAACAAGGCGGCGAGGTGCTGTCCGGCGTGGGCAACAACACCATCTACGCGGCCCGCCAGCACGAGGAAACTAGCTGGAACCACCCACGGGGCGGGCAAGCGAAGTATATGGAGACGGCCATGAACCAGAACACCGACGCTGTCAAGCAGACCATCATCAACCACATCAAGGGAGCGATCTAACATGCCGGATTACGGCACCGTGGGCTGGCAGCACGCCCACCCGGAGTTCGCGCTGCAGGTCGCGGAGTACCTGCACTCGCGGGGGATCGTGGCTGACCCGCACGGCGAGCAGCGCGACGAGCGCACAGCGGTGTACCTCAACGAGCTGCCGGCCGCCCCCGACCGGGCGGTGTGCGTGTTCGGCGTCCGGCGCGACCACTACACCTCGGACAGTAACCCGACGATTCGGTTCAGCCTCGCGCACCGCGCCGCCCCCGGCGACGTTCTCGACGCCGAGCACCTGGCCGAGTTGACGTTCCTCGCCCTGCATGACCAGACCGACCTGCGACTGACCGCCGACCAGACGCTTCTAGTCTGCAGGCAAGTCGTGAGCGACCCAGCGCTGCGGGACGGGAACAACCGCTGGGTACGGGTAGACACCTACCAGGCACTCGCGGCAGTCCCGAACACGCTTTCCTAGCTAGGAGGAAACATGGCATTCGCCAAGGCACCCAACAGCTGCGAGCTGAACAAGCAGCTCAACCGCGGCTGGGTCGCGCAGGTCAAGCCGAAGGGCACCGGCCCCGAGAACTGGCGGTTCGTCCGCGGCGCGACCACCATCAACCCCGTTGTGACCACGAACGGCGTGGACGCAACCGACCTCGATTCCGACGGTTGGGAATCCGAGATTGACACCTCGCGCTCCCTCGACATCGAGATTACGCACCAGTACGTCCGCCAGGGCGACACCGATGTGCTGTCCCCCGACCAGGAGCTGCTGCGTTACACCGGCGAATCGCTGGGCGCGGAGGGCCAGCTCGATGTGCGCGTGTGGCGCACCGACACCGACGAGGGCTGGGAGGCCACCTTCAACAACCGCTACGCCCCGGCTGGTGGTGAGGCGAACGGTATCCGCGAGGCGACCGCGAACCTGAAGTCCTCCTGCGCGCCGACGCGTATCCACTCCGTCGAGGAGGGTGCGGAGCGTCAGGATTCCGTCCCGTTCACTGATGAGGAGCTGCGCGCCCGTCTGCGCATCACCCCGGCCCCGGAAACCGAGGCCGACACCGAGGGTGAACCCGCCGCCTAACAGCGGCCCACATTCCGGCAACCCCCTGCGCCGTTCCCGTCTCCCGGGCGCAGGGGGTTGCCTCATGCCCACTGACCGCAGGCCGGCGCGGGGGACACTACCGGAGTACATGACCACAAGCGGGAGACGGGAGACACCGTGGCTATTGACCTTGGCGACCTGAAACAGTACAACGCCGAGCAGGGACTGAAGTTCGAGTGGGCGGGACGCAGCTACCACGTCCAAGCCGACGTGGAGCACGGGCTGGGATTCCACGCCACCCACCACGAGATGGACACCAAGCGGGAGGAGCTGCGTGAGAAGATTCGCAGCACCGACGCCGAGGAATCCAAGGCTGCAGCTGACAAGCTGCGCAGCCTGAACCGGTTCGGCACCTTCGAGCTCATGGCCCCCATGTTCGGCTCGACCTTCCACTACCCCACCAAGACGAAGGGGGCGCGGTTCACCGGGGGTATCCTCGCGGAGCTGCAGGAGAACGGCATGGACTGGGGCACCCTTGAGCGCATTGTCACCACCCTGTACCTGATGATGGTGAACTCCGAGGCTGTGGCGCAGGAGTACATGAAGACGGGAAAATTGGAGCAGGCCGTGGCAGTGGTGGCGGCGCGGGAGAAGTCCGAAACCGACGCCCTGGCGACCCAGCAGGCACCTGGCGCGACCAGTGGGAACGACTAAGACGCGACCTCGACGGGTGGGCGTGGGCGCAGGACAGTGAGTTCTGGTACGACCCGAACCCGGGCGCGTACTTCGAGGGCGACCCGGGCGGTGGCCCACCCGACATGGAACTACTGGGTGCCGACGGGGAGATTCTGACCCGCGAGTGGTTCCTACCCACCGAGGACAAGGGCGAGGTGATTCCCTTCATCGAGGTGTTGTCCCACTGGGTGCAGCTCGAGGGGGACATGCACCACTACTTCGGCGCTGACCTGGAAGACCCCGCGGTGAAGGCAAGGCCGTGGCGGTGGTTCGCGGTTCGCGTGGACTGGCTCATGTCGCGTGATTCGACGCTACGGCGCGCTGTCCGACCGCCGAAGGAACCCGAGCAGAATAGCGCGCATGGCGACGCTTGACCTGGGTAAACTTGGCTTTGAGATTGGTGTGGAGACGTCGGGCCTGGATAAGGGCCTGGCGGACGCGAAACGCCGCGTAACCGACTTCGAGAAGCAGCTGGACAGCGCCGGCAAGAAGAAGCTGGCTCCGGTGGTGGACGCCACCCAGATTACGAAGCTGGACACCTCGCTGGGGAAGGTGTCGCAGTCGGCGTCGAAGCTGTCTTCCTCGCGCATTAACCCCACGGCGGACACCGCTGGGCTTGACCGGCTGCAGTCTGCGGTGCAGTCGGCGGAGAAGTCGAGCGACGAGCTGTCGAAGAAGAAGATTCGGCCCGACGTTGACGAATCCGGCGTTGACCAGGGGTTCAAGAGCATTGTGGGGAAGGCGGCGGGCGCTGCTGCAGCGGTGGGGGCCGCGTTCAGCGTTATCGACTTCGGGCGTGGTGTGCTGCAGGCCGGCAATGAATTCCAGTCGCAGATGAACACCCTCACCGCTGTGTCCGGGGCGTCGGCGCAGCAGCTGGCTCTGGTGCAGGCGAAGGCCCGCGAGCTGGGTTCCGCCACTGATCTCACGGCCACGTCGGCGTCGGACGCTGCAGCTGCAATGACGGAGCTGGCGAAGGGTGGGTTCACGGTTGACCAAGCCATGAGCGCGGCGAAGGGCACGCTGCAGCTCGCGTCCGCTGCGCAGCTCGACGCGGCGCAGGCCGCAACTATCCAGTCGCAGGCTTTGCAGGCGTTCGGTCTGGGCGCGGAGCACGCTGCCCGTGTGTCTGACATTCTCGCGGGTGCTGCGAACGCCTCGTCCGCTGAAATGACCGGTATCGCGCAGGGTCTGCAGCAGGCCGGTACGGTGTCTAGGCAGTTCGGCCTCACCATCGAGGACACGGCGACGGCGCTGGCTATGTTCGCCAACGCCGGTATTCAGGGTTCGGACGCCGGTACGCTGCTCAAGACGGCAATGCTGGCGCTTACCGACCAGGGTAAGCCCGCGCAGCAGGCGATTGAGCAGCTCGGCCTCACTGTCTACGACGTGAACGGGAAGTTCGTCGGCATGTCGTCGCTCATGGGGCAGCTGCAGGTTGCTTCGCAGAACATGACCGAGGAGCAGTACCAGGCCGCGACCGCCACCTTGTTTGGGTCGGACGCTATGCGCATGGCGGGTATTGCAGCGCAGCAGGGCTCGGAGGGCTTCGACAAGCTGAAGGAGGCCGTGACCCGCCAGGGGCAGGCCGCGGAAGTGGCTGCTGCGCAGACGCAGGGGCTCCCGGGCGCTCTCGAACGCTGGGAGAACACCATTGAAGACCTGCAGCTTGGCGTGTTCGACGCCATGCAGGACGAGCTGGTGGGGTTGGCGAACGCCGGCGTCGATATGGTGAACGCGCTGCAGCCCGCGATTGAGGGGGTGGCGAAGGCCGCTGCTGGTGCTGCGGGGGATGTGCTTCAGTTCGTGACGGCTGTGGCGCAGGCCCCGCAAAGCGTGAAGGACGTGACCGTGGGGCTGGGTGAGTTCGCCGCGATTCTGGCGGTGCTGAACTCGAGCCCGGCGCACACGGTGTTCGAGAAAATGTCGGGCGGGGCGAAGACGGCGAAGGGGGCGCTGTCCGGCGTGGCGGAGGCGGCGCGTGAGGCGTCGGTGCAGTACGGCGCGCAGGCTATGGTGCTGCGTGACACTGCGCGGGAGCAGTCGGTGCTGGCGAAGACGGCGGACACTGCGACCGCCCGTTCTAACGCGTTCTGGGCCGCGCATGACGCACGGTGGGCTGCTGGCGCTGCGACGGCGAAGGCGCACGGCGCTGCGATTGGTGGCGCACTGCAGCACATTGGTGGGAGCGCGAAGGCGGGGCTCGGCTCGGTGGTGGCCATGCTGGGCGGGCCGTGGATGGTTGGGTTCGCGGCGGCGGCAACCGCTGTGACCGCGTTCGTGTCGGCTGGTAAGGCAGTCGATGAGGCGAACCAGCGTATCGAGGATTCGTCGCGTAAGGCCGCTGAAGCGCAGCGCGAGCTCGTCCTGGCGGCGTCTGGCACCGAGGGCATACTGTCCGGCGACGCACTATCCGCCGCCGAGACGATGGTTGAGGGTGCGCTGGCGAACATCACCGCCAAGGGCGAGGCCGCGAACAAGGTGTTCGGCAGTGTCCGCACCGCGATTGACGAGGTGGGGGTGGGCACCTTCCTCCTACAGGGCATCACCAGCGACGCCACCGCGGAGTACCAGTCCGCGCTCGACGCTGCCCGCGGGTACGGCGACCAGCAGAAGGCGCTGTCCGACGCGCTGCGCGACACCGGGCTGACGATGGACGATGTGAACCGCGTCGTGGCCGAGGGCGGGCCGGAGTACGACCGGCTGGTGGAATCGCTGCGTGGCATGGGCCCACAGGGCGAAGCGGTGGCGGATTCGCTGGGGCAGGTGCGTGACGAGATTGAGCGCACCGCGCAGGCTGGGCGCGAGCTGCCGGAGAACTACGTTCAAGCAGCTCGAGCGATTGACCTGCTGGCGGATTCCGCGACGTCGGCGGAGGACAAGCTGGCCGCAATGGACGCCCTCATGGTGGCTATGGGCCTGCGCCCGAAGGACGCGGAGCGCGCCATGCTCGACTTCAAGGAATCCCTGGACAAGACCGGCCAGGAGATTGAGATGATCACCCGCTCGTCGGACTTCATGGGGCAGGCCATGTTCGACGCGTCGGGCAAGCTGCAGCTCGAGGGTGCGAACCAGGCGACGGCGGAGCTGCAGAAGAAGATTGACGGCCTGGCGACTGACCTTGAGCGCGCTGCGCTGAAGGGCGCGGACATGGACGACGCTATGGCGAACATGGAGCCGACGCTGCAGGCGATTCAGCAGGCGTGGGGGCTGACCGACCAGCAGATGGAAGGCATCCGTGACAACCTGCGCGAGATTGCTGGCACGTCGACGTTTGCGGTGCAGCTGCAGGGCGCGGACGAGGCGACGCAGGAGCTGTCCGCGATTCTCGCCATGCTGAAGGGCGCGGAGGAAGACCAGCACGAGATACGCATGGACATGCCCTCGGAGCATGTCATGGCTGCGCTGGACGAGATGGGTGTGGCCGTCAATGACCTGGGCAACGGGAAGGTGTCTATCCCGGTCACGGCTGAAACCCGTGAGGCGATTGACCAGCTGCAGGAGGTGGCGTGGGTTGCTGACGAGGCCGCGTCTAAGGGCGTGACGATTGACGCCCTGCTGAACACCGACCAGCTTGAGGGGTCAGCGGCGCACGCGCAGGAGATTCTGGACATTCTGGCTATTCAGAACCCGTCGCCCGAGGCCGACGTGATTATTCAGAAGCTGCTGAACGGTGTGGATGTGTCCCACGGTGAGCTCGCCGCCCTGGCTGCGGTGTCCTCCGTGCCTACCGCTGACCTTGAGGCGAAGCTGCTGCACGCGGGTGTGGACGGTGCGAACAGGGCCCTGGGCACGATTCCGAAAAGCACCAACACCGATCTGAAGGGCAACGCTAACAATGTGGTGAAGGAGGCGGGGCGCGCTAAGGACTCCGTGAACTCTGTCCCCTCGGAGAAGACCGTCACGTTCTGGGCCCGGTTGCGCGGTGCCTGGGACGCGATTCGCGGACACTTCAACGGTGGCGTGGTCGGCTTCCACTCGGGCGGGCTGGTGCCTGGGTTCGCGGACGGCGGATTCATCCCCAACATCCCGGGTATCTCGGACACCGAGCGCGACCCGATCCTCGGTATTGATTCCACCGGGGTGCCGGTGGCGCGCATTGAGCCCCGAGAGTACGTGGTGAACCGTGCTGCCACGGAGAAGAACCTCCCGCTGCTGCACGACATTAACGCGGGCCGTGTCTCGATGGAAGACCTACCGGGCTACGCCGACGGTGGTGTTGTGTCCCCGGCGCAGCTGCTGGCGTTCGCCGGCGGCAAGACGGTGAACGGCAAGACTGCCCCGCGCTCCCTGGAGGGCGCAACCTACGTGTGGGGCGGCGGTCTGCTCGGAAACTGGGGCGACTGCTCCGGCGCCATGTCGGGCCTCGCTGCAATGGCGGTGGGCATGCCCCTGCAGGGCCGGAAATTCGCCACCGGCAACGAGGGTTCAGTGCTGTCCTCGATGGGGTTCAGCAGCGGTCTGGGCTCGGGCCCGCGCTTCGCTGTCGGCTGGTTCAACGGTGGCCCGTACGGCGGACACACCGCGGGCACCATTTACGGCGCTGACGGCACGCGGGTGAACGTCGAAATGGGCGGTGGCCGCGGCAACGGCCAGATTGGCGGGCGCGCAGCCGGAGCCGACCACTCGAGTTTCACCAACCGGGCGTACCTGCCCCTCATGGGCCCGGGCTCTGGCGATATCACCGACCCTGGTTCGTACGGCGGCGGCGGCGGGGACGTCGTGAACACGTCGACGGATTCCGTAACGATGAAGAAGGCAGGCAAGACCCGCAAGGTCGATTGGGGCACCGCCTCGCAGCTGGCTTCCGACGTCGAGGCCCGCAACCACAAGTACAAGCAGCTGGCGCGCTACAACGCCGGGCTGTACGACAAGGGCGGCATTCTGCGCGACGGGCAGATCGCGGTGAACATGTCGGGCCACGACGAGTATGTGATACCCCCGGCGCTGACCAACGCGATTGTCACCTACCTGCCTCAGTACGCGGAGGCGCTGCCGGGTGTGACGAAGGCGCTCAACGACTTCACCACGCTTGGTAACCAGGTCGCCGGCGCGGGTATGAACCGTGCTGCGCTGACGCAGGTGGGGTGGAACACCACCCTGCAGGCCCGCGCCGACCTGCAGAACCTCCCCGCAGACGCCAGCCCGTTCGACCGGTGGGCCATCTACGCGAACCGCACCGCTGGCGAAGCGCTCATGGGCGCTGCGTCCATGTCGAACTCGCAGTGGATTGAGGCCGGCGAGAAGCTGGGCCTCGACTTCCTCGGCGAGTATGCGGGCGGCATTGCGAGGGCGCAGGAGGAGATTGAGGATTCCTACGTCGCGCAGGTCGACGCAGCGGACGCCCTAGTGGAGGCGGAGGCCAATCTGGCGGACGCGCAGCGGGAGCTCAACGAGGTTATGGAAGGCGCGCCGGAGCTGTCAAAGGCCACCGCCCGCAAGGTTGAAGACGCGGAGCGAAAGGTGGAGGAGGCCCGCAAGGGAGGCGACGCGAAGAAGCTGGCGGACGCGGAACGGAACCTGACGCGGGTGCGTGAGGACGCTGCCGAGGAGTTGGAGAAGAACGGCGCGAAGGACGCGCAGGCTATTCTCGACGCCCGCCAGGCCGTCACCGCTGCGGAAGCCGACCTAACCACCGCGCAGGGCGTGGTACAAGCGGCTGCGGTTGCTACCGGGCAGGCGCAGATAGCCATGGCCGTCGAGGTTGCCTCGGTTGTCATCAAGCTGACAAAGAAGGTCGCAAAGGTAGTCAAGAAGGTCGTGGAGGCCGAGCGTGCGGCTCGTGTGGGTGCTGCCGAAGCGCACGCCCAGATTATGGCGAACGTGCGCGACTTGACGGAGGCCACGGAGCAGCAGCGCCGTGTTGTCGGCGGGCTCATGGCGGACATGGTGCGCATGAAGCTGCAGGTGCTCGATTCGACATGGAAGGTGCGCCAGGCGCAGAACTCCGTGTGGACGGCGCACCTCGAGGGCCTGGTGGGTATCCGCAAGGCGGAGGCCGCGCTGCAGGCGGAGCGCGACAAACTCGCAGGTAAGCAGCACTATAACTTTGTGGGCCTGGACATTGAATACGACCGGCTGATTGGCAACATCCAGTCGGGGCTGCTTGATATCGAGGCGAGCGAGCAGGACATGCTGGACATGTCCACCGCCGCGATGGTGGCCCGTATCCGGGGTGAGCAGGGCCTGTCAGACGCTTACGGCGACGCAATGGCACAGCGGCTGCGCACTACCAAAAACCTCACGAAGGAGGAGGCTCGCCTGGTCTCGGCGGTGTTCGCCGGGCGATTCGCTGGCTACAACGACGAGACGGCGTCCCTTGAGCAGCGAAGAGCGTACGCGAGCGCCTACTACTCCATGCAAAAGGCCGGCCTCGAGGGGCTCATGGAGCAAGCCACACGCACCAGCGCAGAACTGCAAGCGCTTGAGGCGCTGCGCTCCGCCGCCCAGTGGGAGCGCGAGAAGAACGTTCTAGCAATGCAGCTGGATTCGCTTGAAGCCACCTACAGTCAGCACGAGGCCGTGAAGCAGCTTGCCCGCCTGGGACGCGACTTCAACGACGAGGTGGCGCGGTACAACCGCCTTCAGTCCGGCGCTATGGGCATGCAGTCAGACGAGGCGATTATCAAAGCAGAGATTGCGCGCCTGCAAGCGGAGAACGCGCAAGCCCGCAAGGACATTAAGGACACGAACTTCCGGGCCTTCTGGGACTTCACCAAGAATGGGCGCATCCTGGGTATCCAGTCGGAGGCGTCGCTGACGAACCAGGCCGCGAAGGCGACACTGGCCGCGAACGACGAGCTGCTGGCGGAGCTGAACAACCGGCTGGAAGCCCTCGGTAAGACAGTGGAGCCGCTGTCGAAGGAAGACCAGCGCATTATCGAGATGGCGGGCATGTTGCGCGCTAAGGGTGAGAACGAGCGCGCAGACCAGCTCATGCGCAGCACCTCATACGGCAAGGCTCGTGATGTGCAGCTGCTGGACGATATTGATTCGCGGTTGGCTGACATTGCGAGGGAGCGTAAAGACACCTACGACGGGCTCGTGGACGCTATGGACGAGCGTGCCTACCAGGGTCAGCGTCTACCGCTCGACATGCAGCGCTACTACGCGGAAGGGATGGAGGCGTCGTATCGGTCGGACGCAGAGGGTTACCGCGAGGCTGACGGGGCTACACGGGATGCCTGGTGGAACCTCGCTGATTGGCAGCGCGAGTACGCGGGCGCTGCTGCTGACATGTCCAACCGCAACCCGGATTCGATGATGATGGGGCTGAACGTCCAGAACGAGCGGGGCGCTGCGCGCAACCAGACGCTGATTCGCATGGACTTGACGCAAGGCGCGCTTATGTATTCGGACGATGTGGAGGCGGCGTTCAAGCGCCTCGCGTCCGAGATGGACGGGGTGAAGATTGACGTGCGACAGTTGCAGCGGGCTGGTGCGCCGACCGGCAAGACGGTGCAGCTGAAGCGCGCCGGCATTCGATAGGAGATGAACATGGGGCGGAACGCAACGATTGAGTTGTTCGACGTCAACGGCATGGCGTGGCGGTTGAATGACCCTACTTCCCCCGTGCGGATTGTCCGCGGGGGATTGGGCGAGCTGTCTTCCCGGGCGGTGGCGACTACGCGAGCCGGTGAGGTGGTGCGTGGCGGGTCGAAGCTCACCCCGGTCACGACTTCGCTCACGGTCGGGTTCTACCCCGCGCCGGGGGTTGATCTCGGGGAGGTGCGCCGCGCCTTCCGCGCTGGGTGGGCGAATGATGATTACTGCAGGCTGCAGGTGACCCCTAACGACGGGATGGCGGCAACGGCGCGTCTTCGCCTACCGGATGATACCGGTCTGCCACCACGCGAAGTACTGACCCCTAACCTGTTCGACACGTTGCAAGTGCCGGTGTACTGGGATGACGGGTGCTGGCTGTCCTACATGGTGGGGGAGGGTCGAACCGAGGTACGCAACACCGGTGTGTCGCGGGTGAAGGTGTGGATTCGGTGGCAGCAGGGCGGGACGGTCACGCTCCCCTCCAGGCGGACGTTTGAGCTGCCGACGGTGCCGGAACCGCGCCGGGTTCTGCTCGACCGGGCTAAGGGCTTCCCGGTTACGACGGTGGCCGGCGAGCCTGACCGCGAGCTGACTAGGGAACTATGGGGGCAAGTTGTTGAGGAGCGAATCATGCCGCGGAGCAGCGGCGTGTTCACCCCGCCGCCTGGTGGACGGGTTGAGTGGGAGATAGGAGTGCGGGAGCCCTAATGCTGACCGAGACACAGTGGCGCGAGGAGCGCGCCCACATCGACCGGGTGGTGGAAACCGACGGCGAGTGGGTAGGCATCCTCGACGGAGAGGGGGAGCCACTGTGGGAGCTGGAAGCGTTTGAGTACGACGTTTCTACCCGTAACCTCGATGTGACCGAGGGGACGCTGACGGTGCCGGTCGTGACCGGCGACGGCACATTCCACCCCCTCGTAACCGCGTTCTTCGGCGCAGGGTTCGGAACCGACGCGGGGGCGATTCTGCAGCCCGGGGAGAACCTCGGGTACATGCTGTGCGTGCAGAAGCCAGGTGGGATTGAGGGGCGCATGGTGTCCACCATCTCGTACCCGACACTGGAACCCGGGCCTGACGGTGAACCGGCGACGCTGACGTTCGAGACGATGGAACTGCTGGGGGAGCTGAACTTCGTTCTCGCCGCGTCTATCCCCGACACGTGGGGGGCGCAACCATTCGAACGGTGGGACGCCGACCAGGGCGGGGTGTACAAAGTGGCGCGGGAGCTTTCGCCCGTCGAGATTGCCACCACCTCGTGGGTGCTAACAACCGCACCAAAACAGCAAGGTTCCATTGATGTTCGGCATGTCGTGTCCGGGCCCGCGGTGCAGCGCATATCTGAAGTGATTCAGGACAGCCTCGACGCAGCCGACCGGCTGGACGGCACGCTGGAAGACCCAGCGTTCGTCGTATCACCGGGGGAGGGCGATTCCCCGGTGGTGCGTATTGCACGGCGCGATGACCCAGTGTGGGGGACGGTAGCCGAGACGGCGCGACTGGCGGGCGTCGAGCTGTCGGCGCGGCTGTGGTGGCCCGGCGACGCCCCGGTGCCGACGCTGAAAGGGGAGCAGCAGTGGCAGAAGGCAATGGGCGTGATTCGAGTGAAGGCGGAGAGCTAAATGGTGAACCTTGTCGGCAAGGTGCCCCCGCTTGAGGCGTCTGGCGCGGAGGTGACGCTGGTACACCCGACGGCGACCACGGTGGTCGGCCAGTGGGACGTGACATATCCGCAGGACATGCCGGAGGAGCAGCGCCCCGACCTGGGGCCGACGCGAACCTTCGGCTACGCACATCGCCTGGTGAAGCAACCCCCGCGATTCGCCCGGCGTCATGTACGGCGGGATATCCAGATTGACGCCCGCGACAAGAACGGGTGGTCGGACGCTGAATCGCAGATTGATTCCGCGGCTCGCGAGCTGTCCGGGGACGTAGTGTTCCAGCGCACTCTCACGGACGATGAGCTAGGGGCTCTGGTGCCGAATGTCGATTTCGCGCAAGGTGACGTACTCCCGCTTCTGGTGTGGGGCATGGTAGTGCCGGCCACGTGCACCAGTATTCGCTACTCTCTGCAAGACGGGGTGCGTACGGCGGAGGTCGGGTTCGGCCCGGCGCTGATGTCTGACACTACCGACCTGGCGGAGAGTATGCGTCAGATTGACCGCCAGATGAGGGCGGAGGCCGCGGGCATTGACGAACAGCTAGCAAGCCAGCTGGACGAGGCTAAGTCGCACGCTAACGCCGTCGTGGCGGTGGAGCGTTCGGAGCGTGTGGCTGATGTGGCGCAGGTGCGTGAGGTGCTGGGTGGCGCGCAGGCTGATGAGGGGGATTTGCTGGCGCAGTTGGCGGCGGTGCAGTCGCAGATCACCGGGATGGTGGGGGATGGTGAGACCCCTCCACCCCCTGGCTTGCTGAACTCGTATCTGTGGATGAATACCCAGCTGTGGGAGGCGCAGCGTGAGATTGACGAGGCTCAGGACCAGCTGGCGGAGCAGCAGAATGCCCGCCAGAATGAGCAGGGCGCGATTATGGACGCGATGCAGGCGCAGCTGGGTCGCATGGGGGATAGGGCGTGGCAGGTCGGCACTGATGGTGATGGCGTGTGGCGCGTCGACGGGAGCACGGTGCAGGCGCTGGGTTCGTGGGTCGGTACGGCGGTGCTGGACGTGACACACACGAGGCGCAGCGGCAACACTGATGTCACGGTGACCACGTATCCGAGGGAGGTGCGTCGGGTGGATGTGGGCACCACCCGCAGCTGGAAAATGGCCAGCGACGTGCACGCCGCCGTCTTCCACTACCAGCGCGCTGACGGCTCATTGACCCGCCTTGACCAGCGACTGCCGCGATTCGTGGCGGGCACATGGTGGACACCAGTGCGCACCGTCACGGTGGAGAAGGACCGCCTGGTCTCGATGGAGCTGCGTGTGGATTGGGCTGCTGCGGATCGCGGGTCACTCTATGGGGTGCGTATCACGGTCGACGGGCAGACGGTGGCGGAGGAATCGTCCACGAGTGTCGGGCCGCTGAGCTTTCTGGGTAGTGGTGCCAGGTCGCAGTCCGTGTCGCGGAATATCGATGTTAAGGCTGGTCAGACGGTGCGTTTTGAGGCGCGGTGTAATCACTCGGGCGAAGTGCAGCGTACGGCGTCGGGTGGCAATACTCGCCTGTGGTGGATGGAAAGCTAGGAGGAAAAAGAATGGTTCGTGTTTCTGGCCCGTTGCGGGTTGTGACGGATAGGCCGCTGCTGGTCAGCCAGGTGCGGGTGCGTGCTGCGCGTGACCGTGCGGAGCAGGGTGGCCTGACTACCTCGTTTGACGATTCAGTACCCGTCGATGGCGGGCAGCTGGACATGGTGGTGCTTCCTGGGCCTGCGGTGATGATGCTTGAGGTCACGGGCGGCTTCTCCCATGCGGTGAAGCTAGTCGTGCCGGACGTGGCGGAGGCGACACTTGAGCAGTGTGTGGTCGCTGCCCAGGTGGCGGGCGATACTGACCGGCGTGTGTTGGAGCGTCTTGCGGGTGAGGTGGCGCGTGACGTGGCTGCCGTGTCGGACGCGGCGGCCAGGGCTGAAGCCTCCGCAGGCAAGGCCGCCGCCTCCGAGCAGGAAGCGACTCGGCAGGCTGAAGTAGCGACGGCGGGCGCTAACCGTGTGGGGTCGGCGGAGCGCGTCTTGGAGGCGGAAGCGGCGGCGGTTGGTGCTGCCACGTCGGCGGCCGAGGACGCTGAGGCTGTGGAGGCGTCTCGGGCTGCGGTTGCTCAGCTTTCGCAGCAGGCGGAGCAGTCGAGCGTTGCTGCGGCGGATTCGGCGAGAAAGGCGTTCGATTCGCAGACTGTAGCCGATGAGAAGGCTTCCGCTGTCTCCCGCACGCTGTCTGAGTTCTCCGCTGGTCTGGACCGCAATCAGTCGCTCTATGAGTCGCTGCAGGACGCGCTGGCCACCACGGAGGCGTTCAGGAGCAATCAGGCGTTTTTGGAGGAGGTCAAGACCCTTCTCGCGGAGGGTGACGCCGCAACCATTGAGAAGATCACTGGCGCAGCCCCGGAAGCCTTGGACACTTTGGGTGAGCTTGCGGCTGCTCTTGAGTCCGGCGACGAGGCTTTGCGCACGCTGATCGAGTCGAAGACCTCTCGTCTGCGTGGCCTGCCGGAGCCTATGGCGAAGCAGGTGGACGTGGCTGCGCTCGTCGGGGAGAATCGCGCCGGATTGGCGGAGGGCCACACGTACAGTGACCCATCTACGGAGCAGGTGATGGGTATGGTGTCGGCGGCGATGGCGTTGGCGCGGGGCGTGAAGCCTGCGAGCCTGCCGGACGGGGCGGAGGTCATCGAGGGGTATTCGGCTGCGGCGAAGCGAAACGTGCGTGTCCTCCGGAGCACGCCTGGCAACGGCCTGTATTGGGGGATGTGGGTATTCCCCGTGGACAGTGTGGTGTCGGGTGTTGTGGAGGCCCCGCACCCTGTTTTTGACGGTGGCTCCGATGACATTGCTGTGCAGGTGTGGCAGCGCTCCCCTGCGGGGACGGTACTAGCGGTGGCTGGGTCGCACCGCACAAACCCGGACGGTACTGACCCTAGGGATGCTGCCCACAATACGAAGTCGATGTGGCACAAGGTGACCACGAAGATTGCGCAGCCGGGGCAGCCGGAGCTGCAACTGCATGGTTTTGGTGATGCTTCGATGCCTGGTGTGGGGGCGGTGGTGTCGTCCGGGTCGTCCCCGCTGTCGGCGGGCGTGATCCGCACGGAGGCCTTCATCGCATCCGCTGGTATCACGACGGCACGCCAGTGGGACGGGTCAGCCACGAAGCTCATCGGCATGGCGAACATTCAAGGTGACGTTGCGGCGCAACGCGGAAACCCATTCCTGCACATTGAGCTGGCGAAGACGGTACGTGACAACCCGCAGAAGCTGGTGGACGCGATTGTTGGAGCGGGCTTTCTAACAGGGGAGAATGCGGCGCTGCTCACAAACGAGTACCCAAAGCCAGTAGGCTCCGCTAACTCCCGTGGCTCGTCGATGACGGCGGCGCGGGCTGACCACACGCACCGACTGGTGCAGAATGACCCTGCTGACGGTGAGGTTGTGGTGCGTCAGGATGGTGGGTGGCGGTCGGTGCCTACGTCACAGATTGCTCCGCCGATTCCGCAGAGTGTGTTGGACGCTACTGCCCAGGTCGAGGCTGCTACTTATAGTGCGACTGCTGGCACCATCATGAGGCGCACGTCGAAGGGAGCTGTGTCGGTTGCTGATCCGACTGCGGGGGTGCATGCAGCGAACAAGAACTATGTGGACGCCACTGTGCAGCAGGGGTTGGACACGGTGGTGCGGGAGGCGCGGGCGTACACGGACGCGCTGATTGTGGAGGGTGACACCGGCGCGGCGGACGGCAAACTGCACATCGTCTACGAATAGGAGCGGGCATGCCTATTTATCATCAGGGCCGGAAGGTCAAAGACGTGTTCCACCAGGGCCGGAAGGTGAAAGAAATCTGGCACATGGGGCGGCTCATCTACGCCGCGTCGCGGATACGTGGGTTCGAGGGCTTCATCGACCAGATGGACTTCCGAATGGCAGCCGCGTCCTTGACTGCGACTACCGCGACAGTACCCGTCCGCAGCAGCAAGCGAAGCGAGTTGCACATGGTGGCGGGGAGCGACTCCGCCCTTACCGTGACGCAGGGTGGTAGGCGCGCCCTCCGCATGGAGGTGCGGGGCGGAATGGTCTACGCGGAATCCACGTCTCCGAGTGGCCAAAGAGTCATTCTAAGCGCGCCGTGGACAGGCGGCATGCACGCAGTAGCGCTTTTGACGGATTTGGACGGACTGACCTCATATAAAGTCACGCTACTGATCGATGGTGTGCAGGTCGCTACTACCGTCAACAGCGGCGGCATATTCAACAGCCAGGATGTTTTTACGCCTGGTTATGCGTCAGTCGCCGCCACGAACACCGCCGCGTGGGGCTTCAGAGGGGGCCAAGCCGATAGCCCTGATTGGATTGCGGAGACGCTTCGTCCCGGCTTCGTGTCGTGGCGCACCGTGTCACCCAGCATTCAGCTGTTGGTGCCTGGGGGTGAGGTTTCGGCGTGGGCCTATAGCGGCGGCCAGGGCGGCCAGGGCGGCGGCACTGACCGTGCGGGCAAGAAGGGTGCACCCGGAAACGGTGCGCCGGTGTCGGGGTTCACTCTCGACATGCTCCCCAACGTCACTGTAGGAGAAGGCGGCAAGAGAGGTCGGGGGAGCTCGATTTCGAGTTCCGGCAACGTGGGTGTCCCCGGCGGTCCCACAACTATCGGCGGCTGGTTCACCACAGCCACAGCCACTACACGCCCCACTCCCCAAGCATGGGGTAGCACATACACCGGCACCATCCCCGGAGAAGGTGGTGCAGGAGGTAGCTCAGGCAATAAGACCGCTAGTGGCTATGGGGGTGACGGGTCTTCCGGCGAACCGGGTGGCCTCGTCATCGCCCGACGCTGGCCATAACACCCCACTAACACACAACCCCTGACCGCACACGCGGCAGGGGTTCACTCATACCCAAAAGGAGGACACAATGAGTTACCGCAGTTGGCCCCTACCGCGCAACAAAATCCGCATCACGTCGCGGTTCGCTGGCCGCACAAACCCCGTCACCGGCAGGCCGGAGAGCCACTCCGGCACCGACTTCGCAGCCCCGGACGGCACACCGTTCTACGCCGTCGCGGACGGCACCGTGCAGTACATCGGTAAGGCGTCCGGCTACGGGCAGTGGATCGTCATCGACCACCCCGCCGAGGTTGGCGGAGGGTGCTCCGAGTACGGCCACATGTGGAACGCCTCCGCCACCGGGCTGAAGGCGGGCGACCGAGTGAAGAAAGGCCAGCTGCTCGGTTACGTCGGCTCGAACGGTCAATCCACGGGCCCGCACCTACACCTCACCATCTACGAGCGCGGCTACCGCTCGAAACGCGTCGACCCCGAAACCTGGCTAGCCGGAGCAGACTACCCAGGCGAAGCACCCGCCAAACCCTGGACGCCACCAGCGGTGCCGGGCACCATCTTCGGTATCGACATCTCGAGCTGGCAGAAGAATTATCCGCTGTCGAAGGTCAAGGCGGACGGCATGGAGTTCGTCATCATCCGCTTGTGCGACGGCACCTACCAAGACCCGCTGTTCCAGTCGCACCTTGAGGACGCGGAGAAGCAGGGTCTGCTGGTGTCCACCTACTGGTACCTACGCGCACCCTCCGAAGGCACCACCATTGCCCAGCAGGTGGACGTCATCGACAAGCAGATGAACGGGCGGCGTGACCTCGGCGTGTGGATTGACGTCGAATCCGTCGACAAGCAAGGCCGCGCCCTGCTCACCAAGGACGATGTGTGGGCGGCGAAGCGCGAACTCGAAGCCCGCGGCTACCACGTGCCCGGAATCTACTCCGGCGCGTGGTACTGGGAAAAAATGCCCGGCGGCGAACCGCCCATGCACGGGCTCGGCCACCTGTGGGTGTCCAACTACGGCAAGAACCGCAAGGGTGACCCGCGGGAGACGTACCTTGCCGACGGTGGGGCGAACCACCGCGGCTGGACGTACCCACTCGGCGACCGCAAGCCGGACATTCTGCAGTTCGGCTCCGAAGGTGTCGTGGGCGACCACTACCCGGTCGACGTGAACGCCTACCGCGGCACCCGAGATGAACTCGCCCGAATCTTTAACCCGAACAACACCAAGGAGGAACCCATGACCACCTCCTACCCGTGGCCGGACAGCCCCGCCGCACTCAACGACGCGAAAACTGCCGCCCAGGCCGCAGCCCGCGACGCTGCGGACATCCGCGAGCAGCTGCGTGGACGCGGAGACGCGGGCTGGGAACAGCTCGGCCAAAACCAGAACGGCCAGAACCTCACACTCGTGGACGCGGTAGCTGCACTACGCCACGACGTGGCGGAATTGTCCCGCAAAATCGACCAGATCGGAGCCAAGTAATGAACACGAACATCTTGGAACGCGCCGTCAAGGGCGTGCGCAGCAAGCAGTCCTCACTCGCATTGCGTAAGGAGTCCCTGTCCGCCCTCGCTGCGCTTCTGGCGTGGATGGTCACGCTCATTGCGGAGAATGCTGACACTATCCCGGCTGCGGCTGGCAGTGTGGGCCAGGTGGTGGCGGTTGCGGCGTCGGCGTTGGCGTTTGGTATCGCCCGTTTCACTGTTCCGGCGTTGACGGTTGGGCAGCAGCAGCAGATCATTGCGGAGGCGGAGCGTATTGAGCGTGCCGATTCGGAGGCTGCGGAGCCGGTGACGCTGCCGGTCTACACTGGCCCGACTGTGAACGGGGGGAAGCACCGTGCCGATTGAGCACCTACCGGAGCGCATGAAGCCGGGTGCGCGGCAGGTGCGTGACTGGGCGCGCACCGTCGGTCCCGCACTTCTTATCCTCGGTGTGGGCGCGGTAGCTCGCGGCATCTCCTACACCCCGTTGCTCATGTCGGAGCATGCGCGGCAAGCGCATCCGGTAGAGGGAACATTGCCCATGTCGGTGTGGGCGTGGGTGTGGATTATCGCCGGGGTGGCTGCGATAGTGGCGGCGTGGTGGCCGCGTGCCGCCCCCGTGGCGGTTGGTGCCTGCGTCGGCTTGAACCTGCTGTGGGGCGCGTCGTTTATCGCGGACGCGATTGCGAAGGGCGCCGTGCGTGGTTGGCTACCCGCAGTCGGCTACCTGTCCATCGCAGCCCTCGTCCTGTGGGCCGTGTGGTTCGGTAGTCGTGAGCCGACGGTGAGCAGGGAGGAGATCGCTTGTGAGCTTCGACGTGAATAGCGTCGCCCCCATCATCATTGCTGTAGTCACAGCGCTAGGTGCGTACGCGGGCACGAAGGTGACTACAAAGGCGCAGAAGGAGGCCGCGGAGCCCGCGAACTGGCAGACGTTGACCACGGAGATGAAATCCTTCTTCAAAGAACAGCTGGCGGAGCGCGACAACCGCATTGACGCCCTTGAGTGCGAGCTGGACGCCACCCGCGCCTACATCGACCACCTCTCCACCATTCCCGAATTCAAAGACCCACCATTCCCCAGCTTCAACAAGTGGCGCGCCTGCCGCTAACCCACCTGGCCCCCATTCTGGCTATGCGCCAAGGTGGGGTCTTTTTACGTTTGTGGGGTGTGCTACATTCTGGGTGTTCCCCGCCTTGCGGGGGTGAGCCGTAGTACAAAGGCGGCTTCTTTCTGCCCCGCGTTAGCGGGGTTTTCTTATTTCACCCAGCGCTGCACCGTGGACGGGGTGCGACCGCACAGCTTCGCCACCTGGTACGCAGTCACGTCGTACGACATAGCGTCGCGCACCCACTCCGTGCGGGCGTCTTTCAGCTCCGTGGTGACCGCTTCGAGCTCGCGCACCTGGTCGTCGGACCACTTAATCTGGGCCATGTAGACGGCCTGGTGGTAACCGTCGCGCCCAGCCCGCGCCTTAGCGAGCGCGTCCGCAAACAGGCTTTCCACCCACACGCGCTGCTCCGGTGCAAGCTCGGACATGGCATTGTCGTAGTCGGCTTCCGACGCGGCCAAGCTCTCGCGTGCGGAGCGCAGTGCCACGGCGTTACCGCCGGCGACCTCCGCGCCCACAGCCTTAGCCGCCAAGCCGATGAGGATGATCTTCTCGCCAATGTGGGAGAGGGTATCCGGGCTGATGATTTGCACGGCTAGTTCTCCTGCTCGAAGTAGCTGGCGACCTGCTCTGCGGCCTTCGGGATTTCCCGGTCGCGGAACTCGCGCATGAACGCCTCCACCTCGCCTAGGCGGCCCGCGTCTGCGAGTTTCGGCAGAATGTTCATGCGTTCGCGGCGGGTTTTGTTTTCGAGGAAGTGCGCGTACATCTGCTTCGAGGAGTCGTAGTCTAGTCCGTGGTGCTCGGCGCGGATGCGGTCGGCGAGGCGGGGGTTGATGACGTCGAGCAGCTCAAGCTTTGCGATTGCTCGGCTGTGGTGGATGTCCATGATGTTGGTGTAGGCGTCCCAGGATTCGTCGTCTTTGTAGTCGCGGAGGATGTCGAGGTGGGTTGCGTAGATGCTGTTTTCGAGGATCTGGGTGGTGATGGTGATGATCTGTTGGCGGTTCATGGTGTCTCCTTGTGGGGGCTGTTCTTTGCTTGTGAATCCATTATGACGCATTGCGCACTAGTATGCAATGCGTACTAGTGTAGGGGTAGGAAACGGGGGTGACGCCAACGCCCGCGGGTCACTGTCGCGTCACTTTCCACAGTGACAGCACAGTGAGGAAAGTGACACCGCAATTACGGCGGGAGGTCTGGAGGTTGGGGGAAAGTTGAGGGAACGTACCTTCTTCCCCTGGTGAATATGCCGGTGGGCGGGGTGTCGGTTCAATTCCCGGCGGCTCCACCGAGTGCGAAACCCCCGGTCATGACGACCGGGGGTTTTATGTGTGGCCTATGCCTGCTCGTTGCTGGTCTCGGCGTGCGCGCCGAGCGACGCGGGGCGCGCTGGCCACCAGAACTTTTCTCCGAAAAGCAGCACGATGGCGGGAACAACCAAGCTGCGTACGATCAGCGTGTCTAGAAGTACGCCGATGCAGATCACGATGCCTATCTGGGCCAACACCACGAGCGGAAGCACACCGAGCGCCGCGAACACCGCAGCCAGGAGGATGCCGGCAGAGGTGATGACCGCACCGGTCGATCCGAGCGCGGAGAGAATGCCCGCACGAGTGCCAGTGGCCCGCGAGTCTTCACGTGCACGTGTGACCAGGAAGATCGAATAATCGATGCCGAGGGCGACGAGGAAGACAAACGCATAGAGCGGCGTCGTGGAGTCGAAACGTTCAAACCCAAGCAGGTGGTGCGACAACCACCAGCCCAGTCCTAGTGCTGCCCCATTGGTAAGGAGGACCGACCCGGTCATCACCAGAGGTGCCACAACCGAGCGCAACAGGACGAGCAACGCCCCGAAGATCAAGCTGAGCACGAGGGGGAAGATGAGACGACGGTCTTCCGCGGCGGCGGTCTCGGTGTCGTAGAGCTCGGCGTCCCCGCCGCCGACAAGCGCGCCGGAGCCTCCCAAGAGTGAGCGCAGCTCTTCAGTCGTGGCACCTGAGACTTCGAGGAATCCATCCTCGGCCGGGCGGGGAGACAGCCCGGCGTCCTCCAGCCGCCGCGTGGTCCCCTCGATGTCGTCAGTCGCAATAACAGCTGGAGTAGCCGAGATGTTCGGGTAAGCGTCAGAGAGCTGCTGAGCCGCCGAGATGGACTCTGGCGTATCGATGAACTGGTCGGATTGGGTAAGACCGGTGACGATATGTGTCGCGCCCAGGGACATCACCCCCAGGGCGAGAAGCGAAGCGGCCAGGATCGCGGCGGGCCGGCGTTGGACCGTGCGCCCGACCGCGTTGAAGACCGTGTGGTTCGTCTGGTCGCCCACCTCTGGACGCCGCGGCCAGAAGATCCAGTTGCCGAAGAGGAGAAGGACCCCGGGCAGCACAAACATGCCGAAAAGAAAAGCGACCGCCACACCGAACGCTGCCGCAGCCCCGAGTGATCTGGTCGTCGGAGTGTGCGACGCGAGCAAGCACAAGACACCCAATATCACCGTCGACGCCGAAGCTGCAGTGGTCCGCAGCGTTGGGATCCAGGCCCGGGCCATAGCTTCGAAACGGTCGTGGAACTGGGTGAGCTCGTCCCGGTAACGCGAAATCAGCAACAATGCGTAGTTTGTCCCCGCGCCGAAGACGAGGACGGAGAGAATTCCGCCCGTCGATTCGTCCCATTGGATGCCGAGCGCATCGAGCACTCGTGGGTAGAGGAGAGCAACGAGGCGGTCAGCAAGACCGATCACCGCCAAGGGGATGACCCACAGAATCGGGGAGCGGTAGGTGAACACGAGGAGCTCGGCAGCGATGGCGGCGGTGACCGCAAGGAGCTTGACGTTCGCCCCGGAGAACACCCCGGCCAGATCGGCTCGAATGGCGGCGGGTCCTGTCACCGACGCCTCGATGGAATCGGGTAGTCCCTCTCGCGCGTCCGCGCGTAGTTGCTCAATCGCCTCAGTGCTGCCGGATGCTGTGCCGTCAGCGACCTGCAACGGGATCAGCACTGCAGTTGCATCGTCGTTGGGGATGAGCGGGCCGCCGAGTGCTTCTGCCTTGTCTCGAAGGAGATCCATGTTTTCCGTGACCGGCCCGGTGAAGAGGACCAAGGCGGCTGCGGTGGCCTCGCGGTCCTCGCCGGCGGCTGCCTCCCGCTGCGCAGCCACGTATGTGGAATCAAACCCGTCCGGCAATGACGCGGTTTGGGAACTGGGTGCATCTATCGGATCGAGGAAGAAGAGCAGTCCGCTGACTGCAATGAATACCAGGGCCAGCCAGCGAAATGCCCGGAAGAAGGAAGAGTTCACAAGGGAACTACAAACACGTGGGCATGTTTGCGGAGGCTCGTTGGCTAGTCGATCGAGTAGCCCGTGACCGGCCCCTCGGTGTTGGGCTGCCAGCCGAGTTCCGGAGCCACATGGGTGGCGAAGTTCTCAAGAATCTTCACATTGGCGTCCACGCCCAAACCGGTGGGGACGGTGATGAGCAGGGTGTCGGCGGCCATGACGGCTGGGTCCGCCTTCAACTGCTCGATGAGCTTGTCTGGCTCGGCGGCGTAGGTGCGGCCGAAAGTGGAAGCGCCCACGTCAGGCAGCATGCCAACCTGGTCGGAACCGGAGGCCTGCATGCCGAAGCGCTGCATGTCTGCGCCATCGAC
The DNA here is from genome assembly GCF_000747315.1 of Corynebacterium ureicelerivorans. Lineage (NCBI taxonomy): Bacteria > Bacillati > Actinomycetota > Actinomycetes > Mycobacteriales > Corynebacteriaceae > Corynebacterium > Corynebacterium ureicelerivorans. Next base: position 611,341 of record NZ_CP009215.1, read on the forward strand.
GATGGGGAAGATGGAGCGGGAGACGGACACACGCGGGGTCCAGTCGTGGCCCGCTTCCTTCCAGGCTGCGCGGTAGCGGGTGATCTGTTCCGCCTGGATCTCGCCCAAGGTCTCGGCGGTGGTCTCGGAGACTAGAGTGGACGACATCAGGTTCAGCCCGTCCTTGGCGGTCTGCTCCGCCGAAGCGTGGGTGCCGGAGCCGTAGAAGATGTGCTTGCGCAGCTCAGGTGTCATGGGGAAGACCGGCAGGGCGGAGCCGGGCTGGAACATGTTGGGGTACTGCCGCTCCAGCGGTGCTGCGGTGGCGAACCCGTTACCGTCCACCGCGGCCATGAATGCCTCGAGGTGGGCGCGCGCTACGTCCGCGCCGTTGGGGGCCTCGCCCTTGTAGCCGAAGGCCTCCCAGCCGCGCTCCGCTACCTCGGGGGCGCCGCGCGAGACGCCCAGGGCTACGCGGCCGCCGGAGAGCTGGTACAGGGATGCGGCTTCTTCGGCGAGGTAGAGCGGGTTTTCGTAGCGCATGTCGATCACGCCGGTGCCCACTTCGATGCGTTCGGTGGAACCCGCGACCGCACCCAGCAGCGGCATCGGAGCGGATGCCTGCGGCACGAAGTGGTGAACGCGAAAGGACGCGTTGTTCACGCCGATCTCGTCGGCGGCCTGAGCTATCTCCAGGTGGGTCTTGGCGATTTTCTCCGCGGATGGGCCGCGCTGGCCGCCGAACGCGTAGTGGCCGAAGCTCAAGAAACCGAAGGCTTTCATTGCTAAACACTCCTGTTGGTGACGTATCAACAAGTAGGGTAGTGCCTCGTCCGCAGATTGTCACGGCCTCAGACAGGCTGCACCACAAACCCCCGAGTGAAGGACCCCTAGTACGGCCCAAAATCGCGCATACTCGGGAGGGCTTACTCGGGGTTTGTGAGGCTAAGGGTGGCAGGAACTTTTACGCCTCCTCAAAACGGCGCCGAAGCATCGGGCTTTAGTCTCCGGTGGCATGAACCGCAACGCCGTCGCAGCACTCGCCGCCACGACCTTCTTGGTCGTCGGCTGCAGTGGCGCGCCCGAGGTGCAGCACGTGACGGTGACTGAAACCGTGGAGGCACCGGAAGCGAAAGCGCCGGAGCCTGAGGAGCCAGCGCAACAAGCTGATGCTGCTGCGGCGGGGGAGACGGAGCACGTCGAGAAGCAAGGCGGAATCCCCGGCGCCCCGCTGGCGTACCCGGGTGCCGGCGGCCCCGTCCCGGACAACGCTCGGCCGATCAGAACGCTCAAGAGCATCGGCGATAGCCCCGTGCAAAACGCGCTGTTTGTCACCCCGTCCGGCAACATCGGCTGCATGATGAACCTGGCGGACAAGCCGATGTTCGACTGCGGCGTGAAGTCCTTTATGGAAAGCGAGCAGTTTGGCATCGGTGAGCTGGGTACACCGAGGTGGATGATGGAAATCCTCGGCGGCTACCCACGCGAGCAAACTGAGCCGCCGCTTTACGACGACTCCGTGTGGCCCCCGGACAGCGAATCCGCCGAAGTTGTGCAGTACGGCGAAGTGGTCAACCACGGTCCGTATGTGTGCGCGGTGGAAGAAACCGGCGTGACCTGTTGGGACTCTGAAAGCGGCAAGGGGGCGTGGCTGGAGCGCGGCGAGGTGGTGTTCTTCTAGGCCGCCCTAGCGCTCGCTGGCCGTTGGGTTAAAGGAGTGTCCAGGTTACTTAAAAGCTTTGTTGGGGCCCTTTAATGCTGCGAAATGCCAGGTAGGTTGGCGCTCATGACCTCAAAGACTGTAAAGACGTTGTCCGCAGCAACTGCTCTCGCCGCCCTCGCCGGCGGCTTTATTGGCGCAGGCACCGCCAACGCGCAGATGTCTTCCAACGGTCCCGCCGACATTGAGGGCTGGACGCAGATGGGCTGGTCTGCGTTTAGCGGCTCCGTGATTAACAAGGGTGGGTCCCACATGCTGCTGAAGAACCTGCCGGAAGGCGCGAAGCCGCTGCCCGCGGCGAAGGCGAAGGCTGCCCTGGAGGGGCCACTGCCAGTCAAGGGTGACGCGTCCATGACGGTCACCTTCGGCCCGGACGGCAAGCTGTCCTTCTTCGACGGCTGCAACGCCGGTAGCGCCGGGTACTCCATCGACGGCGCCGGTGCCGTGAAGGTTGGTGCCATCGCTCAGACGCAGCGCCTGTGCGACCCGACCAGCATGAACAAGGCGGACGAGCTGACGTCCATCCTGCGTTCGAACCCGTCGGTGTACCGCTTCGACAACGAGACGATCGCCCTGGCGGCCCAGGGCAAGGCCATCGAATTCTCAAAGACGGCTCCGAACTGATCCACGCCGCTTAACCCTCCCGCTGCCCACCTCTGGGCAGCGGGTTTTTGGTTTTTACAGAGCGCTAGTGCGTATGGCGAAGCTATGAACCGCGTCAACGCAAATGTGGAGTTACGTTGAAGTTTCCTTGAGTCCCTTGTTCGCCTGAAATCGCTCGGTAGCGTGATGGCCATGGTTACTTCGACCAAGACCCTTTCGACCAAGACCCTAAGGAAGTTGTCCACAACGACCGCAGTCGTCGCCCTCACGGGTGGCCTGCTTGGCGTCGGAACTGCCGACGCCCAGGAGCGCCCCGAAGCCTCCAGCATCGACCAATTCGTGCAGATGAGCTCGAACCTGTTCGGTGACTTCGGCGGCGCACCCGCGCCGGCCCCAGCGCCGGAGAATCCGGCACCTGAGAACCCGGCTGGCTCTGATCTGATCCAGCTGATCCCGGAGGGGGCAGATCATCTCACGGATGATCGCCTCAGCTCCGCGCTGGACACCACGCTGCAGGCAAAGAAGAACAAAACCATCACCCTGGACTTCCGCGAGGACGGTGTGCTCCACTTGAACGACGGCTGCAACTCCGGCACCGCGAAGTACCAGACCGACAACACCGGGGCGCTGCACCTGAGCGACTTCACCGAGACCAAGATGGCGTGCGAGCCGGGCGCACAGAAAGACGCCGACGATCTGAAGATGGTCCTCCAGTCCAACCCGCAGCTGTTCCAGCTCGACGCGTCAACCCTGTTCCTCGCGAGCCAGGGCCACGGCATTGAGCTTCAGAAGATGCACGGCCGCGATTACCAATAACGCACTCGAGTGACGCGGGATAGATAACCGAAAGCCCCAGGTCGCAGACGCGGCCTGGGGCTTTCAGCTGCGCGGGGGTCTTAGATGGCAACCTCGAACGGGGCTTCGGTGGCTTCGCGGACGGACTCAACGGTCTCGCCTGGGGCAACCTCTGTCAGGGTGAGGCCTTGCTTTTCGTCCACGGAGAACACGGCCAGGTTGGTGATGATCTGGTCGACACACTTCGCGCCTGTCAGTGGCAGGCGGCACTCCGGCAAGACCTTCGAGGTGCCCTTCTTGGTGGTGTGCTCCATGAGCAGGATGACCTTCTTGGCCCCGTGCACGAGGTCCATCGCGCCGCCCATGCCCTTGACCATCTTGCCTGGGATCATCCAGTTGGCCAGGTCGCCGTACTGCGAGACCTCCATGGCCCCGAGGACGGCCACGTCGATCGCGCGGGAGCGGATCATGCCAAAAGACGTAGAAGAGCCGAAAAACGATCCGCCCGGTGCCACCGTGATGGTTTCCTTGCCGGCGTTAATAAGTTCTGGATCGACCGCGTCGTCGGTGGGGTAGGGGCCCACGCCGAGGATGCCGTTTTCGGAGTGCAGCACCACCTCCACGTCTTTGGGCAGGTAGCCCGGAATGAGGGTGGGCATCCCGATGCCAAGGTTGACGTACTGGCCGTTTTCCAGCTCTTGGGCTGCTCTGGCCGCCATTTCCTGCCTGGTCCAAGCCATTACTCGCTCACCGTCCTAAATTCGATTCCGGTCTCCTGCGGGCCCACCTCGACTACGCGGTCGACGTAGATGCCGGGCAGGTTCACCTCGGCCGCGGGGATCTCGTCTACCACGTGCTCCGCCTGCACGATCGTGATCTTGCCGGCCACGGCTGCGTCGGGGTTGAAGTTCTGCGCGGTCTTGGAGAAGACGAGGTTGCCAAACCGGTCCGCCTTGTGCGCGTGCACGAATGCGAAGTCCGGTGTCAGCGCGGTTTCCATCACGTACTGCTCACCGTTGAACTCGCGCAGTTCCTTCGGGTGGGAATACTCGGCGATGGTGCCGTCCGGGTTGTAACGGGTGGGGATTTCCCCTGTGGCCAGCGGGGTGCCCACGCCGGCTTTGGTGTAGAACGCGGGGATGCCCGCGCCGCCAGCGCGCATGCGTTCTGCCAGGGTGCCCTGCGGGGTGAACTCGACGGTGAGCTCACCCTCTAAGTACTGGCGCGCGTACTCCTTGTTCGTGCCCAGGTAGGAGCCGATGGAGCGGGAGATCCGCTTGTCCGCCAGCAGCAGGCCGAGGCCGAAGCCGTCGGTGCCCAGGTTGTTGGAGATGATCGTGAGATCGCCGGCGCCTTGGGCGCGCAGGGCGTCGATGAGCCGGGCGGGGATGCCCACCAGCCCGAAGCCGCCCACGGCGATGGAGGCGCCGTCCGGGATGTCGGCAACCGCCTCCTCCGCTGAAGAAACCACCTTGTTAATCATGTGCGCATAGTAACTGTTGTTCGGCTACTGCACAAGGGTTCACAAAGCGAACCTTAATCGGCTAGGATCACACGCATGTCTGGTAGTGATGTGCAACTCGTACAGAGCCTCACTCGGGGTCTGGCGGTCATCCGCGCGTTCAGCGGTGCCCGCCCGCGCCAAACGCTTGCCCAGGTCGCAGAATCGACGGGCCTTCCACGCGCGACGGTGCGCCGGTTCCTGCACACGCTCGTTGCGGAGGGATATGCCTCCAGCGACGGCACGGTTTTCTGGCTCACCCCGAAGACTCTCGAGCTGGGTTTTTCGTACCTGTCCAGCCTGGGTCTTCCGGCGATCGCGCAGCCGCATTTGGATGGTCTGTCGCGCACGCTCAACGAATCGAGCTCGCTCACCGTCCTCGACGGCTCCGACGTCGTCTACGTCGCCCGCGCCGCCGCGAACCGCATCATGAGCGTCAATATCACCATCGGCACGCGCTTTCCCGCTTACGCGACGTCGATGGGCCGCGTGCTGCTCGCCGATCTCCCATCCGCGCAGCTCGATGCCTACCTTGCCGGCACCGCGCTCGAGCCCATCACGCCTGAGACGGTCACCAGCGAGGATGCGCTCAGGCAATTGCTTATCGACGTCCAAAGGCAGGGCTACGCAATCGTCGACCAAGAGCTCGAACTGGGCCTGCGTTCCGTGGCGTGCCCGGTCCGCGGCAACGACGGCAAGGTCGTGGCCGCGGTGAATCTGTCGGCCCATGCTGGGGCGGTGGGGCACCGGGAGGTCGTCGATAGGCTGCTGCCCCCGCTGCAGGCAACGGCGAGCGCGATCGAGCGTGACCTGCAAACAACCACTCTGAAGGAGAAATCATGAGCGACCCGAACGATATTGTCATCTGCAACCCCAAGCGCACCGCAGTCGGGCGCTACGGCGGCGCATTCGTCGGCGTGCCGGTGCAGGAGCTGGCCGCGACCGTGGTCAAGGCCGTGATCGAGGATGCCGGGATCTCCGGCGACGCGATCGACGACATCATCCTCGGCCAGGCCTCGCCGAACGGCGCCGCACCCGCGCTAGGCCGCGTTGTCGCACTCGACGCTGAGCTGGGCGTTGACGTGCCCGGCATGCAGCTGGACCGCCGCTGCGGCTCCGGCTTGCAGGCGATCGCCACTGCCGCGGCGCACGTGGCTGCCGGTGCCGCCGACCTGATCGTCGCGGGCGGTGCGGAATCCATGTCCAACACCGAGTACACCGTGGACGGAAAGATCCGCTGGGGTGCAAAGGGCGGCACGATGGGGCTCAAGGACCGCCTGCAGGAGGGCCGCGAGCAGGCGGGCGGCAAGCACCACCCGATCCCGGGCGGAATGATCGAGACTGCGGAGAACCTGCGCGAGGAGTACTCGATCGCGCGCGAACGTCAGGACAAGCTGGCGTTGGCGTCGCACGCCCGCGCCGCGGCGGCGCAGGAGGCTGGAGACTTCGACGCCGAGATCGTGCCGGTTTCGGTGCCGCAGCGCAAAGGTGATCCGGTGGTGGTGGACAAGGACGAGCACATCCGCCCCGGAACCTCCGAGGAGTCGCTGGCCAATCTGCGGCCGGTGATGGGCAAAACGCTGGAGGCGGCCACGGTGACTGCCGGCAACGCCTCTGGCCAGAACGACGGCGCCGCCGCGATGATCGTGACCACCCGTGCCAAGGCCGAGGAGCTGGGCCTGGACCTCTACGCTGTCCTGCGCGGCTGGGCCGTCGCTGGCGTCGCGCCGGAGACCATGGGCATCGGGCCTGTCGACGCCACGAAGAAGGTGTTCGACCGCCTCGGCCTGACCTTCGACGACATCGACCTGATTGAACTGAACGAGGCCTTTGCCGCCCAGGCACTCGCAGTGCTCGATGCGTGGGGGATCGCCGAGGACGACCCACGCGTGAACCCGGTGGGCTCCGGAATCTCGCTGGGCCACCCGGTGGGTGCCACCGGCGCGCGCATGGTGGTCACTGCCGCGCATCAGATGCGCCGCACCGACGCCCAGCGTGCGCTCGTGACCATGTGCATCGGCGGTGGTCAGGGGCTTGCTGCGGTGATTGAGAAGGCTTAATTCGGGGGCGGGTTTGGCGGCAAAGTTTGGTTAGCCTAATGTGGGTCAGGTAACCCTTACCTTATGGACCGAAAGGAAGGACGACCGTGACCCGTTTCTCCCGCACCCCTCTCATCGCTCTCATCGCGGTCGGCGCCCTCACGCTGGGCGCATGCTCCACCAGTGAGTCCGGCACGGATGCCGCCGCTGGTTCGGAATCGGTGGCGACCGAAGGGGCGTCGGCAAGCAATGATGCTTCCGAAGGCACCGTGACCGTCACCGACAACTACGGCGAGAAGACCGTGCCCACCCCGCCGAAGCGGGTGGTCGCTCTGGATAACCGCTCCTTCGAGCTTCTGGATTCCTGGGGGATTAAGCCCGTCGCCGCGCCGCGCGACATCGTGCCTAATTCCATCCCGGGCATCGCGGACGACGAAGACATCCTCAACATCGGCAACCACCGCGAGCCGAACCTGGAAACCATCGTCGCCGCCGATCCGGACGTGATCATCTCCGGCCAGCGCTTTGAAAAGTTCGACGACGAACTGCAGAAGCTGGTCCCGGACGCCACGTTGCTGGACTTCGAGCCGCGCGACGGAGAGCCGATTGACCGCGAGATCATCCGCCAGACCTTGGATCTGGGCGACGTCTTTGGTAAGCAAGCCGAGGCTGAGCAGGCAGTTCAGGAATTCACCGAGGCTGTCCAGCGCACCCGCAACGCCTACGACCCTGAGCAGAAGGTCATGGCGCTGAACGTCTCCGGCGGCGAGATCGGTTACGTCGCCCCGGGCGTGGGCCGCGTGTGGGGGCCGCTGTTCGACCTGATTGGTTTCACCCCGGCGCTCGAGGTGGCGAACGCCTCCGACGACCACCAGGGCGACGACATCTCCGTCGAAGCCATCGCCAACGCCAACCCGGACTGGCTGCTCGTGCTGGACCGTGACGCGGGCGTGAAGTCCATCACCGACTCCCCGGAAGCGCTGTCCGTGATCGACGACTCCGCGCCGCTGAAGAACGTCACCGCGGTCAAGGACGGCCACGTCTACGTCGCCCCGGCGGACACCTACACCAACGAGTCCATCTACACCTACACCGAGATTCTCAACCAGATCTCCGAGCAGCTCGAGGCAGGCAAGTAGTCTGTCTCCGATGACTGACACAACGACCACCACCCGCCCCAAGCTTCTGGACTGGAAGCTCGGGGCGGGTGTCGTCCTTGTTTTAGCCCTCCTTGCCGCGTCGCTGATGGTGGGGCAGTACGACATCCTGGGCACCGAGGACGGCTGGGAAATGTTCCGCGCCACCCGCGTGCCGCGCACGATCGCGCTGGTACTCGCGGGTGCGGCGATGGCGATGAGCGGGCTGATCATGCAGATGCTCACCCAGAACCGATTCGTCGAACCCACCACCACCGGCACCACCGAATGGGCCGGGCTGGGGCTGCTCGCGTCGTTTTTGCTGTTCCCGGACGGCTCCGTGATGACGCGCATGCTGCTCGCCGTCGGGGCCGCCTTCATCGGCACCATGGTGTTCTTCGCGTTCCTGCGGCGCGTGACGTTGCGTTCCAGCCTGGTGGTGCCCATCGTGGGCATCATGCTCGGCGCGGTGGTCAGCGCGGTGTCCACCTTCATCGCGCTGCAGACTGACCTGTTGCAGTCGCTCGGGGTCTGGTTCGCCGGTTCGTTCACCAGCGTGATCGCCGGCCAATACGAGATCCTCTGGGTGGTGCTACTCGTGGTCATCGCCGTGTTCTTCTACGCCGACCGCCTCACCGCGGCCGGTTTGGGCGAAGACATCGCCACCAACATCGGCCTGAACTACAACCGCATCGTGCTCGTGGGCACCAGCCTCGTCGCGGTGGCCACCGGCGTGGTCACGGTTGTCGTGGGCAACCTCCCATTCCTCGGGCTCATCGTCCCCAACATCGTGAGCATGCTGCGTGGCGACGACCTCCGGTCCAACCTGCCCTGGGTCTGCCTCACCGGCATCGGGGTGGTGACGCTGTGCGACCTACTCGGACGCATCGTCATCGCGCCGTTCGAGATGCCGGTGTCCGTGATCCTCGGCGTGGTTGGCGCCGCCGTCTTCATCGCCCTGATTGTGGGGAGGAGCCGGAATGCGTGAGGTAGGCGCGTTTCAAACGTCGCAAAGCAAACGGCGCTACTGGCTGCTCACCGCATCGTTGGTGGTGGCCGCGCTGCTGTTCACCGCGGGCCTGCTGTCCTGGGGAAACCCCATGGACTTTGGCACCCGCGGCTACTGGCTGATCGCGCAGCGCCGCCTGAACTCCGTCATCGCCATGGCGGTAGTGGCGCTCTGCCAGGCCGTGGCCACAGTGGCGTTCCAAACGGTGACGAACAACCGCATCATCACCCCGTCCATCATGGGGTTCGAGTCGCTGTACGTGGCCATTCACACCTCAACCGTGTACTTCCTCGGCGCAGCCGGGCTGAATAACGCCCGCACGCTGGAGATGTTTGTGATCCAGCTCGTGCTCATGGTGGGCTTAAGCCTCATCCTCTACACGTGGCTGCTTGCCGGGGACAACCCCAATATGCACGCGATGCTCCTGGTGGGCATCGTGCTCGGCGGGGGATTAGGAAGCGTGTCGACGTTCATGCAGCGCCTGCTCACGCCGAGCGAGTTCGACGTGCTCACCGCGCGTCTCTTCGGCTCAGTCAACAACGCGGACCCGGAGTACTACCCGCTGGCGGTGCCGCTGGTGCTGGCGGCGGTTGTGCTGATGTTGCTGAATTCGCGGCGCTTGAACGTCCTTGGCCTGGGGCGGGACGTGGCGGTGAACTTGGGCGTGAACCACAAGAAGCACGCTGTGTACACCCTAGTGCTCGTGTCCGTGCTCATGGCGGTGTCCACCGCGCTGGTCGGGCCGATGACCTTCCTCGGGTTCCTGGTGGCCACGCTTGCGTACCAGTTCGCGGACACCTACGACCACCGATACGTGTTCCCCATGGCGGCGCTGCTCGGCTACTGCATTCTGGCGGGCGCGTACTTTGTCATGAACCACATCTTCTACGCCCAGGGCGTCGTCTCCATCATCATCGAGCTGGTCGGCGGCCTGACGTTCCTCATCGTTGTCCTACGAAAGGGGAGACTGTGATCGAGCTCAACGAGGTGAGCAAGGCCTACGGCGACGACACCGCAATCGGGCCCGTCTCACTCCAGATTCCTGCTGGCGGTATCACCGCGCTCGTCGGCCCGAACGGTGCCGGCAAGTCCACTCTTTTGACGATGATCGGGCGCCTGCTGGCGCTCGACTCCGGTTCCGTGCACATTGGGCAGATGGACGTGACCTCATCCAGCTCAAAAGACCTGGCCAAGGTGGTTTCGATCCTGCGGCAGGAGAACCACTTTGTCACCCGCCTGACGGTACGGCAACTGGTTGGCTTCGGCCGATTCCCGTACTCGGGTGGGCGCTTAACGGCTAAGGACGAGGAGATCATTTCCCGCTACATCGACTTCTTCGGTTTGCGGGAACTGGAACACCGCTACCTGGACCAGCTCTCGGGCGGGCAGCGGCAACGTGCGTATGTAGCAATGGTGTTGAGCCAGGAGACTGACTACGTGCTTCTCGACGAGCCCCTGAACAACCTGGATATCTCCCATTCCGTGGAGATGATGCAGCACCTGCATTCTGCAGCCCGCGAATTCGGCCGGACCATTGTGATCGTTTTGCACGACATCAATTTCGCGGCCCGGTACGCGGACTATATCTGCGCGGCCAAGGACGGCCAGGTATTCGCGTTCGGAACAGTGGACGAGATCATGCGCGACGATCTGCTCACCGAGATCTTCAATACTCCGGTGCAAGTGATCGAAGGGCCTCACGGACCCATCGCGGCATATCACTAAAACCGTGTTCTGCCTGGGTGTTTGTGTTGGTTTAGGGTTCGTGGTTATATATCCATCCGTTGCTTCTGAGCGGCCCGAGCGGTTGGTCAGGGGGAATGGTTAAACTACATAAGGTTACCGCGGGGTAAACGGTGGTTGAACGCGAGTTTGACTTCTGGTTTATGTTGTGTGTAGCTTGTAGCGAGGCTGCTTGACTGGCTGGGCTGTGATGGTCTGGTTGGTGGGTGTGCTGGTGTTGTTTGAGAACTCGATAGTGTGCCAATGTACTTTTGTTGCGTGGGTGTGTGTCACCTGCCCTGTTTTGTGCACTGTGTGGTGGATGCCTGCTTTGTTGGGTGTGTGCCGGTGGTGGCGTGGTTGAATTCCAATAACTAATCACGTCATCTGTTTGGTTCAGTGCGTGTTGGGGTGTGGTTGACATGCTTTTTACTCGCGTATTTGTGATCGGCCCTTGTTTTGCCCCGTCGGGTTGGGGGTCGGTTGTTTTTTGAACCTTGTAATTTTTGGAATTTTTGTGCCAGTTCAGCATCGCTGCCTTTTTGGTGTGGTGGTGTTGGGTGGTTTGTTTTTGGTTGGGTTTCGGGCTTTTCACGGCCTTGTTTCTTGCTGAAACTTTTGTGGAGAGTTTGATCCTGGCTCAGGATGAACGCTGGCGGCGTGCTTAACACATGCAAGTCGAACGGAAAGGCCCAAGCTTGCTTGGGTACTCGAGTGGCGAACGGGTGAGTAACACGTGGGTGATCTGCCCTGCACTTCGGGATAAGCCTGGGAAACTGGGTCTAATACTGGATAGGACCACTTCTTGGATGTTGTGGTGGAAAGTTTTTTCGGTGTGGGATGAGCTCGCGGCCTATCAGCTTGTTGGTGGGGTAATGGCCTACCAAGGCGTCGACGGGTAGCCGGCCTGAGAGGGTGTACGGCCACATTGGGACTGAGATACGGCCCAGACTCCTACGGGAGGCAGCAGTGGGGAATATTGCACAATGGGCGCAAGCCTGATGCAGCGACGCCGCGTGGGGGATGACGGCCTTCGGGTTGTAAACTCCTTTCGCTAGGGACGAAGCGTTTTTGTGACGGTACCTGGAGAAGAAGCACCGGCTAACTACGTGCCAGCAGCCGCGGTAATACGTAGGGTGCGAGCGTTGTCCGGAATTACTGGGCGTAAAGAGCTCGTAGGTGGTTTGTCGCGTCGTTTGTGTAAGCCCGCAGCTTAACTGCGGGACTGCAGGCGATACGGGCATAACTTGAGTGCTGTAGGGGAGACTGGAATTCCTGGTGTAGCGGTGGAATGCGCAGATATCAGGAGGAACACCGATGGCGAAGGCAGGTCTCTGGGCAGTAACTGACGCTGAGGAGCGAAAGCATGGGTAGCGAACAGGATTAGATACCCTGGTAGTCCATGCCGTAAACGGTGGGCGCTAGGTGTGAGTCCCTTCCACGGGGTTCGTGCCGTAGCTAACGCATTAAGCGCCCCGCCTGGGGAGTACGGCCGCAAGGCTAAAACTCAAAGGAATTGACGGGGGCCCGCACAAGCGGCGGAGCATGTGGATTAATTCGATGCAACGCGAAGAACCTTACCTGGGCTTGACATACACCAGATCGTCGTAGAGATACGGTTTCCCTTTGTGGTTGGTGTACAGGTGGTGCATGGTTGTCGTCAGCTCGTGTCGTGAGATGTTGGGTTAAGTCCCGCAACGAGCGCAACCCTTGTCTTATGTTGCCAGCACGTTATGGTGGGGACTCGTGAGAGACTGCCGGGGTTAACTCGGAGGAAGGTGGGGATGACGTCAAATCATCATGCCCCTTATGTCCAGGGCTTCACACATGCTACAATGGTCGGTACAACGCGCATGCGAGCCTGTGAGGGTGAGCGAATCGCTGTAAAGCCGGTCGTAGTTCGGATTGGGGTCTGCAACTCGACCCCATGAAGTCGGAGTCGCTAGTAATCGCAGATCAGCAACGCTGCGGTGAATACGTTCCCGGGCCTTGTACACACCGCCCGTCACGTCATGAAAGTTGGTAACACCCGAAGCCAGTGGCCTGTCATGGGAGCTGTCGAAGGTGGGATCGGCGATTGGGACGAAGTCGTAACAAGGTAGCCGTACCGGAAGGTGCGGCTGGATCACCTCCTTTCTAAGGAGTTTTTTTSTGGCTCACAGTTGTGGGCTTTTTTGTGTGGTTGATGTCGCCGAGTGTGCGACTGCCATGAAATATGTTGTGCCGGGTGGACGCACACCTAGTGGTGGTTGGTTGCTTGATCTGGATGGTCAGGTGGCGTACTGCTTAYTGGTGGGTTGTKTGCTGTGTGGTGCTGTGGGTGGGTGATGCGCACCTGTTGCGTGACAGAAGGTTTGTAAGCATTGGTGCACTGTTGGGTGTCTGGGGCAGCACAGGTTTGTGTGTCCTTGTTGGGCCCYTKKYGTGRGCYGGCGGCGGTTGTTTGCTGGTTTGTGTGGGGGTTGTGTTGTGTGAGAACTGTATAGTGGACGCGAGTATCTTTCTTTTTTGTGTTTTGGTGTTATTTACCTTGATTGTTTGTGTGTCCGTGTGTTTTGTTACGGGCGTATGGTGGATGCCTTGGCATGCTGAGCCGATGAAGGACGTGTGAGGCTGCGTTATGCCTCGGGGAGTTGCCAACAAAGCGTTGATCCGAGGATGTCCGAATGGGGAAACCCAGCACCGGTTGTGTGGTGTTACCCGCAGGTGAATTCATAGTCTGTGTGGGGGTTGACGCGGGGAAGTGAAACATCTCAGTACCCGTAGGAGAAGAAAACAATTTGTGATTCCGTGTGTAGTGGCGAGCGATAGCGGATGAGGCTAAACCGTGTGCGTGTRAGACCTGGCAGGGGTTGCGTGTGCGGTGTTGTGGGGTGTGTGCGTGTGCAGGCTGCCACCTGCAGGCATGATTCGCGCGTGTCAGTGGAAGCATCTGGGATGGTGCGCCGGAGAGGGTGATGAGTCCCGTACGTGAAGGCATGTGTGGTTGTGTGGTGCATGTCCCCGAGTAGCAGCGGGCTCGTGGAATCTGCTGTGAATCTGCCGGGACCACCCGGTAAGCCTAAATACTCAGTGTGACCGATAGTGGATTTAAGTACCGTGAGGGAATGGTGAAAAGTACCCCGGGAGGGGAGTGAAAGAGTTCCTGAAACCATGCGCTTACAATCCGTCAGAGCACCGTTWWGTGTGTGATGGCGTGCCTTTTGAAGAATGAGCCTGCGAGTCAGCGGCATGTCGCGAGGTTAACCCGTTTGTGGGGTAGTCGTAGCGAAAGCGAATCCGAATAGGGTGTTTTTAGTGGCATGTCCTGGACCCGAAGCGGGGTGATCTACCCATGGCCAGTGTGAAGCAGCTGTAAGAGGTTGTGGAGGCGCGAACCCACTTAGGTTGAAAACTGAGGGGATGAGCTGTGGGTAGGGGTGAAAGGCCAATCAAACTCCGTGATAGCTGGTTCTCCCCGAAATGCATTTAGGTGCAGCGTGATGTGAGCTTGCCGGAGGTAGAGCTACTGGTTGGTTGAGCGGGACTATCATCTTAGCGACGTCAGCCAAACTCCGAATGCCGGTGAAGTGGTGCATTGCAGTGAGACTGTGGGGGATAAGCTTCATAGTCGAGAGGGAAACAGCCCAGATCGCCGGTTAAGGCCCCTAAGGGTGTGCTAAGTGGAAAAGGATGTGGGATCGCGAAGACAGCCAGGAGGTTGGCTTAGAAGCAGCCATCCTTGAAAGAGTGCGTAATAGCTCACTGGTCGAGTGGTTTCGCGCCGACAATGTAGTGGGGCTCAAGCACACCGCCGAAGCCGCGGCAAGCCTTTTTGGCTTGGGTAGGGGAGCGTCGTGTGTGGGGTGAAGCCGTACTGTAAGGAGCGGTGGACTGCATGCGAGTGAGAATGCAGGCATGAGTAACGAATGGCAAGTGAGAATCTTGCCCGCCGGATGACTAAGGGTTCCTGGGTCAAGTTCGTCTTCCCAGGGTGAGTCGGGTCCTAAGGCGAGGCCGACAGGCGTAGTCGATGGTTAACGGGTTGATATTCCCGTACCCGTATATGCGCGCCCAGTATCGAAGCGGTGATACTAACCACCCTGATCTGCTGACGTTGATCACTCTTTGAGTGGTTGGTTGGTGGTGATGCGTGGGGCCTGATCCGTTGTAGGTCAGTGATGGGGTGACGCAGTGAGGTAGCCGAGCCGCTTATTGGATTGCGGTGCAAGCGTGTGGCACGACAACATTGGTCAAATCCGGTTGTCWTKTGTGTGAGGCGTGATGCGTAGCCCTTKKGTGGGTGATGTTGGTGATCCTGTACTGCCGAGAAAAGCCTCTAGCGATGTGTGTGTACGGCCCGTACCCATAACCGACACAGGTGGTCAGGTAGAAAATACTAAGGCGAGCGGGTGAACTGTGGTTAAGGAACTCGGCAAAATGCCCCCGTAACTTCGGGAGAAGGGGGACCCATGCTGGTCAAGCATGTTTCGTGTGGTAGCTGGTGTGGGTCGCAGAGAAGAGAGGGGAGCGACTGTTTATCAAAAACACAGGTCCGTGCGAAGACGGTTAAGTTGATGTATACGGACTGACGCCTGCCCGGTGCTGGAAGGTTAAGAGGACCTGTTAGGGCTTTTTGGTCCGAAGCGGAGAATTTAAGCCCCAGTAAACGGCGGTGGTAACTATAACCATCCTAAGGTAGCGAAATTCCTTGTCGGGTAAGTTCCGACCTGCACGAATGGCGTAACGACTCCCCTGCTGTCTCAACCACAGGCCCGGTGAAATTGCAGTACGAGTAAAGATGCTCGTTTCGCGCGGCAGGACGAAAAGACCCCGGGACCTTCACTATAGCTTGGTATTGGCATTCGGTGCGGTTTGTGTAGGATAGGTGGGAGACTTWGAAGCRTGCACGCTAGTGTGTGTGGAGTCGTTGTTGAAATACCACTCTGACCGTAGTGGATATCTAACCTTGGCCCATGATCTGGGTTGGGGACAGTGCCTGGTGGGTAGTTTAACTGGGGCGGTTGCCTCCCAAAATGTAACGGAGGCGCCCAAAGGTTCCCTCAGCCTGGTTGGCAATCAGGTGGGTAGAGTGTAAGTGCACAAGGGAGCTTGACTGCGAGACGCACTTGTCGAGCAGGGACGAAAGTCGGGACTAGTGATCCGGCACCTACTTGTGGATGTGGTGTCGCTCAACGGATAAAAGGTACCCCGGGGATAACAGGCTGATCTTCCCCAAGAGTCCATATCGACGGGATGGTTTGGCACCTCGATGTCGGCTCGTCGCATCCTGGGGCTGGAGTAGGTCCCAAGGGTTGGGCTGTTCGCCCATTAAAGCGGCACGCGAGCTGGGTTCAGAACGTCGTGAGACAGTTCGGTCTCTATCCGCCGCGCGCGTTGAAACTTGAAGAAGGCTGTCCCTAGTACGAGAGGACCGGGACGGACGTACCTCTAGTGTGCCAGTTGTTCCGCCAGGGGCATGGCTGGTTGGCTACGTACGGGAGGGATAACCGCTGAAAGCATCTAAGCGGGAAGCCTGTTTTGAGATGAGGTTTCGTTTGAGGTTCCCAGGAGACGACTGGGTTGATAGGCCGGATCTGGAAGCGTAGTAATGCGTGGAGGTGACTGGTACTAATTAGCCGATAAACACCAACACACAAGGGTTGTTGGTAGGTAACACCGCGTAAAACGCATGTAAGAGTTCGTGCTCGCGTCCACTGTGCAGTCGCTGACACAGCACACCAATATCGCCACCACATGGTGTGTGGTGGTGGGTTGGCTGACGGTGGCTAGATAATTGCATATGTTCGCTGTGTTTGTCAGTGTTGTGCATGCCCTGTGGGTGTGTCGGTGGTTGATGGCGGCGGGGAAACGCCCGGTCCCTTTCCGAACCCGGAAGCTAAGCCCGCCCGCGCTGATGGTACTGCTCCCGGGAGGGAGTGGGAGAGTAGGTTACCGCCGACGCGTAAAACTTGATATGTTGTGGCACCCGCCACCACACCTGTTGCCCCGTGTTGGGGATCTGGTGTGGTCGGCGGGTGCTTTCCCGTGTGCGGGGTGGGGGGTGCTCGTAAGAGTTGACATGGGCCTGTGCGCCGCCAGGGGAAACACCGTCCCGGACGCGTCTTACCGTCAACTCTTACACCCGGGGCCAGGTGGTGTGGGCAAGTCCCAATCTCAATTGGCTCGGCATTTCACCCTTGAGGTCCGAACGCCCTTGGAGCGGAGGCCGGGTTCACAACCTGCCGCCGGCGGTCGATGGGTCGGTCGCGAGCTCACGATGTGGGGTGCAAAACGCCCGCGACCGGGTCCGGTTGCGGGCGAAAACTAGGGGCGGAACGGAGGCGGGTCTTAGAGCTCCACGAGCGCGTTCTTAGATTGTTCCACCAGATCAGCTTTCCGGCGGGCGCGGTCCAGTTCGTTCCACTGCTCTTGGGGGATGGACTTCCGGGCCTGCGCAACGACAGACTCATCGGGCGTACCCCAGGCGATAGGCATAGGGGTGATGGTCTGCCAGTGCTGCTGGTCGCGCGCGGAGCGTTGTGCGCCGACGGCGGCGACGGGCACCTTGGTGCCGACCTTGTCGGGAGTGTTTGGAAGCGGCTGCATCACGCGCGACGTGATAGCCCACCGCGGCGGTAGGGCAGGGTCCACCTGCGTGTTCACCAACGCGGTCAGGGTGATCGTGGTGCCGGCTCGTTCGGTAATGATGGCGGGGGCGAGGGGGTGCGCGTCGTAGAGCTCTTGCGTCTTGCCCACGCTTCGTGGGATCAGGAGCGCCACCACGAGCATCAGCACTCCGAACAGTATGAGGCCTACGGAGCCGAGCCAATGCCACGGCGACGAAGAGTCGACCAGGAACCACACGGCGACGCCTGCGATAAGGGCGATAACGAAGATCGCGATGCCAGAGGCGACCAGGCTACGGGTGTCCCGCACCATTTCGTTGTGCTGCTTTGCAAAGTCCTCGTCGACGTCGAACTTGAATACCTTCATGCCACTCATGGCATGTAAGTCTAGAGGTCGGCCGCGTCCACCAGCCGGTACGCGTAGCCTTGCTCCGCAAGGAAGCGCTGGCGGTGCATCGCGTATTCCGCGTCCAACGTATCCCGCGCGACCACGGTGTAGAACACGGCTTCGGCGCTGTCTGTCTTCGGCCGCAGTAGGCGTCCTAGTCGCTGGGCCTCCTCCTGCCGCGAGCCGAATGTGCCGGAGACTTGGATGGCCACGGCGGCCTCGGGTAGGTCGATGGAGAAGTTGGCCACCTTGGACACCACCAGCGTCGAGATCTCCCCGTCGCGGAATGCCTGGAACGCCTGCTCGCGCTTTTTGGTGGTCGTCTTGCCGTCGACGAGCGGAGCGCCGATGCGCTGCGCGATCTCCTCGAGCTGGTCCACGTACGCCCCGATGATCAGCGTCTGTTGCCCCGCGTGCTGGGCCAGTAGCTTGTCGACGACTTTCAGTTTGCCCGCCGAGCAGGCTGCCAGCCGGTATCGTTCCCGGGTCTCCGCGGTGGCGTAGGTGAGGCGCTCTTCGTCGGTAAGCGTGGTGCGCACCTCCACGCACTCGGCGGTAGCGATGTAGCCCGCCATCTCGAGTTCTTTCCACGGGGCGTCGTAACGCTTCGGGCCGATGAGGGAGAACACGTCGTCCTCCCGGCCGTCCTCGCGCACGAGGGTGGCCGTGAGCCCGAGCCGCCGGCGAGATTGCAGGTCTGCGGCCATGCGGAAGACGGGCGCGGGGAGAAGGTGCACCTCGTCGTAGATGATCAGGCCCCAATCTCGGGAATCGAAGAGCTCGAGCGCCCTGTATTCGCCCTTCGTTTTGCGGGTGACCACTTGATAGGTGGCGATGGTGACGGGGCGGATCTCCTTGCGCTCGCCGGAGTATTCCCCGATTTCCTCGGATGTGAGCGTGGTGCGGCGCAGCAGCTCGTCGCGCCATTGGCGGCCGGCGACCGTGTTGGTGACCAAAATGAGCGTGGTGGTCTGCGCCTGGGCCATGGAGGCGGCGCCCACAATAGTCTTGCCGGCGCCGCACGGCAGCACGACGACGCCGGATCCGCCTTCCCAGAAGGATTCGGCGGCGTAGCTCTGGTAGTCGCGGAGCTCCCAGCCGTCGTGGTTCAGGGCGATTGGGTGGGACTCGCCGTCGACGTAGCCGGCCAGATCCTCCACGGGCCAACCCAGCTTGGTCAGCTCCTGCTTGATTTGGCCGCGGGCGGAGGGGTGGACTGGGACCGTGAGGTCGTCGATAGGCTTGGCAATGAGCGGCTGGATCTTTTTGCTACGCCTGACCTCAGTGAGGATGGCGGCGTCGTCCGCCTCGAGGATTAGCCCGTGGGCGGGGTGCTTGACCAGCTTCAGGCGGCCGTAGCGGGCCATGGTCTCGGCGACGTCAACCAGCAGCGACTGGGGGACGGGGAAGCGGGAGTAGCGCTCCAGCGCGTCCACCGCTTGCTCGGCATCGAAGCCTGCGGCGCGCGCGTTCCACAGCGCGAGGGGCGTAATGCGGTAGGTGTGGATGTGCTCGGGCGCCCGCTCGAGCTCCGCGAACGGGGCGAGGGCTGCGCGGGCCTTGGGCGCGTCCGGGTGCGCGACTTCAAGCAGGACGGTCTTGTCCGATTGGACGATGAGCGGGCCGTCGCCGAGAGCCATGTGGAGTACTCCTCAAGGTTGGTAGCGTGGCCGTTATGGCCAAGAACACTTCAGTTGTACTCGGGGAACGCTACGACACGTTCATCGCCCAGCTTATCCAGGACGGGCGCTACGCCTCCGCCAGCGAAGTCCTGCGCGAGGGTTTGCGGCTGGTGGAGGAGCGGGAGCGGAAATTCGACGTGGTCCGCCAGGCCGCGGAGCGCGGTGACGCCGATGCGCAAGCGATTATCGACGAGCTCCGCTAGACCCGCACCGCAGGCTTACGCCCGACGCAGCACCTGCGACCACTTGGTCACGCTGCCGTTATTGAGAATCGTCCGCTTGTAAATGCGGGCGGCGGCCCACACCGCAAGCACCGTGGCCAGTGCCGCAATGGCGAACGACCCGGCGAGTTGGAGGGCGGTGAAGTCCCCGGCGGCGTAGGACAGGGGGGGCGGCGAAGATGGAAAACGGCGGGATCCAGCTCATCACCTGCATCCAGGTCGAGCTGGTGCTCATCCAGCCGAAGGCGGGGATGTACGCGCTGGCCATGATGAGTACGAGGATGGGCATCTGGGTGGACTGTAGGTCTTCGGTGCGCTGCACCATCGCGCCTGCGGCTGCGTAGAGAGCGCCGAAGAACAGCATGGATAGCAGCCACGCCAATAGGAGAACCGGGAAGACGGACCAGTCGAGCTCGACGTCGTCCACCAGCCCCGACACCTTCAGGCCCACGCCACCTACCGCCAACAGCAGGGCCGTGGCGATAAAACCGAGTATGAGCGTGCCCAGGAGCTTGCCGGCCAAAAAGTCCAGCGGGCGCACGGTAGCGAGTACGAGCTCGACCACGCGGGAGGATTTCTCCTCGGTCACGCGGCTGCCCACCTGCGCAGCGAAGGTGATAACGGTGAAGATCACCATCATGAGGGCGGCGAAGGTGGTGAGGAGCCTGGCAAAGTGCTGCTCGGTATCTTCGCCGCCCGTGGCGTCGTCCACGTCCACCGGCACGACATCGATGGTGCGGGAGGCGGCGGCGTAGTCCTCGAGGGAAACGCCGAGCGTAGTGAGCGTTTCGGAGCGGGTGTAGCTCTCGGCAAGCGACTCCATGCCGCTCATGACGCTGACAGAAGGCGTGCCGTCCGAAATTACCTGCCACTGGTCGCCGTCAGCCACGAGCGCTGCGTCCACGTCGCCATCGCGCACCATCCGCATCGCCTCGTCGCGGTCGGACGCAGCGCGGGGCTCGTACCCGGAGCCGGACAAAAGCTGCGTATCGACGCCGACGGTCGCCACCGCAGTTGCCTCAGGTGTATCTTCCTTGTTCTTCTGCCACGTTCCGAAGCCGATGAGGCCCACCACTGCGAGAAGCATGATCGCCAGGGTGGCAATCACGCCTTTCTTCACCAGCAGGATCTGCACCTCACGGGCCGCGGTGGTGGTGATCGTGTGCATTGGTGAGTACGTGCGTTGGGTTGTCATTAGTGCACGACCTCCTTGAACAGCTCTGCCAGGTCGGGCACGACCCGGGTGAATTCGTGGACGGGGCCTGCCGCCATGGCGGCCTGCAGGATGCGCTGGTCGTCGTCGGTGCTTGGGGTCTCGAGGACAACGTGGTCTGCGGAGTCGTGGACAAGCGCAACGCCCTCGGGGATCCAGCCGCGGGCCGATGTGCCCACCCTGTACCGGATGGGGCCTTGGTCGCGCAGCTCGGCAACGGTGCCTTCGGCCACCATGTGGCCGCGGGTGACGATGCCGACGCGATCGCACAAACGCTGTACCAGGTCAAGCTGGTGCGAGGAGAAGATAACGGGCACGCCTTGGCGCGCGCGGTCTATAAGCATCGTGCTCATCACGTCCACAGCGACCGGGTCGAGGCCCGAGAACGGCTCATCCAGGATCAGGACATCCGGGTCGTGGATCAGCGACGCCGCGAGCTGGACGCGTTGTTGGTTGCCCAGCGAAAGGTCGTCGAGCTTGTCGTTCAGTCGCTCGCCGAGCCCCAGCGTTTCGAGCAGCTCGGTGCCGCGCTGTTTGGCGGAGGCGCCGTCGACGCCGTGGAGCTTGGCCAGGAAGACCAGCTGGTCCAGGATTTTCTCTTTGCCGTACAGGCCGCGCTCCTCGGGCATATAGCCGATGCGGCGGCGGGTGTCGTCGTCGAGCGGGCGCCCGTCGAGGAGCACCTCACCGGAATCTGCGGCGAGCACGCCGAGCGCGATGCGCATGGTGGTGGATTTGCCGGCGCCGTTTGAGCCGACAAAGCCGTAGATCTCGCCGTCGCGGACGGTAAAACTCATGCCGTCTAGGGCTTGGACCTCGCCGAAGCGCTTGTGCAAGTTTTGGATTTCTATTGTTGTCACTTGTATTCCTCCTTGCGATTAAAGGTAACGGCGAAGCCGACCATTGGCAGCGGGTAGATGATGAGGAAGGTGAACAGCATGAAGTAGCCAGCCGCCATGAGCGCTACAGAACTGTCAGTGTCACGCAGCACCCCAAGCATCATGAAGACGAAACCGCCAATGCCGGTGAGCGCGGAGTAGGCCTTGAGCGCGCGCTTGCGCCACACGTCCAGGACGTGGCGCTCGTACTCGTCAACCTGGTCGTCCGGGGCGGTGTCGACGTGGTCGTGCGCGGCGCGCAGCATGGACCAGCAGTACATGCTGATGAGCATGCCCGCAGTCAGCGGGAACACGGAAGGCCAGTGAGTGTCCGACGCGAGGCCGACGACGGTGCCCGCGATCGCCACAGCAATACCGGCGAAGAACACGACGATTAGCCAACGGACGTCACGGGGGTTGCGGAAGCGTTTGGCATTGAGCGGGTCTTGTTTGCGGATGGCATCGATGCGGTTCATTTGGTGTACAGCTCCTTCGACATGGGGGCGAACTCGGTGCGGGAAAACACGGCTTCGACGGGCAGGTCGAACACCTCGCAGATGCGGAAGGCGAGGTCGAGGCTGGGGGAGTGGTCGCCGCGCTCGAGCGCGCCGACGGTTTGCGGGTTGACATCGATGAGTTCTGCGAGCTGGGCACGCGACAAGTCGCGTTCGGCCCTGAGAACGCGGACCCGGTTGTAAATCGGGTCCTTCGGTATCTTCTTCGGTGACATATATTGAAGCGTTGTATAAACACAACGTTTTGTCAATTTCTGAGTGCAAAAAATCTCGCGATACTGAAGCGATAGTATGGCCCTATGACTGCAACTGTTTCCTCCCCATCAGCGCATCTCGCCCGCGAGCTCGGTTCCGACCAGACCCTTTCCACCCGCCCCATCGACCGCATCAAGTACGCCCACGACGCATCGCACTTCCTCTACACACCGGACGTGGTGGTGGAGGCGCGCACCGCCCATGACGTGGCGGCCGCGTTCCGGGCCTCGGCGACGTCGGGTGCCCCGGTGGTGTTGCGCTCCGGCGGCACCTCGCTGTCCGGGCAGGCCGGCGGCGCGGGCATGCTGGTGGACGTACGCAAGCACTTCCGCGGCGTGGAAGTGCTCGACGGCGGCAAGCGCGTGCGGGTCCAGCCGGGGTCGACGGTCCGCCAGGTCAACGCGCACCTCGCCCCGTACGGTCGCAAGATTGGGCCCGACCCGGCGTCCGAGGGCGCGGCCACGCTCGGCGGCGTGATTGCGAACAACTCGTCGGGCATGGCCTGCGGCACAAAGTTCAACACGTACAACACCATCGAGTCCATGACCTTTGTGCTCCCGTCCGGCACCGTAATCAATACGGCGCACCAGGACGCGGAGGCGCAGTTTGCGCGGGAGGAGGCGGAGCTCGTCGATACGCTGGAGCGCCTCAAGCGCCGCGTGCGCGACAACCGCGAGTCCGTGGAAACCATCGAGCGCCACTTCGCGCTGAAGAACACGATGGGCTACAGCCTGAACGCGTTCGTGGATTACGACTCTCCGCTGGACATCTTCATGCACCTGTTGGTCGCGTCCGAGGGCACGCTTGCGTTCATCGCGGAGGCTGTGCTGCGCACGGTCGAGGTGCCGAGGCTGAAGACCACCACCATCGCGGTGTACCCGACGCTGGACGCGGCAACGCGCTCGCTGCCCGCGCTGTTCGACTCGCAGGCGGCCACGCTGGAGCTGATGGACTCCCGCTCCATCGCCGTCGGGCGCACCTTCGACTCCGTGCCAGAGCAGATCACCGGCTTCGAGCTGTCCGGCCAGGCGGCACTTTTGATTGAGTACCACGGCAACGAGGCCGAGCAATTGCGGGAGTTGGAGCAGGCGGGCTCCAAGCTGCTGGCCGATTTCGACCTGGAGACCCCGGCCGCATTCACCACCGACGCCGCCGAGGCGGCGAAAGCCTGGGCCTTCCGCAAGGGCCTCTACGCCCAGGTGGCGGAGGCTCGGCCGTCCGGCACCACCGCGCTGCTCGAGGACATCGCCGTGCCCGTGGGCGACCTCGCCGACACATGCGGCGGGTTGCAGCAGCTTTTCGACGCCTACGGCTACGACGACGCCGTCATCTTCGGCCATGCCAAGGACGGCAACATCCACTTCCTCATCACCGACCGGTTCGAGGGCGACGACAACCTGAACCGCTACGACGGGTTCAACGAGGACATGGTCGACCTGGTCCTGGGGGCCGGCGGCAACCTCAAGGCCGAGCACGGCACCGGGCGCGTCATGGCGCCGTACGTGCGCCGCCAGTACGGCGACGAGCTCTACGAGGTGATGGTGGAGCTCAAACGCGCGGCCGACCCGCGCGGGGTGATGAACCCGGGCGTGATCATCACCGACGACGAACGCGAGCACATGAAGAACTTCAAGCTCAACCCGCAGGTGGAAGATGAAATCGATTCCTGCGTGGAGTGCGGCTACTGCGAGCCGGTGTGCCCCTCGCGCGACATCACCATGACCCCGCGCCAGCGCATCGTCGTGCGCCGCGCCCGCGCGAAGGCAATCCAGGACGGCGACACCGAGCTGGTCAAGCACATCGACGAGGCGTACCAGTACGACGGCATCGACACCTGCGCAGTGGATTCCATGTGTGTGACCGCGTGCCCGGTGAAGATCGACACCGGCAAGTTCATCAAGTCGCTGCGCCGCGGCCAGGCGGGTGCCGTGGAATCCGCAGGCTGGACGGCCGCCGCGAAGGCGTGGGGCCCGGGAAACACCCTGGCGTCGGCTGCGCTGACCGGGGCGTACTACATGCCCACGAAGCTCGTGCAGAAGGTCACCGACGTGGCCCGCGCACTGGCGGGCGATGACACCGTGCCGCAGTACCGACCCGAGCTGTCCAAGGGCGGTGCCAAGCGATCCAAGGTGTTTGGCACCCGTATCGGCGCGCCGGGTGCGGAGCCGTCCGGCGTGTTTGTCCCCGCGTGCGTGAACTCCATGTTCGGCCCGCAGGGCAGCGGCGTGGGCGCCTCCGAGGCGTTCGCGAAGCTCGTGGAGCGCGCGGGACTCTCCCTCGTTGTCCCGGAGGGTATCGACGGGATGTGCTGTGGCACCCCGTGGGCGTCGAAAGGCATGAGCACCGGCCACGACGTTATGCAGCGCCGCGTCAACGACCAGCTCATCGCCGCCACTGACGGTGGGCGTCTGCCCGTGGTCGTGGACGCGTCGAGCTGCACGCACGGCTTCCAAGACATGGCCGAGGGCATCGGCATCACCGTCGTCGACGCAATTGAGTTCGTCGAGGAGCAGGTCCTCGAGCGGCTCGAGGTGGCGCACAAGGTGGACTCGGTGACGCTGCACCCGACGTGTTCGACGACGCACCTCGGCATCGTCGATACGCTGAAGCGCGTCGCCGGGGCCGCTGCCGAAGACGTGCGCGTGCCCGCCGAGTGGAACTGCTGCGGCTACGCGGGCGACCGCGGCATGCTGCACCCCGAGCTCACGCACGCGGCGACGAAGCGCGAGGCCGAGCAGGTCTCCGAGCTGGGCTCGACCTGCCACGCCTCTTCGAACCGCACCTGCGAGCTCGGCCTGACCGCAGCGACAGGCAAGGACTACGAGCACATTCTCGAAGTGCTCGAGCGGGTGAGCCGCTAGGCCAGCACGGCCTTGGTGATGCGCGGCAGCGCGATGCGCACCACCTGGTCGGCGGCCTCGTCCAAGGCGTCGACTTGCCCTGCGCTCACCGACAGCGGCAGCACGGTGAGCGTGCGGCCGCGGCCCTGCCTATCGACGAAACCTACGCTCACGTGCCGCCTGGCCCGCGCCGCCGCGCGCAGTGTTTCGAACGTGGTGCCACCCGATTCCGCGGCGGAATCTGCTTCGGCAGCACGCAGCTTGGCCACGATCGCTTCGACCTGCTCGTCGGTGGCCCGGGGCGCGCGCGGCAGGGTCGACGGGGTCGCCGCGACCAGCGCCGGCTCGGGTGCCATGTTGAGCGTGGCGCCGTGGTTATCCTCCGCGGTGGGCTGCATACCTGCGGCGCGGAGATCCGACATGAGCTTGCTCAGCGGCAACTCCGACACCGCGACGGTGGGGGCGAGGATGCGCAGCCCGCAGCGCTCGGCGGCCGTGGCGATCAGTGCTGGGTCGGCTGAGCGGATGTAGCTCAATGCGTTGCCGGCGCGGATGGCGCCGTGGGTGCGTGCGGTGTCGTCGACGAGGAACGTGATGGCCTGCGGGACCTCGCCAAGCACGTGCTGCTTGAGCCAGGAGTGAACCTCCTCCGCCGTAAGCCCCCCATCGAGCCCCCGGCGCACGGAATCTTCCGTGACCCGCCACACGCTGGCCAGGCCCGGGGACTCAAGCTCCGCGATGCGCTCGATGAACGAGGCCATGTCCGGCTCCAGCGGCCCGGGGGCGAGCATGGTCATATCGCCTTGCGCGATGAGCGTGTCCACGGAGGCTGGCACCAGAGACGCTGTGGCCGACGCGACGTCGTCGCCTTGAAGCAGAGCGCGCAGGGGAGTGGACTGCGCCAGATCCGGGGTGCCAGCGAGCGCGCCGACGAACTCTGCTTCCTCCACCACCGCCTGGGTGAGCTGCGGCGAGAACCCGGACGCCTCCAGCGGGGCGTGGAAGAGCAGCTGCTCCGTCCGGCCGGCGCGGCGCAGGATGGTCAACCGGGCGTTGCGCACCGCTGGCGCGTGCATGTCTGCGGACAGCAGCTTCGCATCCGTGTCCACGCGCCACGGGGATGCGGCCCAGCCAACCAGGAGGATGGCCCACTGGTCTGCGAGGGTGGCGTCGATCCAGGTCAACGCGTCGCGCGTGGCGGACAGCACGTCCTGGTCGTCCACGTTGCCGCGGCCGATCAGCCCCGCGGATTCGCCAACGGTGATGAGCAGGCGCGGGTCGAATCCGAGCCCCTTCTCCAGGTTCGTCGCCGCGCGCACGCCGACGGTGCCGTCCTTGTTCAACGTCACCGGGGTGTCCATCAGCGCCATGACCAGCTGGCGCATTTGTCGCACGGCATCGAGGCCTTGTGTCACCGCCGCCTCGTCCACGCTGTGCTGATCCACGGGCGGCGCTGCGGGAGGGTTGAGCGGAAACTCCCGTGGGGGCAGGCCGCGCATAGCGTCGCGCACTGGCCGTGGCAGGCGCACAGTGTTGGCATCCACCCGCACGAGCAGCCCGGCAGCGAGCAGGCGTGGCACGGGCGCCGAAGGATCAGCGTCCGGGCCAGCTGCGGACGTGGTGCCGACCCCGCCGGAGGCAGCCAGCGTCTCCAGCACTTTTCGCTCGCGCGCCGGGAGCGCGGCGAGTGCCTCGGTGGCCCCGTCCGGCAGTGTGTCGGTCACACGCCACCCTGGGGGAAGCGCGGACAGCGTGCCGGGTGCGATGCGTAACCCGTCGACCGGCCCGAACACCAGGGCAAGCTCGCGCAGGTGCCCCACGTCGTCGAACCCGGAGGCGTCCACCGGGTCCAGCTCCGCTCCGGCGTCCGCCAGTTTCTCCAGCACTGCGAGGTCGGCGGCTGAGAGCTGCCGCAGCGCTCGCGAGGCAGATCCGGGCAGGCTCAGCCGGGTGGCCAACGACCCGGAAGACGGCGGGGTGGGGAAGAAGGCATCCGGGCGGGAACGGATGAGGGCGCGAAGCTGATCGTCGTCAAGCGAATGCAAATATTCGGGGAAAGTAGACATTGCGGGGGTGAGTTTACGTGCGTTTTCGTAGAGGGCGTGAAAGAATGATTGGCATGGCTAAAGATGTAGAGAAGATCGGGCGCGCAAACCCCGCGTGGCCCACGCACACCCCTGGTAACGGCCACCCGGTCACCGAGATTTCTTCCAAGCTCACTGGCGCCTCCAGCCCGTTCGGCGACGAGCTGATCCTGCCGCTTCCGACGGAAGAGACCGGCTACGTCCACCCGACGACGCGCATCAACCGCTAAGCAGCGGCGCGCTCAAGGTGGCCCCACGAACGGTGGGGCCACCTTTTTCGTGTTCGCGGCCGCCGGGCCACGGATCGTCTAGGAGCGGGAGCGGGCCGCTAGACGATCGGTACGCTATTGACAGCCGAGTTCATTATCACCTGGGGAAATGCGAGCTGAGCGCGCGGATCGTCTAGTAGGCCGCTAGACGATCCGGGAGGCCACCCCGGCAGCAGAAAACCCGCCCGTCTGCGCGGTGCAGGCGGGCGGGTTCTTGCATACCCAGCGCTTAGCGGGGCAGGTAGGTCTGCTGCAGGGAAGCGAGCGTGTTGTTGACCTGCGCGTTGAAGCCGTTGACCTGAGCGGTGACGTCGGCGCCGATGATGCCTGCGACCTTGAGGTAGTCGCCCGCCAACGCTGCATCGATAAGCGCCTTGTTGGCGGTGTAGAAGGCGTTGTAGTCGTGGCGGTTGGCAGCGTAGCTGTCCTTGACCGCTGTGGGCACCTGGAAGCCGAGCGCGTCGACGGAGTCGCGCATCTGGCCGTACAGGGCGTCGACCTCAAGCGTGGACGCCTTCTGCGTTGCCGGGGCCGCCGGGGCGGGTTTCGGCGCCGGCCGGGTGGCCTGCGCGTCGCGGTTGGTCGGCGCGGAGTTCAGGCCGTAGCGTGCGGAGCAGGCGGGCCATGCGCCCCAGCCCTGCGCGGCGAGGGTGCGCTCGGCCACGATGATCTGCTGCTCGCGGGTTGCCTGGTGTGCATACGGCGCGAACTGCTCGCCGCCGTAGGCGCGCCAGGTGCTGGCAGAGAACTGCAGGCCGCCGTAGTAGCCGTTGCCGGTGTTGATGGCCCAGTTGCCGCCCGACTCGCACTGTGCGAGCTTGTCCCAGTCGGAGTCCGGGGCAGCGGTCGCCTGCGGGGCGACGACGCCTGCCAGTGCTGCGGCTGCCGCGGTACCTGCCAGCGCCCGCTTGCCCGCGGAGGTGGTCTTCTTGGAGTGGCGTCCCATGGTGTGTTTCCTCTCGTCGTTGACCGCCAATTCTCGGGACAGCCTAACCATTTGTAACGATTGTGTCACGTAACCGGCACGAAATGGCGCATTCGCGTCCTAGAGGCGGGGTATTCCTGCTGGTCGCATTAGCTGCCGAGGAGCGCGGTGTTCTGCATCACAGTCGCTATGATGGGCTTCGCGGTGTAATGTAAACGCTTTATTTTGGCCCGTATCGTGCGGGCCGATCCGGAACCTGAAGGAGGATGCCATGCCTATTGGAAAGGTGAAGTGGTACGACACCGACAAGGGATTCGGCTTCGCGTCTAACCCGGGCGACGAGGACGTCTTCATCGGCAAGTCGGTGCTGCCCGATGGCGTGGACGAGCTCGTCGCCGGCCAGCGCATCGAGTTCGACTTCGCCGCTGGCCGCCGCGGCCCGCAAGCCCTGCGCGTGAAAGTGCTGGAGGAGCCGAAGCGCCGTCCGGTGCACCGGCGCAAGCCCGAGGAGCTGGGCAGCATGCTCGCGGACGTGATGACCTTGATTGAGACGCAGGTACAGCCCGCGCTGACTAACGGGCGCTACCCCGACCGCAAGGAAGGCCGCCAGGTCGCAGGGATCCTGCGCGCGGTCGCCCGTGAGCTGGACGCTTAGCGGACGCACCTTCGGCCATGCCCGCCTAGCGGACTAGTTGAAGCCGACAGACCACGTGGCGATGACGGGAGTTTCCTCCCCGTCATCGCCTTTTTCAATGTCCAGGGTGGTGATTTCCGCGACGACGAGCTTCGCGCCGGATTCGGTGACCGCCGGCGCGGTCTCTTCACCGGACTCGCCGGAGGTGAACACGCGCTCGGTGTTGGCTGCGGGGTCGTCGTAGATGAGCAAGAGGCGCCAGCTGTTGCGCTCGATTTCACCGGGCACGGTAAACGTCGCCTCGCCCTGGTCGGGCAGACGCACGCTCGGCGGCTCCCCGCCGGGGCACTCCACGTCCAGCTCGCAGACGGTGTACACGGGGATCTGCTCCGTCTGGCCGCCCGCTGTCACAGTTACGTCGAGGTCGCGGACCGGGGTGCCGGGCTTGCTGTCCTGGTAGTGCAGGTAGGCGTAGACCGCCCCCACCAGCGCGAGCACGCCCACTAGGGCGATGGCCAGAACTTTCCACTGCTGCGAAGACGCGCGTTGTTGTGCCATGGCCGGCAATCCTACTTGACGGCGTCTTCGTCCTGGAACGTCACGCGGTACATGTCGGGCCAGCGCTTGCCGGTGAGGTAGAACTCCTCGGTGCCGGGGATGTGCGCGATGCCGTTGAGCACGTTGTTCGGGTCCGGCTCCGCGTTGTTGGGCAGCCCGGAGGCGTCGATGACGGCTGTGACCTTCCCTGAGCTCGCGTCGATGCGCATGATGTTGGTGGTGGTGAAGATGTTGGCGTAGACCTCGTCGCCGACGCACTCCAGCTCGTTGAGACCCGTGACCGGCTGGCCGTCCAACGTCACCGTGAAGCGGTCGCGCTCCTCAAAGGTGTCCGGATCCATACGGCGCAATTGCGCTGTGCCGTCTGAAAAGATCACCTCGTTGCGGCGGGCGCAGATGCCCCATCCTTCGCCGTCGTAGTACGCCCGGCCAGCTTCTTCCAGCGTGGTGGCGTCGCGGCGGATGGCGGTGCCGTCTTGCCAGGTAAGTTGCCACAGTGTGTCGTCGATACGCGTGATGCCCTCGCCGAAGAATGCCGTGTCCAACGCCGCTGACCGCAACTCCTCGCCGTCGGGGGTGCGGGTGTAGAGGCGCGACTCGCCCTCTTGGCCGGTGCCCACGTAGATCGTGCCGTCCTTCGCCACTTCGAGGCCTTGGGTGAAGCTTGCGCTGTCGAAGGGCAGGCGCTGCTCGACGTGGGCGGTGAGGCGTTGTATTTCCGGGCCGGCTGACTCGGGGGAAGAACAGCCCGCCAGCAGTGCAATCGCGGAGCAGACGGCGGCGGCAGTGAAACGACCCATGCCGACCATCCTGCACCACGTGGGCAATAATGGGGAACCGTGTCACGATCCAACAATCGTTCCCGGAAATCCAAAAAGCGCAGCCACCTGCTGTCCCAGGGCGCAATCGCGACGGCACGGGAGGCGCTGGAAGACGTCGCCGACGGCGAGGTTGGCGAGCACATCGGCGTCACCGGCCTGAGCCGCAACGTGGCCACCCACCGCTTCGCCGCGGACGTGCCCGGCTACGCCGGCTGGGAGTGGAACGCCGTGGTCGCCTGCGCTGACGGTTCCGACTGCGTCACCGTCAACGAGGTGGCGCTCGTGCCGTCGCAGGGTGCGCTCGAGGCGCCGGACTGGGTGCCGTACTCCGAGCGCCTGCGGCCGGGGGACCTCGGCCCCGGGGACATCATGGAGCTTGCGCCTGACGACGACCGCGTGACCGACGACTCCTTCTCCCGCGATGCCGTTACCTTCACTGGCAGGGAGAACAAACGGTACCTCACCGTCACGGGCCTAGAAGACGCGAAGAAGCGCTGGCGCACCGGGGACTTCGGGCCGAACAGCGAGTTTGCTGAGAAAGCCGCGCTGTCGTGCCGTTCCTGCGCCTTCTACATTCCGTTGGACCAGCCGGTGGGGGAGCACTTCGGCATCTGCGCAAACGAGTACTCGGCGGACGGGCACGTGGTGGCATCCTCCTACGGCTGCGGGGCGCACTCGGACACCACGGTCGCGGAATAATCGTTGGGGCGCCCCAACGATTGGCGTTTTCGCAGGCAGGGTGCGAAACTGTTGCGACGTGAGTACCACCACGGGAGCAAAACTGCGTAGGGAACAGCCGCAGCCGCGCGGCGCGCTGGACTCCTTCTTCCACATCACCGAGCGCGGATCCACGGTGGGCACCGAGGTGCGCGCCGGGGTAGTGACGTTTTTCGCGATGGCCTACATCGTGCTGCTCAACCCGCTGATCATCGGCACCAGCCCGGACCGCGAGGGTGTCGTGCTCGGCATCCCGCAGGTTGCCGCAGCCACCGCGTTGGCCGCCGGCGTGATGAGCATTCTGTTCGGTGTGATTGCGAAGTACCCGTTCGGTATCGCAACAGGCTTGGGCATTAACACGCTGGTCGCAGTGACCATGGTGGGGCAGCAGGGGCTGACCTGGCCCGAGGCGATGGGCTTGGTGGTCATCGACGGCATCATCATCGTCCTTCTGGCCGTTTCCGGCTTCCGCACCGCGGTGTTCAACGCGATCCCGAATTCGATGAAGGTGGCCATGAGCGTGGGCATCGGCATGTTCATCGCCACCATCGGGCTTGTCGACGCAGGCTTTGTCCGCCGCGTGCCCGACGCGGCCATGACCACCGTTCCGGTCCAGCTGGGAGCGGGCGGCTCCATCTCCTCGTGGCCGACCCTCGTGTTCATCCTGGGCCTGTTCATCTGTGCGTTCATGGTCGTGCGCGGCGTTCGCGGCGGCCTTTTCATCGGCATTGTGATCACCACCGTGATCGCGATGGTCGTGGAGCGGCTCACCGGTGCCGGCTCCTCCGCGGATAACCCGGAGGGCTGGAGCCTGGCCGTGCCGTCGCTGCCAGACTCTCTGGGCGGCATCCCGGATCTGTCCATCGTGGGCGACGTGGATCTGTTCGGCGCGTTTGTCAACGTCGGCGTCGTCTCCGCGTCCCTGCTGGTGTTCACGCTCGTACTGGCCAACTTCTTCGACGCGATGGGCACGATGACCGCGCTTGGCCGCCAGGCCGGCTTAGCGGATGAAAACGGCGTGCTGCCGGACATGAAGCGCGCCCTCGTGGCCGAAGGCTTCGGCGCGGTTGTCGGCGGCGCGGCCTCCGCATCCTCCAACACGGTGTTCGTGGATTCGTCAGCCGGCATCGCGGACGGCGCGCGCACGGGTTTGGCCAACGTGGTCACCGGCGTGCTGTTCCTCGCCGCGATGTTTTTCACCCCGTTGTACGAGATCGTGCCCATCGAGGCCGCTGCGCCGGTCCTCGTGGTTGTCGGCGCAATGATGATGATGCAGGTTGGCCAGATTGAGTGGAACGACTTCACGGTCGCCCTGCCCGCGTTTTTGACCATCGTGGCTATGCCGCTGACGTACTCCATCGCCAACGGCATCGGCGTCGGATTCATCGCCTTTACCCTGATGCGCGTGTTCGCGGGCAAGGCGAAAGATGTCCACTGGATCATGTGGCTCATCTCCGCCCTGTTCGTGGTGTACTTCGCCCAGGGCCCGATCTTGGCGGCGATCGGGTAAATGCTGCACCCCATCCACGACCCAGCAGACCCCAGACTCGACGACATCCGCGACCTCAAACACTCCGACAAGGAAAAGAACTTGGTGTTCGCGGAAGGGCCGTTGGTGGCGGGCCGGCTGGTGGTATCCCGCTTCCCGGTTCGCGCCGTCTTCGGCTTCGGCGGCCGCCTTGCCTCGTTCATGGAGCACTACGGCGCGGAACTGGAATCGCGCGGCGTGCCGGTCTACGAGATCACCCGCGAGATCATGGGGAAAGTTGCCGGGTACGACATGCACCGCGGCCTGCTGGTCTCCGCCGACAAACCGGAGCCGCTCAGCGTGGGCGAGGTAATCCAGGGCGCGCGAACGCTGGTGATTTTGGAGGGAGTTGGCGACCACGAGAACATCGGGTCCATCTTCCGCAACGCCGCCGGCATGGGCGTGGACGGCGTGCTCTTCGGCGCGTCCACCGCGGACCCGCTGTACCGGCGCAGCGTCCGTGTCTCTATGGGGCACGTCCTGCGCACCCCGTTCGCGCACCTCGAGGGAACCCCCACGACGTGGCAGCGCTCGTTGGACCAGCTGCGCGAGGCAGGGTGGTGGCTCGTTTCCCTCACCCCAGCTGACGACGCCGTCGAGCTCAAAGACGCGATCGGCGGGCACGACAAGGTGGCGTTCCTCGTCGGCGGGGAAGGGCCGGGGCTGACCACGCACGCGATGCGCGCCACCGATGTGCGGGCGAAGATTCCGATGGCGGAGGGCACGGACTCGCTCAACGTTGCGACGTCCGCGGCTATCGCGTTCTACGAACGGATGCGCTAGCGGTCGAAGTGCCGGATGCGGTGCCGCAGCGCACCCAGGAACTGCGCCCAGCGCTTGCGCAGGCCGCGCCCGACACGCTTTGCCGCGGCCACCGATGCGTCGGCCAGCTCGGCGAACTCGTCGCCCGTCTGCTCCTCCGGGGTGTCTTCGTAGTCGTCGTACGCCTTCGACGTCTCCGCCAACTTCGCGGCCGCGGCATCCGTAGATTTCACGGCGGGCGCCGTGTGCTCCTCAATCTTCGGCTCCGGGCGTCCGTCCACCGCGTAGCCCACCACGTTGATGTCCGGGCCGTCTTCGCCGATGGCGACACCCAACCAGTGCCGCTCCGCCGCCAGCGCGAGGTCCTTCGGTTCGAACGGCAGTGCAATGCCCCCGGCCTGCTCCGCTCGCTCCCCAGCCCAGAACGGGGCCTCGAACGGCTCCGGCAGGCCGTGGTCTTCGATGACGTGGTTGCGGGTGGCACAGAAGCTCCGTGTGACGGTCTCGCCGGTGAAGTGGGCGAACCCGCCGTAGTCGCTCTCCGTCCCCGCCGCAATGACAAAGACGTCGGAGGCGGGCAGGGCAGTCAACCACGGTGAGCCGCTGGAGAGGGCCGACGCGTCGTCCACGACCATCCGCACCACAGAGACCCCGGGGAAACCCGCGATGTAGAACTCGTCGCGCCCAGGCACTGAAGAACGGTTCAGCGGGAACGAGCCGATCGGCGTGATCGGCCACGCGGGGTTAACTTGCGCGAGCAACTTCCGGCCGAACCCGCGGTCCGCCTTCGGCTCGCGCGCGAGCACGCCGGCAGGATCGGCGGAGTTGACATACCAAAACGTAACGACCGCTGGGAAACTCATGGCCACATCCTAAGAGGTTTACCGCTTCGGGCGCTTGGTATTCGTGCGCACGCCGAGCAGCACGTCCTCCCAGTGCGGCGTGACGGCCTTGCGCCGGCGCTGTTTCGGCTGCCCGTCCTCGCTGGGGTCGCGCAGGAAGTCGCCCTCGACCACATCATCCTGCCTATCGACGACCTCCGGTTGACCCTGCCCCGTTGCTTCCCCCGACTCGTCTGTTGCAGCTGCGTCGGCAAGGTCCGCGCCGTCTGCGATATCAGCACGCACCGCTGAGAGGGAGCGCACCGGCTGCGCGAAGTTCGGGTCGGTCAGATCCGCGGCCATGGCGTTGCGAGCTTCGGTTTGGGCACCGGAACCCATGGTGCGCGTGAAGGTCCACAGCGCCTCGTTCTCGGTAAGCCCGGCCTTCCATGTGAGGTGGACAACCCAACTGTCGCCCTGCTCGCGGGTGGCGTCCCACTCCGCGTCGCTAACGGAGTGCCCGCGGGCGGCGAACGCGGTGGCCAAGATCTCGAAGAGGGTCTGCTTCGCGGGTCCGTCTTCGCGCACCGGGTGGGACTGCTTGGCGGCCTCGGCCACTTGGGCGCGCTCTAAAAGCACGGGGTGGGCGTAGACGTCCAAGCGGCTTTCGGCCACCCCCATTTCCGCAGCCAACTCAGCAGCGGACGCGCCCGCGCGCAGGCGGGCCTGGATCTCGTTCGGCCGCATCGACAGTGGGGTGGCGTAGAGGGGGTCCGGCTCTGGAAGCGTGCGCTCCACTGGGGTGGGCGCCGGTTCGGGGGCGGGCTCGGGTACGGCGGGCTCTGCAGCCAGCTCAGCGGACGGCTCCGCTGCCGGTTCGGACGCTGTCTCGGGTGCGGCGGAACGGGCGTCGCTAAGCGAAGGCTCGAGCTGGGTGCGCGCCAACTGATAGCGCATGCCGTTGTCGTCGCGGAGGACGAAGAATGTCTCCGTCGACTCCTCCTCCAGGATGTACAGCTCGCGCATGGGTCACCTTTCCGCTGGACAGATACGCGTCCAGCTTAACGGACTGCTCACGGTCTTATCGGCTGCCCACACCGGCGCTTAGCAGCCAGTCCACCGCTTCGGTCAGCGCACGCACATCCTCCGGGTCCACGGCGGGGAACATGCCCACGCGCAGCTGGTTGCGTCCCAGCTTGCGGTACGGCTCCGTATCAACCACACCGTTGGCGCGCAGGGCGGCCGCGAGCGCGCCGGCGTCGACGGTGTCGGCGAAATCGATGGTGCCCACCACCTGGGAGCGCAGCGCGGGGTCCTGGACGTAGGGGGTTGCGAGCTCGTGCGCGTCGGCCCAGGCGTAGAGGTAGTTTGCGGATGCGGCGGTGCGCGCGGTCATGGCATTTAGTCCACCCTGGTCCAGCATCCAGCGAATCTGCTCATCCAGCATGATCAACGTTGCGATGGCGGGGGTGTTGTACGTCTGGTTCTTCCGGGAGTTCTCCAGCGCAATGTGCAGGTCCAAAAACGCGGGGACGAAGCGGCCCTCGGCGTGGATGCGCTCGATGCGCTCGATCGCAGCGGGGCTGAGGCACGCCAGCCACAGGCCGCCGTCGGCTGCGAACCCTTTCTGCGGCGAGAAGTAGTACGCGTCGGCGGCGGTGATGTCCACGGGGAGGCCGGCGGCGCCGGAGGTGGCGTCGATAAGCGTGAGCGCCTCATCGTTCGGCCGGGTGACTGGCACGGCGACGCCGGTGGAGGTCTCGTTGTGCGCCCAGGCAATGGCGTCGGCCTCAACGTCGGCCAGGAGGGCTGGGTCGGTCGCCTCCGTGATCGCCGGGTCGGCGAGCCACGGGGCGCGGGCGGACGCGGCGGCGAACTTCGCGGAGAATTCGCCGTAGCTCAAGTGCGCGGAGCGGCGTTGGACCAGGCAGAAGGTCGCCGCGTCCCAAAAGGCGGTCGTGCCGCCGAGGCCGAGGGCGACCTCGTAGCCGTCGGGGAGACCGAAAAGATCGGACAGTCCGGAGCGGATACTGGCGACGAGGTGCTTCACAGGGGTCTGGCGGTGCGACGTGCCCATTGCCCCCGAACGGGCGACGGCGTCGAGCTGCGTCGGGCGGACCTTTGCTGGACCTGATCCGAAGCGGCCGTCGCGGGGGAGCACGTGCGCTGGTATTTGCGGGTAAGTATGCACGGCTATGCATGGTATCTGTGGTGCACCCTTCCAGCCGTAAATGTTGTCGGGCGCGTCACAAACTTTGCTAGAGTGCCCTACGTAGAACAGGTTGCAGGGGAGCACTCCCAACGTCAGCCGAGAAAACTTACCTGGAAGGGGAAATCAGTGGCTACTGAGAACAAGGACAAGGCCGTACTCCACTACCCGGGCGGCGAGTACGAGATGGACATCATGCACGCCACCGAGGGCAACGACGGTGTCGTGCTGGGCAAGTTCCTCGGCGAGACCGGTCTGGTCACCTTCGACCCGGGCTACGTCTCCACCGGCTCCACCGAGTCCAAGATCACCTACATCGACGGCGACGCAGGCATTCTGCGCTACCGCGGCTACGACATCGCGGACCTGGCGGAGAACGCCACGTTCAACGAGGTGTCCTACTTGCTTATCAACGGTGAGCTGCCCACCACCGACGAGCTGGAGAGCTTCAACTCCGACCTGCGCCACCACACCCTGCTGGACGAGGACTTCAAGGCCGCGTTCAATATCTTCCCGCGCAACGCGCACCCGATGGCCGTGCTCGCGTCCTCCGTGAACATCCTCTCCGCCTACTACCAGGACCAGCTGGACCCGCTGGACGAGGAGCAACTGGACAAGGCGACCGTGCGCCTCATGGCCAAGCTGCCCATGCTCGCGGCCTACGCCTACCGCGCATCCCGCGGCAAGCCGTACATGTACCCGGACAACTCGCTGAACCCGCGCGAGAACTTCATGCGCATGATGTTCGGGTACCCGACCGAGGACTACGAGGTCGACCCGGTTGTGACCAAGGCCCTGGACAAGCTGCTCATCCTGCACGCGGACCACGAGCAGAACTGCTCCACCTCCACCGTGCGCATGATCGCCTCCGCGCAGGCCAACATGTTTGTCTCCATAGCCGGCGGTATCAACGCCCTCGCCGGCCCGCTGCACGGCGGTGCGAACCAGGCCGTGCTGGAGATGCTCGAGGACATCAAGAACAACCACGACGGCGACGCGACCGACTTCATGAACCGCGTGAAGAACAAGGAAAAGGGCGTGCGCCTTATGGGCTTCGGCCACCGCGTGTACAAGAACTACGACCCGCGCGCGGCGATTGTGAAGGACACCGCCCACGAGGTGCTCGACCACCTCGGCGGTGACGAGCTGCTCGACCTGGCGATGACGCTCGAGGACATCGCGCTGAACGACGACTACTTCATCCAGCGCAAGCTCTACCCGAACGTGGACTTCTACACCGGCCTGATCTATCGCGCCATGGGCTTCCCCACGGACTTCTTCACGGTCCTGTTCGCCATCGGCCGCCTGCCGGGCTGGATTGCCCAGTACCGCGAGCAGCTGGCAATGAACACCAAGATTAACCGCCCGCGACAGATCTACACCGGTTACCAGCAGCGCGACTTCGTGCCGCGCGACCAGCGATAGGCTGACCAGGTAAGCACTGACAAGCTAGCGCTTTGACGCTGCACCGCCGAGAACTCCGCTTCCCTTATACTTTCGGGAGGAAGTTCTCGGCGGTTTCGTGTGAACCGCGTATTCACTTGCAAGGAGTTGCAACGTTATGGAAAAGCCGTTCATTGACAAACCGGAGGGCCCGGCACCCGCAGATCTCGTCATCGAGGACGTCACTGTTGGCGACGGCGCAGAGGCCGTCGCGGGCGGGTTTGTGAAGGTGCACTACCTTGGCGTGGACTTTGAGACGGGCGAGGAGTTCGACTCGTCCTGGGACCGTGGCGAGGCTGCGGAGTTCCCGCTCACCGGCCTGATCCAGGGCTGGCAGGAAGGCATTCCGGGCATGAAGGTCGGCGGCCGCCGGCAGCTGACCATCCCGCCGGAGAAGGCGTACGGCCCCGCAGGTGGCGGACATCCGCTGTCCGGCCGCACGCTCGTGTTCATCATCGACCTGCTCGACGCCAGCTAGGAGATCCGCGATGCGTATCCCAGTGACGACACTGAACGACGGCTACGATTTCCCCCTCCTTGGCCTGGGCACGTACAAGCTGACGGGCGACGAGGTGGAAACGATCGTGCGAACCGCCATCGAGTTGGGCTACCGCCACATCGACACCGCTGCGTTGTACGACAACGAGGTCGAGGTGGGCAAGGCGATCAACAACGCCATCAAGGCTGGCGACGTCACCCGTGAAGAGCTGTTCGTGACCACGAAGCTGTGGAACGACGATCAAGAGCGCGTCGCCGAGGCCTATAAAGAGTCGCTCCAGCGCCTGAACCTGGACTTCGTGGACCTGTACCTCGTGCACTGGCCGTGGCCGCAGCACGGGACATACGTGCAGGCGTTCGAGCAGATCACGCAGCTGCAGGGGATGGGTCAACTGCAGTCGGTCGGCGTGGCGAACTTTTACCCGGAGGTGCTCGACGAGATCATTCAGGCCACCGGCATCACCCCGGTGCTCAACCAGGTGGAGCTGCACGCCGGGTTCACCCAGCCTGAGCTGCGCGCGTACCACGATAAGCACGGCATTGTGACCGAGGCGTGGGCGCCTATTGCGCGCGGCTCGAACTTCGACGACCCGGTGATCCGCGCGGTGGCCGATGCGCACGAGGCAACGCCTGCACAGGTGTCGTTGGCGTACCTGATGAAGCTGGGGTGCTCGGTCGTGCCGAAGACCTCCAGCCCGCAGCGTCTGGTGGAAAACCTCGGCGCCGTGGATCTTGAGCTGAGTGACGACGACGTGGCCGCACTCGACGGCGTTACCGGGGAGCGTCTGTCCGGTGACCCGCTGACGTTCCCGGGCTAGTCCCCTCGGGGGTTAAGCACCGCCCAGCTGCATTCGTGCAGCTGGGCGGTTTTTGCATACCGGGGACCACGGCGAGAGATGAACACGACATTAAAGCGTGGTGTGTGTGCTAGGTTACATTTACGTTGTTGAGTCGAAGATCCCATACTTCGACACGGCAAAGTCCATGTTTCTGTGCAAAAAGAAAGGATCGAGGCAATGGCCGGTTCCACAGCTGCCCTTAAGCGTCGCGAGCCAACTCCTGGCGAGTTTGTCGCGATGCAGCAAAGCCCCGAATTCCAGGAACTGCGAAGCACCTTCCGCGGTTTCACGTTCCCGGTGATGATTGCGGCGTTGCTCTGGTACGTCTTCTACGTCGTCATTGCAACTTTCGCCCCTGACGCCATGGCCCAGGACTTCCTGGGGCTCAACGTCGGGTTGTGGCTCGGCCTCGCCCAATTCTTCACCACGTTTTTGATCACGTGGATCTACGTGAAGTGGGCCAACAAGAATATCGAGCCGCGCGCGGCTCATATCCGCGAAGAGATGGAGGGCTAAACCATGCAGTCGTACCTGCTCGCCGCCGAAACCGGTGAGGGCACCGGTAACCCGGTCCTGAACATTGCGATCTTCGGCGCCTTCATCGCAATTACCCTGTACATCGTCACCCGCGCCGGTAAGACCACGAACGAATCGGCGGATTTCTACACCGGAGGAGCGTCGTTTAGCGGCACGCAAAACGGCCTCGCCATCGCCGGTGACTACCTCTCCGCCGCATCGTTCTTGGGCATCGTGGGCTCAATCGCGCTGAACGGATACGACGGGTTCTTGTACTCCATCGGATTCTTCGTGGCGTGGCTCGTCGCGCTGCTGCTGGTGGCGGAGCCGCTGCGCAACGTCGGCCGGTTCACCATGGCCGACGTGCTGTCGTTCCGTCTGCGGCAAAAGCCGGTCCGCGTCGCGGCCGCGTTCGGCACGCTGTTCGTGTCGTTGTTCTACCTCATCGCCCAGATGGCCGGCGCTGGGTCGCTCGTCTCTGTGCTGCTCGACCTGCATTCCTACACCGCCCAGGCGATCTGCGTCGGCATTGTTGGCGTGATCATGATCATCTACGTCCTCGTCGGCGGCATGAAGGGCACCACGTACGTCCAGATGATCAAGGCGGTGTTGCTCATCGCCGGTGTGCTGATCATGTCCATCCTCGCCTTCATCACCGCGAAGGGCGGGTTGACGGCAGTGTTCGACCAAGCCATCGACACCCACGCAGCATCCGGCTACTTGGCGGAGAAGAGCTACCAGGCCGAAGACATTCTCAAGCCCGGCCTGAAGTACGGCGGATCCACCACCTCCAAGCTGGACTT
Source organism: Corynebacterium ureicelerivorans (assembly GCF_000747315.1). Classification (NCBI taxonomy): domain Bacteria; kingdom Bacillati; phylum Actinomycetota; class Actinomycetes; order Mycobacteriales; family Corynebacteriaceae; genus Corynebacterium; species Corynebacterium ureicelerivorans. The sequence goes on from NZ_CP009215.1 coordinate 651,872, forward strand.
CGTCTCCCTCGGCCTGTCGCTGGTGCTTGGTACCGCGGGCCTGCCACACGTGCTCATGCGCTTCTACACCGTCCCGACGGCGAAGGAGGCGCGCAAGTCCGTCACCTGGGCCATCGTGCTTATCGGCTCGTTCTACCTGCTCACGCTGGTGCTGGGATACGCCGCTGCCGCGTTCGTCGGCCCGGACCGCATCCTCGCCGCGCCAGGGGGCGCGAACTCGGCGGCGCCGCTGCTGGCATTCGAGCTCGGCGGCTCTATCTTCATGGCGCTGATCTCCGCGGTGGCGTTCGCAACCGTGCTTGCCGTGGTTGCGGGCCTGGCCATCACCGCCTCGGCATCGATCGCCCACGACGTGTACGACGCAGTGCTTCGCGACGGTCAATCCACCGAAGCGGAGCAGGTCCGCGTTTCCCGCATCACCGTAGTCGTGCTTGGCATCGTCGCCATCATCCTTGGCATTCTTGCCATGCAGCAAAATGTTGCTTTCCTGGTGTCCCTGGCTTTCGCCATCGCGGCGTCCGCGAACCTGCCCACCATCCTGTACTCCCTGTACTGGAAGCGCTTCAACACCACCGGCGCGGTGGCGTCGATCTACACCGGCCTGATCTCCGCGCTGGTGCTCATCGCGCTTTCCCCGGCGGTGTCCGGCAGCGCAACCTCGATGTTCCCGAACGCGGATTGGGCAATCTTCCCGCTCTCGAGCCCCGGCCTTGTGTCCATTCCGCTTGGCTTCCTGGCCGGCATCGTCGGCACCTACCTGGGTAAGCCGGACAACTTCGACCAGCTCCAGGCCGAGATGGAGGTTCGCTCCCTCACCGGCGTCGGGGTGGAGGCTCCCGTAGACCACTAGCCACGCCGCGTGCCGGAGTGGGCCAGCGTGCGGGTCTATGCTGGGGCAGGCCACCAAATCACAAGAAAGGTTGCCAATCATGGGTTTGTTCTCGGGTTTGTTCTCGGACCGCGAAACGTCGCAAAAGCGCACCCGCCAAGCACTGGGTGTCATGATGACCACAGCAGGCATTAGCCACCTCACCTTCGCCCGTAAACCGTTCCAGGCGCAGGTGCCGAACTGGTTCCCGATGAAGAAGGACTTCGTTGTTGTCGCCTCGGGCTACGTCGAGATCGCTGCCGGCCTTGCACAACTGCTGCTGCCGAAGCAGAAGAAGCTCACCGGTATCGGGCTGGCGTCACTGTACTGGCTCATCTACCCAGGCAACATCGCGCAGTACGCGGAGAAGCAGAATATGCCGGGGTTGGACAACGACCGTGCGCGTCTGATCCGGCTGTTCGGCCAGCCCGCGCTCATCGCGGCCGCACTGTGGGGTGCCGGCATTCCGAAGAAGTAGCGTGGTTTCTAGGTTGCCGCAGCCCTGCGGTACCCTAGCGCCATTGCCCTAGTAGCTCAGTGGATAGAGCACTTCTCTCCTAAAGAAGGTGTCGGAGGTTCGATTCCTCTCTGGGGCGCCATGGGGAGTTTCGAAGAATCTCGTGTGATTGTTCGAACAATTACCCTCAACACTCAAAAACGCCCTTACCTGCAAAAATGGGTAGGGCGTTTCTGTTTGTGTGAAGTTGAGTTTCGAGTTTCCGTTACCGATTAGCAGCCGAAACTAGCTGATTTTCTCTTCTCGCTGATCGCCTTTGCCCGCCACACTTTGCGGGTGGCGGTTGATGGGGGTGAAGTCGATTTTCTAAGCGACCTGTGGCGGTGCGTTCGCGTGTTGAATTTCGGAGAGGAATTCGTCGGTGACGCGACGCGTCTCAGGTGGTGTGGGTGGTTTCGGGGTGTCGAAGTGAATAACCAGCCTGTGCAAGTACCGCTTAATCAACCCAACGTTGACACTGACAGCACCTAACGCGACAAACACAGCGTTAGCCGCGAAGCCACGAATCATACGAGTGGTCTGATCACCGATAGATGAGTAGCGGCCAGACTTCAGCAAATCGTTTCGTGACTCAATCGTGTTGCGGCCACGGTGATAAATCGAAGCCCATTCGTTCGTCGCCCACGCAGGACCCTGCTGAGCATATTTCGCTCCGATTTCGAGAGGGATACGCAAAGTCTTGTTGCCCTTGAGCAGTCCAGAGCGTTGAGCCTTCGGAGGTAAATCCTTCTCGAAGACCTTCACCGCAGTGTCAGCGAAGTTCTCGGGACGTTTCACACCCGGAACGAGCACGGTCGTGTATTTCCCGTAGTTCGCGGGGTTGTAGAACACGGTCGTGCCATCCTGAGTGACAGTCTTAATGCGAAGCTCAAAGAGCTTACGCTTCTCAATACGAGCAGCGAACTGCACCTCATCAATCCTGCCAGTGTGGAAATCAACACCGGCATTGACAAGATTTTTCGGCATGCCAGCGAGATACCACGTGCCATCAATCAAATCCGCACCTTGATAGTGCATACGGAAACCGAGCGAATCCCCACGCTGATCGCCTATCATTTTGTAGCCCGCGAGTCGAAGCGGGATAGCAAGGTTTTCGGACTTCGAGTTCGGCAGATAGGCACGGTCACCAATGAAATACCCTTTCGGCATCTCAGAGTCGTTGATGATGTGAGACAACGCGTCTTGTGCTCGTTTGCCGATATTGTGGCCGGGTTTATCCAGTGCCATGCCGAGTAATAGTGATGGCATCTCGTCGTCGGTCTTGCTGAACGTCATGACAGCAAGCGTCGCTTCATACGCCCACATCGTCTTGTAGGGATCGTCCTCCTGTGACCCGTCATGGTTCCCCTCACGCACGTACCAGCCTGCATCAGGTTCAGAGGAAACACGGCGAGCCCCGCGAGCAGAACCAATCCGAGCGGCCTTGATCGGGGTGCCGTCAACCGCGACGTCACCTTCCCAGCGGTTAAATTCTTCTTCTCCGATGAGTTTCGCTGCGGCCATGATGAGGCGGTTGTTGAAGAGGGTGAGGCGTTGCCTGCGTGCCTCAACGAGGTCTGGGTTACGGGTTGCGACTAATTCTGCGTATTCCTCTTTCGTGAGGCGACGCTTATAGGTCATTTCCGGGAACGGATCGACCACACGCAGAATCGCGTGATAGGCGTGCCAGAGTTTGTCGTACCACTGCTTACGGCCCTTTAGGCTCTTGTAGTCAGTTTCGTTACGGGCGGGAAACCCGAGAGTTTTCAAAGCGTTGTCCGTAGCCCTGTCGCAGATGATGTCACGAGCCTTCGTCAGGTGCATCGGCTGGTTATCAATCGCCAGCATCGCCATCAGTACAAGCACGCTACGGATGGGGATTTCACGCGGCCGGCCGACACCACCAACGCCGATGCCGTCTTGCTCGGTCCAGAGCTCGATGAGGTCGATGACACCAGAATCGTGAACCACATCGAATGGGGTGCGGAGTTTCGCGACATCAACCTGGTCGAGGTAAATCAGGCCAACATCTGATGGGGTTCCATCGGCACGCAGGGCGGAGTGCGTGGAAAACGTCATGGGGTGTCACCTCCCCTCAAGGGGCGTTGAGGCGTACAGAAACAGCCAACTTCACACCCGTGCTGTGTTGTCGGGTGAAGCGGTGCAGGTTCCGCAAAGTGCGGACGGGCATTGGTCGCGACTAACGCGAAAACAGATGCGTGGTGGGTGTTATGCGGTCGTAGAGCAGTTCGCTCGATACGAGACGGTAGGTAGTGGGCGGTACATGGTGTGTCCCCTTTCGTGGTGAGGGAAGCGACCCCTGGTGGTCGTTTCACCAACCGTTCAACCGTGATGATACTGGTCGGAAAAACGACCGTCAAGGCCAAAACCGCAGGCCACCACTTCGTTATCCGCCCGTTAGCGTGGCGTGGCCCGAAACCACACCAGCACTGACCTACGGTCAACCCATGCCCGCGAAACAACCCACACCCCGCCAGCTCTACCCAGACTGGCCAAAATACAAAGTCGACGACCTCGCACACGAACGGGTACGGCAAGCAATCCTCAAACTGCAGGATGTCATGCGAACCTCGACCGAGCTGACCAGCATCAACAAAGTGGCCCAATACTGCGGCGTCGGAGAATCCACCCTCGCTGACTTCATGGCGGGCAGAACATGGCCAAGCATCCTGACCCTCGCCCAAATTGAAGTTGGGCTGGGCGAAACCATCTGGCCCGTACGTCAACGCATGGACGCACGGGAACGCAAACGAGAATCGAACAGACTGGGCAAAGAAACGCACATATAAAGGATCACGGCCAACGCGATCCCATTTCGAACAAGTCGCACCAATTCAACACAAACAAGTCGAAAGCAGCAGGCCCACGGCCCGCACACATTTTCCCATCTAGCCGGGAATCCGGCCACATGGCTTAAGAATATGGGCCTAAGAACCTTTGCCCATCAAGGTGAATCATGTGCGTAGGTTCATCCGCAACCCACGCTTCAGTTTCCCACGCTAAATCCAACAGATAAGACCGCATCGTCCGCTTGTCAGGAAAACACGACACCAACACAAGACCCGCAGAAGAGTTACCGAACAACTCATGCAACTCCCTATACCGAGAGTGGTCAACAGGTCCATGAGTTGAACAAGCCTCCATCAGATACAGCCAATTCTTGGATGGCTCGTACACAATCAAATCGGGCATCTTGCCGTGCTCATCGAGCTCAACCCCCAAGCCCGCAAGCGTCTCAGAATCGAAATGCACCAGCTTCTGATCAGCATCCCCGATATACAGCACACGACCGTTGTCAATGAACTGCGGGCAAAACTTTTCGACCATGTCTTTGATCAGTTCATTCTGCCCACCCTTTTTCAGCGAAAGGTCCACATCACCTGGAAGTGACACCACAAACCTCCCTTGCTGTCGAGCCGCCTGATGTTGCTGTATCAGGGTTAACCTCTCAGCTAAGTACTGCTCCACGACTGACTCAAAATCCGGTGAGCCATAGGATTGCACGACCTCCAACGCTTCGGGGGTGAGTTTGTAGTTGTTCAGGCTTGAGTTTGTGGGTCGGTACGGGTCGTCAGCGTTCTTAATAACGAATCCCGCTTCACCGAACTGCTTCAGCACGAAACGGCGAACCGTCTCCCGGCTGTTTTCTGCGATTGGGTAGCCGAGCTTAAAACGCATGAAATCCATCAGCCCACGGACTCCATACATCTCGTTGGTGGCTTCTGTCCAAGAGTCGTTTTCATCAACATGAGCCAACGCGAGGAGTGTTCGTGCGGAAATATCGTTAGTTCTTCTCGCGTCGAACCCTAACTGGGTGAGAATATCTTTCGCCTCGTCAAGGGTAGCCATGCGTTACAGGCTAGCTTCCCATGACTGTGGAAACGGCTTCATCGGGTGACTTGTTTTGTAATGTCGCAAGAGTATGAAGCTGTTCGACAGTGGGGTAAGGCATCATTTTCAGATCGCCCGCGTTGACCTGTGTATGGCCAGAAAACACGCGGAAAAAATCGTCCACATGGGTTGAGTTCAGCCATGTTGCAAGACCAACCGCTAATTCTGGGTCGAACCCTTGGCCATTGTGGTGGAAGAAGTTTGTTTTGTTGTCGAACGCCGCGATAGGTCCGTCCCAAACTGCGGCAACGATTCGTCGTTTTTCCTCTTTTGCACTGAAACGTTTCACCAGAACGTAGGAACCTGCGGGGACAAGATTCTTGTCACTCTCGACGTCGTTGGAGATGTAGTACTGAGGTTTGGTGACAGTCGGTTTGGGGTGGGTGATTCCTTGTTGATTGAAGTGTGCCGGGTAGACGATTGGGACAGTACTGGTGTTTGGTTCTGTGGTGAGTTTGTCGCGTGATCGGAAATCAACGACTCGGCCTGTAGAGACGTTGAACGGAAGTTCGTCAAGGGTTGCGGTGGCCCTCGACATCCACGCGACAGCGTTTTCATCTTTATCGGTGGCGGGCACGAAGATGACGTCGCCTACTACGACTGCGTTGTAATCGACGGTGCGTGAGGCCACATCGTGCGCTTGAGACTGTGAGGTGGAGAGCTGGACTTTTTGTGGCGTTTGTTTGCCGGAGGTGAAGGTGGTGATGATCGATTCTTGGAGTACACCTGTGTCTTTGAAGACTTCTTTGCGTGACTCGAAGGTGTGAATAGATTCGATACTGGTGGAGTCGAACATGAATTGGCGGAACCTAGTGAAGTAGGTGCCGTTATAGAACGAGCGTGGAGTGATTGCGGTGAGGCGGCCGTTTTCGGTGAGAAGTGTTTTGGATATGGCTAGGAACGCGGCGTAGAGGTTTGGGGCGTGGATGCCTTCGGCTTTGAGGTGGATTGATTCTGGGGAATTCGCGGCGAGTTTTGCGTAGGGAGGGTTTTGGATGCAGAGGTCGAATTTGCTCTGCTCGGATACCTCTTCGAAGAGGTCTTGTTGGTTTGTGCCCCAGTAGATGAAGTCCGCGTTGTGGATTTCGAAGGTGACGTTCGGGTTGTGGGCGACGCAGTCTTCGAGGGTTTGTGTTAGTTGCGGTATGAGGTAAGTGTCTTTTTCTACTGCCGTGATACGGATGCGGGTGTTCGGTGCGATTGTGGTGAGACGGTCTACTGCTGCGGCGGTGAGGATGCCAGGTCCTGCTCCGGGGTCGAGTAGTGAGATTGTTTCGGGCAGGTTGCTGTTGGGGATGAGTCGTTCTGCCATGAGTTGAGCGACTTCGACGGGGGTGAAGAATTGTTCGGACTGTGCAAGGTTTTCTAGTCCGATGGTGTGGGTGGCGTCGATGCGTCGTTGCTCAGCTCGTTGCAGAAGGCTCAATGTTTTTCCTCGATGTGCGGGCGGTTAAGTGTGTCAGTGTAGTTCGGGTTTTGCGGTGCCACTATAGCCGGGTACGCGGCCAATCTGAACCTGACAGTCGCGATAACTTCCAATTGAAATAATCTGCCAAATTTTCAACCGGTTGCATTGTGTGGTTGTTGTAAAATCCAGTCAAGATAACTTATAGATTGGAAGATTTAATGCACCCACAACAAAATCCCGTCAATCGTCCACATTCGTCAGAAGGGGCGTGGGGTGATCAGTATGTCGCACCACCATATGGCTACGCATCGGATCGCCTTGGCCCGCAAGGATATGTATCTGGAACGCAGTCAGATCCGAGCTTTTATCCCCCGCCTCAACCGCAATCGGGTTATCAAATTCAGCCGCAATCGGGTTATCAAATTCAGGCACCTCCGCGTTTTGAGTTTGCACCGATTCCGCCTGCTAAATCTCGGAAAGGCTGGAAAGTCTTCTTCTATTGCTGTCTAACACTCACGGCTTTCCTCTTTTTTGTTTCGTGCTCGGCGGTCGTCGGTGCCAACGCCACGGAGGTGGGGGTGTCCGATTCGGTAGTGAAGGCCACTGAAGAGGGTGTGGCTACCGACGATATCCCCCTGAATCTAACCAAATCTGAATCCGTGTAGCGGTGTCTTGCACCGCATTTTGGAAGCACTAACAGAACTGAAACCCCATAAAGAATCGAAGGAAATTATGCACAGCAATTATGAACACGCGGGCCGGATGCCCGACCATCGAGATCAAGAGCGTGAGTTTTATCCAAGCGTCGAGAATCCGCAATCATCACCGGGCACAAAGAAGAAACGACGGTTTTCCCTCTGGGAACCAATTAACGAATGGATTGAACAAGGGAAGACGTTGCAATGTCGCCGATGCGGCAACATTCGAACCCGCATGGAATTTGTTCAAGTCTCGTCCATGAGTAGTCACAAAGGAAATGGATTAGGTGGAAATGCAAACAATGCGGCGAGGGCGGGAGCGGGGATGATGACCCTTGGAATGTCCAATGCTGTCTGGAAGAAATCACATGGTTCTTCCTCAACAACACACCGAAACCAGAGAATGGTACTTTGTGAGAATTGTGGAAAAACTTGGGCTTTCCATGGCTGACTACCAAGAGCCGGATACCCGGCTACACTAAACCTCTCACTTGTTTGAACTGCTCCCCATTAGTTGGACTGAGAAATCAGTTACCGACTAGTGGGGAGTAGTTTTCTTTGAGAGCGCGAAGTTCGCTGAGTGAAGAGCAGCGTGAGCAGTTGGTGGAGTGTTTCGAGCGGGGCATGGGATACCGAGCAGCTGCGAACATCGTCGGGGGTTCGACAAGCGCAATACGCAACCTCTATCGGCGGTTTCAGCTGCGTGGCAGGCTATGTCTTGTGGAGAAACCGACTAAGCAGCAGTATTCGTTCGAGATCAAGAAGGAAGTTGTCCAACGCCACCTTGCCGGCGAGACAAGGATGGATCTTGCACGTGAGTTTGGCCTGTCGTCAGACCAACTCGTCAAAGATTGGTCCTGGAAATGGCGCAAAGGCGGCGATGAGGCGCTAATGCCGAAGCCGAAGGGCAGACCCAAAGGCTCGACCGCACTGAAGCGGCTTACAGAAGAAGAGAAGCTGCGCCGTCAGATCGCACGGTTGGAAGCGGAAAACGCTTATCTAAAAAAATTGCGGGACTTGAGGAATCAGGGACGCGCCTGAAAGTTCAAGCGATCGTCATCCTCAAGTCGCACCACCGCTTGGAGTACCTCCTAGACGCCGCTGGCATCCCACGGTCGACATTCTTCTACCACCAGAAACGACTCAACGAGCCAGATAAACATGCTGTGCTCAAAGACGCGATCCGGGAAAGCTTCGAACGCAACAAGCATCGCTATGGCTACCGGCGGGTGCTGCTGGACCTGCGTAACCAGGGCTGGGTGGTCAACCACAAACTCGTCTACAAACTCATGTGCGAGATGGGTCTTCGAGCCAAGATCCGCCAACGCAGGCCGTATGTTTCCTACGCTGGGACGATCAGCCACATCGCTGACAACACACTTGACCGCAAGTTCACCCCGGATAAGCCGAATACCGTCTTTGTCAGCGACGTCACCGAGTTCAGGGTCGCAGGCCGCAAGATATACCTGTCACCGGTGATGGACTTGTTCGACCGCTCCATCGTCGCTCACACCGTTGCCACATCGCCGTCGATAGCCTTTACCGCCGATTCTTTATCCAAGGCAATCGCGGCGTGTGCGCCTGAACCCGGGTGGATGATGCACACCGATCAAGGCTTCCAGTACCAGCATGCCTCCTGGCGTGACCTGATCGGCGACAACGGTGGTGTTCAGTCGATGTCGCGAAAAGCCAACTGCTACGACAACGCGGTCATGGAGAACTTCTTTGGACACTTGAAGACAGAGATGTACCACGGTGAAGTCTTCGACACCGTCGAGGAGTTCAACCAAGCGATCGACGAGTACATCGGGTGGTACAACACCGAACGCGTCCAACAACGACTCAAGGGCCTGACCCCGATGCAATATCGGAATCAGACCCTTGAAGCCCTCACCGCCTAGAATTAAACCAGTCCAACTTTCGGGGGCTAGTTCAGTTGATGAGAGGTTTTTCTTTTGCCTGTTTTTGAGACTCTTGAACCGTTGCAGATCCCATCGCGTGACGCCCGCATCATCCGCGTAACAGTGGATGCGAAGTGGTGGCTGAACGATGAAACAGATATGCACAACACCCGCAGTGTCACGACACATAAACATGATCACGTGTCGCAAACCACGCACGGCCTGGACCTTGCTGACACAGTGAAAACAATCAGCAACACCATGCTGCACTACGGTTCATTCCCTTTGCCTGAAACACGTGTACTGGCCGAGCGGGCAGAGTTCATTCGTTGCCGCGTTGGGTCTGCGGACTTCCTGTGAACCACACTGGTGGCCGTTGTGTTGTTGGCTAGGTGGTTTTGGCTATGTTTCGTTGTTTAGCCAGGGTTGTGTATTGCCCGTCTGGTCCGGTGGTGAGTCTGTCAAAGACGAACCAGTCCAGATAATCGTCAAGATACTTCATAAACTCCTCGGTTGTGTGCTTTTCGGGGCGAATTCCACTGGCGTGAAGTTCGCGCTTGATGGTGCCGAAGAACCCTTCTACTCGGGCGTTGTCGCCGCTGTTGCCGAGCCGGGATAGGGACGGCACCATCAACCAGGCGTTATCGCACGGGTTCTCGTCTGTGCAATGTGTGCATTGTTGCTTGTCGTGACTGATATCAGTCAGTCGGTCAACCCAATCGATGTGGCGGTAGTGCCAGCCACGGTCGGTGTGCAGTTCGGGGCGTTGGCCTGGTTGTATTTGCTCGAGCCCAGCTTCAAGCATCGTGTTGGTCAGCAACGCCGCTGGTCGCGTTGCGCAGGTATACGCGATGGGCATGTTGTCGTGGAAGTCGATCAGCGGGCTAAAAAAGACTTTGCCGTCAGCGCATTGAAACTCGGTGATGTCGGTGCCGAGTCTTTGGTTTGGCGCATCGGCATAGAAATCGTGTACCAGATCCTTCCTGCCCGCCTGCCTGCGACGATCCGCCTGCGAACGATATCTTTGCGAAACGTGGGTGCCATTTTTGGTGACAGTGTCGATGTCTCCAACCAGACATCGATTTGCTGGGCGATGCGCAGTTTCGCCCTTGTACGAGCTGTAGCGCTTCGTGCGTTTCATCTTCGGCTGCAGGTGTTCTTCGCGCATGATCGTACGAATCGATTTTTCCCCCAGCGACAGACCGTTCGCTTTGCACACTTCACTCACGCGGCGGTAGCCGTAGACCATGCGGTTGCCCTCACAGGCGGCGGTAACCATTGCCTTGGCCTGGCCTTTTCGGTCGACTAGAGGGTGTTTTAACCGCCTGCATGCCGACTTGTAGGTGTTGTATTTCAATCCGTAGTAGGCGCAGCAACGCGTTACTTGGTATCCGACGTCCCGGAGTCGTCTGACAGCCGTAGCGACGACCACGCTATCGAGCGTCTCCGGGTTTGCGCTTTTCCCTCAGATTCCATCACCGCCTCAAACAGCGCTTTATCCGCCAGACGCATAAACCGCTCTTGACGCAACAGGTCTTTGAGGGTCTCAACGTCATCCGGCAACGCTGCCTCATCAAACGGAGCTGTTGGCTGCTCATGGTTGCGTGAATGTGCACTCTCACCGCGCGGGGCGCGTTGTGATTGACGTTGTGTTTCGGCCTTCTTGCGCTTGCGTTTTTGGGCTTCGTGGTGTTCTTTCACACGCGCCAGTGTCGCCTGTTCTATCTTCTGCGGTGTCATCCCACGCCGCGAACCCGCATCCGGAGCGAACTTGTGCGTCCACGCCGCCACGGAACTCGCAGCGACCCGAAAACGCCATCCAATCTCGCGGGTGGATGCCGACGTTGTCACATTCGCCCGGACGACCTCAGCAATCAACTCGGCAGAACGCCAACCTTTATCGACCCCGCTGCCATGACGGGCGTTGCGTGCCCATCCCGAAATTGAAGCGGTAGAAGGAACAGACCTACATTCCTCCCGAATCAACTGCGCACGAACCTGCGAAGCAGCAAGCCCCTGCCCCGAAAGCTCAACGGCACGCTGCCGTACCTCCGGCGGATAACTCATCCTCGAACTCCGATCCCGACGACCGATGGTTCACAGGAAGTCCGCACAGCCCGTTGATGTCGAAATCGGCGGGGAAAAATTCAGTGACGCCATTGTTTTCGACATGCAATACAACGGTGACAACTCACCGTTGACAGCGGCGTTCCACACTCGCACCGACATGCCCGAGAGTCTGGATCGCTTCGGTGAAATTGTGGCGGGGTTCCTTACACGAGAAGAGACGAAACGAGCAAGCTAACCAAGAAGAATCGGGGGACCACAAACAAATCGAGTCCGTATCAAGGTGAAATAGGCCCGCTCCCGCCGTCCCTTTCTCGTGCGGTTGGATGGGGCTGGAACAGTGCCCAAATGCACGATGGAAACGTGGCGGGCCCCATAACGATATCAAGCCCTCCCTGAATCCCTTTACGTTCTTCATGGGTCAAGTGCATACCGCCGCCTTGGTGAGAGGGAGTATGTGTGTTTTCAGGTTGGAATCCCCGCTCAGGAGTGCAGTGAACTTCACCGCCCCTGGTCAGGAAGGCGAGAATTTCCCTACGACCTTTCCTCCCATGCCCCATACAGGCCAAATGGACGTGCGATTGTTTCTCCTCGGTTCAAACAGCTTTCCAAAACGCCAGTCGCAATCACCGACAAACAGGTAACTCCAAACCCCTCCGAGCTATGAGCTGCCGCCCCATACGGGAAATCGCAAAAACACGAAACCAGCCGCCTAATCGCCATCCCGACTAATAAACTGCTGCAACCCTTTCACTCCGTAATCCGGGATGCTTTGACGGTCCACACCGAACGTGTGACGCACCTCGATAACCATGTCAACAGTGTCACTCGCGAACACCTTCGGCACAGTGCTTGGGAGCTTCTTCGGGTCCAATGACCGCTCAACGATCTGCCCACCAGCCAATTGATTCTGATCCCCCAAAAGGTACTTACCGTTAAAACTCAGAATGGAACCCTCTGAACCATCCGAGTTAATCGTCGCGATGGTAATAGTCCGAATCTCAGTCATCGTTCGACCCACGTTTTTAATCGAGAACCTGAACTCCGCGTGGTCTCTCAACGGTGCTTCTTCATGCCCCCAATAGAAGAAGACAAAGTTGATATCCAACACCGCCCCTTCCCTCTCCCACGCCTGCTTCGTGAACCGCAGCGTCGCAACAGCAACCACCAACGCCGCCAACGCAACCACCAGCGATGCCCCCGACAACACCAACGTCGGCCACTGCGGAGAAGGAGCAGGCCAATTCGACACATCCACCGGGACAGGCGTGGGCAAAAGCAAAATCACACCCCTGATCCTAAGCCAGCACACAAACCCCCAGCATGCGTGAACCCCGCCGAGAACAACACTCAACGGGGCACAACACACACCAACCTACGACGCTTGAGAACCCGCCATAATCAACGCCACAAACTCCCGCAACCCCAACACCTCCACCTTCGCATCATCCAAAAAATAACACCGCCGCACACCCGCACTGTCAGTCGTCACCACACACGCAGGGCTTACCGAATCGTCTAATTCCACCGACGTTTCCACCACATCGTCACACCACGGCACCGGCACCCAATCAACAGCATTCTTCAACGGGTCAATGAAAAACCGTTTGCCACCATCAAACCCAGCAACCACCACCGCATCCGGCTCACGCACCAAACGAAAAGCCGCGGCCTCACCCAGCCCGAAACGCGACACAAACTCACGCACCTGCCCATCCCGCATCCACGCATCAATAGCTGTGTGAATCACTTTCGTGGCGTCACGGCCAGAAACAACGTGCACATTCGTAGCAGTAGTTGACCATGTGCTTGATTTGCCCGTTCCACGCTGCACTAACCCAAACGTGTTGATTCCATTATCAAACCAAACAGTCCTGACCATCCTCACCCAGCGACCGGCCTCACCATCAACGAACCCACCCATAAACCTATGGCGAGGACGAATCACCACGCGGACTTTCTTGCCGTCATCTAGCTCTCCTGTGAACAGAATCGCCGCCGTTTCGTCGTGCTTCAGACGGTTCATCAGCATCGCAATATTTTCCATCTAGACCTCACCTTCAATCGTCGCCTCATGCTCGCGGAGTACCCGCACCACAGTTCTCGCCGCCGTGTGCACATCAACTTCCTGCACCGGGCCGGCGACCATAAACACCGTTGTTTTTCCCCGGTGTGAAGCAACAATGCGGTCATCCGAAACACGCTCAACCTGCCAACACGATTCCTCCCCATCGAAAACAGGCCACAGCGTCACCACATTCGACTCCGGGTTAATCACCGCCACACGACCATCAGCAAGCTACGCCTGCACAACCCAAAACTTCTCTCCCACAAACATCCCTCCTACGAACGCCCATCTACTGTTTAGACCACGTGTTTAGTAACGGTGTGGTGAGTATCGGGTAACGCCCGGGTGAGTATCGAGTAACACCCGGGCGTTTTGGGGTTTCGGCGGGGTTATGGGGCCAGTCGCATGTTGGTGCCTTCGAGTGTGATGATTTCGGCGCCGGCGACGAGTCGGTTGAGGATGGATTCGGCGATGACGGCATCGGGGATGGATTTGTACCACTCGTCGGGTGTGAACTGGGATGTCACGATGGTGGATCCGCGGGGTTCGCGCTCTGCGAGGATGTTGAGCAGTTGGTGTGCGGTGACGGCATCGATTGGGGTGGTCAGGAAGTCGTCGAGGACTAACACGTCTGTGTGGTGGAGGTCTTCGAGGAATGTGATGCGGGCTGGGTCGTCGTGTTTGAGCACGGCGAGGTGGTTGGCAAGTGTGTCGGTGCGGAAGAAGCGTGCGGAGTAGTCGTTTCGGCACGCCGCGGTGAGTAGTGCTTGGGCGAGGTAGGTTTTGCCGACGGAGGATTTGCCCAGGATGACAATGTTTTGTGCGCTTTGGCACCATTGGCAGTGAGCGAGTCGGGTGATTTGCTCTTTGTTGATGGTGCGGCCGGGCGTGTAGGTGATGTCTTCGATACAAGCATCGGGATTTGGCGATCGGGATGCTTTGAGCAGTTTGTTGACTCGCCTCTCACGCTTGGCCGCTACCTCTTTGTCGAGTGCGTAGAGCACCTTGTCGGAAAAGCTCCAATCGTCGAAGGCGGGATCGGCGGCGATGTCGATGACGCTTTGTCCGAAGGCGGTCATGCGCAGGTCGGTAAAGACCGGCAGGACTGATTCATCGAGGAAGCGGGCAGATGCTGATGCTGGCTGTGGGTGGGGCATGGGTTATGCAGATCCCTTCTTGGTGAGGTTTTCGAGGCTGAACTGGGCAGCACCACCGAGGTAGGCGCCGCGGGTGTCACGCGCTGTCGGCGCAGGCGCGCCGTCAGCGGGTCTGCCGGTTGGTTGATCGGTTGGCAGGTCAGTGCCTGTAGGCCGTGTGGAGGTGTCTTTGCGCACGGCGGCCATCATGTTTTTCACCGCGGTATACGACACAGCACGCCTAGCACCGTCGGTGGACACCAACCGCCTGCAGGCTTCTTCGAGGATTGGCTTGTTGGTGTGTTTGCCCATGCTGAGCACGTTGCGGCACGCTTGGTACGCCTGGGCAGGGATCGCTTTGGCTTCGATGAGCTCGGCAATCACCTGGCGGGTGGCCGGCCCGATCTTGGCGGCTTCGCGCAGGAAGTACTCGCTTGTCCACAACCCACGGGTGTCACCCATGTTCGCCGGGATGTGGTCGGTGTCGGTGACATACACCCCGCGGGCACGTGCGAGTTGGTGGGTGGCCACACGCTGCCCGGCGTCGAAGACGGCGAGACTGTCACCGGTGATACGCACATCCACGGTGCGGCCCACCAGCTGGTTGGGCACCGAGTAATGCGCGTTGTGCACTCTGATGTGGAAGTTCGGCGCGACTTTGGCGCGTTTCCATTCGGTACGCTGCCACGGCGTTTCAGGCAGCGCGGTGAGCACGTCGCGTTCGAACTGATCAAACAATGCGCGCCTGCTCGTCGCATTGCCGCGAAACGGTTCGGCAGCGTTGATCCCATCGACTAGGACGGTGATTTTTGCGTTGAGCTCGTCTATTCCGGCGCACTGGTGGCCATCGAGTGCGTGGATAACGTTCTGGGTGACAATCTTGACTGCAGCTTCAACGCTGGCCTTATCCTTGGGACGTTTCGCCCGAGCCGGCAACGCGGCGGTGTTGTAGTGCTCCAAAAACTCCTCGTAGGTGGAGTTGACCCGGCGATTCCTGTCCGCGGCACTGATCGCATTCGAAGCCGTTGAGGCATTATCCGGCACGATGACCTCGGCAACCCCGCCGAAGTACTCGAACGCGCGGATATGAGCTGCAAGCCACGCGTCCTGGCGCTCATCCGCGCACGCGCAGGCGAACACCATCCCTGAATACGGCAGCGAGGCGACAAAGATACTGACCTTCAAGCCTTGCCCGCCGGTGGGGTCAAACAACCGCATCTTCGTGCCTGCCCAGTCCACCTGCATCGTATGGCCTGGGAGATGGGTGATTCTGGCGGTCAGCCCGGCTGCATCGACGTGTTGAGCCACAAGTTGGCGAAACCGCTCGTAGCTGTAGTACCGCTGGCCTGTGCCCGCAGGCTGTGCGGTGTAGCGGCCCCACAGCACCTGCAGGGTCACCTTGTTGCGCCCGGTGCGCGCCTTGGCGACAGCGTCGAAATCGATCGGGACGAAATCCCCCTGAGCATGGCTGCGCCCGTCGACGAACCAGTCCGCCAGCTCATGATCCGCAACCCCACGAAGTTGCTCACGGGTTGTGATGTTGTGTTCCACCAGCGCATCGCGAGCCTTTTGCACGGTGGTGTGCGAGCACCGCGAACTCGAACAGATTTGACGGACAGACCAGCCTTTGAGCACTTGATCCATTACCGCCCGGTAGTCAGTCACAATCAGACTCCTCTGGTAACGCCGCGTGCCCTGAAGTCACGCGGTCACCAGAATCCTCCCCCGGACTGTTACTGGATGCTCACCAATGCGTTACTCGATACTCACCACGGTGTTACTAGATACGACCGCGCAACAATCTACAACATGAAGCGGGCTAGTGTGCTGACCAAACAAATGCCGAGAAACCCAAACCTCATCAGGGTCAATCTCAGGGCGAAACGCCTCATATTTGCGAAGCTGACGAATCCCCGCCACCGCACAGATCAACCAATCCGGTATCCGCAACTGCAGCAGTGTCACAATCCACGTCGCCCGCATCCTCCTCACCGTGGGGCGAAGAACACCGGGAACAGGTTGCGTCAGTGTTTTCGTGACAACAGCATCTGGGTGCCGGTTGGAAACATTCGGCCGTAGCACATGTTCAGAGCTGTTTTCTGGTTGAAAAACGTGAAGTTGCTGCCCGTACGGGTCGAGCATCGGAATGACACGACCAGCAAGTAAAACAACCGCCCCTTGTTCATCGAAACGAATTTGGTTCCACCGAAGTTGCGACATCTCTGATGCGGTCAACCCTGCACCGAAACCGAGGGAAACAATTTTCTTCCGCTCGTCCGCCACAATTCCCGCTGACTCAAAAGAGGCCCACGAGTGAATCAGTTCCTGCTCCCTTTCGCTATATGGGCCTGTCGGGTCGGAAGCGGGGTACGGGTTGTATTTCCTTGGCCCTTCCCATGTGTCGTTGAGAGCTTCCCCGATGCGTTTCAGAGTTTTACGTTTGTCGGATTTTGACGCCCGTGACACGTCGAGGGATTGAACGTATTGCTCGATGATTTCGTCATCCAGCAACACCTGTGTTTCAAGCTCGTAGCCCGTGTCAACGCAGTACGCTGCAATCCCAGCAAGCGGACCTGTGTATCTCCGAAATGCGATGTCTGGGTGGAATTCAGCGAACTTTTCCGCGTGCTCCACAACCCACGGTCGCACCTTTTGCCACAGATTGTCGGGGACAGTTTTTGGCGTGTAATCGTGTATCGAGGCCAGTGTTCCTCCAAAGATCAGGCACATTGTGTAGCCGAGTTCTCGGCCACGTGCGTGATGTGGAGGATAAGCGGCTAGCCGGGTAATCGGCTATCGTTTTCGCTGCAATTGGTTGGGGGTTTACGTAGAGGATTGCCCTACGTGGTTTTCCTGTTTTGCTTCACGGGTTGGGCTGGCCAAAGTTTACGTTCAAGCACTGTTTCAAGACGTGCTACTGTCTCCGCTGAAGGCCAACCAGCCCCGTTCAGAAGTTGATGAAGTACCGCGTGCGAGGTGCCGACTTTGCGGGCAAGGTCACGAAGGGAGGTCACTTCCCCGGTGTCTAAGGCCTCGTTGAACGCTGTGCGGAAGTTGTGGACGAGACGCAACAACTTTCGGTCGTTCGGATCGCTGATGGACTCCACATCCACATCAGGCCAACCCTCATACAACGTCGCGTAATCCTTCTTCGGAGGACGACCACGAACAGGCGAACCAGACATGCAACACTCCCAAATCGATTTGCTCGACAGGAACGATGTTAGGTCTTTTTACCGACCATCACAACGGGCATTAAGTGGTCCTACATGCATAAAAATTACTTGTCGATCAAATGCCCACCGGACTTGAAAAATGGACGATCCAGACAACTAACTCAGAGTGCTCAACCGTTTATACTGAACGATTGTGACTCAAACTGATCCGAACATCGAAACAGTCGCCTCTCTGCACCTAGACGGCGACCGCTTTGAAGATTTCGGAATGCCCGCTGCAAACACGAAAGAAGTAGCAGCGTTAGACGAGCTTCTCTACCAACTCATTGAACTTCGCTGGCGAGCAAAGCACCCCGAAAGCTCCAAACTGCCGAATAGTTTTAGGAAGGCCTACGAGCTTCGCATCAACACTATTGCCGAGGGAACAGCAACACCACTCCTGGAAAGAAGGCGAAGCACCCCAGATGACCCAACACTTTTTCCCGCTTCCTCTGACGAATTCACGGAAGATTATCGACAGGCAGTGGAGGAGTTGGAAGAAATCCTCCGGCTTGCGTCTGAGCACGGACCACTACCCGACAGTGTTTACGCTTTAC
Source organism: Corynebacterium ureicelerivorans (assembly GCF_000747315.1). Classification (NCBI taxonomy): domain Bacteria; kingdom Bacillati; phylum Actinomycetota; class Actinomycetes; order Mycobacteriales; family Corynebacteriaceae; genus Corynebacterium; species Corynebacterium ureicelerivorans. The sequence goes on from NZ_CP009215.1 coordinate 670,198, forward strand.
CCTTGCCAGCAATCCGAAACCTAGGTTCCACTCTCCGCGACGACGAGAAGCTTCAAGTCGGACATGGGAGAGTCACAGACTGGAGTACGAAACCGACCTATACGACTTCCGCTCGTGAATACGTACTTGACCAGCTTGGTAAACCGCAGTTCAAACATGTCACATACAGCGGACTCGTACGAAGCACAAACGTATCGAACGGCACCTTCAACTTCGTAGATGCGGCATCCCGTGTTTCAGCAACCGCCACATACGATCACGGCTTCGAACTCGACATTGATGGCCAAAACGAACAGACATGGGCGTGGGTCGAAGTTAAAGGACAAGTCGAATTCACCAATAAATCAAAGTCGCACGTCTTCATTTCAGTTGACAGCATCCATACGGATCAACTAACTACTGAATACAACCGCCTCCAAGACCGACTCAAAGAGATCGGGGAGCTGCAACCAGGCTGGCTTGACGGCGAAGAAGGTGACGGTTTCACCCAGGGGCAACTAGAAAATGCCCATGCGGTCGTCAAAGCTGCTGTAAACGCGGGCAAGTTACCGAAAACAGTGGCTCCATCAGTCGATGGTGCAATCGTCTTCTCTTGGGTGAGCGACAACCAGCACTTCTCCGTTGAAGTGGAACCCGAAGGTGGATTCTATTTCCACAAGTCCAACACAATCTCAATGAATGCCATCGACCAAGAAGTAGAAACACTCAGCAAACACCCCTCAGACCTCATCACCGAATGGGTAGAGAGGATTGTCGAGTGACTCAACCACAGCGGATAACTGAGTCTGAGCAGATAATGCTACGGGTCATCAATGCCCGGTTTTTCGACAATGGGATGGTGACGGAGGAAGCCTTCAGACTCACTACAAGAGATAAGGACCAGCTCTCGGTCAATCAAGAAAGCAAGATAACTCCAAGCGAGGCACTGGAGCAAAAATCCACGATCCTCCGGGCGAGGAAAGAAAGCGAAGGAAAGCCATTCAACCCACCTCCTGCGGTTGCGAGGATGACTGTAGGTGAAATTGAGGACATTCCTTTGCCTACCGAGGAGGGCGAGTTACACGATGGCGAACAACCGGCCCTGTCGGTTTGGGATGACTCAATGCTCGAAGACGCACCTGATAGCCACGCCTATATTGATTTTGGGCAGGCGTATCCGTCGAAGAAACGACTCAAAGCGATCTATAACCGTTTAGCTGCTATCAGTAATCAGAACGGTAAGTTGTTCCGACCTGATTCCTAGCCGGATTATCGGCTACCAAACATGCACTTCACCTCCTAGTTTTCCTGGGTGAAGTAAGGTGCTCAGTTCCAAGGTGCTATTCCTTTTAGCGTCATTGGAATGCACCCAAACGACGTCTACAAAAACAAACCCACATCCGTACCAGACAGCACTTGGGATGAAATCGGAGAATTCGTCTGCCAGACTGTCACTGATTTCATCAATACCTGCGACACAAACGTCACCCGGAGACGATTCGAAGACATCCGAAACGCCACCACAAAACACATCAAATACTGCTACGAGATGGGCTACGACCTCGATTACGCAGTTATCTTCGACGATGAAATCATCCAACAATCCGTCGCCACCAACACCCACCTCACCACCGGGTCCCAAGGAGCTATCCGAAGCAAACTCACCCTGGTAGGTGAAACCCTCAACCCCAACTTCGAAGGCAAACGCCGATACCACACCTACGCCCGCTCCAAAACCACCCAGCCGTACACAGCGAGTGAGCAACAACGCATATGGCAATGGGCTAACTCACGGCTACGCACAGAAGAACGACTAACGATGAAACAAGTAATTGTCGCGTGTGGGTTAGGTGGCGGACTGAAATACGGAGAGGCGGTGAACCTGCGGATGAGAGACGTGTTCCTCGACGCCGGAGGGGCATGTCTTCACGTGGGTGAAAGAATTGTACCTGTGGTCGCTGATTGGGATGAGGGATTGCGGCAGAGGCTAAGAGCCAACCCTAATCCTGACGAATATCTCATCTACCCAGATATGCAACGCCGAGACAAAATTATGAACAGGTTCATCACCGAAGAACCAAACGCTGCTGTTCTGGTGCCAACCTTCGAGAAGATGCGAGTGACGTGGATAGCGGAGCATATGAAGCACTTTGTTCCCGACACCGCAATCGCTAACGCTGCTGGTGTGAAGAGTCTGCGGAACTATGAACGATTCCGACCCGCCGAGCAATCTCTGGAGCAGTTCCGTGGTCTTATGCACCGTGCGGAGACCAAACAGGCGGGACTTGTCGTTGTGAAATAGTTGGTCTTTTGTCTTAGACCCTGTGCCTTGGAGGTACAGGGTCGCTTTTAGAGGCGGTAGGGTGTGAGGAAAACTGAAAACTGGTAGGAGGAGCGGGTAAGTGCAAGGTGTTAAACACCCAGCATCGGGGATTGTTCGAATGCCCCCCATGTTCTACACAGAAACCCCGAGGCGCTGCGTTAGCAGGCTCTCGGGGTCTTCGCTTGTTGGTGCTTGATTGGCCCTATCCGCGAGGCCGCTGCGCTAGGCGGCGAGTGCGAAACCGGGGATCGCAACCGCGCCGGTGACAAGCGCCGAGATGGCCATTCCACCGGCGGTCTTCTTCGGGCCGTACTGGATTAGGTCGTTGGCCACGATCGCCGGCAGCGCGCAGTACACAATGCTGCGGGCGCCGTCGAACTGCACGCCGGTGAGCGTGTTCAGCACGTACTCGATTGTCAGCACCGACACAGACGAGATCATGATCAGCACGACGAACCGGTCTTTGCCGTGCGCCGGGACGAGCTTCGTGACGTTGACAAAGACCAGGTAGGTCACAAGTACCGCCGCGGCCATGAGGACGACGACCTGCCACGGGCCGATCGTGGCAACGATCAGCCCGACGGTGACGTAACCGCCAGTGCGCAGCTTCAGCTTCGAGAACGGGCCGTCTTGAATGAGCACGGCCATGAGCACCGACAGCGCCGTGAGCGCGAACGTTAGCGTCGGGTGAGCTTCGGCGGGCGCGAACATCCGGCCGATGGTGCCGGCGTCGGAAATGCGGTACGACAACGAGGCCAGGCCAAGCCCCACTACGCCGGTCAACGGGAGCATCCACACCATGGGGACGAGCGTCTTGGCTACGCCCTGCTTGTTGAACGAGTTGCAGAGCATACCGGGGATGATCACGCCCACGATAGCGATCTGTGAGGGGATGGAATCCGACCCGAACACCGCAGTGGCCACCGCAAGCCAGATCGCGCCGTAACAGATGCCCACGAGCAGGCCGATGCCGAAGATTTGGCGCGGCCGGGGCAGCCACAAACGGAGCACGACCCGCTTCACTGTGACGTAGGAAATTAAGGCGATGACGATGGTGGATACGATGGCTACCGGCCACAGGATGCTCGCCCCGAGGTAGGCGACAGCGAGCGACCCGCCGCAGGAGATGTTGGTCTTTTTGTAGTAGATGTAGCTCACCAAAAGACCAGTGATGAACAAGTAGTGAATGGCTTCGACTGTGAAGCCGTACTCGGTGGGAAGAAACGCAAGGGTCATGATTAGGCCGCCATCTTCGTCTCGGTTGTTTCCAGTTCGGGCTCGTGGTCTTCGATGAACTCGGCGCCCTCGTAGCCGAAGGCGGCAACATCGGAGGTGAGCTCCGCAATCGCCGACTGTTCCTCCTCCGCCACAGGGCTTGCGCCCGCTGCTGCGTCGTCGGTGGCAGCGGCGTCGAAGTAGCGGATGAGCTCAGTAGCGTGATCGGTGTGGATATTGACCATGCCGAAGACGGCGACGTCGCCGTCCAGGCCGTCGATGACCCGGCGCAGGAGCGCCTCGCCGGTCGCGTTTTCTAGATCGCCGGTGGTCACCACCATGTCCGCCGGCAGACCGTTGTCCACGAGCTGCTGGCTCACCACATCCTGTAGGTCACCGAACAGCACCACGCGGTCGATCTCCTCACGCAGGTCCGTGCTGATCAAATCGTTGAACATCTGGGCGCGGTCGGTGCGGTCCGAGCGGTTGTTCAGGATGACCACACGGGAAGCGTCGTCGCTGAGCTTCTCTGCGCTCACCGAGCGGAACACGCGCACTGTGGACTCCCAGTCGTTGACCGCGAACATCGGCACCCACTTGAGGTCGGTGACGGACGAATCCCCAACCGGGATGCGCTGAACGGCCGTGGTGCCCGGGTCGGGGGCCGCGGCCAGCATCCCGCGCGCGGCAGTCTGGGCGTCGATGCCGATGAGCTCGGCGACGGCGAGCACCACGGCGACATTCTCCTCAAACTGCTGGTAGGAGAAGTAGGGGACGAGGCCTTCGGAAAGATCCGTGCGGGCGGCGACAATGACGCGGGATCCGCGCTCCTTCGCGAACTTCTCGATGATGGAGACGAGGCGGGGATTGCGCTCCGCGGTGACGACGGTGCCGTTAAACGGCACGGTGTTGCATAAGGAGGCGGTGATCTCTTCCAGGGTGTCGCCCATGTCCTCCTGGTGATCCAGCCGCACGTTGGTGATGACCGTGATGGGCGATTGCAGGATGGTTTCCTGGCAAACCTTCTGGTACTTGGGCTTCACCGCCATGCACTCGACCACCAGCGCATCCACGTCCTCTGTGACCCATTCGCGGATAAACGAGTACTGCTCGGCGATGTTTGCGGGACCGGTGCGCTTGATTGGGTGCTCGCCGCTCTCACAGTCGATGACGCAGGCGTACGTGCCCGTCGTTTTGGAGATCGTGCGCAGCCCTGCCTCCCGCAGCACAGCCCCCATCATGCGGGTCACGGTGGACTTGCCGCGGATGCCGTTGATGTGGATGTTGTGCTGCAATCCGTCGAGACGGGAGCGGTGGCGCGAGTGAAAGGTGTGGAGGTAGGAGACGTGCGCGGCGGCACCGGCAGCACAGAGGCTAATCATGCTCAGCATTCTGGGAATACCTTTTCAAAACGATTGGGGTGGGTACGGGAACGACGGACTGGAGGAAACTGGGGCGGATCTAGGGGGCCGAGCTAGCAGCGGCGCCTCCTCCCCGGCGAGGGTCGGCGGCGGCAGCCACAGTCCCGTCGATGAACGTGACAACTGACGTACCGCTATCTGCCTCGCCGGTGTCGAGGCTGTGGCCCCACCGTTCGAGGACCTTGCGCATTCGCTTCATATCGCGGGGGATGTCCTCGTGCTTCGGCGCTTCGACGTAGGCGGAATGTCGTCCGGTCGCGCCGAAATTCGGCATGGTGACTGCCTGGTCGGGGGCGAGGCCCCAGGCGGTGAGCGCCACCGTGGTCTTGATGTTGTAGGACGGGATGGATTTGCCGCCGGGTGAGCCGAGCGCCGCCACCGCGTCGCCGCCGTTATCGGTGATGATGAGCGGGGACATCGTCGTTTTCGGGTGCCGCCTGGGTGCGCGGGCATTCGGCTCGCGCTGGTCGTCGCCGCCGAAATTATCCAGGGAGTTGTTGATGAAAAAGCCGCCTGCTGTCAGCCCGGTGCCGAAGTTCTTCTGCAGCGTCGTCGTCACCGAGGCAAAACTGCCCTCGCCGTCCCGGACGCTGATCTGGGCGGTGCCCTCTTCTTCGAAGTCGCGGTACTTGCCCGCCACACCGTCCAGGCGCTCCGCCTCGGGCTCTTTCAGGGGCCGCTTTTTGCGGATCGACTCCGCCTCGCCTTTGAGCGTGCGGCGGTCGGTGACAATGTCGTTGATGTAGCCGTCCGCGATGGCCTCCTGCGCTTTGTCTCCGGCAGGGTCGCCTGCCCACGTATTCGCGTTGGCGAAGGCGATGCGCTCGGCCTCGATGATCTCGTGCGCCGCTGTCGTCCGGGCGACGCGGAGCCCGTCGTTGTCGTATGGCTCGTGGCGCGCAGGGTCGAGGTGATTCAAGATGCCGAGCGTCTGGGCGACGATCGGGGTCCCTGTGGCGGGGGATCCCACGCCACACACCTCCGTGTCCTGGAAGGTCACGCACAGCGGATCAACCTCGGCGGCGGCGGCGTCGTGCCACTCCCGGGCGAAGTTCGCCCTCCCGGCGACATCGGGCAGCTCGCTCGCAAGGGACTCGATAGTGTCTTTCGACAACGCACCGTCAGTATCGATCCAGGAGCCGAGGAAGTCGGCGTACGCCCTGTTAGTCAGCGTCTCGCCAGCCGTGATGCCGTCGGCGCCCTCAGCGCCGTACAGCTTCTCGGCCAGGCCGGTGTCCGTAAGCGGTGAGCCGTCGCTCGCGGCCGCGTCCGCGAACCGCTCCGAGACGGTAAAGCCGTCCGACGCGAGATCTCGCGCGGGTTCCGCGATGCTGGACGCGTCCAACACCCCGTAATCGGCGCGCAGCGATGCGAGCAACGCGAGGGTGTGCGGTACACCGGCAGAGGAAAGCGCGTCACCCGTTTCGTCCTTGGGCGCCACGACCGTGCCGTCGTAGGCGCTGAGCGAGCGGGTGTGGGCGTCGTAGTACACCGCGAGCGCCCCGCCGCCTGGGCCCGAGGACATTGGTTCAACAACCCCCAATGCCAGCTGGGCGGCCGCGACGGCATCCGCGGCTGAGCCACCCTGGGCAAGCACGGTGCACGCGGCCCACGCGGCCTGCGGGTGCGTTGTGGCGACGGCGAAGCCGTTGCTCCCACTCGTCGACCGGGCTGTATCCGTAGCGCAGCCCGTGTCCGCCGCCGGGGCAGAAGAGGGCGCGGCCGAACGCGTCGAATCCAACGCTGAATCGGTACCGCAGGACGCCAAGAGGACAGCTGACGCTGCCAGCGAGGCGACCAGGGGCCGCGGCGTGTTACTCATCGAATTCTCCCAACCGAATTGCAGTTTTGTAATCAGATCTGCAGTGAACAGACAGGGAGGTTAATAGCGGTGCAATACCTGGGGAAGAGGCCGCAGCGGAGTGGGAACGAAGGTGCCACGGCGGGACGAAAGTACACCGCCGCGCTGCGGTCGGCCCGCGGTAGTGTGGTCTCAAAACGCAGTTCACTGTGGGTATGGGCCGGGCTGGCTGAGAAGACGACGACACCCGTGCACGCGGCCGGAACGTGAAGCCGCAATCATGACACGAAAGTTCCTCGCTTCTCCGGCCGTGAACGGGTACTCAGGTTTACCATGGGCGCGGTGAAACCAACCGCAGTGATTGTGGGCGCCGGGTCAAACGGGCTGACGGCCGCGGCGCGCCTAGCCGTGAACGGATGGCGGGTTGACGTGCGAGAACGTGCGAGCAGCGCCGGTGGTGCTGCCGCGACGCAGCAGCTTGAGGGCGGCGCGATGCGCGACCTCGGCGCGGCCTGCCATCCCTTCGGCGCCGCAAGCCCGGCCTTTCACGCGCTGCGGCTGGAAGACTACGGCGTGCGCTGGCTGCGCGCTCCGTTCGAGATGGCCCACCCACTCGAGGGCACGTCCGCACTGCTTGAGGGCTCCCTCGAGGCAACGGCGGCGGGGCTTGGCGGGGACGGGCGCGCATGGACCCGGCTGCACCAGCCGGTGGTGGACAGTATCGACGGCATCCTGGGCGACGTTCTCGCACCCATGCCGCGGCGGCCGAGGCACCCGGTGGCCCTAGCGCGGTTCGGGGCCCGAGGAGTGCTGCCGGCTGCGGCGCTCGGGCGCACGGTGTTCCGCACCGAGGAGGCACGCGCACTCTTCGCCGGCAGTGCGACGCACGCGATCACGTCGCCTGCGCGGCCGCTCACCGGCGCGTTCGGCCTGCTTTTCGGGGCGCTGGGGATGACGCGCGGGTGGCCTGTGGCCGAGGGCGGCTCCGGCGCGATCACCGCTGCACTGCTCAGGCTCGTGGAGGAGCATGGCGGCGTGGTGCGCTGCGGCGAGGAGGTGCGCGAGCTGCCGGAGGCGGACGCGGTGATCCTCAACCTCACGCCATCGCAGGTGCTGGCTATCGACGGCGCTTCGCTTCCCGCCCGGCGCAAAAGGTCCATGCGCCGGTGGCGCTACGGCCCGGCGGTGCACAAGGTGGATTTCGTGCTCGATGCGCCGGTGCCGTGGGCGGACCCCCGGGTGGGACAGGCGGCGACGGTACACGTCGGCGGCCGCGTGGACGAGATTGTCAGCGCCGAGAAGGCCGTGGCCGGCGGCATCATGCCCGAGCACCCGTTTGTCATGGCCGCCCAGCAGTACGCCGCCGACCCCTCCCGTGGGCTGGTGCTGTGGACGTATGCCCACGTGCCGCACGGCTACCGGGAGCACTACCCCGGCGAGGTGGCGGAAAAGATCGAGCGGCAGATCGAACGGTTCGCGCCGGGCTTCAGCCATGTGGTGAGGCAGAGGATCGAGGCATCCCCGGCGGCGCTGGAGGCGTGGAACCCGAACATCGTCGGCGGGGACATCGCGGGCGGAGCCATGGACGGCGCACAGCTTCTCATGCGGCAGCCGCACCGGCTGCGCAAGGGGCTCTACCTCGCGTCGGCGTCGACCGCGCCGGGGGCCGGCGTGCACGGGATGCCTGGATGGTGGGCGGCGGAGGCGGCCCTGCGGGACTTCGACTAAATTACTTACGTTGCCGTAGGTTAGAGATGAATTCAGCCGAAAGCCATGGCAACGACGACAGCGGAGGTGACCCGTGACCGCCACGAGACCGCACCACACACTCCAGCAGGGCCAAGTGCAGCGCAGCTACGTTATGGCGGATCGAGGCGCGCGCCCCGTGATCCGCGGCTGGTTCCACTTCGGCGCGGCAATACTCTCGGCGCTCGCGGCGGCGGTGCTGATCACGTTCGCGTGGATGACGCTGCAGTGGGTCCAGGCCCTCGGGGTCACCGTGTACGGTGCTGGGTTGTTTCTGCTTTTCGGGGTCTCCGCGATGTACCACCGTTGGCCGTGGCGCACCGCCAGCGCCGTGCAGTGGTGGCGCCGGGCGGACCACGCCACGATCTCGGGGTTCATCGCCGCAACGTACACGCCGCTGTGCCTGACTGTCTTCCAGCCGAAGACTGCGGCCGTGATGCTTGCCGTCGCATGGGCGGGCGGCATCGGGGGAGTGGTGCTCAACCTCGTGTGGATCAACCACCCGCGCTGGCTGGACGTGGTGGTCTACGTTGGGCTGGGGTGGGTCATCGTCCCGCTCCTCCCCACACTGTGGCGCGAGGCGGGAGCGGCGGTGGTGTGGCTACTTGTCGCGGGCGGGGTGATCTACACCCTCGGCGCGCTGGTGTACGGCTTTAAGTGGCCGGGGAGGTCAGCGCGCTACTACGGCTACCACGAGCACTTCCACACCGCGACGGTCGTGGCGGCCGTCCTGCACCTCGTCGCCATCTGGATGGTTGTGGTGCAGGCGGGGTAGCGGCTACGCCTCGCCGGTGAGCTCGTGCAGCTTCGCGCGCACCGCGGAGGCCTCCGGGTTGGTGGCGTGCGTGCCGTCGGAGTAGAGCACGGTGGGGATGATGCGGTTGCCGTCGTTGACGGACTTGATCCACTCGTTGACCTCGTCCATGCCGTCGGCGTCCACGTCCACCACGTCGTAGGGTGTCTCGGTGCGGTCAAGCCGCTCGCGCAGCTTGCGGCAGAACGGGCACCAGTCGGCGGCGAAGATGGTGACGGGCGAGGAGGTTTCGGGGGTCTTTACAGTCATGTCAGATCCTTTCAAAGCGTTGGAATTTGTATCGCAGGCCGGTCTCGGAGGTCTGCCACTCACCGTCGCGGGCGAGCGCGAAGTCCGCATCGATCCGGGGCGCGTAGACGGCTCTGGACGCGGGGACGTCCGGATGGACGTCGATAAGCGTGCGCTCGATGACGTCCACCTCGTCGATGGTGGCCTCATAGACTTGCGCGCCGCCGATGATCCACGCGTCCGTTTCTAGGTCGGGGATGTCGCGGGAGACGTACGCGCCGCGCGACCACGTGCCCGGTTGGCGCGACGACAGCACGTGGTTCGCACGCCCCGGCAGGGGGCGAGTGGGCAATGATTCCCACGTCCGGCGGCCCATGATGATGGGGTGACCGTAGGTGATTTGCTTGAAGTGCTTCAAGTCTTCCGGCAGGTGCCAGGGCATGCCCGCGCCGTCGCCGATGACGCCGCCCAGGCTTTGCGCCCAGATCGCGCCCAGGGTCACGCGCTGCGTCATACGGAGACCTCCGCCTTGATGGTGGGGTGCGGGTCGTAGCCTATGACCTCGATGTCGGCGAAGTCGTAGTCGAAGATGGACGCCGCCTTGCGCAGGCGCAGCTGCGGGTACTGGCGCGGGGAGCGGGAGAGCTGCTCGCGCACCTGCTCGACGTGGTTGTTGTAGATGTGGCAGTCGCCGCCCGTCCAGATCAGCTCGCCGACCTCCAGGCCCGCCTGCTGCGCGAACATGTGGGTCAAAAGCGCGTAGGAAGCGATGTTGAACGGCACGCCGAGGAACATGTCGGCGGAGCGTTGGTAGACCTGCATAGACAACCGCCCGTCGGCGACGTAGAGCTGGAACAGCAGGTGGCAGGGCATGAGCGCCATCTTGTCTAGCTCTGCCACGTTCCAGGCAGAGACGAGGTTGCGGCGCGAATCCGGGTTTTCCTTCAGCGTGCGCAGCACTTCCTCGATCTGGTCGATGTGCCCGCCGTCCGGGGTGGGCCAGGAGCGCCACTGTACGCCGTACACGGGGCCGAGCTCGCCGTCCTCGTCCGCCCACTCGTTCCAGATACGCACGCCGTTGTCCTGCAGCCAGCGCACGTTGGAATCGCCGCGCAAGAACCACAGCAGTTCGCCCGCGACGCCCTTGAAGTACACCTTCTTGGTGGTCAGCAGGGGGAAGGACTCGGACAGGTCGTAGCGGATCTGGCGGCCAAACACGGAGCGGGTGCCGGTGCCCGTGCGGTCGCCTTTCTCGGTGCCGTGCTCGAGGACGTCGCGCAGCAGATCCTCGTACGGGGTGGAAATCACTTGGCTACTCCTTCGAAGGTTCCGTGCTCGTCGCGGTAGCGCGCCGCCGCCTCCAAGATGTCGTCGGCGAGCTCGGGGCGGCAAATCACGATATCCGGAATGTAGGTGTCCGCGTTGTTGTAGCGCAACGCGGAGCCGTCGAGCCGGGAGGCGTGCAGCCCGGCGGCCAGCGCGACGCCCACCGGCGCGGCTTGGTCCCATTCGTACTGCCCGCCGGCATGAACGTAGGCATCGTAGTCGCCGAGCAGCACGTGCATCGCTTTCGCGCCCGCAGAGCCAACGGGTTCCGCCTCGAAGCCCAGCGCCTGCGCAACGTGCGCCGCCACGGCCGGGGGACGGTTGCGCGACATCGCCACCTTGCCAGCGAAGGGGCCTGAGACGTGCCGCACGTCGGACGACTTGAACACCACACCCAGGTCGGGCAGCCCCACCGCTGCGTGGGTGGGCACCCCGTCCTCCACAAGCGCGACGTGCACCGCCCAGTCCTGGCGGCCGGTGGCGAATTCCTTCGTGCCGTCGAGGGGGTCAACGATCCAGACGCGGTCCTTGCTCAGCCGGTCGTGGTCGTCCGCGGCCTCCTCGGACAGGAAACCGTCCTCGGGCCGGTGTTGCGCAAGCACGCGCGCGATCCAATTCTGCGCGAGCTCGTCGCCCGCCTCGCCGAGCTCGCGGCCGCGCAGCAGCCCCACCCCGCGCACGCCTTTGAGGATCTCCCCGGTGCCCTCTGCAATGAGGTTTGTCAGCCGGGAATCCGAGTACTGAGCAGTCATGCGCCCGACTCTACCGCCCACTCGGCTACGCAGGCTAAAGTCTGCACAATGAGCTCGCCAATCCTCTCCCGCTTCCACCCGCAGGTGGCCACGTGGTTCGAGGAGGTGTTCGAAGCGCCCACCAACGTCCAGGAGGGCGCGTGGGAGGCAATCAGCCAGGGCGAGAACGCGCTCGTTGTCGCGCCAACCGGCTCCGGTAAGACCCTGGCCGCGTTTTTGTGGTCCCTCAACGCTCTCGTGGAGCGCGCCGGGCAGCAGGCCCTGCCTATCGACGGCGCTCACGCCTCCACACACGGCGGCGTGCGTGTCCTCTATATCTCCCCGCTCAAGGCGCTCGGTGTGGATGTGGAGAACAACCTGCGCGCGCCGCTCAACGGCATCGCCCGTGTGGCGCAGCGCTTGGGCCGCGACATGCCGGACATCTCCGTTGCGGTACGCTCCGGCGACACCCCGCAGAGTGAGCGCAACCGGCAACTGCGCAAGCCGCCTGACATCTTGATTACCACGCCCGAGTCGCTCTACCTCATGCTCACCTCCAAGGCGGCGGGCATCCTAAAAACTGTCGACACGGTCATCGTGGACGAGATCCACGCGCTCGCCGGCACGAAGCGCGGCGTGCACCTCGCACTGTCGCTCGAGCGGCTGCGACGGCTCGCGGGCGATTTCCAGCGCATCGGGCTTTCTGCAACCGTGCGCCCGGTCGAGGCTGTGGCCAACTTCCTCGGGCCCAAGACCACCATCATCAACCCGCCGGCGGAGAAGCGCTGGCACTTGGACGTGCGCGTGCCGGTGGACGACATGTCCGATCTGCCCGTGCCCGAAGACGCCTCGACCATCGGGGAGGCCATCTTCGACGACGCACTGTCCGACGACGATGAGTCGTCTCCTCCGCCGCCCGGCGCGACCAACTCGATCTGGCCGCACATCGAGCAGGCGGTGTACCAGCAGGTGATGGAGCACCGCTCCACCATCGTGTTTGTGAACTCGCGCCGCACCGCCGAGCGGTTGACCAGCCAGCTCAACGAGCTGTGGGCGAAAGAGCACGACCCGGAAGCGTTGAGCCCCGCAACGCGTCGGCCCCCAGCGCAGCTGATGAAGTCCGTGGATACCGCAGGCCACGCCGCCCCCGTGATCGCGCGCGCCCACCACGGCTCGGTGTCCAAGGACGAGCGGGCGATGACCGAGACGATGCTGAAGGAAGGCTCGCTGCGCGCGGTGGTGTCCACGTCCTCGCTGGAGCTGGGTATCGACATGGGCGCGGTTGATTTGGTGATCCAGGTCGAATCCCCGCCGTCGGTCGCATCCGGACTGCAGCGCGTGGGGCGCGCCGGGCACTCGGTGGGCGCGGTGTCCGAGGGCGCGTTTTACCCCAAACACCGCTCAGACCTAGTGCAGACGGCGGTGACGGTGCCCCGGATGCGCGAGGGGCTCATCGAGGAGCTGCACACCCCACGCAGCCCGCTGGATGTGCTCGCCCAGCAAACCGTTGCCGCGGTTGCGGTGGAGGACCTCGATGTCGACGAGTGGTACGACACGGTGCGCCGCGCGTGGCCGTACCGTGACCTCGCGCGCGAGGTGTACGACTCGGTGATCGACCTTGTCATCGGCATCTACCCCTCCACGGACTTCGCCGAGCTGCGCCCGCGGGCCATCCTCGAGGGCTCCACCTTGAAGGCTCGCCCCGGCGCCCAGCGCGTGGCGGTGACCAACGCGGGCACCATTCCGGATCGCGGCATGTTCGGCGTCTTCTTGATCGCGAGCGATCAAGAAGGGGGCAGAGGACCTCGGCGCGTCGGTGAACTCGATGAGGAAATGGTCTACGAGTCCCGCGTCGGCGATGTGTTCACCCTCGGAGCCTCGAGCTGGCGCATTGAAAACATCACGCGCGACCAGGTGCAGGTGTCTCCGGCACCGGGGCACACCGGGCGCCTACCGTTCTGGACTGGCGACGGGCTGGGCCGGCCCTACGAACTCGGGAAAGCCCTGGGCGCGTTCCGCAGAGAAGCAAAAAGCTCCCTCGACCCCAGCCTGGACGAGCGCGCCCGCAAGAACCTCCTGCGATACCTCGAGGAGCAGGAGGAGGCCACCGGCATCCTGCCGGACGAAACCACGCTGGTGCTCGAGCGCTTCACCGACGAGCTGGGGGACTGGCGGGTGGTGCTGCACACCCCGTTTGGCAAAGGGGTCAACGCCGCGTGGGCGCTGGCGACGGGCTGGCGTGTGGCGCAGGAGACCGGCATGGACGCCCAGGCGGTGGCGGGCGACGACGGCATCGTGCTGCGCCTGCCCCAGGGGGATAAGGAACCGGACGGCAGCCTGTTCCAGTTCGACGCGGACGAGATCGCCGACATTGTCACCGAGCAGGTGGGCAACTCGGCGCTGTTCGCCTCCCGCTTCCGCGAGTGCGCCGCCCGCGCGCTGCTGTTGCCGCGCCGCAACCCCGGCAAGCGCGCGCCGCTGTGGCAACAGCGCCAGCGCGCCGAGCAGTTGCTCGACATCGCCCGGAACTACCCGTCGTTTCCCATCATCCTGGAGACGGTGCGCGAGTGCCTCCAGGACGTCTACGACCTCCCAGCGCTGCAGGAGGTCATGCGGGACGTCAACACCCGCCGGGTGCGCATCGCCGAGGTGACCACCGATACGCCAAGCCCGTTCGCGTCGTCGCTGCTGTTCAACTACACCGGCGCGTTCATGTACGAGGGTGACACCCCGCTGGCTGAGAAGCGGGCCGCGGCGTTGTCGCTCGACCCGTCGCTGCTGGCCAAGCTGCTCGGCACCGTTGAGCTGCGCGAACTCTTAGACGCGGACATCATCGAGGAGGTCGACGCGTCGCTGCGGCGCGTGGGCCGCGCCGAAACGTCGGAGCAGTTCGCGGACACCCTGCGCATCGTGGGCCCCGTGCCTATCGACGCACTCCGCCTCTACACCACGGTGCCCCTGAACTCGCTCGAGCAGAGCCTGCACGGGCGCATGATGCGGGTGCGCATTGGCGGCCGGGAGCACGTCGCGCAGACCCTCGACGCGCCGCTGCTCCGCGACGCCCTCGGCGTGCCCGTCCCGCCCGGCGTGGCCGCCCAGGTGCAGACCATTCCGGACGCCCTGGCGCAGCTGGTGGGCCGCTGGGTGCGCACCCGCGGCCCGTTCACGCTCCGCGATTTGGCAGACGCGTTCGGGCTAGCGGTCGGCGCGGCCCACGAGTCGCTGTCGCGGCTCATAGAAAAGGACAAAGTCATCCCCGGGCGCTACCGGCAGGGGATCGACGAGGAAGAATACGTTGCCGCTGAGGTCCTGCGAATCATCCGCTCGCGGTCGCTGGCGGCGGCGCGCGCCCAGACCCGGCCGGTCTCGCAGTCGGCGTACGGGCGCTTCCTGCCGGCGTGGTCGAACGTCGCGCCGGCTGGCGTTGTGCCCGCGCTGCGCGGGGCGGACGGCGTGTACTCGGTGCTGGAGCAATTAGCCGGTGTGCGGCTGCCCGCGTCCGCCTGGGAATCGCACATCCTGCCCGCCCGGGTGGGGGATTACTCGCCCGTCATGCTCGATGAGCTCACGGCCAGCGGCGAAATCAGCATCGTCGGCGCGGGCAAGGCCGGCGCTCGCGACCCGTGGATCATGCTGCTGCCCGCCGACTACGCCGCGCAGCTCATGCCACAGGTGGACGAGCCGCTGCTGTCGCTCACCCAGTCCCAAGTGATGGAAAAGGTGCGCCGCGGCGGCGGGTTCCTGTTCCAGGATCTGCTCGAGCCGACAACGACCACCGAGGAGCTCCGGGAGGCCATGTGGGATCTGGTCGAGGCTGGGTTGTTGTCGCCAGACTCGTTCGCCCCTATCCGGGCGCGCCTGGCTGGCGGGAAGACGGCGCACCGGGCGAAGCGGAGGCCGTCGAGAAGCAGGGTGCGCTCGGGCCGCACCAGCTTTGCCACGCTCACCCCGCCCGACATGATCGGCCGCTGGTCGCTCACGCCGGAGCCGGACGCGGACGCGACGCGTCGCTCGGTGGCGCTGGGGGAGTCGCTGCTGGACCGCTACGGGGTGGTCACCCGCGGGTCCGTGGTGGCCGAGGACATCCTCGGCGGGTTCGCCTTGGCCTATAAGACCCTGTCGGGTTTTGAGGAAAGCGGCAAAGCGATGCGCGGTTACCTCGTCGACGGATTGGGGGCCTCCCAGTTCTCCACGCCTGCGACCATCGACCGGTTGCGCGGGCACCAGGATTCTGACGACCTAATCGGGTGGCCGTCGGGCGCGAAAAACCCGCACGTGCACGTGCTCGCGGCGACCGACCCCGCGAACCCCTACGGCGCCGCGCTCCCGTGGCCGGAGCAGGGCCCCACCCGCTCGGCGGGCGCAATGGTGGTGCTCATCGACGGCCTGCTCGCCGCCCACGTCACCCGCGGGGGCAAAACGATGACCACGTTCTTCGACACGTTCCCGGAGGGGATTGACGACCCGATGCCCCTCGTCATCGACGCGCTGACGCAGGCTGTCAGGGCAGGACGGATGCAGCCCTTGGGAGTGGAGAAACTCAACGGCGGGCCCGCATTCGAGTTGAAGGACTACGGCGCGACCGTGAGCCACAAGGGCGTGAAGATCGGCGGCAAGGCTGTGGTGCCGCCGAAGCGGCGCGGCCGGAGCGTGGCCGAGGCACTGGGGGAGCTGGACGACGACAGGGCTGAGCCTCCGGACGGTTTGAGCTTCGATGACTGATTCACATTGGAAGCGCATCTTTCTAGGGCCGCATCGGCACCCGGTGGGTGGGCCGATGGGTGGCTTGGGCCGCGCGCCCCGGTGGCGGTGGAGACGTGGGCCAGTGCGTTTTTGCAGGTGGTGGAGCCGACGTTGCTGCACGTTTCGCCCGGATCCGGTTGACCGCCGAGTGCATGGCGGGATCCGTGGTGTTGGTGTGGCGGGTCCCGTCGGCCTTGACTAGGACGGCATCGCCGGTGTCGGGGTCGTAGTCCATGTAGCCCTTATTGAAGGAACCGTCGCGGTGGTCGTTGTTGCACCGGTGGTGGGTGGGGCACAGGCCGGTGAGGTTTTCGATGTCGGTGGCACCATAGCGCAGCCAGGAGATGATGTGGTGGGCCTCGCACTCGCTCATGGCGGTTGTGCACCCGGCCCAAGAGCACACGCCTTGGACGGCGAACATGGCGATGCGCTGACCCACCGATGCGAGCCGTCGCGAACGGCCGAGGTGCAGCGGCACCCCGGTCAGACCGTCGACGGTGAGCAGGAAATCGCTCGTGTCGTCCATGCCCAGCCGAACCAGATCGAAGGCGTTGAGCTCCACCCCGACGTTCGTTTGGAACAGCGTGTTGGCGTCGGCCTCCGCGAGGTCGTCCAGGGTGACCGAGACAACCACCGATGCTGCGCCACCGTTAGCCGCCTGCTGGTCCTCTTCGAACTGGCGCAGGATGGCCATGAACTGGTCGTAGCGGCGCTGGCCCTTCGTGCGCGGGTCGCGATCGCCCTGGAGTTCTTCGGGGATGTTGGAGTTCGGCGACAGGCCCTTGTCAGTGAGCGCCTTGTATAGGGCGTAGTCGCCACGGGTGAGTGAAAGCGTTACGCCGTAGGTGCCGTCACTGTTCTCTTTGCCCAGCGATGCCTCGCGCTTCTCAAACCCTGCGTTCGGGTTCGCCTTCGCGTACGGCTTGTTCGCCTCGTCGACCAACCGCTTGACCAATTGCCGCAGATCCTTCTCGTCGCGGTACTTCGCCTGCTCCATCGCGCGGGCATAGATCCGCATCCGCTCGCCCTCGGCTGCCTTGAGCAGCTTGTCTAGCTCGCGGCGGATGATGTCCTGCTTGGCGGCCGGAATTTCGTCGGCGCGCTTGCGCGCTTCTTCCTGGTCCTTTCGGCGGCGCTCCGCTTCTTCCTCAGCGACCTTGCGCGCGGCCTCCTCAGCGGCGATGCGGTCATCGTCCGAGCCGTCCTCCTCGAAAAGTCCACCCAAATCCGGCTCGGGCGGAGGCGGCGCGTCGAACAGCGCCTTCGCCCGCGCGACGCGGTTGTACGCCTCGCCACGGGAGATGCCGAGCTTCTCGGTCAGGTACGCGTCCGGGTGGTTCGCGCCGACCAGCTTGCCCGCGTCTGCCAGCACGCACGCCTGCGCGAAGGACGCATCCACATACGCCTTCTTGTCCATCGCGCGTTCGAGGCGCGCGATGTCGCGGGTGATGGTGGCGAGGGGGAGGGCCGAAGGATCGTCGAGAAGCTGGCGCAGCTGCGTGAGGCCGTCAACGACCTTGTCTACGAGCTCAGTGACGTTGCTCATCGCACCCTCCTTTCCGCACTTTTCGCGGGTGATGGGGTCAATGTAACAACGCAGCCGACACCACAAACTAGTGTGCGAACAGGTGTTCTAAATTAGCTGCTTGACCAGGTGGTTAGCAGCCGCAAGTCCGAGTCGCGGGTTCGCTTCACGCACGTCTTTCACCGCGCGCACGAACTGCTCCTTGGGGTTGGTGCCGGTCTCCGCGAGCACCCCGCGCGCCCACTCGGTCGCGGCGTCCATGTCCGGGAAGAAACCCACCAGCGATTCCTCCGGCGTCGGGCCAGTGTTGAAGATATTGCGCAGAAAGCGGAGCATAGACGTCACTATGCCCGAAGGTGATTCCGTCTACCAGCTGTCCAAGCGCCTGCAGTGGATGCAACACCGCGAGGTCACAGCCACCTCCATTCGCGTTCCCCGCTACGCCACCGTTGATTTCACGGGCATGACCTGCGAGCGCGTCTGGCCGCACGGCAAGCACCTGTTCATGCAGTTCGGCGCTCCAGGCCACCGGCCGCAGATCCTGCACACCCACCTGAAAATGGAGGGCACCTGGTCCATGCACCGCGCTGGCGACAGGTGGAAAAAGCCCGGCCACGCCGCACGCGTGGTGCTCAGGCTAAGCGACGCGCCAAAGGCCGACATCGAACTGGTCGGCTTCTGGCTCGGCCTAGTCCGCGTCTTCCCGGCGAGGGAGTACGACCAGGAGATGGGCTACCTCGGCCCAGACCTGCTCGACCCGGACTTCGACGAGGAGGAGGCGGTACGGCGCATCCAGGCCGAACCCGACCGTGAGATTGGGCGCGCGCTGCTGGATCAGCGGAAGCTGGCCGGCATCGGCAACGAGTACCGAGCGGAGATCAACTTCCTCGCCGGTACCCACCCGGCAGAGTTGGTGCGGAACGTGGACGTCGAGAAGCATGTGCGCCTGGCACGACGCCTGATGTGGGCCAATAAAGACGCCCCCGTCCGCGTGACCACAGGGATCAAACGGGCGGGGGAGACGAGCTACGTGTTCGGCCGCAACAACAAGCCGTGCAGGCGATGCGGCACCTTAATCACCAAGGGCTTCCTCGGTGGGGAAGGGGACCTCGAGCGGGTTATTTGGTGGTGCCCGCAGTGCCAGCCTGAGCCTGGCGCTCCCGCACCGCACGGCGGATGAAGAACACCAAAAAGCCCAAAATGATCAGTGCCAGCACCACGTAGATGATGCTGGAATACGTGTCCGCGTAACCGGTAGCCTTTTCCCAGTTATCGCCGAGGACGTAACCCAGGTAGATCAGGATGGCGTTCCAGATGCCGGAGCCCAGCGTCGTCCACAGACCGAACGTGAGCAGGTTCATGCGGTCCAGGCCAGCGGGGATGGAGATGAGCGAGCGCACGCCGGGGATGAGCCGGCCGATAAACACGCTGGGTTTGCCGTATTTGTGGAAGAAGTTCATCGCCGCGTCCACGTCGGAGGCGCGCACGAGCCACATCCAGTCCGCGATCTTGCGCAGTCGCTCCAGCCCCAGCCACGCACCGACGCCGTACAGCACGTAGGCGCCGATGACGGAGCCCAGGACAGACCAGATGAACACGTTCACCATGTTCAGCGAGCCCTGCGCGACGGTGAAGCCGGCGAGCGGCAGCACCACCTCGGAGGGGATCGGCGGGAACAGGTTCTCCAAGAGGATCGCCACACCCACGCCGGGCGCGCCGAGGGTCTCCATCAGACCCACAATCCAGTCGATGATGCTCTGCATTGGGCCTATCTTACCCTACTCAACCTCGAGCGTCCAAGTGTGCACCGGCGCGTCTGCCTGCGAGTTTTTTAGGTATTGGCGCACAACACGGGCCAAGCCTTCGGTGCGCTCCTTCGTCAGCGGCTTCGATTCGGCCGCCACCCGCTCCAGCGCGGCGAGCTGCCATGCAGCGCCGTTTTGGCGGGTGCGCACCCTTCCCTCGATCACGCCGAGGTACTCGTCCGCGCACGCTTGATCGACCTCAAGCGAGCGCAGGCCCTCGGACGCCAGCTCCAGCAAATGCTTCTCGACGAGCTCCGCCACGCCAACCGACCCCAGCGTCGGCCACTCCATTTCCGCCTGGATGCCGTGCTTGGCGCCAGCGAGGAAGTTGCGCTCCGCCGCGTCGAAACTCAAACGCGACCACACCGGGCGGGTTTGGTTGCTCAGCGCCTTGACCAGCCCGTAGTAGAACGCCGCATCTGCCACGATGTCGGTCACGGTGGGCCCGGCGGGCAGCAGTCGGTTCTCTACGCGGAGGTGGCTGACCTCCCCATTCGGATCGTAAATAGGCCGGTTCCACCGCCAGATCGTGCCGTTGTGCAGGTTGAGGTAGTGCAAGCCCGGGTTGTCGCCGTTCATGAACGGCGCGCCTGCCTCCGCGCGCCCCTCCGGCAGCAGGGGAGAGAAGTAGCGTACGTTTTCCTCGAACAGGTCGAACACGCTGGTGATCCAGCGCTCGCCGAACCACACCCGCGGACGCACGCCCTGGTTGACCAGCTCCTTGGTGCGGGTGTCGATGGATTGCTTGAACACCGGGATGCGCGATTCGTGCCAGAGCTTGTGGCCCATAAATAGCGGCGAGTTCGCCGACAGGGCCACCTGCACTCCCGCAATCGCTTGGGAGGCGTTCCACGCGCTTGCGAAGCGGTTCGGCGCTACCTGCAGGTGCAGCTGCATCGAGGTGCACGTCGATTCCGGTGCGATGGTCTCGAAGTAGTGCGTGTATTTCTCGTCGCGCCGGAAGTCGATTTTCACCAGCTCGCCGCGCGATTCCAGGATGGAGTTATTCAGCCCGGCGTAGCGGTTCTCCCGGGTCATCCACTCGTCGCTGTCTAGAAACTGCGAGCTCATGGTGGGAAGCGTGCCCACCATCGCCAGGTGCGAGCCCGCCTCTTCAGCGGCATTGCGCACGATGGCGAGGCGCTCGGCGACGCCGTTGGCCAGCCGCGCGAGGCCGTCACCCGCAATGCTCAACGGCGGGTGGTTCATCTCTACGTTGTACGCGCCGATTTCGGACTGGTACTCGTCGTCCAACAGCGCCAGCACCGCCTGGTTGTTGGGGTGCGGCCGCATGGCGTCGTCAACGAGGTTGAGTTCGAGCTCCAGCCCGATCGTGCCGTGGTCCACAAACTTAGCGCCTTGCAGGTGGCGGTCAAAACGCTCCAGTTCGTCTTCGAGCCGGCGCCTGTAGGTGGTGCGTTGGCGCGGGGTATAGGACTCGGATGAAATTGCGTCGCCCATTAACGGTGCTCCCTGTACCAGGTGATCAAATTATCTGTGGATGCATCGCCCGTCGCGGGCTGTTCTTTCCCAGCCACGGCTGCAGCGAGGTCGTTGGCTTGGGATTTGCCCAGCTCCACGCCCCATTGGTCGAATGCGTTGATGCCCCAGATGGCTGCCTCGACAAACACGATGTGCTCGTACAACGCGATGAGCGCGCCGAGGCTGTGCGGGGAAAGCTCCTCCGCGAGGATCGTGGTGCTCGGTCGGTTGCCCGGCATGACCTTGTGCGGTGCCAGCGCGTGCGGCACCCCCTCGTTCTCGATTTCAAGCTGGGTTTTGCCGAACGCCAGCACCTTCGTCTGCGCGAACAGATTGCCCATCAGAAGATCGTGCATGGATCCTTCACCGGATGCGGTGGGAAGATCTTGGCGCGGTTTGGCAAAGCCGATGAAATCCGCCGGCACGAGCGTGGTGCCTTGGTGGATGAGCTGGAAAAACGCGTGCTGGCCGTTGGTGCCCGGCTCGCCGAAGTAGATCTCGCCGGTGTCGTGGTCGACGCTTGCGCCGTCGATATGCGTGTGTTTGCCGTTCGACTCCATGGTGAGCTGCTGCAAATACGCAGGGAAGCGCGCGAGGTCCTGGGAGTAGGGGAGGACGGCGTGCGTCTGCGCCTTGTGGAAGTTGCGGTACCACACGTTAAGCAACCCCATCAAGACCGGCACGTTCTCGCTGAACGGGGTGAGGCGGAAGTGCTCGTCCATGGCGTGGAACCCGTCGAGCATCCGTGTGAAGTCGTTGGGGCCGATGACCGCCATGAGGCTCAGCCCGATTGCGGAATCCAGGGAGTAGCGCCCGCCAACCCAGTCCCAGAACGGGAACATGTTGGCGGTATCGATGCCGAATTCGGCGACTTTTTCCTCGTTGGTGGACACAGCCACGAAGTGTTTGGCAATTGCGGACTCGTCGCCGTCGAACTGCTGCAGCAGCCAGCGCTTCGCAGCGTGCGCATTGGCCAGCGTCTCCTGGGTGGTAAACGTCTTGGACGCGACGACGAACACCGTCCGCTCTGCATCCACCTCGCCGAGTACTCGGGTCATGTCCGCCGGATCCACGTTGGAGACGAACTCTGCGGTGATCCCCGCGGTGGCGTACGTGCGCAGCGCTCGCGTCGCCATCGCCGGGCCGAGATCGGAGCCGCCGATGCCGATGTTAACCACCTTGGTGATTGTCTTGCCGGTGTGGCCAACCCACTCGCCGCTTCGCAGCTGCGAAGCGAATTCGCACATCTGGCCCAACACCTCGTGCACGTCTGCGGCGACGTCCTGGCCGTCCACAGTGAGCTCTGTGCCAGCCGGGGCGCGGAGGGCAGTGTGCAACACAGCCCGGTCTTCGGTGGCGTTGATGTGCTCGCCGCTAAACATCGCGGCGATGCGGTTGCCCAGGTCCGCCTCATCGGCGAGCGCGAGCAGGTGCCTTGCAATGTCGTCGTCCACCAGGTTTTTCGACAGATCCACCCGCAGGCCCGCGGCGTCGAAGCTGTAGCGCTGGGCGCGCTGCGCGTCCGCTTGGAACAGGTCTCTCAATGTGGTGCGGGACTTCTCCGCGTGGAGTTTTTCCAGCGCGCCCCAGCTTTTTGTGGACGTGATGTTGTGCATATCGGCCTTCCGGGTGGCGGTTGGTTGATCCTGGAACAAAGGTAGTCAAAACCCGGAGAGCGCGTACGGGAGCCGCGGCGCGTGGATAATGGCGACCATGAGCATCGTGAAAATCAACGCAATCACTGTCCCAGAGGGGGCCGGCGAGGAGCTGGAGCGCCGTTTCGCCGCCCGCAAACACTCCATCGACGGCCACCCCGGTTTTGAAGGCTTCCAGCTGCTGCGGCCTGTCAAGGGCGAGCAGCGCTACTTCGTGGTCCCCCGCTGGGCCGACGAGGAGTCGTACCAGGCGTGGTGGGAAGGCGCCGGCCGCGCCGGGCACGGCAAAAGCACAGGGGAGCAGCCCCGCAAGCCGGTGTCACAGTCCGCCGAGCTGCTGGAGTTCGACGTCGTCCTCGACTCGCTGGACGAGGATTAACCGACATTCCCGTCGCCCGGAGCGACGCCCGGGAACTACCCCAGCTTGCCCCGGCCGAGCCGCAGGAGGATCTGCGCAAGGCCGGGGCCTTCTTCGCCCAGCTCGTCGCGGAACTGGTTGATGATGGCCACCTCACGGGTGTGCACGAGTCGGGTGCCGCCGGAGCCCATCCGGGTCTTGCCAATCGCCCGGGAAATCTCGCTGCGGCGCTTCACCGCGTCGAGAATGATGCGGTCTAGCCGGTCGATCTCCTTGCGGTACGCCTGAATCTCCGCGTCCGAAAGTGGGTCGTCTGTGCCGGAAGGCATGCGGATTTCAAGCTCGCTCATGGCAGATGATTATGCCAGTTCGAACACCCGCGCGGGTCGTGTCGGTGGCGTTAGTACAGTAACGGCCATGACAGATCTGACTCTGGGTTTGAATCCGCAGCAGCAGGCGGCCGTGGTCCACGAAGGCAGCCCGTTGCTCATCGTCGCAGGTGCGGGTTCCGGCAAGACTGCGGTGCTCACCCGGCGCATCGCTTACTTGCTGCAGCACCGTGGTGTTGCGCCGTGGCAGATCCTCGCCAT
Source organism: Corynebacterium ureicelerivorans (assembly GCF_000747315.1). NCBI lineage: Bacteria > Bacillati > Actinomycetota > Actinomycetes > Mycobacteriales > Corynebacteriaceae > Corynebacterium > Corynebacterium ureicelerivorans. The sequence continues at coordinate 693,940 of NZ_CP009215.1, forward strand.
CACCTTCACCAACAAAGCCGCGGCTGAGATGAAGGAGCGGGTGAGCCAGCTTGTCGGCCCAGAGGCGGGGCGGATGTGGGTGGCCACGTTCCACTCCGTGTGCGTGCGCATTTTGCGGCAACAGGCGCAGCTCGTCCCTGGGTTGAATACCAACTTCACCATCTACGACTCGGACGATTCGCGCCGCCTGCTTGGCATGATCGCCAAGGACTTCAACCTGGATTTGAAGAAGTTCACCCCGCGGACCCTGGCCAACGGGATCTCGAACTTGAAGAATGAGCTTATTGGCCCGAACGAGGCGCTGACGAATGCGGAGCGCACCCATAACCCGTTCGAGACCACCGTGGCCAAGGTCTACGTGGAATACCAGCGCCGCCTGCGCCAGTCCAATGCCCTCGATTTCGACGACCTCATCGGGGAGGTCGTGAGGATTTTCCAGGAGCACCCGCAGGTGACGGATTACTACCGTCGCCGCTTCCGCCACGTGCTGGTGGACGAGTACCAAGACACCAACCACGCCCAGTACGAGCTCATCCACACCCTCGTCGGCGACGGCCCGGACGCGCCGGAGCTCGCCGTGGTGGGCGATTCGGATCAGTCGATCTACGCGTTTCGCGGCGCGACGATCCGCAATATCGAGGAGTTCGAGCGGGACTACCCGAATGCCAGCACCATCATGCTCGAGCAGAACTACCGCTCCACCCAGAACATCCTGGGCGCCGCGAACGCCGTCATTGCGCAGAACGAGGGGCGCCGCCCGAAGAAGTTGTGGACCGATCAAGGATCCGGTGAAAAGATCGTCGGGTACGTCGCCGACAACGAGCACGATGAAGCGCGCTTCGTGGCCTCCGAGATCGATGCGCTCGCGGACAAGGGGGTGCCATATTCGGATATGGCGGTGATGTACCGCACCAACAATGCGTCCCGCGCGCTGGAGGACATCTTCATCCGCTCGGGGATTCCGTACAAGGTTGTCGGCGGCACACGCTTCTACGAGCGGCGCGAGATCCGCGACATCGTCGCTTACCTGAAGGTTCTGGAAAACCCGGATGACACGGTGAGCCTACGGCGGATCGTCAACGTGCCGAAGCGCGCCATCGGCGACAAGGCGCAGGCCATGGTCGCGCTCCACGCCGACAACGCAGGCGTGAGCTTCGGGCGGGCGCTTATCGACGCCTCGGAGGGCAACGTCGAGATGCTAGGCGCACGCGCGGTCAACGCCATCCGCGGCTTCGTCGAAATGATGCAGCAGATTCGCGAGGCCATGCCAGATATGCGTAACGAGGTGACGGGCATGCCCGACCTCGGCGCCCTAATCACACGTGTCTTAGACGACACCGGCTACCGCGGGGAGCTCGAGGCGTCCAACGACCCGCAGGACGGCGCCCGCTTGGACAACTTGAACGAACTGGTCTCCGTCGCGCGCGAGTTTTCCTCTGAGGCCGCGAACCAGGTGGCGTACATGACGGATGAGGAGCTCGAGGAGGTCATGCAAGAAGGGGAGCCTGCCCCGGGGTCGCTGCAGGCGTTTCTAGAGAAGGTCTCGCTTGTTGCGGACGCGGACCAGCTACCGGACAATGAGCAGGGTGTGGTCACGCTGATGACGTTGCACACCGCGAAGGGGCTGGAGTTCCCGGTGGTGTTCGTCACCGGCTGGGAGGACGGGCAGTTCCCGCACTTGCGTGCCCTCGGGGACCCTGCAGAGCTCGCGGAGGAGCGCCGTCTGGCGTACGTGGGCATCACTCGCGCGAAGAAGCAGCTTTACCTCACCCGGTCCATCCTGCGCGCGTCGTGGGGTTCGCCGGTGACGAACCCCGCCAGCCGCTTCCTCGCAGAGGTCCCGGAGGATCTCATCGACTGGCGCCGTCTGGAACCGGACCGCTCATTCAGTTCGGACGCATGGGGTGCCCCCGCAACCTCGCGGCCTCGCACCCAGACCCGTGCTCGACGCGGCGGCACCGGCACGAAGGTGCACAAGAACCTCAATCTGGCGGTGGGTGACAGGGTCAACCACGCCAAGTACGGGCTCGGAACCGTAATGGCGGTTGAGGGTGCTGGCGTTCGCGAGACTGTCACCATCGACTTCGGCTCCTCGGGCACGGTTCGCCTGATGACGATCGGCGGCGTCCCGATGGAGAAGCTCTAGTTCGGTTAGATCCGGATTCCCTGGGCCGCGAACCACGGCACGGGGTCCACCTGGGTCTGCCCGTCAGGCTTGATTTCGAAGTGGAGGTGCGGGCCGGTGGACTGGCCCTCGCTACCGATGGACGCGATCTTTTCCCCGGCGCTCACGCGCTGTCCAACGGCCACGTCGTAGTAGCGCATGTGGCCGTAGACCGACACTTCGCCGCCGTCGTGCTTGATGACAACCCAGTTGCCGAAACCGCGGGCCGGACCAGCGGCGATGACCGTCCCGTCCATCACCGCGTAGATCGGCGTGCCAAGGGAGTTGGCAATGTCGATGCCCTGGTGCACGGTGCCCCAGCGGGGGCCGAACCCGGAGGTGTAGCGGCCGGACGCAGGAAGCACAACAGTGCGGCCGTCAGCAGTGCGCCCGCGTTGCGGCGCAACCCAGTCGCTGCTTTGGGCCGGTGCGAACGCGGCTGCCAGCGGGGCATCGAGGGCGCGGGGGTCGTACACAACCTTGTATTCGCCAGCGGTGATCGTCGCGCCACTGTCCTTAATCGCGTCCGCCGCCTTGGTTGCCGCGTCGAGAGCCTGGTTTGCATCGGAGATGGGGGTGCCGCCGATCGTGATGGTTACGGCATTGGCAGGGGTGGGGGCGATGACAAGTGCCAACGCCACTGCGGCCGAGACGGCTGCGAGGCTCGAAGGGAGACGTCGGTTCATAGTGGAGGGATACCTTTTCTCACGCTGTAAACGGGTCAGGCGCGGTCTCGGCCACGCACACAGGCGTCGAATCTAACGGTTGAAAGCCCCTGTCGCAACGCTGTGACGTGCACGTTTGTTCGAAAAGTTGGAGAAATTCCAGCGTCCATACAGCTCACAACGTGTGTTGCTGGAGTGAAAAATGTTGTCAATGGTGTTTCTGAGGGGGTGACGCGGTTACCCCCCGCGACATGACGAAACGGCGCGTGGGGCCGCCCGCACCGGTGGTGGTGCGGACGGCCCCACGCGTGAGAGGGCGTCGCCTCGGCTTACAAGGTAATACCGTGGGCCGCCAGCCACGGGGCCGGGTCGATCGGAGTTACGCCGTCGGGCCAGATTTCGAAGTGGAGGTGCGAGCCGGTGGAGAAGCCCTCGCTGCCCATGCCGGCGATGATCTGGCCGGGCTGCACAACGTCGCCGACAGAGACGTAGAGGGACTGCATGTGGCCGTAAACGGTGATCGCGCCGTCCTCGTGGCGGATGCGGATCCAGTTGCCGTACCCCTGCGCCGGGCCGGAGTCAATCACGGTGCCGCCGGCGACGGCGTGGATCGGGGTGCCCAGGGCGTTCGCGATGTCGACACCGTTGTGCGACGTGCCCCAGCGGATGCCGAACCCCGAGGTGAAGGCGCCATCCGCGGGTTTGGTAAACAGTGGCGCGCGTGCGGCCTCGTCCAGGCGGGCGACCTCCTCGGAGTGGTGGACGGCCTTGTCCAGCTGCTCGGAAAGGTTCTCTACCGGCTTGTACTCGGCGATGGCCAAGATCTGCGGAGCTGCTTCCGCGGACGCGGCATTTTCGGTGGTGCCGCTCGTCTGCAGCTCGTCGGTATCAGCCGCGAGCTCGATGTTCACATCCTGATCATCGCTTTGGTTGCTGGTGATGGCACCGGCGACGAGACCAGAAAAACCAGCGGTGGAAACGGCACCGGTGGCTGCCGCGACAACGGCAACGCGCCCTTTGTTGGCGGATTGCTTGCGGTGCTTGCCACCCTGCTTTGTGGAGTTGAACATGTGCCCTCTTCGAGATCTTGCGTTGGTCACTTTCTTCTGCTGCTCACAGGTGGAATGTGACCTTCCTGTTATCTACGAGAGGTTACTGTAACGAATCGGTTTCACCGGAGCAAGATAGAAACTGAAAGTTCTTGTACATCGCTGGCTGGCCGCGAAGCGTTACACGTCACGGCGGCGTGAACTGAGGCTCGGGTGTCACTGTGCAAGGCCGGAAAGACAGGGTGGCAGAGTAAGGCACGATGAGCACTACACCCAGCCAAAGGCCCCGTCAGCCGGAAGCCCGCCGCCAGAGCCGTAAGGGCGGATCGACCCGCAAGATCACCGGCATCAAGCGCACGGCGCAGCCAGACGCGGCGCCCGCCACTACACAGGAACGGCTGCGCCACTACGCGCCGAAGGCGCTCGTGCCGAATCTCGCGATCGTGCTCGGTGTTATTGCAGTGTGTTTCGCGGTGATTCTGGTCGGCGGCTGGAGCCTCACGTATCTCCCAGGTGCGGTGGGTGAGGCCTGGCTGGCGCTCCATGGTGTGCCGCTTCGCATCGACGGCGTCACGTTGTCGGCGATGCCCTTATTGCCCGTCATTGGCGTGGTGGCCGTGGTTGCGGCCCAGGTACGAAAGGCGACCGCGGGGCGCGTCAGCGTTTTGGATCTGCTGGCACTGCTCGGCCTCGTGCTGGGGGCACCACTGGTCTTGAGCATCGTCGCGTTGTTTATGGTCTTCGACGCCTCCCACGTGTACGCGGTAGAAATGCCACCGGTGGCGCTCGCGCTTATGTGCCCGGTGCTTGTGCATCTCGTCGGCTTCGTCCTCGGCGTGCGCCGCGTGGTGTGGCGCGCGCTGGCAAAGCGCTGCGGGGTGCCGGTGGAGGCGGTTGACGCCGCGGCGAGTGCGGCTCGCCTGAGTACGCGCCTGTTCGTCGCAGCGGGTGTTGTGTACGTGGTCGCTCTTGCGCTGGGCTACGACCGGGTCAGTGACCTGCTCGCGCAGTATCCTCAGCTCGGAGCCGGCGGCACGGTCGCGCTGCTGCTACTCAGCGTGCTGTATCTGCCAAATGCGGTCATAGCCCAGCTAGCCCTCATGCTCGGAGGCAGTTTCAAATATGGGGGAGCGGATGTGAGCGTCTTCGCCGCCTCGAACGTGCCGTACCCGCCACTGCCGCTCTTTGCCGCGATCCCGGCAACCATGCCGCAGTGGGCACCAGTGGTGCTGGTCGTACCGGTGACGGTGCTTGCGCTGGCCTTCGTCGCAAAGCCTCTGCGTCTCGAGGATGTCGCTGCAGCCGCAACGTGGGTCGCGCTCTTCGGCGCGCTCATCGGTGTCTTCGCATCGGGCGATGCCGGGGCGTACGGCCTTGTGGGCGCGGAGCCGTTTGCGCTGGCGTCGCTGCTGTTTGTGTGGGTGGCGCTGACGGGCGCGCTCGTGCGCGGGGTGGCCTTAGCGAGGCAACGCGCGACCGCGCGCAGCGGTAGTTAGACTGTTTGCTGTGAGTGACTCTGCAAAATCGGTGGCTGTCCTCGTTTCGGGTACTGGCACGTTGCTACAAGCGATTCTCGACGCCCAAGGGACGGGTTACCGGGTTGAGCTGGTAGTGGCGGACCAGATGTGCCCCGGAATCCAGCGTGCGGAAGACGCCGGAATCCGCACAGCTGTGGTGCCAATGGAGGCCAACCGCGACGAGTGGAACGCCAAACTCGCCGCGGCGGTGGCCGCGGCCGAGCCGGACATCGTCGTTTCCGCGGGCTTCATGCGCATCCTCGGGCTGGCGTTCTTGGAGCCGTTTGAGGGGCGCACCATCAACACCCACCCATCATTGCTGCCCTCCTTCCCGGGCGCTCATGCGGTGAAAGACGCGCTGGCGCACGGGGTGAAGGTGACCGGGTGCACCGTGCACTACGTGGACGCCGGGTTGGACAGCGGGCGAATTATTGCCCAGCGACCGGTCGAGGTGGATGCGGGGGACACTGAGGCGGAGCTGCACGAGCGCATTAAGAAGGCCGAGCGGGAGCAAATTGTGGAGCTGCTGCACAACGCCGACATCGTCAACGGAAAGGCTGTGTTCAATGTCAACTGAGGCGAAGCGAGACATCAAGCGCGCCCTCATCAGTGTGTACGACAAGACCGGGTTGGAGGATCTGGCCCGTGCGCTGGGCGAGGCAGGCGTGGAAATCGTCTCCACCGGCTCCACCGCCAAGCGCATCGCTGAGGCTGGCGTTGCCGTGACCGAGGTGGCGGAGCTGACAGGGTTCCCGGAGGTCCTCGACGGCCGCGTGAAGACGCTCCATCCGCGCGTGCACTCCGGCATCCTGGCAGACCTGCGCAAGGACAGCCACGTCACCCAGCTGGAGGAGCTGGGGATCGAGCCGTTCCAGTTGGTGGTGGTCAACCTCTACCCGTTCGAGGAGACCGTCGCTTCCGGCGCGAACTATGACGAGTGCGTCGAGCAGATCGACATCGGCGGCCCCTCGATGGTCCGCGCCGCGGCGAAGAACCACCCGTCCGTGGCAGTTGTGACCTCCCCGCAGCAGTATGGCGACGTTGTGGAAGCCGTCAACAACGGCGGCTTTACGCTCGAGCAGCGTAAGCATCTCGCGCTCGAAGCCTTTTCGCACACCGCGCGGTACGACACCGCGGTGTCTACCTGGCTCGCCTCGCAGCTGGGGGCAGACAACCCCGTTTCCGGCACGGACACGACGTCGCTGCGCTACGGCGAGAACCCGCACCAGGCTGCGCACCTCGAAGGCGAAGGCTGGGGCCTCGCGGCCGCGCAGCAGCTCGGCGGCAAGGAAATGAGCTACAACAACTACCAGGATGCCGACGCAGCGTGGCGCGCCGCCTGGGTCCACGAGCGCGCGTGCGTGGCCATTATCAAGCACGTAAACCCGTGCGGCGTGGCGGTGTCCGATACCTCCATTGCGGACGCGCACAAGAAGGCACACGCGTGCGACCCGGTCTCCGCCTACGGCGGGGTGATCGCCTGCAACCGCGAGGTCACGCTGGAATTGGCTGAGCAGATCAAGCCGATCTTCACCGAGGTCGTGGTGGCGCCGTCCTACGCTGCGGACGCGCTGGAGCTGCTGCAAACAAAGAAGAATCTGCGCATCCTTCAGGTCGAGCCCAAGCAGCAGACGGAAGAGCGCAAGCAGATCGCAGGCGGCTGGCTCGTCCAGGAGCGCGACAGCTTCCAGGCGGAAGGCGATTCCGCGGCGAACTGGACCCTCGCGGCTGGCGAGCCCGCCGACGCGCAGACGCTGGCGGACCTCGAGTTCGCGTGGCGGGCCGTGCGATGCGTGAAGTCGAACGCCATTTTGATTGCGGCCGACGGGGCGTCGGTAGGCATCGGCATGGGCCAGGTCAACCGAGTTGATTCTGCGAAACTCGCCGTCGACCGCGCGAACACCCTCGACGAGGGCCACAACCGCACCAATGGCGCGGTCGCGGCCTCCGACGCGTTCTTCCCCTTCGCCGACGGCTTCCAGCTGCTCGCGGATTCCGGTGTGAAGGCCGTGGTCCAGCCCGGCGGGTCCATCCGTGACGAAGAAGTCATCGCCGCCGCCGAGGAAGCGGGTGTGACGATGTATTTCACCGGTACCCGTCACTTCGCCCACTAGAAAGACAGTATCGTGCCCTCCAAGATCGCTGCGCTGGCCCTCACCGCGGGCCTCGCGCTACCTACGTCCTCCGTGCCGAATTACACCGCGATCGACCAGATCCCGGTGGTTGGCCAGCCCTTCGTGCAGGCGTACAACCAGTTGCCGCCGCAGGTGCGTGACGCGGTGCGCCTGCCGCTGCCGTTGACTGCGCCGGGTCAGCATCACGCGGCATCCGCCGCGGAGATTCAAGCGCAGCTGGACCGTCTTGTGGCGGATGTGGTGGCGCGCCATGGTGGGCGCGCGGCGGTGTCCGTCGGCGGCTTCACCGCGGGCGACAACAGCCCGGTGCCGGCGTTTTCCACCATGAAGGTGCCGCTTTCCATCGCGGCGTTGCGGCAGGATCAGTCCATGTACCCCGATGCGGAGATCGCTGTGACGCGCTCCGACAACCCGGCTGCGCACCGCATGTTTGCCCGCGTGCCTGCCGCTGGGTACGAACGCGTGATCCAGGAAGCAGGTTCACGGACGTCGACCCCGGTTTCGGCCAGAATGAGCACGTTGTGGACCACCAGCGACCAGGCCGACTTCGCTTCCGGCTTGCGCTGCGTGCCCGGCCACGAGCCGGTGTTGGACATGATGGGGCGCATCGTGGACTACCAGCACTGGGGGCTGGGGCGCATCGACGGTGCCCGCTTCAAGGGCGGGTGGTACACCTACCAGGGTGGGCACCTGGCCCGTCAGTTCGGTCTCATCCCAGGGCCGAACGGCGACATCGCCGTGGCGATCACTGCCCGCAACACGAAGGGGTACGAAGGCAGCTTCCGCATGCTCGACGAGCTCGCGGACGGACTTGCCGCAATGCGCGGCGACTTGCCTACAGCGCGCTGCTAGGCTTCTCACAGACCAAAGCAGTGATTGTCAACGGCGCCGTGCGGGGGCCGTATGGGAGGCGCGGGCATGACGGATCAAGGCTCCACCAAGTGGACACCCGACCAGCCGCATTCGGCGGGTCCAAACGACGAGGCCACGCAGCAGTTTGGCGCCGTGCCGCAGCAGCAGTACCAGCAGCAGCCGTACGGTCAGCAGTACCCGCGGCCACCCTACGGCCAGCAGTACCCGGCCAGCTACCAGCAACCGGAAAAGCGAGGCGGGCCGAATACGTGGTTGCTCGTGCTCGTTGCACTCCTGCTCGCCGCGCTCGTTGGCGTGCTCGCGTTTCTGGGAGGCTCCGGGGCGTTTACGCGCACCAGCGAGCCGGTGACCAGCACGGTCGTGGAGACGCACACCCTTCCAAGCTCGAGTGCCCAATCACCGGAGCCTGCGGCGCCCGCGCCTGAACCGGCGGCGAAAAAGCGCACGTATTCCCGTTACGCGCCAGATACCAGTGTGACCACCGCGAGTTTCGCTCCCAACGTGTTCGCGGCGTTCCAGGACGCGTACGGCCGCACGGGCACGACGGAGGTCACGGTGAGCGCGTATAGCCCAGAAACCAAGCTGACCTACCGCATGTCGTGCTCCGGTGACGAAGTCGTGTATTGCTCCGGCGGAAACAACGCCCGGGTGCGCATTTGGTAAAGGCCCGCCGACTAACGGGCGCGCTCGGGATCGCGTGCTCCGTGCTTGCCGGGTGCTCAGGCGGGGGCGAACAGGACACTGTAGTGGTTACCTCGACGTCGTTCGTGGCCGAGACTCCTGCCTCTGTGCCGCTTACGCCCAAAGGACCCAGCCCTGAACCAATGGTTACCGCGCGCGACGCGCAAGCGCTTCTCGACGCCACGGTGGCCGACATCACGGCCGCGTTCGACGGCGAGCTCGGCGTGGCGACAATGGGGGAGCGAGGCCCGGTGACAGCTGGGTTCGCTGATCCCACCCCCGCATGGTCCACGATGAAGGTGCCCATCGCCGTCGCGGCTACGCGTACACAGCCCGGGCTGGAGAGCGACGTTCGCGCCGCGATCACGGTGTCCGATAACGAAGCGGCTGGGCGCCTCTTTGACGCTGTCGGGCCCGATGCGGTCGACTCGGTGCTCTCCAAGGCCGGAGTGCCGGCCCAAGTGAATATGGTGGATCTGCGCCCCGAGTTCAGCACGTTCGGGCAGACGCTGCTCAGCGCGGCCGACGAGGCGGTGTTGGCTGATTCCCTCCCATGTGCGGACGGATCGGGCCCTGCATTGGGTTACATGGGGCAAGTGGAAGCCTCCCAACGCTACGGGCTTGGCGCTGTGGGGGCGTTGTTCAAAGGTGGGTGGGGGCCGGATACGGCCGGGAGATACCACGTTCGGCAGCTCGGGCTTATTCCCCGGGGCGATGGAGTGTGGTCGCCGGCGGCGTTGACAGCGATTCCCGCCGACGGCACCTATCAGACGGGGCAGGCCATGCTGACAGCGGCCGCTACGCGTCTCGCGGAGGCGTCCCCGGCTTTGCCGGCGGCGCGCTGCCAGCCCTAACTAGCCCTCCTCGCGCGAGACAAGCGCAACCAGCTCCAGCATCCGCTCAGTGCGGTGCTCGGGCAGGTCTGTGTGGAGCACGTCCAGCACGGCGTCGGCGAGGGTGACGGCGGGTTCGGGCAGAGCGTCGTCGACAAGCGGGTAGGGCGCGGTGCCGGTGTTGTCGCGCATCTCAATGGCGGCAAGGGTCATGTGGAACGGGAGGTCTAGGCGCGGGTCGTCCTCGCCGACGATCTGCGCGGCCAAGTCGTGGAAAATCGCCTCGAGCTCCTGCCGGGCTTCGTGGTACTCGGCGAACTCCTCCGAAACCAATACCGGCAGCTGGTAGAGCCTGCCGATGTTCCAGTTGGACGAGAGCAGAATGCGCGATTCGGCGGCGACGAGCGCCCACAATCTCACTGTCGCGGTTTCGTTCGTCTTCGCGAGGTCGGAGGCGAGATCCAGCGCTGGCTGCAGCGTGCCCATCAGCAGCGTGAGGAAGATGTCTCGTTTGGAGGGGAAGTGGTAGTAGAGCGAGGCCTGCCGCATCCCCACCGCGTCCGCGATGTCGTGCGTGGATGTGGTGGCAAAACCCTTCCGGGTGAATAGCTCTGAGGCGGCGTCAAGGATCTCGTCCCGCGCGGTGGCGCCTCGCCGGCGGGGGCTCTGTTTGCGGGGCCGTCCAACCGGTTTTGCCATAACCGCGCGTCCTTCCGTTGTTGCTCGCTTCTGGTGCGTCCCAGACGCATCACTATAGACGAGAAGCGCCCGCTCTCGACCCTCCGGTGAGGGGAGTGCGGGCGCTTCTTAAGAGCCGAAGACTCTACGCTGTCATCGTCAACCGGCTTATTAGCGGGTGGTGAACGGCAGAAGAGCCATCTCGCGCGCGTTCTTCACAGCGGTAGCGACCTGGCGCTGCTGCTGCGGGGTCAGGCCCGTGACGCGACGGGAGCGGATCTTGTGGCGGTCGGAGATGAACAGACGCAGGGTCTCAACATCCTTGTAGTCGACCGACTCGATGCCCTTCGCCTTCAGCGGGTTCTTCTTCGGGCGACGGGACTGCTCAATGCGCGGCTTACGCGAATTGTTGCGCTTCATATTGTGAGTCCTCCTTACCACGAAGACTTACGGACGCCAGGCAGCTCACCGCGGTGAGCCATCTCGCGCATACGGACACGGGAAACACCGAACTTGCGGAGGTAGCCGCGGGGACGGCCGTCACGCGAGTCACGGTTGCGCACGCGCACCGGGGAGGCGTCGCGCGGCTGGCGGTTGAGCTCGAACTGGGCGTCAAGACGGTCCTCGTCGGAGGTCTCCGGGTTCTTGATGATGGCCTTGAGCTCGTTGCGGCGCTCCGCGTAGCGGGCGACGATCTCTTTGCGCTGCTCGTTCTTAGCGATCTTGGACTTCTTCGCCATGGATTATCGCTCCTCGCGGAATTCGACGTGCTTGCGCACAACCGGGTCGTACTTCTTCAACGTGATGCGGTCCGGGTTGTTGCGCTTGTTCTTACGGGTCACGTAGGTGAAACCGGTGCCCGCAGTGGACTTGAGCTTGATGATCGGGCGGATATCGTTACGTGCCATTAGATCTTCTCACCTCGCGCGCGGATCTGGGCAACGACGGACTCGATACCGTCGCGGTCGATGACCTTGAGGCCCTTAGCGGAGACGTTCAGGGTAATGGTACGGCCCTCGGAGGGCAGGTAGAACCGACGCTTCTGCACGTTGGGGTTCCAACGGCGAGAGTGGCGGCGGTGCGAGTGCGAGACAGTCTTGCCGAACGACGGCTTACGTCCCGTAACCTGGCAATGTGCCGACATGGGTTAGCTTCCTTACTCTTCTTGCCGCCCACGACACGATCGCGATGTGAGGTAAAGCGCCAGGTGAGAAGCGGATTGAGGGTCCGCAGCCGGCGCGAGTGCAATCGGTTGACGCAGGCGTATACGTGTACTTCGACAACAGCGAGTGACAAGCCTACCGTCTCAGGCCTGTATCTCCTAATCGCAGCATCGTTTGACAACGCCCGTGCTCCGCGCAAATCCGCCTACAGGGACGCCAGCAGCGTGACGGTCGCGACGGCCACGGGTGCGAGGACCGCACCCCACGCAACAAACCGGCCCCACGGCACGTCGGCGCCGGTGCGGCGCAGCTGGTCGGCCCAGAGGAGCGTGGCTAGCGACGCCCACGGGGTCACCACCGACCCGGCGTTTACCCCGACAAGGAGAGCCATGGCGCTCGCCGCATCCACGGCCGCGGGCTCTAGTAAGAGGTACGCCGGGATGTTGTTCACTGCGTTGGCGGTCACCGCACCCGCGGCCGCGACGACCCCGGGGTGCGTACCGGCGAGCGTGCCCGTCAGTGCCGCGGTGCCTCCGAGTTGCAGCGTCAGGGTGGCTGCGGCCGAGAGCGTAGCTGCCAGGCGCAGCGCGGGCCACGGGATGAGCGAGGATGCACCCTCGCCGCGTCCGGCTGGCCCCACGGCAAACCACATCGCCACGGCGGCTACAACGCCAGTGAGCCAGTACGGGACCGGGGTGAGCAGGGCAACAACGGTGCAGCCGAGCACTGCGGCTGCCCCCGTCGGACGATGGATCTGCGGTGCGTTATCTGCATCGGTGGGCGCGGTGTGACGGTGCCTCCAGCGCGCAAGGTAGGCGGCCACCACCGCAACCAGGATTGCGGCCGCGGCTGGAGCTGCGGCGGCACGCATGTAGTCGTGGTTCGAGCTGAAGATGCCTCCGCTGAGTGCGAGCAGGTTGGTCAGGTTAGAGACCGGCAGTGGCAGAGAGGCCAGGTTGGCGATCCAGACCACCGCGAGTGCGGCGGCAGTCTCCGGCAACCGGTACCGAGCAGCGAGCTGGATTGCCAGCGGGGTGACCATGATTGCGGTCGTGTCCAGAGAAAAGAACACTGTAGACGCGATTGACAGGAGTAGAAGGCCCGCGAAGGCAACCTCGCGGCTCGCGGTTGCGCGCTCGAGCTGTGCGGTCAACCATGCAAATAGGTCCACTCGGGCCGCCAGGTTGACTGCAGCGGACATGCTGGCGGCGAACGTCAGCACGGGGAGCAGGCGCGCGACGAGGGTGGCCGCCGCCGATGTGTCGACGGCGGCGAGGCCCGCGAAGACCGCTACAGCGGCAAGGGGCGCAAAAACGTGGCTGTGGGGCATGGGTGTAGGGACCGGAGGTTCGTCGAGAAGCGGGCGCGCAATTAGGTCAACGCGCAAGTGAACTGTAAGATACTGCAGGTTATTCGGCGACCGCCGGATGAAACGACCATTTCGCACCCAACTCGGGCACGATCTCCGCGCTTTGCTTCGCGTCGCGCGACGAGAGCACGGAGAACCGACCCGTAGTTCAATCCTGAGGGAGACGAATCATATGAGGAAAGACATTCACCCGGATTACCACCCGGTGATTTTCCAGGACGCGAACACAGGCCACAAGTTCCTGACCCGCTCCACCCTGACCTCCGCACGCACCGAGCAGTGGGAAGACGGTAACGAGTACCCGCTCGTCGTGGTTGATGTCACAGCTGAGTCCCACCCGTTCTGGACGGGCGCGCAGCGTCTTATGGACACCGCCGGCCGCGTGGAGAAGTTCAACCAGCGTTTCGGTGGCATGGCCCGCCGCAAGAAGAAGGCCAACTAGAGGGGATAAAGGAGACTCACCATGGCAACACCGAAGTTCAGGAAGTCCCGCGCGAACACGCGCATGCGCCGTTCCCAGTGGAAGGCGGACAACGCGGACCTGCAGACCGTCAAGGTCGACGGCCAGGAAGTGCGTATTCCGCGCCGCTTGGTCAAGGCCGCTCAGGCTGGCCTGATCGACGTCGAGCAGTTCTAAGCGCTCCGGGCCGATCACGCCCGCACGAACAAACCGGTACCCCGCGCAGGGTGCCGGTTTTTCTGCGTCGGCGACGGCCAGGGCATACAGCAACCGTACAGAAAACGTTACGTTTGGCAGCGCATGGCCTCAAGGGCGCCTGCAGGGTGGGCGGGCATAATTTCCCTTCATGAGTGACCAGAACTACTTGGGGGAGACGTCCGCCTTCCCGGCGCATGATGGCCCCAGCAGCGTGTACCAGGTGCAGCCGGACCCGTCGGGGCAGCGGGGAAGCGAGCCGCAGAGTAAAGCACGCCTCGGCGGGCCCTTTGCCATCGCCTTGGTGACCGCCCTGGTGGCTGGCGGCGGGGCGGGGTACTTCGCGGGCTCCGCCCAGTCGAACAACGAGGGTACGGCATCGCCCACCAGCGTCGCGTCTGATTCCGGGGCGGGAGACGGGGAGGCGTCGGAAGGCGAGCTGCGCAACCCGACGGTTGCGGACCCGTCTGAGGCGCCCGCCGGCTCCGTGGAGCAGGTGGCGGCTACCGTGCTGCCCGCCGTCGTCTCCATTGAGGTGGCCACCCCGCGCGGTACCGCTGAGGGGTCAGGCTCCATCATCTCTGCAGACGGCTATGTGCTGACGAACCACCACGTCATCGCGGGCGCGGAGGAGCAAGGGTCCGAGATTCAGGTGTCGCTGAACGACGGCACCCGCCACAGCGCGCAATTTATCGCCTCCGACGTCAACACTGATGTCGGCGTGATCAAGATTGACGGTGTGGATGACCTTCCCGTCATGCAGTTCGGTAACTCCGACGACCTGCGCGTGGGACAAGAAGTCGTTGCGGTGGGCTCCCCATTGGGGCTTTCAGCGACGGTGACCAGCGGCATCGTCTCGGCCCTCAACCGCCCGGTCCGCGCCTCGCAGGGCGGCGGGGAAAGCTCCCTGATGGACGGCATCCAGACCGACGCCGCCATCAACCCCGGCAACTCCGGCGGACCCCTGGTGGACATGAACGGGAAGCTGGTGGGCATGAACTCCGCGATCGCCTCACTGTCTTCCGGAGGCTTCGGCTCGACGGGCCAGGGCGGATCGATCGGCCTCGGGTTCGCGATTCCGTCCAACTTTGCCAAGCGCGTTGCGGATCAGCTCATCGAGGGCGGCGAAGCGACCCAGCCGATGCTCGGTGTGCGGGTCAGCGTGGGGCAGAGCATCGGCGGCGGCGCCGTTGTCGCGGGGGTGGAGCCGGGCAGCCCCGGAGACCAAGCCGGGCTGCAGCCGGGCGACGTTATTACCCGCCTGAACGATCGCCCCATCGACTCTGCAGATGCGCTGATCGCAGCCACCCGGTCGAAAGACTTCGGGGAGACCGTCACCCTGCAGGTGCAGCGCGGCGAGGACTCGCAACCGATTCCGGTAGAGGTGACCTTAAGTTCCGAGTAACTTCTTACCTGTTCTATCCGCCACGCTTGCACAGAGGGAGTCTGACCACGATGCCGGAATTGTTTGACTCGTTTGACACCACCGAGCCGGACGACGCCACGCTGCGCGCGTCCGAGCTGGAGGTCGACTCCCCGGCCTCTCCGTGCGCGATCGTCGTGCTGGTGGGCGACCGCCGCTACGACGCGCCCGGAGACAACACCGACGAAATGGTGGTGGAGCTGCTGCGCGAGGTCGGATTCCAGGTCGACGGCGTCGTCCGCGTGAAGTCGAAGAAGTCGGAGATCAGAAAGGCGATCGAGACCGGTGTGGTCGGCGGCGTCGACCTCGTGCTCACCCTCGGCGGCACCGGTGTAGGCCCCCGCGATAAGACGCCGGAGGCCACCCGCGCAGTCATCGACAAAGTTGTGCCGGGCGTGAGCCAGGCTATCCGTGCCTCAGGCCAGGCGTGCGGGGCCGTCGACGCGTGCACCTCCCGCGGCGTGTGCGGTGTCTCCGGCTCCACGGTGGTGGTGAACCTCGCGTCGAGCCGGCAGGCCATTCGCGACGGCGTGTCCACCGCCGCTCCGCTGGTCAGCCACCTAATCAACGAGCTCAACCAGTACTCCGTCTAGCGCTGGGAGCATACAAATGGCCAGGCAGCGACGGCGGGCGGTGCGCACCGCAGACGTGGATTACGACAGGTCGGCGGATGTCGCCCCGCAGCGTAGGGCAGAGGAAAACCCGGCCTCCGACGCCGAGCGGGAAGTGCTCCTAGACGACGAAGAGCCAGGGTTGACTGGCCGCGATTTTTACGAGGCGGAGCGGCCGCCGCACTACGGGGATTAGTGGGAGCGGGGCTGCGTTACTGCAGGGGCTTTTCCGGGCGGTTCTGCTGCTGCGCGGCGAGTAGATCCCGGATCTCGGTGAGCAGCTCGGTGTCAGTGGGTGCCTGCTCTTCCGGGTCGATGCCCTTGCGGCGCTTCGTTGCCTCGTCGAGCTTGTTCATCGGAGCGACCAGCAGGAAGTAGATCACGGCCGCGATGAGTAGGAAGTTGATGATGGCCGTGAGCAACGCGCCGAAGTTGACGAAGGTGGCATCGTTTCCTTCGCGGACGTGGAAGCCGAGGCCGAGGCCGGAGTAGTCCACGCCGCCGAGGGCAGCGAGCAGCGGGTTGATGATGGAGTCGGAGAACGCGGTGACGACGGCGGTGAACGCCGCGCCGATGACCACGCCGACGGCAAGCTCGATGACGTTGCCGCGCATAATGAAGTCTTTAAAGCCCTGCAGCATGACGGAAACAGTATCCGTTCATGGACGGTTGCTCAATACGAGCGTCAGCGGCTCCGACAGTGAGGCCGCCGCAACCGCGGCCGCTTGGTCTTGTCTCAATAACACCAGCACCGCGTCGCCCTCCCCGGTTGTGACCACCCTTCCACCTGACGCAACCACCCGCGGACCCTGCCCAACCACGTCGACGCGCGCACCATGATGCAGCATGGGCACGATGTCCGGCTCCGCCACGGGCACCGGCACCATAGAAAACGTCTCCCCGTCAGGCTCGTCCGCCGTGAGCAGCGCCGCGAGGTCGGGCCCAACCAGGCGCGCGGAGGTCACTACCTCACCACGGGCGGCAGCGGCTGCGAGCATCTGTCCCTCTGCCAGCGCCACCTCGCCCAGCGCGGTGTCGGGTACCGCCTCGGCCGGGAGACGCCGCATCTCCACGTCCTCTGCTGTCAGCACCGTGCCCGGCGCAATGTCGCGGGCGAAGGTGAGCGTGGGTGGGTCGGACCGTGAGGCGTCGACAAGCACCTGCGCGACCGCGGCGACAACAAGGATCACGGCCGCGGCCCTGCGGATGAGCACCGAGCGGCGGTATCCAGGGGTGCGCAGCTGCTCCATGCGCGCGGAAATCTGCATGGGCATAGGACGCGGATTTGCCCCCCGCGGTTCCCTAGATGCGGAAGAATCCTTGCGGGGTGATCACCGCGTCCACGGCTTGGTCGAATGCGTTGTGGGGCACCGCGTCCACCACTTCCCAGTCGTAGACCACCGCCGCCACCGGCGCGTCCAACCCCGTCAGGGCGCGGTCATAGTATCCGGCGCCTTTGCCCAGGCGCATGCCCTGCCTATCGACGGCTAACGCCGGGGCCACCACCAGCCCGCAGGACCGCAGCACCGCCGAGGTAAACCGCGGGCCGCGTGGCTCCGCAATGCCCAATGCGCCCGGGGAGTTGTCGCTGCCTGCCTGCGCCCAGGCCAGCACGCCGTCCGGCAGCGAGATGGGTAAGAACACTGCGCGTGCCACGTCGGCGAGCCGGGCGGGAATATCTACGGGGGCGGGCTCGCTCGACAGCGGGCTGTACGCGGCGATGTTGGTCCCGCGTGCGCCGAAGGCGTCGATGCAGGCAAGTGTTGCAGCCGCGATGCCGTCGTCGAGCGCGCGCTTCCTGTCGGGATCGGAGCGCAGGGCCCGCCGCCCGGCGAGGTGGGCGGTGCGCATCGCGGCCTTGTGGCGGTGTGTGGTGGCATCCAATGTGCTTCGTGCGCTCCTCGTCGTGGTTGGGTCGCCTGGGCCAGCAGGCTTGTTGGCGTCGCAGCCCAGATGGCGCGGGCGGGGGCTGTAAAGTTTCCGTTTATGGCGAATTCTACTGACCTCCCCGCGCAGGCTTCGAACGCTTCGGTGAAGACCGTTGTGGTGCCTGCGGCTGGTATGGGGACGCGATTCTTGCCGGCGACGAAGACGGTGCCCAAGGAGCTTCTGCCGGTGGTGGATACACCGGGCATCGAACTCATCGCTGAGGAGGCTGCAGCCTTGGGGGCGCAACGCCTTGCCGTGGTGGTTGCGCCGAACAAGGAAGAGATCATGCGGCACTTCGGGGAGTTCTCCGAGCTGCAGGAGTTGATGGTTGCCCGCGGCAAAGACACGCAGGCGGAGAAGGTGGCTCGGGCCTACGGGCTGATCGATGCGGTGGCAGTCACGCAGGACAAGCCGCTGGGGCTG
The DNA here is from genome assembly GCF_000747315.1 of Corynebacterium ureicelerivorans. Lineage (NCBI taxonomy): Bacteria > Bacillati > Actinomycetota > Actinomycetes > Mycobacteriales > Corynebacteriaceae > Corynebacterium > Corynebacterium ureicelerivorans. The sequence goes on from NZ_CP009215.1 coordinate 712,108, forward strand.
GGCCACGCTGTCGGGTGCGCTGAGGAAGCGCTCGACGACGACGAGGATGTCGTCGCAGTCATGCTGCCGGATGATTTGGTGCTGCCGGCGGGTGTGATGGAGAAGATGGTCGCCGTGCGCGAGGCGCTCGGTGGGTCGGTGCTCTGCGCGTTCAACGTCACCCGCGACGAGGTGTACAACTACGGCGTGTTCGACGTGGAGGACGCGGACGCTGACATCGACGGCGTTGAGGTGAAGCGGGTGCGCGGCATGGTGGAAAAGCCCGCCGTGGAAGATGCCCCGTCGACGCTGGTGGCCACCGGCCGGTACTTGCTGGACCGCGGCATTTTCGACGCGTTGCGCCGCATCGAGCCGGGCAAGGGCGGCGAATTGCAGCTCACGGACGCGATTGAGCTGATGATTTCTGAGGGCCACCCGGTGCACGTGGTGGTGCACGAGGGCAAGCGCCACGACCTGGGCAACCCGGGCGGGTACATCCCCGCAAACGTGGACTTCGGGCTGCGGGACGAAAAATACGGCCCGGCGCTCTACACCGCGGTGAAGAAGATCGTTGCCGAGTTCGAGGCGGAGCACCCGGAGGTTGTGGACAAGGGTTCCAACCAGGCCCAGAACCAGGCCCAGCACTAGGCCCAGAACTAGGCCCAGAACTAGGCAGAAACCAACGCGTAACAGCGAACGAAAGGGGCACAGGCAATGCGCAGCGTAGAAGACCAGCTCGCGGCTGTCGTGGACGCGGCTGTCGCGCCCGAGCCGATCCGGGTCGCGCTGACGGATGCCCTGGGGCTGATGTGCGCGGAGGAAGTCACCTCGACGACCCAGGTGCCGGGTTTCCCGCAGGCGGCGGTGGACGGCTTCGCGGTCCGCGCTGTGGACGTGGGCGGCTCGGCCGGGTTGCGCCGTCCGGAGCGCCGCGATGCCGCCAAAGAAGGCCCAGAAGGCCCAGAAGGCCCAGAAGGCGAAGAGGGCGCAGAAGGTGCCGGCTCCGAAGCCCCCGCCGATCCGCCCGTGGCGCGTGAGCGTGCCCTGCCCGTCGTGGGCGAGGTGCCCGCGGGCTCCCAGAAACCGCTGCGCCTGCAGCCCCGTCAGGCGGTTCGCGTGGCCACCGGGGCGCCGCTGCCCACGCTGGCCGACGCGGTGCTTCCGCTTGAGTGGACCGACCGCGGCCGCAAGCGCGTTACCCCGCAGCGCCCGGTGCGCACCGGCGACTTCGTGCGCAAACCCGGCGACGACATCCAGCCCGGCGACATCGCTGTGCGCCAAGGCTCGGTGCTGGGGCCTGCGCAGATCGGGCTTGCCGCTGCCGCGGGGCGCGACAAGCTGCTGGTCTATCCGCGCCCGCGCGTGACGGTGATGAGCTACGGGCTCGAGCTGGTGGACTTAGACCGCACACCCGGGCTGGGGCAGGTCTTCGACATCGCCTCCTACGTTGTCGCGGCTGCGGCCAGAGAGGCAGGCGCGGACGTGCACCGTGCGGGCATCGTGAACGCCGAGCCGCGTCGTATGCGCGAAACCGTTGCCGGCCACATCGCTAAAAGTGAGTTCGTGGTCATCACCGGCGCCGTCGGCGGCTCGGGGGCGGCGCCCATGCAGGAGATCCTGCGGGAGCTGGGCGAGGTGGATACCACCCGCGTGGCCATGCACCCGGGATCGGTCCAGGGATTCGGGCTGCTGGGCGACGAGCGGACGCCGACGTTCCTGCTGCCGTCGAACCCGGTGAGCGCGCTCGTCATCGCGGAGACGTTTATCCGCCCGGCCATCCGTCGCTCCCTGGGCAAGACGGCGGTGACCCGCCGCACGGTGAAAGCCCGCTCCCTGCGCGAGCTGGATTCCATCCCCGGTCGCCGCGGCTTCATCCGCGCGCGGCTCATGCGCGACGCGGACAGCGGAGAGTACCTGGTCGAGCCCCTGTCCGCCCTTGAGGCCGGGCCCACCCATCTCTTGGCGGGGTTCGCGGAGGCCAACGCCATGGTCCACCTCCCGGAGGACGCGATCCACGTTCGCCCCGGCGACATTGTGGATGTGGAGTTTCTCCACCAGCGCAGCTAGGCCCCCGCCCGTGTTCGAGTTGTTCCGCCAACCCACCCCAGGTTGGCCTGAGTCCACGCCCTACGCCACGCTTCTCGACGGCGGTTCCGTCCGCCTCCGGCCTCTGACATCCCGCGACGGGGTGGAGTGGTCGGGGACGCGGGTCGTCGATAAGCAATGGCTGCAGCCGGTCGAACCCACGGTGGACGGCACCTGGGAGGACGCGCACTCGCGGGCCGCGTGGCGCAACACCTGGCTGAACCTGAAACGGTTGGCCAATCAGGGTACTGCGGTGCCGCTGGTCATCGAGGTCGACGGCGCCTTCGCGGGGCAGGTCACCCTGGGCAATATCCAGCACGGGATCGTCTCGGAATGCTGGATCGGCTACTGGGTGCACTCGCCGTTCATGGGCCGCGGGGTGGCCACACTCGCGTGCGCGCTCGGCGTAGACCACGCCTTTGCACGCGTCGGGTTGCACCGCCTGACCGCCACCTACCTGCCCGACAACCCGGCGTCGGGCACGGTCCTCGAGCACAACGGTTTCCGCGAGGAAGGCTATCTGCACCGCAACCTGCACATCGACGGGCAGTGGCGCGACCACCACCTCGTCGCGCTGAACGCCGACGACTTCGCCTCCAGCGCGGTGCAGCGACTGCGTCAAGCCGGCCGCGCGGGCTAACCGGCGAAAAAGCCCCGCCCCTCACGGCGCGCCACCCCGGGGCTGCGGGCGCCGCCCGATACCGTGGACACCTGACTTAGGGTGCAACGTACGCGGAAAGGTGGCAGTGCCGATGGGCAGCCCGAGCTTAATGATCATTTTGATCCTCGTCGTCTGGATCATCGTCCTTGCTCCGTTGATGATCGGCAACAACAAGCCGATCCGCCGCTCCGGCGAAGGCTACGAGGAGACGCGGGTGCTGCACGAGGGCGGCACCGCGCCGATGACGGAGCGCCGCCGCCCCAAGCTCACCGCGGCCGACATCCACCGCCACAGCGAGGAGAACGACTACGAGGTGGTGGAGGCCACCGACGCGGAAGAGGACGTGCTTATCGACGACGCTCCGGCCCTGCGCTCCATCTTCCGCCGCCCCGCGGGCGACAACGCTGCCCAGCCAGCGCACGTGGAAGGCGAAGTGGTCGAGCATGACGCGGACGACGAACGCGAAGCTGAGCCTGAACACGCCCCCGCGACCGCCGGCGGCTCCACGAAGGTCGCCGCCAGCGAGACCGGAGGCTCCACCTCCGTCAAGGTCCTCGCTGCGGAGGGCGCGAAGGACCACGCCGCGGAGGACGGCGGTACGGACGAGCAGGCCGAGAGCGCTGAAACGGACGCCGACCGTTACGAGCTGGACGAGTCGTTCACCGCACCCGAAGATTACGGCTACGCAGATGCCCAGACCGCTGAGCCAGAGCAGGAAGAGGTCAACGGCGACGACAACGCACCGGACGAGCAGGAAGCCGCAGCCGATACCGCCGAACAGGTCGACTCCGGCGACGTTTCCGAGGAGGACATCGCCTTCGCTGCCTCGCGACGCGGCCGGGGCGGTTACGACCCGGAGCGCGAGCGCAACACTGCAGCCACCCGTTTCCAGCGCCGTCAGCGCACCTTGCTCGGGCTCACCATCGCCTGCGTGATCACCTTCGTCATCGCGTTCGTGGCGGGCGGCTGGACGTGGGTCCTGCCCGCGGTGGCCGTCGGCCTCACGGCGTGGTTCATGATCGCGCTGCGCAAGGTCGTGCTCAAGGAACGCGCGTTGAAAGAGCGCCGGCTGCGCCAACTGCGCCGCGCACGCATGGGAGTAGCCACTGCCGAAGCGCACCCGCGCGACAGGCACCAGCGCGCAGGGTCCGTTGTGCTGAATCTCGACGACGAAAGCCCCGATTTTGACACCCTGCCGTCCGCCCGCTTCGCCTCGACGCACAACGACACCGATGACGGGTACGGCAACTTCCCCAGCTACGGCGCCCGCGCCAGCTAGCGGGATGCGAAATACCCGCTCACCCTGGCGATTTAGCTCGTGGGCGGGTGAGGAGTAACGTACTGAGTCAGCCGAGGGGCTATAGCTCAGTTGGTAGAGCGTCGCGTTCGCAATGCGAAGGTCAGGGGTTCGATTCCCCTTAGCTCCACTGGTCCACGCGGGGTCCGGATTTTACAGTCCGGGCCCCGCGCCGGTGTATGCATGGGCTAAGCTGCCTTCCCGTTGTCAGCATTCAGAAAAGCAGCGAAAGGAGCAGCCCGGTGGCTAACTCGTTGGGGGCGCAAAAGATCCGTCGTGCAGTGTTGATTGTGGCGCTGTTGAACCTGGCCTACTTTTTCGTCGAATTTTTCGGCGCGCTGGCCATCGGGTCGGCATCCTTGTTCGCGGATTCCGCGGACTTTCTCGAGGACACCGCCATCAACCTGTTGGTGTTCTTCGCCGTCGCGTGGCCGGCGGCTCGGCGCCGCACTGCGGGAAGCGTGCTGGCGGCGCTCATCCTCATCCCGGCTATCGCCGCAATTGTCACCGTGGTGGCCAAGATCATGAACCCGGTGGCGCCGTCGCCGCAAGGCCTGACAGGCATCGCTCTTGGCGCGCTGGTGGTGAACGTGATCTGCGCGGTCCTGCTCATGCAGCTGCGAGACGAGGGCTCGTCGCTGGCCACGGGCGCGTGGCTCGCAGCACGCAACGACGCTCTGGCCAACATGCTGATTATCGCCGCGGGCCTGCTCACGTTCGTGTGGGAGACCGCCTGGTTCGACATCGTCGTCGGCGCGATCATCGCGGTGATCAACCTCTCCGCCGCAAAGGAGGTGTGGGAGGCCTCGCGCGAGGAGCACGACTCCGTCGAAGAAGCATTCGCCGACATGGACGAGGACTAGCCGCTTACGCCCACACCCCGGACGCCCCGCGGCGCCACGTGCCGACAAGGTTGGTGTCCACAATCCCGGTGGACTCCATCAGTGCATACATGGTCACCGGCCCCACAAAGGTGAACCCGCGTTTTTTCAGGTCTTTCGCAAGCTGTTCGGATTCCGGGGAGCGGGTGGGCACCTCTTCCATTGTGCGCGGGCACGGCGTCTGCGAGGGCTGGTAGGACCACACAAACTCGCCGAGGTGCGTGCCCTCGTCCCGCAACGCGAGCGTCGCTTGGGCGTTTATCACCGCCGCTTCCAGTTTGCGACGGTTGCGTATCAAGGAAGCGTCGTCAAGCAAATGCTCGATACTCATACTCGCGACGGCCTCGGGCTCGAAACCGTGAAACGCGTCGCGCAGCGCATCGCGCTTTTGCAAGATGAGCCGCCAGGACAGGCCCACCTGGAACCCTTCGAGGCAGACGCGTTCGAACATGCCGTGCTCGTCCGTGACGGGCATGCCCCACTCGGTGTCGTAATACTCGCGCAGCAGGGGATCGTGGGCGGCCCAGGGCGGGCGGGCGAGGCCGTCATCGCCGACGACGGGCCAGCCGGATTCTGGTGTGGTGTCTGGTTCAGTCATAGGTATTGGACTCAGTTCTACCCTGTGCGGTTCCACGGGTACGCTAATCGGCATGAATAGGCCCGCCGTCCGAGACTTTGCGCTGCTCGTGCTCCGGCTCGTGCTGGGCGCGGTGTTCGTGGCCCACGGCTTCAACCACTGGTTTGATGTCGGGATGGCCGAAACCGGCCGCCAATTCGCCGGCCTCGGCGTGCCGCAGCCGCAGCTGTCTGCGTACCTCACCGGCACCGTCGAGCTCATCGGGGGAGCGTTTTTGGCGGTGGGGCTTCTCACCACCATCACCGCGTCGCTGCTGGTGCTCCTCGTCCTGGCGGCCGGCTACTTTGTGCACCTAGGCAACGGGTTTTTTATCGAAAACGGTGGGATTGAGTACCCGCTCGTGCTCGCCGCCGCGCTGTTTATCATCACCGTCTTCGGCACCGGCCGCGCCAGCCTAGACGGGGTGCTTACCGGTGATTAGTCACGAGGATGTCCAGGCGGCGCTGTCCGCCCGCATCGACGGTGAGCCCTCTGGCCTGGACGATGCTGTTGTGGACGCACACCTTTCCGGGTGCGCGCAGTGCCGGGCGTTTTTGGACCGCTCGCTGGCGCTGTCGCGCGAACTGGGCGGTGGGGGAGAAGGGACGATGGCGCCGCCGCAGGACCTATCCGCGGTCATCCTCGCGGGCGTTGACGACGAGTGGCGCAGCTTTGCCCGCCGCCGAGAGCTTGGCATCGCGGTTGGCCGTTTGCTGCTTGGGGTGATGGCCGTGGTCTGGGTGCTATGGGCTGTGCGCTTGATTCTCTCCGGCGGCGAAGAACCGGTTGTGGCCTCCACCGCCTCGGTGCGCTTCGGCGTGGCGCTGGCACTGGGCTTCACCGCGTGGCGGCCGCAGCAGATCCCCGGCGTGCTGCTGATCGTGGGCACGATGTTCACGTTCACCGTGGGCTTCGCGGTGCGCGACGCAGTGCTGGGGATGGGCCAGTTTGCGGCGGCCGGGGTGGTCATTCCGCTGCTGAGCCTGGTGGCGCTTGTGTGGACCTGGGTGGCCGACAGGGGTGGCGCCGTGCGCCGCGCGTGGCAGCTGCTCGGCGCCCGCCCGCACTAACGGGCCGGCGAGCTAACCCTCAGGCGGCTACTTCCAGCTCGGCAGCCACATGATGGAGTGGTACCACGCGTCCGGAATGCGGAAGCCGTAGAAGATGGGAGACCAGTAGATGAAGCTTGCCACCACGAGGGCGACGTAGACAACGGCGGCGAGTTGGCCCCACCGCATGTCAAAACCCGCCACTTTGCGCAGCCACGGCCACTTCACGAGCCCACCTAGCTTCGACACGTTGCCCACCGCGAGCGCGAGTAGCACCGCTGTGAAGGGCACCAGCGCGGTGGCGTAGAAGAAGTACATCTGGCGGTCAAAGGCCGCCAACCACGGAAGGAACCCGGCCGCGAAGGCGATCATCGGCACGATGACCCTGAAATCTTTGCGGGTCAGCCAGACCCAGCACGCCCACAGCAGGACGGGCACGGTGAGCCACCAGATGGCGGGGGTGCCAAACAGGTAGATCATCTCGCGGCACGTGCCGTCGCCGGGCGCGACGAAGCAGTCCAGGTCGGTTGCGGAGTAATAGAGGATCGGACGGGCAGCGACCAGCCACGCCCACGGTTTCGAATCCCACGGGTGGGAGTGGCCGGACGAAGACGTCAAGGAGGCGTGGAAGTCCAGCACGGAAAAGTGGTAGTAGAACCAGCCGGCAATCGGTTCGGGCAGGTTGGCCAGCCAGGGCCAGTCGGAGTCGGCGATGGTGCCGTCGGAAAGCGAGTGCCGGTACACGGACGTCTCCGACGCGAACCACGCCCGCCACGACCACAGGTACAGCAGGGCGGGGACGAGGACGATGGAGGCGAGGGCCGAAGGGACGTCCCTAAGCAAGGTGCCCGCGATCGGTTTCTCCACGCCGTAGCGGCGCCGCAGGAACAGGTCCCAGAAGGACGACAGCAGGCCGAAGAACATGATGTAGTACAGCCCCGACCACTTCACCGACAAGCTGAGGCCAAGGAGTACGCCGGTGGCGAAGCGCCACCAGCGGAAGCCCACGCGGGGCCCGAAGGGCCCAGTGCCGTCGAGTGCGCCGGTGAGCCACGCGTCGTGCCAGCGGTGATGCACCTCGCGCATGTCGCCAGCCAACGTCCACGCGGCCATGACCACAAACAGCACCTGGAAGATGTCGAGCATGCCGAATTTCGCCGCGACCAGCAGAACACCGTCGAACAGAGCGATAATCCCGGCAACCAGGGCAATGTTCGTGGACTGGCTCACGCGCCGGGCCAGGAGGAACACGAAGACGATCACGGCGGTACCGAACAGGCCCGTCATGATGCGCCAGCCGTACGGGGTGTAGCCGAAGAGGCTTTCGCCTACCGCCAGGAGCTGCTTGCCCAGCGGCGGGTGCACGACCAGACCGAACCCGGGGTTGGACTCGATGCCGCCGAGGACGGGGTTGAACCAGCTGCGCACCATGTCCCACGCCTGCGGCACGTAGTGCTTCTCGTCGAAAACGGGAGTTCCGGAGCTCGTCGGCTGGAACAGGCCAATGAAGCGGGTGAGCAGCGCGAGCACGCCGATGACAGACGCGGCGACCGTGTCGCGGCGTGTCCATGGCACAGTGACCGGCGCTTGCGGTGCCGGGCGGCCAGGCCGCACGGTCCGCGTCGACTCGGGCGACGCCGCGTCAGGGCCGACGGGTGGTCCGGACGGGTTCGGGGTGCTCGCGATAGTGGTCACGACGCAAAATACTAGCGCCTTGCGCGTATGCTCCCGGGGTATGTTCGCCGAGCACGAAGACCAGACGCAGATCCTTCCCACCGGCGTTGTGCTCGCGGCAACCCCGCTGGGCAACGCAGCGGATGCGTCGCCCCGGCTGGCGCAGGCGCTCGCCGCCGCGGAGGTGATTGCGGCGGAAGACACGCGCCGCACCCGCGCGCTCGCCGCAGCACTCGGCGTGGAGATCTCCGGGCGCGTGGTGTCAAACTTCGACCACAACGAAGACTCCAGGGCACGCGAGCTTCTCGACGCCGCACGTGCCGGCACGGTCCTGGTAGTCACCGATGCCGGGATGCCGCTCGTATCCGACCCGGGCTATTCCATCGTCGCCGCCGCCCACGACGCGTCCATCCCCGTCACGTGTATCCCGGGGCCGTCGGCGGTGACCACGGCGCTCGCGCTGTCGGGTCTGAATGTCGGCCACTTCATCTTTGACGGCTTCGCACCGCGGAAGACGGGGGCGCGCCGGGCCTGGTTGGAGACCCTGGTGCACGAGCGACGCGCGGTCTGCTGCTTCGAGTCGCCGCACCGCATCGAGCAGTTGCTTGCCGACGCCGCCGACGTGCTGGGCCCGGACCGCCGCGGCGCGGTATGCCGCGAGCTGACAAAGACGTACGAGGAGGTCAAGCGCGGCACCCTTGGGGAGCTCGCCGAGTGGGCCGAAGGCGGAGTGCGCGGGGAGATCACGGTGGTGATCGAGGGCGGTGCGCAGCAGCACGCCGAGCCGGAGGATTTAGTGGGCCTAGTGCTGGAGCTCGTCCACGGCGGCGAGCGCATGAAGGATGCCGCGAAACGGGTAGCGAAAGAACACGGCGTGAAGGTGGGGGACCTCTACGACGCGGCACTCGACGCGCGCGGATAAGGGCAACCGGGGCGGCTTCTTCCCGCTTGGGGCAGCGTGCGCGGGCTAGCGCGAAGGCGTGTTCTGCGCTAGCCTGCTTGCGCCTTAGAAAACACCTGAATATTTGCGAGGAGAATGTTATGTCTCAGCGTGATCTTCACAGGGATCCTCATGATCCCGGTGCGGAGCCGCGGAGTACGGATCCCATCCAAACGAACGATTCATCTGCAGTCGGCCAGCTCGCCGCGCTGCTGCGCGCGGACCGCGATGGCGTGCAGCCCGAATACACCGACCCGGAGGAGAGCGTCGAGCGCGCCGCCGATGCCGAGGACGCGCCCGTCAACTGGGGCATCGTCATCCCCCTCGCTGTGATTGTCGCGGCGGTAGTCGGCTGGGGTCTGGCGGCTCCGGACAGCTTCTCCGCCTTCGCGGACAGCGCGTTTAGCTGGGTCATCGAGAACCTGGGCTGGGCGTTTGTCCTCGGCGGCACCATCTTCGTCGCCTTCGTCATCGTCATCGCCCTTTCCGGCTTCGGCCGAATCCGGTTGGGAAGCGCGGATGAGCGGCCCGAGTTCAAGACAACCTCTTGGATCGCCATGATGTTCGCCGCAGGCATGGGCATCGGCCTGATGTTCTACGGCGCATCCGAGCCGCTGGCGATGTACCTCGACGGCGTGCCGGGACACAACGAGCACGAGGTCGGCACCGCCATGGCGCAGACCATGTTCCACTGGACGCTGCACCCGTGGGCCGTCTACGCCATCCTCGGTCTGGCCATCGCCTACTCCACGTTCCGGCTTGGTCGGAAACAGCTGTTGTCCAGCGCGTTCATTCCGCTGATCGGCGAGAAGGCCGCCAACGGGTGGCTGGGCAAGCTCATCGACGGCTTCGCCGTGTTCGCCACCATCTTCGGCACCGCCTGCTCCCTGGGCCTTGGCGCGCTGCAGATCAGTTCCGGACTGGAGGCCTCCGGCTTCGTGGACAACCCGTCCACCAAGCTGACCATCGGCATCGTCACTGTCCTGACCCTTGCATTCCTGCTATCCGCGATGTCGGGCGTGTCCAAGGGCATCCAGTGGCTCTCCAACGCGAACATGGTCATCGCGGCCATCCTCGCAATCTTCGTGTTCGTCTTGGGCCCGACCGTGGCGCAGCTGAACATGTTGCCGACCGCCGTGGGCAGCTACCTGCAGAATTTCTTCGAGATGGCAGCCCGCACCGCTGAGAGTTCTGATGGCCAAGCCGGCGAGTTCCTCTCCGGCTGGACCATCTTCTACTGGGCGTGGTGGATCTCCTGGTCCCCGTTCGTGGGCACCTTCCTGGCGCGTATCTCCCGCGGCCGCACTGTGCGCGAGTTCTGCCTCGGCGTCATGCTGGTTCCGGCCGGCCTGTCCACCGTGTGGTTCGCCATCTTCGGCGGCACCGCCATCAAGATGGAGCAGGCTGGCGAGTCCATCGTTGGCGACGGCTCCAACGAGGAGCAGCTGTTCAACCTGCTGCACTCCCTACCGGGCGGCTACATCATGGGCGTGTTCGCTCTGATCCTGCTGGGCACCTTCTTCATCACATCGGCGGACTCCGCGTCCACCGTGATGGCGTCCATGACCCAGTCCGGCAAGACCGAGGCGAAGCCGTGGCTCGCGGCAATGTGGGGCCTGGCCACTGCATTCGTCGGCCTGACGCTTTTGATCTCCGGTGGGTCGGACGCGCTGAACTCGCTGCAGTCCGTGACCATCGTGGCCGCAACCCCGTTCCTGTTCATCCTGATCGCGCTCATGTTCGCGATTGTGAAGGACATGTCCAACGACACGATCTACCTGGACAAGAAGGAGCAGGAGCGCTTCGCGCGCCAGCTCGCCATTGAGCGCCGCATGCACCGCGATCAAGCGCAGCTTGACGCCCGCCGCGAGCAAGTCAAGGGCATGCTGCAGACGCGCAGGAAGTAGGAGGCCTAGCTTCTCGACGCCCTGACGGCACGGCCCCGCTTGAGCATTGCAGAGCGCAAGCGGGGCCATAACTTATGCTGTGAGCCATGACTTCTCCCGAGACCAACCAGAACGTTCTTGTGTGCGTTGCTTGGCCGTACGCCAACGGTCCGCGCCACATCGGCCACGTGGCAGGCTTCGGCGTCCCGTCTGACGTCTTCGCCCGCTACCAGCGAATGTCCGGCAAGAACGTCCTCATGGTCTCCGGCACCGACGAGCACGGCACACCGCTACTGGTCCAGGCGGACAAGGAGGGCGTGACCGTCAAGGAGCTGGCGGACCGCTACAACCGGCAGATCGTGCAGGACCTGGCGGGTCTGGGTCTGTCCTACGACCTGTTCACGCGCACCACCACCCGCAACCACTACGCGGTGGTGCAGGAGTTGTTCCGCGGCCTGAACGACAACGGGTACATGGTCCGCGAGACCACGCAGGGCGCGATCTCCCCGTCGACTGGGCGTACCCTGCCGGACCGCTACATCGAAGGCACTTGCCCGATCTGCGGCGCGACGGACGCCCGAGGCGACCAGTGCGACACCTGCGGCAACCAGCTGGATCCGGCGGACTTGATCAACCCGGTGTCCAAGATCAACGGTGAGACGCCGAAGTTTGTTGAGACCGAGCACTTCATGCTCGACCTGCCCGCGCTGCACGATGCGTTGGAGCAGTGGTTGACCACCCGCGCGGACTGGCGACCGAACGTGCTGAAGTTCTCCCTCAACCTCCTCGAGGACATGCGCCCGCGCGCCATGACCCGCGACATCGACTGGGGCATTCCCATCCCGGTGGAGGACTGGCAGGACAACCCGTCGAAGAAGCTCTACGTCTGGTTCGACGCCGTGATCGGCTACCTGTCCGCCTCCATCGAATGGGCGCACCGCACCGGCGACCCGGAGGCGTGGAAGGAGTTCTGGCAGGACCCTGCCACCGAGGGTTACTACTTCATGGGCAAGGACAACATCACCTTCCACTCCCAGATCTGGCCCGCGGAGCTGCTGGGGTACGCAGGCAAGGGGTCCAAGGGCGGCGAGGTGCACGAGCTCGGCGAGCTGAACCTGCCTACGGAGGTCGTCTCCTCCGAGTTCCTCACCATGTCCGGCTCCAAATTCTCCTCCTCCAAGGGCGTGGTGATCTACGTCAAGGACTTCCTCGAAGAATTCGGCCCCGACCCGCTGCGCTACTTCATCGCCGTGGCCGGCCCGGAGAACAACGACACGGACTTCACCTGGGACGAATTTGTCCGCCGCGTGAACAACGAGCTGGCGAACGGCTGGGGCAACCTGGTCAACCGCACTGTGTCCATGGCCCACAAGAACTTTGGACAGGTGCCGGCGCCGGGCACGCTCGAGGAGTCCGACGAGCGCATCCTGGAGCTCGCGGCCGAGACGTTCACGACCGCCGGCGAAGCGCTGGGCAAGGCTCACTTCAAGTCGGCGATCACCAAGATCATGCACGTCGTGGGCGAGGCGAACGCCTACATCGCCGAGCAGGAGCCGTGGAAGCTAGCCAAGGACGACACCCAGCGCGAGCGCTTGGCCACCGTGTTGTGGATCGCGCTACAGGTGGTCTCGGATTGCAACGCGATGCTTACGCCGTTTTTGCCGCACACCGCGCAGAAGGTCCACGAGACCCTCGGCCGCACCGGCGTGTGGGCGGCGGAGCCGCGGGTGGAAGAGGTCGTGGACGATGCCGACTACAACCTTGTCGGCGTCGGCCTGCCGGAGAAGGGCCAGACCTACCTGACCATCACTGGGGACTACACCCAGCAGCAGGCGGTGTGGAAGCGCGTCGAGGTCACGCCGGGCACCGAGCTGTCCAAGCCGCAGCCCCTGATTGCCAAGCTGGACCCCGAGCTGGGCGAGACCGGCCCGGAATGGGCCCCGGTGCAGTAGCCCGGTGCAGTAGCTAGAGCTGGTCGCCCAGCCACGCGCGCGCCGAGGCGAGCATCTGCTTGACCACGTCGATGTCGAACGCCCACAGCTCAATCGCGTGCGGGGCGCCTTCGACGATTTCCAGCTGCGCGGGCACCCCGGCCTCGCGCAAGCGGCGGGCGTAGCTGCAGATCTCCTCGTAGAACAGCTCGATGTCGCCGGTTGACAGCCAGGCGGGCGGCAGCCCTGACAGATCGACCCGGCGGGCGGGCACCGCGTACTCAGGCACGTGTTCCTTTCCTGGCGCTTGGCCCAGGTAGGAGGTCCACGCGAAGCGGGTTTGCTCGTTGTTGGCCACCGGCCTGTCGCGCGGGATGTCTCGTCGGCGGTCAGCGGTGGGGCGGTCGTCAAGCATCGGGCAAAACAGCCACTGGGCCCGGGGTTGGGGGCCGTGCTCGTCGTACAACCGTTGGCACGCCGCGGCGGCCAGTCCGCCGCCCGCGCTTTCGCCGCCGATGGCGAACGGCTCGCCGAATTCGTCGGCGTGCTCGTGCATCCACGCCCACGTGTCAAGCGCCGCGTTGAGGCCGGCGGGGAACGGGTGGGCAGGGGAAAGCGGATAGCGCGGGGCAATCACGGTGACGCCAACCTCCGCGGCGGTGTTCGCGCACAACGGGCCGTCTTGGCTCGGGTGCCCGATGATGTGGCCGCCGCCGTGGAGCCACAGCAGCGCGCCCTTGGGGTTGCGAGGTTTGTAAATGAGGGTGCGGCCCGACCGGAGCAGCTCTACGCCTTCGCGATGGGGGTGGGGAAACAGCGCCTGCCCGTGGGAGGCGAGCCAGCGGGTCGCGCCGTATTCCACATGCGGGTGGGGGATGAGCCGCGCGCGCCTGCGAAATTCTGGCCGGACGAGCGGCATGATCGACTCGGTCACAGGAATTGTCCCAAAAACTCGGTGAGCTTGCCGGGTTCCTCGTCCTCGAAGCGTTGGTCCACCACCACTAGCGGCGCGGTGTACTTCTCGTCCGCTTCGCCGGGGTTCTTCACCACTACGAGGTCGGTGCCGTAGGCGTCGCTCAGCAGCTTCCAGGAAAAGCCCTCGCGCACGAGCGCCTGGCCCAGTGCGGTGCCGTAGATGCGGGCTGTTTCCCCGCGCGGGTACGAGCGCCGCACGTCTGGGGGAAGTGCGAGGTAATCGGTGAGATCGGCCTCGAACGAGCCGACGATATCGGCCGGGGAGCCGTTGATGCCGCGGCCCGCTGCTTCCGCAAGGTCCGCGTCGATCTGGCTTTGGGTCGCTGAGTCTATGTCTGCAAATGCCATAGGGTGCATCGTATGAGCAAAAAGAAACCGCGTCCCACGCCAGTGCCCGCCGAGCCGATCCCGGGCCTCGTCGATGCGCATACGCACCTCGCCTCCTGCGGTGCGCGCACGCAGGAAGAGATCGATGCCGTTGTGGGCAGAGCTGTGGCCGCCGGCGTGGAGCGCATTTGCACCGTCGGTGACGGGTTGGAGGAAGCCAAGCGTGCGCTTGAGGCCGCGCACCTGAATGACCGTGTCTTTGCCGCGTGCGCGATCCATCCGACGCGGGCCCATGAGCTCGACAGCGACGCTCGCGCGGAACTGACGCGCATGGCAGCGGATACGCGCTGCGTGGCGGTGGGGGAGACCGGCATCGACACGTACTGGCTCACGCACGACGTGGACGCCACCGCGCCACTTGAGGTGCAGGAGGAAGCGTTTCGCTGGCACATCGACCTGGCGGTGGAATCGGGCAAGGCGCTGATGATCCACAACCGCGAGGGCGACGCCGAGGTCATGCGCATTCTCGACGACGCTCCGCGCCCGAAGCACGTGATCCTGCACTGCTTTTCTTCGCACCTGGACGTGGCGCGGGAGGCGATCGAGCGCGGCTATGTGCTCAGCTTCGCCGGCAATGTCACGTTCAAGCGTAATGAGGAACTGCGCGCTGCAGCGGCGCTCGCGCCGGTGGGGCAGCTGCTGGTAGAAACCGATGCGCCGTTCATGACGCCGGAGCCGTTCCGCGGGGCGAAGAACGAGCCGGCCTTGATCGGGCACACCGCCAAGGTGGTCGCCGAAGCTCGCGGAATGGACGTGGCAGATGTGGCGCGTGAGGTGGCCGAGACGTTCTCCCGCGTCTACGGGGTGTGAGCTGGGCGGAAAACGCTTGAAACGCAGCGGGCGTTACCGTATTGTTACCCGGGTTATCTGCTGAGGAGTTGCAGTCGAGCCCACCTGTGAGGAAGCACATGTCCCGTCAGACGAAACGGATCACCCCGAAAAAGACCGCCACCAAACGCGCAGTCGCCGGCAGTATCGCCGGCGCCGTACTTGTGGGCGGCGCGGGCACCGCGCTCGCGACCCAGAAGCAGATCACTGTCGATGTCAACGGTGAGCAGACCAATGTGCGCACCTACGCCTCGGACGTCGCCGGCGCCTTGCAGGCCGCGGACGTAGAGGTCGCGCCGGCGGACTTGGTGTATCCGGCGCCGGGCGAGAAGATCGACAGTGGCGACACGGTCACCGTGCGCACCGCGAAGCCGGTCGCCGTGGTCATCGACGGCGTGGCGCAGCAGATCACCTCCACCGCCAGCACGGTCGGCGAGCTGATCGACCAGGCGGGCGTGGCGGGTGCGGCCGCTGTGGACGCCGACCGCGACCAGCCGGTCACCGAGGGCATGAACCTCGACGTGACCACCCCGAAAATCGTCGCGCTGCGTGACGGCGGTGAGCTGACCTACATCTCCGCCGCCGCGAAGACGGTGGGCGAGCTGCTGTCGGCCCGCGGAACGGCGTTCGACTCGGACGACCGCCTCAACGTTGCGCTGTCTGAGCCCGTCGTGGCCGGCATGGAGATCGTGCTGGACCGGGTGAGCACCGTTGACCGCCCGGAGACCGTCACGGTGGAGGCTCCCGCCGAGTACGTCGAGGACGCGACCCTCGAGGAGGGCACCGAGAAGGTCCGGGAAAAGGGCGAGCAGGGCGAATCCAAGATCATCCACCGCACGGTCACCGTCAACGGCGTGGTGGAGTCGGCAAACATCGCCGAGGAAAAGGTGGTGAAGAAGGCGAAGCCGGCCGTCATCGCGCGCGGCACCAAGAAGCCCGCACCCGCAGCGAGCGCTCCTGCGACGACGACTGCCCGCGCTGCAACCTCAACCACGGCCGCGCCGGCGGTTGCCGGCGGTAGCGTGTGGGACTCCATCGCGCAGTGCGAGTCCGGCGGCAACTGGGCCATCAACACCGGCAACGGCTACCAGGGCGGCCTGCAGTTCTCGCCGTCCACCTGGGCGGGTTACGGCGGCACCGAGTACGCCGCCACCGCGGACCAGGCCACCCGCGAGCAGCAGATCGCCGTCGCCGAGCGTGTCCAGGCCGCACAGGGCTGGGGCGCGTGGCCGGCCTGCACCGCCCGCCTGGGTATCCGCTAGATGGGTCAAGCAAGGCTCCTCGGTCCCGCGGAAATCCGCGAGCTTGCGGCAGAGCTGGACGTCACGCCGACGAAGAAGCTGGGGCAGAACTTTCTGCACGACCCCAACACCGTGCGTCGCATCGTCGCCGCTGCGGGCGTCTCTCCGGACGACCACGTCGTTGAGGTGGGCCCCGGGCTGGGTTCCCTCACCCTGGGGCTGGTGGACACCGTAGCGAGCGTGACCGCGCTGGAGATCGACCCACGTTTGGCCGGACGTCTACCCGCCACTGTCAGCGAGTTCGCGCCGGAGTTCGCTGGGCGCCTCACCGTCATCAACACCGACGCGTTGCAGGTCACGCGCGACGACTTTGTGGAAGCGCCTACCGCGCTGGTGGCCAACCTGCCCTACAACGTCTCGGTGCCGGTGCTGCTGCATTTGTTGGCGGAGCTGCCGTCGATACGCAGGGTGCTGGTGATGGTGCAGAAGGAAGTTGCGGACCGCCTCGCCGCGCAGCCCGGGTCGAAGATCTACGGGGTGCCCAGCGTCAAGGCCGCGTTCTATGGCGACGTCTCGCGTGCGGGCACGATTGGCAAACACGTGTTTTGGCCGGCGCCGAACATCGAGTCGGGGCTCGTGCGCATCGACGTCGCACCCGATGCACCCCGCGACCTGCGCGAGACCGTCTTTCCGTTGGTCGACGCCGCCTTCGCGCAGCGCCGCAAGACGCTGCGCTCGACGTTGTCGGGTGTGTACGGCTCCGCTGCGACCGCCGAGGCGGCCCTGCGCGAGGCCGGCATCGACCCGGGGCTGCGCGGCGAGAAGCTCACCGTGGACGACTTCATCCGCTTGGGTAAGGCGCGCCATGCCGCGTGAGATTGTCGCGTCCGCCCCGGGCAAGGTGAACCTGCACCTCGGCGTGGGGGAGGCCCGCGCTGACGGCTACCACGACTTGGTCAGCGTCTTCCACGCCGTGGACCGGCGAGAGGTGGTGCGGCTCCTTATCGACGGCGAACCCGTAGACGGGCCGGTAGTGGCTTCCATGCGCACCACGTTTTTCGTGGACCAGCCGGGCGAGGACATCGACGGCCCGGGCAACCTCGCGTGGCGGGCTGTTGAGGCGGTGGTCGCGCGCGCCGGCGTCGCCGTGCCCCGCGTGCACATCGAGGTGGACAAGCACGTCTTCGTCGCCGGAGGGATGGCTGGCGGTTCCGCGGATGCGGCAGCCGCGCTCGTCGCCGCGAACGCGCTGGTGGCAGAGTACGGCGACCCGCTGACCACCGAGGCGCTGCACAACCTCGCCGTGCAGCTCGGCGCCGACGTGCCGTTTTCGCTCATGGGCGGCACCGCGCTCGGCACCGGCCGCGGCGATGAGCTGGTGGAGATGCTGTCCCGCGGCCGCCTGCACTGGGTGTTTGTGAACCCCAAGATTGGCATCCCCACTGGCAGGGCGTTCTCGCTTCTCGACGACCTCCGGCACGGCAACCCCGCCCTTGTCCCGCACCTCAACCCGACGGCGCTGTCCCAGGCAATCACGTCCGACGACGTCGCACGCGTGGCCGCTGCGCTGCACAACGACCTCGAGCCAGCCGCCATGACCATGCGCCCGGTGCTCAAGCGCGTTTTGGAAGCAGCAGGTCGGACGTGCCGCCGCGCGCTGGTCTCCGGCTCCGGTCCCACCGTGGCCGTGCTGTGCGACAACGCCGACGCCGCCCACGCCGCCGCCGGCCAGTTGGCGGAGCAGTTCGACGGCTACGAGGTGTTCGTCGCTGAAGGGCCGGATCGCGGGGCCGTCGTCGAACGCGTGAGCTAATGCCGCGGCCCATGCGTCGACGCGCGCTGTAGCGTGCCGGGCATGCCGCTTATCGACGCCACACGCAACTACCTCGACGGCAACACCTCCAGCGTGGAGACTCGCCTGGGAGATGTCGCCGCCGCCGGCCCGCCCACCGTGAAAGGGCGGCCGATCTGGGAGCACCTACCCCGGGTGAGCCAGCTCAAGCGCGACGGCCAGCCGAGGGCCGCGCTCGTGCTGGCGGAAACCCTCATGGTGGCCATGCAGGATGCCTCGCGCCAGGACCCGGCGTGGGCGTTGGATCTCTACGTCGCCGAGGCGGCGGCGCTCCACAGCGCGCTGGGCCAGTACGCCGCGTGTGCCGACGTCATCCGCGGCTGGATCGCGTCCGCGCCGCGAGCCCGCCACGCGGACGCCCGGGTGAACCTGGAAAAGCGGCTGGCCAAGGCGCAAGAGCGCAACGCCCGTCGCGAGGGGCGCGACCCTGCACCCCACAAGGCCGCGTGGCAGGCCAAGGTGGCCGAGGAAAAGGTGCTTCCCACAACACCGCGCGCGGAGCTGACCGGAAAGGCACGGGCACCGAAGAAGGTGGCGACGGCGAAGTGGATACCGTCGAGAAGCGAGCTGCTTAAAGACGAGTTCGTGACCGTCGACTTTGAAACCGCCAACCGCCTCTCCGGCGCCTCGGCGTGCCAGGTGGCGCTGGTGAAGGTCGCCAGTGGGGAAGTGGTGGACCAGATGTGCACGTACCTGCGTCCGCCCGAGGAGTACATCCGGTTCGAGTTCAGCCACATCCACGGCATTTATCGCGGCGATATCGAGGACGCACCCTCCTGGTTCGACATCGCCGACGAGATCGTGCGCTTCGTCGGCGGCGCACCTGTCTACGCGCACAACGCCACCTTCGACGCGTCGGTGTGGCGTGGGCTGGACCGTTACTACTTCACCGGCACGTACCCGGAGCAGTTCTACTGCACCTGCCGCATGGCGAGGCGCCTGCTTCCGCACCTGGCAGACCACCGCCTGCCCACCGTCGCGGAGTATTGCGCGCCAGGGTTTGCGCTGGAGCACCACCGGGCGGATTCGGACGCGTTGGCGTGCGCGCACATCGTCGCACAGCTGCAGCGCAGCCGAGGACTGCACGCGTTGCTCCCCGCGTAAACTACACACCCGATATGGCTAACCTGATCAACCTGGAAAATGTCTCGAAGACTTGGGGGCTGAAAACGCTGCTAGACGGCGTCTCGCTCGGTGTGCAGACAGGCGAGCGCATCGGCATCGTCGGCGTCAACGGCGGCGGCAAGACCACGCTGCTCGAGGTGCTCACTGGCATCGAGCCGCCGGACAGCGGCCGCGTCTCGCACACCTCTGACCTGCGCATGGCGGTGGTCACGCAGCGCTTTTCGCTTGACGACGCCCTGACGGTGGGCCAAGCCGTCGTCGAGCCGCTCGGCCTGCAGACCTTCGAATGGGCATCCAACGCCAAGGTGCGCGAGGTGCTGCAGGGCACTGGCGTGGCTGAGCTGGGCCTCGACACCCCGGTCGGGCAGCTGTCCGGCGGTGAGCGCCGCCGCGTCAACCTCGCCGCGGCGCTTGTTCAGGACCTCGACCTCGTGGTGCTGGACGAGCCGACGAACCACTTGGACGTCGAGGGCGTGCAATGGCTCGCCGACCACCTGCTGTCGCGCAAGGTCGCCGTCGTGGTGGTCACGCACGACCGCTGGTTCTTAGACACCGTGGCCACGCTGACCTGGGAGGTCCACGACGGGACGGTGGACGTCTACGAGGGCGGCTACAACGACTGGACGTTCGCGCGCGCGGAGCGGGCTCGCCAGGCCGACGCGATCGAGCAACGCCGGCAAAACCTGGCCCGCAAGGAGCTGGCTTGGCTGCGCCGCGGCGCGCCCGCCCGCACCTCCAAGCCGCGCTACCGCATCGAGGCCGCGGAAGCGCTGATCAAAGACGTGCCGCCGCCGCGCGACACCGTGGAACTCATGGCGTTTTCCAAGCAGCGGCAGGGACGCGTAGTCATCGAGCTCGAGGACGCGCGCATCGATGCCCCCGACGGGCGCACGCTCGTCGACCGCCTCACCTGGCGGCTCGCCCCGGGCGAGCGCATCGGCCTGGTTGGCGTGAACGGCTCCGGCAAAACCACGCTGCTGCGCACCCTGGCAGGGGAGTACCCGCTCGCAGCCGGCAAACGGATCGAGGGGCAGACCACCCGCATCGGCTGGCTGCGCCAAGAGCTCGACGATCTCGATCCGGAGCGCCGCGTCATCGACGCCATCGAGGACGTGGCCACCTACATCTCGTTCGGCAAAGGCGAACTGTCCGCCTCGCAACTGGCGGAGCGGCTCGGATTTTCCCGCAAGCGGCAGCGCACCCCGGTGCGGGACCTCTCCGGCGGCGAGCGGCGGCGCCTGCAGCTCACACGCGTGCTCATGGCCGAGCCGAACGTGCTGCTTCTCGACGAGCCAACCAACGACTTGGACATCGACACCCTCCAGGAGCTGGAGAACCTCCTGGACTCCTGGCCGGGCACCCTCGTGGTGATCTCGCACGACCGCTACCTCATCGAGCGTATCGCCGATTCCACCTACGCCCTGTTCGGCGACGGCGAACTGACCAACCTCCCCGGCGGCATCCAGCAGTACCTGGATACCCGCGCCGCGCAGGCCCGTACCGCCGGGACGCTGGATCTGGGCGAGGATAAACCGGAGGTCGTCGAGAAGCAGTTGAGCTCCCAGGAGGAGCGCGAACTGCGCAAGAAGATGAACGCGCTGGAGCGAAAGATTGCCAAGGAGGACGAGCGGGCCGCGGCGCTGGAAGCCGACATTGCCGAGCTGAGCGAGACCGGCGACTTCGACGCCATCGGCACCAAGACCAAGGAACTCACCGCTGTGAAAGACGCCCGCGAAGCGCTTGAGCTGGAGTGGCTTGAGCTGGGGGAGACGCTGGAAGGCTGACCCGGCGTAGGGTAGGCACATGATTTTGATCAACGTGCGATTCAAGCCCCTGCCCGAGAACGTGGAGAACTTCCGCGAGCTGGTGAAGGACTTCACCGACGCCTCCCGCGCCGAGGAGGGCAACATCTTCTTCGACTGGTACCGCAACGAGGACAACCCCGACGAGTACCTGCTCATCGAGGCCTTCCAGGACGACGCCGCAGAGGCCCACGTCAACTCCGACCACTTCAAGGCGGCGCAGGAGTTCTTCCCCACGATTCTCAAAGAGACCCCCACCATCATCAACACCCTCATCGAGGGCAAGACGGAGTGGGACGAGATGGCGGAGTTCAAGGTCTCCTAGGGGTAACCCGGGTGGGGCGAATTGTCTGCTGGGACGCAGTGATGCCTTAGTATCTCCCACATCACATTTCCCGTCTTTGAAAGGGGTGTCCCAGTGACCGCTCCAGATCCCACCCTCGGCGGTGCAACCGCAGCCGACGCGACCGCGAAACCGCCGGCTGTGGCCCGGGGCATCGGCCCCATGGTCGGCGCCATCTTCCTCATGGCAACATCCGCCATCGGCCCCGGCTTCCTCACCCAGACGTCCGTGTTCACGGCCCAGATGGGGGCGGCGTTCGCGTTCGCGATTTTGCTGTCGATCCTGGTGGACATCGTCATCCAGCTCAACGTGTGGCGCATCCTCGGCGTGTCCGGTCTGCGCGCGAGCGAGATGGCCAACGCCGTGCTACCCGGCCTCGGCTGGGTGCTGGCCGTTCTCGTGGGTATCGGCGGAATGGTGTTTAACATCGGCAACATCGCCGGCACCGGTCTCGGTGTGCAAGCGTTGACGGACGGCGCAGTCGACCCGAAAGTCGGCGGCGCAATCTCCGCGCTCATCGCGATCGTGGTGTTCCTGTGGAAGCGCGCGGGCGCGGCCCTCGACGTTATCGTCGGCATCCTCGGTGCGTTGATGATTCTGCTCATGCTGTACGTGGCTATCTCGTCGAACCCGCCGGTGGCCGATGCCTTGCGCCAATCCGTCGCGCCGGAAGCGGTGGATTTCAAGGTCATCACCACGCTCATCGGCGGCTCCATCGGCGGCTACATCGTCTTCGCCGGCGTGCACCGCCTCATCGACGCCGGCCACACCGGGCCGGAGAACATGGACTACGTCTCCCGCTCCGCGATCACCGGCATCATCGTCACCGGGATCATGCGCGTGCTGCTGTTCCTCGCGGTGCTCGGCGTGGTCACGACCGGTGTCGCGCTGTCTAAGGACAACACTGCGGCCGACGTTTTCTACCAGGCTGCCGGCGACTTCGGCCGCCGCGCGTTCGGTCTCGTGCTGTGGGCGGCGGGCTTGTCCTCGGTGATCGGCGCGTCGTTCACCTCGATCTCGTTTCTGACCAAGCAGGGCTTCGACCCGAAGAAGCGCGGCTGGCTCACCGTCGGCTTTATCGTGATCTCCACGGTGATTTACCTGTTCGTGGGTTCTGCTCCGCAAAAGCTGCTGATCTTCGCCGGCGCGTTCAACGGCCTGATCCTGCCGATCGGGTTCGCCGTCGTCTTGTTCGTGGGCTTCTTCCGCCGCGACCTGTTGCTCGGCTACAAGCCGCCGATGTGGATGCTCGTGCTCGGTGCCATCACGCTCGTTGGGTGCGCGTGGATGGGCTGGAGCTCTATCGCAACGCTACCGAAGCTGTGGGTATAGGTTCGGTAGCGCAGCACGCAGCAATGACGCCCGCGCGTTGTTCCGCACCACCGGCGCGGCGACGACGGCGGGCTTTTCCGCTGGCTACGCCCAAGCAAACCTCATCGCGCTGCGCAACCCAAGGCGTGCCCGCTCCTGGGGGTGCTGGAGCCGGGCCAGGTGTCCTCGCCGCTGCTCGCCGGCGCGACATCCGCACCGACATCCCGTCCTACCGCGTTTATACGCAGGGCTCGCTTATCGACGAACCTTCGGACGCCACCACCTACCGGACCGACAACACCGTCGCGTTCCTGATCGGCTGTTCCTTCACCTTCGAGCAGGCGCCTCTGGACAACGGCGTGCCTGTCGCCCACATCGACCAAGGCGTGAACGTGCCGATGTACCTCACCAACATCGACTGCGAGCCCGCTGGCGCCTTCTCCGGGAAGATGGTGGTGTCCATGCGCCCCATCCCCGCCGGGTTGGTGGCGGACGCGGTGCGCATCACCTCCCGCTACCCGGCGGTGCACGGCGCGCCGGTGCATGTCGGCGAGCCGGGTCTGATCGGCATCGACGATCTGGGCGCGCCAGACTTCGGCGACGCCGTGGACATCCCGGACGGTACCGTCCCAGTGTTCTGGGCCTGCGGGGTCACCCCGCAGTCGATCGTGATGCACCGGGCGAGATGCTCATCACCGACGCGCGGGATGTGGCTTACCAGGTTCCCTAACGGGTGCCGGTGTGGATAGCTTCCGACGCTTGCAGCCGGGGTTGTCCACAGGTTTGGGTTGAGGGGGTTGTGCCGCGGCGTTTGCTGGATAGTGTGCGGGGCATGAACCCGTTCGAGGCGTACATCGAGGCGCTGACCACCACGTCCATAGAGACGCTGCGGCACTTCAACCTCGATACCGCCCTTACCGCCGGCATGGCGCCACACCGGGCACGGGCATGGGCGGGCATGCAGGGCGTCTACTTCGGGGCGACAAAATTCACCCGCAAACAAGCCCTCGCGGCACACAAAGCCCGCGGGTTCTCGTTGGACGAACTCGCCCTGATCGAACGACGCATCAACGGCATCAACGACGCCGGCGAGCGGTGGCGGCTGCGCCTGGCACTGCTGGGCGTCACCGGCGGCTACCGCGCGATCGAACACGCCGCCCGGGAGCTAGTGCCAGCAGACACGACACCAACAAAGAAACAGGTTGCCTTCTCCGCCCCGAAAAACGGGCGAGCGCGCATCACCATTGACACCACTGACCGCAACGCCGCCGACCTAGAACACCGCCTCACACAAGAGGTAGACCCCACCAAACCCGCAGCCGAGCAGATGGAGGCAGCCTTCTGGAACATCGTGCGCGGTGACACCGGCGGCGTCGCCGCTGCCGCACCCCGGCCAATCGTGATCGTGCCCATCGACACACACGCGCGCATCTTGGCCGGTAACGGCGACGACGTGATACTCACCCTCACCGACGGCACCACCATGACCGGTGCCGAATACCTCGCCGCCGAATTCGGTGAGGCGTTAGGGGTCGCCGCCTTCCACCCAGAAACCGGGGCGGTCAACCTGTACCGGGCAAACCGCTTCGCCAACCAGAAACAACGCGACCTCGCCTCCATGGTGTCCCCGGTGTGCGCGTTCCCCGGCTGCCGCCATGGCGCCTACAGCTGCGAGATGCACCACGTACACCCCTGGAAACACGGCGGGGCGACCAACCTGGACAACCTCGCACCGCTATGCCGCTACCACAACCGCGTCAACGACGACGACCCGTGCACAACCACACGCGGCCGCATCGAAATGATCAGGGGC
This sequence comes from Corynebacterium ureicelerivorans, assembly GCF_000747315.1. Taxonomy (NCBI): domain Bacteria; kingdom Bacillati; phylum Actinomycetota; class Actinomycetes; order Mycobacteriales; family Corynebacteriaceae; genus Corynebacterium; species Corynebacterium ureicelerivorans. The sequence goes on from NZ_CP009215.1 coordinate 736,784, forward strand.
GCACCCTGGTGGGTATCCCCACACGGGCACCGCATGAAGAACACTCACCGCGGCGCCCTCGACCAGCTCTTCGGGACGCGCCCCTAAGAGATTGTCGCGATGGCGGCGTTGGCTTTGACGCGCTCGCCCTGCTGCGCGGCCAGCGAAATCTGGCCGTCGCGGGGGGCCTTGACCGAGGACTCCATCTTCATCGCCTCAATGGTGGCAATGGCGTCCCCCTTGGACACGATGTCGCCGTCCTCGACGAGCCACTCTACGATGGTCGCTTCGTAGTTCGTGGTCACCGCGCCCGCCGCCTCGCCGGACGGGGCTGCCGCCGCCGAGTCGTTGGACGCGCCGGCGCCGCCGCCAAGGAGCGCGACGGGGAAGCCGATGGTGTGCAGCTTGCCGTCGATTTCGATGACGACGTCGCGGCGCTCGTCGTAAATGTGCTCGATGTCCACGTCGTTGTGCTTCTGCGACGGGGAGTAGTTGTGGTCGACCCAATCGGTGTAGACGTCGAGGCTGTCGCCGGTGAGCTCCTGGGATTCCACCATGTCGCGGTGGAACGGCAGCACGGTGCGCACGCCCTCGATGTGGAACTCGGAAAGCGCCTGTTTCGCGCGGCGCAGTGCGGTCTCGCGGTCGGGGCCCCACACGACGAGTTTGCCCATCAGCGAGTCGTAGTACGGCGGGATCTGGCCGCCGGTGCGAACGCCGGTGTCGATGCGCACGCCCGGGCCGGTCGGCACGTCGAAGCGGGTGACGGTACCCGGGGACGGCGCGAAGCCGTTGGTGACGTCCTCGGCGTTGATGCGGAACTCGAACGCGTGCCCGCTTACCGACGGGTCGATTCCGTCGCCGCCGTGCGTGCCCTTCTCCTCGACGAAGGAGAGGGGGAGCCCGTCTGCGATGCGGAACTGCTCGGCGATGATGTCCACGCCGGTGATCGCCTCGGTGATGGGGTGCTCGACCTGGACGCGGGTGTTGACCTCCAAAAACGACACGGTGCCGTCTTCGGAGACGATGTACTCCACAGTGCCGGCGGACTGGTAGTTCGCCCTGCGGATGATCTCGCGGGCGCCCTCCTCAATGGCGGTGCGCTGCTGGTCGGTGAGGAACGGGGCGGGGGCTTCCTCGATGAGTTTTTGGAACCGGCGCTGGGTGGAGCAGTCGCGGGTGCCGAGGACGGCGACGTTGCCGTGGGCGTCGGCAAGCACCTGCGCCTCGACGTGGCGGGGGTGGGTGAGGAACTTCTCTACGTAGCACTCGCCGCGACCGAACGCCTCGCGCGCCTCGCGGCCGGCGGAGGCGAAACCTTCTTCGATGTCCGCTTCGTCGAAGACGACCTTCAGGCCGCGCCCGCCGCCGCCAAACGCGGCCTTGATGGCGATCGGCATGCCGTGTTCTTCGGCGAAGTCGCGCGCCTCCTCCCAGGTGGACAGGGGCTCGCCGGTGCCCGGTGCGAGCGGGGCGTCGGCCTCGACGGCCAGGGCACGAGCGGAAAGCTTGTCGCCGAGCAGCTCGATGGCGTCCGGCGAGGGCCCGATCCAGGTCAGGCCGGCCTGCTCGACGGTGCGGGCGAATTCGGCGTTTTCGGACAAGAAGCCGTAGCCGGGGTGCAGGCAGTCGGCGCCGGCGCGGTGGGCAATTTCGATGAGCCCCGGGATGTTCATGTACGTCTCGGCCGACGTTTTGCCTGGCAGGAGGTACGCCTCGTCAGCGACCTGCGTGTGCAGCGCGCCGGTGTCGGGCTCGGAGTAGACAGCGATGGAGCGGATGCCAAGGTCGCGGGCGGTGCGCGCGATGCGCACGGCGATCTCGCCGCGGTTGGCAATCAGGACAGCAGAAAGAGTCATCGTTAACCTTCCGGTGTGTAGCGCTCGAAGCGGAGTGTTCCGCCGGGCGGGAGTTGTGCGGCGATGTCGACGTCTTCGTTGATCACGGTGGCGATCACCGGGTACCCGCCGGTGACGGCGTGGTCGCGGAGGAAGAGCACGGGTTGGCCGTTCGGCGGGATCTGCACGGAGCCTGCCACCATGCCCTCGCTGGGCAGCTCGCCGTCGCGCGCGCGGGCCAGCGGAACGTTCGACTCGAGGCGCAGGCCCACGCGGTTGGAGTCGCCCGTGACAGTGAATGTGGTGGAGAAGAACTGCTCCACGGCCGCAGCGTCGAACCAGTCGTCGCGCGGCCCGAGGACGCAGCGCACCACGCCCGTGACACCCGCGCCGTCGCGCTCCACGCGCAGCGGGTTGGACAGCAGCGAGTTCGCGGACTGCGGCGGCGTGAGCGACATGGCGATCGTGTCGCCCGCGGCAAGCGGCTTCGGACCGAGCCCGGAGAGCATGTCGGTTGCGGCAGAGCCGAGCTCGGTGTCCGCAATCAACCCGCCGCGCACGGCGACGTAGGTGCGGAATCCGAGGCGTGCGGGCCCCACCACAACCTCCGCGCCGGCGGGCACGATGGTCGGGGTGGCCAGCGGCGCGGGTCGGCCGCCGACAGTGACCTCCGCGTCCGCGCCGGTGACGCAGATGACGGACTCCACCAGCGCGGTCATGGCCAACCCGCCGACGTTTTCCAGCAGCGTCGCGTTGCGCTTGTTGCCCACGGCCGCGTTGGCGGTGCGGGCGGACGCGCGGTCGGCGGACCCGGACGTGGTCACGCCCAAGTTTCCGTTGCCCTGGCGGCCGAGATCCTGGTACAGCGTTTGCAGGCCAGCATCATCCAGCGCGAACACTGGGCGCCGGGGCGGGGTGGACAGGTGCTTGCGCGCGGGCTGGGAATCCTCCGGCAGTGCCTCGACCGCCCGGTAGCGCACGCGGTCACCCGGCGCGACCAGCGCGGGTGGGGTAGCGGTGGAGTCCCACATCGGCGTGTTCGTGGTGCCGATGAGCTGCCAGCCGCCGGGTGAGGTGCGCGGGTAGACGGCGGAGAACTCGCCGGCGAGCGCGACGGCGCCAGCGGGCACGGCGGTGCGCGGCGAGTCGCGGCGGGGGATCACAAGCGCTCGGGACGCGTCGTCCGGCACGCAGTAGGTGAACCCGGGCGCGAACCCGCCGAAGGCGGCGACCCAGGTGGTGGAGGTGTGCCAGTCGATCAGCTCGTTGCGGGACATGCCGAGCGATGCTGCCAGCGCCTCCACGTCCTCCCCGTCGTAGCGCACGTCGATTTCGATGTCGCGCGGTGAGCCCAAGTCGGCGGTGTCGGGGGAGTAGTTGGCCAAAACGTCGATGGCGTTGGTGGTGGCAGTGGGCGAGTCGAAGGTGACTAATACCGTGCGCGCAGCCGCGACGACGTCGGTTTGGCGCGGCAGCGGGGTCGCAGACAGCGCGGCGTAGAAATCCATGACCGTCTGCAGGTCGGGAAGGTCGACGATAAGCGCGCGGGTGCCCACCCGTTTGATGGAAGCGCTCATAGGACGGCCTCGATGCGGATGCCTTCGTCGTGAAGCGTGCGCGCCACGCGCCGGGTCATCTCGACGGAGCCCGGCGAGTCGCCGTGGACGCAGACCGACTCGGCCCGGACCTTCACCTCGGTGCCGTCGATGGCGGTCACCGAGCCCGTGGCGGCGACCTGCAGCACTCGCTTAGCCACGTCCTCCGGGTCGCGCAATACCGCCCCCGGCTCGCGCCGCGACACGAGCGTGCCGTCGGGGTTGTAACCGCGGTCCGCGAACGCCTCGCGGATCACGCGCAGGCCCGCCCGCTCGGCGATGTCGACGGCGACGCCGCCGGGCAGGAGCATGACGGCCAGTTCGGGGCTGAATGCCGTGAGGCCGTCGATGACGGCCTTGGCGTGGGCCTCGTGGTGGACGATCGTGTTGTACAGCGCGCCGTGCGGCTTGACGTAGCGCACGGCAAGGCCGTGGACGCGGGCCAGCGCGTCGAGGGCGCCGATTTGGTAGAGCGTCTCGTCCGCGAGCTCGGCGGGCGTGTAGTCCATGAAGCGGCGGCCGAAGCCGACCGGGTCGCGGTAGGCCACGTGCGCGCCGATGGTCACGCCGTGGGCGGCGGCGTCGCGCAGGGTCGCGGCGATGGAATGGGGGTCGCCCGCGTGGAAGCCGGTGGCGACATTGGCGCTGGAGACCAGTTCCAGCATCGCTGCGTCGTCCGCCACCGGGTTGCCTGCGGTGGTCTCGCCGAGGTCAGCATTGAGGTCGATGTGCATGGCCTTAGTTATACAGCCCGCTATATGTGACCTGTTACTCCGACGGCCGGGCGCGGCCAGACCCGGCGGGTGCACGCGGGTACGGTTACGCTCATGAGCCACGACACGAAACCGCCGAAACTATCCAAGAAGGCCTACGAGAAGGAGCTTTTGCGCCTCCAGGCCGAACTGGTGGCCATGCAGCAGTGGGTGGTGGCGCGGGGGGAGCGCCTCGTCATTGTGATGGAGGGCCGAGACGCCGCCGGCAAGGGCTCCGCCATCAAGCGCATCACCCAGTACCTGAATCCGCGCACTTGCCGAGTTGAGGCGTTGCCGGCTCCCACCGAGCGCGAGCAGGGCCAGTGGTACTTCCAGCGCTACGTGGAGAAGTTGCCCTCCGCCGGCGAGATCGTCATCTTCGACCGGTCCTGGTACAACCGCGCCGGCGTGGAGCGCGTGATGGGCTTTGCCACTTCGCAGGAGTATCGGCGCTTCCTCCACCAGGCGCCCATCTTCGAGCGCCTCCTGGTCGAAGACGGCATCATGCTGCGGAAGTACTGGTTCTCCGTCTCGGACGAGGAGCAGTACAAGCGGTTCAAGTCACGCCGCGACGACCCGCTGCGGCAGTGGAAGCTCTCGCCGATGGACCTCGAGTCCATCACCAAGTGGGAGGAGTACTCTCGCGCGAAGGACGAGATGTTCGTGCACACCGACATCCCGTCGGCGCCGTGGTACACGGTGGAGAGCGAGGACAAGAAGCGCTCGCGCATCAACGTCATCTCGCACCTTTTGTCCACCGTCCCCTACGAGCACATCACTCCGGAGCTACCGGAGATCCCGGAGCGCCCCGAGATCACGGACTACGAGCGTCCGCCTCGCGACGAGTTCCGCTACGTGCCCGACGTCGCCGCCAAGCTGGAGCGCGGCCACAAGAAGAAGAAAAAGAAGTAGCCTATCGACGCTTCGGGCGCCCCCGCGGGCTGGAGACAGTCTTATCGCCCGGGATCCAAAACCGCAGCGGGGCGTCGGCGTTTTTGGAGATGCCGATGCGCGGGCCGGCCACCCAGTCCGGCTCCTCGTCGCGCTGGGTGAGCTGCACCGGGGTGCCGTTGTCCGGAAGTGTCAGCCCGAGCGCCTGACCGAGGTTGCCGGGGCCGCGCGCCAAGTTTTCAAACGCGATCGGGGCCCGCTCCGGGCGCTGCCTGCGCTCGCACGCGAGGTCCTCGCCAGCGACCACCTCGCCGCCGCGCATGAGGCAACCCTGGCCCTCGCCCTCCGGCGCGCACACGATGTTGCCGTTGTGGTGAATGCCGTAGGAGAAGTACACGTACAACCTGCCGGGAGGGCCGAACATTGCCGCGTTGCGCTCCGTTTTTCCCCGGTAGGTGTGCGCCGCCGAGTCGTTGGAGCCGAGGTAGGCCTCGACCTCGGTGAGGCGCACGCTCACCCCGTTATGCGTGATCACGCAGCCGAGCAGCTGCGGCGCGACGACGTCGGCGGTCTGGGAGAAATCGATCACTGAAGCCACTGTGCCAGCCTAACGACGACCCCGTGCTCCGCGTTCGTCCCCACCACCTCGTCAGCCACCGCCTTGAGGTCGGCGTGCGCGTTACCCATCGCCACGGCGTGCCCCGCAGCCTGCAGCATGCCGTAGTCGTTGAGGTAGTCGCCAAAAGCTGCGGTGTCGGCCATCGGCACGCCCAGCTCGCCGGCGAGTTCCACCAGCGCCTTGCCTTTGTCCGCTTCGGGGTGCATGAGGTCCAGCCAGTGTGCGCCGGACACCACCGCCCGCAGCTCGGGCACGAGTTCCTGCACCCACGGGTAGGCGTCCCGCTCGGCGTCGGATTCGACGTAGAGCGCGAGTTTGACGGTGGGGGTTGGACGCTCCCCTTCGAGCGCGGTGCGCGAGGCGTAGTACTTGTCCACCTCCGCGTCCACGAACGGCGGTAGCGCGGCGGTGGCGGCGACCTCGGGTGCGCACACCACGAGGTGGGCGGTAAAGGGGGCGTCCGGCAGTGCGGCGAGGAGGCGCTGCACTGGGGCGTCGGGGAGCGCTGTCGTGGACACCACGCGCCCGCCGTGCCACACCACTGCACCGTTTTCGGCGATGCATGTGTCGCAGCCGGGGAACATCGCCTGCAGCGTGGCCAGCTGGCGCCCGGATGCTGGGGCGATGGTCACCCCCTGGGCGCGGGCGCTGTCCAGTAGCCCCCAAAACTCGTCCGGCACCCGCCCCGATGGGTCGAGCAGCGTGCCGTCCATGTCCAATGCGATCAACCGAGGCGTCTGCATGTGCAACACTATGGCGGTATGAGCGAGTTTGTAACAACTGAGGTGCGAGGCACCACCGGCGTGATCGCGCTCGACCGCCCCAAAGCGTTGAACTCCTTGAATCCCGGGATGGCCCGCGTCATCGACGCCGCACTCGACGCGTGGCGCGACGACGACGCCGTCGAGCAGGTGGTCATCCACTCCACCGGCAAGCACTTCTGCTCCGGCGGCGATGTCCGCGCCGCCCGCGAGGGCATGCTCGACGGCCGCGAGGCCGAGGTGGACGCGTTTTTCGCCGACGAGTACGCCATGAACCTGAAGATCGCGAACTACCCCAAGCCCTACATCGCCCTGTGCAGCGGCGTGATTATGGGCGGCGGGATGGGCGTCTCCGCTCACGGCTCGCACATGGTGGTTACCGAGGACGCGTTCGCCTCCATGCCGGAGATGAACATCGGCTACATCACCGACGTGGGCATGTCGTGGCTGCTGCAGAACTTGCCGAAGGCGCCGTCGCAAAGCTTGGGCGCATTTCTGGGCCTGACCGGCTACCGCATGTCGCCGGACGACATGCTGGCCACCGGCCTGGCCACGCACAAGGTTGCAACGCTTGACGGGGTGCTCGACGGCATCGTCGCCCAGGGGCCGGGCTACGTGGACACCATCGCGCTGGGCGCGGGGGAGTCGGAGCTTCTGTCGCTTACCGACGACATCGATTCCGCCTTCCACGGACCCTGGGCCGAGATCCAGGAGCGATTAAGCGGGGAGCTGGCGGAGCTCGTCGAGCAGCTGACGGCGCAGGCCTCGCCCTCGTCGCTCGTGGCGGCCGCCGAGCTGTTTGCGGCCAACGTCGCGCAGGACCTGGCGGGCGCGCTAGACAACGAGCGGCGCTTGGGCGCGGTGATGCTGCGCGAGCCCGACTTCGCCGAAGGGGTGCGCGCGGTGCTGGTGGACAAGGACCACGCGCCGCGCTTCGCGCCGCAGCCCGACCCGGCGAAGTACCGCAGCGTCCTACGCTAGCGGCAGCAGCGGGGCGACGAGCTTCGCGCCCAGGCCCAGCAACTCCCACACGGCGAAGACGGCCGCGATCGCAGCGGCGATGACCTCCCGCGCCGACATTCCGGACGAGGCGAGGCGCGCCTGTGCGTGGTCGGACGTCGACCCGAGCGGCAGGCAGGCCTCCAGCTCGTCGAGCGTGTAGAACATCGAGCCGTCCTCGATGGGCACGCATCCGGCGTGGAACGGCACCTCGGCCTCGTTGTAGAGCATCCGCACGATCGTCTCGTCCTTGTCGTTTTGGAACGCGTCCCACTGGATGTTCGCCCCCATCGGCGAGACCGCATCGCCGCGCCACGGCGAGTTGGAGTAGTCCATCACCTCGTCGGCGGGAACACCCTGCTCGGAGCCCGGCAGCTTCAACAGCGCCGCCAACGGGATGATGGTTTCAGCGTGCCCGAACCGGTACTCCGCAGCCGTGGTCCCTCCCTCTGCCCGCTGGCGCACGCCGTCGAGCATGTGGTCGAGCAGCGGCTCAAAGTTGTCGTACGCGACCGTCTGCCCCGCAATGGCCGGGCCCTTCTCGTAGAAGTCCTCCACGTCGAGCAGGTACGCGAAGGTGGGCCCGGAAGCGTCGTCCATGTACTCGTCGAAAAACCAACCTTCCGCGGGCTTAGCTTCCTCCCGCTCCATGGCGGGGGAGATGATGTAGAGGTTGTAGAACTGCAGCGCCGCGTCGACGATGCCCTCGACCGTCTTGTCCGGGTTCTCGGTGCCGGTGAACTGCACGTTGCCCGAATCGATCGCCTCGATGAACTCCGGCGCGAAGATCTTGCGCAGCAGGCCTTCGGCGGCCTCGCGGGACGCAGGTTTGTCGTACGCCTGCTGCACCTTTTCCTTGAGCTCGTCGCTGTCTTTCCACTCGTTGTACCTCTTGTAGCTTTCGGCCTTCTTGTCCTTGTGGGCGTACAGCAGGTCCTGGCGGGTCGCGAGCTCCACGTGGCCGTCGGTGGTGCCGTACGCGAGGTTGTCTGTGAGCTCGTCGCGATCGTCGAGCAGGCCGTGACCGAAGGACCACCCGGATTCGGTTGCGCGGTCCTCGCCGGACGTCAGGAACGATACTGAGAGGTTGTCGCGTTCGATGGTGTCGAGCAGGGACGCGTTGCGCTCGGCGTTCCGCACCCCGATGCCACGCAGCTCTTCGCGTCCGAACGCGGTGAGGTTGCCGTAGCCGCCTTCGCCGGGACCGGTGAGGGCACGGTTCGCTTGGGTCATCGCCTCGACCTGGGGGATGAGGCGCTCGCCGAGCTCAGTGAGTTGACCGCGCTTTTTCGCCTCGGCGAGCATTTGAGCCGCCAGGTCGTCGTACTTGAAGCTGGACAGGCCGCGCGAACCGTGGCGGTTGACGCTACCGGTGTAGATCTGCTGGAAGCCGGCGGGTGCCGCGCTGTAGCTGTCGATCGTGGCGGCGGGGGAGTACGGCTGCTTCGTTGAGTAGTAGGTGGTATCTGCGGCGGCCGTCAGTGGCGCGGCTGCGACAGCAAGCACTGCGGCACTTACCGCAGCGATGCGGCGACGGGATTTGGTGGACACGGGAAGACTCCTAAAAACACAGGTGAGAAGGGGCAAACCGCATGCTAATCGCGGAAGGTGAACGGCAAATAAATGCACAGCGGGAACCGTTACCCGCGCGCTGGAACCAGCCGCTAAGGTAAGGGGGCGATTCCGGGCGAAGAAATTGCCCCCGATTCCCACATGCTGAAGGAGCGACGTTGACCGAAACGATGAACCCCAGGGACGAATGGAACCACAAGCTCACCCTGGCCCAGGAGATGCTGCCGCTGATCAGCCGTCTGCACCGCGAGCACAACGCCGTCACGTCGGTCTACGGCCGCCTGCTCGTGGGTGTCACCGACATCGACATCATCAAGGCGCACCGCTACGCCCGCCGCATCGACGAAAAGGAGCTCGCGCTCGACGAGACGTTGCCGATCCTGCGCGAGCTCGTGGAGATGGATCTGGGCACCGCGTCCATCGACCTCGGCCGCCTGGCCAAGGAGTTCAAGCACTCCGAGGAGCAGGATCTGCGCGCGTTCTTGGACCGCGAGCTTGCCGACGTCATCGGCACCTCCTCGGAGCTCGAAGCCCGCGACGTCGTGCTCTACGGCTTCGGACGCATCGGCCGCCTGCTGGCCCGGATCCTCATCGCGCGCGAAGCGATGTACGGGGGCGTGCGCCTGCGTGCGGTGGTGGTGCGCAAGAAGGGCGACATCGACATCGTCAAGCGCGCGTCGCTGCTGCGCCGCGACTCGGTGCACGGGCCGTTCAACGGCACCATCACCGTCGACGAGGACAACGAGATCATCTGGGCTAACGGCACCCCGATCCAGATGATCTACGCCAACGACCCGTCCGAGATCGACTACACCGCTTACGGCATCAACAACGCCATCGTGGTGGACAACACCGGCGCCTGGCGCAACCGCGAAGGCCTGTCCAAGCACCTCGAGTCCAAGGGCGTGGACCGGGTCCTGCTCACCGCGCCGGGCAAGGGCGACATCCCGAACATCGTCTACGGCATCAACGAGCACATGATCGGTGAGGAGCGCGTCCTGTCCGCCGCGTCCTGCACCACCAACGGCATCACCCCGGTGCTGAAGGTGATCAACGACCGCTATGGCGTCACGCACGGCCACGTGGAGACCGTCCACTCCTACACCAACGACCAGAACCTGGCCGACAACTTCCACAAGGGCGACCGCCGCGGCCGCGCCGCCGGCCTGAACATGGTGCTCACCGAAACCGGCGCCGCAAAGGCCGTGTCTAAGGCCCTTCCGGAGTTCGAGGGCAAGCTCACCGGCAACGCTATCCGCGTGCCCACGCCGGACGTGTCCATGGCGGTGCTCAACCTCGAGCTGGAGCAGGAAGTGGACAAGGACGAGGTGAACAGCTTCCTGCGCCGCGTGTCCACGCACTCCAACCTGCGGCAGCAGATCGACTACGTCAACTCCCCGGAGGTCGTCTCCACCGACCTGCTCGGCACCACCCACGCGTCTGTGGTGGACGGCCTGGCCACGATCGCGTCCGGCAACCACCTCGTGCTCTACGTCTGGTACGACAACGAGTACGGCTACTCCCACCAGGTGGTCCGCGTGGTCGAGGACATCGCCGGTGTGCGCCCGCGCGTGTTCCCGGAGCGCAAGGACCCGGCTGAGATCCAGTAGCCATGGGTGCGTTGCGTAAGTTCAGCCTCGCCGCCGCCAGCGTGTTAGTGCTGGCTGGCTGCGGCGAGCACGGCACCGAGATGGGGCTAGAGGACGCCGCGCTCGCCGGGGATTTCACCGTGGCGGACGTGGCGGGACCGGACGTGGAGCGCGCCTACGTGTTCTGCCCGTACACGGACAAGGCCGAAGCGCAGCGTCTCGGCTTCGACCCGGACGACGTGCCCGGCATCGACGACAACTCCCAGGCCTGGGAGACCGCCTCCGGCATCGGCGTGATCGCCGGCGACCGCGCGGAGATCGAGTGGTTCGACCCACGCGAGGTGGACGCCTGCGGGCCGGGGGTGGAGCCGTACCAGGAGATCGGTCCGGCGGCGACGGTGCACACGGCGACGGAATCCCGCGAGTTCGCGGACGGCGAGACCGCCGAGGTCACCGTCCTGCGCTTCGAATGACCTCGTCGTAGTAGCCCAGCACCGTTTCCGTGGAGGCGCGCCACGTCCAGCGCTCGGCCTCGGCGCGACCGGCGGCGGCCATGCGCTCGCGCAGCTCCGGCTGCGTCAAAATACGCTCGATCGGGTCGGCCCACGCGGTATCGGACGCCCCCGGGTCAACCAGCACGCCGGTTTCTCCGTCCGCCACCACAAACGGCAACCCGCCGGCCTTCGCCGCCACCACCGGCACACCGGACGCAAATGCTTCCAGCGCGGCAAAGCCCAAAGTCTCCGTGGTGGAGGGAAACAACAGCACATCGCCCGACGCGTAGGCCGCATGCAGGTCCGCGCCGGACAAGTACCCGGTGAAGGTGGCCCAGTCGGGCGGGTTGGAGCGGAGCTCGTCGTAAAGCGGGCCCTCGCCCACAATGGCCAGGCGCGCGCTGGGAAGGCGTTGGCGCACCGCGTCGACGATGGGGACGCAGCGGCCCACGGATTTCTCGGCCGAAACGCGGCCGACGAAGAGGACGAGGGGGTCGTCCGGGTGCCCGCCGGTGAGCAGACTGCGCATCTCGCTCGTGCGGGCGGCGGGGTTGAAGTCGTCCGTGTCTACAGCCTTCGGCCACAGGCGCACGCCGCCGATGCCGTATTCGGCGGCCTTGTCCATCATCGGGCCCGAGGTCACCATGTTGATGGCGGCGCGGCCGTGAAAGGTGCGAAGGCCCCACTCGGCGATCGGCTTCACCCACGGGATGCCCAGCTTCAGGCAGTACTCCGGCACGTCCGTGTGAAACGACGCGATGACAGGAAAGCGGCGCGCTACCACGAGCGTGGACCAGCCGGCCGTCCAAATCGGGTTGACCGCATGGACGATGTCGGGGTCGAACTCGCGGAGGCGTCGAAACGCACGCGGCCCCATCATGCCGTGCATGACCTCGGGGTAGACCTTCAGGCTGCGCGACGGGATGGGCACGACCTCGAAGCCCGCGTAGTGCTCCGGCGGGTTGCCGGGGGCGAAGACGAGGACCTCGTGGCCGAGTTCCGCCAGCTGGTCGAGGTGGCGGGTGGTGCGGGTGACCACCCCGTCGATTTTGGGCAGGAAGACCTCGGTGAGCAGCGCGATACGCATCTACTTCTGGCCCTGCGGAACGCCCTCGGATTGCTGCGCCGTCCACAGCGAGCGCGCCGGGATCTTCGAGCGGTCCGCCCGGTCGGCGTACTTCTTCGCCACCTCCTCGACCTCTACAAGCAGGCCCTCTTCCAGCTTGGTCGGCTCGAGGCCCAGATCAAGGAACGCGTCGTTGACCACGTGCAGCTCGTTTTCCGCCGACTCGTTGCGCGGGTTCGGCACCATCTGCACCTGCGCGCCGGTGATGCGGCCGATGAGCTCGGCGAGGTCGCGCACGCGGTGCGTCTCGGTCATCTGGTTGAAAATCTTCACCCGCTCGCCGCGCGCCGGCGGGTTTTCCACGGCCAGCTGGATGCAGCGGGCCATGTCGCGGATGTGAATGAACGCGCGCGTCTGGCCGCCGGTGCCGTGCACGGTGAGGGGGTAGCCGATCGCGGCCTGCATGAGGAAGCGGTTGAGCACGGTGCCGTAGTCGCCGTCGTAGTCGAAGCGGTTGACTAGGCGCTCGTCGCGCAGCGTCTGCGGGGTGTTGGTGCCCCAGATGATGCCCTGGTGCAGGTCCGTGATGCGCAGCTCGTCGTTCTTGGCGTAGTAGGCGAACAGGTGCTGGTCCAGCACCTTCGTCATGTGGTAAATCGAGCCGGGGTTGGTGGGGTAGAGGATCTGCTGCTCAACCGTGCCGTACTCGCCCGCGTCGACCTGCACGTCCAGGTAGCCTTCCGGGATCTTCATGCCGGCGGTGCCGTAGCCGTACACGCCCATCGTGCCCAGGTGCACGACGTGGATGTCCTGGCCGGTCTCCACGATCGCGGCCAGCAGGTTGTGCGTGGCGTTGACGTTGTTGTCCACGGTGTAGCGCTTGTGCGCGGGGCTTTTCATCGAGTACGGCGCAGCGCGCTGCTCTGCGAAGTGGATCACCGTGTCCGGCTGGAACCGCTGGAGGAGGGCCAGCAGCGCGTCGTAATCCTGCGCCACGTCGATGTTTGCAAAGCCGATCTCGTTGCCGGAGACCTCGCGCCAGGCGGCGAGGCGCTCGTCGATAGGCGCGATCGGCGTCAACGAATCCGCACGGAGCTCCTCGTCGATCCGACGGCGCGACAGGTTGTCCACGATGACGACCTCGTGTCCGAGATCAGAAAGGTGGAGGGAGGCAGGCCAGCCGCAGAAACCGTCGCCGCCCAAAACCGCAATTTTCACTGATACTCGCCTTTCTTCAAACGCATTTCCGCGTAGGTTACCGCTGTCTGAGATGCGTCGCTGGGCAAAGCCCGGGACAGCCACCCCCAGGCTGCATACGAACGAGGTGGCAGATTGCCTCTCGACGACCAAAGGAGCCCCCATGAAGGCCATCAACGTTTCCCGAACCCGCTCTGCGCGCCGGCGTCCACGCTCGGCCACGAGGTAGCCGGCTGGGCCGGTGCAGGCCTCCGCCCTCGCCGACGATGGGCTGACCCCGTACCACGCGATCAAGCTGGCGCTGCCGAAGCTGAATACGGCAGGCTCCGCGGCGCTCGTGATCGGCCTGGGCACGCTCCCGGAGCTGCTCGACGGGCAGGTGTCCGGCCGCGCGATTATCGTGCCCTGATCACGGGTGCTTTACGACGCCCGCTCCGCCCACCACCGCTGCAGATACTCCAACGCCTGATCGATGGCGTGGTGGGGGTCCACCGCCTCCACGGAGGGCAGCCCCTCCGAGCGGAACTGCGGCCCCAAGTTCGTGAACGGGCTGATCGTGCGCTCGGCGTGGATGGATGCCAAGATGTCGTTCATCCTGCGGGCCACCAAGTGCTTTTGGGCGCGGTTGAACGTGGGCGGGGCGAACGGGTTGTCGTCGATAAGCATGTGCCCCGACAAGCGCCCAACCCGCGGGTCGAATGCGAACACCGCGACCGGGAACGCGAAGTCGGAGGCGAGGTTCGGCCGGAACTCGATGCAGAACGTGGTGTAGAGCGCGCTGTCTTGCGAGTCCTGCACCATGGCCAGCGTCGCGGTGGACATGTCTTCCGCCTGGAACGTGGCGCCGCGCTTGAGGGCGAACGCCGGGTCCTGCGGCTCAACCACCTGCACGGTGCTGTCGTCTTCAGCAACGAGCACGCGCCCTAGCTCAGCCGCGACATAGGCGGCGTCCTCGGCCGAGTACCAGCCCGGCGCCTGCGGGCTGCCGGGTTGCAGCATGGCAATTTCAACTTCGTGCGTGCGCAGATCGTGGACGATCACGCAGACGCGCACGCCGTTGTCGATGACGTACTCGCTGTCGAGTTCGTAGGCGACGTCGTCCTCGTCGTAGTCGAAATCCTCGATAAGGTCTGCGGCCTCCTGGTCGTACGTGTCCAGGTAGTACAGCTCATAGGTGGTAAAGGTCATTGCTCGTCCCCCCCCAGGGTGTTGTCCGGGAGCCCCCTGCTCCCGCGTATCTGCGACAGTAAAGCGCCCACCCGCCGCGCTCAAGCGTGAGCGCGTACACGTCAATGCGCATCGGCGGCGGGACCGGGGGAGGGGATAGGCTTGCCGCCATGGATGAACAGGCGAAACTCGTGCGCGTCTTCAACTACCAGTTCGGCGACATTTACAGCAACTACCTGGCAAAAGTGGAGCGCAAAGGGCACTCCCGTGAGGAGCTCGACGACGTTTTGGGCTGGTTTACCGGCCTCGACGCGGCGGCGCTGCAGCAGGCTGCGAACTCGGAGCTGACGCTGCGCGATTTTTTCGGCACCGTCACGCTCACCACCGACGCCGAGCTGATCACCGGCAAGGTGTGCGGGGTGCGCGTCGAAGAGGTTGACGACGATCTCATGCGCTCCATCCGCCAGATGGATCTGCTTGTCGACGAGCTGGCCCGCGGCAAGAAGATCGCCAACATCAAACGCGGCTAGCGCATGTCGCGCAGCACCTCGAATGCCCGGCGAACCAGGGCCCGCCCCGCATCGGGGTCGCGGGGCTCGGGCAGCGCGAGGTACGCCTTGACCGCGGTAGCCCCCGCGATGCCGTACGCGTTGAGCAGCACCTCGGCGTCAAACGGCGTGGCCCCGGGGGTGCGGCCCCGAACGCTCGCCACGAGCGGCTCCGCGATTTCGCGCACGGTCTCCTCCGCAGGCGGCGCGGCGGCTTCTACGCGGGCTCGGTCCCCGAGGAGCACGAGTGTGGAGGCGGAGTACAGCTCGAAGCCGTCCTCGTTGAGCGCGTCGATGATGATCGCCTCGATCGCTTCCGCCACGGAAAGCTCCGCCGGTAGCGCTGCCAGCTGCTCAGCGATGGCGGAGAACACCTTGCGCAGGAATGCCTCCAGTGCCTCGTCGATGTCCGCGAAGTAATTGTGGAAGGTTCTGGTAGACACGCCTGCGCGCTCCGAGACCCGTGCGACGGTGGTGGCGGCCGTGCCCTCTTCAAGCAGCAAGGCCGCGGTTGCCTCCGAGATCGCGCACCGGGTCGCCGCCTTTTTCTCTTCGCGCAGACTCATGGCTACACCGTAACTGGCTCGGTCGTCTGCGAATGCCCGCGGTGGAGCTTCTCCCCCTCGATGTCCAGGTTCGGCAGCGCCTTATCTAGCCACCCCGGAATCTTCCAGGCACGGTCGCCCAGCAGGTACATGGTGGCGGGGATGAGCGTCATGCGCACCGCGAATGCGTCGATGAGCACGCCGGCCGCGAGTGCGAAGCCCATGGCCTTGATGAACGGCTCGTCCATGAGGACGAACGCGGCGAACACCGAGATCATGATCAGCGCGGCCGCGGTGACCACGCGGGCACCGTGTTTGAAGCCGTTGGCCACCGCGTTGCCGGCGGTCTTGCCGCGGGAGACGTAGCCTTCGCGCATGCGCGTGACCAGGAACACCTGGTAATCCATGGCCAGGCCGAAGGTCAGGCCGATGAGCATGATGGGCAAGAAGGACAACAGCGGCTGCGGGTCCTCGATAAGCCCGAACATGCCCTCCTGGAAGATCGCCACGGTCACGCCGAACGTTGCCGCCATGGACAGGCCGAAGCCCAGCGCGGCGATGAGCGGCACCCAGATGGAGCGGAACACCAGCATGAGCACGATGAACGCGAGCCCCAGGACGATCGCGATGTACGGAACGAGCACGTCGGAAAGCATCTGCGAGATGTCGTCGAAGATTGGTGTGATGCCGGTGATGCCGAACGTGGCGCCGGTTTCGTCTTCGAACGGTTGCTTGAACTCGCGCAGGCGCTCCATCGTGTCCGTGGTGGCCTGGTCGGTGGCGCCGGAATCCGGCGTGATCAGGATTTGGGCGGCGTCGAAGTTGTCCGTGGTGCGCACGATCTGCGCGTTGACCACGCCTTCCGTGCTAGCGAAGTCCTGTAGCAGCGCTTGGTAGGAGCCCATGCGGTCCTGCTCGGCCACGTCGGCGGCGTCCACGTACGCGATCATCGGTGCGTTGCGGCCGGGGCCGAAGGCGTCGTTCACGATCTCGTACGCCTCACGCTGCGGGGAGCCCAGCTTCGCGGTGCCGTCGGTCGGCATCGCCAAGCGCAGGTTCGCGGCAGGGATGGCGAGGATGCCAAGCAGCACGACACCGGCGATGAGGTTCAGCCACGGACGGGCGCGGATCTGGCGCGCCCACAGCAGGCCCATGGTCGGCTTCTCGTCCTCGGGGTCGGGGACTCTCGGGCCCGGGATGCGGATAGCGAATGCCCGGGTGCCCAGCAAACCAAGCAGCGAGGGGAGGAAGGTGAGCGCAACAAGCACGGCGATCGCGACGGTCGCAGCCGCGGCGAGCGCCATGGTGGTTAGGAACGGAATGCGGATGATCGACAACGCGGCAAGCGCGATGAGCACCGTCGTGCCCGCGAAGACCACAGAGCCACCCGCTGTGCCGAGCGCCATACCCATGGCGTGGGCACGCTGCTCCTTGTCCATCTTCTTCAATGCCTGCGCCAGCTCCTTCGGCGACAGGTTGTTCAGGCCGGAGGAGGAGATCAGCTCGTTGCGGAAGCGGGCCACGATGAACAGGGAGTAGTCGATGCCCACGGCGAGGCCGATCATGGACGCGAGCGTCGGCGTCATGTCGGAGATCGAGTCGGTGAACAGCGTGCCCATCTGCACGCCGAGGATGCCCACGCCCACGCCGATGATGGCGGCGATCAGCGGCAGGCCAGCGGCGACCAGGGAGCCGAAGGTGACCAGCAGCACGATCGCGGCAACGGCCATACCGATGATTTCCGAGGTGCCGTTCATTTCGCCGGCACCGCTGAACGCGTTGCCGCTGTATTTCACGGTGAGATCGGTGGCGTCGTAACGCTCGAGGATGCTTTCGACGTCGCCGAGGGTCTCCTCGGGGATGTCCATGATGTTGTCCTCGGTGAACGTGACGGACACGGTTCCGGTGCGCCCGTCGGGGCTCAGCGGCGACAGTGCAGCGAGGTCAGCGTCGATCTGCTCCTGCGGCATGCCCTGCGCAGCCTTGGCTTCACCCATCTGCTGCGCCATGCCGGCGGCGGCGAGTACGGGGTTGACAATCGCCTCGGGCTCGCGGAAGTCGCCGGTGGCTTTGAGTTCGTCGAGCATGGCATCGACCTCGGCCATCACCTGCGGGTCTTGGAGCGTTGTCCCCTCCGGCGCCTGGATCACGACGGTGCCGCTGGGCACGCTCATCGCGTCCTCGTCGCTGCCGAAGCGCTCGTTCATCTCCTCCTGCGTCACGGTGGAGTCCATGTCCGGCATGGAGAACGTCGGGCTGGGGGATTTTGCAAAATTCACGGCGCCGAAACCGAGGGCGCCCAAAAGGATTAACCAGACGGCCAAAAACGGCCACACTTTTTTGTATGACCAGCTGCCTAGCCGGTAAAGAAATTCAGACATGTTGCACACGATATGCAAACTTGCATAACGCGTGCAACATGTCGCTGATAGAAAAAGGGAGGCGCGGCGCCTCCCCGGAAGCGTCTGCGACGCGGCGGTGCCGAATTAGGTGCCGAATTAGAGGAGCAACGAGACGACGCGGACGATCGAATCCCACAGCCCCACCACCGAGTAGCTGAGGTCGCGCAGTGAGTCCTGCCAGGACTGGGGGAGGAAGTTGTTGACAAAGTCGGTCGTCAACACGATGCGCAGATCCTCTGCGCCGTGGTGCATGTTGTAGGTCAGCTGAGAGCTCAGATTCATGCCCACGATGGTACGCCGACCCGGTGCTCGGCCCGGCGAAAACCGTACGCATATTCCATTTTGCAGGGGTTATAGGCCGGGTTATGGTCGGTAGTAGGACAATCGAATCAGAGGAGGAGCATCGTGACCTCGCCAGCCTCGCCCACGGCGGCCACTCACCAGAAACCAGCGGAGACCGAGCACGCCACCGGCAAGGTCGTCGCGTTCATCGCGGCCTTCGCCGCGTTGGCCGCGGTCGTGCTCATCCCGATCGGCGGGCTGGCCATGCCGGCGAAAATCGCGTTGGGCATGCTGGCGTTCGCTGTGATCATGTGGGTGACCGAGGCCGTCACCTACCCTGTCAGCGCGGTGATGATCGTGGGGCTGATCGCGATCATGCTCACCTTCGCAACGGACCCCGAGACGGGGGAGGCTGTCGGGGCGTCGCAAGGCCTGAGCACCGCAATGAGCGGCTTTTCCTCGTCCGCCGTTGCCCTCGTTGCGGCGGCGCTGGCGCTGGCCACAGCCATGCAGGCGACGGGGCTGCACCGCAGGCTCGCACTCTACGTGCTGAAGCTGGCGGGGGAGAAGGTCTCCAACATCGTCATCGGCGCGATTGTCATCTCGATCATTCTGGCCTTTTTCGTCCCGTCCGCTACCGCGCGCGCCGGCGCGGTGGTGCCGATCCTCATGGGCATGGTGGCCGCGTTCGGCCTGGAAAAAGAATCGAAACTCGCCGCGCTCCTGGTCATCACCGCGACGCAGGCCGTGTCCATCTGGAACGTGGGTATTAAGACGGCTGCGGCGCAAAACCTCGTGGCCGTCGGCTTCATCGAAGACCAGCTGGGCCAGACCGTGTCGTGGGGTCAGTGGTTCCTCTGGGCGGCACCGTGGTCGGTGCTCATGTCCGTCGCGCTGTACTTCATCATGCGCTGGGTGATTAAACCGGAGACCGACGCGATTGCGGGCGGGCGTGAGCTCGTCGAGAAGCAGCTTGCGGACATGGGGCCCATGACTGGCGCGGAAAAGCGACTCACCGCGGTCGCCGTCGCGCTGCTGCTGTTTTGGGCCACCGAGGGCCTGCTGCACCCGATCAGTTCCGCGACCATCACCATCGTTGCCGTCGGCATCATGCTCACGCCCCGCATCGGCGTGATGGATTGGAAGTACGCGCAGGAACACATCAACTGGGGCACCCTCGTGGTGTTCGCGGCCGGTATTTCGCTGGGCAAGTTCCTGCTGGATACTGGCGCGGCGTCCTGGCTGTCGGAATCCACCTTTGGCGCCATCGGTCTCGCCTCCATGCCGATCCTGGCGGCGATCGCGCTGGTGAGCCTGTTCAATATCCTGATCCACCTGGGATTCGCATCGGCGACCTCGCTGGCGTCCGCGCTCATCCCGGTGTTCATCGCGCTCGCGGCAACCTTGGATGCGCCGAACGGCGGTATCGGGTTTGTGATCATCCAGCAGTTCGTCATCTGCTTCGGCTTCCTGCTGCCGGTCTCCGCCCCGCAAAACATGCTCGCCTACGGCACGGGCGCGTTTACGTCCAAGCAGTTCCTGCGCACGGGTATCCCGCTGACAGTCGTGGGCTACCTGCTGATCCTCATTCTTTCGGCAACGTACTGGAGTTGGATCGGGCTGGTCTAAACCAGGATGAGGCCCAGGTGCAGCGCGTGCAGCTCGTGTTCGCCTGGGCCTTTCGGCAGCGCGGCGATCTCGTCCGCCGTGGCCGGGGTGACGGGAATGATCCATCCGAGCTTCGGGTCCAGCACCGGCACAGAATCGCGGCCCACCGGCACAAACGTCACGTCGCGCGCCCCCGGGTGCCGCAGCTGCACAGCGTCGCCGGTGGCGAGGAAATCGAGCGCGTCCGCCGACGTGGTCACAATCACCATCTTCTCCTCCGTGTCCGGGGAGAGTTTCGCGGTGTGCACCTGCAGCCTCTCCACGTCCAACGGTGTGAACCGATCCGGCACATCCACGAGGGGAGTGTGCCCGAGGCCGAGCAGCTGACGCGCGCGACTGAGAAGTCCCATGGTGGGCGAGTGTATAAGCTGCCGGACATGGCAGAAAACGGCACGACGTACCGCGCAGAGCTGATCATGCCGTACGGCACCGGAGACGTGGTGGTCACCCCGCACGACTACGAGTCCCCGCTTCGGCGCGACAACCGGCTGACCAAGGCGGGTTGGCGGTCGGTGCTGCGGCGCATCGTCACCGACTTCTCCAATGACGGCGTGGTCGACCGCGCAGCGGCCATGACTTACTACTCCCTGCTATCCGTCGCGCCGATGCTCCTCGCCGCGTACTCCATGTTCAGCCTGCTCATGCCGCGCAAGGAGGACGCGCCCGACTCGCTTCTGGCGGACCTCATCCAGACCTACGTGCCGCCGGAGCTGCAGGATGACGCGCTGAGGTTGCTGCTCACGATTGTCGGAACGCCGTCGCAAAGCACGATCGCGCTGGTGGTTTCGGGGGTGTTCTCGCTCTGGTCGGCCTCGGGGTACGTGCGCTCGTTCTCGCGCACTGCGAACCTGATGTACGGGCGCACCGAAGGGCGTCCGATCGCCGTGACGTGGATAACGATGTGGCTGGTCACCCTCGTGCTGGTGGTCGGCGCGGTGGTGATCATCCTGGGGGCGTTGCTTACCGACGGCATCGTGACCGCCGTGCTCGGCCCGGTCGCCCGCCCGCTGCAGCTAGAGAGCGAGCTGGAATACCTCACCTCGATCTTCCTGCCCGTGTGGGACTACCTCCGCGGACCGGTCATCGCGGTGGTGGCGGTGGCGCTGGTCAGCGTGCTGTACCACTTCACCCCGAATGTGCGCCCCGGGCGCTTCCGAGTGCTCACCCTCGGCTCCACACTGGCGCTCGCGACGGCGAGTGCGCTCTGGGTCGGTTTCGGCTGGTACCTGCGCTACGTCGGCGTGCGCAGCACGTACGGGGCGTTCGGAACCGTCTTGGCGGTGCTGGTGCTGGTGTGGGCCATGAACGTCGTGCTGCTCATGGGGGTGAAGGTCGATGCCGAGGTGCTGCGGGCAAAGGAGCTGCAGGCTGGGTTCGACTCGCGCCGGTGCATCCAGGCACCGCCGCGGTCCAACAGCGGCGCGGCCTGGCGGCTGCAGATGCGGCGGTGGACCGACCGCGCGGGCGAAGAAATCCTGGACGGCTGATCAGCTCAGGGCCGGTAGGGTGGCGCCATGGCACTTATCGATCCCCGCACAAAGTACCCCTCCGATTTCCCCTCCGAGCCGCGCCAGGACAACCCCGGCCTTGAAACCAAGATGGCAACCGCGCCCGATCTGGGCCAAGACTCCTACGTCGGCTCCGGCAAGCTCGAGGGCCGTCGCGCCCTGATCACCGGCGGCGACTCCGGCATTGGCGCCGCCACCGCCATCGCGTTTGCCCGCGAGGGCGCGGACGTGGCCATCGCCTACCTGCCGGAAGAGCAGGAAGACGCAGACCGCATTGTGAAGCTCATCGAGGACGCGGGCCGCAAGGCCGTCGCCATTCCCGGCGACCTGAAAGAGCTGGACAACTGTGTGGCCGCGGTAGAAAAGACCGTCGAGGGCCTCGGCGGCATCGACCTCCTGGTCAACAACGCTTCGCGCCAGGTGTGGAACGACGGGTTGCTCAACGTCTCCGACGAGGACTTCGACGCAACTATGAGGACCAACCTGTACTCCGCGTTCCGCGTGACCAAAGAGGCGGTCAAGCACATGGAGCCGGGTTCCTCCATCATTTTCACTACCTCCGTCCAGGCATACAGCCCGTCGAAGGAGCTGCTGGATTACGCGATGACCAAGGCCGCCTTCAACAACCTTGCCAAGGGCCTCTCGGGCGAGCTGCTGGCGTCCAAGGGCATCCGCGTCAACGCCGTCGCACCGGGCCCGATCTGGACCGTGATCCAGCCGGCGGAGGGCCAGCCGGAAGAGGTCGTGGACAACTTCGCGCAGGATTCCGACATCGGACGTCCGGGCCAGCCTGCGGAGCTCGCCGGCGCGTACGTCTTCCTCGCCTCGGAGGCCGCCTCCTACATCTCCGGCGAGACGCTCGCAGTCACCGGTGGGGCGCTGACGCCGTAGCGGTTGAACACTGTTCAAAAACGGCTATGAACAGTGACGGGCGGTGCTAGGGTCCTCTCCCATGGACCCTAGCGAAATCGCCGCAATCGACGCCGCCCACATCTGGCACCCATACGCGGAGCCGGGGCAGTTCACGTACCCCGTCGAAAGCGCGTCCGGCCCGCGCATCACGCTCCACGACGGCCGCGTGCTCATCGACGCGATGTCGTCCTGGTGGTCCGCCATCCACGGCCACCGCAACCCGCGCCTCGTCGCGGCGGCTGAAGCGCAGCTGGCGAAAATGAGCCACGTCATGTTTGGCGGCCTCACCCACCAACCAGCAGCGCTGCTGACCAAGCGGCTGCTCGACATCACCGGCGGCGCATTCAGCCAGGTGTTCTACTCCGACTCCGGATCCGTGTCGGTGGAGGTGGCGATGAAGATGGCGCTGCAGTACGCCATCGGGCAGGGCCATCCCGAGCGCACCACATTTCTTACCTGGCGCTCCGGCTACCACGGCGACACGTTCGCCACCATGAGCGTGTGCGACCCGGAGGGCGGGATGCACGCCATGTGGGGTGACGCCCTCAAACCCCAGGTATTCGCGCCGGCGCCGCCCGTGCGCGGCGCCTCCGAAGCGCAGCGCTCGGCCTACCTGGAGCAGTTCGCCTCGCTGATCACAGTCGACATCGCCGGGGTCATCATCGAACCCGTCGTCCAAGGCGCGGGCGGCATGCGCTTCCACGACCCCGAACTCGTGCAAGGACTGCGCCAGCTTTGCGACGCCTCCGGTATCCCGCTCATCGCCGACGAGATCGCCACCGGCTTCGGCCGCTCCGGCGACCTGTTCACGACCCTGGACAACGGCGTGGTGCCCGACATCATGTGCGTGGGCAAGGCCATGACCGGCGGGTTCATGACACTGGCTGCGACCCTGGCCACCGAAAAGATTGCGTCCGGCATGGCGCCGAAAGCGCTCATGCATGGCCCGACGTTCATGGCCAACCCCTTGGCGTGCGCGGTGGCGGCGGAATCCGTCGCCATGGTGGCCGAGGGGCAGTGGCACGAACAGGTGGCCAGGATCGAAGCCGGGCTTGAGCAAGGCCTGCGCCCGCTGGCTAACACGCCGGGCGTGGCAGATGTCCGCGTCCTCGGGGCCATCGGCGTGGTGGAGATGGAAGACGACGTGCCGATGCGCGAGACCACTGAGGCGGCGATGGCGCAGGGCGTGTGGGTCCGCCCATTCGGACGGCTCATCTACACCATGCCCCCGTACGTCTGCACCGATGACGAGGTGGCGCAGATTTGCCGGGGCATCACACAGGCGGCGTACACCGCAGCGAAGGAGAACGGGAAATGATTATCGCGATTACTGGCACCAATACGGATGTGGGCAAGACCGTCGCCACTGCAGCCATCGCGAGCGTTTTGCAGCGCCGCGGCATCGACGTCGTGGCGGCGAAACCCATTCAGACCGGCGAGGCGCCTGGGCAGGGCGATGCGTCAGCCGTCGCCAAGCTGGCAGGTGTGCGCACGCTTGAGCGGTGGCGTTACCCGGAGCCACTCGCGCCGAACTTGGCGGCGCGGCGGGCGGGGATTGCGACACCGCCGCTTGCGGAGGTCGCGGAGTGGGTGCGCAGCCTCGACGCACCCGGCCGTGTCGTGCTGGTGGAGGGCGCCGGCGGATTGCTTGTCCGTCTGGCGGACGACTACACGCTCGTGGACATCGCTAAGGCCGTCGACGCCCCGCTGGTGGTCGTGACCTCCCTCGGCCTGGGCAGCCTGAACCTCGCAGAGCTGACGTGCGTGCAGACGCGCGCGGCGGGGCTGGAAGTGCTGGGGCTCATCGGCGGCAGCATGCCGGACGACCCGGATCTGCCCACGCGCCTGAACGTGGCGGAGCTGCCAGAAGTCACCGGAGCGGAGTACTTCGGCCACCTGCCCGACGGGTGCGGCAAACTTGGCACCGAGGCATTCGCGGAGGTTGCGTGGGAGGCTATCGGGGAGGCAGTGGCCGCGCGCGTAGGCTCGCGGGCATGATTGACGCCCGCGACACCGCCCTCATTTTCGAAGGCGGAGGCACCCGTAACTCGTACACCGCCCCCGTGGTGGAAAAGCTCATCGCTGAGGACGTGCAATTCGGCTGGGTCGGCGGCATTTCCGCCGGCTCGGTCCACGCGCTGAACTTCGCCTCCCGCGACACGTGGCGCTCTGAAAACGCGTTCACGGAGTTCGTGGGCAACCCCAAATTCGGCGGCTGGCGCTCCGTCGTGCGGGGCAAGGGCCTGATCAACGGCGAGTGGGCGTACGAGCAATCCGAGGACGTCCTGCCGTTCGACTTCGACGCGTTTTCGCGGACCACCGAGGAGGTCCACGTTGAGGCGGTGCGCGCCGACACGGGGGAGACGGTGGCGTTTAACCGCGAGGACCTGCGCACCCTGAACGACGTGGCTCTAGCCGCCCGAACGTCGTCGACGCTGCCGATCCTGATGAAAATGCGAGAGATCGACGGTGTGCCCTACGTCGACGGTGCGCTCGGCACCTCGGGCGGTCTGCTTATCGACGCCGCTCGCGCCGCCGGCTACACCCGTTTCCTCGCGGTGCTCACCCGCCCGCGTGATTACGTTAAGGGGCCGCAAAAGCGCGAGCGCGCCGTGCGCCGCATCCTGCGCAGCACCCCGAAGGTCGCCGACGCCATGGTGGCCCGGCCAGGCATCTACAACGCTGCGAAGCAGTCGCTTATCGACGAAGCTGACGCCGGCAACGCGTACATTTTCTTCCCCGAAGCGATGGGGGTCGAATCCACCGAGCTCGACGCGGAGAAGCTGCGGGCCAACTACGCGGCCGGGCAGGAGCAGATCGAGCGCGAGTGGCCCGCCATGCGCGAGTTCCTCACCCGCGACAGGGGGCGCTAGTCCGCGATCAGCGGCTCGATGGTCAGCTCCGGGTGCTCCTTCTCCACAAACGCGAGCTTCCACTTATCGCCGAAGAGCGCGATGAGCTCGCCGTCCGTGCGGGTGAAAATCTCCACGCCGCGCTGCCGCCCCAGCTCGGGGGCGGACTCGGCGTCGGTGCGCCGCGCCACGGAATAGGGGATGGGCTCCGTGACGGTCTCCACGTTGTACTCGTTTTCCATGCGGGCCTGCATGACCTCGAACTGCATGGGGCCCACCGCCGCCATGACGGGGGCGGCGTCGCCGCGCAGGTCGTTGCGCAGAACCTGCACGACGCCTTCGGCATCGAGCTGATCCAGCGCCTTGCGGAACTGCTTGTACTTGCCCAGGGACTTCGCGCGCAGCGTGCGGAAGTGCTCCGGGGCGAATTGCGGCATGGGCGGGAACTGGACCTTCTTGCCGGCGTAGATCGTGTCGCCCGGGGCGAGCGCGCCAGCGTTGACGAGACCGATGATGTCGCCTGGGAACGCGGTGTCCACCGTGTCGCGGCTGCGGCCGAAGACCGTCAGCGCGTACTTGGTGGAGAAGCTGCGTCCAGACTGCGCGTGCGTGACCTGCATGCCGCGGTCGAACTCGCCGGAGACCACGCGCATGAACGCAAGCGTGTCCCGGTGGTTCTTGTCCATGCCGGCCTGCACTTTGAACACCACGCCGGAGAAGTCGTCGCCCACCTCGCGCTGCTCGTCCATCGCGGCCGTGGACGCCTCGACGGCCTTCGGGTCGGAGGTGCGGCCTTCCGGCGCCGGGGCGATGGCGCACAGCGTGTCCAGGATCTGGTGCACGCCGAAGTTCAGCATCGCGGAGGCGAAGATGATCGGGGAGGTGACGCACTGCTCGAAGAGCTGCTGGTCGTGCACCGCGCCGTCTTCAAGCAGAAGCTCAGCTTCCTCCACCGCGGTGTTCCACACGTCGCCCTCCTTCGCCGCTGCTTCGGCCACCGTGTAGTGCTCCTCGGGCGCGATGGTGGAGCCGCCGGCAGTGCGCGTGAAATGGACGTAGCCGTCGATGGAGCCGGCGGCATCGACATGGGCGAGGCCCCGGAAGTCGCCCGCTTCGCCCACCGGCCAGTACAGGGGCGTGGGTTGGAGGTCGATCTCGGTGACAATCTCGTCCACAAGCTCGAGCGGCTCGCGGCCCACGCGGTCCCACTTGTTAATCACGGTGACAATGGGCAGCCCGCGCGCCTTGCACACGCGGAAGAGTTTCAGGGTTTGGGGCTCGAGGCCCTTGGCTGCGTCGATAAGCATGACGGCCGCGTCGACGGCGGAGAGCACGCGGTAGGTGTCCTCCGAGAAGTCCGCGTGGCCGGGCGTGTCCACCAAGTTGATCACGTACGGCTCACCCTCGAACCCGTCCGGCGCGTACTCGAACTGCAGGGCGGAAGAGGCGACGGAGATGCCGCGCTCCTTTTCCATTTCCATCCAGTCCGAGACCGTGGCCTTGCGATTGCCCTTGCCGTGCACCGCGCCGGCCTCCGAGATCACGTGCGCGTGCAGCGCGAGCGCCTCCGTGATGGTCGACTTACCGGCGTCCGGGTGGGCGATGACGGCGAATGTGCGGCGGCGCGCGGCCTCAGAAACGGTGCTCGAAGGGCTCATGGGCAGCTAGCTTATCGACGCACCTTCGGCCAAGTACAGTCGTGTCTATGACAACAATCGGAGTATTTCTTGGATCGGTACGACGCGGCCGCATCGGCGAGCAGGTGGCCAACTGGGTGATGGATGCCGCGGGCGAGCGCGACGCCGAGTACCGCCTGCTGGACCTGGCGGAATTCGACGTGCCCCACTTGGTGGCGGAGGTCGTGCCGGGCGCGGCCAACAAACAGTACGACGACCCGGCGGTGACCCGCTGGTCCGAGGCTGTGGACGCGCGCGACGGCTACGTCTTTGTCACTGCCGAGTACAACCACTCTGTGCCGGGGACGATGAAGAACGCCTTCGACTCCCTGTTCGGGGAGTGGGCGGGCAAGCCCGTGGCCTTTGTCAGCTACGGCGCGGACGGCGGCGTGCGCGCGGTGGAGCACTGGCGCCAGATCGTGGGCAACCTGTCCATGACAGACATCCGCAACCAGGTTGCCCTGAACATTTACGGCGAGGACGCCGAGGGCGCGGATCTCGCCCCGCGCGAGCACAAGCAGGCCGCACTCGTGCGCGCGCTCAGCGATCTCGAGGACGCAACTGCCTAACGCGCGTGGATCGCGTTCTGCGCCTTCTGCAGCCCCTCTGAGGTGAGCAGGCGCACTGCGTCCACCGCATCCCCTGTGGCGGCCGCCCGCACCTCTTCGCCTGCGGGGCCGAGCACCCAATCGGGCACCGCCACGCCACTGGGCGGGCGCCCGATGCCCACGCGCACGCGGAGGTAGTCACGGGTGCCCAGGTGCTCGGTGATGGACTTCAACCCGTTGTGGCCGTTCTCGTTGCCGCTGAACTTCAGGCGCACGGTTCCGGCGGGAAGGTCCAGCTCGTCGTGGATGACAATCACCCGCTCCGGGGCCACGCCGAACTGCGCCGTCAGGGGGCCGACGGCCTCGCCGGTGGTGTTCATGTACGTGGTGGACCGGGCGTAGGCGACACCGTCGCGTACCTGCGCCAGCGCCTTGACCCCGGGCACCGGAGCGAGGTTGCCAGCGAGCTGAGCCAGCGCCATGTAGCCCACGTTATGCCTGGTACCGGCGTATTTATCCCCGGGGTTGCCCAGTCCCACAACGAGCCAATCCGCGTCCAGCGGTGGCGGGGGTGTGCGCCTGAAGAATCCGAGCATGACGCATACTCTAGCCATGGAGTTTCCCAGTGTGATCGCAGCACCCATGGCGGGCGGGCCGTCCACGCCCGCGCTGGTCAACGCCGTGACGTTCGGGTTCATCGCGCTCGGCACCTGCACCGTCGAGCAGGCCCGGGCCTGGCTTAACGCGTGCGAGCCCCCGTTCGGCGCAAATCTTTTTGTGCCTCAGCCAGCTCCCGCACCTGCGGACGTCCGTTCGGTGGCCCGCCGCCTCGGCCAGCCGGCCCCCGCAGTGCGGTCCAACTACGCGGAGAAGTTCGCGCTCGTCCTCGACGCCGCCCCCGCCGTCGTCTCCTCTACGTTCGGATGTTTCACGCGCAGCGAGATCGCGCAGTTGCACGCGGTCGGCTCGGAGGCGTGGGCAACGGTGACCAGCCCCGCCGAGATCGCAGAAGCCGCGCGCCGGGGCGTCGACGGCATGATCGTCCAGGGCCCGAGAGCCGGCGGCCACCGTGCCACTTGGAGCCAGCACGACGACCCCGCGCAAGACTCGCTTGAAGCGCTGCTCACACTTGTCGACGGACCTGTCATTGCGGCAGGAGGGGTGCGCGGGCCGGAGGACGTGGCAAGGGCAGGCGTGCCTGTCGCGTGCGGCACCGCGTTCCTGCTTGCAGACGAAGCCGGCACGAGCCCGCGCAACCGCGAGCTGCTTCGGTCAGACGCGCCGGCAGTGGTGACGCGGGCGTTCTCAGGGCGGTGGGCGAGCGGGGTGGAAACCGCGTTTACGCGAGCCCACCCGGACCTCCCGCCGACGTACCCATACCTGCGCCCGATGACCAGCACCAACGACTACTGCCTCGTCGGCGCAGACCGCGGCGAGCTCCTCACCGCGCCGGCAGGGGAGATCGAACGGATGCTCACCGGCTAGCGGCGTGCTGGCCTAGTACACGCGCATGGTGTTCTCGATGGCGCCAAGGCCCTCGATTTCCACCCGCACCGTGTCGCCGTCGCGCAAGTACCGCTTCGGGTCGCGCGCGTGGCCCACGCCGGCCGGCGTGCCGGTGGCTATGACGTCGCCCGGCTCAAGCGGGTAGAGGTGCGAAATGAACTCCACCAGCTTGGCGGGCGTGAACACGAGGTCGTCGGTGGGGGCGTGCTGCATCACCTCACCGTTGAGCGTGGTGGTGATGGCTGGCCCCGGCTGCCACTCGGTGTCCAGCCACGGCCCGAACCCTGCCGTCTTCTCCAGCGACTTGCCCTGGTGCCACTGCTTCGTGCGGTTTTGGTACTCGCGCTGGGAGCAATCGTTGATCACGCTGTAGCCCGCGATGTGCTTCGCCCCGTCAGTGGCGTGGCGTGCGCGGGATCCAATGATGACCGCCAGCTCGCCTTCGAAGTCGAGGGCGTCGGCGTTGAAGTCGGGCACCTCGGCGACGTCGTGAGCACCGATGAGTGCCTCGGGGAACTTGATGAACAAGGTGGGCACGTCCGGCTGCTCGTGGCCCATCTCCGCGATGTGCTTGGCGTAGTTCAGGCCCACGCAAATGATCTTCCCCGGGCGCGGGATGACCGGGGCGAGATCTGCCGGGGCGAAGGTAAACTCCTCGCCTTCCTCGTACGCCCCGGTGCGCAGAACCGCGCCGACGTCGTTGGCGCCGAGGGCGACCGCCCGCCCGTCGCCGACAATGCGGGCTGCGGTGGTGGTGTCACCGGTTCTGATTGTTGCGAGTTTCATGCGGGTTAGCCTATCGCGCGCATGATCTCGTCTGCCGCGTCCGCGGCGGCGATGGCGAGGTCGACCTGCTCTTTCGCGCTGAATGGTTTGAGCACGTAATCTGCGGGCGCCATGCGGCCGGGCGGGCGACCGATGCCGACCGCGACCTTGTTGTACGGCTTGCCGCCGAGGGATTTGGTGATGGATTTCAGGCCGTTGTGCCCGTGGTCGCCGCCGCCGAGGCGCAGCTTCACCTCGCCGAGCTCCAAGTCCAGCTCGTCGTGGACCACGTACAGGTCTTCTGGCTTCACGCTGAAATAGTCCATCAGCGCTTTCACCGGGCCGCCCGAGACGTTCATGAAGGACCGGGTGCGGGCGAGGACCGTATGGTCGTCGGCAAGCAAGCGCCCCTTCGCCAGCTCCGCGATCTCCGTGTTGGTGCGCTTGTGCACGGCCAGCTGTGCCGGCATCGGCGTGGCGCGCCCGAGCAGCTCCTCAACGACGAACACACCGGCGTTGTGCCGCGTGCCGGCGTACTGCGGGCCCGGATTGCCCAGGCCGACGATCAAGATAGTCACGCGGACGAGGATAACCGGCATAAAACAACGGCCACAGGTGAGGCACCTGTGGCCGTTGGGAGAGGCGGGGGATTTACTGGTTTGCGCCTTCGTCGCCCTCGCCGCCGTCGGCGATCTCGACGGTTTCGTCGGCGTCAGCGCCAGCCTCAGCGCCGCCCTCTTCGGCTTCTGCGGCGGCAGCCTCGAGCTCTTCGTCGACCTCCTGGTAGGTGACGTTGACCAGCAGGGTCTCCGGGTCGGAGATGAGCTCCGCGCCGGCCGGCAGCTGGAGGTCGGACGCGTACAGCGTGTCGCCGATCTCCTTGCCCTCGATGGAGATGGTCAGCTCGTCCGGGATGGACAGGGCGTCGATTTCGATCTCCACCACGTCGGCCTCCTGCAGCACCACTGCATCCGGCGCAGCCTCGCCCTCGGTGACAACCGGAACCTCGACGGTGACCTTCTCGCCGCGCTTGATGCCGAACAGATCGATGTGGTCGATGTCCAGGGTGAGCACGTTCTGGTCGACGTGCTTGACCATGGCCAGCAGCTTCTCGCCGTCGAGCTCGAGCTCGACGATGGCGTTGGTGCCGTCGTTGCGCACGACTGCGGTCATCTCGATGCGGTCCACGGCGAAGTGGACGTTGTCGATGCCCTTTTCGTACAGAACGCCCGGGATTTTGCCGTCGCGGCGCAGGCGGCGTGCGGAGCCCTTGCCGAACTCCTCGCGGCGCTCGCCCTTGATGACGGTGGGGGTAATAGCCATGATGTACTCCTTCTTCGTGGAAGGGCCACAGGCCTCGCCTGCGACCACTGAACGGGTATGTGCTCGTCGAGTGATCGCAAAAGGATCTTCATCGCGTCGATAACGGCCCCACGTGGGCCCTCGCCGAGACTGCTACAGGGTAGCAGGGCGGTCCTGCCACACAAAATGCCCGCTCGCCTGGAGCGCTTCATGTTCGTGGCCAAGCGGGATGCCGCGCCGGTCGCGCACCAGGAGCGAGACGACGAGCCCGGTTAGCGTCGCCGCCATCAAGTACGCCGTGATCGCCGCCGTGCCGCCCGTTGCCTCGCGCAGCGCCGCCGCGATAGTGGGGGCGAACGCGCCGCCGAGGATCGCGCCCAGCGCGTACGAGATGGAGGCCCCGGAAGCGCGCACAGAAGCGGGGAAGAGCTCGGCGTAGAACGCACCGATCTCGCCGTACGTCAACCCTAGGCCGACGGTGAGGAAGATCAGCGCCGCGGTAATTGTCGCCACCGAGCCGGTGTTAACCAGCGGGAACAGCGCGGCCACGCCGGCGGCCTGCACGATAAAGCCGATGACGAGCGTCCGCCTGCGCCCGATGTAGTCCGACACCCAGCCGGCGAACGCGGTGGTGCAAAGCCAGACCGCGGCCGAAGCCGTGACGGCCCAAAGGATGTCGCCGCGCTCCACCGCGAGCCCGTCTGGGTCGGTGACGTAGTTCTGGATGTAGCCGCCCGTGGTCATGTACCCGACCGTGCCGTTAGCGGCGAAGATCAATGCGGCGGCGACGACCACACCGGCGTGGCGCTTGAACAGCGAGCCGACGGGGTTGTGGGCCCCGACTTCGCGCATCTCTTCCACCACGGGGGATTCGTCAACGCCGGTACGGATCCACCATCCAAGCAGCGTCAGGCCGATGGAAAGAAGAAACGGCACGCGCCAGCCCCACTGCATGAACGCATCTCCGGGAGCGATGACGGTCATCAGCGCCAACACGCCGGACGATAAGAGCAGACCCGCCGGCACGCCGACCTGCGGGCCCGCGCCGTAGAGACCGCGCTTATCTGACGGCGCGTGCTCCACCGCCAGCAGCACCGCGGAGCCCCACTCGCCGCCGGCGGACGTGCCCTGCAGAATGCGCAGGACCACCAGCGCGGCGGGCGCGAACCACCCCGCGGTCTCATACGTGGGCAGCAGGCCGATCAGCGCCGTCGCGGTGCCCATGGTGAACAGCGTGACCATGAGCACGCCGCGGCGCCCCAGCCGGTCGCCGAAGTGGCCCGCCAACACCGCGCCCAGCGGTCGAAATAAGAAGGACAGTCCCACGGTGAGGAAGCTGGCGATGGTCGCTGCTGCCGGACCAAGCGGGCCGAACATCACTTTGTTGAAGACCAGGCCGGCGACCGCGGCGTAGAGGAAGTAGTCGTACCACTCAACTGCGGTGCCGATAGTTGTAGCCGCGATGACGCGGCGCCGTTCATTACGCACGATTCCATGCCTCCAATAGCACGTCGGTTTCTTTTGAGTTGGTCACTGTCATGCGGATTCCCTCGGGGAACACCCGCACAAGTATGCCTTCAGCGGCGAGGCGGTCCGCGAGCGCTTGGCCCGCGCCGGGCAGCCACACGAAGTTCGCCTGTGACGGGGCGAGTTCGAGCTTCTCGACGACACGTTCCCGCTCCGCCACGGTGCTGTCGATCCGCGCACGCAGCTCATCGGTCGCCGCGAGCGACGCGAGCGCCGCCACCTGCCCGATCGAACTGACAGAAAACGGCACCGCGACCTTGTTCAGGGCCTCGATGACGGTCCGCGGGCCGAAGGCGTAGCCGACGCGCACCCCGGCGAGACCGTACGCCTTGGAGAAGGTGCGCAGTCCCACAACGTTGGGGTAACGGGTGATTGCCTCGGTGGCCACGGGTGTGTCGGCGGCCCGGTTGTACTCGAAGTAGGCCTCGTCCAGCGCAACCACGACGTCTGTCGGCACTGCGTCCATGAAGGCGGCGAACTCGGCGTCGGTGACGGTCGTGCCGGTGGGGTTGTTCGGGTTGCACACGAAGATGAGCCTCGTGCGGTCGTTTACCGCGGCGGCGAGCGCGGGCAGGTCCACGCGGTGGTCATCGGTCAGCGGGACCGGCACCGGGGTGGCCCCGGCGATCTGGGCGAAGATCGGATAGGCCTCGAAGCTGCGCCAAGGAAAGACCACCTCGTCGCCGGGCCCCGCGACCGCGGTGACCAGCTGCTGGCACAGGGCGGACGAGCCGGTGCCCACCGCAACTTGCTCCGCAGCAACGCCGAGATGCTCGGCGAGCGCCGCGCGCAGCTGCACCGCGCCCATGTCCGGGTAGCGGTTGACGCCACCGAGCGCCGCCCGCATCGCCTCGATCACGCTCGGCAGCGGTTCCTCGGCGCTCTCGTTGGAAGACAGCTTGATAGCGCGCTCGTCGCGCACGCCCGGGACGTACGCGGGCAGCGAATCAAGGTCGGGGCGGATCATGCGTGGCGGCTCCTTGGGGTGGTCAGCGAAATCAGGCCCAGCACGATAATCCAGCCGGTCAGCGTGGCAAGGCCCAGACGGTATTCAGGCAGAATACCCATCAGCACGAGCACGGTGGCGAAGAAGGCGATGCACACCCAGTTGGCCACAGGGTAGAACGGCGCGGGGAACGTCTCGCTCGTTTCGTGTTTGCGGAAGTTCAGGTGGGAGATGCAAATGCCCGCCCACGTGATCAACTCGGTGCCCACAATGATGGCCAAAAGGGCCGCGAAGATTTTCCCTTCGAAGAAATAGTTCAGGATGACCACGATGCCCATAAGCGCTGCGTCGAACAGCAGCGCCCTCGTGGGAAGCCCCTTCGCGCTGGTCGCGGCGAAGGCCCGTGGTGCTTGGCCGTTGCGGGCCAGGTCGCGCAGCATCCGCGCGCCGGAATACGTCATGGTGTTGAGCACGGAGAACACCGCCACCACGATCACGACGTTGAGGGCCGTGGCGGCGGGGCCGAAGCCCACGCCGGTGAGTACGCGGATGAACGGGCTTACGTTACTCTCCTGTTCGTTCCACGGCGCAAGCAGCACAATCGTGCCGATGCCGCCCAGGTAGAACACGAGGATGCGCCACACCACCGACTTCACCGCGCGCGGAATAGCAGTAGTCGGGTTGTCCGCCTCACCCGCCGCGGTGCCCACGGACATGATGCCGCCGAAGGTAAACGTCACCGCTACCAGCGCGAAGAGTACGCCGGTCACGCCGTTGGGCATGAACCCCCCGTGCTCGGTGATGTTGGCCAGCCCGATGGCCGGTTCGGGCCCAATGCCCACGACAAGTACAAACCCGAGCACGATCATGAGCACCAGCGCGACCACCTTGACCAGGGACAACCAGTACTCCGTTTCCGCGAACACCCGCACGTTCAGCAGGTTCAGCCCCACCACCAATAGCAGCGTAATCAGCGCGGTGAGCCAATGCGGCAGGCCCGGGAACCAGTAATCCATGAACGTGCCCATCGCGGTCAGCTCCAGCATGCCCACCACGACGGTGGTAAACCACCAGTTCCAGCCGGTGATGAAGCCGGCGGCGGGTGAGATGTACTCGCGAGAGTAGGCCGCAAACGAGCCGGATACTGGGTGCTCGACGGCCATCTCCCCGAGCATGCGCATGAGGAGGTACACGATCGCGCCGACGATGGCGAAGGAGATCAGCACCGCCGGCCCGGCGTACTGGATCGAGCCCGCGGAGCCCAAAAACAGGCCCGTGCCTATCGACGAGCCGAAGGCAATCATCATTAACTGGCGGCTTTTCACGCCCCGCTTGAGGCCCTGGTCTGTAAGGCTCACGTTATTTTCCTGTCGGGGGTCGGGAGGTGATGCGGGACATGCCGCGGTACTCGGCGATCACGGTATCGCCGTCGTACAGCGTGACGTCGGACAAGCCGTTGCGGCCCCACGTGTGGCGCTCCCGCGCCACCCCGCGGATGGTGCGGCCAATCTTCGCCGGAGCGAGGTACACCATCTCCGACTGGGCCGTGACCGTCGGGTCCGTGCGCCTGGAGTTTGCCGCCCCGCCGAACAACGCGTCAGCGAAGGTGAACAGGATGCCGCCCTGGCACACGCCGAACCCGTTGGCGTGGCGCGGCTCCACAGTGAACTCGCCCTCTGCCAGGCCCGGCTCGAGGCGCGTGATGGTGGCGCCTAGGAACTCCAGGGTGGCGTCGTTGTCGTACATGGCCTTCGTGTGCTCCAGGTCGGGGGTGAAGTCCACCGACGGCGCGTAGCGGTTGTACATGTAAATCCTTCCGGCCTGGCGGCCTAGG
Organism: Corynebacterium ureicelerivorans; assembly: GCF_000747315.1. Taxonomy (NCBI): domain Bacteria; kingdom Bacillati; phylum Actinomycetota; class Actinomycetes; order Mycobacteriales; family Corynebacteriaceae; genus Corynebacterium; species Corynebacterium ureicelerivorans. The sequence continues at coordinate 772,124 of NZ_CP009215.1, forward strand.
CCTGGCCCTCGAAGAGGGTGGTCACAGAGCCGTTTTCGAAGATTTCGTGGATGGTCTTGGCCAGCAGCGGCGCGATGGATAGCACCGTCAGGTTGTTCCAGCCCTCGGTGTCCTGCGGCAGGGTGTCGGTGGTGATGATCTCCTCCGCACCGCAGTCGTTGAGGCGCTCGCGGGCCGGGTCGGAGAACACGCCGTGGGTGCAGGCAATGACGACGGACTTCGCGCCGGCCTCCTTCAGCACCCCGACGGCGCCGGCGATGGTGCCGCCGGTGTCGATCATGTCGTCGAGCAGGACGCAATCCTTGCCCTGGACGTCGCCGACGACGCGGTTAGACACGACCTTGTTCGCCGCATCGATGTCACGGGTCTTGTGCACGAACGCCATGGGCGCGTCGCCGAGCATGTTGGCCCACTTTTCCGCCGTCTTCACGCGTCCGGCGTCCGGAGAGACCACGACGAGGTTGTCCATGGAGTACCGGGACTTGATGTAGTCCACCAGAATCGGCATGGCGTGCATGTGGTCCACCGGGCCGTCGAAGAAGCCCTGGATCTGGTCGGTGTGCAGGTCGACGGACACGATGCGGTCGGCCCCGGCCGCGGTGAGCAGGTCCGCGATCAGGCGGGCGGAAATCGGCTCGCGGCCGCGGTGCTTCTTGTCCTGGCGGGCATAGGGGTAAAACGGCAGGATCGCCGTGATGCGCTTGGCGGAGCCGCGCTTGAGCGCGTCGATCATAATGAGCTGCTCCATCAGCCACTTGTTCAGCGGCTGGGCGTGGGACTGCATGACAAAGCAGTCAGCGCCGCGGACGGATTCTTCGAAGCGGATGAAGATTTCGCCGTTGGCAAAGTCGCGCGCGGTCGTGGGCACGAGCTCGATGCCGAGCTCCTTGGCCACGGCTTCTGCCAGCTGCGGGTGAGCGCGGCCGGTGAAGACCTTGAGGTCCTTATGATTTTCGGTGGTGTAACCAGTCATGAATTAACCCTCTCGCTTCGCGTTCTTCGCGGCTTTCGCTGCCTCGGCCGCGTCGGTGCCCGGGCGGCGGTTTTCCACCCAGCCTTCAATGTTGCGCTGGCGGCCCTCCTTGATGGCGAGCGCCCCCGGCGGCACATCTTCGGTGACTACAGTACCCGCGCCCGTGTAGGCGCCATCACCGATGGTCACCGGCGCGACAAACATGGTGTCGGAGCCGGTACGGCAGTAGTCGCCGATGGTGGTGTGGTGCTTGTTGATGCCGTCGTAGTTGGCAAACACGGAGCTCGCGCCGATGTTGGAGTGCTTGCCCACCGTGGCGTCGCCAATGTAGGTCAGGTGCGGCACCTTAGAGCCCTCGCCGATTGTGGCGTTCTTCGCCTCCACAAAGCCGCCGAGCTTGCCGCTGGCGCCCAGCTCCGTGCCAGGGCGGATGTAGGTGAACGGCCCGACGGTCGCGTCTTCGCCGATGACGCCGAGCTCACCCTGAGTCCGCACGACGGTGGCGCGGGCACCGACCTCCATGTCGGTCAGGGTCGTGTCGGGGCCGATTTCGGCGCCGTCGCCGATAACGGTGGAGCCCCACAGCTGGGTGTTGGGGTGGATGACCACGTCCCGGCCGATTTCCACCTCCACGCCGATCCAGGTGGTGGCGGGGTCAATCACGGTCGCGCCGTTGCGCATCGCCTTCTCGACGAGCCTCCGGTTGAGCTCCTTGCCGGCCTCCGCCAGCTGCACCCGGTCGTTCACGCCTGCCAGCTCGCGGGCGTCCGGGGCGGTCAGCGCGGTGACCCGGAGGCCGTCGCCCCGCGCGATGCCCAGCACGTCGGTGATGTAGAACTCGCCCTGGGCGTTGTCGGGGGTCACGCGCTCGAGCGCGTCACGCAGCACCGCGCCGTCGAACGCGAATACGCCGGAGTTGACCTCGCGCACCTTGCGCTGCTCGTCCGTGGCGTCCTTTTCTTCCACGATGGCAACCACGTCGCCCGCCTCGCCCCGGATGATGCGGCCGTAGCCGGTGGGGTTGTCAAACTCGAGCGAGAGCACCGTCACCGCCGCGCGCTCCGCCTCGTGCTTGTCCACGAGCGCCTGCAGCGTGTCGGGCGTGAGCAGCGGCACGTCGCCGTTGGTCACCACCACCGTTCCCTCAAAGTCGGGGATGGCGGACAGGCCTACCTGCACCGCATGCCCCGTGCCGTTCTGCTCCTCCTGGACAGCCTGGCGGATTTCCACCTGCATCTGTTCGGCGATCCGCTCTACCGCGGGTGCGACCTGGTCGCGCTGGTGGCCGACCACGGCAACAAGGTGCTCGGGGTGTACGCCGGCGGCGGCGTGGAGCGAGTGGGACAGCAGGCTGCGACCGCCGATCTCGTGCAGCGTCTTCTGGCGGTCGGACTTCATGCGGGTTCCTGCACCGGCCGCGAGCACGACAACGGCACGTTCGGAGTGGTTAGGCACTCGAAAGCTCCTTGGAAATTGCGGATTTGTCGGCCACAAGCATAACGGTTAGGCGGAGGCGGAAGAGACTTCTTTCAGGTTCCGCGCGCCAACGACGCCGGCGTAACCCACCACGGCCAGGAAGAGCAGCGCGGCCTGGGGGCCGAGCACTGAAATGGCCGAGGAAATCGCACCGACAACAAGAAGCACCACGCCCATCACCGTGTTGGACGCGCCGGTGATCATCGTGCGCTTATCGCCGTCCGCCATGTCCACCAGGTATGTCTTGCGGCTCACGCGTACGGCCGTGTGCGCGAGGTTGACCAGGAAAAATCCGAGCGGCATGACCCACGCGTTGACGCCTCTGGGCGCCATCCGGGCGCTGAGCACGAGCAGCACGATCACTGTGGAAGCCACCCCAGCAGCCCACGCCATCGTGTTTTTGGACGACTTATCGGACAACCTGCCCGAAATCCTTCCCCCCAGCAGCGAGGCGCCGCCGGAGGCGATGATGAACGCGCCGAGGCCGGTGAGGTCCGCGCCCTCGTCGCCGGCCAGGACAACGATGAACGGGGTGGACAGCGCGGTCACCAGCATGAGCGAGCGCACAAGCAGGAACCGCTGCAGATCCCGGTCGCCTTTCACCAGCGCCCACATGTCGCCGGCGCTTTGCCCGCTTGTGTCCTCCGGTTCGGCCTCGGGCTCGTCGATGCCTGCGAAGACTAACGATGCCAGCGCCCACGTTGACGCGCCTCCCGCGAGCAGCGCGGCAATCGCCCACTGCGGCAGTTCGTTGGGCAGGAAGGTGAGTATCAAACCGATTGCGAGGGTGAACCCGCCGGCGAGGGCGGTGGCGCGGCCGGTGATGTCCCCGCGACGGCCCTTCGAAATGGTGCGACCCTGCACATCCTTGCCCGCCAGAGAACACAGCGAGCGGAACAGCGCATGCGCGGCGAGGAGCACGATGATTGCGGCGCCGAGCGGAACGCCGTCAAGAAGCAGAGCGCTGACCGCGATCAGCATCGCGGCGAGCGCCTGCCCCCATGAACCGATGAGCCACACCCGTTTGCGGGATCGTTGCGAGGTCACCCACGGGCTGAGGAACGCCTGGGGGAGCATTGAGCCGGACTCGCGGATGGGGACGAGGAACGAGGTGAGTACCGCCGGGACCCCGGCCGCGTTGAACAGCCACGGCAGCACCGTTTTCGGCGCCACGATCTGGTCGCCGATGTTTTGCAAACCGTTGGACCAGATGAACCGGCGGGCGTTCGCTTCCTCGTTACGCATACCTGCGGATAGTAGGATCATTGTGGCAAATCGGCGAACCTGGAGGCGAAATGAGGATGAGCAGGCGAACGTTTTTCAAAGGCGCTGTCGTGGCTACAGCGATGGCGGCCACGGCTTCGGGGGCGGCCGCGTGCTCGGACCAGCCGACGCCGCGCGGGGCGGACGCTGACGCGCGCCCGCTGCGCATCCCGCCGCTGTACGAGGGCACGCTCGACGGCAATGTTCGCAGCTTCGAACTCGCCGCCCAAGAGGGCGAGTTTGAGATGGTCCCCGGCACCATGACCAAGACCTGGGGTTTCAACGGTCCGTACCAGGGACCGACGCTGTTCATGCGGCGCGGCGAGCGCATCGACATGACAGTGCGTAACGAGCTCCCGGAGGCGACGGTGGTGCACTGGCACGGCCTGCACCTGCCTGCATCCGCCGATGGGGGACCTGCACTGATGTTCCCGCCGGGGGAATCGTGGTCGCCGTCTTGGACCGTGGACCAGCCAGCCGCAACCTGTTGGTACCACCCGCACCCGCGCGGGAAATCCGCGGTGCACGCCTACCGCGGGCTCGCCGGGGCCATTGTGCTTGACGACGACGATTCCGCCTTCCCCGGCCTGCCCAATGATTACGGCGTGGACGACATCCCCGTCATCATCACCGACGCGAACTTCACCGAAGACGGCCAGCTGGACGCCGAACACGGCTGGGTCGGCGACACCGTGCTAGTCAACGGCATGACGAAGACCCGCTTCGAGGCCACCACGCGCCGCCTGCGCCTGCGCGTGCTCAACGGTGCAACGATGCGCTTCCACCACCTGTCCCTGGGGGTGCCGTTCCACATCGTCGCCACCGATCAGGGGTTCTTGGATGCCCCAGTGAAAGTCGACGGCGTGCTGCTTAGCCCCGGCGAGCGCGTGGAGATCGTGGTCGACCTCAAACCCGGCAAGGACCTCAAGCTGCGAAGCGACGGGGTGCCGAACCTCGGCGGCTTGCCGGATAAGGACACCGCGCAGATGTTCGGCCTGACCGACAAATTCGATTTGCTCGAGATCGCCGCACCGCCCGAGGATGCGCCCGCCTACCCGGCCCTGCCCGGCGCGCTCGTGCCGGTGGATGCGCCGAGCCCCGACACCGTCACCATCGAGCGCGAGTTCCGCATGAAGAACATGGAAATCAACGGCAAGACGATGGACATGCTCCGCGTGGACGAGGTGGTGGACCACAACGGCCCGGAAATCTGGCACGTGTCCAACGACAACGAGGACATGATGCACAACTTCCATATCCACGACGCGCGGTTTGCCGTCGTCGGGGTGGACAACGGGGAACTGGAGTTCACCTCGGGCTGGCACGACACCATTACGGTGCCTCCGCTCGCCACAGTGAGCCTGCTCGTAGAAATCGGCTACTACCCGGACCCGACGCTGCCGTACATGTACCACTGCCACATGCTCAACCACGAGGACCAGGGCATGATGGGCCAGTTCGTGGTGGTTGAGCCCGGCCAACAGCCGGATCTTGCCAAGCCCAGCCCCTACGCCATGCACTAGCTGCACCCGGCACCGCTCGCCGGGTTCGGCTTTGGGGTTGGTTTAGCCTTTCACGTTGTGGCCGATGATGGAGGGCAGCAGCAGTGGGGCATCGCCCAGCAGCGCTTTCAGATTCCCGTCTCGCTCGACCGCACTGGTGACAGTGCGGACCTTTGCGCTGTTTTTCTCCCGGCTGCGGCTGTGATTGCTCGCTGCACCCGCTGGGCCGGCAGCTACCGCAGCGCCCCGCCCGCCCTGGTTGTGCTGGGTAGCGCCGCCGCCGGAGCCGGCGGCGGCGTATGTGTTGTTTGTGTTGTAAGCGCCCGGCCCGGCACCGGGGCTACCCGCGCCAGTAGCGGCGCCGCTGCCGAAGCTACCAGCACCGGTGCCCATACCCGTCCCGCCGCCGGTGCCGAGACTAGCGCCTGGGCCGAAACCGGGGCGTAGGCCGGTGCTTGCTGCCCCGGCGGACATTCCTGACCCGAGTAGCGCACCTGCGCGCTGGCCACCTGGGCTCCCTGGTGCTCCGGTTGCCCCGACGCGCGCGTTGCTCATCGGCGCCCCTGCGCCGCCATTGCCGCTGGTCCCGCGGCCTGCTTGCCCGGCCGCGGCGAGACCGTTAAGCGCCCCGGCACCAACCCGGGTACCACCACCGGTGTTTAAGCCGTGCCGTGGGGCTGTGCCCGCGTTCCGCGCCCTGGAATTGATGCTTGCGCCACCGGCTCCTCCCGCGGCCGCGGTTCGGGTGCCGCCAGCGCCGCCGAGGCTAGTGGCTGCGGCCGCGCCGGGCATACCGGTGCCACCCGCCGACTGGCCAAATCCACCAATAGTCGCGGGCGTCAACGGGTTAGTGGGGGTGGCGGTGCCGCCCGTCACGACACCGCCTGCCGCCGCGGGGTTCGGTGGTGGTGCGAGGACTGCAGTCGCCGCGTGTGTGGGCGCAGAGCCAGCCGCGATGCGTTCAAACGTCTCCGGCGTTGGACGGCCGTACTGCTGGATGACCTCGGCCGGGGACGTTGCGTGAGCCAAATCGCTTAACCCACGGCTAGTCAACGTCTCGCGCAAGCCCTGCGGCAACGTTGTCGGCGTGTAAGACGGTGCGGCCGGAGCAGCGACGTCGGTGCTGGCGTAGGGGAGCGTAGGCAGATTGCCAGCCTCTGGCAGGAGGCGGTTGAACGCCGGGATTGCCGGGCGTAGCCCCTCCGTCATACGGCCAGAATAAGAACGCAGATACTCCGACTCGATCTGCTGCTTCATCTCGGGGGTTTCGGCCGCCAGATACGCCGCGGTCGCTGCCGAAGCGAGGATGCTTTCAGCGTCTGCCGCCATACCGAGTGCCTCGGTGTGGGTGGCGAGGGAGCGGGAGTTCGCCACATATTCCAATCCAGCGTTTTGAATCTGGGTGACCTTTTTCATCGCCTCCGCGATCCAGACCGTCTCGGCGGATGAGCTCAGCGAGTGGTGCACACCATTGAGCTCATCCATCGCATCCTCGATGAGCTTGGCGTTGGAATTCCAGAAGTCCGACGCGGAGTACGCCAGAGATGTGTTGGTGCCGACCAGCTTGGACTCAGCGGACAACAGCGACGACTCAGACGCTGAAGCAACTGCGGAATTATCGAACGTATTCGTCTTCGGGTCTGCGGGCCCGAGCTGCTGAAACCCCTTTGCGTACAACGACGTAAGCGCAGCTGCATGGACTGGCAGGGGCGAGAGTACCGAACCCAATAGCCCGGAGAACGATTCGTCGGTTTGCATCGTGTTCGTTAGAGCGAGCCACAGGCTGTCGGCAGTCTGCTTCAGATACAGCGCGATCGCCTGGTTAGCTTCCGGGGCGCGCTCGTCGCCGATTGGGCTCAAGCGACCACCCGCTTCGTCCAAGCCACTGGCGCGGGAGAAGGAATAAAGTGATCTCAAGCTTTCGGCTCGAAATCCTCGCGACAACCGATTGGAAACCTCTCGCAGCTGCTCTACGGCACGCAATACGGCATCAGAATCAAGTGATAGTTGCATGTGACCCCCAAAAGTTGTTTCTCTGGGATCAACGCTATCTGAGGTGGCACGTCGCGCAAAGGGTTTGTCTACTTAAATGAACAAGACTCACTTTGAGTGCGTCAAGTAAAGAGATTCGAGATTCCTAACTGCGACGCCACAGGTGCGGTCTTGATTGTCATAACCATCCCATCCTGCTACCTGGGAAACGATCCCGCCCCTTTTGGTGTCTAGCTGCGCGTAGCAACTTGTGCTGACGCCGCTTTCGGGCCCGAAAACGAAGATTTCCGGAACCCTTTCCGAGCGGTATCGGTCTAGCAAAACGGTTTCGGATTGAATAAGTCCCCGGTTCGCGTTGTTATTGCTAAATCCTTCACTTGGAACGCCTTCGTTCTTTATTACGTCGCAAACGCTCAGCCCCTTCGCCAGCCCCGCATACTCCTCCGGCAGCGGCTCCACGTTGTCAAAGCCGGCGGCCGCGAACTCCTCGGGGGAGATTTCGGTGCACGGGTCGAAGATGTTGTCGCCGAGGGTGTAGGGGTCGAAGTCGCCGATCTCCAAGACGCCGCTCTTGAAGTGGAACGCGGCGGGGGCGTGAGCAGCGTCGGAAGGCGAGCTGCTGGAGGGGGCGGGGGCTGAATCGTTTTGGTTTGGGGCTGGGGTGGGGGCCGAAGGTTCGTCGATAGGCGGGGGCGTAGCACCGCACCCCGCCAACAAGCCGCACGACAAAAGCCAGGCAATGTGGCGTTTCATCTACCCCTCCAATGAAAAAGCTTCCCCACCAGGACTCGAACCTAGAATGACGGTACCAAAAACCGTAGTGTTGCCGATTACACCATGGGGAATAGCAACGATGATTGTAGACCAGACTCGTCTGCTGCCAAAGACGGGGTGTCCGGGGAGAGGCTCTAAGCTAGGTCGCATGGCTCGAACGCGGATGACAGCACCCCAGCGCAGGGACCAACTGGTCGGAGTGGGGCGCCAGGCGTTCGCGGAGCGCGGTTTCGACGGCGTGAGCATGGAAGAGATCGCTGCCCGCGCTGGTGTGTCTAAGCCGGTGGTGTACGAGCACTTTGGCAGCAAAGAGGGGCTCTACCAGGAAGTTGTGCATCGCGAGATGGCGCGCCTGGAGGAGACGATTACCTCATCCATCCAGACCGGTCGCTGGCGTGAACGAATCGAACGCGGCGTGCTGGCGCTTCTGACGTACGTGGAGGAGGACACGGACGGGTTTGTCATCCTCGCTCACGGCCAGTTGCCGGGGGAGGGGCGGACGTATTCGACCATCCTCAACAGGGTCACGGCGGAGGTGTCCCACCTATTGGTGGAGGCGTTCAAGCACCGCGGGCTCGACGAGGCGATGGCGGGGCTGTACGGTCAGGCGCTTGTCGGTACCGTCTCCAACTCCGCGCTGTGGTGGTTAGACGAGCGCATTCCGGACAAACACACTGTGGCAGCGCACATCTCCAACCTGTGCTGGAACGGGTTGCGGGGGATGGAAGCGCAGCCGCGGGTGTACACAGGCGATGCCGCGGAGCAGGAAGAAGATGCGGCGGTGACTGCTGCGGATGCAACCGTCGAGGAAAAGGAAGCGTAAAGGAACATGACTGAAAGCACCCCTCCCGTTCTCGGCGGATTGCTTACCGCTGCGCTGACAGATTCCAAGCTCAAGGGGCTTGTCACCCACGTGGGCGAGGATGCGCTGCACATCACTGGCATTGACCAGACCCGCTCGTGGGCCGCGGGTGCCATCGCGCGCGAGACCCCGCTGCTGTTGGTCACGGCAACCGGCCACGAGGCGGAAGATCTCGCCGCGGAGCTCAAGGCGATCCTTGGCGAGGAAAAGGTGGCGCAGTTCCCGGCGTACGAGACGTTGCCGCACGAGCGACTCTCCCCGGCCGCGGACATTGTGGGCCGCCGCTCGAAGGTGCTGTGGGACATGCCGCGCGTGGTGGTGGCCGCGGCGCGTGCGGTGTGCCAGCCGGTGCTGCCTGCGGTGGAGCCCGTGCGCATTGAGGTGGACCAGGAGCACGACTTCGCGGCCCTGACCGAGAAGCTCGTCCACTTTGCGTACAACCATGTGGACATGGTCGCGGCGCGCGGCGAATTTGCCACTCGCGGCGGCATCATTGACGTCTTCCCAACGACCGCGCTTAACCCCGTGCGCATCGAGTTCTGGGGCGACGAAGTGACGGACATCCGCTCCTTCGCCGTTGCGGACCAGCGCACCATCGAGGAGGTGCGCTCCGTCGAGCTGCACCCCGCAAGGCAGCTGCTTATCGACGACGCCGTGGCAGCCAAAGCCGACGAACTCGCGCGAAAGTTCCCCTCCAACCCGACGCTGACGTCGCTGCTCACCCGCATCGCGGAGAAACAGCCGGCGGACGGCATGGAGGCGCTCATCCCGGCGCTGACACAGGAGCAGTACGCCGTGCTCCCGGAACTCATGCCGTCCGGCTCGGTGGTGCTGGTGACGAACCCGGAGAAGGTCCGCGCCCGCATCGCCGACTTGGAGGCCACGGACCGCGAGTTTCTCGAGGCCGGTTGGGAGGCCGCCGCGATGGGCGCGGAGGGTCCCGTTGCGGTGGAGGGGCTGGACGTCTCCGCGTCGTCGTACCGCTCCTACGAGTCGCTCGAAATCTCCGCGCGAAAGGCAGGCAACGCCTGGTGGACCTTCGCCCCGCCGGGCATGTTCGCCGCAGACGACGCCGCGACGCTGCCCCTGGAGTTCGAAGCGGCGCCCGCACCGAAGGGCGACCCCAAGGCGATCGAGCAGTTCTACGCCACGCTGAAGCTGCACATCGGGCGAAACCACGGCAAGGTGGCGTTCGTGGCGCCGGCAAAGGGCACGATCGACCGCATGGCGGATCGCCTGCGGGAACACGGCATCTCCGCGCGCGTGGCCACGCCGGGCCTCGAGCCCGTGGACGGGGCGGTCACCCTCTACCAGGCGTTGTCCCACGCTGGCCTCGTGTTCGGCGGCCCAAACCTTGTGGTGGTCACGGAAACCGACGTCACGGGCAACCGCGTGGGCGACATCGCGGGTGCTAAGCGACGAGCTCCGCGCCGCCGCAACCGCGTCGATCCGCTGGCGCTGCAGCCGGGGGATTTCGTGGTGCACGACACCCACGGCATCGGCAAATTCGTGAAAATGGCCGAGCGCACTGTCAAAGCCGGCGACGAGGATTCTCGCCGCGAGTACATCGTGCTGGAGTACCAGCCCGCCAAACGCGGCCAGCCCGGCGATCAACTGTGGGTCCCCATGGAGTCGTTGGATCTGCTGAGCAAGTACACCGGGGGCGAGAAGCCCAGCTTAAGCAAAATGGGCGGCTCGGACTGGAAGTCCACCAAGCGCAAGGCGCGCGCGGCGGTGCGCGAGATCGCCGGTGAGTTGGTGGAGCTGTACGCCAAGCGCCAGGCTGCCCCAGGCCACGCGTTCGCACCGGACACCCCGTGGCAGCACGAGATGGAAGACGCCTTCCCGTTCGTGGAGACGGAAGACCAGCTCACCGCTATCGAAGCCGTGAAGGCGGACATGGAAAAGCCCACCCCGATGGACCGGGTAATTGTCGGCGACGTCGGCTTCGGTAAAACCGAGGTTGCGGTGCGCGCCGCGTTCAAGGCAGTCCAGGACGGCAAGCAGGTCGCTGTGCTGGTGCCCACCACGCTTTTGGCCCAGCAACACTTCACCACCTTCAACCAACGTATGGACGGCTTCGGCGTGACCGTGCGGGAGCTTTCCCGCTTCACCACTGCTGCGGACACGAAGAAGATCATGGCTGGTCTTGCAGACGGCTCGGTCGACGTGGTCATCGGCACCCACCGCCTCCTGCAGACGGGCGTGCAGTGGAAGAACCTGGGGCTGATCATCGTCGACGAGGAGCAGCGTTTCGGCGTCGAGCACAAGGAGCACATCAAGGCGCTCAAATCCCACGTGGACGTGCTGACAATGACCGCGACGCCGATCCCGCGCACGCTCGAGATGTCGTTGACCGGCATCCGCGAGATGACCTCGATCACCACCGCGCCGGAAGACCGCCACCCGGTGCTGACGTATGTGGGCCCGCAGGAGGACAAGCAGGTCGCCGCAGCAATCCGGCGCGAGCTGCTTCGCGACGGCCAAGTCTTCTACATCCACAACAAGGTCTCCGACATTGAAAAGACCGCCCGCCAGCTGCGCGAGCTCGTGCCAGAGGCGCGCATCGTCGTCGCCCACGGGCAGATGAGCGAGCAGGTGCTGGAACAAACCGTGCAGGGGTTCTGGAACCGGGACTACGACGTGATGGTGTGCACCACCATCGTGGAAACCGGCCTGGACATCGCCAATGCCAACACCTTGATTGTGGAAAACGCGCAGAACATGGGCTTGAGCCAGCTGCACCAGCTGCGCGGACGCGTGGGGCGCTCCCGCGAGCGCGCGTACGCGTACTTCTTGTACCCCAAGGACAAGACGCTCACAGAGACCTCCTACGACCGCCTTGCCACCATCGCCCAGAACAACGACCTGGGCGCTGGTATGGCCGTGGCGCAGAAGGACCTGGAAATGCGCGGCGCGGGCAACGTGCTCGGCGCGGAGCAGTCCGGTCACATCGCGGGCGTCGGCTTCGACATGTACGTCCGGCTGGTCAGCGAAGCCGTGGAGACCTTCAAGGGGCTCATGAGCGGTGAGCCCGTCGACGCCACAGACAAGGGCCCGAAGGAAATCCGCGTGGACCTGCCCGTCGACGCCCACATCCCAGAGAACTACATCAACTCCGAGCGTCTGCGCCTGGAGGTTTACCGTAGGCTCGCCGAGGCGCGCGACGACGATGCCCTCACCGCCGCCGGCGACGACATGGTGGATCGCTTCGGTGCCCTGCCCACCGAGGTTGAGCACCTGATGGCAGTTGCGCGGCTGCGTAACCAAGCGCGTGCGGTGGGCGTGGCCGACATCCTCACCCAGGGCGCACGCATCAAGCTTCACCCGGTTGAGCTACCGGACTCCAAGCAGGTGCGACTGAAGCGCCTGTACCCGGGTGCGAACTACCGGGCCGCAGCGAAGACCCTGCAGGTGCCCATGCCGCGCGAGGGCGGGAACAAGCGCGCGATCAACGCACCCAACTTGCGAGACATGGAGCTGCTGCAGTGGGTGGCGGATTTCATGTCCGAGATGCTGGATGCGCCGAAGGTCTCAGTGGCTGGATCGACGGTGGCGGAGGAGAAACCGAAAAAGAAAGTGTTCTCGGTCAGCGAGTAAGAGCGGTCTCCACACTCGGGATCCAGCTACCAGGAGCCAGCTATTCGCATCCACGGGCCGATTAGCTGGCTCTTACCAGCTGGATCCGCGTGGAAGGGGGAGGGGGCCGACAGTGGGCTGTGGTTCCGATCTAGAAGAACTGCGGCAGGATGAACAGCATCCCGATGCTCCAGGTCAAGTGCACCGCAATAGGGGAGTACAGCCTGCCGGTTTTGACCGACTCGTAGTACGCCACCGCGCCAAGAACGCCCGCTGCGAACACTAGCAGCGGCACGCCCATTGCGCAGGTGACCAGGCAGTAAACAGCCGTGGACCACAACCCAGCCTGGGCCACCGACTGGCCGTGGGCGCGCAACTGCCGCGGGACCATGTCGCGGTACACGAGCTCTTCGCCGACGCCGTTGACCACGAGCACCACCAGCGTGAGCAGGTAACCGCCCTTGTCCGGGGTATTCAGCAGCTCGGCAGCCGGACCCGCCAGCGCGGGGATGCGGCTGACCACCACCGCGCCGAGCACGAAGACGAGGGCGAGGGCGGCGCCGATGAGGGCGCCCCGGAGGACGTCGAGAAGCTTGTGTGGCCCGGCAAAGGCCCTGTGATTTCCCCACACCCACCACGCCGCCGCGTAGACCGCAGCGGTAAGCGCGGTGGCCCAGTAGAAGCCGGGGGTGCCGTCGCCGGCGCGGCGCGACAAGAACAGTCCGAGCGCGCCGAGTGCGCAGGGCACGAGGAAAAGCCATTGCCTGGTCAAGTGAGAACTCCGTCCAAGTATTACCGGCGGTGCAGGAGCAAGATTACCGGCATGACTGAAACAAGGACTGGGCTGGTCACTGGCGCCACAGGCTACGTGGGTGGTCTCGTGGTGAAAAACCTACTCGACGACGGCTGGCGCGTGAAGATCCTCGCCAGAGACGAGGACAAGGCGCTGGGCAAGACCTGGGGCGATGAGGTGGAGATCGTCGAAGGCGACGCCAGCGAACGGGCGGACGTTGCTGGCGCGCTCGAGGGCGCGGACTGCGCCTGGTATCTGCTGCACTCCATGGGCGACGGTGCCGGGTTTGCAAAGGAAGAAGCCGAAATGGCCCGCCAGTTTGGGGAGGAGGCAAAGCGCGCCGGGGTGGAACGCATCGTGTACCTCGGCGGGTTACACCCGAGCGGCGAAGATGTCTCCGAGCACCTTGCTTCGCGCGTGCGCGTGGGCAAGATCTTGATGGATTCGGGCGTGCCCACCGCGGTGCTGCAGGCGGGCGTTGTCATCGGCGACGGCTCGTTGTCGTTCCAGCTGCTGCGCCACGTCACCGAGCGAGTCCCCGCGTTCATCGCCCCGGATTGGATCACAAACAAGATCACTCCGATCGGCGCCCGCGACATCGCCTTCTACCTTGTCGCGGCGGCCGATCTCCCGGCGGAGATGAACCGCACCTTCGACGTTGGCGGGCCGGACTCGATGCCGTACGTGGAGATGATGCAGCGCTACGCCGAGGCGGTGGGGCTGCACCGCCGCCCGTATGTCACCGCGCCGATCATGACCCGCAAGTTGGCAGCGTGGGGGCTGGGCATGCTCACCCCGCTGACCTACAAACAGATTCTGCCCATCTTCGAATCGGTCAGCGTGGACACGGTGGTGAAGGAGCGCGACCTAGAAGCGCTTGTGGGCACCCCGGAGGGCGGCAACCAGAAGTTCGAAGACGCCGTGCGCGAGGCCGCCCAAGGCACCGACCCGGGCTGGTACGGCGCAACGGCCACGCCTTTGCATGCCGCAGCCGTGGTGGCCGGTGCGTTGAGTGGCCGCCCGTTGGTGCAGGTGCCGGTCAACCTTGCCGTGGCGGTGGCGGGCACCATCGTCGCGGGTAACGCTCGGGAAGGTGGCCGCTCGCCGTGGCCCGCGGTGGCGGCGGCCGCAACGGTGGTTGCGGCCGCATCTGCGATCTCGCGGGTTACTTCACGGAGAAGATGATCATCTCGGTGTCGTCGGGCTTGCCGCGGTAGCGTCCGTCGTCGCCGGGGAAGTTGTTGTCCAGCGCGGTGAGGTAACGACCGTCCTCGAGCTGGATGATCGTTTCAACGCTGCGGAGAGCAAACGCGAACGGGTCCCCAACACCGTAAGCACGCGCGTCCGAGACCATGCCGATCTTGCCTGGATTGGCGATGTTCAGCAGATCCGCCATGAGGTGTTTTTCCAAAACCGTACCCGCCTCGGCATCGCCGAAGTTCCTCACCTCAAACACCTTTTTAAGTTTCGCGTCAGATCCGAGAGAGTCATCGCGCTCAAGAACCAGCAGGCGACCGTCTTTGGTGAGGAACGCGTCCCCGATCAACGCGTCTTCGCTTTCGGCCATGTAGGTCCAGGTTGCGCCGGTGTACTCCCCGGTTTCGGTATCAAACTGGGAGACGATCCGTTCCCGTTTGTCTTCCGCATCGTCAAGGTACCCTTCGAAGATCGGGTACAGGTAGCGGCCGTCAGTGGCCATGGCTTCGAAACCCTTCGAATTGCGCAGGTTTGGCTTCTCGCCAGCGTCAAGCGTGGGGTTGGATGGGCTCTTTACCTCCGGGTGCGGGTAGGGCGCGTGGAGCAGCGTGCCGTCCGCCGAGAAGTGCAGGATGTACGGGCCGAACTCCTCGCCGATCCAGAACGAACCGTCGGTTGCCCGCACAATCGACTCTGGGTCGAAATCCGCGCCGGTGAGGAGACGGTCAGTGGTGCCGTTGTTGACGATCGGCCAGGTAATCTTTCGCTCGGGATCTTTCAAGTCGATCTGGTGCAGCACTTCAATACCGCCCACGTTTTCTGGGTTCTTGGCGGTGGCTGCGGTCTCCCAATTCGGTTTAACCTGGTAGATGCGCAGCAGGAAGTCCGAGGAATTCGCTTTTGAGCCGAAACCGTTGTCGGGCAAACCGTAGAAGGTGCCGTCACCGACCTCGACAATTCCAGAAAAACCGGGGATGACCTGGCCCTTGAATGGATGGGTCTGCCCGTTGCCGTCGAACGCGTCCTTGCCAGAGTCCGGGCCATTTGCCTGGTGAAGCGCGGACAGTTTTGCGCGGCCTTCAAGGACTGGGCCATTCTGCGGGGCAGCGGGCGAGTGGTCGTTTGCGGAAGACCCGGTCGCCGTCGAGCTGCCGCCAGCCGCGGATCCGACAACTCCGCCTAGTAGGCCGCCGACCAAAAATGCGCCGGACACGACGGCCATAATTTGCTCGAGATTGAGGTTTCTTATCAGTTGATCAAGTGGTGGAGGGAGCTGGATGTTCATGGCCACTGCCTTTGTCACTACGGGAAATTGGGTGCAACGCTCAAGCGAAACCTGCGCTTCGCACAGTGAGTGTAAGGCGATGCATCCGTCTCCGCTGGGCGAGAATTCCCCCACCGATTCTCGCCCAACAATAACGGGGAAGTACCATGGTTCCCCATCGCCCCTATAGCCCAATTGGCAGAGGCAGCGGACTTAAAATCCGCGCAGTGTCGGTTCGAGTCCGACTGGGGGCACTATGGGAAGCGGGGTCCGCGGCGAATTCGGATAGGACCTTTCGCGGTGGCTAGATCTACGGTTTCGGAACCCTGGGTGATGATGACGGTACCGGCGTCGACAAGCTGCTGCGCCGCGTCGCGGACCGGTTGCATGAGGTCGCGCCAGTGCTCGTCGCCCAGCTCGCGGGCCACGTCGGACGGGCAGATCGAGGAGGAAGGGGCGCGGGCAGCAAGCTTCTCGACGATCACCTCACGGTATTTCGCCGCCCCTGTCATCGGCGCCCGATTCGCAGCGCCGCCTGGATGAGTGGGACTTGCAGCGGTAAGCGGCCGATGGCGATGGCCTTCAGCGGCAACGACGTGTTTCGCCACTGCCAGGCCATGTTGAAGTTTGCCGGCCACACCGCGGCGAGCAGTGCTGCGGCCAGCGGGCCGCCGATTGCGCGTGTTTTTCCATTCGCCAAAAGCGCCGCCACGACGAGCTCCGCGACGCCGGAGACGTAGGTGTACGTGCGCGCGCTGCCCGGCAACGCGTCGGGCACGATTCGATCGAACGGTTCCGGTTTGGCAAAGTGCAGTACGCCTGCGCCGGCGAAGAGGGGGATCAGTAACTTTTCGAGCAATTTCATTTGTTTAAGTTTACGTGAACAGCGCATGATCTACCGTAACCCCGTAGATTCGAGGATTATGTTCGTTCTTTGCGTTGCACCGCTTCGGGATGTCGATCCTTACCAAGTAAAGGGCAGGGATTTATTCGGCAACTCCGACGTTGATACTGCGTTTTCGAGTAGGGCTGGTGGATCGGCCAGTTTGACGCGCCCTCGTGTGAAGCAAACAATCGCTTCACACGCCGAGATGAACAAGGTTGCAGCCCAGTTCGACGGAATTCTCAGAGTAAGCCCACCTAAGTTGTACGACCAACAGGGGATGCACCTTTTGGTCTCGCTCGTTGAGGTGCGCGATGAATTTCTATTGCGGGCACACCACATCGAGAGGTTCGAGCGTATAACCACCCGGTTGTTTGAAGAATTTACCGAAAAGCACTACAGTGCGAATGCCGATTCCGCTCCTTCTGTACGGTGGGTGAACCGAACGTTACTTCTCCCACGTCGCGAGCTTGCGCTCGAACATGGAGCTGGAGAACCAGAGTTGCCGAAACGTTGGTTTCAGCAGGATGGAAAACGAGAGGTACCTCTGAGTAAGGGGGCGGTATTTTATGCGAGTTGGGGCAACAACGTTCTGATCTACCATCCAGATCACGGACGAGACTTTGGGATCGATTCTGTGGTTGAGCCGCTTATCCACGCACAATACCTGTGGTGCTACCTGACCGATATCGAACGAATTTCGCTGGGGTATCTGGAATTGCTGAGCTCGGGAAGAAAAGTGCGTGACCGGCTTATCCGTGGCGTGATCGATCTACATTTCGAACTGGCGATGGAATCAGTAATGCGCGAAAGAACTCGAACGGAATCGCAACCGCAATTCCGTGAGATTGTTGAGGCGGTCCTCGCGGCTTGGAAGTATGAAGAAGTGCATGAGGATGTGGACACAAGGCTGCAGCGACTTGAGCATATCGTCCAGGGCCGTTCCGAACTCGTGCAGCGCACCCAAAACAAGGTCATGGAAAATACGCTGTTCGCTCTGGGCGCCCTGACGCTGGTATCCTTGGCGATCTCGCTAATCCAAACAGCTTTTGCTGAAGTGTCTGTGGATGGGGAAGGTCTAAGGCCTGGTGGAGCGATGTTCGAGTGGATGAGAAACGTCGACGCGTCGACGTTGGTGATGTTGTCTCTCGTTATTAGCGCGATCGTGATATTAATCGCGGGATTGTGGCCAAAAGCCGTCGATCAACGGGAAAGGAATCAGCTAAATGGCATTCACGTTGAGTGAGCTACGCAACGCTGTGCAGCAGATTGAGGAGCCGCAGGCATGGTCAAACAGGGTCAACCCGCTTGCCGACGAACGGTATCGCATTGAGCAATTCATAGAATCCGGTGGCCAGGCGTACGGATTCACCACATTATTTGGTCACTTAGATTCGATTAAGAGGGAGCGCGAAGCCATTTCGAGTCTCTACCAGGGCCACCTTGTTGGTCATCCGGATCGGCTGGACCCCGTAATTGCGCGTGGGATTGTGGCCGTCAAGCTTTGCCAACTTTCTAACGGCGGAACGGGGATCTCTCTAGCGTCCTACGAGCGTCTCCGCGAAGCATACGCCGCCGGATTAGACGATGTGCGGGTAGATTTGTATGCCTCGTACGGCAGTGGCGACGTCGTCCCCGGGGCATGGCTCGTCAATTCGATTTTCGGCGGTGTTGAAAACCTCCGAAGGGGCGATCTCATGGCGCTTATTAACGGGGCCTACCTTCCCGCCGGTGTGCTATTAGGGGCGTTAGACCAACTCGAAACGGTCGTGTCGCGAGGGCTCGTACTCATCGCTGACGCGCGGGATGTGTCGAAAAAGCTCCAAAAATCTTCCGACGTTCAACTCCCTGTGTCGTTGCGGGACCTAACCCCTTTGCACGAGGTAGTCGATCATGCCCGAGATCAGATAGAAGCTGCGTTGCTCAGAGCAGCCAACCGCCGCAGCGGCAACCCGATGTTCCAGATAGAGGGTGGGGTCGTGCAGCCGTGGAGTAATTCTTCGTTTCTCGATTTCCAGCTGACGTTCGCGTTGAGTACAGCACACGAAGCATCGCTGGTTATCGCTGCGTATGCTACCTCCGCAACAAGATGGGTATGCGGATCAGCTGAACTATTGGCGGATGAACTCCAGCGTCCTCTTTTCGTCCAACTGCCCAAGGTGGCTAAAGCGTACGAGGACAAGTTGCTCGCTAGATCAGCAGGAGCGAGTTACTCGCAAAACGAATCTCGGGGAGTAGAAGATATATCGGATTCCTCGTTGCGGCGAGTGCTTGACTTGGTCGATAGCGCCTCGGTGATAGACAACATTAACGATCTTCTTGAGGAAGCACTCCGAATGGTCTGAGATCAACTACTGGTCTTTATATCCTCGTACGCCGCCAGCGCCACCTTGCGTGATTCCTTCACGTCCACCATCGGCTCCGGGTAGCCGGGCAGCAGCGCCTCCGGAGCCCACCGCGACACGTACGCGCCGGCGGGATCGAACTTTTCCTGCTGCGTAAGCGGGTTGAAGATGCGGAAGTACGGCGCAGCGTCGTCGCCCGAGCCCGCCACCCACTGCCAATTGAAGGGGTTGGAAGCGGCGTCCGCGTCGACGAGCGTGTCCCAGAACCATTCCTCGCCGTGGCGCCAGTGAATGCCCAGGTTCTTGGTGAGCCAGGATCCCACCACCATGCGAACACGGTTGTGCATGGTGCCGGTGCGCCACAGCTCGTGCATGCCTGCGTCGACAAGCGGCACCCCGGTAGCTCCCCGCTGCCACTGGGCGAGTTGATCTAAGTGCTGCGCCGCGTCTGCATCCGGTTCCATCGCGGCGCTCGCAAATGCGGCGGCATGCTCCCACGGTGCCGCGTTGGCGCTCCACGCCCACTCGAAGCGGTTGAACTGCTCGCGCACGTTGTGCGCCGCCAGATCCGGAAGGTGGTAGTAGCGGTGCCAGGCGAAGTCGCGCCACACGAGCTGGCGTAGAAACGCCCACGCATCTGGTGCGGCGGTGGGGTGCTCCTCGGCGAACGCCACGGTTTCCGCCCACACGTAGCCAGGGGAGAGCTCGCCGAAGCGCAGGTGGGCGCTCAGCCCGGATGTCGCGCCGGGGGTCAGGTCGTTGTTGTCGTAACCGTGCCCGTCGGCCAGGCCGTCTAAGAACTCGTGGAATCGGCGCAGCGCTGCGTCCTCGCCGGGTGTGTTGTGCACAGCCAGTTCCTCCGCCCACGACGGCGCGGCCGAAACCTCCAGGCGCGTGCCCCCTGGGAGCGACGGCGCAGCCACCGGGCGTGGGGGATGCGCCGCTACGTGCTGCTGCATCGCTTTGTAAAACGGCGTGAACACCCGGTACGGCGTGCCGGACCCCGTGGCGATGTCCCACGGCTCTGCCAGCAAAAACCCGGGGAAGGTGCGTGCGTCGACGGCTCGCTTGACCTCGGCGTCGAGCTCGACCGAGTCGTAGCGACGGTTCCACACCACCTCAGCGTCCATCTCGCGGGCGAGGCGAGGCACGATTTCGCGCGGGTCGCCCACCTCGCGGATGAGGGGCAGCTTCTCGCTGAGGGCAGCGGCGCTGCGCTCTCTCCACCAGGCGGCCGCGCGGCCGAGGGGCCGGGCAGTGGAGGAGTCGTCGATAAGCACACCGGCAACATCGCCGCGCGACGCGGCGTACGCGAGGGCGGGGTTGTCGGTGACGCGCAGGTCGTCGCGGAACCAGACGAGCGTCGTTGGGGTGGTGGGCACGGGTGCGTCCCTTCAGTACAGTTGGGGCCATGACTGATCGTATGAATGTTGAATCGTTCAACCTCGACCACACCAAGGTAGCCGCCCCGTTTATTCGCCTGGCGGACCGCAAGGAGCTGCCCCACGGTGACACACTGGTGAAGTACGACATCCGCTTCAAGCAGCCCAACGTGGAGCACTTGGAGATGCCCGCGGTGCACTCGCTTGAACACATGTTCGCCGAGCACGCGCGCAACCATGCCGACAACGTGATCGACTTCGGCCCGATGGGCTGCCAGACCGGCTTCTACCTCCTGCTCTCCGGTGACCCGTCCGAGGCTGAGGTGGCGGAGCTCGTCGAGAAGACCTTGACGGACATCACCGAGGCAGATCAGGTGCCCGCCGCCAACGAGCAGCAGTGCGGCTGGGGCGCAAACCACGATCTCGCCGCCGCAAAGCGTGAGGCTCAGGCGTTCTTGGACAAGCGCGCCGAGTGGGGCACCGTGTTCAAGTAAACCGGTTCCCGCAGTCCGGGCGTTAGGTATTCGGATCCACCACGCGGATCTCAAGGGGCGCGGTGCGCAGGCGGTACACGCCTGGCGCCGCGTCGAATACTGCTAGCAGCTCGTGCGCGAACGCCGTGGTCGCGGGCACAATGATGTGGTCGTCTGCGAACTCGGCAGTGGGGCAGTGGGGATCGAACAACAGCCACGTATCGCCGTTGAGTAAAGCGAACGTCCGGCCGTGTAGCAGGCGGTGGCGCGCGGCCCGCACCACCGCCCGAGCGGCCGCGGTGTCCATGTCCACGCGGCCCTTCGCATCAACGTCGAGGAAGCGCGCGTGCATCGCGCCTATCGACGACCCTTCGGCCCCCACCACCCTGCCCAGCATTTCGCGGTCGTCGGGATGTGCACTGAGTGGCGCGCGATCTGTGGACGTCATGGATAAGGGCACGCGGTCGCTTATCAGTGTCGCAAACTTAAGCGGGTCCCACGACAGCATCCGCTCGAAGTCGTCTCCGGCCAGGCCCACGGCGCAGGTGAAGCGGATGAAGCCGGTCGGCCCGTCCAGTACGCCGAGGAGCGGGTCGGTGACGAACACGAATCCCGTCAGCGTTCCCCGGGGAGTATCCAGCGACAGGTAGTGGCCGGGCTCGATCTCGTCGCGCGCTGCGTGGGCGAGCACGTCCGCCGGCCACTGCTGCGGGAGCGCAGGCGCGCCGGGCACCCGCATCGTCAGCTCCGTCTGCGTGCCCGCGGACGGCTGCGACGAGGCGACACGAGACACGCCGAACGTGGTGTACAGGACGTGGGGGACCGGTTCTGCGAGTACGCGGGCGTGGACCTCAAGACTGCGGTAGGCAAACACATACGCGTCGTCGCTGCCGGTGACGTTGCGGATGTGCTCGCGCACAGCGTCGCCGCCTGTGCGGGGACCGCGTCGCGCATTCTCAAACACACCCATGGGCCCACCATATCGCCGCCTGGATGTCCGAGCGACGCAGCTGTGGGAACCTTTTGTCAACGTGTGACGTTGTAGACATTGAACTCTTTGGGCCGGGCGCCCGGTCCGGGAATGACGGTACGCAACTTTATGGAAAGGATCTGTGCGACGTGAGAAGCACTAACCCCGTTCTGCGCAATCTGCCGGAGGCGGAGGCGAATAACGGCTACGGCTACCAGGCCGGCCAGACCGCCACCCTGCCGGGGTATGCGCCCGACATCAACCAAGACCGCCCGATGACGGTGGACGACGTAGTGACCAAGACCGGTATCACGCTGGCCGTCATTATCGCGTTTGCCGCCGTCAACTTCGCCATCTACGCCAGCGGCAACATCGGCCTCGGCTCCATGCTCACCATCGTCGGCGCCATCGGCGGGTTCGTCACCACCCTGGTGCACGCGTTCCGCCGTGAATTCGGCTCGCCCGTTGTCACCCTCATCTACGCCGCGTTTGAGGGCTTGTTCCTCGGCGGCTTCTCGATTTTGGTTTCGGGTTGGTTCACCGTCGGCGGCGCCGACGCTGGCCAAATGATCTTCCAGGCCATCCTGGGCACGGTCGGTGTGTTCATCGGCATGCTGGTGGTCTACCGTCGTGGTGCGATCCGCGTCACCCCGCGTTTCAACCGCGTGCTCACGGGCGCCATTTTCGGCGTCGCGATCATGGCCCTGGGTAACCTCCTGCTGGCCATCTTCGCCGGAACCTCCCCGCTGCGCGACGGCGGCACCCTGTCCATCGTCTTTGGCGTGGTCTGCATTGTGCTTGCGGCCCTGTCGTTCCTGCAGGACTTCGACCTAGCGGACAAGCTCGTCCGCACCGGTGCGCCGGAGCGTGCGTCCTGGGGCGTCGCCCTGGGTCTGGCCGTGACGCTGGTCTGGCTCTACACCGAGATCCTGCGCCTGCTGTCCTACTTCTCCAACGACCGCTAAGAAGCGAACAAGAAAGCGCCTCGCACCGGGTTCTCCGGCGCGAGGCGCTTTTTTCGTGTCGGCCTAGTACTCGTTGTCAGGGACCACCGACTGGCCGTCGACGGAGATGGTGGTGAAGACTACCTCACCGTCAACCATCTCCGGGTTGCCCAGCACAACCTTCACGCCTTCTTCGCGGTTGTCGGGGGAGACCACCACGCGGGTCGCGGTGCCCTCCGCGAGGTCCTCGCCCCACTGATCCCACACGATGTCCTCGAGGAAATCGTCCTGCTTCTGGCAGTCCACGGTCAGGCGCTCCGGACGCACCAGCCCGGTGGCGCCACAGTTGTTGAATGTCGGGGTGCCAGCAGCAGCGGAGGCTGTGGTCGTGCGCTCCTGGCTCAGCCCGTTGGCTTCGGTGACGTTGGTCGCCTCAGCACTCGAAGTCGCCTGAGCGGTTGTGCCGCCGACGCCCTTGAGGGAGGTCGGGTCCTGGCTGGTGGCCGTGTCAACCTTCTCATCGGACGGGTTCTGGTGCGGAGGGGTGCAACCTGCCAGGGCGAGCGCTGCCAAGGCGGCGACTCCGGCTACTACTTTGCGGGAAGAGGTGGCAATCACAGGGATATTCCTATCGTTGGAAACGGGAAAAGTTTTGGCTACTTCGCGCGGGGCGTGGAGGCCTTGTCTGAATCATACGGCTCGGCGGAGACGACGGTGACAGAGATCTCTCGGCCGTTTGGAGCCGTGTACGTGCGGGTCTCGCCCTCGGAGGCGCCCACAACAGCTGCGCCGAGCGGGGAGTTCTCCGAGTACGTCTCCAAGTCTGCGTTGTCCGTGGAGGCCGCGCGGGTGCCAATGAGGAAGGTCTCGCGGTCGTCTTCGTCGCCGTCGTAGTACACGTGCACCACGGAACCCACGTGGGCGACACCCTCAACCACACCGGAGCGCTCGGTGGTGGAGTTAGACAGGATCTCGGAGATCTGGTTGATGCGCGCCTCCTCCTGATCCTGCTGCTCACGGGCCGCGTCGTAGCCCGCGTTCTCCTTCAGGTCGCCTTCCTCGCGGCGCTCGTTGATCTCGGCGGCGATGACCGGGCGATTGTCAATGAGCTGCTGCAGTTCGGCCTCGAGCTTGGCCTTCATCTCGGGAGTGATGTACTGCTGCTGGGTTTCAGCCATAAAGGTCTCAACCTTCCCTGATACGTGAAATAGGCCCGCCGCTAGCGGGCCGAAGTGTGCAGATATACGGCCGAAAGATTACCACATGGCGCGGTGCCGAAACCCGCTAGCGTGCTGCGTAAAACGTGCTTTCCGGGTCCATGTAGAACGGAAGGTTCTCGGAGCAGCCATAGATACGTCCTGACACGAGCGGTTCTCGCACCGGGAGGTCCACAGCGATGCGGGAGCGCTCTTCGGCACCGGCGGGCAAGATGACCTCGCGCCGGCCCACCTCCGCGTGCGAGTAGTCCACCGCAGTGACGATGCAGTACGCGGGAGTGTCAGGGTGCTTGCGGGTGACGTCGATCCAGAGCCTGCCGGTGGTGTCGTCGAGACGCTCCTGCGAAATGAACTCGGCCCGGACGGGTTCGTTGAAGCGGTCCATGATTGTTCTCACGCCGAAGAACAGCAGCGCGCCCACGAGGAGGACGGAGACGACGGCCACCACCTTGCCGCCGATGGAGCCGGATCCGGCCTTCGAGCCGTAGCGGTCGGAGGGGCGGGGGTTGGTGGCTGGGCTCGCAGTACTCACAGAAACGGCTCCTTGCAGGTGGTAAGGACTTCGGGGTCGATCGTACTAAGATGAGGCGAAGGTAAAGAACTGGCCCTACAGACGTTGGAGTGATCGAGTGACCGGCTTGCGTTTGATGGCAATTCACGCCCATCCCGACGACGAATCCTCCAAGGGGGCGGCCACCATGGCCAAATACGCCGCGGAGGGTAACCGGGTGCTCGTGGTGACCTGCACCGACGGCAGGCGCGGCGACGTGCTCAACCCCGCAATGGACTGCCCGGGGGTGCTGGACAACATCTTGGACGTGCGGCGCGAGGAGATGGCCCGCGCGGCCGCGGCGCTCGGCGTCGAGCACGTGTGGCTGGGTTACGAGGATTCAGGCCTGCCGGAGGGCGACCCACTGCCGCCGCTGCCCGAGGGATCGTTTGCCGTCCAGGATCCGGAAGACGTGGCGGTGAAGATCGTGGAGCAAATCCGCGAGTTTCGCCCCCACGTGATCATCACCTACGACGAAAACGGCGGGTACCCGCACCCGGACCACCTGATGGTGCACGCGGTGTCCTTGATCGCTTGGGAGCGCGCGGGAGATCCCGATTTCGCGCCCGAGGCCGGCGCACCGTGGACTCCGCTCAAGCTGTACTACTCCCACGGCTTTATCCTGCGGCGGATGAAGCTACTGCAGGAGCGGTTGATCCAGCGTGGCCAGAAGAGCCCGTACGAGCTAATGATCAAACGGTGGGAGGAAAACGAGGGCGATGTGTTCGACCGCGTGACCACGCAGGTCGAGTGCGCCGCCTACTTCCAGCAGCGCGCCGATGCGCTGACCGCGCACGCCACGCAGATCGACCCGGCCGGGGCGTTCTTGGCCAGCCCCGTCGAGGACCAGCAAGTGGTGTGGCCCACCGAGGAATTCGAGTTGGCCGCCAGCCGAGTGGACACGACACTGCCGGAGACGGACTTGTTCGCGGGCATCGAGGAGGAGAAGTAAATGACCACGTTCACCGTCGCCGCCGCAAACGCCGCCAACTGGGTCCTCGCGCAAGCTCCGGGGGAGACCCCGGTCGGGCCGGACTTTGGCAAGGCGTCGCCGATCGGTCTGCTGCTGCTTGTCATACTGGGTGTGGTGGTGCTGTTCATCGGCTGGTCGTTCCACCGCCGGTTCTCCCGCTTCAAGCGCCGCCAGGCTTTCGCGGAGGCGCGTGGCATCGACCCGTTCGATGAGAAGGCCATAGATGCCGCTATGGAAAAGGCTGGACTTAAGGACCAGCGGAAGAAAAGCGCCTTCTAGCTGGCTAGAGTTGCAACCGTGTCTGTCCTTTCCAAGCTGCGATACCCGCTCTATCCGCTTTACGAGGCGCGCCTGAAACGCGAGCTCCGCGGCAAGAAGCGCCCGCGGCACATCGCCGTGATGGCTGACGGCAACAGGCGGTGGGCGCGCGAGTCGGGCTTTGCGGACATCTCGCACGGGCACCGCGTTGGGGGCGCAAAGATCGGCGAGCTAGTGCGTTGGTCGGCGGAGATGGACATCGACGTGCTCACCATCTACCTGCTGTCCACGGAAAACCTACAGCGCACCACCGAGGAGGTGGAGCTGCTCTTCGACATCATCTCCGGGGTGATCGAAGACCTCGCCACGGAGCATGACACCTGCCGCGTGCGGTTGGTGGGGCATCTCGAGCTGCTGCCGGAGGACGTCGCTAAGCGGATGCGCGACAGTGCCGCTACCACTGACGAAAAGCCCGGGCTCACCGTCAACATCGCGGTAGGCTACGGCGGGCGGCAGGAGATCGTGGACGCGGTGCGCTCGCTTATCGACGCCAAAGCTCACGCCGGAGTCGCCGCCAAGGACATGGCGCCCGAAATCACCGTGGAATCCATCTCGGAGCACCTGTACACCTCGGGCCAGCCGGACCCCGACTTGGTCATCCGCACCTCCGGCGAGCAGCGCCTGTCCGGGTTTTTGCTCTGGCAGGCGGCGTATTCTGAGATTTGGTTCACGGATACCTACTGGCCAGCGTTTCGCAAAATCGACTTTTTGCGCGCGCTGCGCGATTATTCGCAGCGCTCCCGCAGGTTCGGCAAATAGTTACAACTTGCGCATGCGTACACGCTGGACTGTGTGGTCGTAGTCTTTGCGCAGCACGAGCGACGCGCGCACGCGGGTGGGCAGGATGTTTTCCATCAGGTTGGGCAGGTTGATAGTTTGCCACAGCTCGCGCGCGGCGTACGCGGCGGCGGCATCGTCCATTGTCGCGTAGTCGGCGAAGTGGTTACCGGGTTCGCGGAATGCGGTGTCGCGCAGTTTGAGGAAGCGCTCGATGTACCAGCGCTCGATGTCCTGGGTCTTCGCGTCCACGTAAATGGAAAAGTCGAACAGGTCGGAGACCATCAGGGTGGGCCCTGTTTGCAATACGTTGAGCCCCTCGAGGATGAGGATGTCCGGCTGGCGGACCTCGATGCACTCGTCGGGGAGGATATCGTAGGCCTCGTGGGAATAGATCGGGGCCTTGACCACGGGCTGCCCGGATTTTACCTCGGTGACAAAGCGCATGAGGTTGCGGCGGTCGTAGGATTCCGGGAAGCCCTTGCGTTGCATGATGCCGCGCTCTTCCAACACCGCCTTGGGGTAGAGGAAGCCGTCGGTGGTGACAAGGTCCACCCGCGGGTGCGAGTCCCACCGCTGCAGCAAGACCTGCAGAACGCGCGCCGTGGTGGACTTGCCCACAGCCACCGATCCCGCCAACCCGATGATGAAGGGCACGTGCCCGGGGTCTCCACCGATGAAGGTTTCGGTCGCTTTGGTCAGCTTTTGCCGCGCCCGTACCTGGAGGTGAATCAGGCGCGACAGTGGCAGGTAGATGTCCTCGACTTCCTGCAGGTCGAGGTTCTCGCCGATCCCGGAGAGCGCCTCCAGTTCCGCCTCCGTGAGCACCTGGGGCATGGTGGCGCGGCGTGTGCGCCAATCCTCGCGGTGGAAGTCGAGGTACGGCGACGAATCGGCTCGTGACATAGCCACCATTGTTACACCCAGGGGAAAAGGGGAATGAATCTCGCTTCTTGGCGCAGCGGGTTTCCTATACTTCGACATGTTGTTACCAACGCGAGAAGAAAGGACCCGGTCGAAGTGTCTGAAGACCTCCGTTACCAGGATCTGGCCACCTACGACCCCGAGGTGCACGCCGCAATCGTGGCCGAGCTGGCGCGCCAGCGCGACACCTTGGAGATGATTGCCTCCGAAAACTTCGTGCCGCGCTCCGTGCTGCAGGCGCAGGGATCGGTGCTGACCAACAAGTACGCGGAGGGCTACCCGGGCCGCCGTTACTACGGGGGCTGCGAGCACGTCGACGTGGTCGAGGACCTTGCCCGCGACCGTGCCAAAGCGGTGTTCGGCGCGGAGTACGCCAACGTCCAGCCGCACTCGGGCGCCCAGGCGAACGCCGCTGTGCTTATGGCATTGGCTGAGCCGGGTGACACCATCTTGGGCCTCGACTTGGCGCACGGCGGCCACCTCACCCACGGCATGAAGATCAACTTCTCCGGACGTCTCTACAACGTGGCTGCCTACCAGGTGGAGGAGGACACCCACCTTATCGACATGGCCAAGCTGCGCGAGCAGGCCCGGGAGGTCAAGCCGAAGGTCATCATCGCCGGCTGGTCCGCGTACCCGCGCCACGAGGACTTCGCGGAGTTCCGCTCCATTGCCGACGAGGTCGGCGCCTACCTCTGGGTCGACATGGCGCACTTCGCCGGCCTCGTGGCAGCGGGCCTGCACCCGAACCCGGTGCCGCACGCGCACGTCGTGTCCTCCACCGTGCACAAGACGCTGGGCGGGCCGCGTTCCGGCTTCATCCTCACCAACGACGTGGAGTTGCACAAGAAGCTGAACTCCGCGGTGTTCCCGGGCCAGCAGGGTGGGCCGCTCATGCACGTCGTGGCCGCAAAGGCCACCGCGTTCAAGATCGCGGGCACCGACGAGTTCAAGGACCGGCAGCAGCGCACCCTCGCGGGTGCGAAGGTGCTGGCGGAGCGTCTGCTTGCCGACGACGCGCGTGAGGCCGGCGTCTCCGTCGTGTCCGGCGGCACCGAGGTTCACCTCGTGCTGGTGGACCTGCGCAACTCGCCGATGGACGGCCAGCAGGCTGAGGACCTGCTGCACGCCGCGGGCATTACCGTCAACCGCAACGCTGTGCCGTTCGACCCGCGCCCGCCGAAGGTGACGTCTGGGCTGCGCATCGGCACCTCCGCCTTGGCTACCCGCGGGTTCGGCGAGGAGGATTTCCGCGAGGTCGCCGACATCATCGCGGAGACCCTGATCAAGGGTGAGGACGCCGACATCGAGGCGCTGCGCGGCCGGGTCCGTGCGCTGGCGCAGCAGTACCCGCTCTACCCGGGCCTCGAAGACTGGAAGATGCTCTAGTCGTCGTCGCCAGCGGCGGGGTTTTCGGCTCCGTCGCTTGAGCCCCCGTGCCCGCGCTGCTCGGCGAGAGTGGCGCGGGCTTTTTGCAGCCACTCCGGCTGGTCTTCAAGCAGTGCACGAATCTCGTCGGTGGTCATCGCCTGCTCCGCGCCGGCGTTTTTCAGCGCGGTGACGGAGATGCCGAGCTTCCGGGCGACTTCGGGGCGCGGGTGGGGCCCGCGCAGCCGGAGTTCCTGTAGCCACTGCGGCGGGTTGTCCTGCAGCTCGCGCAGCTCCGCGTGCGTCACCGCACCATCTTGGAACTCCTGCGGGGTGGCGGGGAGGTAAATTCCCAGTTTCTTTGCGGCGGTCACCGGCTTCATCGCGGTGCCGGAGGGAGTCTGATCAGTCATAGCAAAACGGTAGCATTGAGCGTCATGCTCACCATCGCCTTCGCTACCGGCACTGAACCGGGCAAGTGGTTCCGTCGCTACGAGGAGCTCACCGGGGATCGCCTCGAGGCGGTCCCGTCCGACGACCCGTTCTCGCTCGTCGGCACGCAAGCGACGGCCGCGCTGATGCGGCTTCCGGACGAACGGGTAGGCGACGAGCACCATGTCGTCCGCCTGTACGAGGAGGCGCCAGGGGTCGCGGTGCCGAAGGACTCGGTGTACGCCGAGGTGGGGGAGGTTACGCGGGAGGATCTCGCGGAAGAAATCGTCAACTTTTCCGGGCAGTCGCCTATCGACGACCTTCGGTCTGCCCTGCAGGTGGTCGCGGCGAACGTCGGTGTGGCATACGCGCCGCTGCCGTTGCTGAAAAACCTTGCGCGCAAGCAGATCAAGGCCCTTCCGCTGAACGGGGAGGCGGCTGGGCAGACCGAGATTGCTCTGGTGTGGCGCAAGGTGGACGATTCCGACGTTGTGCAGGACTTCGTCGGCGTGACGCGGGGCCGCACCGTGCGTTCCTCCCGCGGGACTAATCACCCCCGATCAGGTGGGAAGCGGACCCGACGTTAACTCGATGTTCATAATGGACGATGGACTTGTTCCACAAACGAAAGGCACAGATCATGTTTTCCCGTAAGATTGTTGCTTCCGCTGCTGCGTTGACGATTGGTGCGACCGGCCTGGTTGCCTGCTCGAACGACGACGACGCTGAGCCGACCTCCACCGAGGTTGTCTCCGAGACCGCGACGGAGACCGATACGGCTACCGAGACGACTTCGGCTGAGGAATCCACCACCTCCGCTGCTGCCGACGCCGAGGCGACCGAGGAGATCACCACCGCCGACGGCGCGACCGCCATGGTGCCGGCTGGTGTCGTCGCTGCGATGGACGAGTACGCGATGCCGGAGTGGGGCGAGCCGATGGCGGTCGAGGAGACCGACGGCGGCTGGATCGTCACCTACGACAACGAGCACTACGTCACCTGGAACGAGAACACCGGTGGCGCTCCCACCTGGGGCCAGATCGCTAACGAGTGGATGACCGATGTCCGCCTGGACAAGAAGCTGGGCTTCCCGGTTGCCCCGGAGACCGAGAACGCAGACAAGTCCGGCTGGACCCAGGAGTTCGAGAACGGCACCATCGAGTGGACCCGCGGCGGCACCGACGATGCCTTTACCGCAATCGTCACCGAGAAGTAATTCGGCTCGACGTTTCAGGCGCCACCCTGCGGATGCGGGGTGGCGCCTTTGCATGCTTGCGCGCGTTCACGCCCTTCTGGACAATGGGGCGCATGCAGAAATCGGACTTTTTCATCCGGCCCATCCGACCGGAGGACTATCCGCAGGTACGCAGCATCTATGAGATGGGGCTGCAGACCGGCAACGCCTCCTGGGAGACCCAGGGGCAGACCTGGGAGCAGTTCTCCCGGAAAAAGATCATGGAGACGGTGTTTGTCGCCGTCGATGGGGAGGACGAGAACACAATTCTCGGCTGGGTGGGCGCCGCAAAAGCCTCGTCCCGGGCGGTGTTCTACGGGGTGGTGGAGGATTCGATCTACACGCACCCCGATGCGCGCGGCCGCGGCATTGGCGGAGCGTTACTCGACCACCTCATTCAGACCTGCATTGACCTGCACAAGTGGTCCATCCATTCTTGGATCTTCCCGGAAAACGAGGGATCCGCGGGCCTGCACAGATCCCGTGGGTTTGAGAAGGTGGGCACGTTCCACAACATGGCCCAGATGGCCTACGGCGACCGCCGAGGCCAGTGGCGCGATTGCGACATCTACGAGCTCATCTTGCCGATGTCGCGTGAATCCTAGCTCAGGTCCTCCTTGAGCTTTTCCTCGCGCACCGGCAGAAGCAGCAGGAAGGCGACGATGACTAGGGGAACCATCAGCTGGAACACCGGTGTGAGGCCGTCGTTGTAGGAGGTCAGCACCGCTTCTTTCACGGGCGCCGGCAGCTGCGCAACCAGCTCGGGGGTGAGGCGGTTCGCGCCGCCTTCGCCGAAGCGCTGCGCGTACTCCGCGCCCTCGGGGCCGAGCTGAGCCAACGCCTCCGGCAGCCGCTCCTGCAGGTTGTCGCGCATGTTGTGGATGAACAACGACCCGGACAGGGAGGCACCGATGGATGCGCCGATCTGGCGGAAGAAGTTGTTCGTGGAGGTTGCGGTACCCACATTCGCGAGCGGGAACGAGTTCTGCACGATGAGGACGAGCACCTGCATGACCAGCCCGAGGCCGAAGCCGAAGATGAACATGTACACACCCAGCATGGTCAGCGAGGTTGTCACCTTCAACGTGGAGAACAGGTACAGGCCCAGCGTGGTCACCAGCATGCCCACGAGCGGGTACATCTTGTACCGGCCGGTCTTGGAGATGATGAAGCCGACAGCCATTCCGGTGACCAGCATGCCCACGACCATCGGCAGCATCATGAGACCTGCCTCGGTCGGGGTGAGCTGGTGCACCATCTGCAGGTAGGTGGGCAGGTACGCCAGGCCACTGGTCATGGCCAAGCCCAGCACGGTGCCGGCAAGCGTGGTCAGCACCATGTTGCGGTTGTGGAACAGGTCCATCGGGATGAGCGGGTTCGTTGCGCGAAGCTCCACCAGGACGAATACCACCGCGGCAACGAGCGCGATCACACTGGTGGCGATGATGGTGGGGGAGCTCCACTCGTACTGGGTGCCGCCCCACGTGGTGGTGAGGATCAGCGACGTGGTTGCCACCACCATCAGCGTGGTGCCCAGGTAGTCGTAGTGCATGCCCTTCGCAGAGCCGCGGCGCAGCTTCAGCACAACCACGCACACGGTCATGGCGAGCAAGCCCAGCGGGATGTTCATCCACAGCGCCCAACGCCAGCCGGGACCGTCAGTGAACCAGCCGCCCAACACCGGGCCCAGCACGGAGGCAACGCCGAACACGGCGCCCATCACACCCATGTACTTGCCGCGCTCGCGGGCGGGGACCACCTCGGCGATGATGGATTGGGAGTTCACCATCATGCCGCCGGCGCCCAAGCCCTGGACCGCGCGGCCGATGATGAGCAGCTCCATGGTGTTGGCGAAGCCACCGAGGGCGGAACCCACAACGAACAGGCCGATGCCCGTGATGTAGAGCCACTTGCGTCCGAGGATGTCGCCGAGCTTGCCGTTGACCGGCATGGCGATGGTCATTGTGACCAGGAACGCGGAAATGACCCAGCTCATGTGGTCGACGCCGCCGAGCTCACCGACGATGGTGGGCAGCGCGGTGGCGAAGATCATCTGGCCGAGCGAGCTCATCAACATCGTGAGCAGCAAGGCGGAAAAAATGATGCCGACGTTTGGGGCGCCAGCGCCGGTCTTCGGCGTGTCGGCTGCGCGTGTTTCTGCCGTATCTACCATGGCATGTCCTTTGCGTAGTTCGAAAGATCTTGGGCGTATGTGATGAGCTGGGCGATTGGGTCGCCGCCGTCGGGCGGGTGCCAGAGGTAGCGGCTTACAACCCCTTGGAAGAGCGCGACGATGAAGTGCGTTTCGTCCTCGAGCGAACCGGTGTGCCGCCGGTCGTCGGGGAACTGCTCGAAGTGGTCGTAGACCGCGCGGCCCACCTGGGTGAGAAAGCCGCGCTTGCGAGCCGCCTCCGCCTGCAGGAGCCCGGGGTTTTTCTCCAGCATCTCTCTGCGGCACGCCGTGGCCGGCCCGTCGAAGCCGCCGGGGGCGACCTCGATGGAGCGGATGACAAGCTCGAGAACGTTGTCGCTTTGGGTCCGCTCGATCGCGGTCAGGGATTCATCGCTGAACGCGAACGGGAAGGACCCTAAGATGGCCTCGTCCTTGGAGTCGACGTAGTTGAAGAAGGTGCGCCGCGAAATGCCGGCGTCGCGGCAGATGTCGTCCACGGTGACGTTGTCGTAGCCGTGTTCCTCCACCAGCCGGGCGGCCTCGTCGCGGATGCGCTGCTTCGTCTCGCGGCGCTTCTGCTCTCGGATCCCTTCATTTTGCACGGGGTGCAATATTACACCCGGTGCACGTTATGGCAAGCCCGCTGAAAGCTCGCCTTCTACCAGGGCGTTCGCGCCCTCGAGGTACCTCAGTTTCACAATCCCGGGGTCAAGCTTCTCGACGTCCCAACGGCCCTGCCCGTCATTACACCCCTTCGTCAACGGAATGGATGTGCCGTCCTGGGTGATGAGCGCGGTGCATCCAGTCAGGGGGTAGGTCACCGACGCGGTGCCGCCACCAAACGTGGCGACCGCCGGCCAAGCCTTCACCTTCGCGTTGTCCTCCAAACTGTTCAGCGTGCCGGTGTAGGTGCCGGTAGGGGCCGAAGGATCGTCGATAGGCAGCTGTGGCTGCGCGGTCACCGTCACGGTGGCGGGAATGTCATTTGTCGGCGTCGGGCGGGGGTTGGAGTACCAGTACGCAGCCGCGAGCGCGATGCCGATGATGGCGGTGATGAGCGCGAGCACCCCACCGATAACCCACGGCTTGTTCGGGCCGCCAGCGGTGCGCAGCTCGGAGAAAGAATCAGGCATGAGAAAGCCCCCAGCTCGAAGTGATGTGCTGGGGGCAGATTCTAGTTCCGGTCTAGTTCCGATCGGTGTTCGCCATGGAGAGCACGTCGAGGCGCTTATCCAGCTCCTCCTCGGTGAGCTGCTCGCCGTCCACGAAGCCCAGGTCGATGGTGGCCTGGCGGATGGTGATGCCCTCCTTGACCGCGTGTTTAGCAATCTTCGCGGCGTTTTCGTAGCCGATCGCGGAGTTCAGCGGGGTGACGATCGACGGGGAGGACTCGGCGAGGGTGCGCATGCGCTCCTCGTCCGGCTCGATGCCGTCTACAAGCTTGGTGGCGAACTGGCGGGCCGTGTTGGCCAGCAGGCGGGACGACTCCAGCACGTTGCGCGCCATCATCGGGATGAACACGTTGAGCTCGAACTGGCCCTGGGTGCCGCCGAACGCGACGGCGGCGTCGTTGCCGATGACCTGCGCGGAAACCTGCGTCGCGGTCTCACACAGCACCGGGTTGACCTTGCCCGGCATGATGGAGGAGCCCGGCTGCAGGTCCGGCAGGTGGATCTCGGCGAAGCCGGCGAGCGGGCCGGAACCCATCAAGCGGATGTCGTTGGCGATCTTGTACAGGCTCACGGCGACGGAACGCATCGCGCCGGAGAATTCCACGAGGCCGTCGCGGTTGGCCTGCGCCTCAAAGTGGTTCTTGGCCTCGGAAAGCTGCTCGACGCCGGTGAGCTTCTTCAGCTCCTCGGTGACCTTGCCGCCAAACTCGGCCGGGGTGTTGATGCCGGTGCCGACCGCGGTGCCACCGATGGCGAGCTCGCCGAGGCGGTTCAGCGTTCCCTCCACGCGCTCGATGCCGAGCTCAATCTGGCGGGCGTAGCCGGAGAACTCCTGGCCAAGCGTGACCGGGGTGGCGTCCATGAGGTGGGTGCGACCGGACTTGACCACCTCGTGCCACTGACGGGCCTTGGTTGCCAGCGACTCCTGGAGCACCTTCAGCGTGGGGATGAGGTCGTTCGCAGCGGCCTCGGTCGCGGCGACATGGGTCGCGGTGGGGAAGGTGTCGTTGGAGGACTGACCCATGTTGACGTGGTCGTTGGGGTGGACCTCAACACCGTTGGCCTTGGCAATAGAGGCGATGACCTCGTTGGTGTTCATGTTCGAGGAGGTGCCGGAGCCGGTCTGGAACACGTCGATCGGGAACTGGTCGTCGTGCTTGCCGTCCGCGATCTCCTTCGCCGCCGCGATGATGGCGTCGGCCTTCTCGGCGTCCAGGTTGCCGAGGTCCTTGTTCACCTGCGCGCAGGCCGCCTTGAGCAAGCCGAGCGCGCGGATCTGCTGCGCCTCCAGACCGCGGCCGGAGATGGGGAAATTCTCCACCGCGCGCTGCGTCTGCGCGCGCCAGAGGGCGTCGACGGGCACCTTGACCTCGCCCATGGTGTCATGTTCGATGCGGTATTCCTGATCAGCCATCATGTGTCCTTTGCAACTCTATCGTGCACGCCCCGCACTGTAAGGTGCGTGCGTGCCTGTCCATTGGACGATTATGCATGAACCAGACACGACGAGGAGACGAAATGACCGAACACAACGCCCCGCAAGCCCCCGCTTTGAGGGATGCGCTGGTGGGGCTCGCGTGCGTGGTAGTTGCCGATGCGCTTCTTATCGCGCAAGCGTTCGTGCTTCTGCGCCTCGAAGTCTCGCGCGCAGTGCTGCTCACGCTCTTCCCAGTATTGATTCTGGTGGCGCTTGCGGTGCCCACTATCTTCCTGCTGCGCTACCTCAAGCGGCGCGGGATCCCACTCGGATTTCACCGGCTGGGTGCGAAGGGGTGGCACTTGCTGTGGGAGTTCCCAGCCGCAGTGCTGTTCGCGGGAGCCGGGGCCGCGCTCATCGGCCCGCTGGTCGGGCTGGAGCCGACAGGGGAGTCGGTGGCGAACGACGGCTCCAACCTTGGCATCGTCCTCACCCTTATTGCTTACTTAACGGTGGGGCCGTTTCTTGAGGAAATCGTGTTCCGGCGCCTCGTGATGGGCTACCTGGACACGGTCGCCCCCGCTGCCGTGAGCGTCATCGGCAGCGCGATTCTATTCGGCCTTGCACACATCGCCCCGCCGGCGATGCTGTATACGGGGCTCATGGGCATCGCCCTGGCACTTTCAACTCGTTGGCATAAGTCGCTGTGGGCCGGGCTCATTTTGCACTTCTGCAACAACCTGCTCGTGCAAGCTGTTGTCTTGGGCGCGATTTAGTCGTTCGGGTCGGAGTAGTCCACCACGGAGTAGTCCTGCAGCTTCGCCAGCTGGTGCTGGGATTCCACGAAGCGCACGGTGCCGGACTTGGAGCGCATGACCAGCGAGCGGGTGGTCGCGCCCGACTTGCGGTACGTCACGCCGCGCAGCATGTCGCCGTTGGTCACGCCGGTGGCAGCGAAGTAGCAGTTGTCGGACGTGACAAGGTCGTTGATGCCCAGCACGCGGTCGAGATCGTGGCCGGCCGCCAGCACCTTCTCGCGCTCCCGGTCGTCCTGCGGGGCGAGCATGCCCTGGATCTCACCGCCGAGGCACTTCAGCGCGCACGCCGTGACGACGCCCTCCGGGGTGCCGCCGATACCCATAGCAATGTCGATGGAGCTGACATCCCGCGCGGCTGCGATGGCCCCGGCGACGTCGCCGTCCATGATGAAACGAACCTTGGCGCCAGCGGCACGGATGTCGTCCACAAGCTGGTTGTGGCGCGGGCGGTCGAGCACCACCACGGTCACGTCCGAGGTGCGGATGCCCTTCGCCTTCGCCACGGCCTCGATGTTCGCGGCGACCGGGGCGGTGATGTCGATGGTGCCGGCTGCTTCCGGGCCCACGGCGATCTTGTTCATGTAGAACGCATCTTGGGGGTTGAACATGGAACCCCGGTCGGCTGCCGCGATCACGGAGATCGCATTCGGGCGGCCCTCAGCCATGAGGCGGGTGCCGTC
Organism: Corynebacterium ureicelerivorans; assembly: GCF_000747315.1. Taxonomy (NCBI): domain Bacteria; kingdom Bacillati; phylum Actinomycetota; class Actinomycetes; order Mycobacteriales; family Corynebacteriaceae; genus Corynebacterium; species Corynebacterium ureicelerivorans. The sequence goes on from NZ_CP009215.1 coordinate 808,849, forward strand.
GACCGGGTCCACCGCGAGATCCACCGCCGCGCCTTGGCCGTTGCCCACCCGCTCGCCGTTGAACAGCATCGGGGCCTCGTCCTTTTCGCCCTCACCGATGACGATCACGCCGTCCATTTCCACCGAGTTGATCATCTTGCGCATCGCGTTGACTGCCGCGCCATCGCCCTCGTTCTTCTGGCCGCGTCCCACCCAGCGGCCGGAGGCCAGTGCGGCGGCCTCGGTGACGCGCACCAGCTCCATGGCGAGGTTGCGGTCGGGGTAAAGGTCAGACGGTGCAGTCATCGAAGAAGATCCTCCTGTGGCGATAAAAATGACCCCCATATTGTGTCACTTCCGCTGCGCAAAGAGGTTGGTATTCCCACCTTTTAAGGGGGAGGGGCCCTGCGTGCAATACTGAAGCGCGTGGCAAGCGATAAAAAACCCCGCATTTTCCAGGACGGGCGAGACATTGCGATCAACGCCGTCCTCATCGTCGTGCTGATGCTTGTGGCAGTCGGTGCCACCGGGCTGTGCTCCTTCAATCCGGGCGCGCCCGAGCAGGGGCCGGTGCAGGAAGTGGACGCGGAAACCTTTCTCGATCTGGAGTCCCGCGCGGTGGGCTTCCCGGTGCGTTACCCGGATATGCCGGAAGGGTGGATCACCAACTCGGCGCGCCGCTCTATGCTCGCCGGCCAGCCTGCCCCAGTGGTGGGTTGGGTGACTCCGGACCGTGGCTTTATCCAGCTCACCCAGACGGGGCTTGACGTCGAGGCTGCCATCGAGAACGCGGATTCGAAGCCGCGCACGCTGGATCGCACCGTCGACGTGGACGGGCACCCGGTTGAAGTGTTCGCCTCCGAGGAGCAGGACGTGCGGGATGTATGGGTGGTCGATGCAGGCGACGCCCGGTTCGTCCTCACGGGTGCCGGTGAAGACCGGGAGTTCGAGGAATTGATCGCTACCGCGCTCGCTACTGCTCCGATTCAGCACCCTGACCAGTAGCGGCGGCGCCCTGTCGGGAACTGATGGCGTCTTCGACGCGGCGCGAAGCGCCGTCCAAAAGCACCTCGCACCGCTTAGCCAGCGCCTCGCCGCGCTCCCAATATTTCAGCGATTCATCGAGGCTCATCTGCCCCAGCTCGAGGATCTTCACGGTTTCAACGAGCTCGTCGCGCGCCTGCTCGTAGGAGAGGGTGGATGGGTCCGGCAATGCGTTCTCGTTGGCCTGGCCGGATCCGAAAGTGTTTTCGCTCATGTGGGCTTTCCTTAATCTGCTTGCGTGGTGGACATAGCGGCGGCGGTGATGGAGCCGTCGCCGACGCGGATGCGCAGCTGCGACCCGGGCGGGGTTTGATCGATGGAGGTCACAACTTCGGGCTCGGAACCGTCGCGGGGCAACACCTGCACCACCGCGTAGCCGCGGGCTAGCGTTGCCGCCGGGCCGAGGGCGGACACCTGGGCGCGCAACCCGCGGACGTGCTGGGACTCGCGCTGGAGGAGATGGGAAATGTCGCGCCGGATCGACACCGCGGCGCGGTCCACCTCCTCGCGGTGGCGATTGATCGCCAGCATCGGGTCCGCGAGCGACGGGCGCGAGCGCAACGATGCCAGGCCATCGCGCTCCCTGCGGACCCACCCGCGCAGGGCGGCGGCCATCCGGCCCCGGGCTTCGTCGATAAGCATCCGCTCCTGTGCGACGTCGGGAACCGCGCGCTTGGCGGCGTCGGTGGGGGTTGCGGCGCGGACATCGGCGACGTTGTCCAGCACTGGGTTGTCCGGCTCGTGACCGATGGCGGAGATGACAGGGGTGCGGGCATCCGCGACGGCGCGCTGCAGCGCTTCCTCTGAAAACGGCAGCAGATCCTCCACCGAGCCACCACCGCGGGCGATGATGATCACGTCGACATCCGGGTCCGCGTCGAGCTCCCCGAGGGCCTCGATGACCGCGGGGACGGTGGTTGGGCCTTGGACCGGGGTGTTGATGATCTCGAACTGCACCTCCGGCCAGCGCCCCTGCGCCACCGTGACGACGTCGCGCTCTGCGGCGGAACCTCGGCCGGTAATCAGCCCCACCTTGGTGGGCAGGTAGGGAAGCGGCCGCTTCCGAGCCGGATCGAACAACCCCTCGGACGCGAGTTGCTTGCGCAGGGCCTCGATGCGGGCCAGCAACTCGCCCGCGCCAACGTGCCTGATCTCCGACACCCGCATGGAAAACGTGCCGCGGCCGGGGTAGAAGGACGGTTTGCCGAGGACGACAACGCGGTCGCCGTCTTTCAATGGCACCTGCATCCCGGTAAGCAGAGACGTCTCTGCGGTGAGTTGAACGCTGGCCTGCTCCTGCGTGTCGCGCAACGTGAGGTAGGAGAACCTCCACGAGGGCTTCGTGTTGACCTGGGTGAGCTGGCCTTCAATCCAGAGCCACCCGAGGCGATCAATCCAGCCCTTCACCGAGGTGTTGAGCTTGGACACCGACCACGGAGACTCCGGCGAACTCTTGGACGGCGCGTTGCGCGAATCCGATGCTTCTGCCACCGTGCGTTCCTTTCTTCGACCCGTTGTGCTGACCCGTTTGCCTCAGCAACGTTACCCGGCGGGCCGACATCGCCCGCCTATTGTTTTTGACGCTGATTGGTTAGTGTTGGTTCCATGACAGATCAGGGTAAAAAAGTCCTCCTCGCATCCCCCCGCGGGTACTGCGCCGGCGTCGACCGCGCGGTGGAGACAGTAGAGAAGGCCCTGGAAAAATACGGCGCACCTGTGTACGTGCGTAAGGAAATTGTGCACAACAAGTACGTCGTTGAAACGCTACAGGAGCGTGGCGTGGTCTTCGTCGACGAAACCGATGAAGTGCCGGAAGGCGCGCACCTTGTCTTCTCCGCTCACGGCGTCTCGCCGGCGGTGCGCGAATCCGCCGCGCAGCGCAACTTGCTCACACTGGACGCGTCGTGCCCCCTGGTCACCAAGGTGCACAACGAGGCACGGCGTTTCGCACGCGACGGTTACCACATCCTGCTTGTCGGCCACCAGGGCCATGAAGAGGTCGAGGGCACCGCCGGCGAGGCCCCGGAGATCACCCACCTCATTGACGGTGTCGACGGCGTCGACCGCCTGCCTGACTTCCCCGAGGACCAAAAACTCGTGTGGCTGTCCCAGACGACGTTGTCGGTGGACGAGACCATGGTGATTGTGGACAAGCTCCACGAGCGGTACCCGAATCTGGAAAACCCGCCAAGCGACGACATCTGCTACGCCACCCAAAACCGCCAAGCGGCGGTGAAAGAGATCGCCCCTCGGTGCGACTTGGTCATTGTTGTTGGCTCTAAGAACTCGTCGAACTCCCGCCGGCTCGTCGAGGTTGCGTTAGAGGCCGGCACCCCGGCGTCGTATTTGGTGGATTACGCCTCGCAGATCGAGGACGCCTGGTTCGAGGGCGTGGAAACCGTGGGTGTGTCCTCCGGCGCTTCCGTGCCGGAGATTCTGGTGAAAGAGCTGATGGAAGAACTCGCGCGCCGCGGCTACACGGACGTGGAGGAAGTGACCACCACGGTCGAGACCATTACCTTTGCCCTCCCGCGCGACCTGCGCCTGCCGCGCCGCAACAACCCGGCGGTGGCGCAAGGCTAGTCAGCCCTTGTAGAGGTCCTCGCCGAGCCGGTCCGTAATTCTGGAGGAGCCGGTTCGCGGGGGCCTTTTCGCCGCTCGCTCGGAATCGGCGCGTCGCAGAAGCTCCTGCACGGAAACAGACGCGGCGCGCTCCCGTGCACGCCGGCCTTGGGCGTTGGTGCGGCGGTTGCTGCGATGCACCCTGGCGCGCTCCGCGGATTCGCGCCTGCGCAGTTGCGCGTTGTACCGCTTGATCAGCCCGATACGCACCGAAGCAATGACCAACGAGCCGAGCGTCACCGCGAATAACAGTGGGAACATCTCGGTCACCGGGTACAACACCAGCAGGAGAGCGGCCTTGCCGGACGCGCCCCCGGCGGCGATATCCCCGCGTGCCATTGCCCAGCCTGTAAGGAGGACGGCGCCAACGAACAAGATCGGCGCGCTGGCGACACTGAGAAAGAGCCCTTTCGGGTTGACCAGGGTCACCACGGCAATGACCGCGACGGCGTACAGCGTGAGAAACGGCCAGCCGATGAGCGCGGTCGACAGGGAGATAAGCGCTCCCGTGAACAGCGCCGCGAAGATGATGCTGATGCCGGATCCCGTGGGCAACCCGACAAAGGTTGCGGACGGGGAGGGTGAATTCCGGCTCGAGACGTGCGACACGCCAGACGAGTTTACCCGTCGGCCTCCTCGGCAGCGTGGCGGGCACGCGTGGACACGGGTTTGAGTGCGGGCGCTACACCGCGACGTGACGGCACCTGGGCCTCTTCCAGCCTGCGCGCGGTCACCATCACCCGCGAATCCATCGATGCCAAGGTGGCGTTGTATGCCTCCACCGCCTTGTCCAGGGAGGCGCCGACCCGGTTGTAGTGTTCCGCCATGGTGGATAGGCGCTGGTGCAGCTGCCCGCCCAAGCGTTGGATTTCCCGGGCGGCCTCGTCAAGCGAGGCATGCCGCCAGCCCAGTGCCACGGTGCGCAGCAGCGCGAACAAAGTGGTGGGTGTGGCGACGACAACGTCGCGGGCGAAGGCGTACTCCAGGAGCTCCGGGTCGATGCTCAGGGCTGCGTCGAGAAATGGGTCTGCTGGCACGAAGAGCACTACAAACTCTGGGGTGGGTTGGAAGGCGTCGATGTACGACTTCGCTGACAACGTGTCCACGTGGGCGCGCAGGAGGTGGGCGTGGCGCCGCATGAACGCCTGGCGCTCCTCGGGGTCTTCGGTACCGATCGCGTCGAGATACGCCTGGAAGGGCACTTTGGCGTCGACGACGATGTTTCTGCCCTCGGTCAGGCGGATGATCATGTCGGGGCGGACGTTGGCGTCGTCGATGCGCATGTGGGCTTGGGTGTCAAAGTCGACGTGTTCCAGCATGCCGCCGAGCTCCACCACCCGCTCAAGTTGCATCTCGCCCCAGCGGCCCCGCGTTTGCGGCGAGCGGAGCGCGGTGATGAGCTGATCGGTGCGGTCGCCCAGACGCGCGGAGGTTCTGCCAATCGCCTGCACCTGCCCGGCTAGCGACGACGCGGTCACCGCCTGCTGCTTGTCCATCGAGTCCAGCTGGTCGCGCATGTCTTTCAACGCGCGCGCTACGGGCCGCAGGTCCTGCGGTGGAGCGGGCTCCGGCGTGGAGCGCCGCAGCCAGGATGCACCTGCGAAAACGCCCGCGATGAACCCGGCGAGCAGACCGGTGGAGAGGATGAGAAGCACGGTGGCGGTGGACATGGCTGGCAGTCAACCACACCGCTGGGGCACGCTACCGCTCGGGTTCGACCGTGTGTTCGCTTGGTGCCCGCTCGGTTGAGCGTGACTGCGGGCTTGCTTCTGCCTTTCCGCGCAAGCGCCCGATGCGCTCAGTTGTCACACGCAGTTTCTTCAAACTCGTGGTGCCGAAGCGCTCGCGCTTCGCATCATCCGCCTGGTCGTCGGGTGCGGGGGCGTTGACCCACTCGTGCTCGCCGCGCCATTCCTCGCGCTTGTGCACGGATTCCGCCTCCACGATCTCGGCGATAATCTCGCCCTCGTGGGTGGCAAGGTCGATGTCCTTAGCACCGATCTCGCCGGCGTTGATGCGCAGGACCTCCAGCGCGTAGCGGTACACCACTGCGATCATCGCAGCGGTAGGCACCGCGAGGAAGCCGCCGATGAGGCCGAACAGGGCACCGCCGACGGTGACGGAGACCAGCACGATCACTGGGTGCAGGTTCATCGCGCGGGACTGCAGCAACGGCGAGAGTACGTTGCCCTCGAGCTGCTGCGTGGCCAGCACGATGCCCAGCACGATCAGGGCTTTGGTGAAGCCGAGGGTGACCAACGCGATCAGGACCGCCAGCGCACCCGCGACGACGGCGCCGACGATGGGGATGAACCCCGCCACAAAGGTGATCAGCGCAAGGGTAAACGCCATCGGCACACCCACGATGGCGATACCGGTGCCGATGACAATCGCGTCCACCAGGGAGCACACCGCTTGCGCGCGGATGAAACCGGACAGGGTGTTCCAGGCCCGCGTGAGCAGCTCGGTGAGGTACAGGCCGGTGCGTCCGCCGGTTGCGCTGCGCAGCCACGGCAGAAACCTGTGGCCGTCCTTGAGAAAGAAGAAGGTCAGCACAACCAGAACCATCAACGTCACGGACAGGCCCGCGGCGGTGTTGATGCCGGAGAACACGCCGCCGGCGATCGCGCCCGCCTGGTTTTGTATCCACAGCGTGATCTCGTCGACGCCTTCGTTCAGGCTCTCGGGGTCTAAGTTCAGCGGCGGTCCCTGCGCCCAGAGCTGCAGCCGCTGCAAGCCCTCGAGCGCCTGGATGTACAGCAGCCGGGACTGGCCCACAAGGTCTGGCGCGATGATCATGGCCAGCGCCGCGAGCACGCCGAAGAACAACAGCATCGTCAAAAAGGCCGCGAGGGCGGCGGGGACCTTCAGGCGCCGCAGGGCAGCAGCGATGGGTGCGAGAACCGTGCACACGATAAGCGCGAGCACGACGGGAAGAATTCCCGCCCAGAACGCGCCGATGAGTCGGCCGACCGCGTACAAAAACACGGCGACGACCAGGATCCGGAGCGTGAACTTCGCTGATGATGCGAGCCAGTTGTTGAAGACGACGTTGCGGTCAACTCGGTCCTCGTGCTCTTGGCCGGTTGTCTGGATCGGTTCGCTCACGCGGACTATTGTGCACCATCGCAAATTGCTTTGCGACGGCCCACCTCACGGCCCGCGCCGAATCGGGCGAAAGGGTCCGCTAGGATATTGCGCCGTGAGCCTTACTCTTGGAATTGTCGGTCTGCCCAACGTTGGCAAGTCCACCCTGTTTAACGCCCTGACGCGCAACGAGGTGCTTGCCGCGAACTACCCGTTCGCAACGATCGAACCGAACGTCGGGTTGGTGGAGCTGCCAGATCCCCGCCTGGACCGCCTGGCGGAAATCTTTGACTCGGAGCGCGTGCTGCCTGCGACCGTCTCGTTCGTCGATATCGCCGGCATTGTCAAGGGCGCGTCCGAAGGTGAGGGCATGGGCAACGCCTTTCTTGCCAACATCCGCGAGGCCGACGCAATCTGCCAGGTCGTGCGCGCGTTCGCCGACGACAACGTCATCCACGTGGATGGCCAGGTCAATCCGTCCTCCGACATCGAGGTCATCAACACCGAGCTGATCCTCGCCGACCAGCAGACCATTGAGAAGGCCCTGCCGCGCCTAGAAAAGGACGGCCGCAAGGATAAGGACGTCGCCGCGCAGGCCGAGGAAGCGAAGAAGGCGCAGGGCGTCCTTGAAGATGGCCGCACCCTGTTCGCCGCCTCCAAGACCGGTGACGTCGACCTCGCGCTGCTGCACCACCTGCACCTGATGACGGCCAAGCCGTTCCTCTACGTGTTCAACTCCGACGAGGACGTGCTCACCGACGACGCGCGCAAGCAGGAGCTGCGCGACCTCGTCGCCCCCGCCGAGGCGGTGTTCCTTGACGCGCAGACCGAAACCGAGCTGCTCGAGCTTGACGACGAGGACGCGGCCGAGCTGCTCGCCGCCGTGGGCCAAGACGAGCCGGGCCTGCAGACCCTGGCGAAGGCCGGCTTTGACACCCTCGGCCTGCAGACCTACCTCACCGCCGGCCCCAAGGAGGCCCGCGCCTGGACGATCCGCAAGGGCGACACTGCCCCGAAGGCCGCCGGCGTGATCCACTCCGACTTTGAAAAGGGCTTTATCAAGGCGGAGATCGTCGCGTTCGACGACTTGAATGAGTTTGGCTCGATGGCGGAGGCCCGTGCCCACGGCAAGGTGCGCCAAGAAGGCAAGGACTACGTCATGGCCGACGGCGACGTGGTGGAGTTTCGTTTCAATGTAACCTGAGGCGCGCTAGTGTTAGCGGCATGACAACACGTGCTGCTATTTACCTCCGTATCTCGCTCGATGCTGCCATGGACGGCCTCGCCATCGACCGGCAGCGCCAGGACTGCGAAGCCCTTGCCGAGCAACGCGGCTGGGACGTCGTGCATACCTACGTCGATCAGTCGATCTCCGCGTCGAAGAAGGACGTGGACCGCCCCGACTACGACGCGATGGTGGCGTCCTTTGAGCGCGGCGAGATCGACGCGATCATTTGCTGGGACCTCGACCGCCTCACACGGCAGCCCTGGCAGCTCGAAGAGTGGATCGACAGGGCAGAGGAGCAGGGGCTGAAACTCGTCACTGCGAACGGTGATGCTGACCTTGCCACCGACGGCGGCAGAATGTACGCGCGCATCAAAGCAGCCGTGGCACGCGGCGAGATCGAGCGAAAGAGCATGCGCCAGTCTCGTGCGCAACAGCAACGCGCCGAGCAGGGCCGCTGGTACTCCGGCGGTGTGCGCCCTATCGGCTACACCTCCACCGGCGAGATCATCCCGTCCGAAGCCGCCGCCGTGCTCGGGATGTTCCGCGCTGTCGAGCGGGGCAACTCCATGCGCGATATCGCACGTGCCTTATCTGGGGTCGATCAGCCGGGCTTGCCGGATATCCCGACCACGCCGCGCCATATGCACACCGTGGTTACAGAGCGCAACGCTCGACGCCGCGCTGCTGGCCAGGAAGAAAAGCCTGTTCCCGACGCGCAGCCGTGGGCCTATACGTCGTTGCACTCGATCCTGCGCAATCCCGTGTATGCCGGCTACTCCACGTATAAGAAGGCCAAGCGCAAAGGCGTGAAGAACAAATACCGCCGTGTCACGCATATCGTCCGCGACCCCGATACCGGCGAGCCGGTGAAAGGGCAGTGGGAGCCGATCGTCACACCCGATCTGTGGTGGCGTGTGCAGAACGTGCTCGATGATCCCGACCGGCTGACCAACAAGGAGCGGCGTAATACTCGCCGCCATCTTGGCTCGGGTCTGTATGTCTGCGACGAGTGTGGCAATCCCGTGCGCACGCATGCCGACCGCTACCGCTGCGCGGCCTGTGGCTTAGTGCGCACGCATAGCGTCGATGATTTTGTGCTCGCCGTGATCCGCGCCCGCCTTGGTCGTGACGACCTAGCAGACCTGTTGCCGACTGCGGATGACGACGAGGTCGACGCCATCGACGACGAACTCGCTGAGCTTCGCGCAAAGCTCGCCCGCGTCCAGGCTGACTACGACGAGGAGCTTATCGAGGCCCGTGACCTCAAGCGCGCGCGAAACCGTTATGAGCCGCAGATCGAGAAACTCGAAACGCGCCGTGCCCGCCTTGCTGGCGCATCGGCGCTGCTCGACACAACCGGCTACGCCTCGCCCGTGGACGCCTTCGACAACGCAGAGCTTGCCGTGCAGCGCCGTGTCATCAACACCCTGTGCCAGGTGCGCCTGCGCCGTGGCGTGCGCGGAAGCAAGACCTTTAACCCCGAATCAGTCCAGATCGTGTGGAACTAGGTTGCAGTGTGTGACACGTCAACAATCGCGCGCATGTGCTGCGACGCGCGACGCTCCTACGAAGGAACGCCACGGAGCCGGCAGTTCGGGGGAGATCTGCCTTCGTGTATCGGGGGTGACACTGCTCAACCGTGGCGTTCGGGGAAAGTATTACACGACTGTTTCCACCCCGCATGTCGAGCGCCGAAAGCAAGAACCCGGGTTGTACGGTAGCGGTAATTTGCGTTTTTGTTACACGCCGCGTTTCACGCAACGATCCCGGGCGGCTTCGCATCCTGCCATGTGTACATCGTTACATCTCAGGGGCGAGATGTGGAGGATCGGCCAGACTTGGATAGGGAGTGCCCGCATGGCAAACGAGCGGATTACAGAAGACTTAGTCGATGAAAAGCTCCGCAACCTCGGATATTACGAGGATGCAGAGAAGATCATCGTTGAGAAGCAGCAATCCGCCATTGAGCTGGTTCGCAAGTCTTTGTCGAAGGCGTCGAAAACTGGCGGCGGCGGTGGTGGTTTCCCGGAGTTCATCATCACTGCCCCCGACACCCCCGACATGATCGTGGTTATCGAGTGCAAGGCAGAGACACGTTGGCACGAGTCGGAAAATCGTGATCGCCCTAAAGACTTCGCGGTTGACGGTGTTCTGCACTACGCAAGTTTTCTGACACACAAATACACCGTGATCTCGATTGCAGTCTCGGGCACGCCTGCACATAGTGAATGGTCCTTCTTTGTCACCACCAAAGGAGAGAAGGAAGCACGCCCGCTTAAGGCCCCGAGCGGTGCAGCGATTACCGAACTTGTCAGCCTTGATGACCTCATTACCGCCGCATCGTTCGATCCTTCTGTTCAGGCAAAGCGAACAAAAGACCTCATTTCGTTCTCTCAGGAAATGCACGCTTTCATGAGGGATGAAGCGGAGCTAGAAGAGAAAGAGAAGCCTCTCGCCGTCGCGGGTAGCCTAATCGCGCTCAACGACCCTGTCTTTGCAAAGACCTACGAAGCATATGGTGCGAAAGACTTGCCCGACTTCTGGATGCAAACGATCCAGAAAGTCATCGGGTCTGCGCAAATCCCGTTCGCCAAGATAACGAACATGACCCAGCCGTTTACTGGCATCCAAGTGCACCCAGAGCTGGGTAAAGCTACCAAAGCCTATCCGCAGGGCTTGTTACACGAAATCGTGACCCTGCTTGCGGAGAAGGTGCTGCCCTTTATCACCGTTTATCACGACTTCGACGTTGTGGGAGCTTTCTACGGTGAGTTCCTGAAGTACACAGGCGGTGACGGCAAAGGGTTGGGGATTGTACTCACGCCGAAGCACATCACTGAGCTGTTTAGCCTGCTTGCCAACGTCGATAAGGACAGCATCGTGCTTGACACCTGCGCTGGTACTGGAGGCTTCCTAATCTCGGCAATGAACCAGATGGTCCGTACTGCGATCACGCAAGACGAGATTGAGTCGATCAAGAAAAACCAACTGATCGGCGTCGAACAAAACCCGAGCATGTACGCCCTAGCGGCTTCAAACATGATCCTGCGCGGTGACGGGAAGGCCAACCTCTACCAAGGGTCTTGTTTTGACACCGCCATCACCAAAGGCGTCAAGTCCCACAAAGCGACAGTTGGTTTGATTAACCCGCCTTACGCCAAAACTAAGGAAGACCTGCACGAGCTGCGATTCGTGGAACACATGCTTGATTGTCTCACTCCCGGGGCGATCGGTATTGCCATTGTCCCTATCTCGTGCGCAACTGCGCCTAGCATCCGCAAGCGCAGCCTCCTGAAGAACCACACACTGGAAGCAGTCATGTCAATGCCACCGGAAGTCTTTTACCCGGTTGGTGTCGTCACTTGTGTGATGGTGTTTACTGCACACATTCCACATGAAAGATCTGACCGGAAAAGCTGGTTTGGTTATTGGCGCGAAGACGGGTTCGTCAAAATTAAGAATCTCGGCCGCGTCGATCGAAATGGAACCTGGCCAGAGATACGCGACCACTGGGTTGAGATGTTCCGTAATCGAGAAGTCAAGCCTGGTGAATCTGTCATGCAAAAGGTGGATGCCGAGGATGAATGGGTCGCGGAAGCTTACATGGAAACGGACTACTCGACTCTTACCCAGTCGGACTTCGAGAAGGTCCTTCTCGACTACGCACTGTTCACCTTGCGCGGGGTCGATATCGAAGAAGGCGGGGACGCGTGACTCGCCAACCTTTAGGTGACCTATTTCATGTTGAGTACGGAAACAAACTCGACATGAACAAGATGACACCAACCGATCCACGGACAGGCATCGCATTTGTAGGACGAGTGGGTGGCCTGAACGGAAAATCAGGTGTCTCCGGGTACGTCGAGGCACTACCTGACCTGACCCCTTATCCCACAGGTTTAATCACAGTTGCCCTCGGAGGGTCGCGACTGCTGTCTTCCTATGTTCAGCAGCGCCCGTTCTATACAGCTCAGAACGTGGCAGTCCTTCGTCCAAAGCGAGACACCATGAGTCTCAACGAGCGTCTCTTCTACGCGATGTGTATTCGCAAGAACGCCTTTCGTTATAGCGCTTTCGGAAGGGAAGCAAACCGCACTCTAGCGACTATTGAGGTTCCCACCGAGATACCCGATTGGGTCGAAATTAGTGAGGTTCCGACTCATGAGGGGCTTCGGGCAGCTACAGGCGATCCCGTGGCTTTGACCGACCCCAGTGGCTGGTGCGATTTCCCGATAGAACAGCTATTTGAGATCAAGAAGGGTAAGCGAGTCACCAAAGCAAATAGGCAACCGGGAACAACACGTTTCATAGGTGCTTCGGACAGTAACAATGGGATTACCGATTGGAGCGCGCTTGAACCACTCTTCCCCGCAGGGACCATCACAGTTCCCTACAACGGATCGGTTGGTTATTCCTTCTACCAGGATCAACCGTACTTCGCCTCAGACGACATTCAGGTGTTAATCCCTAAACAAGAAGTGTCCTACTGGGCAATGCTGTTCATCTCAACCATGATTCGTCACGAGAAGGACCGATTCACGTATGGGTATAAGTGGAATTTGGCTCGAATGAGGAAGATGACACTTCGGTTGCCAGCTGCACCAACCGGGAAGCCTGACTGGGATTACATGGAAGGCTTTATGCAAGGATTACCGTTTTCTGCCGCGATCACTGGTGAGGTGGGTGTCTAACGCTCATCGGTTACGCCTACGTTCCAACCTCCAAGCAGAGACAGTAGCTCGACACTCAGCGTGACCTTCTTGTCCAGCGCACCCGTGAGGGCGTGGCGCACGCCCGCGCCCAGGGCAGGGTCGCCGGCCCCAAACCGAAGCTCGACCAAGAACAAGCCCAGATCGCCAAGGAGCTTATTGAGGGCGGCAAGTCCGTCAGTGCAGTAGCCAGGACATTCAACGTCTCGCGGCCGACGATCTATCGCGCTCTCAAGCGCATCGAAGCCGACGCCTAAGCACAGGCTGCGTCGCTAGCGCTCGCACCCGGCGAGAAGGCACCAGGCTGCGCTAGCGACGCCCGGCGCACAAAGGCACTGTACTGCTGGGATACGCCTGCGACCGGCAGAGCCGGGCCGAATACGGGATTGACCACATACACCCCGTATTCGTGCAAAGGAGCACTGCCATGTCCACTCATTCCCACACGCTTGCATCTCACGGCGAGATCCTTGCGAACCTCCCCGGCATCCTCGGCTTCTACCCGAACAACTCGCTGATCCTCGCGTTCTTCGTCGACGACGAGGGCGTCGACACCGTCCGCCTCGGCCCGGTCGCACGGTTCGACCTGGACGAGGCCGTGGAGAAGCTCAACGAGAGCCGCGAGCGGTTCGCAGCGTGGGTCCACCACCTCGAACTCGACGCAGTTATCGCGTACATGATCAGCGATGACATTGCGCAACCGGTCTTCGACGAGACGGCCACGTACCTCACCAGCGGGGCAGTGCACCTACCGCCGCTGCTCGGGGTGGTGCAGGTGCCCGAAATCGTCACCGGGGCCGCGTGGTGGTCTGTGTACCAGCATCCGCTCATCGACGAGCCACGCCACGGCGTTGTCGGCGAGGTCGCCGCATCGGCGGCGCTTCAGCAGATGCTAGAGCACACCGGAGAGCTGCCGGAGCCGAGCAAAGACGACATCGAAGCACGGTTGAACAGCACCGATCACGGCATCGACGCTGCCGAGCACGCCGACATCATCGAAGACGCGCTGGCGTATATCCCGCCCATGTTCGCGGACGTGCTGCAGCGTGAATACGAGCAGGCGGCGGCAGGGATCACCCAGCCGAGCACTCGTGCTGTTCGGTCTGCGCTGAAATGCTTCACCACGCCGCGCTTGCGAGACACGCTGCTCGCAGCGCTGCTCGATGAGCCGCAGGCTGGCCTTGCGTTCATAGAGCAGGTTATGCGCGCTGTCCCGACCAGCTGGCCGGGGATGCGGGCGCAGCTCACCGCCACTGTTGCCGTGCTCGCTCACGCCACAGGCCAGCCGGGACTAGCTGGCGTGGCTGCGCAGCGAGCCACCGAGATCGGACCAGACGAGAATTTCCCGTCTCTGGTGGCCAAGCTGACCGACATTGGCCAGGGCGAGCGGATGGTCGAACTCGTCCGCGAGGGCGCTGAGAAGACCCGCACGATCTTGTTCACCGAGTAGCACCACACACCCCGTTGCAGCGATGCAACGGGGTTTCTTTTTCTCGCGGGGCCGTGGCCAGCAGAGATGCACACCTAGCGGGGCGGGGGAGAACCCCCTAGACAGCAGAGCTGTCTCCAACAGACGGATTGACCATCCATCCGAACAAGGAGGCACCTGATGCGCGACATCACCCACACCGACCTGGAACTGCTCTACCAGCTCGCCGACGGCATCGACGGCGAGGACGCCGATCCGGGCGCAGCACAAGAACTGCGCGACCTAGAGGCGGCAGGCACACCGCTGCCCTGGGCAGTGCTGTAACGACAGCTCAACCCCCGCAGCGGCAAAGCCGCTGCTTAAGTACCCAAATTGCACGGCAAATCACACCCACTCACGTAAGGAGAACCATCATGTCCAACCCCTTCAACAACGGCACCATCGTCGGCAACGCAGCTCGCGCACCCAAGCTGTTCGAGCACGCAAACGGCGGCGCGACGGTGAAGCTCAGCGTCTATGCGCGCAACACCTTCAAGAACAAGTCCACCGGCAAGGTGGAAAGCGAGATCGTGGAGCTGACCGGCTACGTCCAGGACGCGAAGAACCCCGGTGTGTTCGGCTGCATCGGCTCCGGCGACCGCGTCGCGGTGAGCTACTCGCTCAAGACCGACGTCTACACCGACAAGGACGGTGTGAAGCAGTACCCGCTGGTGGCGCGCATCGACACGGTGCAGCTGATCGATTCCAAGAAGGAGTCCGCTGCACGCGCTGCCCGTCGCGGTGGCGAGGCGGCGAACGCCGCCCTGGCTGGCGCCGGCGCCGACAACGACGAAGCACCGTTCTAACGACAACACCCCGCAGGGAAACCTGCGGGGTTATTTTTTTCAACTATTTCACGGTGTTGATCCAGCTCTTTCACGGCCATACCCAACTGAACAAAACCCAACAGCCCTAGCATCAGCTTGGCGATCGGGGTGGAGTCTTTTGAGTAGGTCTGTCCCTCCTTGAGGAGCTTCACCGACACTCCTTTGCTGACTAGCTCGTCAACAATGGCGTACAGATCCGTCAGTGAACGCGCGCACCGATCCATCGACGTGACGACAAGCTGATCTCCTGCACGGACATATCGCATTGCTTCATCAAGTCCAGGGCGCTCACGCGATCCACCACTGGCCTTATCCGTGTAATAGGTGAAGACCTTCTCTGCCTTGAGTTGTTCAATCTGACGATCAAGGTTCTGATCTTTCGAACTCACCCGGGCATAGTCCACCTTTTGTCCTGAGATCGCCCCCCAACTGTTCAGTGATCTCCAGAGGCAGTGACGGTTCTGTTCCGTTAGTCTTGGAACTAACCCTAGCGAACAGGAAGTTTTTTCATTCACAAATTGTTCGCTTGGGGTGTACCCCAGGTGCCCCTACCAGCGCCCGCAGTTGAAGGCTTCACCTATCAAATGGTAAAATTAGCTATATGCGAACCAGTCAGCGCTCCGAGATCCTGGAAGCTGCCCTCCGCGTCATGAACGCAGCGGAGGGTGGCGACATTACCCTTGACGCAGTGGCCCACGAGGCCGGGCTCACCAAACCGGGATTGCTATATCACTTCCGCAACCGCGACGTACTGCTCGCCGCGATCGTCGACCACGCTGCGGCCAACGTCGAGAACGACATGACTGCCACCCTTGGCAAGCCCCTCGAGAACGCCAACGCCACCGAGCGGCTCCTGAGCTACGTTCACGTCGCCGCCCACGGGGCCGCCAAGCGCGCCGAGTTCATCATCTGGGGCCAAGCGACGTACCGGCCCGAACTCACCGAACCGTGGACTACGCGGATGGGCCGCTGGCTCGAACTCCCGGACGATCTCGACGCCGCCACCCGAGCCAGGCTGACCACCGCCCGACTCGCCGCCGACGGACTCTGGGGCGCCCAGGCCACAGGTGTGTCCACCCTCCACGGCGCGGATCTCGAAGCCGTCGTCTCCAGCATTCGCTCCCTGATCGAAGGAACAACCCCATGAAGCAGTGGTTCCTGCTCGCTGGTGCCATCACTACCGAAGTGGCGGCGACGCTGTCTCTCAAGGCGGCGCTCAATCACCCATCCTGGTACATCGTGGTTGCTGCCGGATACATCGGCGCTTTCGTCTTCCTCACCTTCTGCCTGCGCGAAGGAATGCAGATCGGCGTCGCCTATGGCATCTGGGGAGCCAGCGGGGTCGTGCTCGCCGCTGTGCTATCCGCCGCGATTTTCGGTGAACCTCTGACTGCTGTGATGGGTCTTGGAATGGTTCTGATCATCAGCGGTGTCCTCACCGTCGAACTCGGCTCCCAGAAAGCTCAGCAAACCGCAGCCCAGGAAGCAGGAGTCAACTCATGAGATGGATCTTCCTCGCAGGCGCCATCTTGTCCGAAGTCGTCGCGACCATGTCGCTACGAGCCTCCGACGGTGGCCGGGTGAAGAAATGGTTCATCGGCGTCATCGCGGGGTATCTCGTGGCGTTCGTCGCCTTAAGTCTCGCCTTGGCCGACGGCATGGCCCTTGGCGTCGCCTACGGCATCTGGGCAGCATCCGGCGTAGCTCTCACCGCGATCCTCGCCCGGGTCATCTTCCACGAACCCCTCACCCGAACCATGGCCCTCGGCATCCTCTTCATCGCCGTCGGAGTTCTCACCGTTGAAATCGGCGCCAACTTGGCGAACTGACGCATTTCCGCAGGTAAACCAGGCAGATTGGTGTGCCCCAGGTGCACCACGAGGCGCACAGACAAAGGCTCCCCAATGAGCGCCTGTGGGCCTAGCGTTGTGGATGTGATCACCTGTGTCGTCCACTACACCATCGACCCCGACCAGATCGCGGCCTTTGAACAGTTCGCCCGCGCTTGGATGCGGCATGTCGACGAACACGGCGGCACCCACCACGGGTACTACCTACCCGCGGAAGGTGTGAGTGACCGTGCGGAATCCCTGTTCAGCTTCCCCAGCCTGGCTGCCTACGAGCAGTACCGCACCTCGTTCGGCACCCACCCGGACTTCATCGCCGCTGACCGGATTCGAGACGAGTCCGGGTGCGTCCTGCGGTACGAGCGCACCTTCATGCGGCCGCTCCTACCCCAGGGACACTGAAAGGGACTCCGGCAGCACGCTCGGCACAACCCACAACGCCGCAGGTCAGCGCGTACAGATGGGTGTACCCCAAAAGCCTCATGTCTCGATTATGCCTCACAAACCCCTACCGAGCACCACCCTGCGACAACTTAGGGCGAGACGCTTTAGTGAGACGGGGAGGAGGCCAATTGCCCCATGAAACGGTCTCACATTCCAGTTCCTGCCGGGTGTCTCATAAAACTTTAGGTTTTCAGGACGCTCCGCGACCGCTAGTGGGCCATATAAGCGAGTCGGGTGTGGTCATCGACAGCGGCATGGACGTGGTCGAACCCGATCGGGTCTTCCGGTCGCGGATCGGTCGTGGACTCGCCAACCGCCGCTGTCGGGGATGCGGCTGAGTTTCTTCACATCGATATGGATGAGCTTGCCTGGCCACCAGCAACGCTCTCGCATGCGTGGTCAAGCGGGCGTTACCGTTGGGCATAGAGGCCTCCGGCAGTGAAGAACTAGACAGCTCCACTAAGCCAGGAGGCCTAACTATTTCACAAGACCGAAAGTGCCACCAACGTCACGGTCGAGTACAACTAGTGGGTGTCACTGTGGCTTTCCGAAGTCCACCACACTGACGTTCCCGTCATTGCGGGGGCGGTACAGAGGGCTCCTGACGGATTGCCCGAAGTCCTCTGCACGAATTGACTTCCGGCCTGATGCCGCTGTACCAACCTGTCCTGATAGGCGGGCGCCTCGTTTGCCAGAAGATGGGGCACGGTTCCCTCTCCCCCTTGCTTTTTGGGAGTCCTCGGCCAGCTACGGGATCGTGCCTGGCCGGTCCTCGGTCGAGTTGTTGTCCGGAGTTGGTGCGCAGCAGTCGGGTTCCCCGCTTTGCCCGGGGCCCTCGCCTGTGGGCGGCGTTCCCTGTCTGATGCGCAGTCTCCTGCGCCGGTTGAGGGCGGCCAATGCCGATGCGAGCACCACGGCTGCGGCGAGGGCTGCGATCAGGGTGCTGTTGTCGCTGATCCAGGCGCTGGCGGCGGCTGACCATACGGCGAGGCTGTTGGCCTGTGCGGTTCCGCCGGTGGCGGCGGGATACCAATACCAGCTGAGGTAGGCGCCGGTTATGGTGAGGATGAAGGCGGCGATGCGGTTGCTGTGCTTGGCCAGGCCGGTGATTCTTCGCCCGAGGGCGGCCCCGGCGATGGCCGTGCCTGCCGAAACGAGCATCAGGACAGTGGCCGAGCCTGCGGCGTAGGCGGCGAAGACCGCGAGCAGCCCGGCGTAGCTGGCGACGGCCTGGGCTTGGGCGATCACGGCCAGGAGCACCCCGAGGGTGCAGCCGAGGGATGCTGCGGCGTATCCGACCCCGAAGGCCACCATGCGCCCGGTTTTGTGCCCTGCCCCTGCGGCTTCTTGTGTGCGGGGTTTCGTGGCCCAGGCCGGCAGACGGAGCCGTGGTGTGAGTCCGGTGAGCATGGCCAGGCCCAGCAGGAGAAGGATCACCCCGGTGGCCATTCCCAGCCAGGGCGCTGCGCTGATCAGGGTCCTGGCGCCCGCGCTGACGATCAGCCCGAAGGCTGCCAGGGTCCCGGCGAAGCCGAGGCTGAGCGCGAGCCCGGCCCGGAGCCCGTGGGCCAGACGCAGCGCGAGCGGGCGCGTCCGGGCGTCCCCGATGGTCTGGGCTATCCAGGCGGGCAGGAGGGCGAAACCGCAGGGATTGACCGGGGCAATCATTCCAGCGGCGAAGGCCAGGGCAAGCAGGGCTGTCATTGGGCACCGGCCTTGGTGAGTTCTTCTTGGATCTTTTCCGCAGACGGGTCGGTGGCCCGGAAGGTAACGTCACCCTTCGCGTCGACCACCACCAGGGTGCTCATGGAGGTGACCTTGTACCGGGTGGTCAGTGTGGCCCCGGTGTCGATGACGGCAGGGAGCTCAGGGGCCTTGATGTAATCGCGGAATCCGTTGATGGTCTCCTTCGGTTCTCGGGGGTCCACGTCCACCAGGAGGTAGTCGGCCGAGCTTCCCAGGGCCGTGGAGGCCTTGTTCAGGGAATCGGCCCCTTCCACACACTCACCGCATCCGGCAGAGAAGAAGAACAGTGCTGCGGGCTTACCGTCCGGGATGGTCCGGGTAGTGCCGTCAATGTCGGAGACCGTAACAGCAACGGCACCGGCCGCGTCGGGCGACGAACCGCCTGGCGCGGCCGACGGGCCGCTCGGTGAGCTGGCGCAGGCGGTTGTCAGTGCCATGACCGCTGTCAGAAACAGGGCGGAGGCGAGGTGCCTGGGCCGGGGAACGGACAGAGAACGGCGGGATCTCGGGTATGTCATGGTGTCTGGTGGTTCCTTCCAGGAATGGGGATGGGGACTCAGGCGGTGCCGTGGTCGGTGCGGTGGTGCTCGGGGGATGCGGGAGGGCAGCAGTCGTCGGTCCTGTGGCGTTTTCGCTGCCTGGTGACGGCGATGATCCCGGCCAGGAGCACCGTGGCGGCCGCGAGTAACACGAGGGGATTTGAGAAGAATCCGGCGATCGCGCCGAGGGCTCCGGCGGCGATGAGGATGGGTCCTGCGCAGCACAGGATCATGGCCGCTGCTATGCCGATTCCTGCGGCCAGTGTGTGGTATCGCCCGGGGCGACCGGTCTGCCGGACGGGTTGATGGCCGGTGTCTGGCTGTTCTGGGTGCTGGGTCATGTCATGTCCTTTTAAAGCTCAGCAGCAGGAGTCCTGCGCCGCGGGGGCCCGCGTGGCGGCCGCGGCGAGGAGGGCGGAGGCCATGGCGGCACCGGCCCGGTGTGCCGCCTCGATGTCCAGGACTTCGCCGTCGGGATGGGAATCCAACCACGGCTGGGCGTCCTCGCGGGAGGCGAAGTAGTGGACCTGGTTGCAGAACGATGACCGCACCGGCCCCGTGCCCGGGTGGCTGATGATGGACACGACGGCGGTGGCCGGCTGCACGGAGGTCACCGTGCCGTCCGCGCCCGTCATCACCCGGATGACGGTCCCGCTACCCGGGGAGGTCGACTCAATGGTTGCGGCCTTCCCGATCAGGGCCGGGAAGAAGAGGGTGTCCAGGGCGCACCAGGTGTAGAGCTGTTCCCCGGCCAGGGTGAAGCGATGCGGGGTGGGCCGCATCGTCAGGGCCAGGCCGATGATGCGGCCCTCGTCGTCGTACTCGGTGTCCGGGACGGCGGCCAGTCCCTGCCGGACCGTGTCTTCGCTCCGGCCACTGGCGGTGGCCAGTTCGGCGACCGTGACGGGCTCGCCCTCGGCCAGGAGCCGCAGCAGCGGCACGAACAATTCCGGGTCTATTCCGGAGCGCGCGGGGGACAACAGATAGGTGAGGGCCTGGTCGGTGGCGGTCATGGCATTCCTTTGCTTCGGTAGTGGGGGCTGCACTCAGGCGCAGCAGGAGAGCTTGGAGACGTCGGTGTTGAAGGCCTTGGCGGCGATCCTGATGCCCTCGGCCATCGTCAGGTAGGGGCTCCAGGAGGCGGCGACCTGTGCGGTGGTCATGCCCGCTTCGAGGATGTAGACGCCGGCGGCGGCGATCTCCCCGGCGTCCTTGGCCACCGCGGAGAGGCCCAGGATCCGTCCGGTGTCGCGGTCCGCGACAACCTTGATGAAGCCGCGGGTGTCGCGGTTGACCACGGCTCGCGGCACGTACTCCAGGGGGAGGACCCGGCACTCGCAGCTGATCCCGGCGGCGACAGCTTCCTTTTCCGTCATCCCGACCGCCCCAATGGCGGGACTGGTGAAGGTGACCCGGGGCAGGTGCCGGTAGTCGACCTCGGCCAGGGCATCGGTGAACGCATTGTCCACGGCCAGGGCGCCGTGGGCCGCTGCGACGTAAACGAACTCCCGATGGCCCGTCGCGTCCCCGGCGGCCCAAACCCGCGGGTTGGACGTGGCCAGGCGGGAATCGACCACGATCTCGCCGGATGCGCCGGTCTTCACCCCGACGGCGTCAAGGTCCAGTCCCTCGGTCACCGGGCGGCGGCCCAGTGCCACGAGGATGTGGGAAGCGCGGAACACCTCCTCGCCCCCGGCCACGTTTGCCGTCACCGAGACCCCGTCCGGGCCGGAGGCCACGGAGTCGGCCATGGCCCGCCGGACCACTCGGATCCCCTCGTCGGCGAACACCCCCGCCAACGCCTTGGATGCCTCCGGTTCCTCCTGCGAGGCCAACCGGGAACGGACCAGCATGGTCACCCGGGAGCCAAGCCGTGAGAAAAGCTGTGCCATCTCCAGGGCAACATAGCCTCCGCCCAGGATCAGCATTGATTCGGGCACCTCGTCCAGTTCCATTGCCGTCGTCGAGGTCAGGTACCCGGCCTCGGCCAGTCCGGGAACGGGGGGCACGTAGGGTGCGGAGCCAGTGGCCACGAGGTAGTGCCCCGCCTCGATCGTTCTCACTGCACCATCCGGGGAGATCACCCGGAGCAGCGGTGCGTCCTGGGTTCCGGTGAACGACGCGTCCCCCGAGATCATCGTCCACCCGTAGTCCGCGGCCAGATCGACGTACTTCTCCGTGCGCATGCTTTCAACCAGCGCGGCCTTGCCCTGAATCAGGGCCGGCATGTCCACCGGGCCCGCCGAGGCCGCCACCCCAGGGAAGCGGGCCGAATCCAACGCCACGTGGCGGGCCTCCGCGGCAGCCAGGAGCGCCTTCGACGGGACGCAGCCCGTGTTCACGCATGTCCCGCCCACGGTGCCGCGCTCCACCATCACGACGCGCTTGCCCAGCCCGGTGGCCCGGATCGCGGCCGCAAACGCTCCGCCGCCGGAACCAATAATCGCCAGATCGAACTTTTCGTTTGTCATTCCAGATGTCTCTTCCCTGTGGTTCAAAAGTTCCTATGGAACCATTGTGAACCTTCCAGTACAATGGAAGGTCAAGTGTGGTGGCCATTGGAAGGGGAATCGGCGAACATGAGGATCGGACAGCTTGCGGAAGCAACCGGAACCACGACCAAGACCCTGCGGTTCTACGAGGAGTCGGGGCTGCTCCCTCCGGCCGAGCGATTGGCCTCCGGCTATCGGGACTACGCCGAGGATGCCGTGGGTCGGGTCGGGTTCATCCACCGGGGTCAGGCCGCCGGGCTGACCCTCGCCCAGATCCGCCAGATCCTCGACATCCGCGACGGCGGCCAGGCGCCCTGCGAGCACGTGCGCGACCTGCTTGACGTGCGCCTCGCTGAGATCGAGCAGCAGATCGCGCAGCTCTCCGTGCTACGCGACACTATCGCGGACCTCAGACAGGACGCCGCACACCCGGACCCTGAAACGTGCAGCACCGATCAAGTGTGTAGGTACTTGTAATCCAATTGGGCACACCTCCTGGACCGCCAAAAGGCTCTCGCAAAAAGATACCGCCAGATCTACAAAATTGAGGAAGAGCTCATCAGCAAAATCGACAAATTGACTGACGTAGTAGTCATCCCTAACGCGTAAGACCTGCACACTGCTTGTACAAATGATAGTTTCGTGATGACGCTGGGGTGGGTTCCTGCTCCGCAGGCGTCCGAAGGCCCTGGGTCGAGCAATCCCCCCTGCTCCCCGGGGTCTTCCGCTATCTGAGAACCTTGCTTCACCCGGGTTCTCTCATTCTTCACTGCCCAGGGGGGCAGGGGAACCGTATATTGCTTACGGTGTGAGACCCCTACAGCTCGGGCCATTCACTCGCCCCTTTAAGGGCGGCGACGTGACGTGCGACCGTGGCCCGCGAGAACCCCGTTTCCGCTGGTGCTGTTGCAAAGTTCGGGCGACAGGAAGACCTGCGTGAAATAATCACAGCCATGGGCATCTTCTCCGGTCGTCATTTCCCCCGTGAAATCATCCTGTGGGCGGTCCGGTGGTACTGCCGCTACGGGCTCAGCTACCGCGATCTGGAAGAAATGATGACCGAACGCGGCGTACCGGTCGATCACAGCACCATCTACCGCTGGGTCCAGAAATATGCTCCTGAGCTGGACAAGCAGACCCGGTGGTACCGACAAGTCCCGGATTGGCAGGCCCGGTCCTGGCGGGTGGACGAGACCTATATCCGGGTCGGGGGAAAGTGGTGCTACCTCTATCGGGCCATCACCGCGGGTGGGCATACCCTGGATTTTTGCCTGTCCCCAAAGCGTAATGTCGCCGCAGCGAAGCGTTTCCTGGCCAAGACCCTGAGGTCGAACACGATAACCGGGTTCCCGCGGGTGATCAACACCGATAAAGCACCCTCCCTGGCCAGGGCAATCGCCGAGTTGAAGTCAGAGGGAATCTGCCCGCAGACCGTGGAACACCGGCAGGTGAAATACCTCAATAACGTCATTGAAGGAGATCATGGGCGGCTGAAACGGATCCTCGGACCGAAGGGGGCGTTCAAAAACCAGACCTCGGCGTACCGGACGTTGAAAGGGATGGAAGCGATGCACTCATTACGGAAAGGCCAGGGCGCGATGTTTGCCTACGAGCAACCGAACCCGGATGCGGTGATCGTCAGCCGGGTGTTCGAGGCTGCCTGAGAACGCCGACCCGCAGCGAGCATCAGAGGATGAAGACTGGGTCGTCACGGCTCTCCGCCTGAAGTTTGCAACAGCACCAAGGCGCCGTTCGGACGTCGTAGGGGAATAGCGGTGGTGCAGCTCTAGGTGCACTGACATTTCACGGTGTATTTCACACGCCGCTTTGTTGCACATCACCCGTGCTGTTTTACAGTGCAGTGCAGCGGTGCTTTTACTGGCGTTTCTGCTGCGCAATTCACTGCACTATGTAGTGGACGCGACATTTCATTAACACGTAGGTTGCACTGTGTATTGGGCACCCATTTCATCGACACGTTTACTGCGCAATCAAATGCCCTGTCACTTTAATGACATGTGAATTGGGCAGTGAAGTGGTTTGTCATCCTATTGACACCTTTACTGCGCAACAGAATGACACCGTCATTCTGCCGGCCCTTCTGCGGACGTCTTTTCTGCGCAGCACACGCGCCATTGTCCCGGCCGACGTGCTGCGCAATATCTCCGCCACTCAACAGGCCAATTCGCTGCACAACGTAGTGACACTCCGCTCAGCGTGGCCCAGATTTCTTCGATTCTCGCTGAATTAGAGCGGTTTTAGCGCTATCTCTGGACACTGACCCTGGCGACACCCTGCTAGGCCGCTACAGGGCCGTACAGGGCGGGGGAGAGCAGTGCTACAACTAATCAACGCCATCACGGTCACGCTGCTGTTGCTGATGGCGGCGGCGCTTCTCGATACGCTCCTGTGCACGTCGGCGCGCGTCACTGTGCTTGCTTGAGGTCTGCGACTCCTTGAACTGCGTAAAGCGCTCAAGCAACTCCGGGCTGCCGTGCAGTTCTTGCACCAGGAACTTCTTGTCCAGATGCTCCAACTGCTGTCCTGACTTCACCGCTTCTTCGATGATGATGGCGGCTTCATCTTCGGCATCCGCGTGCGCGTTGCGGCGGATCTGATCAGCGTCCTCGCGGGCGTCCTCACGCATCGATGTAGCGTCGCGCGTGGCCTCGTCGCGGATGCTTGCAGCCTTACCTCGTGCTTCACTGCGGATCGTCTCGGCGTCGCGCTCAGCCTGCTTATGGGCCTCGTCGGCCTTGCGAGTTATCGACTCCGCTTCGCTGCGGGCCGTGGCTGTAATCGCGCTCGCCTTGGCCCGTGCAGTCTCTTCGGCTCGTTCGAGCAGCTCGTCTGCTTGCGCTTCGGCAAGGCCCATGGTCTGTTCGGCGTCCTGCTCGGCTTTCTCGCGTGATTCACGAAGTACGCGCTCAGCAACAGCGCGGGCCTGTTCTTCGGCGTGCTGCAGCACACTTTGCGCTTTCTCGTTGGCTTCTTGGGCCTGTTCAAGTTCTTCTGCCGCCTGCTCGCGGTCACGCTCAGTCGCGTCCATGTCTCGCTGTACCGAACGGTGCTTGAGTTCCACTTCGTTCTCTCGGTTCGCGAGATCACGCTCCCGATCTTGCTGCTCGGTGTAGCGGTCGAGGTTCAGCGACTCGTCGTGTCGTTCAGAGACTTCCAGCTCGACCGGATAACCCAACGAGTGCATGTGTTCACGAAGCCCTCGCTGTGCATCGATGAACTTCTGTTGGCCCGATATCTGCTTGCCCTTCTTCGGGCCGGATGTGTACCGCACCGTGGGGTCTGTGTTGTACGCGATGCCAGGGCGGCAACGCAGCGTACCGGGCTTGTCCGGATGAGGGGAGAGGGTGTCCGCCTGAAACTGGATGTGTGGCGTCGATTCGTCGAAGTTCATGTTCCCGCCGGCGACTGCGTCGATACCGCCGGGAATGAAGTTCTCGGCGAGCCAACGCATTGACTCTTCGGGGTACTTCTTTGCTTCTTCGTAGTCGCGGGCGACATAGCGCGGACGTTTCACTTCGCGCCCGTCCACCTCACTGGTGTAGTAGTCGGGGATCTCCTTGCACATCGACTTCGGCGGATACACGACGAACAGCGACGTCTCGAAACTGTTCTTCTGCACGCGCACTCCGTCCATCCGAGGCGTCTACGGCCGCCACAGGGCCGTACAGCCGCTGCCACAAAGATGAACCAATCGAGTCGCGGCGCTATGAATTTGTGTCAGCAGCTGCCGCTGGATCTGCTGCAGCGCGGGCGCTGCGAAACACACGTCGCTGGCGGTGTATCTCACATGCGCTGTCGCGCATATGTCCGCCGCGAGCGTGATACGTCTGCACCGATAGTGTGCTTGTTGTACGGGCCGATATGGAGTGTGTTACTTCAGGCCCGTGTCTCAACCCCCGCAGCAGCATCAACACCGCCTTGCGGCGGATAGCTCGCTGCGGGATTTTCACCACCCTGCAATGACCGCCTGACGGCGGTGTCACGGTGCAGGGTGTGGCTGTGCGCACCACTTAGACGATGTCGGTCTTGCCGTTCGGTTAGACACCTTGCGCTCGCAAGCTCGCTGCAGGTGTCTCGATGACGCGGGAAGACGCCGCAAGCGGCGTTTCCACCCGTCATCGGCCCTTACTTTAAGACCGACATACAGTGGCTGACGCCACACGTGGTGCGCACAGCGTGGCGACCTGCAGGTTTTGCATAGGCACCATGTGCGCTTCGCGCATCAACGGGCCGTTTCGGGTAAGGGTCGAAGACCACGTAAAGACCCGAAACACGCAGGTCGCAGCCCCCTTCTGTGTCAAAACCCCTATATGTTTGTCGTTATAGGGGTAGAAGGGGAAAAGGGCATAAGGGGGTGCGACGCCTCCGCTGCGCTCCGGCGCTCGGCATAGCCGAGGCACTGCACCGGGTATTACTACTCGCTGGCGCTCGCATAACCCGGTGCCCGGCGCTGGCGCGCCGCCCCCTACAGCCCCAGTCTCAGACCTCGCTCGCTCGGTCTGGCTGGTGCTGTCTTGCCCTCCGCCTGCGCTCCGGTCAAGATGCCCAATAGTGCAGCTGGCGCTGCACCTTGTGTGATGACCCATGCTCTGCATCACGACACTGCTGGCAATCCGATATATCCCGTCGATATGTATTCGGATATGCCAGCATCGATGTGTCGTGTTTGGGTCATCACGAAACGCTCCATTACGGCAAGCGTGCCGTAATGGATATTGGCGTATCTCACGACGCGGCATCATGCGGCGTCCGCCGCATACCATCTGCCGTCGCGGTCACAACTTCAGCAGCACAGCTGCTGAAATCTGCTCTGTCCACGCTGCTGTCTTTGCTGCACCCACGGCCCCGTCTTCGGCATATTTCAAGTCCACACAAGACTATGCCGGCCAGAACCGCGCATAACAGCAGCGCGACATACCGCCAGCCATGTGGCGGATGATCCAGGCGACGGGGCAGACGTGTATATGCCCCGTCGCCGATACCGGCGCAAGCATCGTGACAGTGTCACGTGTAGCGGTGCCGCAGCCACCCGCACACACGCGAAAACCCCGCCCTTGCGAGCGGGGTGTGTGGCGACATCAAACGTGACGGCTGTACGTCGTCACGCCGCGTGGCCGTACACACATGAGGTGATTGCGTGTACGGCTAAAGGGTTAGTCGGGTACAACTTCTAGATGCCGCTTCGGCTTACTGCCCTCGGTGCTCTCAGGCGTGTCGCCGTCACCGTTCTCAGGTGTATCGCTGTCCCCTTCGGTGCTGGCGGACTTGTCACCGTCCCCTTCGGTGCTGGCGGACTTGTCACCGTCGAGATTCACCTCGAACTCTTCGGCATACTTGCGCAACTGCGCAAGGCGCTCCTTTGTCGCTTTGTGTGCACGGCGCGCCTCGTTCACGGTATCTTTTGCTTGCTGCTCATCGCGCAGCGCTGCTGCGTAATCGTCTCTGAAAGACATGGTTTGTTCTCCTTGGTTGAATGAACTGTTTATTTGGACTCGGGGCACGACGGTGGAGCGCGCGTGTGTAGTAGCACGGCCATCACCCATCAGCCCTCGCACTCAGTTCAAGACCCAGCCTGACTAGCTGAGCTAAGCGGCGGGATCTCGTCGTAGGCGGGTTTGTCCGCATTAGTGCTTCACACCGCCCAGCACCGTGACGAGCTGCTGGCGCTGCTCATCTGTCAGTTGGGGCGCTGCATTCACGACGGCATCGACGAAGCCGTCGAATAGCTGCGGGGCAGGGCGGCGTGCGGCCGCGAGGTAGGCGTCGAGATCGTCTTGGCGAATCCGATAGGCGGTGCCGAAACGGTGGAATGAAAGACGGCCCTCTTTAATAGCTTTTCGCAACGTGGACTCGGAGCCGACGCCGAGATCGGCGAGTTCCTGCAGCGTGTAAAAGCGTGGCGCGACGGCGGTAGTCGTGTCCTTTTCGGACATAGAAAAACGCTCCTGGGCAGATTGATCTGTCCCGGAGCGGGGTGCTTTACCGGCTTGCTATTCAGGCGGCTTGGAGTGCCGTGCTCAACTCGCTAGAACGGTGGTCTGCCGTCCCATCGCTTTACGGGAGCGCTTACTCCCTACCTGACCGCTTTTGTGGTTGGCAATGCCGTTGCCGACCGGTCTATCTCGTCGGAGGAACCGCGCCTATCACGGTCGAGAGGCTGTCTCTTTATGAATTATCCTCGGGGTTATCCCCCGTATGCGGCTGGCTAAACCAAAAACGAATTAAAACGCCACATACGGTCTGGGGGCCATCGTACGGAACTTATGCGTCGCGCACAATAGCCTGCGACCTAATCTTTACGAATCGAACCGAGCACGTTTCTACACGCCACGTGGCACGGCTGGGGTGTTGTGGTGGGGCAGCTGTTGTGTGGCGGCATGGTGACACGCAAGGGGCGCGCCTTTTTGTGACCTGTGACACGTCTATAGTGTGCTCGTTTCGTAGTTTTGACCTCGTTTCGTAATTTGCCGATCAAAATACGAAAAAATTACGAAACGCTCTACCTGCGGTTTCGTGATTTCCGCAAACGAAAAGAACAAAACTACGAAACACGCGATAACGCTGTGACCTGCATAGACACGTCACATTTCGGCGGTGTTTCGTTATTTTGCGGTATTTCGACCCAAACCTTTTAAGAGAGAGACGCAGACACGCATTGCAGGCACATGTCTACGACACAGAGCGTCCTCGTTGAGGGCACGCTGCAGGGGTTGCAGCTATGTGACACGGGACACAATCGCAATCAAGGTGTCTCTTCTTATTTAGATTTTCTTCAAAAAGTGGAAAAATTACGAAACGAAAACCATTTACGCTGCTCAACGTATGTTTTTGTGTTTCGTAGTTTTGTTCTTTTCGTTTACGAGATTACGAAATGACCCGCAAATACCTACCGTGACCTGCGGTGATGTGTTTCGTATTTTTCTGCGTAATTTCACGTCGCCCGAAGCAGACACCCTGCCGTGTGCTTGCTGCAGGGCTGCGGCCGTCCCTCCATGTGGAGCGTCAGTGTCGATGCTGTAACTTAAACGTACATACATTTGTGGCGCTCTCGTTACGTGTCTGTGCATTGCCGAGCTCTTTACTGTTGTGTGTGGGCGCGCAGCCGTAGTGTCCGTGCCACTCCGAGTAGGGCGCGTCGTACCCCAAACCCATGTTCAATTAAATTCCAATCCAGAGAGGTCTTGCACTGTTGCGGTGCGGTTGTCTTCTTTCTCACCGTATTGGACCCTGCGAAATTAATTGGATACGATAGGCCCATGTTGATTTCAGGTTCCGTTTTCATGCGGCCGCTCACCAGCCGCTAAGGCGGTTTTCTCCCTCCCGCAGGTTAGAAACCGCTCCGGTCCTTTAGCCGGGCGGCCATTTGCCATGCCCGGCTCCGTTTCAACTCCACGGAGCACACCTGATGTCTACATACGGATACGGCCGTCACGAACATGGCCAAAATTTTCTCACAGACCACAAGATCATCAACTCCATCGTCGATCTTGTAAAACAAACCTCCGGCCCCATCATTGAGATCGGGCCAGGAAGCGGTGCCCTCACTCACCCGATATCCCACTTGGGGAGGGCAATAACGGCAGTTGAGGTAGACGCAAAACTAGCTGCCAAACTCACAAAAAAGACCGCCTCGGCGTCGGTCGAAGTGGTCCATGATGATTTCCTCAACTTCCCGTTACCCGCCACTCCCTGCGTCATTGTGGGAAACATTCCCTTTCACCTCACCACTGCCATTCTTCGAAAGTTGTTGCATGCGCCGGCATGGACTGCCGCTGTACTCCTCATGCAGTGGGAAGTCGCTCGCCGCCGGGCCGGGGTAGGTGCAAGCACGATGATGACAGCTCAGTGGTCCCCATGGTTCACGTTTCACCTTGGTTCCCGAGTACCAAGGTCTGCTTTCCGGCCACAGCCAAACGTTGACGGGGGGATCTTAGTGATCCGCCGGGTGGGTGACCCGAAGATCCCGATAGAGCAACGCAAAGCCTTTCAGGCGATGGTGCACACCGTTTTCACCGCCCGGGGACGCGGGATAGGGGAAATTCTCCGAAGGGCAGGGTTGTTTTCATCACGTTCAGAGACACAATCATGGTTGCGCTCGCGAGGAATCGACCCCGCAACCCTACCTCCCAGATTGCACACCAGCGACTGGATCGATCTCTTCCAGGTGACTGGTTCCTCTTCACCGCGCCATCGGCCCATTTCACAATCGGGAAGTAGTCAACGCCCTCCTCAACGGAAAAATCGAGGCCGGCGGCGGTAATCCCCCCACCACCAAAACCGAAATCCACCAGTAGTAGTGAACGACCCATGTTCGTCTACCGTGAGCCGCGTTATGGCAGTGACGTGTTCTCGTCGGGCACAGTCATAGTTCCCGGCGTTGCCAGCGACAGGGTTCTACACCCAGCAGCGGGACCGATCAAAATCACCCGCACGGGGAACGACCCTGCTGGTGGTTTCGATTTTGATGAAAGCGAGGAGACATAGCCCCTCGCCAACTCCCCGTAGCTGGCGAACAGTAGCTCCTGGCGCTGGCGCTCGTTGGTGAGTTTGCGTGCCACATCGAAAGCCTTATCGACTTCCCGGTCCAAGTTGTTGTGAGCCTTGAGCAGAATTGGGTCCATCGATAACGGGTTGTAGTGCTCCGCGAGTGACCGCTGGGGGTGCCGCTCGCGTGCCCGCAGCACCAACTGTCCAGCGTCGATGATTCGCTGCTGCGCCTTCTCATCTAGTTCACACAGAGCTGGTCCGCAGTTGTAGCTCCCGATGTACTCCGAAAAACGGAAAAAATAAATAGTGGGGATACATCAACCTTCCACTTTCCATTCTTCCGGCTCAGAGTATTGAGGGGTCTGGGACCGGGTCCGTAAACCCTTTATGTTTTTCGCGCACAGCGGTTTTTAGCGACGCACCCTATAGGTTTTCCGCAGAACCTATATGTGTTTCTGTGCACCCCCATATGTTGTCTGTTTCTAGCGGTATTTCGTTGTACTTTGCGCATCGAATAGTTATTTATCGACGACACTCCGTCGAGTTCAAGTTCAACGTGTAGTGCTTAACCTCTGCGATGAACTCTTTGATCCCGGGACGTGATGAGGACTGGGGCTATTGTGCTCCCCCGAACGCTACGGCCCGGGGGCACGAGGCTGTGTCGCAGGTGCAAGCGAGAGGACCAGGAGCGAAACACAGACCGCTGAGTCGACGCAGTCACGGTAAAGACGGAGCCGTCTAGGCGGTGCTCGAGGTTGCGCGAGATACGGTGACGCTGGGCGTCGGTAAGCGATGCGCATTCGGCGACATCGATGGAAAGCTGGACTTTGCCGTCCGTCGTGTTGACGCCCTGGCCGCCCGGAGTCGACGATTTAGCGAAACGCTCCGCGAGATCGGCGGCGATGACCGCACCGTCGGGGATCCCCGGGCCGGGCGCTATGGTCATGTCGTTCATGCCGCCCAGCCTAGGTGCCCACAACCCTTTCTCGTCTCGGCGGAAGCGGAGACCGCGTCGCGACGGCCGGGATCCAGCCTCAGTATTATCCTCGTCACCGGTTGTTTCGAACGCTTTTTGCTCCTCCTTCTCCCGTCGGGCTTCGATTTCAGCGGCCTCCGCAGGTGGCAGTGATCGCTGGATCCGCTCGAACTACCGGTTCCGATCAGCGGTCGAAGGATTTTCGCAGCAGCCGGACCTGCGGCGCCGGTGCCGCCGCCGTAGCCTGACGAGCATCCCCGCCATGACGGCCATCACGACGGCGGTCCCGGCACCGATGATCCAGGGATTACCGAGGAGCCCACCGACGCCTGCGAGTGCTCCGCCCGCCGCGATGAACGGCAGGCCGCAGCAGAGCAGCGACGGAAGCGCGCAGCATGCCAGCAAGAGCAGCCCGGTCACTGCAGCGACGACGGGACCGGCGCGCCATTCGTCGCGGTCCTGATCGGCGCTCATCGTCTGCTTCAGGATGAGATCTCCCCGATTGCCTGCGTTGCCGTTCATGCGCAGCACGACAGCAGCGACGGGTCGGTGGTGAAGGCCTTCGCGGCGATCCGGATGCCCTCGGCCATGGTCAGGTAGGGGGCCCAGGCGTTGGCGACCTCGGCGACGGTCCTGCCGAGCACGTGGACGCCTGCGGCGGCGAGCTCCCCGGCGTCCTTGGCGACGGCGGTCATGCCGAGGATCTCGTTCGTCTCGGCGTTCACGACGATCTTGATGAACCCGCGGGTGTCGCGGTTCACCAAGGCGCGGGGCACGTGGTGCAGGGGTAGGACGCGGCAGTCGCAGCGGATCCCCGCGGCGAGGACGTCCTTCTCGGTCATCCCGACCGCGCCGATCGCGGGCCCGGTGAACGTCACCCGCGGCAGGCGGGCGTAGTCGACGGACCGGTCGGCGTCGGCGAACGCGTTCTCGGCGACGAGGGTGCCGTGGTGGGCGGCGACGTAGACGAACTCGGGGTGCCCGGTCACGTCGCCCGCGGCCCAGACCCGCGGGTTCGAGGACTGCAGCCGGTCGGAGACGACCACCTCGCCGGAGTCTCCGGTATTCACCCCGACCGCATCGAGGTTCAGGCCATCGGTGACGGGACGGCGTCCGAGGGCGACCAGGACCTGGTCGGCGCGGAACTCCTGCGAGCCGCCGGACAACGCGGCGGTCACGACGGCCTCGCCTCCCGTGCCGCGGGAGACCCGGGTGGGCACTGCGCGGCTGACGACGCGGATGCCCTCGTCGGCGAACACCTCCTGGAGCGCCTTCGACACCTCCGGCTCCTCCTTCGAGGCGAGCCGGGACCGCACGAGCAGCGTGACCTGCGAGCCGAGGCGGGCGAACAGCTGCGCCTGCTCCAGGGCGACGTAGCCGCCGCCGAGCACCAGCAGCGACTCGGGGACCTCCGTCAGCTCCATCGCCGTGGTCGAGGTCAGGTATCCGGTCTCCTCCAGGCCGTCGATCGGCGGTGCCCACGGGCGAGAACCAGTCGCGACCAGGTAGTGGTGGGCCTCGATGGTCTCGACGCTTCCGTCGGATCCGGCAACATCGAGAACCGGCGCATCAGGGGTGCCCACGAACGAGGCGTCGCCGCGGAGGACCTGCCAGCCGTAGGAGTCGGCGACGTCGGCGTACTTCTCGCCGCGCAGCGACTCCACCAACGCTTGCTTCCCAGCGATCAGCGCGGGCATGTCGACGGGATCCGCCGTCGTCGCGATCCCGGGGAACCGGGTTGCGGCGTCGACCGCGACGTGCCGCGCGCCGGCCGCGGCAATGAGCGCCTTCGACGGGACGCAGCCCGTGTTCACGCAGGTGCCGCCGAGCGTCCCGCGCTCGATCATCACCACCGACTTCCCGAGCGTGCTGGCGCGGATCGCAGCGGCGAACGCGCCGCCTCCCGATCCGATGATGGCGAGATCGTACTTCGTAGGCATCGCTGCTCCTGTCAACTCTTGGCTTTCTGCTCTGTCTCAGCCATACTGGACCTTCCAGTGCAGGGGAAGGTCAAGCGCGGCCACGGAGGGAGACAGCAATGTGGATCGGAGAACTCGCCGAGAGGGCGGGCACTACCGCGAAGACACTTCGCTTCTACGAGGAACAGGGCCTTCTGCCCCCGACCGAGCGCACGCCGTCCGGATACCGCGACTACGCGCCCGAGACGGTCGCTCGGATCGACTTCATCCACCGCGGCCAGGCCGCGGGCCTCACCCTCGCCCAGATCCGCCAGATCCTCGACATCCGCGACGGCGGCCATGCGCCCTGCGAGCACGTGCGCGACCTGCTTGACGTGCGCCTCGCTGAGATCGAGCAGCAGATCGCGCAGCTCTCCGTGCTGCGCGACACTATCGCGGACCTTAGCCAGGACGCCGCGCACCCGGATCCTGAAACGTGCAGCACCGATCAAGTGTGTAGGTACTTGTAGACGGCGGGAGTCAATGACTCAAACGCTACAACCCCGATATGCGCTAGCGCATGTCGATGCCGCCGGTGCCCACCTCGATGATTTTGGTGGTGGCCGCGATAGCACACAGCAGCGGCATCGGGGCGGAGGCCTGCAGCGCGAAGTGGTGGACTCGGAAGGACGCGTTGTTCACGCCGATTTCGTCCGCAGCCTGGGTGATCTCCAGACGAGTCTTGGCGATCTTTTCCGCAGATGGCCCGCACTAGCTGCCGAAGGCGTAATGCCCGAAGCTTAAGAAGCCGAACGCTTTCATTGGATGACACTCCTTTTGATGGTGTTAACGAGAGGGAGTAACTTTGCAACGACATACCGTCGAGTTCAAGTTCAACGTGTAGTTACGCGTCGGGGCTGCCCACGCAAAACTCGTTACCTTCCGGATCCTGCATAACGGTCCAAGTAAGTCCCGGTGCTTCATGACCGCTGAGTTCAGTGGCGTCCAACGCCTTGAGGTGCTCTACTAGGGCTTCAAAAACAGTGCCGCCGCCGTCGATATGAACGCAGTTTTTGCCGGGGGTGGGGTCGGCAACGCGCTGAAAACCTAGTGCTGGGGTGGAGCCGACCATGACGAAGTCTCCGCAGTCGGCGACGATTTCGCATCCAGTCGCGGCGGACCAGAATTCGGCGAGCTTAGAGGGGTCGTTTCAATCGAAGGTTATCTGTCGGATAGCGAAAGTTGTGTCACGCATAGTCCGCGCCGTACCCGTGCTTCGCACTCCACGTCTCGCTTCGTCTTCTTCGAGGATTCGTGGGATGCCCCGAGCCGCAGCTCGTTCTCCCCTCAGGCATCTGAGCTGGGGACACGGCTTTTCGGCTGTTGAGGTTCTTTGGGATGAGTCTGCAGGAGCGGTGTTACGGCAACCGGGGCCGGCGCCTCGTCGACTTCAGCTCCGAGCGCCGCTTCTTCGCTTCGAGACGGCGCCGCACCGAGCCGCGCGTCGGCTTCGTTTTCCGCCGTGGGGGAGGTGGCGGGGCGAGAGCCTCGCGCAACAGGGCAGCCATGCGTTCTCGCGCCTCGGCGCGGTTGCGGACCTGTGAGCGCTGCGTCGACGCGCTGACGGTGAGCACCGTGCCGTCCAGGCGGTGTTCTAGGTTGCGCAGGGCGCGGCGGCGTTGGGCGCCGGAAAGTGATGCGCACGTCGCAATGTCGATGGAGAGCTGCACCTTGCTGTCCGTCGTGTTGACGCCCTGACCGCCCGGGCCTGACGCTTTCGCGAACCGCTCCGTCAGATCCGCGGCGGCGACGACGAGGCCGCCCGGGATCCCCGGGCCAGGTGCAATGGTCAAGTCGTGCATGCCGCCCACCTTACGTATGCAGGTCGTATGCGCTGAACCTGTGGGACGGGGGCGGTAGAGCGGGAGCCCGTCGCAAAGCAACTGCTCCTAGCGCCGCGGCAGCACGACCTCGGGGTACTTGCGCACGTAGCCGACCGCGATGACGACGAGCGCCGCGAACGCGCCGATGACGGTCTCCGCGGTGCGCGCGAGCAGCATCGGCCAGACGGGGGAGGCCTCGACCGTCTGCACCATCAGCAAGGCGGTCGGGGTGATGAAGCTGGCGGCGATGGTGTAGTTGCGGGTCACGTACATCTCGGTGAGGTACTGCAGAATCACAATCCACACGACGATCTGCCAGCCCTGCATCGGGTGAGACAGCAAAAAGCCGGCCACCGCGATGCCGGTGAGGGTGCCCAGGACGCGCTCGATGGCGCGGTAGTACTGCACCTTGAACCGGGAGTTCACCAGCGGCGCGACGGCGGCGACCATGGCCCAGTAGGAGTGGGTCAGCGGGTCGAAAATAGTCACGGAAATCAGCCCCAGCACGCCGGCGAGCAACGGGGAGAAGAAAAACCGGCTGGCTTCGACCCGCAGGCGCCGCCACGGCACCCGGCCCGCCCCGGGGGCGCGGGTTGGGTGCTCGGGTTCCTTCGCATCGCCGCCGGGGCCTTCGCCGATGAGGTGGGAGAGCTGGCCAAGCGCGAGACAAAACAGTGCAGCGGTGCCGGCGATGGCGAAGGCGAGCGCCGGGTGGACCGGGTCGTTGAGGGACCCGACGGCAGCCACGGAGAAGACCACAAACACCGACCCGGTCGGTTTCATTTCCGCGGCCAGCGCAATGGTCGCCCACACCGAGGACACCAGCGCGGTGACGGTCATTAGCGCCCACGGGCTGAGGTCCAGCCACGCCATGACCGCGCCCACGGTCACCGCAGAGGTCAGTGCGATACCTGCCAGTATGTGGTGCTTCAGCCGCACCCGGCGCGTCATGTGCCTGCCGTACACGCCGGTAAATGCGCCGAAGTTGGCGTAGATGGCCAGATCCATGCGGCCCAGCGCGAGCAGCGTGAACATGGGGATGGCAACGCCGAGGGCGGTACGGAAGGCGGGGATGTGGTCGCGCCGGGCAGGGCCCATCTCAAACAGCGGGCTGAAGTGGTGCAACCGGGAACCTCCCATACGCGATCCGTGCTCGTGGTTGTCCGCGGGCAGAGTTTAGCGCGGGCGCGGCGCTGATCGTCCCATGCACATATCAACAGTCAGGCATATGATGGCCCGGTTGTTGTAACCGCGAGAAGGAGTTTCGTCACAGTGTCACACGCGGGGGAGTACGCGTTCGAGTCGAGAAACCAATCCAACTACGCCTGGTGGAGGCCACTCGCCGAAATCGTCGCGGTCGCCGTGCTCACCGTCGCGTTCGTCGCGGTGATTGGTGTTTCCCTCGAAGCCGCAGGAGTGGACACGACGAGCGGCGCGGCGGACAAGTACTTCGGGTACGGCTCCGTGGTCGTGGAGATCCTGGCGGTGCTCGCCGCGGTCCGGTTCATCGGGCGCAGGCCGGTTGCGTCGGTGTTCACAGCGCGAACAGGAACGAAACCTTGGGTGCCATTCGCCGCGTACGCGTTGGCGTTTGTTGTCATCGCCGCTGTTATGGGCGCGGTCGGCGTGGTCGGTTACGGCGCGTCCTGGGATCAAGTTATCGGAGATATCCGGAGCGATCTTCCGTTGGAGCTCGTCGTTATTGTGCTCGCCGCGCTTGCGGAGGAGATGGCGTTTCGCGGCGTGTTCTTCCAGGCGTTCACGGCGTGGACCAAGCGCCCGGCCGTGGGCGCGGTGCTCGCCGCGATCCCGTTCGTGGCGATGCACCCGCAGGCGTACGGCTCACCGGTTCCCTTCGCCCATTATTTCCTTGACGCGCTGCTATACGCGCTTTTGGTGTGGGCGTTCAACAGCCTCTGGGTCGCGGTTGCGGTGCACGCGGCGTGGAACACCTTCGGCTCGGTCCAAGCCCTGGGAATGCCGAACTCGGCTGCGAGCGTCGTGGCGGCATTCGCGGCTGCTGCGGCGGCTTCCGCCGTGGTGATTGCAGTGCTACCCCGCGCCGCGCCGGTTCACACGCGGGCACCTGCTCAGCGTGGCGCCGACCGCTAGCCTCACATCTTGTGCTTGAGGTATTACACGTATTCACCCGCCTCGGTCTGACGTCGTTCGGCGGGCCGACGGCGCATCTGGGGTACTTCCGGGACGAGTTCGTGGAGAAGCGGAAGTGGCTCACCGACGACGAGTACGCCGACCTCGTCGCCCTGTGCCAGTTCATGCCGGGCCCCGCGTCGAGCCAAGTCGGCATGGCAATTGGGCTCAAGCGTGCCGGGTATGCGGGCATGCTGGCCGCGTGGGTGGGTTTCACGCTGCCAAGCGTGGTCCTCATGGTCGCGTTCGCGCTCGGGGTGGCGTACCTCGGCGACATCTCGGACGCGGGTTGGCTCGCGGGGCTCAAGGCTGCGGCGGTCGCGGTCGTCGCGCAGGCGGTTATGGGGATGGCGACAAGCATCGTCACCGACAGGCTCCGCGCGGCCGTCGCGCTCGCGGCGTTCCTCATCGTGCTTCTCGTCCCGCACCCCGCGGCCCAGGTCGGCGCGATCGCCGCGGGCATGGTCGCGGCCACCGTCGCATTGTCGCCTATCGACGCCCCTCCGGCCCCCACCCGCACCTCCACAGCAACCCGCACCGTGGGGTTGGCGGCGTTGGGGGTGTTCGCTGCACTGTTGGCGCTGCTGCCGCTGGTGGGGCACATGAATACAGGCCTTGGCATCTTCGACAGCTTTTACCGCTCCGGCGCGCTCGTCTTCGGTGGCGGGCACGTGGTGCTCCCGCTGCTAGAGCAGGCCACGGTCGCGGCCGGGCTCGTTGACGCCGATACCTTCCTCGCCGGATACGGCGCCGCCCAGGCGGTGCCCGGCCCGCTGTTCACGTTCGCGTCGTTCTTGGGTGCCTCGGCGCAGGGGGTGCACTGGCTGTGGGGCGCGACCCTGGCCACGGTGGCGATCTTCCTGCCGGCGGCGCTGCTGGTCATCGGTGTGATGCCGTTCTGGGACCAGCTGCGCGCCCATCCGCGCGCCGCGCACGCGCTCGCGGGTGCCAACGCCGCGGTGGTGGGCATCCTGGCCGCGGCGCTGTACACGCCGGTGTTCACCTCCGGCATCCACGGGCCGGCGACGATGGCGGTGGCGGCGGGGGCGTTCGTAGCGCTGCGGAGCTTCAAGGCGCCGGCGTGGGCGGTGGTGATCGGTGCGGCGCTTACCGGGTGGGCGGTGCTGTGATGCGAGCGCAACTCACACCGATAGGGAATACTTACTCCCCATGACAAGCAGGAACCAGGCAGAAGTTACCCAGACCGTGATCCTCCCGCAGTCGCGGGACGCGCTGTTTATCACCCTCGGCTTCAAAGAAGGCGGCGAGGAGGCCGCGCTCGCGGCGCTTTCCAGCCTGTCCAGCCTCACCAACGGCGTGGGCTTCCGGTACCCGAAGGCGCACTTGACCGCGGTGGCTGGCATCGGCGCGACAATGTGGGACCGGCTTTTCGCACTGGACAAACCGGAGCACCTGCACGAGTTCGTCGAGCTCCACGGCGCGAAGCACCACGCGCCGTCCACGCCGGGCGACCTGTTCTTCCACATCCGGTCCGACGAATTCGACGTCGCTTTCGAGCTCGCCCGCCGCATCAACGCGATCGTGGAGGACCACATCGACTACCACGACGAGGTTCACGCCTTCCAGTACCAGGATTTCCGCGACCCGCTCGGCTTCGTCGACGGCACCGAAAGCCCCCGTGGCCAGGAAGGCGTCGAGGTGGCCATCATCCGCGACGGCATCTGGGAGGGCGGCAGCTACATCGTCGAGCAGAAGTACGTGCACAACCTCAAGGCGTGGAACGACATCACGGTGGAGGAGCAGGAGCAGGTCATCGGCCGCACGAAGCACTCCGACATCGAGCTGGATGAGAAGGCGCCGAACAGCCACGTGGCCGTCAACCAGGTAGAAGACGAGGACGGCAACGGGCTGGAGATCGTGCGCAACAACCTCTCGTTCGGCGACGCGCTGGGCAAGCAGGGCACCTTCTTCATGAGCTACGCCCGCGACCCGCGCATCACCGAGGTGATGCTGCGGCGGATGTTCATCGGCGAGCCGGAGGGCAACTACGACCGCATCCTGGATTTCTCCGAGGCGCTGACCGGCTGCAACTTCTTCGCGCCGCCGCGCGTGTTCCTGGACCACTGCGCCGACTACGCACACCCGCACCTGCGCCCGGACGCGGGCGAGCAGCCGAATCAGCCCGCGATCAACCTGCCGCAGGGCAAGGCGGTCTTCCCGGACCGAGCGGACGTGCCCACCTCCCACAACGCGGAGGACGTCGCGGCCGCGCAGGCGCGATACGAGGGGGCGCTACGCCGGGAGCAGTAGCTTCACGACGAGCCCGCCTTCGGCCCGCGCCGCCAACTGCAGCGAGCCGCCGTGGGCCTTTGCTATCGCCTGAACCAGCGCCAGTCCGAGCCCGTGTCCGGAACCCGAGGTGCGTCGCGCGCGGGCGAACGGCTCGGTCCAGGTGGCAACCTCGGCGGGGTCCAACACGTCGCCGCCGGAGGAGACGGTAATTTCGGCGAGCGGCGCGGGGGTGCCGGAGGTTCTCCGCAGTGTCAGCTGCGCGGTACCGGGCGCGCCATGGGCGACGGCGTTGCGCACGAGGTTGTCCACGGCCTGGCGGACCAAGGTGGGGGAGGCTTCAACGGTGACCGGCTCGGCGTCGACGGGCACGCAGTGCGCTGCGACCGCCTCGTGGCACAGGGCCGCCAAGTCGACGGCGTCGCGGTCGCGGACCTGCACGTTGGCCAACTGCAGCAGCGAGGACACGGTCGCGGCGTTGCGGGCGTTGACCTTGCGGATCTGGGCCACAGCGGGGCGCAGGTCTGCGTCGCCGCCGCTGAGAGCAACGTCGGCGACGGTCTGGATGGTGGCGATCGGGGTTTTCAACTCGTGGGAGGCGTTGGCGGCGAAACGGCGCTGGCGTTCCACCGCGTCCGCGAGCTCGTCGAGCATGGCGTTGAGCGCCTCCGAAAGCTCGCCGACCTCGTCGCGGGGCCCGTCGTAGTCGATGCGGGCCGCGAGGTTGCCGCGGGTAACCTCGCGGGCGTCGTCGGCGATGGCGCGCAGCGGGGTGATCACCAGCCCGGCCACGAACCAGCCCGCCACCCCGGCGAGCGCGGTCAGCAGTGCCAACGCGCCCAGAGAGGCGGTGAGGATCCGACGCAAGATCTCGTCGGTCACGGGCACCGCGCCGTCGATGACCACCCCGTCCGGCCCGGCCGGAAACTCCGCCATCACCGGCACAGGGGTGAGCTTCAAATACGCGTACACCAGCCCGATCAGCGCGCAGCCGACGCCGAGCACGGTGGCCACGAACATCACGGTGATGCGGGCACGGAGGCTGAGTTTGCGCATCAGCGCTCCTTGTCGGCCACGTAGTAGCCGGCGCCGGTGACGGTGTGCACGATGCGCGGCTCGCCGAGCTTTTTGCGTAGGTGAGACACCGTCACGCGCGGGGAGTTGGTGAAGGGGTCGGCGTTTTCGTCCCACGCCTCGGCCAGCAGGTCCTCGGCGGAGATCACCCCGCCGTCGGCCTCCATGAGCACTTGCAGCACCGCGAACTCCTTCGGGCTGAGGCTCACCGGTTCGTCGCCGCGGGTGACCTCGCGCCGGAAGGTGTCCAGGCGCACGTCCCT
The DNA here is from genome assembly GCF_000747315.1 of Corynebacterium ureicelerivorans. NCBI lineage: Bacteria > Bacillati > Actinomycetota > Actinomycetes > Mycobacteriales > Corynebacteriaceae > Corynebacterium > Corynebacterium ureicelerivorans. Next base: position 849,884 of record NZ_CP009215.1, read on the forward strand.
GCAGCGGTACACCTCGCCGCGCGCCGGGGCGTTGCGTTTTGCCAGGGCCCGCACGCGCGCCACCAGCTCCGGCAGCTCGAAGGGTTTGGCCAGGTAGTCGTCGGCGCCGAGGTCGAAGCCTTCCAACCTGTTGTCCAGCGTGCCGGAGGCGGTCAGCATGATCACGCGAGTCGTCGGCTGCGTGTCCACGATCCGGCGGCACACCGCGTCGCCGTGCACCCCGGGCAGGTCGCGGTCGAGGACGACGACGTCGGGCGGCAGCTCGTCGATACGCTCGAGCGCCTCGTAGCCGTCGTATGCGGTGGAGGTCTGCATGCCTGCGCGCGTGAGTCCGGTGGCGATGGCGTCGGCCAAGAAGGCCTCGTCGTCTACGATGAGCACCCTAATTGTCATGGTGGCGATGGTAAATGCGGCCGTGTTGCGGCGGCGTAAACACGCGCGTTAATGCTGGCGCAACACCGTCCCTCGTAGCTTGGCGCACCATGCAGACCAGAATCGTTGGCATCGACGCGGCCCGTGCCGTGGCGCTTGTCTCTATGATCGTCGCCCACCTCACCGCACCCACCGGGATCGCCGCGCAACTGCTGTTCGGTTTCCCGGCGGGGCTCTTCGCGTTCCTCGCCGGGGTGTCCATGGGGCTCATGCGCGCCCGGCCGGCACAGTTCGTGGTGCGCGGGGCGTGCCTTGTGGCGCTGCACGTCGCACTGGTGCCGTTCGCCGGGACCATCGAGGTGGTGTTGGGCACGATCGGGGTCTGCATGATCGCGCTCGCCTGGGCGCCCAGACTGGGGTCGGCTTGGATGAGCTGGCTCGTTGCGGTGCTCACGCTCGGATCTGCGGTGCTCGCGCCGTCGGCCTCGCCGTACCCGCCGCTGATGTGGGCGGCGCTCATGGCCGCCGGGATGCTCTTTGCCCGGCACATGCCACTGCGCTCCGGCGCGGTGGTGGGCCTGGCGCTGTTTGCCGCCGACGTCGCGCTGCGGTGGTGGTTCCCGCTACCCGCGCTTCTCGACGCCTCCGGCCACACCGGCGGCCTTGTCGATGTCGTGGGCACCGGAGGGGCGTCGATAGGCATCTGCTCCCTGTGTTGTCTTGCCGGGCGTTGGCTGGGGTGGCTCGCGCCGCTGGGGCGGATGACGCTGACGCTGTATTGCCTCCATGTGCTCACCGCGCAGTGGGTGGGGCTGGGGCCGAGCCTGCTTGGTGCGGTGCTGATCGCGTACGGCTGGCTCGCGGTGTTCGAGCGCGGTCCTTTGGAACATGTTGTCCGCCGCCTGGTGGCGGTGCTTGGAAAGGAAAAAGTATGAAAAAGTTGGCGATTTGCGTTGCAGTTGGTGTTGCTGTGGCGGCGCAGCCCGCGTGGGCGATGGAATCCGAGCAGTTCGCAGGCGACGCGGCTGAGGCGCAGCCGGTGGTCTCGGTGCGCGTGGACGACTCCGACCCGGACGACGGCGTGTGCACCGGCACCGCCATCGACCCGCACTGGGTGATCACCGCCCGCCACTGCGTGGAAGCGGCCGCCAAGGCGGGCGGCTCGGTGCGCACCGGCCAAGGTGACAACCAGAAGGTGTACAAGGTGGACCGCCACGAGGTGGCCCCGCGCGGCGACATCGCCCTGCTGCACACGGCAGAGGACATGGGGTTGCCCTTGTACGCCTCGGTGGCGGATACGGTGCCGAGCGGTGGCGTGAACATCTACGGCTGGTCCTCCGACGGCTCCGGCGGCTCCACCACGCTGCCCGCCGCGGAGGCCACGGTGCGTGGGGAATCGCCGCTGGCGCTATTCGACGCCCCGACCGCCCTCGACGTGGCGCTGGAAAACGGCGCGCGCATCCAGCCCGGCGACTCCGGAGGCGCCATCTTCGATGGCGGCAAGGTCGCTGGCATCATGTCAGCGGGGTTGTTCGAGGACCCGGAAAACCCCACCGAGGAGGAGATGACCTCGAACGCCGCGGTGGCAGTGGCGCCGGTAGCGGAGCAAGCGGAGTGGATCCGCGGCGTGGTCGCGGGTTCCGACGTGCCGGGCGCGGGTGCCGCCGAGTCCTCGGAGCCGAGCCCAAAGGTGCGCTACGCGGCGCTCGGCCTTGGCGCGCTTGCGTTGTTGGCGGCCGCCACGTTCATGGCCACCCGGCGAAAGGCAGGCGCGTAGTTCGCGCTCGTCTGCACGCGTCTGTGCTCGTCTGTGCTCGCCTGTGCTAGAACCACCCGCGTAGGTACTCGCCGACCACCGCGCCGCCGAGCTCGCCGAGGTCCGGGGCCACCACGCGCCCGCCGGATCGGCTCGCCATGGCGTTGAGCAGGTTGACCAGCCCGGGGTCGTCGCCGAGGCGGAAGAACGTCGGGCTCACGCCCCGCTTGGTCACCTGGTCAAGCGCCTGCACGGTCTTGGCCAGCGTGATCCGGTCGGTAGGCCAGTTGAAGTAGGGCTGGCCCCAGTCGGTGATCATGGACGTCGGCTCGCCGTCGGTAACCACCAGCAGGGTTGGCTCGTGGTTGGGGTGGCGGGCGAAGAACTGATCCGCGAGCAGCAGTGCGTGCTGCAGGTTCGTACCTTTCTCCTGGATCGGCGGCAGGCCTGTCAGCTCCTCAATTGACATCGTCTGCGCGTACAGCCCGAACCCGATGAGCGTGAGCTCGTCGCCGCGGAACTGGGTGGAGATGAGGTGGTGCAACGCCAGCGCCGTCTGCTTCATCGGCGCCCAACGCCCCTCCATTGCCATGGAGAAACTGGTGTCCACCAACAGCGCCACCGCGTTTCTCGTGCGGGCTTCGGTTTCCACCACCTCAATGTCGCCGAGCTGGATGCCTATCGACGCCCCTTCGGTCCGCTCGCCGGCAACCGCGGTGCGCTGGATCGCGTTGGTGATGGTGCGGGTGGTGTCCCAGGCGGCGGTGTCGCCGAACTCCCAGGGGCGGGTGCCGCCGGTGGGTTCACCGGTGCGCCCGGCGAGGCGGGAATCGCGCGCGCCGGGGGAGGCCAGGTGCGTGGAGACGTCGCGCAGCAGCTCCTTGCCCAGCATCCGCATCGCCTTGGGCGACAGCTGCAGGTTGCCCTGCTCCCCCTTGTTCAGCAAGCCCGATTCCCGCAACGCCTTTTCCAGGTCGCGAAGCGTTTTCGCGCTGGTGGCCGCCTCCTTGCCCAAGAGATCGGCCACCTCGTCGAGGTCCAGGTCGGGCCGGGCGGCGTTCATCGCCTCCGCCAGCTCGTCCAACCGGCCCAGGTCGCGCATGGCCCGGGTGGCCTCGCCAAGCCCCATGCCGTCGCCGTCGCCCTCGAACGATTCGGACCCGTACCAGTCCAGGTCGGGGCGGATGCCGCGCAGGTTCGCGTCCAGCTCGCCCATGAGGTTCATCAGTTCCTCGGACCCGAATGCCTGGGCGGATAGCGCCATGAGCTCCTGGCGCTGCTCCGGCGTCATCGAGTTGAGCAGGCGTTGGGCGGCCGCGGAGCGCTGGGCGAGCAGCTCCACAAGCTCGTCGATGTTCCTGGGCTGCTCCGGGAACTGGTCCCCGTGCTTGGCCATGAACTCGGTGAAGTCCTGCTCGGTGGCCATGCCGGCGCGGTGCTTGCCCAGCAGCACGTTGAGGTCGCGCAGCATCTCGGCAACGGCGGCCCGGTCTTCGTCGGTGGCGTTTTCCAGCATGCCCTTCATGCCTTCGAAGCGCTGGTCCAGCAGCTCCCGGCCAACCAGGTCGCGGATCTGGTCGTACTTCTCGCGCGCCTCGTTGGATGCCCAGTCGTAGCCGTCGAGTTCGGTCACCGCGGCGGCGGGGGAGGCGGGCAGGTTCTCCAACGTCATCTCGCGCATGGAGCGGTCGAGGTCGTCCATGTCCACGTCGCGGGCGAGCTGCCCGCGCTCGGCGAGCACCGCGGCGTCGAGAAGCTTGCGCACCTCGTTCAGCGTGCCGTGCAAGTTGCCTTTCTGCAGCAGTTCCTGACGCCGCTCGGCGATGCGGGCGGCGAGCTCGTCGTATCCCTCAGCGCCCTCAGTGCCTCTGCGCAGGTACTCGCGCAGGGCCTGCTCGGCGGGGTAGCCGTACATGACGTCGTCGGCGATGGCCCGCACCGCCTCGGTGAGATCCGGCGGGGGTGCGAGCGGGTCCGGGCCCGGGGTGTACTTGCGGTAGTGCAGGTAGCGGGGGTTAACCATAGATGGTCTCGCCCTCTCCGGAGTCCTTCGAGATCTTCTGCGTCAAGTACAGCGCCTCCACCGCGAGCTCGATCGCGGCGGCGCGTTCGCCGTCGCTCTCGGCGTGGAAGGCGCGGGCGATGTCGTCGTAGAGCGGCTCATCGAGCACCGGCAGGCCGTCGAGGAACTCGCTGGCGGTGACGTTTGCGCCGTCGGTGATGGTGGTGGTGCCGTCGAGTGCCTCGATCAGCGGGGTGAAGTCGAGCTCACGAATGCGGGGGCGAAGTGCCTGAGCGACCGCGTTGCGCAGCAGGTACTCGAGGATGTCCCACTCGCGGCCTTCTTCGCCGTGCTCGAACTCCACCTTGCCGCCGAGCACGTCCACAGCGGCCTCCACGTCCACCAGGCGGGCCACGGCGATGTCCTCGCCGCGCACTGCGGCGCGGCGCGCGGCTGCGGCGGCGATGGTCTCGGCGCCGGCGATGGCGAAGCGGGCGGAGACGCCGGCGCGCTGGTTCACGGCGTCGGACTCGCGCAGGGCCCGGGTGAAGCGGGCGAGGATCTCCATGACCACGTCCGGCACCTCGGCAGTGAGCTGGGATTCCTGGCGGATCACCGCGATCTCGTCGTCCAGCTCGACGGGGTAGTGGGTGCGCACCTCGGCGCCGAAGCGGTCTTTTAGCGGGGTGATGATGCGCCCGCGGTTGGTGTAGTCCTCCGGGTTGGCGGATGCGACCACGAGGACGTCGAGAGGCAGGCGCAGCATGTAGCCGCGGATCTGGATGTCCGCTTCCTCCATGACGTTGAGCATGGCCACCTGGATGCGCTCGGCCAGGTCAGGCAGCTCGTTGATCGCCACAATGCCGCGGTTCGAGCGTGGGATGAGACCGTAGTGGATGGTCTCTGGGTCGCCGAGGCGACGGCCCTCGGCCACGCGCATCGGGTCGACATCGCCGATGAGGTCCGCCACGGAGGTGTCCGGGGTGGCCAGCTTCTCGGAGTAGCGGGCCTCGCGCGGGATCCAGACAACCGGCAGCGCGTCGCCTTCTTCCGCGATGCGGCGCTTCGCTGCCTCCGTGATGGGGTGCAGGGGGTGTTCGCGCAGCTCGGAGTCGGCGATGGCGGGCACGTAATCGTCGAGGAGCTGCGGCAGGGTGCGCAGCAGGCGGGTCTTGCCTTGGCCACGCTCACCGAGCAGCACGATGTCGTGGCCCGCGATGATCGCGCGCTCGACCTGAGGCAGCACGGTGTGCTCGAGGCCGTGCAGGCCCGGCCAGGGGTTCTCGCCGGCCTTAAGCTTGGCTAGCAGGTTGTCGCGCAACTCCTCGCGCACGGTCTTGTATTCGTAGCCGGCGGCCTTGAGCTCGCCGAGGGTGGAGATTGCTGGGGCTTGCGTCATGCCGGCCAGGGTACGCCAGTGTCCGACATAGGATGGCCGGCATGGTTCACGCCAACGTCTACCTCGTCCGCCACGGCGAGACACCCACCACCGGGAAGGTCCTGCCCGGGCGGGCTCCGGGGCTGCACCTGTCCGCGCGCGGGCGCGAGCAGGCCAAGGAGGTCGCCGCGCAATTTTCGGATGTTCACGCCGTGTACTGCTCGCCGCTGGAGCGCACCCGAGAAACCGCGGCACCGCTGTGCGAGAAGTTCGGGTTGGAGCCCGTGCTTTGCGACGGCATCCTGGAAGCCGACTTCGGGTCCTGGACCGGCGCCTCGTTGCAGGAGCTCTCCGCGTTGCCGGAGTGGAAGGTGGTGCAGCAGCGTCCGTCGGAGTTCCGCTTCCCCGGCGGCGAATCCTTCGCGGAGATGCAGGCGCGGGTGGTGGGCGCCCTGGAGGAGATTGTGCGCCGCCACCCGGGTGAGACTGTGGTGTGCTTCTCCCACGCGGACCCCATCAAGGCGGCGCTGACCCACTACGCGGGCAAGCCGCTGGACGAGTTCCAGCGGGCGAAGGCGGCCCCCGGCTCGGTGACCAGGGTGCAGCTGTGACGGAAAAGCCGGAGGTGTTGGCGCTAATGGAGCGTGGCGACGTCCGCGTACTTGGCGCGCTCACCGAATCCTCCAACGCGACCTTTCTGGTGGAGGTGAGCCGAGGCGGCGGTACTTGCTGGGCGATCTTCAAACCTGAGGCGGGGGAGCAGCCTCTGCACGACTTCGAACCGGGCCTGTGGTGCCGGGAGCGCGCCGCCTTCCTGCTCAGCGAGTGGTTGGGCTGGGGCATCGTGCCGCCAACCGTCGTGCGGGAGGTTGAGCCGTTTGGTGTCGGGTCGCTGCAGGCCTACGTCGACAACGACGGCTCCCACTACTTCCCGTTGCTGGAGACCCGTCCGGACCTGCACCCCCAGTTCCGGCGCATGGCCGTGTTCGACCTGTTGGCCAACAACACGGACCGCAAGTCCGGCCATGTGTTGCTCGGGAACGTGCCGGGCACCGGCTCAGACGAGCAGGTGTGGGGCATCGACCACGGACTGTGCTTTCACCAGGACCCGGAGCTGCGTACCGTGATTTGGGATTTTGCTCACGAGGAGGTGGAGGCGGAGCTCGTCGATACGCTCGCGCCCCTCGTGGGTGGCGTGCCGGACGAGGTCGCCTCGCTGCTCACTGAGCCGGAGGTTGCCGCGTTGCGCGCGCGGGCCTCGCGGATCGTGCGGCTGCCGTGGCTGCCGGAGCCGCGCTCGCACTACCAGTTTCCCTGGCCGCTGGTGTAGTGCTCGCGGGCCTGGTCAGCGCTTCGCGATGGGGCCTAGCACCCTGTCCACCTCGAACGGGAAGAGCAGGGCGACGAGGCTCGCCATGCCGACGAGGGCGGCAAACCCCAGCGGGAGGATCCAGCCGAGTTTGCCCATGAGGTCCGCAACGAACGAAGGGGTGGCGGTTTCCGGCGCAGGCGCGGGAGCGACATCGACCGGGACGGTCACGTCGGTGCCGGCGTCGGTGGTAATGCGCAGCTGCTGGGTGCCAGACAGGTCGGCTGGCACGGTGAGCTTTACGGTCGCGGTGCCGTACTCGTTGGCGGTCATGCCCGCGGCGTCAGCGGAGATCGTGGCATCGGCGGTGGCGTTGCCGAGCGTTGCGGTGACGGTAGTAGCGCTTTCGCCCTGACCGTAGAGGAGGGAGCTGAGTTCGATGGTCGCTTCCTCGCCGGCGGTGAGCGGGGCGGGAAGGTGGACGCCCACGTTGGACTGGCTGGTGCGCTGCTTCTGGCCGGCGTCGAGCGCCTCCACGAGCGCGTTGAGGTCCACGTACCCCAGGTTCGCCGGTGCGGTGCCGCGGGTGAAGGCCTTGAAGTTGTCGCCGCCGCCGAGCAGGAACGTCGATCCGGCGACCACGTACGTCGTGTCTGGGTCGATGGGTGCGCCGTCGATGGTCACGGAGGTGATCTTCGACCCCACCGGCGCGGCTGGGTCGTAGGTGTAGGCAACATTGTCGGAGACGCCCAGCGGGAACATCGGCCGCTCCGGGTCGTCGCGCCACTGCTCCTCCAGCGCGGCCACGACGTCGGAGCCCTTCAGCTCCACGTAGGTGTTCTCGCCGCCGAACGGCTGCACCGAAAAGGCCTGCTCGTATGTCACGTCGCCTGCCTCGATTTCGGCGCGGACCCCGCCGGCGTTCATCACACCGATGTCTGCGGTGACCGAGGAGTTGTTGGACACGCCTTGGCGGGTGGCCTCTGCGATGTAGTTGTTCAGCTGGGACTCCCTGTCGCCCGCTTTATACATGTGCGCTGCGGCGCGGCCGACAACTTTCTTGCCCTCGGAGCCGGCCTTCGCCAGCGCGTCCTCGATCACTTTGTTGATTTCGGGCTGTGGGGTGTCGCAGGCGCGGATCGCGTCGGCGTCGAGGAGCTCGGCCCTCTTCACGGTCAGCGTCTTGCTCGCGCGGTCGAAGCTCAGATCCACGTTGGCCAGGTTGTTGCCGTAGTATCCCGCCTGCATGAGCAGCGGCTTGGCGCCCGTTGGTGCGATGACCTGGTGGGAGTGGCCCAGGAACGCGACGTCGACGGCGTCCGAGAACTGGTCGGCCTTGATGCCGCCTTCGTGCACGAGCGCGACCACCACGTCGGCCTCGCCGTCGTTCTTCAACCGCGTTGCAAGCTCATTGGTGGTTGCCACCGGGTCGTTCCACGTGATGCCCGCGATGGATTTCGGGTTGACCAGGTTTGGCATGTCGTCGGTGACGGTGCCGATGAAGGCTACTTTTGCGCCGTCGAGGTCCTTGACCACGTAGTCCTTCGTGTTTTCCACGGTCTTGGCGTTGGCGGCCAGGTAGTCGAACTTCGCCGTGGCGGTGACGCGGGTGGAAAATTCGTCGGCGCCGTCATCGAGTTCGTGATTGCCCAGCGCCGAGACCTGCAGGTTCATCAGGTTGAGGATCTCAAGGGTGGGGACGTCGTCAAGCAGCTTCGATGCGAAGGGGGAGGCCCCGATGTTGTCGCCGGCGGAGGTGAAAATGTGGGTCTTGCCCTCGGCTGCTCTATCCACCGCGCACTTGAGGTGGGCGGCGCCGGGTGCGTTCTTCGTCTGCTCCCAGTACCCGTGGAAGTCGGTGATGTTGGAGATGGTGAACTCGGAGGTGGTGTCGGCCATCGCCGCCGGGGCGAGGGTGACGGCAATCGCTGCGGCGGTGGCAACCGAGATCAACTGGGTGGGGACGCGGGAAGACACGGGAGGGCCTTTCGTGAGGGCTGGGTGAACGACGAAGACTGTAGGAAGGCTGTATTTCTTTGAGGTTGCCCGCAGATGAATTTTGGGTGCGTCAGGCGGCGGGGTAGCGCACGAGGCCGTCGTCGCCGACCACGGCGCCCTCGTTGAGGGTCGCCTCGCTTATCGACGCCCCTTCGGCCCCCATCCCCATAATGTGACCAACCTCGTCCCCATGGGCGAGCAGGTGGTCGGCGATGATCCGCCGGTGGCACCGCCACCAGACCGCCTCCGAGCACATGATGGCGGTAGGGGTTGTGGCCGCGTGGTTGCGCAGCTCAGCAAGCGCGTCCGCGAACTCGTCGCCGAGCGCGTGGTCTGCGTAGTTGTGGAAGCTGCGGTTGCGCCAGTTCCCGTTGGCCTCGAATGGCACGGTGTGCGATACCGTGCGCCGCCCTGTGAGGCCCTCGCTCCGGCTGTATGCGATGCCGTGGTCGGGCAGGTGCGCGGCGAGGTGGTCGTCATTGAACCACGGGTACTTCCTCGAACCGGGCAGCTTCCGCACGTCAACGATGGATTCCACCCCGGCGGCGGTGATCATCGCTGTGAAGTCTTCGAAGTCCAGGTTGGAGTGGCCCACAGTGTAGATACGCATGCCAACGACGCTACGCGTCCGGCTCTCACACTCGCATGGGCACGAACGCATCCTTCATGGGTGGGTGGCTGGGCGGGTAGAAAGCGGGGTCGCGCCCGTTGTGTTTCGCGCACTCGCACCTCCCCTTGGCCGCGAAAATCCTGCTCACCGCCGAGTGTCTCGCCGGCACCGACTGATTGAATTTCAGCGCCTCACTCGGTCGACGGCGGAAGCCTGCTCTACCCGTTTGCGGGTCGAAATCCATGTACCCCTTGTTAAAAGAGCCGTCCCTGTGGTCGTTGTTGCACCTGTGGTGCTCGCGGCACAGGCCGGTGAGGTTTTCGATGTCTGTGTTTCCACCTTTGATCCACGCGAGGATGTGGTGGGCCTCGCACTCCGACATGGCTGCGGTGCAGCCGAGCCAGGAGCAGACCCCTTGCACCGCGAACATGGCGATGCGCTGGGCGACCGAGGCCAGCCTGCTGGTGCGCCCCATCCACAGCGGCACCGAGGTGACCCCGTCGACCTGGAGCAGGAAATCGGTGGTGCCGTCCATACCCAGGCGAACCAGGTCGAAGCAGTCCACCTCGATCCCGGTGTTGGTGTCGTAGAGCATGGCGGCGTCGCCGTCCGCGAGATCGTCGAGGGTCAGCGCCAACACCACAGAGGCCGCGCCGCCGTTAGCCTTCTGCGATTCCTGCTCGTACTGCTCGAAGATGGCGAAGAACTGGTCGAATCGGCGCTGCTGCGGGGTGCGCGGATCCACCTCGCCTTGCAACTCCTCCGGAAGGTTTGCGTTTGGCGCCAACCCTTTGTCCAGGTGTGCCTTCATCAGCGCCGCGTGGCCGGCGGTGGCATTGATATGGATGTCTACGGTGCCATCTGCTTTACGACGGCCAAAGGTCACACTCCGCTTCTCAAACCCGGCGTTCGGGTTGGAGTGGGGAGCGTGCTTGCGATTCGCGGCGTCGACAGCCTTGCGCACAAACAGACGCAGGTCCTCCGGGCTGCGGTGCAGGGCTTCTTCCATGGCCTCGGCGTGGATGCGGGCGCGCTCGCTCGACGCGGCCTTGAGGAGTTTGTCCAGCTCGCGCCGGATGATGTCCTGCTTCTCAGCACTTACACGCGACGAGTTCTTTCGGGCATCCTCCTGGCGGGCGCGGTCCTCCTCGGCGGTGGAGGCGGCATCGTCCGGGGCCGCCTCGAAAAGATCCTCGGCCTCGTCTGCAGGGGGAGGGGTGGGCTCCGGTGGTGCGCCGTACAGCAACCGGCCGCGCTCGAGGCGGTTGTAGGCCTCGCCCTTGGACAGGTCCAGGCACTGCTGCAGGTACGCGTTAGGGTAGTTGGCTCCGACGACACGTCCAGCATCGTCCCGGTCAGCGATGAAGGCGAATGCTGCGTCGATAGATGCCTTCTTCTTAAACTGCTCCTCCAGGCGCTCCATGTCGTGCCGGATATCCGCAAATGCGAGGGCGGAGGGGTCTTCGAACAGCGTGCTAAGTGTGCGCAGCGCCGAGGAAATGTCGTCGACACACCGGGTAATCTCGCTAGTCATGGCCCCTCCTTCCTGCTGAGAGTCCGGTTTTTGGAAGTGATGAATTCAATCTAACAACGCGTCCGACACGGTCATGTGCAAATAGAACGTCTGTTCGAAACAGTAATCAATTCAGCACTTCAATGTCCACTTCTGCGTTGTCCTTGAGCATGAGCTGGCTGCCGAAGGGCAGGCTCATGTCGGACGAGTACGAGAAGTGGTCAGGCGAAACCCGCAGCCGCACCCGCTTTCCTACGTATTCGTCCCAGCCGTTGGTGTGATCTGAGGTCCCGAAATCCCAGTGCTGCACGGATCCAAGGCGGGCAAAGGGGCTTTCTTGGGCAACCTGACTTCCCGCCTTATTTGCGGTGATGGTGACAGGGGAGTTGAAGACCAGCACGTAGTACAGGTTGTCCGGGTCTTCGTTGGCCGGAGCGGGGCGGCCGTTCCGGGCTTGTTCGGTTGACCATGCTTCCACGTTGCCGGTGACGAACAGGTCACCGTTCGAGTCCACGACTACCGGAGCGTCTTCCGCTTCCGCAACTTCCGCAGACTTCACAACCGAGCCGGAATCCTGTTCTACCCACTGCGTGGATGTGACCATCACAGTCTCCTGCGAACCACCCCCAGCGCAGCCCGAAACCATCCCAACAGAACCGGTAACAACAAGCGCGAACACGCGACGACAACGCCTGCCCCCACTCTAATCGGAGCGCACAGGAATTCCCGGCTACTTCTCAAGCTCTTTGCGACGCTCGGCGACAAGTTTCAGCCGCTCGGCGCGATCGGAACGTTCCTTTTCTAACAGTTCCTCGAGAATCTCGTCTTCCTCGTCGGAGATGTCAAAGACGGTGTACCAAGCGACAGTGAGCATGCCCACCACCGGCCACACCACCCAGGCGTAGTCCAAATCGAGCCCAAGCTGCAGCACGAAAAAGACCGCCAAACCGCCGATGATGGTGGTGTAGATCGCGGTGTCCAGCTTCCGCTTCGCCGCGAGTTTCTCATCCAGCTCGACCTCGGACGGCGTCCGCTTCTCCGGTGAGACCGGTTCGGCCGGGAGGTCGTCGAAAAGCACGGAAAGCTCCCCGCGTGTGCGCGCAATCGCGGCTTGACCTGTGCGTTCTTCGAACTCTCCCACGTCCAGGTAGCCGTCGGCGAACAGCGTGCCCAACCGGTCCAGCGCGTCCGAGCGCTCAGCATCGCCCACGCGAATCTCGTCCATCACAGCTCCCAACTTGCACTTGCCCCTGCGGCAAGCTGTTCAATCGCAATCATGGCAGATGGTATCGAATACACGATCGGCGAGGCGGCGGATGCGCTCGGCGTTTCCGGCAAGGCGCTGCGCCACTGGGAGGCGCTCGGCCTCATCACGCCCGCGCGCACGTGGGCCGGCCACCGCGTCTACAGCGAGGCGGACCTCGAGCGCGGCGCGGCCATCGCCCTCTACCGGGGCGTCGGCGTGCCGCTTGCGCAGATCGAGCAGCTTCTTGACGCCTCCGGAGCCACCCTCACCCGCGCCCTCGAGCACCACCAGAAAGCACTCGCTTCTCGACGGCGCACGCTCGACGCCCAACTCGCATCTGTCCAGCACCTCATTGACAACGCAACGAAAGGATCTATCGACATGGACGCAATGAAGAAGTACCTCGGCGAAGATATGCCCGCCTACCAGGAGGAGGCTGAGCAGCGCTGGGGCGAGACCCCGGAGTGGGCGCAGTCCCAGAAAAAGCTCGCGCAAATGGGCGAAGGCGACTTCAAGCGCCTGCAGGAAGAGCAGGAGGTGTTCGCCGCAGACCTGGTTCACGCCCGCGACGCCGGTGTGGAACCCGGCTCCAAGGAGGCCACTGAATTGGTGGAGCGCCACCGAGCGAGCATCGCCCAGTGGTACGACGTGACCCCGGCGCGCCAGCTCATCCTCGCGCGCATGTACGTCGGCGACCCCCGTTTCCACGAGGCGTACAGCGGCGCCCAGGAATATCTACTGGAGCTGGTCACAGCCCATGCCGCGGCTGAAGGGGTGGACGTAGACAACCCGCAGTGGGGCTAGCGGAGTGCCACCCCCGCCCGCAGCTACACCGGGCACACCACCGGCACGCCGCCATCGTCGAGCACGCGTGCGCGGATGCCGTAGACCTCCTCCAGAAGGTCGGGCTGCAGCACCGCGTGCGGGATGTCGTGGGCGACCACGCGGCCGGCCTTGACCACGAGCAGCTCGTCGCAGTAGCGGGCGGCCAGATTCAGGTCGTGGATGGCTACGAGGGCCAGCCGGTTCGAGCCGTGCACCTCTTCGCAAACGATCTGCAGCAGTTCCACTTGGTGGCGCAGGTCGAGGGCGGAAGTGGGCTCGTCGAGAAGCATGATGTCGGGCTCGCGCACGAGCATTTGCGCCATGGCGACGAGCTGGCGCTGTCCGCCGGACATGTCGGACACGAGGCGGTCCGCGAGGTGCGTGATACCCAAGCGCTCCATCACGGCCGCACTGCGGTCTAGCGGATTCCACGACGCGTCCCCGCGGCGGCGCGCAGACACCATGATGGATTCAAACGCTGTCAGCGACGCGCTGCTGAGCAGATCCTGGGGGACGTAGCCGACGGCTTGCACCTTCTGCTTGCCGACGAGCTCCGCGCCATCGACGCTGAGCGTCACCGACCCCTCAGCGGGTTCCTTGATCCCTGCGATGGTTTTCACCAACGTAGACTTACCGGCCGCGTTCGGCCCGATGAGGCCGACGACTTTTCCTGGCTCGAGGGGGCCGAACGACAGCGAGTGCAAAATGGTGGTTCGGCCGTAGGAAACGGTGAGGTTTTCGGCGCGAATTGCCATGGTTTACGCACTCCTTCGGCGGGCCCGGGTGAAGATGAGGAAGACGAAGAACGGTACGCCGACCAGCGAGGTGATGATGCCGATCGGGATCGCCACACCGGGGATGATGGACAGGGACACCGCGTAGGCCATGCTCAGCAGCATGGCTCCCGCGGCTGCGGCGGCGGGGAGGAAGAACTTCTGGTCCTCGCCGACGAGCATCCGCGCGATGTGGGGGCCGACAAGCCCGATGAACCCGATAATGCCGGTGAACGCCACGGAGGCGGCAGCGAGGAACGACGCCACCAGCAGGGTAGACAGCCGCAGGCGCTTGACGTCGATGCCGAGGGCGGCCGCGCGGTCGTCGCCAAGGCGCAACGCGGTGAGCCGCCAGACGTTGGCGATGCAGAACGGCACCGCGGCCGCCAGCACGATGGCCAGGATGATGTTGGCGGTCCAGTTCGCGCGCTGCATGGAACCCATAGTCCAGAACACGATCTGCTGGAGGGCTTCCACGTTCGCGCCGTACTGCAGCAGCGACAGCAGGGCCTGGAAGAAGAAGGACAGCGCGATGCCGAGCAGGATCATCGATTCCGCGGTGGCGCCACGCCACACGGACGCGCCGGCGACGATGCCCACCGCGATGAGCGCGGCCAGCGCGGCCATGAGCGCGAGGTTGAATTGCGGGTTGGCAATGAGCGTCCAGCCCATGACGATGGACACGGCCGCGCCGAATGCGGCGGCAGCCGAGATCCCGAGCGTGAATGGCTCGGCCAGCGGGTTGTCCAGAATGGTCTGCATTTGCCCGCCGGCCAGGCCGAGGGCCGCGCCGCACAACACCGCCATGACGGCCGCCGGGAGGCGCAGATTCCGGATCACCACGCGGGTTTCTTCGTCCACCTGCTCCGGGCGGAACACAGCGTTCACAACGTCGGCGACCGAGATGTCGAGCGGGCCGACGATGACGGCGATGAGAAAGCTTGCGGCAGCCGCGGCGGTGAGCCCGACGATCGCGAACGCCTTCTTGCGCCCACGCCGGCGGTAGCTGTCGATTGCGGCTTGGCGAGCGTCCACAGCCACTCCAGGTTCCGCGGATACCTTGGTTGTCATGGTCTAGCTTTCCTCCGGGTTGGCCGGGTCGATGAAGAATGCGCCGCTGTACTCAAAGGGCAGCCATTCCTTGTGGAAGTCCTTGAAGTCCTGGGTGGGGTTGAGGTCTGCGAACTGCTCCGGGTGGATCCACTTCGCAAACGCTTCGAGCGCGAACACGTTGTAGGGGTTGTCGTAGAACTGGTGGTAGACCGCGAAGTAGTTGCCGGTCTTGGTCGCGTCGAGCTGATCCATGCCCGCTTGGCTGAGCGGGCCGTCGCAGGTCTGCAACGCCAGCTCTGGGCTGGACTGGTAGCCCAGCTCCACGTGGCGTACGGCGTCCGTGCGGTTCGGGTCGCGCGCCCACTCGCCGCCGGTGACAATGAGCTTGTCCGGGTTGAGCTCGATGAGCTTTTCCGCCGTGATCGTCGTGCTGTCCGCGCCAAGCACCTCTGGGCCGAGGTTGTGCCCGCCGGCGGCGGTGACCAGCGTGCCCAGGTTGGCATCGCCCGCGACGGCGCAGCAGTCGTTGAATCCGGGGGCCATCCAGATGAGCACGTCGGGCCGGTCGGTGGTTTCGGCGACCCGGTCGGTGATCTCCTTGACCTTGGCGTTGTAGAACTCGTTGTACTCCTCGGCGCGCTCGCTTTGCCCCAGCAGGTCGCCCAAGAGCTGCATGGAAACGGTGGTGTTTTCCAGCGGCTTCTGGCGGAAGTCGATGAATGCGTACTTCAGTCCTGCGGCGTCCATGTCGGAGAGGAACCCGCTTTCCTCCACCGCTTTCTTCTGGTCCAGCGTCATGATCACCACGTCCGGCTTCTGCGCCAAAAGGTTCTCCACTGTGACGTCACCCTTTTGGATCATGCCGATGGTGGGCATGTCCTTGGCCTCGGGCTGCAGTTCGAAGAGTTTGTCGCGGAACGCGCCTGCGGCCTTCTCCAAGTCCTGGCCGTACGCCACGACGTTGTGCAGCGGCTCGTCCTGCAGCAGGGCAGTGGCGTAGGCGGCGCGCCCCTCCGCCAGCACGATGCGCTCCGGCAGCTCGTTGAACTGCAGTGTGCGCCCAGCGGCGTCGGTCACAGTGACAGCGCCGTCTGTGGCCCGTGTCTGCGAGGTCCCGGACTGCGCGGACGCCGTTTCGGAGGTGCTCGCGTGTGTCGTGTCGGCATCGCCGCCGTTGTCAGCGCACGCGGTCAGTCCGAGCGCGGTTGCAATTGCGACGCCGAAGACGCCGATGCGGTGTGGAAGCTTCACCACTTTCCCCTTTATTCATCGAGTCAGCCTAAGCTAAGTTATAGGAACAACTGGGAATGTAAGGCAAGCCTAAGCTGCGGTCAAGAAGGGGCTGCGGTGGGGGTGACGCGACCACAACGCACGCAGCGCGTATCGGCCGAAGGGCGGCCCCGGTTTTTGGGTACGATGGCGTCACTTTCGCGTCCCGCGCCCGCGCCCGCGGACGTCGACACAAGAGGAGGAAACCATGACCACTCCAGAGAATGATCCCCGCAACCAGGTTGCGCAGGAGCCGCCGTTCGACCCTGAGTATGACGCGGCGTACGACCAAGCGCCGCCCGCCAACGAGCAGGCCCCGCAAGGCGACGGGCAGGAGATGCTCGGCGCGACCGGCGACGCCCAGGACGGCAACCTGGAGAAAGACCCGTCCGACTGGGTCTCCGGGGACGACCCGGCCACCGAGGCGCAGAAGTCCTACATTGACTCGCTGGCTAAGCAGGCGGGGGAGCAGATCCCTGCGAACCTGACCAAGGCCCAGGCCTCCGAGCACATCGACCGGCTGAAAAAGCTCACCGGCAACTAAGCACTCCGCCGGCTAGGCGCTCTTGTCGCGCTTGTCCAACGACGCCTTCAGCGCGGCCATGAGGTCGACCACGTTGTCGTCGTCTGCATCGTCGTCATCGGGTTGCTCGCCGAAGGTGGCGTCGGTGTCGAGCGTGTCGCCCTCTTCGAACTTGGCGTCGATGAGTTTGCGAAGCTCCGCCTGGTAGTCGTCCTCGAACTCCTCCGGTGTGAAGTCGGAGGCGTAGGACTCCACCAGTTGCTTCGACAGCTTTAGCTCTTTTTCGCCGATCTTCGCCCGGGACTTTGTGCCCTTGAACTCTCCGGCGAAGTCGAGCTGGCGCACCTCGTCGGCCCACATCAGCCCCTGCAGCACGATGACCTTATTTACCACGCGCAGCACCCCCAACCGGGTCTTTTGCCGCAGGGCAAAGCGCACCACCGCGATCAGGTCCGAATCCTGCAGTGTCTGCCGCAGCAGCAGGTACGACTTCGGTGTCTTGCCCTCAGGCGCGAGATAGTAGGACTTTTCCAACATGAGCGGATCAATCTGCTCCGCGGGCACGAACTGCACGACCTCAATCTCGTCGTTGTCCGCCTCGGGCAGGGATTTGAAGTCGTCGTCGGTGAGCACGACCGTGTCGCCGTCCTCCTCGAAGGCCTTGTCGATGTGCTTGTACTCCACCTTTTCACCGCACACCTCGCAGCGCCGCTCGTAGCGAATGCGTCCACCGTCCTTGTCGTGGACTTGGTGGAACGACAGGTCGTGGTCCTCGGTGGCCCCGTAAGCCTTCACGGGGACGTTGACGAGGCCGAAGGTGACAGAGCCCGACCAAATTGCACGCATGGGCCACACTCTACGCACGCCTCTACAGTGGGACCATGGCGAACGACCAGAAGGTCCGCGTCGGCGGCCGCGAGCTCACCGTGAGTAACCTCGATAAGGTGCTTTACCCGGCCACGGGCACGACCAAGGCCGACGTGATGCGGTACTACCAGGCCGTCGCCGAGGTGCTCATCCCACAGGCGAGGCGGCGGCCGGTGACCAGGAAGCGGTGGCCCGAAGGCGTCGAGAAGCAAAGCTTCTTCCGCAAAGACCTCGAAGATTCCGCGCCCGAGTGGATAGCCACCGGCACCATCCAGCACACCACGAGCGTCAACGCGTACCCGCTTATCGACGGCTCCGCCACCCTCGCCTGGCTGGCCCAAGTTGCCGCCCTCGAGCTGCACACCCCGCAGTGGCGCTTCGGCGAGGACGGGGCACCCCGCAACCCGGACCGGCTGGTGCTGGACTTAGACCCCGGGCCCGGCGTGGAGCTGCGTGACACCGCCGAGGTGGCCCTGTGGTGCCGCGAGATCCTCGAGGACATGGGGCTGACCTGCGTCCCGGTGACGTCCGGGTCCAAGGGCATCCACCTCTACGCGGGCCTAGACGGGGCAAGCGAAGCGGACGCCGTGTCCAAGGTGGCCAAGACGCTGGCGCAGCATCTCGAGCGCACCCACCCAGACCGGGTGACCGCCGACATGTCGAAGGCGCGGCGCAAAGGAAAGGTCTTTTTGGACTGGAGCCAAAACAACGGGAAGAAGACCACCATCTGCCCGTACTCGCTGCGGGGGCGGCAGCAGCCCACCGTCGCCGCGCCGCGGACGTGGGACGAAATTGAAGACCCGAAGCTGCGCCAGCTCGAGTTCGAGGAGGTCATGGAACGGGTCACAGATGGGCTCGATCCGATGGCGGACCTTGGCACCCACCGGGACGACAAGCTGGCCACGTACCGCTCCATGCGCGACAAGCGCAAGACCGGCGAGCCGGTGCCGGACGCCGCGCCGCAGCCACGCGAGGGCGAACCCATCTTCGTCATCGGCGAGCACGACGCCTCGCACCTGCACTGGGATTTCCGGCTGGAGCACGACGGCGTGCTCGTCTCCTGGGCCGTACCGAAGGGCCCGCCGCTCGAGACCGACAAGAACCGCCTCGCCGTGCAGACCGAGGACCACCCGATTGAGTACGCCGAATTCGAAGGCACCATCCCAAAGGGCCAGTACGGCGCCGGCACGGTGAAAATCTGGGACATCGGCACGTGCGAGGTTGAAAAGTGGCGCGCAAACGAGATCATCGTCGTACTGCACGGCCGCGGCGACGGGGGCTTGGGCGGCATCCCGCGCCGCTACGCGCTCATTCGCACCGAGGGAAAGAACTGGCTGCTCAAGCTCATGCGCGACCAGCCTTTGCCCGCGCGCCCGCTTGCTCCCATGCTTCCCACCATGGCCACCCGCGGCGACATCACGCTCGACCAACACGAGGGCGCCACGTTCGCGTTCGAGATGAAGTGGGACGGCTACCGGATCCTCGCGGACGTCGGCCGCGACGTCCGTTTAGTCAGCCGCGGCGGCAAGGACTACACCCGCCTCTTCCCGCACGCGAGCGAGCTTTCGCAGATGCTTGCCGACGGCGGCTGCGTCGACGGCGAGTTGGTCGCCCTCGGGCCCGACGGACGTCCCGACTTTTCGCTGCTGCACAACGCCGACCGCGACGGCGCGCACGCGCACCTGCGGTACATGGTCTTCGATCTCCTCCGCCTGGGGGGCCGCGACCTGACCGCGGAGCCGTGGTCCACCCGGCGCGAGTTGCTGGGCCACATGGGCGACACCGAGCACGTGGTTGTCCCACCCGCGTACACCGGCAGCTTCGACCACGCGTGGCGCGCCGCCGAAGAGCTGGGGCTGGAGGGAGTGGTGGCCAAACGCACCGACTCGGCGTACGCGCCGGGGGAGCGCAGCAGCGCGTGGTTGAAGGTTAAACGGGCACTGCACCAAGAGGTGGTGGTTGTCGGCGTGCGCACGGGCAAGCGCGACATCGCATCCCTGCTCGTCGCGGTGCCGGACGACGAAGGCGAGCTGCGCTACGCCGGCCGCGTGGGTACGGGCTTTTCCAACGCGCAGCTCGCCGACATTGGGGCGAAGCTGCGCCGCATTCAGCGCGCGACACCACCGGTGGACGTGCCTGCCGAGGATGCGCGCGATGCTTGGTGGGTTATACCGGAGTACGTGGCGGAAGTGCAGCTCGCAGGGGCCACCGCGGAGAAAAAAGTGCGCCAGGCCTCGTGGCGAGGCTGGCGCGATGAGAAAGATCCCAGCGAGGTGCGTTGGGAGGTCTAGCGGCTAATCCTCCAGCGTCGGGTCTTCGGCGTCGTCGCGCTCGGAGATGTCGTACTCCAGCTGCGCCTCCTCGGTGGAGTTCTCCGCCTCCTCGCCGTAGCCGAGCGCGGAGCCGGTGTCCTGCGCAAACTGGTCGTCGTCGTGGTCGACCGGCTTGTTCGTGCTGCCCTGGGTGGTGTAGCCGGGCTTCGCGGGATCGTTCTGCATGGGTCGCTTCCTTTCGTCGATAGCGTATTGCCACGATGGTACGCCCAAAGCCGGGTACGCTCGATCCGGTGTCGCCCGAGAACATTCTGCTGCGCTTGCCTGAAGCCCAGGAGCAGACTGTCCGGGAGATCTACGCGGCGCTCGAGCAGCGGGGCTTCCCGCCGCAGCACCAGCGCCCGCATATTTCCGTCACCTTCGCCCCGGCAATGCACCGTCGCGCGATCGCAGCGGCCGTGGACCTACTGCCGCCGCTGTTGCCCGCAACCTTGCGCCGCTCGGGTGTGGTCGTCTTCGGCACGAAGTCCAAACAAACGGTGGCCTGGTTGCTCGAGGCGCCGGAGGACCTTGAGCGGGCGGCGCGCGCCGTCAGCGCATCCAACCCAGAAGGGCGCGGGGAGCGCTGGGTCCCGCACGTAACCATGGGCCTGCGCCTGCCCAAGGCGGTCGTGCCGGACTATATCGCGGCACTTGCGGAGGTCACGTCCCCGCACCTGACAGAACTTACGGCCGCCTTCGCGGCGTTCTACCAGCCGAGCTTGGGCACCGAGTTGGTGCTTTAAACGGCTCGGTCGTGCAGGGGCGAAGCGCCGTCGAGAGGCAGCTGCGACCCTGCGCGGAGCGGGCGGTCGGAGGCTGCGACGACGACGTTGCCGTAGCCGCGGCCGGCGAATATCGCGGCGGTGTGCGAAAACACCTGTTGCAGCCCGGCGAGCTCAGCGCGGCTGCGCGGCAGACCTTCGTGGTCCCCGATGTTGGCCACGAACAACCCGCCGGGGGACAGCGCCCGGTGCGCGGCGCGGAAGAATTCCACGGTGGTGAGTGGACGGGGCGTGTCCGGACCCGCGAAGACGTCGCGGACAATCACGTCCACAGAGCCGGGCGCGAGCGCGTGCGTGAACGCGCGGGCTTCCGCGACGGCGATCTCCACCGGTGGGTCGAAGGTGTCGCGCACGAGGCGCGCCAGCCCACGGTCCAACTCCACCGCGATGTTGTGGCTGTCCCACCGGTGGTGGACGTAGCTCGGCAGCGCGCACCCGGCCGCGCCCAGGTGCACCGCGGTGAACGGCTGCGCCAGCTCAGCGGCCGCGATGAACTCCGCGATCCACTGCATGTACTCGTACTCCAGCACCTCGGGCGCGCCGGGCACCACGTAGGAGGACGGCACCCGGTTCACCTCGAGCACGAACGCTCCGTCGCGGCCGGGGTCCGCGACGATGGCCGCGGTGCCGGTGTCGATGGAGTAGGTGCCCTCGATGCGTTTTTTCGGGGCGCGGGGTTTCCGGGTGCGGGACACGGTGACCCCTTAGTCGCTCCAAGACTTCGTCTTGGCAAAGAAACAGGCAGCGACGGCACCGGCCGCGATCACGGCGCTGGGCA
The DNA here is from genome assembly GCF_000747315.1 of Corynebacterium ureicelerivorans. Classification (NCBI taxonomy): domain Bacteria; kingdom Bacillati; phylum Actinomycetota; class Actinomycetes; order Mycobacteriales; family Corynebacteriaceae; genus Corynebacterium; species Corynebacterium ureicelerivorans. Next base: position 871,253 of record NZ_CP009215.1, read on the forward strand.
GCCAGATCGAGTTGCTCATCGCCTCGGCGAAGGGCTCGTGCAGCGGGGCGGGTAGCACGCCGGTGGTCTGACCGGCGGTGGCCATCTCGCTGGCATCGCCGCCGAGCTTTGCGGCCAGCTGGGACGACATCATCGCAGCGATGGCCGCGGAGCCGATCACGGCGCCGATCTGACGCGTGGTGTTGTACACGCTCGAGCCCGCGCCGGCGAGCCGTGGGTCCAGGTTGCGCGTAGCGATCATGGACAGCGGGCCCCACATCATCGAGTTGGCCACGCCGTAGAGGGCCGAGACGGCGTACATCCACTGCGGGTCCACATCCGGGGTGGTGATCAACGCAGAAGCGGCCATGGAGACCGCAGCGAGCGTGAGCCCGGCAATGGCGAAGGGCTTCGGGTCGTGCGTGTTGGTCAGCTTGCCGATGTACGGGGAGAGAAACCCGGAGATCAGGCCAGACGGCAGCACGAGCAGTGCAGCTTTGGTGGGGGAGAAGCCCTGCACCGTCTGCACGTAAATCATCCACGGGATGATGTAGGTGGAAATGGCAAACCCCACGGTGGAAATGGTGGCGCCGGCGAGGGAGAAATTGCGGTCGTTGAACAGGGCCACCGGCACGAGCGCACGGTCTCCCTGCCGCGATTGCCAGCGGAAAAACAACGCCATGGTGACGGCCCCGACCACCAGCAGGGCCCACACGCGCCAATCCCAGCCGAAATGCTGCGCCTCCTGGATGCCGAAGACGAGGCAGAACATGCTCACCGAACTCAGGGCAACACCAACCCAGTCGAAGTGGCGGTTCGTCTTTTCCAAACGCGGCACATAGATCCAGGCCAAGATCAGGCCGAGGACACCGACGGGGACGTTGACGAAGAAGATCCAGGGCCACCCGGAGGCGTCGACAAGCACGCCGCCCAACAGCGGGCCGGTGACCGTGGCGAGGCCGGCAGTGGCGCCCCAGACACCCATGGCGCCGCCGCGCTCCTTCGGGGAGAACGTGCGGATCATCACCGACATTGTCTGCGGGGTGACCATCGCCCCGCCCAGCCCCTGGAAGGCGCGCGCGGTAATGAGCGCGGTGGAGGAGCTGGCCAGGCCGCACGCGAGCGACGAAGCGGTAAAGAGGGCCAGCCCGATGAGGTAGATCGTGCGGGGGCCGAAGCGGTCACCGAGGCGCCCGGTGATCAGCAGGGGCACCGCGTACGCCAGGAGGTAGGCGGAGTTGACCCAGATAACCTCGTTGTACGAGGCGCCCAGCCCCTCAGAAATGGCGGGGATGGCCACGGAGACGATGGTGGAATCCACCAAAATCATGAAAAAGCCCAGCATCATCGACCAGAGGGCTGGCCACGGCGAGCGCGTTGAAGTTTGCTGCACCGGGGAAATGATACTGCGCTTCAACGACAGTGCTAGGGAGGAGCTAGAGCTGTGGCCACATAGCGTGACCGGCAATAGGAAAGGCCCGGGAATGGGGCATCGTTCCCGGGCCGAAAGCGTGCGGTGTTACACGCCGTCAGTCTCGTGCGGGTCGTTGTCCGCCTCGGCCTTCGTTTCGTGGCGGGTGCCCGGCTCGTGCTCCGGCGGGGCGTAGATGGAGTACAGCTTCGCGGGCGCGTCGGACTCGTTGACAAAGTTGTGCCACTTGCCGGCCGGCACGAACGCTGCCCAGTCCGCGGTAATGACCTCGTCGACGTCCAGCTCGTCCTCGGACGGGCCGATCTTCGCGCGCAGCTCGCCTTCTTCCAGGCGGAGGAACTGGTCGTGGTCGTCGTGGATTTCGGCGCCGATCTCGCCGCCGGCCGGAATAGTCATCACGGTCAGCTGCAGGTTCTTGCCGGTCCACAGTGTGTCGCGGAACGCCTCGTTGTCGAGCGTCGCGCGCTCAATGTCCACTACGTACGGGTTCGGTCCGTTGTCAGCCATAACGCCTCCTCGGTCGATGGGGTTGGTCCACCACCGAGCCTAGGGGCTTTTGCTTATCGACGGTGGCGTCCGCCCCGCTTCCGCCCCCGATGCTTCCGCCTGAGCTGCACCTTTTCCACCTCGGTGAGGTAACCCCCGTCGGCGTGCTGCGCCGCCACCGGCGTCAGCGCGGGCCGCTGCAGCGGTTCCGCCAGCTCGTCGACACGGCCGAACATCTCGGTCGGCGCACCCAGCGCCTCCGGGCGCCCGTTGCCGTGCAGCGACACGTAGCGGGCGGTATGCCGCGGCTTGACCTCGTCGTCCGGGTCGGTGGCAAAGTCGCGCTCCACCGTCACACCCCAGTCCCCGCCGGGGAACTCGATGAGCTGCCACGGTTCCGGGCGGCGCACCGGCGCCACGGCTAACGCGGGGACCCGTTCCGTGCCCTCGTCCGGGCCGGCAGCGTCCAAGGCGGCCATGCCGTTCAAAATGATTGCGCGGGCCCACAGACCGCCCGGAGCGATCCCGTCGAACCAGGAGCGGGCTGCAACAGCGTCGTCCCCAGCAATCGCGCCCAGGACGCGCCCGCCGAGGGTGGCTAGCGTAGCGCCGTCGAGAGGCACGAGCCCCACGAACCACTGGCCGGGGGAGTATGCCTCGAGCTCGGCAGCGCTGAACTCGCCCACTGAGGTGTCCAGGACCAGCATGTCCCCGGGGCGCAGCACGGCAGCCGCGTCGGGGGCGTTGTTGCGGGGAACGGCGAGCTGCGGCTCGGGCAAGACCACGTGGACGTCGAAGCGCTCGGCTTCGCGGTCCAGCTTCACCGCGGCCACGGTGGTGGGCTGCAGAAACGAGGAATGGACGCGCTCAATGTCGGGGAAGTGGGAGCGCCACTCAGGTGCGATCTCACCGAGGACCGGGCCAGGGAGATCGCCTGTGCTGCCGCGGCGCACACGCCACGAACGGTTCAGGGGGTTGGCCTCCAGCACCACGTCGATGTAGATGGTGCCCCGCAGCCCGGCGAGATCCGCGAAAAGGGCGGCCTGCGAGACGTGGTCCACGGGGACTTCCACGCCGGCGCCCCACGTGGACGGAGCGAGGGGATACTGCTTGGCTGCCATAGGGCGAATTGTAAGCAGCTGCTAACGCAGCTTCTTCACCAGCTGCACTACGCCGAGGACGATGAAGCCCACGATCAGCCCCACAATCATGGAGATTCCCGTCTCCACCATCCAGCCGAGCGCGCCGCCACTGACGGCCTCCTGGCCCTTGGCGATAATCTCGTGCGGCCAGTGCCAGCCCACGACCTCGTCCAGGCCCCTCACGATGAGGTGGCCGCCGACCCACAGCATGGCGATGGTGCCGATGACGCCGATGGCGCTGAGCACGTGAGGCATCGCCTTCACCAGGCCCCGGCCCAACTTCGGCGCGTTGCCGCGCTCGATCATGCCGCGGCCAATGTCGTCGATCTTCACCAGCAGCGCCACGGCGCCGTACACCGCGACGGTGAGGAAGATGCCCACCGCGATCAGCACTACCGCCTCCATCCAGACGGGCTGGTCTTTGACCTCGTCCAAGGAGATGACCATGATCTCCGTGGACAAGATGAGGTCGGTGCGGATCGCGCTGTTGACCAGGTTGTCCTCGTCCTGCTCGGACTTGTTCGCAGCCTGTTCCGCTTGCTCGTCGCTATCCGAGGACAGCTTGTGCACGATCTTCTCCGCGCCCTCAAAGACGAGGTAGGCGCCGCCCAGCATGAGGATCGGGGTCAACGCCCACGGCGCAAACGCGTTAAGCAGCAGTGCGATGGGGAGGATGAAGACGAGCTTGTTGCGCAGCGACCCTTTGGTGATGCGCCAGATCATCGGCAATTCGCGCGACGGGGTAACGCCTGAGACGTACTGCGGCGTCACCGCAGCGTCGTCGATGACCACGCCGGCGGCCTTTGTTGAGGTCTTTGCGGTCATGCCGGCGATGTCGTCGACGCTCGCGGCGGCTTGGCGGGCGATGAGGGCGACGTCGTCGAGCAGCGCGAGTAGGCCACCGGCCATGTGTTCTCCTCGTGGGTTTGAGACAAGAGTAACTCAGTTAGTATACGGAACTCGCCGGATGCGTCTTGCCCAGGCGGAGTGAGGGTTGCCTAACCTTTGCTAGGGTCGATCGCATGCGGACATCTCAGGCCACCGTGACAACGACCCGCCCTGAGCGTTACGGCAAGCAGCTCGCCTCCCACTTCAGCAAAAAGGTTGAGGCACAGTGGAGCGATGTCGACCGCGAGGGGGCCATCAACTTCCCGGCGCACGACGGGATCGAGGGCGCCCGGTGCACCCTCACTGCCGGAGAGGGCGTGCTGCACATGCGTATCGACGGCACCAGCGACGCCGTCGAGCGATGTGAGCAGGTGGAGGAGTCGCTCAAGGCGAACAACATCGTGGACGGCTCCGAACGTCACCAGCGCGTCATCGAACTCCTCGAGCACGCCGGCTTGCCGGACGCGGAGCGCCGCGCGACCCAGTTCCCGCACGAGTTCTCCGGCGGCATGCGCCAACGCGCGCTCATCGCCATGGGCCTGGCTGCCAACCCCGAGCTGCTCATTGCCGACGAGCCGACCTCGGCGCTTGACGTGACCGTGCAAAAGCGCATCCTTGACCACCTTGAGACGCTCACGCAGGAGTCGCAGACTGCGCTGCTGTTCATCACACACGACCTCGGCCTGGCCGCCGAGCGCGCCGACCACCTGCTGGTCATGCACCGCGGTCGCGTGGTCGAGCGTGGCTCGAGCCTGGACATTCTGCGCAACCCGAAGCACCCGTACACCCGCAGGCTTGTCGACGCCGCACCGTCGCTCGCCGCCGCCCGCACCCAGGCCGCCTCCATCGGCGAAGGCGCGAAGGCGGTGGAGACCAAACCCGAGGACGTAGTCATCCGCGTGGACAATTTGGTAAAGGAGTTCGATGTCCGCGGCCAGAAGGCGGACAAGAAGGTGTTGCGCGCCGTAGACGAGGTGTCCTTCGACCTGCGCCGCGGCACCACACTCGCGCTCGTCGGCGAGTCCGGCTCCGGTAAGTCCACCGTGGCCAATATGGCGCTGAACCTGCTCGAGCCGACCAGCGGCACCGTGTACTTCGAGGGCCAGGACATCTCGAAGTTGAGCCGCAATGAGCTCTTCAACATCCGCCGCAAGATGCAGGTGGTGTTCCAGAACCCGTACGGCTCGCTCGACCCGATGTTTTCCATCTACCGCTGCATCGAGGAGCCGCTGCGCCTGCACAAGGTGGGCAACCGGAAGCAGCGCGAGGCCCGCGTGGCGGAGCTGCTGGACAAGGTGCAGATGCCGCGCTCCGCGATGCGCCGATACCCCAACGAGCTCTCCGGCGGTCAGCGCCAGCGCATCGCGATCGCACGCGCGATGGCGCTTGAACCGGAGGTCATTGTGCTCGACGAGGCGGTCTCGGCCCTCGACGTGCTCGTGCAGGATCAGATTCTCACCCTGCTCAAGCAGCTCCAGGCGGAGATGGACCTGTCGTACCTGTTCATCACCCACGACCTCGCAGTGGTGCGCGAGACCGCCGACGACATCGTGGTCATGCGCCAGGGCAAGGTGGTGGAGCAGGGCCCCGCGGACGCGATCTTCGACACCCCGCAGGAGGAGTACACCCGCAACCTGATCGATTCCGTGCCGGGCTTAAACATCGAGTTGGGCCAAGGCTAAAAGCGGTTTGCTTATCGACGACGCCACGCAGCCGGCCTGCGAACGTCGTCGATAAGCATGTCTGGGCCATGTTATAGCATCGCCGGAGAACTGAACACTGCACGGGAGCTGCGTTGCAGCTGAGATGCCGGTTGACGGCGAACCGTAGAACCTGATCCGGGTAATGCCGGCGCGAGGAAGGAAGATTATGACGAAGAACTATTCGTGGCGTGTGATCGACATTGTCACCGCCGCTGTGTTGGGTGTGGCCTGCGGCCTGCTGTTTTGGGTGTGGAACAGCATCGGCTACGCGGGGTTTAAGGCGCTCGACGCCCTGACCCCGGGCCTGGGTGGTCTGGTCACCGGTATCTGGTTTACTGGCGGTGTGCTCGGTGGTCTGATCATCCGCAAGCCGGGTGCCGCGGTGTTCGTCGAGGTTGTTGCCGCATCCGTTTCCGCGGTACTTGGCAGCCAGTGGGGCATTGAGACGCTCTACTCGGGTCTGGCCCAGGGCTTCGGCGCTGAGCTGATCTTCCTGATCTTTGCCTACCGTCGCTTTGGCCTGTCCACGGCGGTGCTCTCCGGTATCGGCGCCGGTGTCGGCGCGTTCATCCTGGAGCTGTTCCTGACGCCGAACCTGGCGATGAGCCTGCAGTTCAACCTCATCTACCTGGCCTGCCTGATCGTCTCCGGCGCGATGCTTGCCGGCGTGTTCTCGTACTACTTGGTCAAGGCGCTGGCGAAGACCGGTGCGCTGGACCGCTTCGGCGCAGGCCGCGAGCGCTTCGACCAGGCTGCGTAGATGGCCCCGGTCATCCGCGCCCGCGGGCTGACCTATCAGCACGCGACGCGCCCTGATCCGGCGTTTTCCGGCGTCAACCTCGATGTCGAGCGCGGCGAGCGCATCCTGATCACCGGCGATTCCGGCTCCGGAAAATCGACGCTGCTCGCGGTGATCGCGCGGCTTATCGACGACTCCGAGGACGGCAGCCGCGCCGGCACCCTGGACGTCGACGGGACCGTCGGGATGGTGCTGCAGGATCCCGAGGCACAGACCATTTTGTCCCGCGTGGGCGACGATGTCGCTTTCGGCGCGGAGAACTTCGGCGTGCCCCGCGACGAGATTTGGCGCCGTGTCGAGGTAGCGCTGGACGATGTCGGCCTCGACGTGCCACTCGACCACCGCACCGCGCACCTATCCGGCGGGCAGAAGCAGCGCCTCGCCCTTGCCGGGGTCCTTGCGATGGGCTCGGACATTTTGGTGCTCGACGAGCCGACCGCCAACCTGGATCCGCACGGCCGCGACGAGGTGATTAACGCCGTCGATCGAGTGTGCAAGCGCACCGGGGCCACACTGATCGTGGTCGAGCATCGCCCGAAGCACTGGGCGCACGTAGTGGACACCTACTATCGCCTGGACCGCGACGGACTGCGCCGCATCACCGCCGAGGAGCTTCCGGACGCACCGCCGCTTCCGCCCGCAAAAGACGTCCCGGCCGGCGCGCGCGGCGCAGTGGCCACGAATAATCTGCTCACGCGTTTCGGCCCGCCGCGCACGGTTCGCGCACCGGAGGGCCACTCGACCGTGATCACCGGCGAGAACGGCTCCGGCAAAACCACGCTCGTGCAGGTGCTCGCGGGTCTGACACCGCCGGAGCGCGGCGTGGTGGAGTACTCCGAAACGATCCGCCAGGGGTTGACCAAGCCGTCGATTGACTGGTCGTCGAAGCACCTGGCCAGCCGCATCGGCTACGTGTTTCAGGAGCCGGAGCACCAGTTCGTCACCGCCACCGTGCGCGAGGAGATGGCACTGTCCGGTGCGCCGCAGGAGCGTATCGACGACCTCCTGCACCGCCTCCGCCTCGACCACCTGGTCACCGCGAACCCGTTCACGCTCTCCGGCGGGGAAAAGCGCCGCCTGTCGGTGGCTACCGCTTTGGTCAACGCCCCGCAATTGCTCATCCTGGACGAGCCGACGTTCGGCCAGGACGACCGCACCTTCGTGGAACTTGTCGGCCTGATCCGGGAACTGACGGACAACGGCGTCACGGTCATCTCGATCACCCACGACGAGGCGTTCATCGCCTCACTCGGCGACCACACCGAGCACATCACGGCGGGGGAGAGCTAGCCCATGAACCTGTTGGTCAACATCAACCCCGTCACGCGCATCCTCGGCCTGGCGCTGCTGACCACGCCGCTGATGTTCACCATCGACTGGGTCTCCGCCACGTTCGTCCTCGTCTTCACCGTTGTGATGGTGCCGCTTTGCGGTTTGAGTTACGGCCGTTTTTTCAAACGGGCACTGCCGATCCTCATCGTCGCGCCACTGGCAGGCATTCCGATGGCGCTCTACGGACAAGCGGGCGGCGAGACTTACTTCGAGTGGGGGCTCGTCCACGTCACCGAGTTGTCGGTCTCGCTCGCGTGGGCCGTCATCCTGCGTGTGTTGGCAATCGCGCTGCCTGTGGTGTTGCTGTCCGCTGACGTGGACCCCACCGACCTTGGCGACGGTTTGTCACAGGTGCTGCACTTGCCGGAGCGCTTTGTCATCGGCGCGGTGGCAGCCCTTCGCATGCTCACGCTGCTTCGCGACGACCTCGACGCCATGCGCCGTTCCCGCCGCGCCAGAGGCATCGCCGACCAGGGCAAGATCAAGTATTGGTTCTCCTTGTCGTTCGGGCTGCTGGTGATGTCGCTGCGCCGCGCCGGCAAACTCGCCACCGCGATGGAGGCCCGCGCCTTCGGCGGGCCGACCAAGCGATCCTGGGCGCGCGAGTCCAAACTGCACGCCCGCGACTGGATCGTCATGGCGGTCTGCCTCGGTACCGCGCTTGTCGCCCTCGGTGTCGCGTGGCTTACCGGCGACCTGCGCCCGGTGTGGTCGGTGAGATGACCTACACGCTGCTTATCGACGGTGCCTCCGGTTCCGGTAAGACCACTCTCGCCAGGCAGATTGGCCAGGCGCTGGGCATTCGCGTGGTGCATCTCGACGACTTTTACCCCGGCTGGTACGGACTGGCAGAAGGCGCTGCGATGGTGGCGCGCGACGTGCTGCACCCGGTGCAGCCCGGGTATTGGCGCTGGGACTGGTACCGCCACCGCCGCGCCGAGTGGGTGCCGCTTGAACCAGGGAAGGACCTCGTGGTGGAGGGGGTTGGGGCGGTCACGGAGTCGTCGATACGCGCTGCCCGAATGCTCGGGGACGTGAACACCATTTGGGTGAGCGCGGACGAGCACACGAGAAAAGCCCGGGCCCTCGCACGGGATCCGGGCTACGTCCTGTGGTGGCAGATGTGGGCGCGGCAGGAGGCGACGCTAGAGAAAATGCCAGTAGATGTGGAGGTTATGCGTCGGCCGGGGTGAGTTCGACCTCGTCGGCCCATGTGAGCTCGATGCCCTGGGCGCGCAGCCACTCCATGGCGTCGTCGCCGTGGCGCGTGATGCCGTCGACGGCGGTGAGCGTGACGTCGATAGCCTTCTCTGCGTCTTCGGCGGTAATGAGACCCGCGGACGTTGCGGCCGCGAGCTCGTCGATGTCCAGCACATCAATGGCGTTGCCGGTCAAGCTGACCAAGTCCACGTACAGGTCGCGGGTGCGCCACACGTCACCGTCGATGTCAATGTCCGCGACGTCGAAGTAGAAGTCATGCTCGTACCCGGCGCCTTCGCGCCAGTGGAAGATGTTGGCGCGCAGGCCAAGCTCCGGCAGCAGCCAGCTCTCCAGGTACCCGAACTCCGGGTGGTTCGCACCCCGCGCCATGTACAGGCCGAAATCAGTGACCTTGAACGTGTCCACCTCGCGCAGGAACCCCTTCGGGTCGGTGTTTGTGCGCGCGGCGGTGTCGAAGGTTTCCTGTTTTGCAGGGTGGAGATCGGCGGCCATGGTTACCTCACGTCAATGGATGCTGCGGTCGGTGCGAAGGGGCACACGTTGTCTACAGTTCGCACGCTGCCGTGCGCAACTGCCAGGACTTGCCCGGATCCCGTGTCCGCGGTGGCGGACAGGGTGGCTGGTCCCGCGGGGTTTATCCCGTAGTTGCCCAGTGGCGTTACGCCGGTGCGCAGCGAGGTCAGGTTGACCCAGTACACCTGCATCTGACCCTGCTCCTGCGCCGCTGCGGGAGTGCCCAGCGCGGTGAAGACGAACGTCGTTTGGCCCGGGCCCGCGCCGGGGGCGGGCGAGGCCGCGGGTCCCGGCACCGCGATGGCGGAGGCGGTGGAGTGCAGTCCCTGCCCAATGCAGTTGCCGGAGACGGTCGGCCAGTAGAACTGGGTGAATTGTGGCGCGTCGGCGGGTAACGCTGGGCCGCCAAGCTCGCCGGCGCCGGCGAAGAACTGCACAGCGGTGCGGAGGGTGTTGCCGACTTCCGCCGGCACGTACGGCTGGTCCGCGAAAGCGTTGACGCGCGCGACGGTTTCGGGCGTCGGGCGGCCAAGGGGGTCGAGGAACGGCTGCGCGCTGGCTGGCTGCTTAGCGACGCCTCCGGCCACCACCAAACCGGCCGCGCAGAGCGCCGCGGCCACGGAACGGACGAGGGAACGGTTCTTGTTCACTTGCGCCACATTAGTCACATGCGCACCAACTTCAAGCGGAGCTGGCAAATTGCTGCACCAATAGCGTGCGCGAAATCGGCCTTGGTAACAGGGTGGCGGGTAGTGCGGTCGGTGAGGAGCGGGGGTATCGTTTAGGCGTTATTTCCGCCAACCCTTAAAGGATCTATCGAGTGTCGCACCCTGAATTTCGCAACGTAGCTATCGTCGCCCACGTCGACCACGGTAAAACCACCCTGGTCAACGCCATGCTGGAGCAGTCCGGCGTGTTCGGCGACCACGGCGAGCACGGCGACCGTGTGATGGACTCCGGCGAGCTCGAGTCCGAGCGCGGCATCACCATTCTGGCCAAGAACACCGCCATCCGCCGCGCCGGCAAGGGCAAGGACGGCTCTGATCTGGTCATCAACGTCATCGATACCCCGGGGCACGCCGATTTCGGCGGCGAGGTCGAGCGCGGCCTGTCCATGGTTGACGGTGTCGTGCTGCTTATCGACGCATCCGAAGGTCCGCTGCCGCAAACCCGCTTCGTCCTGGGCAAGGCCCTCGAGGCGAAGAAGCCGGTGATCATCTGCGTAAATAAGACCGACCGTCCGGACGCCCGCATCGACGAGGTGGTCGAGGAGGCCCAAGACCTGCTGCTGGAGCTCGGCGCTGGCCTCGAAGACCCGGAGGCCGCTGAGGCTGCTGAGAACCTGCTCGAACTGCCGGTGCTGTACACCTCCGGCCGCGCGGGCCGCGCCTCCCTGGAGAACCCGGGCAACGGCGAGCTGCCGGCCAACGAGGACCTGCAGCCGCTGTTCGACGTCATCTACGACGTGCTGCCGGAGCCGTCCGCAGACGTGGACGCCCCGTTCCAGGCGCAGGTGACCAACCTCGACTCATCTTCCTTCCTGGGCCGCATCGCGCTCATTCGCGTGTACAAGGGCACGGTGAAGAAGGGCCAGACCGTGGCGTGGGTCCACTACGACGCTGACGGCAACCAGCAGGTCAAGAACGTGAAGGTGGCCGAGCTGCTGGTCACCGAGGGCCTGGACCGCGTTCCCGCGCAGGGCGATGTGGTTGCGGGCGACATTGCGGCGATCTCGGGTGTCGAGGACATCATGATCGGCGACACCCTGTGCGACCCGGAGCACGTGGAGCCACTGCCGCGCATCAAGGTCGACGACCCGGCCATTTCCATGACTATCGGCGTGAACACCTCGCCGATGGCCGGCCGGAACGGCGGCGACAAGCTCACCGCGCGCATGGTCAAGGCCCGACTGGAACAGGAGCTCATCGGTAACGTCTCAATCAAGGTGCTGCCGACCGACCGTCCGGACGCCTGGGAGGTGCAGGGACGTGGCGAGATGGCGCTCACCGTGCTCATCGAGACGATGCGTCGCGAAGGCTTTGAGCTCACCGTGGGCAAGCCCCAGGTGGTGACCAAGGAGGTCGACGGCAAGACCTACGAGCCGTACGACCACATGATCATCGACGTGCCCGCGGAGCACCAGGGCGCGGTCACGCAGCTGATGGCTAATCGCAAGGGCCAGATGACCTCGATGTCCAACGCGGGTTCCGGCGACTGGGTCCGCATGGAGTTCGACGTGCCGTCCCGCGGCCTGATCGGCTTCCGCACCACCTTCCTCACGGAAACCCGCGGCGCCGGCATTGCCAACTCTTACTCCATCGAGCACCGCCCGTGGGCCGGCGAGATCAAGGGCCGTCCGACCGGTTCTCTCGTGGCCGACCGCTCCGGCCAGGTCACCGCGTACGCACTGCAGCAGCTCGCTGACCGCGGCGACTTCTTCGTTGAGCCGGGCGCGGAAACCTACGAAGGCATGGTCGTCGGCGCGAACTCCCGTGACGAGGACATGGACGTGAACATCACCAAAGAAAAGAAGCTCACCAACATGCGTTCCGCCACCGCGGACGCCACCGTGACGCTGCAGAAGGCGCGCACCCTCTCCTTGGACGAGGCCATCGAGTTCTGCGACGACGACGAGTGCGTCGAGGTCGCGCCCGAGGCAATGCGTGTGCGCAAGATCATCCTCAACGCCACCGAACGCGGCCGCGCCCGCTCCCGCGCGAAGCAGAAGAACAGCTAGCCTGTTCCTTCATGCACCTGAGTAGAACGCGCCGCCCAGCCACCCGAGCTGTGGCGGCGCTTTCCGTGCTCGGCCTCCTCGCGTCCTGCGCCGCGAATCCGGGTCCGCCGCCGTTGGTTGAGGCGGAACAGGAGACGACCACGACCGCGCGGGAAACCGACGCGCCTGCGGAGGAGCCGACACCGGCGGAGCCTGCGAGCAGGCCACAGGCGGAGGTGGCCGTGGACCCGGTGCGGGCGGGCTTCAACCCGCACCTTGCAAGCGACGAGTCCGCGGTGGTGCACGGCATCGCAGATCTCACCTTGCCCAGCGCCTTTGGGCCCGACGGCACCATGGACACGAACTTGCTTGTCGGCGCCTCTGTTCTGGCGACCTCGCCAGCCGCCTTCACCGTGCGCTACATCATCACCCCCGACGCGCAGTGGTCCGACGGTACCCCTATCACGGGCGCCGACTTCGCCTACCTGTGGCGGGGCATGACCCGCACCCCGGGCGTGGTTGACCCGGCCGTCTACCGCGCGGTCGCGGACGTCCGCGTCAGCGGCCCCGGCGGCAAGGTCGTGGATGTGGACTTCGCGCAGCCCGTGGGGGACTGGCGGGTGCTGTTCGACCACCTTTTACCGTCCCACCTCCTCAACGCGGATGCCGCCGACTTCGCCGTCGCGCTGCGCAACACCGTCCCGGCCTCCGCCGGCCGCTACCTGGTGCGCGAAGTCGACCGCGCGCACGGCACGGTGACGCTCAACCGCAACGACCGGTTCTGGGGGCCGGATCCAGCGCCGATTGACATTCTCACCCTCGCCGCCGCGCGCGAGACCACCCAAGTCGCAGACCAGCTGCGCAGTGGCCAGCTCGCGTTTGTGGATATGGCGCCACAGGACACCACCAAAGACGTCCTGGGTTTAATTCCGGGTGCGCAACTGCGCGCATTCCCCGGCGGCCGCACACTCGGCGTGACCCTTTCCACCACCAGCGGTGTGAGCTCTCAAGCGCGCGCCGAGGTGCGTTCGCTTCTCGACGTCCCCCTGCTGGCCCACATCGCCGCCTCCCGCACCACCGACGTGGATGCCGCGGCGCCGACCACCTCCGGATCACTCGCGCTGCTTCACCAGCTCGCCGCCCAGGGCAAAGTGCTGCGTGTCGCTGCGGACGCCGCCGACCCGGCTGCCTCGGCGGCGGCGCGGTCCATGGTGGACGTCCTCAACAATGCGGGGGTGCCCGCAAAGACGGTGGCGAAGGACCTTGGCTCTATCGCAGGCCAGGGGCTTCCGTCGGGCGAGGTCGACATGGTCGTGCACTGGCGAGCCCAACAGGGCGGGCGAGCGGCGCTAGCGAGCCGGATCGCGTGCCCGCCGGGTACCGGCCGCGCTGGCAACCTCTCCGGGTACTGCACGCCGGGCGGGGACGAGCTCGCGGCCCGTATCCTCGGCGGCGATCTCGAACTGGCGGCCGCCACCGAGCGCGTTGCAGAGCTGGAAGACCGTGAGGTGCTCTGGGTCCCCCTGCTGCACGAAACCCGCCTCGCCGCCACCGCCGGCGGGATCACTGCCCAGGGCACCGCGGCGGGGGAGTGGCCCGGAGGGTTGTCCTCTGCAGCCGCGTGGAAACTGGCCGATACAGTGGGTCGGCGTACATCAATCCAGGAGGTTCCATGACCGCACGAGATCTGGCCGGCTACCGCGTTGTGGCCGTGCACGCCCACCCCGACGACGAGGCCATCACCACCGGTGGTGCCATCGCCGCCCTCACCGCCCGTGGCGCGGATGTGCTCGTGGTGACCTGCACTCTCGGCGAGGAGGGCGAAGTCATCGGCGAGCCGTACCAGCGCCTGGTGGCGGACCAGGCCGACCAGCTCGGTGGCTTCCGCATCCAAGAGCTGCAGCGCTCGCTGCGGGCCATGGGCGCGCGCGGCACGTTCCTCGGCGGCGCCGGGTGTTTCCGGGATTCGGGCATGGAGGGCTCCCCAGCGAGCAGGAATCCCTGGGCGTTTGTGAATTCGGGCGAAGCTGCCGTCGAGAAGCTCGCGGCGATCTTTGCTGCGGAGCGGCCCCACCTCGTGCTCACGTACGGCCCCGATGGCGGTTACGGTCACCCGGACCACATCCGCGCCCACGAGATCACGCACGCCGCGGCCCAGCGCGTGGAGGTCCCCCGCATCCTCTGGGCGGTGCGGCTGGCGGAGGAAACCGCAGCGCTTATGCCGACCGAGGCGCCCGCAGGCTGGCGCCTGCCGGAAGACGGCGAGCTCGACGGCGTGGGCTCGTCCGACCTGCGCGTTGAGTTGGACGACGCCGCCTACAGCGCCAAGGTCGAAGCGATGCGCGCCCACGCCACCCAGCTGTGGATCGCGGACGGGCGCACCACCGACGTCAACCCGCACGCTGCGCTCGCGTCGGGCCCCGTGGTGTACTACGCGCTTTCCAACCTCATCGTGCAGCCGATCCAGCGTGTCGAGCACTACCAGTTGGGCGCGGGACTCCCGTTTGACGACGCAGCTTCGCCCCTCGCCGGCATCGCGCGATGACCGAGCCCGTCGTGCGCGACGACTTCACGCGCCGCGAAGCAATCGCCGGCCTGGTGTGGCTGAGCATCGGCGCGCTGGTGTCGCTGGTGCTCGAGGCCGTCTACCTCAACTGGCTGTGGGTCGTCGCGGCGCTGTTGTTCAACGCTGTCGTGACCAAAACCGCGCGCTTGTGGTCGTCGAAGTGGGCCCTGCTCCCGCTCGCGGTATGGCTAGCCGGGTTTTTCGTTTCATTGGCGCTGCTCCCGCCGACCGGCTGGTCGCTGGCGTTATTGCTCGCCGGGGTAGTGGGTGGCGTTTGGCCTCTCATTCGCTCAAAGTGACATACTGTTGCCATGACTTACGTGATTGCTCAACCGTGCGTCGACGTCAAGGACCGCGGCTGCGTTGAAGAGTGCCCCGTTGACTGCATCTACGAGGGCAAGCGCATGCTTTACATCCACCCCGACGAGTGCGTCGACTGCGGCGCCTGCGAACCGGCATGCCCGGTCGAGGCCATCTTCTACGAGGACGACCTCCCCGACGAGTGGAGCGAGTACTACGACGCCAACGTCGGCTTCTTCGACGAGCTCGGCTCCCCGGGCGGCGCCGCCAAGACCGGCCCGCAGGACTACGACCACCCGTTCGTGGCCGCCCTGCCGCCGCAGAACCAGGACTAGGCCGTTGGCTCGCACCCCGCTTGGATCACACCTGCCGGACTTTCCCTGGGACACCATCGCGGATGTGCGCGAGCGTGCAGCATCACACGAGGGAGGGTTGATTGACCTTTCCGTCGGCGGGCCGGTGGACCCGGTGGCGCCGTCTATCCAACTCGCGCTCTCCGAAGCCGCCGCTGCGCCCGGCTACCCGCAAACCGCCGGCACCCCGGAGTTGCGCAGGACTATTGTGGGCGCTCTCGAGCGCCGCTTCGGCATCCCCAGGCTGAACGAGAAGTCGGTGCTGCCGGTCATCGGCTTGAAAGAGGCCGTGGCGTGGCTTCCCACGTTGCTCGGCCTGCGCGGCGACACGGTTGTTATTCCGGAGGTCGCGTACCCCACCTACGAGGTCGGTGCACTCATGGCCGATTGCACGGTCGTGCGGTGTGACAACCCGTCTGAAGCCCCGCGCGACGCCGCGCTGGTGTTTGTGAACTCGCCGTCTAACCCGACCGGGGGAGTGCTCTCGGTAGAGCAAATGCGGGAGTGGGTTGCGTTCGCACGCGAGACCGGCGCGATCATCGCCTCCGACGAGTGCTACCTCTACCTTGGCTGGTCTGCCGAGCCGGTGTCCATCTTGCATCCGTCCGTCACTGACGGCGACAACACAGGTCTGCTTGCGCTGCACTCGCTGTCCAAGACCTCCAACCTGGCGTCGTACCGCGCCGGCACTATCTCCGGCGACGAGGCGCTGGTGCAGGAGCTGCTGGAGGTGCGTAAGCACGCTGGCCTCATCGTGCCCGGGCCTATCCAGGCCGCTATGGTCGCAGCCCTCGGCGACGACCTGCACGAAAAGATGCAGCGTTCCGTCTACGCTCAGCGCCGGCTGACGCTGCTGCAGGCGCTGCCGGAGGCGGGCTTCACGGTCGACGACTCTGATGCCGGGTTGTACCTGTGGTGCCGTCGAGAAGCGATGAGCTCCCGCGAGACACTCGATTGGTTGGCGGAGCGCGGCATTCTGGCTGCCCCCGGAGACTTCTACGGCCCCGCAGGGGCACACCACGTGCGTATCTCGCTCACGGCAACCGACGAGCGCATCGCAGAAGCCGCGGCGCGCCTGGTTTCTTAACCGCCCGCCCACGGGACTACACTTACGAAAGTTTTGCGTAGTTTTCCAAGGAGGTCGCCTGTGGCGCTGGACCAACACGTCGCGCCGGTTCCGGCGCCAACTGGCGGTAGCACCGCGGTGCGGTTTGCAACGGGGCTGCGGCAGTTCGTGCGCTTCGGCATTGTCGGCGGCTCCGGTGTACTTGTGAACTTCGTGGTGTTCTACCTCGCCAACAAGGGGCTGGAAAACGGCCTGGGCCTCCACGCCAACGACGTGGTTGCGCAGCTCGGCTCCACCCGGTGGAACGTGCGGTGGTACCACGTCCTGTCAACGCTCGCGTTCCTGCTGGCGAATACGTGGAACTACCAGCTCAACCGCTCGTGGACTTTTCGTGGCGTGCACGGGCGCTCATGGCTGCGCGGGTTCTTCCCCTTCCTCGCCACGGGCGCGCTCGCGTTCGCCGTGTCGCTGACGTGTATGACCTTGCTGATGAACCCGACGACCCCCATCGGCCTGCCGGACAGCGTCTTCGACGATTCAAGCGGCCTGCGCACCAAATCGTACTGGGCCCAGGCGATTTCGACGTTCATTGCGATGCCCGTGAACTTCATCATCAACAAATTCTGGGCTTTCGGAAAACCTAAAACCGTAATCTAGCTGCGATTTGTGGAATTTTCTGGCGGAGTTATCCACATTTCCGCCTAGGGTCTTTTCTTGGTGCGTCCGCCACTCTAGCGTCTTCAGGCATGACGCCATTCCAAAAATTCCTTGACACGCAGCCCTCAATCGGCGTGCTTGTCGGCTTTGACAAACGCGCCGCCATCGCCGCCGGTGTGATCCCGAACGTCGCCACAAAGTGGGCCGCGTTGCACGCGGTGTACTACGGCGCGACTAGGTGGGCGAAGCAGCAGCGGCTGAGTTTGCAAGCGGCCCAAGAGTTCCCCCTGAGTCAGCTGGTGTACATCGAAGACCGGCTGAAACTGATCCCTAACGAGGCGGAACGTTGGCGCGTGCGCCGGAAGTTACTTGAGGCCGCATCCACCCATCAGGCGCTCAAAGCGAAGGCAGATCGTCTCATTCTGAAACCCGCGCGGACGAAGCCGAAGCTGCAAGTTACGGTGGGCAGGTCGGTGCACGGGACGCGGACGATGCGCGTCACCGCTGATGAACACGACATCGCGGACATCGAGCACTATCTGCGCGACGGGCTCGACCCTTCGAAGCCTCCGGGGCCGCAAATGCTGCGCAGGTTCTTGGATCTTATCCGGGGCAGCGGCGGCGGGGTGCCCCGCGGTGTTCGTCGACCGATTGTGGTGGTGGGGCTCGATCAGCATGTGAAGATTCTCCGCGGCGAGGGGGACGATGTGATCCTCGGTCTCACCGACGGCACGACCATTAGCGGCGCCGAGTATCTGGCAATGCAGCCCGGGTTTGAGGAGGTTGCCCTCTTCCACCCGTCGGAGGGTGCAGTGAATCTGTACCGCGGATCGCGCTACGCGAACGACAAGCAGCGGGATTTGGCGCGAATGACGCTGACCGTGTGCCCGTGGCCAGGATGCCGCCACGGTTCGGACGATTGCGAGATCCACCACATACAAGCGTGGTCCCAGGGCGGGGAGACGAATATGTCCAACTTGGCGCCGGTCTGCCACTACCACAACCAGATCAACCACGATATACCCGCGCACGCCAACACCCGCGGGAGCGTGCGACGGGTTGGTGGCACCCCGATGTGGGTTTCGCCGCACGGGTGGCGGGTGCCCAACAGTTACCACCCTTACGGCGCGATGTCCGTTCTCTTCGGGGCGTCTTCGGCAAGCAGGACGTAGCGGACTAGTTCGTCCACGTAGCCCCTTTGGCGCGCGGGCTCAGGCAGAAAGCCGTCGTACGTGTAGCCGGCTTTGCGCGCCACGCTGCGGGACGCCACGTTTCCTTCGGCCACGTGGATCTCCAGGCGAGGCGCGCCGTCGGCAACCGCCCGCTGTGTGACCAAACGGACCGCCCGAAGCGTCAGGCCCCGGCCCCTGGCCCACGGGGCGGTGTTATAACCCAAAACACCACCAGGGCGCAGCTCGATATTGCCCGCGTATCGCCCGTCCACCACGTAGGCCCACCGAGCAACGCCCGGCGCTGGAACGCCGAGGAACTCATCGGCGTGCGCTGCGGTGTATGGGTGAGGCACGGTGGTCCACCGCACCATCCCGGGGTCGTTCCTGGCTGCAACGAGGTCGTCACGCACCCCCGGCAGTGACATGACGTGCCGCCAGGGGAGCAGTGTCAAATCCCCGTCGACAAGCTTTTGACCATCGAGGTCAGTTGGCATGCAGGGCCTCGTTGAGCTCAATGCCCTTTGCGGGTACGGCTTCAACGGCCCCGGATACGGAGTTACGGCGGAATTGCAGGCCGTTAGCACCGGAAAGCTCCAGTGCCTTCACGGTGCTGCCGGCTTCTTTGCCCAGGGCCTCGGCTACCGGCGCGGTGAGCACGACCTTGGTGCCGGCGGTGACGTAGAGGCCGGCTTCGACGATGCAGTCGTCGCCAAGCGAAATGCCCACGCCTGCGTTGGCACCGAGCAGGCAGCGCTCGCCGAGCGAGATGACTTCCTTGCCGCCGCCGGAGAGGGTGCCCATGATGGAAGCGCCGCCACCGATGTCGGTGCCGTCGCCCACGACGACACCAGCGGAGATGCGGCCCTCAACCATCGAGGCCCCGAGCGTGCCGGCGTTGAAGTTCACAAACCCCTCGTGCATGACCGTCGTGCCCTCGGCCAGGTGCGCGCCGAGGCGGATGCGGTCCGCGTCGCCGATGCGTACGCCGGACGGCACCACGTAGTCCACCATGCGCGGGAATTTGTCCACGGAGAACACCACAACCGGGCCCTTGGCAGCCAAACGGCCACGGGTGAGCTGGAAATCGGTGACGGCGCACGGGCCGTAGTTGGTCCACACCACGTTCGACAGCAGGCCAAAGACGCCGTCCATGTTGGCGCCGTGCGGGCGGATCAGCCGGTGCGACAGCAAGTGCAGACGCAGGTAAACGTCGTAGGCATCCACCGCCGGTTCAGCCAGATCCGCGATGGTGGTCTCCACGGCCACGCGCGCTACGCCTCGGGCTTCGTCCGGGCCAACCAGGTCAGCGAAGCGAGCGTCCGCTTCCTCCAAACGGCGGGTCCCAGTCTCTCCCGTGGCCTCGTCGATCTTCGGTGCCGGGTACCAAACGTCGAGGACGGTGCCGTCGTGGGTGATGGTGGCTACGCCACGTGCATATGCAGAGGTAGGAGAAGTCATGCAGCTCACCTTACGGCACCCCTGGTGCGGGTGAGCAACGACAGGGCCACAAGTGCCAGGGAGAGAATAGTGACGCTTATGACCTGGGAGCGCGAAGCATCGTCGAAAAGCATGAGCACGGTCAACCCGAGCAGTGCCGCGAGTGTCACCCACGGCACCCACGACGCGCCGCGCACGCGCACGGCGGAGGAGCGGATGCGCGGGTGGAGCCTGATGAAACTCAGCGTGATCATGATCCAGGTGACAATGAGGCACCCGCCGGTGGCGGACATGATGAAGTCGATCATCCCGGGCGGGTTCCACCACTGCAAGCCGACGGCCACGAACGCGAAGAAGACGGACACCAGCACCGAGTTGCGCGGCACGCCCGCGGCGTTGGTTGCCGCCATCCAGCGCGGGGCGTCGCCCTCGAGCGCCTGCTGGTAGCCCAGGCGGGAGGTGCCGTAGATCTGCGCGTTGAACGCGGACAGCAGTGCGAGGACGATCACCACCTCCATGAAGCCGGCCGCCCCGGGGATGTTGGCCATCTCCAACACGGCGGTGAACGGGGAGTCAGCGGCGGAATCGGCTCCGTCGATGGCTGCGTACGGCAGCAGCAGGATGATCACGGCCACGGATCCGATGTAGAACAACGCGATGCGCCAGATGATCGAGTTCACGGCCCGCTTGACGTTATCTGCAGGGTTTTCGGACTCCGCGGCGGCGATGGTGACCACCTCAATGCCGCCGAACGCGAACGCCACGGCCAGAAGTCCCGCCGCAATGCCGCTGATGCCGTTGGGGGCGAACCCGGATTCTCGGACGTTGCCGAAGCCGACGAAGCCGCTGGCGGGCAGCACGCCGAGCCACAGCAGGGCGCCGATAATCAAGAACGCCAGGATGACGGCGATCTTGATCATGGCGAACCAGTACTCGAACTCGCCGAAGCCCTTCACCTGCGCGAGGTTCACGGCGGTGAGCACCGCCACCACGATCAGCCCGGGCACCCATTGCGGCACGCCGAACCACCCGGCCATCATCGCGGACGCGCCCGTGAGCTCGGCGCCGCACGCCATGATGAGCAAAAACCAGTAGATCCAGCCGAGCAAGAACCCGGCCCAGTGGCCGAACGCCATGCGCCCGTAGGTGGCGAACGAGCCCGAGGAGGGGTGGGCGGCCGCCATCTCGCCGAGCATGCGCATCACCGCGATGACGATCAGCCCTGCGATTACGTACGCGATGAGGATCGCGGGCCCGGCCGCGCGGATGCCCACGCCGACGCCGAGGAACAGCCCGGCCCCGACCGCGGTACCCAGCCCCATGAGGGTGAGGTGGCGCGATTGCAGGCCTGAGCCCAAATCGCCTTCGCTAATCGACGTTCCTTCGGCCATTTACCGTTCCCTCTTCCCATGTACTGCGCTTGCCAGCGCGATAACGCCGACGACGACCGCGACGGCCAGCATTTGGAAGCGGCCGTCCGGGTCTGCAAGCATGAGCGCGATCACGCCAGCGGACAGCGCGATCATGACCCACGGCAGGACGGTCGGTGCCCACATGCGCACCTCGGTGATCTCGCCCGTGGCCACGAGCGTGGGGTGGATGCGCACGAACGACAGCGCGACGACGATCCACAGCACGATCAGGCAGCCGCCGACCGCGTTAAGCAGGAAGGCGAGCAGGCCCGGCGGGTTCCAGTACTGCAGTGCTACTGCAGCAAACCCGAAGACGACCGAGACGATGACGGCGCGCACGGGCACGCCGCGGGTGTCGGTGCGCGCGAACGAGGCAGGTGCGTCGCCGCGAACCGCGAGGTTTTGCAAGAAGCGCGACGAGCCGTAGATCTGCGTGTTGCACGCCGACAGCAGCGCCACAACGATGACGGCCTCCATAATTCCTACAGCGCCGGGGATGTTGGCCATTTCCAGCACGGCGGTAAATGGCGAATCCGCCGCGGAGTCCGCCCCGCCGATTTGGTCGAACGGCAGCAGCAGCACAATCAGCAGCACGGACCCGATGTAGAACACCGAGATGCGCCAAATGATGGAGCGGATGGCGGAGTGCACGCCAGCCTGCGGGTCTTCCGACTCCGCGGCGGCGACGGTGACGAGCTCGATGCCGCCGAACGCGAACGCCACTGCGAGAAGCGCGGTGGCTACGCCGGACCAGCCGTTGGGCATGAACCCCACCTCGCTGACGTTGCTCAAGCCCACGAATCCGCCCGCGGGTAACAACCCGAGCCACAGCGCCACGCCGATGATGAGGAACGCGACGATGACGGCGACTTTGATCAGCGCGAACCAAAACTCGAACTCCCCGAAATTCTTCACCGCGGAGAAGTTGATCACGGTAAACACCACGATCGCGGCCAGTGCGGGGATCCAGGGCGAGATACCGAACCACGTGGCCACAATGGCGGAGGCGCCGGTGATTTCCACGGCCATGATCATGATCATCATGAACCAGTACAGCCAGCCGATGGTGAACCCCGCCCACGGGCCGAACGCCTGGGCGGCGTAGGTGGAAAACGTGCCCGAGGAGGGGCGCGCGGCGACCATCTCGGCGAGCATCTGCATGAAGCAGACGGTGATGAACCCGGCGATGACGTACGCGATCAGCACCGCAGGCCCAGCGGCGGCGATGCCCACGCCGGTGCCCAGAAACAGACCGGCGCCGATGGCGGAGCCGAGGCCCATCATGGTGAGGTGGCGCGTCTTCAGCCCGCGCGCGAGCGCGTTGGAGTCCGCGACAGGGGAAACAGGTGTCGACATGGGAGATACCTTAAACTCCGCGGATTGGGCTCTGGTCTTTATATGCCGGTCTGTATGTGTGGTTGCGGATGGCGCACCGCCGACACACGCGGATGCGGCGAACGTAGGATCGCGGTGTGACTACGTTAGATCTTTTCGCTGACCCAGTTGACCTCACCGCGGCGCTCGTGGATATCGAGTCGCCCTCGCACCATGAGGAGGCGATCGCGGACGCCATCGAGCAGGCCTTGCGCGGCCTCGAGCACGCGCAGGTGGAGCGCTTCGGCAACACCGTGGTCGCGCGCACGAACTTCGGGCTGGGTAGCAGGGTGGTCCTCGCAGGGCACATCGACACGGTGCCGCTCGCGGACAACACGCCCCATCGGCTCGTCGATGGGATCCTCCACGGCTGCGGTTCCGTGGACATGAAGTCCGGCATGGCCTGCTACCTGAACGCGTTTGCGCGTCTGGCGGCCCCGGGCAAGTCCGCGCACGATCTGACCGTCATCGCGTACGAGGGCGAGGAGGTAGCGCAGGAGCACAACGGCCTGTTCCACCTGGAGCGCGATCACCCGGAGCTGCTCGAGGGCGACATCGCGCTCCTCGGCGAGCCGTCCGGCGCGATCATCGAGGCCGGTTGCCAGGGCTCCATCCGCGTCTTCGTCGACGCGCACGGCACCCGCGCTCACTCCGCGCGCAGCTGGCTCGGCCACAACGCCGCGCACGACCTCGCCGGCGTGCTCACCCGCATCGCCGCGTATGAGCCGCGCAGCGTCGTCATTGACGGCTGCGAGTACCGCGAGGGGCTCAACGTGGTCGGCATGGAGGGATTCGTGGCCACGAACACCATCCCGGACCACGCGCGGTTGATCGTCAACTTCCGCTACGCCCCGGACCGCTCCGTGGACGAGGCGAAGGCGCATTTGGAGGAAGCGCTGCAGCTTGACGACGAGCTGACGCTGACCTACGACGACATCTCCCCAGCCGCGCTGCCAGGCTTGGGCGACCCGGTGGCTGCCGGGCTGGTGCAGGCGGTGGGCGGGCAGTTCCGCGCCAAGTTCGGATGGACGGACGTGGCGCGCTTTTCTAGCCTGGGTGTGCCCGCGGTCAATTTTGGCCCCGGCGACCCCGGCTTCGCCCACAAGAAGGACGAGCAGTGCCCGGTGGACCAGATCACGCAGGTCTCCGAGCAGCTGATGTCGTACCTGAGCGCCAACGAAAGCGAGTAGTTCCACATGGCCCCGCTGAACATCCCCCGCCCGGACCGCGACCGCAAGCTGCGCGGCCCAATCGCCTTGCGCGGTGAGGACCGTCAAACCTCCACGCACGACCAGCGCTTGCTCGAGTCCGCCGGCCACGCCGACGGGCAGTGGAAGCACGAGGACCCGTGGCGCGTGATGCGCATCCAGTCCGAGTTCGTCGCCGGCTTTGACGCCCTGTCCGACCTGCCGAAGGCTGTCACCGTCTTCGGCTCGGCGCGGCTGGGGGAGGGCACCCCGGAGTACGAGCAGGCCCACGA
Organism: Corynebacterium ureicelerivorans; assembly: GCF_000747315.1. Taxonomy (NCBI): domain Bacteria; kingdom Bacillati; phylum Actinomycetota; class Actinomycetes; order Mycobacteriales; family Corynebacteriaceae; genus Corynebacterium; species Corynebacterium ureicelerivorans. The sequence continues at coordinate 895,281 of NZ_CP009215.1, forward strand.
GGTCGGCCGCGCGTTGGCGGATGCCGGCTACGCCGTGATCACCGGTGGCGGGCCAGGCCTCATGGAGGGGCCGAACCGGGGCGCTCACAACGCCGGCGGCCTGTCGGTGGGTTTGGGCATCGAGCTGCCCTTCGAGCAGGGCCTCAACGACTGGGTGGATCTGGGCCTGAACTTCCGTTACTTCTTTGCCCGCAAGACCATGTTTTTGAAGTACTCGCAGGCATTTATCGCGCTGCCTGGCGGATTCGGCACGCTAGACGAGGTCTTCGAGGTGCTGTGCATGGTGCAGACCGGCAAGGTGACCAATTTCCCGATCGTGCTCATCGGCACCGAGTTCTGGTCGGGTCTAACGGCGTGGATCGAAGACCAGTTGCTCGCCCGCGGTCTGATCACGCCCGGCGACGAGAAGCTGTACCTGGTCACGGACTCCGTAGAGGAGGCCGTGGCCCACATCGTGGACGCCCACAGCGAGATGACGGACCAGCGCCTCAACAATGAGTAGGCCGCTGGCTCAGGTCATGGCGATTGTCAACCGCACGCCTGACTCGTTCTACGACAAGGGCGCCACGTTCGCTGCGGAGAAGGCGCTCGAGCGCATCGACGCCGCCGTGGCCGCTGGCGCCACCATCATCGACATCGGTGGTGTGAAGGCGGGACCTGGCGACGACGTGTCCGTCGCCGCCGAGATCGAACGCGTCGTGCCCACGATCGAGCTGGCCCGCCAACGCCACCCGGGCGTGACCATCAGCGTGGACACCTGGCGGGCGCCGGTGGCCGAGGCGGCGATCAACGCGGGCGCCGACTTGGTCAACGACACGTGGGCCGGCTTCGACCCGGAACTCGTGGAGGTGGCCGGCGCGCACGGCGTGGGCTACGTCTGTTCGCACACCGGCGGAGTGACACCGCGCACCCGCCCGCATCGGGTGCATTACGACGACGTGGTGGCCGACGTCATCGCAGAGACCACCGCGCTGGCTGAGCGGGCTGTGCACCTGGGCGTGCCAGAGGAGAAAATTTTCATCGACCCGACCCACGACTTTGGCAAGAACACCTACCACGGCCTGGAGCTGCTGCGCCGTGTGGACGAGCTGGTGGCCACCGGCTGGCCGGTGCTGATGGCGCTGTCCAACAAGGACTTCGTGGGCGAGACCGTCAACCGCGGCATCGGCGGCTCGGACGTCGCCGAGCGTGTCCCCGGCACCCTCGCGGCCACCGCCTGGGCCGCGGCGCACGGAGTGGCCGCCTTCCGCGTCCACGAGGTGGAGGCCACCCTGGACGTGATCCGCATGACGGCCGCGATCGCAGGCGACATGGCGCCGCTGTACACCGTCCGGGGGCTCGCGTGAGTGTCAGCGTGGTGATCCCGGCGCTCAACGAGCAGGACACCGTGGCCAGGGTCGTCGAGGCATGTCTGCTGTCGTGCGCCGACGAGGTGCTTGTCGTCGACCCGGACTCCACCGACGCCACCGCCGAGCGCGCCGCCGCAGCCGGTGCGCGGGTGGTGCCGTGGCGCGAGGTGGACCCGCGAGAACCGTGGGACGGCAAGGGCGAAGCGCTGTGGCGCGGCGTGAAGGCGGCCAGCGGCGACGTCGTCGTGTTCATCGACGCGGATGTGACATCGCTCGAGCCGTGGTGGGTCGACGCGCTCGCGGCACCGTTTCGCGATGGCACCGTCCACCTGGTCAAAGCCGCCTACGAGCGCGCCCACGCCGGCGGCCGCGTCACCGAGCTCACCGCGAAACCGCTGCTGCGGGCCTTGTTCCCCGAGCTCGCGCACATCCGCCAACCCCTCGCGGGCGAATACGCCATCCGCCGCTCCACCGCACTACGAATGCCGTTTGTCGCGGGCTACGGGGTAGAGGCGGGACTGCTTATCGACGTCGCGTCCGCGCACACCCCCGCCGCCATCGCCCAGGCCGAACTGAGCCCTCGCGAGCACCGGAACCGGCCGCTCGCGCAACTGGGCCCGATGGCGGACGTGGTGGCGCGCACCATCCTCGCGCGCGCCGGGGTGGGCGACGCCGAGGTTCGCGAGCGCCCTGCCTGGGTCGACGGTTAAACTGACCGCCATGTTCTCCTGGATCGTGCTCATCCTCATCCTCGTGGCGCTCAGCATCGTTGGTGTACGCGTGTTCGCCTCTATCTTCGGCCGTGGGGAAGCGTTGCCACCCATGCCGCCCACCGCGGAGGTACAAGAGGCCAACCGGCGCGCCGTGGAAGAGGGCAACTTCGGTGACATCCAGCTCGAAGTGGTGCACCGCGGATACCGCATGGATCAGGTGGACGCGCTGCTGGAGCAGTTGGCGGGTGGGCGCCTTGGGCCCGTCGATAGGCGGGATGCTCAGGTAGGATCGTCCGCAGTCCGTCATCACGAAGTAAAAGGAGCGTAAGCGAATGGCAGCAATGAAGCCGCGTACCGGCAGTGGCCCGATGGAAGCCGTGGAGGAATCCCGCAAGATCGTGATGCGCATCCCGTCCGACGGCGGCGGCCGCCTCGTGGTGGAGCTGACCAAGGAAGAGGCCGGCGAGCTCGGCCGTCTGCTCACGGAGGCCGCAGAAGCCTAACGCGGTAGTATCGCCACATGCTCAACGACATTGTGGACGTGCTGGCCGACCCGGCAGACCTCACCCCGCTTCGGGGCGCGGACGGATTTGCCCGTCTCGTCTCCGAATCGGGGCATTCTTATGATGTGGCAAAGCAGGGCTACGTCACCCTCGCGGCCGGCAAGGGCATCGGCCACGAGGGCGATTCGCTGGAGATGGTCAACTCCCGCGAGACGTTCCTGTCCAACGGCCATTTCGCACCGTTTGTGGAGGCCGTCTCCGACGCGGTCGCTGACGTTGTGGAGCGCGCCGCCGGCGACGCCGACCCGGTTGTCATGGAGGCCGGCGCGGGCACCGGCTACTACTTGGCGCACACGCTCGACCTGATCGAGGGCGCGCGCGGCGTGGGTCTCGACGTGTCCGTCCCGGCCGCCAAGCACCTTGCTAAATCCCACCCGCGCGTGGGCGCCGTGGTGGCGGACGTGTGGGAGCAGCTGCCCATCCGCACCGGTTCCGTCCACGCGCTGGCAGTGGTGTTCGCACCGCGCAACCCGGTGGAATTCGCGCGCGTGTTGGTGGACGGTGGGGAGGCAGTCATGCTCGTCGCGGACCAAGGCCACCTCGACGAGTTGCGCGAACCCCTGGGTATCCTCGGCGTCGAGGACGGCAAGATCGAGCGGCTCGTTGCCCAGTCCGCGGGCCACCTCGCACCTGCAGCGGACCCGGAACTCATCGAATTTCCCATGCAACTCGGCCGCGATGCCATCGCCGCACAGGTGGGCATGAGCCCGTCCGCGCGCCACTTAGACCCGGAGGTGCTGCAGGCGCGCCTGGCGGAACTGCCGGAGCAGATGGAGGTCACCGCCCGCGCGCAGCTCGTCCGCATGCGCAAGGCCTAACACAACAACGAGAGGCGGCTAGCCCATGTAGCCGCGGCGCCACTCGTTGTAGATGGCCGCGCCGTCGTGCGCGCGGGTGCGGATGCCGGAGCAGTTGCCGTCCAGCCACACGCGCGAGGACATGACGACGCTGCCGCCGCCCGCGTAGACTTCGACGGTCGAGCCGTCGACGATGACGGTGATGTTGTCCTCGTCCTCGTCGTTCAACGTGGCGGTGGCGGGGGAGCCGTCGAGGCGGTCCAGGGTGAGCTGGTCGCCGGCGTGCGTGATCACCACACCCGGCTCGCCGTTGCCGTCGAGGACCTCCACCGTGACGGAGGAGCCCGGCGCGATCTCGCACAGGCCGGCCCACATGCGGGCGCGGTCGGTGCTGTCCACCGCGTCCGGCAAGCCCACGGCGGGTACCTGGTACAGGCGCCCGCCCTGCAGCGTGACTCGACGCGGGAGGGTCAGCGCGTTGGCCCAGCCTTCCGCGTCCCAGTTCGGCTCGCGGGTCGGGTCGCCGTTGCGGTCCGTGTTTGTCATGAACCCGTAGAGGTAGGCGCGCTCGTAGAGCTTCGCCGTCTCCGCCAGGTTGTAGGTGGTGTTGCGCGGGCGTGTGAAATCGTGGCCGTGGTCCAGGAGGGTAAATGGCGTGTCCACGCGGAACCGGTGGCCGCGCAGCTCGCCGACGGCGTAGACGGCTGTGTCTTTGCCGTCGCGTTCGAGCGTGATGAACAGCACATCGCGGATCTCGCCGTCCACTTCGTCGCGCAGGCGCACGATGCGCGGCGCGACCAGGGAGGCGTCGAGGTCGATGCCGGTGTCGCCGTCGAATTCGAGCGCGCCTTCGAACTTCCAGTCGCGCCCGTCATCGGAGGTGAGCACGACCGGCTTGGGCGCCGTTTCGGGCCCGGAGACGGCCAGCATGAGCCAGCCCTCGTGCGCGTGTTCACGGTCCGCGCCGGCGCCCCAGTTCGGCACGACGCAGGGGGAGCGGAAATTGCTGGCGCCAGCGGCGTCCTCCACCACGGCGCCGAGGCGGGTGACGGCCTTCGAGACCTGCGCGTCCTCCGTCTCGTCCGTCTCCACACACAGCTCATCGACGTGCGCCACGTGCGCGATCTGAATAGTGTTGCCGGCCGCGGTCGCGGAGGTGAAGTACAAGTCCACGCCCTCGCCCGCGGGCGCGACGCTGCCCGCGCGCACGGCGGTTTCGCCGCCGACGGGCGCGATCACGTCGTCGCACTCGAGCCAGTTGAAGGAGTCGTCCTCGCTGATCTCGTGGCCCCAGCGGCTCGGTGCGTCCGGTGTAGGGCGGTACTGGTAGAACATGTGCCAGACGCGGTCGTCCGGCCCGCCGGTGCGGTAGATGCCAGCGGGGCCTTCGAGGATGCCGCGCTCGGCGGTCGCGTGTAGTTCCGGACGGTAAACGGTCATCTCATCAGCCCCTTGTAGATATTCACGGTGTCTTGCGCAATGGTTGCCCAGGAGAATTCGGTCTTGGCCCGCGCGAGGCCGGCGGCGCCCATGGCGGCGGCGCGCTGGGCGTCGCCCGCGACGGCGTTGACGGCATCGGCCAAGCTCTGCTCGAAGCCGGCGGCGTCATCGGCGCTGTAGTCCACCAGTATGCCGGTCTCGCCGTCGATGACGACCTCTGGGATGCCGCCCACGCGCGAGGCCACCACGGCGGTGCCGCAGGCCATCGCTTCGAGGTTGACAATGCCCAGTGGTTCGTAGATAGACGGGCACACAAAGACGTCGGCGAGCGAGTAGACCTCGCGCACCTTCTCCGGCGGCATCATCTCCTGCACCCAGAAGATGCCGTCCCGCTGCGATTTCAGCGTATCGACGAGCCCTTCGGTCTCCGCCGCGATCTCCTTGGTGTCCGGCGCCCCTGCGCACAGAATGAGCTGGATGTCGTCGTCGAAGCGCTGGGCAGCTTTGAGCAGGTGCGGCACGCCCTTCTGGCGGGTGATGCGCCCCACGAATGCGACCACGGGCTTGTCGGGGTCGACGCCCAGCTCCTCGGCGATCGTGCCGGTATCCGGGAACCACTTCTGCGGGTCGATGCCGTTTAAGACGGTGTGCACCTTCGCGTCGTTGATACGCGGGTACGCCTCGAGCACCGCCTGCTTCATGCCGGCAGATACGGCGATGACCGCATCGGCGTACTCGAAGGCGTTCTTCTCCGACCAGGACGAGACGTTGTAGCCACCGCCGAGCTGCTCGCGTTTCCACGGGCGGTCCGGCTCCAGCGAGTGCGCGGTGACCACGTGGGGGATCTCATGTAGCGCCGCGGCGAGGTGGCCGCCCAGGCCCGCGTACCAGGTGTGGGAATGCACCACGTCGAGCCCGCCGGCGGCGTCGGCCATGCGCAGCCCGGTGGACAACGTCTTGATGGCGCCGTTGGCGTCCTCGAGTGCGGGGTCGACGCCGTGAACGTAGACGTCCTTTTCGTCGCGCGGGGCGCCCATGCAGTGCACGTCCACGTCCACGATGTCACGCATGAAACGCGTCAGCTCCGTGACGTGCACGCCAGCGCCGCCGTAGACCTCCGGCGGGTATTCGCGGGTGAACATTCCGACTTTCATGCCCGCCGAGCCTACGCACGTGCGCGATTCCCTGCACGGGCCCAAAATTCTCATTAGCCTTGCGCGTATGAAGAGCCAGCCACGAGTTCTCGCCATCGTCTTGGCCGGCGGGGAGGGCAAGCGCCTGTTCCCCCTCACCGCCGACCGCGCCAAACCCGCCGTGCCCTTTGGCGGCAACTACCGTCTGATCGATTTTGTCCTGTCCAACCTCGTCAACGCAGGCTACATGCGCATTGCGGTGCTGACGCAGTACAAGTCCCACTCCCTGGACCGCCACGTGGCCACCGCGTGGAACGTCTCCGGGCCCACGCAGCAGTACATCGCCTCCGTGCCGGCCCAGCAGCGCCGCGGCAAGCGGTGGTATTCGGGTTCGGCGGACGCGATTGTGCAGTCGCTGAACCTCATCTACGACGACGCCCCAGATTACGTCCTTGTCCTAGGTGCGGACCACGTGTACCGCATGGACCCCTCGCAGATGGTGGAGGACCACATTACGTCCGGCAAGTCCGCCACCGTGGCCGGCATCCGGGTGCCGCGCTCGGAGGCGCACGCGTTCGGCTGCATTCAGGCGGACGACGACGGCACGATCACCGAGTTCCTGGAAAAGCCCGCCGACCCGCCGGGCACCCCGGACGACCCGGAGGTGACCTACGCGTCGATGGGCAACTACTGCTTCTCCACCGAGGCGCTCATCCAGGCGCTGCTAGAAGACGAGCAAAACGAGGACTCCAGCCACGACATGGGCGGCGACATCATCCCGTACTTCGTGGCGCAGGGCGAGGCAAACGTCTACGACTTCTCGCGCAACGAGATCCCCGGGGCCACCGAGCGCGACCACGGCTATTGGCGCGACGTCGGCACCATCGACTCGTTCTACGAGGCCCACATGGACCTGATCTCTTCTCACCCCGTGTTCAACCTGTACAACAAGGCGTGGCCCATCCACGCCACCGAGGACGGCAACCTGCCGCCGGCGAAGTTCGTCATGGGCGGCATTGCACAGGAGTCCATCGTCGCGTCCGGCTCCATCATCTCGGGCGCGACCGTGCGCAATTCGGTGCTGTCGACCGACGTGCGCGTAGAGGAAGGCGCGACCGTAGAAGGTTCGGTGCTGATGCCGGGCGTGCGCGTGGGCCGGGGAGCGGTGGTGCGCCACTGCATCCTGGATAAAAACGTCTACGTCTCCGACGGCGAAATCATCGGCGTGGACCTCGAACGCGACCGCGAGCGCTTCACCGTCTCTCCGAACGGCGTCGTCTGCGTGGGTAAGGGCGAGGTGATTTAGCGCCGCTTGGTCACGAGCGTCAGCCCGCCGTCGAGAGGCAGGCGCGCAATGGCGGCGCCGTCGAGCGCAAGCGTATCGACGAAAGCGTCCGCCTCCCTCGCCGCCTCCGTTGCACGGTCGCGACGCGTGGCGTCGGCGACGGTGCCGTCGAGCAGGGATCCGGCGAGGACGAGCGTGCCGCCTGGGGCGAGCAGGGGCCACGCCGCGTCGATGAGCGGGCGTAGCTGCACGGCGGCGACGTCGGCGTAGATGAGCTGGTAGGCGCCGGTGGCGAGGCGCCCCATGACGTCGAGCGGACGGGAGGTGAGGAAGCGCACCCGCGACGGCGCGAAGCCCGCGGCACGGAAGGCGCCCTTTGCGCCCGCCTGCAACGCCGCTTCCGGCTCGATGCAGGTTAACGTGGCCTTTTCGCGCAGGCCCGCGAGGATGTGCAGGCCGGCGACGCCCGCGGCGGGGGTGACGGCGACGGCGCCCTGGGATGCCTCGCTGCCGGCCGCCAGCACGGTGAGCAGGTCGCCCACCACGGGGCTGGGGGTGGCCACGCCGTTTTCCTCGGCCTCTTCGCGCGCCTGGCGCAGCGCGTCGCCCACCGTCTCCGAGACGTGGTCCCGGCGGGCGGCGATGTAGGTGCTCAGTTGGGTAAATGCGGTCTCACTCACACCGGCAATCATAGCGGGGCGAGCGCAGCCAGGAAGTTCACAGGAGAGGAGCTGGTGCGTGGCAGCACGGTCTGCGACAATGGTCCGCATGAGCGTCGAGGAATCCCCACTGTCCGGCACGGCCGCGTTCGACGCTGGCGAGGGGGCCATGCCCACGTGGTCGGAGCTGGTGCAGGAGCACGCCGATAGCGTCTACCGCCTCGCGTACCGTCTTTCCGGCAACCAGCACGACGCGGAGGACCTGACGCAGGAGACCTTCATGCGCGTGTTCCGCAGCTTGAAGCACTACCAGCCGGGCACCTTCGAGGGCTGGCTGCACCGCATCACCACCAACCTGTTTCTAGACATGGTGCGCCGTCGCGCCAAGATCCGCATGGAGGCGCTGCCGGAGGACTACGAGCGCGTCCCCGGCACCGACATGACACCGGAGGAGGCCTACAACGTGGCCAACCTGGACCCGGCGCTGCAGCGCGCGCTGGACGGCCTCGCGCCGGATTTCCGCGTCGCCGTCGTGCTCTGCGACGTGGTGGGGATGACGTACGAGGAGATCGGCGAGACCCTCGGGGTGAAGATGGGCACCGTGCGCTCGCGCATCCACCGCGGCCGCGCGCAGCTGCGCGAGTCCCTTGAGGCGCAGGCGCTCAACGACGCCCACGCGAAGGAACTCATCCGCACCCGCTAGACAAGCGACGTGATCCGCATGGCCAAACGCGAATTCAAATCCACCGACCACCTCAACCCCGAAGCGGTCGCCGCCTTCGTTGATGGCGAGCTGTCGGACTCGGCCTTCCATCGCGCCGCGAAGCACCTGGAGGCGTGCGACGAGTGCCGCGCGGAGGTGGACTGCCAACGCAAGGCCGCCAACCGGCTGCGCGTGGTGGATGACTCCGACGTGCACGCCCCGGCCTCGCTGGTGGAGCGCTTGGCTGGTTTGTGTGCGGATGAGCCCGGCAGCGGCGCGACGGGCGGGAGCGACGCTAGCGGCGACCGTGTCAGCGCGCCGCGCGGGAAGCTCAGCCGCTTGGGCTCTGCGCTGCATTCATCGGTGCAGTCATCCTTGGGGGCCCTCAAGCGGCGCGGAGAGTAGGGTGACGTAGGTGTTTTCCAACATCGGCTGGGGCGAAATCTTCTTCATCCTGATCATCGGGCTCATCGTGATCGGGCCGGAACGCCTGCCGTCGGTCGTCGAGGACGTGCGCGCGGCCATCTACGCCGCGAAGAAGGCGATCAACAACGCGAAAGCGGAACTCAACGGCGAGTTGGAAGGCTTCGACGAGATCAAGAAACCGCTGGACACGGTCACCCAGTACGCGGCGATGGGGCCGCGTCGCGCCATGGCCAAGGTGCTGTTTGAAGACGAAGCCGTGGACGGCCCAGCACAGCCCGGCCCGATGCAGACCGCTCCGGAGCCCACGAAGTCGGGGCCGCGACCGGCGCCGGGGGCGCGGAAGCAGCCGCGGCGGGATCAGGCGGAGCGGCCGTCGCAAAGCAAGGGCTTCTCCTGGGAGGACATTACTTAACCCGCGGGTTCAGGCTCTTGCCGGCGAGGGACTCGCGGCGGACCTTCAGCTGGTCGGCCACCGCGCGGATGGCCTTCGCGGCGGGGGAGTCCGGTTCGGAGATGACCACGGGGGTGCCGGTGTCGCCGTGCTCGCGCAGCGTCGGGTCGAGTGGGATGGAGCCGAGCAGCGCCACGTCGGAATCCGTCAGCTGCGTCAGACGCTCGGCCACCTGCTCGCCGCCGCCCTCGCCGAAGATGTTCATGACAGTGCCGTCGGGCATGGTCATGCCGGACATGTTCTCGATCACGCCCGCGATCTTCTGGTCCGTCTGCTGCGCGATGGTGCCGGCGCGCTCGGCCACCTCGGCGGCCGCGGCCTGCGGGGTGGTCACGATCAGAAGCTCGGCATTGGGCACGAGCTGCGCCACCGTGATGGCCACGTCGCCGGTGCCGGGCGGCAGGTCCATGAACAGCACGTCCAGGTCGCCCCAGTACACGTCCGCCAAGAATTGCTGGATGGCGCGGGTGAGCATGGGACCACGCCACACGATTGGCGCGTTGCCCTCCACAAACTGGCCCACGGAGATGTGGCGCACGCCGTGCGCGATCGGCGGCATGATCATCTCATCCACCACGGTCGGGCCCTTGTCGTCCGAACCCATGAGCCCGGGCACGGAGTGGCCGTAGATGTCTGCGTCGACGATGCCGACGGTCAGGCCCTGCGCAGCCAGTGCGGTGGCGAGGTTGACGGTCATCGACGACTTGCCCACTCCGCCCTTGCCCGAGGCCACAGCGTAGATGCGGGTGCGCGTGTCCGGGTCGGCGAACGGGATCACCGGCCCGGTCTGCTCCCCGCGCAGCTTCAACGCCAGCGCCCGGCGCTGCTCGTCGCTCATCGTGTGCAGGGCGACGCTGACCTCGCCCACCCCGTCGAGCTCTTCCAGTACGGCGCGCGCGTTGCCCTCGATGGTGTCGCGCATCGGGCAGCCCGCGATGGTGAGGTAGATGCCCACGGCCACGTCCGCGCCGGTGATACGCACGGATTCGACCATGTCCAGCTCGGTGATCGGCTTGCCGATCTCGGGGTCCTCCACGCGCGCGAGGGCGGCGAGGACGTCCGCTTCTGTAATCGTGTGTTCAGTAGCCATCTCGCCGAGAAGTATAACGGTGCCGCGACGCAATACCGATACACTGGTGAGCATGACAACACCCATGAATAACCCCGCCCGCGGCGCGGCACGCGAAGTGCCCACCGGCTGGCCTGTCGGCAGCTTCAAAACGTACGCGGAGGCGCAGCAGGCGGTGGATTCCCTGTCCGACACGCAGTTCCCGGTGGAGAAGCTGTCCATCGTGGGCGTGGACCTCATGCAGGTGGAGAAGATCACCGGCCGCCTGACGTGGGGCAAGGTGCTGGGCACCGGCGCCCTCTCCGGCCTCTGGATGGGCCTGTTTTTGGGCCTGATCCTGTCCTTGTTCACCGAGCCCGGCAGCGGCTGGGTCACATTCACCACCACGCTCATTATGGGCGCGATCTTCGGTGTGGTCTTTGCCGCCGTCGCATACGCCCTGACCGGCGGCAAGCGCGACTTCTCCTCAGCGACGGCGATCGTGGCGGGACGCTACGACGTGCTTTGCGAGCCGGACGAGGCACCGCGTGCGCGCGACCTCATCGCGGGGCAGCTGCCTCACGACGACGCTTCGCCCGCCAACCCCGATGCGTAACACCCGCCGCGCGCTTGTCGCGGTGGCGGCCTCCACATTTGCACTCGGCGGGTGCTCGGCCGCGGGGTTGCAGCACACCGGCAAGGACCCGGTGGCCATCGGCATCGACGCCGACGACCCGGAGCAGGTGGTGCTGGGCGAGATCTACCGCCACATCCTGCAGCAGCTCGGCCGGCCCGCCAGCGTGACCCCCGCCGACTTCGCCACCAGCGACACCTTAAGCGTGCTGAAGGAGGAACCGGTGGACTTCGTGGTGGCGTGCACAGGCCGGCTTGTGGAGGAGACGAACACCGCGGCCGCACACAAGTTGGCCGAGGAGGCCGAAGCCGGCGCCGAAGGAATGTCGGAGACCGTGTACGACGCTGCCGTGGCGGCCCTGCCGGCGTCGGTGCGCACCGTCGACCCGTCGCCAGCCGAGGGCTGCAGTAACGCCGGGGACCTGCCGCAGAACGTGATCCCGTTGTTCACCGCGGGCATGTTCGACCGGGGGGAAATCAACCGCCTGAACTTCATCACCCGCGTCATGGCCACCGACAGGATCGAGGAGATGGTCGACGCGGTCGAGGACGGTTCCAGCGTGGAGGACGCGCTGGCCGAGTGGATGATGGAGTACGCCCACATCGACGTCTACGCCGACGAGGTCGCCGACCCGGACGACAGCGGTGCTGCGGCCGGCGACTCCGCCGACCAATCCGGCGCGCGGTAGCGTCTACACACGAGGAAGGGCCCCGGGATTTCCCGGGGCCCTTGGTGCTTGGCGGGTGGGGCCGTTAGGCCGTCGTCAAGCTACTTTGCAAACGCGTCCTCGAGGAGCTGCTTTTCCTCCTGCTGGTGCACCTTCGCCACACCGGTGGCGGTGGTGGACTGGGCGCGGCGGGACACGCGGACCATCTCCGGCATGTCCGGGATCAGGCGGCGCAGGTGCTCGTTGTAGAACGGCCACGCGCCCTGGTTGGCCGGCTCGTCCTGGACCCAGCGGATCTGCTTCGCGTTCGGGTAGTTCTTGAACGCGTCGGAGAGGCGGTTGAAGGGGATCGGGTGGAGCATCTCCACGCGGACGATGGCGACGTCGTCGCGGCCGTCATCTTCCTTCTTCTTCGCCAGGTCCCAGTAGATCTTGCCGGAGCACAGCAGGATCGTTTGCACCTTGTCGGTGTCGCCGATGACCTTGTTGCCGCGCTCGACGAAGTTCGGGTCGTCGATGACGGACTGGAACTTCTCCACCTCGATGAAGTCCGCCGGCTGCGAGACGGCTGCCTTGTTGCGCAGCATGGACTTCGGGGTGAACACGATCAGCGGACGCTTCATTTCACCGAGCGCCTGGCGGCGCAGCAGGTGGAAGTGGTTCGCCGGGGTGGACGGCTGGGCGATGGTCATGGAGCCCTCCGCCACGAGCTGCAGGTAGCGCTCGATGCGGGCGGAGGAGTGGTCTGGGCCCTGGCCCTCGTAGCCGTGCGGCAGCAGCGCGATGAGGGAGGACAGCTCGCCCCACTTTGTCTCCGAGGAGGAGAGGTACTCGTCGATGATGGTCTGGGCGCCGTTGGCGAAGTCGCCGAACTGCGCCTCCCAGGCCACCACGGCGTCCTTGTTGCCCAGGGTGTAGCCGTACTCGAAGCCCATGCCCGCGAACTCGGTCAGCGCGGAGTTGTACACCTGGAACTGGCCGCCGTTGCCGGCCTCCTGCGCGTTGTAATCCAGCGGGTTGTACGCCTCGGCGTTGTCCGGGTTGTACAGCACCGCGTGGCGCTGGGTGAAGGTGCCGCGCTGGGAGTCCTCGCCGGCGACGCGGACGAACTTGCCCTGCTCTGCGAGGGAACCGAAGGCGAGCAGCTCGCCCCAGCCCCAGTCGATGTCGCCGTCGGTGAAGGAGCCGCCGCGCTTCTTCAGCACGGACTTCAGGCGCTTGTTCGGCGTGAAGTCGTCCGGCAGGTTCGCGTACGCGTCGGCGAGGCGCTTGAACTGCTCCTCCGAGATGGAGGTGTCCAGGCCGCGGGTGAGCTTCTGGGAATCCGTGATGCCGGTCTGCTCGCTCGGCTTGCCCTTTTCCGCCTTCACGTCGGAGAAGACGGAATCCAGCTGGTCGTGGAAGTCCTGCGCGGCCTTCTTCGCGTCGTCCTCGGTGATGTCGCCGCGGCCGATGAGATCCTGCGTGTAGCGGGTGCGCACGGACGGGTGGGACTCGATGCGGTCGTACATCACCGGCTGGGTCACCGTCGGGTCGTCGGCCTCGTTGTGGCCGCGCAGGCGGTAGCAGATGAGGTCGATGAAGACGTCCTTGCCAAACTCGCGGCGGTACTCCGCAGCCAGCTGGGCAACCCATGCGGCGGCCTCCGGGTCGTCGCCGTTGACGTGGAAGACCGGGCAGTCGAAGCCCTTGGCCAGGTCGGTGGCGTAGAAGGAGGAGCGGCCGGAATCCGGGGTGGTGGTGAAGCCGATCTGGTTGTTCACCACGATGTGGATGGTGCCGCCGACGGTGTAGCCCGGCAGGCGGGACAGGTTCAGGGTCTCCTGGACCACGCCCAGGCCGGCGAAGGAGGCGTCGCCGTGCAGCATGAGCGGCACAACCGGGTGGTCCTCGCGGCCGTTTTCCTCCTTGATCTTGTCCGCCTTCGCGCGGGCCATACCCACCAGCACCGGGTCAACGGCCTCGAGGTGGGACGGGTTGGCGGCCAGCGACACCTTGATCTCGCCGTCGCCGAACATCTGGATGTGCTCGCCCTCGAAACCGAGGTGGTACTTCACGTCGCCGGAGCCGCCCTGCTGGGCCGCGCGCATGTTGCCCTCGAACTCGTTGAAGATGGTGGCAACCGGCTTGCCGACGATGTTGAACAGCACGTTCAGGCGGCCGCGGTGCGGCATGCCGATGACGACCTCTTCCAGGCCCTGGCCCGCAGCGGTGTCGATGATGGCGTCCATCAGCGGGATCAGGGTCTCGGCGCCCTCCAGGGAGAAGCGCTTCTGGCCCAGGTACTTCGTCTGCAGGAAGTTCTCGAAGGCCTCGGCGGCGTTGAGCTTCTGCAGGATGTACTTCTGCTCCGGGCCGGTCGGCTTCGGCATGCCGGCCTCGACGCGGTCGCGCAGCCATTCGCGCTCGTCGCGGTCCATGATGTGGGAGTACTCGGTGCCGACCTTCAGGGTGTAGGCGGCACGCAGGCGCGACATGACCTCCCGCAGCGTCATCTGTTCCTTGCCACCGAAACCGCCGACGTGGAAGACGCGGTCCAGGTCCCACAGGGTCAGACCGTGGGTTTCCATGAGCAGGTCGCGGGAGTCCGGCTTGGGCAGGCCCGGCTGGTGCCAGTGCAGCGGGTTGGTGTCCGCGATGAGGTGGCCGCGCGAGCGGTACGCCTCGATGAGCTGCATGACGCGGGTGTCCTTGTTGATGCCGGTGTTCGGCTCGTCCTGCGCCCAGCGCATCGGGGCGTAGGGGATCTCTAGGGAGCGGAAGATCTCGTCCCAGAACTTGTCGTCGATGAGCAGCTGCGAGATGTCGCGTAGGAACTCGCCGGACTCCGCGCCCTGGATCACGCGGTGGTCGTAGGTGGAGGTCAGCGTGACCAGCTTGCCCACACCCAGCTCGGCGAGGCGGTCCTCGGAGGCGCCGGCGAACTCCGCCGGGTAGTCCATCGCGCCCACACCGATGATGGTGCCCTGGCCCTTGGTCAGGCGCGGGATGGAGTGGCGGGTACCGATGCCACCCGGGTTGGTCAGCTGGATGGTCACACCGGAGAAGTCGTCCATGGTGAGCTTGCCGTCGCGGGCGCGCACCACGATGTCCTCGTACGCGTCGACGAACGCGGAGAAGGACTTGGTCTCGCACTCCTTGATCGCAGCGACGACCAGGGAGCGGGAGCCGTTCTTGCCCGGCAGGTCGATGGCCAGGCCGAGGTTGATGTGCTCCGGCTGCACGGCGAAGGACTTGTTGCCGTCCTCCTTGTAGTTCTTGTTCATGTCCGGGTGCAGCTTGGCGGCCTGGACAATCGCGTAGCCGAGGATATGGGTGAACGACACCTTGCCGCCGCGGGTGCGCTTGAGGTGGTCGTTGATCAGCGCGCGGTTTTCGAACATGAGCTTGACCGGCATGTCGCGCACGGTGGTCGCGGTCGGCACCTCGAGCGACTCGTTCATGTTCTTGGCGATGGCCTTAAACGCGCCCTTGAGCTGGAACTCGCCCGGCTCGGCGTCGACCTGGGCGATCTTGTCCAGCGGGGAGGTTGTCGCCGGGGCAGTGGAGCGCTTCGGCTTCGCGGCCACCTTGGCCGCTGCCTCGTCCACCTTGGTCTCGCGCCCGTCCTGGCTCGGTGCGCCGGTGGTGCGCGCGACCTTCGGGTCGGTCTTCGGGGCGCTAGCGCCTTCTGCGGAAGGTGTGACGGTCGACGTGCCCTTCGCAGTCTTCGGTGCGCCCTTGCTCTCAAACAGCTCACGCCATTCGGCATCCACCGAGTTCGGGTCGTCCTTGTACTGCTGGAACATCTCGTCAACCAGCCAGCTGTTCTGGCCGAACGTGTTTTCGCTGCTCACGGCAGGTTCTCGCCTTCCTTCTCCATTGATTTCGCGGAACGTCTCTTTGACTGTAATCGTCGGCGCTGGTAGCGCGCTAACTTGTATTGTCCCACTCCACGGGGTCCCTGCGTTTCACCCCCGTTATCGGTTGGCAGACCACATATGGGCATACCTTCCGCCTGCGGAGATCAAGGACTCGTGGCAGCCGTCCTCGATGATACGTCCATCATCTACAACGAGTATGCGGTCAGCTCGCGCGGCCGTCGCTAGGCGGTGCGCGACGACCACAGATGTGCGGCCAACCATCGCCCGGTCGGAGGCGTCGAGCACGGCGCGCTCGGTAGCCGGATCCAGGGTGGCTGTGGCCTCGTCCAGCAGCAGCACGCTCGGCTGCAACATCTCCGCGCGCGCCAGCGCGATGATCTGGCGCTGCCCGGAGCTTAAGCCCCGGCCGCGTTCGCCCACGCGCGCGTTGAACCCGCCGGGGATGGTGCCGATGACGCCGAGCGCGCCGATGCGCTCCACCGCTGCCTGCACGTGCTCGTCGGTCGCGCCCGGCGCGCCGTAGGCGATGTTCTCGGCGACGGTGCCGGGGAAGAGGTACGACTCCTGCGGCACCTGGGCGAGTGCGCGGCGCCATTCGGCCAGCGGAAACTCGGCGATGTCGGTGCCCGAGGCCCGCACCACGCCGCTCACCGGGTCGTAGAAGCGAGCGAGCAGCTTGACGACGGTCGACTTGCCCGCGCCCGTCGGGCCCACCAAGGCGACGGTGGTGCCCGGCTCGAGGCGCAAATCCATCCCGGCGACGACGGGGTTGTCGGGGGTGTAGCCGAAGGTGACGTCGAGAAGCGAAAGCTCCCCGGCCGCGGCCTCGCTGGCGCCTTCGCGCCGGCCGGTGTCGGGAACGGTGGTGCGCTCGTCGAGCAGCTCGCGGATGCGGTCGAAGCTCACGGTGGCCTGCTGCCAGGAGTCGAAGATTTGGCCGAGCTGCTGGATGGGGCCGTAGAGCTGGCTCAAGTACATGGTGAACGCGACGAGCACGCCGACGGACAGGGTGCCGTCCGCGACGCGGGAGGCGCCTACGCCGATGATCACCGCGGTCATGACTTGCGAGACGAACTGCATGCCGGGGAAGTAGAGGCCGACCAGGCGCACGGAGCGCATGCGCAGACGGCGGTAGGTGTCGCTCAGGCCAGCGAAGCGGGCTTCAAAGTGGTCTTGCGCGAGGTGGGTCTGGGTGACGCGGATGCCGCCGATGAGCTCGGCGAACTCGCCGTTGACCGCGGAGATCTGCGCGCGCGACTCGGCGTAGTAACGCTTGGAGTAGCGCCGAAACACCCACGTGGCCGCCACAATGACCGGCACGGCGGCGAAGGCGACCAGGGCGAGTTCGCCGTCGGTGGCCACCAGCATGACGGTGACGCCGGCGAGCGAGCCGACCGCGACGATCGCCTGGGCTAGACCGGTCTGCAGGAAGCTGGACAACGTGTCGATGTCCGTGGTCATGCGCGTCATGATCGTGCCGGACAGGCGCGACTCGAAAAAGCTCAGGCCCAGCTGTTGCAGGTGCGCGTAGGAGCGCAGGCGCAGGCCGTAGAGGAGGCGCTCGCCGGAGCGCGAGGACAGCACGGTCATCGCGGCCGAGGACGCCCACGCGATCACCACCACAGCGAGCGCGATCAGCCCGGTGCGGATCAGGCTGGCCTGGTCGGCGCCGGCGATGCCGCGGTCCACCGCCGCGCGCACGAGGGTGGGGAAGGCGAGGTCCGCCAGTACCCCGACCACCAGCAGCGCGACCGTGCCGGCAATGAGCCAGCGCACCGCGCGGAAGAGGTCGCGCACGTGGAACGCGCTCGACGGGGTGCGCAGCTGGTCCAGCCGTTCCTCGGTGAGCCCCGGCTGCTCGGTGGCGGCGGGAAGCGCGTCCACACGCGCGAGCAGCGCGGGCGTGGCGTTGACTGTGGACGCCCGGCCCGAGGTGGGCACGATCACCCGCTCCTGCTCCGCCGCGGTGACCTCGGGCCACAGATCCGCCTGCGTGGGGGCCTGCGGAAGCGCTGCGGGGGCATCGGCGGACATCGTGGCGCGGTACTGCGCGCTCGCGGTGACCTCGTCGCGCGGGCCGAGCTTGACGACGGCTCCGCCCCGCACCACCGCCACCGTATCCGCGTGATCCACGGTGGATTGCCGGTGCGCCACGGTGAGCACCGCGATGTCTGCGAGTGCCTCGCGCAGGTTGGCCAGGATGGTCGCCTCGGTGACGGCGTCGATGGCGCTTGTCGCGTCGTCCAGCACAAGCACGTCCGGCTTCGCCATGAGCGCGCGGGCAAGGGAGATGCGCTGGCGCTGGCCGCCAGACAGGGTGAGGCCGCGTTCGCCCACTTTGGTGTCGTAGCCGTCCGGCAGGCGCTGGATGAACTCGTCCGCGCACGCCAGGCGCGCGGCCTCGCGCACAGCGCGGTCGAGCTCCTCGGGCGGGAGGGGAGAGCCCATGGCGATGTTGTCGCGCACCGAGGAGGAGAACAAAAACGCGTCGTCGAAGACGCACAGGACGTGCTCGCGAAGGGCGGAGCTGCCGTCGAGAAGCGTCACGCTCCCGGCGTCCGGCTTGTAGAAGCCGCCGGCGAGCTGGACGGCCATGGTCTTGCCCGCGCCGGGCGGGCCGACGAGCGCGACCGTTTCGCCCGGGCGGACGGTGAGGCTGAAGCCGTTGAGGACGTCATTGCCGCCTGTGGCGAAGTGGACGTCGTTGAAGCGCAGGCCGGCGTGGGCGCGAGAGTCGGCGGGAGCGGACGCGGCGGCGGTGTCGGGTGCGAGCTGCAGCACATCGTCGAGGCGGTCGAACGAGCTCATGCCCATCTGCAGCCGCACGTACTGGTTGGTCAGCATGGACATGGTGGACGTCATCGAGGTCAGGTACGCCGTGAACGCGACGAATTGGCCGATTGTGATCTGCCCCCGGATAGCCAGCGTGCCACCGGCGACGATGGTGACCACCAGCGCCACCTTGGGCAGCTGCGAGAGCACCGGCTGGAAACGCGCGGTGAGCTTCGCGGCGCGCATCTTCACCGCGTAGAGGTGGCGGCCAAGCTGGTCCAGACGGTCGATTTCCCGCTGCTCCTGGCCGAACGCTTTGACCACGCGCACGCCGGAGACCGTCTGCTCCACGTGCTCCGCCAGCTCCGCGGTGGCGTGCTGGTTGACCCACGTGGCGGCGTACAGCGTCTTGCGCGAGCGGTTGGCCTCCCAGAGGATCAGCGGCAGCAGCGCGAGCGACATCAGGGTCAGTGGTACGTCCATGCGCAGCATCACAGCCAGGGTGACGGCGAGCTGCACCACGCGCGTGAGCAGCATGGGCAGGTTGGACAGCACCATGTTGTACTGGTTCAAGTCCGAGATGGACCGGGAGACGATTTGGCCGGTGACGATGTCGTCTTGGCCGGGTCCGTCCAGGCGGTGCAGGGTGCGCAGAATCTCCGTGCGTAGCCAGTGCTGGGAGCTCGTTGCCAACCGGCCCGCGGTGACGCGGCGGATGAAACTGAAGGCATAGGTGGCGGCAGCCACCGCAACCATCAGCCAGGCGATGCGGGTCACGGACCCTTCGGCGTTGCCGGTGGCGATGTCCACCGCGCGGCCGGTCAGCGCCGGCACCGCCACCTGAAACACCGCCGCGAGCGCAGCCGCGGTAAACGCCGCAGCCGCAGGTGCGCGGTTGGCGCGCAGGGTCCGGGTGAGCAGGCGGTTAATTGTCACCGCTGCCCTTGTTTGCCTTGTCCCGGTCGTTGAACACGCCCAGGATCCAGGACGCGAACTCCTTCGGATTCATACTGAGCCCCGCGCCGGTTTCCTCGTCGTCGCGCTCGGGCAGCGGGGTAGCGAATGCGGTCGGCGCAGCGCCCAGGCCTGACTGAACGTTGGCAATCACGCCGTCCGCGAGCTTGCGGTTGGCGGCGGTGCCGGCAATCGCGCCGAGGCCCAGCGGCAGGAGCTTGCCCAGCCAGGCGCGGCGCGAGCTCTTCTTTAGCGAGCGCATGGCCACGCGCTGCAGCACGTTGTTCGTGTTGGATAGGGTCGGCCCGGAGAATTTCGCCAGGGTGGATTTGCCGGGGATTGTCCCGGCGTCGTCGCCCAGCATGGCGTCCACGATTGCCAAGCCCTTCGCGCCCATCAGCAGCGACAGCACCAGCGCGCGGCGGCGCTCCGGGTCGGAGATATCCTCCCCGCGCAGGTAGGCCGAGGCCACAGCGTAAAACGCGGCGAGATCCAAAAACACCACGGACTCGCCAGCCACGGCCGCAGTGCCGGTGACCAGGCCGATGCCCGGCACCGCAGCGGCCGCACCGACGCCAGCACCGGTGCCAGTGACGGTGTTTTTCAGGTGCTTGTCCATCATCTCCTGGATCTGCGCCGGTGATGCGTCCGGGTGCTGGCGGCGCAGCCAGTTCACGTAGGTGCGAATCGTCGATGTCTGCAGCTGCACCGCCTTATCCACCGCGCCGATAAACGCCCGCCCAAGTGGGCCGGCGTCTTTTTCCAGCTGCGACGGGTCTTCCCGCAGCGCTTGCTCGATCTCGTCGCGGACCGCCAGGTCCTGGGCCTTCTTCTTTGTGCCAAACATGGCCGCCTCTTTCAGTCACAGGTTTCGCAGGTGTCTTTTACGCCGGTTCAGCATAGTTGGGCCCGGCGCTCATCCGTCTACGCTGGGGCGCATGAGCGCCACCGAACATCCCGTCGCCGACACCACCGCGGGCACCGTCCGCGGTGTGGTGGACGAGCGCTCGGGTATGCGCACCTGGCGCGGCGTGCCGTTCGGCGCAACCACCGCGGGCACCGGGCGTTTTCGGGCCCCGCAACCGGCGCAGCGGTGGCAGGGGCTTTACGACGCCTCCCGCTTCGCCCCGCCCGCCATGCAGGGCACATTCGGCTGGCGCGACATGGTCATTGGGACCGAGGACTGCCTCACGTTGGATATCGTGCGCCCCGACACCGACGAGGAACTGCCGGTGGTGGTCTACTTCCACGGCGGAACGTTTGTCACCGGTGCGAGCCACGAGAAGGTGCTGCAGGGGCACATGCTTGCAGACGCCACACAGGTGGTCTACGTCTCGGTGAACTTCCGTCTCGGCGTGCTGGGCTACCTGGATTTCCGCTCGCTCGGCCACGACTGCGTGGCCACACCGGCGCTGCTAGACCAAATCCTGGCTCTCGAGTGGGTGCGCGAGAACATCGCGGCCTTCGGCGGCAACCCGGACCGCGTCACCATCATGGGGGAATCCGCCGGCGGGGCGGCGGTCGTGCACCTGATGTGTGCCCCCGGCGCGCGGGGGTTGTTCCACGGCGCAGTGGCCCAGTCGCCGCCGCCAGCCAGCGTGCATTCGCGCCTGCAGGCGGCGATGTGGGTGCGCGAGCTGGTCACCCGGATGGGCCTGCCGCGAACCACCACGCTGGCGGACCTGCGCACAACCAACGCCGAGGACCTCGTGCGCGCGGGCCAATCCATGCTGCGCAACACCAAGGAACTGGTGCAGTTGAACACCAGCTTCATGCCCACAGTCGACGGTGAGACGCTCACCGACCACCCCATCGACACCTTCGAGGCCGGTGAACAGGCCGCAGTGCCGCTGATCGTGGGCACGAACTCGGACGAAGCCAGCTTTGCCAAAGCCATCTACCAAACCACGAAATCCCGGCAGCGTGCCGCGCGCCGGGCCCTCGAGGCGTTCGATCCCGACAACGCCCAAGCGGTATTGCGCGCCTACGGCTACGCGGGTGAGCGCGCCGCGTACGCCGACCTCATCGCCGACGCCGTCTTTTGGGCCCCGACGGTAATCCTGGCCACCGCGCACAGGAGAAAAGCCCGCACCTGGATGTACCGCTTCGACTACGCCTCCGCGGCCATGCGCTGGCTCGGCCTCGGGGCGATGCACACCGCGGACCTGGGCGCGGTGTTTGGCGAGCCAAACTCCACCAAGGCCTCGAAGTGGGACGTGTCCAATGCATCGGAGCGTTTCGCGGCCGTTAGCCGCGTCATGCAGTACCACTGGGGCAAGTTCTTCCACACGGGCGCGCCGGGCGAGGAGTGGCCCGTGTACGGCTTCCGCTCCGACGAGATGCCGGGGCGGGCAACAGCCGTGTTCGACGACGGGATGCGTGTGGAGTGGGACCCGAAGGCGCCGCAGCGACGGGCTTGGGAACGCTTTGACATGCGCGAGTGGGGCCTGCATAGACAAGACCTCATGAACTCCGCAGCCTCCTTACTCGGGGCCGCGCACCCGGCGTGGGGCGACGCCTGAATTCACACGCATGCGCGCGGTTTCACAGCTAGGCTTGGGCGCGTTGTGGGCCAACTGGCGCACAACGCCTGATGGTGCGACGTGGAAGGAACCACCGACATGAGCTTTTTCGAGGACATTGCTGCGGCGCTGGACCGCGACGGCATCGAGTCCCGCGTGGGCGGGGACACCATGTTCGTGCCCCTGACCGCGGAGCTGGAGATCCAGTTCGTGGAGATTGACCAGCACCTACCCGCCGCCAACGTCTACATCGCCGCGGCGGACGTGGACGAGGACGACGAGGACTTCGAGGCTGTATTGGTGGCGGTGGTGTTCTCCGTGGAAGACGCCGTCGCTGCCGTGGCGGAGCACATGGCCACCGACCAGGTGATCACAGTGCTGCGAGACCTGCTCGAGGGCACCGACGAACGTATCGGCGACCTGGAGTTTTTCCAGGACCACCTCAACCCGCAGCAGGTCCGCGCCGAGGTCGGCGAGAACGCGGAGCTGCAGGTGACCATCGACACTGTCGACGGGGCACCGAACGCCAAGGTCACCTTCGTCGCCCTCCCGGACGATTACGACGACGTCCTCGACGACGCGGAAAGCGAGCTCTGGGAATCCGACGGCGACGCCGAACTCACCGACGAGGACCGCGCGCGTCTCTTCGAGGTCATCCACGATGAGGCGCTCGCCGACGCCGAGCGCCTTGAGCTAGGCAGCTTCACCGACTTCGACCGGCTTTTCGACGTGCTCTCGCTCGCCGCCGACCAAGCCGAGGACTGGGAGGCCCAGCTGCTGCCCGTCGACGACGACTTCGACGAGCCGGAGGTGTACGACATCTTCGGTCAGGACGACGACGAAGCTGAGGCGGACGACCTCGACGAAACTGAGGGCGACGATCTCGCCGACGACATCGCAAACGGCTCCGGCGCTCCCGGTGCTGCTGAGTCCGCGGACGACATCCCGGGCGTCGACGAAGACGACAGCAGCGACGCCGCCCGCGCGTAGCCCCGGGGCGGGCTACGCCGCGCTCAGCCCCTCGAACATCGACGACGGGGATGCGATGGGCGCGAAGGTGCCGTCCACCAACCACACGTAGTTCGCCGCGCGGCCCCCGGTGAGCTCGTGGACTGCGTGCGCGGCGTCGTCCGGGATCAGCGCACGGACCCACGACTCGGCGAGCACGGGGTCGACATGCGCCCCGGTAGCGTCCGCAATCCGCACCTCAAGCAGGTAGGCGGGCACATGATCGCCCCCGTAGCCCTGAATCCGCGCCCGTGCCCGCGGGCCGACTCGCCGCCGGGTCACCGCCAGCGTGAGCTGCGGCCCGTTCGCCACCCTGGGCAGGGTGAGCACCGGCGGGCGCCATGCGGCAGTGGGGCGGGACAGGGAGCGCGGGTGGTGCATGACGGCCTTTGCGGACTGGATTGTCTCCGGGTGACGCGTTCGAATCTCCTCCGAGAGGGCCTCTGGCGTGTGAGCCGGGAGAAGGGTCGTGTCATTTCGTTTGACGCTGCGTAGCGGGTTTGTTGTGGTGAACTTCATGGCGGTCAAGGTACAGCGCCATTGCGACATCAGTTCGAAAACGTTCGAACGTATGAACGAATGAACGGCTGTGCCTGACGTGGTTTTCGGATGTGGCAAATATTTGCCACATTCCCAAACCCGGACATCCCCGTCCGTGGATGTACCCTTGCCAGCGATGAACGCCGACACACCAAACGCAACGACGCAGCAGATACAACCGAAGATCCCGCACACGATCTGGGTGCTCGTCGGCGCCGCATTCATCATCGCACTCGGTTACGGCCTTATCGCCCCGGTGCTCCCGCAATTCGCGGGCAGTTTCGGTGTCTCCATGGCGGCGGCCGGTGCGGTCATCTCCGTGTTCGCGCTCGCGAGGCTGCTGGGGGCGCCGGGCGCTGGCGTGCTCGTCGATAAGCTTGGCTCCCGCCCGATCTACTTAACGGGCCTACTCATCGTCGCGGCGTCGACGTTTTTCGTCGCCTTCGCCCAGGCCTACTGGCAAATTGTCGCGCTCCGGTTCATCGCCGGCTTCGGCTCCACCATGTTCACGCTGTCGGCGCAAGCGCTCATCGTTCGGGTCACGCACCCGAGCATTCGCGGTCGCGCCAGCGCCCTGTACGCCTCCGCATTTTTGGTGGGCAACGTCGTCGGCCCTGTCATCGGCGCAGCGCTGTCGTTCTTGGGCTTCCGTGCGCCATTCATGATCTACGGCGTGGCCGTGGCGGGTGCCGCAATTGCGGTCGGCGCACTCACCGCGCCGAAACCGGGCTCCCACCCGCTGCCTGCGGCAAAGCCGAAGATGCGCCTGCGCCAGGCGTGGCGCACCCCGACGTACAAGGCGCTGCTGGTAGCCGGGTTCACCAACGGCTTTGTCAACATGGGCGCCCGCGTCGCAATCCTGCCGCTGTTCGCGGCGTCCGTGTTCGAGCGCGGGGGAGCGGCTTCCGGGTTCGCGCTCACCGCGTTCGCGTTCGGCATGGCGGTCACCCTGCAGATCTCCGGCCGCCTTGCCGACAACCTCGGTCGCCGTCCGCTCGTTGCCGCTGGCCTGGCTACTGCGGGTCTGTTCACCGCGTTGCTCGGTGCGGCAACAAGCTTTTGGCCCCTGGTGTTCCTCTCCGCCGCCGCGGGCATCGGCGCGGGCCTGATGAGCCCCGCCACCCAAGCCACGCTTGCAGACATCATCGGCAACGACCGCTCCGGCGGTACAGTGCTGTCCACGTACCAAATGACGCAGGACGCCGGCCAAATCCTCGCGCCGGTCCTCGTCGGCGCCGTCGCCGAAGCCGCTGGCTTTCGCGCCGCGTTCGGCGTCTGTGGCGCGGTGTGCGCCGCCGCGCTTATCGTCTGGCTCGTCGCCGGAAAGGAAACGAAGCAATGAGAGTAATCCTGGACTGCGATCCCGGCATCGACGACACCTACGCCATCATCTTCCTCACCGCCGCGGCCCACGCGGGCCTCATCGAGCTTGACTGCGTAACGACGACCTCCGGCAACGTCCCCGCTGACCAGTGTGCCCAGAACGCGGGCTGGATCCTCGGGCTGTGCGGCCTGCCCATCATTCCGCTCGCCGCCGGCCTGCCCGCGCCGCTCGAGGTGGAGCTGACCACCACGCCGGAAACCCACGGCGACACCGGCCTCGGACACGCCAACGCGCCCGCGCGCCATGTGGAGCACGACTGGGACACGCTGTGGATCGACTCCATCGAGCGCGGCACCGACGACCTCCACCTGATTGTCACCGGCCCATTGACCAACCTGGCCGCCTTCGCACACGCCCACCCAGAGCACTTTGCCAAGCTCAGGCACATCACCGTGATGGGCGGGGCGGTGAACTACCCGGGTAACACCACCCCGAGCGCGGAGTGGAACTTCTGGGTGGACCCGCACGCCGCCGCCGACGTCTTTGCCATGACGCCCACCCCGGTCACCCTGTGCTCGCTCGGCGTGACGGAGCGGATGCTGCTGACGCCGATGGCGCTGGCGGAGCTCGTCGAGAAGCTTGGCGGCTCGCCGCTCGCCGAGCACCTGGAGGCGATCACCCGCTTCTACTTCGAATTCCATGAGGAGGTGGGGGAGGGCTACCAGGCCCAGATCCACGACCTGCTCACCGTGCTCATCACTCTGGGGCTGGTGGATGCCGCCGTCGAGGAGACCACCGTTGACGTGGAGGCGGACTCCGAGCTCATGCGCGGCACGTCGGTGGCGGACCTGCGCGGCATCTGGGAGCGCGAGCCCAACGTGCGCCTGGTCACCGACGCCGACATCGACGCCGCGTGGGAGCGTTTCGCCTGGGCCTGCGGGGTCCACGCCAAGGTCGCGGCCGGCGACGCCGAGATCGCCGAGCTGCGCCACCAGCGCGCCGACGACTAACCGGCGCCCCGCGTACGCCCTGCTACACTCCCGAACCGGTAGCCCCGCCGAGGTGACATAGGCGAGACGGGCTGACCTTGCCGTATCTCCCCGCACACCACTCGGAGTTTTCATGTCGCACACAACCGTCCCGGTCCAGCACAAGGCCGAGTGGACCCCCGCTCGCCGCGCACTGGTCATCGTCGGCGCCGCCATTATCGCCGCCACCTGGCTGTACTTCGTGCTCGTCCGTCCGTCGGACTGGGACCAGGTCACCGGCTCCGGCGCCGGCATCGCGTTGCTGGCTGGCTACGGCCTCGGCACCGTCCTCCTGCTTGCCGCCGTCATCCCGGTGCTGCCCGCGCGCACGCTGGGCTTGATCCCCATCGCCATCATCATCAACTCGGTGGTCGGCGAGATCGTCGGCTCCATCGGTCTGCCGCTGTACCTGGACTCCGTGGGCACGGTGCTCGTCGCGGCGCTCGCCGGCCCGGTCGCCGGCATGGCCACCGGCGCGTTGAACAACGTGGTGTGGGGCCTGCTCAACCCGGCGGCGCTCCCGTTTGCGGCGGGCGCGGCGCTCGTCGGTTGGCTCGCCGGCGTGTTCATCCACCGCTTCAACGCCTTCCGCAACATTGGTACGGTGATCGGCTTCGGCATCGTCCTGGGCATCGTCGGCGGTATGGTGGCGGCCCCGGTCGCGGCCTACGTCTACGGCGGCACTGCCGGCGTGGGCACCGGTGCGCTGGTCAGCCTGTTCCGTGAGATGGGAGGTTCGCTCATCGCGTCCGTGACCACCCAGGCGTTCATCTCCGACCCGGTGGACAAGGTCATCGTCATGCTCGTCGCCTACGCCACCGTCAAGGCGTTGCCGAAGCGCACCGTCGCCGCATTCGCCCCGCAGCACGCGTAGGCCGTGTTGACCACCCAGCCACGACTCAACCCGCTGACCGCGCTGGTCATCGGGGCGTCCGGCTGGATTCTCGTGTTGGGGCTCAACTCCCCGGCGGCCTCGCTCGCCGTCATCGCGGTCGCGCTCGCCGCCGGCACCTGGCGCACGCGCAACCCCTCCCTCGTGGCAGCCACCGCAGTGCTCACCGCACCCGTCGCGCTATCGATGCTGCTCATCCACGCGCCCTACGGGGAGCGCCGTATCGCCCCGCTGCTGACGTCCGACGGGCTCGCGGATGCCGCCCACCTCACCGCCCGCTTCACCGCGCTGATCGCCTGCCTACTTGCCGCCGTGGCGTGGATACGCACGCCCGACTTGGCCAAGGCCCTCCAAGCTGCGCCCGGCGGCAACCGCCTCGGCTACATCGCGGGCACTACGCTGCAGCTTGGACCCCAGGGCGCGCAACGCATCCGCGCTGTCCGCGACGCCAACCGCCTGAAACAGCGCCGCATCACGCTGAAAACCGTCGTGCCCAACCTCGTCATGCCCGTGCTCACCGAGCTGCTCACCCAAGCTGGCGCCCGAGGCCAGGCACTGGAGACCGCGGGGTACGACCTCACCGGGCGCCGCACCGTCCTGCGCCCCGTCCACGACAGCACAGCGCAACGAGTCGAGCGCATCCTGATCCCGCTGGCCTGCGTGGTAGTAGTCGCATGGATCTAACGCCACTCACGCATGCCCTCGGGCAGCACCGCACCGTCCAGGTCGTCGGCAACTCCGGCGCGGGCCTGACCACCCTCGCCACCCAAGCCCACCGCGAGTGGCCGGGCGCGGCCGTGGTCCAGCAGGACGCCACCGCGCACGTGTCCTACCTGCGCGACACCGTCGTCGAGGAGGTCGCCCTCGGCCTCGAACAGCGCGGCACTCCCATCCCCGAAATGCGGCGCCGCTGCGAGCGCGTCCTCAGCGCCGCGGGCCTGACCGATCTCGCCGAGCGCCACCCCGCACACCTCTCTGGCGGCCAAACACGCCGCCTCGCCATCGCGGCCGTCGCCGTCCTCGAGCCGGACATCCTGCTTCTCGACGACCCCTTCGCCGGCCTCGACCCCACCTCCGCACGCTCCATGATCCGACTCCTGGAGGCTCTCCCGTCGCGCATCGTGCTCTTGAATAACCGCCCCCGCCTCGACTTGGAAGTGCTCTGGCTTATCGACGGCATCCTGTCTCCCACGCCCCCTGCCAAGCACGCGCGCAGCCTCCCCGCTCGTTTGGAGCCCACCGGTGATCCGATTGACCTCGGGGAAATCTCCGCTACCCGCGGCGGCGAGCCCCGGAAGTGGTGGCAATTTCGAGCGCACGGACAACCCGCTTTCGCCGCTGGCCCCATCCACCTGACTGTGCGACCGGGCGGGGCAGTGTGGCTGCGCGGCGACAACGGCGCAGGCAAGACCACCTTGCTGCGCGCGATGGCCGGGCTCGACGGCAACCCCGGCCTCGAGCAGACACACGGCCTCGAGGTCTCACTCGCACTACAGCGTGCCGCCGACCAGCTCGCCGAATCCACGGTGGGGGAGTTCGTCGGCGACCCGGACGCCGTTGCCGCGCTCGGCCTCGACCCGGACACCCACCCACTGGACCTTCCGGCCGCGCACCTGCGCCTGGCTCAGCTCGCCCAAGTGTTTGCTCAGAAACGCCCGCTCGTCCTCCTCGACGAACCCGACGTCGGCCTCGACGCCCCCTCCCGCGACCGGGCGCACGCGCTGATCGCCGAAGGTCTCCGCCGCGGCCAGGCAGTGATCTTCACCTGCCACGATGAAACGTTCGCGGCGGAAGTGGGGGAGTACGTGGGTGTGACTGAGTCGGAGCTCACCTGAATAGCGAGCTACATCGGCAACTGAGGGTCGCTGCTATCATCGCGTGAAATCATGTGGCCTGGAGCGCGATGAAGCGCAGCGCCCTTCTCGGCATAATCCAGATCCTGAATGCTCGAGCGCTTGTTGGTTGTGAGCGCCTTGTACAGCGGGGCGGGAACAGGCTCGGGTAATGCCAGATTCATGGCCACCACGTCGAGCAACTCATCATTGTTTCCCGTCATGTGCCGCTCCTTCGCGTGAGTAACCTCAGCCTGACCGAGGTAGTAAAACTCCAAGCCGTCTGCGTCTTCACGCTTCACAAAGAGGTGGAGGTCGGCGGACCCATCCAAAATTGGCTGGAGTTCGTTGCTCTTCAGCGTCCGATTGTTCTTGGAGAACCATTGCATTGTGGATTGGTCAATGAACGTGTCGTCGTATCGGTGGCTCGCCAGGACGTCGGCGTCCTTGTGGTAGGTGAGGAAGATCGGGCAAGTGTTGGTGTTTGAATCCACCGCGTACCCGTAGATCGTGGACTCCCTGTTGTGATGCCAGTTGAGGAGCCTTGCTGCGTCTTTTCGGGTGTACGTTTTTCCCCGGACGAACATGTCGCTCTGACGGTACTGGCGACGGTTTACAAGGAGGCCAGTTTCGATGAGGTCATCAATGTGGGAGCGGAAACTGACTTCCGGATTCGGGTGTTGCTCGTCGTAGGAGAAGTACAACTCTGCGAACCGCTGACCGAGCTGAAAACCGCTGCTTGTGCGGACAGCGAGTGGATTACCCCCATAACGTTGGGCAGCAGCCTTCGTGAACCAGTCCAAGTTCAAAACGAGCTCTACCGACTGCATGAGGTTAGCCGAGGAATCAAGCTCCGGTGAGTACTGCTCAATTGCGGTCTTGAAGTCGTGTGCGGAAAGCGTCCCTTGAGGTCCGCGGCGCACAAGTTCGGAGAGAAGCAAAAGCTCCTGCGGTCGTTTTCCGTTGAGAAGCTCCGCGGCGATGAGGGAGAGAAAGCCGTCTTCTTCGCGGGAGGGCGCTGAGTCAACTTCCTTCAATTTGTACAAAATCGACCAGTAGTTTCGGGTGTGTTGATCGGTTGCGCACAGCACAGACGGATCCATGGACTCGTGGTAAAGGAAATCGACGAGCCTCGGAATCCGGCCGAGCCGGTACTTCAACTCGGCGATGGCTTCGCGCTTCGCTTTAACTCCGGTGATACGGGCCCTCTGCAGGGACTCGATTACTCGGGCTGCGGAGACCTTGTCGAAGCTCACCGTGGAAGACCCGGCTTTTGGGCGGGGGTCGTTGACGTCGTCGAGGATCTTCGGCTTGCGGCCAGTCTTGTTTCCGGTGAGAGCAATAGCAATGAGGTAGTTGTTCGCGTAGTGGGTCTGCGGACTTCCTGTGAACCACACTGGTGGCCGTTGTGTTGTTGGCTAGGTGGTTTTGGCTATGTTTCGTTGTTTAGCCAGGGTTGTGTATTGCCCGTCTGGTCCGGTGGTGAGTCTGTCAAAGACGAACCAGTCCAGATAATCGTCAAGATACTTCATAAACTCCTCGGTTGTGTGCTTTTCGGGGCGAATTCCACTGGCGTGAAGTTCGCGCTTGATGGTGCCGAAGAACCCTTCTACTCGGGCGTTGTCGCCGCTGTTGCCGAGCCGGGATAGGGACGGCACCATCAACCAGGCGTTATCGCACGGGTTCTCGTCTGTGCAATGTGTGCATTGTTGCTTGTCGTGACTGATATCAGTCAGTCGGTCAACCCAATCGATGTGGCGGTAGTGCCAGCCACGGTCGGTGTGCAGTTCGGGGCGTTGGCCTGGTTGTATTTGCTCGAGCCCAGCTTCAAGCATCGTGTTGGTCAGCAACGCCGCTGGTCGCGTTGCGCAGGTATACGCGATGGGCATGTTGTCGTGGAAGTCGATCAGCGGGCTAAAAAAGACTTTGCCGTCAGCGCATTGAAACTCGGTGATGTCGGTGCCGAGTCTTTGGTTTGGCGCATCGGCATAGAAATCGTGTACCAGATCCTTCCTGCCCGCCTGCCTGCGACGATCCGCCTGCGAACGATATCTTTGCGAAACGTGGGTGCCATTTTTGGTGACAGTGTCGATGTCTCCAACCAGACATCGATTTGCTGGGCGATGCGCAGTTTCGCCCTTGTACGAGCTGTAGCGCTTCGTGCGTTTCATCTTCGGCTGCAGGTGTTCTTCGCGCATGATCGTACGAATCGATTTTTCCCCCAGCGACAGACCGTTCGCTTTGCACACTTCACTCACGCGGCGGTAGCCGTAGACCATGCGGTTGCCCTCACAGGCGGCGGTAACCATTGCCTTGGCCTGGCCTTTTCGGTCGACTAGAGGGTGTTTTAACCGCCTGCATGCCGACTTGTAGGTGTTGTATTTCAATCCGTAGTAGGCGCAGCAACGCGTTACTTGGTATCCGACGTCCCGGAGTCGTCTGACAGCCGTAGCGACGACCACGCTATCGAGCGTCTCCGGGTTTGCGCTTTTCCCTCAGATTCCATCACCGCCTCAAACAGCGCTTTATCCGCCAGACGCATAAACCGCTCTTGACGCAACAGGTCTTTGAGGGTCTCAACGTCATCCGGCAACGCTGCCTCATCAAACGGAGCTGTTGGCTGCTCATGGTTGCGTGAATGTGCACTCTCACCGCGCGGGGCGCGTTGTGATTGACGTTGTGTTTCGGCCTTCTTGCGCTTGCGTTTTTGGGCTTCGTGGTGTTCTTTCACACGCGCCAGTGTCGCCTGTTCTATCTTCTGCGGTGTCATCCCACGCCGCGAACCCGCATCCGGAGCGAACTTGTGCGTCCACGCCGCCACGGAACTCGCAGCGACCCGAAAACGCCATCCAATCTCGCGGGTGGATGCCGACGTTGTCACATTCGCCCGGACGACCTCAGCAATCAACTCGGCAGAACGCCAACCTTTATCGACCCCGCTGCCATGACGGGCGTTGCGTGCCCATCCCGAAATTGAAGCGGTAGAAGGAACAGACCTACATTCCTCCCGAATCAACTGCGCACGAACCTGCGAAGCAGCAAGCCCCTGCCCCGAAAGCTCAACGGCACGCTGCCGTACCTCCGGCGGATAACTCATCCTCGAACTCCGATCCCGACGACCGATGGTTCACAGGAAGTCCGCACAGCCTAGTTACCAATAAAATCGATGACGCGCAGCGAGTGCTTGTCGGCGGACTTTCGCAACCCCCGTCCAAGTTGCTGCGTGAAAATAATTGAGGATTCAGTGCTTCGGAGCAGGACGATCACATTCACCGAGGGGATGTCGATTCCCTCGTTGAAAATGTCCACCGTGAAGATGTAATCGAGCTCGCCATTTTCCAGCTTCGAAACGACCGACTCTCGCTGCTCAATCGTGTCCGCTCCAGAGAGACTCCTCGTTCTCAGCGGACGGCCGTGAACGGTGCGTGAGGAGAGCGCTTCCGCAAGGATGCGGGATTCTTCGTTACTACTGCAGAACACGAGGCCTTTCGTACCTTCTGCGAACGAGTATTTCTGCAGTGCATCAATGATGTGCTCGACGCGACTTTCCGCAACCAGATCTTTGAGCTTTGACTTGTCTCCGATTGATCCCTGCGCCGATTCGTAGTCGGCGATGCCGTAGTAGTCGAAGGGGACGAGCATCCGGTTTTCGAGAGCGCCTTCAAGACGGATCTCGTAGGGAACGTTATATCCAAAGAGTTCGAAGACGTTAAACCCATCCGTTCGCTCCGGGGTGGCGGTCAAACCTAGCGTGAAGTTGGGACGAAAGTGGTTCAAGATCGACTGGTACGACTCGGCCCCGGAACGGTGAACCTCGTCGATGATGATCAGATCGAACTGGAGCGGCGAGATTGACGCCAGATTCTCTCTCCGTGAAAGAGACTGAACCGTTGCAAACACCAAATCTTTGTCTAACTCTCGCCGCGCCCCCACGAAGAAACCGATTTGTGAGTCGTCGACTTCCAACACCTTGGCAAACTCTTGAGCTGCCTTTTTCAAAATCTGCTCACGGTGAACAATGAAAAGCGTTTTTGAAGGCTTCATCTGGCGCGTAGCCAACGCCGCCAAAATAGTCTTTCCCGTGCCGGTTGCTGAGATGATCAATGCGCGTTTTTCGCCGGAGTCGACCACACTCTGAAGCTGCTCAAGCGCCTCCACCTGCATCAGGTTTGGAAGAATCTTCTCGTCTTCCGGAGAAACCTCCATCGGTTGAGTTTCCGTGAAAACGATTGTGCGTTTGGCCCTCTTATGCTCGTATTCGCTGATCCATTCCTCGGTCAGTGGTACTGCCTTCTCGAGGTGCTTGTCGACCCCACTTTGAAGCTGTGACGCAATGTTGCCGTTTCGGTGCGAGGAAACTCGGATGTTCCACTCGTGGTTTTCCATCAGGGCGTAGCGCGTGAGGTTTGAGCTGCCGACGAGCGCGGTGACATGATCGCCGTGATTGAAGATGTAGCCCTTAGCATGGTGGGCGTATTCAGACATGACGTAGACATCGACGTTTTCCAGAGTTAGTAGCTCGCGCAATGCAGCTGGCTCGTTGAAGTCCTGGTACGAGGACGTGATGATCGTGCCCTTGCCTTGAAATTCAACGAGTTGCTGTTTGAGCGCGCCGATACCGCCGACCGTCACGAATGCAACGGAGAAGACGTAACTATCAGCGAACTCAAGTTCGTTCTTGAGCGCCTCGTACATGGTGTTTGAGTCACCGTTGGTGATGAGCTCCGGGTTTTCTTTCTTGTTGGCAAGAACGGCTTCGTCGATGAAGCCGTACTCAAGGTCGCGTTGCAGCGAGGAAAGCAAAGGATCCATTATTGCTGCTGCACTCGCTCAACAGTCTCGATGTCGGCTGGTGCCCATTCAAGTTGGTGCAGCTCAGCCTTCGGAACCCAGCGGATTTCTTGATGTTCGGAAAGCTTCGGGGTGCCGGAGCGTATCGTGCAGTAGTACGTGGTGAGGTTGATGACTACAGAGTTGGTTTCGTGCCGGCTCGTCACGATACGATCCAACACTTCAACCTCAACGCTGAGTTCCTCGAAGAGCTCGCGCTTCAGCGCCTGTTCCGGAGTCTCGCCGGGTTCAATCTTTCCGCCGGGAAACTCCCACAATCCGCTCATCGATCGGCCCGGCCCTCGCTGTGCAGCAAGCACAAGTTCGCCGTCAAGGATCGCTGCTCCAACCACATCGATGCTTCTGGCCATGGTGACATCCTAGACGGCAGCCGGGCGAAGCTGTCGTCGATAAGCAAAGGCCCCTAAAACTCGGCGCGGTCGATGACGTCGCGCAGCGTTTTGGCGGAGTGGCGGAACTTTTCCAGCTCGTCGGCGTCGAGGCGCAGCTCGACCACGTTGCGTACGCCGGTGCGGTTGAGCACGGTGGGGGTGCCGATGTAGAGGTCGTTAAGCCCGTACTCGCCCTGGAGGAGGGCGGAGACGGGCAGAACCACGTCCTCGTTGCGCAGGATCGCGCGTGTGATGCGGGCGAGCGCGTTGCCAATGCCGAAGGCGGTGTTGCCCTTGCGCTTGATGATGTCGTAGGCAGCATCGCGGGTGCGCACGAACATCTCGTCGATCTGGGCGTAGATGTCCGGGTTGGTTTTGGCCTCAGCTTCCAGCATGGCGCGCAGGGGGACGCCGCCGATGGATCCGGTCGAGAGCACGGGCAGTTCGGTGTCGCCGTGCTCGCCGATGATGTGGGTGTGGACGGCAGACGGGGCGATGTCGAAGAACTGGCCCAGGTTGTGGCGCCAGCGGGCGGTGTCCAGGACGGTGCCGGAGCCGATGACCTGGTTTGCCGGCAGGCCGGTTTGCTTCCGGGTGATGTAGGTGAGCACGTCGACAGGGTTGGTGGCAACCAGGTAGATGCCGTTGAAGCCGTTGGCCATGACGTCTTTGTTGATGGACTGGAAAATCTTGGCGTTGCGGGCGATGAGGTCGATGCGCGTCTCACCGTCGCGCTGGGCCACGCCTGCGCAGTTGACCACGAGCGCGGCGTCGCGGCAATCCTCGTACGTGCCCACCGTGACGTTCATGTGCTGGCCGGAGAACGGGATCGCGTGGTTGAGGTCCTCCACCTGGGCCCAGACAAGATCCTCGTTGAGGTCGATGATGGCCAGGTGGTCGGCCAGCCCCTGGTTGAGAAGGGCGTATGCGTAAGCGGTGCCGACAGCGCCGGCGCCGATGAGGACAATCTTGTTGCCATGAGTCACGGTCATGTGTGCAAGTGTGGCAGACAGGTGGGGATTGTGCGCGGTGGGGTGAGGTGAAAACGGTAAAGCGCCTCCCACGGGGGGAGGCGTTTGGAACTTGAGGGTGCGGTGCGCGCTACTTCAGCGCGTACTCGTCCTGGGACTGCTCGATAACTTTGGGGCGTCCGGTGGCGAAGTACAGCACGGTCATGATCACCGTGAAGGCCACGCCGATGCCGAGCGCGAGGCGGAAGTCCGGCAGCCAGGCCATGATGCCGAAGGTGCAGAGGATAAACGCGATGGCGAAGTACTGCCCGTACGGCCAGAAGGGCACAGCGAACTTCAGGGCAGCCTGCTCCTCGGGCGTCATCTGTTTGCGCATGGCTACCTGCGCCAGGAGGATCATCAGCCAGACAAACACGGTGGCGAAGGTGGCCAGCGCGGCAATGGTTTCGAAGACGTCGGGGTAGCGGGCATTGAGGACAACACCAATGACCAGGACTGCCAACAGGGTGGCGATGGTCATGACCGGGACGTCGCGGTAGGTCTTCGCCATGCGCCGCGGGGCCAAGTTCTCCTTGGCCAGGCCGGTAAGGACGCGGCCGGTGCCGAACAGGTCGGCGTTGATGGCAGACAGGGCGGCGGTGATGACCACGAAGTTGAGCAGGCCAGCCGCCCAGTTCACGCCGAGGGTGTTGAAGATCTGGACGAAGGGGGACTCCTCGCCGGTGATGGTGCGCCACGGGTTGAGGATCAAGATAATCGAAATCGCCAGCACGTAGAACAGCAGGATGCGCGCCGGGACGGTGTTGACGGCCTTCGGGATGGAGCGCTCCGGATCGTCTGCCTCCGACCCCGCGACGCCGATGATCTCGGTGCCGCCGAAGGCGAACAGCACGAGGATGAAGGACGCGATCATCCCCTGGACGCCGTTGGGGAAGAAGCCGCCGTCGTTCCAGAGGTTGCTCATCTGCGCCACCTCCGGCTGCTGCCCAAGGTTGAACACCAGGATTGCCGCGCCGCCGATGATCATCGCCACCACGGCGGTGACTTTAATGATGGTGAACGCGAACTCGAGCTCGCCGAACCAGCGCACGGTGGCGAGATTGGCGGCGCCGATGATGAGCAAGGTGACGGCGATCCACACCCACGCAGCTGTGTCTGGGAACCAAAACTTCATGTAGATGCCAATGGCGGTCAGGTCCGCCAGGCAGACAATCATCATCTCGAAGGCGAACATCCAGCCGGTGATGTAGCCGCCCCAGCCGCCCAAGTACTTGCGGCAGTACACGGCGAAGGAGCCGCGCACCGGGTTGCGCACGCTCATTTCGCCCAGCGCGCGGAGCATGAAGTACACCACCGCGCCGCCCAGCAGGTAGACCAACAGCACGGACGGGCCGGCGGCCTGGATCGCGCCGGCGGAACCGTAGAACAGGCCGGTGCCGATCGCCGAGCCGAGA
This sequence comes from Corynebacterium ureicelerivorans, assembly GCF_000747315.1. Classification (NCBI taxonomy): domain Bacteria; kingdom Bacillati; phylum Actinomycetota; class Actinomycetes; order Mycobacteriales; family Corynebacteriaceae; genus Corynebacterium; species Corynebacterium ureicelerivorans. The sequence continues at coordinate 931,531 of NZ_CP009215.1, forward strand.
GCGATGAAGTGGATGTGACGGGCGTTTAAACCAGCGCGTTTCGGTTTGGGCTGCGATGAGGTTTCTGAGGGTGCAGTCATAACAGACATTTACTGTGCTCCTTCGGGAAGCGATGCGCGAATCGGCGCGCTAAGTGGGTTGGCGTTGTGCCCTACAGGGGCGGTGTCTTCCCGGTTTGTCGCCGCGGGCGCTGGCCGTGTGCCACCTCGCGGACGAGCCCGGGGGCGCGGCGCGAACGACATGAGCCTGTTAGTGCCTGCGCTAACGCGAAGCCCCCAGCGCAATGAGCAGCGGAGGCTGTTAGCGCAGGGGGCTGGAGTCGGCCGGCACCGCGCTACAGATGATGATGCAGGCGGGCCGGCTGGGTAGTCAGCATCGCAAAACGCTCGGCCGGTGCGACCGAGACGGTAATAGCGGTGCTGATGATCACGCCGATGAATATACACGGTGCTCTCGGCGCCGTGGGGGAATTAGCGAAATCGCCGGTTAGAAACGGTCGGATGAGAACTGCCCGGCCTGGTCCACCTCAAACCAGTGGCCTTCGCGCTCGACGCGCGCCGTGCCGTTTGCAAACTGGGTAAACGTGTACTCCGCGATGGTCACCTGCTCACCGGGGTGGAGTTTCACAGCTGGCGGGACGCCCTCGCCGCCGCCGACATCGTGGGTCGCGGCGAACCCGATTGCCGGGTCCCACAAGAACACATCCGTGCTGCCGCCAATGCCGTGGTCGATATCCAAGGGCGGGACATTGCCGGTGAGCTCCACGTTGCAGTCGAAGTACGCGTCCTGCGCCGCCTCCTTGTCGAAGTACGTGCACATGGTGTTCGGGGAGACCTGCACGGCGTAGGCAGGGTGGGCAGCGTCCGGGAAGATGCGAAACTCCTCCGCGTCGCGCACGAGCGGGCCGGTCGGCGTTGGTGTGCCGGTCGCCGTGGCGCTCTCGGTGACCGCAGCCTCCTCTGCGACGGGCGCCGTGACCGTGGACGTCACCTCGATCACATCGTCCGAATCGCAGGCGGCTACCGTTGTTGCGGCCAGCAGGGTGGCGGCCAGAGCGGCATGGGGCTTCCTCATGGGGCTGACTGTATCCGGAAACGAGGTGTTCCGAAGGTTAATCGTCGTTAAGCAAAAATGCCGAACGCCCACGCGCCCAGCACCAGGGCAATGGAGAACGCCCAGCACACCGGGAACGCCAGGCGGATGTACTTGCCCATCTCGCCGCGGGCGAGGCCGAGTGCGAGCCACAGCGCGGGGGAGAACGGGCTGACAAAGGTGCCAATCACGTTGCCCACGATCATGGCGGACGCGGCGCCCATATCCGAAACACCGAACGCCTCCGCGGTCTGCTGCACGATAGGCAGCACGGAGAAGTAGTAGGCGTCTGTGGACGTGGCCAGGTCCAGCGGCACGCCGAGGAGACCGACGATGATGTGGATGTACGGGCCGACGGCCTCCGGCAGGACCGCAATGAGAGACAGCGCGATCTGCTCCAGCATGCCGGTGCCGTCCAGAACGCCCAGGAACATCGCCGCCGCGAGGATGACGCCGGCCATGGACAGCGCGGTGGGGGCATGGCGGCGCAGCACGTCGCTCTGATCTTCAAGGGACGCGAAATTGATCACCAGCAGCAGCGCGGTGCCCACCAAGAATGTGGGGGCGGGGGAGGCGAGCCCGGAGACGAGCACGCCGATCAACGCGACGGTGATGAGCGCGTTCACCCACGACACCCAGGCGGCCCGTGCGCTGGGTGAACTTTAGATTCGACCGCTCTTCCTGCTGGGTGCGGGCGAAGTCCTCGGCGATGGCGCTGACGTCCACCGTGCCCGCCGCCTGGCCGGCGCCGGAGCGACGGCTTTCCACCAGCCCGAAAATGGCCGCGACGATGAACACCAGCACAATCGCTATACCCTGCACAGGCAGCAGATGCGTCCAGATCTCGTTGGGGGAGGGGCCAATGACGGAGCTGGCGCGGCCAACCGGCCCGCCCCACGGCAGCATGTTCATCACCGAGGCCGAAAGCGCAACGATGGTGAGCAGTACGTAGCGCGAGATGTTCATCGCCTCGTAGAGCGGCAGCAGCGCGGGGATGGTCAGCAGGAATGTTGTGGACCCGGAGCCGTCCAGGTGCGCCACGATCGCGATCGCGGCGGTGCCCAGCGTGATCAACAGCGGGGTACCGCGGGTAGCCCTAATCAGTGCCGTGATCACGGGCTCAAACAACCCCACGTCTGAGAGGATGCCGAAGTAGATGATGGCGAAGATGAACATCACCACCACGTTCATGACCCTGTCCAGGCCGTCGAGGTAGTAGTCCGAAATCTCCGCAACCCCAGCGCCGGTGAGCACCGCGCCGACGATGGGGATGAGCGTCATGGCGACGATCGGGTGTGTTTGACCTTTCAACAGCAGCCCGACGGTGACCACAATGATGGCCAAGCCGAGCAGCGTCAGCGCGAGTGGGGAAGTCATGAAAAAAGACTAGGGGATCGCTGTGAGAGGCCACCGCGGGCCCGGGTAGCTGGGCGAAAATAGCAGAACACGGGGGTTGTGCCGTAGGGTTGACAGGCGATGAGCAATTCCGAAAACGCCACCGGCGGCGAGAACGAGCCGGATATGAATGTGTCGGAAAATCAGGAAAACCCGCAGGATGTCGCGGCCGAGATCGTCGAGGCCGTAGCAGAGGACACCAGGGATGCGGGAGTTTCTGACCAGACCGGCGCCGCGGATGCCGTGGCCATTGAAGAGAACAACGATGTGCTGAAGCTTAGCGACGAGCCTTCGGCCGAACCCTCCGCCGACAAGGCCCCCGAACCCGCTTCGGAGCAGGAAGCGCCTGCTGAGAAAGCGGAGCCCGAGAACGGCTTTGAGAAACTGGACCTGCCCGATGCCGTGGTCGAGGCCGTCAAGCGCGTGGGCTTCGAGCAGCCTTCGCCGATTCAGGCGCAGACCATCCCGCTGCTGATGCAGGGCCGCGACGTGGTCGGCCTAGCGCAGACGGGTACGGGCAAGACTGCGGCGTTCGCACTGCCGGTGCTGTCCCAGATCGACCCGGACAAGCGCTACCCGCAGGCGCTCGTGCTGGCACCGACGCGCGAGCTGGCGCTGCAGGTGTCGGACTCCTTCCAGTCCTTCGCCGACCACTTGGGCGGCGTGCACATCCTGCCCATCTACGGTGGCCAGGCCTACGGCATCCAGCTTTCCGGCCTGCGCCGGGGTGCCCAGGTCATCGTGGGTACGCCGGGTCGTGTGATCGACCACTTGGAGAAGGGCTCGCTGGACATCTCCAACCTGGAGTTCCTCGTCCTCGACGAGGCGGACGAGATGCTCAACATGGGCTTCCAGGAGGACGTGGAGCGCATCCTCGAGGACACACCGGAGACGAAGCAGGTGGCGTTGTTCTCCGCGACGATGCCGAACGCGATTCGCCGCATCTCCCGCGACTACCTGAACAACCCGGAAGAAGTCACCGTTAAGTCGGAGACCCGCACCAACACCAACATCACGCAGCGCTACCTGTTCACGGCGCACCGCAACAAGCTCGACGCCATCACCCGCATCCTCGAGGTGACGGAGTTTGAGGCGATGATCGTCTTCGTGCGCACGAAGAACGAGACGGAAGAGATTGCCGAAAAGCTGCGCGCACGCGGGTTCTCCGCAGCCGCCATCAACGGCGACATTGCCCAACAGCAGCGCGAGCGCACCGTGGACCAGCTGCGCGACGGCCGCCTGGACATCCTCGTGGCCACCGACGTCGCGGCCCGCGGCCTGGACGTCGAGCGCATCTCGCACGTGCTCAACTACGACATCCCGAACGACACCGAGTCGTACGTGCACCGCATCGGCCGCACCGGCCGCGCAGGCCGTACCGGCGAGGCGATCCTGTTTGTCACCCCGCGCGAGCGCCGCATGCTGCGCTCCATCGAGCGCGTGACCAACGCGACGATCGAGGAGATGGACCTGCCCACCGTCGACGAGGTCAACGAGTCGCGTAAGGCCAAGTTCATGGACTCGATCACCGAGTCCCTCGAGGCCACGGACATCCAGGTGTTTAAGACCATGGTCCGCGAGTACTCCGCGGCCAACAACGTGCCTATGGACGACATCGCCGCCGCCCTGGCCACCCAGGCCCTGGCCGGCGACGAGTTCTTGATGAAGGAGCCGCCGCGCGACAAGCGCGACCGCCGCGACCGTTTCGACCGGGATGACCGCCGCGACCGTGGTGGGCGCGGCCGTGACCGTTTCGACCGCGACGACCGGGGTGACCGCCGCGGCGGGCGCCGCTTCGACGACAGCGGGAACTTTGACACCTACCGTCTGGACGTGGGCAAGCGCCAACACGTCCGCCCGGGTGCCATTGTCGGAGCGCTGGCCAACGAGGGCGGGTTGAACTCCAAGGACTTCGGCCGCATCACCATCGGCGGCGACTTTACGCTGGTCGAGCTGCCGAAGAACCTGGACCAGTCGGTGCTGGACCGCTTGGAGGACACGCGCATCTCCGGCCAGCTGATCAACATCCAGCGCGACCACGGCGCGCCGCCGCGTGACCGCGGAGGCCGTGGTGGCTACCGCGGCGGGCGCGGGCGCGACGACGATCGTGGTGGCCGTGGCCGTGGCCGCGGCGGTTACCGCGGTGGCCGTGGGCGCGACCGCTACGACCGCGGTTAAACCCAGCTCCTGATAACAGCCGGCCTCGTGCCGGCTGTTGTGCTGTTGGTGGGGGGCCTGGGGTCGTCGATAGGCATGGAGGCCCGCCCACACGTCTACTTCCAGCTAGTAAGGCCCAGCTATTCGGCTAAAAGGGGGTGCGGACGAAAAGTTGGAGTGCGTTTTGGGGGACGTTGTCTCGTTGTTACGCACTCAATGCTTGCCGGTGCTCGGCGATGGTGGTGCATCCTTTGCCGAGTGTCGACTTCAACCGACGGTGGATATAGAAGTCGATGTAGGCATCAACATAGTCACGCATCTGCGCAACCGTCATCGTCGACACCACCGGCCTGCCTTTGAGTATCTCTTGTTTCATCGTGCCGAAAAACCCTTCGGTGCGCGCGTTATCGCCGCTGGTGCCTTTGCGCGACAGCGACGGGATGTAGCGCCACCGACTGCTACACCACAAATCAGCCTGGCAGGCAGGGCAATCCAGACTGTTGTGAGTGTGATCGGTAATCAAACTCACCCACCGCGGGCTTCGGTACAGCCCGCCCCGGTCGGAATGGATGATCGGTTTTGCCCCGTCGGGTTTGCTCTTATCGATACGAGCGATCATCTCAGCGACAAGGCCATGATCCGGTGACGTCGACATGGTCACCGCCACGGGCATGCCGTCGTAGAAGTCGATCGCCGCTGATATGAACAGTTTGCCGTCCAGGCAGCGAATTTCGGTGACATCGGTGCCGATTTTCTCCCATGGCGCATCCGCGTGGAAATCGTGGGTCAGCCCCAACGCGGCGGCATGGTCGGTGAAATACTGCGACGGCGCAATCACAGGCCTGGCCGCATCCGCTTGTGCGTCACCGTCGGCGCTGCCGCTGCCGGTATGCGGGGTCATCAGCAGCAGGTTTGCTGGTTTATGGTCGGTTTCACCGGTGTAGGAGGAATACTTACCCGCCTGCTTCGCCGGCGGGCGGCACCCAAGCTCTGCCATGAGGGCGCGAACGATCTCTTCCGACACCGTATGCCCCCTGATCTTCAACCAGGCGTAGATGCGGCGGTAGCCGTAGCTTTGCCCGGATTCCGCCGCTGCCTGCAAGATCAGCGGTTTGAGCGCATCGCGGCGCTGACGGCGCTGCTGGACCACCTGTGCATGGGTGCGCTGGTGGTAGTAAAACGTCGCCGGTGCAACCCCGACCAACCCGCATGCTTTGGCAACAGAAAACCCGTACCTGTCCGTGAGGGCCACAACCACCGCCGCTTTCGCCGCAGTGGATAACTCACCGTCACGGACGCGGTCTTTTCCCTGCGTGTCACCGTCGTCCATGAGCACGTCAATGATGGCGTCTTTGACTCGTTGGCGGTCTCGTTCATCAGCCAGCATTTTCTTCAGCACCGCCGGATCATCCGGCAAGGCATCCATATCCGGTATCGGTCCTGGCCCTGGCAGCCACTCGTCGACTGGACGCGGTTTCCTGCCTGTTTTGCCGGTGGTGTCTGCGCGGTGGTGCTGGCTGGCGCGTTTCGCGTTGCGGTTGTTGCTCACGCGGTTCATTGTCGCCTGATACACCTTGTCGAATGGCATCGACGCCGCGTGGTCGCGTTGTTTCTCGTCGGGCCAATACTGCCTCGTCCACCTCAACGCAGCGGTGTCGTTGACGTCGAACTCCGCGGCAATGTCGCGCAGCGTCGAATCCGAGGTCAACCTGCGGGCGACTACCTTGGCGATCGTCTCGGCGCTATAGGTGCGGCGCGCGGTATCGCGAGTGCGTCCGCGGCGTTTGGCGGCAACCCAATTGCCGACCGTGTGCACTGACGGGCGGCGACTGCAGACGCTTTCAACCCAACTGCACACTTCCCGGGCAGATGAGCCGGCTAAAAACCTCTCGATCGCACCATCGCGGATATCAGATGGAAATGCTGCGGGCATCGGAATACCTTTCAGCCCCCACCACTCCAACTTTTTGTCCGCGCTCCCAAAACCGCGAATAGCTGGGCCTTGGTAGCTGGATTTGGCGCCGGGACACCGGGCCGCCGAACCATTTACGCCGGGGACGGCAGGAACATCAGGATCAGGGTGAGCATCCACAGCAGGTTGAAGATGCCGGCGCCGGCGGTGGCCTTCGCCTTGGACTTCTCAAAATTCTCGGTGACGTCGGACGGGTCGGCTTCCGCGGGCGACAGGGCGCCGAGGGAGCCCATCATCTTGCGCTGCTGCGGAATTACCATGCCCAGCAGGATTGCCCACGCGATTACGGAGAGCACGATCGCGGTGTGGAACCAGTAGTTGGACTTGTAGGTGTCCCAGTCAAAAGCCAGCACCACGGCACCGAGTAGCGGCACCAGCAGGGAAAGCATGCCGTAGGTGGTGGTGATGCGGTGCAGGACGGACGCGCGGCCGGTGGCCTCCTCGCCGCCGGCGCGGGACTCGGCGGCCTGGCGTGGGAACATCGAGGTGGACACGACAACCGGGCCGAGCAGCAGGATGGCCGCAGCCACGTGCAGGAAAATAAAGAATGTAGTCATATGCCCATATCTTACGGCACGGTGGGAAAATGCTCACAGCTCCCGGCGCGCGACGAGCCCCGCAACCCCGGAGCATGCGCGGCGCACTGCTCGCAGATCCGCTTTCGGTAGCGGGAGGGCGTACTGCTTGGCCACGTCCACCATTCGGCGCCCGTACGCGCAGCGCGAGCGCCGGGCATCGGGCATCCACTCGGACGGCAGCTTGTCGCCTTTCGCTTGGTTGGCCTCCGCGGAGACGGCAATCAGGTTGGCTGGGTCGTTGTAGAACCGCGTACGTGTGGCGGCGTCCCAGCGATGGGCGCCGAGATCCCAGGCGGCGGAGACAGGCAGGATGTGGTCGATCTCCACGTCGTGGGGGAGCAGCGGGTCACCGGTATACGGGTCCGGCACGGCCGCCGCTTCCCACTGGGGCCACGGCCGTGTGCAGTCCGTGCCAAACGCGGCGGCCATGACGCGGGTGCGGGTGTCGCAGCGGTCGGGACCGCTGGCCCAACCGGGGCCAAACTCGGCTCTGTCGTAGCCGAGGATGGTGGTGCGGTGGGGCACCGAAGGGACGTCGAGAGGCAACGGGCGTACAGGGAAGGGCAGGACCAGCAGTGTGAGTACGGAGAGAAGGGCGAGGTAGGTGCGCACACCCCTTTAGACCGCGCTGCCGCTCCTGCGGTTCCGTAGCGCGTCAGCAAAGGTGGACTCTGGGTGGGCGAGCGCTTAGTCGGTGGCGGCGGATGCGGTGTCAAATTCCTCTGCCACGCCCGGTTTGGGGCGGGTGGCAAGGGAGACCGCCACCATCGCCGCTGTGGCGAGGATGACTCCAGGGACGATCTCGTAGATCGCGCCCGACAGCGCGTCAACGGAGCCCCAGATGAAAACGGTGACCGCGCCGACGACCAGGCCCGCGATGGCGCCCGGCGCCGTGAGGCGTTTCCAGTACAGCGAGGCGATGATGACAGGGCCGAACGCGGCGCCGAAGCCCGCCCACGCGAAGCCGACGAGGCCCAAGATGGTGTCGGACGGATTGATGGCCAGCGCCATGCCTACTAGTGCGACGCCGATGACCATGGCCCGCGACAGTACGAGCAGTGTGGTGGTGCTGGGGTGCTTGTTGGCAATTCGGTAGAGGTCCTCGATCAACGCCGAAGAGGTGATGAGCAGCTGCGACGACATCGTGGACATGATCGCGGCAAGCACAGCGGTGAGTACAAGGCCGGCGATCAAGGGGTGGAACAGGATGCGTGCGAGGTCCAAGAAGACCGTTTCAAACCCGCTTTGATCTGTCACTGACGCCGACGTTTGCCCGAAGTAGACAGTGCCCACGAGCGCGGTGAAGATGGCGCCGAGGTAGCAGATGGCCACCCAAATTGTGCCGGTGCGGCGGGCAGATTTCGCCTCAGACGGTGAGCGCAGCGCCATGAATCGGGTGACGATGTGCGGCTGGCCGAAGTACCCCAGGCCCCAGGCGAGGTTGCCCACGATGGTGGCAAGCGACACACCGGCGACCATGTTGAAGTACGTGGGGTTGCCGTCCTCCCACGGCCCGTAGGGGTTGGAGGTGGCCCAGGAGAAAATGTCGGCGGGGTTGTCCAGCGCGAGGAGCGCCATGAGCGGCACGGTCAACAGCGCAAGGAACATCAGCGCGCCTTGCACCACGTCGGTGTAGCTCACGGCGAGGAAGCCGCCGATGAATGTGTAGAGGACGGTGATGGAGCCGACGAGCAGCACGCCGTGGAGGTATTCGCCGCCGAAGGTGGACTCGTAGTACCGGCCGCCGGAGACCATGCCGGAGGAGACGTAGAAGGTGAAGAAGAAGATGATGATGAGGGCTGCGGTCACACGCAGCACGCGTGAGGTGTCGTGCGTGCGGTTTTCAAAGAAGCTGGGCAGGGTGATCGAGTTTTTCGCCACCTCGGTGTAGGTGCGCAGGCGAGGGGCGATCCACTTCCAGTTCGCCCAGGTGCCGATGAAGAGGCCGATGACGATCCACAGCTCGCTCATGCCGGCCACAAACAGGGCGCCGGGAAGGCCCATGAGCAGCCAGCCTGACATGTCGGACGCGCCGGCGGACAGTCCCGCGACGAGGGGGTGTAAACCGCGGTCGCCCAGGACGTAGTCGTCGTACTTTGTGGTCTTGCGCCACTAATAGATGCCGATGGCAACCATGACGCCGAAGTACAGGACTACGGCCAGCACCAGCCAGAAGTTGTCGGACATGCTTCCTCACATTCTTGTTCGCTGCGGCAGACTTTAATCCATGGCCCGACACGTCCGGCTCGTTGTGCAAAACCGGCGCAAACACGCCCCGGTGGCGGTGTCGGCGCGGGTGGTATAAGGGTGGGTATGCCTGAATACCTTCTCCATGGCTTGTGGCTCGCAGAGTCCGGGCTGACGGTGTGGGTTGAGCGCGTGCAGGGGCACCGGATTGTGACCATGGATGACGTGCCGCCCGGCACGTTCCCGCCGATCGTGCACTCGCTTATCGACGGCCAAAGGTTCCGCCACCGCCACACCATTGGCGTCCAAACTCCGAAGGGCCGCCAGGTCTGGTTGAAAGCGCCAGTGGTCAAGTTCGCGCCGGAAGAGGCGGTGCGCTTCCTGGACAACCTGGCGCATTTGGACGGGGATTCACCGGCGGCCACGCCCGAGCAGCGCCAGGCCATTGCACAGGACATGTATTGGCTGCTGCGCATGTACAACGGCCTCACGCAGTTTGTGCGCGCCGGGCGGGTGAGCATCCACGTGCCGTACAGGGACGGGCAGTGGTACGCCCAGTGGCAGCTCGGCACCGGCGTGGAGGAGCGCAGCTGGCTCGCTGAGATGGTGGCGGCATCCCCGGGTGTGCTGACGGTGAACAACCCCAACCTGAGCGAGGACTGCGCACAGACCTTTACCCACTGGATCGCTTCCGCGCGCTTGCAGGGTGCTGTGGCGGATTCGGCGACGCGGCCGTACCCATGGCACGACTTTGTTAAGTCCCTGCTGCACAGCCTGCCGCTGCGGCGCGGCGGGGCGAATTTGGCGCGCCAGGTGGGGGATTGGAACGGCACCATCACCGCGGTCAACCTGCAGCTGGTGTTCATCGCGGAGTCCCCGGATCAGGCGGATGAGACGGGTGAGGACACCCAGTGGCCCGTGCGCGTGCAGGTGCGCTCGACGAGCGACGCCCCGCGCCCGGTGCGTTTGGCGGAGTTCGATTCGGCGACTGCCGATGCTTTGCGTGAGCAGCTCAACCGCGCGATTGCGGTGACCCCACTGGTGGATCCCGCCGAGCGCGGCAGGTTCCGCTCCGCGGTCGACTACGGTGTGGACCACAACGCTGGTGATTGGGACTTGTACCTGCGCGGTGATGAGATCGTCTCGTTCGTGCGCGAGGCGGCCCCGCTGTTGCGCGCCAAAGGATTCGTGGTGATGTTGCCGCGTGCGTGGGCGACGGCGGAGACAGCCTCCAAGCTCAACGTCAGCGAACACAAGGACCCGCACGACTCCTCCACGGTGACGATGATGGGCTTTGACACCCTGGTCAAGTACGACTGGCGGCTGTCCGTGGGCGGCGTCGAACTCACGGATGAGGAAATGGCGGAGCTGGTCAAGTCTAAATCGGGGCTGGTCAAGCTGCGCGGCGAGTGGGTGTTGGCGGATACTCGCGAGATTTCCAAGACGGCGAAGTACCTGGAGTCGTTGCACGACAGCTCGGTGGACAACGCCTTCCGTGAGGCGGAAGCCGCGATCAAGCGCGCACGGATTGCCCAAGCCGCGGGCTCCGACGACGCCGCGGAGCTCCAGCGCATCGCCCAGCAGGCGCAGGACGAATACGAACGCCTGAAGGCTGCGGAGGGCGAGGGCGTGGTGTCCGCGGCCGAGCTGCGCCAGCTCGCGCTCGAAGCAGGCGCGGACAGCCCGATTGAATTCACGGGCTCGCCGTGGTTCACCTCGCTTGTCGGCGGCACGGACCGCCCGGCACCGGAACGAGTGGACATCCCCGAGACGGTCTCGGCGGATCTGCGCGAGTACCAGCGCCGCGGCGTGGACTGGCTGTATTTCATGTCGCGCAACAACCTCGGGGCGGTGCTTGCAGACGACATGGGGCTGGGCAAGACGCTGCAGCTGCTCTCCCTCCTGGCGGTGGAGGAAGCCGAGGGCACGAAGCGTGGCCCCACCCTTGTCGTCGCCCCGACGTCGGTGGTGGGCAACTGGGCGCGCGAGGCGGCCCGGTTCGTGCCGAGCATGCGGGTGCGCGTCCACCACGGCACCGGCAGGCTCAAGGGAGACGAGCTGTTCGAGGCTGCGGACAGTGCGGACATTGTCATCACCTCGTACGGCACCCTCGCACGCGACGCCAAGGACTTGGCTGCGGTGCAGTGGGACCACGTGGTGCTGGATGAGGCGCAGGCGATCAAGAACGCGGGCACCCAGTCGTCGAAAAGCGCGCGAGCGATCCCTGCCCGTCACCGCATCGCGCTCACCGGCACACCGATCGAGAACAAGCTCTCGGAGCTGCGCAGCATCCTCGACTTTGTCAACCCCGGCATGCTCGGCTCGCAAAGTTTCTTTCGCAACCACTTTGCCAAAGCCATCGAGTCGCGCCGGGACGAGGCGCTTGCGGACGAAATGGGGCAGCGGCTGCAGCGCCTGACCGCGCCCTTCATTTTGCGCAGGTTGAAGACGGACACGGCAATCATCTCGGACCTGCCGGAAAAGGCCGAGCACGTCATTGCGGTGGACATGACCCCGGAACAGGCCGCGCTGTACAAGGCGCTGGTGGACGGCATGCAGGCGGAACTGGAGCAGCGCAAAGGCATCGCGCGGAAGGGACTGGTCCTGGCCACGATCACCCGCATCAAGCAAATCTGCAACCACCCGGCGCACTTCTTAGGCGATGGGTCTCCGGTGGCCAGCAAGGGCCGCCACCGCTCCGGCAAGGTGGAAAAGCTCATGGAGTTGCTGGAAGAGGCAGCCGAATCCGACCAGCGCGTGCTCATCTTTACGCAGTACAAGGCGTTCGGCGACATCTTGCAGCCGTACCTGACCGACCGCCTCGGCGGGGAGGTGCCGTTCCTGCACGGAGGCGTGGGCAAATCGGCGCGCGACGCGATGGTCGAGCGTTTCCAGCAGCCGGACGGCCCCCGCGCAATGATTCTCAGCCTGAAGGCGGGAGGCACTGGGCTGAACCTCACTGCCGCCTCGATGGTCATCCACTTAGACCGCTGGTGGAACCCGGCGGTGGAAAACCAGGCCACGGACCGCGCGTTTCGCATCGGTCAGGAGAAGAACGTCACGGTCTACAAAATCATCACCCGCGGCACCATGGAGGAGTCGATCCAGGACATCCTGGACGGGAAGACCCAGCTCGCGGGCGCGGTTGTGGGGCAAGGCGAGGGCTGGATCACCGAGCTGGGCACCGACGAACTCGCGCAATTGATCAGCTACAGGGGGCAGCAATGAGCAAGCGGCCGCACGACGACAACGTCATCTACGCCAACTTCGGCGCCCGCAAACGTGTCTCCAGCGCAGCGGAGACGGGCGGTTCGACCGCCAGTGCGTTTCAGCCACGGTCGCTGTCGCCGGCGGCGATGCGCATCTACAACGCAGCGGTGCGTCAAACAGACGTCGGCCGCGCAAAGCGGGGGTCGGAATACGCCGCCCGCGGGCACGTCGTTGAGCTGCGTGCAGTGACGCAGGGGGTGCGCGCGGAGGTTGTGGGCAGCCAGAACGATCCCTTCCGCGTGGCCATGTACCTGCCGCAGCGCTCCAGCGAGGACATCCGCAGGGCGATTAGCGCCCTTGTCCGCGCGCCCGGCTCTATCGCCGCGGCGAAGTCGGGGACGTTCGACGAGGACGTCCTAGACGTGTTGCTGTGCGAAGCACCGCGGGAAGTCACGTTTTCCTGCGATTGCCCCGACGGGGCAGACGTGTGCAAACACGGCGTGGCCGTCGCGCAGCGCGCGGCCGAGATGATCGACCACAACCCGGCCGTCATCTTCACCATGCGGGGGCTCACGCTCGACGAGCTGGAAAACCGCAAGCGCAACCAGGCGGACGATCTCGCACGGGAGAATGCGGAACCCGGATCCCAATACTTTTGGTCGGGCCGGGACATGCCGGAGCTGCCGCAGCCCAAGGTGGCGCCGATGATCGAGGACTCGGACATCGACCTGCTCCACCGCGCGATGCAGACCGTGTCCTTCACCAATATCGACCAGTTGCGCGCAGTGGCGGACATCGAGGATCTTTACGACGAGCTGACGCGCTAGAACGCAAGTTCGAACGCCTGGCGTGCCGTGTCGGCAGGCGTGGTAGGTGTAATAGGCATGAGGCAGACCACCTTCATCCACACCTCGGACCTGCAGCTGGGCATGCGGCGGAAATTCCTCTCGCCCGAAGCGCAGTCTCGTTTCGACGACGCCCGCTTGCGTGCAGTTGCCCGCCTCGGCGAGATCGCCGAGGAGCGTAGCGCAGACTTCATCGTCGTGGCCGGGGATGTCTTCGAGCACAACTCGCTTGAGCCCGTCACGCGCGGTCGAGCCATGGAAGCGCTGCGCAAGCTGCTCGTGCCGGTGTACTTGCTGCCCGGCAACCACGACCCGCTGGTCGCAGACAGCATCTTCCACCGCACCGAGGGGATCGAGGGCGTGACCGTGCTGTCGGATTCAGCCCCCGTGGAGGTGCGCGAAGGCGTGGAGGTTATCGGCGCGCCGTTGTTGACCAAGCACGCCTCGGAGGACCTGTGCGCGAAGGCCGTTCGGGACCTAGCACCGACAGACGCGATCCGCGTGCTCGTCGGGCACGGCCAGGCAGATGGTTTCGGTGCGGAGGAGACGCAAGCGTTAATCGATGTCGCGAATCTCGACGCCGCGATTGCGCGCGGTGTCATCGATTACGTGGCGTTAGGGGACACGCACTCGACGTCCGCGCTGACCCCGTCGCAACGTATCTGGTTCTCCGGCTCGCCGGAGACGACGGACTATTTTGACCGCACCCCGGGAGTGGCCGGCGGTGAGGTGGATTCCGGCAACGCGCTCGTCGTCACCGTGGAAAAGGAGGGGACCGAATCGAATGTAGAGGTGGAGAAGGTGCCGGTGGGCACGTGGACGTTCGAAGCCCGCTTCTGGGAGGTTGCAGATTCGGACGACGTCGTCGGCGTGATCCGGGATCTCAAGGCGTACCCGGAGAAGGACCGCACCGTGATCAAGTACGCGCTGTCGGGCACGCTCGGCTTGGAGGACACGCGCACGCTCGAGCGGGAGCTGGCGGATCTCGAGCCGATTTTCGCGGCGCTATATCCTCGCGAGCGGTTGATGAGCTTGCACTTGGAGCCCAGCGACGAGGAGATGCAGAATCTGCCCCTGACCGGGTACGCGCACGATGCGATGCGTGAGCTCGTCGGCCAAGCTGCAGGGGGAAGCCCCGCGGACGAGACACAGCGGGCGACAGCACGTGATGCCGTCAACCTCCTCTTCCGGCTCACCAAGGAGGTGGATTAACTCATGCGCATCCACGACCTTGCCATCGATAACTTCCGTGCCATCGAGCACCTCGAACTGCACGACCTGCCGGACACCGGTGTCATTGTCATCCACGGCGACAACGAGGCCGGAAAGTCCACAATTCTCGATGCCATTGACACCGTGCTGAGAGAACGCCACTCCGCCGGCGGGAAGAAGATCAAGGTGTTTGCACCCGTGGGCCGCGACGCGTCGCCGGAGGTCACCTTGACCGCCACAGTGGGGGAGACCACCTTCACCATCCGCAAGCGCTGGTTGAAAGGCAAGCTGGCTGAGCTACAGATCCACTCGCCGGTGCACAAAAACTTCACCGGGCGCCAGGCCGACGACGAGCTCGCGCGCCTCATCGCCGAGCAAATGGACGCAAACTTGGCGTCCACGCTATTCCTGCGCCAGGGCGAGCTTGAACCGGGCATCGCGGCAGCCGGCATCCCCTCGATTTCGCAGGCGCTCGAGGCGGAATCGGGCGGGGACCACTCCGGCGAGGAAGACACCGCGCTCATGCAGGCGATAGAGGCAGAGTATTCGCGCTACTGGACGGCCTCCTCCCCACCAAAACCCAAAGCCTCTGTCACCGCTAAAGCCGATGCCGTGGATGCGGCACGAGCGGCGCTACGCACGGCCCAAACAGAGGTGGACAACCTTTCGGCATTCGTCGATGAGGTCGCGCGCCGCGAGGCCGAGATACGCGCAGCCGACGCAGAATTGCCCGAGGCCACCGAGGAGCTCACCCAGCGCGAGGCGGAGTACGACCAGGCCAGCAAGCTGCGGGAAAAAACGCAGACCGCAGCAGACGGCCTGGCCCGCCGTACCGCCGCCCGCGAACGCGCCGAGCGTGACCTCAACGATCGTGCCGCCCTTGCCGCCCGTGTCGCCGCCCTGCAAGGCCAAGAACAGGAACTGCGCGAGCAACTCGCCCCGGCACAGCAGGCCCGCGACGCGGAATCGGAGAAGATCGCAGAGCTGACCGACGCGCTGCATTCCGCAAAAGCTCGCGTGAGCACCGCCCGCGCCGCGCTGCGCCAGGCCGAACACGCCCGCGACAGCACCCGCGCTTCTCGACGCCTCACGGAAGTCACCGACCAGCTCCACCGCATCCGTGAAGCCTCGGAGGCTTACGCAACCCTGTTGCAATCCGCCCCGAGCCCCGAGGTCACGGACGCGGATGTCCGCGCGCTGGAAGAGGCCGACAGTGAGCTCACGTTGCAACGCCGGCTGCGCGACGCGGCCTCCGCCAAGTTGGAAATCACCGCGGACGGCGCGACTATCCAGGTCAACGGGGAGTCGCTGGCAGTCGACGGCACGGAAACGGTTGCCGTCTTCGAGGGCACACAGCTGACTCTGGGCGAATTCGGCGTGGTATTTCGCGCTGCCCAGGGCGCGAGAGATTCCGGCCGCGCCGTCGAGGATGCCGAAGACTCCGTTGCCCGCGCGCTGGAAAAGACCGGCTGCGACACCCTCGAGCAAGCCCGTGCTGCCCGCGACGCGTGCAAAGCGCACGAGGCGGAGCTCAAAGCCGCCCGTCAGCGCCGCGACGACGCGTTGGCAGGAACCGGAGCGGACGAGCTGGAAGCTGAACGGGACCGCCTCACTGCCCAGGTGGAGGAACTCGCTGCCAGCCTCGACGGCGACGTCGCGGCCCAGGACGAGCAGGACGCAGAACTTGACGTCAAACAGGCACAACTGGCGTTAGAGGAGGCAGAACGAGACGTCGATGCCGCCGATGCTGCACTCAAGCCCTACGCCGACAAAACGGCGGCAAGCGAGCTGACGGTGCTGCACACCAAGCTCGAGGCCAAAGAGTCGGAGGCATCTCACGCCGCCACCGAGCTGGAGATGGCCGAGCAGACTGCATCCACGGAAACGCTTACCCGATCTGTGGAGGCCGCACTCGAGGAAGAACGTGAGGCTAAGCAAGAACACGCAGCGCTTGCGGCGGAACTCGCCGACGCCGACCCAGAATTGGCGCAGCAGATGCTCGACGGCGCGAAGACCCGTCTGCGCAACCTGGAGAAGCGAAAGGCCGAGGCGCACAACCGGGTCACCGAGCTGACCGGGCGCATTGAGATCGCGGCCGGAGCCGCTGAAAAGGCCGACCGCGCAGCCGCGGAGCTCGACGCTGCGGAAACCGAGCTTGCACGCACTACTCGCCGGGCGGAGGCCGCGCGACTGCTGCGGGACACCATGCACGCACACCGCGACGCGGCGCGCGCCCGGTATTCGGCGCCGTTCAACGATGCCATCCGGGCACGAGCGCGGGTGCTGTTCGGGCCGAGCGTCGACTTCAACCTGGCCGACGACCTCACGGTCAGCGAGCGCACTGTCGACGGGGTGAGCGTGCCGCTCGAGCAGCTTTCCGGCGGCACCAAGGAGCAGCTGGCGATTCTCACGCGCTTCGCCATCGCGGACGTTGTCACGGCGAGCGGCGCGACGGCGCCGGTGCCGGTCGTGGTGGACGACGCCTTAGGCGCCACCGACCCAGAGCGCCTCGCTCGCATGAACTCGCTGTTCACCCAGGTGGGCAAATCGGCACAGGTTATCGTCCTGACCTGCTTTCCTCAGCGCTTTGACCGCGTCGACGCTGCCCGCATGCTGTCCATGGATGAACTGAAATCCTCCGCCGTGGACTAACATCACCGCGTATGAGTACGCAACCGCACTGGCTTGAGGAGGACGAGCAGGATCTTTGGCGGTTGATGATCGCCGGGTTCACCACAGTATCCCGGACGATCGACGAGCGGCTGCAGGCCGGCAGCGAGATCTCCTCATCCGAGTACGCGGTTTTGGTGGTGCTTTCGGAGGCGGACGAGCGCACCCTTCGCTTGCGTGATCTGTGCGCCGAACTTGGCTGGGACCGCTCGCGGGCGTCGCACCAAGTCACCCGGATGGCCAAACGAGGCCTGGTCACCAAATGCAAGTGCCCGGGAGACGCTCGCGGGGTCTTGGTGACGCTGACGGACGAGGGCCTGTCGCGACTGCGCGACGCCGTGCCCGACCACGTGGAAACGGTCCGACGCCTCGTTTTTGACCACCTCGACGACGACCGCGCCGCAACGCTGCGTGAATTCCTCACCGACGTGATCGCGGCGGACGACCTGCCGTCTTAGGGCTCGCCCTTGCAGCAGGGGACGGGCAGGGGTTTGATGGGCTGCAGGTAACCAAGCGACGTCTACAGAGAAGAGGATTGCCGTGTCCAACCCGTATAACCCTCAGAACATTAACCCCGATAACTCCCCGAAGCGGCTTGAGCGCTCCATGTCCGATAAGTACATCGCCGGCGTGTGCGGTGGCGTGGCCAAGTACCTCGGCGTGGATGCGGCGGTGGTCCGCGTGATCTTCGTGCTGCTGGCACTCGCGGGGATCTTCCCGGGCTTGCTCGCCTATATCATTGGTTGGATCATCATGCCCGCCGAGTATTAGGGGGAAGTGCCGTCCACAAACGTGAACCGGATGGTGCTGCCGCGCAGCTGCTCGAGCGCGCGGTGCACACCCGCGGCCGTGCCCGAGCCCGGGTGGTTCATGTGGGCAAGCACAATTGCGCCGTCCGGGGCGCTGACAATGTTCCCGGCGACCTGCTCGGGCGTTGCTGTAGCGCCGAAGTCGCCGTTGACGGTGTAGCCCGCAATGGTCACTCCGCGGTCTCGCGCGATATCGACAGCGACGTCATCGTAGTGGGCGGTGCCGGCCCGGAACCAGTTCGACTCGACCCCGTAGCGGGAGAGTAGCTCGCGGTTGCCGTCGATCTCCGCCATCGCCTCCGCCGGGCTCCGGGTGCCGGGGATGCCGTACGCGGCCGCGCCGTTGACCGTAAGCGGCAAATGGCGTGTGCCGTGGTTTTCCAGCCGGAACAGCGGATCCGCGGCCAGACGCGCGGTGGTCTCTGGGTTCGCCTCCACCCACGTCGAGCTGACAAAGAGCGTTGCGGGCACCGCGTGTTCGCGCAGCGTATCGACGAGCCGCTGGTCCACCGCCGAACCGTGGGGGCCTCCGCACGCGTCGAACGTGAGCGCAATCGTGCGTGCGCCCGCGGCTGCAGGCACGGTCTCTGCGATGCCTGGCATCGAGGTGCCAAAGTTCACCGGCACCCGGCCGGCGTAGCGCTCGGGGCGGGCCTTCGCTGTCACCGTCTCGCGCGCGGTAGAGATGGCCGTTGCCGTCTCGGTGACGACCGCATGGTGCGGTTTCGCGCACCCCGCAAGCGCAAAAATGCCCGCCATTGTCGTGGCGGACATGAATGTTCTCCTGCTCAGCACAGCAATTCAGTGTACTGGGCTATGCGGCGAGGCGCTCGTGGATAAGCTACTGCTTGATCGCGGAGCCCTCGATCTCGATGCCGACCTTCTCGCTGACCAGCATGCCGCCGGAGTTCAGCGGTGCCTGGAAGTTGATGCCGTACTCGCTGCGGTTGATCGTGGTGCGAGCCTCGAAACCGATGCGGGTGTTGCCGAACGGATCCTCTTCCACGCCGAAGGTCTCCACGTCAAAGGTGATCGGCTTGGTGGTCTCCTTGATGGTCAGGTCGCCGGTGACCGTGCCGTTGCCCTGCGCGTCCACGTCGAAGCTGGTGGCCGTGAAGGTCATCTCAGGGTACTGCTCGACGGCGAAGAAGTCCTCGCCGCGCACGTGCGCGTCGCGGTCGGCGTTGCGGGTTTCCACACTGGCGGTGCGCACGGTGCCGGAGGCGGAGCTTGCGGCTGGGTCCTCCGCGATGGTGACGGTGGCGTCGAAGTCGGTGAACTCGCCGCGGACCTTGGTCACCATCGCGTGGCGCACGGTGAAGCTGATGGAAGAGTGGGCGGGGTCCAGGTTGTACGTGCCGGTCAAGTTGCTCATTCGATTCTCCTTGTTGTTGATGCGTCAACTACGGACGGCAGCGATGCTACGTACAGAGAGGTGACGTGTCAACCTCCTCGGCCCACAACATGGTATGAATATGTGATCTTCAGCAGGAGGTGCCGTGAGAACACAACAGCCTATCGACGTCCGTCCGGTCCTCCTCGTCCTCATCGGATCCCTCGGAATTCAATCCTCCGCACTGATTTCCTCAACGCTGTTTGCGCAGCTAGGTACCGTGGCGGTGTCCACCTTCCGCCTCGTGTTGGCCTCCGCCATCATGTTGGTTGTATTTCGGCCGCCACTGAGGCGCTTCAGCCGCGCTCGCTGGATGAACGCGGGCGTCTACGGTGTGGCACTAGCCGCGATGAACCAGTTCTACTTCGCCGCTGTAGACCGCATCCCGCTCGGTGTTGCAGTCACCCTCGATTTCCTGGGCCCCGCCTGCGTATCGTTCTTCGGTTTGCGGCACTCGAAGGAACGCCACTGGGCGATTGTGGCCTTTGTCGGGGTGGTGCTGATCGCGGGACCGTCGTCGGGGCTCGACAGGCTTGGCATCCTCTTCGGCCTGCTCGCCGGCGCATTCTTCGGGCTATACACCGTTTACGCTGAGCGCCTCGGCAAGGCGGAAGGGGGCCTGGGCGATCTTGCAATTTCCGTGTCTGTGGCCGCCCTGGTGGCGCTACCCTTTACGTTCCAAGAGGTGACCGCACTGGACCTCCACGCTGTGGCGGTACTCGCAATCGCCGCACTGGTTGGGGTGGTTATCCCATACGTGGCGGACACACTCGCCGCCCGCTACTCATCGGCTGCGGTGGTGGGGACCCTGTTCGCGCTGGACCCGGTAGTGGGTTCGCTGCTGGGATGGCTGGTGGCCGGCGACTCACTGACCGTCCGCATGGTCACCGGCATCGCGTTCGTCACCGTCGCTGGCGCCGTGATGACTTGGCGCTCCACCCCGCGGTGATGTAAACCCCCAGGTCGGGGGTTTCAGGAAACTTCTGACCAGTTATCTCAGATCCACTGCTATACCCCGGTTACACGCAGTTTCGCCTCCGGTTACACGACAGAAGTCAAGCTCCCCACTCCACCGTGAACGCTTGACAAGCTCGCCAAAGGTGAGCACCTCCGGTGACTTACGGTTCGAGCGGAAACTTTCAAAGCTCCGGAACTCGAGCCAATTCGGTTGCCTTCGGCGCGGCACAAATCGCACATGGGCCGATCATCAGAAACGAGCGTGGTTCAACCACGTATGCACCGTCGCCAGTGTTGTCTCCCTCGTTGTCCCTCACGGCAATCCATCCGGCCAGGCTCTCCTTGGCGGCGCGAACGGTCGTCGAACCCCGAGGTGTCCCCGCTGCAAACGGGAATCGAGTCGAGGCTGGGGATGAGGTAGATAGGTTTGTTCGAGCCTTCTCGGTTCAAGATGATGAGGCCATCGAGTGTTGTCCCGTTCGGGTCATTGCTTGGGCCTGAAAACGGGTCTCGCGAACTACGCCAGGCTTGTGCGCATCTTGAATCTCGAGCTGGCGACGTTGTTTTCGCAACTTTGCTGGAATCTCTGTCATCTCTGCTCCTTCCACTGTCTCTTGAGCAGCACACACAGCTGCACCGCTACCCGGAACTTGACTAGTTCAGTGCTCGCTGTATAGTTCAGTGCATGCTGACTATTGCTTCGCGTCTCGACGTGATGAACCGCCTGGGTCGTGCACTGGCCGACCCCACTCGATCCCGGATCATCTTGACCCTGCTCGACCATCCCGCTTACCCGGCGGAACTGTCCCGAGATCTGGACCTGACACGCCCGAACGTGTCCAACCACCTGGCATGCTTGCGCGATTGTGGGATCGTCGTCTCCGAGCCCGAGGGGCGTCGGACGCGATACGAGATCGCCGATCCGCACCTGGCGCAGGCGCTGAATACATTGGTCGATGCCACCCTGGCAGTAGACGAAGATGCCCCGTGCATCGATCCCGCCTGCTCGCTTCCCGGATGCGACGTAGCTGGGGAGGGCGCATGATCCTCACCACGGTCTTGCAGGCGATAGGCCTGTTCGCAGCTACCAACATCGACGACATCATCGTTCTCTCCCTCTTCTTCGCACGAGGGGCAGGCCAGAGCGGCACCACCGCCCGTATTTTGGCCGGCCAGTACCTCGGATTTGCCGGCATCCTCGTCGCCGCGATCCTTGTGACCATCGGCGCCGGAGCATTTCTGCCCCCGGCAGCTATTCCATACTTTGGTCTCATCCCTCTGGGCATCGGCCTCTGGGCCGCATGGGAGGCCTGGCGCGGAGACGATGACGACGATGACGACGAGGCCAAGGTTGCCGGCAAGAAGGTCGGCGTTTGGACAGTCGCAGGCGTCACGTTTGCCAATGGCGGCGACAACATCGGTGTCTACACCCCTGTATTCCTCAGCGTGGAACCTCTCGCAGTAGTCGCCTACTGCGTTATCTTCCTCGCGCTCGTTGCGGTCCTGGTGGCACTGGCAAAATTCGTCGCCACCCGCCCCCCGATCGCGGAAGTGCTCGAACGCTGGGAGGACATCCTCTTTCCCATCGTTCTCATCGGCCTCGGTATCGTGATCCTCGTCAGCGGCGGAGCCTTCGGGCTCTGACGTAGCGGCAGCGTTCCAAACGGCCCCGACCGGGCGCACCCCTCTTGGTTCAGACCCCAACACCTACCCGCAGCCAGTCCTGCGTGATTGCAGCAACAAGACCGTCATCGAGCGCTGCAAAACCCCGCCGTCGAGCGAACCAAGCCACAGCCACTGAGTGCAGGCGCCTCTACTGTTCATCTACTACAACAAGACGCATAACGAACTCACCCACCCCCGGGAAACCCGAAAACGAAAATCTCGAGACACCGTAGGAACGATGTCTCGAGACTTCACAGGGTGTCCCCGACAGGATTCGAACCTGCGACCTTCGGTACCGGAAACCGATGCTCTAATCCACTGAGCTACGAAGACAATGCGCTAAAGAGTAGCACTCGGCCGCGTCCGCGATGAAATTGGGTGTGGCTGCCCGCGGTGATGGAATGTCGAACCAACCCAGAACCGACTCTCAGGTGCACTCCATGGTTTTGCAACGCGGGCGCCCCATAATGATTCATGCGCGCCGCGGGAACGGCGCGACACGGGAAACAATGACAGCGAAACGGCCGGCCCCGAACGGGACCGGCCGTTTCGCTATGCCAGGAAGCCGGCTACTTCACGACCATCACGATGAGGTCTCGCGGGCCGTGCACGCCCTCGACGCGCACGAGCTCGATGTCGGAGGTAGCGGACGGGCCAGAGATCATGGTCGCCGGGCGCTCCGGGTCAATGCGAGAGATCATCTCCGGCACGCCGTAGACCACGGTGTCCGGGCGCACGATGCAGATGTGGCGGTCCGGAACCAGGGAGAGAGCGCGCCGGCCGCAGACGTCGCCAGACTCGAGCACGATTGTGCCGGTCTGGGCGGAGGTCACGTGGGAGTCGGTGACCACGGCATCGACGTCGCCAAGCTTGCGCGGGTCGGAGTCGTTGCTGTCCGGGCGCGCGGTGCCGTCGAAGCCGTCGAAGAGCGAGGCGTCCAAGCCGGGGGCGTAGACGATCTCTTTGCACTCGCGGTCTGCGAGCACCTTGAGGATGTCCTCGCGGAGTGACTCTTCGGTGGTCTGCACGACGTCGGCCTTGTAGTCGACGAGTCGGTCGATGAGGATCTCACGCAGCTCGTCCGCGCCGAGGTCGGACGAGGTGTGGTAGTTACGCACAATCTCAACCGACTCAGGCGCGTTGGACAGCTGCTGCGCGTCGCGGATGCGCTTGAGGATCTCGCGCTTCGCGTCCTCGTTGCGGGTGTCGCGGGCGGAGTCGCCGGATACGCGGGTAGTCATTTACTTGTCCTCCTCGAAACGCTTGCCGGAAACCTGCTGGTCGCTGGGGATACCCTGCTCGCGGGCCTCCGACAGCAAGCGCTCCGCCTCGTCGGTGTCCCACCACTGGCGGAAGGACTTCTTCGGCGGCACGGCGACGTCGCGGTACTCGGTCCAGCCGGAGATTGGCGGCGGCATGGTCTCGATCTTGCCGTTGAACCCGCCGAGCACGCGACCGAGGGCGACCATGCGCACGAGCTTGTCCCACACGCCGCTGTGGCCCCAAACCTGCGCCAGGGAAGCGAACGCAGCCCGTTCGACCTGGTTCGGCTCGTTCTTGGCCTTCTGGTAGCGCAGCTCGAGCAGGATGTCCGTGATCGGGATCTTCACCGGGCAAACCTCGTTGCAACGCCCGCACAGGGAGGACGCGTACGGCAGGGAGCCGTTCGGGTCGTCGGAAGACTCAATGCCGGTCAGCTGCGGGGAGAGGATTGCGCCGATCGGGCCCGGGTAGGTGGAGCCGTAGGAGTGGCCGCCGGCGCGCTCGTACACCGGGCAGACGTTCAGGCAGGCAGAGCAGCGGATGCACTTCAGTGCTTCGCGGCCGATCTCGTTGGACAGGGCAGCGGTGCGGCCGTTGTCCAAGAGAACGATGTGGAAGTTCTGCGGGCCGTCACCCTCGGTCACGCCGGACCAAAGAGAGGTGTACGGGTTCATACGCTCGCCGGTGGAGGAACGCGGCAGCAGCTGCAGGAACACGCCGAGGTCTTCGAACGACGGCAGCAGCTTCTCAATGCCCATGACGGTGATCAGCGTCTCCGGCAGGGTCAGGCACATACGGCCGTTGCCCTCGGACTCGACGATGGAGACGGTGCCGGTGTCCGCGCAACCGAAGTTGCAGCCGGAGATGGCCACCTTGGCCTCCATGAACTGCTGGCGCAGGAACTTGCGGGCGGCCTCTGCCAGCTCAGCAGGATCCTGGGTCAGGGTGTCATCGGTGTTCGGCATCTTCGCGGTGAAGATGTCGCGGATCTCCGCGCGGTTGCGGTGGATAGCCGGGACCAGGATGTGGGACGGGAAGTCCTCGCCAAGCTGCACGATGAGCTCAGCCAGGTCGGTCTCCTGCGCGAAGACGCCGGCCTTTTCCAGCTCGTCGTTCAGGGCGATTTCCTGGGTGGCCATGGACTTGATCTTGACGACCTTGTCTTCGCCGGTGGCCTTGACCAGGTCCTGGATGATCTCGTTGGCTTCCTTGGAGTCGCGTGCCCAGTGGACGTGGCCGCCGCGTGCGGTCACGTTCTGCTCGAACTGCTCCAGCAGTTCCGGCATGCGGGCGATGACGTCGCGCTTGATGGTGGAGCCTGCCTCGCGCAGGTCCTGCCAGTCGTCGACCTCGTCCACAACTGCCTGGCGCTTCACACGGATGGTGGTGGTCGCGTACTGGTAGTTGCGGCGCTTGGTTACGTCGTTGAGCTCGTGGTGCGCAGCTTTTTGGAACTTCTCGGTGCCGCGCAGGTGGGACGGGCCGCTTGCGAACGGCGGCATGGTGGGTTGGCCGAGTGCAACCTTCACAGCATTTTCTCCTTCTTGTACGCCGCGGACGTCGGGGTCAGCGGGTGCTCCTTGGTGGAGGCCAGGATCTCAGCCATGTGCACCGAGCGAATACCCATGTGCTGGCGGGAGAGGGCGCCACCGATGTTCATCAGGCAGGAGGAGTCACCGGCGGTGACGTACTCAGCCTGGGTGTCCTTGATGTGGCGCACCTTGTCGGAAACCATGGCGGAGGAGACCTCCGGCATCTTCACGGAGAAGGTGCCGCCGAAGCCGCAGCATTCCTCCACGTTGGGCAGGTCCACCAGCTCGATGCCCTCGACGTGGCGCAGGAGCTCGATGGGGCGGTCGCCCACCTTGATGAAGCGCTTGGAGTGGCAGGAAGCGTGATAGGTCACGCGGTGCGGGAAGAACGCGCCCACGTCGTAGGTGCCGGCGACGTCAACGATGAACTCGGAGAGGTCGTAGGTCTTCTTCGAGGCGGTCTTCGCGCCGTCGACAAGAGCCTTAGAGCCGAAGCGCTCAGCCAGCTGGACGTGCTGCTCGCGCACGGCGCCGGTGCAGGAGCCGGACGGAGCGACGACGTAGTCGATCGACGGGTCCGAGAATGCGTCGACGTATGTTTCGATGATCGGGATGGCCTGCTCTTTGTAGCCGGTGTTCACGTGCATCTGGCCGCAGCAGGTCTGTTGGTCGGGGAAGACAACGTCATAGCCCAAGCGGGAAAGCACAATGGCAGTGGCTTTGTGCGCGTCGGGGAAGAGGGCGTCGCCGATACAAGTAGAAAACAGCGCTACTCGCATGTTCGGACTCCTAATTTTGAGTGATCACAGGGAAAGTGAAAGCCCCCGTAGGCTGTGACGACCTCGAGGGCTCCGATATTCAGTTGTCGGTTACGGAACGACCGGCGCAAGCGCGCTGAGGACGTTCGACTGAAGGAACACTATCACGCATACCGCGATAAGGAATCCGAAGCTCCACCCGACGACCTTCTTGAAGATCTCGGACTCCTTGCCCTCCATGTTCACTGCGGTGGCCGCGATGGCGAGCGACTGCGGCGAAATCATCTTGCCCACGACGCCGCCGGTGGTGTTTGCGGCAAGCAACAGGTCCGGGTTCAGGCCCAAGTTCTGCGCGGCGGTGACCTGCAGGTTGGCAAACAGGGCGTTGGCGGACGTGTCGGAGCCAGTCACGGCCACGCCCACCCAGCCGAGCACTGGGGAGAAGAAGGCGAACGCCGGGCCGAGGTTGGCGAAGAACTCGCCGATGGTGACGGTCTGGCCGGAGTAGTTCATCACGTACGCCAGAGCGAGAACCAACACGATCGTCAGTGCGGACCAACGCATCTTCCACGCGGTCTCTACAAACTCCTGGCCCACCTGGCCCCAGGTGAGCTTGTACCGGCCATTCTCGTTGAAGACCATGTAAAGGATGGTCACGATGATCGCAGAGATGACCATCAAGCTGCCGGGGTTGTTGATGTAGGCGAAGGAGTAGTCGCTGTTCACAGGGTCCCCGGCCGCGTCAAGTAGCTTGCCGTCCAGACCCGGCCATGGGAAGGAGATCTTGAACTGCTTCAGCCAGGTCGGGATCGCGGTGCCGAGGTTAGCCAGGCCGAAGACAATCACCACGACGGCGTAGGGCAGCAGTGCCATGAACACGCGGTTGGCGGGCAATTCCACCTCGTCGCCGTCGGTACCTTCGATGTGGTGCAGGCCGAGGCGGTCGCGCAAAGCGTCGATGCCGCGCGGCTGCCAGAATCGCAGAAGCAGGAAGGCGGCGCCGAGTGCCACGATGCAGGCGATGACGTCGGTGAGCTGGTATGCGAAGTGGTTGGACGTCCACCACTGGGTAACTGCGAAAGTGCCACCGATAACGGCGGCTGCTGGTGCGGTCTCGCGGACGCCGCGCCAGCCGTCGATAAGCAGCGCGATGATGAAGGGGACGAAGAACGCGAGGATCGGGGTCTGGTGGCCCACGATCGCGGCGATGTTCTCGGTTTGCTCAAGGGTGCGGCCGCCCACGTCACCGGCGGTGGTGATGGGGATCGCCACGGCGCCGAACGCCACGGGGGCGGTGTTCGCGATGAGCACGACAGTTGCGGCCTTCAGCGGCGGGATGCCCAGCGCCAGAATCATGGTCGCGGTGATGGCCACCGGCGCACCGAAGCCGGCGAGCGCCTCAAGCAGGCCACCGAAGCAGAACGCGATGAGCATGGCCTGGATGCGCACGTCGCCGTTGCCCATCTTGTCAAAGACGAGGCGCAGGTCTTCGAAGCGGCCCGACGCGACGGTGATTTGGTAGAACCAGATCGCCGTCAGGATGACAAAGACGATGGGGAACAGGCCGAACAGGCCGCCACGGAAGGCCGCGGAGATTGCCATTCCGGTGGGCATGTTGAAGCCCAGGATGGCCACCAGCAGCGCAACGACAAGTGCTACGGCACCCGAGGTGTGCGCGCGGGCTTTCAGTCCCAACAGCATGATGAAGAAGGTCAGAAGCGGCAGGGTAGACACCAGTGCCGAGAGGCCCACGCTGTCACCGATGGCATCGGTGACCACTTGGAATTGGTCCATGGAAAACGCTCTTTCGAGTCTGAGAAGTGCAATGACTGAAACAATATGCCACCTGTCGGCCGAAAGTGACGAATACAGGGGTAGGGCAATGGTGTGACCTATGGCACCTGGGTGGCTGTGGGCACGCTGCGTGCGGTGTCGGAGGGTGCTTTAAACTTGTGCCCCATGACGCCAGCTGAACTCGCAACAACCGTGAAAGAGGCCGCCACGCGCGTACTCGCAGCCCACGATCTCGACGCATCCGTCGTTCCCGACACAGTGACTGTGGAACGCCCGCGAAACCCCGAGCACGGTGATTACGCCACCAACATTGCGCTGCAGGTTGCGAAAAAGGCGGGAACGAACCCGCGCGAGCTTGCGGGCTGGCTTGCAGACGACCTGTCGGAGGATCCCGCGATTGATTCCGCCGAGATCGCCGGGCCCGGCTTTCTCAACCTCCGCCTTGCAGCAGGTGCCCAGGGGCAGCTGGTGGCGAAGGTGCTCGCGGAGGGCGACCAGTTCGGCCACTCCGACCTTTTCGCCGGCGAGAAGGTGAACCTGGAGTTCGTCTCCGCCAACCCCACAGGCCCGATCCACCTCGGCGGCACCCGCTGGGCCGCTGTGGGCGATTCCCTCGGCCGCGTGCTGGAGGCCTCCGGCGCGCACGTGACGCGCGAGTACTACTTCAACGACCACGGCGGGCAGATCGACCGCTTCTCCCGCTCCCTGGTCGCCGCGGCGAAGGGAGAGCCGACGCCTGAGGACGGCTACGGCGGCGACTACATCCGGGACATCGCTCAGGCCGTGGTGGAAAAGCACCCCCACGCGCTCGAGGGCAGCGAGGCGGAGGTGCAGGAGACCTTCCGTGCGGTGGGTGTGGAAATGATGTTCGCCCAGATCAAGGCATCTCTGCACGACTTCGGGGTGGATTTTGACGTCTACTTCCACGAGAACTCGCTGTTCGAATCCGGCGCGGTGGACAAAGCGATCGCGACGTTGAAGGACAACGGCAACCTGTACGAGGCGGACGGTGCGTGGTGGCTGCGCTCGACGGACTTCGGCGACGATAAAGACCGCGTCGTGCTCAAATCCGACGGCGATGCCGCTTACATCGCGGGCGACATTGCGTACGTAGCCGACAAGTTCGACCGCGGCCACACCCTTGCCATCTACATGCTGGGGGCTGACCACCACGGATACATCGCGCGACTCAAGGCCGCCGCTCAGGCACTGGGGTACAACGCGGACGCGGTTGAGGTGCTCATCGGGCAGATGGTGAACCTGGTGCGCGACGGCCAGGCGGTGAAGATGTCCAAGCGCGCAGGCACGGTGATCACGCTCGAGGACCTGGTGGACGCGATTGGCGTGGACGGCGCCCGCTATTCGCTGGTGCGCTCTTCTGTGGATTCCACCCTGGACATCGACCTGGATCTGTGGACGAAGCAGTCCTCCGACAACCCCGTCTACTACGTCCAGTACGCGCACGCCCGCCTGTGCTCCATCGAGCGCAAGGCGATCGATGCAGGCGTCTCCTACGCCGAGCCTGATCTCTCCCTGCTCAGCCACGACAAGGAGGGCGATCTCATCCGCACCCTGGGCGAGTTCCCCGCCGTGGTCAAAGCCGCCGCGGAACTGCGCGAGCCGCACCGCATCGCCCGCTACACCGAGGAGCTGGCAAGCGCCTTCCACAAGTTCTACGACGCCTGCCAGATTCTGCCCAAGGCCGGCGAGGACGCGGAGCCGATCCACGCGGCGCGCCTCGCGCTCGCCATGGCGTCGCGCCAGGTCGTTGCCAACGCGCTGGGCTTGATCGGCGTGAACGCACCGGAGCGGATGTAATGACTGTCTTTATCTCCACGCCATACGAACAGGACAGCGGCGACTTCAACGACCTACCTGCCCACGTGTGGCCCCGCTGTGCAAAACGCGAGGAAGACGGGGTAGTCACCATCGCGGGTGTGCCGCTGCCGGAGATCGCTGCGGACTACGGCACCCCGGTGGTGGTCGTCGACGAAGACGACTTCCGCTCGCGCTGCCGCGACATGGCAACCGCGTTCCTGGCCCCGGAGAACGTCCACTACGCATCCAAGGCGTTTTTGACCCGCCACGTCGCGCGCTGGGTTGATGAAGAAGGGCTGGCCCTCGACGTGGCCAGCGAAAATGAGCTGCGCATCGCCTTGGCCGCCGATTTCCCTCCGGAGCGCATCACCGTGCACGGCAACAATAAGTCCGACGCGTTTTTGCGCCTGTGCGTGGAGTCCAAAGTCGGCCACGTGGTGATTGACTCGCAGCAGGAACTGGCACAGCTGGAGGCCGTGGCCCGCGAGGCAGGCGTGAAGCAGGACGTGTTCGTGCGCGTAAAGCCGGGTGTGGACGCGCACACGCACGAATTTATCGCCACCAGCCACGAGGATCAGAAGTTCGGTATTTCCCTGGCCACCGGCGACGCGCTGACGGCCGCCGTCGACGCCATCAAGTCGGACTCGCTGGAGTTGACCGGATTGCACTGCCATGTCGGCTCGCAGGTTTTCGACGCGGAAGGGTTCAAGCTCGCGGCCGAGCGCGTCCTCGAGCTGTACGCAGAGATCTGGAGGACCCAGGGCGTGGCGTTGGGCTACCTCGACCTGGGCGGGGGCTACGGCATCGCGTACATGCCGGGGGAGAAGCCCCTGGACGTGGCTGCGGTGGCAGCCGACCTGCTCGCGGCCGTCCAGGAGGTCGCGGACGACCTCGGCATCGCCGCGCCGACGGTGGTTGTGGAGCCCGGCCGTGCCATCGCTGGCCCCTCGGCCGTCACCGTGTACACCGCTGGGGTGATCAAGGACGTGGACACCTCGTTTACTACCTCCCGCCGCTACATCGCGGTCGATGGAGGCATGAGCGACAACATCCGCCCGTCGCTCTACGGTGCGCTGTACGACGCTCGCGTGGTTAACCGGTTCACCGACGGCGTGCCTACCGACACCCGTCTCGTAGGCTCTCACTGCGAGTCCGGCGACATCCTCGTCGATGACGCGACGTGGCCTGACGACGTCGCGCCTGGGGACCTCATCGCCTTGGCCGCAACCGGCGCGTACTGCTATTCCATGGCGTCGAACTACAACGCCTTCGGCCGGCCCGCCGTGGTGTCGGTCCGGGGCGGAGAGGTCACGCCGATGGTCCGCCGCGAAACCGTCGAGGACCTTCTCGCCCGCGAATATTAATTGACCATGGCGTGTGAGCTGCGCGATAGTAGACAAAGCGGTTCACCGCTGGTCCCCACACCGCCTGACGAAGGAGCAACACGCATCATGACTTCCGCCACCGCCGAGGGGTACAACGGCAATTACCCGGGTAAAGGAATCGGTACCCCCGTGGGCATTGCGGTGCTGGGTAAAGGCACCGTCGGCACCGAGGTGCTGCGCCTCATTTCCGAATTTGGGCCGAGCTTGGAGCAGCGTATCGGCGGCCCGATCGAGGTGCGGGGGGTCGCGGTATCGGACGTCGACAAGCACAAGGATGCCCCTGAGGTCCAGGGCCTGTACCTGACCGACAACGCGCGAGAGTTGGTCACCCGCGACGACGTGGACGTCGTTGTGGAGCTGATTGGTGGCATCGAATACCCGCGCGAGCTCGTGCTCGAGGCGCTCAACGCCGGCAAATCCGTGGTGACCGCCAACAAGGCGCTCGTTGCCGCGCACAGCGCGGAGCTTGCAGACGCCGCTAACGCCGCCGGCGTGGACCTGTACTACGAGGCCGCGGTTGCCGCCGCGATCCCGGTCGTGGGCATGCTGCGCCGCTCCCTTGCGGGCGACCAGGTGCAGCGTATCTCCGGCATTGTCAACGGCACCACGAACTTCATCCTCGATGCGATGGCCTCAACCGGCGCAAGTTACGAGGAGGCGCTGGCCGAGGCGACCCGGCTCGGATACGCGGAAGCTGACCCGACCGCGGACGTGGAGGGCCACGACGCGGCCTCGAAGGCGGCCATTCTCGCCTCCATGGGCTTCCACACCCGCGTTACGTTCGACGATGTCTACTGCGAGGGCATCACGCAGGTCACCGCCGACGACATCGCGGCGGCGGAGCAGTCGAATCAGACCATCAAGCTCCTGGCCATCTGCGAGCGGCTTGTGGACGAAAACGGCAACACCACCGGTGTCAACGCGCGCGTGCACCCGACTCTCGTCCCCAACGAGCACCCGCTTGCCACCGTGGACAAGTCCTACAACGCTATTTTCGTCGAGGCCGAGGCGGCGGGCCGGTTGATGTTCTACGGCAACGGCGCGGGCGGCGCCCCGACCGCCTCCGCCGTGCTCGGCGACCTCGTGGGCGCAGCCCGCAACAAGGTTCACGGCGGCCGCGCGCCGGCGGAAAACCCATACGCCGACTACCTGGTCGTCGCATTCGACGAGGTGACAACGCGCTACCACATCAACATGTCGGTCAACGACCGCGTTGGTGTTCTGGCGGATCTGACAAACCGTTTCGCCAAGGCGGGCATTTCCTTGTCTGCGGTGCGCCAGGAAGAGTCCGGCGACGACGCCCACCTGATCGTGGTCACCCACGCAGCGCGGGAAAAGGACCTGCGCGAGATCGTCGAGCAGCTTACCGGCCATGACGACGTGCTGGCGGTCAACTCCGTCATCCGCTTGGATGCTTAAGGGGGCTGCACCATGGCGATCGAT
Source organism: Corynebacterium ureicelerivorans (assembly GCF_000747315.1). Lineage (NCBI taxonomy): Bacteria > Bacillati > Actinomycetota > Actinomycetes > Mycobacteriales > Corynebacteriaceae > Corynebacterium > Corynebacterium ureicelerivorans. The sequence goes on from NZ_CP009215.1 coordinate 963,666, forward strand.
CTGCAACCTGGCCTCAAGGCGAAGGTCACCGTCCCCGGCTCGTCCGCGAACCTCGGCCCGGGCTTTGACACACTCGGAATCGCGCTGAGCATCTACGACACCGTCGAGGTGGAGGTCACAGAATCGGGCCTAGAGGTGGAGATCTTCGGCGAAGGTGCCGACGACCTGCCACGCGATGGCTCCCACCTCGTGGTCAGGGCCATCCAGTCCGGTCTCGCGGCCGCGGATGTGTCTGCACCCGGTCTGCGGGTGGTTTGCCACAACTCCATTCCGCAATCGCGCGGTCTGGGCTCGTCCGCCGCCGCGGCAGTGGCAGGCGTCGTTGCCGCCAATGTGCTCGCTGGCTCGCCGCTCGACCACGATGCAATAGTGCAGCTCTCCTCCGAGTTCGAAGGCCACCCGGACAACGCGGGCGCTTCCGCTCTCGGCGGCGCTGTGGTGTCGTGGACCGATATTCCCGTCGACGGGCAATCCAAACCGTCGTACCGCGCGGTGCGGATCCCGGTAGACGAGTCCATCAAGGCAGTCGCGTTGGTGCCGAACTTTCATGCCTCCACGAATGCGGTGCGCAAGGTGCTTCCGAGCCACGTCACACACACGGACGCGCGCTTCAACGTCTCGCGCACTGCGGTGATGACGACGGCGATCCAGCACCACCCCGAGCTGCTCTTCGAGGGCACCCGAGACCGCCTGCACCAGCCGTACCGCGCTGACGTGCTCCCGATCACCGCCGAGTGGGTCAACCGCCTGCGCAACCGCGGGCACGCGGCGTACCTTTCCGGTGCGGGCCCGACAGCGCTCGTCCTCACTACGACCGCCGTTGAGCCGTCGCTTCTCGACGAAGCACGCTCCGCCGGGCTGCGTGTGATCGAACTCGACGTCGCGGGCCCTGCGACCGCGGAATTGCTGCAGAACTAAACGTCTAAACGCGAACGAAAAAGGCCGCACGATGCGAAATCGTGCGGCCTTCGGCGTTGGCTGCGGCTAGTGCTTGTTCACGTACAGCTTCGGCTCCGGCAGGCCACGCTCCTCGCGGACGCGACGGGAGGTGTACTCCAAGGTGATGAGCGCCTCGACAACCTGCTCCGGGGTGACCGGGAACGGCATGTTGTGAATGGTCTCGTCCTCGCTGGTAGCGGCCTTTGCGACTGCCTCAAGCACGTCGGTGTCCTCGGGGGACAGGCCGACCTCGGTGAGTGTGGTCGGCAGGCCAACGCGGGTGCTGAACTCGATGAAGTCCTCGAGCTCTTCAGTGTCAGCGCCCTCCATGATGAGCTGGGCGATGGTACCGATGTTGACCTTCTCGCCGTGGGAAAGCCCGTGGGTCTGCTCGGCGGCGGACAAGCCGTCGTGGATGGCGTGGGCAGCTGCCAGGCCGCCGGACTCGAAGCCCAAACCGGACAGCAGCGTGTTCGCCTCAACGACCGCGTCGAGTGCTGGAGTGACGACGCCTGCGCGCACTGCGTCGAGCGCCGCGAAAGCATCGTTCCAGAGGATGTCCCAGCACAGCTCTGCGAGTGCGGCGCCAGCGCGCGTGGGGTGACCGCCGTTCATGGTCGTGCCGTTGCCCTTCGCTGTGGCACGTGCCTCGACCCAGGTGGCCAAGGCGTCGCCGATACCGGCGACGAGGAACTTCTCGGGGGCGCCGGCCACGAGCTGGGTATCGATGAGGACGAGGTCGGGGTTGCGCGGGAAGAAACGGTACTCTTCAAACGCGCCGTCTTCGGTGTAAATGACGGAGAGGGTGGACGTCGGCGCATCGGAGGAGGCAGCGGTGGGTACGGAGACCCACGGGATGTCCGCCTGGAAACCAGCCGCCTTCGCGGAGTCGATGGCGGAGCCGCCACCGAGGCCAACCACTACGTCGTAGCCGTTGTCCTTGATCAGCTGAACGGTGTCGTCGACGCGCTTCGCGGTGGCGAACCCGGAGAACTCGACGCGGTTGACCGGCAGGCCTTCCTTCTGGAATCCGTCGGTGAGCTGGTCTTCGACGAGACCCCACACTGTGTCATCGGAGAGCAGCAGGGGGTTCTTGCCCAGCTGCTTCAGGTACGTCCCCAGCTCGTGCATCGCGTTCTTGCCCTGCACGTAGCGGGATGGGCTGGAGAAAATACTTGGCTTTGCTGTCATACTTCCCGAGCGTACCTGCCACCGGCGGTTTACGAGGCGGGTTTTGGCCTGCCGCCCGGACCAGGCAGGGCGAGAATGTCAAATTCTTCGCGCTGCAGGTGCTTGCGCAGGTCTTTCTTATCAAACTTGCCCACAGAGGTCTTGTCGATACTGTCCACGAACGTCCAGTACTCCGGAGCCATCCATTTGGGCAGCACGTCGGCGAGCCCCGCGCGCAGGCGCGCCGCGGTGTCCTTCGTCGGCTCCACACCGGCGTTGAGCTTGGTCACCGCCAAGGGGCGCTCGCCCCACTTCTTATCCGGGATGCCGATGACGGCGCATTCGATGACGTCCTCGGACTCCATGATGTGGTTTTCCACCTGGGCGGAATAAATCCACTCGCCGCCGGAGCGGATGACGTCGCGGGCGCGGTCGTAGAGCGTGAGGAAGCCGGCGTTGGTCACGGTGCCGACATCGCCGGTGCGCAACCAGCCGTCGGCGGTGAAGTGGTTGTCCACGTCGTCCACGTTCTCGCCGCGGAAGGTGGAAGCGATCTCTCCGGGCTCTTGGGTCGGGGAGTGGTAGTAGCTAGCCGCGACCATGTTGCCTCGCACCTGGATTTCGCCCTGGGCGCGGTCGTTGGAGGCCATGACGCGGCCGTCGTTGACCACGCGGTACTGCAACGTGGGTGCGAACCGCCCCTGCGAGATGCGGTACGCCCAGCGCGCCTCACCGGACGCGCCAGACGGGGGCCGGGCCACGGTGCCGACCGTCGAGGTCTCCGTCATCCCCCACACATGCACGACGTCGACGCCGTAGCGCTCCTCCCAGACCTTGATCAGCGCGGGCGGGGCTGGGGACCCGCCGACAAAGATCTCCTGCAGGCTCATGCGCTCCGGCGGGTTGTGCAGGTAGTGGACCATGAGCTGGATCCACAGGGTGGGCACACCGTGGGCGACGCGGGGGTGGGTGCTGGCGATGAGCTTGGCTAGCGTCGGCGCCGACATGTCCGAGTCCGGCAGCACCAGCGGCGTGCCCGCGAGGAATGCGGCGAGGGGCACGCCCCAGCTGAGCACGTGGTAGATGGGGATGCAGCACAGGAAAGTCTCGCCGTGCGCAACGGCCAGCGAGTCCGTCGCGCGCAGCCCTGTCGCCTCTAACCACAGGGACCGGTGTGAGTATGCGACGCCCTTGGGTGCGCCAGTGGTGGCCGTCGAGTACACCAGCGCGGCCGCGGTGTTCTCCGGCAGTTCGGGCCACGGATAGGTCGTCGGACGGCCGTCGAGCAGCTGTTCGTAGCTGTACACCTCCACTGACGGGGGCAGGTGCGAAGCTGCGTCGTCAAGCGGGGCGATGCCCGTAAACGCCACTGCGCGGACGTTGGGGCAAAGCTGCAGAATTGCACCCAGCTTTTCGGCGAGGCGCGGGTCGGCCACGATCACTTCGGATTCGGCGTGATTGACCACGTATGCGATCTGGTCCGCCATGAGCTGGACGTTGAGCGGATTGAACACCGCGCCTTTCGCAGCCACGGCAAACATGACCTCGATGTGCTCCGCGCAGTTGTAGAGCAGCGTGGAAACGCGCTGGTCGCCGTCGATGCCGAGGTCGTCGTGCAGGGCGTTGGCGAAGGCGGTGGCGCGCGCCCCGATTTCCCCGAACGTCGTTTCTTCCGCGCCGGATGCGCGCCACGTCGTGCACGTCGTATTGGCGTGAGCGGTGGTGCCGAACTCCAGGATCCTGGCGACGGAAAACGGTACCTCCTGCATCGTTGAAAGCATGCAGGCTATATTAGCGCGGCCCCGATGAGCGCTGGGGGCGCGATGCGCTACACTTTCGCGTGGATCGTGCGAATTGCACCGCCCCGGGCAGTCCGGTTGACGGTGTTGGCGGCGCATCCGGGAGGATCGTTTCCCCGGGCCCGCGAGATCCGGCCGGGCCAGGCAGCCCACCCCGACAGACCGCACATGACCGCTACCGGCGTATGCACACACCTCGCAGATGTACGCGACGTGGCGCTGGTCTAGCGACGAAAGGACACACGTGACCGATACCGGCACCACGGCAGACCTAGCCAAAATGAAGCTCCCAGAGCTGCGGAAGATCGCCGCTGAACAGGGGCTGAAGGGCATCTCCGGCCTGCGCAAGGGAGATCTCATCCACGCCATCACCACAGGGCAGGTGCCCAAGAAGGCTGCAGCTGATGCCGCGGCTCAAGCTCAGCCCGAAGCTGGCAAGCCGGCAGACGCTGCGAAGGCGGAGCCGGCGGCCGACGCACCAGCGCCGGGCGAAGCCGGCGGCAAGGGGGGCGCGCAGCCCGAACACGCGGAGCGCGGCAACGACGATGAGGATTCGCGCGGCGGTTCCCGTTCCGCTGCGCGCCGGGCGCGACGCAACCGTGCGCGCACTCAGCAGGACTCCGAGTACGACGGCGGTGAGCAGCGTTCGAACGAGCGCAACGACGAGAGGCGCGCCGGAGACAACCGCGACGCGGATAGCCACAACGACGACAGCCGCAACAACGACAACCACAACGACAACCACAACGACGACAGCCGCGGCGGCCGGAACCGGGGCGGGCAGCGCAACCAAGACCGCAATCAGGACCGCAACCAGCACCACGACGATGACGGCCAGGGCGGGGGCCGCCGTGGCCGACGCGGGCGCCGCAACCGGAACCGCAACCGCGACAACCACCAGGGCAACGGTGGTAACGGCGGCAACGGCAACAACAACGACCAGCACTTCGAACCGGAAGACCTGCAAGAGGTCGCCGGCATTGCCGATGTGCAGGACAACGGCTCGGCGTTCATCCGCACGACCGGTTACCGCCAGTCCAACGCCGACGTCTACGTGCCGCAGAAGCTAGTGCGCCAGTCAGGCCTGCGCTCCGGCGATGCTGTGATGGGACAGGTTCGCGCCAACGGCCAATCGCACCAGCAGGGCAACGGCCGCAACCGCCGCAGCTACAACCAGGTTGTGCGCGTGGATTCCATCAACGGTCAAACGCTCGAGGCGGCGAAGAGCCGCAAGGAGTTCCACAAGCTCACCCCGCTGTACCCCAACCGCCGCCTGCGTCTGGAAACCGAGCCGAAGATCCTGACCACACGCGTGATCGACTTGGTCATGCCGATTGGTAAGGGCCAACGCGCGCTGATCGTCTCCCCGCCGAAGGCCGGTAAGACGACGATTCTGCAGAACATCGCCAACGCGATTGCCACCAACAACCCTGAGTGCTACCTCATGGTCGTCCTCGTCGACGAGCGCCCCGAGGAAGTCACGGACATGCAGCGAAGCGTCAACGGCGAGGTCATCGCCTCCACCTTCGACCGCCCGCCGAGCGAGCACACCGCAGTGGCGGAGCTGGCCATCGAACGCGCGAAGCGACTAGTGGAGATGGGCCAGGATGTCGTGGTCCTGCTGGATTCCATCACCCGCCTGGGCCGCGCGTACAACAACTCGTCCCCGGCTTCCGGCCGCATTCTCTCCGGCGGTGTGGACTCCAACGCGCTCTACCCGCCGAAGCGGTTCCTGGGCGCCGCCCGCAACATTGAGGAGGGCGGCTCGCTGACCATCATCGCCACCGCGATGGTCGAGACGGGCTCCGCCGGCGACACCGTCATCTTCGAGGAGTTCAAGGGCACCGGCAACGCCGAACTCAAGCTCGACCGCAAGATTGCGGAGCGCCGCGTGTTCCCAGCTGTGGACGTCAACCCGTCCGGTACCCGCAAGGATGAGCTGTTGATGAGTCCGGATGAGGCGCGCGTGATGCACAAGCTGCGCCGGATCCTTTCCGCGCTTGACCCGCAGCAGTCCATCGACATGCTGATCAAGCAGCTGAAGAAGACAAAGACTAACGGCGAGTTCCTCATGGGTGTGGCCAACTCCGCGCCGATGGCGCAGACCGAGAATGACGAGGAGTACTCCTAATGGCAGAGAAATCGCAGGTATCGCTTGTCGACGACTACGTGTCCGAGTACCAGGGCATTCAGGCGCAGATGGGCGACCCCGAAGTCGCCGGCGATCAAGACCGGTTCCGGAAGCTGTCCAAGCGCTACGCGGAGCTGCAGCCGATCATCAACGTCTACAACGACTTGACCCAGGCGCAGGAGGACCACGAGGCTGCCGCCGAAATGGCCGGCGAGGACAAAGAGTTCGCCGAGGAAGCCAAGCGTCTCGAAGGCGAAATCGTGCGCCTGGAGGAAGAGCTCGCGGACCTGCTCGCCCCGCGCGACGAGCACGACGGCGACGACGTGATTATGGAGCTCAAGGCGGGCGCGGGCGGTGAGGAGGCCGCGCTGTTCGCCGGCGACCTCGCCCGCATGTACCAGAAGTACTGCGAGAAGCACGCGTTGAGCTGGGAAGTCCTGGACGTTGCTGAGTCCGACCTCGGCGGCGTGAAGGATATGACGGTGGCGGTGAAAGCCAAGAACCCGTCGCGCGACGGCGCGTGGTCCAAGCTGAAGTTCGAGGGCGGCGTGCACCGCGTGCAGCGTGTACCCGTGACCGAGTCGCAGGGCCGCATCCAGACCTCCGCGGCTGGCGTGTACGTCTTCCCGGAGGCGGACGAGATCGAAAGCGTCAACATTGACGAGAAGGACCTCCGCGTCGACGTCTACCGTTCCTCGGGCAAGGGCGGCCAGGGCGTGAACACGACCGACTCGGCCGTGCGCATCACGCACCTGCCCACCGGCATCGTGGTGACCTGCCAGAACGAGCGATCCCAGATCCAAAACCGCGCCCGCGCAATGCAGGTGCTCCAGGCCCGCCTGGACCAGCTCGAGCGCGAAAAGGCCGAGGCCGAGGAGGCGGAAGGCCGCGCATCGCAGGTGCGGACCATGGACCGTTCCGAGCGCATCCGCACCTACAACTGGCCGGAGAACCGGATCTCGGACCACCGCATCAATTACAAGTCCAACAACCTGGACTCGGTGCTCGACGGCAACATGGATGACCTGATCACCGCCCTGCAGACGCACGAGCGTCAAGAACGCCTTGAAGCCGAGTAGCCTGCGGGAAGCAATCTCAAACGCCACGTCCACGCTCCGTGAGGCGGGCGTCTCGTCTCCGGACGTGGATGCGCGGCTCTTGGCGGCTCACCTGTTGGGGCTGCGTCCGGTGGAGCTGATGTTCGCTGAGCCGCCGGCGGGGTTCGAGTGCGACTACGCCCAGCTCGTTGCCCGCAGGGCCGCGCGTGAGCCGCTGCAGCACATCACCGGCAGCGCGCCGTTCTACGGCGTCGAGCTCGCCGTCGGGCCGGGCGTGTTCATTCCCAGGCCAGAAACGGAAGTGCTGGCGCAGTGGGCCGTGCAGATGCTTGACGACGCACCTTCGGCCCCAACCGTCGTCGACCTCGGCTCTGGGTCTGGAGCCCTGGCGATCGCCGTTGCTCGCGCCGTGCCGGCGGCCACCGTGTACGCCGTCGAGCGCTCGCACGAAGCCCGTGAATACTTGCGGCGCAACGTGGAGGAGCACGCGCCGCAGGTGCGAATAGTCGCAGGCGACATGACCGACCCCCACCTGGTGGCGGAGCTTGCTGGGTCGGTGGATCTTGTCGTGAGCAACCCGCCGTACGTGCCGGAGTCCCCGGAGCTCCAAGTGGAGGTGTACGCGGACCCGCACGAGGCAGTCTTTTCGGGCACCGACGGGATGGCGGCGATACGCGGGCTCGTGCCCGTGGCTCAGCGATTGCTGCGCGACGGGGGAGCACTCGGCATCGAGCACGACGATACGACATCAGTGCAGGTGCAGGACGTTGTCGCCGCGGGTGGGTTCGGCGACATCCGCGTGGTTAAGGATTTGGCTGGGCGGGCCCGTTTTGTCACGGCGCGTAAGCTAGCCCGGTAACTGCCTGCAATCCGCAAGGAGCGATTATGAGGGAAACGTACGACTGCCTCGACCCGCAACGACGCGAGGAGGGGATTCGCGCCGCCGCCGATGCGGTGCGGGCCGGCCGCTGCGTCGTGCTGCCCACAGACACGGTCTACGGCATTGGCTGCGACGCGTTCAACAACGACGCCGTGGCCACCCTCTTGGCCACCAAGCACCGCGGCCCGGATATGCCGGTGCCGGTGCTGGTGGGCTCGTGGGTGACCATCCAGGGGCTGGTGCGCGAGTTCACGGAGACGGCGAAGACCCTCGTGGAGGCGTTTTGGCCGGGCGGGCTGTCCATCGTGGTGCCGGAGGCACCGAGTTTGCCGTGGAACCTGGGCGACACGCGCGGCACAGTACTGCTGCGTATGCCGAACCAGCCGCTCGCGCTGGAACTGTTGCAAGAGACCGGCCCGATGGCTGTTTCTTCTGCGAACATTTCGGGCAACCCGCCGGCGACGACCGCGGCGCAAGCGCGCCAGCAGTTCGGCGACGCTGTGGGGCTGTACCTCGACGGTGGCGAGGCAGAAGTGGGGAAGCCATCCACAATTGTCGACCTGTCGGGCCCGGCTCCGGTGATTCTGCGCGAGGGGGCGATCTCCGCGGAGCGCATTGGTGAAGTCCTTGGACTTGACCCGGAGAGCCTTCGGAGGAAGTAAACGCCATGAACGCCTCTGGTGTTCCGCTGCGGGAGTTGGGGTTGATTCTGCTTGTCGCCGCCGCAGTGACGTACCTTGCTACTGGCCCCGTGCGCTCGGTTCTCGTGCGAACGGGGAGAGTTGCGGAAATCCGCACCAGAGACGTGCACACGCAGCCGACCCCTTCCTTAGGCGGGCTAGCAATGCTCACCGGGTTTCTCGCCGCGTTTGCGCTGGCGCAGCAGCTGCCTGCGCTTACCCGCGGGTTCGCGCCGGTGACCCCGGAGATGACGGCGGTCTTGGTAGGGGGCTTGTCCATCGTGCTCGTGGGTGTCCTGGACGACCTCTATGAGCTACGGGCGCTGACGAAGCTCATCGGGCAGTTTGTCGCGGCGATTGTGATGACCACGCTGGGCATCGTCTTCACCGTGTTCTACGTGCCGTTCGGGGAGGGCACGACGCTGATATTGGATCAGGCGCAGGGCATGGTGCTCAGCGCCTTGTTCACGGTCCTTCTCATCAACGCGGTGAATTTCGTGGATGGTATCGACGGGCTTGCCGCGGGCCTGGGCATGATCGCGGGCTCGGCGATTTTGTTGTACTCGCTCGCCGTACTCCACGACCAGGGCGGGGCCGTCTCCGCGTACCCGCCCGCGATTATCTGCGCCATCCTCGTGGGGATTTGCGCGGGCTTCTTACCCCACAACTTCGAGCCAGCGCGGATCTTTATGGGGGACTCCGGCGCAATGCTCATCGGGTTGCTCCTTGCCGCCGCGTCTATCTCCGCTTCGGGCAAGATCAACATGTCGCTCTACGGCACGGCCGACTTGGTGGCGCTAGTCAGCCCGATTGCCGTTGTGCTCGCAGCAATCGCGCTGCCCGTGCTGGATCTGGTGTGGGCCGTGGTGAGACGCACGGCGAAGGGGCAGAGCCCGTTCGTGGCGGATGCCGGCCATATCCACCACCGCCTTTTGCGGCTCGGCCATACACACCGGCGGACGGTCCTCGTGCTCTACATGTGGGTGGCCGCGGTGGCCTTTGGGGCGGTGAGTTTCTCACTTGTTCCCACCCCGGCGGCGCTGGCACTGAGCGGGGTCGCACTCGGGGTGGCCTTTGTGCTCACTCTCGTGCCGCTTGCCAGGGGCAAGATTGGGCCGTCAGGTGTGCCGTCGATAAGCAATAGCTAGGATGTGCCTCCGTGAAACCGCTAGAAATCAACGATGCTTCCGCCATGTCCGATCACAAGCGCCCCCTCGTGCGCGCATTGCAGGTCGCTGTGTGGGCGCTGGTGGCGCTGACAATCGTCTCGCTGATGGCATGGGGTGCCGCCCGCGACCTGCCGGGGATTTGGGCGGTGCTCATGGGGGTAGCTGTGGGCGGCAGCTTCGTGTTGCTCACCGCCGTGACCGTGCTCGCCACCTCGGATTCGTCACCGAACTCGACCATGGCGGTTGTGCTGGGCGGGTGGCTGCTGAAGATGGGGGTGTTAGTGATTTTCCTGCTGTGGATCCGCGGCTACGACTTCTACGACCACGCCGCATTCGGCGTGACTACCATCGCCGCGCTGGTGGTCGCCCTGGCGGCAGAAACCTGGGGTGTTATTACGACGCGGACGACGTACCTGGATGAGCCATCCACGTAGCCTGTGACAGACCTAACAAGCGACGAAAATGAGGCGCGAACTGGGACGTTGCGGTTTCCTGGGGGCTGGGGTGGCGAGTCGGGGGGACGACTGCCCAGGTGAAACCCACTTTTCTCGGAACGCCTGTTAGGATAACCGCTGGGTTTGTTCTGAGCCGATCTTAACCCTGTTACGCAGGGGAAACCGGCACAGGGACGACATCCCCTGTCCCCGCGGAAGCAGATGTGCGACGGAGTCCGCCGCGGAGGCAGTTGTTGTTGAAGACGTCCATCGCACCGCGCGCCGGCACTGACGGTGCGCGGCCCGAGAACGGGAGAGAACGCTGAGCGTTACAACTTTGGCCATGAAGGGCGAATTCCACGCACCTTCACTCGGTCCAGAATTTTTCCCGGGGCAGACGTACGGCCAGCTCATTGGCGAGGACTTCGCTAATGGGTGGTTCGCACTCGACCGCATCATGCTCGTCCGCCTGTTTATGGCGGCGATCCTGGTGCTCCTCTTTGTTATTGCCTTCCGGAACCCCAAGCTGGTTCCTAAGGGCCTGCAGAATGTCGCCGAAATCGGTGTCGACTTCGTCCGCGTGCAAATCGCGGAGGACACGTTGGGGAAGAAGGACGGCAAGCGGTTCCTGCCGCTGCTGTGCACCATCTTCTTCACCACGCTGTTCATGAACGTGGCAACGATCATCCCGGGCCTGAACATCTCGCCTAACGCACGCATCGGCATGCCGATCGTGATGGCGGTTGCGGCCTACATTGCGATGATCTACGCCGGCATCAAGCGCTACGGCATCGCATATTTCAAGCACTCGACCGTAATCCCCGGCCTTCCGTGGTTTCTCCACCTCCTGGTGGTGCCGATCGAGTTCTTCTCGACGTTCATTCTGCGTCCGGTCACCCTGGCACTTCGTCTTATGGCGAACTTCCTGGCCGGCCACATCATTCTCGTCCTGCTGTACTCCGCCACGAACTTCTTCTTCTGGCAGCTGAACGCATGGACGGCAGTGAGTGGCCTGACCCTCATCGCAGCACTGCTGTTCACCGCATACGAGTTGATCATCATCTTCCTGCAGGCGTACATCTTCGCTCTGCTGACTGCGGTCTACATCGAGCTGTCGCTGCACGCGGATGCGCACTAACAAAGCGCGACCACACGGCCAACTGAATAACCCCACTATCTGTCACTTGCTCACCCGCATCCCGCGGGAGAGCGCCTAGAAAGGGAACGACTTTCACATGAACGACATCATTCTTGCTCAGGCAGCGGAGACCGTGAACCGCTACGAGGGTCTCGGCACCATCGGCTACGGCCTCGCAACCATCGGCCCGGGTATCGGTATCGGCATGCTCGTCGGCAAGACCGTCGAGGGCATGGCTCGTCAGCCCGAGATGGCCGGCCAGCTGCGCACCACCATGTTCCTGGGTATCGCCTTCGTTGAGGCGCTCGCCCTCATCGGCCTCGTTGCCGGCTTCCTGTTCTAAAAAGCGTCCGCGAGTAACCCCGTACATTTTTTAGATCAGGAGCAACCAATGACTAACGTCACTGCATTCCTCGTGGCCGCTGAGGGCCACGAGACGCTGCCGGGGGAGGGTGAACCCTCCATTCTTCTGCCGGCCGCGTACGACGTGGTTTGGTCTCTTGTCGTTTTCATCATCGTCGGCCTACTTTTTGCGAAGTACGTCATTCCGAAGTTCCAGGAAGTGCTGGCGGAACGCGAAGACCGAATCAAGGGTGGCATCGAGCGTGCTGAGGTCGCCCAAAAGGAAGCTAAGGCTGCCCTGGAGAAAAACAACGCCGAGCTTGCGGAGGCACGCCACGAGGCCGCCGAAATCCGTGAAGCCGCCCGCGCCCGCGGTAAGGAGATCGAGGCTGAGTCTCGTGCCCGCGCCGAGGACGAGGCCCGCCGCATCATCGAGTCCGGTGAGAAGCAGCTGCAGGCCTCCCGCGAGCAGGTTGTCGCTGAGCTGCGCAACGAGATGGGCCAGAACTCCATCTCGCTCGCTGAGCGTCTGCTGGGCACCGAGCTGTCGGATTCGACCCGCCGCTCGAACACGATCGACGAGTTCCTAAGCGAGCTCGACCACGTGTCGACGAGGAAGTAGGCGAAATGAAGGCAGCTAGTCGCGAAGCACAGTCGCACGTTACGGACACGCTGGATGAGCTGATCCGGAACGCCGGCAATACCGTCGCCGTGGCTGCGCAAATCGGCACCGAACTGTTCCTCATCGTGGATCAGCTCGACGCCGAGCGCGCGCTGCGTGTTGCCGTTGCAGACACGTCGCTCGAAGCCTCCCAGCGGGAGGGCATCGCCCGCGACGTGTTCGGCAACAAGGTTGCACAGCCCACCTTGGACATTCTCACTGCGGCAGCGCAGCAGGAGTGGTCGACCCCGCGCGAATTCCGCGCAGGGTTGGTCAACCTCGGCCGGCGTGCGCTGGAGCTGGGCGCCAAGGAGCAGGGCCAGCTTGAGCAGGTGGAAAACGAGCTGTACGAGCTCTCCGTCCTGCTTGAGGGAGAGAAGGAGCTGACCCAGCTTCTTTCCGACCGCACTGCAACCCCGGCACAGAAGCGCGGACTGTTGGCTAGCGTGATTTACGGCAAGGTGACGATGTTCACCGAGGCGCTAGCGCTGCAGGTCATCGGCCGCCCCGTGCACAACCCCGTCGACGACCTGGCCGAGTTGGCCGCGGGCGTTGCGGAGCTGCGCGGAAAGGCTGTCGCGCGCGTGAAGTCCGCTGAGGCACTCAGCGAGACCCAGCGCGACGCACTGGCCCGCAAGCTAGAGCAGATTTACGGTCGCGAGATGGCCATCCACTCTGAGGTTGACCCCAGCCTCCTCGGCGGAATGGTCGTCCGTGTGGGCGATGAGGTCATCGACGGTTCGACGCGCGGCAAACTTGACCGCCTTCGGACCGACATGGCGGCCCAGGCGGCCAAATAGAAGACAACATGCTGGAAGAAACTACCGAGAGCAGGAAGAACATGGCGGAGCTGACGATCTCCTCCGATGAGATCCGTAGCGCGATAGCGAACTACACCTCGAGCTACTCCGCGGAGGCCTCCCGTGAGGAGGTCGGCGTGGTGACTTCGGCTGCAGATGGTATTGCCCAGGTTTCCGGGCTGCCAGGTTGCATGACGAACGAGCTGCTCGAGTTCCCGAACGGCGTCATCGGCGTCGCACAGAACCTTGAGACCGACTCCATCGGTGTCGTGGTGCTAGGTAATTTTGAGACCCTTTCCGAGGGCGACGAAGTCAAGCGGACGGGCGAGGTTCTCTCGATCCCGGTCGGCGAGAACTTCCTCGGCCGCGTGATCAACCCCCTGGGCCAGCCGATTGACGGCCTGGGCCCCATCGAGTCCAACGAAGAGCGCGCCCTGGAGCTCCAGGCCGCAGGCGTCCTCGACCGCCAGCCGGTCGAGGAGCCGCTGCAGACGGGTATGAAGGCGATCGACGCCATGACCCCGATCGGCCGCGGCCAGCGCCAGCTCATCATTGGCGACCGCAAGACCGGTAAGACCGCGGTCTGCATCGACACCATCCTCAACCAGAAGGAATACTGGGAGACCGGTGACCCGTCGAAGCAGGTCCGCTGCATCTACGTCGCCGTCGGCCAGAAGGGCTCGACCATTGCCGGCGTGCGCCAGACGCTGGAGGAAAACGGTGCGCTGGAGTACACCACCATCGTGGCTGCGCCGGCGTCCGACTCCGCGGGCTTCAAGTGGCTTGCACCGTTCTCCGGTGCTGCGCTCGGTCAGCACTGGATGTACCAGGGCAAGCATGTTCTGGTGATCTACGATGACCTGACCAAGCAGGCTGAGGCCTACCGCGCGATTTCGCTCTTGCTGCGCCGCCCGCCGGGGCGCGAGGCGTACCCGGGCGACGTGTTCTACCTGCACTCCCGTCTGCTGGAGCGCGCCGCGAAACTCAACGACGAGCTGGGCGCAGGCTCCTTGACCGCGCTGCCGATCATCGAGACGAAGGCGAACGACGTGGGCGCCTTCATTCCGACCAACGTCATCTCCATTACCGACGGCCAGGTCTTCCTCCAGTCCGACCTGTTCAACCAGGGTGTCCGCCCGGCTATCGACGTGGGTATTTCCGTCTCCCGTGTCGGTGGCGCCGCGCAGACCAAGGGCATGAAGAAGGTCGCCGGTAACCTCCGCCTCGACCTGGCGGCGTACCGCGACCTCGAGGCCTTCGCGGCCTTCGCGTCCGATCTCGACGCAGCTTCGAAGAAGCAGCTCGAGCGCGGCCAGCGTCTGGTGGAGCTGCTCAAGCAGTCCGAGCACGCGCCGCAGCCGGTTGAGTTCCAGATCATTTCGATTTGGGCGGCGAACCAGGGCGTCTTCGACGTCGTTCCCGTCGAGGATGTCCGCCGCTACGAGGCTGAGCTGCACGAGGCTATCCGCGCCAACGCTCCGCAGGTGTACGACCAGATCGCCGGCGGCAAGCAGCTTGACGACGACTCCCAGGCCGCGATCCTGCGTGTCAACGACGAGCTGGCCCGTAACTTCCAGGCCACCTCCGGCGAGCGAATTGTCCGCGAAGCGGAGGCCGAGTCGCTCGACTCGAGCACCGTCGGCAAGAACCAGCTCAAAGTCAGCCGCTCCTAGTCCGCGCGCAACGCAACTAGGACTACTACACAAAGGAAGGGAGGAAACACCATGGCAACGCTTCGCGAATTGCGTGACCGCATCAGGTCCGTCAACTCCACGAAGAAAATCACCAAGGCCCAGGAACTGATCGCCACTGCGCAGATCACCAAGGCCCAACAGCGCGTCGAGGCGGCCAAGCCGTACGCAGACGAGCTGAAAGACGTCATGGAACGCCTCGTGTCCGCGAGCTCCCTGGCCCACCCCATGCTCCACGAGCGTGAGAACGGCCGGGTCGCGGCGATCCTCGTGGTCACCTCTGACCGCGGTATGGCCGGCGGCTACAACCACAACGTTCTGAAGAAGACGGCGCAGCTGGAGCGCATGCTGGAAGAGGCCGGCTATGAGGTCGTCCGCTACGTCACCGGTAACAAGGGTGTGACCCACTTCAAGTTCCGTGACATGGACGTGGCTGGCTCTTGGACCGGGTTCTCGCAGCAGCCGTCGTGGGAGGACACCCACGACGTTCGCCACCAGATCATCGACGGTTACATGGCCGGCTCCGGGGAAACGGTGCCGCTGCGCGTCGATGGCGGCGAGCGCGAGACCGTCAGCGGCTTCGACGTGGTCTACGTGGTCTACACCGAATTCGTGTCCATGCTCTCTCAGGAGGCACGGGTGACCCAGCTCCTGCCCATCGAGCCGGTGCTGGACGAATTCAAGTACGAGCAGGCGGACATGCTGACCACCTCTGGCGAGGTGGCTCCGGACATGAACTTCGAACCGGACGCGGATACGCTCATGGACGAGCTGTTGCCGGTGTACGTCTCTAGGCTGCTCTACTCGATCTTCCTAGAGTCCGCTGCAGCGGAGTCGGCGTCTCGCCGCACGGCTATGAAGAACGCGACGGATAACGCTACGGAGCTGGCGAACGACCTGTCCCGTGAAGCGAACCAAGCCCGTCAGGCAAAGATCACCCAGGAAATCACCGAGATTATCGGCGGCGCTGGCGCGCTGTCCGGTAGTGGAGAAAGTGACTAAATCATGACAACTGCTCACTCTTTTGATGAGCGCAACGACGAGCTGGCGGGTGCGGCGCTGACCGAGTCCGACGCCCAGGCCGCCGCTCCGGTCGAGAACACTCAGAATCCGCGCGGTTCTGAGAACGGCCGCGTCGTGCGCGTCATTGGCGCAGTCGTCGACGTGGAGTTCCCGCGTGGCGAGCTGCCCGCTTTGTACAACGCTCTCGAGGTCGACATCGACCTCGGCGAGATGTCCAAGACCATCGTGCTCGAGGTGGCTCAGTTCTTGGGCGATAACCTCGTGCGCACCATCGCCATGGCGCCGACCGACGGTCTCGTCCGCGGTGCCAAGGTGGCGGACTCCGGCAACCCGATCTCGGTGCCGGTGGGCGACCAGGTGAAGGGCCACGTGTTTAACGCTCTCGGCCAGTGCCTGGACGACCCGTCGGTGGGCGAGACCGGCGAGCGTTGGGGCATCCACCGCGAACCGCCCGCCTTCAAGGACCTCGAGGGTAAGACCGAGATCCTCGAGACCGGCATCAAGGTCATCGACCTGCTTACCCCGTACGTCAAGGGCGGCAAGATCGGCCTCTTCGGCGGTGCAGGTGTGGGCAAGACCGTGCTGATCCAGGAGATGATTACGCGTATCGCCCGCGAGTTCTCCGGTACCTCGGTCTTCGCCGGCGTCGGTGAGCGCACCCGTGAGGGCACCGACCTGTTCCTCGAGATGGAGGACATGGGTGTGCTGCCCGATACCGCGCTTGTCTTCGGCCAGATGGACGAGCCACCAGGGGTTCGTATGCGCGTGGCCCTGTCCGGCCTGACCATGGCGGAGTACTTCCGCGATGTGCAGAACCAGGACGTGCTGCTGTTCATCGACAACATCTTCCGCTTCACCCAGGCGGGCTCCGAGGTGTCGACCCTGCTGGGCCGCATGCCTTCCGCCGTGGGTTACCAGCCGACCTTGGCAGACGAGATGGGTGTGCTCCAGGAGCGCATTACTTCGACCAAGGGCCGCTCGATTACGTCGCTGCAGGCCGTGTACGTGCCGGCGGACGACTACACCGACCCGGCTCCGGCCACCACCTTCGCTCACCTCGATGCAACCACCGAGCTTTCCCGCTCGATCGCGTCGAAGGGCATCTACCCGGCCGTGGACCCGCTGACCTCCACGTCTCGTATCCTCGAGCCGGGCATCGTGGGCGAGCGCCACTACGCAGTGGCGCAGAAGGTGATCGGCATCCTGCAGAAGAACAAGGAGCTGCAGGACATCATCGCCATCCTCGGTATGGACGAGCTGTCCGAGGAAGACAAGATCACCGTGCAGCGCGCACGTAAGATCCAGCGCTTCCTGGGCCAGAACTTCTTCGTGGCGAAGAAGTTCACCGGCGACGAGGGCTCCTACGTGCCGCTCGAGGAGACGATCGACGCGTTCGACCGTCTCTGCGAGGGCGAGTTCGACCACTACCCGGAGCAGGCCTTCAACGGCCTTGGCGGTCTGGACGATGTCGAGGCTGCGTACAAGAAGCTGCAGGCGTAGGAGGGTAAACGATGGCTGAACTTACCGCTCAACTGGTCGCTGTTGACCGCTTGCTCTGGAAGGGCCAGGCAAGCATCGTCACCGCCCAGACCACGGAGGGTGAGATCGGCGTCCTTCCTGGCCACGAGCCGCTCCTTGGCCAGCTCAAGGACAACGGTGTGGTGACCATCCGCCCGACTGACGGCGAGCGCCTCGTAGCAGCCGTCCAGGGTGGCTTCCTGTCCGTTGTGGGCGACAAGGTGACCATTCTGGCCGACTACGCAGTCTTCGCCGACGAGGTTGATACCGCTGAGGCGGAGTCCCACCTCGACGACGAGGACGGCACGGTCAAGGCGCGTTCCGAGGCGCAGCTCGCCGCGGTGCGCCGCCAGGGCCAGTAATCGCTCTGGTGAGGAAGGCATAGACGCCGACCGTCACACGCACACCCCTTCCCGGGAAACCGGGAGGGGGTGTTTTGCATTCGTGCAGTATCATCATCGGCGATGTCTATCCAACGTGGTCGAGGAGGTCAGGCCGGCATGATGGTCGTCGCAGTGGGTGCAGCAGCCGTCCTGGCTGTCGTCCTCGGGGCGGCAGCTTGGCGGTTTGCCGTGGTGCGCAACTCCGGCGCCCGGGCAATGATGCGCGAGCTTCCGGCCGGTGGCGTGCACGGGTGGCGTCATGGTGTGCTGCGGTACGACGGGGAGCGGCTACTGTTTTTCAAGCTTCGCTCCCTGACCTTCCATCACGACATTGAACTAGACCGCCGGGGAGTGGAATTCGACGGTTTTAGAGACGTGACCGACGATGAGCGCGAGTTCATGCCCGAAATCGGTCGCGTCCTTTGCTTTTCTGGCCCCGTGGGCGACTTCGAGTTCGCAGCCGACGGCCGCACCGAGATGGGGCTCATCTCGTGGGTGGAGGCCGCGCCGGACGTGCGCCAGGAGCGTATCGACGCGCGTTCGTTGATCAGACGCGTCAGGCGCGATTCCGAGCGGCACTAGCCCCCGCTGTACCCTTAACGGCATGCGTCTTGTCATTGCCCGCTGCTCCGTGGACTATGTCGGCCGTCTGGATGCCCACCTGCCGGAAGCGACCCGCTTAATTTTGGTGAAGGCGGATGGTTCCGTGTCCATCCATGCGGATGACCGCGCCTACAAGCCGTTGAACTGGATGACCCCGCCATGTACCACGCGCGTGGAAAGCGTCGTTGACTTGGACGGCGAGGACACTGGTGAGCAGCTGTGGATTGTTGAGAACCCGAAGGGGGAGCAGCTGCGCATCAGCATCGCCGAGGTGCTACTGGACGAGACGAGGGAGCTGGGCGAAGACCCGGGCCTAGTCAAAGACGGGGTGGAGTCCCACCTACAGGAGCTGCTGGCAGAGCACATCAGCACGCTAGGCGAAGGCGTGACCCTGGTGCGCCGCGAGTACCCCACCGCGATCGGCCCGGTGGACATTCTCGCGCGCGACCCGCAAGGAGGCACGCTGGCGGTGGAGGTGAAACGCCGCGGCGGCATTGACGGGGTTGAGCAGCTCAGCCGCTACGTGGAGCTGTTAAACC
This sequence comes from Corynebacterium ureicelerivorans, assembly GCF_000747315.1. NCBI lineage: Bacteria > Bacillati > Actinomycetota > Actinomycetes > Mycobacteriales > Corynebacteriaceae > Corynebacterium > Corynebacterium ureicelerivorans. Next base: position 982,624 of record NZ_CP009215.1, read on the forward strand.
GGGACGAGCTGCTGCGGCCTGTGCGCGGCGTGTTTGCGGCGCAAGAGATCAAACCCCAGGCGCGCACCCTCGCGGGCGACCGTGGCTTCGAGTGTGTGACCCTGGACTACGACGAGCTGCGCGGGATCGAGTCCGCAGAATTGCGGCTGTTCTAATGCCTCGCAGAAACCGGCGCCAGCACCACACGCCCCGCTATGTGCTGCCGCGGGACGGCTCGACCTTCATTGGCACCCAGGAAATGGAGGGCCCGAGCTGGGCGCGCGGCGAGATTTTCAAGGTCCGCCAGATCGGCGCGGCCGCGGCGACGAAGTACTACGTGTGCCCGGGGTGCAACCAAAACATCCCGCCGGGAGTGGCACACGTGGTGGCCTGGCCGCGGGACACGGGCAGGGGCGTGGACGACCGCCGGCACTGGCACAGGCACTGCTGGCAGCGGCGCTAGACTAGTCCGCATGATTGCAGCGTTTTCTGTGGCCCCGACCGTGACAAACAATTCCAACGCGGAGATGTCCGACGTTGTCGCTCAGGCGGTGAAGGTCGTCCGCGAGTCGGGCCTGCCGCACGAGACCACCGCCATGTTCACCACGATCGAGGGGGAGTGGGACGAGGTGATGGACGTGATCAAACGTGCCACGCAAGCGGTGGAGGAGGTCTCGCCTCGGGTCTCGTTGGTGGTGAAGGCGGATATTCGCCCAGGCTACGAAAATATGTTGCAGCAGAAAGTCGAATCTTTGAACAAGCACCTGGAGGCATAACGCATGACAGAACCGCACTTCACCGGCGGCGCGATCGATCTGGGGGCGCTCGCGGACCGGAACGAGGCAACACCCACCGGCGGCTTCGAGCCGTTCATCACCGTCGACGAGGCGAGCGTTGAACAGCAGGTGTTCCAGCGCTCGCTGCAAATCCCCGTGGTGGTGCTCATTGGCACGCCGCGAAGCGCCGACTCCGAGAGTTTGAAGGCGCAGTTCCAGAAGCTCGCCGCAGGCCAACGCGCGTTCATGGTGGCCTACGTCGACGCGGACGCTACCCCGCAGGTGGCGCAGGCGATGGGCGTGCGCGTGCTGCCCACGGTGGTCGCTCTCGCGGGTGGGCGCCCGGTGGCCAACTTCGAGGGCAACCAACCGGCGGCTGAGCTGGAGCAATGGGTTGGCGCCCTGGTCAGCCAGCTCGGTCCGCAGCTGCAGGGGCTTGACGACGACGGCGCTGCTAAGGAACCCGAAACAGACCCCCGCCTGGATCAGGCCACGGCAGCGCTCAACGCGGGCGACTTCGATGCCGCGACGGCGATCTACGACCAGATCTTGGCGGAGGATCCCGCCAACGCGGAGATCACCCAGGCGAAGGCCACCGTCGCTGTGCTCAGGCGAGCCCAGAGCCAGGGGGAGCCGGAGGATGACGTCGAGAAGCAGCTGCAGCTCGCGGACAAGGCATTTGTCGCGGGCGACCCCGAGGCTGCCTTCGACCGCTTGCTTGGGATGGTCGAAGCTGAGCCACGGGCGAAAGAGCGCCTGCTCGAGCTGCTGAAACTGCTGGAGCCGAGCGACCCGCGGGTGATCGCCGCGCGCACCCGGCTTGCCAGCGCGCTGTTTTAACTAGCGGCGCAGCGCGTAGTACTGCACGCTCATCGCGGGCACGTGCAGCTCGACGGACTGCTCGAAGCGGTCCCACTCCACCGCCTGGGTCTGCAGGACGCGGGGGAGGTCGTTGCCGGCACCCCCGTAGACGGCGTCGTCGGTGTTGATCAGCAGCTCCCACTCGCCGGCCTCCGGCAGCCCCAGGCGGTAGTTCGGCTGGGAGACGCCGGAGAGGTTCACCACCGCCAAGACCGGAGTGGCGTCCGCGCCCCAGCGGACATAGGCGAGGATGTTGTTGGCGGCGTCGTCGCCCTTCACCCACTGGAAGCCCATCGGCACGTTGTCCTGGGAGTACAGGGCAGGGGTGTCGCGGTAGACCAGATTCAGATCCCGCACGAGCCGCTGGATGCCACGGTGGTAGTCGTGCCCCCAGCCTTCGGCGAGGTCGTCCCAGTTGACGGAGCCGGCCTCGTCCCACTCGGTGGTTTGGCCCCACTCGCAGCCCATGAACAGCAACTGCTTGCCCGGGTGGGAGAACATGTAGCCGTACAGGGCGCGCACGCCGGCGGCCTTGTTCCAATCGTCGCCGGGCATACGCTGCCACAGCGAGCCCTTGCCGTGGACCACCTCGTCGTGGCTAAACGGCAGGACGTAACGCTCGGAGAACGCGTACACCAGCGAGAACGTGATTTCGTTGTGGTGGTGGGAGCGGTGGATGGGGTCGAGGGAGAAGTATTCCAACGTGTCGTTCATCCAGCCCATGTTCCACTTCAGCGAAAATCCTAGGCCGTCCGCGTCGGTCTGCGCGGTCACACCCGGCCATGCGGTGGATTCCTCCGCGATGGTGAGCACGCCGGGGTGCTCGCGCTGCACGGTGGCGTTCATCTCCTGCAGGAACTGCACGGCTTCCCAGTGCTCGCGACCACCGTACTGGTTGGGCAGCCACTCGCCGGGTTCGCGGGAGTAGTCCAGATAGAGCATGGAGGCCACGGCGTCCACGCGCAGACCGTCCAGGTGGAACTCCTCGCACCAGTACAGGGCGTTGGCAACCAGGAAGTTGCGCACCTCGCGGCGGCCGAAGTCGAAGACGTAGGTGCCCCAGTCCTTCTGCTCGCCGCGGCGCCAGTCGGGGTGCTCGTAGAGGGCAGCGCCGTCGAAGCGCGCCAGCGCCCAGGCGTCTTTGGGGAAGTGGGCTGGGACCCAGTCCACAATCACGCCGATGCCGTTGGCGTGCAGGCGGTCCACGAGTGCGCGGAATTCGTCGGGGGTGCCCCAGCGCGCCGTCGGCGCGTAGTAACCGGTGACCTGGTAGCCCCACGAGCCGCCGAAGGGGTGCTCGGCCACTGGGAGGAATTCCACGTGGGTGAAGCCGTTGTCCACCAGGTACGGCACCAGCTCCTCGGTGAGGGTGGCGTAGTTCGACCCCTCCTTCCATGAGCCAACGTGGCACTCGTAGACGCTCATGGCGGAGTTCGTGGCGTCAACCCCGGCGCGCGCCTGCATCCACTCGTCGTCGGTCCACGCGAACTCGCTTCGCGCCGCCACCACCGACACGGTCTCCGGCGGGGTGAGGGTGCGCTTGGCCAGCGGGTCCGCCTTGTCCACGCGTGCGCCGTCGGCGGTTTGGATGGCGTACTTGTACGCCGCACCGTCGTCGATGCCGGGGATGAAGATCTCCCACACTCCGGACACACCGAGGGAGCGCATCGGGTACTGGTTCGGGTTCCACTCGCAGAAGTCGCCGATGACGGCCACACCCTGCGCGTTGGGCGCCCACACGGCAAACGAAGTGCCGCGGACCTCGCCCAGCGAGGTCTCGTAGGAGCGCACGTTCGCGCCGAGCACTTCCCACAGCCGTTCGTGGCGGCCCTCGCCAATCAGGTGCAGGTCAAGGGAGCCCAGGGTGGGCAGGAAGTGGTACGCGTCGGCGACGATACGGGGCTCGGCGCCGGGGTAGGTCACGCGGAAGCGGTAGTCGGGCGAATGCTCGTCGTCAAGCGCGATGGCCCAGATGTCGTCGCCGATGGGCTCCATCGCCTCGGCAGCGTTGTGGATGAGCAGCTCCACGCGCTCCGCACCGAGGAAGCGGGTGCGCACCACGGATCCGGCGCTCAGCCTGTGCCAGCCGTAGAAATCGTGCGGCGCGTGGTGCTTGCATTCGATCAGGCGCTGGCGGTCGCCTTCGGGGATGAGCAGGTCGGTGTTCATGGCGTTTCCTTAGGGGCGGTAGTCGTGGTCTGAGATCTGACGGTACGCAAGTGCTTCTCGACGCACCTTCGGCACCTCCGGCAGCCGGAAAATATGCGCCACATTCTTCTCGGGGGCGAGCCGGACGAAATTGCCGGTCTCGGTGGCTGTCCAGGTGTAGGTTTCGCCGGTGATCTGGTCGGCCACCTCGAAAGTGTCGCCGTCGTTCAGGCCCACGGCGGAGGCGTCGAGGCGCAGCATGCCCTCCTGTGTGGAGAAGGGGGCGAGGTTGACCACCACGAGGACCGCGTTGCCCGTTTCGGCGTCCACCTTGGAGTACGCGATGATCTGGTCGTTGGCGATCTCGTGGAAACGGATCTGGCGCAGCTGCTGCAGGGCGGGGTTGTCGCGGCGGATGGTGTTGAGCAGCGTGAGGTACGGCTCGAGCGAGGCGCCGTTTTGCAGCGCTGCGGCGAAATCGCGGTGGCGCAGCTGGTACTTCTCGCTGTCGTGGTATTCCTCGCTGCCCTCTGCGACCGGGCGGTCCTCGTAGAGCTCGTAGCCGGAGTACACGCCCCACAGCGGGCTCATGGTCGCGGCCAGGGTGGCGCGCAGCGCGAACGCGGCAGGGCCGCCCTGTTGCAGGGATGCGTGGAGGATGTCGGGGGTGTTGACGAAGAGGTTGGGGCGGGAGACGTCTGCGACGTCCACCAGCAACTGCGCGAAATCGGTCAGCTCCGCCTTCGTGGTCTTCCACGTGAAGTGGGTGTAGGACTGCGAGAACCCCGCCTTGGACAGGCCGTACATCCTTGGCGGGCGGGTAAACGCCTCAGCCAAGAAGATCACGTCCGGGTCCGTTTCGTGGACCTTGGAAATCAGCCAGTGCCAAAAATTCACCGGCTTGGTGTGTGGGTTGTCCACGCGGAAGGTGGTCACGCCGAGATCCACCCAGTACATGAGCACGCGGTAGATCTCGGCGTAGAGCTTCTCTGGCGCGTTGTCGAAGTTGAGGGGGTAGATGTCCTGGTATTTCTTCGGCGGGTTTTCGGCGTACGCGATGGTGCCGTCCGCCAGCACGGTGAAAAACTCCGGGTGTTCGGTGGCCCACGGGTGGTCCGGCGCCGCCTGGAGGGCGAAGTCGAGGGCGATTTCCAGGCCCAGCTCGTTGGCGTGGTCCATCATGTCCAAGAACTCGTCCTCGCCGCCGAGGTTTGGGTCAAAAGCGTCGTGGCCGCCGTGTTTGGAGCCGATGGCCCAGGGCGAGCCCACGTCCCCGTCCTGCGCGGTGAGCGTGTTGTTCCGGCCCTTGCGGTTGTCCTCGCCGATGGGGTGGATGGGCGGGAAGTAGACGGTGTCAAAACCCATGTCGGCCACGCGCTGCAGCTGGGCGGCGGTGGTCGCCCACGTCCCGTGGACCGGGTTACCGTCCGCATCCAGCCCGCCGGTGGAGCGGGGGAACAGCTCGTACCAAGAGTTCACCAACGCCTCGCGTCGCTCCACCAGAATGTCCGCCACAGGCCCCCGCGTGACCAGCTCGCGCAGCGGGTACTCGGCCAGCACGTCGCGCACCTCCTGGGAGACGCCTGGGGCGATGCGCTGGCTGAGCGTCAGCGTGTCGTCGAGAAGCGTCGCCCGAGCGTGCTCGAGCACCTCGGGCGACGGGGTTTGCGCGATGGCGGCTGTGAACAGGTCGGCGCCGCGGGCGATGTCGTTGGCCAGCTCGACCTCTGTTTGGCCGGCGGCGAGCTTCTTTTCCACGGCGTTGCGCCATGTTGCCATGACGTCGCTCCATGCGTCCACGCGGTAGCGCCACAGGCCCTGCTCGCGCGGGATGAAGATGCCGTGGACGTAGTCCGGGCGGTAGACCTCCTGGTGCATGGGCACGGAGTACTGCTCGCCCGATGGGGCGACCAGCACGAGCGTGGCGGCCACCGCATCGTGGCCCTCGCGCCACACCAGCGCTGAGACCGGCACCACCTCGCCGACCACGGCCTTAGCGGGCAACGTCCGCCCGGAGACTTGCGGGCGCACGTCGTCGATGCCAAAGCGAGCAACCATAATTTCGGACCCTCTCAACCTGCCTGCATTCCATCAGCCAGGGTAGCGCGGGCCTCCCACACACGCGGGTCGAAATAGGTAAAGATGGGTGCGTGAACACGAACGAGGAAAACGCCCAGCCACTCACCACGGACCCGGACCTGCTCGTCGACATGCGCGATGTGGAGTTCGTCCGCGGCGGCCGCACGCTGGTGGGCCCCGTGACGTGGCAGGTGGAACTGGACGAGCGCTGGGTGGTTATCGGCCCCAACGGCGCCGGCAAGACCACGCTGATCCGCATGGCCTCCGCGCAGGAGTTCCCCTCCGCCGGCACGGTGTTTATCCTCGGCGAACGCGTCGGCGCGACCGACATGCGCGACCTGCGCGCGGCCATCGGCGTGACCTCGTCGGCGGTGGCCCAGCGCGTGCCGGACGACGAAAAGGTGGGCGACCTCGTCGTCTCCGCCGGCTACGCCATCCTGGGCCGCTGGCGGGAAGACTACGACGAGATGGATTACGAGCAAGCGCTGGAGGTCCTTGAGCAGGTCGGCGCGATCCACCTGATGGACCGGCGCTGGGGCACCCTTTCCGACGGCGAGAAGAAGCGGGTGCTGGTGGCGCGGGCGGTGATGACCAACCCGGAGCTGCTCATCTTGGACGAGCCGGCTGCCGGTATGGACCTTGGCGGGCGCGAGGACCTGCTGGGCTATTTGGCGGACCTTGCCATGGATCCGGATGCGCCCGCGATTGTCATGATCACCCACCACTTAGAGGAGATCCCGGCCGGGTTTACGCACGCCATGTTGCTGGACGAGGGCGAGGTGGTGGCCCAAGGCCTCATCGACGATGTGCTCACCTCCGAGAACGTCTCGCGCGCGTACCACCAGCCCATCGAGGTCACGGTGGACGAGGGCCGCTACTTCGCGCGCCGGGCACGCGCCGCACGCGGGGGTGCGCACCGGGCGTAAGCCTGGGGGAGCGGCCATGCCCACGGAAAGGACCAGGCAACGCAACGTCCGCCAGGGCGTGATGACACACGACGCCGCAGACGCCATCGACGTCAGCGAACAGAGCGGGTTCCAGGGTGCCCGGCTGTCCGCCACGGTGGTGCTGCTGCGCGACGGCACGGACGGCATCGAGGTGTGGATGCAGGAACGCGTGCTGTCGATGCCGAACTACCCCGGCATCACCGTCTTTCCCGGCGGCGGTGTGGACTCCCGCGACTTCCCGCCGCGCGCGTGGAACGACGGTGATCTGTGGCTCGGCCGCTCCGCCGTGTCACTGGCCCGCCAGCTCGGCGTGACCAAGTACAAGGCCCACGCGCTCATGTTCGCGGCGGTGCGCGAGCTGTTCGAGGAAACCGGCACGTTGCTCGCGGTCGACGACGACTGCGTGCTGCTGGACGACGCCCGGCCGTTCCACGACCGGCGCCTCCAGCTGGAATCGCACGAGCTCTCGCTTACCGACGTGCTCCGCGAGTCCAACCTCAACGTCTGCGGCGACCTGCTCAAACCGCTGGCGCGCTGGGTTGGCCAGTCTGAAAGCGGCAACTGGTTCGACACGTTCACGTTCATCGCCGCCCACCCCGGCGGCCAAGAACCGGATTCCGAGACCGACGAGGCGGACGACGCGAACTGGTTCCCGCCGCAACTGCTGCTGGACGGGTGGCGCCACGGCCTGGTCCGCCTCGCCCCGTCAACCTGGGCGCAACTCTCCGCCATCGCGTGCTTTGCAGGCACCGCCGAGGCGTTGGCGGCCGCCGAGACTTCCGACCTTGCGCCGGTGCTGGGGGACCCGGTGGACGATCAGCGTTTCAGCGACTTCTACTCGTTTATCCCCATCGACAGGATCGGACGCCGCGGTGGGATTTAACGTTGAAGAGGCCCGCTACCTCGCGGCCAGCGCCGACCAGATTGCGCAGGTTGCCCCCGAGGTGGCGTTGACCAAGACGTCGGTGTTCGCCGACAGGGCAGTGCTGGACCGCCATTTCGGCGACTACGCCCGCGCGGTGAGCGTGCTCATCGCCTCGCAGCGCGCGGCGGCGGGGAAATTTCCTTCGCACTGGCTCACGGACGACGCCGCTGTCCAACAGGCGACACCCGCCCGGGTGGCACGCGTGCGGGCCGAGCGCATCGCCGCGGCCGGGGTGGCGTTTGTCCACGACGTCACCTGCTCCGTGGGCTCGGAAGCCCCGGCATTTTCGGCCGTTGGGTTGGACTGGCTCGGCTCCGACCTGGACATGGCGCGCCTGGTCATGGCGCGGCACAACCTGGGGCCAGACGCGTGGCTCGCCCAAGCCGACGCGCTCGCGCCGGTGAGCGGCGGTGGAGTGGTGGTTGCCGATCCCGCGCGCCGGGCCGGCGGCAGGCGCATCACCGATCCAGCGAAACTCCTCCCGCCGCTGCCGGACCTGCTCGAGGCCTATGCGGGGTGGGAATTGGCGGTGAAATGCGCGCCGGGCATCGACTATTCGCAGTGGCACGGGCTGGTCAGCGTTGTCTCCGTCGACGGCGGGGTGAAGGAAGCGTGCCTGTACACCCCCGGGTTGGCGGGCGGAGCGCGTCGAGAAGCGGTCGTGCTGCGGACGCACGAGGAGCGCGTGACGGATGGGGAACCTCACGAGGTGGCGGTGACCGCGCCACGGAAGTTCATCATCGAGCCTGACGGCGCGATTGTGCGCGCAGGCCTCGTGCGGCAGTGGGCGGCGCGCCATGGGCTGAGCATGCTGGACGAGCACATCGCGTTCACCACCGGGGACGACGTGCCGGCAGGCTACAGCGGCTTCGAGTTCATCGAGGCGGTGCCCCTGCGCGGGTTGAAGCGGGCGCTCGCCGGCCATGGCGCGGGTGCTGTGGAGATTCTCGTGCGCGGGGTGGACGTGGACCCGGACCAGTTGCGCAAGAAGCTCAAACTGCGCGGGGAGAGGCAGATGGGTGTGGTGATCGCGCGCATTGGCAACGATGCGGTGGCGCATGTGTGCGGCCCGCGCGTCCACGCCTAACCTGGCACGCATGGTCTACCTCGATCACGCAGCCACCACCCCCATGCGCCAAAGCGCCGTCGATGCATGGGTGGAGCACGCAGGCGCACTCAACGCGGGCAGCCAGCACGCCGCGGGGCGCCGGGCCAACGCGGTGCTCGCGGAGTCCCGGGAGCGTATCGCGCGGGCGCTCGGTGCGGACCCCGTTGAGGTGGTCTTCACCGGGTCCGGCACGGAGGCGAACAACATCGGCGTGCGCGGGCTGTTTGGCGCCTCGCAGTCAGGCCGCGTCGTGTCGACCCCGATCGAACACCCTGCGGTGCTCGAGGTTGTCAAGGCTCTAGGCCAGACCGGCGAGGATGTCGCGTGGCTCCCAGTCGGCCGCGACGGGCGGATCTCCGACCTTGCGGCGCTGGACACCCCAGCGGCGGTGGCAGCGGTGATGTGGGCGAACAACGAGACGGGCGCTATCCAGCCCGTGGGCGAGGTTGTGCGGCGCGCGGGCTCCGTCGGCACTCCTGTGCACGTGGACGCGGTCCAGGCCGTTGGCCACGTGCCGGTGAACTTCCACGAGCTGGGAGCGGTGACGCTGGCAGCCAGCGCGCACAAGTTTGGCGGTCCTAGGGGGATGGGGATTTTGCTGGCGCGCCGTTCCCCGGTGCCGCAGCCGGTGATCCTGGGCGGCGGGCAGGAACGCGGCATCCGTTCGGGCACGGTGGATGTGGCGTCCGCGGCGGCGACGGCGGCGGCGCTGGAGGAGGCGGTCGCGGAGATGGAGGCGGAGCGCGCCCGGATCAGCGACCTGCGTGACACGGTGGTCGCCGGGGTTGAAGCGGCGGTGCCGGAGGTGATCGTCACCACCGGGGAGCCCCGCCTGCCGGGGCACGCGCACTTCATGTTCCCGGGCGCGAACGCGGACGCGCTAATCATGCTGCTCGACGCGCAGGGGATAGAAGTCTCCGCCGGATCTGCGTGTGCCAGCGGCGTTTTGCGGATGAGCCACGTCCTAGAGGCCATGGGGTATTCCGAGCGCGAAGCGATGGGGGCTTTGCGCGTGACGGTGGGGCGGACGAACACGCGCGACGACGTCGACGCGTTCCTAGCGGCCATCCCGGAAGTGGTCGAGCGTGCGCGGGCGGCGGGCGCGCTGTAAGGCGCGTGTCGCGTGTGGTTTGTGTGACTGGGGTGCTTTAGTGTGGCCGGTATGCAACGTACTCGCCGCACTCGTTCTGTCGCCGCCGTCGCCGCTTTAGCGCTCGGGCTGGGCATTGTGAACCCGCTATCGGAGCCTGCCGACGCGCAGTCCCTCCCGGGGCTGGTCTCCGGTGTCGACGTCGCGGGCCACCAGCGCCCCGGCGGGACTGCCATCGACTGGCACTCCGTGGGCACCATCGGCGGACAAGACTTCGCGTTTGTGAAGGCCTCCGAGGGCGAGGGCTGGAAAAACGAGTTCTACGACGAAGACGTCAAAGCAGCGGCCGACGCCGGCCTCAAAGTGGGCGCCTACCACTACGCCCGCCCAGCGGAGGACCCCGTTGCGCAGGCCCGTTACTTCGCCTCCGTGGTCAATGCAGGCCCGGCGACCCAGTTGCCCCCGGTGCTGGACCTCGAGGTGGACGAGGGCCTCGGCCCGGTGCAGCTGGCCGCCTGGACGCAGACGTTCCTCTCTGAGCTGGAGGCGCGTACCGGCAAGCGGCCGATGCTCTACACGTACCGCTACTTCTGGTACGAGCGGATGGACAACACCAACGCGTTCACCTCCTACCCGCTGTGGCTGGCGGCGTACCAGAACCAACCACCGGCCCCGGTCGGCGGCTGGGACAAGCTGAGTTTCTGGCAGCGTGCTGAGACGGGCCGCGTGGTGGGGATCAACACTCCCGTGGACATGAACATCTTCAACGGCAGCGCCTCGCAGTTGGATCAGTTTGCGGCTGGCGACTTGCGCGCCGGCGGCGGTGTGCTCGAATCGTTCCAGGCCCAGGATTCCGGTCAGCTCGAGGTGCTGGAGCAGGACAACACCGCACTCGTCGTGGCCATCCTCGCGCTCGCCGCGGGCGGCCTTGGCGCGCAGCAGCTTATCGACGCCGCACGTCTCGCCGGCTTCGACCCCACCGACGCCGACAACATCGCGGGTCTCGTCCGCGCGCTGTCGAACCAGGGCGAGCTACCCGTCGAGGACCTGCGGAAGATGATGGTCGGCGAATACCAGATCGGCGACCTGCTCATCCTGCTCGACAACGCAGCGAAACAGGCAAACCAGAGTTAGTCGTGGCGCGGTGTCGTGGCCAAGCGGCGGCACCAGTCTTCGCCCTTGAACTGCGCTGGCACCGCGCCCTTGAGCAGGCTGCGGGTGAGCTGGCCGTTTGCCTCGAGCGGCCGGCCTGCACCAATGAGCACGATGTTGCCGTAACGGCGGCCCTTCAGCATCGGCGGGTCTGCGATCGCCGCGACGTGCGGGAACACCGCAATCATGCCGGCAAGCTCCTCCTTGGCCTCCTTTAAGTCCGCGTGCGAGCCGCAGTTGGCGACGTAGAACCCGCCCTCGCTTAGCGACGCCCACGCGGCCCGGTAAAACTCCACCGTGGTGAGGTTGCGTGGGGTAGTGGCCGATGAGAACACGTCCCGGATGATCACGTCGCGGGTCGCCGGTTTGAACGTGTCGGTGACCTCGCGGGCGTCACCGACGCGGATTTTCACGGTGGGTGACCGGGGGACGTCGAAAAGCTCGCGCGCAAGAACGGTGAGCTCGGAATCGATCTCCACCACCGTGTTGCGGGAGCCGGGCCACGCCGCGGCGACATAGCGCGCGAGCGTGCACGCGCCGCCACCGAGGTGGGTCAGACGCGACTTCGCCCTGTGTGGTTCCGGGTAGGCGGAGTCGAGGAAATCTGCCATCCAGCGCATGTACTCGAAATCCAGCCGGGTTGGCTCGCCCGGCACGATGTGGGAGCTGGGCACGCCATTGACAAGCAGCACCATGGACCCGTCCGGTTCGTGGAACACTTCGGCGACGCCGGTGTCGATCTCGTAAAACTCGCTTTTTGCGGCCATGGCTGGTGAGAGTACTAGAGGCGCGCGTCGGTCCCTCGCAGGTAGGCCTCAGAGGCGGCCCACGCGGCTGCCGCGAGCGCGGCCGAAGCGAGGATCACGCTCAGGACAGTCCCGAAGTCGAGTGCGCCGGCATTGGCGACGGCGGTGCTGCCCAGCCACAGCGTTTCCGACAGCAGCGCCGGCGCCGAGACGAATCGCACGCCGGGCATGCCGGATGCGAGCGCGCCGAAGGAGATGAGACTGGCCATCACGGCAATGCCGATGGGGGCCGCGAAGCTGCGGATGACCATAGAGAGAAGCGACTGCCAGGCCGCCACCGCCACTATCGGCGCCAAGGACAGCGCAGCGGCGGCGACGAGGTGGACGGGTAACGCGCCCGGTACGCCCAGGGCGAAACCGGCAACGAGCGCGAGGATCACCAGCACCGCGTGCATCGTCGCGGCCGCGATACTGATCGCCGCAATCTTTGCGGCCACCAGGCTGCCGGTGCCGCGGGTGGAGGTGAGCATGGTCATCCAGTTGTGTCCCCGGTGCTCCACGCGCCAGGCGTAGGCGGCCAGCACCGCGATGCCGGCGGTGCAGAACAGCATGCCGTAGAAGAGCATGATCTGGGAGAAGTAGCTGTCCCAGCCAGCGGACAGTGTCTCGGCATTGGCGGAGTAGTTGCCGGCGCCGACGCCGACGGCGATAAGCGGCACGAGGACCACCACCGCCCACATGTGGGAGCGCTTGAACTTCAGCAGGTCGTTTGTGATCAGGTGCATGGTTTAGATTTCCTTCCGGTCCAGGGCCCTCGAACCTGCGATGAACACTGCGGCGGCGAGGACAAGGTATGCGGCCCACAGCCACCAGCCGGGCTGGATTGGAGCGACGCCCGACTCGGTGAATCCGAACGGCAGCAGCACGGCGTAGTAGCCGAAGGGGTTCAGCGCTGCGAGCCAGGCGGGGGACAGCAGCGCGGCGACGCCCAAGAACCCGCCGACGATGCCGACGCCCAACACGACGATCTGTGAATCGACCACTGCCGCGAGCAGCAGCATCACGGCCAGCAGGGCGATGCTGGTGCCCAAGGCCCCGAGCCCGAAGCGCAGCCATGTGGAAGCCATTGCCCCGCTAGGCGCGGGCGCGCCCAAAGCGACGGGCAGGGCGAGGGCTGCGGCGAATTCGAGCGCGGTGAACACGACCACGACCAGGCTGGCCACGGCGAACTTCCGGGAAAGCAGCGTCCCCGGCTTCGTGCCGGCAATGGCGTTGAGCCGCCACCCGCCGCTTACGTGTTCCGCGTCGACAATGCGGCTGGCCACCAGTGCCAGCAGCAGGGGAGTAAGAAACGCCAGGGCCATGCCCAGCCCGACGAGGTGGCTGGCCCACTGGGTGTGCGGGTCGGCCTGGAAATCTGCGATGGGATCGCCCGCGAACAGGTTCATGTTGGAAAACAGCACGATGCCCGCGCACATGAGCAGGCACAGCCATACGATCTTGGTGCGCTTGAGCTTGGCAAACTCGACCATCATGCGCCCATCGCCTCCTTGCTCGTCAGGCCGATGAAGACGTCTTCCAGGGTGCGCCGCTTGCGCACCACCTGGTACAGCGGCACGCCGTGGGATACGAGGTGGGCGCAAGTCTCGGCGACCTGGGCGTCGCTAAGCCCGGAAAGCTCCAGGCCGCCCTCGACGAAGGTGGGGTGAAGCGCCCGCAGCACCTCGGCGGCCGCATCCGGGTGAGGGGTTTGGATGAACACGTCCGGCAGCTGCGCGCTGTAGAGCTCGTCCTGCGAGCCCTGAAACACCAGCTCGCCGTGGTTGATGATGGTCAGATCCGAGACCATCTTCTCAATCTCGGACAACAGGTGGCTGGACACCAGCACGGTGCGGCCGTGGTCGCGGGCGAGGCTGATGATCAGCTCGCGGATCTCCTCGATGCCGGCAGGGTCGAGGCCGTTGGTGGGCTCGTCCAGGATCAGAAGCTGCGGGTCACGTGCCAGCGCCATCGCGATGCCGAGACGCTGCTTCATGCCCAGCGAGTAGTTCTTCACCAGCTTGTCCATGTGGTTTTCAAGGCGCACAAGCCGTACCGCGCGGCGCGCCCGTTCTTTGTCGGCGCCGAGCAGGCGGGTGACGATGCGCATGTTCTCCCCGCCGGTCAGGTGCGGGTAGGCGGCCGGCGCCTCAATGAGCGAACCGACGCCGGAGAGCACCTTTGTCCGGTTGGCGCGGGTGATCGGCTGGCCCAGCATCGTGATCTCGCCGCCGGTCGGCGCGATCAGCCCGAGCAGCATCTTCATGGTGGTGGACTTGCCGGAGCCGTTCGGCCCGAGCAACCCGTGCACCACGCCCGGCTGGACTTCGAGGTTGAGGTCGTGGACAACGTCTGTGTTTCCGTAGGTCTTGGTCAGACCCCGGGTGTGAATGATCGGTGTTTCCATGCGTTCAAGGTTCGCGCATGGCACGGGCCTTCCGCGTCGGCGCGGGGCACGATTTTGGGCGTGATACCCAGGTATGACGCGGTTTAGGAATCCAGCAGGTCCGCGCGCGAGACCAACCCGGTCCGGTACGCGAAAAGTGCCGCGTGCACCCGGTCGCGCGACTGCGTCTTCGCCAGCACCCGGCCCACGTGGGTCTTCACCGTGGGCATGGAGATGAACATCCGTTCGGCGATCTCGCCGTTGCTCCAGCCCCGGGCAATCGCGATGAGTACTTCGCGCTCGCGCTCGGTGAGCTCACCCAGCGCGAGGCAGTCCGCGGGGGACAGGGCCACCGCCTCCTCTGTCGGAGCAGCAAGCTTTGCGACGATCCGGTTCGTCGCCCTCGGCGAAATCACCGCGTCACCGCCTGCAACCGTGCGGATCGCGTCCAGCAGCGCCTCCGGTTCCGCGTCCTTGAGCAGGAACCCGCTCGCGCCCGCGCCAATCCCGCCGAGCACGTAGTCCTCGTCGTCGAACGTGGTCAGCACGATCACCTTGGTGTCTGGATGGTGCTGGGTGATACGCCGGGTGGCGGCGATGCCGTCGAGGACGGGCATTTGCACGTCCATAAGCACAATGCCCACCGGATCGCTGTCGCACGCCTGCACTGCCTCTTCGCCGTTCGCGGCGAGCCAGCGGACCTCCATGTCCGGCTGGGAGTCCAACACGTTGCGGATGCCGTGGAGAAACAACGCTTGGTCGTCTGCGAGTCCGAGAGTGATCATGAGTTCAGCGGGATCCTTGCCGTTGTGGTCCAGGTGCCGGCGGGGGTGGCGGATGCGGTCACCGTGCCGCCAGAAAGCGCCGCGCGCTGCCGCATGCCCTCCACTCCGTGGCCCGGACGAGTGGTCGCTCCGGGAGCGACCGGGTTCGTCGTTTCTACCACGACGTTATCTGCGCCCCAGCGCACCGCGAGCTCGGCGCGGCCGGTGCCGTGCTTCATGGCGTTGGTCAGGGACTCCTGCACGATGCGCTGGGCGGTAAGCGCGGTGGCCGGGGCCAGGTGCTCGGGAGGGGTGCCCTCGGCGGTGTATGCGACGGTAAGCCCGCCCGCGCGGCTGGTGGCGACCAGGCCGTCGATGTCCAGTTGCGTTGCTGGTTCAAGGGGGCGCTGTTCAGCGTCGCGGAGCAGCTCCACCACGCCGCGCATCTGGCGCAGTGAGTCGCGGCCGACGTTGCCGATGGTGCGCAGCGCCTCGTCCTTCGCCTCCGGGGTGGCGGCAAAGCGTGCGCCGTCGGCCTGCGCGACGATGACGGTCAGCGAGTGGGTGACGATGTCGTGGATCTCCCGCGCGAGGTGGGCGCGCTGCTCCTGGGCATCGCGCTCGAACTGCTCACGCTGTCGGGCCAGATCCTTCTCCGCGGTCTCCTTGGCACGGCGGCGGAGCTCGCCGAACAGCAGCGCCACGGTCAGCAGAATGATGCTCCAGCAGACGTAGGGGAGTCGCTCGGCAGGCTCGAGCGCGGTGAGCGCGGGGATGACGAACGCGGTGGCTGCGGCGTCGCCAAGCAGCAGTGCACCCGTGGCGATGTCGCGGTGCGGGGCGGGCAGGTGGCGCCTGGCGATGTAGGCGGCGAACGGCGCCACGGCGATTGCGCCGACGGGGAGCGTGTTGCAGAACGCCGCGGGAATGAGCACCGTAAGGATCGCAGCGAACGTTTCCAGCGGCCAGCGCCAGCGGGTAAACGGGGCCGCAACGGCGCAGGCCAGCAGTGCGAGCCCGACGACCAACTGCCGCGAATCCGGCAGCAGCCCAACTAGGCAGGCGACCAGCATGAACGCTGCCATGCCCGCATTGCGGATCCGCACTGCGCGGGTAGTGGAAAAGTCCATGGCCGCCCACGCTACTTGCCGCCACGGGCAACCGCGTCGTACTGCGGTATGACGATTAGGACTTCACCAGCCGCGCGATTGCGGCGGACGCCTCTTCGATCTTGGCGTCGGCTTCTTGCCCGTCGCTGATCGCATCGGCAACACAGTGCTTCAAGTGGTCGTCCAGCAAACCCAGTGCTACGCCCTTCAGCGCCGCGTTGACCGCACTGATCTGGGTGAGGATGTCAATGCAGTAGGCGTTTTCGTCGATCATGCGGTGAATACCGCGGGTCTGCCCCTCGATACGTTTGAGCCGAGCGAGGTAACGGTCTTTCTCGCCGATGTAGCCGTGGTTGGCCGAGTTCCCGGAAGCGGGGGTGGGGGTGTTCATCATTGGTCTCCTGGATGGTGTGGACGGTGTCGGGTCACTTAGACCGGTTAAGCATCCGGTCGGTGCTGCTCTGTGGGGTGAGGTCGAGGCGGCGGAGCAGCTGCGCATTGAGGGCGACGACGACGGTCGAGGCCGACATCAGGATTGCGCCGACGCTCATCGGCATTACGAACCCGATTGGGGCGAGGATACCGGCAGCCAGCGGAACGGACAGCAGGTTGTAGCCGGCCGCCCACCACAGGTTCTGCTTCATCTTCCGGTAGGTCGCACGGGAGAGCTCGATGACCGAAAGCACCGATCGCGGGTCGGAGCTTGCCAGGACGACGCCCGCCGAGCCGATCGCCACGTCTGTGCCGGCACCGATCGCGATGCCGACATCGGCCTGGGCCAGCGCGGGGGCGTCGTTGACGCCATCGCCGACCATGGCGACCTTGTGGCCCTCGCCCTGCAGTTCCTTGACTTTCGCGGCCTTGTGCTCGGGACGCACACCCGCGAAGACCCGGTCAATGCCCAGGTCCTTGGCTACGGTGTCCGCGACGGCCTGCGCATCGCCGGTGATCATGACGACCTCGGCGCCCGCAGAGTGCAGTGCGTCGACGGCGTCGCGGGACTCGGGACGAATCTCGTCGGCAAGCCGCAGCGCTCCGATCACTTCGCCGTCGGCGAGGACGTGGAGAATGATCGCGCCCTCCTTTCGCCACTCGTCTGCGATGGGGAGCTCTTCGGCGGAATGCTGCTCAAGCAGGTAGGGGCCACCGACCTCGATTACCTCACCGCCAACAGTTGCCTTCACGCCCACTGCTGGGGACGAAGAAAAGTCGGTGGCGTTCGGTACGGCTACGCTACGGGCCTGAGCAGCCCCGGTGATGGCGCGGGCGAGCGGGTGCTCGCTGTCTGCTTCGGCGGCCGCTGCCAGGGCAAGCACGTCTGCTTTATCACGCCCGCCGACGGGGTCGATCGCGGTGACGGTGGGCTCACCTTTGGTGAGGGTGCCGGTCTTGTCGAATAGTACTGCGTCGACGGTGCGCATGGATTCGAGCGCGAGCCGATCCTTGATCAGCACCCCGCCGCGGGCGGCGCGCTCGGTCGCGATGGAGACGACCAACGGGATTGCGAGGCCTAGGGCATGAGGGCAGGCGATGACGAGCACCGTGATGGTGCGCACCACGGCATCGTTTGGCATGCCGACAACGGTCCAGACCACGGCGGTCAGAATGGCGGCGCCGAGGGTGAACCAGAACAACCACGCGGCGGCCTTGTCTGCGAGGCGCTGCGCCCGCGATGACGATTCTTGCGCATCGGTGACGAGCTTTTGAATGCCGGCCAACGCAGTGTCGCCACCCGTGGCTGTGACCTTGATGCGCAGGCCCGAGTCTGTTGCGATGGTGCCAGCGACCACGTGCTCGCCTTCACCTCGGCGCACCGTTTTCGACTCGCCGGTGACCATCGACTCGTCCATGCTGGCGCTGCCGTCGACGATTGTGCCGTCGGCAGGCACGGACGCGCCGGGCCGCACGATCACGACATCGCCGACCTCGAGATCCGCCGGGGTGACCTTCACCACTTCGTCGCCGTCGATCTTCTCGGCCTCGTCGGGCAGAAGTGCGGCGAGCGAATCCAGGGCCGAGGTGGTCTGGGCAAGGGAGCGCATCTCGATCCAGTGCCCCAGCAGCATGATGACCACCAGCAGCGCCAGTTCCCACCAGAAATTCAGCCCGCGGTCCAGCAAGTTCAGGCTCGCACCCCAAGAGGAGACGAAGGCGACCGTGATCGCGAGCGCGATCAGCAGCATCATGCCGGGTTTGCGGGAGCGGATCTCGGAGACAGCACCCGTCAAGAACGGGCGACCTCCCCAGAAGTAAATGACCGTGCCCAAAAGCGGCGAGATCCACCGGGCCCATTCCGCGTCAGGCAGCTGGTAGCCGATGAGATGGGCGAAGGTTTCGTTAAATCCGACGACCGGGATCGCGAGAACCAGCATGATCCAGAAGAGCCTGCGGAACTGGGCAACGTGGTCTCCGTGGCCTGCGTGGCCCGAGTGGCCCGCGTGGTCATGGCCCCCGTGGCCCGCGTGGCCATGGCCTCCATGTTCTCCGTGGCCCGCGTGCTCTGTGTGGTTGTGGCCGGCATGGCCTTCGTGGTTGCTGTATTCGTGATGGCTGGCGTGCCCACCGGGTCGGGTTCCGGAGTGGGCGTGCCTGTTGTTCATGGTTCTGTCCTTTCGCAGCAGTTCATGGTTGTGATCAGTTCGTGCATGCCGGGGCGTAGCGCGACGGCCGTCTTCCACCTTAATACCCCAAGGGGGTATATGTCGAGGGGGTGTTTCCATGCGACCAGCCGGACGTTTCACCTTTCGCCTTCACGGGACTACACTCCCGCCACATGCGAGTATTGGCAGCCATGAGCGGGGGAGTCGACTCCTCTGTCGCTGCTGCGCGCCTGGTGGAGGCGGGCCACGACGTCGTTGGTGTGCACCTTGCGCTGAGCAAGGACGCGCAGCAGACGCGCGAGTCTGCCCGCGGCTGCTGTTCCCTGGAGGACTCCGCCGACGCGCGCCGCGTGTGTGACCACCTGGGCATCCCGTTTTACGTGTGGGACTTCTCTGACCGCTTCAGAGAAGAGGTCATCGACAACTTCGTGTGGTCCTACGAACACGGCGAGACCCCCAACCCGTGCCTGCGCTGCAACGAGAAGATCAAGTTCGCGGCGTTGCTGGACCGCGCGGTGACCTTGGGCTTCGACGCTATCGCCACCGGGCATTACGCAATTATCGACGACCAAGGCAACCTTCGCCGTTCCTCGGACCCGAACAAAGACCAGTCGTACGTGCTCGGCGTGCTCACGCGCGACGAGTTGGACCGCTGCATCTTCCCGGTGGGCGACACGGAAAAGCCGCAGATCCGCGAGGAGGCCGCCCGCCACGGGTTCGCCACCGCGTCCAAACCGGACTCCTACGACATCTGCTTCATCCCGGACGGCAATACGCAGGCGTTTCTGGGCCGTTCAATCGGCATGCGTCCCGGCATGATCAAGGACATCGACGGGCGCGAACTGAAGGAGCACGACGGCGCCTTCCAGTACACGATCGGCCAGCGCAAAGGCCTGAACATCCGTGTGCCCGCCGAGGACGGCAAGCCGCGCTATGTCACGGACGTGGATACCGCCACCGGCACGGTCACCGTCGGCCCGCGCGAGGCGTTGAAGGTCCACGAGATCACCGCGGACCGTCTCAAGGTGCTGCACCCTGCCATGAACGGGCAGTTCGAGGCGAACGTGCAGATCCGCGCCCACGGTGGAGTGGTGCCTTGCACAGCGCGCATCGACGGTGACCAGATGATGCTGACGCTGCACGAGCCGCTCGAGGGTGTGGCCCGCGGCCAGGCCGCGGTTCTCTACTTGCCCGATCCTGACGGCCTCGGCGACATCGTGCTCGGCTCCGGCACCATCTGCGCGACGGCGTAAGAGAGCGGCGGCTGAAACGCGCCCACGGCGCCCGCCGAGCCCAAACCTCGTTAGTTACACCTCGTTTATCGCGGAAAATTGTCGACTAACGAGGTGCAACTAACGAGGTTTGGCCGGCAGCGCCGGGTGAGCGCCGGGTGAGCGCCGGGTGAGCGCCGCGCGGGGACACAGGCGTGCCACCGCGTAACATCAGCGCGGTGACAACACTTCCACCAACCGCGTTCGGCCTCGGGGCCCTGCCCGGCACCGACTTCGCGCAGGCCGCGGACGTGGTGCTGTCGGAGTCGCCCCTGCCGCACGTCCCGCAGCTGCCAGATCGCGGCGTCGGCTCGGACCTGATCGGCCGCACCGCCGCCATGTTGGAGATTCCCGTCGCGCGCGGACCCCGCGGTTGGCGCGTGGCGGCCCGGGCGAGTAAGGACGCTGACCGCATGGAGCGCGACCTCGACCAGCTCGAGGAACTCTGGCACGGCAAAACCGACACGGTCAAGGTGCAGCTGGCCGGCCCGTTCACGCTCGCCGCCGAGATCGAGATGTCCAACGGCCACCGCATGATCACCGACCCCGGCGCGCTGCGCGATCTCACGGACGCGCTGCTCGAGGTGAGTGTGGCGCACCGGAGGGACGTCGAGAAGCGGTTCGGCGCGAGCGTGCTGCAGTTGGACGAGCCGCGACTGCCCGAGGTCGTCGCCGGCACGCTGAAAGGCGCCACTGACTTTGAGACCATCCGGGCGATTCCGGAGCCGGAGGAGACGCTCGCCCGCTTCAGCGAGCACCTGCTGCATACGCCGACGCTTCTCAACGTCCCATGGTTCACCACCGACCCGCGCACCGCCGACAAAGACGCGCTGGCCCGGCTGTTGGATGGTGGGGCGCGCATCGCGATCCCGGCCATGCAGCCGCGCGAACTGTACAACGTCTTCGACCAGCTGCAGATCGACCCGGCGGCGACCACTGTCGATGTCTACGCCGAGCCAGCTCCGACGTTGACGGGCACCGCGGCGAACTACCGGGCGGCCCGCGAGATGGCCGAAGATCTGGGTCCGGCGCCCTAGCCCAGCATCGGCCAGCCGGGCAGCACGTTCGATGCGTCGCGGCCCTGGGATTCGAAGTAGCGTTTCCGGTCCTCCTGCAGCTTGTAGTACTCAACGGCCTGGTATTCCATGAGCTCGCCGGCGTCCATCTCCGCGAGCTCCGGGTAGTGTTTGCGCACCTGCATCCACGCCACACGCGCGGCCGCGAAGGCGTCGGCGGTCGCCTCGTGCGCGTTGTCTAGGCGCACGCCGTAGTGCTCGCACATCGACGTCAGGTTCCGCTGACCTTTGCGGTAGCGGTCCTTGGCGCGGTCGATGAGCAGGGGATCGAATACGAGGCCGGTGACCGTGAAGTCGCCGGTGAGATGGCGCAACACCGTCAGGTCGTAGGGGGCGTTGAAGACCACCAGGGTCAGGCCGTCCTCCCAGCCCTGCTTGATCGCCTCCACGGTCTCGCGCACGACCTCGTCGTGGTCGCGCCCCTCCGCGCGAGCCCTCTCGGTGCTGATGCCGTGAACCTTGGCCGCCTCCTCGGGGATCTCCACCCCGGGGTCCGCGAGGGTCTCGGTGGCGTCGACCGCGGAGCCGTCGATACGCACGAGCGCCGAAGTGACCACGCGGGCCTCGCGCGGGTTGGCGGACGTGGTCTCCAAGTCGAAGGAGAGCATGCGGGAGGCATCGAATGTGGCCATGACGGACATTGTAATGAGCACTCCGACACGCACCCGCCGGGCGTTAAACGCGGCGCTAAACTCGGTGCGCGTGAGTGAAATTTCCGCTGATCTGCACCGCGAATGGGACGAGCTGGCCGAGGAGGTCCGCCGCCACCGGGACCTCTACTACAACGGTCAGCCGGTCATCACCGACGGCGAGTTCGACGAGTTGTTCCGCCGCCTCCAGCGACTGGAGGAGGAACACCCAGAGCTCGCCGTGCCGGATTCGCCGACGAAGGAGGTCGGCGCCCCGGCCGCCGACGACGCGTTTGCGGACGTGCGCCACCCGGAGCGCATGATGAGCCTCGACAACGTTTTCAACGAAGACGAGATGCGCGAGTGGCTGTCCAAAGCCCCGGGCCCGTATCTCACCGAGCTGAAAATCGACGGGCTTTCCATCGACCTCATCTACGAAGACGGCGAACTCACGCGCGCGGCCACGCGTGGCGACGGCACCACGGGTGAGGACATCACGGCCAACGCCCGGGTGATTGAAGACATCCCGCACCGGCTCACCGGCGACGCGCCGGCATTTCTGGAGGTCCGCGGCGAGGTGTTCATCCGGCCCGAGGATTTCCCCGAGCTCAACGAGCTGCGCCAAAAGGAAGGTGGCAAGCCCTTTGCCAACCCGCGCAACACGGCGGCGGGCGGTCTGCGGCAGAAGAACCCGGAGGACGTAAAGAAACGCAAGCTGCACATGATCTGCCACGGCATCGGCGCGCGCGAAGGGTTTACCCCGCAGACGCAGCACGAGGCGTACGAGAAGCTCGCCGAGTGGGGCTTGCCGGTGAGTGAGTACACGCGCCGGGCTGAGACCGCCGACGAGGTCATCGAGGCGGTGAATTATTGGGGTGAGCACCGCAACGACGCGATCCACGAGATGGACGGCCTGGTGGTCAAGGTGGATTCGGTGGCGCAGCAGCGTGCCCTGGGTGCGACATCGCGCGCGCCGCGCTGGGCGATCGCGTACAAGTACCCGCCGCAGGAGGTGACGACAAAGCTCAACGACATTGCCGTCTCCGTTGGGCGCACGGGCCGCGCCACGCCGTTCGCGGTGCTGGAGCCGGTGTTCGTCTCCGGCTCAACGGTGTCCATGGCCACCCTGCACAACCAGCACGAGGTCAAGCGCAAGGGTGTGATGATCGGTGACACGGTCGTGGTGCGCAAGGCCGGCGAGATCATCCCGGAGGTGCTCGGCCCGGTCGCCGATCTGCGCGACGGCACCGAGCGCGAGTTCGTCTACCCCGAGCACTGCCCCGTGTGCGGCACGAAGCTCGCCCCCGCGAAGGAGGGCGACGCCGACTGGCGCTGCCCCAACACCCGGTCGTGCCCCGCGCAACTCTCGGCGCGCCTGGAATACCTCGCCTCGCGCGGCGCCTTCGACATCGAGGCGCTGGGGGAGAAGGGTGCGGCCGATCTCATCGCCTCCGGCGTGCTGGAGGACGAGGCGTGCCTGTTCGACCTCACCGAGGACGACCTGAAAAAGTCCAGCGCCTACACCCGCAAGGACGGCCAGGTCAACGCCGCCGGCAAGAAACTGCTGGCCAACCTGGACACCGCGAAGAACGCCGAGCTGTGGCGGGTCATTGTGGCGCTTTCCATCCGCCACGTTGGCCCCACAGCGGCCCGCGCGCTGGCCTCGCGCTTCCAATCCATGCAGGCGCTTATCGACGCCCCTACGGCCGACCTCGCCGAAACCGACGGCGTCGGCCAGGTGATTGCGGAGAGCTTTAAGGATTGGTTCACGGTGGATTGGCACCAAAACATCGTGGATAGCTGGGCCGCGGCGGGGGTGACCATGGAGTCGGATGAGCAAGACCGCGCCCCGCAGACCCTGGAGGGGCTCACCGTGGTGGTCACCGGCAGCTTGGAAAGCTTCACCCGCGACGAGGTGAAGGAAGCGATCCTCTCGCGCGGCGGCAAGGCGACTGGCTCGGTGTCGAAGAAGACCGATTACGTGGTGGTCGGCGAAAACGCCGGCTCCAAGGCGGCGAAGGCGGAGGAGCTGGGCCGGCCGATCCTTACCGAGGCGCAGTTTGTGCAGCTGCTCGAGGGCGGGCCCGGCGCGCTGTGACGGATCCTTCCGGGCACTGCTAGACGACCTGGGGACAGTGACACATGTTGCCGGCGCGATGTGGAATCTGTCACCGGAGAGCAGCTGAGATGGCCCCTAGCGCAGCATCGCGCCCATGATGCAGCCGAGATCGCCGATCTCTCGCACTTCGGAGGCCAGAAAGTCCGGTCCGCCGACGCGGCCGACCACCAGCACAAGGTCGGTGCCCTGCAGGGGAGTGATCGTCAGCGCGGTGCCGAGCTGGAACCACGGCTCGGGCGCCCAGCCGTCGAAGTCGGGCTGGAGGATTCGCGCTGCGTCGATAGGCGGCATCTGCGGGCGGGTGCCGTCGTCCTCCGGCGCGGCGGGAGAGGCCGCGGCGCGCGAAAGCTCGCCGTCGGAGTTGCGCAGTACCACAGCCCACGACGAGGTCACCGCGCCAGGCATGACGCGAACCAGCTCGTCAAGCGTGTCGTTCAGTGTGCCGGTGCGCTGTGCAATCCGCGCGAGCATCTCAATCTGCCCGCGGCGGTCCACGCGGCCGGTGAACGGGCGGATGGAATCCACCTCCGCGCCGTCGACCGCTGCGACGGCGGTAATAAGGGTGTCCACCATCACGCCGGTGGGCAGGGTGACCACGATGTCGTCGGTCACGGTGCCGTCGGTAGACGTCTCCACGATATCCACGGAATTGATATCGGCGTCGACCATGCCGAAGGCCTCGGCGAGCTGGCCCAGGCTTCCGGGAACGTCCGGGAGGGAAACGCGGATGAGGTACGACATGGACTTATTTATAGCAACCGGGGGTGGTCTGGCGGTGTCACGGCGTGACGTAAGATGAGGCGCGTTCGACGCAACCCACGTGATGTGGAAGGGATGGGACTGTGGCTGAGATTTCACGCGACGAGGTGTCGCGCATCGCACGCCTGGCGCGAATCGCGCTGAAGGACGAGGAGCTGGACGACATCGCCAAGCAGCTGGAGACCATCGTGGATGCGGTGTCGAAGGTGCAGGGCGTCGACACCGAGGGTGTAACGCCTATGAGCCACCCGCACTCTATCGACGCTGGCATGCGCGAAGACGTGGAGAAGAAAACGCTGACGCAGGCTGAGGCGCTCGACCAGGCCCCGGCGGTAGAGGACGACCGGTTCGTGGTTCCGCAGATTCTCGGAGAGGGAGACTAAAGAGCAATGACGCAGTACACGATTCCGGCCGAAGGTCTCGTCGCTAAGCCAGCGCACGAGCTCGCGGCCATGATCCAGTCCGGCGAGGTCACCTCCCGCGAGGTCACGCAGGCGTTCCTCGACCGCATTGCCGAGGTGGACGGCGAGCTCGGTGCGTTTCTGCACGTCGGCGCGGACGAAGCGCTGGCGGCCGCGGACAAGGTGGACGAGCAGGTGAAAAACGGTGAGCAGCCGGCCTCCGCGCTGGCCGGTGTGCCCTTGGCCCTCAAGGACTTACTGGTCACCACCGACGCGCCGACAACGGCGGCGTCGAAGATGCTTGAGGGCTACATGAGCCCGTACGACGCCACCGCTGTGGCCAAGCTGCGCGCCGCCGGCATCCCGATTCTGGGCAAGACCAACCTGGATGAGTTTGCAATGGGCTCGTCCACCGAAAACTCGGCGTACAAGCCGACGAAGAACCCGCACGACCTCGAGCGCGTGCCCGGCG
Source organism: Corynebacterium ureicelerivorans (assembly GCF_000747315.1). Lineage (NCBI taxonomy): Bacteria > Bacillati > Actinomycetota > Actinomycetes > Mycobacteriales > Corynebacteriaceae > Corynebacterium > Corynebacterium ureicelerivorans. Next base: position 1,008,060 of record NZ_CP009215.1, read on the forward strand.
GCTCTGGCGGCGGCACCGCAGCGGCCCTGGCGGCTGGCGAGGCCCCGCTCGGCATCGGCACCGACACCGGCGGCTCCATCCGCCAGCCGGCGTCGCTGACCGGCACGGTGGGCGTGAAGCCCACCTATGGCGGGGTGTCCCGCTACGGCGTGATCGCGTGTGCGTCGTCGCTGGACCAGGTGGGCCCGTGCGCGAACACCGTGCTGGACACCGCGCTGCTGCACGAGATCATCGGCGGCCACGACGAGTTCGACGCCACCTCCGTGAACCGCGAGGTGCCGGCGTGTGCCGACGCCGCACGCGAGGGCGCCTCCGGCGACCTGCAGGGTGTGAAGATCGGCCGCGTCAAGCAGTTCGATCGCCCCGGCACCCAGGAGGGTGTCACGGAGACGATCAACGCGGCCTTCGCCCAGCTGGAGCGCCAGGGCGCGGAGATCGTCGAGGTGGATTGCCCCAGTTTCCACGACGTCATGGAGGCGTACTACATCATCCAGACGTCCGAGGTGAGCTCCAACCTCGCCCGCTTCGACGGGATGCGTTACGGCCAGCGCGTCGGCGACGACGGTACCCGCTCAGCCGAAGAGGTCATGGCCGCCACCCGCGGCGAAGGCTTCGGCGCCGAGGTCAAGCGCCGCATCATCCTGGGCACCTACGCGCTGTCCGTGGGCTACTACGACGCCTACTACCTGCAGGCGCAGCGCGTGCGCACCCTGGTCGCGCAGGACTTTGCGAAGGCATTCGAGCGTTGCGACGTCATCGCCGCCCCGGCCACTCCCACCACCGCGTTCAAGCTAGGCGACAAGGTGGACGACCCGCTGGCGATGTACAACTTCGACCTGTTCACCCTGCCGCTGAACCTGGCCGGCCTGCCCGGCATGTCGGTGCCTGCGGGTAAGGCCTCCGACACCAACCTGCCGGTGGGCCTGCAGCTGATCGCCCCGGCCTTCGAGGACGCGCGCTTGTACCGCGTGGGTGCCGCTTTTGAAGCCGGCCGTTAGCCCCTGGAATACCCTCGCAGCCCTGGCTGCGGGGTATTTTCTTGTCCTGATCGACCAGGGCTTCATGCCTGTGATCACGCCGCTGTTGCCTTTCGACGTCGGCTCCGCAGTGTGGCTGACCAGTATCTACCTGCTGTGTACGGTGGCCCCGATGCCGGCTACCGGCAAGCTTGGCGACGCCTTCGGTCAACGCCGCGTCTTCCTCATCGGTTTGGCCATCTATGTGGTTGCCCTCGTGTTGGCTGGTGCCTCCTGGTCGTTCGGCTCGCTCGTGGTTGCCCGCGGGCTGCAGGGTCTCGGCGCCGCGGTGTTCTTGCCGCAGGCGTTCGGGCTGATTCCGCGCGTGTTTGCGGAGGACAAACAGGGCCGCGCGTTCGCCGCCTGGGGCGTGATCGGCTCTGTGGCGTCCCTAATCGGGCCCGTGGTTGGTGGGGCAGTGGCAGAAACCGCTGGATGGCGCGCAGCGTTTTTCGCCCAAGCTGGGCTCGGCGCGGTCGCGCTCGTCGCCGGCTTGGTCGCGCTGCCGCGGCTGCCCCGCAGCGGCGAACGAGTGACCCTGCTGCCTGTACTGCTCTCCTTCGGCGGGCTTGGTCTACTGGTTTACGGCATCCAATTCAGGCAGTGGCCCTCAGTTCTCTTCGGCGCGTTGCTGATCGGGGTGCTGGTGCTATCCGCCCGCAACGGCACGGACGACGGGTTCCTACCCGTGGAGCTGATGCTCGACCGCTCCTTCGCGCTCGGCGCCCTGGGGGTTGCCGCGATGGGCTTCACCGTGGCGTCGATGTTCATCCCGCTGATGTACTGGTTGCAAACCGTCGCCGACGCCTCGCCCACGGCGTCAGGCGCGATCACCGCGCCCATGTCCGTGTTCGCGCTCGTGCTCACCCCGGTTGCCGGGTACCTGACCGACAGGCGCGACCCGGGAAAGCTCTGCGCCGCGGGCTTTACCATCTCCGCGGCCGGGCTCGTGCTCGCCATCGCGTTGATCCACACCGGGGCGGGCGTGTGGTGGTTTACCGCCGTGACTTCGCTGCTGGGCATCGGAGGCGCGTTCGTGTGGGCGCCCAACGCTGCGGTGACGATGCGCGGCATCCCCGAGCACGAAACCGGTGCGGCCTCCGGGCTATACAACACCGCCCGCCAGGTCGGCTCGGTGCTCGGAGTGGCCTTGGTGGGTATGGTGCTCGCCTCAGGGGCCATCGAGTCCACTGCCGGTTGGGCGATCGCGCTGCCCTTGGCTGCGATGCTGATCGGAGCGGCGTCGTCGCTTCGTCTTCGGGGGTAGCCTTGCAGGTATGCGACTTGCCACTTTGACATCCGGCGGCGACTGCCCCGGCCTCAACGCCGTCATCCGCGGCATCGTCCGCACCGCGAACAATGAGTTCGGCTCCACAGTCGTCGGGTACCGCGACGGCTGGGTGGGGTTGATGGAGGACAGGCGCATCGACCTGTACGACGACGCCTACATGGACTCCCTCCTGCTGCGCGGTGGCACCGTGCTGGGTACCGGCCGCCTGCACCCAGACAAGTTCAAAGCTGGCATCGACACTATCAAGGCCAACCTCGCGGACGCCGAGGTCGATGCACTCATCGCCATCGGCGGAGAAGGCACCCTGAAAGGCGCCAAGTGGCTCTCCGACAACGGCATTCCGGTTGTTGGCGTGCCCAAGACCATCGATAACGACGTCGCCGCCACCGACTACACGTTCGGCTTCGACACCGCGGTTTCCGTGGCCACCGACGCCATCGACCGCCTGCACACCACGGCGGAATCCCACAACCGCATCCTCATCGTGGAAGTGATGGGCCGCCATGTGGGGTGGATCGCGCTGCACGCGGGCATGGCCGGCGGCGCGCACTACACCGTGATCCCCGAAGAACCCTTCGACATCGCCGATATCTGCAAAGCGATGGAGCGTCGTTTCCAGATGGGGGAGAAGTACGGCATCATCGTCGTGGCAGAGGGCGCGGTGCCGAAAGAGGGCACGATGGACGCGGGCTTGGGCGAGGAAGACGAGTTCGGCCACACAACGTTCAACGGTATGGGCCAAATCATCGGCGACGAGGTGAAAAAGCGCCTAGGCTACGACGTGCGCACCACAGTACTCGGCCACACCCAGCGCGGCGGCACGCCCACCGCTTATGACAGGGTCTTGGCCACCCGCTACGGCGTTCACGCCGCCCGAGCCGCCCACAACGGCAAATTTGGCAGCTGCGTGGCGCTGCATGGCGAGGACATCGAGCTAGTCGCGCTGGAAGACGCTGTGTCCAAGCTCAAGACAGTTCCTCACCACCGGTACGTCACCGCGAAGGCAATGTTCACCTAGGCGACTTCGTTCCCAGCAGAACCTGCCAGTGTCCGACGGCCAATTTTGCGGCTGCGCACGTAGAACCAGATACCGCCTGCGAACACAAAGATCGATGTGGCGAAGAAACCAATAATCGGCGCGACGTCGCCCGGCAGCTCAGTCCCGGTGTTGAACACCGCGTGGGCGGCGTACCCGAACAGGTACCACCCAACCAGCTGACCGACGCGCCAGCGCATGGGCTTGTCGGTGCGGCACAGGAAATTGCCCAGACCCCAGGCGGTTAGCCCCGTGTAGAAGGCGTGCGCCCACGGGGTGGGAAGGCAACGGATGCCGGCAGCGACCAGCGAGCCCTCGAGGTCGGAATTGAGGTTTTCCAGCGCTCCCTTCAAAATGTACGTCGCGTTCTCGACCGCGGAGAATCCGAATCCCACAGCAATCGCGACAGTAACGGCCTCGACAGGACGCTGGATGCGCATCACCATGGTGCACAACACAAACACGGCGGTGAACTTCAGTAGCTCCTCCGCGGTAGGGGAGATGAGGCCGAACTGCAGGTTGCTCAACCCAAGCCGGCCCTGCAGCGACACCGCGGCGTCGTTTGCGTTGACTGCTGGCGCATACAGAGCGGCGCCGTAGAGAAACGCTGCGGTCACCCACCCCGGCATCGCATGGGCCATCTGTCCCGGATGGTTGCGCAGTGCAAGCCAGGCGATGAGCAGCCAGACGCCTGCGTGCGCAACGCTCATACCTGCGGTAGTGGAATTGAAGGGCAGGCCAGCGAGGTACGCCGCGGACCACGCCGCGCTCGTGAGAAAGAGAATGGCCGCGATTATTCGCAGCGTGAGAGCCGGTCGCTGTGTCATTTGGCACCCACCTCAAGCTCCTCTGGGGCTGCGGCGACCACGCGGTCAGCCAGTTCATCCGCGTCAGGGCCGCCGATGGTGAAGTACCGGGTAGAAGCGTCGTCGAGCACGGATACAGCAACGAAGGCGCCGTCTCCTGAGGCGCCGTTGCGTTTCACCCGCACACCGTCGCGCGGTTGCTCGATGCCGTCCAGATCAACCGAGCGGTCCAAGACCGCGGCGCGGTAGACGCGGGCAAGTGCCCTATCTTCGTCGTCAGGAGTGGACTCGGAGCGGGCCATGATGCGGGTCCCGCCGCAGTCCCAGATTCTCGAGCTCTGCGCGAACCCCGACGGGTTGTTGCACACGAGCGGGCCATCCCCGTCCGCGACGGTAACACTGCCCATTTCAACCGGATTTTCAGGAGCGGCCGATTCTTCCGACAACGCGGGCTGACTGAGTATGCGCGGAGCCACGAGGAGCACGGCTACAAGGACACAAAGGATTGTCCCGAGCACCACTGGCGCCCGGGAAACGGTGGAATCATTCATAACGACGCATACGGTACAGCGGATCCGGCAACGCCGCAGGGGACAGATACAGTCGGATGCATGCATGACCGTATCCCCGATCCTTGCCGGCTCCTCATCGTCGGCATCAACCCAGGCCGCCTCACCGAGGAGGTGGACGCGCCCTTCGCCTACCCAGGAAATCGCTTCTGGCCCGCGCTGGAGGCCGCGGGGATAACCCCGTATCGTGTGCACGCTCACCGGGGTCTTTCTGACCCGGACGCCGCCATGCTCGTGGAGCGCGGCATTGGTTTTACCAACCTGGTGAACCGGATGACGCCGCGCGCGTCCGAGCTCACCCGCGAAGAAATGGTGCAAGGAGGGCAGGTGGTGCGGGACGTCGTCGCTAAGCACCAGCCCAAGGCCGTGATGTTCGCAGGTATCGGTGCATACCGCGATGCTTACCGACGACCAAAGGCTACCCGCGGCCTCCAGCCCGAGACCCTTGCCGGGGTGCCGGTGTGGGTGGTGGGCAACCCCAGCGGGCTCAACGCGCACGAGACGGTAGCCACGCTCGCGGAGAGCTACCGCGAGGTGTGGGAGGCAACCGGTTCCTGACGGCCGATCGCACGGGAGCGGCGGTAGAGCCAGATCAGCAGCACCCACAGCAAGACCGTGATCGCGATCGAGCAGATGAGACCCGCGACACCGGGAAGCTCACGGGCGGCGTTGAACGCCCCGTGGAGCGCGGCTGCGAGGAGGAACCAGCCGGTAATCCGGGAGAAACGCCAGCCCAGCGGCTGATCGGTGCGGCACAGGAACTGCCCGAGGCCCCACGCCGCCAGCCCGGTGTACACGGCGTGCGCGAATGGGGACAAGACCATGAGCGCGATCATCGACGCGACGCCGTCGAAGTAGTCCGACTGAAGGTCGCGTACTGCCGCGATCGCCGAGTTATTCACGGTTTCCGCAATGGTGTAGCCGGCACCGACGGCCATGCCGACCACGGCGGCCTCGACGGGAGTGCGTACGGGTGCGAAAACCACGATGACAAATAGCGCGGCAAGCAGCTTGGCCGTCTCCTCCGAGAAGGAGGAGAACAGGTACGTCACGGCATCCGGTAGGTCAGCGGCGGCATTGAGATAGGCGGTGTTGACGGAGGGGATAGCTCCGCACAGGCCAACCCCAGCGAGCGCGGCGGCAGGCAGCCACCACGCCGCGGCGGGTCGCCCGGGGTGACGGCGCAATAGCAGCCACGCGATAGCGGCGACGGCAAGGGTGAACCCCGCTGCTGCAGCACCGAATATGGGCCGCCACGGCAAGGAGGCGAGCACGTAGAGGTAGCGCCCCACGCATGCGAGAATGATCAAGCTGCAGACGATCTGCATAATGCGGGTGCGTGGCATTACCGGGCCTCCTTTGCAACAAAACGGTCGACTATCTCCCGGCCAGCCGTGTGGCTCGCCGCGACGTACGCGGTGAGGTCCCCTCGCTCAGCAGCGGCGACAGACACATCATTGAGGTGCGCAACATACACACCTGGCGCCGGGTGCTCGATTTCGTCCGGGCGTATCTGCTCCCCACCGGTGGCCTGCCAGTACATACGCGCGACTGAGTCGGCCCGCTCTGCCTCGTCGGTCATGGTGTAGTCGGCGCGGATCTGGATGTATGTGTCCGCACAGTCCCAACTCCACGTGCCGGTGCCGTCGCCCAGACCATCGTCGGCGGATGTTTGGGTGCACTGCAGGGCATCGCCGTTGGCGTCGTGAAGCGTGATGCCTCCTGCTGTGACCTCCGTGGTGGCGGGCTCATCTGTTTTGGCTGCCGCCTGGGCCGCGAACGGGGCCGCCAAGATGATCGCTCCGGCGGCCACGATTCCCAGGGTCCCGGATCGGGTATTTCTGTCAGAAAAATCGGGATACTCCACTCGCGTCAGCATAAGGGCTACCTCTGACGTGTGCAGCGCGTGCCTATAAGTGCGCCATTTGATGCGACGTGGAAGGCGATGGTCACCTAGGTTTACAGCTAGGGCGCTCTCGCAGCCCGTGGTTCATCATTTCGGAGGCACCGTTGATTTTCTGCGACAACCCCACCTTGAGCAATGAGTGGGTCACTCTCGAGCCGCTTGGCCTGCAGCATGCGGAAGCCCTTGCCGACTGCGTCGGGGATCTGTCGAGCTTGTGGTACCAGGACCACATTCCGACACCGGGGGGAGTGCCCGAGTACATCGAGGCGTATCTCGCTGATCAGCATCGCGGGGCGCGCGCCGTGGGCGATTGTCGGCCCGGAAGGATCGGCGATCGGCGTGACGACATTCCTCCACCCGGATCCGACCAATCGCAACATCGAGATCGGATCGACCTGGATCGCCAAACACGCCCAGGGCGGAAAGTTCAACAAGGCGGCGAAACTGCTCCTGCTTCAGCGCGCCTTCGGGGACCTCGGCTGCCTGCGTGTAGAGATCCGCACGCACTACATGAACCGCCAGTCGCGTGCGGCTATCGAAGGACTCGGTGCGAAGCTCGATGGAGTGCTACGCCGCCACAAAATTCTCGCCAGCGGCCTCGTGCGCGACACATGCGTCTACTCCATCCTGGACATTGAATGGCCGGAGGTAAAGACCTCGCTCGAGGCCCGCCTGAACAGGTGATCCGCCGAGGTCAGGGCAGCGCGTCGAGACCAATATCCAGGATGGTCACCGAGTGTGTAAGCGCGCCGACGGCGAGGAAGTCAACGCCCGTGTCCGCGTAAGCGCGGGCGCAATCAAGCGTCAAGCCCCCCGAAGATTCGAGCATCGTCGCTGGAGACAGGGCATCTCGCCGGGCGACGGCCACCCGCGTATCTTCCACCCCGAAATTGTCCAACATGACCAGATTCGGCTTCATTTCCAGGACCTCGGTGAGCTGGTCTAGGTCATCTACTTCGACCTCAAGGGGGAGGTCTGGGAATGCTTTGGCCGTGCGTCGATATGCGTCGGCTGCGCTACCGACGCTCGCGACGTGGTTGTCCTTGATCAGTGCCGCGTCACCCAGACTCATGCGGTGGTTGATACCTCCGCCGCAACGCACGGCGTACTTTGCCAAATCGCGGTAGCCGGGAAGCGTTTTTCGGGAATCCCTCACCCGCGCCCGGGTACCGGAAATAACCTCCGTCCACGCAGAAGTCCCGGTCGCGATGCCGCTGGCGTAGGTGAGCAGATTCAATGCAGTCCGCTCCGCCGACAAAATGACGCGCGCCGGGCCGGACACCGTAGCAAGACAGTCACCGGCCGTCACTCGATCGCCGTCGGCGGCGTGCACAGACACGTCGACGGCGGGGGAAATCTCGCGCATAGTCCATCCCACAACGTCGAGTCCCGCGACGGTCCCGTCCTGGCGGGGGACCACCTGCGCAGTAAGAACTGCGTCCATGTTGATTGTCGCCTCGGATGTGGCGTCGGGGCCATGAGCGAAGTCCTCCGCGAGACCGAGACGGATGAGTCGTAGTGTGGCCTCCTTATTCAGCGGGGAGTGGGTCGGCTGAGCAGGCGTTGTCATCGGTGTCTACTCACCGCTTCCCGGTGTGCCGATGGCGATCATCCGCTCCAATGACTGGCGCGCCTTTGCGGCGACGTCCTCGGGCACGGTTATCTCGTCGCGGAGATCCCGCAGGCTGCGAACCAGCTTTTCTGGGGTGATCATCTTCATGTACCGGCAACTCGCCTGGGGGTTCACCGGTTGGAAATCCGCCAGCGGAGCCCGCTGTCGCAGCTGGTGTAGCATTCCCACCTCGGTGGCTACCAGCACAGTTCCTTCTGTGTCGCGGTCTGCTTGGTCGAGCATCCCGCCGGTGGAGAGCATGTGCACACGCTCCGGCTCGATGACCCCCTCGCCAGCGAGGAAGATCGCGGAATTCGCACAACCGCATTCTGGGTGGATGTACAGCGGCGCATCGGGGTGCGCCGCCGCTTGCTCCGCAAGCTCCTTGCCGTTGATTCCCGCGTGGACGTGGCATTCGCCCGCCCAGATACGGATGTTCTCGCGGCCGGTCAGGCGCTTCACATGGGCGCCGAGGAACTGGTCGGGGCAAAAGAGGATCTCACGGTCCGGATCGATGGAATTCACCACCTCAACGGCGTTCGAGGAGGTGCAGCAGACGTCCGTAAGGGCCTTTACTTCGGCGGTGGTATTCACATAACTGACGACGACCGCACCAGGGTGCTCGTCCTTCCATTCTTGAAGTTGCTCAGCGGTGATGGAGTCCGCCAGCGAGCATCCAGCATTTTGGTCCGGGATGAGCACCGTTTTGTCGGGGCTGAGGATCTTGGCGCTTTCCGCCATAAAGTGCACACCGCAGAACACGATCACGTCTGCGTCGGTGTCGGCGGCGATACGAGATAGCGCGAGTGAATCGCCGGTGAAGTCGGCGATGTCCTGGATCTCCGGAATTTGGTAATTATGCGCCAGAATGACGGCGTTTCGTTCGCGCTTAAGTTCGCGCACTTCATCGGTCCACATACGCCCAATGTAATCCGGGGCGCCCGCTGGATAGTCTGCTTTAGCCGATAAAATGCACGACCGGCTGGCCTGCTCCCGCCGGTGATTCATCGTGAGCATCAACGCCGTAGGCCAGGGCTACGTATTGCCATGCGGGCATTACAGTTCACAGTATGGAATCAGAACAGTTCGCACGAACCGCACATGCGGAAGAACGTTCAGCGTTCGTCGCTACGCTCGGCTTCCCGCTCCTCGTCATCGCGGGCGGCGCGATCGGATTCGCCGCGCCGGGAGTGGTCGAGCCTATTTCGGGCTGGACCACGTGGCTGCTCGGCCTCGTCATGTTTGGCATGGGGCTCACCCTGACCGGCAAGGACTTTGTTTTTATCGCCTCTACGCCACTGCCCGTCGTTATCGGCGTGATCGCGCAGTTTGTCATCATGCCGCTCGCCGCGGTCGCGCTGGCCTGGGTGCTACGTTTGCCTCCTGAGGTCGCTGCCGGCGTAATTCTCGTCGGCTGCGCGCCCGGCGGGACATCCTCGAATGTCGTCTCCTATCTCGCCCGCGGCGATGTAGCCCTGTCGGTGACGATGACATCGGTTTCCACGCTGCTCGCCCCGATTTTCACCCCGCTGCTCACACTTTGGCTGGCCGGTGAGCACATGGACGTCAGCGCAGGCCCAATGGCGTGGTCGATCGTGAAAATGGTGATCCTGCCCGTCGGCCTCGGCCTGCTGGTGCGCCTGGCCGCGCCGCGCCTTGTGGCGGCCGTTGTGCCGGTGCTGCCGTGGGTCTCGGTCATCGCGATCGCAATCATCGTCGCCATTGTCGTGGCCGGTAGCCGTGACAAACTCGCCCAGGCCGGCCCCGTCGTCTTACTCGTGGTCGTGCTCCACAACGCCATTGGTTACGCGTTGGGCTACGCCACTGGCAAGGCTACGGGCCAGACAGAACAGTCCTCGCGCACAATGGCCGTAGAGGTGGGCATGCAAAACTCCGGTCTGGCCACCACGCTCGCCGCCAGTTACCTAAGCCCGCTCGCCGCCCTTCCAGGCGCGGTGTTCTCCGTTTGGCACAACATCTCCGGGGCTGTCCTGGCGCTCATTTTCCGGGCGCGCGATCGTCGATCGCAGGAGGCGCCAGAGCAGCTGGAACGGTAGCCAGAGCTATGCGCCAAGCGCGGGACTGATGGCACTACACTTAGCAACCATGACTGCCTACGACCTGATGGATTACAACGAGGTACTGGAAAAGTACGACCCCGTGATGGGCCTCGAGGTGCACGTCGAGCTGGCCACCGAGACAAAGATGTTTTCCACCTCCTCCGCCCACTTCGGCGCGGAGCCGAACACGAACATCGACCCGGTCTCGCTGGGGCTCCCGGGCGCGCTGCCCGTGGTTAACGCCAAAGGTGTGGAGTGGGCCATCAAAATTGGCTTGGCGCTCAACTGCAAGATCGCTGAATCCTCGCGCTTTGCCCGCAAGAATTACTTCTATCCGGACCAGCCGAAGAACTACCAGATCTCCCAGTACGACGAGCCGATCGCCTACGACGGCTACCTCGATGTCGTGCTCGAGGACGGCACCGAGTGGCGCGTGGAGATCGAGCGCGCGCACATGGAGGAGGACACCGGCAAGCTGACCCACCTGGGCTCCGCTTCCGGCCGCATCACCGGAGCGACCGCGTCGCTGGTTGACTGCAACCGCGCCGGCATCCCGTTGATCGAGATCGTGACCAAGCCGATCACCGGCGCCGGCGAGCGCGCACCCGAGGTAGCCAAGGCCTACGTGGGTGCGCTGCGCGAGCTGGTCAAGGCCCTCGGCGTCTCCGACGCGCGCATGGACCAGGGCAGCATGCGTTGCGACGCGAACGTGTCCCTGCGCCCGATCGGGCAGGAGGCATTCGGCACCCGCACCGAGACGAAGAACATCAACTCGCTGAAGTCCGTTGAACAGGCCGTGCGCTTCGAGATGCAGCGCCAGGCCGCCGTCCTGGCGGACGGTGGGGAGATCGTGCAGGAGACCCGCCACTATCAAGAGAAGGACGGCACCACCTCGAAGGGCCGCCCAAAGGAAGAGGCCTCGGATTACCGCTACTTCAACGACCCGGACCTGCCGCCGGTCATTGCCAAGCCGGAGTGGGTCGAAGAGATCCGGCAAACGCTGCCGGAGCTGCCGTGGGTGCGACGCGCCCGCATTCAAAAGGAGTGGCAGCTGCCGGAAAAGGAGTTCCGCGACCTGGTCAACGCCGGCGCCCTGGACCTCATCGTGGACACCGTCGAGGCCGGCGCCACGCCCGACGAGGCCCGCGCGTGGTGGGTCTCTTACATTAACGGCAAGGCCAACGAAGCTGGCACGGACCTTGACGCGCTTGGGGTGACCCCCGCGGACGTTGCTCGCGTGGTGGAGCTGGTCAAGGACGGCAAGTTGACCACCAAGTTGGGCCGCCAGGCTATCGACGGCGTGATCGCCGGCGAGGGCACCGTCGACGAGGTCGTTGCAGCCCGCGGCCTCGAGGTCGTGCGCGACGATGGTGCGATTGAGAAGGCCGTCGACGAGACGCTGGCCGCGAACCCGGACATCGTGGAAAAGTACCGCGCCGGCAACACAAAGGTCACCGGGGCGATCGTTGGTGCTGTGATGAAGGCGACGCAGGGCAAGGCGGATCCGGGCCAGGTCAACCAGCTCATCGCGAAGAAGCTCGCGGAGTAGGTACCGCCCCGAAGAAGGCGCCCGCCGGGGCTCGGTTTTAAAAGGTGAAAGGCGGATGGTGAATACCCTCGGAGTTGTCAGTGGGTGAATGCGCCACCACGACCGGGAGGTTGTTATGGCTCATCGTTGGACTCCGAAAGATACCAAGGCCGCTGCGGTGGCGCGGGTGGTTGCAGGCGACGACGTCAGCGAGATCGCCCGCGATGCCGGTGTGAAATTCCAGACCGTGTACAGATGGGTCAAACAAGCCGGTGCTGTCGCGCCGACGAAGGCGTTAGCGCGTGAGCGCGACCAGCGCCTCGATGACGCGGTGGCGTTAGTGACCTCGGGGATGTCGGTGCCGGATGCCGCTGCGGCGTTGGGGATGTCACCGGGTGCGTTGTACCCGCGGTTGGCGAAAGCCGGTGTGGTTACCGAATTGCAGCGAAAGCCCCGCATCACCCCGCAGCAGAAAGCTGATGCGGTCGAGCGAGTAATGGCTGGTGAGCAGGTTGATTCAGTTGCTGCGGCATTCGATCGGTCGGCTAACACGGTATTTCGCTGGGTGCGGCAAGCACGCCAGGTGAAAGCGGTGAAACACCGTGATGGGCCTCAGCGCGCGGACACGCCGGAGGCGTGCGCGTCAAAGGCCTCTGCACACAGCACAGTTGATGGCGTGCCAGCACCAATGAAAACGCGAGCAGGCAGTGTGCCTGCCGACTATGCCGAGGACTGTGTGAACGTAGGCCGCGGGGTCCGGCTGTCGTTTGAAGACCGCCTGACGATCCAGCACGGGTGCAGCCAGGGCCGTTCAGCGAGACAGATCGCAACGCTTCTGGGGCGCCACCATAGCGTGATCAGCCGGGAAATTGCCCGCAACGGGTGGAAAGTTGCCGGCGATGACGGCGAGGTCACGGTGTACTACAACGCCCGGCGTGCCGGCGTGGGTGCCAAGGCGCGTGCGTGTCGGCCGAAGGTACGCAAGCTCGACGACAACCCGCAGCTTCGCGCTGTGGTGGTGGCCTGTCTTGCCCGCCGGTGGTCGCCCGGGCGCATCAGTGTGTGGCTTAAGCACGCTTTCGCCGATGATGAAACCATGCGCATTTCTCACGAAGCGATCTACAGTGCCTTGTACATCCAGGGCAAAGGCAGCCTGCGCGCCGAGCTTGAAGCGGTGATGAAGACCCAAGACGTGCTCATCCGCGGCGGGAAGCGGCGCAAAGCCCGCCCCCGCCCCCGCAACGCCGGTGTGTTAACCGGTAAGCCGTGGGTCAAAGGCGCTGAGATCACCAAGCGCAGCCCGGAGGCCGACGACCGGGCGGTGCCTGGGCACTGGGAAGGCGATCTTGTCATCGGCAAGGGCGGCAAAAGCGCGCTGATTACCCTGGTCGAGCGCACCAGCCGATACACCCTGCTTGGCCATCTGCCCACCGAGCACACATCGATGACGGTGATCGAAACGATCCAGCACATGATCAAAGACCTCAACGCTGAGCAGTTGAAAACCATCACCTGGGACCAAGGCGTAGAGATGGCTGAAACCGCACGTGTGCGCATCAAGGACGGCTGCGAGGTGTACTTTTGCGATCCGCACTCGCCGTGGCAGCGGCCGACGAACGAAAACACCAACGGTGAGATCCGGCGCCGCTTCTACAAAAAAGGCACCGACTTCGCCACCGTCACACCTGAGCATGTCGCTTGGGTACAAAACGAACTCAACGACACACCCCGACAAGTCCTCGGCGGGGCGACACCACGTGAGATACTCGAGCAACTATTCAAACGTGGCGCATTAACCACTTGATCCCGCCCTCGTTTGAGGCGGGGATTCACCATCCGCCTTTCACCATGTGTGGCTGAAACGGCGAGTTACGCGTCTAGCCCGTACGGCAGTACCCCCAATGCGCGACAACGCCCCGGCCAAATTGCGTTGGCTGGGGCGGAGCAGACGTCGTAAAGCGAATGCTTATTTGTTGTCGGGCTCGACGGCGGGGAACTCGCCGGTCTTGTACATCTCCTCGTAGGACTCCCAGTGGATCGAGTCGCCCGGGGTTGCGGGAGCGCCATCGTAGGCTTTGGATTCTGGGTTGAGGGCGGGGACGTCCTTGAGGTCAAATTCGCTGGAGGAGTCTGCGTGCAGGTCGGCGGCGACCTCTTCCTGCACGGACTGCCACAGTTCCTGGTCGTCGACGTGCGAGTTGGAGGCGAGCTCGTCCACTTCGGCGCGTTCGGCGCGGGTCAGGTCGTCAGAGGCCGGGTTCAGCTGCGTCTCGGCCAGCTCGGCGAGGCGCTCGCGGCGGCCCGTCTCGTCCTGGATGTTCTCGCGGTCGCGGAACCACGCGACACCCATGACAATGGCAAGGACCAAGCCGAGGTAGCCCAGCACCGGGTAGACCCAGCCGACCAGGTCTGCGAAGCCGATGAACGACAGCGCGAACCCGATGAGCACGACAACGGCGTAGTAGGGGCGGAATTTCCCGGGCTTGTCGTGGCTCAGGCGGCGGCTCAGGGCGTAGAAGAGCCCGACGGCTGTGTTGTAGATCATTAGGTAGATGACGATCGACACGAACACGCCCACGGTCGGGTGCATGTTGTCGAACACCTTAAGCAGCGGCAGGTCGGAGCCCATGACGTGCTCCATGTTCATGAACAGCACGAACGTGAGGATGAGCAGCAGAACCGCGAACATGATGCCGCCGAGGAGGCCGCCCTTTCCGGCCTGGGCCGGGTTCATGTGGGAGCCGGCGAAGACGAGCATCATGGAGGTGTCCATGATCATCACCAGCGTGGCGTAGTTCAGCGCGGTGATCAGCCAGTTGTCGAAGGTGCCGGAGGCGTGCGGGTTGGTCTGCGCGATCTCGTTGATCCGGCCGACGTTATCCGGCATGTCGGTGAGCGTGATCACGAACGCGGCGAGCAGGCAGATGATAAGCAGCGGCGTGATAAAGGAGATCACGCTGGTTAGCTTGTCCACGTCCAGCAGACCGGACAGGAGCAGCAGCACCACCATGATGGCGGACCCGACCCAGGTAGGCAGGCCGAACTGCTGCTCGAGGTTCGCGCCGGCGCCGGCCACCATGACAAAGCCTATGCAGAACAGCGTGAACATGGTGGTGATGTCCATGTACTTCGCTATCCACGGGCGCGAGACGCTCTTGAACACCGCGCTGTGGTCATCCGCCAAGTAGTACGAGCCCAGCTGGTAGACCCAGCCACTGAACACGGCGATGGTGATACCGGCGATGGCGGCACCCACAATGCCCCAGTAGCCGAAGGACAAGAAGTACTGGATCACCTCCTGGCCCGATGCGAAGCCCGCGCCGACGGTGAGGCCCACCAGCGCTAGGGCGACTTTGAATGTTTTACCCATAATGATCCTCAATAGATGTAACAGCGAAAAGAGCGGTCACGACGGTAACAGCAATACGGGGCCAGTGCTAACCGACGTCCACAGGTTTCCGCTGCCAACACCGCAGCGCACGACGGTGCAATTCGTTCACGATCGGCGCGTTACCAAGGAATAGGCAGGTGTTTCGCATAGATTGTTGGGCATGGCTACTAACCCCCGCGATCTCACGCCCCACGAACAACAGGACCTGAGCAACTTGGATACCCCGGACGTGCCGGAGTACTCCGGTGACACCAACGGCGCCACCGACGGCCTGTACGCCCGTGCCGGTAAGGCCGCCCCGACCGAGATCTTCCCGCGCAGCGAGCAGAACACCGGCCCGTTGATTCCGGACGCCCCGGCAGATACGGAGACGTTTCAAGCGCCGACGGAAACAGTGGCGGTGGATCGTGAGCCGGCCTACGCGGTGGATGCCACCGAGCCCGTTTACACGGAGCCCGTGGAAACTGTCGTAGCAACGGAAGACGCTCGCCGCGGCACCACAGATTTCGGTTTGTTCTTGCTGCGCCTCGCGTTGGGCGCGTTTCTAATCATCGATTCGATTGGCACGTTCTTCCGCCTCGGCGGCAACGAGGGAATTTCCGGCCTGGAATCCGCGTACGCCAACTACCCCTACGGGGACGCGTTGGCCGTAATGGTGCCCACCCTTGAGCTCGCGGCAGGCGTGTTCCTGGTGCTCGGCCTGCTCACACCAGTGGCAGCGCTCGTCGCGATCGCGGTGACCGGGTTCACGGCCCTGCATGCCTTCGACACCCAGACGGATGGCTTCAACGTCTTTGCGTGGTCACCGGAAACGTGGGTGCCGATCATGCTGCTTGCTGCGTCCCTCGCCGTGCAGTTCACCGGCCCGGGCCGTTACGGTGTTGACGCCTCCCGTGGCTGGGCGAAGCGACCGCTGGCCTCGAGCTGGATCTGCGCCCTGATCGGCCTGGTGGCGGCCGGGCTGATCTGGTGGTTCGGCACCGAGATCAACCCGTTCGCCTAATTAATCAACCTGGCGCACCGCGCCCTTGTCGGCGCTGGTGGCCATTTTTGCGTACGCGCGCAAGGCTTTCGACACCTCACGGACGCGGTTCGGCGTCCACGGGTTGTCGGAAGCTTCCATCGCTTCGCGGCGCTTGCGCAGCTCCGCCTCGTCCACATCCAGTTTCAGCTCGCGGTTGGAAACCGAGATGGCGATGGTGTCGCCGTTCTCAATCAGCCCGATCAAGCCTCCAGCGGCAGCTTCGGGGGAGATGTGGCCGATGGACAGGCCTGACGTGCCGCCGGAGAAGCGGCCGTCGGTGATCAAGGCGCATTTCTTGCCCAAGCCAGCTCCCTTGAGGAACGAGGTGGGGTGGAGCATCTCCTGCATGCCCGGACCACCTGCGGGTCCTTCGTAGCGGATCACCACGACCTCGCCTTCGAGCACCTCGCGGTTGAGGATCATGGATACCGCCTGCTCCTGGGAATCCACCACGCGGGCAGGCCCGGAAAACTCCCACAGGCCTTCTTCCACGCCGGCGGTCTTCAAGATCGCGCCGTCCGGGGCGAGGTTGCCACGAAGCACCACGAGGCCGCCGTCGGACGTGAAGGGGTGCTCGACGTCGTGGATCACGCCGTTGTGGGCGTCTGTGTCCAAGTCGGACCACCGAGCGCTCTGGGAGAACGCCTTCGTGGTGCGCTGCCCGCCGGGTGCGGCGTGGTACAGCTCCACGGCCTCGTCGGTGGCGCTGCCACCGCGGATGTCCCAGTCGGCGAGCCACTCGTTGAGCGACGGGTACGCGATGGAGTGCACGTCTTCGTGCAGGAGGCCTGCCCGGTTGAGCTCGCCCAGGATTGCCGGGATGCCGCCGGCTCGGTGAACGTCTTCAACGTGGGCGTCGCCGTTGGGCGCGACCTTGGACAGGCACGGGATCTGGTGCGACAGCTCGTCGATGTCAGAAAGGTCGAAATCGATCTCGCCCTCCTGGGCGGCGGCGAGGATGTGCAGGATAGTGTTGGTGGATCCGCCCATCGCCATGTCCAGCGACATCGCGTTGCGGAAGGCGCGCTCGTTTGCCACATTGCGCGGCAGGACGGATTCGTCGCCCTGACCGTAGTAGCGATCGCAGAGCTCCATGATGGTGCGGCCGGCCTTTTCAAACAGGTCACGCCGCGCGGTGTGGGTGGCCAGGGTGGTGCCGTTGCCGGGCAGCGACAGGCCGAGCGCTTCCGTCAGGCAGTTCATGGAGTTCGCGGTGAACATGCCGGAGCACGACCCGCAGGTGGGGCAGGCGTTGTTGGCGATGCTGTCCAGCTCGGCATCCGTGACATCGTCGTTGGCGGACAGCGAGATTGCATCGATGAGGTCGGACTTCGGCTTAGTCACCCCACCGACCGAAAACGCCTTGCCGGCCTCCATTGGGCCGCCGGAGACGAACACGGCCGGGATGTTCAGGCGCATCGCGGCGTTGAGCATGCCCGGGGTGATCTTGTCGCAGTTGGAGATGCACACCATCGCGTCCACGGTATGGGCGTTGACCATGTACTCGACGCTGTCGGTGATGATCTCGCGCGAGGGGAGGGAATAGAGCATTCCGGAGTGGCCCATGGCAATGCCGTCGTCGACAGCGATGGTGTTGAACTCTTTGGGGACGCCGCCGGCAGCGCGCACGGCCTCGGCGACGATGTCGCCCACCTCCTTCAGGTGGACGTGGCCGGGCACGAACTGCGTGTAGGAGTTCACGATGGCCACGATGGGCTTGCCAAACTCGTTTTCGCCGGTGCCGGTTGCGCGCCACAGGGCGCGAGCGCCTGCGGCCTGACGGCCGACGGTGGTGACGCGTGAGCGAAGCGGAATCACGGTGTTACTCCTTCGTATCGGGTTTGGTCTCAGATGCAGCAGGGCGCGGGCCTGGCAGGTCTGGGTGGGCGGCGACATATTCGTCGTACTCTTCGCGGCTGAGCAGCACCTTGTTGCCTCCCTTATCGATGATCTCGTACTTGCCGTCCGCAGCTTCGCGGGCTGCGGTGATGGCATCGGTAATACGGCCGTTTGACGCCTCGGCGAGATCCGGCAGAGAGTTAAACGTCACGCCGGGCAGCGGGTGCTCCGCGCCACTCGCCGTCACAGCGCTCACGGACATGCCTGTGAACGAAAGCCCGGAAAGATCCCGCCACGGTAACGTGACGTTTTTGCGGAAGAGGTACTTCGCGGTGATGCCGCGGTCGTCGACGGTGGTGGAGGATGCTAGGACCCACGCCAGCCAGAGAGCGGGAAAAATGAGCAGCCACGCCAGGTACTTCGGCGCCCAGAGGATGCCCATGAGCGCGATACCGGTTGCAATCACGATGGCGAGGATGTGTTCTCTCGTCGGTCTGAAAACGTGCGGGTTGCGTTCCGGCGTGCCAGTCATAGTTGGCGATGGTAGTCACCTTTGGGGCGTCGATAGGAAATGCCCCAACATTCGCGTGAATAAAAACCCGCGCGACACCACCACGGGAAGTAATCTTTTCCACGTGATCAACGAGCGACTTGTAATTATCGTATCCCGACGGCGCTTGCCGTAGCGGGTGCGTTTTACTACGCCGCTCACAGAACAAGCGCCCTCGAGAGCTCGACGCTCGTCGGGGGCTTTTCTTGTTCGAGATCGCGATGTAGACGATTTTGGACCGAGCAAGGAGCCTTCAACCGTGGCAGCTTCAGAGAAACGAAAGCCCGAACGCATCACAGGCGCGGACGCCGTCGTTCGCAGTCTTGAGGAACTTGGCACGGAGATGGTGTTTGGTCTACCCGGCGGCGCGGTGCTTCCGCTTTACGACGCGCTGTTTCGCGCCCGGAAGCTGCGGCACGTGCTGGTGCGCCACGAGCAGGGAGCGGGCCACGCAGCTGAGGGGTACGCGGTCGCGTCCGGCAAGGTTGGCGTCTGCATCGCCACCTCCGGGCCCGGGGCGACGAATCTGGTGACGCCAATTGCAGACGCGTACCTGGACTCCGTGCCGATGGTGGCAATCACCGGACAGGTTGGCTCGCCGCTGCTAGGCACCGACGCGTTCCAAGAGGCGGACATCCGCGGAATCACCATGCCAATCACTAAGCACAACCTCATGGTGACCAAGGCAGAAGACATTCCCCGGGCGATCGCCGCCGCCTTTCACATCGCATCCACCGGGCGGCCGGGCCCGGTGCTGGTGGACATCCCGAAGGACGTCCAAAACGCTGAGATCGATTTCACCTGGCCGCCGGTGGTCGACCTGCCGGGATACAAGCCGAACACGAAACCGCACAACCGCCAGATCGCGCAGGCGGCGAAGATGATCGCCCAGGCCGAGCGGCCGGTGCTCTACATCGGCGGCGGCGTGGTGAAGGCGAACGCCCACAAGCAGCTCGCCGAGTTCGTGGAGGCCACGGGCATCCCGGTGGCAACCACGCTGATGGCGCTCGGTGCGTTCCCGCAGTCCCACCCGCTGTACCTGGGCATGCCGGGCATGCACGGCATGGTGCCCGCCGTCGGCGCCTTCCAAGAATCGGATCTGCTAATCGCCATCGGCGCGCGTTTCGACGACCGCGTCACGGGCGACACTGACACGTTCGCCCCCCACGCAAAGGTAATCCACGCTGACATCGACCCTGCAGAGGTGGGCAAGATCCGTGCCGTGGATGTCCCGATTGTCGGCGACGCCAAGCGCGTTTTGTCCGAGCTGACGGACTATTTCGTGGAGAGCGGCAAGGTCAAGGCCCCCAGCATCGATCCGTGGGTCGCGCGCCTGCGGGATCTGAAGGAGCGGTTCCCCCGCGGCTACGAGCCGAATGCGGACGGCTCGCTCGCTCCGCAGTTCGTTCTCGAGACGCTGTCGAAGGTTGCCGGGCCCGACGCAATTTACGTTTCCGGCGTGGGGCAGCACCAAATGTGGTCCGCGCAATTCATCGACTACGAAAAGCCCCGGCACTGGATCAACTCCGGCGGCGCGGGCACGATGGGTTTCTCCATCCCCGCTGCCATGGGCGCGAAGGCGGCCAATCCGGACGCGGAGGTGTGGGCCATCGACGGCGACGGCTGTTTCCAGATGACCAACCAGGAGATCACCACCGCCGCGCTGGAGGGGTTCCCCATCAAGGTGGCACTCATCAACAACGGCAACCTGGGCATGGTGCGCCAGTGGCAAACCCTGTTCTACGAGGGCAACTATTCGCACACGAAGCTCGGCGGCGAAGTCTACGTCCCGGATTTTGTGAAGCTGTCTGAGGCGCTTGGTGCCGTGTCCTTCCGCGTCACATCCGCGGACGAGGTGGAGGACGCGATCCAACGCGCCCGCGAGATTAACGATCGCCCCGTGGTGGTGGAATTTGTCGTGGGAGAGGACTCCCAAGTCTGGCCGATGATCGCGGCAGGCACCTCCAACTCCGAGATCGAGTACGCGCGCGGCCTGCGCCCGTTCTTCGGCGAGGAGGAGTCCGCGGCCGAGACGCCTGAGGCCATCAACGACACCATCGAAGCCCTCGAGCAGGAGGAGAACTAAACATGGCTGAGCAAGAAACCATCACCCGCCACACGCTGTCTGTGCTCGTTGACGACGTCGACGGCATCATCACCCGCGTCACCGCGCTGTTCACGCGCCGGGGCTACAACCTGGTGTCGCTCGTTTCCGCGAAGACGGCGGCAGAGGGTATCAACCGCTTGACGGTGGTCGTCGACGCGACGGAGCACGCTGTCGAGCAGATCACCAAGCAGCTCTACAAGCTCATCCAGGTGCACAAGGTGCTTGAGCTTGACGACGCCACGTCGGTGGGCAGGCAGCTGCTTTTGGTCAAGGTGAAGGCGGACAACCTGACGCGCCCGCAGGTGGTGGATGCTGCGAACCTCTTCCGTGCGCGCGTGATCGACGTGTCGGTTGACTCGGTAATCATCGAGGCCACCGGCAACTCCGCCAAGCTGAAGGCGTTCCTCGAGGTGATGGAAACCTTCGGCATTCGCGAACTCGCTCGCTCTGGCGCTGTCGCGCTTTCGCGCGGGGCCAAGACGATGGCAAAGGGCGACTAAATCCGCAACCCCAGATGGCGGTTGTGTCATAATGTGAAATGACCGTCTCACAATTTGAAGGAAGTGACGTATACATGGCAATCGACGTGCTTTACGACAACGACGCAGACCTGTCCCTGATCCAGGGCAAGAAGGTCGCGATCATCGGCTACGGCTCCCAGGGCCACGCGCACGCGCAGAACCTGCGCGAGTCTGGCGTTGAGGTTGTCGTCGGCCTGCGAGAGGGCTCCAAGTCCGCCGAGAAGGCGCGCGAAGCTGGCTTCGAAGTCAAGACCAACGCTGACGCGGCTGCGTGGGCGGACGTCATCATGGTGCTGGCCCCGGATACCTCCCAGGCGCAGATCTTCACCGAGGACATCGAGCCGAACCTCAAGGATGGGGACGCGCTGTTCTTCGGTCACGGCCTGAACATCCACTTCGGTCTGATCAAGCCGGCAGAGAACATCACCGTCGCAATGGTCGCGCCGAAGGGCCCGGGCCACCTGGTCCGCCGCACCTTCGCCGACGGCAAGGGCGTTCCGTGCTTGATCGCTGTGGAGCAGGACCCGCAGGGCAACGGCCGCGAGCTGGCGCTGTCCTACGCGGCGGCAATCGGTGGCGCTCGTGCCGGCGTCATCCCCACCACCTTCGAGGCGGAGACCGTCACCGACCTCTTCGGCGAGCAGGCGGTGCTCTGCGGCGGTTTGGAAGACCTGATCATGAAGGGCTTCGAGGTGCTGGTCGAGGCGGGCTACGAGCCGGAGATGGCCTACTTCGAGTGCCTGCACGAGATGAAGCTCATCGTGGACCTCATCTACGAAGGCGGCATCGCGAACATGAACTACTCGGTGTCTGACACCGCTGAGTTCGGCGGCTACCTGTCCGGGCCGCGAGTGATCGACGACGGTGCCAAGGACCGGATGCGCGACATCCTCAAGGACATCCAGGACGGCACCTTCACCAAGCGTCTGGTGGCCAACGTCGAGGGCGGGAACAAAGAGCTTGAGGGCCTGCGCGAGAAGGTTGCGCAGCACCCGATTGAAAAGACCGGCGCGCAGCTTCGCGACATGATGAGCTGGGTGAAGAACCCGCTCACCGACACTGCTCGCTAACCCCCTTTTCAGCGAACGTTTCACGGCGGGACCACTCCGGTCCTGCCGTGTTTTGCTGCCCGGGTCGGCAGAAACAAGAAACCCCGCGCGCCCGAGGGGCTGCGCGGGGTGGTCTCGTCGACGAGGGTGGTGCGACTAGTTGGTCGCCGGGGCCTCGGACGGTGCGAGGGTGTCGGTGACCTCATCGACGATCTCGGTCTGGGTGACCGTGTCGTCTGCTGCGTTCTCGTCGGCAGCGGAGGACTCGGTTGCGGCGTCGTCCTCGACGGTGGTGGTCTCAGAGACAACCTCGGTAGCCGCGGTGGTGGTGGAAGTTTCGGTGGTGCCCTCGTCGTCGTTGTCGGAGAACAGCGACCACAGCAGCCACAGCAGCAGCAGGGCGACGATGATCCCGAGCAGCCACTTCCACCAGCCGCCGCCGTTGTTCTCCTCGGTCACAGCGGTGGAGCCGGAGGTCGAGCGAGCTGGGGTAGCGGTGGTGCGCTCGGTGTTGGTGCCCTGAACGCGCGTGGTGCCGGCCGGGTCGACGTCCGCGTCCTTGGCGCCACGAAGGTCGTTAACCTTGTCTTCGCCAAAGTCCTTTGCGCCGTTGGCGATGTCCTTGGGGTTGCGGTTCGGATCGTTCGGGTTCGTCATCCTAAATTCCTTTCGTGCTAATTCACATGCTGGCTAGCGTCCGCGAAGGCCGCGTGGCTGCGCCAGCATTCTCCGTGAACACCCACCAATTGTAACAAAGAACTGGCAGTTGCCTCCGCGAATCGTGTGGTAATCCGAGCCAGGCCGGCGGTGTTTTCGCTGTACTTGCAGCTGCAAGGGGTGTTACTGCAGTGATTTTCAATTAGTTGTCAATAAGGATTGCGTCGGATACCGTTGGTCGTCGATACGCATTGCGAAAGGAGCTCGTATGCACGACCATGCCCACCATCACGGTCAACACGGACACGGTGGCCCGGCAGCTTCCCGGCGAGCGTTGAGCGCGGCACTCGGCATCACTGGGGTCGTCTTTGTTGCGGAAGTTGTCGGCGGCGTGCTTTCCGGGTCGATGGCGCTTCTGGCCGACGCGATGCACATGCTTTCCGATGCCGCGGGGTTGATCATCTCCCTCGTTGCCATCGTTGTGGGGCAGCGGGCTGCGTCGTCGACGGCGACGTACGGTCACCGGCGGGTCGAGGTGCTGGCGGCACTGATCAACGCGGTCGCGGTGCTGTCTATCTCAGTATGGATCGTCGTCGAAGCGGTGCGGAGGCTGCGAGACCCGCAGCCCGTGGAAACCGGCCCAATGATGGTGATCGCCGTGATCGGTTTGCTTGCCAACGCCGCCTCCGCATGGGTGCTATCGCGTCACCGCGAGGGGTCCATCAACGTGCAGGGTGCGTACCTGCATGTGCTTGTGGATATGTTCGGCTCGGTGGCAGTGTTGGCCGCCGGAGCAGTGATCGCGCTCACCGGGTTTACTGGGGCCGACGTGATTGCTTCGCTTGTCATCGCCGCGCTGGTGCTACCGCGCGCCTGGCAGCTGATGGTGCGCTCTGCACGCGTCATGCTGGAGCACGTGCCGACTGGCTTCGATGTCGCAGAGGTGGAGCGGGCGCTCGGTAATGTCGGCGGCGCCGCGGGAACCCACGACCTGCACCTATGGTCGCTTGACGGGGTGAGTGTGATCGCCACCGTCCACGTCGTAGCCGCTCCCGGGGTGGATAGGGACCTGCTCTTAGACCGCGTCCAACACGCTTTGGCTGGCCTCGGGGTGGAGCACGCCACAGTGCAAATTGAGCCTCCGGAGCACATCTCGCACGAGACGGTGTGCGAACTCTGATCTACCCTTGGCTCCATGGGTTTCACCACGCCGAGCTACTCGCTGACAGATCTCTTTTCCCGCGCGGAAAAGGCCGAGCTGCAGTTGCCTGATTTTCAGCGCGATTATGTGTGGGACGTTGACAGAGTCCGCGCCCTGATCACCTCGGTACTTCGCGGGTACCCCATCGGTTCCTTTCTCGCGCTGGACACGCGCAAGGCCCAACAGCGGTTCAGGCCGCGCCCCCTCGAAGGGGTCGAGCCGCGCGGTGTGGCGCCGGGCCTTTTGCTGCTGGACGGCCAGCAACGGCTCACCTCGCTCTACCAGGCGTTCACTCACGGCGGCGAGGTGCGCACGGTGGATTACCTGGGCAGATCTATTCGCCGCCGGTTCTTCGTCGACGTGCGCGCTGCCGTTGCTGCGGAGCCGATGCCGGTGGAAGCCGTGTTCGCGGTCGACGAAGACGGCGTCGTGCGCTCCCACTTCGGTCCGGCCGTAGACGAAGCGCTGACATCCAGTGAGGCATATATTCGCAACGGCGTCATCCCGGTGAGCATCCTGCTGCGACACGAGGGGAATGACCTGCTGGTGGACATGGCTGCCCAAACCCAAGACGAGGAGCTGCGCGACGCCGTCAAGCGCTTTATCAACCAGGTCTTGCGGGGGCTGCCGGCTTACGACGTGCCGATGACCCGCGTGGACCGCGATACCGCGCAGGCGGGGGTGGGGCAGATATTCGCCTTTTCCAACTCCGCGGGTGTGCAGATGGATGTCTTTGAGCTGCTCACCGCGGTCTTCGCGGCCGAGGACCCTGGGTTCAGGCTGGCGGAGCACTGGGCCCTGATGGAGGAGCAGCTCCGCGCTCACCCCGTGCTGGACGGCGTGGGGCGCGTGGAGTTTCTCCGCGCTTTGTCTTTGCTGCTGACCAGCCGGCACGGCCCCGCGCTCGGTCACAGGGGCGACATTTTGAACATCTCGCTCGGGGATTACCGGCAGCACGCGGGGGAGATGGTGGCGGGCTTCATCGCCGCAGCGGCATTCTTGGAGCAGCGGCATATCGTTACGCCGGACCAGGTACCGTACTCCGCGCAGCTGATCCCGCTGGCGGTGATCCTGGCGAGGCTGGCGGAGGATCCCGGTGCGCTCGAGGGCGATGGCGCCGAAGACCGTCTGAATCGGTGGTTTTGGTCCGGCGTATTCGGGGAACTCTACGGCGCTCACGCGCCAACGATCCGTATCGGCCTCGATGTAGCGGAAGTCACCCCGTGGCTGCGGGGAGAGACCGAGCAGCTTCCCCGGACCGTCGCGGACGCGCGTTTCCACGAGGCACGCCTGTGCAGCGCCGGTCCTGATAGCGGGGTGTACCGCGGGATGTACGCGCTGCTCATGGCTCGGGGCGCCCGAGATTGGCGCACAGCGCAGCCCTTTACTGCCGAGACAGCGCCCGAGCTGCAGCCACGGTTCCACCGTGTGTTCCCGCGGGAGTACCTGCTTACAGCGGGCCTCGCTGATACGCAGCTGGCGGATTCGGTGCTCAACCGCACGCCAATGGGTAGGCGCACCGACGTGGTGATCGAGCACAACGAGCCGAAGCGGTACTTGCCGCGCCTGCAGTCGAAGTCGCTGCTGGACGACCGTGAATTCGACGACCTGCTTTCCGGGCACGAAATGGATCCTGCACTGCTGCAGGCTTCTGACTGGGCAGGGTTTGTGGCGGACCGCCGCGAGCGTTTTGTCGGCATGGTCGAGTACGCCATGGACCGCCCAGCCATTCGGGATTGGGAGCTGGGCGAAGCGTAGTGGGGCCAAGGAAAACTACGGCGGCCGTTCTCGCGTGCGCCGCCGTCGCTGCAGGCGCGGCAGCGCTCACGGCATGCGCACCGGAGGCGCAGCTTAGCCCGCTAGAGCGCGCTAAAGGGGTGAACCAGTCCAAACACGTCGCGAAGCTGTTTGCGGATCAGCCTGAAGTGGTCGACGACGTGCTGGGCATCAAAACAACCAAGCTGTTTTTCCCCACGTCCGAGACGCTCATTCTCAGCGACGCCACCGTGGAGGCGCAGTTGCGGGCTGCGTCTATCGCGGTGGCCACCAACGCCCCGATGATGGTCTACGACCCTGGCCGCCACGCCGAGTACGTCAGCATGATCGCGGACATGCGCACCGTCACCGTGCTAACTGTCGGCGACGTGTCAATCGCGCCGTCGTCTGGCGCAGTCCGAGTGCGTAGAGACCCCGGGGGACTGCGGGCGCTGGGTGAAATGACTGCTTTGCGGTTTCAGGAGCGTGCCGTGGAAGACCCCGCAGACGCGGTGCGCGAGGTGGCCGCGCAGGACCAGCAAGAACCAACGTGGCTCCGGGCGGTGTGGGCGGACCCGGTGGTGTTGCCGGGCGCGCGACCGGATCCGTTTCCCATCCAGTCGCGCCGGGATGCCAACATGGCACCCCGCGTGGTGGCCACCTGGGAATCGTCCATCCCATCGGTGGCGAACGCCCGCAGTTACGGCGCAACCGTCACCGTCGTACCGCTCGCAGACCCCCGCCAGAGTGAAGAAACGCTCTACGCGATGGCCGGATTGTCGGACCTGCCGCTGGTGGCCCTTGGCAGCCAGTTTGGAAGCTCAGAGGAGCTTCAGCAGCGTATCCGTGAGGCGGAAGACGCATACTAGCCCGCTTAGTATAAGCGGACGCTTACCCTTCAAATCCTCTAAGGAGAACCAGTGCTCTCGCACACCAATCGTGCTCATTGCGGACCCACTCGCGCCGGAAGCAGAACAGGCCCTGGGCGAGGCGGTAGAAATCCGCCGCGTCGCCGGGACCCGCCGCCCCGATCTCCTTCAGGCGGTCCGCGACGCCGATGCGCTCATCGTCCGCTCGGCCACCACGGTGGACCGCGAGGTCATCGACGCAGCCGAGCGTTTGCGGGTCATCGGCCGCGCAGGCGTGGGCATAGACAACATCGACGTCGACGCAGCAGCCGCGCGCGGTATCACGGTGGCGAACACGCCAACGGCCAACATCCACTCCGCGTGCGAACACGCCATCGCATTGCTGCTCGCGGCCGCGCGCGCCATCCCGGCCGCGAACGCCTCCACCCATGCCGGGGGATGGGAGCGGTTCCGGTTCCAGGGCACAGAGATCTACGGCAAGACGGTGGGTGTTGTCGGTTTCGGCCGGGTCGGCCGGCTCGTCGCAGAGCGACTTTCGGCGTTCGGTACGCGCGTACTCGCCTTCGACCCGTACCCGGACCATGCTGCCGCCGAGGGCCTTGGCGTCGAGCTGGTGGATCTGGACGCACTCGTCGCACGCAGCGACTTTGTCTCCATCCACGTGCCAAAGACGCCTGAGACGCAGTCGCTTTTCGACGAACGACTGCTTCGCTCAGCCAAACCCGGGCAGATCCTGGTGAACACGTCCCGCGGCGGGGTGGTGGATGAAGCCGCCTTGGCTGCTGTCTTGCAGGACGGGCCGGTCGCTGCGGCCGGAATCGACGTCTTCACCACGGAGCCACCCCAGGACTCGCCGTTGCTGGGGCTGGACAACGCGGTGCTTACCCCGCACCTCGGCGCACAGACGCGTGAGGCGCAAGCAAGGGCTGGTGTGGACGTCGCACATGCGGTGCTGGCCGCCCTGCGCGGGGAAACGGTCCCGGGCGCGATCCGCGGATGATAGTGTGAACCCGTTTTCTACTATGTGGGAAAGGGATTTCAGAGTATGAAAATTGCTGTACTTGCTGGCGACGGAATCGGCCAAGAAGTGATGGCGGAGGGCCTCAAAGTCCTCAACGCTGTGCGCGATGATGTAGCGACCACCGATTTCGACCTCGGGGCACGCCGCTACCTGCGCAACGGCGAGCTGCTTACCGACGCGGACCTGGCAGCGCTCAGGGAACACGACGCGATCCTGCTGGGCGCCATCGGCGACCCGGCACGCGTGCCGGCCGGCGTACTCGAGCGCGGTCTGCTGTTGCCCTTGCGCTTCAAGCTGGACCATTACGTTAACCTGCGCCCCTCGCGCCTGTACCCGTCGTCAGTGAGCCCCCTGTCCAACGCGGGCGATATCGACTTCGTTGTGGTCCGAGAGGGAACTGAAGGACTCTACGCAGGAAACGGCGGCACCCTGCGCCAAGGCACCGAGCACGAAGTTGCCTGCGAGGTGTCGCAGAACACCTACCACGGCGTCGCACGTGTTGTGCGCTATGCATTCGAACTCGCCATGACGCGCCGCAAGAAACTTACCCTGGTGCACAAAACCAATGTCCTGGTTAACGCGGGTGGCCTATGGCAGCGCGTCGTTGATGAGGTGGCCGAGGAATTCCCAGAGGTGGAGGTGGATTACAACCACATCGACGCTGCGACGATTTACATGGTGCAGGATCCGCAGCGGTACGACGTCATCGTTACCGACAACCTCTTCGGCGACATTCTCACCGACCTCGCCGGCGCCGTCGCAGGTGGGGTAGGCCAAGCTTGCTCCGGCAACATCAACGCGTCGAAAGAGTTCCCGTCCATGTTCGAGCCGGTCCACGGCTCGGCCCCGGACATCGCGGGGCAGGGAATCGCGGATCCGACCGCGATGATTCTGTCCGTAGCAATGATGCTGCGCTTCCTCGGCGACGAGGACAATGCTGCGCAGATTGAGGCAGCGGTCGAGCGCGATGTGGCGGAACGCGAAGGCGCTCGGGTGCGAACTGCCGAGGTAGGTGACAGGATCGCCGCCGCACTGAAGTAGGCTGGCTCGCATGCATGTGACCCGCTCCATCCCCGCCGTACTCGCAGCAACCGCACTGGCATTGACCAGCTGCAGCAATACCGGGGAAGGGGGTGGGGGCGGCCCCGAGGTGCTGGAAACCAACGGGGACGAGGTCATTCAAGACGCGGACGGCACCGGCGTCGAGGTATCCCAGCGCCTCTTTGAATCTGCGGATACCGTCGTTGTCTCCGACAAGGAGCGCGACCAGCAGCTCAAGGCCGCCGCCATCGCGGTGAAACTGGGCGCACCCATGCTTGTGCGTCTGGATGGCGCCGACGCCGCCGTCGACGCCGAGATTGAACGGCTGGGGGCCTCGCGCGTTGTGACGGTGCCGGGCGAAGACGATGAGGTCTCCAGCACGGAGCCCGTTTCCTCGGCGGACCCGGAGGGCGACGCCGCGGCCATTGCCGGGTTGGAGCCGGGTAACCCTGAGGACCTGGTCCTGCCGCCGGTGTTCGCCACCGCGGCATCTTCCCGCGCGTCCGTTGCCACCGCGCGTGCCGCGGGCGCGGACGTCCAGGTGCTCGCCGCCGCTGACCCGCGTGCGACGTCGGAGAGCATGCGCACGGTCACTGAGCAGGACACACTCGCGCTAGGGAGCCAGTGGGGCTCGAACGAGAATTTCCAGGACCGTGCCGCCCTTGCTGGCAATGGCGAACTGCCCGGCGGCGGCGGGCTGGTGTTCCCGGGCCGCCGAATGATCGCGCTCTACGGTCACCCGTATGGCCCGGAGCTGGGCGTCATGGGGGAGCAGGACCCCGCCGCGGCAGTTGCTCTGGCGCAGCAGTATGCGGCGGACTACCAGCCGCTCGATGACCAGCCGATTGTTCCCGCGTTTGAAGTCATCGCGTCCGTCGCCTCTGAATTCCCGGGCGACGACGGCAACTACTCCAACGAGACCCCGATGGAGGATCTGGTCCCGTACGTGGACGCCATCGTGGACGCCGGGGGCTACGCTGTGATCGACCTGCAGCCGGGGCAGGGCAGCTTCTTAGAGCAGGCGAAGCTCTACCAGGATCTGCTGAAGCGCCCCAACGTCGGCCTTGCGCTGGATGCCGAATGGAAGCTCAACCCGGGTGAAGCCCCGCTGTCGCGCATCGGCAGCGCCACCGCCGCTGAAATCAACGAGGTGGCGGACTGGCTTGCCCAGCTCGTGCGCGACAACAACCTGCCGCAAAAGGCGCTGGTGCTTCACCAGTTCAACGTGGCGATGTTCCCGGACCGCGAAAACATCGTGACCGGCCAACCGGAACTGGCGTGGGTGCTGCACGCGGACGGCCACGGCGTCCCGGAGCAGAAGTTTGAGACGTGGGATGTGCTGCGCCAGGGATTGGACCCGAACTTCTTCATGGCGTGGAAGAACTTCATCGACGAGGATTTCCCCACGTTCACCCCGGAGCAGACCTACCAGGACGTCGAGCCGCGCCCGTGGTTCGTGAGCTACCAGTAGGGCTCCGCCACGGGGCGAAGGTCCGGGTAATGCCACTTTCGCAAACTTGTATGCTAAATCACATGCGTTTTGGACGAATTGCAACACCCGAAGGCATGACCTTCGCCGTCATTGATAACGAGGGGAAAACCGCCAAAGCAATCGCGGGCACCCCGTTCACGGAACCCGAATACACGGGCAAGGAGTACGCGCTGGACGATGTCCGCCTGCTCGCCCCGACCCTCCCGTCGAAAGTGGTGGCGGTCGGTCGCAACTACGCCGACCACGTCGCCGAAGTGTTCAAGGAATCCGCTGAGTATCTCCCGCCGACGATCTTCATCAAGCCCTCTACCGCCGTCGTGGGTCCTGGCGCCCCGATCAAGATTCCGGAGTTTGCAACCCGCGTTGAGTTCGAGGGTGAACTCGCGCTCGTTGTTGGCGTGCCGTGCAAGAATGTCAAGGCTGCGGACTGGAAGACGGTCATCCGCGGGGTCACCATTATCAACGATGTCTCCTCCCGCGACCTGCAGTTTGCCGACGGCCAGTGGGCGCGCGCAAAGGGCATCGACACCTTTGGCCCGATCGGCCCCTGGATCGAGACGGACCTGGGCGCGTTTGATTTCTCCAATTTGCCCATCAAGGCGCACCACACGCACGACGGGGTGACGCAGACGAAGCAGGATTCCAACTCGAACCAGATGATCAAGTCCCTCGGCGAAATGGTGGAGTGGGTCTCCGAATCTTTCACGCTCCTGCCGGGCGACGTGATTGCCACTGGCTCTCCGGCTGGGACCGCCGAAATGGTTCCGGGCGACTATATCGAGGTGGAAATCCCCGGCATCGGCACGCTGGGCAACCCGGTCGAGCGGGCGTAGCCGAAGCGCTACAGGCCAAGCGCGCGCATAATCGTGCGCAGCTTGGCCGACGTTTCGTCTAGCTCGGCTTGGGGGTCCGAGTCCGCGGTCAACCCCCCGCCCGCCCAGGCGCGGGCGCGGGTGCCGTCGCCGTTGACCTCGGCGCACCGAATCGCCACCATGTACTCGCCGTCACCAGCCGCGTCGGTGAAGCCCACAGCTCCCGCGTAGAACCCGCGATCAGACTCGGCGGTGGTGATTAACGCCTCGGCAGCTGCCTGCGGGGTGCCGCACACTGCAGGCGTGGGGTAGAGGCGCAGCGCCAGGTCCAGTGCGCTCGGGGCGGGGTCTTTCAGCACGCCCTCGATGGGGGTCGCCAAGTGCCACATCTCGCTGGTTTTTTCCAGTTTCGGGCGCTCTGGGATGCGCAACTCACTGCACAGAGGCTGCAGTACGTGGCGAATGTGGTCCACGACAAAGTGGTGTTCGTCC
Organism: Corynebacterium ureicelerivorans; assembly: GCF_000747315.1. NCBI lineage: Bacteria > Bacillati > Actinomycetota > Actinomycetes > Mycobacteriales > Corynebacteriaceae > Corynebacterium > Corynebacterium ureicelerivorans. The sequence goes on from NZ_CP009215.1 coordinate 1,039,705, forward strand.
AAATCCTTCGCCGAATTGTAGAGCGCATCTGCTGCTGCGCGGTCTGCCACCGGGTTGGCCGGTACACGCGCTGCGGAGCCCGCCAGGGGAAAGGACCACACGCGGTTGCCGCGGCGGCGCACCAGCACCTCCGGTGAGGAGCCGACGAGGAAATGGCCGTCGCGACCCGACGGGGTGAGGTCCGCAATAAACCCGTCGCGGGTGACGGATAGATCGATCAGGCGCGCCGCGACCAAGCGTGGATCTACGGGAGGGTCGAAGGCGATATCCACCGCGCGGGCGAGGACGACTTTCTCCAGCGCGGAACCCTGAATCGTCGAGATGGCGGCCTCGACCCTGCGGTAGTGCTCCTCCGGGGCGGGGTCGACGTCGATAAGCTTTGCGCGCAACTTCGAGCCCTCGCCGACGCGATAGTAGGGGTGCGGCTCCAAAGGACCCGGTTCGCGGATGATGTGCTCCGGGACAGTCAGTGCCGCACGGCAGTCCTGATCGAATGGGAGGGCGCCGACAATCATCTCCGCCTCTCCGCGGTCGATCGCGTCTGCGGCTTCCCAGGCATCGTCGAACGTGTGCAGTGCTCGCTGCGTCCGTACTGAGCCGTCGCCGCGCGAGAGCAGGAAGTCCGGGGCGCTGTCGGGTCTGGATGTGCGCATGTGGCGTTACTCTATCGCGCAGTACCGCTATGCCACACTTCCGCATCGCTTGCTGGAACATGTGGGTACGTTTATTGTTGCCTGTGTGAAAATTGTTAAAACCATTGCGGGTGGCCTCGCGGCTCTTCTAGTAGCGGGCGGCGTTGCAGCTCCGGCACAGGCTGGTGCCCAGGACCTCTCCTCTCAGATCCCAGGCCAAGTCAATGCAGCTATCGACAACGCTAACCGAGCCGTATCGGACGCCACGAGCCAGGCAAACGCCGAGTGGAACAAGTTCGTGGACATGGCCAACCAGTCGCTGCCCAGCGGCTCGTCCCTGCCGCGCAACCCGGTCCAGGCCCCGCAGATTCCTCGCCTGCCAGCGCCGGCCCCGGTGCCCGCTCCGGCTGTTCTTCGCCCGTGGGCGCCGCAGGCGCCGGCCCCGGTAGCGAACGGCACCAACGGCGAAGTTCGAGCCGCAGGTCGCAGCTACCTCATCTGGGTGCCGCGCAACTACAACCCCGCGAACCCGACTCCTGTGATGGTGGGGTACTCCGCGTACCAGGACTCCACCGAGAATTTCCGCAACTACTCCCGGCTGCGTGAATCTTCGGTTGGGCGCGACGCCATCATCGTCTACCCGCGCGCAATCGGCGCTTCCTGGGAGGGTTCACCGACAGCGTCTACGGGCCCCGGCCAAGACATCGCGTTCGTGCGGGCCATGATTAATGACGTGCAGCGCTACTACAACATCGACCGCCGCCGCATCTACGCCACCGGCATGTCCACCGGCGGCGGTATGGCTGCGGTGTCGGCCTGCCACATGGCTGACCTGTTCGCGGGGGTGGCAGGTGTGTCCGGTGCCTACTATGCGCCGGTGAACCAGGGCTGCCAGAACCTGCCCGTCGCGTTCATGGCCCTGCACGGCATGAACGACACGCTCACGCCGTACTATGGCACCATCCGTCGTGGTGTACGCGTCATGCCGGTGCCGGAGCTGTTCGCCTCCTACTCCGCCCGCAACGGCTGCGGCCCGGGCCTGGACCGCGCCCCGGCTGGCAACAACGCTACCCGCGTTTCTGCCCGCGGCTGCAGCAAGGGCGTCGAGGTGATCCAGGTGCACGGGTCCAACCACTTCTGGTGGTACTCGCCGTCCGCTGCGGACGAGATGTGGGCGTTTTTGTCCCGCCACTCCAAGTAGGGGCTTGCCACAACGCAACCGGTTGCCTTCGGGCGGCCGGTTTTTCTGTTTGTGCGATATGTCCGGTGTCCCGGGCTGGGGCACAGATGGTGAGATTGGAATGGTGAGAATGCGGTGGATCGGGCCGAACTCACCACCGTGAACTCACCCTGTGTGAATCGGGGCTCGGCCTCTCCGGCCTGCCCGGGCGTCGAGTCGGGCGTCGCCGGAGGACGTCGATAGGCAGTGTGCATGGCGCGCTACCATTGCGCACATGACTGACTCTTCTATGCGTGTACGTTTCTGCCCGTCACCGACCGGAACCCCGCACGTGGGCATGGTGCGCACCGCGCTATTCAACTGGGCGCAGGCCCGCCACTCCGGCGGCACCTTCGTGTTCCGTATCGAGGACACGGACGCGGCGCGTGATTCGGAGGAAAGCTACCAGGCCATCATCGATTCGCTGGAGTGGCTCGGCTTGAACTGGGACGAGGGCGTCAACGTCGGCGGGCCGCATGAGCCATACCGCCAGTCCCAGCGCTCCGAGATCTACACGGACGTCCTGAACAAGCTCATCGAGGCAGGGGAGGTCTACCCGGCGTACTCCACCAACGAAGAGGTCCAAGAGCGCCACAAGGCCGCCGGGCGCGACCCGCAGCTGGGCTACGACAACTTCGACCGTGACCTCACACAGGAACAGATCGACGCATTCGAGGCCGAGGGCCGCAAGCCCGTGTGGCGCCTACGCATGCCGGACCAAGACTGGACCTGGAACGATCTTGTGCGCGGCGAAGTGACGTTTAAGTCTGAGACGCAGCCGGACTTCGTGGTCGCGCGCTCCAACGGCGCCCCGCTGTATACGCTGGTCAACCCGGTGGACGACGCTTTGATGGGCATCACGCACGTGCTGCGCGGCGAGGATCTCCTGTCTTCCACCCCACGCCAGATGGCGCTGTATGAGGCGCTCAAACGCATCGGCGTCGCAGAATTCACCCCGGAGTTCGGCCACCTGCCGTTTGTCATGGGGCAGGGCAACAAGAAGCTGTCCAAGCGCGATCCGGAATCCAACCTTTTCAACCACCGCGACAACGGCATCATCCCCGAGGGCATGATCAACTACCTGGCGCTATTGGGCTGGTCACTGTCCGCGGACAAGGACATCTTCAGCGCCGATGAGATGGTTGAGGCGTTCGACGTCTCGGACGTGCTTGGCAACCCGGCCCGCTTCGACCAGAAGAAGCTGGAGGCGATCAACGCCGACCACATCCGCCTGCTCGAGCCGGAGGACTTCCGCAGCCGGCTACGCGAGTACCTGACCGAGTACACGGACTTCCCAGGGGACTACCCGGCTGACAAGTTCGCCATCGCCGCGGATCTGGTGCAGACGCGTATCAAGGTGCTCTCGGAAGCCTACGACCTGCTGAAGTTCCTGGTCATCGCTGACGAGGATCTGGAGCTGGACGAGAAGAGCGCGAAGAAGAACCTGAAGGACACCGCTGTCGAGCCGCTGGATGCCGGCATCGCCGCGCTGGAAGCGGTGGAGGAGTGGACGACGCCGGCCATCGAGACCGCCTTGAACAAGGCGCTTATCGACGACCTCGGGCTCAAGCCCCGTGTCGCATTCGGTGCCCTGCGCGTCGGTGCAACCGGCGCTGCGGTGTCGCCGCCGCTGTTCGAATCCATGGAGCTACTCGGGCGCGAATCCACCCTGAAGCGCCTGCGCGCAGCCCGTGATGTTACCCCGTACCAGGCTGCGGAGTAGTTACAGCGCTGTTGTTTCGTGCGTTGTGGCCACCGCGTTTTCACGCGGTGGCCTGGGGATTTGGTCCTTTACGCGCTTCATGGTTATAGTACTCCATGTTGTTCAGCAAGACAGCGCAGACCGAAAGGAAAGCGCAGGTCAAAGCGGAAAAACGATGGCCTATGGTGTAATTGGCAACACTACGGTTTCTGGTACCGTCATTCTAGGTTCGAGTCCTGGTAGGCCAGCTGCAGAGCTAATATGTTCTGTGTCCTAATGCCCCGTTCGTCTAGCGGCCTAGGACGTCGCCCTCTCACGGCGGTAACACGGGTTCAAATCCCGTACGGGGTACAATGCCTCCGTTTATCTGTTGTATACAGATGAACGGAGGTTTTTGCCATGTCGCTCGGCGAGCGCACTCATCATAACAGTGTTACTTTTGGCGAGGCCTTACTTCATCTGACGCGAGGAAAACCCCATGCGCTTCGTCCACAAGTCCCTTTATGTTGGCGCAATTTTTGGTACCGCTGCGCTCACCCTGGTGGGTTGCTCTGAGCCGTCTTCGGACAACACCGCAACGACTTCCGCAACTGAGGGTGTGACCACCGACGGGAAAACGGTGCTGACCCTCTACACCTCTGAGCCGGAGGAGAAGGTCGACGAGATTAACCGCGCGTTCCAGGAGGAGAATCAAGATGTAGAGGTCCAGGTTTATCGCGCCGGTACGGGCGACCTGAAGGCTCGCATCGAGGCGGAGCGGACCTCCGGCAAGGTTGAGGCCGACCTGATCTGGGCCGCTGACGCACCGACGTTTGAGGGCTTTAAGAGCGACGAGCTCTTGACCAAGTTCGACAGCGTCGAGACTAATGACGTTCTCGAGGACGTTGTTGACCCAGAGGGCTTCTACGTTGGAACCCGCCTGATTCCGACCGTCATCGCATACAACACTGAGGTAATCGACCAAGCTGACGCCCCAGCCTCGTGGGCGGACCTCACCGACGAGAAGTACATGGACAAGATTGTCATGCCGGATCCGGCCGTCTCCGGCGCCGCCGCCTTCAACGCGACTGTGTGGATGAACGACGATAAGCTCGGCGAGGCGTGGGTGACCGACCTCGGCGCCAACCACCCGATGATCGCCGCTTCCAACGGCCCCACTTCCCAAGAGATCGCCTCCGGCGGCCGCCCGGTGGGTGTCGTCGTTGATTACCTGGTGCGCGACCTCGCCGCGAAGGGTTCGCCGATCAAGGAGGTCTACGCCACCGAGGGCTCGCCGTACATCACCGAGCCGATCGCAGTGTTCAAGGATTCAGAGAACAAGGACGCTGCGCAGCGCTACATCAACTTCATCTTGTCCGAGAAGGCCCAAAAGATCGCCGTCGAGCAGAACTACTTGCCGGTGCTTGAATCCGTCGGAACCCCGGGTGACGCGCCGAAGCTTAGCGACATCGCGCTGATGAGCGCCGACCTTAAGACCCTGGCCGAGGACCGCCAGCGTTCGGTGGACTTCTTCCAGAACGCGATGAACTAGGCGCAACGTGGCCAACCGATTCTCGCGGGGTATCGGCCTCGCCCGCATCGGGGTGTGGCTGATTGCCGCGGCGATATTTCTTGCCCCACTCGCCATGGTGGTGTCGCTGGCACTCGGAGGCAACCAGTTCCCGGTGCTGATCGAGCAGGGTCTGGGACGGGCAACGTGGAACTCGGTCTACACCACGCTGCTGTCTTCCGCCGGCGCTGTCATTGTGGGTGGGTCGATTGCGATCCTGCTTGAGCGCACCGACGTGGCTGGTGCCACCGCATTGCGGTTGTTTCTGCTCTCCCCGCTGCTCGTACCGCCGTTCGTCGGCGCCATCTCGTGGCTGCAGCTGTTTGGGCGCAACCAGGGTCTGAACGCTGTGTTCGGCCGCCCTATCTGGGATATCTACGGCGCCGACGGCATCATTTTCCTCATGGTGCTGCACTCGTACCCGGTGGTTTACGTGATTGTCTCCGCCGCGTTGCGCTCCATCCCGTCTGACCTTGAGCTCGCAGCGCGCGTGAGCGGGGCGGGCAGTGGCACGGTGCTGAAGACTGTCACCATTCCGTTGTTGGGTCCAGCGCTTTTGAGCGCGTTTACCCTGACGGCGGTTTCCAACCTGGCAGATTTCGGCATTCCCTCGATCCTCGGGTCGCCCGTGCGGTTCGAAACGCTTGCCACTATGGTCTACCGGTTCATGGAGTCGGGGACGGTGGCGAACCCTCTGCAGGTGGTTTCGACGGTGGGAGCGGTGCTGATGATCCTTGGCATCGGGGCCGTGGTCGCCGACTACGTGGTGTCCCAGCGAGGCACGTCAACGGTGACCGGCGGCGGCACGATGAAACTTTCCCTTGGCTCGGCCAAGTGGCTCGTCACCGTGGTTGCCTGGGTGCTTGCTTTGGCACTGACGCTCGGCCCACTGCTCGGTTTAACCTACCGAGCGTTTCTGCCCGCGCCCGGCGTGCCGTTCACGATGGAGAACATTTCGCTGGACAACTTCCAGCGCACGCTGGCCAACCCACGCGTGCGCGAGGGCTTCAGCAATTCCGTCACGCTCGCGCTGGGGGCCGCGCTTGCGTGCGGCGTCTTGGGTTGGATGATCGGCATGTTAGTCACGCGCACTAAGGCGCGGTCGAACACGGCGCTCAGCCTGATCACGCTCTTGCCGTCGGCGCTGCCGGGGTTAATCATCGGCGTCGGTTGGGTGATCGTCGGCCGCTACACGGGCATGTATAACACCCGCTGGATCATTCTCGTCGCCTACGTCTGCGCGTTCACGGCCATGGTGTTGCAGGCGGTGCGCGCGCCTCTGGCCAAGATCCCGACGGCGGTGGAGGAGGCCGCGCAGATTTCCGGTGCCGGTCGTTTGCGCGCCGTGTGGGATACCAGTGGCCGGATGACGCTGCCCGCGGTGTTTTCCGGCGCAGTGTTGGTCGCGGTGACGGCGGTGCGTGAGCTGACGGTTTCTATCCTCTTGGTCGCCCCGGGCACGACTACCATCGGCGTCCAGCTGTTTAACCTGCAGCAATCTGGCAACTACAACCAAGCGTCCGCACTCGCCTTGATGTTCGCCGTGATCGGTATCGTGGCGCTGGCGTTTACCGTGCGAAACCCCAGCAAGAACGCATAAGGAGGAGACGCGATCATGAGCGCCATTGTGGTCAGCGGCTTAAAAGTGGTGTTCCCCGACGGCACCGTCGGGCTACAGGACATCAACCTGACAATTCCAAGCGGCGAGTTCGTCGCGCTCGTTGGGCCGTCAGGTTCGGGCAAGACGACGCTTCTGCGCACTGTCGCTGGGTTTATCGAACCTGCGGCAGGCTCGATCGAGCTCGGGGGAAGGGACGTGTCTAACACCCCGCCGGAGCGGCGGCACATGGGTATGGTGTTCCAGCAACACGCTGTGTGGCCGCACATGAGCGTTGCGGACAATGTGGCGTACCCGCTGCGCCGAGCAGGTGTGAAACGCGCGGAGGAGAAGCAGCGCGTGGAGCAAACCCTGACAACGGTCGGTCTCGATGGTTATGGCGATCGTCGGCCGGCTACGCTGTCCGGTGGTCAGCGCCAGCGCGTGGCGCTCGCGCGCGCGATTGTTGCGGAGCCGGAGGTGCTGCTATTAGACGAGGCGTTGTCCGCCCTCGACGAACCGTTGCGTGATTCACTTCGCCGCGAGCTGGTGGAGCTGACCCGTGAGTCCAACCTCACTACCGTCCACGTCACCCACGATCGGAAGGAGGCCATCGCGATTGCAGACCGGATTGCAGTGCTGCATGACGGCCGACTTGAACAATTCGACACGCCCGAAGCGATCATGACCAGCCCGGCGACGGCGTGGGTAGCGTCATTTATTGCGGACGCTACGCTGCTCGATGGTGCGGTGCGGGAGGGCCTGGTGGAGGTGGGGTCGCTGGGCATGACGTGGCCTGTGGGCGGCGTCCAAGCGAATGGCGAGCTTCGCGATGGTGAGAGCGTGGTGGTAGCGGTGTTGCCGGGAATGGTGGGGACGGGGGTGTCGGCAAGCGAAAATACCTTGAACGCGACCGTTACCTCCGTTCTCTACGAGGTGAACTCGTACACCGCGAACCTCAAAGCCAGCGGTGTAGAGTTCCGAGTACGGCTGGGGTTGACACCGAAACCCAAGGTGGGGGACAGGGTCGCGATTACAATCGCGTCACCGAAGGTGTACAAAACGGAATCGTGGTGATTATAATCGCCTGTGACCTGCCGATTTGTACGTTGGCAGGTGCGTCCTTTATCTTTAACAAGTCGCAAGCAAGCGAGCGCGCCCCGTTCGTCTAGCGGCCTAGGACGTCGCCCTCTCACGGCGGTAACACGGGTTCAAATCCCGTACGGGGTACAAGTATAAACTCCCGACCCGGTCCTCCGGGTCGGGAGTTTTCGCGTTGGTACGCTCGGCGCGGTGACCTCCCTAGACTTCTTCGAAATCGACGTCTTCGCCACCGGCGCGTTCACGGGCAACCCGCTCGCGGTAATCTGCGGCGCGGACAGCCTCACCGGTGAGCAGATGCAGCAGATTGCGTCGTGGACCAATTTCTCGGAGACGACGTTCCTGCTTCAGCCCACAAGCCAGGAGGCGGACTACCGCGTGCGCATCTTCACGCCCGTTGAGGAGTTCGATTTCGCCGGACACCCAACGCTGGGCACCGCTCGAGCGTGGCTCGAGCTCGGCAACGCGCCCCGCCAATCTGGCCGCGTGGTGCAGGAGTGCGGCGTGGGCAACGTCGAAGTGCGCATGCAGGGCGACATGCTCGCGTTCGCCACGCCGCCTCTCAAACGCAGCGGCGAACTCACCGCGGAGGGCAGGGATGCGGTGTGCGAGACCTTTGGCGTCGAAAAGCAGGCGCTTATCGACGCAGCCTACGGCGACAACGGACCCGGCTGGAAGCTTGCACTTTTGGATGGCCTAGACGCGCTGAGGTCCTTAGAGCAGCCGACGGACAGTGATCTGAAAGTGGCGTTTGCGGCGCTGACCGGAGGTACGGATCCCGCGTACGAGCTGCGGGCGTTCACCCCGACCTTTGAGGATCCTGTGACGGGCAGCGCAAACGGGGCGATGGCGCAGTGGTTGCGCGGGCGGGGAGACGTCCCTGCCCGATACTCGGTGTCGCAGGGCGCGTCGCTCGGCCGCGACGGCCGCGTGGAGATCCATGACGATGGCAAAGATATCTGGGTTGGTGGACGGGCACAGGTGCGGGTACGGGGAACGATAACCGTCGGATAGATCATGCGTTTGAACGCCTGGCGGGCGGTGTCGACGGCGTTCGTAGAGTGAAAGCTGTTCCCGGCAGAAAGGGGCCCATAATGGCCGAGTCTCTCGTCGCATCCCCGCGACTCATCCAAGCAATCAACACCGCCGCGTGGGCGCACCGCGACCATGTGCGCAAAGGCACGGACATTCCGTACGCCTCCCACGTCTTCGGTGTGATGCACCTCGTCTCCCAGGTCACTGACGACGAGGACGTACTCATCGCGGCGCTCTTCCACGACATCCTGGAGGATGTCCCGGACGAGTACAGCCCCGAGCGCATGGCCGAGGAGTTCGGAGACCGGGTCGTGGAGCTTGTTCGCGGCGTGACAAAAGACAGCACGCTAACCAGCTGGCAGGACCGTTCGGACGCGTACCTTGCGCACCTGCGCCAGGCGGAAGACGGCAGCGTGCTCATCTCTGCGGCTGACAAGTTGCACAACCTGTTGGCCATCCACGCGGACTTGGACGTCATCGGCGATGAGTTGTGGTCCCGGTTCAACTCCGGAAAGGAACGTCAGCTGTGGTGGTACCGCTCGGTGGCGGGCCTGGTGCAGGAACGCCTGCCGGGCAACGCGCTCGGTGAGGAGTTGGAGCGCCAAGTCGCCCGCCTGGAGGCGCGTGGCGCATAAGGTGGTGCGCATGGACGTTTCCGCATAGACAGGCTTTCTTAGCGCCATCGGCGACACGCCGCTTGTGGACCTCTCCGCTGGGTTCCGCGGGCGCGTGTGGGGCAAGCTTGAATCCCTCAACCCGGGAGGCAGCGCGAAGGATCGCACGGCGCGTGCGATGGTCGCTGCAGCCACGGCTCGCGGCCTGCTGCACCCCGGCGCGGTGGCGGTGGAATCTTCCAGCGGCAACCTCGGTATCGCGCTGGCGCGCGAGGCCATCGCGGGCGGCTGGGAGTTCCACTGCGTCGTCGACCCGCGCACCAACCAGGCAACGCTGGCGATGATCGCCGCCCTCGGGGCGGTGCTGCACCCGGTGGAAGAGCCGGACCCGGAAACGGGCGATTGGCTCGCCGCGCGGCGCAACCTAGTGGCCGAGCTGAAGCGGGAACTCGGGGCGGTGAACTTAGACCAGTACTCCAACCGTGCGGCGTTCGACGCGCATGACCAGGGCACGATGCGCGAGATTGTGCAGCAGCTCGGGCACGCGCCCGAATTGCTCGCGGTGGCGGTGAGCACCACCGGCACAGTGGGCGGCTGCCTGAAGCACATCCGCGAGCACGGCTACGGCACGAGGGTCGTCGCGGTGGATGAGAGGGCTCGGTGCTTTTCGGAGGCGACCGCGGTGAGCGCATCCTCCCCGGCTACGGTGCCGGCGTGGTCACTGAGCTTTCCAAGGAGGTGGCACCCGACCGGGTGGCGCGGTTGTCTGCGGCGGATGCTGTGCGCTCGGCGCGGGGATTAGCACGGTCCACCGGGTTCGTGCCTGGGGCATCCGGAGGCGCAGTCGCCGCGGCTGTCGCCCGGCTGATCGACGAAGCCGCTGCCGACGAGATCGTGGCCGTCTTCCACGACGGCGGCAGGGCGTACCTGGACAAGCAGTTCGCCACGATGATGAAGTAGGCGGAGAGGTTGACCACCACCGCGACGGTCCAGATGGAGGTGAGGTGGGCCCAGGCGGGCACGCGGCCCCAGCCGAAGATCCACACCCCGAGGAAGATGGATTCGAAGAAAAAGGCCGCCAGCCCCTCGAACGCCAGGGGAGCGTCGAAGACGCCGCCGACGAAGCTGGCGTACTCGGGCCAGTTCATGCCGAACTGAAACTCTTGCATGATGCCGGTGACCACCCCCATCGCGAAGTTGATCAGGAAGAGGTTTCCGAAGAACCGGGTGGCCCGGTACCAGCGCTCGTGGCCGGTGCGCTCCCAGATTGTCTGCATGATGGACACCATTGGGGCGAGGCCTATGGTTAGCGGGGCGAAAATGTAGTGAAAGACGGTGGTGATGCCGAACCGCCGCCGCGAAAGGTCGACCACATCGAGATCCGTGGTCACGCCTCCTCGTGCACCCCGGCGGGGCGCGGTTGCGTGGTCCGTGGCCGTTGCCGCGGATGGAGAAGCCACGGGGCGGGAAGGATCGCCCGTATCTAACAGGACGGAGGAACCTAATAGAGAGTTTCCATTCAAAAGTGCAAAAGGCGACATCTGGGTGGGCGGGCTGGTTACCGCGCGTGCGCGGCACCATCGAGCTGTAGGGGGCGGCCTACGTCATCATCACCTTGGTCTGAGCAACCGCCTCGTCCATGCGGCTGATCGCGTGGTGCAGCCGGTGGCGCAGCCAGAGGCCGAGGAAGAGGAAGGGCAGCGCGAAGAGGACGAGGATGCCGAGGGCTCGCCAGAAGTCCCAGCCGTAGGTGCCGAAGACCGCGGCGCGCATAGCGCGGATCGAGTAGGTCGCGGGCAGCCAGGGGCTGATTGCCTGCGTCCAGCCCGGCAGCAGCTGCAGCGGGTAGGCTCCGTCCGCCGCCGAGACCTGGAGCACCAGGATGAGCACGCCCAAGGCCTTGCCGGCGTTGCTCAGGGAGAGCACCAGCGTGTAGCAGATCAGGTGGAAGACCAGGCTCGAGACCCACCCCGCCATGAAGAGGAGGAAGGGGTGCGCGGGCTCGATGCCCACGTAAACGATGAGCCCCGCAATGAGCAGCGTGGATTGGGCCAGGCCGGTGGTCACGAACGTCAGGTAGCGGCCGAAGTACTTCTGGCCCGCGGTGAGGCGGCCGGGATCGACCACGTTCTGTTCGATGGAGCGGTCGTCCGTGCGCACGGCCACCGACGTCAACAGGGCGCCTACCCACAGGGCGAGCACCGTGTAGAGCGGGGCCATGCCGGCGCCGAAGCTGACGCGGGGGAAGACCTCCTTGCGCTCCAGCTTGACTGGGTCGACGAGGGCGTCGGCGAGCACTTCCGGGTGGCTGGAGACGAGGTCGGCCAGCTTCGTCAGGTCCCCGCTCGAGCGCGCCTGCGCGATCGACCGCTGCGCCTCCTGCATCCTCGCCGCGTTGGCGCGCAGAGATTCCGCCGTGTCGCGCAGGTTCGCACCGGAGGCTGCGAGGGTGTCGCGCAGCGAGCCGGGCCGGTTGGCCAGGGCAGAGGAGACGCCGTCCATGTCTGAGCGGGCCTTGTCGACGTTCGCCCGGACGTTGTCCAGCGAGCCCGACAGCGCCTCGAGGCGCGGGCGGATCCCGGTTTCGTAGGAATTCTTGGCCGAGTCCATCGCCGCGCGGGCCCGGGCGATCGAGTCCTTGATCTCCTGCCGGTCCGCGTTCTTCCCGTCCCGGCCGCCCTGCCCGGCGGTGAGGCGCGCGGCGGCGTCGTTGAGTCGGTCGCGCACGGCCGTCTGGCGGGCGATGGCGTCGTTGAGGTGGCCGACCACCGCGCGCACCCCCGGCTGGGCCTCGGGGGGAAGCGCCGGGGCGACCTGCCCGTTGATGGTGTCGCGCAGGGCCGTGTATTGCTTCACCTGGACATCGATGCGCGCGGCAATGTCCGTCAGGCTCGCGGCGGTGGCCTGGGAGGTGGCGGAAGAGTCCGCCAGCAGCTGGTCGACGCGGTCGCTTACGGCGGCAAAGCTTTCCGACGTCGCCCCCAGCGCCGCCGCAAGCGCCGCGCCGTCTCCGCCGAGGCCCGCCCCGGTGGCCCCGAGGTCGACGGGGTGGACTTGCCCGAGAGAGTCGCCCAGCGCCCCGGAGATCCGCCCAGCGCTGTCGACGAGCGGCACGCTCGACTCTGTGAGCGAGGCGAGCGCGTCGACGGTGCTGGCGCTGGAGAGCAGCTGGTCGCGGGCGCTGGCGGTGCGCTTCTCGATGGAGTCGAGCGCCTGCTTGGTCTTCGCCTCGTTGAAGTAGTCAGAGGCCGTCTCGATCACCCCGAATGACACCTGGGAGAGGGCCCTGGTGAACGACGCGCTGATCTGGGCGCTGACGCCCTGCGTGCCGTTGGAGATGAGCAGCGGGGAGATGGGGTTCTTCTTCTCGTTGACGTAAAGGTCGATCCGGCTGGGTTCGGCGTCGCCGGCGTAGAAGGTGAACATGTCGTCGCTCAGCGTGGGCGGCAAGACGATGGCGGCGTAGTACTCGCCGGACTTCGTGCCCTCGATGGCGTCGTCGGCATCGGTGATGACCCAGTCCATAGAGTCGTCGCGGTAGAGCTGGGAGAGGACCATGTCGCCGACGTTGACGGCCAGCGGGGTGAGATCGCTCGTGTAGCCGCGGTCGGTGTTGGCCACCGCCACCTTGAGGCGCTCGGTGTTGCCGAATGGGTCCCACGTGGCCAGCACGTTGAACCAGGCGAAGAGGCAGGGGATGGCGATCAGGCCGACCATGACGATGCCCGCCATGACGTTGGTGTAGAGCCGGCGCAGGTCGTTGTAGGCGATGGAGAAGACGGTTCTCACTTGGTGTCCTCGCTTTCGGCATCCGCGGGCCCGATGGTGGCGCTGGTGCCGGCGGAGTCGTGGCGGTGGATCACGGCGTCGCGCAGCTCGGCCTCGCCGAGGCGCGAGACCTGTTCGGCGGCGACGAGGCTCTGCGTGAAGTACTCCACCGCGCCGAGGTAGAGGACGACCAGCAGCGACCAGGCGACGACGATGGCCAGCATGACCGTCTTGTCGGTGGGCAGGAGCATGGTGAGCAGGGTGATGATGGCGATGCCGACAACGCCCGCGCCGATCCCGCCGAAGATGAGGGCGCGGTAGTTCTCCCGCAGCATCCGCGCCCGCTTCTCGACGCTCCCGCGGAACTCATCCCGGTCCGACAGGGCGGCCATGATGTCGGACGCGCGATAGGGCGAGCCCATGACCTCCACCTTCTCGTTGGTGATCAGGTTCGTGCGCGCGAGCTGGCGGTTGAACAGGAGGTTGGCGTGCGAGGAGGTGAGTCGGAACAGCCACCCCAGGGCGAAGGCGGCGGCGGACATGGCGAGAAGCGTCGCCATAAAGCGGAGGTAGTGATGGCCGTAGAACCCGGCGATGGTCTCGCGCATCGCGTCGATGCCGTAGCGGAAGGGAAGGAAGGGGTAGATGTGGCGGAAGAAGTCGGGCATGAGCTCGATGGGGTAGAGGCCCGACGCGCCCGGGATCTGAATGACGACGAGGAAGACGGCGATGCCGCGGCCAATGTGGCCGAGCGCGGAGACGATGGAGTAGATGATCCCCGTGTAAGCGACCCCGATGGCGATTGCGGTGGCGAGAAAGGCCGTGACGGACTGCATCTGCACCCCGAAGGCCACGTTGCCGAGCGTCACCACGACGGCCTGGAGCACCGAGAGCGTGGCGAAGAGGAGGAAGCGGCCGAGGTAGGCCTGGCCGACGGTGAGGCGGCGGAAGCCCTCGGTGTCGACCTCGACGCGGAAGATGATCGTCAGCACGAACGCGCCGATCCACAGGGCCAGGTTGGTGAAGAAGGAGGCCATGGAGCTGCCGTAGTTCTCCGTGGGGAAGACGGCCTGCTGCTCGACGGTGACGGGCGAGGAGATGTACTCGCCGATCTTCGCGGAGTTGAGGTTCGTGACAGTGTTGAGGGCCTTCGAGTTGTAGCTGGCCAGGAGGGCGTTGATGTCGGACTGGGCGGAGCGGGCGCCGTCGGCGAGCGTGCCGAGGTTGCCCGAGACCTCGTCGAGGATGCCGAGGCTGGCCGCGAGCTGGTTGTCCACCCCGGCGAGCAGGGAGGTCGTTTCCTCGCGCAGGGCACGCTGGCTGCTCAGCGCGCCGCGCACGGAGGCGATGCTGCCGGAGGCCTGCGCGAGCGAGGCGTTGATCGCGGGCACGGACTCGCCGAGCTGCTTGCTCGCGTCGCGCGCTGCGGCGTTGGCGTCGCCGGTCGCGGTCTCGAGGGAGTCGCCGAGCTCGCCTATCGACGCCAGCGCGGCGCCCGCGCTGCGGTCCACGTTGTTCAGGCCGTCGAGGACGGCGCGGGAGGCGGCGGTACGCTCCTCCAGCGCGCTGGCCGCGGCGTCGAGCTGAGCGCGGACCTCGGGCGATAGGGCCGCCCCGGCCGACAAGGCGCGCAGCTGCGCGACGGCGGATTCGCCCTGCTTGACCACGCCGTCGACCTCGCCGACGGCGGAGCGCACCCGCCCCTGGGCGGTGCCGAGCTGGTCCGTCGCCTCCGCGATGGAGGCGTTGGCGGAGGCGGCGCCGAGGCTGAGCGCGTTGGTGGACTCGACGAGCGCGGTCGACGTGTCGGCGCTGAAACCGGCGGAGGACTTCTGCAGCTCGGCGATGATCCCCTCGGCCTCGCCGAGGGAGGAGTCCACGGACCCGAGGGTGTCGTCGACGGAGCCGACGAGGGTGTTCAGCTCGGCGACGACCGGGCGCGCCCCGCTGATGCTCTGCTTCATCGTGGCCACCCGCCCCTGGGCGGCGTCGAGGTTGGCGGCGATCTGGCCGAAGCTCCCGGAGGCCTTGCCTCGGACCTTCTCGGCGTCATCGCGCGACGCGAGCCCCGTGTTGCGCAGCTCGGTCGCCGCGGCCTCGCCGACCTTCTTCTTGAAGGCCTCGGCCACGGCCGTGTCGACGGCGGAGGCGCCGGCGTCGGTGATCGAGGGGGCGACGCCGTTCCTCTTCTCGTTGACGTAATACTCCAGCACCGGCTGCGTGTATGTGCCGCTGACCAGGCTCAGCAGGTCCTCGCTGAACTCGGGCGGGATGAGGAACATGGCGTAGTAGTCGCCGCGCATGAGCCCGTCGCGGGCCTCGTCCTCGGGGAGGAACACCCACCCGATTTTGTCGTTGCTCTTGAGCTGCTCGGTGATCTGCTCGCCGACGTCGACGTCGCCGACGCGCTCGGCGGAGGCGCCGCGGTCGTTGTTGACCACCGCGATGCGGATGTTCTGGGTGTGGGCGTAGGGGTCCCAGAAGGCGTTGATGTTGAACCACGCGTAGAGCGAGGGGATGATGAGCACGCCCACAATGATGATGAAGGCCCGGGGAACGCGCAGCAGGCGTCGAATGTCCCGTCCAAGAATCTGCCCGCTCTTTCTCACGTGACGAGCGTACCCTCGAATGGAGCGTTAAGGGAAACGCCCCGCGGCGGCCCCGCCGGCCCGAAACGCATAAGCTGGCGTTCATGCTCTCCGAATTATCCCCGGGCCTGCTCGCCGCTGTGGGCGGCACGCCCCTCGTTTCCCTTCCCGAGCTCGGTGGCGGGAACGCCCGGGTCTGGGCCAAACTCGAGTCCTTCAACCCCGGCGGCAGCGCCAAGGACCGCACAGCCCGCGCCCTCGTCGCCGACGCCATCGAGCGCGGCGTGCTCGGCCCGGGCAGCGTCGTCGTGGAGTCGAGCTCCGGAAACCTGGGCGTGGCTCTGGCCCGCGAGGCGGCCGTCGGCGGGTGGGAGTTCCACTGCGTCGTCGACCCGCGCACCAACCAGTCAACGCTGGCGATGATTGCCGCCCTCGGGGCGGTGTTGCACCCGGTGGAGGAACCAGACCCGGAGACGGGCGATTGGCTCACCGCGCGGCGCAACCTAGTGGCCGAGCTGAAGCGGGAACTCGGGGCGGTGAACTTAGACCAGTACTCCAACCGTGCGGCGTTCGACGCGCATGACCAGGGCACGATGCGCGAGATTGTGCAGCAGCTCGGGCACGCGCCCGAAATGCTCGCGGTGGCGGTGAGCACCACCGGCACAGTGGGCGGCTGCCTGAAGCACATCCGCGAGCACGGCTACGGCACGAAGGTCGTCGCAGTGGATGCAGAGGGCTCGGTGCTTTTCGGAGGCGACCGCGGTGAGCGCATCCTCCCCGGCTACGGCGCGGGCGTGGTCACTGAGCTTTCCAAGGAGGTGACGCCCGACCGGGTGGTGCGGGTGTCTGCGGCGGACGCTGTGCGCTCGGCGCGTGGATTGGCACGGTCTACCGGATTCGTGCCTGGGGCATCCGGTGGCGCGGTCGCCGCGGCTGTCGCCCGGCTGATCGACGAAGGTGCTGCCGATGAGATCGTGGGCGTCTTCCACGACGACGGCAGGGCGTACCTGGACACGGTGTACAACGACGAATGGGTTGAAGCGCACATTGGAGGGTTGGAATGAAAGTTGCGATCATCGGCGCGGGACCGCGCGGGCTGTGGGCCGCAGAGGCATTAATGGAGCGTGCGCGGCAGCGAGGCGCCGGCATCTCGCTGACGGTCTTCAACGACCGCCCGTTGCCGGAAGCATCTGCGCCAGGCGCCTTCGGCGCATCCGTGCCTGATGCGTGGATCCTCAATGCGCCAAAGTCGATCATGGAAACCCGGCTCGGGCCACTCGATGCAGACGACAAGCTCGCCGGCGAATTTCCGGGCCGCCGGCATGCGGGCGAGCACATGCTCGCTTCCTGGCGCGCCCTGGAAGAGCACCTACCGCCGCGCTGCAGCGTGACCCACCGCGTGGAACACGTCGACACGGTCGAGCCAAACGAGGGCGGTGTGGACGTGCTCGGCGAGCGGTTCGACGAAGTACTCATCGCGACCGGCCACGCCCACGATTGGCCCGGCTCGCTCGCGCACCGCGACTTGGCGGGCTTGAAAGTGGGGGCACCCGCGTACCCGGCAACCAACCTCGACGCTGTAGGCACTGATGACGTCGCCCTGGTGCGCGGCGCGGCGCTGACGTTCATCGATGTGGTGAAGTACGCCGACGCCAAAGTCTTCTACCCGGTCACCCGCACCGGGCGCTTCATGGAAACCAAGGCCTACCTGGATGGCGAGGCGAAGCGTCGGGCCAAGCCGCACATCGGTGCGGCGTCGCGGGCCATACTCCGGTGTCGCGACCTGGACGAACTGCGAGCCATCCTTGTCAGCTGCGCAACTGAAATTCTGGGCATCGTCGGTGGGGAGGGGAGCGCGGACGACATCCGAGCCGTTTTCGCCGGTAAGGACTTCACCGGCGACGCCGTAGCCGAATTGCGGGCGTCTCTTGACGCGTCCCGCGGCGAGCGGCCTTGGACGCCGGTGCTGGCCGCGCAGGTAGCATTCCGCGAGACTTACGATGCCCTCATTGAGCGCGCCTCCTTCGGCGGCCGCGAGACGCTCGGTGGCCGAGATTTTGACGGTTTCACGCGAACGATGGAGCGTGTCGCGTTCGGGCCGCCGCCGGAGTCTGCAGAACTGCTCTTGCAGATGATCGACGCCGGCCGAGTCCGCACCGACCTCATCGCTCGCGGTGAGGAGGACCTGCAAGAGCTCGCGGGTGAAGTCGGCGCGACGGTGGTCATCGACGCCGTCCTCGCCCCGCCAGGCGTTGTCGAGGGCACGCTCGTGGGCAACCTGGTGGAGGCGGGCGTCGGGCAACGCTATGCCGACACGAATGCCCTGCACGTGACACCGGACGGCACGCTAGTGGGCCAAGAGCACCTCGCGGCTGCCGGGCGCATGAACGAGGGGCTCATCCTCGGCCACGACACGCTCAAGCGCACTGAGCACGACGTCATCGACCGCTGGGCCGGCCGCGTCAGCGCCTCGGCGATGCAGGAGCCCGATCGCGTCCACGGCCTGCCGCCGCTGGAACCGAAGCGCTTCGACTGGTCGGAGGAGCTGCTCGCAGACCCGGAGGCCTGCCACTCGCTGATCGAGCAATACGGCAGCCCCGTCAACGTCGTGCACCCGGGCCCCATGCAGGCCAGCATCGACGAGCTCGTCGAGGCCGGGCGGCGCGCTGGCGTGGAAACGAAGGTGTTCTACGCCAGGAAGGCCAACAAGGCACTCGTCTTCGCGGACACGGCCCGCGATACCGGCAACGGCGTCGACGTGGCCAGCGAGAACGAGCTGCGGCAGGTGCTCTCCCACAACGTGCCGGGAGACCGCATTATCCTGTCCGCCGCCATTAAGCCTGACCGCCTCTTGCAGTTGGCCATCGACAACGGCGTGGTCATCTCCGCCGACAACCGCGCGGAGTACGACCGCATCCGTACGCTGGCCGAAACCTCCGGGGCGACGGCCCGCGTCGCTCCGCGCCTCGCCCCAGACCCGGACACGATGCCGCCCACCCGCTTCGGCGAGCGGCTGGGGGACTGGGCGGGGCACTTGCGTGAGCCGTCGTCAAGCGTGAGCGTCGTCGGCGTCCACGCTCACCTGCACGGGTACGCGGCCGCGGATCGCTCGGCGGCGCTGCGCGAGTGCATGCAGCTTATCGACGCCCTGACGGCCGCCGGCCACACCCCCGAATTCATCGACATCGGGGGCGGCGTGCCCATGCGCTATCTTGCGCACGAGCAGCAGTGGGAGGACTACCAGGACGCCATTGCCACCCAACGCGCCGGGTACGCCGAGGCATTCACGTGGAAGGCAGACCCGCTGACGAACACCTACCCGTACTGGCAGGAGCCCACGCGAGGGGAGTGGCTGGGCCAGGTGCTGGCAGATGGTATCGGAGAGGGGCTGCGCGAACGGGGGCTAAGGCTGCACCTCGAGCCGGGGCGCTCGCTGCTGGACGGCTGCGGCGTCATCCTCGCCCGTGTGGCGTTTGTGAAGACCCGCTCGGACGGTGTGCCCCTCGTCGGGCTGGAAATGAACCGAACCCAGTGCCGCACGACGTCGGACGATTACCTCACCGATCCGGTGCTGGTGAAGCGTCACCCCGACGGAGAGCCGCTTGAGGCGTTTTTGGTCGGCGCATACTGCATTGAGGACGAAGTCATTCTGCGCCGCAAGATCCGCTTCCCCGCGGGGGTGGCACCGGGCGACATCGTGGCCATCCCCAATGCGGCGGGGTATTTCATGCACATTTTGGAAAGCGCTTCGCACCAGATCCCCCTGGCCAAGAATGTGGTGTGGCCTGATGCGGAGCTCGACTCGATCGACCGCGGGTAAAGCCGGCTGCTTGCCGCCGTCTACAGGGCCCGCTCGAGTTGATTTCTCGCCCCAAGCAATTCCGATTTCCATTTCGCGGCGGGTGACGGCTTGAGCCGCTCGGCGGGACCGGAAATGGAAAGCACCGCGACGAGCGCGCCGTCGGGCTGGAATACCGGAGTCGACACGGACGCCAGGCCCACCTCGCGCTCAGCGACGGACTCCGCGTAGCCGTCCGCGCGCACCTGTTCGAGGTCGTTGTCGCCGAAGGGGGCGTCGATACGCGAATACGCCGCGAAGACGTGCGCGGCGGAACCCGCGGTGAGGGTGAGCTGGGAGCCCACCGGCACGACGTTGTGCAGGCCGCTTTCCGGCTCCTCGGCTGCGATGCACGTACGGGTGGTCCCGGTGAGCTGGTAGAGCTGCGCGGACTCGCCGGTCGCCGCGACAAGGTCACGAAGGACTGGTGCGGCGGCGGCGATGAGCTTCGGCGACGGGCCTCCGGTGTAACCGGGAAGTGCGGGCCCGAGGGACCACTCGCCGCGGTCGGTCCGGGCGAGGACATGGTGGACCTCGAGCGCGGTCGCGATACGGTGGGCGGTGGCACGTGGCAGTTCGGTCGCGTCGCTGAGTTCGGCGAGCGATTTGTCGCCGGCCGCGACCGCGGACACAATTGCGACCGCGCGGTCGAGCACTTTGATGCCGGAGCCTTCGTTATACTGTCTCACAGTCCGAATCCTAACATCTCATTATGTGGGACTGTGGGGAAGAAGTGCGAAGGAGATTCCTATGGCGGAAAAGCCGTTGACGTTGGCGGAAAAGGTGTGGCGCGACCACGTGGTCAAACAAGGAGACAACGGGGAGCCCGACCTCATCTTCATCGACTTCCAGCTGCTGCACGAGGTGACCTCACCGCAGGCGTTTGATGGGCTGCGCATGGCCGGCCGCTCGCTGCGCCACCCGGAGCTGCACCTGGCAACGGAAGATCACAATGTGCCCACCGAGGGAATCACCTCGGGCAATCTCATCGAGATTGCCGAGCCCACGTCGCGCACCCAGGTGGCTACCCTGCGCAAGAACTGCGAGGAGTTCGGGGTGACGCTGCACCCGATGGGCGACATTCAGCAGGGCATCGTCCACACCGTGGGCCCGCAGCTAGGCATCACGCAACCGGGCATGACCATTGTGTGCGGCGATTCGCACACCTCCACGCACGGAGCGTTCGGCTCCATCGCCATGGGCATCGGCACCTCCGAGGTGGAGCACGTCATGGCCACCCAAACCCTGCCGCTGAAGCCGTTCAAGACCATGGCCGTCGAAGTTACCGGCGAGCTGCAGGAAGGAGTGACCGCGAAAGATCTCATTCTGGCCATCATCGCCAAGATCGGCACCGGCGGCGGCCAGGGCCACATCATTGAATACCGCGGCGAGGCCATCGAGAAGATGTCCATGGAAGCGCGGATGACCATCTGCAACATGTCCATTGAAGCGGGCGCACGCGCGGGCATGGTCGCGCCGGACCAGAAGACTTTCGACTACGTCCAGGGCCGCGAGTACGCCCCGAAGGGTGCGGACTGGGACGCGGCGGTGGAGTACTGGAAAACGCTGCCCACCGACGACGGCGCGGAGTTCGACACCGTCGTGGAGATCGACGGCGCGGCGCTCACCCCGTTTGTCACCTGGGGCACCAACCCCGGCCAGGGCCTGCCGCTGGCAGAGGCCGTGCCGGACCCAGAGGACTTCACCGATGAGACCGCCAAGCAAGCCGCGGCGAAGGCGATCACGTACATGGACTTAACTCCGGGCACTCCGCTGCGCGACATCACCATCGACACGGTCTTCTTGGGCTCTTGCACTAACGCCCGCATCGAAGACCTCCGCGCCGCAGCCGAGGTGGTCAAGGGCCGCACCATCGCGGAGAACACCCGCATGCTGGTCGTGCCCAGCTCCACGCTGGTGAAGCAGCAGGCGGAGGAGGAAGGTCTGGACAGGATCTTCACCGATTTTGGCGCCGAGTGGCGCACCGCCGGGTGCTCGATGTGCCTGGGTATGAACCCGGACCAGCTCAAGCCGGGGGAGCGAAGCGCGTCGACAAGCAACCGCAACTTCGAAGGCCGCCAGGGCCCCGGCGGGCGCACGCACCTCGTCTCGCCGCTTGTCGCCGCGGCAACCGCCGTCACCGGACACCTTGCCAGCCCCGCTGACCTGTAAAGGAGCACCCCAATGGAGAAGTTCACTACCCACACCGGTGTCGCCGTGCCGCTGACGCGGTCAAACGTGGACACCGACCAGATCATCCCGGCGCGCTACCTTAAGCGTGTGTCCCGTACCGGCTTTGAGGACGGGCTGTTTTCCAACTGGCGCGAAACCGAGCCCGGATTTGTGCTGAACCAGGGCGCGTACAAGAACGGCTCTGTCTTGTTTGCCGGGCCCGACTTTGGCACCGGATCTTCGCGCGAGCACGCTGTGTGGGCGTTGATGGATTACGGCTTCCGCGCCGTGTTCAGCCCGCGGTTCGCCGACATTTTTCGCGGCAACTCCGGCAAGGCGGGCCTGCTGGCCGCCAATCTGCCTGAGTCGGACATCGAGCTGATCTGGAAGCACCTGGAGCAGCACCCGGGCGAGACCGCTACCGTGTCGCTGGAGGACCGCACGGTCACCGTCGGCGAGAACACCTTCGTCTTCGAGGTGGACGACTACACCCGCTGGCGCCTCATGGAGGGCCTGGATGACATCGGCTTGACGCTCCGCGACGAGGGCGCCATCGAGCGCTTTGAGGCGCAGCGGCCCGCGTTTAAGCCGGCCGTGCGCTAGGGGGCGCGGAAAATCTAACCCTGCTGCGCCATCGCGTCGATCTGTTGAAGCACCTGCGGCGCGAACGCAGCGAGGAAGTCCCGCGACGCGGCCACCACGCCTTGGATGCCCGTGAGTACGTGGGATTCAAACTGCGCATCCGTGTAGCCCCAGTGTCCGGGCATGCTGTACGCCACGCCGAGCGCCGTGATGCCGCGGTTGGCGTCCTTCAACGCCGTTACGGTGGGATAGGCCTTGGTGTAGTTGTACTGCTCGACCCACTCGCGGACCTCCTCGTAGCGGTCCTGGCCAATCGAGTCCACCGCCACGGTGGAGATCACGTTCACATTCGGTTCGATGTGGCTTATCTCCAGCCCAATTCCGGCGAAGCCGGAGCGGATGGAAAACTCTCCCGCGTCGTCGTACTGCCAGCCCTGCTTGGCAAAGACGTCTTTCGCGCGCTGGATGGTGAGTGGCTTCAATGTGTCGGTAGTGCCCATGGTTTACGCCTCCTTAGCGGTATCGGTGAAGGATTCCTCGCGGCCCGGGAAGGCCTCGCGCAGTTTGCCCGCTACGTGGTGGATCGCAGAGAAGAAGTATTCGCACATCTCGCGCAGCTGCTGGTCGGCGAACCCGTCTCCGGAGAAAAACGGCGCTTCCATGATCGCGATCGCCGTGCCGTCCTCGCGCTGCACGGGGTGCACCCGCACCAGCGGCAGGGAGCGGTTGAGGGAGTTGGCGAGTTCGCGCAACGTCTCCACGTCCGCGGGCTGATCCAGCACGGCCATCCACCGGGACGTGGCCTTAAAACCTTGGTTTTCCACCTCGAAGAAGACCACCAGGCCCGGAAATGCGGTTCGGACCTCGCCGTTGCCCTCGCGGTAGAACTTCAAATCCATCGCGGTAAGCGTCGAGGCGATGCGGTCCTGCGACACTGGGGGAAACGCAGTCTGGGATGGGGAAGTCATGGGAATGTACGTTCCTTTCTTGTACTACAACACCGGGAGCGCGGAGGGCACGTAGTCCGCGCCCGTGAGCTGGCCGTCGCGGAAGCTCAGCACCCACACGGATCCCTTCTTGGCGTGAATGTGCGTGTCGATGGGCAGGGTGCCCTGTGCAGAGAGCCAGGCCAGCATGCCCGGAATGATCTCACCCTGAGCGCAGATGACGCTGGTGCCTCCTTGCGCAATCACGTCAGTGAACGCGCGCTGTGCGCCGACCATGTCGGTGAGCCAGGCGTCGTCGCCGAAGCGCTCGTTCACCCCGACGTCCAACCCGAGTTCATCCGCAAGCGGGGCGACGGTGGTTTGGCAGCGCTCGGGCGCAGCGGAGTAGATCCGCTCCGGTGCGAACGCGCTGAGCAACGGCACTAGCATCTCGGACTGGCGGCGGCCCTTCTTATCCAGGGGGCGCAGGTTGTCGTCACCGGACCACTTCTCGCGGTCGTGGGCGCGCGCGTGGCGCACGTAGAGCACACGCGCATCCGCTGGGGTGCCGAACCGTTTCTTCGCTTTGTGCAGCACCTGGCGATCCAAGTCGTACGTCATCAGGGGGATGGCCTGGTCGATGGGCAGCCAGCGGATCTCGTCCACTTCGTTGTTGGGCGTGAACTCGCCGCCGGTGACTTCGCCCGTCCAGTAGTAGACCACCTTCGTGGTCTTTTTCACCGGGTACACGGTTTTGCCCAGCAGTTTGCCCAGCCGCACGTCGTAGCCCGTCTCCTCCTTGATCTCGCGCACAGCGGTCTGGATCAAGGATTCGTCGGGATCGACCTTGCCTTTGGCCAGCGACCAGTCGTCGTAATGCGGGCGGTGGATGCAGGCCACCTCGACGGAGTCCGGGGTGTTGAGGTCCCCGCGCCACAGGACCGCGCCAGCGGCCAAGGTGGTGCGCTCGAATTCCTCGTGCGGGTGGTTGGGAATTTCTTGGAGGCGCCCGGTGAGGAACATCTCGCCGTGCGTGTCCTTGTCCTGCTCGTGCAGATGGCCGTCGTGTTTAGGCATACATGCCATTGTGTCGCACACCTGGCGGGCGCGCTACGTCCAGGCTGGGTGGTAGGTTGAAGCGGTTGAAAACGCTGGGAGGACGCACCGATGGTCAACGTGGCAGTACTGGGCGCAGGTTCGTGGGGGACCACCCTTGCCAAAGTGTTCGCAGACGCTGGCAACCCTGTGGCCCTCTGGGCGCGCAGGGACAGCCTTGCTAACACCATCCAAGCAACGCGGGAGAACCCCGAGTATCTGCCTGGCATTGAGCTGCCGGCGGCGATTCATCCCACATCAGACGCGGCGGAAGCGCTCGACGGGGCCGCCATCGTCGTGTTCGGAGTGCCCAGCCAAACGATGCGCCAGAACCTGACCGCGTGGGCGCCGCGTCTGCCGGGGGACGCCACGCTCGTGTCCATCTCTAAGGGCATCGAAACCGGCACCCATATGCGGATGAGCGAGATCATCGCGGAAGTCACCGGCGCGAGCGAGGACCGCATTGCCGTGCTCAGTGGGCCGAACCTCTCGCGTGAGATCGCGCAGGAGCAGCCTGCCGCCACCGTGATCGCCTGCGCCAACGAGAACCGTGCCAAGCTGGTCCAGGCTGCGTGCGCGACGGGCTACCTGCGCCCGTACACCAACACCGACGTCGCCGGGTGCGAGATCGGCGGCGCCACCAAAAATGTCATTGCGCTCGCGTGCGGCATGGCCGCGGGCCAGGGGCTGGGCGACAACACGCTGGCCACTTTGATCACCCGCGGGCTGGCGGAAACCACGCGACTGGGCAGCGCGCTGGGGGCAGACGCCCGCACGTTCGCGGGCCTTGCCGGCATGGGAGATTTGGTGGCCACCTGTGCCTCGCCCCTGTCGCGCAACCGCACGTTCGGCGCCGCGTTAGGCCAGGGCGCGACCATGGACCAAGCGCGCGCCGCCACGAAAGGCCAGGTGGCGGAGGGCGTGGTGTCCTCCCGCAGCATCTTCCAGCTCGCCGCGGAGCACTCGGTGGAGATGCCAATTACCCAGGCCGTCTACGCCGTGTGCCACGAGGGGATGAAGGTGGCCGACGCAATTGCCGCGCTGATGGGGCGCAGCAAGAAGGCGGAGTAGGGGGCGGTAGGCTTAACGCCCGTGATCCGCATTGCTGTTTTGTACGGTGGCATGTCCACCGAGCACTCCATTTCCTGCATCTCCGCCGACTCGGTCATGTCGCACATGCCCGCCGAGTACGAGGTATTTCCCATCGGCATCACCCAGGACGGCGTGTGGGTCGAGGGCGTGACCAATCCGGCGGAGGGGGCGGAGCTTCCCGTCGTCAAGCACGGGCGCGAGGTTGCGTTCTCTTTGAACCCGCAGCGCAAGGGCCTGCTTTACGACGTCGCCTCCGGCGAGCCCCTGACCACGGTCGATGCCGTCTTCCCGGTACTGCACGGCAAGTACGGCGAGGACGGCACGGTGCAGGGGCTGCTGGAGCTCGCCGGCGTGCCGTACGTGGGCCCGGGAGTGCTGGCCTCCGCGTGCGGCATGGACAAGGAGTACACGAAGAAGCTGGTCTCGGCGGCGGGGATCCCGGTCACACGCGAGGTGATCTTGGACCGCGCCCGCGAGCTCACCGACGCCGAGCGCGATCACCTGGGGCTGCCGGTGTTTGTGAAGCCGGCGAACGGCGGGTCCTCTATCGGCGTGTCCAAGGTGACCAGCTGGGAGGAGCTCCCGGCGGCGGTAGCGCTCGCCTTAGAGTCCGATGACAAGGTCATTGTCGAGGCGGAACTGGTGGGGGACGAAGTGGAGGTGGGCGTGCTCGAGCGGCCCGACGGGACCGTCACCGCCTCGGTGCCCGCCAGGCTCAACGGCACGGAAGACTCCGCGGAGGGCTTCTACGGGTTTGAAACGAAGTACCTGGAAGAAGGCGTTACCGCGAGCATCCCGGCGCCGTACTCGGACGAGCTCATCGCCCAGCTGCAACAAATGGCGGTGACGTGTTTTCACGCGTTGGACTGCAAATCGCTGGCTCGCGTGGATTTCTTCGTCACCGACCGCGGCCCGGTGCTTAACGAGGTCAACACCATGCCCGGCTTCACCGCGATCTCGATGTACCCGCAGGTCTGGGCTGCCACCGGGCTGGAGTACCCGCAGCTGCTGGACACCCTGGTGCGTACGGCGCTGCGCTAGGTCAGTGTCCTTCCGCGGCGCGCTTGTGGCCCTGGGGCCCGCCTGCACTGCCCAAATCCAGCTACAAGGATCCAGCTAACGGCCTCCTGGGCGCGAATAGCTGGATCCTTGTAGCTGGATCCGCGCCAACACAGGGGCCGGGCGGTCACCGCTCCGTGGTGTGCTCCGCAATGAGGTTGGTCAAATTCGTGATTGCCTCGTTGCTCTCCGCTTGGGGCAAGGAAGCGGCGACTTGGACGTCGCGGCCCATGGCGTACCAGGTGGAGGCGGTTGTGCCGTTGGCAAGTTTCACGTCCTCGAACCAGGGGATCCCGTTGACCTGATCAAGGCGCGCGCCCGGCCCGTAATTTTCCGGCTCCGCAACGCCGCAGCGGAGCACAATCGCATCGCGTCCCGGCGCCGACCACGCCACGGTGTGCGGGCTAGCGACGTCGACGCGGGTGTAACCGTCAGCAATTGTCTCCGGCGCGGCGGCGAGCAGGGCGTCGCACCTACCGGTGTCGCCGGCCTCGGCGAGGTTCGACAGCGGGGCGGTGCGCTGCTCCGGGGCGGGCCCGGTCAGCGCGCCGGTGGGCAGGGACATCACCGGGGGCTGGCCGTCGCGCAGCTGCTGCAGATCGGCGGTGACGGCCAAGATTGGTGAACGGTCCACGGTGTACCAGGTGGCGAGCGTGGAGCCGGGGGTGAGATCGTCTACGCGCAGCCAGCGGGCGCCCCCCAGGTCCTCCGTGGCGGCATAGGGGGTGTACTGCGCCGGCGCGTCCACACCGCAACGCAGCGTGATGCGCTCGGTGGAGGAGGCTTGCCACGCGGCGGCCCCGTCGGGCGCGGGCTGGGCCAACTCGGCGCGCTTGAGGCCGGCGAGGGTGTCTGGGAGATCGTCGACAAGGGCGGCGCACTCGGGAGAATCTGCTTCAGGCGCGGGCAGTTCCGTCATCGCCACAGGCTGAAGTGCGACACGCTGGAAGTACACCCGCGCACCAACTAGGACGCCGAGCACCAGCAGTACAGCTAGCCCAAGGCTGATGTATATGGTCGTGCGGTTAATCTGTGGGTCGTGCGCCGTCGAGCTCATGGCGGCAACTGTAGTGAAAGGGCTGGCGAGGACGTGATTGAGACAGGCTTTCCCACCGGCGGGCCGACCTTGCGTGAGCTTGGAGAGCGCGAGGTGATCAACCGCATCCGCGCGCAGGCCCCGTCCACGGTCAACGGCGACGACGCCGCGGTGCTGGCCCCCGCTGCCCCGAATTCGCGGGTTGTCGCCGCTACCGACATGTCCGTGGAGGGCATCCACTTCAGTGCTGACACCACGACTCCTTACTGTGTGGGCCGCAAAGTGGCGCTGCAGAACTTTGCCGACATCGAGGCCATGGGCGCGCGCCCTATCGCGGCCCTGATGGCCGTTTCGGCCCACCCCGACACAGCGGTGCGGGTGATGGAGGACATCGCCCGCGGGGCAGGGGACATGGCCGCCCAGTACGCCTGCGAGCTCGTCGGCGGGGACGTGACGAGCGGCGAGCGCCTGGTCGTGTCGGTGTCGGCCATCGGCACGCTCGGCGGCAACCGCCCGCCGTTGACGCTGGGCGCCGCGCGCCCCGGCCACCGCGTGATCGCCCACGGGCAGTTCGGCTACTCCGCTGCCGGGCTTGCGCTACTGCAGGCCGGCGTAAAGATTCCGGAGGAGCTCGAGCCGCTGGTAGCCGCGCACCAGGTGCCGCAGTTGACGCCGGGCAGCGGGGTGGTTGCGCGCGCCGCGGGTGCGTGCGCGATGACGGACAATTCGGACGGCCTCATTCGCGACATTTCGCAGATAGCGGACGCCTCGGACGTGGGTATCGAGCTGGCGTCCAACGCGCTGGCCCCCGATGCGCTCCTCGTGCAGGCTGGCAGCCTGCTCGGGGTGGACCCGTGGGAATGGGTGCTCGGCGGCGGAGAGGACCACACGCTCGTCGGTACGATCGAGGGCTCTGCGCCCGTGGGTTTTCGTTCCATTGGTACCGTCTCTAAAAAGCCGGGCGTGCGTATCGACGGCTCCGCGTCCTCCACCGACGCAGGATGGGAGAGCTTCTGATGCTTCCGGTACACGAAACCTGGCAGGCGCCGCTGGCCCCAGTGGAAGACCAGATCCACGCGATGGGGGACTTTTTACGCGCTGAAGGCAAGTACCTCCCGAAAGGCCACGACATCTTGCGCGCCTTCGCTGACCCGTTCGACGACGTGCGGGTGCTCATCCTCGGCCAAGACCCGTACCCCACGCCGGGCCACCCGATGGGGCTCGCCTTTTCCACGCAGCCCGGGGTGGCCGCGCCGCGTTCTCTGGTGAACATCTACAAGGAGCTCCAGGACGACCTGGGTTTTCCGCCCCGCGCGGACGGGGACTTAAGCTCCTGGTCCAAACAGGGCATCCTGTTGCTTAACCGGGTGCTCACCGTGCGCCCCGGTAAACCCGCATCCCACCGCGGGAAAGGGTGGGAGGCCGTCACCCAGGCTGCCATCGAGGCGTTGGTGCAACGCGATGCGCCGTTGGTGGCGGTGCTGTGGGGGCGCGACGCGCAAACCGCCGCTAGGTTTCTCGGCGACACCCCGCGCATTGAATCGCCGCACCCCTCGCCCCTGTCCGCGTCCGGGGGATTTTTCGGCTCCCGTCCGTTTTCGCGCGCCAACGAAGCGCTCGAGGCGATGGGTGCCCAGCCGGTGGACTGGGCGCTCTAACCAGACACTGTAAACTCTCCCAGCATGTCCGCATCTCCACTTTCCGACGGCACGCGTCTGCTCGCATGGGCGCGCCGAGCCGCCGGCGAGCTGGAACGCAGGCGCGCCGAAATCAACAAGCTCAACGTCTTCCCGGTGCCCGACGCGGATACCGGCTCGAACATGGCGCACACCATGGCCGCCGCGGTGCAGGAGGCGTCGCAGTTACCTGAGGAGGCAACCCTCACCGAGGTGGCGGAGGCCCTCTCCGTGGGTGCGGTGCGAGGGGCGCGCGGCAACTCTGGCGTGGTCCTTTCCCAGGTCATGCGGGGCCTCGCCCAGGCGTCGCGGCGCGACATCGAAGAAGGGGAGATGCTGGCGGATGCGTTGAACAGCGCTGTTGGGTTTGTCGGCCGTGCGATTGCCGAGCCGGTTGAGGGCACCATCATCACCGTGCTGCGCTCCGCCGCCGAGGCAGCCCAGACAAACGAGGGGCGTTCGCTCGGCGACGTGGCAACCGCGGCGACCGCAGGCGCCCGCAACGCGTTGGCGTTAACCCAGACCCAGCTGCCCGAATTGCGCGAGGCGGGCGTGGTCGACGCCGGCGGGGCGGGTCTCGTGGCGGTGCTGGAGACGCTCGCCCAGCCGCTGGGCGAGCCGGAGGACGTCGTGAAGCACGAGCCCACGAACGCTGGCCACGGTGTGGCTGCCGAGCTGGAAGTGATGTTCAACTTCCGGGGTGACCTCGACGCGCTGCAGGAGCAGCTTGCCGGGATGGGCGAAAGCCTGGTCATCGCGCGGCTCGACGAGCAGGACGGCAGGGTGCACATCCACTCCCGCGAGGCGGGCGCAGTCATCGAGGCGGCGTTCGCGGCCGGCGAGGTCAGCGAGCTGCGGCTGGAGGTGCTCCCAGGCGAAGCGCCCCGCGGGGCACCCGCGCGTCTCGTTATCGCAGTGACGCCGCCGGGTTCCATCGCGTCACTGTACGGGGCATCCGGTGCGGTGACAGTCGCGCCGGGCCCTGACGTGGCTCAGGCCATGTTGAACGCGATCACGCGCTCGGGCAGCGAGGAGGTCATCGTGTTGCCCAACGGCCAGCTCAGCAACAGTGAGCTCGCGGAGGTCGAGCACGCTGCGCGCGCCGTGGAGCAAACCATCACGATCCTGCCCACCGTGCGGCTCATCTCCGGCATCGCGGCATTGTCCGTGCACGACCCCGCGCAGCCGCTCGCCACTGCCGCGTTCACCATGTCAGAGGCGGCCGGGGAGATGCGCACGGCCTTGGCCGTTCGTGCCGAGAAGGGGGCGCTCACGGTGTCGGGGGCGGTGGCCAAGGGCGACGTGGTTGTCACCACACGCGGCGAGCACATGCTCATCGCGGACGAGCCGTTGGAGGCGGTTGAGCGCGCGTGCAGGCGGTTGCTGGAACACGGCGGCGAGCAGGTGAGCATCCTTTTCGACCCGGATGAATTGCACGCGGAGGCGCTGGAGCGGCTGGGGCAGAGCCTTGGCGTCGACGTGATGGTTTATCCTGCAGACGGTCTGCAAGCCTGTGCGGAGATCGGGGTGGAGTGACATGCTGGGGTTCGAGGACACACGCCCGTTGAACCTGGTCATTCCGTTGAAGCAGGCCAAGGCGATTGGCAAGCACCTCGACATCCACACGTGCGGGGAGCTGCTGCGCCACTATCCGCGCCGCTACCTGCATTACGGCACCGGGGCCGACCTTACCGGGGTAGAGCCGGGCGATACGCTCACCGTCATCGGCACCGTCACCGCCACCGAGCAGTTCACTACCAACAAGCAGCCGAAACGGCCGATTTACAAGGTGCACGTCGACGACGGCCGCCAGGTGTTTTTGGCCACGTTTTTCGGGTCCCACTACGCGCAGCGCGTGCTCAAAGAGGGCCGGCGCGTCATGCTTACCGGCAAGTACGACGTCTTCCGCAACCAGCCGCAGCTGTCGCATCCGGATTTCGTGCTTCTGGACGGCCCGACGGAGGCCACCGGATCGCTCAAGCAGCTGGGGCATTTCGGCGACATCGAGGACATGCTGCGCGGGCGCGAGTGGCTGCCCATCTACCCGGCGGTGAAAAACGTCAGCACCTGGACCATCATGGGCGCCGTTCATAAGGTGCTGCAGTCGCTGCCGCCTATCGACGAGCCTCTCGGTTTCACCCCCATCGGCTTTGTACCCCTGAACTCGGCGGTGCGCCAGATCCACGAGCCGGGGCCCGACGGCCCGTCGCGAGCCCTGCAGCGGCTGAAGTACGACGAGGCGCTGTCAGTCGCGCTTGCCATGGGTGTGCGGCGGGCGGATGCGCAGGCGCGCACCGCGCTCGCACTGCCGCGCGTCGCTCGCCGGGACCAAGACCTGTTGGTGGAGCGGTTGCCATTCCCGCTTACGGCCGGACAGGACGAGGTAGTTGCGGAGATCTCCCGCGACATGGCGGATACCGTGCCGATGAGCAGGTTGCTGCAGGGCGAGGTGGGCTCCGGCAAGACCATCGTGGCGTTGATCGCGATGCTCCAAGCCGTGGACAACGGCGCGCAGTGCGCATTCTTAGCGCCCACCGAGGTGTTGGTGATGCAGCACGCCCGCTCGATGACCCAGGTGCTCATGAACGCGGGCGTGCCCGCCAGGGTGGTGGCGCTGACCGGATCAATGTCCGCGGCCCAGAAACAGGACGCACTGCTGAAGATCGTCTCCGGCGAGGCGGACATCGTGGTCGGGACCCATGCGCTCATCCAGGACGGTGTGGATTTCTTCCAGTTAGGCCTGGTGGTGGTGGATGAGCAACACCGCTTCGGGGTGGAGCAACGGGACGCTCTTCGTGCCAAGGCGGGGGAGACAACACCTCACCTGCTGGTGATGACGGCGACGCCGATCCCGCGCACGATCGCTATGACCGTCTTCGGGGACCTGGCAGTCTCCACCCTGCGCGAGCTGCCCGGGGGGCGAAAGCCCATCCAGTCCGCGGTGGTGCCGGAGTTCAAGCCGCGCTGGGTCGCGCGGGCGTGGGAAAAGATCCGGGAGGAAGTCGCCGCCGGGCACCAGGCCTATGTCGTGTGCCCGCGCATTGAGGGCGAGGGCGGGGTGCTCGAAATGTTCGCCGAGCTTGCTTCCACCGAGTTCGCGGGGCTGAGCGTCGCCTTCCTCCATGGTCGAATGAGCGGCGAGGAAAAAGATGCCGTGATGGCGGATTTCGCTGCCGGTGGAGTGGATGTCTTGGTCGCCACCACCGTCATCGAGGTCGGCGTGGATGTGCCCAACGCGACGGTGATGATGGTGCGCGAAGCGGAACACTTTGGCGTGTCCCAACTGCACCAGTTGCGTGGGCGTGTGGGGCGTGGCGGTAACCAGTCCCTATGCCTGTTCCATACGCTCGCGGAAGAGCACACGCCGTCCTTTGAGCGGGTTGCCCAAGTCGCAGCTACGTCCGACGGGTTCGCCCTGGCGGAACTCGACCTTCTGAACCGCCGCGAGGGCGACGTGCTGGGTAAACAACAGTCCGGCACGCATCGCACACTGCGGCTTCTGAACTTGGTGGAGGACTTTGAGGTGGTCCGCCGCGCCTACGACGACGCCGCGCGCCTGGTGGCCGACAACCTCGAATTCGCCCGAGCCGCCACGGCGGACTTCGTGGCAGAGGACTTTGAGTATTTGGACAAGAGCTAGCGCGTTAGAGTTGTGGCCATGAACCGCATCATTTCCGGCGAGGCCCGCGGCCGGAAAATCAAGGTGCCGCCAGAGGGCACTCGCCCCACCTCTGACCGCGCGCGGGAGGGCCTGTTCTCCTCCCTGCAGGTCCGTTTCGGCTTCGTGGACAAGCACGTGCTCGACCTCTTCGCCGGCTCCGGTGCACTTGGGCTCGAGGCCGCCTCCCGGGGCGCTGCAGAGGTGGTGCTGGTGGAAAACAACCCCGATGCCGTGCGCATTATCGAGTTCAATGCCGGCGTGGTGGGCCACCCGAACACTGTCGTCGAGCCAGTGAAAGCGTCCACGTACTTGGCCCGCGCTCCGC
This sequence comes from Corynebacterium ureicelerivorans, assembly GCF_000747315.1. Lineage (NCBI taxonomy): Bacteria > Bacillati > Actinomycetota > Actinomycetes > Mycobacteriales > Corynebacteriaceae > Corynebacterium > Corynebacterium ureicelerivorans. The sequence goes on from NZ_CP009215.1 coordinate 1,072,972, forward strand.
GCAACCACTTCGACATGGTGCTCGCTGACCCGCCGTACGAGCTGGCGGATGAAGCTGTCGCCGAGATGGTGGAGGCGCTGAAGCCAGTGCTTCGAGACGGCGCCGTGGTCGTGGTCGAACGTCACCGGGAGAGCCCGGAGACCGCGTGGCCGGGGGAGTTCACACCCACCGGCCAGAAGCTGAAAAAACGGCTCTACGGTATTGCGCGGATGGACATGGCTGTTTACGCGGACCCGGACGCCGAGACGGTCGCGGAAGGGGAGGAATAGATGACAACTGCAGTGTGCCCTGGCTCATTCGATCCGATCACCAACGGGCACTTAGATATCGTCACCCGCGCCTCCCGTCATTTCGACGAGGTGGTGGTGCTGGTGACAGGAAACCCGACAAAGACCTCGGGCCTGTTCACCATCGACGAGCGGGTGGAGCTCATCCGCGAGGCCACGGCGCACCTCAATGGCGTGCGCGTGGACAGCTGGGGAGGGCTGCTGGTGGACTACACCTCCGCCCACCACATTACGGCGTTGGTGAAAGGGCTTCGCTCCTCCCTTGACTACGAGTACGAGCTACCCATGGCCCAGATGAACCGTCGCCTCACCGGCGTGGACACGTACTTCCTGCTCACGGACGAGAAATACGGCTACATCTCGTCCTCGTTGACCAAAGAAGTGGCCAAGTACGGCGGCGATGTCACGGGACTTGTGCCTGATACCGTCCGCGAGGCAATGTTGAAGAAGTTCCATTAATGCTGCAGGTTGTCGGGGTCGGGGTTGCCGTCGCCGTCGGCGCTGCCATGCAGCGTGTTTCCGGCATGGGCGTGGGGTTGATTGCGGCCCCGGCGCTCTCGTTGCTCCTCGGCCCCGTTGACGGCGTGCTCCTGGTCAACCTGCTTGCAGTCATCAACGCCGCCACCAATACCTGGGGGATGCGCGCAGACGTGGACTGGCAGAAATTCGCCCCCATCGCGCTGGCAATGGTCCTCGGCGTGGTGCCAGGAGCCTGGGTAGTCGCCAACGCGCCGACGGACGTGCTGCTTATCCTCGTCGGCGCGTTGTTGCTCCTCGCACTGTCCATTGTCACGCTGGGCAAGCGCTATGTGCCGCAGGTGGAAGGCGCCCTGCCCGCCGCCGTGTCCGGAGCCATCGGCGGGTTCATGAACACGCTCGCTGGCGTGGCGGGCCCCGCGATCACCGTGTACGCGGAGGCCGCGCGCTGGCCGCAGAAGGTGTACGCCGCGACGCTGCAGCCGATCTTTCTGGTCGGCGGCTCGCTGTCGTTCACGGCGAAAGTGCTCTCGGGTGCAGCCGATATCACCGCCATCGAGCCCGCGCTGTGGGCCGCTACGTTGACAGCCCTCGTGGCGGGTATTGCAGCAGGCACCACGTTGGCGCCGCGCGTGCCGTCCACAATCGCCCACCGCATCGCGCTCGGACTCGCCTTCTTGGGCGGGGCGACGGCGCTGGTGCGCGGCCTGTTCCTCTAACGCGCTGGTCGTACTAGAACAGGGTGGAGACGAACGCCTTGGTGCGTTCGTGCTGCGGGTTGTCCAGCACCTCTTCCGGGGTGCCGTATTCGATGATCTGGCCGCCGTCCATGAACGCGACCTTGTCCGCCACTTCGCGCGCGAATGCCAGCTCATGGGTGACTACGAGCATCGTCATGCCCTGCTCAGCCAGGTCGCGCATCACGCGCAGAACCTCGCCGACGAGTTCGGGGTCCAGGGCGGACGTGGGCTCGTCGAAAAGCATGAGCTTCGGGTCCATTGCCACCGCTCGCGCGATGGCGACGCGCTGCTGCTGGCCGCCGGAGAGCTGGATCGGGTAGGCGTCCGCCTTGCTGCCCAGACCGACCATCTTTAGCAGCTCCATCGCGCGGGTTTTCGCCTGCTCCACCGGCTGGCCCTTGACGTGTACCGGCGCCTCGATGATGTTGTCTAGCACGGTGCGGTGCCCGAAGAGGCTGAAGTTTTGGAACACCATGCCGATGTCCCGGCGCTGCCTCGCGGCGTCCTTCTCGCTCATCTCGTGGAGCACACCGTTTCGGTCGTGATAGCCAATGAGTTCGCCGTCGACGTACAACCGGCCGGCGCTGATCTTTTCCAAGTGGTTCACGCAGCGGAGCAAGGTGGACTTGCCGGAACCCGAGGGCCCGATCAAGCACGCCACTTCACCGGCAGCCACCTCGAGATCGATGCCCTTGAGCACGTCTAGGTTGCCGAAGGATTTCCACACGTCCACGGCCTGAATCATCGGCGTCTGCTTGATGGTCATGAGCGGGGGTCCTTCTTCTGCGGTTGGTCAACAATCTGGACGTTGTTCGGGATGGTGCCCTCGGCGTCGGCAAGGCTGGCTAGCTGGCGCGCGGTGAGCTGGCGTGTGGCGCCACGGTCGAAGTAGCGCTCGAGGTAGTGCTGCGCCACCATGAGCACAGACGTGATCACTAGGTACCAGGTGGCAGCCACCAGCAGCAGCGGCACCGGCTCAAAGAGCGCGGCCGCGATGTCCATGGAGCGGCCGTAGAGCTCGAGGGAATACGGCACCGCCACAACGAGCGACGACGTCTTGAGCAAAGAAATGAACTCGTTGCCAGTGGGTGGGATGATGATGCGCATGGCCTGCGGCAACACCGTGCGGTGCATGGTCTGGCCCCAGCTCATGCCGAGCGCTTTGGAGGCCTCCACCTGGCCCTCCGGGACGGCGGACACGCCCGAGCGAACAATCTCGGCCATGTAGGCTGCCTCATTCAAGCCCAGGCCGACAACAGCGAGCGCGAACGCCGAAGAGGTGAAGGGCTCCAGTGGTATCTCCGCGAAGCCGACGTTGATGGAGTCGTAGATGGCACCCACCAAACCCCAGAACATCAGCTGCACGTACACCGGGGTGCCGCGGAAGATCCACAGAAACACCCACGCAACCGTCTTGAACACCGGGTTCGGGCTCATGCGCATGACGGCGAGTAGCACACCACCAACAACACCGATGAGCATGGACAGCACCGTGATCGCAATGGTGTGCAGCGCCGCGGTGGCAATGCGGGTGTCCAGGAGGTACGTGAAGTAGGTGTCCCACCCGTAGGCGTCGTTACGCGCGGCGCCGATGACAAACCACACGACCACGAGGACGAGCAGCGCCGCCAGCACCCACCGGCCGGGGTGGCGCAGTGGTTTGGCTTCAATGCGCTCGGGACGGGTGCGCGATCCCCGCGTCCTCTGGGCGGCGTATTTCGAATAGGGGGTGCTCATGCTCACAGTCCTCCCGCGGGTTGTTCGTTGATCAGGGCCTGATCCAGAAGGCCGGTGTCGATGTTCCACTGATTGAGAATCCGGGCGTAGTCGCCGGTGTCGATGAGATGCTGCATGGCTGCGGCCATTGCGTCGGCAATTGGCGAGCCCTTCGGCACAGCGAAGCCGTAGGGGGCTGCGTCGAACATCTCGCCGACCATCTCCAATTCGCCGTCTGAGCGCTCGACGGCCCAGGCGGTGACAGGGGAGTCGGCGCTGTACGCGTCAGCTCGTCCGACCAGCGCCGCCAACGCAGCATTGTCGGCGGTGTCGAAGGCCAGCACGGTGAGGGGTTCTTTACCCGCAGCCTCGCAGGCCTCGGACTTGGGACGTACGTCGTCAGTCTCGGATACGGTGGTGCGCTGCACCGATACGGTCAGGCCGCACGGGTCAGAAGGGTCCACGCCGGAGCCTGGCTGGGCAGCCCACTGCACGCCTGCGTAGAGGAAGTCCACAAAATCAAAGGACTCTCGACGTTCTGCGTTGTCAGTGAAGCCGGAGGCACCCGCGTCAAGGCTGCCAGCGGTCACTGCGGGAAGGATAAGAGCGAAGTCCATGTCGTCGACGCGAAAATCCATGCCCATAACGCCTGCGACCGCGCGAGCGAGGTCCATTTCGACACCAACGATGTCGCCGCGCGAATTCTTGAACTCGAATGGGGCGAACGGCGGGTTCGCGGCGACGTTGAGCACCCCGTCGGCTGCGACTTCGGGCGGCACCATCGCGGCAATTTCCGGGACCTCATCGGGCACGATGGGTTCCCAACCTTCAGGTGTGCCGCCTTCCTCGTTGGTCACGCAACCGGCGAGCAGCGAGGTAGCAGCGAGGCAAGCCGCTATTCGCGCGGAGGTGGGGTAGTGCATTCCGGCTCCAAGTACACGATGAATAATTACAAAGCATTGTATATTACACCGGGCTGTAAATGGGCATCGGCGGGCCGACGCCTACCCGCCTCTACCGCTGGTTGGCCATGCGCCGGCCGCGCACGACAAGTTCGACAACCGATACGATCGCGATGGTGCCGACGAACACTGGGACGAGTACGCGAGCGGCCTGCTCAAATCCGTCGGCGAACTTTTCTGTGTCCGCGGTAAGCAAGCCCGGGGGCATATCGGCGTAGCCGCCTACTTCCTGTTTCAACCACTCGACTGGCTTCACTGAATCGGGCACGGATGACTAGGTCTCCGACGACTGGGTCCCATCCTGCACCTGAGATGACTGTGCGGTGGCGATGTGAGCCTGGAGGCTTGCGAGGACGAGTACTCCGGCGGTCGTGCCGGCGACGAGGGAATTGCGCATGGGGCGTATCTTAACCAATTCGTTAACATCCGCGACTCCTGCGCGCAGATGTCCTCGCCGCGCCAGATCGCGTTGCCGTCGGTCTCCGGATGGGCCCCGTCAATTGAGCGAAAGTGTTGACAGAATGTTGGGTTTAGGCAACACTTTGCCCTATGCCCCTAAAGAAAGCTGCCGCTGAGCCGATCTACAACCGGGTGAGAGTGTTGCGGGTTGAGAGGGACATGTCGCGCCAGCAGCTCGCTGACGCGGTTGAGGTGAACGTTCAAACCATTGGCGCGTTGGAACGCGGCGACCACAACCCGAGTCTGCTCCTGGCGTTCCGAATCTGTGAGGTGTTCAACCTCCCTGTGGAAGCAGTGTTTTCCAGAACTGAATTCAGCCTCATGTCGACAGAGATGTACCGGAAGGAAGCGAAATGACCACTACTCCGATCCCCGACGCCGTAGCTACACGTAAGCGGCTGGTGCGGGTAGGCGACGTCGCCGTTGCTGCGCTCGTGCTGTCGGTGGCCCTGCATTTCCCCGCGCAGGGAGTGTCGAACCTGCTCTGGATCCTTGGCGGCCTTGTGGCTGCCCTGGTAATACGCGGTCTCCGCAGAGCGATCGGCAACGCCGACCTGCCTCAGGCGGAACTCGATGAGTACGAACTTGCCCGGCATCTCCAAGCTCGGGAGGAAGGGCTTCGGTGGTCGCTTGGCCTCTCGCTGGCGATATTCGTTCTCAGCGGGGCCGTAGCGTTTGCGACGCGCTTTTGGGTAGATCCGGACGGCGTCACGGTCGCGCTCTTCTTTGCAAAGACCGTCTACTGCCAGATGATCTTGGTGCCCTACATCGTCGCACGCTCGCTTGCCGGCAAGATCAACCACGACGAGTTGAGCGCCCAGGAGTGACCGCCCAGCCAGGTGTTAGAGAATGCGGTGCAGCGTCTTTCGGCCTGCGAAGAGGATTGCCAGGGACAACACGAGCGAGCCGGCGCCGAACCAGTACGGCACGCCAGCGCCCAGCGAGGCTGCTAGAGGCCCTGAGGCGGCCGGCGCCACCGCACCGCCCAAAAAGCGCATGCCCGAATAGCTCGACGACGCCACGTTGCGCGGCATCTCCGTCGCCTCCATGACGGCTTCGGTGAGCGCGGTGTTGAATACCCCGATGAACACACCCGCCAGAATGACCAGCGCCACCACCACCTTCAGGTTGTGGACCCCAAAACCAAGTACTGCAAGGTTGATGCCAAACCCGGTGAGGATAGTCACCAGCACGGGCATCAGGCCGAAGGTGCGGACGAGCCTGGGGGCGAGGAACACCGATGAGACAGCGAGGGCGAGGCCCCATCCGAAGAACACGTAGCCCAGTTCGGTCGCGCCGAAGGCGCGTCCGCTTTGCTCTGCGGCTTGGTCGATCGGGTAAGGGGAGTAGGCGAGAAGGGTGAAAAAGCCGTAGTTGTAGAACACCGCAACGAGACCGAGCGTGAGCAGCGCCGGGTCCTTCACAGCTGCTAGGCCCGCAGTGAACGCCACGGGTTCGGGCTTGGTCTTCGCCTTCTGTAACAGTGACGCGATGGCGATGAAGCCGGCGGCCATTAATGCGGCCGTGCCAAAGAACGGTGCGCGCCAGCTGATCTCGCCAAGGACGCCGCCGGCAAGCGGGCCGACGGCCATCCCGATACCCATCGCAGCCTCGTAGAGAATGACCGCCTCGCCAGAATTTCCCGCTGCGGCACCCACGATAGCGGCGAGCGCGGTCGAGATGAACAGCGCGTTTCCTAAACCCCAGCCGGCGCGGAACCCGATAATCGCGTCGACGGAACCCGCAGCGCCAGACAATGCAGCGAACACGATGATCAAGGCCAGACCGATCAAGAGCGTGGTCTTGACGCCGATGCGCGAAGAAATGAACGCGCTGAAGAACATCGCCAACGCGGTGATGAGGAGGTAGCTGGTAAACAGCAGCATCGTCTGGGTCGGCGAGGCGTGAAGCTCCCGGCTAATCGCGGGCAGGATCGGATCGACCAACCCGATGCCCATGAACGACACCGCGCAGGCAAAGGCGAGCGCCCACACCGCGACCGGTTGTTTCAAAATGGAATGGGATTCCGTGTGTACGTGCGGCGTGTCTGTCACGCGCGTCCTCCTGTTCGTTGTTTCAAGTCGGCTGCCAGCCCTGGAAAAAGCTCCGCCGCGCGCTTGAGCGTTGCGACGTCCTCCGGCTTCAACGCGTCAAACACCGGGGCCACCGCCTCGGCCGCTGCTGCCCTGTAGCTGCGTAGAACCTTGCGGCCGGCGTCGGTGATGGTCAGCGCTGTTGCGCGGGCATCGTCGTCGGCGGTGTGTCTGGCGGCGTAGCCGTCGTGCACAAGCCGCTTCATGGCTTGGCTCATGGAGGGCTGGCGGATGCCTTCCCGTGCTGCAAGCTCTCCAATCCGGAGCCCCGGCTCGCGCTCGAGGGCGGCAAGCGCGCGCATGGAAACGTTTGAAAGCTCCATGCCCGACGCCTGGTACGCGGCGCGTGTGAAATGACTTCCGGCCGCGATGAGCTCCACTGCGAGCGCGGCGAGGTCCTCGTTGGAGTGCATAGGATAACTATATAGGTTGCCTATGCATGGCAAAACCCCGCAGGCCATAAAGGCGTGTGGGGTGTGCTCGTAGTGGGGAGAGGTGCTAATCCTCGGCCTCTGCGTCGAGGCGAGTCTGGTCGCGCTGGCGGCGCTTCTTGCTGATGGTTCCGGCCATCACTACGGCCGCAACGGCGCCGACGATTGCGCCGATGGCGCCAGCGCTGTCGAAGCCGCCGGTGACGATGACACCTGCCAGCCAGACAGCGCACAATGCCCAGTAGGTGACAATGATGCTGCGTGGGGTGTTGCGAAGCCGGAAGATCGGCGACGCGACGTAGTTGCGCATCCACTGCGAGCTCGCCGCACTGCTAATCAGTGGGGTCAGCAGGACGATTGCCGACCACAGGGACTGGCGGCCTGGCAGCACCCACGCGAGGATCGCGCCAACGAGCGCCATGCCGATCAGTGAGGTGTAGAAGCCCACCGAGTTTGCTTTGTGATACGTCGCGGCCTCGAACTCGTCGGTGGCGGTGCCGTCGACGTAATTGACGATTGAGTCTCCAAAGTTCTTGAGCATCATTTCTCCTTAGTTTGACCAAAGATTTCTTCAACTGACTTTTCAAATTGCCGGCAGATATCGAGCGCCAAGTAGACGGAAGGCGAGTAGTTGCCCCGCTCGATGTTGGCGATGGTCTGCCGGGAAACACCGACGCGGTCAGCGAGCTCCTGCTGCGACAACTCGTGCCAGCGCCGCCATTTGCGAACTGTGTTGGTGTGGTCGCCCATATGGCCTCCTTCCATTTACAAAATGTAAAAAGAACAACGCGCAGTGTCAAGAGTGCTTTACATTTTGGCGAAGGGCTGGAGTTATGTAGGGATAAGAAAAAGAGGCACCGCGCCCGACGGTGCCTCGAAAAAAGTGTGCCCCAGGTGATGTCTGGTTCGGTGACACCGTTCCGCTCCTCGTCCGCAACGGCCTCGAGCGGCAACGGAGCGCTCGTCGATAAGCGAAGGCTTCTGCCTGCGATTTCCTGGGGCCGCAACGCGGCTCCAAAACTGGCCCATACCGCGTCAACCCACCCCCGAAACAACCCCGGAGCGTCCGGGGCAATCTGCTGCCCGCTGAAACCGACCGGGATGTAGCGCTGAACAACTCTCAGAACCCTACAACTCACCCCATCTCGGGGCACACGAAAAAGAAAAAACTCGAGACTCCGTAGGAACGATGTCTCGAGACAACAACACAGCGTGCCCCAGGTGAGACTCGAACTCACACTGGACGGGTGCGAGAAATCGACCGATTTTTGACTCACCGCGTCATGCGCGGTGGCCAGGGCAGGCAACGAGCAATCGAATGCCTGTGCGCATGGCCAACCCCCGTAATGAGGGTCATAGAAGTGGACCGGCATGCAACGACGCCCCCCTTAAAGGGTGGATACGAAGGTGCCGGAAATTGATATTGGTCTGAGAGAGTGTTGCGTCGAAACCAGTGTCCATCAAGTACCTTGTTGCATCCTCTCAACACCGGAAAGGCTCTAAATCATGCGAAAACCTACTCGCAAACTTGCAAAAACGGCACGCGTCGCGGCTTCGGCGATGATGGCCACTGGTCTCACGTTCTCAATGACGCTTGGCACCGCCCATGCGGCCGACTCACAGGTATCGGAGCAGACAGTCCTGCTCGACGTACAACCGAATGCTTCGGACCGGCTCACAATGGACATCTCAGCATCTAACGGGACCTTTGAAATCGACGGGTCGCAACCACGGCTTATCGATGCCAACGGGCAAGTAAGTCGCGTGTTCAAGACTGGAGTAGTAACACTCCCCGATGGCCAAGAAGCTGAGGTAACCTACACCTTGGTCTCAGACACGAAATTGGAGGCGCACGTTCGCCCAACCCGTGGATTGGATAGGGATTGTTTCGGGGATGCCCTAATCCTTGGGGGTACGGTCTCAGGTAGCCTGATCGCAGCACCGGAAGCTTTGGGTGCGTCTCTCGCGGCGGGTGCGGTTGTTGCAGGGTCAGAGTGGAATGCCCTTAACTCATGCTTCGGAAAGTAGGATGATAGATGAACGTAAAGGCGCTGCGTAAATTTGCGCTAGTTGTAATCATGTTCTTGATCCTCGGCGTTTTGGCGTACGAAGTATTCACTGGGTCACTGACTGTTAGTACGACCGTCGTTGCAGTGGGTGCTTTGGCATTTCTGGCCTGGGGGTATTGGAAGGTTTCCCACGAGCGGCCGAGCACGGTCACAAACGGCTAGTAAGAAGCTACGGCGGGTGCTTTGGGCATCAGATATTTTCCAAATCACCAGCAAACGGCGCACCTCCCCATACCGGTTTCTAGGAACACTTCGGTAGCCCCTAAGCGAGCGTAAACGGCATCCACAAGCTCGATGAATGGGACCGCAGGTTGCCCATTACACGTCCCAATCGCAACAGGGGCGTGATAAAGTGGCCGTCGACTCGGCGCCCCACCTCGCCGCCCTACTTTCTCCTGGGAGGGCGGTTCTTCTATGCGGGGCCGTCGCGATCGTCGGCGCGCGGCGTGGTGTACGGCGAATCCCATGACCGCGGTGTGACATCCGCAGGGCGACCGCGGTGGAGCCGGGCATGCGGTGAGTCATCCTCCGGCTCGACCCAGCCCTCGCTGCGGAGGCGGTCGAGCGCGGTGACGGCGGCGTGGTGTAGCTGCGGGTCGATGGCGCAGCGCAACTGGCTCGGGGTCAGCGCCGCGTTGTGGGTCTCGACCACGCGGGCCAGCGCCGCACGCGCCGCAGCGACCGAGGCGTCGCTATGAGTGCAATCTGAGGTTTCGGAGCGACCTAGGCACTGTATGTGACGGGCAGGGTGCTGGCCGGGGGCTTGCAATGCTGCGGCGGATGTCTATTTCCACGCCGTTCTGGGGAAGCCAATGAACTTGAGTAACTCTTCCAACGACGCGCCCATCAGTTCAAGTAGCTCGACCACTCCCGTTGAGTACGCTTATCGTGACGGCTCATCAGTTTGCTTCACCCACAATGACCTGTTGGTCGGTGCTGGGGCAGCAATCGTCGCCGCTGCTGACGCAGGCCCGGTTGCCCTTGCCGCAGCTCTTGAGGCCGCAGCCACCGCGTTCGGAGGACCTGTAGGTACAGCGATTGGTTTCGTGCTTGCCGCAGCCAGCGCACCCAGCCTGGTCGAGCTCGGCGGACGTGCGGTCACTGCGGTTGCCACCAATCGTGGCCTCAAGATAGGAGTTCAGGCGGACTACCCGCCCGTGTACTCAGACTACTGCTGAGAGGAGATCCCATGAATCAGCGATTAGCTTTACTCCAAGTCGTTTTCCACATCCTCACCCTCACGGGATGTACTCTTTTGTCGACCCACTTCGAAGCTGGGAGCACCAGGCCAGGGGATCAGTTAGCCCTTGGATTAATTCCGCTCATTCTGGGAGTCGGCGGAACGGCTTACCTTGCAATCGTGAAGAAGCATCGCGACAGCTGGCGTTATGGAATTCCGACTATCGTTTTCGGCGTAGTCATATCGGTATTCTTCCCGTCTTTCTTCTCTCGTATAGTAGTTCTGATCCTCTTCCTACTGCTCATCGGCGCTACTGCATTGAAGACGCAGCGGACCCCAGTTAGGGCATAGATCTCTTACGACTTGGGTACACGACGCCAGCAAGTAAAGACGCGGCCCTGGACTTACCTCGGGCGGCGTCTTTACTTGCTGGACATAAACACATTGTGCGGGAGTTTTTAGGGGGGTAGCCATGGGTGACGCAGCGACGCCCTCCAGGCGCACGCAGCCGGCCGCGGCGACGTCCTCCCACCGCACACCTGCCCGCACGGCCCGGCAGAACGTGCCGACGTATGTACGGGTAGCACTCGCTCCGGACTCGCCACGCTCGCCGGATCGTTCGTAGGCACGAATCTGGCCACGTCGCTCCGCAGCGGCTTGCTCCGCGTCGCGTGCGACGTGCTCCATCCACGCGAGCGTGCGCCGATGCACCTCAATGAGTAGACCCGTCCACTCCCAAACCGACTCGTCGATGTGTGTCGAGTCGTGAAGCAGCGCAGCCAGCGTCGCCAGACGGATACGCACAGTGGTGAAGTGGCTCTCGCGTGAGTCCTCGTCGTCGTTCTCGGCCAGCGACGCGAGCTCGGCCTTACGCAGCGCAGCGTAGACACCCTCGCATGCGGTCATGCGCGTGCCCGGTGCGACCGTGATCGCGGGCGCGAGGGTGTCGGGGTCGTAGGCGATACCGAAGTCGAGCTCGCCCCACGGCCGCGCGGAGGGGGCAAGCACGGTACGTTGCACAAGACCCACGCGGTCGAGCGCGAGGTAGTCGGCCGCGAGCTCGGGCTGGGGACCACCGGTGAGAAAGCACGTCTAGTCGACACCGTCGATTCGCGTGTTGCTGTGCGTACGGGTTGCATTCCCGATCGGCGCACCACTCCACGCCGAGAGGAGCGCCTCGATCACGGTCGAGCCCTGCCGAGCCCCCGCGCGGGTCAGCGACGTAACCTCGTCGTAGAAAATCCACGCCGGCGGGTGGGCCTTCATCACGCGCTGCCGTACGTGCTTCCCATCGACCTCGGCTTCTTCCTCGTCCTGGAGAAGGTCGGCTAGGGCCTCACCCGAGCCGAGCTCGGAGGTGGTGTCGAGGTCACCTAGTGCGGTGAAGAGCGGTGTGCCCTCCGGGCCGTGTGGGGGCTCGCGGTGGGTGGACATCCGTGCAGACCGTGAACGCATGGCGTCGCGCGGCGTTGAAAGACTCTGGTGTGGAGTGGGTCAGCGCGCGTGTGCTGCGCCGTACACTGGCCACGTTCATCGCCGCTGGGCAAGGCGACCAGGTTGCGCGCCGATCAGCTCGGCAGCGCCCGCGTTAGTGTGACCACGAGGCATTACATCGACACCCACGGTGTCGTCCGCGACGCGGGGCCGAGCGCCTTCGCCGCGTTCATCGACAGCGATACTGACACAGCGGAGTGACCATCGGGGTCGCCCCCCCGGGGTGGGGACAGGACAGCACCCCGGACCCCTCCCGCCGACCACCGCTGAGCGCCGCGCATGGGGGGTGGTCAAGTCGGTTTACATTTCTCGGATCAGCGCTGCGATAGCGACTCTCCGCGACCTGGGAAAACATCACCGCGCAAAACCAAAAAGTCAACAAAGTGTCAACAGTTTTGCTCGACCGTCTGACGAAAACCTTGTTGACCAGCCACTTCGGTGCCCCAGGTGAGACTCGAACTCACACTGGACGGGTTTTGAATCCGTTGCCTCTGCCAATTGGGCTACTGGGGCATCGCGGGAAAGTGTATCCCAGTGCAGCCTGAGGGAGGAAATCGCCCCGCAGACGCTCCAACCGGGCTGTGTCGGGGCGGCCGCTAAACTGGCCAACCGTGAGCACTACACCGGAGAACACGAAGCGACTGCTGCTTGTCGACGGGCACTCGATGGCCTTCCGCGCTTTCTATGCCTTGCCCGCGGAGAACTTCTCCACCTCCGGCGGCCAACACACGAATGCGGTCTACGGGTTTTTATCCATGTTTGCCAACATCCTGGCCGACGAGAAGCCGACACACGCCGCGGTCGCCTTCGATGTGGGACGTAAAACCTTCCGCACGGAGCGCTTTCCGGAGTACAAGGCGCAGCGCGAGGCCGCGCCGCCGGAGTTCAAAGGGCAGGTGCCGATCATCGAGGACGTGCTGGGCGACCTCGGCATCGCCACCTTGAGCAAGGAGAACTTCGAAGCAGACGACATTGTCGCCACGCTGGTGACCCAGGCCCGTGCCGAGGGCGACTTTGAGGTTGTGCTGGTCAGCGGCGACCGCGACTACATCCAGCTCGTAGACAATTCCACGACACTGCTGTACCCGACGCGTGGAGTCTCCACCATGACCCGTTTCACGCCAGATGAGGTGGAGAACAAGTACGGGCTGACGTCTGCGCAATACCCCGACTTCGCGGCGCTGCGCGGGGATCCGTCGGACAACCTGCCCAGCGTGCCGAAGGTGGGGGAGAAGACCGCCACCAAGTGGATCACGCAGTACGGCAGCCTCGAAGGCCTCATCGAAAGCGCCGACGAGCTCAAGGGCGTGGCCGCGAACAACTTCCGTGAGCGCATCGACCAGGTGCGCCTCAACCGCGAGCTCACACAGATGGTCACCGACGTCGAGCTGCCGGTCGGCCCCAGCGACCTGGAGCTCAAGCCGGCGGACGTTACCCAAGTCGCCTCCCGCTTCGACGCCCTCGAGTTCGGGGTGAACCTTCGCGAGCGCGTCCTCGCTGCCGTGCCTACCGACGGCTCCGCTCCGGAAACCGCGGCCGTCGAGCTCGAGGACATCGTGCTTGACGACGAGCCTCTGGACACCTGGCTTGAAGAGCGGTCAGCTGACGGCTTAGCGGTATATCTCACCGGCAACGCGGCGCCGGGGCAGGGTGACGTAGTCGCGTTGGCGATCGTCGACAAGCAACGGCACGCGGTGAGCAAGCTCGCGGCGGACTTGAGCGCCAAGGAAGACGCGGCGCTGAAGCGGTGGCTCGAATCGGACGCGCCGAAGTTCATGCACGAAGCCAAAGCGGCCTACCACATGCTTCGCGGCCGTGGAATCAAGCTTGCCGGTGTCGCGCACGACACCGCGATCGCGGCGTACCTGCTCCGGCCAGGTCAGCGCACCTACGCGCTGGAGGATATCTACCAGCGCCACCTGCAGCGCCAGCTCAACGTCGGGTCAGACCAAATGAGTTTGCTGGGCGACACCGCAGACACAGATGCTGCGGCCGCGATCCTGGAGTTGTCCGCGGAGCTTGCGAAAGAATTGCGCGAGATTGATTCCTACGAGCTCTACGCGGACCTTGAGCTTCCACTGGTAACCGTGCTCGCGGAAATGGAGCACATCGGCATCGCGGTGGACTTGGACGTATTGGAAAATCAGCGCAAAGACTTCGCTCACAAAGTCGAGCAGATCGAGGAGGAGGCGCGGGTGCTCGTGGGCGAGCCGTCGCTGAACCTCTCCAGCCCGAAGCAGCTTTCCTCGGTCCTCTTTGACAAGCTCGAGTTGCCGAAGACCAAGAAGACTAAGACGGGGTACTCAACCGCCGCGGGCGAGATTGAGGCGTTGGCGGAGAAGCATCCGCACCCGTTCTTGGACCACCTGCTCGCGCACCGCGAGATGCAGAAACTGAAGTCCACCATCGAGGGCCTGATCAAGACGGTACAGCCGGACGGGCGCATCCACACCACCTTTAACCAGACGGTGGCATCGACAGGTCGGTTGAGCTCGGCGGAACCGAACTTGCAGAACATTCCCGTGCGAACCGAGGCTGGCCGCACCATCCGCTCCGCATTCGTGGTGGGCGGCGGATACGAATGTCTGCTCACCGCCGATTACTCCCAGATTGAAATGCGCGTCATGGCGCACTTGAGCCAGGACGAGGGTTTGATCGAGGCGTATCGGGCGGGGGAGGACTTGCACAACTTCGTGGGCTCGCGCGTCTTCGACGTGCCGATTGATCAGGTGACGCCGGAGCTGCGCCGACGCGTGAAGGCCATGTCCTACGGGCTTGTGTACGGTCTTTCCGCTTACGGGTTGTCCAACCAGCTGTCCATCTCCGCAGGGGAAGCGAAGAACATCATGGAGAGCTACTTCGAGCGCTTCGGAGGCGTGAAGCGCTACTTGAATGAGGTGGTGGAGCAGGCGCGCCGCGACGGCTACACCTCTACGGTCTTCGGCCGCCGCCGGTACCTGCCGGAGCTCAACAGCGATAACCGTGTGGCGCGGGAGAACGCGGAACGTGCAGCACTCAACGCGCCGATCCAGGGCACGGCGGCCGACATTATCAAGGTGGCCATGCTCAGGGTCGACGCGGCGCTACAGGGCAAACAGTCCCGCGTGCTTCTGCAGGTGCACGACGAACTCGTGGTGGAAGTGGCCCCAGGCGAATTGGAAGAGGTCCGCGAGATCGTCGAGCGCGAGATGGATGGCGCCATCGAGCTGCTTGTGCCGCTGGAGGTCTCGGCGGGCACAGGCGCGAACTGGGACGCGGCGGCGCACTAACGCACTGCGGGCCCAGTGGCCGTCCGTAGAGCGAAGGCGGGTAGGAACGCGGTGCTGTTCCTACCCGCCTCGCTCCACGGCATCTTCCCCGGTTGCCGTGACCCCCCAACAGGAGCCTCCCCCCACGCGGCTCCGAACCGTATTCACTTGTGTTCCTCCCCTCGGGGGAAGGGGCCGCCGGGGTGGGCCCTTGACCAGGCCGGGGCTTAGATTTCACCCCTGGCTAAGTCGTCCCCCGAAAGCCAGGGAATACCTTACCGCTGTCTAAAAGCAGGCTCCACTGTAAGTGGGTATGAGCTAGATAATCCACCTAGTGTTCACCTGCCGGGCGAGAAGGCGCACAACTGGCCAGGATAAGAAACGCGCCGGCAACTGACGGTTTGCCGACAGTTCACCGGCCGTTTCACCCCCGCGAAATACCCCCTTGCTCTCAAAGCAAGTCGTTGAGGGAGCGCTTGCTGTCCTTTTCTTCTCCCGCGTCGATCTCGTCTTGGAGCGCTTCCTTGAAATCGTCGTCTTCCAGGTTCGAGTCGCTGGCGAGGTCGTCCACATCAGCGTCGCCTTCACCCTCGACGGCGTCGCTGCGGCGCTGACCCTCCTCCTTGAGCTCGCTGCGGTGGCGCAGGTACACCACCGTCATCACTGCCATGACGAAGAGTCCGAGGTAGCCCAAAATCGGGTACAAGCTGCTCACCAACGGTTGGAAACCCGCAAAGGAGAGGCCGAAGCCCACCACACAAGCAATCGCGTAAACGGGGTAGAACCGCTCAGGCTTTTTACGTGTGAGACGTTTTGCCAGCGCGTAGAACATGCCGAGGCAGGTGTTAAACACCATGATGAAGATGACCCACGTCATGATGAAGCCAAGAACCGGGTCCACGTTGTCGATGACGGCGAGCAGCGGCATGTCTGCGCCGTTGACGGACTGCACCTGGATAAGTAGAGAAGCAACCAGCAGCGCGAGCATCACTGCGTAGATCACGCCGCCGAGGATCCCGCCAAGGCGGGAGCTCTTGGTGTCGAACTCATCGCCCGCCATGACGATGGCCATGGATACGCCGCACAACGCGTTGAGCCCGGTGTGGTTGAGTGCGCCCAGCCACCAGTACGGCGTGCCGTCCGCCCGGGTCACTTCATTTTGCGCGTACTCACTGACCTCGCTCCAGCTCGGGTCCATCTGGGTAAAGGAGTAGATGGAGCCGATGAGCACGAACACCACCAGAAGGGGAGTAGCCCAGCCGATGACAGAAGAGACCTTGTCCACGTCGAAGCGTCCGACAATCAACATGAGGACGAGCATCGCTACCGCGCCAACCCAGATCTGCCAACCAAACGCCTGGTTCAGGTTGGAGCCGGCGCCGGCGAACATGACGAAGCCGACGGAGAACATACACGCGACCGCAGACCAGTCCATGACGAATGCCGCGGGTTTCCAGGTGACGTTGTAGAAGACCTCGTTATGTTCATTGGCCAGGAAATACGAGCCGAAGGACATGAAGGCGGTCGCTGCCAGCAGCATGGTCACGCTGGCCAGGATCACGCCGTAGAAACCGTGGGTGCCGTAGGACACGAAATACTGTAAGGCTTCCATGCCCGAGGCGAAGCCGGCACCAACGACGATGCCGACAAAAGAGGCAGCGACTGCAAGGCTGCGTTTCAACATTGTTTTGCTCCTGAGGACAAACTGGTAATACGGTCAAAACCGTGACAATGGTAGCGCGCGTCTGCCCCCTGCCCTGTAGCTGACGCGCTCCAGCGGTTTATTTGCTCTAGCTGGGAAAAGTAGGTACGCTTCTCGGAGCGTGTCTATGCGCGAGGGTGGTGCCCACCGTAATAGGAGGGTGGGGCGACTGGCTCGGCGCGAGATCGGCAGACACAATCCCCGCCCGAACGGAAAGGGTGTGCGCTGCTGAAAGAGACGCTTCTGTCCATTCACGACCTCCTATTTTTCGGAGCACATACTACTTATGCGCACTTCCAACGCACCGCAGGTTGCCATCAACGACATCGGTGGCCCTGAGGAATTTCTTGCCGCTGTCGACGCCTCCATCAAGTACTTCAACGATGGCGACATTGTCACCGGCACCGTGGTCAAGGTTGACCACGACGAGGTTCTGCTCGACATCGGTTACAAGACCGAGGGCGTCATCCTCACACGCGAGCTGTCCATCAAGCACGACGTCGACCCGGAAGATGTGGTCGAGGTCGGCGATGAGATCGACGCGCTTGTCCTGACCAAGGAGGACAAGGAAGGCCGCCTGATGCTGTCCAAAAAGCGTGCGCAGTACGAGCGCGCTTGGGGCACCATCGAGGAGCTTCAGGCCAACGACCAGCCGGTTACCGGCACGGTCATCGAGGTCGTCAAGGGTGGCCTCATCCTCGACATCGGACTGCGCGGCTTCCTGCCCGCCTCCCTCGTCGAGATGCGTCGCGTCCGCGACCTGGATCCGTACATCGGCCAGGAACTCGAGGCGAAGATCATCGAGCTGGACAAGCACCGCAACAACGTTGTGCTGTCTCGCCGCGCCTACCTGGAGGAGACGCAGTCCGCTGTGCGCTCCGACTTCCTGCACCAGCTGCAGAAGGGCCAGGTCCGCAAGGGTGTCGTGTCCTCCATCGTCAACTTCGGTGCGTTCGTCGACCTCGGCGGTGTTGACGGCCTGGTGCACGTCTCCGAGCTGTCCTGGAAGCACATCGACCACCCGTCCGAGGTTGTCGCAGTGGGCGACGAGGTCACTGTCGAGGTCCTCGACGTCGATCTCGACCGCGAGCGCGTTTCCCTGTCGCTGAAGGCGACCCAGGAGGATCCGTGGCGCGTCTTCGCCCGCACCCACGCTGTGGGCCAGATCGTCCCGGGCAAGGTCACCAAGCTCGTTCCGTTCGGCGCGTTCGTCCGCGTCGAAGAGGGCATCGAGGGCCTCGTGCACATCTCCGAGCTGGCCCAGCGCCACGTGGAGGTTCCGGACCAGGTTGTCAACGTCGGCGAAGAGGTCATGGTCAAGGTCATCGATATCGACCTGGACCGCCGCCGCATCTCCCTGTCCCTCAAGCAGGCGGACGAGGACTTCGTGGAGGAGTTCGACCCGTCCCGCTACGGCATGGCGGATTCCTACGACGAGCAGGGCAACTACATCTTCCCGGAGGGCTTCGACCCGGAGACCAACGAGTGGATGGAAGGCTACGACGAGGCTCGCCAGGAGTGGGAGGCTCGCTACGCCGAGGCGGAGCGCCGCCACGCAGCCCACGCCGCCCAGATCGAGCGTCACCGCGCCGCTGCCGCCGAGGCTGCGGAGCAGGCCAGCGACCAGGCCAACTACTCCTCCGAGTCTGCTGCGGCTCCGGCAGCTGACCAGGCCGAGGAGAGCATTGGTTCCCTGGCTTCCGATGAGCAGCTCGCAGCCCTGCGCGACAAGCTCGCTGGCAACTAAGTACTCGCAAGCTCGTACTTAGGAGAAGCTGAGGACAAGCGAGTAAGCGCTCTGCTTAGCGACGACGTCCCGCCCCCGACCGCAGCGGTCAGGGGCGGGACGTTTGCTATCTTCGGGCGCATGAAGAAAGTGGGCCTGACAGGCGGCATCGGCAGCGGTAAATCGACGGTGGCGGGGATGCTCGCCCGTCGCGGTTTTGTCGTTGTCGACGCCGACGAGATTGCCCGCGGGATCATGGAACCAGGTTCCCCGGTGCTCGACGAGGTGGCCCGCGCGTTTGGCGCCGACCTGATCGACGCGGACGGGGCACTAAACCGCCGTGAGCTTGCCCGCCGAGCATTTGCGTCGGATGCTGCCACTGCGCGGCTCAACGCAATCACCCACCCGGCCATCCGGGCGGAATCCGAGCGACGTTTCGCCGCAGCGGAGGCAGCGGGGGAGCGGGCCGTTATGTACGACATGCCCCTGTTAGTGGATTTGGGGCTGGACAAAGCGATGGACCTCACCGTTGTCGTGGATGTGGACGTCGACGAAAGGGTCCGAAGGCTCGTCGATACGCGGGGCCTCGACGAAGCCGACGCACGCGCGCGGATCGCCCAGCAAGTGGACGACGCTGCGCGCCTTGCCGCGGCCGACGTTGTCATCGACAACAACGGGCCCTTGGAAGCGCTTGCGCCGCAAGTGGATGCACTGGTGCGGCATATCAACGGTTTGTGACCTGTACCGCGGAAATTCACCGGTGCGACACATCCCATTTACCTTGCTGGTCTACGTTCTCATGCCATGGGTACGTGGAACACGGGGCCGTTTGACAACGACTCTGCCGCCGATGCGGTGGCTGCGCTGGTCGACGGCACGTTCCGCATGGACCAGTTCCGTTTCGAATGCGGCGTGGGCACGCTGAGCACCGACGATGCGGAGTCCGTCATTGCGCTCGCCGCGGTGCTGAACGGCCACCTTCCCGACGAGTTCGCCGGGGAAGTGGTGGAATACCCCTTTACCTTGGACGACAGGCGGTGGATCCGCAGCCGAGCCCAGGCAGCGCTGCACCCCGGGGTATCTGCGCTGTACTCGATGTGGGAAGAAGCCGGCGAGCTGGACGAGTGGCTCGCTGCCTCGCGCCGGTACGCGGGCTAGGCGGTGTCGGCGCGGCGCGTAGACTGTTCGCCATGGCTTTTGCTGCTGAACACCCCGTCCTCGCGCAGTCCGAATTCCGCCCAGTGGGCGAGATCGAGCGGCGCGAGAAGCCGTTCGAAGTTGTCTCGGAGTACAAGCCGTCGGGCGACCAGCCGCATGCGATCGCTGAGCTCGACGAGCGGCTTAACCGCGGTGAACGCGATGTCGTGCTCATGGGTGCGACAGGCACCGGCAAGTCCGCGACAGCGGCCTGGCTGATTGAGAAGCAGCAGCGCCCCACGCTCGTGATGGCGCCGAATAAGACACTGGCGGCCCAGCTCGCAAACGAGTTGCGGCAGCTGCTGCCAAACAACGCCGTGGAGTACTTCGTGTCCTACTACGACTATTACCAACCGGAGGCGTACATCGCGCAGACGGACACGTACATCGAGAAGGACTCCTCCATCAACGACGATGTGGAGCGGTTGCGCCACTCCGCCACATCGGCGCTGCTATCGCGCCGCGACGTTGTCGTGGTGTCCTCGGTCTCGTGCATCTACGGCCTTGGTACCCCGCAGTCGTACCTGGACCGATCCATCGTGCTGCGCGTGGGGGAAGAAGTGGAGCGGGACCGCTTCCTGCGCTTGCTAGTGGATGTGCAGTACGAGCGCAACGACATCGACTTCAAGCGCGGCACTTTCCGCGTCAAGGGCGACACGGTCGACATCATTCCTGCGTACGAAGAGGTGGCCGTGCGCGTCGAGTTCTTCGGCGACGAGGTGGACGCGCTGTACTACATCCACCCACTGACCGGCGACGTGATCAGCCAGGAGGACGAGGTCCGTATCTTCCCGGCGACCCACTACGTGGCAACGGACGAGCGCATGGAAAAAGCCATCGAGGCGATCAAGCTCGAGCTGGCGGACCGGTTGGAGGAGCTGGAGAGCAAGGGCAAGCTCCTCGAAGCCCAGCGCCTGCGGATGCGCACGGAGTACGACCTGGAGATGATTCAACAGGTCGGTTTCTGCTCCGGCATTGAGAACTACTCGCGCCACATGGACGGCCGCCCCGCAGGTTCGGCCCCGGCGACGCTGATCGACTACTTCCCGGAAGACTTCCTCACCATCATCGACGAGTCCCACGTCACCGTGCCCCAGATCGGCGGCATGTTCGAAGGCGACATGTCGCGCAAGCGCAACCTGGTCGAGTTCGGGTTCCGCCTGCCCTCTGCCGTGGACAACCGTCCATTGACGTTCGACGAGTTTGAGGCCCGCGTGGGCCAAACCGTCTACATGTCCGCAACTCCCGGGGACTACGAACTGGCCGCCTCCGAAGGCGAGTTCGTCGAGCAGGTCATTCGCCCGACCGGCCTGGTGGACCCCAAGGTCACAGTGAAGCCGACGAAGGGGCAGATCGACGACCTCATCGACGAGATCCGCACACGCACCGCAAAGGACGAGCGCGTGCTGGTGACCACGCTGACCAAGCGCATGGCGGAAGATCTCACGGATTACCTGCTGGACAACGGCATTAAGGTGCGTTACCTGCACTCCGACATCGACACGCTGCAGCGAGTCGAGCTGCTGCGGCAGCTGCGCCTCGGCGAGTACGACGTGCTCGTGGGTATCAACCTCCTGCGCGAGGGCTTGGACCTGCCCGAGGTGTCTTTGGTGGCCATCTTGGACGCTGATAAAGAGGGGTTCTTGCGCTCCACGAAGTCGCTCATCCAGACCATCGGCCGCGCCGCGCGTAACGTCTCGGGCGAGGTCATCATGTACGCAGACCAAGTCACCGAGTCCATGCAGGACGCAATGGACGAGACCGAGCGCCGCCGCGAGAAGCAGATCGCGTACAACAAGGAGCACGGCATTGACCCGCAGCCGCTGCGCAAGGCCATTGCCGACATCTTGGACCAGGTGTACGAGAACGCGGACGCCGACGCGTCTGCAAGCCTAAGCTCCGACGCGGCAGTTGCGGACCGCCCCGACGTATCCAACATGGCGTCCGATGACGTGCAGAAGCTTATCGACGACCTGACGGTCCAAATGCGCGACGCCGCCGGCGAGCTGAAATTCGAGCTGGCGGGCCGGCTGCGTGACGAAATCGCAGATTTGAAGCGCGAGCTGCGTGGTATTAAAGACACAGGCAACTAGCGAAAGGACTTCTGTCTTGCACACCTACCATTCGATCGCTGTCGGCACTGACGGATCCGCCACTTCCATGGTGGCCGTGCGCGCTGCCGCCAGCCTGGCACGCGTCTACGGTGCGGAGCTGACGATTATTTGCGCCCACTACACCGCATCCGGCTCCATGTTGAACTCCACGAACGCTGAACTGTCCCGCGTGGACATTGTGACGGCGACCAACGCGCGCGACATCCTGAGCAAAGCGGAAGAGATTGCCCGGGAGGAGGAGGCCGGCAAGGTCAACCTGGTGTCCAAGGGTGGCCAGCCGGCGAGTGTGTTGGTGGAAGCCGTGAGCGAATACGGCGTGGACTTGTTGGTGGTGGGCAACAAGGGCATGCGCTCGATGGCGGGCCGAATTTTCGGCAACATCCCCGGCAACGTGGCAAAGAAGGCCCCGGTTGACGTCATGCTCGTGGATACCAGGGCAGAGGGACACGACTAGGTGGGCCGAGGGGTAGACTGGCCGTGTCCCGCAAGTTGTGAAAGGTGACCATTATGGCCGATACCCCGTACAAGACCATCGTCGTCGGCTCCGACGGCTCGAAGTCCTCGTTGCTGGCCGTCGAGCGCGCAGCGAAACTCGCCGCCGCCTTCGGCTCTACCCTCGTCATCGGCACCGCCTACTACGAGAACGAGGAAGACGCCGCGAAGACCCTGCGCCAGGATTCGGTGACCATCCTGGGCGACCAGAAGGCGCTGGAGAATCTCCAGGGCGCGGCCGATCACGCGCGTGCCGCAGGCGCACCCGAGGTGCAGACCGCGGCTCGCCCGGGCACCCCAGTGCAGGCGCTCATGGCCATCGTCAATGACAACAACGCGGACCTGCTGGTGGTGGGCAACCGCGGCATTAACTCCCTGACGGGCCGTCTGCTCGGCTCCGTACCGGCGGACGTCGCACGCCAGTCCGACTGCGACGTCATGATCGTTCACACCGTGAACTAATTATTCGCCAACCACCGTCAGCGTCTGTGTGGCGCGGGTGACCGCGACGTAGAGGTCTTGCCACCCCTGTGGCGAGGCCTCGATTATTTTGCCCGGCTCCACCACGACAACGTGGTCGAACTCGAGCCCCTTCATGTCGCCGACGTTCTCCGCGTCGATAACTGCGGTGAGGCCCTCCCGCGCTGCCCGGTGCTCCAATGCCTCTAGGTCGGGCACGAATTGCACCGGCACTCCCGATGCACGTATCGCTTGTGGGACAACAGCCTGGGGGTCGATGTGGGCGAGGATCTCCGCAGCGTAGTCGGCGATCTCCTTCGGCGTGCGGTAATTCACCGTCAACTCATGCAGCCGGAAACGCTCGCCGACAAACGGCTCCAGCGCTGCGGACCAGTCGTCCACACCGGCGGGTGAGGACGTTTGGGCCGTGTCGCCCACCAGCGTCATCCAGCGCGATGGGCACCGGCGGAATACCATCCGCCACTCCATCGGGGAGAGCTCTTGCGCCTCGTCCACGATGACGTGCCCGTACGCCCAGGTCTGGTCTGCCCGGGCTCGCTGGGCGGTCGAGCGAGTGTCCGTCTCCCGCTGGCGGCTCGCAAGCGTCTCCGCGTCGATCACGTCCGCCGCGGAGAGGATCTCCGCCTCGAACTGGTCGTCGTCGTTATCCGTGGATTCTGACGAAGCCAGCACATCGAGCGCCCCCTCGGCTTCTGCGACGAGCTCGCGCCACTCTTCCTCCTCCTTGCGCCGCTGCTCCTCGGGGTCGACGGTTCCGATGAGGACGGCGAGCTCATCCACGAGGGCGGTGTCGGCATGGCTGAAGGGTGAGCCGGGCGCACGGTACAGAGCCGCGCGCGTGTAGTCGTCATAGTCGCCCGCGACCTCGACGATCGCGTCTTTGCTGGTCAGCAGCGCGTCGAGCACCTCCGCGGGCTCAAGCTCCGGGAAGTGGGCGTCGATAAGCCGCTGCACCTGCGGGTCGTCCGCGAGGTCGTCGTGGAGCTGATCTACATCTGCATCCGAGAGCAGATTCGTCCCACCCAGCGGATCTTCTCCGATGCGCCGGGCCAAGGCCTCGGCCAGCAGCTGGGTGAGGTGCTCGGCGAAGTGCGCCCGCGCCTGGTTATGGGGACGCCGGGAGCGGCGGGCGCGCGTGCGGGCCGCCTTAACCATCTGCGGAGTTGCGTCGACCGGGACACCGTCGAACGTCAACCGCACCGGGGCATCGGGCACCGTCTCGTAGGCTTGGACAGCGCGTTTGAGGATGGTCACCATCTCTATCGAGCCCTTCACCTCGCGCCCCGCGGTGGAGTCGCTGCCGTCGGGAGTGAATCCAGGCACCAGCTGATCGACGGTAGAGAGCACCACACCGGTTTCGCCGAGCTCCGGGAGCACGCGCGAGATGTACTCAAGGAACGTGGCGTTCGGTCCAACAACCAGTACACCGGTGCGCGTGAGCTGCTCCCGCCAGGTGTAGAGCAGATAGGCGATGCGGTGCAGCGCCACAGCAGTCTTGCCCGTCCCGGGGCCGCCCTGTACCACCATCACACCGCGGGTTGGGTCTCGGATGATCTCGTCCTGCTCGCGTTGGATCGTCTCCACGATGGAGCGCATATGCCCGGATCGTGCTTCGTTCATCGCCCGCCGCAGCGCGGCTTCGGAACCGACGCCGGCGGAGGAGAATTCCGCGCTGTCGCCGGAGAGCACTTCGTCGTCGACGGCCGTGACGGTGCGCCCGCGCATGCGGATGTTGCGGCGGGACTCCACGCCCTCGGGGTGGGCCGTTGTGGCCAAGTAGAAGGGGCGCGCGAGGGGAGCGCGCCAGTCGAGCAGGAGCGTGCGGTAATTGTCCTCGCGGTCGTCGATACCCATGCGGCCGATGTACCGGCGTTCCAAATCTGAGCGTCCAGGCACCGGATTTTCTGGGTCGTCCTCGGCCACGTCGATACGGCCAAACACCAGACCCGTCTCCGCGACGTTGAGCGCGTCCAGCTTGGCGTTCAACCCGTGATATTCGGTCTCACGGCGCACCAGAGCGTCGGAGTCCGGATTGTCTGGGTCGACGTCGCGCTGCACTTCCTCTAACCGCGCTTGGGCGCGCGCAACTTCCGCGTCGAGGTGTGCGAAAAGAGTGTCCACGTACGCTTGCTCTGTCTCTTGCATCCCCACAACAAACGGCCCCGCGGCGGGAATTATTCCCAGCCGCGGGGCCGTGTGCGCTACGCGTTTACGCGAACTTCTTCTGCGCCTTCTTCACCAGCTTCTGCGCCTTCTTCTCGGCCTTCTTGGCCTTGCGCTTCCACTTGAGCTTGGTAAGCAGGGACGGGTTCGCATCCAGCTTGTCCCATGCCTTCTGCAGAGAATCCACTGCACCCTGCGCCTTGTTCTGAGCCTTGGCGGAGGCCTTGTTCACCTTGCGCTTGGCCGTGAACTTATCCAGCGCGGACGGCTGCAGGTCGTCCAACTGGCCCTGCAGCTCGCTCACGACACCGTTGACCTTGCGCTTGGCCGCGAACTTCTGCACAGCCGACGGCTTCAGGTCCCCGTAGGCGTCCTGAGCCTTGTCGGAGGCCTTATCCGCGGCGTCGTCGAGCCACTCGCTGGCGTCCGACAGCAGGTGAGAGGCCTGCTTCTTCGCGTCGCCGAACCAGTCGTTTGCTGCGTCACCGGCCTTGACAGCAGCCTTCTTCCAGTCGCCCTTGTTGTCGTCGACGTAGCCGGTGACTTGGTCGGTGGTGTCAGAGAACCAGCCGGAGGCCTTGTCCCACGCCTTCTCGGTCTCGGACTTGGTGGGCAGGGCCTGCTTGACGTTCTTCTGCGCTGCCTGGGCTGCATGCTGGGCGCGCCACTTCAGGTCCGGCTTGCCGTTGTTGTCAACGGTGGCCAGCAGCACACCGCCGGCGAGGCCGAGGTCCGTCAGTGCGCCGGTGCGGCGGCGGGCCTTTTCGTCAGCGTCGTCCGCCTCCCAGAACGCGTGGCGGCCAACGATGGACGGCAGCGCGGTTGCGGCCAGCAGGGTCGCGGAAAGGCGCGGGAACTTGCCGATGGCAAAGGATGCGCCGGCGCCGGCCTTGGTTGCGCCGACGAGCTGCGCGGCGGTCTCCGGGCTCTTCGGCAAGAAGCCGCGGTACTCGCGCGGGGTCAACGCGCGTACCTTCTTCAACACGCTATCCGCGGCCTCCTTGTGGCCGGCCGGGTTTAGCAGGGTCTCGACACCGTCGATCACGTAGACCGAAGCCAGCATCGGGCGTGCGATTTTCCGGATCATACTCTTACCCAATCCTTACTTTTGTAGCTGAATGTGCTCTCGCCGAGTGTAGCGACTTTGCGCGTTCCGGGTGGCTGGATTTCACTAGCGGTAGGGTTTGCGCCTACCAACGCCGATCCCACCATTCGTCGAGGTGCGGCCGCTCATCGCCGAGCGTGGTGGGTTTGCCGTGGCCGGGCCGGACGATGGCTTCATCCGGGTAGACGTCGAAGATCTTCTCTTTCACGTCGTTGAAGAGGCGCACGAAATCGCCCTCGGACTGGGTCTTGCCCAGGCCGCCGGGGAACAGGGAGTCGCCGACGAACAAGTTCGGGGTGCCCTCAATGTCCGCCACCACGCACGCGCCGCCCGGGGTATGGCCGCGCAGGATAATCACCGGTAGGAAGTGCCCCGCGAACTCGATCGTGTCGCCATCGCGCAGCTCCACGTCCGCCGGCGCCGGGATGGCCGGCGCATCCAGGAACGGCGCGTAGTGCTTGGCACCGGTGGCCTCGAGCACCTCGACGAGGGCGCGGGTGTGGTCGTAGTGGCGGTGCGTGGTCAACACGCCGGTGATCTCCACACCAGCTTTGTCGGCCAAGGCGAGGAGGTCGGAGGCTTGCGAAGCTGCGTCGATAAGCAGCCCCTGCCCACCGTCGCAGAGGAGGTAGCAGTTGTTGTCCATGTCGGAGACTGAAATTTGGCGCAGTTGGATCATGCGGCCCAGGCTAGTCAGGAATGTATGACTCTGGGCCGGCGTTGGTAGCGTCTTGGGAGTACCGACAGACGAAAGCGAGAGTGACGTGGCCGAAAAGCTGACCGTGCGCGGCGCCAGGGAACACAACCTCAAAGGCGTGGACATTGAACTGCCCCGCGACAAAATGGCGGTGTTTACGGGCCTGTCTGGCTCCGGCAAGTCCTCGCTCGCATTCGACACCATCTTCGCCGAAGGCCAACGTCGCTACGTGGAGTCGTTGTCGTCCTATGCCCGCATGTTCCTGGGGCAAATGGACAAGCCCGATGTGGACTACATCGACGGGCTGAGCCCCGCAGTGTCCATCGACCAAAAGTCCACCAACCGTAACCCGCGCTCAACCGTGGGCACCATCACCGAGATCTACGACTACTTGCGTTTGCTGTACTCGCGCGCCGGCACGCCGCACTGCCCGGTGTGCGACGCGGTGATCGAGCGCCAAACGCCCCAGCAGATTGTGGACCGGGTACTTGAGCTGGAGGAGCGCACCAAGTTTCAGGTGCTCGCGCCGATTGTGCGCAAACGCAAGGGCGAGTTCCAGGATCTGTTCGCGGACCTGTCTGCGCAGGGCTACTCGCGCGTGAACGTGGACGGGCAGACTTACCAGCTCTCCGAGCCGCCGAAGCTGGAAAAACAGGTCAAGCACAACATCGACGTGGTGGTGGACCGCCTCACCGTCAAAGCCAGCCAGAAGCAGCGTTTGACGGACTCGGTCGAGACTGCGCTGAAACTTGCAGACGGCCTCGTCGGCTTCGACTTTGTCGACCTTGAGGAGGACGACCCGGAGCGCGTGCAAATCTTCTCCGAGAAGATGGCGTGCCCAAACGGCCACAAGCTCAACGTAGAGGAGTACGAGCCGCGCGCGTTCTCCTTCAACTCGCCGTTCGGCGCCTGCCCGGCCTGCGACGGCCTCGGCGTGCGCAAAGAAATCGACGTGGACTTGGTCATCCCGGATCCCGACGCCCCGGCAGTGGACGCGTTCCAGCCGTGGAACTCGAGCCCGAACAAGAAGTACTTCACCAAACTCATCGAGGCGCTTGCCAAGGAGGAGAAGTTCGACGCGAACGCCCCGCTGAGCTCACTGACCAAGACGCAGCAAAAGCACCTGATTCACGGCTCGTCCACCCAGGTCAACGTGCGCTATAAGAACCGTTACGGCCGTCAGCGCTCGTACACCGCGGCGTACGAAGGCATTGTGGGCTACCTGGAGCGCAAGCTGGAGCAAGCCGAGTCCGACACGCAGAAGGAACGCCTGCTGGCGTACACCCGCGAGGTGCCGTGCCCCACGTGCAAAGGCGCGCGACTGAAGCCGGAGATTCTGGCTGTGCGCTTGGCGTCTACCACGCATGGGGAGAAATCCATCGCGGGCCTGACGGAGCTGTCCATCGAGGAGGCGTCGCAGTACCTGGACAACTTGGTGCTGGGGTACCGCGAGGAAATGATCGCCGGTGCCGTGCTGCGCGAGATTCAAGCCCGCTTGCACTTCCTGCTGGACGTGGGGCTGAACTACCTCACGCTTGCGCGCTCCGCCGGCACGCTCTCCGGCGGTGAGGCGCAGCGCATCCGTTTGGCCACCCAGATCGGCTCGGGCCTCGCGGGTGTGCTGTACGTGCTGGACGAGCCCTCGATCGGCCTGCACCAGCGCGATAACCAGCGCCTCATCACCACACTGAAAAAGCTGCGGGACCTGGGTAACACCCTCGTGGTGGTGGAGCACGACGAGGACACCATCCGGGAAGCCGACTGGCTGATCGACATCGGGCCACGCGCCGGCGAGTACGGCGGGGAAGTGGTCTACCAGGGCAAGCCGGAAGGCATTCTGAAGGCCAAGGGCTCGCTTACGGGCGACTACTTGTCAGGCCGGAAGGTGATCGAGGTGCCTGAGCAGCGCCGGCCGGTGGAGAAGGACCGACAGCTCAAGGTTGTCGGCGCCCGTGAGAACAACCTGGACAACGTCAGCGTGAACATCCCGCTCGGTGTCTTGGTTGCGGTCACGGGTGTCTCGGGCTCCGGCAAGTCGACGCTGGTGAACCAGATTCTGGCGAAAACGCTGCAGAATCAGCTCAACGGTGCACGCCAGGTTCCCGGGCGGGTGAAGAAGGTCGAGGGGCTGGAGCACCTAGACAAGCTTGTGCAGGTAGACCAGAGCCCCATCGGGCGCACCCCGCGCTCCAACCCGGCAACGTACACCGGCGTGTTCGACAAAATCCGTAACCTCTTCGCTGAAACACAAGAGGCGAAGGTGCGTGGCTACAAGGCGGGCCGGTTCTCCTTCAACGTCAAGGGCGGGCGCTGCGAGGCTTGCCATGGCGACGGCACCATCAAGATCGAGATGAACTTCCTGCCGGACGTGTACGTGCCCTGCGAAGTCTGTCACGGCGCACGGTACAACCGAGAAACCTTGGAGGTGCGCTACAAAGGCAAGAACATCGCCGAGGTGTTGGAGATGCCGATCTCCGAGGCGGCCGAGTTCTTCGAGCCGATTACCTCCATCCACCGCTACCTGCAGACGCTTGTGGACGTTGGCCTCGGCTACGTCCGCCTCGGCCAGAGCGCGACTACTCTTTCCGGCGGTGAGGCGCAGCGCGTCAAACTCGCATCCGAGCTGCAGAAGCGCTCCAACGGGCGAACCATCTACATCCTCGACGAGCCGACGACTGGTCTGCACTTCGAGGACATCCGCAAACTGATGCTGGTGCTGAATGGTTTGGTGGAGAAGGGCAACACCGTGCTTGTCATCGAGCACAACCTGGACGTGATCAAGTCCGCCGACTGGATCATCGACATGGGGCCGGAAGGCGGCTCGGGCGGCGGCACGGTGGTGGCGCAAGGCACCCCGGAGGACGTGGCAAAGGTGGAGGGCTCGTTCACTGGCCAGTTCCTCGACGACATCCTCACGAAAGCCTGAGCGACCACTGACGGTACAGATTTGGCAGCAGCGCGCGATGCGTGTATATTTCGTTGCACACCGCCCATCGCGCACGTGTCATGCGGGCGCGGGGCCGCAAGAGGAGTGAATCCCACCCCAAGCTGCTCACCACAGTGAGTTGGATACGGGTCAAACGGTGCGCCGAGCAGGCAATTGTATCGGTGTGCTTTGGACGATCTCCCGCCACCCGTCTGGGTGAGCGGGTTTTTCGCGTGGGATAGCGCCGATTGCGGCTCGAGAGCGGCACACATTGTCCCTTACGTCTCTAGGAGTTCTCATCAGCGCTGAAGCTCGGATCAATGAACGTATCCGTGTCCCTGAAGTTCGCCTCGTCGGCCCCTCCGGCGAGCAGGTGGGCATTGTCCGCACGGACGACGCCCGCAAATTGGCGTATGAGGCGGACCTCGACCTGGTTGAGGTAGCCCCGAACGCGAAGCCGCCCGTGGCCAAAATTATGGACTACGGCAAGTTCAAGTACGAGCAGGATCAGAAGGCCCGCGAGGCCCGCAAGAACCAGCAGCAGACCGTGGTTAAGGAACAGAAGTTCCGCCCCAAGATCGATGAGCACGACTACCAGACCAAGAAGGGCAATGTAGAGCGCTTCCTGGAGAAGGGCAACAAGGTCAAGGTCACCATCATGTTCCGCGGCCGCGAGCAGGCCCGCCCCGAGCTGGGCTACCGTCTGCTGGAGCGCCTCGCTGAGGACGTCGGGGATCTCGGCGTCGTCGAGTCTCGCCCGAAGCAGGACGGACGAAACATGACGATGGTCTTCGGACCGGCTCGCAAGGGCAAAAAGTAGTTCCAACAATCGACACTCTGAAGGGCTTTCACCATGAAGCAGAAGACCCACAAGGGCACCGCAAAGCGCATCAAGGTCAACGGCAAGGGCAAGCTGCGCCGCGAGCAGGCTGGTAAGCGCCACCTGAACGAGAAGCTCTCCTCGAAGCGCCGCCGCAAGCTGTCCGGCTCCACCGACGTCGCCCGGGCTGACGTCAAGCGCGCAAAGCGCCTCCTCGGCATGTCTTAAGCACTGCCCGTTCAACCAACCGACTACGAGATACGACAAGGAAGTTTGACTCATGGCACGTGTGAAGCGTTCAGTCAATGCTAAGAAGAAGCGCCGCGCAATTCTCAAGTCCGCAAAGGGCTACCGCGGCCAGCGCTCCCGCCTGTACCGCAAGGCCAAGGAGCAGTGGCTGCACTCCCAGACCTACGCGTACCGCGACCGCCGCAAGCGCAAGGGTGAGTTCCGCAAGCTGTGGATCCAGCGCATCAACGCCGCTGCCCGCATGAACGACATCACCTACAACCGCCTCATCCACGGCCTGAAGCTGGCTGAGGTCGAGGTCGACCGCAAGATCCTCGCCGATCTGGCCGTTAACGACTTCGCTGCGTTCTCCGCGATCTGCGAGGTTGCAAAGAACGCTCTGCCGGAGGACGTCAACGCTCCGAAGGCCGCCTAAGCGCGTGCTGCTTAGCGACGAGCTAACGCGCCCGCCCCGTTGCTATCGGGGCGGGCGCGTTTCGTTGTAGCTGGGGTGGTGTCCCTACCGCCGGCCGCCAAGGACAGTGACCACGAGGTCGAGCCGAGAGCTGACGCCAAACAGCGTGAGTAGATGGGAGACCTGCTTTTTCACCGTCGACTCGGAGTAGTTGAGCCGCTTGGCAATGTCTGCGTTGCTCAACCCCTCGCACAGGAGGTCCAGGACGGCTACCTCCGTCTCCGAGATCCCAGCCGGCAGCTCTGCGCGCGCTGGAGCGGGTTGCTCGTCCTGCGGCGCGATGTAGCGCACGAGGTTGTTCATCGCCGCGGGGGACACCACCGTCCCGCCCGTCACGGCTTGCCGCACGGAAAGGATAATTTCCTCCGGCGGCTGGCTCTTCAGTATGTAGCCGCGGCCTCCGTGTGCGAGGACATCGAGCATCGCGCGATCGTTCTCCAAGGATGTGATGGCAAGGAACGCGGGAGTGCGCGGGCGCTGCGCAAGGTGGCGCAGGAGCGTGGCGCCGTCCATCTCCGGCATGTGCACGTCGGAAAGCACGATGTCCACTGCGTCGACATCAATCTTTTCAAGCGCTTCAGCGCCGTTCGATGCCGTGCCGACGACGTGGATGTCGTTGGTGGTGTGAAAATACCGGGTGAGCACATCGCGGACGAGCGGGTCGTCGTCCACGAGGAACACCCGGATTGGGGCCGTGGTCATCGGGATAAGGAGCTAGCTACTTGCACCAGAGGCGGCCCATAACGCCACCACATTCGTACATGTCGCCCACAACGCCCGAGGCGTACGGGGTGGCGGCGATGCTGTTGGCGGACTGTTCTGCTGCCGAAGCGAGCGGCGCGCCGGTAACTACAGCGACTAGGGCGAGGGCACCGGCGGCGGTGCGTGCGAGCGTCTTCATATAGAGCCTCCGATCCAAAAACGGTAACGCACCCATTATCCGCATCCTGCCGGGTGCTTCCAAGCGGAATCCGAAAGTTGACCGAAAGAAGGAACGAAAGTTCCTTTTCGCCGGTCACGGGAGGGTGAGTTCGTAGCGCCAGGTGCCGCCTTCGGTGTTCCACGTGAGCGTCCCGCCGTGGGACGCGACGAGGTCCCGCGTTTCCCTGAGCCCGATGCCAGTAGTCATGTGAGTATCCCGTTGCCGGGCGGCAATGGAGTTTTGCACCGCCACCGTGACTCCGTGGTCGCCCCGCAGTGCCGCCACGATGACCGGACAGGCGGGGTCGCCGTACTTGAGGATATTGGTGGCGAGCTCGCGGCACACCTGGCTTACCGGTTCTAGCTCGGCGTTTCTGAGCACCTCGCTGCTCAAGCCAGACTCCACCACGGTGAACCCGTGCCCTCGGAGGTCCTCAGTGAGCGCGGTAAACGCGTCTAAGACCGACCCGTTGGGCGTGGGGTGCTGCGTCAGCGGTGAATCATCGCCCCGCATGAAACGGATAAGGTCTCGGACCTCCTGCATGGAGCGCCGGGCGTCTGCGGCGATCAGCTGCGCGGCTTGCGCTACCTGATGGTCGCCTGACATCGCCAGCGACTCGCTGCGCAGAACGACGGAAGTCAGCGATGCGGCGACCGACCCATGGAGGGCTAAAACCGCGCGCTCCCGTTCCTCCTCGATGCGCCGCTGTAGGCGCTCGGATTCCGCCTGTCGGCGCTTCGCGGAGCGCCGAAGCGCCCAGCCGGCCGCGCCTGCAGCGAGCATTTGTGCCCCGAGAATGGCTGCAGTCAGCGGAGCATCCGGTAGCCAGACCCCGTCAGCAAGTTCGGTTTGCGCTAGGTACCACAGGATTAGCCCCAGTAATCCCGCCTGCGAGATGGGCAGGCGGGAGGCCAGCACCGCGGTAAGCGCGAACAGGGCTAGGACGACAAATGGGCTGGAAAATTCCGGGTAGGACGCGGCGAATTGGGTCAGAACTGCGGCGGATACCGTCGCCGTCAGCGGCGTGATTCTTGCGGCCGCCGCAAACAGAAACATGGCCACCGTTACGCCGATACTGCCTGTCTTTGCTCCAGCCCCGGCAAAGCAGACGCCTACAACTCCCAATACCGCCAATACGCAGGCGGCGACTACCCAGTATCTGCGCCTGGCCCAGTGGATGCGAGGGGGCGATGGCGAACGGTTAGCTTCGAGGCGGGAAGACACGGCAATAGCGTAGCCACAACGGCACGTACGCTGTAGCCATGCCATTGGATTTCCAACAACCGTTTACAGAGCGCACCCCTCGCGTGGTGAACGCCGGGAAGCTGAAGCGGGCGCAAGCTCGTCGTAAAGCACATGCATTCTTGGCGGAAGGGGAGAACGCGGTGGAGGCCGCAGTGGCTACGGGGGCCGCAACAGACCTCTTCGTCACCGAAGCGGCAGCGGAGCGGTTCGAAGAAATCGTGCGTGCCGCCGTGTCCTTGGATGTGTACACGCACGCGATCACGGACAAGGCGGCGGATGCGCTCGCGGACGCTGTGACTTCGACGGGCATTTTCGCGGTGTGCCGGCCGGTGTTGTGGACAGTGCCGAAGATTCTCAAGGGCCGTCCGCGTGTAGTGGCGGTGTGCGTGGAGACGAACGATCCGGGCAATGCCGGCACCATCATCCGCATCGCGGACGCACTTGGTGCGGATGCAGTAATTTTTGCCGGCGACACGGTTGACCCGGAGGCCCCAAAAGTGGTGCGGTCGACGGCGGGATCGCTCTTCCACATACCCGTCGCTCGCGACCGCGACGTACGCCGCGTCATTGGGCAGCTCGAAGCCGCGGGGCTTTCCACGTTCGCCACCACCATGGACGGGGAGGTGAACCTGGCGCAGTCGGGGGAGGCGCTGCGACAGCCCACCGCGTGGCTCTTTGGCAACGAGGCGCACGGGCTTGACAGCGACATCCTGGCGGCCGCGGACCACAGGGTATCTATTC
This sequence comes from Corynebacterium ureicelerivorans, assembly GCF_000747315.1. Taxonomy (NCBI): domain Bacteria; kingdom Bacillati; phylum Actinomycetota; class Actinomycetes; order Mycobacteriales; family Corynebacteriaceae; genus Corynebacterium; species Corynebacterium ureicelerivorans. The sequence continues at coordinate 1,107,161 of NZ_CP009215.1, forward strand.
CGATTCAGGGAAGCGCGGAATCTTTGAACTTGGCCACTGCTGCGTCGATCTGCTTGTGGGAGTCCGCGAAGTCACTCGGGGACGAGTAGACGACGGGCGAGGGGAGGCTGGTGTTCGGTCGTGTGAGGTGCCCATTGTTTTCCTGTCTGTCTTGGGCGGTGCCGGGAATGTCTCTATCGTTGCCGTTCACCGTTCCGCCCTCCCGCGGGCGCGGTCTGGCCGGGCAGGTAAACTAGTGCACGCTTTTGAACCGACACCGCTGCGTCCTTGACTTCGGCCGCAGCGCTCTTGTGGAAAGGTGCGGGTGAACACAAGCGTGGCCGATAACGCGAACCCAACTCCCGAAATCGAACTGACCGAGGACGCCCTCAACCGGGCAGCGGACGAGGCAATCGCCGCCTTCGAAGCCGCACCGGACCTCGCGGCGCTCGAAGACGCGCACCGCCTGCACCTCGGGGAAAAGGCCCCGATACCGCAGGCGCGCCGCGCGCTTGGCACCCTGCCGAAAGATCAGCGCAAGGATGCCGGCCGGCTGGTCAACATGGCCCGCGGCCGCGCCGAGAAGTCGTACGCCCAGCTTCGGGTGCAGCGCGAAGAGGAGCACCGGGAGCAGCAGCTGCGCGAGGAGAAGGTGGACGTCACACTGCCGACCGCTCGCGCGCAGGCAGGTGCGATGCACCCGATCACTACGCTGTCTGAAAACATTGCGGACATTTTCATCGGCATGGGGTGGGAGGTTGCCGAGGGCCCGGAGGTAGAGGCGGAGTACTTCAACTTCGACGCGCTGAACTTCATCCCGGACCACCCCGCCCGCACGCTGCAAGACACGTTCTACGTCGGCGAAGAAGATTCCAAGCAGGTCATGCGCACGCACACGTCGCCGGTGCAGGTGCGCACGATGCTCGAGCGTGACGTGCCCATCTACATCGCCTGCCCGGGCCGGGTATTCCGCACGGACGAGCTGGATGCCACCCACACCCCGGTGTTCCACCAGGTGGAAGGCCTAGCCGTGGACAAGGGTTTGACCATGGCGCACCTCAAGGGCACGTTGGACCACCTTGCGCAGTCTCTTTTCGGCCCGGAGACCACAACGCGTATGCGCACCAACTACTTCCCCTTCACGGAGCCGTCCGCAGAGGTGGACGTGTGGTTCCCCAACAAGAAGGGAGGTGCCGGCTGGATCGAGTGGGGCGGCTGCGGAATGGTCAACCCCAACGTTCTTCGTGCCGTCGGCATCGACCCGGAGGTCTATTCCGGCTTCGCATTCGGCATGGGCCTAGAACGCACGCTGCAGTTCCGCAACGGTCTATCGGACATGCGCGACATGGTCGAAGGCGACGTCCGTTTCACCATCCCGTTCGGCGTGCAGGCATAAGGAGAACCAGCAATGCTCATTTCAAAGAATTGGATTGTCCGCCCGCTGCAGAATGCGGGTAACCAGGACTTCAACCCCACTGACGAGGAGCTGGACGCGGGTTTCGTGCGCGTCGGCTTCGAGACGGAGGGCTACGCACCTTTACCCGAAGTTGAGGGCCCGCTCGTTGTTGGCCGCGTTGTAGAGATCCAGGAGCTCACCGGGTTTAAGAAGCCCATCCGCTGCTGCCAGGTGGATGTCGGCCACGCCAACGGGACCGGGGAGCCGCAGGGCATCATCTGCGGCGCCAGGAATTTCGCCGAGGGTGACCTTGTCATCGTCTCGCTCCCGGGCGCGGTGCTGCCCGGTGGCTTCGAGATCGCCGCGCGCAAGACGTACGACCACATCTCGAACGGCATGATGGCCTCCGCGGCAGAGCTCGGCCTGACCTCCAAGAGCGAAGGCATTATTACGCTCCACAGCGGCGCGGCGACGCCGGGTGACGACGCCCGGGAGATCCTCGGCTCGGACGACACCGTCTTCGACGTCAACGTGACCCCGGACCGTGGGTACGCACTCTCTGCTCGCGGGCTGACCAGGGAGATCGCGTCCGCCTTCGACCTCAAGTTCACCGACGTCGCGGAGGACCCGTCCATCGCGGGCATCGACATTTCGAACGTCCCAGAGCCGCAAGAGGAGACCATTCCGGTCACCGTCGACGAATCCACGAGGGCGCAGCGCTTTGGCGTGCGCACGGTCGAGGGCATCGACCCGAATGCCACCACGCCGTTCTGGATGCAGCGCGAACTCATGCTTTCTGGTGTGCGCTCCGTCAACGCCGCGACCGACGTGACGAACTACGTCATGCTGCTTACCGGCCAGCCCATGCACGCCTTCGACGCCGACACAATCGCCGGCGGCCTGCGGGTGCAGAACGCGGAGGCCGGCCAGACATTCGAGACCCTCGACCACGTCGAGCGCACACTGACAGCCGAGGATGTGGTGATCAGCGACGACAACGGCATCCAGTCCCTCGCCGGTGTCATGGGCGGCACCACGTCCGAGATCTCCGACGAGACCGTGAATGTCCACTTCGAGGCCGCGACGTGGGACCCGCTGACGGTGGCACGCACCGCGCGCCGCCTCAAGCTGAGCTCCGAGGCTTCACGGCGCTTCGAGCGTGGGGTGGACCCGCAGTTGGTGGAGATCGCGCTCGATATTGCCAGCGCACTGCTGGTGCAGATCGCAGGCGGCACCATCACAGCGGGCAGGACCCTCATCGGGGAAGCGGGTAAGCGCGAAACCATCAGCATGCGCGCAACGAGGCCTGCCGATCTGATCGGTGTGGACTACCCGCGTGAGACCGTCGTTCGCCGCCTGCAGGAGATCGGCTGCGAGGTTACGGGTGACGGCGACGAGCTGCAGGTCACACCGCCGACGTGGCGCACCGATATTTCGGTGCCGGTCGAGTTGGTTGAAGAGGTCGTGCGCCTGGAAGGGCTGGAAGCGATCCCGTCCATCTTGCCCACACCCCGCGGCGGACGCGGTTTGAGCCCGCTGCAGCGGCGCCGTCGCGCGGTCACCCACGCATTGGCCTACTCCGGTTACGCGGAGATCATTCCCACGCCCTTTATCGCGAACAATACGTTCGACACGTGGGGGTTGGAGGCGGATGACCCGCGCCGAAACACCGTGCAGGTGCGCAACCCGCTGGATGCGGACTACGGGATCCTTGGCACGACACTGCTGCCGTCGATGCTCGAGGCAGTGGGGCGAAACGTTGCCCGCGGACGTGGCGACTTGGCCATCTACTCGGTGGCGCAGACCTCGAAGAGGCGCGCGGCCGTCTCCCCGTTGCCTGACGTCGCCGAGCGTCCCGCAGACGACGTCATCGCGGAACTCATCGAGTCCCTGCCCGAACAGCACCTGCACGCCGCGACCGTGGCGTGCGGGAACACGCAGCTCGCGGGCCCGTGGGGCGAGGGGCGCGCCTACGAGTGGTCCGACGCCATCGAGGCCGCCCAGGTAGTCGCCCGCGCGTGTGGCGTGGACCTGGAGGTGGAGGCGGCGGACTACCTGCCCTGGCACCCAGGTCGCTGCGCTGCGCTGACGGTTGATGGCGCTGTGGTTGGCCACGCGGGCGAGCTGCACCCGCAAGTTCTGGAAAAGCTCGGTCTGCCGGCGCGCACCTGCGCGATGGAGATCGATCTCAGCGCTATCCCGCTCGCAGAGCGTCTGCCCGCACCGCGGTTGTCCGCCTTCCCACTTCTGAATCAGGACATCGCTCTCGTGGTCGACGAGGCCGTGGCTGCCGAGGACGTGCGCCGCGCAGTGCAGGAGGGTGCGGGAGAGCTCGTCGAGGCAGTGACGCTTTTCGACGTCTACCGTTCCGCGTCCCTCGGGGAGGGGAAGAAATCGCTCGCCTTCGGCCTTGCTTTCCGCGCCCCGGACCGCACGCTGACGGAAGAGGAGGCGTCCGAGGCACGGCTGCATGCCGCGGAGTTGGCCAAGGAACGATTCGGCGCCGAAATGCGCGGATAAGGTTGCCACGAAACTCACAGCATGAATAACTTCCAGTAGAGTGCATAACTGCTACACTCGCCGGTATGTCAGACGGCAAGGTAATGAAGGTAGCAGTTGCGGGGGCCACCGGGTACGCGGGCGGCGAGATTCTCCGCCTGCTGCTGGGCCACCCGGCCTACCTGGCCGGGTGGCTGCGCATCGGTGCACTGACCGGGGCGTCCAACGCCGGCCAGACGGTAGGCGAGCTCATGCCGCACCTGACGGAACTAGCAGACCGCGTTATCGAGCCCACCTCGGTCGAGGTGCTTGAGGGCCACGATGTCGTTTTCCTGGGGCTGCCTCACGGGCACTCAGCCGAGATCGGCGCGGCGCTGGGCAAGGGGGTGACTGTCATCGACTGCGCCGCGGATTTCCGCTTGCGCGACGGTGAGGCGTGGCGGCGCTACTACGGTTCCGACCATGCCGGATCCTGGCCCTACGGGCTGCCTGAGCTGCCCGGTCACCGCGAAGACATTGCGGCGTCGAGCCGCATTGCCGTCCCGGGGTGCTTTCCCACCGGTGCGACGCTTGCGGGTTGGCCCGCGGTGCAAGCCGGCGTGGTTGTGCCTGATCTGACCGTTATTGCCGTTACCGGGGTGTCTGGGGCTGGCAAGAAGGCCAAGGTGGACATGCTCGGGGCGGAAACGATGGGATCGCTGAAGGCCTACAGCGTTGCCGGCGCGCACCGGCACACGCCGGAGATCGCGCAAAACCTGCAAGAGGTCGCCCAGGCGCCGGTCGCGGTCACCTTCACGCCGATCTTGGCGCCGTTGCCGCGGGGCATCCTCACCACGGTAACCGCGCCGCTGGCGCCGCACGCGGACCCTGCCGCGGTGCGGGAGGCCTACGAGGCCGCGTACGCGGACGAGGCGTTCGTCCACTTGCTCCCGGAGGGGCAACAGCCACAGACGCAGCACGTGGTCGGCTCGAATATGTGCCACCTGCAGGTGGAGGTTGATGTGCAGGCGCGAAAGGTCGTCGCCACCAGCGCCATCGACAACTTAACCAAAGGGACAGGGGGAGCGGCGGTGCAGTGCATGAACCTTGCCCTGGGGCTGGACGAGTGCGCAGGTTTGTCGCGAGCAGCGGTGGCTCCGTAACCGCCACCCGCATCGCACCATTTTCCTGCCTTCCCTTATTGAAAGGACCACCCAGCATGAGCACTACCGGTGTCACTGCACCCGAAGGATTCGTCGCTGCCGCGGCCCGCGCAGGCATCAAACCGTCGGGCAACCCCGATCTCGCTGTCGTAGTAAACGAAGGCCCCGACTTCACCGCCGCGGGCGTGTTCACCCGCAACAAGGTGTGTGCCGCACCCGTGAAGGTGAGCCGCGAGACGGTCGCAGGCGGGCAGCTGCAAGCCGTCGTTTTGAACTCCGGCAACGCCAACGCGTGCACGGGCCAGCAGGGCCTCGACGACGCGCGGACGATGCAGCGCCTTACCGCGAACGGCGTCGGGACCGAGCCGTCGCGTGTGGCCGTGTGCTCGACCGGCATCATCGGCGACGTGCTCCCCATGGACAAGGTGGAGAGCGGAATCGCGGCCGTCGTCAAGCAGCTTGGCGACAACGGCGGGGACGCCGCGACCGCGATCATGACCACCGATACTGTGGCGAAGGAAGTGGTAGTCAAGGGCGATGGCTGGACATTAGGTGGCATGGGGAAGGGGGCCGGCATGATGGCGCCGTCGCTCGCCACGATGCTCGTGTGTCTGACCACCGACGCGAAGGTGACGCCCGACGCGCTGCAGGCGGCGCTGGAACGAGGGTGCGCGGCCACGTTCGACACCCTGGACATCGACGGCTCGACGTCGACCAACGACACCGTGATCGCGATGGCCAGCGGCGCTAGCGGGGTCACCCCGACGCAGCAGGAATTGGATGCGGCGGTGCTGGAGGCATGCGCCCAACTCGCCGCAAAGATGCAGTCCGACGCTGAGGGTGTGACCAAGCGCGTCACAATCACCGTCACGGGGGCGGCGGATGACGCACAGGCGCTGCATGCCGCGCGCACGATCGGGCGAGACAATTTGGTCAAGACCGCGATGTTCGGATCCGACCCGAACTGGGGCAGGGTGCTCGCGGCCGTCGGCATGGCGGAGGCCGAGATGGACGCAGAGCACATCTCGGTGACGTTCAACGGGCAGACGGTGTGCGAACACTCAACCGGCGCACCCGGCGCGCGGGAGGTCGATCTCAGCGGCGCGGACATTGCGGTCGTGGTGGACCTGGGCACGGGCGGAGAAGGTCGGGCGACCGTGCGCACCACCGACCTGTCGCACGCGTACGTCGAGATCAACTCGGCGTACACCAGTTAGGAGGTGGGTGAGATGATGCCGCATTTGAGCAACGAGCAGCGAGCCACCGTGCTGGCCGAGGCGCTGCCGTGGCTGCAGCACTACCGGGACAAGATTGTCGTGGTCAAGTACGGCGGCAACGCCATGATCGACGATGAATTGAAGAATGCTTTCGCGGCGGACATGGTGTTCTTACGCACGGTGGGGGCGAAGCCGGTCGTGGTCCACGGCGGCGGGCCCCAGATCAGCCAGATGCTGGCCCGCCTGGGCTTGGACGGCGGGGAGTTCGTCGGCGGGTTTAGGGTGACTACCCCTGAGATCCTGGATGTTGTGCGCATGGTGCTCTTCGGCCAGGTGGGCCGGGACCTGCTGGGCAAAATCAACTCGCACGGGCCGTACGCGGTGGGCACCTCGGGTGAGGACGCTGGCCTGTTCACGGCGAAGCGGCGCACTGTGGAGGTGGACGGCCGGATCCAGGACATCGGGCTGGTGGGCACGATCACGGACGTTAACCCTGCCGCGGTGATGGACATTATCGAGGCAGGCCGGATTCCGGTGGTCTCTGGCATCGCCCCGGGCGACGACGGCGAGGTGTTTAACATCAACGCCGACGAGGCTGCGGGTGCACTAGCGGCCGCTATCGGCGCAGAGCGCCTTGTCGTGCTCACCAACGTGGAAGGCCTGTACACGGACTGGCCAAACAAGGATTCGCTGCTGTCCAAGATCGAGGCGGCGGAGCTGGAGCGGATGCTGCCTGGCCTCGCCACCGGCATGATCCCCAAAATGGAGGCGTGCCTGACTGCGGTGCAGGGCGGGGTGAAGGCCGCGCACGTCATCGACGGCCGCGTCGCCCACTCGGTGCTGCTGGAGCTGCTCACCATGGGTGGCGTGGGCACGATGGTGCTGCCGGACGATTACGACCGTAGCCACTACCCGGACGGGATCATCTTTAGAAAGGACGACGCATGAGTGACTTCGCATCGCGCTGGTCTGGCGCGCTGTTAGACACCTATCCGGCGCCGCCGGTGGAGCTGGTCTCCGGCTCTGGGGCGACCGTCACCGATGCCGAGGGCGCCGAGTACATCGACATGCTCGCCGGGATCGCCGTGAACGCACTCGGCCACGCTCATCCCGCCGTTGTCGAGGCGGTGAGCTCGCAGGTGGCGACGCTCGGCCACGTGTCTAACCTCTTCGGCTCCCGGCCGGTGGTCGAGGTGGCAGAAGCGCTGCGCGCACGGGTCGGCGACGACACGGCCCGCGTGTTCTTCTCCAATTCGGGTGCCGAAGCCAACGAGGCAGCGTTCAAGCTCGCGCGGCTGACCGGCCGTCGGCGCATCCTGGCCGCCGAGCGCGGCTTTCACGGGCGCACCATGGGCTCGCTGGCGCTGACCGGCCAGCCTGACAAGCAAGCGCCGTTCGTGCCGCTACCCGCGGGCGTGGAGTTCTACCCCTACGGCGACATCCGCGCCCTGGAAGACCTCGTGCAACAGGACCCCGGGAACACCGCGGCAATTGTCCTCGAGCCGATCCAGGGCGAAACTGGGGTCATCCCCGCGCCTGAGGGCTTTCTCCACGCCGTGCGAGCGCTCTGCGACACCCACGGCATCCTCCTTGTCGTCGACGAGGTCCAAACCGGAGTAGGCCGCACCGGCGACTTCTTCGCCTTTCAGCACGAGGGGATCCTCCCGGATGTCATCACCATGGCAAAGGGGCTCGGCGGCGGGCTGCCCATCGGCGCCACGATCGCCCGCGGCAAGGCGGCCAACCTGTTTACCCCGGGCAGCCACGGCACCACCTTCGGTGGCAACCCGGTGTCCTGCGCTGCGGCTGGGGCCGTGCTTCGCACCGTCGACGAGGATTTCCTCGCCGAGGTGCGCCGGAAAGGGCAGGTGCTTATCGACGAAGCGTCGCGTCTGCCCGGCGTGGAAGAGGTCCGCGGGCGCGGGCTGATGCTGGGGCTCGTTCTGGACGCGCCGATGGCGAAGCTCGTCGTCAAGCATGGTCTCGCACACGGCCTAATTGTCGACGCCCCGGCCGACGACGTCATCCGCCTCACCCCGCCGCTGGTCATCAGCGACGACGAAATCCGTCTCGCCGTTGAACGCCTCGCCGAGGCAATCGCAGACGCAAAGGAAAGGAGCTAACCCATGGTCCGACATTTTCTCGCGGACGACGATCTGACGCCGTCCGAACAAGCCGAGGTCCTCGCGCTGGCCGCCGAGATGAAGCGAGAGCCGTTTGCACGCCGGCCGCTCGAGGGGCCCAAGTCGGTCGCCGTGCTTTTTGACAAGACTTCCACTCGCACCCGCTTCTCGTTCGACGCAGGCATTGCGCAGCTCGGCGGGCACGCGATTGTGACCGAGACCGGAAACTCCCAGATGGGGGCGAAGGAAAGCTACCAGGACACTGGCGCGGTGCTGTCCCGCTTCGTCGAAGCGATCGTGTGGCGCACCTATGCCCACCAGAACTTGCTGGACATGGCGGAGACGGCCACTGTCCCCATCGTCAACGCGCTTACCGACGACCTGCACCCGTGCCAAATTCTGGCGGACCTGCAAACAGTGGTGGAGAACTTCTGCCCGGAGGAGGGGCCCGCGGGACTTCACGGGCTGAAGGCCGTCTACTTGGGCGACGGGGACAACAACATGGCCAACTCCTACCTCATCGGTTTTGCCACCGCAGGTGTGGACATCTCGGTCATCGCGCCGGAAGGGTTCCACCCGCGCCAGGAGTTCGTCGAGCGGGCGCAGCGTCGCGCCAAAGAAACCGGGGCAACCGTCACGGTCACGTCCGACATTGCAGCCGTAGAAGGCGCAAACGTGGTGATCACGGATACGTGGGTCTCCATGGGCATGGAGGGCGACGGGAAGGACCGCCGCACCCCGTTTCTGCCGTATCAGGTGGATGCGGACCTGATGTCCCGCGCGGCGGGGGATGCCATATTCTTGCATTGCCTTCCCGCGTACCGCGGGAGCGAAGTGGCGGCGGATGTCATCGACGGGCCGCAGTCGCGAGTCTTCGATGAGGCGGAAAACCGCCTGCACGCCCAAAAAGCGTTGCTGGCCTGGCTTTTGGAGCACCAAGCATGACCCAACCCGTATCCCGCACTGCGCGGCAGGCAAGGATCCTCGAGCTGCTTGAGACGACCCGGGTGTCGTCGCAGGTGCAGCTGTCGGAGTTGCTGCTGGACGAGGGCATCGACATTACGCAAGCCACGCTGTCGCGGGACTTGGACGAGCTGGGCGCCAAGAAGGTGCGGCCCCGCGCTGGCGGCCGTGCCTATTACACCGTCGGTTCCGAGGCGGAGTCGCTGGAGGCCGCGCACTCCGGCCCGCGTGAAAAGCTGCGCCGGATGATTGAAGAGCTGGTTGTCTCCGTCGATTATTCGGGGCACATCGCTGTCGTGCGAACCCCGCCGGGGGCCGCCCAATACCTGGCCAGCTACATTGACCGCGTGGGCCTCGAACAGGTGGTGGGCTCCATCGCCGGCGATGACACGGTCTTCGTGCTGGCACGAGAACCGCTCACTGGCAAGAATCTCGCGCATCAGCTCTTCGGGCTGCAGGAGTCGCTCGGCGACTAAGCGCCGCTACACCACAAAGTTTCTGATCTGAAGGAGAATTTTCAACATGACTAACCGTGTCGTGCTCGCGTACTCGGGCGGCCTGGACACCTCCGTGGCCATTCCTTACCTCGGTGAGATGACTGGGGGCGAAGTTATCGCAGTGTCGCTTGACTTGGGCCAGGGCGGCGAGGACATGGAGTCCGTCCGCCAGCGTGCTCTCGACTGCGGCGCTGTCGAGTCCATCGTGGTGGACGCCAAGGACGAGTTCGCCGAAGAGTACTGCCTGCCCACCATCAAGGCCAACGGCATGTACCAGGGTGAGTACCCGCTGGTCTCGGCTATTTCGCGCCCGTTGATTGTGAAGCACTTGGTGGAGGCCGGCCACAAGTACGGCGGCACCCACGTCGCCCACGGCTGCACCGGCAAGGGCAACGACCAGGTCCGCTTCGAAGTCGGCTTCCTCAACCAGGATCCGGATCTGGAGATCATCGCACCGGCCCGCGACTACGCCTGGACCCGCGACAAGGCCATCGAGTACGCCGAGGGCAAGGACCTGCCCATCGAGCAGTCCGCGGCATCCCCGTTCTCCATCGACCAGAACGTTTGGGGCCGCGCTGTCGAGACCGGCTTCCTGGAGGATCTGTGGAACCCGCCGACGAAGGACTTGTACGCCTACACCGAGGACCCGGCACTGGGCAACGCTCCTGACGAGGTCATCATCTCCTTCGAGGCCGGCAAGCCGGTAGCCATCGACGGCCGCAAGGTGACCGTCCTCGAAGCGATCGAGGAGATGAACCGCCGCGCCGGCGCCCAGGGCATCGGCCGCCTGGACATGGTGGAGGACCGCCTGGTGGGCATTAAGTCCCGCGAGGTGTACGAGGCCCCCGGCGCCGTCGCGCTGATCACCGCGCACAAGGCGCTGGAGGACGTCACCGTCGAGCGCGAGCTGGCGCGCTACAAGCGCCTCATCGACGCCCGCTGGTCCGAGGAAGTCTACGACGGCCTCTGGTTCGGCCCCTTGAAGCGCTCCCTCGACGCGTTCATCGAGTCCACCCAGGAGCACGTCACCGGCGACATCCGCATGGTGCTGCACGCAGGCACCGCGACCGTGAACGGCCGTCGTTCCAACCACTCGCTGTACGACTTCAACCTGGCCACCTACGACACGGGCGACTCCTTCGACCAGACGCTGGCAAAGGGCTTCGTGCGCCTGCACGGCCTGTCCTCGCAGATTGCCAACAAGCGCGACCGCGAGGCTGGCACCTCCCAGGACAAGTAGGTCGGGCCGATGCAACAGCACAAGACCAACGAAGGTGCCCTGTGGGGCGGCCGTTTCTCCGGCGGCCCGTCTGAGGCGATGTTCGCGCTTTCCGTGTCAACCCACTTCGACTGGGTGCTCGCGCCGTACGACGTCCTCGCATCAAAGGCGCATGCCAAGGTGCTGCATCGGGCTGGGTTGCTTAGCGACGACGACCTGACGGTCATGCTCGACGGCCTTGACCAGCTCGGCCGCGACGTGGCTGACGGCTCATTCGGCCCGCTGCCGACGGACGAGGATGTCCATGGCGCTATGGAGCGCGGCCTGATCGAGCGTGTCGGCCCCGAGGTCGGCGGCAGGCTCCGCGCCGGCCGCTCCCGCAACGACCAGGTCGCAGCCATGTTCCGCATGTGGCTGCGCGATGCCCTCCGCGGCGTCGCGCAAGATGTGTGCGACCTGGTGGACGCGATTGCGGAGCAAGCAGAGGCCCACCCTGACGCGATCATGCCGGGCAAGACCCACTTCCAGGCAGCGCAGCCTATCCTGCTGGCGCACTCCTTACTCGCACACGCGCAGCCGCTGTTGCGCGACCTTGAGCGCATCCAGGACGCAGACAAGCGCTTGGCGGTTTCGCCGTACGGTTCCGGGGCACTCGCCGGCTCGTCGCTCCACCTGGACCCAGAGGCCATCGCAGAGGAGCTGGGGTTCGACTCCGCCACGGACAACTCGCTCGACGGCACCGCGTCGCGCGATTTCGCGGCCGAAGCCGCCTATGTATTGGCTCAGATCGCCATCGACGTGTCCCGCTTTGCGGAGGAGATCATCGCGTGGTCCACTCCCGAGTTCCGCTACGTCACTCTCCACGACGCGTGGTCAACCGGGTCCTCCATCATGCCGCAGAAGAAGAACCCGGATGTGCCGGAGCTCGCCCGCGGCAAGGCTGGCCGCCTGATTGGAAACCTCGCGGGTTTGCTGGCCACGCTTAAGGCAATGCCTCTCGCGTACAACCGCGACCTGCAGGAGGACAAGGAGCCGCTGGTGGATTCTGTCACCCAGCTCTCCATCCTCCTCCCAGCGTTCACCGGCCTGGTCTCCACCTTGGTCTTCCACGAGGAACGCATGCGCGAGCTTGCCCCGGCCGGCTTCACGCTGGCGACGGACCTTGCCGAATGGATGGTTCGCCAGGGGGTGCCGTTCCGGGAGGCCCACGAAGCCTCGGGCGCGTGCGTGCGCATTGCGGAAGCCCGTGGCGTGGACCTGGTGGATCTCACCGACGAAGAGCTGGCGAGCGTGGACGAGCGTCTGCGGCCTGAAGTACGCGAGGTGCTCACTGTCGACGGCGCAGTGGCTTCGCGCGATACGCGCGGAGGCACGGCGAAGCCGCGCGTGGAAGAGCAGCGCGAGCGGGTGCGTGCGGCGAACACGGCGGCGCGGCAGTGGGCGACCACGCCGGTTCGTCCGCAATAGGGTGCTGCAGGGCACGTCCAGGCACGTTGACCGCACTCGCGGCAGCTGCGGGTACGATGCACAACCATGAGTCTGGATCCGAAGCTTCTCCAAATCCTTGCGTGCCCCAAGGACAAGGGCTCGCTGGAATATGACCAGGAGCGGCAACTGCTTGTGAACGAGCGCCTCGGCATCGCCTATCGCGTAGATGACGGCATACCCGTCCTGCTCATCGACGAAGCAGAGCCCTACACCCCGGCGAAGTAGACGACGAAGAAAGCGACAATGACTTCCACCAACATCATTGACGAGTTGACCTGGCGGGGGCTGATCAACCAGTCCACCGATCTGGACAATTTGCGCGAAGCAACAGAACACCCGATCACGCTGTACTGCGGCTTCGACCCGACCGGTCCGTCGCTGCACGCTGGCCACCTCGTCCCGCTCCTCATGCTGCGCCGCTTCCAAGAAGCTGGTCACACCCCGATTGTGCTGGCCGGCGGTGCGACCGGCATGATCGGCGACCCGCGCGAGGTGGGGGAGCGCTCCATGAACTCCGAGGACACGGTGAAAGACTGGGCGGAGAGGATATCCGGCCAGCTCCAGCGGTTTGTCCACTTCGACGGCGACAATGCCGCGAAGTTGGTCAACAACAACGACTGGACGAGCAAACTCGGCGCGATCGAGTTTCTCCGAGACATCGGCAAGCACTTTTCCTTGTCCACCATGCTCGGCCGCGAGACGGTAAAGCGCCGCCTCGAAAACGACGGCATTTCCTACACGGAGTTTTCGTACATGCTGCTGCAGGCGAACGACTTCGTGCAGCTCCGCCGCGAGCACGACTGCATCCTCCAAATCGGTGGCGGGGATCAGTGGGGCAACCTCGTCGCTGGTGTGGACCTAAACCGCCGCATCGATGGCGCGCAGACCCACGCGCTGACCGTGCCCCTAGTGACCGACGCCGACGGCAAGAAGTTCGGAAAATCCACCGGTGGCGGGTCGCTGTGGCTCGACCCGGAAATGACCAGCCCGTACACCTGGTACCAATACTTCGTCAACACTGCCGACGCGGATGTGATCCGCTACCTGCGGTGGTTTACCTTCCTGGACCAGGAGGAACTCGCGCGCCTCGAGGTGGAGGTTGAGGAACGTCCGTTTAAGCGCGAGGCCCAGCGTCGCCTGGCGCAGGAAATGACCGATCTGGTCCACGGCGTGGAAGCCCGTGAGGCCGTAGAACTTGCTTCCCAGGCACTGTTCGGCCGTGCGGAACTCGCGGATCTCGATGAAGCCACGCTTTCCGCGTCGCTCTCTGAGACTGACGTGTTTGAGTTTGCGTCTGCTGAAGAGACGACCATCGTCGATCTGCTCGTAGGTGCTGGACTCGCGGATTCGAAGGGCGCAGCCCGCCGCTCCATCAAGGAAGGTGGCGCCTACGTGAACAACGTGCGCATCGAAGACGAGGCGTGGTCCCCGGCGGAGAGCGATTACCTCCACGGTGCGTGGCTGGTCCTGCGGCGAGGCAAGAAGAACTTCGCCGGGGCAAAACGCGTATAACGGCGCCAACAACCCGGATTACACCCAGGCAGAAACCGTGTTCTGCCTGGGTGTTTGTGTTGGTTTAGGGTTCGTGGTTATATATCCATCCGTTGCTTCTGAGCGGCCCGAGCGGTTGGTCAGGGGGAATGGTTAAACTACATAAGGTTACCGCGGGGTAAACGGTGGTTGAACGCGAGTTTGACTTCTGGTTTATGTTGTGTGTAGCTTGTAGCGAGGCTGCTTGACTGGCTGGGCTGTGTTGGTCTGGTTGGTGGGTGTGCTGGTGTTGTTTGAGAACTCGATAGTGTGCCAATGTACTTTTGTTGCGTGGGTGTGTGTCACCTGCCCTGTTTTGTGCACTGTGTGGTGGATGCCTGCTTTGTTGGGTGTGTGCCGGTGGTGGCGTGGTTGAATTCCAATAACTAATCGCGTCATCTGTTTGGTTCAGTGCGTGTTGGGGTGTGGTTGACATGCTTTTCACTCGCGTATTTGTGATCGGCCCTTGTTTTGCCCCGTCGGGTTAGGGCCGGTTGTTGTTGAACCTTGTAATTTTTGGAATTTTTGTGCCAGTTCAGCATCGCTGCTTTTTTGGTGTGGTGGTGTTGGGTGGTTTGTTTTTGGTTGGGTTTCGGGCTTTTCACGGCCTTGTTTCTTGCTGAAACTTTTGTGGAGAGTTTGATCCTGGCTCAGGATGAACGCTGGCGGCGTGCTTAACACATGCAAGTCGAACGGAAAGGCCCAAGCTTGCTTGGGTACTCGAGTGGCGAACGGGTGAGTAACACGTGGGTGATCTGCCCTGCACTTCGGGATAAGCCTGGGAAACTGGGTCTAATACTGGATAGGACCACTTCTTGGATGTTGTGGGGCTGTGCGGACTTCCTGTGAACCATCGGTCGTCGGGATCGGAGTTCGAGGATGAGTTATCCGCCGGAGGTACGGCAGCGTGCCGTTGAGCTTTCGGGGCAGGGGCTTGCTGCTTCGCAGGTTCGTGCGCAGTTGATTCGGGAGGAATGTAGGTCTGTTCCTTCTACCGCTTCAATTTCGGGATGGGCACGCAACGCCCGTCATGGCAGCGGGGTCGATAAAGGTTGGCGTTCTGCCGAGTTGATTGCTGAGGTCGTCCGGGCGAATGTGACAACGTCGGCATCCACCCGCGAGATTGGATGGCGTTTTCGGGTCGCTGCGAGTTCCGTGGCGGCGTGGACGCACAAGTTCGCTCCGGATGCGGGTTCGCGGCGTGGGATGACACCGCAGAAGATAGAACAGGCGACACTGGCGCGTGTGAAAGAACACCACGAAGCCCAAAAACGCAAGCGCAAGAAGGCCGAAACACAACGTCAATCACAACGCGCCCCGCGCGGTGAGAGTGCACATTCACGCAACCATGAGCAGCCAACAGCTCCGTTTGATGAGGCAGCGTTGCCGGATGACGTTGAGACCCTCAAAGACCTGTTGCGTCAAGAGCGGTTTATGCGTCTGGCGGATAAAGCGCTGTTTGAGGCGGTGATGGAATCTGAGGGAAAAGCGCAAACCCGGAGACGCTCGATAGCGTGGTCGTCGCTACGGCTGTCAGACGACTCCGGGACGTCGGATACCAAGTAACGCGTTGCTGCGCCTACTACGGATTGAAATACAACACCTACAAGTCGGCATGCAGGCGGTTAAAACACCCTCTAGTCGACCGAAAAGGCCAGGCCAAGGCAATGGTTACCGCCGCCTGTGAGGGCAACCGCATGGTCTACGGCTACCGCCGCGTGAGTGAAGTGTGCAAAGCGAACGGTCTGTCGCTGGGGGAAAAATCGATTCGTACGATCATGCGCGAAGAACACCTGCAGCCGAAGATGAAACGCACGAAGCGCTACAGCTCGTACAAGGGCGAAACTGCGCATCGCCCAGCAAATCGATGTCTGGTTGGAGACATCGACACTGTCACCAAAAATGGCACCCACGTTTCGCAAAGATATCGTTCGCAGGCGGATCGTCGCAGGCAGGCGGGCAGGAAGGATCTGGTACACGATTTCTATGCCGATGCGCCAAACCAAAGACTCGGCACCGACATCACCGAGTTTCAATGCGCTGACGGCAAAGTCTTTTTTAGCCCGCTGATCGACTTCCACGACAACATGCCCATCGCGTATACCTGCGCAACGCGACCAGCGGCGTTGCTGACCAACACGATGCTTGAAGCTGGGCTCGAGCAAATACAACCAGGCCAACGCCCCGAACTGCACACCGACCGTGGCTGGCACTACCGCCACATCGATTGGGTTGACCGACTGACTGATATCAGTCACGACAAGCAACAATGCACACATTGCACAGACGAGAACCCGTGCGATAACGCCTGGTTGATGGTGCCGTCCCTATCCCGGCTCGGCAACAGCGGCGACAACGCCCGAGTAGAAGGGTTCTTCGGCACCATCAAGCGCGAACTTCACGCCAGTGGAATTCGCCCCGAAAAGCACACAACCGAGGAGTTTATGAAGTATCTTGACGATTATCTGGACTGGTTCGTCTTTGACAGACTCACCACCGGACCAGACGGGCAATACACAACCCTGGCTAAACAACGAAACATAGCCAAAACCACCTAGCCAACAACACAACGGCCACCAGTGTGGTTCACAGGAAGTCCGCAGACCCGTGGTGGAAAGTTTTTTCGGTGTGGGATGAGCTCGCGGCCTATCAGCTTGTTGGTGGGGTAATGGCCTACCAAGGCGTCGACGGGTAGCCGGCCTGAGAGGGTGTACGGCCACATTGGGACTGAGATACGGCCCAGACTCCTACGGGAGGCAGCAGTGGGGAATATTGCACAATGGGCGCAAGCCTGATGCAGCGACGCCGCGTGGGGGATGACGGCCTTCGGGTTGTAAACTCCTTTCGCTAGGGACGAAGCGTTTTTGTGACGGTACCTGGAGAAGAAGCACCGGCTAACTACGTGCCAGCAGCCGCGGTAATACGTAGGGTGCGAGCGTTGTCCGGAATTACTGGGCGTAAAGAGCTCGTAGGTGGTTTGTCGCGTCGTTTGTGTAAGCCCGCAGCTTAACTGCGGGACTGCAGGCGATACGGGCATAACTTGAGTGCTGTAGGGGAGACTGGAATTCCTGGTGTAGCGGTGGAATGCGCAGATATCAGGAGGAACACCGATGGCGAAGGCAGGTCTCTGGGCAGTAACTGACGCTGAGGAGCGAAAGCATGGGTAGCGAACAGGATTAGATACCCTGGTAGTCCATGCCGTAAACGGTGGGCGCTAGGTGTGAGTCCCTTCCACGGGGTTCGTGCCGTAGCTAACGCATTAAGCGCCCCGCCTGGGGAGTACGGCCGCAAGGCTAAAACTCAAAGGAATTGACGGGGGCCCGCACAAGCGGCGGAGCATGTGGATTAATTCGATGCAACGCGAAGAACCTTACCTGGGCTTGACATACACCAGATCGTCGTAGAGATACGGTTTCCCTTTGTGGTTGGTGTACAGGTGGTGCATGGTTGTCGTCAGCTCGTGTCGTGAGATGTTGGGTTAAGTCCCGCAACGAGCGCAACCCTTGTCTTATGTTGCCAGCACGTTATGGTGGGGACTCGTGAGAGACTGCCGGGGTTAACTCGGAGGAAGGTGGGGATGACGTCAAATCATCATGCCCCTTATGTCCAGGGCTTCACACATGCTACAATGGTCGGTACAACGCGCATGCGAGCCTGTGAGGGTGAGCGAATCGCTGTAAAGCCGGTCGTAGTTCGGATTGGGGTCTGCAACTCGACCCCATGAAGTCGGAGTCGCTAGTAATCGCAGATCAGCAACGCTGCGGTGAATACGTTCCCGGGCCTTGTACACACCGCCCGTCACGTCATGAAAGTTGGTAACACCCGAAGCCAGTGGCCTGTCATGGGAGCTGTCGAAGGTGGGATCGGCGATTGGGACGAAGTCGTAACAAGGTAGCCGTACCGGAAGGTGCGGCTGGATCACCTCCTTTCTAAGGAGTTTTTTTSTGGCTCACAGTTGTGGGCTTTTTTGTGTGGTTGATGTCGCCGAGTGTGCGACTGCCATGAAATATGTTGTGCCGGGTGGACGCACACCTAGTGGTGGTTGGTTGCTTGATCTGGATGGTCAGGTGGCGTACTGCTTAYTGGTGGGTTGTKTGCTGTGTGGTGCTGTGGGTGGGTGATGCGCACCTGTTGCGTGACAGAAGGTTTGTAAGCATTGGTGCACTGTTGGGTGTCTGGGGCAGCACAGGTTTGTGTGTCCTTGTTGGGCCCYTKKYGTGRGCYGGCGGCGGTTGTTTGCTGGTTTGTGTGGGGGTTGTGTTGTGTGAGAACTGTATAGTGGACGCGAGTATCTTTCTTTTTTGTGTTTTGGTGTTATTTACCTTGATTGTTTGTGTGTCCGTGTGTTTTGTTACGGGCGTATGGTGGATGCCTTGGCATGCTGAGCCGATGAAGGACGTGTGAGGCTGCGTTATGCCTCGGGGAGTTGCCAACAAAGCGTTGATCCGAGGATGTCCGAATGGGGAAACCCAGCACCGGTTGTGTGGTGTTACCCGCAGGTGAATTCATAGTCTGTGTGGGGGTTGACGCGGGGAAGTGAAACATCTCAGTACCCGTAGGAGAAGAAAACAATTTGTGATTCCGTGTGTAGTGGCGAGCGATAGCGGATGAGGCTAAACCGTGTGCGTGTRAGACCTGGCAGGGGTTGCGTGTGCGGTGTTGTGGGGTGTGTGCGTGTGCAGGCTGCCACCTGCAGGCATGATTCGCGCGTGTCAGTGGAAGCATCTGGGATGGTGCGCCGGAGAGGGTGATGAGTCCCGTACGTGAAGGCATGTGTGGTTGTGTGGTGCATGTCCCCGAGTAGCAGCGGGCTCGTGGAATCTGCTGTGAATCTGCCGGGACCACCCGGTAAGCCTAAATACTCAGTGTGACCGATAGTGGATTTAAGTACCGTGAGGGAATGGTGAAAAGTACCCCGGGAGGGGAGTGAAAGAGTTCCTGAAACCATGCGCTTACAATCCGTCAGAGCACCGTTWWGTGTGTGATGGCGTGCCTTTTGAAGAATGAGCCTGCGAGTCAGCGGCATGTCGCGAGGTTAACCCGTTTGTGGGGTAGTCGTAGCGAAAGCGAATCCGAATAGGGTGTTTTTAGTGGCATGTCCTGGACCCGAAGCGGGGTGATCTACCCATGGCCAGTGTGAAGCAGCTGTAAGAGGTTGTGGAGGCGCGAACCCACTTAGGTTGAAAACTGAGGGGATGAGCTGTGGGTAGGGGTGAAAGGCCAATCAAACTCCGTGATAGCTGGTTCTCCCCGAAATGCATTTAGGTGCAGCGTGATGTGAGCTTGCCGGAGGTAGAGCTACTGGTTGGTTGAGCGGGACTATCATCTTAGCGACGTCAGCCAAACTCCGAATGCCGGTGAAGTGGTGCATTGCAGTGAGACTGTGGGGGATAAGCTTCATAGTCGAGAGGGAAACAGCCCAGATCGCCGGTTAAGGCCCCTAAGGGTGTGCTAAGTGGAAAAGGATGTGGGATCGCGAAGACAGCCAGGAGGTTGGCTTAGAAGCAGCCATCCTTGAAAGAGTGCGTAATAGCTCACTGGTCGAGTGGTTTCGCGCCGACAATGTAGTGGGGCTCAAGCACACCGCCGAAGCCGCGGCAAGCCTTTTTGGCTTGGGTAGGGGAGCGTCGTGTGTGGGGTGAAGCCGTACTGTAAGGAGCGGTGGACTGCATGCGAGTGAGAATGCAGGCATGAGTAACGAATGGCAAGTGAGAATCTTGCCCGCCGGATGACTAAGGGTTCCTGGGTCAAGTTCGTCTTCCCAGGGTGAGTCGGGTCCTAAGGCGAGGCCGACAGGCGTAGTCGATGGTTAACGGGTTGATATTCCCGTACCCGTATATGCGCGCCCAGTATCGAAGCGGTGATACTAACCACCCTGATCTGCTGACGTTGATCACTCTTTGAGTGGTTGGTTGGTGGTGATGCGTGGGGCCTGATCCGTTGTAGGTCAGTGATGGGGTGACGCAGTGAGGTAGCCGAGCCGCTTATTGGATTGCGGTGCAAGCGTGTGGCACGACAACATTGGTCAAATCCGGTTGTCWTKTGTGTGAGGCGTGATGCGTAGCCCTTKKGTGGGTGATGTTGGTGATCCTGTACTGCCGAGAAAAGCCTCTAGCGATGTGTGTGTACGGCCCGTACCCATAACCGACACAGGTGGTCAGGTAGAAAATACTAAGGCGAGCGGGTGAACTGTGGTTAAGGAACTCGGCAAAATGCCCCCGTAACTTCGGGAGAAGGGGGACCCATGCTGGTCAAGCATGTTTCGTGTGGTAGCTGGTGTGGGTCGCAGAGAAGAGAGGGGAGCGACTGTTTATCAAAAACACAGGTCCGTGCGAAGACGGTTAAGTTGATGTATACGGACTGACGCCTGCCCGGTGCTGGAAGGTTAAGAGGACCTGTTAGGGCTTTTTGGTCCGAAGCGGAGAATTTAAGCCCCAGTAAACGGCGGTGGTAACTATAACCATCCTAAGGTAGCGAAATTCCTTGTCGGGTAAGTTCCGACCTGCACGAATGGCGTAACGACTCCCCTGCTGTCTCAACCACAGGCCCGGTGAAATTGCAGTACGAGTAAAGATGCTCGTTTCGCGCGGCAGGACGAAAAGACCCCGGGACCTTCACTATAGCTTGGTATTGGCATTCGGTGCGGTTTGTGTAGGATAGGTGGGAGACTTWGAAGCRTGCACGCTAGTGTGTGTGGAGTCGTTGTTGAAATACCACTCTGACCGTAGTGGATATCTAACCTTGGCCCATGATCTGGGTTGGGGACAGTGCCTGGTGGGTAGTTTAACTGGGGCGGTTGCCTCCCAAAATGTAACGGAGGCGCCCAAAGGTTCCCTCAGCCTGGTTGGCAATCAGGTGGGTAGAGTGTAAGTGCACAAGGGAGCTTGACTGCGAGACGTACGTGTCGAGCAGGGACGAAAGTCGGGACTAGTGATCCGGCACCTACTTGTGGATGTGGTGTCGCTCAACGGATAAAAGGTACCCCGGGGATAACAGGCTGATCTTCCCCAAGAGTCCATATCGACGGGATGGTTTGGCACCTCGATGTCGGCTCGTCGCATCCTGGGGCTGGAGTAGGTCCCAAGGGTTGGGCTGTTCGCCCATTAAAGCGGCACGCGAGCTGGGTTCAGAACGTCGTGAGACAGTTCGGTCTCTATCCGCCGCGCGCGTTGAAACTTGAAGAAGGCTGTCCCTAGTACGAGAGGACCGGGACGGACGTACCTCTAGTGTGCCAGTTGTTCCGCCAGGGGCATGGCTGGTTGGCTACGTACGGGAGGGATAACCGCTGAAAGCATCTAAGCGGGAAGCCTGTTTTGAGATGAGGTTTCGTTTGAGGTTCCCAGGAGACGACTGGGTTGATAGGCCGGATCTGGAAGCGTAGTAATGCGTGGAGGTGACTGGTACTAATGAGCCGATAAACACCAACACACGACGTGTTGGTAGGTAACACCGCGTATGAAACACGATGAAATGTTCTCGCGTCCACTGTGCAGTCGCTGACACAGCACACCACCCACCGCTTGTGGTGGTGGGTTGGCTGACAGTGTGAAGTGCATATGTTCGCTGCGTGTCAGTGTCGTGCATGCCCCTGTGGGTGTGTCGGTGGTTGATGGCGGCGGGGAAACGCCCGGTCCCTTTCCGAACCCGGAAGCTAAGCCCGCCCGCGCTGATGGTACTGCTCCCGGGAGGGAGTGGGAGAGTAGGTTACCGCCGACGCGTTAAAACTTGATATGTTGTGGCACCCGCCACCACACCTGTTGCTCCTGTTTGGGGATCTGGTGTGGTCGGCGGGTGCTTTTGCGTGTGCGGGGGTGGGGGTGTTGTGGGGGTTGGCACCGCGCGTTGTTGACTTGGGGTGCTGCGGGCGGGATTGCCTGTGGTCGTTAACTTCTACATTGGGCCGGAATATCTGGACCGTTGCGTATAGTCCGGCGGGGATATAAAGCGCGCTTCTTGGAGGGTGTGTACGGATACACCCACGGAAGAACAGCGCACCCGACCCGGGGGAGAAACGTGCCCGACTACCGGGCCGTGGCTGTGCTGTTCACGGGGGTTTTCCTATAATGGTCGGGATTGGAAACGGAGGTCCCTGATGGCAGATGTGGACGAAGGAAGAGGGCGAGACCGCTCCTCTCGCGGGAACGCCCGTGGCGGGCGAGGTAACGGCGGCGGCCGGCAGGGTGGCGCTGGTGGCGGCCGCAGGGCTCGCGGTGATCGCCGCGGCCGTGGTCATAGTGGACGTGGGAAGGGCGATGATCGTCGGCAGGGGCGCGGGGGCGTGCGGCACGACCGCTCCAATCCTCGCCGCGAGGGATTCCGCGAGGATCGCATGGCGCAGAAAGAACTCGAGCCGGATCTCCCTCAGGACGTAGAGATCTCCGATTTGGATCCTTCGGTGCTGCAGGATTTGAAGGTGCTGTCGAAGGATAATGCGGAGCGCGTCGCAAAGCATATGCTCATGGCAACTGATCTGCTGTATGACGATCCGCAGCTTGCGCTGCGGCATGCTCGAGCCGCGAAGAATCGCGCCGGCCGTGTCGGTGTCGTGCGCGAGACCAACGGCGTCGTCGCTTACCACGCTGGCGAATGGAAGGAAGCGTTGTCTGAGTTGCGGGCGGCGCGTCGTATCTCCGGCGGGCCGGGTTTGCTCGCGGTGATGGCGGACGCTGAGCGTGGGCTCGGACGTCCTGAGAAGGCGCTGGAGTTGGGCCGGAGCCCTGAAGCCCGCGAGTTGGACAGGGACGGTCAGATTGAGCTTGCGATTGTGCTTGCGGGTGCTCGGCATGATCTGGGGCAGCACGATTCCGCGGTTGCGCAGCTGCAGCGATTGAACCCGTCCTTGAACTCTCAGGGGTTTGCTCAAGCTCGACTGAGCTACGCGTACGCTGATGCGCTGCTTGCTACCGGGAAGAAGGATGAGGCCAAGCGCTGGTTCGAGCACGCGGCGGAGATCGATGTAGAAGGCATGACCGATGCCGCTGACCGAGTGGCGGAGCTGGGCTAGATCTATGGAGCTCGCCAAAAACGTTGACGGCCTGCTGCTGGATTTGGATGGGACGGTCTGGTCAGGAGGAAAGGCCATCCCTTCTGCTGTGGAGGCAATCCAGGCGGCCGGGGTGCCCGCGGCGTATGTGACCAACAACGCCTCACGGAGCGCCGCCGACGTAGCGGAGATGTTGCGGGCTATCGGGCTGCCGGCTTCTGAGGACGACGTGCTGACCTCCGCTATGGCGGCGGTGCGGCTAGCGGAGCGATACGTGTCGCCCGGGGACTCGGTGTACGTGGTCGGCGCGGAATCGCTGCGTGCATTAGTTGTCGCCGCGGGTTTCACTCTTGCAGGCAGCGCCGACGACAACCCGAAAGTCGTCCTTCACGGCCACAACCCTGAGACGGGGTGGCGCGAGCTTTCAGAGGCCGCGCTCAGCTTGCAACGTGGGGCGAAATACTTAGCGACCAACCTTGATTCGTCGCTGCCAATGGAACGCGGCTTGATGGTTGGCAATGGCGCAATGGTTGCGGCGGTGACAGCAGCAACTGGCGTGACCCCTGAGGCGGCCGGCAAGCCGGAACCAGCGATGTTTAAGCAGGCAGCGCACGACCGCGGGTGGGTACGCCCTCTTGCGGTTGGGGACAGGCTGGATACTGATATCGCTGGCGGGGTCGCCGCAGGCATGCCTACCCTGCACGTGCTCACTGGCGTCTCTGGGCCGTACGCGCTCATTCAGGCGCCGCCGGCGCACCGGCCCACGTACATAGCCGAGGACATGCGGGCGTTGCTCCAGACTGCGGAGGATCTTCGGCCAGGTGCCCGGGACGGCTTCCGCGCACGCATTGACGGCTCCGCGCTTGTCATCGACGGAGGAGGGCCGGGTGCGACGGGCGTAGGAGCCCTGCGCACGGCGCTCGACGTGGCGTGGCAGTCGAACGAGGCACCCGCCGAAGTACGGGCCGAGTCGCCAGCGGCGGAAGCGGCAATCGCGGAGTGGTGGTGAGCCCCTTGGCCCCCACACCGATTCCCCGCGATCCCCGTGCGGTACGTGTTACCGCCGGGGAGGTGTCGGACCGAATTGCGGCCATCCTCGCTGAGCCGGCCGCTGATCTCGCAGCCGAAGCGGACGCGTTGGCACGCGCCCACGCCGTCCTGCGTGAGGCCCTGAACGACAATTAGTTGCGCCAAGAACACGAAAGGGGGCGCACCGCCGTGGCACCAAAACGCACCCGGCTTGACGCCGAGCTAGTTCGCAGGAAGATCGCGCGGTCGCGCGAGCAAGCGCAAACATGGATCAAGGAAGGGCGCGTCCAAGTCAGTGGCTTCACCGCCACCAAGCCTGCAACCGTGGTGGAGCCGGAGGCCTCCATCAAGGTAAATACCGAGGACGTGGACGATTGGGCCTCGCGCGGAGCCCACAAGCTGCTCGGCGCATTGGACGTGTTCGAACGTGGCGGCCTAGTCGTGAAGGGGCGCAAAGCCCTCGACGCCGGCGCATCGACGGGGGGCTTCACCGACGTCTTGCTCCGCGCGGGCGCGAACGAGGTGGTGGCTGTCGACGTGGGCTACGGGCAGTTGGTGTGGAGGCTGCAAAACGACGATCGGGTGCGTGTCCTGGATCGCACCAACATCCGGAACCTCACGCCCGAGATGATGGGCGGCCCCGCCGAGCTCATGGTCGGCGACCTGTCGTTCATTTCCTTGAAGCTGGTTCTGCCCGCCCTGGTCGAGTGCATGGTGGATGGCGCGGACATGTTGCCCATGGTCAAACCGCAGTTTGAGGTGGGCAAGGATCGCCTCGGCAGCGGGGGGGTGGTGCGCTCGTCTGCGCTGCGTGCCGAGGTCACCTTGGACGTCGCGAAGTACGCGCAATCGCTGAACTTGTCCGTGCGGGGGGTCACAGCATCGCCTCTGCCGGGACCGAGCGGTAACGTGGAGTACTTCTTGTGGCTGGTCAAAGACGGTGGCGAGCAGCAGCTCGACGACGCGGCGTTGGCCGAGCTCGTCGACCGCGCGATCAAGGAAGGACCAAAATAGATGGCCGAGGCGACGCACCGGGAGATCTTGCTGGTCCCGCACCTGTTTAGGGCGTCTAACATCCATTCCGCGGCGCGCGCGGCGGAGATGCTGCAGGACGCGGGCATCACGGTTCGGTTGCTCGAACAGGAGCAAATGGAGGCCATCGAGACAAATCCGGTGCTGTGCGGGTTGACCCGTGCAGTGGCAGATGACGATGCTGCCGCGGGCTGCGAGTTGGTGTTGGTGCTCGGTGGCGACGGCACGTTCTTGCGCGCTGCTAGTTACGCACACGCCCAAAACATTCCGGTGCTGGGCATCAACCTGGGGCACGTCGGGTTCTTGGCAGAGGGCGAAGCCTCGAGCCTGGAGAAAGTCGTGGGTCAGGTCATCGACCGGTCCTACCGCGTGGTTGACCGCATGACGCTCGACGTAGCTGTCATCGGCGACGGAGGCGAGGTGCTCGGGCGCAGCTGGGCGCTGAATGAGTGCAGCATTGAAAATTCGGACCGCTCGCGGGTGCTGGATGCGACGCTTGAGGTGGATTTCCGCCCAGCATCCTCGTTCGGCTGCGACGGCGTGCTTATTTCCACGCCTACCGGCTCCACGGCATACGCGTTTTCCGCTGGTGGTCCCATCATGTGGCCGCAGCTTGATGCGATCTTGGTGGTGCCAAACAACGCTCACGCGCTGTTTGCCAAGCCGCTTGTGGTGGCGCCGACGTCCACCGTGGCGGTGGAGTCCGAGCGGCAGACAACGCAGGCGACAGCGGTAATGGACGGGCAACGCCGTATGACCGTTCCGGCCGGCTCCCGCGTTGAAGTCGCGCGCGGCACGCGTCCGGTGCGCTGGGTACGCTTGGACGACAGGCCGTTCACCGACAGACTGGTGGACAAGTTCCAACTCCCGGTTTCCGGGTGGCGCGGCCCGCGTGGCGCGTAAGCGCGTGTAACTACAGGAAGGCACTTCTTGCTCGCTGAAATCGCTATTTCCAACCTGGGCGTGATTAGCCACGCATCGGCTGAATTGTCTCCGGGGTTAACGGTGCTCACCGGCGAAACCGGCGCAGGTAAGACAATGGTGGTGACGGGCTTGCGTCTGCTCACCGGTGGGCGAGCGGACGCCTCGAGGGTGCGCACCGGCTCCGACGGCGCAGTAGTGGAAGGAGCGTTTAGCACTGGGGGCCTGCCAGAGGACGCGGTGGGCGCCGTCCGCGACATCGCGACGGCCGCGGGGGCTGATGCCGATGAAAACGGCGAATACTTGGTCTCCCGCTCGGTGAAAACGTCGGGACGATCGAGCGCGCACCTGGGCGGGCGGAAAGTCCCAGCGGCGACGCTTGGCGAGCTTGCCAGCCACCTGCTCACTATCCACGGCCAAAACGATCAGCTGCGGCTCATGGCACCGGAACAGCAGCTGGCCGCACTCGACCGCTTCGACCCGGCCATCCCGGCCAAGCTTCGCCGCTACCGTGATGCCTACACCGACTGGCGCGCCGCGGCGAAAGACCTGAAGGAGCGCACGGAAAAGCGCCTCGAACTCGCGCAGGAGGTAGACCGTTTGCAGTTTGCCTTGCAAGAGATCGACGCGGTCTCGCCCCAGGCAGGCGAGGACGACGAGCTTGTGGCCACGATCAATCGCCTGCAGGACGTCGATGCGTTGCGCGAGGCGGCGGAGACGGCGCTTGTGGCCATCGACGGCGCGGACGCAGTCGGCGGCGTCGGCGGGGAGGAGGAGCCGGCATCGGATCTGATCGGCCGGGCCCAGCAAGCGCTCGAAGCCGCGAGCGACCAGGACCTCCGGGATCTTGGCGCCCGGCTGGGCGAAGTCGCCGGGGTGCTCTCCGATGTCTCGGCGGAGCTGGGCAGCTACACGGGCAGCCTGCCCTCTGATCCCGAGGAGTTGGAGCGGCTGCTGCAGCGCCAGCAGGAAATCAAGGCGTTGACACGCAAGTATGCCCCGGATGCGGCCGGCGTGGTGGCGTGGCGCGACAAGGCGCAGGCGCGGCTGGCCAAGATTGATACGTCCGAAGGTGCCGTCGAGAAGCTCAAGGCAAAGGTGGCCGA
Source organism: Corynebacterium ureicelerivorans (assembly GCF_000747315.1). Taxonomy (NCBI): domain Bacteria; kingdom Bacillati; phylum Actinomycetota; class Actinomycetes; order Mycobacteriales; family Corynebacteriaceae; genus Corynebacterium; species Corynebacterium ureicelerivorans. Next base: position 1,134,285 of record NZ_CP009215.1, read on the forward strand.
ACTCGAGCGGGAGATGCAGCGCCGCGCCGTGGAGTTGACGAAGGCCCGGCAGAAAGCGGCGGAAAGGTTCGGCGCGGCGGTGACCGAGGAGTTGCACGGTTTAGCAATGCCGAAGGCGCAACTTCGGGTCCAGGTTTCGCAGGCGCCCTATGGGCGCGACGGCGCGGATGCAGTCGAGATCCTGCTCGCTCCGAACACTGCGCTGGAACCAAAGCCGTTGGCCACCAGCGCGTCCGGGGGCGAGCTTTCCCGCGTCATGCTGGCGCTCGAGGTCATTTTGTCCGCGTCCTCCAGCGGTGCGACGCTGGTGTTCGACGAGGTGGATGCGGGCGTCGGCGGGCGCGCCGCGGTTGAAATCGGGCGCCGTCTTGCGCGACTGGCTGACGGCAACCAAGTCATTGTGGTGACGCACCTGCCGCAGGTAGCGGCCTATGCCGATACGCACCTGCATGTGTCTAAAGACGTCGGAGATGAAGCGGTGACATCCGGCGTCGCGGCGCTGCAGCCGGAGGAGCGCATTGAAGAGCTCGCGCGCATGATGGCAGGCATGGACGATTCGGACACCGGCCGTGCCCACGCCGCGGAACTGTTCGAGCGAGCGCAGAGCGAGGTTGCGCAGTTGCGAGGCTGAGGCCCCGCGCGCCTCCACGGTGCGGGCCGGGCACCGTTGCACAATGGTGCGCATGAGTGTTTCACCCTCCCCTGTAGATCCGACGAAGGAACCGCCCGCGGCCGAGCTACGCGGCACTTTGCGCGACTGCACGCCGCAGGGCAGGGGGCTGGGCAAGCTCGGCGAGGGCGACATCGTGTTCGTCGATGCACCTGATATGCAGCGCCGCCTCGCTGAGCAGATCATCGCGAACCGCCCGGCGGCTGTGGTTAACCTCGCGCCGTACTCGACCGGCACGTTGCCAACGTTTGGGCCGCATCTGCTTCTCGACGCCGACGTTCCGCTGTTTGAGGCCGCCGGCACCGAGATGCGCGAGAAGATTCGTGACGGCAAAAAGGTCACCGTGTCGCCGTCGGGCGAGATCACGGTCGGCCGCAAGCCTGCGGGACAAGCGCAGCCGGTGACCCGCGCAGAGGTAGATGCGACGTTCGCCCAAGCCCAGCGCGGGCTGGTGGAAAACATGGAGGCGTATCTCGGCAACACCATCGAGTTCATCCACTCCGAGTCCGCACTGTTGATTGACGGCGTGGGTGCGCCTGAGCTGGGCGAGGTGATGACGGGCCAGAAGGTTGTGGTGGCCTCGCCGACGCCGGATCTCCGCCAGCGGATGGATGAGCTCAAGCACTTCATGCGGGAGTACACCCCTGTGGTCATCGGTGTGGGGTCTGCCGCCGACACGCTGGCAGATATGGGGTATGCGCCGGACATTATCGTCGGCGACCCGAAAGACGTGGCCGCGGAGAACCTGCGCTCCGATGCCCGCGTGATCTTGCCGGCGGAGCCGGACGGCTACGCGCCCGGGCTGGAGCGCATCCAGGATTTGGGTGTTGGGGCGATGACCTTCCCGGCCGCCACAGATTCCCCGACCGATCTGGCCATTTTGCTCGCCACATTCCACGACGCCGAAACGATCGTCACGGTTGGGCAGCCGGTTGAGCTTGACCGTATATTCGCGGATTCGGCCACTTCCGCCGGAACAGTAGGTACCCCGGCGACGGAGCCCGCTGCGCTCCTTGCGCGCTTGAAGGCAGGGCGCAGAATTGTGGATTCGACGGTGATTGCCAACCTGTACACGGCGGAGTCTGGCTCGGGGGTCGCGTGGGCCTGGGCGATCCTCGGCGTGTTGGTCGCAGTCGCAACTGCGATTCTGATCGCGGGTCTGGGCGGCGACGGCACCTTCGCTGGCAACCTCGCAGACACCTGGGATGCCATTGCGAAGACCGTGCGCGGCTGGTTCGACGGACTGGGTAGCTAGGAGGAACAGCAAATGGCAAGGACACGGGGCAGGGTCGGTCTTATCGTCGCGGGCTTGTGCTGGGGTTCGGCACTCGGCCTTGCGCTCGGTGCACTGGTGCTCGCGCCAGCCATGCCTGGGTCTGTGGATCTGGGCATTTCGGATTCCGAAGCTGGCACCAGCGACGATGCGCAACGCGACGACTCCGACCGTGCAGCAGCTCAGATTGAGGCGGATGCGGCGAACACATTGCTCGCCCAGGAATCCGCCACCATCGTTTCGGGGGCGCTGCAGGATGTGCCTGTGACCATCGTGCGCACCGCAGCGGCAGACGATGAGGACGTAGAAGCCGTGCGGTGGCTGCTCAACGCGGCGGGTGCAGCGGATTCCGGCACCATTACTCTGACGGAGCGCTTTACCGACCAAGCCAGCGCGGACGAGCTCTCAAGCATTGTGGCGAACACGTTGCCCGCCGGGGCGCAGCTCTCGGTGCAGGAACGGTCCCCGGGCACCCACGCGGGGGAGTCGCTCGCGGCGGCGCTGTTCAGCGGCGGTGCCGCCGAGAAGCCCAAGGCACAAGACGAGGAGCGCGCGCTGGTCTTGGAAACGCTGCGGAGCGCGCAGTTTATCGAGTACAGCGGCGCAATCGCCCCGGCGGCCGCGATTGTGATCGTGGACGGGCCCTCCCGCGGCGGCGATTTTGGCGCGAACGTCTTGGGCGACTTCGCGCGGGCCCTCTCCGCCAGCGGCTCGACTGTGCTGGCCAGCCAGGATGTCGACCCAGAGCCCCTCGACAGCGTGAACGTCGTCGGCGCGGTGGACCGCGAGGTAGGGCGCATTCAATCCGTGCTCGCGGCAGCGCGTGCCAAGTCCGCCGGCTGACACCCGTAGGGTGGGGGGCCATGAGCCACGAATTCACCGTTACGGAATCTGAAGTGCTGCTTGAAGCGCCAATCATCGCGGTGCGCCGAGACCAGGTGGTTATGCCCGGGGGTGCCACCGCAGCGCGCGAGATTGTGGAGCACTTCGGTGCCGTCGCCGTCGTAGCTATCGACGACAAGGGCCGGGTAGCGATGGTCGAGCAGTACCGGCACAGCATCGGCCAGCGCCTGCTCGAGCTGCCCGCCGGCCTGCTGGACATCCACGCCGAGGATGAGCTGGAATGCGCAAAGCGGGAGCTCCAAGAAGAAGCCGGTCTCGCCGCGGAGGAGTGGGGAGTGCTGGTGGATCTGGTGACATCCCCGGGTTTCGCGGAGGAAGCCGTGCGTGTGTTTATCGCCCGGGGTCTGCGCGAGGTGGATAGGCCCGAGGCTGAGGACGAAGAGGCGGACATGCGGCTTTCGTGGGTAGGTATCGACGACGCCACTGGAAAGGCGCTCGCCGGCGAGATCACCAACTCGATCGCCGTCTCCGGCATTCTCGCCGCTGCACACCTGTTGGCCAGCGGGGCGTCACCGCGAAGTGTCGACGAGCCGTTCCGTTTCCGCCCTGCATCACTCGCGAACCGGAGGTCGGCCCAAGGCATCGTGCCGGATATGAAGCGGATTTAGCCCGTGGACGCACAGTCGCTTGCGCAGCGGTGGCTCACCCACCTTGCCGTGGAGCGGGGTGTCTCTCCCCACACGCTGAGTAATTACACCCGAGACGTCCGCAGGTACACCGACTGGCTCGCCGCCGCGGGCAAGACGGCCCTTACGGACGTCACGGCGACAGACATTGAGGCGTATGTGGCCGACCTGCGCCGGGGTGTCGATGGGGCGCGGCCGCTGGCGCCTTCATCGGCAGGCCGGGCGCTCACCGTTGCCCGCGGTCTGCACAAGTTCGGGGTCGAGGAAGGCGTGCTCCCAGCGGATGTGGCGGCTGACGTCTCGCCGCCGTCGACAGGCGAGCGGCTCCCCGACACGCTCAGCATCGACGAGGTGGCCGCGCTGCTCGATGCGTGCCCTACCGAAACCCCCTCCGGCCTGCGCGACAAGGCCCTCCTCGAGGCCCTGTATGCCACCGGCGCCCGTGTGTCCGAGGTGCTGGGCCTGAGCGTTGACGATGCGTCTGCGGCCCTAGACCCGGAGTCCGGCGGCGTGTTGACCGTGACCGGCAAAGGCAACAAGCAGCGGCTCGTGCCGCTGGGATCCAAGGCGCGGGATGCGTTGGAAGCGTATTTGGTGCGGGGGCGCCCGGCGTTTGCCAACGGGACCTCGCACGCGCTGCTTCTGAACAAGCGCGGGGGAGCACTGTCGCGTCAGAGCGCGTGGAACGCGATCAAGCTGGCGGCTGCCCGAGCAGGCATTGACAAGGAGGTGTCTCCTCACACCCTGAGGCACTCCTTTGCCACCCACCTCTTAGAAGGTGGCGCGGACGTGAGAAGCGTGCAAGAGTTGCTCGGCCACGCGTCGGTGACCACCACGCAGATCTATACGCACATCACCGCCGAGAACCTGAGGGAGGTGTGGCGTAGCACCCACCCGCGCGCTTAAGTTTGGCGGGCTGTGCAAACGGTCTAAATCAAGGTCGTTTACTTGACAAATCGGACCCCGCGCGGCGCTGGAGCGGGCTCGAAACCGCTTCAACACCGGTACCCCGCGCATGCGGCACGCACGGAATCACAACGTTGTAAGATGGCCTCAGTCAAGGGTTTGGACGTGATTGAGGGAAGGACCAGCCATGGCGGACGAGGCGCTCTTTGACGCTGCGGACCAGAAGACGTTTCTGACCGGTCGGCCGTGGCGCGAATTTGCCCAGCCGGTCGAGCTGGAAAAGCACGGGCCGGCCACGGTGATCTCTATGGTCAACCAAAAAGGCGGGGTGGGAAAGACAACCTCCACAATCAACTTGGGGGCGTGCTTGGCGGAGCAGGGTCGAAAGGTGCTTTTGGTGGACCTTGACCCGCAAGGCGCGCTCTCGGCAGGGTTAGGGGTGTCCTACGAGGACGATCAAGTCACGGTCTACGACCTACTGTTCGATAACACCGCAAGCATCCACGCGGCGATCCACACGACCAACGTTTCCGGTCTCGACGTGGTGCCAGCCAACATCGATCTTTCCGCGGCTGAGATCCAGCTGGTCAACGAGGTCGGCCGCGAACACACGCTTGCCCGCGCATTGCGCCCGGTGCGCAATGAGTACGACTTCATCTTCCTTGACTGCGGCCCTTCGCTCGGTCTTCTCACGGTCAACGCGCTGGCCTGCTCGCAGGGGGTCATCATCCCCATGGAATGCGAGTACTTCTCGCTGCGTGGTCTGGCGCTGCTGACCGATACGGTGGAGAAAGTGCGGGACCGCATCAACTTCGACCTGGACATCGTGGGCATTCTGGTCACGATGTTTGACCGGCGCACCACCCACGCACGCGAAGTGATGGATCGCGTTGTTGAAGTGTTTGGTGAGCGCGTGTTTGACACCGTGATTACCCGCACGGTCCGGTTCCCAGAGACTTCCGTGGCCGGCGAGCCGATCATTACGTGGGCGCCCAGTTCCCAGGGTGCGAAGCAGTACCGCGACCTGGCGCTCGAGGTACTGGAGCGCACCAGCTAGTGGCGGCACCTGAGCCCGAGCAGCCCGCACAGCAGGAGACCCCAGGGTTCACCATCGCCCTGCACAACTTCGAGGGCCCGTTCGACCTACTGCTCAGCCTGATCCAGTCGAAGCAGCTGGACGTGACCGAGGTGGCGCTCGCTGAAGTCACCGACGAATTCATCGCGTACACACGCAAGTTGGGCGAGAGCCAGGCGCTCGACGAGGTGACGGAGTTCCTCGTCGTGGCTTCCACGCTGCTCGACCTGAAAGCCGCGCGCCTGCTCCCAGGCAACGACGGCGACAACATCGAGGACTTGGAGCTTCTGGAAGCCCGTGACCTGCTGTTCGCTCGCCTCCTGCAGTACCGCGCCTACCAGCGCGTGGCGGACCAGTTCACGCAGTGGCAGCAGCACGCCGCGCGGCGCTATCCCCGTGCGGTCTCCATGGAGCCGAGGTTTGCGCAGCTGTTGCCTCCGGTGCAGCTGGGGCACACCCCGGCGAGCTTCGCGGAGTTGGCGGCCAGCGTCTTCCGCCCGCGGCCGCCCGAGGAGGTCCGGACCGACCACCTACACGCGGTTGCAGTCTCCGTTCCTGAACAGGCGGGCAATATGCTTGACACGTTGAAGCGCGCAGGCTCCGGGGCTTGGCTGACATTCCACGCGCTCACTCGCGATTGCACTCGGTCGATGGAGGTGGTGGGCCGCTTCCTCGCGCTGCTCGAGCTCTACAAAGCTCGTGCCGTGGACACGCAGCAGGAGGAAGCATTGGGGCGCCTCGACGTGGCGTGGACCGGCCTTGACGTGGACCCGGCCGTTGTCGCGGCCTCGAATTGGACGTAACCGAGGGCGAGGCCGCAGCCGATACACTGCTTGACCATGGATAGCTTGCCAATGGTCTCCCAGTTGCGCTCGCGCATTGAGTCAGTGTTGTTGGTGCTCGACGCGCCGGTTGCAGCCGACCGGCTGGCCAGCGCGCTCGGTGCCACGTCGGCAGAGGTGTCCGATCAACTGCGGGACATCTCCCGCGAGTTAGACGAGCGCGGGTCCGGCATGGACCTCCGCGAAAACGCCGAGGGCTGGCGTCTGTACACCCGAACGAGCAACGCCGAAGCAGTCGAGGCGGTTCTTCTCGACGGCACCCAGAAGAAGCTGTCGCGTGCGGCGATGGAAACCCTGGCGGTGGTGGCGTATCGCCAGCCGGTGACCCGTGCGCAGGTGGCGGGTGTGCGCGGAGTCAACGTAGATGGCGTCATGCGGACGCTGATGCTTCGCGGACTCATCGCGGAAGTCGACTCGGGCGGGGATGGCCAGGAGGTCGGCGCCGCCGGTGAGCATGGGAGCGGCGAGCACGGGGCGCACCGCTACGTCACCACCGAGCTCTTCCTCGAGCTGCTGGGCATCGACTCACTTGAACGTTTGCCCGAGCTCGCACCCTTGCTTCCGGACATCGATTCCATCGAGGATGCCTGGTAGGCTCCCTGACCATGACACCACCCGCTCGCCGAGATGGCACACCGGAAAAGCGTGGGAAGAACGACACGTTCTACCTTTCCTACGCCAAGCCGGCAAAGAAACAGAATGTCCGCTTGAACAAACGGCGCGAAAACGCCAAAGAAAACGAGCCCAGCCCGTTAGACGACAACTGGTGGGACGACGATCCAGCAGCAGCGAAGGCGGCCGCCGAAGGTGTGCGTTTGCAGAAAGTGCTGGCGCAAGCAGGCGTTGCATCCCGCCGCCACGCAGAGGCCATGATCGAGCAAGGCCGTGTGGAGGTCAACGGGGAAATTGTCACCCGCCAGGGCATGCGCGTGAACCCAAACGTCGACATCATCCGTGTTGACGGCGCCCGCATCAACGTCAACGAGGAGCACGAGTACTTCGCGTTCAACAAACCGCGCGGAGTGCACTCCACGATGAAAGACGAGATGGATCGTGTCTCGGTCGGCTCCTACTTGTCGGAGCGCACCGCCTCGGGGCAGCGCCTGTTCCACGTCGGCCGCCTCGACGCCGATACCGAGGGCCTGCTCTTGCTCACCAACGACGGTGAGATGGCGAACCGTTTGACGCACCCGAAGTACGAGGTTGCCAAGACCTACCTCGCCACCGTCCTGGGGGAGGCCAACAATGCGCTGGTGAAGCAGCTCAAAGAGGGCATTGAGCTTGACGACGGCCCCGCCAAGGTCGACTACGCCCAGGTTGTGGACGTGCACAACGGCCAATCCATCGTCCGCGTTGAGCTGCATGAGGGGCGCAAGCACATTGTGCGCCGGATGCTGAAGCAGGCGGGCTACCCAGTGCAGCGACTGGTCCGCACGAAGTTCCATACGGTGCAGCTCGGGGATATGAAGCCTGGTTCCATACGCGCGTTGAACTCGTCGGAGCTCGCGTCGCTGTACAAGGCGGTGGGGATGTAATGGCCGATCCGGTTGCGAATATGCCCGGCGGGGGGCTCATCGTCGCAGTTGACGGGCCGTCGGGCACTGGCAAGTCGACCATGTGCCGCGCGTTGGCGAAGCGCATGGGCGCGAAGTACGTGGACACCGGCGCGATGTACCGCGTCGCTACCTTGGCGGTGCTGCGCGCTGGTGTTGACCCAGCGGACACCGCCAGAGTGATCGAGGCTACGGCTGACCTGCCCTTGGCGGTCTCGGATGATCCAGACTCCACCCAGGTGCTCCTCGGCGGCGAGGATGTGAAAGACGAGATCCGGGGGCGGGAAGTGACCCGCCACGTCTCTGCCGTCTCCGCCATCCCGGAGGTTCGGGTGAACCTGGTTGATCTGCAGCGCAAGCTCGCACGTGAAGCTGGGAGGGCAATTGTGGAGGGCCGCGACATTGGCACAGTTGTCCTCCCTGATGCGCCGGCGAAGATTTTTATGACGGCGAGCGCTGAGGTGCGCGCCCAGCGCCGCTACAACCAAGACATCGCGGCTGGGCGCGACGCAGACTTTGACGCAGTATTGGCGGATGTCCAGCGCCGCGACGAGGCCGACTCTTCCCGCGCGGCAAGCCCCCTGCGGCCGGCGGAGGACGCGGTGCTGGTGGACACCTCGGAACTGACCCCCGATGAGGTGCTTAAGGCACTCACCGAGGTCGTGGAAAGGAGCGCGCGATGAGCGAGCAGACGAACAACGGCGGCAACCTGGAGCCGGAGACCGAGTTTATTCAACCCGGCATCGACCACTCTGGCTACACAGATTCCGACGCATACGTCGTGGGCGCGGACAGCGCGGAATACTACGAGAACTCCGACTTCGACGCCGAAGATGACCTCCACGACTTCGAGGACGCTGATTTTGATGCGTCCGAGTTCGGTGAGGCGGATTACGGCGAGGACTTCAAGAGCGACGACGAGCTGACCGAAGAGGAATGGGCGGCGCTTGAGGCCGAGTACGGTGTCGCGCAGCCCGACGTGGTGACTGAAGCGCTGCCCACCGTCTCTATCGTGGGCCGCCCCAACGTGGGTAAGTCGTCGTTGGTCAACCGGTTTATTGGCCGCCGCGAAGCTGTTGTGGAGGACCACCCGGGCGTTACCCGCGACCGTGTCAGCTACATCACCGACTGGGGTGGCCGCCGCTTCTGGGTGCAGGACACCGGCGGCTGGGATCCGGACGCAAAGGGTATCCACGCGGCCATTGCCCGCCAGGCCGAGGCCGCGATGGCAACGTCCGATGTCATTGTGATGGTGGTCGACGCGAAAACGAGTGTCACCGAGACAGACGCCGTCATGGCCCGCAATCTGCAGCGGTCCGAGGTCCCGGTGATCTTGGTGGCGAACAAGTTCGAATCCGAAAGCCAGTGGGGCGACGTGGCCGAGTTCTACTCGCTCGGCCTGGGCGATCCCTGGCCGGTTTCCGCCCTGCACGGCCGCGGCGGTGCAGACGTGCTGTATGAGATTCTGCGCCTGTTCCCGGACGAGCCGCGTGTGAAGGAATCCGTTACCGGCGGTCCGCGCCGCGTCGCACTTGTGGGCCGGCCGAACGTGGGGAAGTCCAGTTTGCTGAACAAGCTGACTAAGTCCGACCGCTCCGTCGTGGACAACGTTGCGGGCACGACCGTGGACCCGGTGGACGAGTTGGTCCAGCTGGACGAGAACCTCTGGACCTTCATTGACACCGCCGGCCTGCGCAAGAAGGTGAAAAACGCCCAGGGCCACGAGTACTACGCGTCGCTGCGCACCCGTGGAACGATCGAGGCGGCCGAGGTGTGCGTGGTGCTCATCGACGCCTCCGAGGAGATCTCCGAGCAGGATCAGCGAGTGATCTCCATGGTGCTGGAGGCGGGTAAAGCCATGGTCATCTGCTTTAACAAGTGGGACCTCATGGACGAGGACCGCCGCTACGACTTCGACCGCGAATTCGACGAAACCATGGGCCAGTTGAAGTGGGTGACCAAGCTCAACATCTCCGCCGACACCGGCCGCGGTCTGCACCGCTTGGAGCCGGCGATGAAGGAGGCGCTAGAGAACTGGGACAAGCGCATCTCTACCGGCCAGCTGAACAACTGGCTGCGCGAGGCCATCGCCGCGAATCCGCCGCCGATGAAGAACAACCGCCTGCCGAAGCTACTGTTCGCCACCATGGCCAGCACGCGCCCGCCCACAATTGTGCTGTTCACCACCGGGTTCTTGGACGCGGGTTACCGCCGGTACTTGGAGCGAAAGTTCCGGGAGCAATTCGGCTACCACGGCACGCCCGTCCGCATCGCCGTGCGGGTGCGTGAGCGGCGAGGCAAGCGGGGCTGAGGCCACGCGGCAGCGCCGTGCCGACTTAGCGCGCGTAGACAAACGCGTCGGTGCGGTACGGCAGCGGGACGGCGTCGCCGTGGTCGAAGCCGAGGCGGTCGTAGAGGTACCAGGATAGGTTTGCTTCCATTTTCGCTCGGGTTCGGGCATTCGCTTTGAGCCAGTACGAGCGCGTGGCCATGAGGCTGAAGCAATCTTCCACGGCGATGGGGTGGAGCCACTCGTGGCGCAGCTCCCTCTCAAGGCGCCAAGGACCGTCCACCGTGGGGTAGAAACCTTCACGTTGCACGTCGCCGGAGTGCATGATGCGGCTGAGACGAAGCACCCAGGGGTGGCGCACGGCGAGGGTGTTCCAGCACAGTACGAGGCGGCCGCCTGGGCGGATCACCCGATGTGCTTCGGCGCTGGCGGCGGCGCTGTCTACCCAGTGCCACGATTGTGCGCACGTGACTGCGTCGACAGCATTGTCAGCGAGACCCGTGGCCTCGGCGGTTGCCCGCCACACAGGCACGGAGGGCAACACGGAACGGAAGACTCGGACCATGTCGGCGCTGGGGTCGCAGGCGTAGACGTCGCGTGAGCCGTCGATAAGCAACTGCGTGAATTTGCCCGTGCCAGCGCCGACGTCGCAGACGGTGCCGCCGCCGACTAATTCTGCGAGGGCTGCAGGGTACGTCGGACGCGCTGCGTCGTAGCGGGCGGCGTCGCGGGTGAACGCCTGCGCTGCACCGCTTCGATGCGAGGGGTCTTTGAACGATGGTTCGGCTTTCCGGCTCGGACCCGGCTGTGTTCCGCTCGCGTGCACGATGGATTAATCTACCTTCCGTGTTTTCGCGTCCCCTCATTCGCACAGCTACAGCTGCTGGGCTGGCTGCGATTAGCCTCATCGCAGGCGGGTGCGCTGAAGGGGGCTCCGCAATGCGTCCGTCGACCACTACGATGCCGCAACAACCGGTGGACAGCGTTCGCGAGGTAGAGCCCTGGGCGGATCCCGGGGTGGAGCAGCGCCAGATCACCTCTGCCGGCATGAAGCGCGAGTTCCTCCTGTCCGTTCCCAAGGGGGCTCACCAACGTGAGCGGTTGCCGTTGATCCTGGCGTTTCACGGCTACAAGGAGGACGCGCGGCAGTTACGGCAGCACTCGCAGCTGGAGAAGGCCGATGCCGTGGTCGCCTTCCTGGACGGGGTGGACAACGCTTGGGCGCCCGCGCCGTACGCAACCTCGACGGGGGAGCAAGACCTAGCCTTTGTGGACGATGTGGTCGCGCAGCTGGAGGGCGAGTTCTCCATCGACACAGCGCGCGTGTTCGCTGCCGGATTCTCTAACGGCGGCGGGTTTGCGGCGTTTGTGGGGTGCCAGCGCCCGCAGGAGTTCACCGGTGTGGCCACCGTGTCCGGAGCGTTTTACCAGCGGGTTTCGGAGGGTTGCTCGCAGATCCCCATGAAGCACATTGACTTCCACGGCACGGCTGACCCGGTCATCTCCTACGACGGGGGAGAGCGGCACGAGACGGTGTATGACTCAACCCACGCCATGTTGGAGGAGGCGGCTGTGCGCAACCATTGTGCGCGGAAGGAGGAAGCCAGGCTCTCGGACTCGGTCGTCGAAGCTAGGTGGGACGACTGCGACGCAGCACTGGCGCATTACCGCATCGACGGCGGCCCGCACGTCTGGCCTGGAGGTACCGCCGATACCTCAGGACTCGTTTCCAACGGGTTTGCCACCCGAACCCTGTTGGACTTCTTCGGCGTGGGGATTTCGTAGCGCCCCACGCCTAGCATGCGGTTACCATGAGCTGGTGAGAGTCGCCCGTTCCAAGCACGTCACTGTGGTGTATAACCCGGTAAAGGTCGACCTCGGCCGCTTGCGTCGTGCCGTGGAGCGCAGCGTCTGGCCCGGCGCGAAAGTCACCTGGTTTGCGACTTCCACGGAGGACCCCGGTTACGCGCAAGCCTCGCGCGCGCTCGAAGAAGGCGCCGATCTGATTGTCGCTGCCGGCGGCGACGGCACAGTGCGCATGGTGGCGCTCGCGGTGTCTGGGTCGCAGGTGCCAATGGCGATTGTGCCTGCGGGCACCGGCAACATGCTGGCGCGTAACCTCGGCATTCCGCTGGCGCTTGAACCTGCCGTGCGTCGCGCGTTTAGCGGGCAGGGACGCGTGACCGATCTCTGCCGCGCGGAGCTTACCTACCCGGACGGTTGCACGGAGCAGTCCGGGTTCGCGGTCATGGCCGGCGTGGGTGTGGACGCCGGCATGATCCACCGCACCCGAGAAAGCCTCAAGGCGGCGGTGGGCCCGCTTGCGTACGTTCCCGCCGTGTTCCAGTCGCTTGGCGGCGGCAACAGCGTGCGCGTGAGCATCACGCTTGACGACGCCCATCCGGTCACCACCGACCTGCACACGTGCATCTGTCGAAACTTCAGCGAGTTGGTCGGCCACATCCCGCTCCTGCCGGATGCGCGTCCCGACGACGGCTTACTCAACGCCGTGATCCTCCGTGCGGAAGATGCGGCGGACTGGGCTGGCATCGGTGGGAAACTCGTGCTCGACACCGTCAGGGGTGGTGTGCGCGCACTGGCTTCAGGCGGCGGCGCGGACGGAGCGTCGCCGTCGCCACGGACCATGCAGTACATAGACGGTAGGTCGCTGGCTCTCGAGTTCGCAGAGCCGGAAGAGCTGGAACTCGACGGCGACGCCGCTGGCGCGGTCACCGCCGTGCGCTTCGAAGTCGATCCGGGTGCTTTCCGAGTGGTGTGTTAGGCCCGCGCGCCCGCGGCCGGGGGACGGGGAGAAGGCGCACAATGGCTGCATGATCTACAGCTTTGAAGGGCACACACCGAAGGTTCACCCCTCCGCGTTCATCTCGGACGCCGCCACCATCATCGGGAATGTGAGGATTGGCGAGGACGCGAATATCTGGCCCGGAGCAGTGCTCCGCGGCGATATCGGCGCCATCCGCATCGGCGACCGCGCCAGCGTTCAAGACGGCACCGTCATCCACGTCGACACTGACGGCCACACTGTGCTTGAAGACGACGTCACCGTCGGCCACTTGGCCATGGTGCACGGCTGCCACATCGAGCCGGGATGTCTGATCGGGATGAACGCGACGGTGCTGTCGAAATCCCGCATCGGCACCGGCAGCATCGTCGGCGGCGGGGCAGTAGTGCTGGAAGGGCAAAAGATACCCGCGTTTTCCCTCGCAGCAGGAGTGCCCGCACACGTGAAACGCACGCTGGAGCCCGAGACGTACGAGGCGCGCCTGAAGCACGCGGCCTACTACGTGGAGCTTGGCAGGCGCGCCGCCAGCGGGTTGGTGCCGGTGGATCGGGCAGAGGCGCAGTAGACACCGGGGACAGCCCGACGCATTGCTGCTGTTTTATGTAACGTCGGCTACACGGAACCCCACAATATGGCGCGCCCTACCCAGTCGGGATTACTCTCGGCCGAACCCTAACTTTGAGAGGTTTCCAATGAAAGCCCTGACCTGGCAAGCGAAACGCACCGTGACCGTCGAGGAAGTTCCCGACCCGAAGATCATCGAACCCACCGACGCCATTATCCGCGTCACTTCCTCCGCTATCTGCGGTTCCGACCTCCACCTTTACGAGGTCCTCGTGCCCTTCATGGACAAGGGCGACGTTATCGGGCACGAGCCGATGGGCATCGTCGAGGAGGTAGGCTCCGCGGTCACCAACCTCAAGCCCGGCGACCGCGTCGTCATCCCCTTCACCGTCGCCTGCGGGCACTGCTACATGTGCGAGCGAGGCTTGCAGTCTCAGTGTGAGACCACGCAGGTCCGTGAGTACAACAGCGGAGCCACCCTGTTCGGCTACTCGCGCCTCTACGGCTCGCTGCCTGGAGGCCAGGCCGAGTACCTGCGCGTCCCTCACGCCGATTACGGCCCCGTGAAGGTTCCCAGCGTCGGCGAGGACGAGCGCTTCCTGTTCCTCTCCGATGTCCTGCCCACCGCCTGGCAGGGCGTTAAGTACGCCAACGTCCCTGAGGGCGGCACCCTCGCGGTGCTCGGGCTCGGCCCGATTGGGCAAATGGCCGCCCGTATTGGGGCCCACCTGGGCTACCGCGTCATCGGCGTCGACCCCGTCGCAGAGCGGCGCGCCATGGCAGCCCGCCACGGTATCGAGGTCCTCGAGGGTGGCGAAGGGGTTGTGGAGGAGCTGCGTGAGCGTACCGACGGCCGCGGTCCCGATTCCGTCGTCGACGCGGTCGGCATGGAAGCCCACGGCTCTCCCGTCGCTGGCACCGCGCAGGCTGCCGTTGGCATGCTGCCGTCTTCGCTCGCCCGCACTGCCATGGAAACGGCCGGTGTGGACCGTCTCAGCGCGCTCTACTCCGCAATTGATGCCGTTCGACGCGGCGGGACGATCTCCCTCAGCGGCGTCTACGGCGGCATGAAGGACCCCATGCCGATGCTGACGCTCTTTGACAAGCAGGTGCAGATGCGGATGGGCCAGTGCAACGTGCAGCACTGGACCGACGACCTCCTTCCGCTGGTCGACGATCCGTCGGATCCGCTCGGCGTGCTGGACCTGAAGACCCACACTGCGCCGCTCGACAACGCCCCAGAGATGTACGAGAAGTTCCAGAAGAAGCAGGACGGCTGCATCAAGGTCGTGCTCAAGCCGTAACGGCAGATAGCGGAGCGCCGCGGCGTTTCCCCAACCCGCAAGAGCGGGATTTCCTGGCCCCAGGCGAAACAACTCGCCTGGGGCCATTTTCGTGTGTGGACACGTGCCTGCATGCACCTCAAGCAAAAGGAATCGGCCCTCTGGCCAGCACATGCCAACCGAAGAGCCGAAACCCCTTCAAAACGTGGTCGGACTGACAGGATTTGAACCTGCGACCCCCACACCCCCAGTGTGGTGCGCTACCAAACTGCGCCACAGCCCGATCCGCTACCGCTAGGCACAGGGCCTCATCGGCAACTCCGGAGATATTACAGCACTGTCATACGCGGCCAAAACCGGCAGGTCACCGGACGCTACCGTCGACGTAGAC
This sequence comes from Corynebacterium ureicelerivorans, assembly GCF_000747315.1. NCBI lineage: Bacteria > Bacillati > Actinomycetota > Actinomycetes > Mycobacteriales > Corynebacteriaceae > Corynebacterium > Corynebacterium ureicelerivorans. Next base: position 1,149,464 of record NZ_CP009215.1, read on the forward strand.
CCAGGAGCCGGCGCGGCGCTCGAACCGGGAGCGCTCGCGCATGGCGCCGCCGGGGTAGTGGGCCGCGAACTCTACCGTGCCCTCAGCGTCGAATGGCCCGCCGCCAGAGGTGGATACCACCTGCAGCCGTGTAAAGGGCTCGCCAGCAGGGTTGACTTGGAGGTCGGCTGGGCGCGTCTCGTCGGCCCAGGTGCGCGCGACGTAGGCACCGTCGCCAAGCACGTAGGCGCTGTAGCGCGACCGCATCAGCGCCTCAGCGGTAGGGGCGGAGGAGACGCCGCTGATGAAGCGGCCGCAGCACGCCTCGTACGGCATGCCCTGACCGCAGGGGCAGAGTCCCTGAGCGATACCCCGCTGGCCTTGCGGCGCGGCCGTCATTTGGCCAAACGCTCCCCACGACGCAATGCGTTCTGCCGGCGGCGGCGCTCCAGCGAGGCGGTCTCCACCGTGGTGGCGATGTCGCCCTTGTCCACGTAGCCGTCCACGGTGGACGCGGCGCCGGCAGCGCGCAGGGTCTCCACCTGGGCATCCGTCAGGTCGCCGTAGAGCGTGATCAGTCGGGTGAAGGTGCCGTCGCCGTTGTGGGTGACTTCCACGCGGACGTCGTCAAGCGGCATGCGCTTTGCGGCCTCGCGTACCGCTTGCGAACAGCTGACCGCGAGGGCGGACATGTACAGGCCAGTGGACGTGACACCCTGGCCTTTGCCACCGGTGTTCTTGGAGCGGTCGGTGGTAATCGCGACGTCGGAGGTGCGCACGACGTCGCCGTACTTGGTGCCGCGCGCGGAGTAAGACACAGCGTTGGTGTCAGAGGTCTTTTCGGGAACAAACAGCGGCTGGATGTACTGCACCGCCCAGGAACCGATGATGTCCGCGGCCCGCTGCGCGGTGCCCTGCCGGGTGAGCAGGTGGTCCGCCTTGTCTAGAGCCATCAGCGACTTCGGGTAACGGGTGAGGGAGAAGATGTTCTGGGCGTTGTCGATGCCGACGGTGACGTCGATAGGCGAGTGCACGAGCAGCAGCGGCTTGCGCAGTTTGGGCAGGTACTCCTCCGGGTTGGTGTCCGCGAGGTCCTCTAAGAACTCGCGGGAGATGATCAGCTCGCGCCCGCCGAGCACCACGGGAACGGAGCCGTTGGCGTCCGCCTCTCCGATCGCGTTGGCGTAGTGCAACACGGAGTGTGCCGGGTCGAACGGCGCGCCCACGGTGGCCACGGCCTTGACCATCTTCTTCAGCTCGGGCCGAGTGGCGGCCTTGAGCGCCGCTGCGCCGCCGAGGGAGTGGCCCATGAGCAGCTGCGGGGCCTTGTAATTGGCCTCCAGCCACTGGGCGGCCGCGACAATATCGTCCACGTTCTCGGAGAACGAGGTGTCCTTGAATTCGCCCTCGGACTGGCCAAGGCCCGGGAAGTCGAAGCGCAGGGTGGCGATGCCGTGCTGCGTCAGCTGCTTCGAAATGCGCGATGCGCCGGGGGTGTGGCGGGATCCGGCAAAGCAATGGGCAAAGATTGCGTAAGCCTGGGCGGGGCCGTCCGGGCGGTCGATGGTGCCGGCCATCATGTAGCCCTTCGACGACGGGACTTTCACATTCGTAGACAGCATGGTTAGCCGTATCCTCCTGCGGCTGGGCGACGGGTGCGCCACGGGTACTTTCGGAGCTAGATTAATCGCCGCACCAACCGTTTGACACCTTGGCGTTATTCTTTCCACCTATGGGCAAGTTTGACTGGTTCTGGAAGGCCATGGGCTCCACCACGGAACGCAACAACAAGAAGTCAAAGGCGGTTGTGGCGAACGCCCACGGGCTCATCGACGAGCTTTCGCTTCTCGACGACGCTTCGCTCGCCGAGACCGTCCGGGCCACCGTGCGCGATGGTGCCGTGTCGGACGCGCCCCGGTTCCTCGCCGGGTTGTCGGTAGCGTCGCAGCGAACGCTTGGCATGACCCCGTTCGAGGTGCAGAACCAGGCGGTGCTGCGTTTGCTGGAGGGCGATGTAATCCAGATGGCCACGGGTGAGGGCAAAACACTCGTCGGCGCGATGGCCGCCACGGGGTTCGCGCTGCAGGGAAAGCGCGTGCACCTGATCACGGTGAACGATTACCTCGCCGCCCGAGATGCCGAATGGATGCGCCCGTTAGTGGAGTTTTTCGGTCTGCGTGTCGCGGCGGTGACCCAGACCTCCACCCGCGATGAGCGCGTAGCGGCCTACCGCGCCGACGTGGTGTACGCCCCCGTGACAGAGATCGGCTTCGACCACCTCAGGGACAACCAGATCACCTCCCGCGAAGACGCCGTGCAGGTGCCCGCCGACGTCGCGCTGGTGGACGAGGCCGACAGCGTGCTCGTCGACGAGGCGCTCGTGCCCCTCGTGCTCGCAGGGTCCGAGGGCTCTACGCAAGCAACCGGCCAGATCACCGAGGCGGTCTCGCATCTGGACGAAGGCCGGGACTACACCATCGACGCTGAGGGAAGGAACGCGTTTCTCACCGAGGACGGGGCGCGTCGGGTCGAGCGTTTGCTAGGCATCGATTCGTTGTACTCCGACGAGCACATCGGCTCGACCCTGGTGCGGGTGAACTTGGCGCTGCACGCCAAGGCGCTGCTGATTCGGGACGTGCACTACATCGTGAACGACGGCAAGGTCGCACTCGTCGACGCCTCCCGGGGCCGGGTGGCGGACCTACAGCGCTGGCCCGACGGGTTGCAGGCGGCCGTGGAGTCAAAGGAGGGGCTGGATGTTTCCGAGGGTGGCCGCATCCTGGATTCGATCACGCTACAGGCGCTGATGCGCCGTTACCCGCTGGTGTGCGGCATGACAGGTACCGCGGTGGAGGCGACCGACCAGCTGCGTTCCTTTTACGGGCTGCACGTCGCGGTGATCGACCGCGCTAAAGAGCTCAAGCGTTTCGACGAAGCGGACCGCATTTACGCCACGCTGGGGGAGAAGAACGAGGCGATCGTCGATGAGATTGCGCGCATTCACTCCACCGGGCAGCCCGTGCTGGTGGGAACCCACGACGTGGCGGAGTCCGAGGCGCTGGCCGATTCGTTGCGGGTGCGGGGGATCGCCGTGAACGTGCTGAACGCGAAAAACGACGCCGAGGAGGCGCGGATCATCGCCGAGGCCGGCGATATCGGGCGCGTGACCGTGTCCACCCAAATGGCGGGCCGCGGTACCGACATTCGGCTCGGGGGCGCTGATGAGCGCGACCATGATGAGGTGGCTGCCCGCGGCGGCCTCGCCGTGCTGGGCACCGCACGCCACCGCACCGCGCGCCTGGATAACCAGCTGCGCGGGCGTGCAGGCCGCCAGGGCGACCCGGGCTCGAGTGTGTTTTTCGTGTCGCTGGAAGACGACATCGTCACCACCGGCGGCGACGGCGAGCAGTTCACCGCCCGTCCAGAAGCAGACGGCCGCATCACCGGCAACCGCGCGCAAAGCTTCATCGAGCACTGCCAGCGCGTGACTGAAGGGCAGTTGCTGGAAATTCACTCCCAGACCTGGAAGTACAACAAGCTACTCGCCGACCACCGCGACATCGTGGACGAGCGTCGCGCCACCTTGCTAGACACCGACACCGCTTGGCGCGAGTTGGCCGAACGTTGCCCGCAGCGGGCTGTTGAACTGTCCGACCTGCCGGCGACGACGCTGGAGCAGGCGGCCCGGGACATCATGCTTTACCACCTCGACGCTGAGTGGTCCGAGTACCTAGCACTCATGGATGACGTGCGCGAATCCATTCATCTGCGCGCCATTGCCCGGGAAACGCCGATCGACGAATACCACCGCATCGCGTTGCGCGAGTTTAAGGAGCTGGCCAACCGCGCCGTGGAGGCGGCAGCGGAGACGTTCAACGAGGTGCGCATTGACGCAGATGGCGCGCACCTTGCGGCAGCGGGGTGGAAGCGCCCCAGTGCGACGTGGACGTACATGGTCTCCGACAACCCGCTTGCAGGTTCCGGCAACTCCATCATCTCCGGCATCGGCAACATTTTCCGCTAACCACCCTCCAGTCGCCACACCCGCTCCAAGGCCGAGCGCTATTATGGCGAGAGATCTCAACCACGACTCGAAAGTCAGGAGTTACCCATGAGCGAAAGCACGCCGCAGAACCAGGTCGAAACCACCTCGGTGTTCCGCGCTGACCTGCTCAAGGAAATGGAGTCCGGTGCCGCGTCCTCCGTGGATTCCGTCGCAGGAGCCGACCAGCTCGCGGAGGGGGAAGCTCTGCTCGTAGTCAAGCGCGGGCCAAATGCCGGTGCTCGTTTCCTGCTGGACCAGGATTCCACCACCGCCGGCCGCCACCCGGAGGCCGATATCTTCCTCGACGATGTGACTGTCTCTCGCCGCCACGCAGAGTTCCGCCGCAGCGAGGGCGGCTACGAGGTTGTGGACGTCGGATCGCTCAACGGCACCTACGTCAACCGCGAGCCGCGCAACTCCCAGGAGCTGACTGACGGGGACGAAATCCAGATTGGTAAATTCCGTCTCGTCTTCATCACCGCAGGCAACTAAGTAGAGGAAAGTTCGACCCAGTGAGCGCAATCCGTCAGACGGCTCCCGCTGCCAACGCCGCGAAGCCAGCGAAATCTGCCAAACCCGCCAAGACAATGTCCATCGGCGTGGTGCTTGAGCGTCTTCGCGCTGAGTTCCCGGACGTGACCGTCTCTAAGATCCGCTTCCTCGAGTCGGAGGGGCTGATCACCCCGCAGCGCACCGCCTCAGGCTACCGTCGCTTCACCGATGAGGACATCGAGCGCCTGCGCTACATTTTGGTCACGCAGCGCGACAACTACCTGCCGCTGAAGGTCATTCGCGAGCAGCTCGAGGCGATGGACTCCGGGCATGTCACCGCGATCCTGACCGCGGGTGAGTCCGAGCCCATGATCTCCCCGGAAAACTTCCGTGCACCGGCCGCGACGCAGCTGACCGACACGGACGTTGCGGAGCAGGCGCAGACGGATGCGCAGACTGTGGCGGAGTACATCAAGGTTGGCTTGATCACCCCCGATGTCGCCGGGCTGTTCACGGCGGACGACGTGCGTACCGTCACCACCGCGCTATCCCTGGCGGAATTCGGCTTTGACGCCCGCCACCTGAAAACGCTGCGTACAGCCGCGTCCCGGCAGGCCGACATGATCAACCAAGTGGCAGGTCCGGTGGCGAAGTCGGGCAAGGAAACTGCGAAGCAAAAGGCGGAGGAAATCGCCCAGCAGATGTCCGCGCTCGTGGTGTCCCTGCACGCGTCGTTGGTGAAGAACGAGCTGCGCGCGCAGTTGGGGAGCTCATGGAGGGCGTAACCCTCGTCGGAGTCTTTCCCGTCGGGCCAGAGGACTTCCTCTGCGCACTGCTTCAACGCCCCTCGAATGGACGGTGCATTCCCGTCTGGCTTCCGCCTATGGAAGGTGCCGAGCTGGCCGCCCGCCTGAGCGGCTGGGCGCCCCGCCGACCCCGGCCGGTGGACGCGATGGCCGAGCTGATCCGCACTTCGGTCGACGGGGCCGCGAGCCTCGAACTCTCCAGCTACGTTGACGGCACGTTCATGGCCACGCTCACGCTTGACAGCGGGGTGGAAATTGACCTCCGCTCCTCCGACGCCCTCCTGCTTGCCCACGAGCTTGATATGGAGTTAGCGGTGGATGACACAGTCGCTGCCCAGGCGGCTGTGTTCATCTCTGAGGACGACGCCAAGCGGTACCTGCAGGCGGACATCGAGGTGGAGGGATTCAACGGCCAGTCGGTTTCCGCTAGTGGGGACGCCCAGGCGGACGCGGATTTCGAGGCGCTGATGCGAAGCCTCGGCGTGGAGGATGCCGATCTGGGGGATGACAACCCCGAGGAGGAGTAAAACCCTCAAGTATTCCTTGAGGGTTTCGGCGTGTTGCGCCTGTGACTATTGACCGGCTACGTATGCTTGGCATTTAATAGCCCTTGGGCACACAGCAAACTTTCATGGGAGTAATTACATGAGCAACATCGAGGGAACCCGCGGCGGCCAGGTGGAAGCGGTCCAAGAATCGCTTTTCGACGTCGGGCCGTCCGACGAGGTGGGCTACCGTGTGCCCATCGCGTGCCAGGTCGCCGGCATTACCTACCGCCAGCTCGACTACTGGGCGCGCACCGGCCTGGTGCGCCCGTCCATCCGCGGCGCGAAGGGATCCGGTTCCCAGCGCCTGTACTCCTTCAAAGATATCTTGGTGCTTAAGATCGTGAAGGGCCTGTTGGACACCGGAATCTCGCTGCAGAACATCCGTCTCGCTGTGGACAAGCTGCGTGACCGCGGCGTCTCCGACATTGCTGAAATCACGCTGGTTTCCGACGGCGTGACCGTGTACGAGTGCCGCTCCAACGAGGAGATCATTGACCTCCTCGGGGGTGGCCAGGGTGTTTTCGGTATCGCCGTGCCGCAAATTATGAAGGAACTGACGGGCACGATCTCGGCCTTCCCCTCCGAGCGGATCATGTCGGAGGATGCCGACAACGTCATCGGGTTCGACGAACTGGCGGATCGCCGCCGGCGCAAGACCTCGTAAGCTGCCATTGCTCAAGCCCGGGCTGGGATTTCTCCCACCAGCCCGGGCTTTTGTCTTGACCGCTGTACGCTACAGCCCGGCGGCTCGATTCACCGCGCCGGCGATGTCATCCGCTTGTGCGGCGTCCACTGTTGCAGCTGCGACAGACGCGAGGGCCGCATCGGGCTCGCCGCCTCCGACGTGGACAACCGAGATCTGCACGTTATCCCCGCTCGCTTGGCGCACGTCGTCTGCGAACGCGTCATCGTCGTCTGCATCGGCGGTACCGGTGGTTACCACCACAACCCGGACCGGAGTGTCCCAGCTGCCGTAAGTGTCTGCGGCGGCTGTTACTGCCTCACGGGTCTGGGGCGAGCCTCCTGTGAGGAAGCGACGAACCGCTACCGCCACCGACTCTGCGTCGGGGGAGACCGTGATGTTTCGGCGGTAGCCCACCGCAACCCCAGGATTCAGTGGCGATGAATAGTTCCAGAGACCAACCTGCTTGTCTTGCTCTCCGAGCTCGAGTGCCGCGCTCGCGATTGCGTCTTTCGCGGACTGGATGTACGGGGCCATGGCATCAGATGTGTCCAACAGGAACAGCGTGTTCTCCGGGCTGAGAGCGCCGCTTTTTGCCGCGGCATCTTCTCGCTTCGTGTCGGCGGTAAGCGCCTCCCCGCCGGAAGGCAGCGCTGCGGCCCAGACAAGGTCGGGGATGACTGGCTGGTCCTTCGCGGAGCCATTGAACGCGTCGGCCGCGAAGCGCGCGAAGTCTTGACCCGCGCGGGCCTGATCCTCATCCACGCTGTCGTTCTGGTTTAGCGGAAAGGCGACGTAGACGGCGTCTGCACCCACCGGCGTGAACGTAAGGCCATCCGGTACCTCGTGCCCTCCGGTGGCGACGAACTGACCGCTACCAGTATCAACATCGGCGGCGCTGTCGACCCGTTGGTCCGTCAGTGCCTGCACGGCGTCGTTATCGTTGCCCGCCACCTGGGCTGCCACGAGAGCGGAGGCTACCGGGTCATCGCCGACTGGAAACCGCACCTTATCCACAGTGAGATTCTCGAGCGCCACCTTGTCGTTACCAGCTACACCGACCGCTTGGCTGTACACAGCCTGCGGGTCGGACACAGCCTGGGTACGGCCGGCGTTGTCGAGCACCTGTCGGGTGACGCCGGTGTCCGGGGCGATGTAGACGGCAGCGCCTGCAACCTCATCCACGAGTTGCGGCTGGACGCAGAAGTCTCGGACGACGGGGTTGGTGTCACCGTAGGCGTCGATAAGCGACTGTCCCGCCACTTTGTCAACGGTTGCAACGGGAAGTGCGAGATCGCCCGCAACACAGTCGCGCTGCTCAGCCTCGACGTCCCCATCGCCGCGGCTGGTCAACCACCACACGACACCGGCGACTACGAGCGCGAGCGCAACGAGCACTGCGATGGCACCTCCCGACAGCGCGTAAGTGTTCTTACCGTTTGCGTGCTTTGCCATCGGGTCTGCCGCCTTTTCAATCGATCGAGTGAAAGCCTGGTGGAGAGTCTAGCCGTGCCACGCAGCGTCAATGACCGCGACAAGCCGTCGGCGAAGCGGCTGCGCACGACGCGTGAGTTCCCGTTGGCGGGCCACGTATTGCGCCTTGCCCTCGGGGGTTTCCACAGCCACTACGTCGAAGCCGAGTTCGCGGCAGTCGTACGGGGACGCCTCCATATCAAGCTTCCGCGCATCCGCGGCGAGCTCGAAGCAGTCCATCAGCAGCTCACCAGGCACGAGCGGGCCGAGCTTGAGCGCCCATTTGTACAGGTCCATGCTCACATGGACGCAGCCGGCTTGGTCGCTGCGCGCCTGGCCATCGCGCGTAAGCACCGTCAGGTTGAGCGGGCGCGCGGTCGGGGTGAAAAAGCGGAACGCGTCGAAGTGTGAGCACTTGATCGTGTGCGATTCCACCACCGCGTTCGTGCCTTCGGCGCCGAGGCGCAGCGGGAGGCTGTGGCGCGGGGAATCCGTGCGGTAGACCATGGCCCACTCGTGCATGCCGAAGCAGTCGAAGTGGGCATCCCGCTTCTCGACGGACCGAAGGATCGCCGCCGCCTCTTCCGCATCGCCTCGACGGTGGGCGAGGAAGCTTCGAGGGTCTACCTCGACAGTGCCGTTACCGTCGACGGTGTAATCGCGCCACTGCGCGTGCGGAAGCTCAGCTGCGTCTGCAAGCGCGACCCCCACCCCTGGGTGCCAGCGCTTCAAATGCGATGGCCGCAGGGGGTAGTAGTCGAAGAGAGAATCCCACACGGGGTGATACTCGCCCCGGGCTCGACGCGCCACGCGGGGGCCGGTCCAGTATTCGGCGCGGGCTTCGTGCGCAGCGATGCGGGGCAGGTACTCATCGGGGGCGAGTACCTGCATTAATCCGCCTCGTGCGTCCAGTCGGAGACGGTGCCGACGTATTCCTCAATCAGGTCTTCGAGCGCGACGACGCCCACCAGCCGGCCATTGTCGTGGACCTCAGCCATGTGCGCTGAGCGACGGTGCAGCTGGGCGAGGGCATCGTCCATGGACTGCGTGGCCTCGATTGTGGTCAGGGGACGAATCCGTTTAAGGGAGACCCGGGGATCGCCCTGCGGGTGCTCCATGAGATCCAGAATGTCTTTGACGTGAACATATCCGGCGAGGGAGCTCGCGTCGATGCGCACAGGGAAACGCGAATACCCCGTTTCCTGCACCGCCTCCTCGATCACGGACAAGCGGATGCCGCGGGGATCGTACGGGATGGTTTTCAACCCGGCGAGCGGAATCATCGCTTCCCTCAACTGGCGCGATTCCTGGCGCAACGCTTTGGCAAGACGCACCGTCTCCTCCGCGTCCAGCAGACCTTCCTCGCGCGACTCCTGGATCATGCTGGCCAGCTGCTCCTGGTCCACGGTGGACTCCAACTCGTCGCGCTGCTCAATGCCGAACAGCAGCAGCGTCTTGCGCGCAACCCAGTTCAGCAGCTCAATGACGGGGCGGGTGAGCTTCATCCACACGGTCATCGCGGGAGTCAGCCACATCGCCATCTGCTCTGGGCCCGCGATGGCAAGATTCTTCGGCACCATTTCTCCGAACAGGATGTGCAGGAACGAGATGATCAACAACGCGATGACGAAGGAAACGGGGTGCAGAAGCCCCGGAGGCAGCCCGAGCGACTCGAACGGCGCTTCGATGTAGGCAGCGATGGCGGGCTCCGCCACCTTGCCCAGCACCAGCGACGCGATTGTGATGCCGAACTGTGCGCCCGCGAGGTAGATGGAGAGGTGCTCCGTCGCGTACAACACCCCCTCCGCTTTGGTCTTGCCCTGGGCCAGCAGCGATTCCAAGCGGTCTCTGCGCGAGGAGACGAGCGCGAACTCGACAGCGACGAAAAACGCGTTCACCGCCAACAGGGCGACGATGAGAAGCGCGGCTAACCAGATACTCACTGCGCCTCCTCCTCAGGGACCGGCCGCAACATGGCCCGGTCAATGCGGCGGCCGTCCATCTCGGTGACCTGGGCGAGCCAGCTCCCGGCGCCGGCGGATTGGAATTCTTCCTGCAGGCTCCCCGTGGCGCCGCGGAGGGTAACTTCGTCACCCAGTTCCGGGATCCGCCCGAGCGTGCCCATGATGAGGCCGCCGAGCGTTTCGTACGGGCCGTCAGCGGCTGCGAAACCGGTGCGTTCCTCAAGCTCGTCAAGACGCACAAGCCCCGCAACCTCCCACGACGTGCCAAATCGGGTGAAGTCCTTCTCGCTCTCGCGGTCGTCGTACTCGTCATAGACCTCGCCGAGGATTTCTTCAACTAGGTCCTCGATAGTGACCAGTCCCTGCGTCCCGCCGTACTCGTCAGCCACCAGCACGACCTGGGAACCCGCGGAACGCACGCGGTTAAGTACCGAGTCTCCGTCGAGCGTGCCCGGCACGAACGGCACCTGGCGGGCGAGGGCGCCGAGCTCGGTGGTCTGGCGGTCCTCGTGCGGCACGGAAAACGCGTCCTTGATGTGAACAACCCCGAGAGTGTCGTCCAAATCCCCGCGGCGCACCGGAAAGCGCGAGTGCCCCGTCTCACGCGCGAGGGAGATCAGATCCGCAACCGTGTCCTCTGCGTCCAGCGAGTCGATGGTGGAACGCGGCGTCATCACCTCCTCTGCGGTGGTCTCCCCGAAGCGGAGGGAGCGGTCGATCACCGCTGCCGTGGCGGCGTCGAGGCCACCGGCTTCAGCGGAGCTGCGCACCATCGCGCCCAGCTCCTGGGAGGAGCGTGCGGACGCCAGCTCGTCCGCAGGCTCAATGCCCATTTTGCGCACAACCCAGTTAGCCGAGGAGTTGAGGAAGTTGATAAACGGCTTGGCCACGGTGTTGAAGTAGTGGACGGGCCGAACGACTGCCCGCGCCGTCTTCAGCGGATCCGTGATAGCCACGTTTTTCGGCACGAGCTCACCGAACACCATGGACAAAAACGTCGCCACAACAAGCGCCAAGATGAGGGCCACGGTGGATGACGCGCTGGCCGGCAGCCCGACAACCTCCAGCAGGGGAGTGAAAAACTTGCCCAGCACGGGCTCGGCGAGGAAGCCGGCGGCAAGTGTGGTCAACGTGATGCCCAGCTGTGCGCCGGAGAGCACGAACGAGAGGTTGGCGTGGTCTCGAGCCACCGCGCGGGCGGTGCTGTCGCCTGTGTCGCGCACATGTGCGTCAATGGTGGAGCGCTCCATGCCGGTCATGGAGAACTCGATGGCCACAAACAGCCCTGTTGAGGCAGTGAGCACCACGAACGCCAGCAAGGCGAGAATGGAAAGCAGTAGGTCCATGAGCGATGGTCTGTGCCTTAGCGGCCGTTACTCCTTCGGCTTCGGTCTGAGCGGCGGGCTCGATTAGTGCCGCGGCTGCGGTTGCCGCCCGCCTTGCGGTTGCCGGAACCCGTGGCCCGCTTCGGCTGCCGCGACTGGCCCGGCGGGGGGAGCGGCGCGCCTTCCGGCTGACGTGCACCGGTGATTGTAACCAAGGACTCCGACAAAGGAGTTACCTTGACCTCCGGGGCGTCCACCCCTGCCTTGCGCAGCAGCTGCGAGACCTCCTTGGATTGGTCGTCCATCACCAGCGTCACCACGGTGCCGGACGTCCCAGCACGGGCGGTGCGGCCGGCGCGGTGCAGGTACGCCTTGTGCTCGGCGGGCGGATCCACGTGGACGACAAGTGAAACGTCGTCGACGTCGATGCCGCGCGCTGCGATGTCGGTGGCCACGAGCACCGGGGTTTCCCCGGAGGCAAACCCCTCGAGCGCTCGGGTGCGCGCACCCTGGCCTTTATCACCGTGCAGGCCTTGGGCGTGGATGCCCGCGCGTCGCAGCTTCTTCACCTGCCGGTCCACGCCGTGCTTGGTGCGCATGAACATGATGGTCTTGCCCTCGCGCGCGGCAATCTGCATCGCGATGTCGTTGCGCTCCTCGCGCCCGCCGACCATGAGGCGGTAGTGGTCCATCGTGTCCACCGCAGCCTCCACCGGGGCGGTGGAGTGCGTGACGGGATCGTGCATGTAACGGCCGATGAGCTTTTCCACGTCGCCGTCCAAGGTCGCGGAAAACAGAAGGCGCTGGCCGTCCTTGGGCGTGCGGTCCAGCAGTTTGCGAACCTGCGGCAGAAAACCCATGTCTGCCATCTGGTCCGCCTCGTCCAGCGCGGTCATCTCTACCGAATCCAGCGACAGCTTCTTTTGGTTGATCAGGTCCTCTGCGCGTCCAGGGGTGGCTACCAGCAGATCGACCGGAGACGCGAGCGCGCGGATGTGGTGGTTAATGTTCACCCCGCCCACAACGTCGAGCACACGCAATCCGAGCGCGGCCGCTGGCTCATCCAGGCGTTCGCGTATCTGTGTCGCCAGCTCACGCGTCGGCGCCAGTACCAGTGCGCGTGGGTGGCCGGGCTTGCTCGGGGCGCCCTCGAGGCGCGCCAAAATGGGGAGCCCAAACGTGAAGGTCTTGCCGGAGCCTGTGGGCCCGCGTCCGAGGACGTCTTTACCCGCCAGCGCGTCCGGGATCGCTGCCTCCTGGATGGGGAAGGGCTCCGTGATGCCCTGCTTGTTCAGGACGTTGACGATGCCGCGGGGCAAACCGAGGTCAGCGAAAGTAGTCATTTGGTGCAGTTTACGCGTTGACGCGCGAGGGGAGTAGCCAAGCTAATAACTCAGCTCCTCGCGCTCGCCGGACCACGTAGTGTGGAACGTTCCTTCCATGTCGACGCGCCGGTAGGTGTGCGCGCCGAAGAAATCGCGCTGGCCCTGAATCAAGGCGGCCGGTAGACGCGTGGCGCGCAGCGAGTCGTAGTAGGACAACGACGACGCAAACACCGGCACCGGCAGACCTAGCTGTGTCGCAGTGACGACGACCCGGCGCCACGAATCCACCAGCCCCTTTTCCAGCTCGCCCTTGAAGTACGGGTCCAAGAGCAGGGAGGGCAGTTGCGGATCGTTCTCGTACGCCTCCGTGATTCGGTCCAGGAACTTCGCCCGTATGATACAGCCGCCGCGCCAAATACGCGCTAAATCGCCCGGCTTGATGTCCCAGCTGTGCTCCTGCGAGCCAGCGTTGATCTCGTCGAATCCCTGGGCGTAGGCGACGAGCTTGGAGGCGTAGAGGGCGCGGCGAACGTCTTCAATGAACGACTGCTTATCGACGCCTACGGTCTCCAACGTCTCAGTCTCACCCGCGGGCAGACCAATCTCCTGCGCGGCCTCACGCTGCGCTAGGGCAGAGGACAGTGCGCGGGCGAAGACTGCCTCGCCAATGCCGGTGGTGGGCACACCGAGGTCGAGAGCTTCCTTCACCGTCCAACGGCCGGTGCCTTTCTGCCCGGCGGCGTCGACGATGACGTCGATGAACGGCTTCCCGGTTTTCGCGTCCTCCTGGCGCAGCACCTCGGCAGTGATCTCGATGAGGTAAGAATCCAGGTCGCCCTTGTTCCACTCGGTGAAGATGTCGGCGATCTCCGACGGTTCCAGGCCCGCCGCGTAGCGCAGGAGGTGGTAGGCCTCGCCGATGACCTGCATGTCGGCGTACTCGATGCCGTTATGCACCATCTTGACAAAGTGGCCCGCGCCGTCCGGTCCGATGTGGGTGACGCACGGCGTGCCGTCGACCTTCGCCGAAATGTCTTCCAGCAGCGGGCCCAGCGTCTCCCAGGATTCCGCCGGGCCGCCGGGCATGATCGACGGGCCGCGAAGCGCGCCCTCCTCGCCGCCCGAGATGCCCGCGCCCACGAAGTGGCGGCCCGTCGCGGCGACCTCTCGTTCACGGCGGATGGTGTCGGTAAAGAGGGAGTTGCCGCCGTCGATGATGATGTCGCCCTCGTCCATGGCCTCAACAAGCTGCGAGATCACGGCGTCGGTCGCTGCGCCAGCCTGAACCATGATCACTGCCTTGCGGGGGCGCTCCAAGGACGCGACGAACTCCTCGATCGTTTCCGCGGGGAGGAACGTCCCTTCGTGGCCGAACTCCTCCGCGACCGCGCGTGTTTTTTCGGGCGAGCGGTTGTAAATCGCCACGGTATGGCCTTTGGAGGCGAAGTTGCGGGCCAAGTTGGAACCCATCACCGCCATGCCGACGACACCGATTTGAGCAAGCTGGTCACCATTGCGTTCTGCAGTCATAGGGCGGATTCTACGCGGGGTACTTCAGCTGGCGCCCGTATCATCGGCGGGCATGAATCTGGAGAAGCAATCGCGTCTGTACCGCGAGGTCATCGAAGCGCCGCTGAGCGAAGAAGAACTCGCGTTCGTGAACTCGACCGCGTTCGATTTCGCCCAAACCCTCGGCTTACAACTGACGTTCTGCGCGCAGGATCGTCTCGAAGGCGAGCTTGCGGTGGATCAGCGCCACCTGCAACCCACCGGCATCGCCAACGGCGGCTTGTACTGTGTCATCGGCGAAACACTCGCGTCAATTGGGGCAGTCGCCGCGTGCGCCAAACCCGCGGTGGGCATGAGCAACTACACCGACCTCCTAGGCAGCGTCCGGGAAGGGGAGACGATCCGCGCGGTGGCCCGGCCGGTGCACGTCGGCAAGCGCACGCACCTGTGGCGTGTCGAGATGCGCTCCGGCGACAAGCTTGTCGCCGTGACCAACCTCAAGCTGATGGTGCTTGACAGCTAGAGCCAGTGGTTCTTCCGGAACCACCACCACATTGCAGAGATGGCGGCAAGCATGACTAACAACGCCGCCGGGTAACCGTAGCGCCACCCCAGCTCGGGCATGTTTTCAAAGTTCATTCCGTAGATGCCCGCCACCAGCGTGGGCACAGCGGCCATTCCGACGACGGCGGATATGGTGCGCATGTCGGAGTTTTGCTGCATGGTCACCTTGGCCACGGAGGCGTCGAGCAGCGAGGTCAGGCGCTCGTCGAAGCCCGAGAGGCGGTCACTCACGATCGTGGCGTTGTCCTGCACATCCCGGAAGTAGGTGCGCAGCGCCTTGCGTAACACGTCCTTGTTGTTGTTCAACCCGTTGCGCAGCGCCGGTGCGAGCGGATCGATGGCGTGGCGCATCTCCAAGATCTCGCGCTTGTAGGTGTAGATCTTGTCGATGTTGATGGTGCGGCGCGGCGTGAAGACCTCGTTTTCCAGATCGTCCACGTCGTCTTCGAGCAAGTCAGTGACCTTCAGGTAGTTGTCCACCAGGTAGTCCGACACCGCCCAAGCCACGGCAGTGGGGCCGAGCACCGCGAGTTCTTCCTCGTCCTCCAATTTGGCTGTCAGATCCGGCAACCGGGCCCCGTGGCGAATGGTGATGGCGAACTTCTCGCCGACAATCATTTGCACCTCGCCGGTGGAAATGATCTCGCGGGCGTCCGCGACTTCCTCGTCGTCCCGGTACGAAACGGAGCGGACGACCATGAACAGCTGCTCGTCATGGCGTTCAATCTTCGGCCGCTGGTGTGCGTCCACCACGTCGTCGACCACCAGATCCTCGATGTCGAAGATTTCCGCGACCCGTTCCATTTGCGCGGTGGAGGGCTCTTTCAGGCTCAACCACACGAACGCGTTCTCGTAGCGCTCCACCACCTCAAGCGCGTGCCCCATGCGGACGTTCCCAGGCTGACGTTTACCGTCCACAAACACGCGGCAGAAATCAATCTGTCGCTCAAGGGGGACCGGAATAGAGCCGGTGGGAGGCTGCACCTTCTTTGGTCGCTGACCCGGCATCGGAATTCGCGGCGGCATAGTTGCAAGCCCCCTTTCACTCATGCGAGGGCCCCAGCGGTGCGGCGGCGCGTTCAAGCAGTTTGCAACACTGCACTGTCGCTGGGGTCCTGTGCGGCGGAGAGCGCACCCGGGGGCACGCTGAACAACTCAGGTGATATTACGCTCTGTCGGCTGGTTGTCGAACCGGGGTGTGGGGCGGGACAGCCCCGAAACCCGGGGCCTGCAACACCGCCTCAACACCGCCTAAAACACCGTCAGGCCGCGACTGCGGAAAATCTCACGGGCGTGCTCCACAGATTCAGCACTCGGGGGAGCGACGTCCTTGAGCTCGTAATCCAGCCCGATCTTGTCCCACTTGTCGGCTCCCATGTTGTGGAAGGGCAGCACCTCAACGCGTTCCACGGTGCCCTTCCACCTGGCGACGATGTCGGCGACGTTCTGGATGTTGTCCTCGCTGTCAGTGAGACCGGGCACGAGCACGAAGCGGATCCACACGGCCTTGCCTTTCGCGTGCAGGCGATCACCGAAGTCGATGGTCGGCTGCAGTTGACGGGCGGTGACGTGCTCGTAGGTTTCTGCGTCGCCGGATTTGACATCCAAAAGAAACAGGTCGATGTTGTCCAGGTCCTCGTCCGTGAGGCGGGCGCCGAGGAACCCGGAGGTGTCCACTGTGGTGTGCACACCTGCGTCGTGCACCGCTTTAAGGAGCCGCCGGGTAAACGCGATCTGGAACAGCGGCTCGCCGCCGGAGAGTGTGAGCCCCCCGCCGGAGGCGCGGAATACCTGTTTGTAACGCAGCACGCGGCGCACAACGTCGTCAATGCGCTCAAGCGTGCCTTCTTTCATTTCCATCGTGTCCGGATTGTGGCAGAACTTGCACCGCAGCGGGCAACCGGAAAGAAAGACGGTCATCCGGGTGCCGGGGCCGTCGACAGCCGTCACCAGCTCCCAGGAGTGGATAAGGCCGATCTCGCCGGTGCGGCGGGCCTCGAACAACTCAGGCCGGGTGATTTCTAGGTCGTCGGTGGACAGTCCGCCTAAACCGGCGGCGACGCCGCGCACGCGCTCGCCTTGCTCAGGCGAGAGCGTGACGACGCCGCTCGTTCCGTCTTGGGCCATCGACTACGCACCCTGGTGGAAGGTACGGGAAATGACGTCGCGCTGCTGCTCCTTTGTCAGCTTGACAAAGTTCACGGCGTAGCCGGAGACGCGGACAGTCAGGTTCGGGTAGTTTTCCGGGTGCTCCATCGCGTCCTCGAGGGTGGACTCATCCAGGACGTTGATGTTGGCGTGGTAAAGGCCCGATTCCATGTTGTGCGCTGACCGGGATGCCTTCATAGAGGCGAGGCGCTCGTCAAAAGTGGGGGTGGACATTGTGGTGACTCCTTCGAATCGGTTGTGGGTGGGGGTGGGTTAGGCGGGGTGGACCGCCACGTCGGCGTTGTCCATGATGAAGCCGGCGTCGAGCACACCGACCAAGTTGGTGACCTGCTCTTCCTTATTGCGGCCCAAGCCGGACGGCGTGATCGTGTTGGTCAGCGAAATGCCGTCCAGCGCGTCGTTGTAGTCGAGCTTGCCCACGGACAGCATCGAGGCGACCATGCCGTGGTTGTCGGCGCCGTTTTCCGGGTTCGCGCCTGGCGCGAATGGGGTGCCTGCCTTGTGGCCCGAGGGGAAGGAACCGGTGGCTTTTCCGTAGACCACGTTCGAGGTGATAGTCAGCACCGATTGAGTTGGGATGGCGTCGCGGTAGAGCGGGATCGCCTTGATCTTCTGCATCACCGTGTGCACCACCGTCGCCGCGATGTCGTCCGCGCGGTCGTCGTCGTTGCCGTACACCGGGAACTCGCCCTCGGTGACGTAATCGACGATCAAGCCGGTTTCGTCGCGCACCGGCGTGACCTTCGCGTACTTAATGGCGGACAACGAGTCGGCCACGATGGACAGGCCTGCGATGCCGCAGCCCATGGTGCGGACGATGTCGGAATCGTGCAGCGCCATCTCGATGGACTCGTAGGCGTAGCGGTCGTGGCAGTAGTGGATGATGTTCAGGGCTTCAACGTAGGTGCCGATGACCCAGTCGAGCATTTCTTCGTACTTCTGCCAGACTTCGTCGAAGTCGAGCGGGCCGTCGCCCTCGATGGGGGTGTGGTCGCCGTCGGTGATCTGCTTGCCGCTGACTTCATCGCGGCCGCCGTTCATGGCGTAGAGCAGCGCCTTTGCCGCGTTCACACGTGCGCCGAAGAACTGCATCTGCTTGCCCACCTGCATGGGGGACACGCAGCACGCGATCGCGGCATCGTCGCCCCACTTATCGCGGATCTGCCTGTCGGACTCGTATTGCAGCGACGACGTCTCAATGGAGATCGCCGCGCAGAACTCCTTGTATCCCGCGGGAAGGGAAGGATCCCAGAAGATGGTGATGTTGGGCTCCGGCGCAGGCCCGAGGTTGCGCAGCGTCTGCAGCAAACGGAACGCTGTCTTGGTCACCTGGTGGCGGCCGTCGGACGAAAAGCCCGCGTCGGTCCAGGTGGCCCAGTAGGGGTCGCCGGAGAAGATCTGGTCGTAGTCCTCAGTGCGGAGGAAGCGCACGATGCGCAGCTTGATCACCAGCGCATCGATGATCTCTTGGGCTTCAACCTCGGTGAGTGTGCCGTTGGCCAGATCGCGCTCAAAGTACACGTCCAAGAAAGGGGAGAGGCGTCCGATGGACATTGCGGCACCGTCTTGGCTCTTGACGGACGCGAGGTAGCCGAAGTAGGTCCACTGCACCGCTTCTTTCGCGTTCGTGGCCGGCCCAGAGATGTCGAAGCCGTATCCGGCAGCCATCTTCTTCAGCTTCTTCAGCGCCTTAATCTGCTCGGCGTGCTCTTCGCGGTAGCGGGCCCAGTGCTCCGAGAACCCTTGCTCCAACGACGCGTCCTTGGCATGCTGCTTTTCCTCGATGAGGAAGTCCACACCGTACAGGGCGACCCGGCGGTAGTCGCCGATGATGCGGCCGCGGCCATAGGCGTCTGGCAAACCCGTCACGATGTGCGACGAGCGGGCAGCACGAATGCGCGGGGTGTAGATGTCAAAGACGGCGTCGTTGTGCGTCTTCCGGTATTCGGTGAAGATCTTCTTCACCTCCGGGTTCACCTCTTTGCCGGCTTCCTTGATGGCTTGCTCAACCATGCGCCAGCCGCCGTTCGGCATCATGGCGCGTTTGGTCGGGGTGTCCGTCTGCAAACCCACGATGACGTCGTCGTCCTCGGAGATGTACCCCGGCTCGAACGCGTCGATGTCGGCGGGGGTTTCGGTGTCGACGTCGTAGACGCGGCGGTCGCGTTCGACGGCGAGGTAGTTCTTATCCAAGTGGTCCCAGAGGCGAAGCGTTTTGTCGGTTGCACCCTCTAGGAACGATGCATCCCCGTCGTAAGGGGCGTAGTTGCGCTGGACGAAATCGCGGACGTCGATGCGTTCCATCCACGGTCCCGGCGCGAAGCCGTCCCATGCGCGGTTTTCAAGTTGCGGCTCTGTAGAAACAGTCACAGTTGCACAGTCCTTCTTCAGTGAAACGATAAGGAACTCTGGCGGCTGCGCTTGCCCAATCTCATGCCCATGTACTTTCAAAGCGCTTGCCGCTCACCACTCAGTGTAGGCCGTTGTTAGCTTTAATAGGTAGTACGATTGGAGTGATTTGCGGCACGTTTGCGCAGAGAAAAATCCCCGGTACCAGTCTCGGTTGCGCCTGGTACCGGGGAGCCTGAGGGGCGTGGTCTACTCCTCGTCCTCCTGTACGGGACACTCGAGCTGGCCTTCCGTCACCGCCAAGTTGTGGCGGGTGCGGGAGAAGGCGTTGATGGTCCACTCGTTGGCAGCCACGATCCTGTTGCGGGTGCCGGTAAGGAAGGAGAGGTGCACGCCGAGCCACATGAGCCAGCCGATGAAACCGGTGATTTCGACCTTGCCCATCTTCACTACCGCGTTGAAGCGGTTGATGATGGCCATCGAGCCCTTGTCAAAGTAGTCGAACGGGTCGCGGTTCTCCGGAGCGACGTCGTGTTCGACCTGCTCCTTGATGATCTTGCCCACGTACTCACCGGACTGGATAGCCACCTGCGCAACACCAGGGAGGCGGTCGCGGCTCATCATGTCGCCGATGACGAAGACGTTTGGATCGTCGCCCACGGAGAGGTCGGCGTTGACCGCCA
This sequence comes from Corynebacterium ureicelerivorans, assembly GCF_000747315.1. Lineage (NCBI taxonomy): Bacteria > Bacillati > Actinomycetota > Actinomycetes > Mycobacteriales > Corynebacteriaceae > Corynebacterium > Corynebacterium ureicelerivorans. The sequence goes on from NZ_CP009215.1 coordinate 1,169,377, forward strand.
CCTTGCCGGCGCGATCGGCTTCGGCGCCGAGCTGCTCCGCCACCTGCTTGCCCAGCGGGGAAGCGGCCACACCGGCGGACCAGATCTTCGTCGGGGTGTCGATGGTGGTTTCTTGCTCCGTCTTCATGTCCTTGTAGGTCACGGAGTCCGCGTCCACGTTGGTCACCATGGCGTTGAGAATGACGGTCACGCCGGACTTTTCCAGCTCGCGCTGCGCCTTCTTACCCAGGCGCTTGCCGAAGGGCGGCAGCACCTGCGGCGCACCGTCGAGAAGGTAGATCTTAGCCTGCTCGGTGCTAAAGGAGTACCGGCCCGAGGTGAACGCGCGGTGCGCCATCTCCGCCACCTGGCCAGCTAGCTCCACGCCGGTTGGGCCTGCGCCGACGATCACGAACGTCAGCTCACGCTCGCGCTCTTCAGGGGTCTCTGCAAGCTCCGCACGCTCAAAGGCGGCGATCAGACGGGCCCTGATCTCAAACGCGTGGTCCAGGGTCTTCAGGCCCGGCGCAAACTGGGCGAAGTGGTCGTTGCCGAAGTAGGACTGTCCAGCGCCGGCAGCCACGATGAGGGAGTCGTAGCCGAAGACGGACTCCTTGCCGCCTTCGACGGAGGTGACGGTCTTCGCGTCGGTATCGACGGTTTCGACGGTGCCGCGCACCACACGCACGTTCTGCTGGTTGGCGAACATTTGGCGGATGTCGCCGGTGATCTCACCCGAGGACATCAGGCCCGTCGCCACCTGGTACAGCAGTGGCGGGAAAAGGTGGTGGTTGGTGTTGTTGATCAACGTGATGTCTACATCAGCGTCCGCGAGCTCCTTCACGGCGTTGACGCCGCCGAAACCCGCGCCGACAATCACAACGTGGTGGCGGCTGCCAGCGGGGCGGTTCACCTGTGAGGCCATGAGCATTCTCCTCGGGTCAATGACTTTCGTTACTGGAACGGCCTACATAGTACGCGCTTACAGATGATCCGGGATCGCTGCCTCCGCCGTGGCATCCCGTCTTCAACAGCGCGACAACTAGCATGCAAAGAATGTCCGAGTTCACCCGCGAGAGCCGCCCAGCCCACCTGAAGCCCATTGACGCGGACGTGTGGCCGGGAATCGCTACAGTTCCGCAACCGGGCAGGTTACGTACCAAACGTGCGGAGGCTGGATTTGCGCGAGCGTGTGCGGCGGCGGGGCTGAGCCTTTCTGGCGACGAGGCAGACATTACCGTCGAGCGGGCGGAAGTCTTCCCGCGCATTGCGGCGGGGGGCTGGGTAGGGCTCGCCGAGGGATACATGGCAGGCGAGTGGTCGACCACAAGCTCTGAGCAGCTTGTCGACGCCCTGACGGCCCTCTTGCGCGCCGGATACCGTCCGCGCACGCCTCGAGTGGATGCCCCGCGGCCGGCGATGGCGGGTGATGTGCCGCCTGACCTAGTCGCGCATTTTTCCGGTGACGGCATGAGTGCGTTTCAAGGGCATTTCGCCACCGGTGTGGCAACCACTGAACGCGCTCGGGTGAAATCGCATGTGCGAGGTGCCGGGCGGGGATCCGAGCCTGCTCATCATTTCGTATCAGTGACGGAAATCGGCACACCCATGGAGTCGGAGCGCGCTGACCTTCAAGACGCGCAAAACCGCAGCGTCACGATGCTTCTAGACGCAGTCGGCGTCGCCGCAGGCACCCACATGTTGGAGTATCCCTCCGGAGGTGGGAAGCTGGCGCTTGCTGCTGCTACACGCGGCGCCACCGTCGACGCTGTTGCCCGAGACGCGCGGCTCTACGCCGCATTGCGGGAGCGGTTGATCTTTGCCGGCTCGGACGGGTCGGTTGCCCCGGAGAGAGTCGCTGAGGGGCCGGGGGCGCTCGCGCGCCAGCGGCGGGGATCCTACGACGCTGTAGTGAACACAGAATCGCTGGAGACGTGGCCGCGGCGCCAGCAGGCGCGTTACCTGCGGTCCGTCGATGCGATGCTGGCGCCGAGTGGACGAGTGGCTCTGCAGACGATTGTGCGTACCTCCGTGTACAGCGGCCTGGCAGATCTGGCTACCGAATCCATGCGGGCGTACATCTGGCCCGGGCTGCGGTATGCAAGCATGGACGAGATTGCAAAGGACATCGACAGGAACACCGATCTGCGCGTGGTGGCGCGAACGTCTGCACCTGAGCACCTCGCGGCGTCGCTCCGCCTGCAGCGCATCACGTTTGACGGCAAAGTCCGCGACGCCGCCGCCGACGGCTTCGACGCGGTCTTCCGGAGGATGTGGGTATGGCAGTTCGCGCTGCGCGAGGCAATGGCGCGGCTGGGAATGATCGATCTCGCGCAAATCACCTTGGCACGTCGTAACAGGAGAGGGCGCCGCTAAGGCGGGCTTAGCTCCTCCCACGTTACTTGACATAATGTACATTATCGGACAGTTCTGGAGGGGTGAGGAAGGGCCTAGCGCGCCGTGCACTAGGCCCTCCCGTGCTTTTAATTACGTCATGTTACGTAATGAAGGCGACTACTTAGTCAGGTTCACGCGGACATTCACTTCGCCGTCTTCGGCAATTTTCGCTGCAACGAGCTCCGGTGTTTCCACTCCGTAGTCCAGCCGGTTGATCGGGATGTCGCCCGCTACGATGAGACGGTCTCCGGACCGCGCTACAGCAAAACGCTGCGTGACGGGTTGGGTCGTTCCGTGGATAGTCAGGTCTCCGGTTAGCTCCACAGAGCCGACGGAGCCGTCGTCTGGCACCGCCGACACATCCGTAGGCTCAGTCACCCTAAACGTCGCCTCCGGGTACTCCGCAGTGTGGAAAATGCGTTGCCGAACGGACTCATCCCGCACATCGCTGTCCGACGTGAGATGCTGCATGTCTACCGTGATCTCGCCGGCAGTCAACGTGCCGTCCACAATCGTCGCAAAACCGGTCACACCCTGGGTGGACGCCGACGTGGTGCGCCGTTCACCGGGCAGCACCTCGTCGAACGTAAACCCTGCTGAGGTGGAATTGCTGCCCGGTCGGTTGGTCACCTGCCACTCGCCATCGATTGCTGTGGACGCAGCAGACACTTCCTCGGACGAGATGCCCTCAGTTTTCACGCCGTTGCCCATGAATAGATTCATCAACAACGGAACCATGGCCACCACCACCGCGACGACGATAAAGATGGACACGGCAATAATGAGAATTCTGCGCTTTTTCGCGTTCGCCTCCGCGCTCGTCACCACGTGGACATCACCTCAACCTTTCAAGTTGCCGGGCCAAGTCTACTAATTCGTCACATAGCGGAGCCAAATCGTCAGGGCCCGCACTCTCGGCGTTTGCGGTGCGAATGTCCTCCGCCGCGCACCGCAGCGCGTACAGCCGATCACGGATCTCGGCGACTCGGCTGCGGTTGAGGATCACGGCGTCCTCGTCCACGGCGGTTCCAGCAAGCATAGTGCGCTGCTCGTACGCGCGTTGCTTACAGGAAGGGCCGCAATACTTCCGTTTCCTGCCGCGACCGTGGTTCACGGGAATGTCTCTACCGCACCACGCGCACACGGGAGCCTTCTTGGTAAAGGAACGTAGGTTATCCGTCACAACGAAATAGTCTATTACAACTGTCCTTCTGCGGGAAGTGGCGGGGAACAATCCGCACGAAGCCACCGTTATACTGGAGCGACTGAAAACAAACGGGTTGAAAAGGATGGTGAGTACCATGGCTGATCGGGTTCTTCGCGGTAGCCGCATGGGCGCAGTCAGCTACGAAACGGACCGCGACCATGATCTCGCGCCGCGCCAGATGGCGAAGTACCGCACCCCGAACGGCGAGGTGTTCGAGGTGCCGTTCGCAGACGACGCCGAGATCCCTGAAGAGTGGATGTGCAAGAACGGCCAGGTAGGCACCCTTATGGAGGGCGAAGGCGTGGAATCCAAGCCTGCCAAGCCGCCGCGCACCCACTGGGACATGCTGCGGGAACGCCGCACGATCGAGGAGCTCGATGTCCTACTCGAAGAGCGTCTAGAGCAGCTGCGCAAGCGTCGCCGCACCGCAGCCCGCATCGCCAAGGAGCAGCAGCAGGCCAACAAGAGCTAGCGCGCCTCCGCGCGTCTCACGCGAAGCGCCCGTCCGGTGACCATGGTCACCGGACGGGCGCTTGGCTGTTTCGCTCTTCTATCGGCGCTTGCCGTCGAGACCAAGCGCGTGCAGTGCCTGGCGCGCCGTCTCCTCTCCCAGGTGGACTGCGTCGTTAACTCTGCGTGCTGCCCGGGAACGCAGTGCTCCTAGGTCGAAACCTTGGACCTCGTGCTTCGCCACTGCGGCGAACTCACCGATGGTGGTGATGGCTCGCTCTGGGGCATTTTCCACCTTTTTGCCCAGTTCAGCGAGCTGGGAGTGCTCCACAGCGTGTGCCAGCTGGCGGCCAGTCTCCACGGTGAGGTCCTTGACGAACGTGGCCTTCTCCGCCACTCCCCATTTGGTCACTTCTGCCAGCGATGCGGTTGCGAAGCTGGCGTTCAGCTTGGATTCACCCAGTTTGCGGTCCTCAAACGTGATCGGGACTTCGCGCACGTCGTAGCGAAGCTTGGCCACCTTGTGGGCGATCTCGACTTGGAAGATGTAGCCCTTCGTCGAAAGCGCGTCGAGGTCGAGCTCCTCCAGCACTTCCCGCTTGAACGCGCGGTAGCCGGCCGTCATGTCTGCCACGTCTGTTCCCAGCGCGACGGAGATGTACTGGTTGCCCAGCTTGGACAGCAAGAAGCGCTCCTTCGGCCAGTTCTTCACCTCGCCGCCTTCGATGTAGCGCGAGCCGATGGCCAAGTCTGCGCCGTCGGCAACAGCGTCGAGAAGGCGGTGCAGCTCCCCGGGCGCGTGTGAGCCGTCGGCGTCCATCTGGACGAGCACGTTGTAGTCGCGCTCGAGACCCCAAGTGAAGCCCGCTCGGTAGGCGGCGAGCAAGCCCTCCTTGCCAGTGCGGTGCAGAACGTTAACTTCGTCGTGCGCCTGAGCAAGGTCATCCGCCTTTGCACCGGTGCCATCAGGCGAGTTGTCGTCGACGACGAGGATGTCTACCGCATCCTTAGTGGCCAGCACTCGCTCGATGATGAGCGGGAGGTTTTCTACCTCGTTATAGGTCGGGATAATCACCAGTGTCTGGTTGGCCACGGTGCTACATCTCCTCATAGGTACGCTTGGGGTTTCTCGAAGGAGCATACCCTCGCCGGTTCTTGCGTGCGGACACGGTTGCGGCGAGCATAAGCAGCGCGCCAGCGCCGACGAGCAACCATTCCAGCGCTCCACCGAAACGCACTGCCGGCGTCGTTGCGGTTCGCAGCGGCAGCTCCTCAATCAAGTGCGCTGGCTCGAAAATGCTGGTCTGCTGCGAGACCGTGCCGTCTGGGTGCACGATGGCGGACACACCGGATGTCGCGGCCACCACGACCGCCCTGTCGGTCTCAAGTGCTCGCATCCGGCTCATCGCCAGCTGCTGGTAGGTCATGTCCGTGAACCCGAAGGTGGCGTTGTTCGTGGGCGTCGACAGTATTTGCGCCCCGCCGCGTACCGCCATGCGATACGCCTCGTCTTCAGCGATCTCGTAGCAGGTGGCCACTCCGACCGGGATGTTGCCCATGTGGACAACGCCGTTATCGTCGCCGGGTTTGAAGTCCCCGGCCAAATCCACCAGCTCGGAAAAATTGCGGAAGAAGTCGCGCATCGGCATGTATTCGCCGAACGGCTGCAAGAAGCGCTTGTTGTGGCGCTCCCCCGCACCCGTTTCCGGATCGAAGACGACCATGGTGTTGCGCGCCCCCGCGTCGTCGCGCGTGAGCGTGCCTATAAGCACAGGTGCGTCCACTCCGCGTACGGCGACACCGACTAGCGCCGCAGCCTCAGTGTCGGCGAAGGGGTTGACGTCGGAAGCGTTCTCGGGCCAGATCACCATATCGAGCGGCTCGCCGGCATCGCGGGTCTCCTTCGCCAGCTTCAGCGTTTCGTTGACATGGTTGCTCAATACGGCGCGGCGCTGCTCGTTAAAGTCCAATCCCATTCGAGGGACGTTGCCCTGCACGGCGGCTACGCGGGCACGGTCGACTGTGGACGAGTCCCCGCCGACTCCGAGACCCGCGAGGAGGCCTGCCGCGAGCGGAAGGACAACGGCCAGGGCGGCGGCGCGACGCGAAGCTGCGCAGAGAAGCGACCCCAGCCCGACCGCCACGAACACGGCAGCGAGGGTGACAAGCGCAGGTCCGCCCCAGGCAGCAAGGGGTGCGAGCGGGCCGTTGATCTGACCCCACGCGAGCCGCACCCAGGCAAAGCCCCCAAAGGGCCAGGACGACCGGACGAACTCGACCGCCACGTAGATGAAGGGAAACGCCAACGCGCCGAAACGCCAGCGTGCAGCGATGACGCCGAATGCGCCTGTGGCTAGCGCGTAGAGCGCCATCGTCACCGCGAGCGCGACGTAGGGCATCGGGCCAACAAATTCGCCCACCCACGGCAGCAAGAAGAGGTAGCAGAACAACCCGTGCGTCAAGCCGATGAACGCACCGAATGCCGCGCTCGGGCGTTCCTGGGCTTCGCCCGCCATTCCTAGCGGGGTCGTCACGCTCCTCGGCCAAGGAACGAGCATGAGCCATAGCAGCGCCACACCTGCGATCCCTGCCCACCAGTAGCCGATTGGCTCGTACGACAGGTACACAAGCCAGCCGGAAACGGCGGCGAGCCCGAAGCGGATGAACGCGGGCACTTAACGCGCCCCGCCTTGGGAGTTGGTATCGGGGCCGTCTGGGCCGTCCATGCGGTACCACTGCTCGAGCTCGTCGGCGTCGATGACCGGCTCCTGTCGCTGGTCTGCTCCCGTCGGTGCGCTGGGCTGGGTGCCCGACTGGGTAAAACTGCCGTAGCTGGTTTGGAACTGTCCCAGCGGGGTTGCGTTGTACACGCGGACGCCGAGGTTCTCCACGGCGGAGCGCGCTCGCCTGGTCATGGTCTTGCGGATGAGGCCGCGAGTCGGCCCAAACACCAGGGGCAGGCCCACAAGGGAGGTGACGAAGCCGGGGACGACGCTCAAGGCCCACCCACCGATGAGCAACGCGGTGTCTCCTGCGAGTTTGCCCACGCTCGAGTGGCCGTTCACGGCGTCCATCATTGCGCCACGCAGCGCCATGGTGGCAGCTGCGCCGCCTGCAATCATGAGGACGAATATGGTCAGAAGCGCCCACCCGACGCCGATGGCCCTGGCCACGAGGAAGAACGCGAGCGCTTCGACAACGAAGTATGCGAGAAGAGGGATCGGCATGGGGTTGAGGTTACCTAACCTGGCGCTTACCTCGGCATGCGCCTCCATACGGGCCGCGGCACTACCCGCATGACGGCGGCCAGAAGCGCGAGCCGGCGGGGAATCCACACCGTCGTGCTCCTCCCGCGGCGCGCGGCTGTAACCACGGCGTCGGCGACTATGTCCGGGGTCACAGACATCACCGCCGGCTTCATCCCCTCAGTCATAGAACCGATGACGAAGCCGGGCCGCGCCAGGATGAGGCGGAGCGGCGAGCCGTGCAACCGGTCCATCAACCCCTGGCAGAATGCGTCGAGACCGGCCTTCGTCGACCCGTAGACGTAGTTCGCCCGCCGTGCCCGCCACCCCGCGATGGAAGAAAACGCGTAGATCTCCCCCGCCGGCATTTCATCTGCGAGCACGGTCAGCATGCTCACCTGCGCGAGGTAATCGACGGTGGCGATTCGTGCGGCCTCCGCCTCGTCGTGCTCGGCGCGGTTGTGGTCGCCGAGGATGCCGAACGCCACGATCGCGGTGGTCACCTGACCCGCCTCGCGCACGATTGTGCGGTGCGATTCGAGGTCGGCGGCATCAAAGTCCACCGCGCGGACGGCGGTAGCGCCCGCGTCAAGCAGACGCTCTTCGATATCCGCCAGCCCTCGACGTCCTCGCGCCGCGAGCACCACTTCCCTGCCCGCGCATACGCGCTGGGCGATCTCCCCTCCGATATCGCTGCGCGCGCCAAGCAGCAGGACGGTGCCTGCACCGTTACGCATCGCCGCCGCCCAGCGCGCGCCGGGTGTGGTTGAGCGTGACCACCCCGTCTGCGGTCATCCGCACAATGTCTTCGATGCGCATCCCCCACTCCCCGGGTTTGTAGATTCCCGGCTCAATGGAAAACACCATCCCTTCTCGCAGCTCAACGTCACTGCCTGCGATGATAAAGGGCTGTTCGTGCCCGGACAGCCCAATGCCGTGGCCGAGACGGTGCGTGAAGTATTCCCCGTAACCCCCCTGCTCAATCACGTTGCGTGCCACAGCGTCGAGATCGCCAGCGGTCATGCCCGGGCGGGCCGCGTTGCACGCCGCCTGAAAGGCCTGCTGCAAGACTTCGTAGGCCTGGAGAAACTCCTTGGGCGCTTGGGCGGGCTCGCCCACCACGTGGGTGCGCGTGCAGTCGGACTGGTAGCCGGATGGCAGCGCCCCGCCCAGGTCCACCACAACCGGGTCCCCTGGCTCAAGCACGCGGTCGGAGAAGTCGTGGTGCGGGTTGGAGCCGTTCGGGCCGGAGCCGACGATGACAAACTCGACCGTGTCGTGCTCGTCCAAGATGAGCTGGTGGAGCTCCTCGGCAACGTCGCGCTCGGTGCGCCCGGGACGCAGGAGCTCGGCGGCGCGCTCGTGCACGCGGTCAATCGCCGCCCCGGCTCGCTCGAGCTGTGCGATCTCCTCGGCGTCTTTGACCATGAAGAGCTCCGCCACCGCATCCGACGCTAATTCCGTCCGCGGCAGTAGCCCCTGCAGCGCGAAGACATGGTCGGCGGTCAGGGAGGACCCCACCCCGATGGTCCCCTCGCCGAGCCGTTCCGCGACAAGCTGGTACGGGTTGTCGCCGTCGCGCCACCCGAGGACCTCCACGTCTGCCGCGCCCTCTAATCCCAACGACTGGATATCTGTCACCGGAGCCACCACGGCGGCCCCGTCTGGCGCGATGACCAGCGCGGTAAGGCGTTCATGGGACGACGCCCAAGAACCGGTGAGGAACGCAAACTCCGCACCGGTACCGATGACGAGTCCGCCCAGCCCCCGGTCCTGCAGGAGCCGGGCGGCCCGGTTGCGGCGTCCGCTGTACACATCAGGGTCAAAAGCAGTCATGGGCGCAATGGTAGATCGCTACCATCTCCCCCGTGACGTCCGACCTCCGCTGCTCCGTCGCCCGCCTCGCCGCGCCAGGCGGCTACTGCTCCGGCGTGCTTATTGCCCCGGACATCGTGCTCACGTGCGCGCACTTTCTCGCGCGGCGCGGGTGGGCTGGAGTGCGCGTGCGTATCAACGGCTCCGCGTACGACCCCGCTCATGTGCACGTCATGCGCGGTACCGATATCGCTCTCGTGCGCCTGTCGAAACCCGCGGATGCGCCTGTGCTGCCCCTCGGGCCCATGCCGCGCCCGCTTGCGCGGACGCTCACTCTCGGGTTCGGTGGGAAGGCGCAGCACGTCCAGACGCGGCCAGGCGTGTACCTCGGCACGCTGCCGTCGGCGTGGTCGCGGAATCGGCAGACCACGGTGAGCCCGGCAGGCCTGGTCGTTGCTAACCCGCCGGCAGTGAAGGGTGATTCGGGCGGGCCGGTAATGGCGGATGGGAAGGTGGTCGGGGTGCAATCACTCATCCTCGACCCGCTTGGGGTGAACCTCCGTCTCGCCACGGTTGCACTGTGGCCCGTGGGACTAGCAGATGCGATCCGGACGCTCTGATTAATTCCCGATGGCCACGACGCCGCGGCGGATCGCGTCCACCGCGCGGTTGGCTTTGTCCCGGATCTCGTCCGAGTAACCGGTTTTCTTGATCTGCTCCAGCAAGTCGATCACCTGGCGGCACCAGCGCACGAAATCGCCGGGGGTCAATTCCGCGCCGGACTCGGCGGCCGCGGCGAGCGCGTAACCCAGAGGCGCGCCTGCGGTCCACTGGTGGATGGACAAGCAAAATCCGGGATCCGGCAGACGGGTTGCTGGCAGGCCGTGGCGCTGCTCGTCCGAAACCAGCTCACCGTAAACCCGCATCGTCTCCCCCATCGCATCCGCCATCGCGTCCGTCGCTGCCTCGGGGGTGCCGCCGGTGGCACGACGGTTTTCGAACACCACCATGGACGCGACGCCAGCGAGCTCCGCCGGGTCTAACCCATCCCAGATCCCCCGCTTCAGGCACTGTGCAACAAGAAGGTCCGAGACGTTGTGAATCCGCGACAGGCGCTCTCCCTCGTCGGTGACCTGCGGCTCGCCAGCGTCGAGCTCAACGTAATCCATCTCCGTGAGCAACCCGATAATGTGCTCGAAGGTGCGACCCAGCGAGTCTGTGGAGGTGTCCACTCGGCGCTCCAACGTGGCCAGTCTGCGTTCTTCCCGCACGATCTCCTCAGCGGTGCGCGCAAGAACTTCGCGGTCGGCCGGGGGCCAGGCGTGCACCGGGTGGTTGCGGATTGCCTCACGCAGCGCAGTGATCTGCTTGTTTGGCCGCACCCGGGACTGCTCCCGGAGTCGCTTCGGGGCGTTGAAGTGCCCGCGGTGTAGCAGGTCCGCAACTTTGCGGGCATGCCGCCGCGGCTGGTCCTGCATGTGGCGGGGAACCTTCACCCGGCCCACAACCAAAGGCGGGTTCTTGAAAGACGACGCGTCGATGCGGCCGGACCAACCGCGCTCGGTGGTTACCCACGGCCGCGGATCGTTCGCTTTCACGGCGGCTTGAACCACGGCAGCGAGTTCGGGCTTGCGTTTGCCGGGCAGCGCGATGACCTGCCCGACCTGCAGGGAACCGAGAATCTTAACTGTTTCCGTCTGCCGGCTGTCCAGGTGGTCGCGCCGAGCCTTCTTTTCCTCCTCCGACAGGTCCCTGCGCAAGTTGGAGTACTCCACCAGTTCGGCGGCGGCGTCGTCGCTTGGCGGAGCGAAGGCAGAAATATCGCTATCCAGCTTGGCCCGCAGCGTACGCACCTTCTGCTGCAGCCGTTCAATGTCGCGCACCTCGCCCACCACGGAGCGGTCGGTTTGAAACTGGGCGAACGATTGCTCGATCAGGCGGATCGAATCCTCGTAGCCGTTCATCGCCAGCATATTGATGGCCATGTTGTAACCGGGCTGGAACTGGGAGATCAGCGGATACGTGCGGGTGGAGGCTAGCCCCGCCACCTGGTGCGGGTCCATTGCCGGCGCCCACTGCACAACTGCGTTTCCGATGTGGTCGATGCCGCGGCGGCCCGCACGGCCGGTGAGCTGGGTGTACTGGCCTGGCGTGAGGTCCACATGGGCCTCGCCGTTGAACTTGACCATTTTCTCCAGCACCACGGTGCGCGCCGGCATGTTGATGCCCAGCGCCAGGGTCTCGGTGGCGAAAACGACCTTGACCAAGCCGCGGACGAACAGCTGCTCCACGATGTGCTTGAACGCGGGCAACAGACCAGCGTGGTGCGCGGCGAACCCTCGCATCCAGGCTGTGCGCACCTGGCGGAAGTTCAGCACCTCCAGGTCCTCTTCGGGGATGCCTTCCACGCCGTCGTCGATGATCTGCTCGATCTCCGCGCGCTCCTCAGGCGTGGTCAGCTCCTTGCGCGAGCGCAAACACTGGAACAATGCGCCGTCGCAGCCCGCGCGGGAGAAGATGAACACGATCGCCGGCAGCATGTCCTGGCCCTGCAGCGCAGAGACGACCTCGGGCCGGCCAACGGGGCGGACCTTGTCCTGGCCGCGCGAGCGACCGCTGCGCGAACGGGAGCGAAAGCCCCTCCCCTCCTCGAAGTCGCGGCGGCCCTCGTCGGAGGAGCCCGCCTCAATGCGCTCGATGGCGTGCTCGAGGCTGCGGTTGACCCGCCCGCCGGTGCCCGGCTCGAACAGCGGGAACATCTTGCGGCCGACCATCATGTACTGGCTCAGCGGCACCGGGCGGTGCTCGGAAACGATGACCTCGGTGTCGCCGCGCACCGCGTCGAGCCACTCGCCGAATTCCTCGGAGTTGGACACCGTGGCGGACAGGCCGATCAGGCTCACAGAATCGTCGAGGTTGAGGATGATCTCCTCCCACACAGCACCCCGGTCCCGGTCCGCAAGGTAGTGGATCTCGTCCATCACCACGTGCGTGAGCCGGTTCAGCTGGGGCGACTCCGCGTACAGCATGTTGCGTAAGACCTCGGTGGTCATCACCACGATCTCTGCGGAGCCGTTGATGCTGGTATCGCCGGTAAGCAGGCCCACCGCGTCCTCGCCGTGCTCTGCGACTAAGTCGTGGTACTTCTGATTGCTCAGCGCCTTAATCGGCGTGGTGTAGAAGCACTTCGTGCCGCGGTGCAGGGCGAGTGCGACGGCGAACTCGCCGACGATGGTCTTGCCCGAACCGGTGGGCGCGCACACCAGCACGCCGCGGTCTTGCTCCACCGCCTGGCAGGCCTGGAGCTGAAAGTCGTCGAGCGCAAACGGCTTCGCGTCGGCGAATTCCCGCAGAAACGATGTACCAGGATCGGGGGAAAGCATGCCCCCTACAGTACGTCCCTGAAATCTGCTCCGCCCGCGTAGCCCCGTGGCGAGGAGTTGTGCTGGCGCTCCGGCGCGCGCTGCACCGGTGTCGGGCGCTCAATCGTCTCCGCTCCGATGCTGCTTGCGGGGCCGACGGATGACGGCGCCTCAATCGGGCCGGAAGCTTCCTCGTCGTCCAGATCCATCCAGTCGGGGCGTTCGCGCTTGTGCTTGCGGTCGTTCCAGCGACAGAACTGGAAGGCCATCTCTACCAGCAGACAAATGGAGATAGCCAGCGCCACCATGGAAAACGGATCCTGGCCCGGAGTCATTACCGCGGCGAAGGCGAAGATGCCCACGATGATCAGGCGCCGCTTGTTCTTGACGTGCTCGTATCGGAGCACGCCCAGCATGTTGAGCATGATGATGATCAGCGGCACCTCGAAGCTGACGCCGAAGATGACAATGAGAGCGAGGAGGAAGTTGTAGTACTCCCCACCTGTCAATGCGGCGACCTGGAACTCGTCGCCCATGGTTATCAGCACGTACAGGCCTTTGTCCAGCACGAAGTACGCGAGCAGCGCGCCGGAGACGAACAGCAGCACCGCAATGGTGACGAAGCTGAACGTGTAGCGGCGCTCGCTTTTGTGCAGGCCCGGGGTGATGAAGTTCCAGATCTGTATGAGCCACACCGGCGATGAAAGGACTAGCCCAGCGAGCGCGCCGACTTTCAGGCGCAGCATGAACATCTCAAACGGGCTGGTAGCCAGCAGGCGGCATTCGCCGTCGCCGGTGAAATCCGCCCGGAGATCCGACGGCAGGTTGCAGTAGGGGCCGCGGATGATCTCGCCCAGCGGCATCATGCGCGGCGGGGCGGACTGGTACCAGATAAAGCCGATGATGGTGCCGACGACGATCGCGGCCAGGGAGATCATCACCCGCCGGCGGAGCTCCTGGAGGTGCTCCACCAGCGACATCTCACCGGTCGGGTTCTTCGCTCGCTTCGGCTTCTTGGGGGTTTTCGTGCGTGCCATCAGGCAGAGCTAGCGCGGCTGGTTCTCCGGGCGGTCCCAGAAGTCCGCCTCCTGGGTCGCGCTGCGGGTCTCCTGCGCGGGCGCAGACTCGATCTGACGCTGCTGGGTGGCAGTGCCAGCCTCGTCTTCGTTGCGCATCTCCTTGACCTCGGACTTGAAGATGCGTGCGGAGCGACCCATGGAACGCGCCAAGTCCGGCAGCTTGTTTGCGCCGAACAACAACAGCACGAGGAAGATGACGATGATGAGCTCGGTCCATCCAATATTTGGCATGGGCTGTCCTTTCCGAAGACGGTGTAACGCGCAGGTTAGTCTAACGCGTCGAGTGCACGTTTCGCGCTCGACATAGCTTCTGCGGCAAGACCTGCAGGTTCGACGATGCGAACCCGGTCAGCCTGGCTCAAGCTGAAGCGAACCAGCCAGCTGTCGCTGCCGTAGCGCATGGTTGCCGGGAGCCATTCGCCCTGCGCCTGCGCATCTTCCAGCTCGATGTCCCAGTAGTCCGCAAGCCAGGTGGCGTCCTTGTGGATCAGCAGTTTGGCTTGTGGCTGGTCGGCCATGCCGAACGGATCCGCCGGATCGAAATCTGTGCCGGGGGTCTCCGAAGGAACGTCGAGAAGCTCAGCTTGTTGGATCCTGTCCAGGCGGAACGTCTTCGTCTCGCCGCTGTCCGTGGCGCGCAGGTAAGTAGCGCCGGACTGGTGGAACAGGCTCGCGGGGTCCACCTCGCGCTCGGAAACGGTGTCCGAGGATGCCGAGTAGTAGGTAATGCGCAACTTGCGCTTGGCAGCGAGCGCCTCCGCCACGGTGCTGGCGACGCCGGCTTCAGCAGTGTGCTCGGCGTCGCCGACCGCCTGGGAGGTCGTCACCGCGCGGATCTTCTCTGCGGCGGAGCGCACTGCGCGGCCGTCCACAAGTCCCGGCATGGTTTCCAGGGAATCCAGCAGGATGAGCAGGGCGCTTGCCTCCGCGGGGGAAAGACGCAGCGGGGTGGTCATCCCCTGGTCGTCTTTGATGTCGACGCCCTTCCAGGAGTACTCCAGGTCGATCATCTCGCCGGGCCCGGTGCCCACGCCGGAAAGAAACAGCAGCTCGAAATCGTCGCGCACCTGCATCGGGTCCGCGCCGAGATCGCGGGCGATCTCCATCGGCGTCAGCCCCGGGTGGTTCGACGAGTACGCCAGCAGGTTGAGCAAGCGCACCACGCGCTCCTGGCGCTTGAAGTCCACGGCCATCAGTTGTCCCCTTCCAAAGCGGTGCGCAGCAGCTTAACGACGTCCTGACGGACCTGCACCGGCTCCACCGCGACCACGCTTCCGCCGAGGCTGGCGATGGTGCGCACTGCCCAGTCGCGGTCCACGTCGCGCAGCGTGATGGTGTCATGGTCTTGCCCATCCGTGTCGACTCCGGAGACACGGGTGCCACGCTGAACGAGTTCCTCGCCGCTGCCGCGACGAACGGTGACGGTGGCGCTGATCAGCTCACCGCGCAACGTTTCCTCCACCAGCGCCTGCAGGTCGCCTGCGCGCTCGTGGAACGCGGAGCTGTGGCGAACCTTCTTCACCTGGGAAACCTTTTTCAGGCGGAACACGCGAACGTCATCGCGCTCGATGTCGAAGCCGACGAAGTAGGCGCGGTTGTTCAGCGAGACCACACCCCACGGATCCACCACGCGCCGCTCCGGATCCTTGCCGGGAGCGCGCACGAAATCGAAGGAAATGCGCTGCTTGGCCTGCACGCACTTCACAATCGCGCGCAGTGTGTCGGGGCGCAGCTGGAAAATGTCGTTGGACACGCTCATCAGCGCCGGGGCGTCCATGGAACGGGTGGCACCTGAGGCGGCCAGCTTGGTCCACCCAGAGCGGGCGAACTCGCCCAGCGAGCCGGGCTTGCTCAAGTCCGCTGCCAGGCCCACGACGGAGGCTTCCTCCGCGGTCAGGTCCACCGCGGGAAGCTCGTAGAGGTCCTTAACCACCCACACCTGGCCGTCCTGATACTTGGCCGGCACGCCGAGATCACGCAGCTCGCGCACGTCACGCTCAATGAGGTGGGTGGCGGCGTCGCGAGTGCGACCACCGTAGCCGTCCACGTGCTTTTGCACCCACGCAACATCGCGTTTTTCCGGCGACGCCAGCAGGGCGAACGTGAGCCCCACTTGGCGCACGACCATGTCGTTGTCGTTGGCCACGGCGTTCCTATCCTTCCTGCGACGTCACCCAATTAATCAGGTCAGCGGCATCATCGTCGGTGTTCGCGAACGGATCGAGCAGCTCAACCGTGCGCGGCTCCGGGCGGTTGACCTTCAAATGCACCCAGTCGACATTATGCGCAAGGTCCGCTTCCCGCACGGCGCGGAGAAACTCGCCGCGGATTGCAGCCCGCGTGGTCGCCGGCGGGTTGACGGCAGCGTGCTCGATTGCTGTGTCGTCGATCCAGCGTGCGGCCATCTCCTTGCGCTCGAGCACATGGAACAGGCCGCGCGACGGGTTGATGTCGTGGTATGTCAGGTCAATCTGAGCGAGCTTCGGGTGGTCCCAGCCGCACTCCAGCCGGTCTTTGAACTGAGTGAGCAGCTTGCGCTTGATCACCCAGTCGATCTCCGTGTCCACGCCGGAGAAATCCTGGGTAGAAATTGCGTCGAGCACACGCGACCACAAGTCCACTACACGCGCCATCTCCTCGTTCGGCGTGCCCTCGTCAGGACGCTGCTCCAGCCAGCGCCCGGCCGCCTCGAGGGTGCGCTGCTGCACCTCGAGTGCAGTGACGGTGCCGCCCGCGGCAAGGCTGAGTTCGGTCGATCCCGTGGGATCCGCGGCGATGTCGCGAATGTGCGCGATGGGGTCTGCAAGCTCCATATCCGGCAGGTCGAAGCCCGCCTCAAGCATCTCAATGACCAACAGCATCGAGCCCACCTTGAGCGCGAACGTGGGCTCAGACATGTTGGAGTCCCCCACGATCACGTGCATTCGCCGGAAACGGTGGGAATCTCCGTGGGGTTCATCGCGGGTATTGATGATCGGCCTGGTGCGCGTGGTGGCGGACGAAACGCCCTCCCACACCTGGTCCGCGCGCTGGGAGATGACGAACTTGTCCCCCGCGATCTTGCCCGCGCCACAGATCAGCTGGCGCGTAATGAGAAACGGCAGCAACTGCTGGCCGAAGGACTTCAGCGCGAGCTCGCGGCTGATCAGGTAGTTCTCGTGCGCGCCGTAGGAGTTGCCGCGCGAATCCACGTTGTTTTTGAACAGGTACGTGGAGCCAGTAAACCCGTCCGCGCGCAACGCCTCGTCGCACTGCTGGGACAGATGGTGGAAAATCCGCTCTCCCGCCTTGTCGTACGCAAGCAGTTGGCTCAGCGAGTCGCATTCCGCAGTCGCGTATTCCGGGTGTGACCCCACGTCCAGGTACAGGCGCGAGGCGTTCTCGGTGAACACGTTTGAGCTGCGGTGCGCCGCGACAACCGGGCGGAAGAGGTAGCGGGCCACTTCCTCGGGGCTCAGTGCTGGACGTGCGCCGTCGTACGCGGCAACACCGAATTCCGTTTCCACGCCCATGATGCGACGCGGGTAGCCGGTAGCCAGCTTACTGCCCGCCCTTCTGCACGAAGGACTTCACAAACTCCTCGGAATTGCTTGCCAACAGCGCGTCGATCTCGTCGAGCAGGCCGTCCGTGCCCGCGGTGTTGATCTGCACCTGGCCGGCCTCGAAGTCCTCGTTGTGGTCGTCGCCCCCGTTACCCGGGGCGTGTGTCTGTTGCGTAGCCATAGCCGCAACCCTACCGCTCCGGGGTGAGCCCCAGACCAGAAAGCAGCGCTTCGGTTGTTTCGGCGCTGTCGATGAGCTGGCCCACCTGTTGCTTCGTGTGCTCGCCCACGAGGTCGAGGGGCACCCGGTACAGCTCCCCACCCACGGTGAACAGCATGGACTGCCAGCTCGACGCGGTCAGGTCTGCCGCGAATTTCTCCCCAGCCCGGCCGCGGAAGTACGCGCGGGTGTCCTCCGGCGGGTGCACCGCAGCGCGCGCAATCTCCTCGGCGGGGACCATGGTTTTCATCGCCCCCTTGCGCACAAGCGCATGGTAGAGGGACACCTGCGGATCGATGTCCGCGTACTGCAGGTCGATGGCCTGCAGTTTTGCCTGCGTGGCGCCGCGTGCGTCGAATCGGCGCACCAACGCCCATTTCGCAGTCCAGTCCAGCCGGTCGGCGGTGGAAAGCGGGTCGCGCTCGAGATCGTCGAGGATCTCGCCCCACATCTCCAGCACCTGCTTGTCGACGCTGCTTCGCCCCTCACAACGCTTCCTGTACTCGCGGAGCACCGAAATGGCGGTCAACCTGCGGCCGTCGAGAAGCGTGAGCTCATGCTGGAGGGAGGGGTCGTGGCTGACGGCCTTGATCTCCTCGACCGGGTTTTGCAGGCGGAGGTCGGTGAAGTCCACGCCGGACTCAATCGCATCGAGCACGAGCGAGGTCATGCCGAGTTTGAGGAAGTTGGAGTACTGGCTCATGTTCGCATCCCCCACGATGACGTGGAGGCGGCGGAAGTCCTCCTCCGGCGCGTGTGGTTCGTCGCGGGTGTTGACAATCCCGCGGTTGAGCGTGGTCTCCAGAGACACCTCCTGCTCGAAGTAGTCTGCACGCTGCGAGATCTGGAACCCGGGCGTTTCCGAGGCCTGCCCGATGCCAACGCGACCGGCGCCGATGATGACCTGACGGGTGACAAAGAACGGGATGAGCGCCTGGGTGAGGTTTTCGAAGTTGGTGTGGCGGGAATACAAGTAGTTCTCGTGGCTACCGTAGGAGCGGCCCTTGCCGTCGACATTGTTTTTGTAGAACTTCAACGGCGGGCACGGCTCGTGCTTGGCCAGCACGGACACCTGCTGTTCCCACAGCTGGCGGATGCACGTTGCGGCCTCGTTGAGAATGATGTCGCCGGCTGCGTCGTAAACCATGGCGTCGAAGGCGTTCGAGCACTCCGGGCTGGAGTACTCCGGGTGTCCATGGTCGACGTAGTAGCGCGCGCCGTTGGTTGTGACCACGTTGGCCACGCCGATGGCGTTCGCGTCCACGACCGGCACGCTGCGGTAGCGCTGCAGGTCGAAGCCGCGGGCGTCTTTCAGCGGCGCCTCCTCCGCGTAGTCCCACCGCGTACGTGCCTGCGTGCGCAGCGCGGCGTAGGCGACCACCGCGTGCGTTGAGGTGACCAGCGGGCTGATCTGCGGGTTACCCGGGCAGGTGATGCCGTACTCGGTCTCGGTTCCCATGTAGCGCGTCATGGGTGTCGAGCGTACAGGCGGTTGCTGCGGGAATTTCTCGTTCTCAGGGTTTGCGCTGAATCGCTGCCGTGAAGTATTTGGCGGTTAATACGGTGAGCCGTTTTTTATTTATTTATGTCTACCCAAACCCAGCCCGGTGCGGACACCCCGCGGACCGAGCGCACATTTTTCGGACAACCATGGGGCCTGGCCAACCTCTTCGGCATCGAGCTGTGGGAGCGATTCAGCTTCTACGGCATGCAGGCGCTGCTGGCGTTTTACATGTACTACGCCACAACCGAGGGCGGGCTCGGCATCGACCGGTCTACAGCCCTGAGCCTCGTCGGCGCCTACGGCGGTTTCGTCTACATGATGGCGCTGGTGGCGTCGTTCGTCGGCGACCGACTTCTCGGCCCTGAACGCACCCTGTACTACTCCGCGATTTTGGTCATGATCGGCCACGTCATGCTCGCCTTGGTCCCCGGCGCCGCCGGCCTCGCCATCGGCCTGGTCTGCGTCGGCATCGGCTCCGGCGGCGTGAAGACGGCGGCCCAGGTGGTGCTGGGGGATCTCTACAGCCGCGAGGACCCGCGCCGCGACGCGGGCTTTTCCGTCTTCTACATGGCGATCAACATCGGCGCCCTGTTCGGTCACGCGATCACCGGCTGGGTGTGGGGCATGGCCGGCTTCCACTGGGGCTTCGGCCTTGCAGCCATCGGCATGGCCATTGGTCTGGTGCAGTACACCGTGATGCGAAAATCTACCATCGGTGCCGTCGGCTCTGAGGTCCCCAACCCCTTGCCGCGCTCCGAATGGGCAAAGTGGGGGCTGGGCGTCGCCGGAATCGCGCTCGTGCTGGTCAGTTTGCTGACTACCGGCATTCTGCCGCTGGATTGGCTCTCCTGGGTCGTCTTCGCGGTTGCCCTGGTGGCGACAGTGGTGCTGCTGAGCGAGATGTACGCCTCGGACGAGGTCACTGACGCGGAGAAATCCCGCCTCACCGGCTACATCCCCCTCCTCGTCGGCTCGGTGGCGTTCTTTGCCATCTTCCAGTCGCAGTTCACCGTGGTGGCGGTCTACGCCGACCAGCGCGCGGATCTCAGCCTGTTCAAGTGGGTGCTCGAGCCGGCGCAGGTGCAGTCCTTCAACCCACTGTTCATCATCATTTTCGCGCCGATCTTCGCCACCATGTGGACGAAGCTGGGCGAGCGCCAGTGGGCCTCCGCCACGAAGTTCGGCGTGGCCAACATCATCATCGGCCTTTCCTTGTTCATCTTCCTGCCGTACGTAGGCAAGGGCGAGCAGTCCACTCCCCTTCTGGTGCTCGTGGTGATCTTGTTCCTCTTCACCATCGGCGAGCTGTTCCTGTCGCCCGTGGGCAACTCCCTGGCCACCAAGGTCGCCCCGCAGGCGTTCAAGTCCCGGCTGTTCGCTGTCTGGCTGATGTCGGTGTCCATGGGCACCGCGCTGTCCGGCGTGCTGGGTTCGCTGTACAACCCGGACGACGCAGTCGCCGAGCGCACCTTCTTCCTCACCCTGTCCGCGATCACCATTGTGCTCGGAGCGTTCCTCATCGCCATCCGCCGCTGGGTTGTGCGCAAGTTCGGGGACATCCGCTAACCGGCAAAGCCCACCTCTGCAACGCAAAGGCCCACTATCCGCAAGATAGTGGGCCTTCCCGTTTCTACTGCCTGTTACCAGCCGCGCTCTGCCAGGCGGTGCGGCGCCGGCAGGTCGGCAACGTTGATGCCCACCATCGCCTCGCCCAACCCGCGGGAGGCCTCTGTGACCACCGCGATGTCGCTGAAGTTCCTCGTCGCCTTCACCACAGCCTTCGCACGGGCCTCGGGGTTGCCGGACTTGAAGATGCCGGAGCCGACGAAGACGCCGTCCGCGCCAAGCTCCATCATGAACGCGGCATCAGCCGGGGTGGATACGCCGCCGGCGACGAGCAGCGGCACCGGCAGCTTGCCGTTTTCCGCCACCTGGGCCACCAGCTCGTACGGCGCCCGCAGCTCCTTGGCCGCGACGTAGAGCTCGTCGCGGTTGTTGGCCCAGATCGCCTGCAGCGCTGCGATTTCGCTGGTGATCTTGCGGATGTGCTTGGTGGCCTCGGACACGTCGCCGGTGCCGGCCTCGCCCTTGGAGCGAATCATGGACGCGCCCTCGTTGATGCGGCGCAGCGCCTCACCGAGGTTGGTCGCGCCGCAGACGAACGGCACGGTAAAGCCACGCTTGTCGATGTGGTTGACGTAGTCGGCTGGGCTGAGCACCTCGGATTCGTCGATGTAGTCCACACCCAGGTGCTCCAGGACTTTCGCCTCCACGATGTGGCCGATGCGGGCCTTGGCCATGACCGGGATGTCGACGGCCTCGATGATGCCCTCGATGAGGTCCGGATCCGACATGCGGGCCACGCCACCCTGGGCGCGGATATCGGCAGGCACGCGCTCGAGCGCCATGACGGCGGATGCGCCTGCGTCCTCGGCGATCTTGGCCTGCTCGGGCGTGACCACGTCCATGATCACGCCGCCGATGAATTGCTGGTTTAGTTCCTGTGCTTTAGACATGCTGTCGAGTTTGCACCCTCCAACTGGTAGATTCCAAGTGCCAGTTTCATGCAATTTCTTTGGACCAGTTGATGCTGCTGCAAATCTCCCGCGGCTCCGTGGTCGCGGCGTACGACCATCTCGAGGGCGAGGGTTACCTCCTCTCCCGGCAGGGCGCACCGACTCGGATCCATCCCGAGCTTACGGTGGCACCTGCGTCCGATAGCGGTGGTGCACCCCGCATTTCGCACAAGGTTTCCCGCACCCGCATCTCGTGAAGCCCTCCCCCGGCAGCGCCGGCACGATCAAACCGGCGGCATGGCGTAAGGCCTGGCGCGAAGCCGCGGGCATCCTTTCATGGCGCTGCTTCTACGTGTTCGCGCCTGGGGGCGCAGCGCTACGATGTCGGCCACCGCGTGCGTTGAGATAACCGGTGGGCTGAACTTCGGGCTATCCGGACAAATAATGTCGTACTCGGTCTCGGTTCCTATTTAACGCAACTGGTTATTAAGCATAGCCTGAATAGGCTACATGGCTGAGTTAACAGATCAGGACAAGTGAAAGTAGTGCCTGCTAGCGGTGACCTGTGCTATCATCTATGTTTCAGGGGTGAATCAAATGGACCACCTCATCGACAAAGGCCTCAAAGGAGTAAAGAACTTGAAGACGACGAAGTGGCGCATTCTCGCCGGACTAGCAGCGACTCTAACGAGTGCAATCTCCCTCTCGCCCATTTCGGACGCATCCCCCAGCGATGGCGCACCGACAGTGCCATATCAATGGTCTGAAGCACCCAAGGCGTGGCTGGCCGACGATTCGCGCGATGACGAGGGGGTCGCGCAAGATAAAAACGGCGCGGGATTTACCCCGTATGCTTTCCGGGAAACTGGGGCGCCGGGAACTTGCCGTCTTGTTGTTTGGGATATCGGTTGGGACCAATCCAAGAATTGGCTGGGCATCCAAGGCGGAAGGCAAAACTGTCCAAACAATACTGCTTTTTCTGTAGAGCTCCGCAAAGATCTTTCTTTTAGGCCGGATCCAATCATTGGTTCTGTGACGGGCGTGAATAACCAAATAGTTCGAGCTTTTGGTGCATGCCAGGGGGCCGGTAATTATTACGGCCGGGTGGCGAGTAACACAGGAAACTCGTTGCGTGGAGATAACTCTGGGGCGTGTCGCTAATCGGAAGGAAGCTCCTTGATTCGCACCAACTCGCTGAGCAAGACTTTCAGGTCCCGCACCGGCACCACGGAAGCGGTCAAAGACGTTTCGGTGACGTTCTCGCCCGGCCTTTCAGCGCTGATAGGCGGAAACGGCAGCGGAAAGTCGACGTTGATCCGTCTCCTATGCACAATTGAAAAACCGACGCGAGGCGGGTTTTCCGTCAATGGCTCTGAGATCACAGGAAGAGCGTTAGTTAATTATCGGCGTCGCATCGGTTACGTTCCCCAAGATGTACATTTCGCCTCGACAATGACATGTCGAGACGCCCTTGCATATGCAGGATGGGTTGCAGGTCTCGATAGACAAGCCTATCTGCGGCGAATCCCGGAAGTTTTAGATTTGGTCGAGCTGCCCGAAATTGAGAATTCCAGAGTTAGCAATCTTTCTGGAGGACAAACTCGACGTGTTGGAATTGCAGCCGCTCTGATCCATTCGCCGGACATTCTATTTTTGGATGAACCTACTGCGGGTCTTGATCCGCAAGCCAGGATTGAGGTGCGGCGTCTCCTTAAGCGCCTCAAAGATAGCGCAACAATAATTCTTTCCACGCATCTGCAGGATGATCTCGAGCATGTGGCCGACAGCGTGGTTGCACTCCACAACGGTCGCGTCGCGTACGAGGGAGCATGGGATCGACTAAGAGACGTTTCGACAGAAAATTTTTCCTCGGTGTCAACCGATAACCTGGAACGCGCCCTCGCCTACGTGGCTTCGAGAAATTAATCAAGGCTTCAAACTTATGATCGCTAGAAAACTCGGATCACCAGTGTTCTTGGTGCTCGGTGTCATTCAGGTTGTATTCAGTGTCGGGGTTTCCTTTTGGGTGACCTCCAAACAAATGCAATTTGCATACCCGCGAATCGCGGATATCGCTGAAGCGTTTCGGTTTGTAACCGCATTATCTTGTTTCGGACTTGCAGTTATCGTCTCCTTCAACGTGGCAGCTTTAGGATCTCCTCGTGTGGGAACTGCCAACCCGCTTGGCCGGTATCCGCTGAAACTGCAGGTTCTATTCTTGACGCTCACCCCAGCATTAATTACGGCCGTGTCAATATCATTTGGGGCCCTGCCTAGTTTCATCGATGCCATCACTCAAAGTGCAGTCGGATCGGTCTGGCTTCCTCTGGTAGTCGTTGTCAGTACAGCTTTTCTTTTCACCGTTGCTGCGCTGTCCGCTTTGGTTGCGCTAACCTTTCGCAAGTTTCATCCAGTCGTATCTTCACTGATTTCCGTGATTGTCGCCTACTTTGTCGTAGCGTTCGGTGCTAATAGTGATAAGACTTGGGCAGTCGCTCCAATTGTTTTACAAGCGATTGAACCGACTGATCTCACTGAGCCTCGAAACCTGGTAGTTGCCTTGGGGGTAAGTGCATGCCTAGCACTTGCAGCTGGTGGGCTCCTTTTGAAGGCTGCTGGGGTTTCGAAATACTTTAGTGTTAGCGGACTAGTTTCCATGACGGCGATTTTCGGTGTTTCAGCTCTGTTGCAGGCAGCTGCAGGTTCCGCCGCGATCGTTGATCGCGACTCCTGTGCATTGACGTCGGGCGGCTCAGAAATTTGTGTGGATTCGGCCGATAAGCCTGGCCTTGAGCAAATGGTGCGTGATGTCTCTGCCGTCGAAGAGTATCTACCCGAAAGGGTAAGCCCCAGGAAACTCGCTAGTACTTCGGCTTACCGAGTTAAGACCGGGGACCACGGTTACCAACAGTTTACGATCGCTGGTGAAGATCGGCGCCTAGACATCAGTGGGCTGCTTCTGGACGAGCTAGGAATCGACTCATGTACAGATCCGACGTCTGAAGGAGCCTTTGTGATCGACCGGGTTGGGGTTTACATCACTAAGCGCACTGGTGTCTATTCCAAGAACGTTGAGAATAATGGTGCTTTCTACCATAGTATTTCCGAGAGTGGTGAGACGGATCCAGCACCGGAGGACGTGTTGTCATTCCTTGATCCCAGTGTGGTCGACGATAACTTAGCGAAAAACTGGAGAGCAATCGAGTCATGTCAAGCAACGTGGGACATGTTGACGGCTGAGTCCTAAGCCATTCAATGACCAATACTTGATTACTCAGAGATAGCCCGATGCCGATCCGCAGTATCTTTCTGTCCACACCGTGGCACGTCATTATCCTTTTAGGGGCATTTTGCGATGTAATGATTTTTCTAGTTCGTGGCGTAACGTTCGAGGTCGGAGGCACTCCCACAGAGCCCTTCGTCATCACAGCTGCCGAGCTAGTTTCGCTGCTTTTCGCTTTGACCACGGTTGTGCTTCTATCACCCTCGATGCCTCACATTGATCTGCGGAGACGACGGGCTCAGTGGTTATCGGTAGTGAGGCAAACGATTGGTGCGATGATCGTTTTGATTGTCTCCAATTTCGCCTCGTCTCAGATCAAAGTAGCCTACTATCTCCAGTCGGGAACCGATTCTGCTGTTGGCCCGGAAAGCGAACTGATCATCAACAATAGTGTGTTGATATTTGCGACAGCCGGAATACTGATCGCGCAATGGGGAAAATCATTGGGAGTGGCAGCCACTGTTGTGCTGTGGCTTACGTGTAACGCGCCTCTGGTATTTTTCACCAACCTCACCCCTTGGCCCTTTGCGGTTCTTCTAGGTGAAGGTCCCTGGTTTTCTCTGAAGCATGTGGCGGCTACCGGGCTAGTGTTAACCGCAAATTTCGTAGTGCAGTTCCGTACAGCCGGAGCCGGTGCTTTCGCGATTCGAGCGGACAGATAGATGCCACCGCTCCAGAAGGAAAGCGTTCGTCAGATGTAGGTTGCAGAGCACCGCGGGCGTGCGACGCTGATCACGCCGCCGATGAATTGCTGGTTTAGTTCCTGTGCTTCAGACATGCTGTCGAGTTTGCACCCCCAACTGGTAGATTCCAAGTGCCAGTTCCATATAGTTTCTTTGGACCAGTTGATGCTTCTCGACGTCTCACGCGACTACCCCACGCCGATCCCAGCACAGATCGCCGCCGGGATCCGTGATGCCGTCGCCAAGGGCACCCTGGCGCCTGGCGACGAAGTGCCGTCCACGCGAGCGCTGGCCGCACAACTCGGGGTCTCCCGCGGTAGCGTGGTCACGGCCTACGACCAGCTTGAAGGCGAGGGCTATCTCCTCTCCCGGCAGGGCGCGCCGACCCGGATCCATCCCGAACTTGCGGTTGCGCCAGTGCACGAAATTGACGGGACACCCGGCATCTCGCACAAGATTTCCCGCACCCGCATCTCGCTGAAGCCCTCCCCCGCCAGCACCGGCACGATCAAACCGGCGGCGTGGCGTAAAGCCTGGCGCGAAGCCGCAGCTGAACCCGGCGGCAGCGTGGATAAATCGGGCGAGTCGGAACTTCGCCATGCAATCGCGGAGCACCTCCGTCTCGCCCGCGGTATGACGGTCTCGCCGGGGCACATCGTGGTCACCGGCGGTTCCCGCGAGGGGCTCATGTGCATCCTCTATACGCTGGGGGCAGACCTTAAGGTCGGCGTCGAGAACCCTGGCCACCCCGGCTTAAGGCGCGTCATTCCGCTCGGCGGCCACCGAGTGGTGGAGTGCGAAACGGACGCTGAAGGGGTCGTGGTCAAGCAACTGCCTACAGATTTGGACGCATTGTTAGTCACGCCATCACACCTCTACCCGTTCGGGGGCGCGATGCCGGCGCCGCGCCGGGCGGAACTGCTGGAGTGGGCGAAACAGACCGGCACGGTGATTATCGAGGACGACTTCCACACCGAACTGCGCTACCGCATCGCTCCCCAACCGACACTGTCCACGCTCGCGCCGTCGGCGGACGTACTCACCCTCGGCACGTTTTCCACGCTGCTGTCGCGCGAACTGGCCGCCGGCTACGTTGTCGCCTCCCCCGCGACCGTGGACCGGTTGAAAGAGGTCCGTGGAATCCTCGGCATGCCGGTCGCAACCGTGACTCAGCGCGCGATCGCCTCACTGCTGCGCGGAGGTGTCGTCCGCCGTAACACCCGCGCCGTGCACCGGGCGCTGGGCCAACGACGACAGGTGCTAGAAGACCTACTGGTGCCGCTTTTCAATGACGCGCGTCTCGCACCGGGCGACGGCGCGGATCTGACGGTGCGTTTTGGCACGCGACACGACCGTGATGATTTTGAAAAGCGCTTGCTTGAAGCTGGTATCGAGTCGGGCCATGAATCCGCATTGTGGACCAGCGGTGGCGACGGACTGGTACTAAGTTTTGCCCACTTGAGTACCACTGACTTCGACCGCGCCGTCGAAATCGTCACACGAACTGCCCGATGTCATGAGCACGGCACGTGACGCCGCATAGCGAAGTACTGAAGCGGATCGCCCCGCCTACCCGATGACCTCTGCGGCAACCACGCGGCGGCCGTGCCTGCCGGTGATGCGCGCCCACTCGTCCGGATTCGCTGTGTTCGGCATGTCCTCGCTCTCGTCCTGCTCCTCGCGCACTGCCTGGCGCAGGTGGTCGGCGGTAACGCCCGCTGTGGACACGCCGGAAAGGTGGTCCTTAATCGCCAGCTTCTTGGCACGGTCGACCACGTTGGCGATCATGGCGCCGGAGACGAAGTCGGAATAGTGCAGCGTTTCGGCGGAGCCGTCGACAAGCTCGAGGCGCACGAAGGGACGCGGGGCGAACATCGCGTCGGCGGTGGCGTCGATGAGCTCGTGGCGCGGAGCCGCGAGTGGCACGCCATCGGTGATGTAGCGGGCGAGGATGTCCTTCGCTTCCGCTCGGCCTGGGCGCGAGACGCGGACCTTAATATCGAGGCGGCCCGGGCGCAAAATCGCCGGGTCGATGAGCTCCTCCCGGTTCGTCGCGCCGATGACGATGACGTTGGCGATGTCCTCCACGCCATCGATCTCGGTGAGCAGCTGGGGCACCACCGTGGTCTCCATGTCCGAGGAGACGCCGGAGCCCCGGGTGCGGAAGATGGATTCCATCTCGTCGAAGAAGACGATGACGGGGTTGCCGCCGGATGCGAGTTCGCGGGCGCGCTCGAAAATGAGGCGGATGCGACGCTCGGTCTCGCCCACAAATTTGTTCAAAAGCTCCGGGCCTTTGACGTTGATGAAGTGGGCCTGGCCACCGTCGCCGATGCGCTGCGACAGCGAGTTCGCGACCGCCTTGGCGATCAGCGTCTTGCCGCAACCGGGCGGGCCGTAGAGCAGCAGGCCCTTCGGCGGGCGCAGGTCGTAGGCCTGGTAAAGCTCCGGGTGGGAAAACGGCAGCTCCACCGAGTCCTGGATGGTTTCGATCTGCGAGGCCAAGCCGCCGATGTCGGCGTAGGTGACATCCGGGACCTCGTCCAAGGAGAGCTGGTTGACCTCCGTCTTCGCCACCCGCTCGAAGGCGTAGCCCGCCGAGGTGTGCACAAGGACGGTGTCCCCTGCGCGTACGGCGGCGCGCAGCGGCTCGGCGAGCATGACGAGGGATTCCGCACCTTGCTGGTCTGCCACGATGGCGCGGTCCTCGCCGACGCGCTCGATCATGGTCGCGAGCTGGCCGGTGGGGTCGAACCCGCAGGCCTCCACCACGATCGTGCCCTCCCCGAGGCGCACGAGCGTACCGGGGACGAGCGCCGCCGGATCCACCAGCGGCGACACCTTTAACCGCATGCGTCGGCCGGAGGTGTGCACCTCGGCCTCGCCGTCGCGCGGGACCGGAGCGAGGTAGATCCCGTATGTCGACGCGGGCTCATTGAGTTCCTCGACCTTGGCGTACAGGTCGTTGAGCTTGTCGCGGCTAGTTTTTAGCAGCTCAGCGAGCTTCTGATTGCGCGAGGTCAGCTCGCGGTTTTGACGTGCGAGCTCGCGCAGCTCCGCCGCGGGGGTGCCGTCGTGGGGATGTGCCATGTGCTCGAGCCTACAGAGGGGCTTTCCGCCTACCGACGAGCCTTGCGTTGCGGCCGCGGCGGCGTCACACCGTCTGCGAGCCTTCGGGTCCACACCAGGAACGCCGTGTGCGCGTTCATGCGGTGCTCCGGGCGGGTGGCCAGGCCCTCGACCTTCCACTCGCGCAGCAGGGTTTCCCATGCACGTGGCTCGGTGAAGCACTTCGCCTCGCGGATGGCCTCCATGATGTTCATCAGCTGCGGCACGGTAGCCACGTACGTCATGAACACACCGCCCGGGATGAGGACGTTCTTCACCGTGTCAATGAAGTGCCACGGCTCCACCATGTCCAGGATGACGCGGTCTACCTGGCCGTCCAGGTCCTCTGGAGTGACTTCGCCAAAGTCGCCGAGCCGCGGCGCCCACCAGCTTGGCTCACCCCCGAAGTAGTCGGCGACGTTGTCCCTGGCGAAGGCGAGGTGGTCATCCCGGATTTCGTACGAGTAGACATGGCCCTCGGGGCCGACCGCGCGCAGGAGCGACATCGTCAGCGCGCCGGAGCCTGCGCCGGCCTCGAGGACGCGCGCGCCCATGAAGATGTCGCCCTCGACCAGAATTTGTGCGGCGTCTTTGGGGTAGATCACGGCGGCGCCACGGGGCATCGAGAGCACGTGGTCCACCAGCAGGTGGCGGAAGCACAGAAAGTCCGAGCCGAGCGTCGACTTCACCACCGAGCCCTCGTCCGCGCCGATGATGTCGTCGTGGTGGACGATGCCCTTGTGCGAGTGGAACTGCCCGCCTGCTTTGAGCTCGATGGTGAAGTGGCGTCGCTTTGCGTCAGTAAGCTGCACCTTGTCGCCTGGCTGGAACGGTCCCGAATACATGGCGGCTAGTATGCCCTACCGCGCGCCCGCGTAAAAAGCCGAAAGGGCGCGCACGAAGTAGTCCATGTCGTCGACCCCGCACAGCTCCCGGGCGGAGTGCATAGACAGCAGCGGCACGCCGACATCCACGGTGGGAAGGCCCAGCCGCGTCGACGAGATCGGCCCGATAGTGGACCCGCACGGCACGGCGTTGTTGCCCACGAATGTCTGATGCGGTACCCCGGCGGCCCGGCAGGCCAGGATCCACTCTGCTTCCGTCGCAGCGTTTGACGCGTACCGCTGGTTGGCGTTGATCTTCAGCACCGGTCCGCGGTTGATCAGCGGGTGGTGGGTCGGGTCGTGCTTGCCCGGGTAGTTCGGGTGGACCGCGTGCGCGGCGTCCGCAGAGACCTGGATTGAGTTGGCGATGATCTCGGCGGGGTCGCCGAAGCCGGCGGCCACCTTCGTCAACACACGCTCCAACAGTGGGCCGCCAGCGCCCGCAGTCGAGGCCGAGCCGACCTCCTCGTGGTTGAACGCGGCGAGCACCAGGATGTCCCCCGCTTGGTGCTCTGCCTGGTCCTTGGCTGCGAGCAGCGCCTGCAGCGACGCCCACATGCTGGTGAGGTTGTCCAGGCGCCCGGCGGCGAGCATATCGCCCAGGATTTCGCCGCGTTGCGCGTCCGCGGTGATCAACTCGTGAGCGACGATGTCCTCCGCATCGATGCCGGCAGATTCCGCCGCAAGCTCCACAAGCGGCCGGTCCTCGCCCAGAACCGGCTGCGTGTGCACTTGGCGGTCGATCTCCGGCATGTCGCCGCGGTAAAGGTGGATGGCCAGGTTCGGCACACGCGCCACCGGCCCGGTATTGACAAGGTGTTCGGTGCGATCCGCCGTGACCACCCTGCCTGCGAATGTGAGGTCCCGGTCGAACCAGCTGGCCAGAATCGGCCCCCCATAGACCTCCACCGCCACCTGCCTGAAACCCTCCCGCAGCACATCCGGGTCCGGCTTGGCCATCAGGCCCGGCGAATCGGTGTGCGATCCAACCACCCGGAAACGCGGGCGGGCGTTTTCCGGGACCCACCACGCGACGACCGCGCCGTCGCGCACGTTCAGGTGGCCACCGGGGGCGTGCGCGTCGTCGTCAAGCAATGCGCTCCGCGAAAACCCTTCCGCCTCCAGCCTGTCGGCGACGGCCGC
Source organism: Corynebacterium ureicelerivorans (assembly GCF_000747315.1). Lineage (NCBI taxonomy): Bacteria > Bacillati > Actinomycetota > Actinomycetes > Mycobacteriales > Corynebacteriaceae > Corynebacterium > Corynebacterium ureicelerivorans. Next base: position 1,199,794 of record NZ_CP009215.1, read on the forward strand.
GGCGGCGTGGAATGCTGACGGGCTCTGGGCGATGAAATCGATGAAGGGCTGTGTCATGGCTCCACTCTATGATGTTGTCCACCATGACAACTCCCAGCACTCCCCCACGCCCAATCGCCCTCTCCCCGTCGCGCGCCTCCGACTACAAGCGCTGCCCGCTGCAGTACAGGCTGCGCGCCATAGACCGGATCCCGGAGCCGTCTACAGAGGCGCAGGTGAAGGGCACCTTGGTCCACGCGGTGCTGGAGGAGATGTTCACGTGGCCGCGCGAGCAGCGGACCTACCCCGCTGCGGTGAAGCGGTTGAAACCCCAGTGGGAGCGGATGCAGGAAGCCGACCCGTCCTGCGGGGAGCCTGTCGCCGACGAGTACCAGTTGCTTGTAGACGCGCGCACGCTGCTCCGCGGGTACTTCACCATGGAAAATCCACTGGGCTTTGACGCGCACGCGCAGGAGATGCCCGTGGATTTCACGCTCCCGAACGGGGTGCCGGTGCGCGGGTTCATCGACCGCGTGGATATCGCACCTACCGGCGAGGTGCGCGTGGTCGACTACAAGACAGGTAAGAAACCGCTGTTGCGCTACTCCCAGGATGCCCAGTTCCAGATGCGTTTCTACGCCCTGGTGTACTGGCGGTTGTTCAACGTCGTGCCCACGCAGCTGAAACTGATGTACCTCAAGGTCATGGATTCCATGATCCTCGCCCCGTCGCGGGAGGAGCTGGAGTACTTCGAGCGCGACCTTGCAGAGCTGTGGTGGAAGATCGAGGCAGACGGCAAGGCGGGCACTTTCCGCCCGCAGCAGTCCAAGCTGTGCGGATGGTGCGCCTTCCAGTCCCTGTGCCCCGTCTTCGGCGGCACTCCCCCGCCATACCCCGGCTGGCCGGGGTCTCGGGCGGACACAGCGCCGAAGCCGGAAGCCTAGAACAGGCCGCTGATCACGCCGTTGTTGTCCACGTCGATGTTGTTCGCCGCCGGCTTCTTGGGCAGGCCCGGCATAGTCATCACATCGCCCGTGAGCACAAGCACGAAGCCTGCGCCGGTGCGCGGGATGAGGTTCCGCACGTGCAGGGTGTGCCCGGTCGGTGCGCCCAGCTTCGACGGGTCGTCCGAGAAGGAGTACTGCGTCTTGGAGATGCAGACCGGGAGGTTGTCAAAGCCGTTGTCTTTGAGCGTCTGCAAATCCTTCAGCGCAGCAGCGGAGTACTGGACGTTGTCCGCGCGGTAGATCTCTTTGGCAATGGTCTCGATGGAGCGCTCGACGCCCTCGGCCGGGTCGTAGAGCGGGCGCGAGGTGCCCTCGGTGAGGTTGTCCAGCAGCGTCTGGGCGAGCTCCAGCGCGCCGTCGCCGCCCTTGCCCCACACATCCGCTTCCGCCAGCGCAACGCCCTTGTCTTTCGCCCATGCGTGCACGAACTCCAGCTCGGCGGACGTATCGGAAGTAAACCGGTTCAGCTCCACCACCGGGGTGACACCGAACTTGCGCACGTTCTCCACGTGGCGCTCAAGGTTGACAATGCCTTCCTCCAGCGCAGCGACGTTCTCATTGGACAGTTCTGCCTTGGCCACACCTGCGTTGTGTTTGATGGAACGGATGGTGGCGACGATGACTGCGCCTGCAACATCCAGGCCGCCGTAGCGCGCCTTGATGTCGAAGAATTTCTCCGCGCCGAGGTCCGAGCCGAACCCGGCCTCTGTGAGCACGATGTCGGCGTACTGCTGCGCGGTGCGGGTGGCAATCAGGGTGTTGCAGCCGTGGGCGATGTTGGCGAAGGGGCCGCCGTGGATGAACGCTGGAGTCCCGCCCAAGGTTTGCACCAGGTTTGGGTTCACAGCGTCCTTCAGCAGCGCCGCCATCGCGCCTTCAGCCCCGAGGTCGCCCGCAGTGACCGGCTTCTTGTCGTAGGTCAGGCCGATGGTGATGTTGGCCAGGCGCTGCTTAAGGTCCTCTAGGTCCGTTGCCAGGCCGAGGATCGCCATGATTTCCGACGCAGCGGTAATGGTGAACCCGGTTTCCGCCGGCACGCCGTGTGCTGGCCCACCAAGGCCCGTGACCACGTTGCGCAACGCGCGGTCGTTGACATCCAGGCAGCGCTGCCAGGTCACCCGGCGCGGGTCGATGCCCAGCGCGTTGCCCTGGTGAATGTGGTTGTCAATCAAGGCCGCGAGCATGTTGTTGGCGCTGGTGATGGCGTGGAAATCACCGGTGAAGTGGAGGTTGATCTGCTCCATCGGCACCACCTGGGAGTAACCGCCGCCAGCCGCGCCGCCCTTGATGCCCATCACCGGGCCGAGCGAGGGCTCGCGCAGCGCCACCATCGCGTTTTGCCCCAACTTCGCCAACGCGTCGGTCAGGCCGATAAGCGTGGTGGATTTACCTTCGCCGGCAGGTGTCGGCGACACGCCGGTCACAACGACCAGCTTGCCGAGGTTGCCGGACGGCACCTGGGTGATGTCCACCTTGGCCATGTGCTTGCCGTACGGGATGAGCGCATCCTCGCCGACCCCGGCCTGTGCGGCAATGTCGGCGATGGGAGCGAGCTCGTGGGCTTGGGCGATTTCGACGTCAGTCAACGGTTGAGCAGTCATGCGACTCACACTACAGCGGCGCCGATGGCGTAACCCAGCAGAACGCTGACAAATATGCAGACCACGCCCGGGGCCAAGAACGGGTGGTTAAACACGTATTTACCAATGCGGGTGGAACCGGTGTCATCCATCTCCACCGCGGCGAGCAACGTCGGATACGTCGGTAGCACGAACAGCGCGGAGACTGCGGGGAAGGCGGCGAGCGCAGTCAGCGGGCTCACTCCAATCGCAAGCGCCGCCGGGATGAGCGCCTTCGCCGTGGCTGCTTGGGAGTACAGCAGCGATGCGGCGATGAAAAGCACGATCGCGAGCAGCCACGGCTTCGCGGTGAGCACGTCGCCGGCGATGTTCTGGATGTCCTCGATGTAGTAGTTGATGAACGTCGTGCCTAGCCAGGCCACACCGAGCACGCACACGCAGGCGGACATGCCGGAACGGAACACCTGCGTGTTCAGGATCTCCGCTGCCGTCGTGCGGGTGACCAGCACGATGGATGCGGCGGCGCCGAGCATGATGGCCATGATCGCTTCGTTTCGCGGGATGGTCGGATCCGAAATGAGCCCCACCTGATCAGAGATCAGCGTGGCGTAGACCATCACGATCACAATCGCGGCGAGGAAGATCCCCACCGAGGTCTTTGCTCCTTGGGGCGGGACGTAGTGCTCGCGCGAAGCCGGCTGCGCAACGAGGCCTTCGGACACTCGCTTGCGGTAGACCGGATCATCTTCGAGCTCCGCGCCCGTTTTGTTGGCGATCCAGGCCATGGGGAAAATTGCCAGGAACGTCGCGGGGATCATCACCGCCAGCAGCTGGAGGTAGCCCACGCCGAGCGGCTCGAGCGCGGAGGCCATAAACACCACCGCGGCGGAAATCGGCGAAGCGACGATAGCCATCTGTGAGGCGATCACGGCCGCCGACAGTGGGCGCGAGGGCCGCACCTTGCCCTCCTTGGCCACCTCCACGATGACGGGCATGGTGGAAAATGCGGTGTGGCCGGTGCCGGCGAGCACCGTCATCAGCCAAGTGACAATTGGGGCGTAGACCGTGATGCGCTTCGGGTTACGGCGCAGGAAGCGCTCTGCCAGGTCCACCAGGTAGTCCATGCCGCCAGCGAGCTGCATCGCGGAGATAGCCGCGATGACGCACATGATGATGCCGATGACATCGAACGGGATGGCTTCCGCGCTGACCGGCATCCCGGTGGCGCCCAGCAGTAGCACGCCGAGCCCGCCAGCGAAGCCGATGGCGATAGAGCCCATCCGCGCTCCCACCACAATCGCTCCGAGGAGGATGATGATGTGGACGGCGAGTAACACGACGGGCTCCTTCAGACAGTTATTAGGTCATCCCATTATTTGTCCGGAGGAGCCCGAAACGGAAATGCAGTCGATGTGATGTTGGCTACGCCTCCGCGCCTACCCTTCCAAGCTCGGCTCGTCGTCGACGTAAAGCTTGCCCCGGTACTCGGGGTGCATGAGGTTTTCCTTGCTCAGCAGCTTCTTCAGATCTTCTTCCTCGATGAGACCCTTCTCCAGCACGAGGTTGTAGACACTCTTGCCGGTTTCTGCCGCCTCGCGGCCGATGAGGTCGCCGTTGTGGTGGCCGATCACCGGGTTGAGGTAGGTGATAATCCCGATGGAGTTGGTCACGTACGCCTCGCACACGTCCTGGTTGGCGGTGATGCCGGTGACGCACTTCTCGCGCAGGGTCTTCGCCGCGTTGGCGAGCAAGCGGATGGACTCGAACAGTGCTTGACCGATCACCGGCTCCATCACGTTGAGCTGGAGCTGCCCCGCCTCGGAGGCCATCGAGATGGTCACGTCGTTGCCGAAGACCTTGAAGCAGACCTGGTTGACCACTTCGGGGATCACCGGGTTGACCTTCGCCGGCATGATCGAGGAACCCGCCTGCCGCTCCGGCAGGTTGATTTCATTCAGACCGGCGCGCGGGCCGGAAGACAGCAGGCGCAGGTCGTTGCAGATCTTCGACAGCTTCATCGCGGCGCGCTTGATAGCGCTGTGCATCATCACGTAACCGCCGGTGTCGGAGGTCGCCTCGATCAGGTCCGGCGACGCCTGGATGTCCAGACCGGTGACCTCGCGCAGCGCGGAGACCACTTGGTCACGGTAGCCGCTCGGAGTGTTAATGCCGGTGCCGATGGCGGTCGCGCCCAGGTTGACCTCCAGCAGCGAGTCGGCCGCGCTGCTGATGGTGCGCTGCTCCTCTGCGAGGTTGGCGCCGAAGGCGGTGAATTCCTGGCCCAGGGTCATCGGGACGGCGTCTTGCAGCTGGGTACGGCCCATCTTGATGATGTCGGCGAACTCGTCACCCTTCGCACGCAGTGCCTTCTGCAGCTTGTCGAGCTCCTCCAACAGGCTCTGCACCGCGTAGTACACGCCGAGGCGGAAACCGGTCGGGTACGCGTCGTTAGTGGACTGCGACATGTTGACGTCGTCGTTCGGGTTGATCACGTCGTAATCGCCCTTGTCACGGCCGATCAGCTCAAGCGCGAGGTTTGCAACGACCTCGTTGGTGTTCATGTTCACCGAGGTGCCCGCTCCGCCCTGGAAGACGTCGATGGGGAACTGGTCCATGCACACGCCCTCGCCCAGGATCTTGTCGCAGGCCGCGACGATCGCCTCGGCCTTATCCTTCGGCAGCGCGTGCAGGCGGCGGTTGGCCATAGCCGCGGCCTTCTTCACCTGCACCATTCCGCGGATGAACTCCGGGAAGTCGTTGATAGTGCTTGCGGAGATATGAAAGTTATCCACGGCGCGTAGTGCGTGGATGCCGTAGTACACGTCTGCGGGTACTTCAGCAGTGCCAAGGAGGTCTTCTTCAATGCGTGCGTCCATGGGCGCCACTATACGGAGAATGCTGCTTCGCGCTGCAGCCTCCTCACCCCCGTTTATGCCTATAGAGCTGCAGAAAACCAGCTGTCCACGTCGCCGGCATCGGCGCCCACGAGTGCCTGCGGGTCGAGCTTTGACACCCCGTCCGGCACGGCATCGCCCAACCCCAGAACGACGCATCCCGCAGCGGCAGCGGCCGACATGCCGTTCCACGAGTCCTCGACAACGAGGCACTCGCCAGGAGCCGCGCCAACGCGCCGGGCTGCCTCGAGGTACATCTCGGGCGCGGGCTTAGGGTTATCCACCTCGTCGCCGGTAATTGTGTCGGCGAAGTATTGTCTGCCTATCGCGTCGATGCACGGATCGGCCAGCACCCGTTCGGTGTTGGTGCAGACGAACATCGGGGTGCCCCGTTGCGCGAGCGCTTCCAGCACTCCCTCGATACCCGGGTTGAGCGCGATGCCGCCTGAGAACAGCTCGGCCACTCGGCCAAACATCCAGGTGCGGTAGCGCTCCACATCTCCTTCGGCCAGCGTGTGCCCGGCCCAGTCCGCGACAATGCGCAGCGTGTTGGGGAAGCTGCCGCCGATGGTCTGTTCACGCACTTCCGGTGTCAGCGGGCGGCCAAGCAGCTCCCCGAGTTCGTAGGTGGCCTGGCCCCACAGCGGCTCCGTGTCGATGAGGGTGCCGTCCATGTCCCAAAAGACGGCGGCGGGCCTACTCAAATTCCGGCAGCTCATGCAGTGCCTCGTCGGTAGCACCGGTAGCGGCGGCGGCGCGAAAGACGAGGGTCTCAATGTCTGCCTTCTCCTCCGGCTCCAAGACCGCACCCGCGTGCTGCTCGTTGAACTCGTCGAGGTTGGCGTACAACGGCGCGACCACCTTCACCAGCGCCTCGCCCTCCGGGTCATCGCCCAGGAGGTCCAGCGCGTCGAGGAACATCTCCAAGATCCTCTTCAGGTCAGGCAGCACCGCCGGATCGAAGGGTTCCTCCCACAGGTCTTTGTCGTCGTCCTGCAAGTAGGAGCCGGTGGCGAACGTGGTCAGATCGTCGATAAATTCGTCGACCTCGGGCTGAAATTGCGCCCGGATCGAGCTCTCTGCAGCTGCGCTCATGGGCACCATTGTGCGCGAGCGCCGCTAAATACGCACGCCGAGCAACCCGTCGAGAGCGGTAGCGATAATCCGGTCGTGGTCTCCGGTGACGCCGTCGATAAGCGTCAGAGCCCGCGGCGTGTCCAGGTCGTTGGCCAGGTGGGCCCGCAGCTCGTCGACGACTGTGATCGCCTCCGCCTCGCTCGCCTCTTTCCCTAGCTGCTCGCGCCAGCGGGTGAGACGCGCCCCAGCCTCGTCCAAGATGGCGTCGGAAAAGTCGCGGTCCGTGCGGTAGTGGCCGGCAAAGACGGCCAGGCGGATCGCGGACGGATCGTGCCCCTGCTCCGACAGCTTGTGTACAAAGACGAGGTTGCCCAGGGACTTCGACATCTTCACGCCGTCAAGTGCGATCATGCCGGCGTGCACGTAATGGCTGGCCATGCGGTCCACCTCCAGCGCGGCTTCGGCGTGGGCGGCGGAGAACTCGTGGTGCGGAAATGCCAGGTCGGAGCCGCCGCCCTGGATGGCAAAGTGGGCGCCCAGCCGGTTGGTAGCGATGGCGGAGCACTCAACGTGCCAGCCGGGACGGCCCGGTCCGAACGGGGAATCCCAGGCGGGCTCACCCTCGCGGTGCCCGCGCCAAATCAGCGCGTCCAGCGGGTCGCGCTTGCCCTCGCGTTCGAGGTCGCCGCCGCGCTCCGCGAAAAACTGCTCCATGGTGGCGCGGTCCAAGTTGGACTCGTAACCGAACTGTTGCGTCGCCTCGATAGAGGCGTAGATATCGCCGTGGTCGAGCTCGTAGGCGGCCCCTTTAGCGAGCAGACGCTGGACCATGGCGATGACCTCGTCGACGGATTCCATGGCGCCGATGTAGTCGCGCGGCGGGATTACCGACAGGATTTCCATGTCGCTGCGGAACAGGTCGATCTGGCTGGTACCCAGCGCGCGCCAGTCCACCCCGTCGCGCGCTGCGCGCTCGAACAGCGGGTCATCCACGTCGGTGATGTTCTGCACGTAGTGGACCGCGTGCCCGTTGGCGATGAGTTGGCGCTGCACCAGGTCGAACGTGAGGTAGGTCGCGGCGTGACCCAGGTGGGTGGAGTCGTACGGCGTGATGCCGCAGACGTAGAGGCCAACCTCCCCGTTGGCGTCTTGGGTGGTGTCCACCTCTTTCACAAGCTGATCTGCGGTGTCGTAGAGCTTTAGCGGCGCCGGTGTACCGGCGACGGCGGGAACGGACGGCGTGGGCCAAGCATGCATGCGGGCAACCCTACCGTTACGACGCCATGACGCCCGCACCCAGCAGCGCCATGACGATCAGTCCCAGCGGGATGCGGTATGCAGCGAACCAGGCGAACGAGTGGTTGGACACAAACTTGAGCAGCCAGGCGATGGAGATGTAGCCCACGACAAACCCGATGCCGGAGCCGACTAGCAGCTGCAGGCCAGACGCGGCCTGCCCCGCCTGGGGGTCAAACGCGTCCGGCAGGGAGAACAGCCCGGAAGCCAGCACCGCGGGAATGGCGAGCAGGAACGAAAAGCGCGTGGCCACCTCACGGTCCAGATCGAGCAGCAAACCGCCCGAGATGGTGCCGCCGGAGCGGGAGACGCCGGGGATGAGCGCGAGGCACTGCCACAATCCCATCACGATCGCGTCTTTCATAGTCAGCTCGCCAAACCCGCGCGTCTTCTTACCCATTCGCTCCGCCAGGATGAACACGAACGAGAACAGGATGAGCACAGTCGCGGTGATCCACAGGTTGCGGAAATTGTCCCGGATGAGGTCTTTGAGCAGCACACCAGCGAGTGCGACGGGGATTGTGCCCACGATGACCATCCACCCCATGCGGTAGTCCGCCCCCCGCTTGGACGTGTCGGCCAGGCCTGCAAACCAACCCGTGAGAATCCGCCAGATGTCTTTGGCGAAGTACACCAAGACCGCGAGCTCGGTGCCGAGCTGAATCACGGCTGTGAAGCTGGCGCCGGCGTCTTCGCCCCAGAACAGCTCCGAGACAATGCGCAGGTGGCCAGAGGACGAGACCGGCAGGAACTCCGTCAACCCTTGGACGACGGACAAGACAACGACCTGGAGCCAGGACATGGTTGTGGCGGGATCAGTCATGGCGAAAGACACTACCACGCCGCCTGAGCGACTGCGGTGCGCGACGGGCGCGTTGCTAGGCTTTCGCCTTGTGAATGCTCGTTTGTCTGCCCCCACATCACGCACCCGCGTAGCGACGGCCTCCGGTGCCCTCGCAGCAGTTATCACCCTGAGCGCCTGCGGCGCATCCCCTGCCGCGAAGATCGAGGAAGCCGGCGGTGAGGCGGCCGCGAGCATGGGCAGCGCCGAGCCCGCCCAGTCCCCCGCGGCGGTAGACCCGGCGGGCCAAGTGGTCTCGTTCGAGCCGGTGCGGGATCTGGACGTGACAGACGGGCGCATCGGCGTGCGCACGGCCGACGCGTTGACCATCGGCACGTTGGAGGAGATTGAACGCGGCGCAGGTGAGCGGCACGCGTTGGACGCGTCGTGCGGCGAGGCGTCCGCCAACGCCGGCACGTTCGCGGTGGCCTGCGACGGGGAGATCAAGCTGTTTGGCGACCGGGACGAGACCATCGGCACTGATTTGCCGGTCACGGTGGCCACTGTTGCGTCGACAGGCGAGGTGCTCGCGGGCAGTAGCTCCGAGCGCAAGATCTGGGTCTTTGAGGACGGCGAGCTGGCCTCGACAATCGACGTCGCGCGCGAGACCGACCAGCTGCAAGCGGTGCAGGTGGATGGCCAGCGCGACTCGGTAGTGCGCACGAACCGCTTCGACACCACGATCCAAGACGTGGACTGGGCGGGCTCGCGCCAAGGCGGCACGCTGCGCGTGGGCCTAGGTGTGGGCAAGGTCGCCGGCGGCGAGCACGGGCTGGTGCTGGCCGCAGACTCCACCGGCAGCCAGCTCCACGTCTACACCACCGACGACATCATCCGCCTCCAGCAATCCGCGCCCGTGCCGGAGGGGCCCTGGGACGCGGCGTGGGACCCGGCGCAGCGCCTCGCGTGGGTCAGCTCACTGGCCAGCAACACGGCAACCGGTTACGACATCTCTCAAGGCATTCCGGTGAAACGTAAGCACTTCGCCACCGTCGCCGACGCCCAGAGCATCATTACGCTTGACGACGGCATCGTGGTCACCGCCTCCGCCACCGGCGACGGCATCCAGATCGTCTCCCCCGCCGACCAGACCGAGAGCAACTAGGAGATACCACCCATGACGCTCTACGACCGCGCACTCAAACTCATGTTCCTGCTGCCGCCGGAGCGCATCCACGGCATCATCAGCGGCGCCCTACAGACGCTGCACTTGGCCACCCCGGTCAACCGCGGGATGGAAAAGGCCGTGCGCGTGCACGACCCGGTGCTGCGCCAAACCGTTTTCGGCGTGGACTTCCCCGCCCCGCTGGGGCTGGCGGCCGGCTTCGACAAAAACGCCGAGGCGATCGACGCTTGGGGCGCGGTCGGCTTCGGTTACGCCGAGATGGGCACCGTGACCCCGAAAGCGCAGCCGGGCAACCCGGCCCCGCGGCTTTTCCGCCTGCCCGAAGACAAGGCCATTTTGAACCGCATGGGGTTCAACAACAAGGGCGCGCTCACCGTCGCGGATAACCTGCGGGCGAGGCGCTCCCGCGACGTGGTGGGCATCAACATCGGCAAGAACAAGACCTCCGAAGACGCCGTCGCGGACTACCGCGCCACTTCGACGTTGCTCGGCGGGCTGGCGGATTACTTGGTGGTCAACGTCTCCTCCCCCAACACGCCGGGTCTGCGCGACCTGCAGGCGGTTAAAGAGCTTCGGCCGATCTTGGAAGTGGTAAAGAAGTCCACGACCACCCCGGTGCTGGTGAAGATCGCGCCGGATCTTTCCGACGAAGACATCGACGCTGTGGCTGACCTCGCCGTGGAGCTGGACCTTGCCGGCATTGTGGCCACCAACACCACCATCTCCCGCGACGGACTGAACACTCCCGCTTCCAGGGTAGAGAAGATGGGCGCAGGCGGGATCAGCGGTGTCCCGTTAGAAAAGCGCTCGCTTGAGGTGCTCAAGCGCCTCAACGAGCGCGTGGGCGACAAGCTGGTGCTGGTCAGCGTCGGCGGTATTTCCACCCCGGAGCAGGCGTGGGAGCGCATCGCCGCGGGCGCGAGCTTGCTGCAGGGCTACACCCCGTTCATTTATGGCGGGCTGGGCTGGATCCGCGGCATCCACCGCGGGATCGCCGCGCAGATTAAAGCCCACGACCTGGACTCGATTGAGCAGGCTGTGGGCAGCGGGCTGGAGTGGAAAACGCTCTAGGTGTGCCCAGCGGCGAGTGCCCAGCCGAGCAGCCAAAATGGTGTGGTCGTCACCAGCCGTGTGTCCAGCGCTTTAAATCCGAGCCCGGTGAGCACGACGGCTGCGATGAGTGTACCCACCTGGGTGCGCGAGCCTCACCGATCAGCTCCAGCAGCGGCCCGAGGACGCGGGTCGCCAGTCGTGACTGTCTAGGGCTGACTCGCCGCGTTCATGGGATCCCCCGCTTCATACCCAGATGGAGCGGCGGTCACGACGTACGACCCCGGAACATTCGGCCAATGTGTTGTATCTAATGCCCTCGGTATTCCCTTAAGTTGGGCAGACGGTCAAGAAATTGGCCGCTACCTAAGGCACAAGCAGAGGAAACTTGCGGCTGACAGAATCGTCTCACTCGCCGCGGTATATGGCGCGACCGCATTGCTCGAATACGGCATCAAAGCCTCGGGGCCGGTAGTGTGGGCGGGGCAACTCGCTCTCTACGCGGGTTCATGCGCGGTTAGTGAGCAAATTCGCGTTGATTAGGAATTTATAATATGGGTTCTCGGTTTGAAATGGGATTCGGGGGAGCGCTCGCCGCACGAGAGGAGAACGGGGCACCATGGGTTCCGCCATGGTGGCAGAGCTTCGTTATTGTGCCTCTCGCAGTGATCGCCATGTATGTTGTGTTTCCTGTCGGCACCGATTCCAACACGCGGTCCCCGAATCCGGATGGCTCATTCTGGAGCAATTTGAGCTTGGATCACTTAATCGCTCCGGTGACCTTTACATTAGGCGGATATTACCTGTTGATTTTGCCGATCTTCTATCTCCGCAGGTATCGCTGGAATAAGAAGAACCGCTAGTAGTTTTTGCAGCGCCTGCAAGCTCTCGTCGATGGATCTCGCTGAATTTCATTTGGACGCCACCGCAGGATTCCTAGGTCATGCGGGTTACTTACTGGAAGTGGTGAGCGGTTTAGCTAGGCGCTGTTGGAGCGTGAACAGCTCGACGAATCCGTAGTTCAAACTTTTGAACGCACCTCACGTGCTTTTGACGATTAGGCCAGCACTCCGTCATTTCGATTTTGAAGGTGATTTACAAGTGGGTTCCGCCCTTGCGATTTCTGCCTTGGCCCTCCTATTTTTCGGCGTAAATTCCCTGATACTGTGCAGAAAGACTCTAAACGGTACGAACTCGCGCAACGATGGTTTTGGAATTCGAACTCAGGCGACCAGAACTAGCGACGCGGCATGGAATGCGGGGCACAGAGCAGCTGCCCCACTACTGCGGGCGTTTGGTGTTCTCGACATTCTCTTCGCCCTACTCCTCGTCGTAATTGGCCTCCTTGCACCTGACATGTGCGCGCGTTTAGGAATAACCATCCGGTTAATCGCCTACGCAGTTGCGGCCACTGGATTTTTTATTGCGGTGAAGAAAGCTGATTCCGCTGCCAGGGGCGTTAGCGAGCAATGATAGACACCATCTAATACAGCGCTCTGAGTAAGCAACGTACGGCGGGGCCGAAAATCCCGATGACGATAGCGTAGCCGGCGGGCTCCGCCCCTCCGAATTGGGAGGATCCACGGTGTCGCGACTGCCACAACGACGAGCCCGCACGTCGGCGTTTTTTGGGCAGCGCCGCCTGTTGCGGACCGCGCAGCCGCTATGTACCCGATGCAGAGCGCGCTGGCATAGAACCCCCATGGCAGCACCTTCGGACCATGGGTCGTCGAGATTCCTGGAACTGTCGATGTAGCGGAAAGCAGAAACAAGCCGACAGACGATCCCGAGGTCGAGGCCATGGAGGTCGGCGGGGTAAGCGGGGCTCCCGTTGTTTAGACCACGTGTTTAGTAACGGTGTGGTGAGTATCGGGTAACGCCCGGGTGAGTATCGAGTAACACCCGGGCGTTTTGGGGTTTCGGCGGGGTTATGGGGCCAGTCGCATGTTGGTGCCTTCGAGTGTGATGATTTCGGCGCCGGCGACGAGTCGGTTGAGGATGGATTCGGCGATGACGGCATCGGGGATGGATTTGTACCACTCGTCGGGTGTGAACTGGGATGTCACGATGGTGGATCCGCGGGGTTCGCGCTCTGCGAGGATGTTGAGCAGTTGGTGTGCGGTGACGGCATCGATTGGGGTGGTCAGGAAGTCGTCGAGGACTAACACGTCTGTGTGGTGGAGGTCTTCGAGGAATGTGATGCGGGCTGGGTCGTCGTGTTTGAGCACGGCGAGGTGGTTGGCAAGTGTGTCGGTGCGGAAGAAGCGTGCGGAGTAGTCGTTTCGGCACGCCGCGGTGAGTAGTGCTTGGGCGAGGTAGGTTTTGCCGACGGAGGATTTGCCCAGGATGACAATGTTTTGTGCGCTTTGGCACCATTGGCAGTGAGCGAGTCGGGTGATTTGCTCTTTGTTGATGGTGCGGCCGGGCGTGTAGGTGATGTCTTCGATACAAGCATCGGGATTTGGCGATCGGGATGCTTTGAGCAGTTTGTTGACTCGCCTCTCACGCTTGGCCGCTACCTCTTTGTCGAGTGCGTAGAGCACCTTGTCGGAAAAGCTCCAATCGTCGAAGGCGGGATCGGCGGCGATGTCGATGACGCTTTGTCCGAAGGCGGTCATGCGCAGGTCGGTAAAGACCGGCAGGACTGATTCATCGAGGAAGCGGGCAGATGCTGATGCTGGCTGTGGGTGGGGCATGGGTTATGCAGATCCCTTCTTGGTGAGGTTTTCGAGGCTGAACTGGGCAGCACCACCGAGGTAGGCGCCGCGGGTGTCACGCGCTGTCGGCGCAGGCGCGCCGTCAGCGGGTCTGCCGGTTGGTTGATCGGTTGGCAGGTCAGTGCCTGTAGGCCGTGTGGAGGTGTCTTTGCGCACGGCGGCCATCATGTTTTTCACCGCGGTATACGACACAGCACGCCTAGCACCGTCGGTGGACACCAACCGCCTGCAGGCTTCTTCGAGGATTGGCTTGTTGGTGTGTTTGCCCATGCTGAGCACGTTGCGGCACGCTTGGTACGCCTGGGCAGGGATCGCTTTGGCTTCGATGAGCTCGGCAATCACCTGGCGGGTGGCCGGCCCGATCTTGGCGGCTTCGCGCAGGAAGTACTCGCTTGTCCACAACCCACGGGTGTCACCCATGTTCGCCGGGATGTGGTCGGTGTCGGTGACATACACCCCGCGGGCACGTGCGAGTTGGTGGGTGGCCACACGCTGCCCGGCGTCGAAGACGGCGAGACTGTCACCGGTGATACGCACATCCACGGTGCGGCCCACCAGCTGGTTGGGCACCGAGTAATGCGCGTTGTGCACTCTGATGTGGAAGTTCGGCGCGACTTTGGCGCGTTTCCATTCGGTACGCTGCCACGGCGTTTCAGGCAGCGCGGTGAGCACGTCGCGTTCGAACTGATCAAACAATGCGCGCCTGCTCGTCGCATTGCCGCGAAACGGTTCGGCAGCGTTGATCCCATCGACTAGGACGGTGATTTTTGCGTTGAGCTCGTCTATTCCGGCGCACTGGTGGCCATCGAGTGCGTGGATAACGTTCTGGGTGACAATCTTGACTGCAGCTTCAACGCTGGCCTTATCCTTGGGACGTTTCGCCCGAGCCGGCAACGCGGCGGTGTTGTAGTGCTCCAAAAACTCCTCGTAGGTGGAGTTGACCCGGCGATTCCTGTCCGCGGCACTGATCGCATTCGAAGCCGTTGAGGCATTATCCGGCACGATGACCTCGGCAACCCCGCCGAAGTACTCGAACGCGCGGATATGAGCTGCAAGCCACGCGTCCTGGCGCTCATCCGCGCACGCGCAGGCGAACACCATCCCTGAATACGGCAGCGAGGCGACAAAGATACTGACCTTCAAGCCTTGCCCGCCGGTGGGGTCAAACAACCGCATCTTCGTGCCTGCCCAGTCCACCTGCATCGTATGGCCTGGGAGATGGGTGATTCTGGCGGTCAGCCCGGCTGCATCGACGTGTTGAGCCACAAGTTGGCGAAACCGCTCGTAGCTGTAGTACCGCTGGCCTGTGCCCGCAGGCTGTGCGGTGTAGCGGCCCCACAGCACCTGCAGGGTCACCTTGTTGCGCCCGGTGCGCGCCTTGGCGACAGCGTCGAAATCGATCGGGACGAAATCCCCCTGAGCATGGCTGCGCCCGTCGACGAACCAGTCCGCCAGCTCATGATCCGCAACCCCACGAAGTTGCTCACGGGTTGTGATGTTGTGTTCCACCAGCGCATCGCGAGCCTTTTGCACGGTGGTGTGCGAGCACCGCGAACTCGAACAGATTTGACGGACAGACCAGCCTTTGAGCACTTGATCCATTACCGCCCGGTAGTCAGTCACAATCAGACTCCTCTGGTAACGCCGCGTGCCCTGAAGTCACGCGGTCACCAGAATCCTCCCCCGGACTGTTACTGGATGCTCACCAATGCGTTACTCGATACTCACCACGGTGTTACTAGATACGACCGCGCAACACCCGTCTCTAAGCGTTCGCTCGAGGTGCTCAAGCGCCTCAACGAGCGAGTCGGAGCCAAGCTGGTCCTGGTCAGCGTCGGCGGCATTTACACCCCGGAGCAGGCGTGGGAGCGCATCGCCGCGGGCGCGAGCCCACGGCCTGGACGCGATTGAGCAGGCCGTGGGCAGCGGGCTGGAGTGGAAAGAACTCTAAACGCGCCCTGCTGCGCTGCGGCGCAGCACCACCGCGCACAGCCCGGCGGCGAGCGCCCAGCCGATCAGCCAGAACGGCGTGGTGGCCATGAGCTCAGTGTCGGGCGCGATGAAGCCGAGCCCGATGAGCACCACGGCCGCGAGCAACGCACCCACCTGGGTGCGCGAGCCTTCCTGCTTGGTGTTGTAGGTGGCGAAGGCGCCGACGATAGCCACCGCAGCGATGACGGAGAGCACCTGCGGAGTGACGGGGAGCGCGGCGTCACCTCGAAGCAGCGCCATCACGGCGTAGAGCACAAGCACAAGCGCGACGCCCAAGAACGCGCCGCCGACGCGTAATTGCACTGGGACCATCGGTAAGCCTTACTGGTTTTCGTACCAGCCCCAGATGATGGCGCGGCCGAGCGAGTGGAAGTTCAGGTTGAAGCCGAGCTGCGTGGGGTTGGCAATCTCGTCCGCGGGCAGCTCCGTATCCACCGCATGGATCGCGTAGAGGTAACGGTGCGGGCCATGGCCGGCGGGCGGGTTCGCACCGTAGTAGCCCTTGACGCCGCTATCGCCGGTAAGCACCACCGCGCCCACACCGAGACCCTCTTCCGAGCCCGCGCCGGCGGGCAGTTCAGTCACGTCGGCCGGGATGTTGAAGGCGGACCAGTGCCAGAACCCGGATGCGGTTGGCGCGTCCGGGTCGAAACAGGTTACCGCAAACGTCTTGGTTCCCTCGGGAGCGCCCGACCAAACCAGTTGCGGGCTCGTTGCGTCGTCACCGGCGAGCGTGTCGGCCAAGCGCTCGCCGTCGACGATGTCTTTCGACGAGAGTTCAAAGGACGGCACGTCTGCAAGCGGGGCGTACGGGTCTGGGCCGGGAAAACGGTCGGAAACGTAAGAAGCAGTCATAGCTCCATTCCTACCCGAGAGCTAGTGACCATTGCCACTCCATGCGGCGAACAGTTGCGCGTATCTCCCTCCCAGCCTCGATGAGCCGGGCGTGGGTGCCGTCCTCGATGATGCGCCCGGCGTCCATGACCAAGATCCGGTCCGCTCGGGCTGCCTGGTCCAAGCGGTGCGCAACCACCAGCGCGGTTGTCAAGGCAGCGACGGCGCAGGTCGATTGAGGCTTGCGCCACTTTCTGGCCGACGACGAAGTTGCCAAGCCCGCGCAGGAACATCTCCGCCAACATGCACAGCATGGCAAGCAGGATGATCCAGACGAACGCGCGGGTCCCGGCACCAAGCACCGGAACGGTCCCGCTGGTGAGCGGGTCGACACTGCACCCGAAGAGGTTGGCTTGGGTGGTGTAGGCAACTACCGTCAGCGCCTGCACGGTCAGCAGCACCGCCCACCAGCGCCGATCCAGCGCGTTCGGCAGCTCCGCCAGGTAGGCGAATGTCTCCCTGACACCTGCGGCGGCCACCACGTCTGCCTGAGTCACGGAATCTAACCCAGTGGTCGGATCGTCCAGGATCAGCACGTCCGGGTCCGCCGCGAGCGCCCGCGCGAGTGCGACACGCTGCCGCTGCCCGCCGGTGAGGTTGAGACCAGCCTCCCCAGCGGTGCGCCGGGCAGCTTCCCGTCCGCCTGCACCGCGCCCAGGCGTCGCACAATGTCCTGGCAGTGGGCGGGGCAAGAGCTTGCTTTACGACGTCCTCCGGAACGTCCCCGCGCGGGTTCACGTTGTCTGCAATAGTGCCCTCAAACACGTTGACGGTGTGCGGCGGGAACAGCGCCCCTTCGCACCGCGCCCACGCGGCGGCGGCGTTGTACGACTGCTCCTCGGGGCTGAGGATCCACAGTCCCGGCCCCTGAGAGGCCGCACCTCTGGCAGCGCGCCCGTGCTGGTGTCGGCCGCGGGTGGTGCGGGCGGAACTAACCACCGGTACGTCAGCACACGTCTGGGCGGGGTGATCATCTCTCAAAAGCTAGTAAATTCCTAGGGCTGGGCTGGCGATTTGGTGCTTGCCCCACCCAGCCCTATAGTTATGCGAGTGCCCAGCCGAGAGGCTGAAAAACACCCAAAGCCCGGGTGGCGGAATGGCAGACGCGCTAGCTTGAGGTGCTAGTGTCCTATTAACGGACGTGGGGGTTCAAGTCCCCCCTCGGGCACAGATTTTAACCCCGCTACCGCACGTAGCGGGGTGTTTTTCTGTTCGGCAACCCCTTGCTGTAAAACTGTGGCTCGTGAAACGGTCGAACAAGCTGGTGCTACTCAGTGTTGCCGCAGTGGTTTTCATCGCGGCGTGGCGGCTTCTCGACGCCCCCCCGCTGTCAACCCTGCGCGACTGGTCCGACCACACGGGTCCGTGGTTCCCTGTCGTCTTCGGGTTGCTCTACGTGCTAATTACGCAGTTCCCAATCCCGAGGACGCTCATGACGGTCTCTGCAGGGATCCTCTTCGGCGCGGGCCGCGGAATCCTTATCGCGCTCACCGCGACCACGATCAGCGCTGTCATCTCGCTGGTAATCGTGAGGTCGCTCCTCCGGGATTGGGTCGAACCCCGCCTGACGCACCCCTCGGTGCAGAACCTGAATCATCGCCTTGAGCAACGGGGGTGGCTGGCCATTCTCAGCCTGCGCATGATTGCCGCGGTGCCGTTTTCCGTACTCAACTACGCGGCCGCGCTTACCCGGGTGCCGGTTATCCCGTTTGCGCTGGCCACCCTGGTCGGCTCTGCCCCCGGCACGATCCTGGTCGTGCTCTTCGGCGACACACTAACGGGCCGGGCGGACCCGGTGTTCGTCGCTGTCATGGCGGTGCTGGCGGTGGCCGGCGTTATGGGTCTGGTGCTGGACGCCAAGCTGCCCACGCGCCGTGTCGGAGTCAAGGCGCAGGGGTAGACCCGAGTAGGCTTCGGCCCATGATCGCAGTGCATGCCAGGTACCGGGGGCGGGAGAAGGGGCGCGCCACAGTGGTGGAGCGATCCGCCCAGGCGCTGAGTTCCCTACCCGGGGTCGCCGGGTTTGAGGTGCTGGGTGTGGAGGACATCCGCTCAGAAGTCGCCGATGCGGAGGCGGCGCTTAACCTCATCATGGCGCTGCTTTCCGACGGCAGCTGGGCCATCGGGCTGGGCATCGCGGACAGTTCAGACGCTTCTCACGCAGCCACAAGGGCCGTGGGCACGAGGCCGGGCCATGTGCAGGTCATCGTCGATAAGCGCGATGCCTCGACGGACGCCTCCGATATCGCCGCGGTGTTCGCGCTGATGGCGCACGTGCTGCACAAGCGCACCTACGAGGGGCGCGAGGCAACTTCACTCGTGCGCCGCGGCATGAACCAGAACGAGGCCGCCGCAACCCTGGGCATCTCCAAGCAGGCGATGAGCCAGCGGTTACAGGCGGCCGGGTGGCCCGCTGAGCAGGCCGGGTGGCAGCTTGCGCTGAACCTGATTACTCGCGCGGCTGCTCAGACGGGGTAGCCGGCCGGGAAACTGGCCCCGGCGCTGCACTCTCGTCGGAATCCGCGGCGGGTTCGCGGGCCGTGATTTCGCGTCGCTCCAAACCGGGCTGGGGCGACGTTTCTGCCGGCTCCTGAGTCGGGTCCGGGTCGTCCACGTGCTTATTCGCCACCGCACGCGCCTCGGCGAGCGCCTTTGCCAGCTCCGGGTCGGTGGAGGTGTCAAACCAACGGTCCGTGTCGTCCGCCTCCGCCATTTCCCGGTCGCGCTCGTTGGGCGAGTCCGCCTTGTAGCGGAACACGCCGTCGTCGTCCTTGTCGGCGAACGCGCGGGCGAACTGTTGCAACGAGTCGCCGAACTGGGACGGGATCATCCACATCGTCGCCGCGTCGTTGTTGGCGATCTTCGGCAGCTGCTCCAGGTATTGGTAGGCCAACAGCTCCGGCGTGACGCCGGAGGACTTGATCGCGGCGTTGACCTTCTGGATCGCGCGGGCCTCGCCCTGTGCGGCCAGATATTTGGCCGCACGTTCGCCTTCGGCACGCAGCATCATGGCCTGGCGCTCGGCCTCGGCCGCGAGAATCGCTGCGTGCTTCTCGCCCTCTGCGGAAAGAATGCGGGCTTGCTTCTCGCCCTCGGCGGTCTTGATGTCTGATTCGCGTTTGCCTTCCGCAGTGAGAATCATCGCGCGCTTCTCGCGGTCCGCCTTCATCTGCATCTCCATGGACTGCTGGATGGACGGTGGCGGGTCAATCGCCTTCAGTTCGACTCGGCTAATGCGCAGGCCCCACTTCGCGGTGGCGGCATCCAGCTCGCCGCGCAGGCGGCGGTTAATAGTCTCGCGGGACGTCAGCGTCTCCTCCAGCGTCATGCCGCCGACGACGTCTCGCAGCGTCGCCACCGAGATCTGCTCCACGCCGACGAGGTAGTTGTCCACGCCGTAGATAGCCTTGGCCGGATCGTTGATCTGGAACGTCACCACCGTGTCGATGGCCACAGTGAGGTTGTCCTGGGTGATCACGGCCTGCGGCGGGAACGACACCACGCGCTCACGGGTGTCCACACGCTGGCGCACGCGGTCGATGTACGGCACCAAGAAGGTCAGCCCGCCCGACGCCGTGCGGGTGTATCGCCCCAGCCGCTCAATCACCGCTGCTTCACCCTGCGGGATGAGTTTGACCGAGGCGGTGAATATCGCCACCAGCAAGGCGACAATGATGACGATGGTGATGATCCCTCCCACTTAGGGCTCCTTCCACACGACAGCAACAGGGCCGTCGATATCGTAAACGGTCACGGTGGATCCTGCTGGGATCGTTTCCGCCGGATCCAAGCTGCGCGCCGACCACAGCGAGCCGTCGAAACGCACCTGCCCGGTACCCCCAGCGATCTCCTCGACAACCTCTGCCCGGCTGCCCACGAGCGCGCGGGGCGTCTCATCCAGCACGAGCGGAGCGTCCATGCGCGTGCGAAGCACCGGCCGCAGGAACATCCAGAACAGCGCCGACGAAGCGACGAAAACGGCCAGTTCTGCCCACAGCGGCACGCCAGCGAGCGCAACCAGCGCTGTGGTGAGCGCGCCTGCCCCGAGCATGAGCAGGGTCAATTCGCCCGCCGCTAACTCCAATAGCGCAAGGGCTGCGGCGGCCACAAACCAGAGAAGCGATCCCACCAGCAGTACCTTACATGTGTCCGAGATCGGATTTGGACAATTCCGGGTTTGTCACAAAGTCCACTAGACGCTCCAGCGCCCCGATCAAGGTGGAGTCGAGGTCCCGGAATGTGCGCACGGACGAAGACACACGCCGCCACCCTTCCTTCGGGTCGGACCAGCCCAGCCGCCGGCACACCCCGGTCTTCCAATCTTCCCCGTAGGGCACCTCCGGCCACGCAGGGATGCCCACGCTCGCAGGTTTCACCGCCGCCCAAATGTCGATGTACGGGTGGCCGGTGACTAAGACGTGCGGCCCGACGTGCTCGACCAAACGCGACTCTTTGGTGCCCTGGATAAGGTGGTCGGCCAGCACCCCGATGCGGCGGCCTGGCCCCGGCTGGAACTCGTCCAGACGCTGCTGCAGGTTGTCTAGGCCCTCCAGATACTCGACAACGACGCCTTCGACGCGCAGGTCGTGGCCCCACACCTGCTCCACAATCGCCGCGTCGTGGATGCCCTCTACCCAAATGCGAGACGGCATGGCCACTTTCGCCTGCACGTTTTTAACTTTGCGGGAGCCTGAGTTGGACCGTTTCGGCCCCTCCTGACGCGGCGCGACGTAGCGCGTCAGCGTAACGCGCCTGCCTTCCACCATGAACGCGCCGGGCAGCATCTTGAACAGCCGCTGCGTTCCGTGACGGTCTTCTAGCCTGACAAAGTCGCCGTCATATGTGCGCTCAAACCCCACCACTGCGCCGACAAAGTCGTTGCCCACGATTTCCACGATGATGCCGGGCTCCGCTGGCACCTCCGGGTACGCTGGCCGCTTTGTGCGCGCGTGGCCTTGAAAAATGTCTCCGCTGTACCGGCTATCTCCCATAGTGCGTCCGTATTCTATCCGCACCACTACACTGTCCCCGATGCACACGCGCGCCGAAGTCTATTCTCCTCTCCAAAACACCGCCGTCTGGCTCGCGGCCTGGCTTTACAACGTGGAGTCCACCGACGACACGATCGACGCGCTTACGGACCTCGGTGGCAGGCACACGTTTCTCGGCGAGCCTGTGGCGCATCTGCTTCACGACGTCCGTTCCGCCGCCGATCTCGACTCACCCGGCCCCTGTGTCAGACTTGTGCTCTGGGGCCCCGGACAAGCACCGCGGCTGCGGGCGGGATCTCCCGCGATGGAGGCGCTCACGCAAGCCGGGGCACTGGTGGTCCGCGGAGTCGGCGCCCACCACATTCTGATCCCCACGTATGCAGGTGACGGTGTGAGCTGGCGGTGGTTCGAGGATCCGGAACCACTCCCCGAGCCGGAGTGGCTCTCACCCGGTGAAGCGGATCAGTTGCTCTCGAGCGCCACGGACCAGGCCGCCGTGCTCATCGAAGCCGCCGGCGGCACACGCATGGAGCTGCCGAACCCGCGCCTTGCAATAGGCACCCTCGCAGACTTTTACGATACTCCGGGCCTGCCCGCCGGCGTCACCGCCCGGGCCGCGAAGCTCTTCGCCCGAGCTGACAGGGTGGCCGCGATCATTGAGACGGTCACGGACCGGCTGGACGACCATTCCTTTGACCCCCAGCTCTTTGCCCTGTGGCGCCACGTCCGCTCCGCGCGGATGGCCGGCGTGGCCGACGCGGTGGTGGACTACCAGCGCGAGTGGGCGCGTTAACCGCGTGAACGCTGTGGACGCTTCACCGGCGCGCAGCACCCTTCCTTACACGGGGCGCCGTTGACGGTGCAGCCTTGCACGGTCACCGTTGACAAGGTTTCAGGCTTGACTTGGGTGGCAACTGCCTGCGCGAGGTCCACGACCATCCCAGCGAACTCGGGTTCGAGCCCCACAGTCTGCGTTCGCTCGAGGGTCACACCCATTTCCTCGCACGCCTGCCGCAGCTCGGTGTCCAAGTCCCACACCACCTCCATATGGTCGGTGATGAAGCCGATGGGGACACAAATCAGGTGCTCCATCCCCTCCCGTTTGAGCTCATGCGCGCGGTCGACCACATCCGGCTCGAGCCAAGGCGTCGCCGGGTTCCCGGAGCGCGACTGCCACACCAGCTCGTAGTCTTCTACGCCTGCGTGCTTTGCAACGAGCTTCGCCGCCTCCTCCACTTGGCGCGAGTACAAGTGCCGATCCGTCGGGCCGCCAGCGTTTTCGTCCGCGGCACTGGGCACACTGTGCGCGGTAAACAGCACGCGCGTCTGCCCATCTGCGTTGTCCACGGCCGCGCGCAGCCCCTCAGCGACGAGCTCAATGAACACAGGGTGCCCGTAAAACTGCCACAGCTTGGTGTAGGTGATCTCCGGGGTGATCTCGCGGATGCGCTGGATGTCCTCGTCGTACTGGCGGCAGGCGGAGTACCCGCCCCAGGCGCTGGTGGCGAAGACGAGGACGTTCCTGTGGCCGTCGTCAAGCACCTGCTTCGCCGTGTCTTCGGCGAACGGGTGCCAGTTGCGGTTGCCGAAGTAGACGGGCAGGTCGATGCCGCGCGCCGACAGCTCGGCCTCGATGTTGGCGATGAGCTCGCGGTTCTGCGCGTTGATGGGGCTCACACCGCCGAAGTGGAAGTAGTGCTCGCCAACCGCCGCAAGGCGCTCGCGGGGGATGCCGCGGCCGCGGGTGACGTTCTCGAGAAACGGAATGACCTCGTCCTCTCCTTCGGGGCCGCCGAAGGAGAGGACGAGGAGTGCGTCGTAGTCGTTGAGGGCCATGCCCCCGAGCCTAGCCCGCTAGAGCAGGCGGACGGCGTTTGGAGCCATGCCGGACCAGCGAACCGGCGAGATTTGGACGTTCTGGCCGGACCGCGGCGCCTCGATCATGGTGCCGTCGCCGAGATAGATTGCCACGTGCTGGTTCCCGCCCGGCCCCCAGAACAGCAGGTCGCCGCGTTGCGCCTCGCTCGCCGGGACCTGCGTACCGCGCTGGTACTGATACCCGGTGTAGTGCGGTAGCGCTACACCAGCCGCCGCGAAGGCGTAGAGCACCAAGCCGGAGCAATCAAAACCTGTGACGGTGCCGCCGTCTACGCCGGTCGTCGGTCCGTTGGCGTCGCCGCCGCCCCAGACGTACGGGGTACCGATCATGGACTGCGCACGGGCAATCACCGCCTCGATCTGAGACGCGTCCGACACTGCGTCCGACACTGCGGCGACGGATGTTTGCGCCTGCTCCGTGACCTCTTCCGCGCTCTCGACATCAGGCAGCACCTCCACGACCGTCTCGGAGTTGCCCTCCTCTTCATGGAGCGCGCCCGTGAGACCGTCACCGAATGCCGTGACTAATGCTCCAGCGTCAATGTCGGCTCCAGCGTCGGCTTCAGCATCAGCTTCAGCGTTGGCACTGCCAGGCGATCTGTAGTTCGCGGTAGCACCTCCCACGAGCGCGATGCCGGCGGCGATCGCACCTGCCTTTGCGATTTCGTCCTCGTCGAGATCGAGCACCCCACTCTGGGAGATAAGCCCGGAGAGATCGCCGGTGGAGGAGGTTTGGGCGACCGTGCGAACCGCATCAGCCACCGCCTCTCGGCTCGGCTGGGGTACGTCGGGCGCACTGCTGGAAACCCGCTGACGAACGAGGTCGACCACTTCTTCCGGGACCTCGTAGGTGGTGTCGCCCCGAGAGATCGTGAGTGTCGCCGCATACGGGTCGGCGACAGTCGCGCTGCCCGCTTGTCCAGCTTGAGCGGTCTGTTGCTGTCCATCCGCCGCTTCAGGCTGGGCTGGGCGCTGCTCGTCCAGCGCAGCTTGCGCCCGGTCCAGATCCGTTTGGGCCGCGTCACGCTCCTCGGCCGCCGCTTCAAAGGCAGCGCGGTTTTCGTTCAGGAGTTCTTGCGCGTGGGCTTGCGCCTGCTCGGCCTCCGACTCGGAGGCGTCGGCGAGCTCGCTCACTTCGCGCAGCGTGGCCTCGTCGTTGGCGGCCTCCGCGCGTGCCCGCTCCGCCTCCGCGAGCTTGGCGCGAGTCTCTTCGGAACGCTGCCGCAGCAACTGCGAGCGCTCCAGCACGTCGCGCTGCGAGCTAGAACCGCTGACCGCCACGAGCGCGTCGCCGGGGTTCGCGCCACGGTATTGAGACCGGCTCAGCTCACCCAACTCCGCTCGCAACGCGTCGACTCGCTCCTGGGCATCTTGGAGGCGGCGCTCTGCCTCGTCCCTCCCGCGCCGGGACTGTTCGGCTTTCACCTGCGCGTCGTGCAGATCCACCAAAGCCTGGTTGACGGCTTCCTGGAGCCCACCGAGATCGAGGTTGAGCGCATCGACGTCGGCTTGTGCGCGCGACACCGCCGTGACGAGCTCACCGACCGCGGAGGTTGAACTTTGACTGGACGCGGCGGGGCTGACAACGACCACCGTTGCAGAAATAGCTGCGGCGCACACGGCGCTGCCGAACGCTTTACGCGCACGGCTCAACCGGGTGCCCCTCTGTGGATATGCCACGAAGGTGCTCCTCACACCGCCCGTCGCGCACGCTGCAGTCACACCGGGCGATCAAGAAAACCCAGGCATGGTGCAACCCGCGCGGGAAACCGTGACTAGTGGTTCCGCGAGCGGTCTAGACATTGACTACTGACGCGGCAGCGCGAATCTCGACCGCCCCACACGAGCGTTGCCACCCGGTACTTGGCGTGCTTCCCCACATGCCCGGACCTCGGCGGACGCTTGACTGTAGCGCCCGCATGGTGCCTGTGCGTCGTGTGTGACGGTTATCGACCCGCGAGCCGATACGGGAACCATACGTCAAGGAAACACACTTGTATCCCTTTCGTTACATTCCGTCCCCGCAGTCAAGCCTGGTTACATGATTCACGGCAGCCTCACCAGCACATACTGCCGTCAACCCGAATCAAGTGACCTTCGTCACACACTGGAATAGTCATCGTCGGTCGGCCCCATCCGCCAGCTAGGGCCACTAAGGCGTCAAGCATCTAAACTTGTCGTCGCCGAGCCGCGCGCGCGGCGACGAGTGCTGCCGCCACAAGCGCAAGAACCGACACCGCGGTGACGAGCGGCCAATTCACCGAGAATGAGGTCGCGGCATCGACAAACGCATCCACGCCTGCGGGATAGTCGCGCTGCGCAACCATGGCGCGCTCTCCGCGTTCTACTTGTGCGCGGGTCAGCGAATCGCTGGCGCCAACGGCCACGTGAGGGGTGCGTACGAGCACCGTGTCCAAACCCGCTTCGGCGGCGGCATCCTGGGCGAGATCTCGCAAGTCAGCGACCACGGGCGGAGTCTGCTCGAGCACGATAATTCCAACGGGATCGAAGCCGGCCGTGTCGGCGTTGGCGAGTGTGTCCCGCAGTGCCGCGCCCAGTTCAGGGTTGACGGGATTGTCGGTGTCGAACGCCACGGCGGAAGAATCCAGCTGGGACACCAGATCCTGGAACGTCGTCTCCGTCTGCATAGGCCTCTTCCCTTGTGTGCGCGGCGTTGTCGGGCGGTCGATGGGGAGTCTAGCGGTGGGCACCGAAGGGACGTCGATAGCCGCGATGCGAAAACATAACGGGCGTAATGTTATTATCGACGCGGAACTATGGCAGGTCCCTTACACTGGTGGCCTGACCATAGGGTCACGAATCCCTGACGAGATACGACGAGAATTGGAGCTCACCGTGGCAGAAAGCAAGAACTCTTTCGGTGCCAAAAAGACGCTCGAGGTCGGCGGTAAGTCTTACGACTACTTTGCGCTCGACGCAGTCGAAGGCATGGAGAAACTCCCCTACTCCCTGAAGGTGCTGGGCGAGAACCTCCTGCGCACCGAGGACGGCAAGAACGTCACCGAGGACCACATCAAGGCAATCGCAAACTGGGACCCGTCCGCGGAGCCGAGCGTGGAGATCCAGTTCACCCCGGCCCGCGTCCTCATGCAGGACTTCACCGGCGTGCCGTGTGTTGTGGATCTTGCAACCATGCGTGAGGCCGTGGGCACCCTGGGCGGCAACCCGGACCAGGTCAACCCGCTGAACCCGGCCGAGATGGTCATCGACCACTCCGTGATCATCGAGGCGTTTGGTTCCGAGAACGCCATCGACAAAAACGTCGAGATCGAGTACCAGCGCAACGAGGAGCGCTACCAGTTCCTGCGCTGGGGTGCGGAAAACTTCTCCAACTTCCGCGTTGTACCGCCAGGGACCGGCATCGTGCACCAGGTCAACATTGAGTACCTCTCCCGCGTTGTCTTCGACAACGAGGGTCTCGCATACCCGGACACCTGCATCGGCACCGACTCCCACACCACGATGGAAAACGGCCTCGGCATCCTCGGCTGGGGCGTTGGCGGCATCGAGGCTGAGGCCGCGATGCTGGGCCAGCCGGTCTCCATGCTCATCCCGCGCGTTGTCGGCTTCAAGCTCACCGGCGAGATCCCGGCCGGCGTGACCGCTACCGACGTGGTGCTCACCATCACCGAAATGCTTCGTGAGCACGGCGTCGTGCAGAAGTTCGTGGAGTTCTACGGCAACGGCGTGAAGGAAATCCCGCTGGCTAACCGCGCCACCATCGGCAACATGTCGCCGGAATTCGGCTCCACCTGCGCGATCTTCCCGATCGACGAGGAGACCATCAACTACCTGCACCTGACCGGCCGCTCCCAGGAGGACATCGACCGCGTCGAGGCATACGCCAAGGCACAAGGCATGTGGCTGGAGCAGGACGCCCAGGAGGCCGAGTACTCCGAGTACCTCGAGCTGGACCTGTCCACGGTGGTCCCGTCCATCGCTGGCCCGAAGCGCCCGCAGGACCGCATCCTGCTGTCCGAGTCCAAGAACACCTTCCGCAACCAGCTCCCGGACTACAACACCGCTGGCGAAGGCACTGCCGAGCCGGTCCGCGCCGAGAAGGTCGACGCGGTTTCCTACAACGAGTCCTGGCCGGCAAACGGTGAGTCCGCTGCCGAGGGCGCCGAGGGCCGTGCTTCCAAGCCGGTTATCGTGCAGTCCCCGCAGGGTGGCGAGTACACCCTCGACCACGGCTTCGTGGCTATCGCCGCCGTGACCTCCTGCACCAACACCTCGAACCCCTCCGTCATGGTGGGCGCCGCGCTACTGGCCCGCAAGGCTGCGGAAAAGGGCCTGAAGGCTAAGCCGTGGGTCAAGACCATCATGGCGCCGGGCTCCCAGGTGGTCGACGGCTACTACGAGCGCGCCGACCTGTGGAAGGATCTCGAGGCCGTCGGCTTCTACCTCTCCGGCTTTGGCTGCGCATCCTGCATCGGCAACTCCGGCCCGCTGCCGGCCGAGGTGTCCGACGCCGTCAACGAGTTCGACCTGACTGCCACCGCAGTGCTGTCCGGCAACCGTAACTTCGAAGGCCGCATCTCCCCTGACGTGAAGATGAACTACCTCGCGTCTCCGCTGCTGGTCATCGCCTACGCCATCGCCGGCACCATGGACTTCGACTTCGAGTCCCAACCGCTCGGCCAGGACGCTGACGGCAACGATGTCTTCCTCAAGGACGTCTGGCCATCCACCGAGGAGATCGAAGAGACCATCGCTGGCACCATCTCCCGCGAGATGTACGAGAAGGACTACGCGGACGTCTTCAAGGGCGACGAGCAGTGGCAGGGCCTCGACATCCCGACCGGCAAGACCTTCGACTGGAACGAGGACTCCACCTACATCCGCAAGGCTCCGTACTTCGACGGCATGCCGGAGCAGCCGGAGGATGTGAAGGACATCGAGGGCGCGCGCGTCCTGGCCAAGCTGGGCGATTCCGTGACCACGGACCACATCTCCCCCGCCTCCTCCATCAAGCCGGGCACCCCGGCCGCAAACTACCTCGACGAGCACGGCGTTGAGCGGAAGGACTACAACTCCTTCGGCTCCCGCCGAGGCAACCACGAGGTCATGGTGCGCGGCACCTTCGCCAACATCCGCCTGCGCAACCAGCTGGTGGACGAGCAGGGCGGCTACACCCGCGACTTCACCCAGGAGGGTGCGCCGCAGGCCTACATCTACGACGCCGCTATGAACTACGCCGAGAAGAACATCCCGCTGGTAGTTATCGCCGGCAAGGAGTACGGCACCGGTTCCTCCCGCGACTGGGCCGCGAAGGGTACCAACCTGCTCGGCGTGAAGGCTGTCATCGCCGAATCCTTCGAGCGCATTCACCGCTCGAACCTCATCGGCATGGGCGTGCTGCCGCTGCAGTTCCCGGAGGGCCAGTCCCACGAGTCCCTCGGCCTGGATGGCACGGAGACGTTCTCCATCACCGGCATCACGGACTTCAACGGCGGCGAGATCCCGTCCACGGTGCACGTCAAGGCCGAGAAGGACGGCGCCGACGCAGTCGAATTCGACGCTGTGGTCCGCGTTGACACCCCGGGCGAGGCCGAGTACTTCCGCCACGGCGGCATTCTGCAGTACGTACTGCGCCAGATGGTCCAGAGCTAGCGCTTAGCCTGACCCCCATCGCCGCGAAGGGGCCTCCGCACTGCGCGGAGGCCCCTGACCGTTTCCCACCCCGTTTCTGCCGACCTTGACACCCCCCGAGGAGCCCTCATGCCGATAGTGAGCGACGAAGAGCTGCAGCGCCGACGCGGCGAGATCATCGATGCCGCCCGCGCGTGTTTCGCACGCTACGGCTATGAGGGCGCCACCGTCGCCCGTCTCGAGGCGGCCACCGGGAAGACACGGGGTGCGATCTTCCACCACTTCGAAGACAAAGAGGCGCTGTTCCTAGCCATCGCAAAGGCAGACGCTGAGCGCCAGGCCCAGGTGGTCAGCGAGCGCGGCCTTGTGGATGTCATGCGCGACATGCTCGTCGACCGCGAGTCGAACGACTGGTTCACCACCCGCTCCGAAATTCTTCGCAAGCTGCGCACCGACCCCGAGTTCGAGACGCGTTGGCGCGAGCACCAGGAGGTGCTGGACCGCGCCGTGCGCGAGCGCCTGGAGTCGAATAAGCAGATGCGTGACGACGTCCCAGTGGCCGTTGTCCAGACATACCTCGAAACGGTGCTTGAGGGCTTCATCACCAAGCTCGCCTCCGGCGAGCCGGTGGAGCGGCTGGAGCAGATGCTCGACGTTGTGGAACAGTCGGTCCGCGGCTGATTCCTCGAAATAGACTAAGCGGTATAGAATCGCCGCTATGTCGAAGCTGCTCTTTCTCTCCCTGCGTACCGGCGACATCGGCCCGGATGTGGCCCGCGCCGAGTACCACGATGTGCTGCGTGCGACAGGCCTGCGTGAGGTAGACGTCGAGCTTCGCGTCATCGACTCCCCCAACGCCGAGCTCGGCCCCCTCGACTCTGTCAGCGGGATCATCGTCGGCGGCTGTTCTCTCAACGTGACGAACCCTGAGCGCGATGCGTGGCACCTGCGTATCGACGACATTCTGTCCGCAACCGTGCAGTCAGAAAAGCCCACATTTTTCGTGTGCTTCGGCATCTCCTGGCTCGTGGACTACTTGGGCGGTTCGGTCGGCCGCACGCATCCCGAACAGTCCGGCCCCACCACCGTCAATGTCGTGGCCGACGATGCTGTGGCCGGAGCGGGTGGGTCCTTCACCGCCTTAACCGGCCACACCGAAAACCCTGTCGAGGTGCCCGACTCCCTCACCGTTGTGGCCACGGGGCCGGGTGGAATGATCCAGATGGTGCGCTATACCGACCGCGTTTGGGCCACTCAGTTCCACGCGGAGATGGACGCCGACGCTATGCGCACGCGCATGGACTTCTTTCACGATTACGGGTACTTTCCCGCCGACGAATACGCCCGCATCGTCGCCGATCTGCCCAACCATGACGTAAGCCGGGCGAACGCGCTGCTCCGCACGTTTGCCCGGCTTTGCCTGGATGGGCAGTTCACCTAAATCTCGGAGACCTTTCCCTCCCCAGTTTCGAAGTCGATCGGGTTGTGGTCGAATGCTTCACCGCGCCCGACCGATTCCACAATCACATCCGCCACGAGCTCGCGCGGGGTCTCGGAGTCTGCGTCGCGCGCGCCGTCAAGCACCGTGATGCCACTGGCGGCATCGTCTGTCAGACGGGTGGGGCCGAGGATCTGGTACGGCAGGTTCGACCCCAGCAGGCGCTGGTCCACAGCCTTCTTCGCTTCCACGTATGCGTACCAAGAGCCACCGTCGTCTTCCGCTGTGGCTTCTGCAGCCCCCGCGTAGGAGACCATAACCAGGAACGGCGCGTAGTCGCCGAGCTCCTCCAATGCGTCGATCATCGCCATTGCCGCGTCACGGTCAACGGCGTAGGTGAGCTCCGCCGAACCGCCACCGGCGCCAGCGGACCACACAACGGTATCGAACGGTGTAAGGAGCCGGGCCCAATCCTCCGCGTCCAACGTGGTCAGGTCGCGGACGATGACGGTGGCGCCGTCGTCAGCCAGCTTTTGCGCGTGATCGGGGTTGCGCACAAGCGCGCTGACCTTGTGGCCCTCCTTCACAAGCTTGGGTACTGAGTGGCGCGAGACGTTTCCTCCCGCGCCGAGAACGAGAACATGTCGTGTTTCCATAACTTCAACCGTAGCGCCAAAAGTACGTCTATACTTTGCGCATGCACGCAATTATTACGACCACTGGTAAGGACCGCCCCGGTGTCATCGCCGCCGTCTCTGCTGAAGCTGCAGAGCAGGGCCTGAACATCGTCGACGTATCGCAGACCATCATGGATGACTACTTCACCATGATCATGCGCGTCGAACTTCCCGAGGGCGAGGTGGACATGGGGGCCTTGCAAGAGGCGTTCGACGCCGCCGGCAAGCCGCTCGGCATGGTCGTCCGCATCCAGTCCGATGCCCTCTTCAGCGCCATCAACGACATCTAGGAGCGCGACTGTGAGCTTCGAATTTTCAGACGCCCGGTTCCTCGAAGTCATCCGCATGATCGAGGACTACCGCCTAGACATCCGCACCGTCACCATGGGCATTTCGCTCATCGGTTGCACGCGCGGTTCCATGGAGGCCACGGCTCAGGCGGTGTACGACCGCGTGACTGAACGCGCCCGCGACCTCGTTCCAGTGTGCCAAGGCATCGAGCGAGAACTGGGCATCCCGATCGTGAATAAGCGGATCTCCGTCTCGCCTATCGCCCTTGTTGCGGCGGGCGTAGACGGTAGCCCAGTCGAAATTGCCCGCGCCCTGGACCGCGCGGCTTCCGAACTAGGCGTGAATTTCGTCGGCGGCTACTCCGCCCTGGTGGAAAAGGGCGGCACTACCGCTGACAAGCGCCTGATCTACTCCATTCCGGAGGCGCTGTCTGAGACGAACCAGGTGTGCAGCTCCGTCAACGTCGCGTCCTCGCGTGCCGGCATCAACATGAACGCCGTCGCGAAAATGGGCGAGATTGTGAAAGAGGCGGCCGAGGTAACGGCTGACCGGTCATCCATTGCCTGCGCCAAGCTGGTGGTGTTTGCCAACGCAGTCGGCGACAACCCGTTCATGGCCGGCGCCTTCCACGGCATCGAAGAGCCGGACACGGTGATCTCCGTCGGCGTGTCGGGGCCGGGCGTCGTCGACAACGCGATTGCCCCCCTCAAGGGCGCGACACTGAACGAGATCGCCGAAGAGATTAAAAAGGCAGCGTTTAAGATCACCCGCGCGGGCCAGCTTGTGGGCACGATGGCGGCGGATCGCCTCGGCGTGCCGTTTGGGATTGTGGACCTGTCGCTGGCTCCAACTGCGGAGATGGGCGATTCGGTGGCACATGTGCTGGAGCGGA
The DNA here is from genome assembly GCF_000747315.1 of Corynebacterium ureicelerivorans. Taxonomy (NCBI): domain Bacteria; kingdom Bacillati; phylum Actinomycetota; class Actinomycetes; order Mycobacteriales; family Corynebacteriaceae; genus Corynebacterium; species Corynebacterium ureicelerivorans. Next base: position 1,232,027 of record NZ_CP009215.1, read on the forward strand.
TGGGTCTGGATCAGGTGGGAACGCACGGCACTACCGCCGCGCTCGCCCTGCTCAACGATGCGGTGAAGAAGGGCGGCATGATGGCGTGCTCGCGCGTCGGCGGCCTGTCTGGCTCGTTCATTCCCGTCTCCGAGGACAAGGGCATGATCGATGCGGTGCACTCCGGCGCCATCTCCATGGACAAGCTCGAGGCGATGACGTCCATCTGCTCCGTGGGCTTTGACATGATTGCCATCCCGGGTGATACGTCTGCGGAACTTATCGCCGGCATGATCGCGGACGAGGCTGCAATCGGTGTGATGAACCACAAAACAACCGCTTCCCGCCTGATCCCGGTGCCGGGCACCAAGCCCGGCGACGAGGTCAACTTCGGCGGCCTGCTCGGCTATGCGCCGGTGATCCCGGTGAACACGGTGGGCAACGACGAGTTCATCCACCGCGGCGGTTTCATCCCTGCCCCGGTGCACGGGTTTAGGAACTAGCGCTTCTTACCCACAACAAAGTAAGCGACCCAACCGAGCGTGTTCACGGCGCCGATCACCGGAGTCCACAGCCACTTCGGACCGCGAATTCGCTTCGAGTTGGTACGGGCAAGATCCCGTAACGCGAATGCCTTACCAGCGGTATCGATGGTAGCGAGTATGCCTGTGATGGTCTTCTGGTCCGAGGACATGCCATTCCAGGCGTCCTTGATTGAGCCAATAATCCCGTTGTTTGTCTGCTTTGCCATAGGGTAAGTGTACTAAGCTCCTTCCACTGGACGGTAGATCAAGTGGGAGCTCGTATCACCTGCCGCGATGACCGACATTGTGCCGTCCGTTTCCAAGATAACCGCTTCGACGTTGCTGAGCCCGGCGCTGCCGCTTTTGCGTACTGCTTGAAGGACTTCCCGCTCGGTCACGCGCTCACGGCGCATCGTGACAGTGTTAAACCTGTCTCCGGAGTACAGGAGCGCTGGCTCAGCTTTGATCAGCCTTTCAAAACGGTCCGAGTTCCAGGCGAGTTTGGAGATGACGAACTGGCCTCCGAGCAGCACGATAATCGCGGTTACTGATTGCGAGAGCTTGACATCCTTGCTAGTCAGGGTCGAGGCGAAAACAGAGCCCACGGCAACAGTGATAACGAAATCGAAGATGTTGAACTTCGAAAGCGAACGCTTGCCCGCAATCCGCAGCATCACGATCAATGCCACGTAAATCAGCAGACCCTTTGCGGCGGTACTCCAGATGGTGGTGAAGTCGTTGTAGAATATGTCGCGCACGTTGACCACTGTAGTGAAGCCGGGTGCGTGCCCTCAGGCCTGTGGCAATCTCTCGGACGGATGCGCGTTGCGGACCGGGATTTTTCCTCAGCTACAAAGCGGATTCAGGAGCTTCTAGGATGGACTCGATCTCCTTAGGGCGCACCAAAACACTGGGTATTGGGCTAGATCCGCAACCTGTTTTTGACAGAACCTTAAACAACGGTTTAGCAGCCTGGATCATCCGCCGTACATAGCCTAGAAGGAGACGCCATGAGGCCTGACGGATATCAAAGCCGGAAACCGGCTGGAGGACTTCCTTTCAATAGCGGTCCCTACAGCGCTTGCAGAACTGACACCTTGCCGACGAGAAAAAGTTACCAAAGGCGCAGAAGAGTTTCCCTTCGGGATTAAGAGTCGGTATAGGCGTCAGATGGGGCGAGATCGCATTTTCACCATTGTCAAACATCTCGGAGAACCTTGTAGATTCATTTCCCATCTGGCCAGGCGTGCTCATGGAATTTGCTCGCATGCAAGAGGCTGATCGTGATTATTACCTCCAGAGAATGCAGAAAACTCTCCCCGAGCAAGGGTGACGTTGTAGCGGTGTTCTGGCCTAGCTAGTCGTAGTGACCGAAACGTCTCGACAACGGAAACCCTAGCGGTCGAAAGTCGCTAAGCCAGCTCGACGATCTCCATGTACTCGTCGCTCCACATGTCTTCGTCCCCTTCCGGCATGATGATCACGCGCTCAGGCTCGAGCGCACGCACCGCACCCGGATCGTGGGTGACCAAGACGACCGCGCCGGTGTAGGTCTTCAACGCGTCGAGCACCTGTTCTCGGGATTGGGGGTCGAGGTTGTTGGTGGGCTCGTCGAGAAGCAGCACGTTCGCCCGCGACGAGACGAGGGTGGCCAACGCGAGGCGGGTCTTCTCGCCGCCGGAGAGAGTTCCCGCTGGTTGTTCCAGTTTGTCGCCGGAAAACATGAACGCGCCGAGCAGACCGCGCAGATCCTGCTGGCCGGCATCTGGGCAGGCCTCAATGGTGTTCTCCCAGACTGACTTCTCGCCGTCAATCGTGTCGTGCTCCTGGGCGAAGTAGCCGATCTTCAATCCGTGGCCTGAAACCACGCCCCCCTCGCCGTCAGTGCGCTCCACCCCGGCAAGCAGCTTCAACAGCGTTGTCTTGCCGGCACCGTTCGTGCCCAGCACGACGACGCGGGAGCCCTTGTCCACTGCCAGATCGACGCCCGCGAACACTTCCAAGGACCCGTACATCTTGGTCAGCCCCTTGCCGAAGAGTGGGGTCTTGCCACAGGGTGCCGGCTCCGGGAAGGAGATGGAGGCGACCTTATCGGCGACGCGGACCTCGTCGAGCTCCCCCATCATCCGCTCAGCTCGCGCCAGCATTTGCTTTGCTGCCGAGGCCTTGGTCGCCTTCGCCCCCAGCTTCGCGGCCTGTTTTTGCAGCGCGGATGCCTTCTTCTCCGCGTTCGCCCGTTCGCGGCGCCGCCGCGCCTCATCGAGGGCGCGGGCGTCTTTATACTTGGAAAAGCCCATGTTGTACACATCAGCCTCGGCGCGCACAGCGTCCAAGAACCACACCTTGTTGCACACGGCGTCAAGCAGCTCCACATCGTGGGAGATCATGATCAACCCGCCCTCGTGCTTCGAGAGAAAGTTGCGCAGCCACGCGATGGAGTCAGCGTCGAGGTGGTTGGTGGGCTCGTCGAGAAGCAAAGTGGTCTGAGACTTGCCAGAACCCTGCCTCGAGGCGAAAAGAATCTGGGCGAGCTCGACGCGGCGACGTTGACCTCCGGAGAGCGTCTTCAGCTGCTGGTCCAGGATGCGCTCCGGCAGTCCGAGATTGTCGCAGATCTGAGCAGCTTCCGCGTTCGCCTCGTAGCCACCGAGCGCCTGGTAGCGCTCCTCTAAGCGGGAAAACTTCGCAATCGCCTTGTCGCGTTCGGCGCCGTCGGTGGTTTCCATCAGCGTCTGCTGCTTCGCCATCGATCGCTGGATTTCATCCAGCCCACGTGCCGAAAGGACGCGGTCGCGCGCGGTCTGCTCGATATCTCCCTCCTTCGAATCCTGCGGGAGGTAGCCGATCTCACCCGAGCGGGTCACCGAACCACCGTATGGCTCGGTTTCCCCGGCCAAAATACGCATCGTGGTGGTCTTGCCAGCGCCGTTACGGCCTACTAGACCAATCCGGTCGCCGGGTTGGACGCGGAGGTGCTGGCCGGGAGCCTGGAGGAGCGTGCGCGCCCCAACCCGGACCTCGAGATCATGAGTAACAATCACGGAGGATCACTGTATCAACTCCCCCAAATCAGGATTCACTTCTTGTTCACTGCGCGCACTATCCACCAGATCAGCACAAACGGCGTGGCAATCACGCCAACGACCGCGAGCATGATCAAAATTTCCCCGAGTGCGATATTCACACGAGCCTCCTGTAAACGCTAGTGCGAATTGAGCCAGTCGATGCCAACAGCCCGGTCGGTGCCGGAGTATTGCGTGTGCGTGAAGAATCCGCGGACAAGCGCCGCGTAGTCTCCCACGCCGTACCTGGCGACCTCGTTGAAAATCTCCGCCGACGGGGCGCGGCCGTGCAGCACATCCATCCTCATCGACGGTTCCACGATTCCACGGTATTGATCCGGGAACGCGCACACCGCGTCGCTAGGGTTACACACCTCGAGCACCTTGCTGCCCAGGGAGCCGAAACCGCCGTTCAACTGGCCAAGGGCACCCGTGTTGACGTCGGGCTTCGGCGGGTACTGCACGGCACCGTTGCCGCCCTGGTACGGGTTTGCGTAGAGCACAGCCCCCGCGAACCGGTTCTTATTCAGAGGCCCGCGGTCGTACGCGGCGTCATTGATAATCCGGGCCGAGACATCTGCCCCGAGCGAGTAACCGACCAGGCTGATTGAGCTGTTCGGGCAATCGTGCTGAATGCGGGAAATGATGCGGGCAGCGTTGCGGTAGCCGTCATTAGAAGACTCACGGTACGGCGTCACCACAAAACCGTGGGAGGTGTACGGCACGTACGTGACATCGGCATCCGGTTGAACAGCGAGAGCGTTACCCACCGTGAACGTGATAAGGCCCAGCGGTGCTTGCTCGGGTGAGAACGACACGGTGTTGCCACCGCCGGGAACCACAACAACCTGCTTCGGCGAGCAGTGGTTCGCAATGTCATCGGCTCCAGGCAGGTTGAGCGGAGCTGCACCGGCAACCCCCTGGCCCACGGTCAAAGCCGCTGCAAACGCGCAGGCGACAGAACTGCGAATGACCCGGCGGAAAAGAGACATGTTTTTACCCTTCAACAACAACCAACGCGACGCGCACGGGAGTGGGCCTGTGTCCGCGCTGCCCGCATTTCGCTTCCGAGACCTGTCGTATAGGCACCCGCGTACGAAGCCACGGTGATATGTTATCGCGTGCTTCCGGGTCCCGCTGTGCAATAGCCGCCTGGGATTTTCGTCCTGAGGAGGACCCTACGGATTGTGGGGGATGTCATGTGACATCCCCGCCACACTGCGGGCCCGGCGAAAAGTAAAAACGCCCTAGCTCCAACCGGAACTAGGGCACTTCCGCCTGCGTGGGCCAAGGTTACACCGCGAAGCCGAGGGCGCGGAGCTGCTCGCGGCCCTCCTCCGTAATGAACTGCGGGCCCCACGGCGGCATCCAGACCCAGTTGAGATCGATCTCGTCGACCGCGGTGTTGGACACCACCGCTTGCGTCGCCTGGTCCTCAATCACGTCCGTGAGCGGGCACGCCGGCGATGTCAGCGTCATGTTGATGACGGCGACGGTGCGCCCCTCACGTTCCTCAATCCACAGGTCGTACACGAGCCCGAGATCGATGACGTTGATGCCCAGCTCCGGGTCGATCACGTCGTGGAGGTACTCCTCCACCTCGCCGACGAGCTTGAGCTGCTCCTCTGTCTGCTGCGGGCGCTCCGCCTGCGCCGGCTGACCCACCTGGTTATTCGCCTCAGTCATAGCTACTCCTTTTCTCCCAGTGCGTCCGACGTCGCCGCCTGGAACGCCTTCCACCCCAGCAGCGCACACTTCACGCGCGCCGGGAACTTTGCGACGCCCGCGAACGCAACGCCGTCGCCGATCATCTCAGCGTCGCCCTCGACGGTGCCGCGCGAGGTGATCATCTCGTCGAAGGCGGCAAGCTTCTCCATGGCTGTCTCCACCGGCAGGCCAATAACTTCCTCGGCCATGACCGACGTGGACGCCTGCGAAATCGAGCACCCCTCGGCGTCGTAGGAAACGTCCTCGACCGTCGAGCCGTCCTCGGACAGGTGCACACGCAGGGTCAGCTCGTCGCCGCAGGACGGGTTGACGTGGTGCACCTCCGCTTCGTACGGCTCACGCAGACCCGCGTGCTGCGGGTTCTTGTAGTGATCCAGGATGACTTCCTGGTACATGGACTCCAGGTTCATCGCGCGAAAAACTCCTTCGCCTTGGCTACGGACGCGACCAGCGCATCCACCTCTTCCAGCGTGTTATACAGGTAGAAGCTCGCTCGCGCCGACGATTGCAGGTCCAAGCCCCGGTGCGCGGGCCACGCGCAATGGTGGCCGGTGCGGATCGCCACGCCTTCGGCATCGAGCACCTGCCCAAGGTCGTGCGGGTGCACGCCCTCGACCGCGAACGCGATCGCGCCGCCACGTTTTTCGGCGGTAAGGGGGCCGGCGATCCGGAGGCCGTCGATAGCCTGCAATTGCTCCAGCGCATACGCGGTGAGCTCATGCTCGTGGGCCTGAATGTTCTCCATGCCGATTTCGGTGAGGAAGCGCACGGCCTCGCCCAAGCCGACGACCTGGGAGGTCATCTGCGTACCCGCCTCAAAGCGCTGCGGCGCCGACGCGTAGGTGGATCCCTCCATGCGGACGACCTCGATCATCGAGCCGCCAGTGAGGAACGGGGGCAGCTCGTTGAGGTGCTTTGAGTACACCGCACCGACACCGCTGGGCCCGCACATCTTGTGGCCGGAAAACGCCGCAAAATCGACATCCAAGGCGTGGAAGTCAACGGGCATGTGCGGCACAGACTGGCACGCATCCAGCACGGTCACGGCTCCCACCGCCTTCGCGCGCCGCACCATCTCGTCGACGTCGGCGTGCGCGCCAGTGACGTTCGACTGGTGGGTGAAGGCGACAACCTTGACGGACTCGTCCAACTCGAGCGAGTCGAGGTCGATCCGCCCGTCTTCGGTCATCTTGTACCACTTCAGCGTCGCGCCTGTGCGACGAGCGAGCTCCTGCCAGGGCACCAGGTTTGCGTGATGCTCCAGCTCGGTGACCACGATGGTGTCGTCCGCGCCAACAGCGAGCGAGCCCGCGCGGGAATCGCCAAGCACGTACGCCACCAGGTTGAGTGCCTCGGTGGCGTTTTTCGTAAACGCGATTTCATCGTTCGCCGCGCCTACGAACGACGCGATGGCCTCGCGCGCGGACTCGTACGCGTCGGTCGCCTCCTCCGCGAGCTGGTACGAGCCGCGGTGCACGGGTGCGTTGCACCCCAGCACGAAATCACGCTCGGCGTCCCACACCCGCTGTGGGCGCTGCGACGTCGCTCCCGAATCCAAGTAGACCAACGGCTTGCCGTCACGGACGGTGCGCTGGAGGATCGGGAACTCCTTGCGGATTGCTTGTACGTCGAGGGCCATTAGATGAACTTCTCGTAGCCTTCGGCTTCGAGCTGGTCGGCGAGGGAGGAGTCGCCAGTCTGCACGATCTTGCCGTCGGCGAAGACGTGGATGAAGTCGGGCTTGACGTAGTTCAGGATGCGCTTGTAGTGCGTAATCATGAGCACGCCGCCTCCGGTTTCATCCTGGTAGCGGTTGATGCCCTCGGACACGATACGCAGCGCATCGACGTCCAGGCCGGAGTCGGTCTCGTCCATAACGGCGAACTTCGGCTTCATCAGGGAAAGCTGCATAACCTCGTGGCGCTTCTTCTCGCCGCCGGAGAATCCTTCGTTCACCGACCGCTCGGAGAAGGACGCGTCCATCTGCAGTGCCTCGCGGGCGGCGTTGAGCTCACCGACCCATTCGCGCAGCTTCGGGGACTCGCCGCGGACCGCGGTGACGGCCGAGCGCATGAAGTTGGAAGACGACACGCCAGGGACCTCGACCGGGTACTGCATGGCCAAGAAGAGGCCAGCACGGGCGCGCTCGTCGATCTCCATGTCGAGGATGTTCTCGCCGTCGAGCAGCACCTCTCCCCCGGTCACCTCGTACTTCGGGTGGCCAGCCAGGGTGTAGGCCAGCGTGGACTTGCCGGAGCCGTTCGGGCCCATGATGGCGTGGGTCTCCCCGCCATTAATCGTGAGGTTGACGCCCTTCAGAATGGGTTTCGCCTCCTGGCCTTCCTCAGTGGGAAGAACATTTGCGTGCAGGTTCTTGATTTCCAGGGTGGACATATGTTGCTCCTTTTAGTTTTCGTTGCGCTCGAGCTCGCCGGCGACACGGGAGATAAGCTCCTCTCGCACCGACTCGACCGGAATCTGGTTGAGGACCTCGTTGAAAAAGCCGCGGATGATCAGGCGGGTGGCGTCTTCCTCGCGGATGCCGCGGGAGCGCAGGTAGAACAGCTGATCGTCGTCGAAGCGGCCAACGGTCGCCGCGTGACCCGCACCGGCAATCTCGCCGGTCTCGATCTCCAGGTTCGGGATGGCGTCAGCGCGCGCTCCGTCGGTAAGCACCAGGTTGCGGTTGGTCTCGTACGTGTCGGTGCCCTTCGCCTCAGCACGGATCAGCACATCGCCCACCCAGCAGGTGCGTGCTTCCGGCAGCTTGGAGCCCTTATCGCCCTGCAGCGCGCCCTTGTACAGCACGTTGGACCGGCAGTTCGGCACTGCGTGATCCACCAGGAGACGGTTCTCGATGTACTGGCCGGCGTCTGCGAAGTACACGCCGGTCAGCTCGGCGTCGCCGCCGGGCGCCGCAAAGGCGAGGCGCGGAGTAATGCGCACGACCTCACCGCCGAAGGTTGCGACGTGGTGGCGCAGGGTCGCATCGCGCTTAACGACGATGGACTGCTGGCCAACGTGCACGGTGTCGAGAGCCCAATCCGCATCCACCACAGCGTCCACGCGGGATCCCTCGCCAATCACCCAGTTCACGTTGTCCGCGTGCGTGCCGGAGCCCGTGTAGCGGACCACGACAGTAGCGGCCGAGTTTGCGCCGGTCTCCACCACGACGGTGCCAAAGGTGGTCGCATCGACGCCCGCGCCCGTGATGGTGACGGTGATCGGCTCAGCCAACTCGACGTTTGCCGGCACCGAGATCAACGTGGCGTGGTCGGAGGACGTCCAGGCCTGGGCCGCGACGCGGTCAACCGGGGCGCCCGCGGCGGTCACGCGCTCGTCGGTAAGCGGGGCTTGTTCGACGGACACCTCAGACGGACCGTCGACCGCGATTTGCACGGGGGCCTGGGGCGCAAACTGGCCGTTGTGCAGGCCACGGAGGCGGCGCAGGGAGATGAAGCGCCAGACCTCATCGCGTCCACCCGGAACGTCGAAGTCCTCGACATCAAAGGAGGAAAAGAGGTCGCCCTTGTTGTTGTGCGTGGTGGCGTTCTTGACGGTTTCGGCCATTTAGCCCACCGATCCTTCCATTTGCAGCTCGATGAGACGGTTGAGCTCCAGCGCGTACTCCATGGGCAGCTCCTTGGCAATCGGCTCGACAAAGCCGCGCACGATCATCGCCATGGCTTCATCCTCTGGAATGCCGCGGGACATCAGGTAGAACAGCTGGTCCTCCGACACCTTCGACACCTTGGCTTCGTGGCCGAGGGTCACGCGGTCGTTGCGGATGTCGTTGTACGGGTACGTGTCGGAGCGCGAAATGTCGTCCACCAGCAGCGCGTCGCACTCCACGTTGGACACGGAGTTGTGCGCATTGGTGTTGACCTGCACGAGGCCGCGGTAGGCGGCGCGGCCTCCGCCGCGGGCGACGGACTTGGACACGATGGACGACGACGTGTGCGGCGCCATGTGCGTCATCTTCGCGCCGGTGTCCTGGAACTGCCCTTCCCCCGCGAACGCGACAGAGAGCACCTCACCGCGCGCGTGCGGTCCGGTCATCCACACAGCCGGGTACTTCATGGTCACCTTGGAGCCGATGTTGCCGTCGACCCACTCCATGGTCGCGCCCTCTTCAGCCTTGGCGCGCTTGGTGACCAGGTTGTAGACGTTGTTGGACCAGTTCTGGATGGTTGTGTACCGGCAGCGGCCACCCTTTTTCACGATGATTTCCACCACAGCGGAGTGCAGCGAGTCCGACTTGTAAATCGGCGCGGTGCAACCCTCCACGTAGTGCACGTACGCATCTTCATCGACGATGATCAGCGTGCGCTCAAACTGGCCCATGTTTTCCGTGTTAATGCGGAAGTACGCCTGCAACGGGATGTCCACGTGGACCCCCGGCGGAACGTAGATGAACGAGCCACCCGACCACACAGCGGTGTTGAGCGCAGAGAACTTGTTGTCGCCAGCCGGAATGACGGAGCCGAAGTACTCCTTGAACAGGTCCTCGTGCTCACGCAAGGCGGTGTCGGTGTCAACGAAGATGACACCCTTTTCCTCCAGGTCCTCGCGGATCTGGTGGTAAACCACCTCGGATTCGTACTGGGCGGCAACGCCGGCGACGAGACGCTGCTTCTCCGCCTCGGGGATGCCGAGCTTGTCGTAGGTGCTCTTAATGTCCTCCGGCAGGTCGTCCCACGAGGCCGCCTGCTGCTCGGTCGAGCGCACGTAGTACTTGATGTTGTCAAAGTCAATGTCGGAAAGATCCGCGCCCCACGTGGGCATCGGCTTCTTCTCAAAAATCTCCAACGCCTTCATGCGCTGGTTGAGCATCCACTCCGGCTCGCCCTTGATACCGGAGATGTCGCGCACCACATCTTCGTTCAAGCCACGGCGCGCAGCTGCGCCGGCAGCGTCGGAATCGTGCCAACCGTAGTTGTAGGCACCGATCGACTCGATGATTTCGTCGTCGTTCATCGGCCTCTCAAGGCCTGGTGTGGGCTTCACTTCAGTCATTGTCAGCCGCTCCTTTCATTGCGGTCCCCGCCGCTGTGCCCGCTGACACGGACACAGGCTGACCGGCAAGGGGAATGTTAGTCGTGCAGATTCCGTGTCCGTCTGCGATGAGGGCAAGCGGCTGCACATGCGTATCGACGATGCGCGCCACCGCCTCCCGCTCCGCCTCGCAGAACTCCGGGTGCGCCGCGGCGACCGCCGACACCGGGCAGTGATGCTGGCAGATTTGAATGCCAGAATCGGTGCGGTGGACGCTAGGCGCATACCCGTGGTCCTCGAGGGCGGCGGCGACGCGCTGCGCCGTCTCTTCAGCGTCAGCACCCGGCTCCACGCGGCCGAGAATTTTTTCGACGCGTGAGCGGGCGAAGTCGCGCACCGCGTCCTCGCCGCCGATGCGCTGGATCAGCTCGACGGCATCGAGAGCGAGGCCGTCGTAGTTCGACCCGAAGCGCTCGCGCCCCGCGGCGGTGAGCCGGAAGTGTTTGGCCGGCCGGCCGCGTCCCTGCTCTTCTCCCGCTACGTTGCGCGGAGCGCACGCATCCGCCAAGCCTTCGCTGACGAGTTTGTCAACGTGGCGGCGAACCCCAGCTGCGGACAACTGGAGTTCTTCCGCTATGTCGCTGGCGGTAACCGGGCCACGTTTCAGCAGGACCGACATCACCTGCGAACGCGTGTCTCCGCCAGCGCGGGACGCATCCGTAGGAACGGGGGTGTGGGAATCCACGATTGCACCACCTTTCGCTCGATGTGGTCGGTGTCGCTGCCTTTTCACAACACTAGTGTGTTCTAAATATTCCTGCCGCACCGGGTGCGGCACCCGCACCCCACCGTCGTGTAGGGCAGCGCCTTAGACTGATCTGCCGTGACCACCCCGAACCATCCGCAGCGCGGCAACGTGACCACCAACCCGCGTGGTGTCAGCAGCTCCCGCAGCGGCCCTCGTGCAACTGTGGCCAGTGAGCTGCCCCGGATGGGACGGCCAGGGTCCCGCTCAACACTGCTGCACGACCCCACCACGCCGCCTATTTCCGCGCCGCCGAGGGCGACGGATGAGCGTTCGCGCGAGCACAGCAGGTTTGCCCTCCTACGCTATCTCGGCGCCGCGGGTACGTTCCTCATCGGTTTCGCTGGCCTCAGCGGCGGCGCGCTTCCGGTGGTGGAAAACCCCTGGCAAGACTTTCCATTGGGCGCGGAGATGGGCCGGATGATGCTGGCGTCGAGTTCACTTGTCCTCATCGGCGTAGGAATGCTCGTCGCTGCCTGGCTCGCAATGGCACCCTGCGTCGGCGCTTCTTTTGGACCAGCACGCGGCGTACGCACCAGCACGCCTGAGGTGATGCGGACGTTCATCGCGTGGGTCCTCCCGCTCATGGCCACCGCGCCTCTGTTCACCCAGGACATTTATTCGTACCTGGCCAACGGCACCATCGTGCGTCAGGGGCTGGACCCGTATGCTTCCGGCCCGGTGGAGATTCTGGGCGTGGAGCACCACCTGGCCCGGTCCGTGCCGTTCATCTGGGCGCACTCCCCCAGCCCCTACGGCCCGGTGGCGCTGGGGACGGCGGCAATCATTTCTCACCTCACCGGAGATTCGATCTTTTGGGGCGTGCTCGCGCACCGCGCCGTCTCCGTCGCCGGTATCCTCGCGGCGGCGTGGGGCATCCTCACGCTCGCCCGCCGCTGCGGGGTGTCTGGGCCCGCGGCGCTATGGCTGGGCATCCTCAACCCGCTCACGGTGCTGCATATGGTCGGAGGCATTCACAACGAAGCCATCATGATGGGTCTGCTGCTCGTCGGCCTCGAGATGGGGCTTCGCGGGATCGACCGGATCCAGGCCGGCAACCGCGTCGGCTGGGTGCTTTTCGGGGCATCGACGGCCGTTATCAGCTGCGCGGGCATGGTGAAAGTCGTCGGTTTCCTCGCCCTCGGTTTCACCGGCATGGCGCTCGCCCGCCACTTGCGGGCGCGGGGCACAAGTACCGCACTGGGCGCTCGCTCTATCCTGGCCGCGGCCGTGCTGCAGACGCTGGTGCTTGCGGCAACAGCCATCGCGGTCTCGCTCGTCTCCGGGATCGGGCTCGGATGGGTCACGGGGCAGGGTGGCGCGGCGCAGATCCGCAGCTGGCTCTCACTCACCACAGACATCGGCGTCGCCGGGGGGTTCCTCGGCATGCAGCTCGGGCTCGGCGACCACACCGATGCGATGCTGAGCGTGACCAGGTGGGCGGGGCTCCTGGTCGCCGCCGCCTTCGTTGTCCGCATGCTGTGGGCCACCTACCGCGGCACGATCCACCCCGTCGGCGGCCTCGGCGTCTCCACGATCGTGCTGGTCGTCCTTTTCCCGGTTGTCCATCCCTGGTACCCGCTCTGGGCCATCCTGCCCCTCGCTGCCTGGGCGAACCGATTTGCATTCCGCGCCTCCGTCGCCGGATACAGCGCCCTGGTGAGCTTCTTGGTGCTGCCCCGCGGCCTGCGGTTACAAGCCGATGCAGTTGCAACAATTTACGGCGCAGCGATCCTTGGCTTCGCCTTCCTCACAGGCGTCGTCTTCCTCGTGCTTCGGGAGTGGAAGCGGCGACGGTCTACACTCATCTCCCATGAGTGATCACGCGCTGGTCGTCGACAACGTTGTCAAGCGTTTCGGGGGCTCAACGGCGGTCGATGGCCTCAGCTTCACAGCACGGCGCGGCCAACTGCTCGCGCTGCTTGGGCCCAACGGCGCCGGGAAAACCACCACCATTGAGATGTGCGAGGGATTTACCACACCGACCTCGGGCACTATTCGCGTGCTCGGCATGGACCCGGTGGCCAACCCGCAAGCAGTGCGCGACCGCATCGGCATCATGCTTCAAGGCGGTGGCGCATACGCCAGTGTGTCCGTGCGCGAGATGCTTGAACTTGCGGCGGGGTACAACGCCGATCCGCACGACCCGCAGTGGCTCATGCAGCTCCTGGGCCTTGAAGGGATCGCGAACACGAGCTACCGCAGGCTTTCCGGCGGGCAACAGCAGCGCCTTTCCCTCGCGCTTGCCATGATCGGCCGGCCGGAGCTGATCTTTTTGGACGAGCCCACCGCGGGCATGGATGCGCAGTCCCGAATCGCGGTCTGGGACATCGTCGCCGCCATGAAGCGCGACGGGGTGAGCGTGGTGCTCACCACGCACCTTATGGACGAGGCCGAGCAGCTCGCAGACGACGTGGTCATCATCGACCACGGCAAGGTTGTCGCCCAGGGAACCCCGTCCGAGCTGACCAACCACGACGAGTTTCCGGTGCTGTCCGTGGAGACCGCAGACGTCCTGGACACCCGCCCGCTTAACGACGCGCTCGCGCCCGCAGGCCTGAGCGTCGAGGAAGTCCGCCCGCGGAGTTACCGGGTCCGGGGAACCGGCTCACCGGAGGTCGTCGAGAAGCTGGCGCGTGAGGCTGCCCGGCAGGATGTGCTGATCCGGGAGCTCAGCGTTTCGCACCGCAACTTGGAGGACGTGTTTTTGGATCTGACCGGAAGAGAGTTGAGGAGCTAATGCAGGCAAACGCACTCACCCCCGGGGTCTTTGCCCCCGCACCGCAGCGAGCCTCCTTTGCGGCGATGGTGGCGGCCCAGGGCAAGATCGAAGCAAAGCTCATGTTGCGCCACGGCGAGCAGCTCCTTGTCAACGTCATCATCCCGGCGGCAATCCTCCTTGCCGCACACTTCGCGCCGATCCTGGGCGACAACACCACCTTCGACGTGCTGGTGCCGATGGTGTTCGCCGTTGCCGCCACCGGCGCCGGCTTTACCGGCCAGGCCATTGCAGTGGCGTTTGACCGCCGCTACGGTGCCCTCAAGCGCACAGGCGCGTCGGGAGTACCCGCCTGGACCATCATCGCCGGCAAGATCCTCGGCGTGCTGGCGACTGTGCTGGTGCAGATCGTGGTGCTCAGCGCCATCGCCTTCGCGCTGGGTTGGCGGGTCTCCGCCGCCGGAGCAGCATTCGGTTTGGCCGCCCTGCTGCTTGGTGTCGCGGTGTTTACCGCGTTGGGTCTGCTCATGGGTGGCACCCTGAGCTCGGAGTTGGTGCTCGCGCTGGCCAACCTCATTTGGCTGGTGCTCATGGGGGTCCTCGGCTGGGTGGGTTACTCGTCCGATATCGCCCACGCCGGCTGGTGGAATGCGGTTCCCACTGTCGCGCTGGCGGGCGCACTTGTCCAGGCGGTGCAGTTGCACGTCAACTGGGCTGCGTGGGTGTCGCTGGCCGTATGGGGGGCAGCCGGGGTCACGGCGGCCGTGCGCCTGTTCCGTTTCGACGGCTAGGCGCGATACACTCAGCCACGATCGCCATCGTCCGAAAGTTGGAGAACTAGTGACTGCAACCACAGCTGAGACCCGTCCCCGTTCCTGGAGGGAAGCGTGGGACAACCCGTCGTTGAAGCTGCAGCGCATCCTCGCAATGGTGCTGCTGCTGTGCCAGGGCGGCATCACCGTGACGGGCTCGCTAGTGCGCGTGACTGGCTCAGGGCTGGGTTGCAACACGTGGCCGCTGTGCCACGAGGGCTCGCTCGTGCCGGTGGCGGGCGCGGCACCGTGGATCCACCAGGCCATCGAGTTCGGCAACCGCACCCTCACGTTCGTCGTCGCGGCCTCCGCGGCGCTGGTGCTTCTCGCCGTAATCCGCGCGCGCCGGCGCAAGGAGATTACAACCCTTGCCTGGGTCTCGCTGCTCGGGGTTGTCCTGCAGGCAGTCATCGGCGGCGTATCGGTGCTGCTGGACCTCCGCTGGTGGTCTGTGGCCGTACACTTCCTGCCCTCCATGGTGCTGGTGTTCGTGGCTGCGATGCTTTACATGCGGATCGCTGAGCCGGACGATGCCTCACCCACTCGCCGCTACCCCACGTCGGCGCAGACATGGACGCTCATCGCCGCCGCAGCGCTCTGCGTGGTGCTCATCACCGGCACGATGGTCACCGGCTCGGGCCCACACTCCGGCGACTCCGGGGTCGGCATGGAGGGGCGCCTCCAAATGGACACACGCGTGTTGGCGTACGTCCACGCGGTGTGCATGTACCTTTACCTGATTGCCACCATCATCACCACGGTGCTGCTGCGCAACTCCGGCGCACCCGAGGACGCGCGCCGCACCTCGTATGTGCTGATCGCGCTGATTCTGGTGCAGTGGGCCATCGGCGTCACACAGTTCCGTCTCGGCGTTCCACGCTGGACAATCCCGGCGCACATTGCAATGTCGTCTGCCGTGGTTGCATTTAGTTCCTTCCTCTTCGCGCACGGGAAGCGCAGGTTGCCTACGCTCGTGTGACATGAAAGCAATCGTTGTCACCTCACACGGCGGCCCAGAGGTCCTTGAGTACAAGGATGTCGAGGCGCCGGTTCCCAGCACGGGCCAGCTGCTTATCGACGTCAGCTACGCCGGCATCAACTTCATCGACACCTACTTCCGCTCCGGCACATACCCCTCCAATCCCCCGTACATCCCGGGCACGGAGGGCTGCGGGCGTGTAGTGGAAGACCCGCTCGGCGAGATCGCGCCGGGCACCCTGGTCGCTTGGCACGACGCCCCCGGCTCCTACGCCGAGCAGGTCGCGGTGGACCGCAACCGCCTTGTGGCCGTGCCGGAGGGCGTTGAGCCGGCAGTGGCGGCCTCGATGCTGCTGCAAGGCATGACGGCCCACTACCTCCTTCACGGCGTGCGGGAGACCAATCCGGGCGACACGATGGTGGTCACCGCGGGGGCGGGCGGTGTTGGCCTGATCCTCACCCAGATGGCGGCGGCCCAAGAGGCGACGGTGTACTCCGTCGTCTCCACCGACGAGAAAGAAAAGCTCGCCTACGATGCCGGCGCGACCAAGGTGTTCCGTTACGGTGAAGACTTGGCCGAGCAGATCAAGACAGAAAACGGTGGCGGCGTCGATGTGGTCTACGACGGCGTGGGCAACGATACTTTCGAAATGTGCCTCGACGTCACCCGTCCGCGGGGTCTGGTGTGTTCGTTCGGGTCTGCCTCAGGCGACGTGGAGCCGTTTAAGATTCAGGAACTCAACGCCCACGGCGCGCTGTTTCTCACCCGTCCGTCGCTCAAGCACTACGTCGCGACCGACGACGAGTTCCTCATGCGTGCCCAGGCTGTGGCCCGCGCGGTGGAAGATGGCACGGTGAAGATTCGTATCCACCCGCCGTACAAACTGGAAAACGCCTGCGAGGCCCATGCGGACCTGCAGGCGCGAAAGACCACCGGCTCTGTGGTGCTGGAGGTTTAGAACAGCAGCTCCCCGACGGTCTCCCAGCCCAGCACGGCATCGAAGGAGAGCCCGAGGAAGAGCGCGGCTAAGTAGTTGTTGGACAAGATAAACAACTTGAGCGGCTTGACGTTCTCGCCGCGCACAATGCCCTGGTGCAGCCTGGTGGCCATGACCAGGAAGGCCGCGCCGGAGACCACCGCGATGACAAAGTAGATCCACGAAGCCGCCGGCACGAGCAACAGTGAGACGGCCACGGTGATCCAGGAGTAGATGACGATCTGCCGGCTGGTTTCTTCAGCCGAGGCGACCACCGGCAACATCGGCACCTTCGCGCGTGCGTAGTCGTCCTTGTACTTCATTGCCAGGGCCCATGTGTGCGGCGGCGTCCAGAAGAAGATGATGAGGAGCATCACGATGGCCTGCCACCAGTTGTCGGCGGACCCGTCCTGGACATTGTCGCGGATGACAGCCCAGCCGACGAGCACGGGCATGCAGCCCGCTGCCCCGCCCCAAATCACGTTCTGCCAGGTGCGGCGCTTCAGCCACTTCGTGTACACGAAGATGTAGAAGAAATTGGTCAGCACAATGAAAAAGGCGGCCAGCCAGGAGTTGCACAGCAGGCCGAGCCACAGCACTGACAGCGCCAGCATGACCCAGGCGAACACCGCCGCCTTCTGCTTCGTCACCGAGTGGCGCACGAGCGGGCGGGCGCGGGTTCTCCCCATTTTCTGGTCGATGTCGTAGTCAGCGACCATGTTGAAGGTGTTGGCCGCTGCAGCGCCCATCCAGCCGCCGAGCAACGTCCCCAGGACCAGCCAGAGGTGCACTTCGCCGCGGTCAGCCTGCAGCATGGCAGGGATCGCGGCCACCAAGAGAAGTTCAATGACCCTCGGCTTCGTCAACGCGAAATATGCCTTGATGGTCTCCAACAACTCTCTCCTTTTATGTGCTGCGGATTGCGCGGGCAATCATACCTTCGGACGATGGTAGCCCTTTCCAACGCGCGGGCACGAATCCGGAATGCATCGAGTGAGGGCGATCTCCCGGAGGCGTCGATAGGCGATATGCTTTTGAGCGACCTTAGAGAAAGCGAGGACCCCATGACGCTGCCCCCTGAACTGCAGGCGATGACCGAGCGCAACTACCCCGAGGACTGGACTGACACCGACACCCGGGCGGTGGATACGGCCCGGGTACTCGCCGCGGACGCCGTGGAGCACTGCGGCTCCGGCCACCCCGGCACCGCTATGAGCCTCGCGCCGCTGGCGTACACGCTCTTCCAGCGCGTCATGGACGTTGACCCGGCCGACAAGGACTGGGTGGGCCGCGACCGGTTCGTGCTGTCTAACGGCCACTCCTCGCTCACCCAGTACGTGCAGCTCTACCTGGGCGGCTTCGGGCTTGAGCTGCAGGATTTGAAGGATCTGCGCACCTGGGGCTCGAAGACCCCGGGCCACCCGGAGTACAACCACACCGACCACATCGAGATCACCACGGGCCCGCTCGGTCAGGGTTTGGCATCCGCAGTGGGCATGGCCATGGCGGCGCGGCGCGAGCGCGGGCTGTTCGACCCCGATGCACCTGCGGGCGAATCTCCATTCGACCACTACATCTACGTCATCGCTGGCGACGGCTGCCTGCAGGAGGGCGTGACCTCGGAGGCGTCTTCCCTCGCGGGCACCCAGCAGCTGGGAAACCTCATCCTGTTTTGGGACGACAACCGCATTTCCATCGAGGACGACACCCAGATCGCGTTCACCGAGGACGTGCTGAAGCGGTACGAGGCCTACGGGTGGCAGACGCTCACCGTCGAGTCCGGCGAAGACGTCGCCGCCATCGAGTCTGCGGTTGCTAAGGCAAAGGCCGAGACGGCCAAGCCGACGATCATTCGCCTCAAGACCGTCATCGGGTACCCGGCCCCGAACCTCATGAACACCGGCGCCATCCACGGCGCTGCGTTGGGCGCTGACGAGGTAGCCGCGGTCAAGAAGGCACTCGACTTCGACCCGGCCGTGATGTTCCCGGAGGAAGACGAAGTGATCGCCCACACCCGCAGGCTGCGTGAGCGTGCGGCTGAGAAGCACGCAGCGTGGAACGAGAAATTCGACGCATGGGCGCAGGCAAACCCCGAGCGCAAGGCGCTGCTGGACCGTCTCACCGCGCGCGAACTGCCGGCCAATTGGAAGAAGGACTTCCCTACTTGGGAGCCGGACGCCAAGGGCCTGGCGACCCGCAAAGCGTCCGAAGCCGCCATCCAGGCCGCCGCGGCCGCACTGCCGGAGCTTTGGGGCGGCTCCGCCGACCTGGCCGGCTCCAACAACACCTTGATCAAGGGCGCGAAGTCCTTCGGCCCGCAGGCCATCTCCACCGAGAAATTCTCCGCTCACCCGTACGGGCGAAACCTGCATTTCGGCATCCGTGAGCACGCCATGGGCTCGGTGATGAACGGCATTGCCCTGCACGGCGGCACCCGCGTCTACGGCGGCACGTTCCTGATCTTCTCCGAGTACCTCTACCCGGCGATCCGCGTGGCCGCCCTCTCCGGCATCGACGGCTACTACGTGTTCACCCACGACTCCATCGGCCTCGGCGAGGACGGCCCAACCCACCAGCCGGTGGAAACCCTGGCCGCGCTACGCGCGATCCCGGACGTGGCCGTTATTCGCCCGGCGGATGCGAACGAGACCTCAGCGGCGTGGATTGCTGCGTTGGAAGCCAAGGAGCAGCCGAAGGCGCTGGCGCTGTCCCGCCAAAACTTACCGGTGCTCGAGGGCACCAAGGAGAAGGCCTTCGACGGCGTCGCTCGCGGCGCTTACGTCCTAGTCGAGGCGTCCGCCGAGACTCCCGACCTCATCCTGATGGCCTCCGGCTCGGAAGTCCAGTACGCAGTGGAGGCGGCGAAGGTGCTTGAATCAGATGGCACGGCGACTCGCGTCGTGTCCGTGCCGTCCATGGACTGGTTCATGGAGCAGGACGACGCATACATTGACTCGGTGCTTCCTCGCGATGTCAAGGCCCGCGTCTCGGTGGAGGCGGCGACCTCCATGCCGTGGTTCCGCTTTCTCGGCGAATACGGTCGCGCTGTCTCGCTCGAGCACTTCGGGGCCTCGGCCCCCGGCGCTGAGCTGTTCGAACGCTTCGGGTTCACTACCGACAACGTTGTCCGTGTCGCGCGCGAGACCCTCGACTGCGTGCGCGAACAGCGCAGCGTAGCGACGAGCGTCCGCGTCGGCAACACCGAATCCGAGCCGACTCGCGGAGACGGGCGTTAACTCGCAGGCTCGTTAACGAGATCTAATAGGAAGGAACTGACGAATGAATGCCATTGACGAACTCTTCGAGGTTGGCACCTCCACATGGCTCGACGACCTGTCCCGCGAACGCATCGCCACCGGCAACCTCGGGGAGGTCAAGGCGGAGAAGTCAATCGTAGGCGTGACCACCAACCCGGCTATCTTCGCCGCGGCCATGGGCACCGGCACGCACTACGACGACCAGCTCGAAGAGCTTAAGCTCGCCGGCACCACGGCGGACGCTGCGGTGTACGCCATGAGCGTCAAAGATGTCCAGGACGCCTGCGACCTTTTTCGCGACACGTACGACACCACCGGCGGTAAAGATGGGCGCGTCTCCATCGAAGTCGACCCGCGCTACGCCGCTGACGAGGCCAAGACCATCGCGCAGGCACGCGAACTGTGGGAACTCGTAGACCGCGAGAACTTGATGATCAAGATTCCGGCCACCGACGAATCCCTGCCCGCCGTGACCGCGGCGTTGGCGGACGGCATCTCTGTCAACGTCACCCTGATTTTCTCGGTGGCGCGTTA
This sequence comes from Corynebacterium ureicelerivorans, assembly GCF_000747315.1. NCBI lineage: Bacteria > Bacillati > Actinomycetota > Actinomycetes > Mycobacteriales > Corynebacteriaceae > Corynebacterium > Corynebacterium ureicelerivorans. The sequence goes on from NZ_CP009215.1 coordinate 1,252,397, forward strand.
CAAGCAGGTCATCAAGGCCTACAAGGAGGGCATCCGGCAGGCTGCCGCCAATGGCCACGATGTGAGCCGCATCCACTCGGTGGCGTCCTTCTTCGTCTCCCGCATGGACACCGAGGTGGACAAGCGGCTCGAAACCATCGGCACCGACGAGGCGCTGGCACTGCGCGGTAAGGCCGGCATCGCGAACGCCCGGTTGGCGTACGCGCTGTTTCAGTCGGAGTTTGGCGAAGCTGGCGTCGATACGCTGCCCGCGGGCGCGAATGCGCAGCGTCCGCTGTGGGCGTCTACCGGCGTGAAGAACCCGGCGTACCCGGCGACCATGTACGTGACCGAGCTGGCTGGCCCGGACACGGTGAACACGATGCCGGAAAAGACGCTGGATGCGGTGCTGCGAAACGGTGGTGTCCACGGCGACACCCTCACCGGCACCGAGGCCGTCTCCCGCGAGGTGTTTGCGGCGCTGAGCGAGGTCGGTATCGACCTCGACGACGTCGTCGCGGTGCTGGAGCGCGAAGGCGTGGAGAAGTTCGTGGACGCGTGGCAAGACCTGCTCGATTCCATGGCTGCTAAGCTCGCCTGACGTGACTGAACCGCACCGGCAGTGGTCCAATCCGCTGCGCTCCCCCGCAGATAAACGCCTCCCCCAGATCGCCGGACCATCGGGCATGGTCATCTTTGGTGTGACGGGTGACCTCGCTCGCAAAAAGCTGCTTCCGGCCATCTACGACCTGGCTAATCGCGGCCTGCTTCCCGGCGGGTTCACCCTCATCGGTTACGGCAGGCGCGAATGGGACAAGGCAGACTTTCAGGACTACGTGCGCGAGGCGATCCTCAACGGTGCCCGCACCCAGTTCCACGAGAACGTCTGGCAGCGCCTCGCCGAAGGCCTGGAGTTTGTCCGGGGCAACTTCGACGACGACGCGGCGTTCGACGACTTGGCTGCTGCCTGCAAACGCAGCGACGAGCACCGCGGCACGGCTGGGAACTGGGCGTACTACTTGTCCGTGCCCCCAGAGTTTTTCGCCGAGGTAGTCCACCAGCTTGATCGCTGCGGAATGGCGAAGGCGGGTGCCAATGAATGGCGCCGCGTGATCATCGAAAAGCCGTTTGGCCACGATCTCGCCTCCGCCAAGAAGCTCAACGACGTGGTTGGCGCCGTCTTCCCCGAGCGCTCGGTGTTCCGCATCGACCACTACCTGGGTAAAGAGACAGTGCAAAACATTCTTGCGCTGCGCTTTTCCAACCAGATGTTCGAGCCGGTGTGGAACTCGCACTACATCGACCACGTACAGATCACTATGGCGGAAGATATCGGTCTCGGCGGCCGCGCCAGCTACTACGACGGTATCGGCGCAGCCCGCGACGTGATCCAAAACCACCTGATCCAGCTGCTGGCGCTGGTGGCGATGGAGGAGCCGACCTCGTTCTCCCCCGCCCAACTGCGCGCGGAAAAACTGAAGGTGCTGCGAGCAACCTCCGCCGTCGGACCGTTTGGCAAGACCACCGCCCGCGGGCAGTACACCGCGGGCTGGCAGGGTTCGAAGAAGGTTGTGGGCCTGCGCGAGGAGGACGGGTTCGACCCAGAATCCACCACCGAAACCTACGCGGCATGCACACTGCAGATCGAATCCCGCCGCTGGGCCGGCGTGCCGTTCTACCTGCGCACCGGGAAGCGCCTGGGCAGGAGGGTGACCGAGATCGCGCTGGTGTTCAAGCGCCCGCCGTACCAGCCGTTCTCGAAGGGCCAGGCGGATCTACTCACCAACAACGCCGTGGTCATCCGGGTGCAGCCAGACGAGGGCGTGCTCATGCGCTTCGGATCCAAGGTGCCCGGACCCGGCATGGAACTGAGGGACGTCAACATGGACTTCTCGTACTCAGAGGCGTTCACCGAGCAATCCCCCGAGGCCTACGAACGCCTCATCCTGGACGCGCTATTGGACGAGTCCAGCCTGTTCCCCACCAACTCGGAAGTGGAGCGCAGCTGGGAGATCCTGGACCCGGTGCTTGATTACTGGGCCGAGCAGGGCCGTCCGGACGACTACGCGGCCGGCACGTGGGGGCCGGCGTCCGCCGATCGCATGCTGGCCAAAGACGGCCGCGTGTGGCGCCGCCCGTAAGAAAGGTCGAACCACATGATCATCGAACTGCCTGACACATCCACCAAGGCCATTGGCGCAGAACTCGCCAAGGCCCGGGAGAGCCACTCGCTGACTACCGGGCGCGTGCTGACCCTTCTCGTCGCCATCGACGACTCCGGCGCGGACTCCATCGACGACACCCTTGAGACCCTGCGCGACGCGTCGTTCGAGCACCCAGCTCGCGTGCTCGTCCTCATCTCCGGTGACGCTGGTGCCGCCACCCGGCTCGATGCCCAGGTACTTGTGGCCAGCGATGCTGGCGCCTCCGAGGTCGTAGTGATGCGGCTCTACGGCGAACTCACGGGCCACCTGGGTGCGATTGTCACACCTCTGCTTCTGCCGGACACCCCGGTCGTGGTCTGCTGGCCGCAAAAGGCACCGGAGCGCCCTGCCGACACCCAGCTCGGACGGATCGCGCAGCGTCGCATTACGAACCTGCGCCGGGACGGCAACGGGATGACCCTGCAGCGCCTCACAGCGGGGTACGTGGATGGGGACTCAGACGTGATGTGGTCGCGCATTACGCCGTGGCGGGGCATTGTGGCCTCGGCCCTAGACCGCCACCCCGGCAAGCGCATCCTGAGTGCCGAGATTGCCGGTGCTGCCGGCGACCCGAGCGTGGACGTCGCTGCTGGCTGGCTCGCTTCCAGCTTGAACGTGCAGGTCACCCGCCGTCAGGCTGATCCGGCGGGGAGCTTTCCTATCACCCGGCTCGCGCTGCGTTGCGAAGACGGCGACGTTGAAGTGGCCGTCCAGAACAGCCACACCGTGTGCATTTCCACCCCCGGCCACGCAGACTCGCTCGTCGCTATGGGTGAGCGCAGCGACGCGGAGAGTCTCGCGGAGGATCTGCGCCACCTCGGCCCCGACGCCACTTACGAACGCGCTTTGCGCGGGCTGTCAGGAGTAGACCATGAGCTATAAGGACCTTCCATCGCTTCTCGACGACGTTGCCTCACGGTTCACAGACGTCATGGCCAAAATCCACGCCACCGGCCGCTCCGCGCGCGTGGTGCTCACGGGCGGCACTGCGGGAACCGCCCTGCTCGCGAGGTTAATTAATGCGCCAATCGACTGGACGCGGGTTGAGGTGTTCTTCGGCGACGAGCGCAATGTGCCGGTGGACCACCCGGACTCCAACGAAGGCCAGGCGAGGTCGGCGCTGCTGTCGCACGTGGACATCCCGGAGAGCAACATTCACGGCTACGGCCTCGATGGCGGCCCGATGAACGCCGCGGTCGAGCAGTACCGAGAACTCGTTGGCGACGGCGGCTTCGATCTGCACCTGCTGGGCATGGGCGGCGAGGGGCACATCAACTCCCTGTTTCCCCATACCGATGCCGTCCGGGAGCGAGACGCGTTGGTTGTGGCGGTCACCGACTCCCCCAAACCGCCGGCAGAGCGCGCCACCCTCACCCTGCCGGCGGTGCAGAGTGCGGACCGTGTGTGGCTGCTCGTTTCCGGTGCCGAGAAGGCTGAGGCCGCAAGCCACGCCGCCGACGGCGCAGACGCGGCCGAGGACTGGCCGGTCGCTGGCGCAATCGGGCGCAAAGAAACGGTCCTGTTCGCCACTGAGGACGCAACAGGACCGTTGTAACGGCGGGGTCTGGGTCAGACCGCGTAGGTCTGAATCAGATTCAGCCCGACGATGCACAGAATCCAGATCAGCGCGATCAGCACAGTGATGCGGTCGAGGTTTTTCTCCACCGTCGTCGAACCGGAGAGGTTGGCCTGAACACCGCCGCCGAACAAGCTGGACAGGCCACCACCCTTGCCCTTGTGCAGCAGGACGAAAATGGTCATGAGAATCGCTGAAATCACCAGCACGATCTCAAGCGCTAAAGCCATACGCGCGACACCTTTCAAATGGGAGACGGTGCAAACTCTTCCAGGGAGCTTACACCACCGCAAGTACTTACCTGCGCTGCGGCTACATCACAGAGTTGGCGGCCGCGGCGGCGAGTTTTGCAAAGTCTTGCCCGTCGAGTGACGCGCCTCCGACAAGACCACCGTCCACATCAGGCTGGCCGATGATCTCTGCCACCGTGTCCGCCTTGACGGAGCCGCCGTAGAGGATGCGGATCTGGTCGGCCACAGTGTCGTCGCTGAGCTCCCGCACCAGCTCGCGGATGCCGTGGCAGACTTCCTGCGCGTCCTGCGCGGAGGCTACCTTACCGGTGCCGATCGCCCAGACCGGCTCGTACGCGATGACGGTGCGGGACAGGTCCACGCCCGCCAGCGATTCGCGTGCCTGCTGGACGACGTAGGAGACATGCTCGCCCGCCTCGCGTACCTCCAGGGGCTCGCCGACGCAGACGATCGGGACGATGCCGTGTTCGATGGCTTTGGCTGCCTTTGCGGCGACCTGCTCGTTGGTCTCCCCGTGGTACTCACGGCGCTCCGAGTGGCCCACGACCACCCAAGAGCAACCCAGTTTCTCCAGCATCGCAGCGGAGATGTCGCCGGTGAACGCACCGTTGTCGTGCTCGGAGACGTCCTGGGCACCGTAGGTGATCTTGAGTTTGTCGCCCTCGACCAGCGTCTGGATCGAGCGCAGATCCGTGAACGGAACCGTCAAGGCGATATCGACGTACTCGTAGCCGTCTTTCGGAAACGCGAAGACGAGTTTCTGGGCACTCTGGATGGCCTGAAGGTGGTCGTGGTTCATTTTCCAGTTGCCGGCGATAAGTGGGGTGCGTGCCATAGCGTGAAATACCTCCTAGGTTGAACTAGTTCAGAACGGAGACGCCCGGCAGGTCCTTACCCTCAATGAGTTCGAGGGAGGCGCCGCCGCCGGTAGAGATGTGGGAGAAGCCGTCCTCGTCGAGGCCGAGCGTGCGCACCGACGCCGCAGAGTCGCCGCCGCCGACGACGGTGAAGGAACCGTTGTCTTTGGTCGCGGCGATCATTGCCTCGGCCACAGCCTTGGTGCCATCTGCGAAGTTCGGGAACTCAAACACACCCATCGGGCCGTTCCAGAACACCGTCTTGGAGGCTGCAAGTGCCTCGGCGTAACGCTTCGCTGTCTCTGGTCCGATGTCGAGGCCCATCCAGCCCTCCGGAATCGCATCCACGCCGACAATCCTCTTCTCGGTGTCCTTGGCAAACTCGGCGCCTGCGGCGACGTCCACCGGTAGCAGCAGCTTCTCGCCGAAACGCTCGATGAGATCCTTGCACGTGCCCACCATGTCCTCTTGAAGGAGGGAATTCTGCACGTCGTGGCCTTGAGCAGCGAGGAAGGTGTAGCACATACCGCCGCCGATGATGATCTGGTCCGCTTTCTCCGCCAGCGCTTCGATGACACCGAGCTTGTCAGACACCTTCGAACCACCGAGCACCACCACGTACGGGTGCGCCGGGTCGTTCTTCACGGAATTCAGGGTCGCGACTTCCTTATCTACGAGGTAGCCCGCGTAGGCGGGCAGCGCCTTCGCCACGTCGTAGACGGAAGCCTGCGCGCGGTGGACCACGCCGAAGCCGTCGGAGACGAAGGCGCCGTCGTCCGCCGCGAGCGCGGCCAGCTCGTCGGCGAACGCGGCCCGCTCTGCCTCATCCTTGGAGGTCTCGCGCGGGTCGAAGCGGACGTTTTCCAGAAGGAGGATCTCTCCTTCGGTCAGGCCGTTTGCACGCTCGTGCGCGTCCTCGCCTGAGACATCGGCAGCGAGCGGGACGAACTGGCCGAGCCGCTCGGAAAGCGCCTCAGCAACGGGTGCAAGCGAGAATTTGGGGTTGACCTCGCCCTTCGGACGCCCCAGATGCGCCATCACGATGACCTTCGCGCCTGCGTCAAGCAGGGCCTTCAATGTGGGCAGCGACGCGTCGATGCGACCAGCGTCGGTGATGTTGCCGTCGTCATCGAGCGGGACGTTCAAGTCCGACCGCACCAGGACGTGGCGCCCGTCCACGCCTTCGTCGAGAAGCTGCTGCAGATTCTTGGTCATAGGTCTCTCCTTCATTGTGTGAACCGTATCCATCGTATGAAAAACGGGCCCGCAACGTCACTATTGTTGCGGGCCCGTATCAGCGTCACGCCTTACAGTTTGTCAGCCACAAACTTTGCCAGGCGGATGTACTGCGAGGTGTACGACCACTCGTTGTCGTACCAGGAGATGATCTTGACCAGGTTTCCGTCGATGACGCGGGTCATGCCCGCATCAAAAATGGCCCCGTGGGTGTTGCCGATAATGTCGGAGGAAACGATCGGGTCTTCGGTGTATTGCATGGCGCGGCCGAACTCCGCGTCCTGCACCGCGTTCTTCACCGCCTGGTTGACGTCCTCCACGGTGACGTCCTCGCGCAGGGTTACCGTGAGGTCGGTCGCGGAACCGGTGATGGTGGGCACGCGCATGGCGAAGCCGTCCAGCTTGCCCTCCAAGTTCGGCAGCACCAGGGCCACTGCCTTCGCGGCGCCGGTCGTGGTCGGCACGATGTTCTGCGCCGCCGCGCGTGCACGACGCAGGTCCCTGTGAGGTGCGTCCTGCAGCCGCTGGTCGCCGGTGTAAGCGTGGATGGTGGTCATCAACCCACGCTCGATGCCAAACGCATCGTCGAGCACCTTAGCTACCGGCGCAAGCGAGTTGGTCGTGCAAGATGCGGCGGAAATGACATCTTCGCTACCCGTGTAATCGGTGTGGTTGACGCCCCACACGTAGGTGCCGTCCACCTCCTTGCCCGGCGCAGAAATGATGACCTTCTTCGCGCCGGCGTCAATGTGCGCCTTGGCGTCAGGGCCCTTGCGGAACACGCCGGTGCACTCGAGCACGATGTCGACATCCGCGTCGCCCCACGCGAGGTTGGCGGGATCCTTCTCCTCGGAGACCGCGATCCGGCGGCCGTCGACCGTGATGGATTCGTCGTCGTACTCGATGTCGTGGTCGAACTGGCCGTAGGCGGTGTCGTACTTCATCAGGTGAGCCAGCGTCTGGTTGTCGGTGAGGTCGTTGATCTTGACGACTTCGAGCTCGCCCTTGTACTCGTTCTCGATGATGCGAAACGCTGCGCGGCCGATGCGGCCGAAACCGTTGATGCCAATGCGGGTAGTCACAGTCAAACTCCTCGTCTTTGTGCCTGTGTCGTTCCGATTTCGAGTGTAATGAGCTTGACTTTTACCTGCAGGGGGCGCGGGCGTGGCAGAGAAACCGGGGGCAGGAACCGCAACCGGATCTGCCAATCAATGTGGGTTTGAGCCCGGATCGATCGCGGCGGGGGGGTGAGCGCCAGCAGTTTTCTACCCCCGGAGTGACACAGACCGGACCTGATGTGACAAATGCCACTGACTGCCAGCCTAAGTGGTGGCTGTCCCGTGAGTGTCTTCAATGCCGAGTTCTGCCGCCCGTTTGTCGGCCAGCGACAGGAGGCGACGAATGCGGCCTGCGACCGCGTCCTTGGTCATTTGCGGATCCGCCAGCCGACCGAGCTCCTCCAGTGACGCGTGACGGTGCTCGACACGGAGGAAGCCGGCTTCGGCGAGGTGCTCAGGAACGTCGTCACCGAGAATGTCCATCGCCCGCTCCACGCGAGCCGCCGCGGCTGCAGCCGCCTGCGCGGAGCGGCGCGTGTTCGCGTCGTCGAACGTGGCGAGACGGCTATTGGTCTTCGCGGTGGCCGCCCGGGTTTCGCGCTTGGTGTCCCATTCGATACGGGCGGCGGGCGCACCCATGCGGCTGAGCAAAATGCCGATTGCCTCGCCATCGCGCAGGGTCACGCGCTCGATACCTCGGGTCTCACGAGTCTTCGCCGTGAGCCCCATTCTCCGAGCCAAGCCCACCAGGGCAAGTGCCGCCTCTTGGCCTGGGCACGCTACTTCGAGGCTTGCGGCGCGACCCGGCTCAGTGAGCCGACCACGGGCAAGAAACGATCCGCGCCACGCGGCCTCCACCCCGGCCATGGGGCCCGAGATGATTTGCCGCGGCATGCCGACTACCGGGTGACCGGACGCGGTAACGAGCTTCAGCGAGCGGATAACGTCCGCCGCTCCGTCCTCAACCCGGACTTCATAACGGCAATCCCGGCTGGCGGACGATGCCGGAATAAGCTCCACCGGCGCGCTAACCGCACATAAATCGGTCAGCGTGCGGGCCAAGCGACGGGCGACTGCCTCCTCTGCAAAACCAGCAACAATGGCGACACCCCGCTCAGAAGGACGCAGCTCCCCGCCGAAGCGAATCAGCGCGGTCGCTTCGGCACTGCGCGCTTCCAAACCGCCGCCCGTGGCGCGCAAAAGCTCATCCTTGACCTTGGCCGTCAGCGCCACCGGCGCCTCCCCTCATCTATCGTGCAGGTGTGAATCGCCCAGCAGTCTATCGCGTGGGGCCAAGTGCCTTGAGGGCAGCTGCCAATTTGTCGGGGTCGTGCCGGTTCGAGGCCACCCGGTCGTCCCCCACCTCACGCAGCGGCGCAAACACCACCTGTGCGCCCAATCGGCCCGCGGCCCGCGCGATGTTGTCCCGCTCGCCGGGGGACGTGGCTGTGTGCTCATCCGCAAGCACATAATCCACCCGCAGGTCCGGGGCGTGCTGCGAGAAGACGTGGATATGGCGCTCGGTGCTAAAACCCGGTGTCTCCCCCGCCTCCGGGGACAAGTTGAGGATGACCACGACGGTCGCATCCGTCTCGTTAAGGGCCTGCGCGATATCGGGGACGAGAATGTGCGGGATGACAGACGAGAACCATGAGCCGGGTCCGATAGTCACCACATCGGCATCCAGGATCGCCCGCACCGCTGCGGCGCTGGCCGCCGGCTGCGCAGGGATCAGCCGCACTCGCCGCACCGCGCCAGGAGTAGTCGCCACCGCGACCTGCCCGCGCACGGCACGCAGCACACGAGGATCGTCGTCTAACCCCGCAACTTCCGCCTCGATGTCGAGGGGCTGGGGGCACACGGGGATCACCCTGCCTGCGGATCCTGTCCACGCCGCGACTCGGTCGAGAGCCGCCTGCGTGTCGCCGAGGCGCTCCGCAAGCCCAGTGATGAGGAGGTTGCCTAGGGCGTGGCCCGCCATCGCTCCGTGGCCTCCGAACCGGTGCTGAAGCGTCTCGCGCCACATCGAGCCGTCCTCGTCGCTCGCTGTCAGCGCGGCGAGCGCCATACGCAGATCACCTGGGGGAACAATGTCCATCTCGCGGCGAAGACGGCCGGACGATCCTCCGTCATCAGCCACCGTGACTACGGCGTTAATGGTGGAGGCTCCCGCAGCGCGCGCAGCGGTCAGCGTCTGGTACAGGCCGTGCCCTCCCCCAAGGCACGTATACGACACATGGCTCACTTGACCCTTCTTTCTCTGGCCTGGTGTGTGGGGTTAGTGGCGCTCCAGGTCACGGTGGATGACATTCACGTCCACCTGTCCCTGTTGGCTCAGCCGCTTGCCGATTGCCTCTGCCACCGCAACCGAGCGGTGGTGTCCACCCGTGCAGCCGACACCGACGGTAATGAAGTCCTTGCCCTCGTGGCGGTAGCCCCCAAGGGTGCTCGAGAGCAACTCGACGACGTTGTCGACGTAGTCCCTGGCACCGTCCTGGCTCAGCACGTAGTCGGCCACGGCCTGGTCTACACCGCGGAATTCGCGCAGCTCCTCCACCCAGTACGGGTTTGGCAAGAACCGGACGTCGAGCACGATATCGGCGTCGCGCGGTGAGCCGTGCTTGAACCCGAAGGATTCGATGGTGATGTGCTGCCGCCCGAGGGGTAGTTCACCCACCGACGCCTCAACCGCGCGGCGCAGGTCATGCACCGACAAGCTGGTCGTGTCGATGATGACGTCGGCAGAGGCCCGGAGGTCCTCCATTGCCTCCCGTTCGCGCTCAATGCCGGACTGCAGCGTGCCGTCGCCCTGCATCGGGTGGGTTCGCCGCACCGAGTCGAAACGGCGGATGAGGACGTCGTCGCGTGCCTCCAAGAACAGAATGAACGGGTCGTACCCGCGCTCGCGTATCCCCGCGATGGTGCTCATCAGCGAGCCCTTGAACATCGACGCACGGACGTCGGTGACAACCGCGAGGCGGTCGACGGGAGAATCATCCGCCGCAGCGAGGTCGACGAGCTCCAGGATGAGCTGGGGAGGCAGGTTCTGGGAGACGAAGTAGCCTTTGTCCTCGAACACCTTCGCTGCGGTGGACAAGCCGCCGCCGGACAGGCCCGTGATGATCACCGGGCGCGTCCGCGCCTCAGTGGTGTCGTGGGGCAACGCGGGGGTGTGGGGTGTGGTGGGCATAGCCCTCATCCTAGACAAGGCGGCAGCGAAGCGACGTCGAGAAGCCGCGTGCTACTGGTCGTGCAGGTGGCCGTAGATGGTCTCCGCCAACTTTGGTCCCACGCCCTTGACCTGCTGGATTTCCTCGACCGACGCCTCCTTGATCTTCTTTACCGAGCCGAAATGCTTGACCAGGTCCGTGCGGCGAGCGGGCCCCAGCCCCGGAACGGCGTCGAGCGCGGAGGAGCGCATGCGCTTGGAGCGCTGCTGGCGGTGGTAGGTGATGGCGAAACGGTGCGCCTCGTCGCGCACCTGCTGCAGCAGGTACATGCCCTCCGAGTTACGCGGCAAGATAACCGGCTCGTCGTCGTCCGGAACCCAGACCTCTTCCAAACGCTTCGCGAGGCCGATGAGCTGCACATCCACGATGCCGAGCTCGTCGAACACCTCCTGAGCGGCCGTAACCTGGGGCTTGCCGCCGTCCACGATGAATAGCTGGGGCGGGTACGCAAAGCGCTTCGCGCCCGTGGTCTCGTCCGCCTCGTCCTCGAAGGTTTGCTCGTCTGCCACCTCGTCCGGGTTCGCCAACTTGTCTTCGTTGTAGCGCTTGAAGCGACGGCGGGTCACTTCTGCAATCGAGCCGACGTCGTTGGAATGGCCGTCACCCGCGGCCTCCTTGATGCGGTAGCGACGGTAGTCGTTCTTCTTGGGAAGCCCGTCCTCGAACACCACCAGCGACGCAACAACGTCGGTGCCCTGAATGTGCGAAATATCCGTGCACTCGATGCGAAGCGGCGCCTCGTCCATGCCCAGCGCTTCTTGGATATCCTGCAAAGCCTGCGAGCGGGCCGTGAGGTCGCCCACTCGCTTGAGCTTGTGCTGGTGCAGCGCCTCCGCCGCGTTCTTGTGCACGGTCTCCATCAGTGCCCGCTTGTCGCCACGCTGCGGCACGCGGATGTCGACGGGCCCGCCGCGAAGTTCCGCCAGCAGTTCCGCAACCTCCGGCAGTTCCGCCGGCAGCGCCTCCACGAGAATCTCGCGGGGCACCGGCATCGGCGCCTCCGCCTTCGCGCGCGATTCTTGGTCGACACCGCGGCGGCGCACCTTCTGCGCCTCGATCTTACGGTCTTCTTCCTGCTCAAGGCGCACCCGCTCAACGGCATCCGAGTAGTACTGCACGAGAAAGTTCTGCATCAAGGTGGGCAAGGTCGGATCTGCTTGACCTTCGTCAAGGCGCTCGGAGGCGCCCGGCTCGTCGCCGGTTTTCTCGACCACCCAGCCGCGCTGCGCCTTGATGCGGCCGTCCCGAACATTGAAGATCTGTACCGCGGCCTCAAGCTCGTCGGTGTCGAACGCGACGATGTCGGCGTCGGTGTCTTGGCCCAGCACCACCGTCTGGCGCTCCATGACCTTGTTCACCGCCCCCAAGTCGTCGCGCAGCCTCGCCGCGCGCTCGAACTCCAAGTTCTCCGCTGCCTCGGTCATCTGCGTGGTGATGCCGCGCACTAGTTGATCCGTGCGGCCGGACATGAACCCGAGGAAGCCCTGGACAATCTCGTCGTACTCCGCCTCGTCCACGCGCCCCACGCACGGGGCCGCGCACTTGTCGATGTATCCCAGCAGGCACGGCCGCCCGAGCGATTCGTGGCGGTTAAACACTCCGTTTGAGCACGTGCGTATTGGGAAAACGCGGGTGAGTAGATCAAGCGTCTCGCGCACGGCCCACGCATGAGAGTAGGGGCCGAAGTAGCGCACGCCCTTGCGCTTCGGGCCGCGGTAGAAAAACGCGCGTGGGTAGCGCTCCCTCACGCTGACCGCGAGCATGGGGTACGTCTTGTCGTCGCGGTACATGACGTTGAACCACGGGTCGAAGCGCTTGATCCAGGTGTATTCCAGCTGCAGCGCCTCCACCTCGGAGGCCACGACGGTCCACTCCACTGAGGCACCCGTGTACACCATCTGGCGGGTGCGGGGGTGCAACGTGTTCGGCGGCTGGAAGTAGTTGTTCAGGCGCGCACGCAGGTTCTTTGCTTTACCCACATAGATGACGCGGCCATCGCGGTCACGGAACTTGTATACGCCCGGATCGGTCGGGATTGTGCCCGGTGCTGGGCGGTAACTCTGCGGATCTGCCAAGGGTTAATCCTGCGGCATGTACTGGGCTTCCAGAGCCCGGAAGTCCTCCACGGCCTTCAGCGCCCACTCCTTGTCGGCGGATTGAATGGCCCACAGCGGGACGTATTCGAACTCCGGCAGTTCCAGCCGCGCCATACGCGAGCCCTTGGGAAAGCTCAGCCCGTAGATCACCACCCACGGGTAGTAACGGGTGCCGATGATGTTGCGTACCTGCACCCCGTCCTCGTTCGCGCGCACGCGTGGGCGCGTCAGAGCGATCCACGACAACAGGGAGATGACGAGGCCGACGCCGATGAAGGCGAATTTGTCTAGGTCGGTGATGGCCACGCCCGTGAACTCCGCGTCCACGGCCCAGGCCATGAAAACGTGCACTGCCATAACCAAGACGACCCAGCCCACGGCCACGTTGCGTAAAAACTTGGACGAGATCTCAAGGTCCCACGGCTTCCTGGTTGTGGTCGCGTGCGGGTCGAGCGCGTTGAGGTAGGCAACCTCGTCCCGGCCCGAAAGTTCCGTCGGGTTGTGTTGGTGAGCCACTCCCACTCTCCTTACAAACGCTCGAGCTATGTGCGTGTCGACGCCCGCAGGCGCACCACGCTTTCCGGTTACTCTAACCCTTCAACGGCAGGGCACGAACCTTACGCAGCTCAGCGGCGGTGCCGGCGGCCGCTCGCATAGCCTCCGCGCCTTTGTCCTCCTTGGCGTCTTCCCCGCCGGCGCGCTCATAGGCCTGGTCCTCGTCGTCGACGGTGAGCACGCCGTTGCCTACCGGGGTCTGCTCGTCCAGCGCAACCCTGGTCAAACCGGTAGTGACGGAATCGCACACATACTGGAAGTGCGCCGTTTCCCCGCGAATGACGCAGCCGAGGGCCACAACCGCGTCGTAGCGCCGCGCGCACGCCTGCACGACGACCGGCAGCTCCAGTGCGCCGGCCACGGCGTACTCCTCCACCTTCACACCGAGTTCTCGCGCTTCATCCCGCGCACCGCTGCGCAGCAGGTCGACGATTTTGTCGTTCCAGCGGGTGTAGACGACCGCGATGGTCATGCCCTCCGCGTGTATGGAATAGTCCTCTGGTGCTCCGGTCGATGCCACTGGTGCTCCTTAGTGTTCGTACCCCGGATGCGCGGCCAGCCATTCGGCTACGCCGGGCAAGTCGTGCCCCATCCGGTCGCGCTTTGTGCGCAGGTACTCGATGTTGTCGTGTGTGGGAACGATTTCGATCCTACTGCGGCCCGCCACCTCGGGGCCGTAACCCGTCAGCGCGTCGATCTTTTCCGGGTTGTTGGTGAGGATATCTAAGGAACCCATCCCAAGATCGGCCAGGATCTGCCCCGCGGCGGAATACTCCCTCGCGTCCGCAGGCAAACCCTGCTCCAGGTTGGCGTCCACCGTGTCCAAACCCTGATCTTGCAGGCGGTAAGCCTTAAGCTTGGCCAGCAACCCGATACCGCGGCCCTCGTGCCCTCGCAGGTACACCACCACGCCGCGGCCGGCCTGCTGGATGCGACGCATGGATTCGTGCAGCTGCGGCCCGCAATCGCAGCGCTTGGAGGCGAACACGTCGCCCGTTAGGCACTCCGAGTGCACCCGGACGAGCACGTCGTTCGCGCCCGCGAGCGTGTCGACGCCTCCGGCCACCAACGCCACATGCTCCACCCCGGTGATGGTGTCGCGATAGCCCACCGCGGTGAATTCGCCGTACTCGGTGGGCAGCGCCGCCTCCGTGACGCGCTCAACGGTGCGCTCGTGGTGGCGGCGGTAGTCTGCCAGCTGCTCGATGGAAATCATGGGCAGGTTATGGGTGTCAGCGAAGCGACGCAGCTCCCCGAACCGCGCCATGTCCGTGGGGTCGTCCTCGGAGACGATCTCGCACAACGCCCCCACAGGCGCCTTGCCGGCCAGGCGCGCAAGATCCACCGCTGCTTCGGTATGGCCGGGGCGCTCGAGGACGCCACCTGCCTTCGCCCGCAACGGGACCACGTGGCCGGGCCGGGTGAAGGAGGCGGGGGTGGCGGAGCCGTCGGCGAGCATTGCGATAGTGGTCGCGCGCGAGCGGGCGGAGATGCCGGTGGTGCCTGTGGCCGCGTCGACGGTGACCGCGTAGGCGGTGCCGTGGAGATCCTGGTTGTCGGCCACCATCGGCGGCAGCTCGAGCGCGGTGGCGCGCTCGTCCGACATGGACACGCAGATGTAGCCGGACGTGTGGCGCACCGTGAAGGCCACGAGTTCCGGTGTTGCGTCCTGGGCGGCGAAGATGAGGTCACCCTCGTTTTCCCGGTCCTCGCTGTCCACCACGACAACGGCCTTACCTGCGCGGATGGCGGCGATGGCCTCCTCGACAGTATCCAACGTGGAGTTCAACGAGTTGAGGGAAGTCATAGCGCTCAACCCTAACCCTGCACCATCTTTTCAACGTATTTGGCCATCACGTCTACTTCCAGGTTCACCGGATCGCCCGGTTGTAGCGCGCCAGCGGTGGTCTCGCTCAGTGTGGTGGGGATGAGCGACACCTCGAAGTACCCCTCACTCACCGCCGAGACGGTCAAGGACGTGCCATTGACGGCGATCGACCCCTTCTCCACGACATAGCGGTTTAACTGCTGCGGCAACGTGAAGCGCACGACCTCCCAGTGTTCCGAAGCTGTCCGCGAAACCACCTCGGCCACGCCGTCGACGTGTCCCTGAACGATGTGGCCGCCCATGCGCTGGCCGGCCGCGAGCGCGCGCTCAAGATTGACCCGCGACCCGGGTGCGTAGGAGCCGAGCCGCGAGCGGTCCAGCGTCTCGCGCATGACGTCCGCGGTAAAGGTGCCGGAGGCGTTGTCCACCACAGTCAGGCACACGCCGTCCACGGCGATCGAGTCGCCGGCGACCGCGTCTTGGGTGACCTTGGGGGCGCGCACGGCGATCCGGACGGCGTCGCCAAGCGGCACCAGCTCTTCCACCGTTCCGATTTCCTCAATAAGTCCCGTAAACATCTCTCTCCATTTCTATGAACACGTCATCGCCCACCTGCCGCACCGCGGTGGTGCGGAAGCGGTAAGCGTCGGCGATGGTGCCCGCGATCGCACGATCCAGGACCCCGCGGCCGGCGCCGAGGAGCGCGGGCGCGATATAGGCCTGCACCGTGTCCACCAAATCCAGCTCAAGGAAACTCGCGGCGAGTGTCGCCCCACCTTCGACCAGCACGTCGCGCGCCCCGGTGTGCCACAGCGCGTCCAGCGCCTCGTGGGGTGCGGCGTACTGCTCGAATCCCAGGCGCGAGAGGTTGCCCTCGGGGACCTCGCGTGAGCCGATAACCACGTGGCGCGGCTGGTGCTGTCGAAGCGTGCCGTCTGGGAACCGTGCGGTCAGCGACGGGTCGTCCGCGATCGCGGTGCCGGTGCCGACGATGATTGCATCGATCTTCGTGCGGTCCTCGTGCACCTGTTCCCTGGCGGCTTCGCCTGTGATCCACTGACTCGTGCCGTCAGCTGCGGCGGTAAAACCGTCGAGCGTGGAGGCGAACTTCAGCGTCACGCTCGGGCGACCGTGTCGCACAGAGCGCAGCCATGGTTGCAGCGCCGCCACCCGCACCGGCCGGAAGTCCACCTCAACGCCGTGGTCCCGCAGGTACGCGGCCCCGCCGGCAGCTGCTTTGTTGGGGTCGGCGGTGAAATACACCACCCGTTTAACCCCCGCCTCTACGAGCGCACGGGCGCATGGGCCGGTGCGACCAGTGTGGTTGCACGGCTCCAGGGTCACCACGGCGGTGGCGCCCCGGGCGCGCGCACCCGCCTGTCGCAGGGCGTTGATCTCCGCGTGCGGCCCGCCCGCTGGCGAGGTCGCGCCGGTTGCGATGAGCTCACCGGAGGCGCTGACAAGCGCGCAGCCCACCGGCGGGTTCGGCGACGTTGTGCCACGGACGGATTCACCTGCCGCAATCGCGGCGGAAATTGCGCCGAGTTCCTCCGTCACGCCTGCGCCGCCTCGCGGGCGAGCTCGCGCAGACGCTCCACCGCCTCGGCCGGATTAACGGCGCCAAAGACTGCGGAACCGGCCACGAACGCGTCCACGCCGGCCTCTGCAGCCTGGGCGATGGTCGCGTCCGCGATGCCGCCGTCGATGCCGATGATGGTGTCCAGGCCTGCCTCCGCGATGCGGTCGCGCAGCACCATCACCTTGCTCAGCACCTCCGGCATAAATTTCTGGCCGCCAAACCCGGGCTCCACACTCATCACCATCACCTGGTCGAAGTGCTCGAGGTCGTCCAGGTATGGCTCGATCGCGGTGCCGGGCTTGATGGCAAACCCCGACTGCACCCCTAACTCGCGGCACTGCTTGGCGGCCCCGACGTGGTCATCGGTGGCCTCGACGTGGAACACAAGGCGGTCGCCGCCGGCACGCACATAGGTGTCGAACCAACGCTCAGGCTCCTCGATCATCAAATGCATGTCCAGGAATTGGTCTGTGACCCCGTTGACCGCCTTGGTCACGTCCGGGCCGAATGAAAGATTGGGCACAAAGTGGCCGTCCATGATGTCCACGTGGATCAGGTCCGCGTTCGCCACCTTGCGCACGTCCTCGCCGAGAGCCGCGTAGTTGGCCGCCAGAATCGATGGGGCAATCTGAATCATGGGCACTACCCTAGCGTTCCGGTTTTGCGCAGCACCGCGTAGAACATCGCGTCGGTGCCGTGCCGGTGGGGCCACATCTGCACGCTCGGGCCGTCGCCGACGTCCTCCATGCCGGCGGCCCACTCGCGAGCGTCGAGTTCCTCAACGCAGCCTTTGGCCAACTGCTTCTCGACGATCCTTCGGGTCTCTCGCACATCCGGCGAGCACGTGGAATAGACGATGACTCCGCCGGGCTTAGCCAGCTCAACCGCCGACTCCAGCAACTCCTCCTGGAGCTGGTTGAGCTCGGCGATGTCGCTCTCCGCTTTCGTCCAGCGAGCTTCCGGGCGGCGCCGCAAAGCCCCCAGCCCGGAGCAGGGAGCGTCCACAAGCACGCGGTCGTAGCCCGGCTCGAGGCCGGTGTCCCGCCCGTCGGCGGTGTGCACCGTCACAGGCAGGCCGCGCACCGTCTTGGCAATCAGCTCCGCACGGTGCGGACTGACCTCCACGGCGTCGACCGTGGCGCCGTCAATTGCCGCGATGGCACCCATCAGGGCAACCTTGCCTCCAGGCCCCGCGCACAGGTCGAGCCACCGGCCGTGATCGTCGCCGACCGGCACCTCAGTAACCGCCCGAGCGATGACCTGGGAGCCTTCGTCTTGCACCGCGGCGAGGCCGTCGCGCACCGGGTCGAGCTGCCCCGGGTCCCCCTCCGGCAGGTAGACCGCGTACGGCGAGTACTTACCCTGCTCGCCACCCGTGGACAGCGCGAGCTCCTCGGCGCTGATCTCGCCGGGGCGCGCCACAAGGTGCACAACCGGGCGGGCTGAGTCCGCCTCGAGCGCGGCCTCGAGCTCGCCCCTCTTGTCGCCGAGCGCCTCGGCAAAGGCACGCGCGATCCACTCCGGGTGGGCGTGGGTGAAGGCGAGCGCTCCCATCTCGCTTTTCGGCGCAAGCGTGCGCAGCCACTCCTCAGCAGGCGTGCGGCCGACGGAGCGCAACACGCCGTTGGCAAAGCCTTTGGCCTTGTCGTGGCCGGCCGCCTCGACCAGCCGCACGGACGTGTCCACTGCGGCGTGGTCGCCGACGCGGGTGTTCAGGAGCTGGTAGGTGCCTAGGCGAAGCGCGGCGAGGACCTCGGGCGCAATGCGGTTGAGCTCACGCGACGAGTTCTTCGCTATTACCGCGTCGAGCACCCCGAGCGAGCGCAGCGTGCCGTAGGCCAGTTCAGTAGCAAATGCGGCGTCGCGGCCGGCGATCGCCCGCTCCCGCAGGATGCCGGGCAGGGTGAGGTTGGCAAATGCCCCGTCCCGTGCCACGCGCAACACGACCTCAAACGCCGCCTCGCGCGCCGGGTCACCGATGCTGGCCGGACGGCCCTTCACTGTGTAGCGCTGGCGTCCACCACCCTGCCCGCGCGTCTGGTGCCGCGCCTGTGCGCGGCCCTGCTTCTGGCCCTTATTGCCTTCCGGCTTGTCGTCGCGGCGCCCCGCGGAGCGCGACCGAAACCCTCCGCTCATTCGAACACCACTCCCTCTTTCGCTTCCGGGCTGAGCCCGCGAGCCCAATCCGCAGCGTTCATCATTTTCTTGCCCGGCGGCTGGATCGTGCCCAAGCGCACGTCGCCGTCAGCGGTGCCCACCAGCACCTCATTTTTGCCAAACCACGCCTGGCCCGGGGCCAGTGTGTCCCCGTCAGTCGGGGTAATGGGGCCGAGCTTGAAGCGTTCCTCCCCGCGCATTGTCCACGCACCGGGCGCTGGGGTGTGCGCCCGGATGCCGCGGTCAATCACCGAGGCCGGCTGTGCCCAGTCCACCCGGGCGTCCGCCGGGGTGATCTTGTGGGCGTAGGTTCCCTCCTGCGGCTGCGGGGTGGGCGTTGCGGTCCCGGCCTCGAGCGCGTCCATGGTCGCAGCCAGCAGGCCCGCGCCCGTGTCGGCGAGGCGCTCCAGCAGTTCTCCGCTGGTTTCGGTCTGCCCGATCCCAGTTTCCAGCTTGCCCAGGATGTCTCCGGTATCCAGGCCCTCATCGATGCGGAAGGTGGTGGCGCCGGTCACCTCGTCACCGTTGGCGATCGCAGCCTGCACCGGTGCTGCGCCGCGCCAAGCCGGGAGCAGCGAGAAATGCAGGTTCACCCATCCGTGCGCCGGAATGTCCAGCATGTCGGCTGGGATGAGGTTGCCGTACGCGACCACAGGCACGGCGTCCGGGGACAACTCGCGCAGCCTGTGCTGGATGGTGCTGTCGCCCGCCAGTGTTTCCGGGGTAAGCACCTCGATACCGTGCTCGAGCGCGAGCGCCTTTACCGGCGAAGGGTGCAGCGTTCGACCCCGTCCTTTGCGGGCATCCGGGCGTGTGAGCACCGCAACCACCTCGTGCTCGGAGGCGAGAAGCCTCCGCAGCGCCACCGCCGCAGGCTCTGGGGTGCCGGCGAATACCAGTCGCATGTGTGTGCCTACCTCCAATCTGCGGCACGGATTGCCGCCATTGCTTCCTTGCGCTGTTCGGGTTCCATCCTGCGCATAAACATCACGCCGTCCAAGTGGTCCGCCTCGTGCTGGATGCACCGGGCTAGTAACCCCGTCCCGCGCAGCGCCAGCGGCCGGCCGAAGCAGTCTTGGCCCCGAGCGACCACCGCGTTGTGTCGGGTGACCTCGCCACGCACACCCGGCACGGAGAGACAGCCCTCCATGCCAGTCTGCAGCCCCTCGCCCAGCGACTCCCACACGGGGTTGACAATGTGGCCCCGCATGCCTTGGCAGTCGAAGACGAACACGCGGCGGGCCAGTCCGATCTGGTTGGCGGCGAGGCCGACGCCGCCGGCGTGGTCCATCGTCTCCAGCATGTCTCGAACAAGCCGTTCCAAGGCTGAATCGAAGACGGTGACCGGATCAGCGACGGAGTTGAGCACTGGGTCGCCGAACAGACGGATATCGCGGAGAGCCATGTGGAGGAAGTCTACTGGCTCACCGCTGCACCCCCGCGCCTTAGCCGATGTCGACGGGGTCCACCTGGATTCTCAGCGGCAGGTCCTGCCGCGCCGTCGTCCAGGCCACCGCGCCAGCGCGCAGCGCCTTGCCCAGCGCGGCCCGCCCAGCGAGCGGAGTGCGGACGAGCATCCGCTGCGCTGGCCCGAGCGCCTCCCGGTTCCACTCCCCCGGCAGCCGCACCCCGGGCGGCAGATCCACGGGCCCGAGTAACTCCGCATGCTCCGGCAGCTCAGTGCGGGCGAAAAACTCGTCCAACCCGTCGCGGGGGGCGTCCGCGACCGCGACGTGCACCGCGGGCGGGAATCGCGCCTCCCGCCGCAGGTTCAGTTCGAGCGCGGCGAAACCGGGCGCATCCCACCGGATGAGGTGCTGCACCACCGGCAGCGACGGCTCCGCCACGACGACAACCTCCCCGCCCGATGCGTGCGGCTGCACGAGTGTCGCCGCAGCCATCCAGCGCGCGAACGTGTCTTCCACGGCGCGCAGATCAGGCCGCTGCAACAACGCCCACGCGTCAAGCAGCACGGCGGCGCCGTAACCGCCGTCGACCCGCGGCTCCGCGCCTGGGGTGGCCACCACGAGCGCGGCTCCGGGCTGCACCTCCGCCCGCACGTGGTCGCCGCCGGAGGTCACGACCTTGTACTTGGCAAATGCCCGGCCCAGCTCTTCGGCTGTGCGGTCCGCGCCGAGCACTACCGCCCGCAGCTTGCGCGAGCCGCACACCGGGCACACGTGCGCCGGATCCATCCGCCCGCACCAGCGGCACGTCGGCGCCGCGGCCTCGCCACCGGACGGCAACCCCAGCGGCCCGTTGCACCACCTGCAGCGCGCTGGGGTGCGGCACTGGCCGCACGCGAGTGCCTGGATGTAGCCCGTGCGCGGCACCTGGAACAGCACCGGCGTGCCTCGCTCCAGCGCTTTGGTTGCCGCTTGGAACGCCGCCGACGGCAGGCGTGCCTGCCGCGCACGCGGGTCGCGCTCCATCTCAAAGTCCGAGTCACCCGCAGCGTGGATATATGGGGCGCGGGTGCGCAGCGTCTGCTTCGGCGCAACGAGCTCGTGCATCCAGCCCGACTCCACCAGCAGCTGCACCTCCGCGGTGCGGGCGTGGCCACCGATGAGCAGCGAGCACCCCTCCTGCGCCGAGCGGGTGGTCAACACTTCCCTGGCATGCGCATACGGCGCCCGGGGGTCCACCAAGTTGGAGTCGCCGTCGAACATCACCGCGGCGAAGCGCAGGTCGCGCACGGGTGCGAACGCCGCAGAGCGGGTGCCCACCACGATGCGCCCCTGCCCGTGCAGTACGGAGAGATAGCGCGAGTAGCGCGCCTGCGGCCCCTGCGAGGCCGTCAAGGTGGTCACCTGCCGCGGGCCGACGAACTCGCGCAGCGCGGACTCGCACGCATCCACGTCTTTTTGGTCCGGCACGATGATGAGCGCCCCGGCCCCGTCCAGTGCCACCTTCGCCGCCAGCGCCGCCAGCGCTGCCGCCCAGTCGTCGCCCGGCGCCACCTGCCACGCAGCCCGCGCGATCTTGCCGGCCACCACGGCATCCACGAAGGACTGCCCGAACGCGTATGGGGTCCACGCGGATAAGTCCGGCTCCCCAACGTCGCCGAGTTCCTCCCACGGCGTCGAGGTGTCTGTCTCCTCCGCCTTCGCGTGACGCGCCGGGATGGCGGAGCGGTAAATGTCGGATCTGACACCCGCGTAGCGGTCCGCCAATGCGTCGACTAACTCGCGCACCTTGCCCGGCGCGACCACCTCCGGCGAGATGACGCGCTCAATGAAACGCAGTGTGCCTTCGTGGCGCGATGTGGATGCGCGCTCGAGCACAATCGCGTCCACTAACCTGCCGGCGAACCGGACGCGCACACGTACACCCGGCTGCACCGCGTCCGCGTGACCTTCAGGTACGAGGTAGTCGAACGGCCGGTCCAAGTGCGCCAAGCCGAGCATGGGCAACACGCGCGCAACGGGTAACTCTGCGGCAGGCGTGTCAGACATGACCCCGGATTCTAAACGACTCCCCGACACCGACCCCGGTACGTAAGCCCCACCGCGCGCCAGACCACCACATGGAGTACGAATAAGACTGCAGCTTCGCCCGTCAACCGTGCCCCGAAAGTCCGCTTCGCCCTCATGAAACGCCTGTGTATTGCCGTCTCGTCTGCCCTCGCCCTTGTTGCCGCAGCTGGCGTTCCTTCCGCCGCATCGGCAGACGTGGCCAAGGTGACACAGCTGGCAACGCCGAGAGACGCGCAGGTTATACCGGGCCACCCGTTCGGCCCGATTCTGGCTGAGGGCGAGGGGCTGCCTATCGACGCTAGCTCCGCCTACGTCGCCAAGCCCTCCCAGCGCACCTCCTGGGAAACACCGGCCGCGGTCACCGTGGAACCGGTACAGGAGCCCTCGCCCGCCCCGGAGCCAGCGAAGTGCTTCAATTGCGTCGCACTCACTTACGACGACGGTCCCGTTCCCGGCACCACGGAGCGGCTCCTGGACACGCTCAAACGCAAGGGCGTGCACGCGACCTTTTTCGTGGTGGGCCAAAACGCCAACGCGTACCCCGAGATTCTCCGCCGCATCCGGGACGAGGGCCACACTATCGGCAACCACTCCTATTCCCACCCAGACATGGCCCGCCAAACAGACGGCACGATCGCCGCGCAAATGGATAAGACCGACGCTGCGCTGACGGAACAGGGCGGGATCACTCCCCGCTGGATGCGCCCGCCCTACGGCTCGTACGACTCGCGCGTGGCCGCGGCCGCCGGGGCTCGCGGCATGGCGCTGGCGGTGTGGGACGTGGACACAGCTGACTGGCAGCACCGTAACACCGCGACGACGTGCCAGCGGGCGGTCGCATCCGCGCACGAGGGGGCGATCATCCTCATGCACGACATCCACGAACCCACGGTCGCGGCGGCCGAATGCGTCATTGACGGCCTGCGCGCCAAGGGGTTAAAACCGGTCGGCCTACACGAGATGATTGCACGCCCAGAAGCCGGTCACGTGTACGAAACTGCGGACTAGAACATATACTCCCGCCCGTGAGCGAACCTGAAATAAACGCCGGCCGGACCGGGTGGGTCAAGGCCGTGCCCTATACCATGCTCGCCGTCTACGCCGTCGGCCCGTTGCTGCTCATCCCTGCTGTGAGCACTCCCTGGCCGGTGGTCGGGTTCATCTTCGCGGTGGCCGCGGCCGCCGGGCTTATCGACGGCTTCGCGTTCCGCCCCAACTGGTCCCTGCCAATCCTCGCCGGCGTCGGGTTCTGGATTGCGAAGGTCCTCTACTTCAACGACGGGACATTTATCTACGCCCTGGGCGCTGCGGCTACCTGCGCAGCGGCAATGGGACTTTCACGTTTGCTCAGCGTCGGCCCGTCGACAAGCAACGCGGAAGATAGGGCCGAAGATAGGGCGGAGGCATAGCCGGTGCAGACCTGGAGCCTGGACCACCCGCAGTACGGGTTGATTGAAGTTCGCGTCGGCTTCGACCGGGACTTCGCCGCCGAGGAACCGGACTGGCCCGGCGACGAAACGGAAAAGGAAGGCACCCTGGCAACCGCCGAGAGCTCGCTGCGAGAGCGGATCAAGCTCTGGGCGGACAACCCCTCGGAACGCATGGAAGTACGCGTCGGCGGCGTGGTGCAGCACCGCTACAACGACGTGGCCAGTGCGCGGCTTCCCTTATTCGGCGAGTGTGCCCACGATACGTTGGAAACGCCGACGGGCCTTGGGACGGACCGCAACGAACCGCACCTCAAGCTGCTAGCCAGTGGGCTGGACGAGCTGCTGAGTGTGGAGTTCCGAGAAGGCCCGACCGTCGTCGAGTTCGACCCGCCCAACAGCTCCCGCGGCGCGCGGCGGCGCGAAGTGATGGAATCGAGTGAACTCAAACGCGCGCTCATTCCCATGGCGGAGGGGCTTGGCAAAGGCGGCTGGGCCTTGGCGATTCTCTTACTCGGCCCCCTTGTAAGCCGCCTGTTGGGCTGGCTGGCGCAATTCCTCCCAGAATGGGAGCTGCCGCGATGGAGTCTTCCAGACTGGCAGTTGCCCCACATCGACCTGCCGGTGCCGGATCTGCCGCAGATGCGTCTGCCGCTTCCGCACATCGACGTCCCCTCTCCCGCCCTCCCCGAAGTGCCGGAATGGGTCCTGTGGCTTGTCGAGTACAGCAAAATCTGGGTGCCGGTGGTCATCGGCGTTGCCGTCGGCGCTCTCGCACTGCGCAACCACCGGCGTTCCGAAAAAGAAAAGGCCGCCTGGCAGCACTACCAGGCGGCGGGGACCATCACGCCGGAGGAACGGGCGAACTAAATACCGGCGGCTGCTTTCAGGTCGTCGGCCTTGTCGGTGCGCTCCCACGGCACGTCGATATCCGTGCGCCCGAAATGCCCGTACGCTGCGGTCTGTGCGTAAATGGGGCGCTTTAGGTCGAGCTCGCGGATGATCGCCTGGGGGCGAAGGTCGAAGACTTTCTCCACCGCCTGCTGAATGCTCTCGTCAGTTTGCCCGGCAGCCGCTGTGCCGAACGTCTCCACGTAGAGGCCAACGGGGTTCGCCCGGCCGATGGCGTACGCCACCTGCACCTCGACGCGCTCAGCCAGCCCTGCGGCAACGATGTTCTTGGCCACCCAGCGCATGGCGTACGCGCCGGAGCGGTCGACCTTTGACGGATCCTTGCCAGAAAAAGCGCCGCCGCCGTGGCGCGCCATGCCGCCGTAGGTGTCCACAATGATCTTGCGGCCGGTCAGGCCGGCGTCGCTCATCGGGCCACCCTGAATGAAGGAACCCGAGGGGTTAATGAGCACCTTCGTGTCATCGCGGTAGTACCGCTGCAGCCCCGCGTCGTCCAGCACCCAGTTGATCACGTGCTCGCGCAGCGCCTGCTCCAGCGCCTCCCCAGTGAAGTCCGGATCGTGCTGGGTCGAGATGACGATCGTGTCGATGAATGCGGGCGTCGCGCCGTCATAGGCGAAAGTGACCTGGGTCTTGCCATCCGGGCGCAGGCCCGCCACGATTCCATCGTGGCGCACTTGGGAGAGGCGGCGTGCGAGGCGGTGCGCCGTAGAAATCGGCAGCGGCATGTATTCCGGTGTCTCGTTGGTTGCGTACCCGAACATCAGCCCTTGGTCGCCGGCACCCGTCTGGTCTTCCTCGCCAGTGGAGGTGTTCTCGCGCACTTCTTGGGACGTGATCACCGAATCGTGGATCTCGGTGGACTGATCGCCGATGGCGATGTTCACGCCGCAGCTGCGGCCGTCAAATCCGACCTCCGAGGAGTCGAACCCGATCTCCACCAACTTCTCCCGCACGATCTTGGCGATGTTCGAGTACGCGGAGGTACGCACCTCACCAGCGACATGAACCTGGCCTGTGGTCGCGAGAGTCTCGACCGCGACCTTCGCCTCAGGGTCTTGCGCAAGCATGTCGTCGAGGATGGAGTCCGAGATCGCATCGCAGATCTTGTCAGGGTGGCCCTCGGTAACCGATTCACTTGTGAACAAGCGGAAGTAGGTGTCAGTGGACAAAGCAGTCTTTCCTTCGCGTCTGAGCGGACGAGTTACGTTCCGGCGCACCACCTGGGGAATTCAGCGCAAACACGGCTGAGACGGAAACGGCACGTCGTAAGGTGAAGCCCACGATAGACCAAGCTGTCTAAGAGCGCAACGTCACCGCAGGCGGCGCTCGACTGCATCCCAGATCCGGACCGCGACTTCATGCTTGGTGCCGTCGGGAATCTCCTCTTGCCCCCCGTCCGCGCTGAGCAACCAACCGCGATTGCGGGATTGGCCGAACACGCCCCCACCCGCGACCGAGTTGACCATGAGCATGTCCGCGCCCTTGCGCCTGAGCTTCTCGCGGCCGTAATCGAGCTCATTGTCCGTCTCTGCAGCGAACCCGATGACGGTTGCGCGGGTCTGACCAGCATCACGCATCTGCACGAGCGTCTTGAGGATGTCTGGGTTTTCGGTCAGCTGGATGACAGACAAGGCCTCGTCGGCCTGGCCCTTCTTTAGCTTGGTGTCGGCCTCGGTCTCCGGGCGGAAATCCGCTACGGCCGCCGCCATGATGATGATGTCGGATTCTGGAGCACGCTCAACCATCGCGTCGCGCATGTCCCGGGTTGAGCGGACCCTGACGATCTCGGCCCCCGACGGCGGTTCCAACTGGTCGGTCGCTCCTGCCACGATGGTGACCTGCGCGCCCCGCTGCGCCGCGATGTCGCCGAGCGCGTACCCCTGCCTGCCGGAAGACCGGTTACCTATGAAACGCACCGGGTCGACGTTTTCCTGCGTACCTCCAGCGCTGATAAGCACCCGCTTGCCCGCGAGCGACGGCGAAAACGCAGCTGTGCGCTGCACCGTACGGGCAAGCTCCGCAATTACGTGCGACTCAGGCAGGCGCCCCGGGCCCGTGTCTTTACCAGTGAGTCGGCCGTGCGCGGGTTCGAGCACCGTGATCCCGCGATTGCGGAGTGTCTCCACGTTGGCTTGGGTTGCGGGGTTCAACCACATCTCAGTGTGCATGGCTGGGGCGAGGACAACTGGGCAGGTGGCCACAAGGATCGTGGTGGTGAGGAGGTCGTCCGCCCGGCCAGCCGCAACGCGAGCCAGAAAGTCGGCGGTGGCGGGAGCGACGACCACCAAGTCGGCCTCCTGCCCGAGACGCACGTGCTGCACCTCGTCGACCCGGCTGAAGACCCCGGTTTCAACCGTGTTGCCACTCAGCGCCTCGAAAGTGGCTGCACCCACGAAGCGCAGTGCGTTTTCAGTGGGTATGACGCGAACGTCCGCGCCCTGCTCTTTGAAATCGCGGACCACGTGGCAGGCCTTGTACGCGGCGATGCCACCGGATACGCCAACGATCACGTGCAGGGGTTCGGACGCGTTCGGGGCTTCACTCATGGATCCCAAGCATACAAAACGCCGCTACCCAGCTCAGCTGCTGGATAGCGGCGGGACTACGCGATGCACCGCGCGACGGGCAGGGCTACTGCCCCTCCTCGTGCTCCAGAAGGCCGGCTTCGATCTCACGGAGCGCGATAGACAGCGGCTTCTCGCCGGGCTCCGGGGACACCAGCGGTCCGACGAACTCGAAGACCCCGTCTTCAGAATTCTGGTAGAAGCTGTTGATCTGGCGGGCGCGCTTGGCGGCGAAGATGACGAGCGCGTACTTCGACGACACCTTGGTCAAAAGCTCATCGATCGGGGGCGCCGTAATGCCCTCTGGCGTGTCGTAAACGTTCTCCTGCTGGGGTTGCTCAGCAGCAGAGGTGTCAGACAGGTCCTTAGTTTCGTTGCTCACGTGTAAACCCACTCGCTAACTGTTGTTGGAAGATGTGCCTTGAAGAATATCGGCGATGGACCGCACCGCAACATCCACGTCGTCGTTGACCACCACAACGTCGAATTCACCCTGTGCGTCGAGCTCCTCGCGGGCGGTGGTGAGCCTGCGCTCAATCACCTCAGGCGTTTCAGTGCCGCGTCCGGTCAGGCGCTGCACGAGGACGTCCCAAGACGGCGGAGCGAGAAACACGGTGCGCGCCTCAGGCATCAACCGCTTGATGTTGCGAGCGCCGACTAAGTCGACCTCAACCAGCACTGGGCGGCCAACCCCCATCGCCTCCTGCACCGGGCCGGCAGGAGTGCCGGAACGCTGCAGACCGCCATGGATGTCCGCCCACTCCAGCATCTCGCCGCGGTCGATGCGGCCCTGAAAGGCCTCGGGCGTGACAAAGAAGTAGTCCTTGCCGTCCACTTCACCCGGACGCGGTGCCCGAGTTGTCATGGAAACCGAGAAGTACAGATCCGGCACGGTCTCACGCAGGCGGCTGACCACCGTCGACTTCCCCACTGCGGACGGACCGGCCAGCACGACCAGGCGCCCGCGGGGGGTCACCCCGGACACGCTTAGTTCTCTTCGTAGCCGAAGCGCTCAAGCAGCGCGCGGCGCTGACGGTCGCCGAGCCCGCGCAGACGACGGGTCTGGGCGATCTCCAGCTCCTCCATGATCTCGCGTGCCTTGACCTTGCCCACCTTCGGCATGGCCTCGAGGAGCGCGGAAACCTTCGTCTTGCCGATGATTTCGTCGGTGTCCGCCTTGTCCAAGACATCCTGCAGCGTGGTCTCGCCACGCTTCAGGGACGCCTTCAGCTCGGCGCGCGCCTTACGCGCCTCTGCCGCCTTCTCCAGGGCTGCCTTGCGCTGCTCATCGGTCAACTGTGGAAGTGCCACGGGTTCCTCCATGTGATAGTTACGAACATTGATTCAGTCCGACGTGCGCCGGATCGGGGGCTTCCTTCGCCGAATGTCATCGGTGCAATTCGCCACGTCCGGCACAGTCTAACACTGCGATTTTCAGCAGCGGCGGCGCAGAGCGAGTGCTTGACTGCATTTCTCCACGTCACCGTGCGACGGAATTAAACTACCAGGGTTTTTACTCGGCGGTAAATGCACCCTGGGGATTTCCGGATTTCACCAGGGCAGACACGCGTTTCCGCAGCTCAGGAGCATCCGGGCCTGCGGAAAGAACAGAACGCGAAACGCTTGGGAATACCAGGTGCCCGATGGATCCGGCGATCGCCTCCGCGTCCTGCATTGTCGCGCCTTGGGCGCCCACGCCAGGCATGAGGACAGGGCCGTTCAACGAGTCCAGCACCGGAGGCGTGGACACCGTGGCTCCTACAACCACGCCTACGTGCCCGACGCGCCCGCCGCTGTTGTAGGTGGCGCATTCGTCCACCATGCGCTGCGACAGCATCCGCCCGTCGATCTTCCCGGTCTGCAGTGCTACAGCCTCCGGGTTGGAATTTGCGGCCATGATAAACACGCCCTTGTGGTGCTCGGCCGCCATGTCGATGGCGGGTGCGAGTGACCCAACGCCTAGATACGGGGTCAGCGTCAGAGCATCCGCCTCCAGCGGTGCGCCAGGCGCCAGCCACGCTGCGGCATAGCCAGCCATGGTGGATCCGATGTCGCCGCGCTTCGCGTCCGCGATGACGAGGGTTCCCGCCTCGCGCAGCGCGGCCAACGTCGATTCAAGTACGGCGAACCCCGCGGCGCCGAAGCGCTCGTAAAAGGCAACTTGGGGCTTCACCACTGCCACATAGCCCGCGAATGCGTCAACGCAGATCTGCGAGAACACCCGCACGCCCTCCACGGAATCGGGCAGCCCCCACTGCTCAAGCAGTGCCGCGTGCGGGTCGATGCCCACGCACAACCGGCCGTATTCACGGCCGGCGGCGACGAGGCGCTCACCGAAAGTCAACGTGCCCATTACTCGGAGACCTTGCTGTGCTCAAGCTCCTGCAGGCTGATAACGGTGATCGCGTTACCGCGCAGCGCCTCAATACCCTGCACCGCGGCGGTCACGCCCTGCACGGTGGTCATGATCGGCACGCTCGAAACGACCGCAGCTGCGCGGATGTCGTAGCCGTCGTGGCGGGCGCCGGCGGAGCCCGCCGGGGTGTTCAGCACCAGATCGACCTCGCCGTCGAGGATGCGCTCGACGATGGACGTGCCCTCCGCACCGGCGCGCACCTCAGAAGCCTTGAGCGCGACTTCGCACTCGATGCCGTTGCGTCGCAGCATCTGCGCGGTGCCCTCAGTGGCGAGCACTTTAAAGCCCATGGTGGAAAGGCGCTGAATGGGGAAAATCAGCGTGCGCTTGTCGCGGTTGGCCAGCGAGACGAACACCGTGCCCTCCGTGGGCAGCTCCCCGAATGCCGCGGCCTCAGCCTTGGCGTACGCCACACCGAAGGACGGCGCCAAGCCCATCACCTCGCCGGTGGACTTCATCTCCGGGCCGAGGATGGTGTCCAGCACCGCGCCGTCCGGACGGCGGAAGCGGGTAAACGGCAGCACCGCTTCCTTCACGGCAATCGGGTGCTCGAGCGGCAGGGAGCCGCCGTCGTAGTCGCGGGGGATGAGGCCTTCGTCGCGCAGCTCCGCAATAGTTGTGCCGAGCATGATGCGGGCGGCTGCCTTCGCCAAGTGCACGCCAGTCGCTTTGGACACGAATGGCACGGTGCGCGAGGCGCGCGGGTTTGCCTCGATGACGTAAAGGATGTCGTCCTTCAGGGCGAACTGCACATTCATCAGGCCCTTCACACCGATGCCGTGCGCGAGCGCCTCTGCGGAGCGGCGAACCCTGTCAATGTCGTCGGGTCCGAGCGTCATCGGCGGCAGGGCGCACGCGGAGTCGCCGGAGTGGATACCCGCTTCCTCGATGTGCTCCATCACGCCGCCGAGGTAAACATCCGTGCCGTCGCACAGCACGTCCACGTCGATCTCGATCGCGTTGTCCAAGAAGCGGTCCACCAGCACCGGGTGATCCGGAGAAAGCTCGGTGGCACGGTCGATGTAATCGCGCAGGTTCTGCTCGTCGTAGACAATCTCCATACCGCGGCCGCCCAGCACGTAGGAGGGTCGCACCAGCACCGGGTACCCGATGCGGTCGGCCACTTCGCGCGCGCCTTCGAAGGTGGTCGCGGTGCCGTATGCCGGTGCCGGCAGGTTGGCTACAGAGAGCACCTCACCGAACTCGCCGCGGTCCTCCGCCAAGTCAATGGCCTTGGGCGAGGTGCCCACGACCGGCACACCGGCATCTTCAAGTCGCTGAGCCAGGCCAAGCGGGGTCTGCCCGCCGAGCTGCACGATGACACCCGCGACGGTGCCGGTGGCGGCCTCGGCGCGGTAGACCTCCATGACGTCTTCGAACGTGAGCGGCTCGAAGTAGAGGCGGTCTGCAGTGTCGTAGTCGGTGGAGACGGTCTCGGGATTGCAGTTGACCATCACCGTCTCGTAGCCCACTCGGGACAGCTCGAGAGCTGCGTGGACGCAGGAGTAATCGAACTCGATGCCCTGGCCGATGCGGTTCGGGCCGGAGCCAAGGATGATCACCTTCTCCTTGTCGCTCTGCCCGCCGCGGGCGTTGCGTACCTCGGACTCGGCGTCCGGGTCCAGCTCGTACGCCGAGTAGTGGTACGGCGTCTGCGCCTCGAATTCACCCGCGCAGGTGTCGACGGTCTTGTACACGGGGTGGATGCCCAAGGACCAGCGCAGCGAACGCACGCCGTCCTCCCCTGCCAGTTCAGGACGCAGCGCGGCGAGCTGGGCGTCGGACAGCCCGTAGGATTTCGCCTCGCGCAGGAGGTCGGCGTCCAGCACCGGCGCGTCGATAAGCACCTGCCTGAAGTCGATGAGCGCCTCGAGCTCGGCGAGGAACCACGGGTCGATGCCGCTCGCTTCGTGGACCTGCTCGACGGATGCGCCGAGTCGGAGCGCGAGCTCGACGTCGTAGAGACGCTTGTCGGTCGGCACCTTGAGGTCATCGAGTACTGCGGCAACGTCGGTCGCGCGCTCACCGGCGAAGTACTCGTCCGGCTTGGTCCAGAAACCGTTCGGCTTATCCTCCATGGACCGCATGACTTTGTTTAGGCCCTGGATGTAGTTGCGGCCGATGCCCATGGCCTCGCCCACCGCCTTCATCGAGGTGCCCAGGGTCTCGTCGGAGCCCGGGAACTTCTCAAAGGCGAAGCGCGGCATCTTCACAATCACGTAGTCGAGCGTCGGCTCGAACGCCGCGGGGGTCACTCCGGTGATGTCGTTGGTGATCTCGTCGAGGGTGTAACCGATGGCGAGCTTCGACGCGATCTTCGCAATCGGGAAGCCCGTTGCCTTCGACGCCAGTGCGGAAGACCGGGACACGCGCGGGTTCATCTCGATGGTGATGATGCGGCCGTCGGTCGGGTTAACGGCGAACTGGATGTTGCAGCCGCCGGTGTCCACGCCGACTTCGCGGATGATGGCAATGCCCTGGTCGCGCATGGTCTGGTACTCGCGGTCCGTCAGCGTCAGCGCCGGTGCCACCGTGACAGAGTCGCCGGTGTGCACGCCGAGTGCGTCCACGTTCTCGATGGAGGCAACGACCACGACGTTGTCGTCGCCGTCGCGCATGAGCTCAAGCTCGAACTCCTTCCAGCCCAGGATGGATTCCTCGATGAGGACGTTCGCCTCTGGGCTCGCTTCCAGGCCGCCGCCGGCGATCCGGTCCAAATCTTCCATGGTGAACGCGAGGCCAGAACCCAGGCCGCCCATGGTGAAGGACGGGCGCACCACCACCGGCAGGCCCAGCTCTGCAACGGTCTCGTGGACCTCGTCCATGTTGAAGCAGACGCGGGAGCGGGCGGATTCGCCGCCGATCTTCGCCACAATATCCTTGAACTTCTGACGGTCCTCGCCGCGCTCGATCGCGTCGATGTTCGCACCGATGAGCTCGACACCGTGCTTGGCCAAGATTCCCTGGCGGTCAAGCTGGATCGCAGCGTTGAGCGCGGTCTGGCCGCCGAGGGTGGCCAAAATTGCGTCGACAGGGTGCCCCTGCTCCGCCTCGCGCGCGAGAATCTTGTCGATGTAGGACGGCTCAATCGGCTCCACGTAGGTGTGGTCCGCGAATTCCGGGTCAGTCATGATCGTCGCCGGGTTGGAGTTGATCAGGGTGACGCGCAGCCCCTCTTCCTTGAGCACGCGGCAGGCCTGGGTGCCGGAGTAGTCGAATTCGCAAGCCTGGCCGATCACGATGGGGCCAGAGCCGATGACCAGGACGTGGTTAATGTCGTCGCGTTTCATGTGTTTCCCTTCCTGGTTTTACGCGTTCTTCTGAGAGGTGCTCATCAGCTCGATGAACTGGTCGAAGAGGGGGTTTGCGTCGTGCGGGCCAGCCGCAGACTCGGGGTGGTACTGCACCGAGTACGCCATGCCGCTTTCCAGCGCCACGCCCTCCACGACGCCGTCGTTCAGGCAGGTATGCGTAATGACGGCGGTGCCGAAATCGGTGTCGAAGGTTCCGCCTGCGCCGACGCCGTCCGGCGCCTTGAGCGCAAAACCGTGGTTCTGCGAGGTGATGTCGATCTTGCCGGTGAGGTGGTTTTTCACCGGAACGTTCACGCCACGGTGGCCGAACTTCATCTTGTACGTTTCCAGCCCCAGCGCGCGGCCGAGAATCTGGTTGCCGAAGCAGATGCCGAAAAACGGCACGCCCTGCTCGATGACCTCGCGGACAGCCTCCACCATCGTGTCGGCCGTCGCCGGGTCGCCCGGGCCGTTGGAGACGAATACGCCGTCCGGGTTGTACTTCTGCACCTCGGCAAACGGGGTGTTGGCCGGCACGACCACCGTTTCAATTCCGCGCTTGGCAAAGTGGCCGGGCGTGGCGGTTTTGATGCCCATGTCATAGGCCACCACTGTGAAGCGCTTCTCGCCCACTGCCTCGATGGTGTACGGCTGGTCCGTAGAGACGTCCGCGGCGAGGTCCGCGCCCTCCATGGACGGCTGCCCCTGCACCTTCGCCACCAGCGTATCGACGTCCTGACGGGCTTCCTCACCCGTGAAGATGCCTGCCGCGATGGAACCGTAATTGCGCAGGTGGCGCACCAGTGAGCGGGTGTCCACCCCACGGATGCCGGTGATGTCCTGGGCACGCATTTCCTCTTCGAGGCTGCGCGCAGCGCGCCAGTTTGAGACGCGGCGGGACAGGTCGCGGACGACAAGCCCCGCAACCCAAATGCGGTTGTCGTGGGACTCGTTGTCCTCGTCGTTCCAGCCGGTGTTGCCGATTTGCGGCGCGGTGGTCACCACGATCTGGCGGTGGTACGACGGGTCCGTCATGGTCTCCTGGTACCCGGTCATTGCGGTGGTGAAGACGGCCTCACCGAAGACGGTGCGCTCTGCGCCGAATGCGTAGCCGGGAAAGGTCGCGCCATCGGCCAGGACCAGCACGGCCGGGATTCGTTGTTCCTTCATTGCTTCTTCTTTCACTTTCCGTTTAGTCCTGCTGTGCGCCGTAAGTCTGGGTGCCGCGCAGCCAGGTGGCGGTAGCGCGTGCGCTGAATTCAATGCCTTCGTACGGCGTGTTCGAGGCCTTGGACGCCATCTCCTCGCCGCGGGCGGTCCACGGCGACTGCGGGTCGACCAACACCAGGTTGGCCGGCTCGCCGACTGCAATCGGGCGACCCTGGTCCTGGAGGCGAAGGATCTCGGCGGGGCGCTCGCTCATTACTTTGGCCACGAAACGCCAGTCCGCCAGACCGGTTTCCACGAAGACCCGGTGCACGACTGCCAAGGAGGTTTCCAAACCGAGCATCCCGGGCTTGGCGTGCTCGAACTCGACGCACTTGTCCTCGGAGCCGTGCGGCGCATGGTCGGTGGCCACAACGTCGACCGTTCCGTCGAGTAGCGCCTGCTTGAGCGCCTCGGCGTCGCGAGCCTCACGCAGCGGCGGGTTGACGCGGTAGAGGCCGTCGTAGGTCTTGAGCTGCTCGTCGGTGAGCAGCAGGTGGTGCGGGGTGACCTCCGCAGTGACCTCGATGCCTTGGTCCTTGGCAAAACGCAGCAGCTGCACGGTGCCCTCTGTGGAGGCGTGGCACAGGTGATAGCGCCCGCCGTAGTCGCGGGTCATGATCGCGTCGCGGGCGACGATGGATTCCTCCGCCACACGCGGCCAGCCGCGCAAACCCAGGCGCGCGGCTTGCTCGCCCTCGTGGGCGACAGCACCAGCTGTCATTCGGTGGTCCTCGGCGTGCTGCGCGAGGACGACGTCGTGGGCCTTCGCGTACTCAATGGCACGGCGCATCAGCTGCGGGTCGTTGACGCACTTCCCGTCATCGGAGAACATGCGCACACCGCTACGCGCCATGAGACCGATCTCGGTGAG
The DNA here is from genome assembly GCF_000747315.1 of Corynebacterium ureicelerivorans. Lineage (NCBI taxonomy): Bacteria > Bacillati > Actinomycetota > Actinomycetes > Mycobacteriales > Corynebacteriaceae > Corynebacterium > Corynebacterium ureicelerivorans. The sequence continues at coordinate 1,287,174 of NZ_CP009215.1, forward strand.
CTGCTCGCCCTCCAACCCCTGAGTGATGGATCCGACCGGGTAGACGTCGCATTTGCCGTACGTCTGGCCCTTCTCCCACACCGCCTCAGCTAGGAACGGCTGGTCGATCACCGGGTTGGTGTTGGCCATGGTGAACACGGCGGTGAACCCGCCCTTCGCGGCGGCGTCAGAGCCGGTAGCAATGGTTTCGGTGTCCTCGCGGCCCGGCTCGCGCAGGTGGACGTGCATATCCACCAGGCCTGGCAGGAGCACGTTTCCGCCGCAGTCGATCACTTCATCTGCGTCGTCGAAGCGGTTGTCACCAATCGCCTCAATGACGCCGCGGGTGACGTCGATGAGAATGTTGGTCGCGTCCTCACCGTACGGGCGGACATTGTTGAGCGCGAGCGTGGTCACTTCGTTGCTCCTTCCTCGTTAGCTGGCCGGTCGCCAGAGCCTGCGAGCAGGGTGAACAGCACGGCCATGCGGGTGTAGACGCCGTTGGACACCTGGCCAAGCACGACGGCGTTGCCGCGGTCCGCGACGTCGAAGTTGATCTCCATGCCGCGCAGCATCGGGCCCGGGTGCATGATCAACGCGGAATCTTTCATCCGGTCCGCGCGTGCTTTGCTCAGCCCATAGAGGGTGGCGTACTCGCGGTGCGACGGGAAGAACCCGCCCTGCATCCGCTCGGCTTGCACGCGCAGCATCATGACCACATCCGCGTTCTCGATTTCGGCGTCGAAGTCGTACGCCATGCGCGCCGGCCAAAACTCCACGCCGGTTGGCAGCAACGTCGGCGGTGCGACGAGTACGACGTTCGCGCCCAGGGTGTGCAGGAGGTCCACGTTGGAGCGGGCCACGCGGGAATGCAGGATGTCGCCGACGATGAGGACGGTCTTGCCGGCAACGTCGCCAATGTGCTGGCGCATGGTGACAGCGTCCAGCAGCGCCTGGGTAGGGTGCTGGTGCTGACCGTCACCGGCGTTGATGATGCTGGTCTCCGGCAGCCATGTCCGCAGCAGCTGCGCCGCGCCGGATGCGGGGTGACGCATGATGATCGCGTCGGCGCCGACAGACGCCAACGTTGCCGCCGTGTCCTTCAAGGACTCGCCTTTTTTCACGGACGAGCTCGACGCCGAGATGTTGATCACGTCCGCGCTCATCCACTTGCCCGCGGTCTCGAACGAGGAACGGGTGCGGGTGGAGTTTTCGTAGAACAGCGTCATCACCGTGCGCCCGCGCAGCGTGGGCAGCTTTTTGATCTCGCGGCCGTCCAGCGCCTCGCGGAACCTGTCCGCCTCGTCCATGAGCCCCACAATCTCGTCGCGGCTCAAGTCTGCGATGTCAATGAGGTGTTTCATCTATCCCTCTCTTTCCAGGGCCACCCGGTCCACGGCGTCCAGCGGCGTCAGCGCAACGGTGACGTCCTCGTCCTTGGAGGTCGGGATGTTTTTGCCCACGTAATCTGCGCGGATCGGCAACTCGCGGTGGCCGCGATCCACCAACACGGCCAGCTGGATTGCGCTGGGGCGGCCGATATCGCGTAGCGAATCAAGGGCCGCCCGGATGGTGCGCCCGGAATAGAGCACGTCGTCGACGAGGATGACTACAGCGCCATCAATATCGACTGGGATGTGTGTCGGCCGCAGCGCGCGGTGCGGCCGGTTGCGCAGGTCGTCTCGGTACAGGGTCACGTCGAGGCTGCCAACAGGGATAACAACCCCGGAAAACTCCTCCACCGCTGCCGCAATCCGCTGCGCCAGCGGCACTCCCCCCGACGGAATGCCCAGCAGCACTACCTGCGGGCTCGCAGCGTCATCCAACGCCGTCTTCTCTATAACCTGGTGCGCGATGCGTGCAACAGTGCGGCCAACGTCTTGCGCGTTCAGCAACTCGACGGTCGACCGTTCATTTCCACTCATCGAACCTCCTTCCCCGCCTCGCTGTGCGGAATTTAAAGGATGTTGACAACGGCCCCGGTAACCGGATCCGTCTGTAGTCTTGGGACCGGCACTTACAGTAGCACCCTCCCCGATTGACCGCGAAGGATGAACCCATGGGCATTCACGCCGAGTACACCCTCCCCTTCCCCCGCGAGGACGTCTGGCGCTGGCACACCCGGCCAGGTGCTGTCACGCGGCTAACTCCCGGTTTTCTGCCCATGCGGGTGCAAAGCGAAGCGGCGTCGATACGCAACGGCACAACCGTGTTCAGCCTCCCCGCCGGCATGCAGTGGAAAGCCCACCACCTCGCTGACGGCTACACCGCAGGCCACAAATTCACCGACATCGCCGCCAACCAGCCACTACGCACTGCGACGCAATGGCGGCACGAGCACCGCTTCGAAGACGCTGGCCAGGGCACATTGCTTATCGACGACGTGTCCGCGACCATCCCAGAAACGGTGCTCCGACCCGCATGGGCGTACCGCCAGCGTCAACTCCTGGAGGATCTGAAGTTCATCGCGTCGCTGCCCGACGCAGAGCCGAAGACGGTAGCCATGACTGGCTCGAGCGGACTGGTGGGTACGCACCTGCGCGCGCAGTTGACGACGGCCGGCCACTCCGTGATCCCGCTGGTACGCGGCGAGGCGGGTCCGGGCGAGCGCCACTGGGACATGGACAACCCCGCACCTGATCTGCTCGCTGGCGTGGATGGGGTGATCCACCTCGCAGGCGAGAGCATTATGGGGCGATTCACCGAGGACAAGAAGCGCAAGATCCGCGACTCCCGCATTGAGCCGACAAGGAAACTTGCCCAGCTTTCTGCGGATTCCGGTGTGGGCGTCTTTGTCGGTGCGTCTGCCGTCGGTTACTACGGCACTGATGCGGGTGGCTTCCCGCACACCGAAACAGACGGTCCCGGCGCAGGGTTTCTGGCCGACGTCTGCGCGGCGTGGGAAGACGCGGCGCAGGCGGAAGGCATCAGGACCGTCAATATCCGCACCGGCCTCGCCCTGTCCGGCGCGGGTGGGCTGCTGCCCGTGCTCAAAGCGAGCGTCAACGCCGGGCTGACCGCACAGTTCGGAGCCGGCGACTTCTGGATGAGCTGGGTCGCGCTCGACGATCTGACCGACCTCTACACCCGCGCGCTGCTCGACGACACGGTCTCCGGCCCGGTGAACGCGACCGCGCCGGAGCCGGTGACAAACGCGCAGATGTCCGAGCAGCTCGCTGAGCTGCTGCGTCGGCCTGACGTGCTGGCCATCCCGACGTTCGGCCCGAAGCTACTCCTCGGCGATGAGGGCGCCCGCGAGTTGGCGCTGGCTGACCAACGGGTTGTGCCCGCCGCGGCGACGGAGCGCGGCTGGCAGTTCCGCTACCCCACTTTGGAGGCGGCGCTGCGCCACGAGCTCGGGAAAGAGCAACTGCTAGTCTCGCAGGCGTGAGTACAGACCAGACCGAAGCCTCCGCCCCGCGGGGAGAGCACCCGGAACGCAACGCGACCGAGCCAGTCACCCCGCAAGCCGTTGCCGCAATCTTTGAAGAGGAAAACCTCGAGTACCGCATCGAGGACAGCGCGGTGCGGTCGGGGTTTGTCAACGCCGCGATCGTCGTTGCCGTCGACGGCGACCACCTCGTCTTCGAGGCTTTATGGCGGGGCGAGTTCCCCCGCGACCTCGCACCGAAAGTGCTCTACGCTTGCAACGAGCACAACCAGACGCACTTCGCCCCAACTCTGCGCTTCTTCGAGCGCGGCGAGGACCAGCTAGCGGTCAGCGCAATCCGCTCGCTGCGTGTGGCGGAGGGCGCGTCCTTTAATCAGCTCGGTGCGTTTATCGTCAGCTCCATTGACGCAACCCTGCAAGCCTTCGACTTCCTAGCCGCCACATTCCCGTCCGTTGTTACCTGGGAGGAACCGCAGCAATGAGTAACGTCACGCTCGTGACCATCGACCGCGTTATCGCCGCCATGGCCGGCCGCGGTGTGGAAGTCACCGACGATCCCTCGGGGCGCGCAGGCCACGCGAATGTCAACGGCTACAACCTGCTGTTCGTCCTGCTGGACTCTGTCCTCATCGTCCGTGCGGACTCGGTGACTGACACCCCGTCGGACACGGCTGACGCGACGCTGTACCTAGCCGCTAATCAGGTCAACAGTTCGTACCTGGACGCCCGTGCCATAGTAGTCAATCGGACTGAGAACCTCGTCGTACGCACTGAGGCTGAGATTCAAGTTGGGGCCGGCCTGTCTGAGGTCCAGCTCGAGCATGCCCTGCAGGCCGCGGTGGATGGTGTCTTAGAAACGCAGGACGCGATGCGCGCGCTCGTCAGCGAGATCCAGCAGCAGGCGGAATCCGCCGGCCTCACTCCCAACCCGGACACGGGCGCAGAAAGCGGCACGACGAACTAGGAGTTTGCGAGGCGCTCGAGTTCAACTTCCGGGTCAAAGTTGGCTTCCGGCCAGTTGAGGCCGAGCGACTGGAGCGCGTCATACAGCAACGTTTTCACTACCGTGCGGCAGTACGTCTTATTGTCGGACGGGATGCAGTACCACGGAGCGGCTTCTGTCGATGTGCGCGTCAGGGCGATTTGGTAGGCGGCCATGAACTGGCTCCACAGCTTCCGGTCATCGATGTCGGACGGGTTGTACTTCCAATGCTTGTCCGCGCGCTCGATACGCTCCTTCAGGTTTTCGGCTTGAAACTCGCGGGAGATGTGGGGCATGACCTTGATAATCTTTGTGCCCCGCGCTGCAAGCTGATTTTCGAAGTCGACGATCGCGCCGTAGCGACGCTCGATCTCCTCCGGCGGAGCCATCTGTTTGACCCGCTGCACGAGCACGTCCTCGTAGTGGGAACGGTCAAAGACGGCAATCTGCCCAGGCTCGGGAAGATGGGGGGTGAGGCGCCAGAGAAAGTCGTGCGCCGCTTCCTCCTCCGTCGGCGGACCGAACGCGTGCACATGCACGCCTTGAAGGTCCATGGTGGCCCCAACGACGTGGCGGACGATGCCGCCTTTGCCTGCGGTGTCCATACCCTGCAATACGAGCAGCACTGACCCTGCGTTGTCGTTGCCTGCTCGGCCGTTGGCGTAGAGCCTCTCTTGCAGCTGCGAAAGCTCCTCATCGTATTCGTGGAACGCGTCCTCGACGTCCGAAACGCCCGGTGTTGCCGCCGGATCGACATCTGCCAACTGGAAGTTGGGGCCGACCTTGAACTGCTCCGCCTCCTCGACAGTCAGTTTTGACATGTCGGTTCCTTTCTCGCTCAGCCCCTGCCTTGGCGGCTACGAATTGGAAAAGAGGCTGAGCACCGCCTCCCTTCCGGAAGTCGCTCAACCTCTCTTGTGCATCACTAGATTGCGCTAGCTGCGGGTGTCGTCCGCACCCGGCTCCACATCCTCCGTGGACGCTGCGATTTGCCGCGCCTCTTCGGCGCCTTCTGCTTCCACGTTTCCGTTCTCAAGTTGCTCACCCGGCGTCTGTGCCACGTCCGGCTGTGCCTCCCCAGACCCGCGCTCTGGCGTTGTGCTGGCCTTTGCCGTTTCGGCGTCAGAGTCCTCCTCCACGGGGTAGGCATCCTCCGCCTCTTCCCCCGCGAACGGCGCGTTGGTGGCGGAGCGCTGGGCGATACCGTCCAACACAACGTTGATGTACGGGGCAGCATCTGCGCCGGAGTATTCCGCCGCCATCTCCACGCCTTCCTTGATGGAGACGGGCGCGTCGACCTCGTCGTTGAACAGAATCTCCCACGCCGCAACGCGAAGGATCTGGCGGTCTACCGCTGGCAGGCGGAACAACTCCCAGTCCGCAGAGAGATAGCGTTCGATCGCGTCATCGAGATCGTCCAGCTTCTCCGCGGCGCCAGAGACGATGGTGCGGGTGTACTCCGCGACCGGTGCAACGGCATTCGCGGGGTTCTTCGCAAGCTGCACTCGGTCTTCTACCACCGCTACCGGGTCAAGGTCCCTGGTTTCTGCCTCGAAGAGGATGTCCACTGCCCGGCGACGCGCGCGGTACCGCGCGCCGTGACGTTTGTAATCGGGCATTAGTTGTTCACGCGGGACAGGTAGTCGCCGGTGCGGGTGTCCACCTTGACCACGTTGCCCGTCTCCAAGAACAGCGGAACCTGGATTTCGGCACCAGTTTCCAGCGTCGCCGGCTTGGTACCGCCGGTGGAGCGATCGCCCTGGAGGCCCGGTTCGGTGTGCTCAATCTTCAGGTCGACCGAGATCGGCAGCTCCGCAAACAGCGCCTCGCCCTCGTGGAACGACACCTGCACGCGCATGTTCTCCAGCAGGAAGCGAGCAGACTCACCGAACTTGTCGGCCGGAAGCTCGTACTGCTCGTACGTCTTGTCGTCCATGACAACGTAGTTGGTGCCGTCGTTGTAGAGGTACGTCATGTCGCGGCGATCAACCGTTGCGGTTTCCACCTTGACGCCGGCGTTGAAGGTTTTGTCCACAGTCTTGCCGGAGACGACGTCCTTCAGTTTGGTGCGCACGAACGCCGGGCCCTTTCCCGGCTTGACGTGCTGGAACTCAATGATCTGCTGCAGCTTGCCTTCGTTCTTCAGCACCAGGCCGTTCTTGAAATCGGCTGTAGTTGCCATATGGGTACCTTCCTCCTGGGAGTGTCGGGGCGTGTGCAAACACAGCAATGTTACAGCACGGTCAAATCCTTGGTGTAGTCCGTGATGACCTTCGGAGCAGCAGCAGTGATGATAAGCGTGTCTTCGATTCTCACGCCGGCCTTACCGGGAATGTAGATCCCCGGCTCGATGGTCAGGGTCATGCCCTCCGCCAGCGTGCCCTCGCCTGTCTTCGCGGCGCTGGGGGCCTCGTGGACGTCCAGGCCCACGCCGTGACCCGTAGAGTGCACGAAGTACTCCCCATACCCAGCGTCTTCGATCACGTCGCGGCAGGCTTTGTCCACGTCCGCCAATTTCGCACCGGGCACCGCGGCTTTGACGCCGGCGAGCTGCGCGGCAAGAGTGACCTCGTAAATCTTATGTTCGAGCGATCCGATCTCGCCGATTGCAAACGTGCGCGTCATGTCCGAGTTGAATCCGAGGCGGTGCATGCCGAAATCGATGGTGACCAAGTCGCCCTCAGCGATGACGCGGTCGCCTGCACCGTGATGCGGCTTGGCGGAGTTCGGCCCCGACGCGACAATCGTGTCGAAGCTGACGCGCTCTGCGCCCAGCACCCGCATGCGATACTCCAGGTCCGCGGCGACCTCGCGTTCGGTGCGACCAGCCCGCAGCTCTCCCGCGCCCAAAAGCTCGTCCAGCGCCCGGACAGAAAGCTCGGCGGCTTCCGTCAGTCGGGTGAGCTCCACGTTGTCCTTCGTCAGGCGGATATCTTCAATGACACCGCTAACCGGTACGAGGGTCACGCCGTCTGGGCACGCCTCACGCAACTTCTCCAGCAACGAAACAGAGACGTAATCGGCCTCGAAGCCGACGCGGTGGCCGTCCGCAGCCTTGGACAGCATGGCTACGGCGACGTTGCGCTCGATCGCAGCTTGGATGTCCGGCACTTCCTCGGCGATCTGCGTGGTGTACCGCCCGTCGGTGGCAATGGCGGCGGTGCGGTCCTTCGACACCAGCATCGCGCCGTTCGAACCCGAAAAGCCGGAAAGATACCGCACATGGGTCAGGTGCGTGACCAGCATGTCGTCGATGCGGCGCTCCGCCAGCTTCGTGGACAGTTTGCGGCGGCGATCCTCAAATCGGGTGTCTGCCAGTGCCATCAGAGCCTCCTTGCGTAGTAGTCGAGCGCGAGCCGGTAGCCGTCCACCCCCAGCCCCGCGATCACGCCTTTGGCGATCGGCGACAGGTAGGAGTGCGCCCTGAACGGCTCGCGTGCATGCACGTTGGAAATGTGCACCTCGATAAAGCCGTGGTGATCTTCCAGTTCTACCAGCGCGTCGCGCAGCGCGACGGAGGTATGGGTAAATCCGCCGGGGTTGATGATCACGGCCCACCCGTTGTCCGCTGCCTCGTGGACCCAGCCGATCAGCTCGCCTTCGTGGTTGGACTGGCGGCATTCCACGTCCACGCCGAGCTCGGCGCCGCGCTCGAGCAGCTGCTTCTCGACGTCAGCAAGCGTCACCGACCCATAGATCTCCGGCTGACGTTTTCCCAACCTGTTCAGATTGGGACCATTAAGCACAAGGATGTTCATCGCTACTCCGAAATCGCCTCGTAGGCCTCGCGCATCTCTTCCACCGTCGCGTCTTCCAGCCGGGTGCACGACCCGAGACCGTCAAGGACAACGAAACGGATGCGCCCGTCCCGGTTCTTCTTATCCAGCAACATCGCGTCGTAGAGCTCATCAAACGCGCCCGCCTCGTAGCGGGTGGGCAGCCCGGCGCCCGTGAGGATCTGCTCATGGAGGGCAACCAACGCTTCGTCGATAAGTCCCCGGCGCTGCGCGAGGTGCGCGACAAACATCATGCCCACCGCGACTGCGTTGCCGTGGCGCCAGGTGTAATTCTCCCGTCGTTCAATCGCGTGACCGAGTGTGTGGCCGTAGTTGAGAATCTCTCGCAGACCCGATTCCTTCAGGTCCTGGCCCACCACGTTCGCTTTGACTGCGACGGAGCGCTCCACCAGTTCAGGCCAGTGCTCTCGGGGGCCTTGCTGGTAAAGCTCGAGGATTCGCGGGTCAGCGATAAAACCGGTCTTGATCAGTTCCGCCGAGCCCGAAACCACCTCGGCGTGCGGCAGAGTATCAATGCGGCCCAAGTCGATGAACACGCTATCCGGCTCGTGGAATGCGCCGACGAGGTTCTTGCCGGAAGCGGTGTTGATGCCGGTTTTCCCACCGACCGCCGCATCCACCATGGCCAGCAGCGTGGTTGGCACCTGCACGACCTTGATGCCCCGCATCCAGGTTGCGGCGGCGAATCCCGCGAGGTCCGTGGCGGCACCGCCACCCAGGCCTACGACGACATCCTGGCGCGAGAAGGCTTTCCCTCCGAGCGTGTCCCACAGGCCCGCCAACACGTCCAAGTCTTTACCCGCCTCCGCGTCCGGAACGCAGACTGCGACAGGCTCGGCACCCTCCGCCATGACGAGCGCCGACAGTTGCTGTGCAACAGGTTGCAACGGCGCCTGGTGCACGATCAACGCACGTCGTGCTCCGACCTCGGCGACGCGCTGCGCGACATCAGCTAAGTTATCGCGCTCGATGTGGATCGAGTACGGGTTCGCACCCGTGACTTCTACGACAGCCATGTGGCACGCCCTTCTTCGTTAATCCGCCTCGATGAACCCGAGGATCTCCGCCACCACGCGCTGCAGCGGCCGCTCGTCCGTACGCACGCGGAACGTCGCGACCTCACGGTAGTACGGCTCCCGTTCGACGACGAGCTCGCGGTACCGCTGCTCCCGGTCCTCCCCATCGAGCACCGGGCGGGTGTTGTCGTCGGCGGTGCGCCGAATGCCCTCCTCCGCACTGACGTCAATCCACACCACGGTGTGGCGTTGCAACAGCGCGCGCACCTCCTCAGTGACAACGGAGCCGCCGCCGAGGCTGACTACTCCCCCGGTGGCCAACGCGCGGGCGACGTAGCCGATTTCGAGCTCGCGAAACGCGTCCTCGCCAAGCTCGGCGTACACCTCGCCACACGCTTTGCCCTCCCCTTGCTCGATTAGCACATCGGAATCAACGATGGGGAGGTTGAGGGCGCTTGCAACCCTGCGCCCGATGGTGGATTTACCCGATCCCGGCAGGCCGACGAGTACGACGCGGGGAGCCGAGTTCACCATTGCCGGCGCCGCTGCGACCAACTCCGTTGCACTGGGTGCGTCGTGCTCATTGAAGGGGGTTGCGTTGTCGAAAGCGCTGTCATCCACCACATCGTTCACGATGTCTGCGGGCGATCCCCCGGTCGGGGTGGTCATTCCTGCTCCTCCTCCTGTGCGAATGCGAGCCGGTCAGCGACGTACGCACGGTACGCCTCAACATTGCGGCGCACTTCCTCCACCGTGTCGCCGCCAAACTTTTCCGAAACTGCCTGCGCGAGTACGAGTGCGACCATCGCTTCAGCAACAACTCCGCCAGCTGGAACCGCGCACACATCCGAGCGCTGGTGAATCCCCGTTGCAGGTTGGCCTGTGGCCATATCCACCGTTTTGAGCGCCCGGGGCACGGTGGAAATGGGCTTCATGGCGGCCCGGACACGCAGTTGCTCGCCGTTGGTCATGCCGCCCTCGAGGCCGCCAGCCCGGTTGGTGGACCGAGAGATGCCGCTCTCACCCCGTACTATCTCGTCGTGCGCCTGGGAACCACGGCGGCGTGCCTCCGCAAATCCGTCACCAACCTCGACGCCCTTGACGGATTGGATGCCCATCAGCGCACCCGCGAGACGCGCATCGAGACGACGCTCGCCCGAGACATGCGAACCAAGGCCAATCGGCAGGCCGTCGACGATCACCTCCACGACGCCGCCCAGCGTGTCGCCGTCCTTCTTCGCCGCCTCGATGCAAGCGACCATGTCCGCTTCCGCTTCCTTGTCGTAGGCACGGACCGGCGATGCGTCGATGGCTTCAATGTCGGTGAAGCTCGGGAGCGGGCCCGAATACGGAGCCGACTCACCGATGGACACCACGTGGGAAAACACTTCCACCCCGAGGGTCTCCCGGAGGAAGCTGCGGGCCACAGTCGCGGCGGCCACGCGCGCTGCAGTCTCGCGTGCAGACGAGCGCTCGAGCACCGGGCGGGCGGAATCGAAGCCGTACTTGAGCATGCCAGCGAAATCGGCATGGCCCGGCCGCGGCCGCGTCAGGGTAGCTCCGCGCCCAGAGGACATGGCCTTCGCCACCTCTGGGTCATCCATGTCCACGGGCTCGGCGGACATAATCGTGGTCCATTTTGGCCATTCTGTGTTGCCGATCTGGATGGCAATAGGGCTGCCTATCGACGTGCCGTGTACGACACCGGCGAGCAGCGTCAGTTCGTCTGCTTCAAACTTCATGCGGGCGCCGCGGCCATAACCAAGGCGGCGCCGCGCTAGCTGGTGTGCAATCTCTTCCTTCCGCACCGGAAGACCTGCCGGGGCGTTTTCCACCATTGCGATGAGGGCTTGGCCGTGCGATTCACCGGCCGTTGTCCAACGAAGCATGGCGATATTCTTGCATAAGCCATCCCCGCCCGGTCCCTCAAACCCCCGAATACATGCCCCAGCACACAACCACCATCCACGCCGCGCACAGCATCGACGGCCCATGAGCAAGCGACCGGCGGCCAGTGCGCAAGGCGGCAACCGCTGTTATGGCGCCGGCTACGCCCATGGCGGCGATTGTGCTTACCAGCCCGCCGGCAGCTGCGCAGGCGACGCCGAGCGAGATTGCCAGCTTCACGTCTCCCCCGCCAATCCCGTCGCCAGATACCAGGTACAGCACCGGCCAGATGAGACCCCAGCACCACGCCGGATGCCAGCCACACGCGACCACAGCAACCAGCGCGGGCGGCACTGTGAGGGGGTCAGGCAGACGCCGCACCCGTATATCGTTCGCGGCGAGCGCGACGGACCATGCCGCACACGCGGCCACGCCAACAGTAATGAACAATCCCCCTGTCCCCATGGCGGAGACGCTAGTGGGTCTGCTCCCAGTGGCGCAAGAGCGCGTTCCGCATTGCGTCCCGGGGTGCCTCCGCGCCGGTGAATTGCTCAAATTGGGCGTAGGACTGTCCCGCGAGCATCGACAAGCCGCCCACCACCGGGTAGCCGTTCGATGCCGCTCGGGTGGCGAGCGGCGTCGGCCACGGGTTATAGATCACATCGAACACGGGCGCGTGCCCGAGCGTCGAGGCGTAGGAAATCAGCGCGTCGGCGGGGACTGTGGAGACTAGAACATCCGCATCCATGCAAACTCCTGCGAGATCGGCTTCGAGAGAGCGGAACCGGACGTCCATGCCGTCCGAGAGCTCGGCGTACTCGCCGGACCGGTCCGAGCGGTTGACGATGGTCACCTGCTCACATCCGATTTCGCGAAGCGCCCACATCACCGCGCGTGCCGTGCCACCGGCTCCCACCAGCACCGCTCGTTGCGGGCCCCTTTCCCCGAGCAATTCACGCAGAGCGACTATGACGCCCTCGCAGTCGGTGTTGTCGGCGCGCCATCCGCCGCCAACGCGCGTCAGCGTGTTGGCCGAGCCGATCTCTCGTGCGCGTTCTGTCACTTCGTCGGCGACCTCGAGCGCGGCGAACTTGCACGGCATGGTTACAGAGAACCCGCAGAACGCGTCGCCCGCCTCCCCCACGACCCGCGGCAACTGATCTGCTTCGCACAACATGCGGGTGTACTCCCAGTCGGCAAGCCCTGCTGCGGCGTAGCCGGCATTATGCAGCACCGGAGATAGCGAGTGCTCAATGGGCGCTCCGAGCACCGCGGCGCGATGAATCATCTCCATCGCTACCGCTGGGAATCCAGCACGCCCGAATCAACCGCACGCTGGGTGTCGTTGAGGTGCTGCTCGAAGGTGTCGTTGAAGATGGTCGTACCGTCCTTGTCCACGGTGACGAAGAAGAGCCAGTTGCCGTCTGCGGGATTCTCCATCGCTTCGATGGCCTCGATAGACGGTGACGCAATCGGCGTCTGCGGCAACCCGTCCATGGCGTAGGTGTTCCACGGCGTCACGCGGGCGCGGTCCTCATTTGTGGTGGCAACTTCCACCGACGGCAACCCGTAATTCACCGTGGAGTCGAACTCCAATCGCATGGGCTCGTCCAACCGGTTGAGAATCACGCGCGCAACCTTGTCGAACTCGCCGGCGGGGGCTTCACGTTCAACCAGCGACGCAGCGGTGAGCAGCTCGTAGGGGGTCAGACCCACGTTCTTGGCGCGGCCGACAATGTCGGTGGAGTCGTACTGCTTGGCAGACCGGGTGATCAGGTCGGTGAGAATCTCCTCAGCGCTGGCGTGCGGGTCGATGATGTACTCACCAGGGGCGATGAGTCCCTCCAGACGCTTCGCGTCGCCCGCGCGCCCGCCCACAGCCTCGCGCGCCCATTCCGGCACACCGAGTGCAGCCGGGTCGGCGTCAGCGGCGGCCTTGTTAAGGTCTTCCAGGTTCACGCAATCCGCCGCCGGCTTCTCGCCGCACGCAGACTGCTGGATCATGGAGAGGATGCCCAAGCGCGTTTGACCACCCAGGATGTTGATGTCCATCAGCGTCGCGCCGCCATAGACCTGAAGCGGCGTGACACGCTGCTGCGGATCCAACAGCGCGTTTACAGCGGACTCAGCGCTCATTTCCCCCTGGAGCCGGTAGAAGCCCGGCTGAATGTTGTCCGCGTTTGGGTTGTTTGCGGCAGCGGTTTGGAAGGCGTTGTCGGACGCGACGATGCCGCGGTCCGCGAGTTCCGGGCCGAGCTCGGACAGGCTCGCGCCGTCCTGAATCTGCACAACCTGCTCCTCGCCGTTTCCGGCGCCTTCGAAATCGGACGCTGAACTCCCGCGGGTGATAGCGATCCACGCGACGAGCCCGATAATCAACAGGAGCGACGCGACCAACACCGCGGTGTTTCGAGTACGCCGCATGGCGGCTTGGCGTGTGGACAAGATTAGTTCTCCTTGAGGTAGTTCTTGCGGCCGTCAAGCCAGGATTGCAGAATCTCCACCGCCGCCGCTTGGTCGATGACGGAGCGCGCATCTTTCTCGCGAACGCCAGAGGCGCGTAAGGACTGGGTAGCAGCGACGGTGGTCAACCGCTCGTCGGCCATTTTCACCGGCACGTCACATCGACGCCGAATGCGGAAGGCAATTTCTTTCGCGTGCTTGACACTGCGCGACCCGTCGCCATTGAGGTTCGCCGGCAACCCGACAACGACCTCGACCGCCTCGTACTCAGCAATGAGCTCGAGAAGGCGCTCAATGTCTTCGCCATCGCGGTCTTTGAACCCGGTGACACGACGCACCGTCTCAACCGGCGTGGCCAGCGTCGCGTCCTTGTCGGAGGACGCCACGCCGATGCGGACGGTGCCCACGTCGATGCCGAGACGGCGACCGGCGCCCGGGTCATCGCGACCCGGGATATCTGGCTGCACCTTCATCCGTGTTTCCTTTCCGCTTCGGACGCGCGACGTACCGCGGCCTTCCTTGACTGACCTCGGTTAAACCTAACTGTTCCCTGTGGGCCCATCCGGTCGCAGCCTCGGCGTGTCACGCCATGCACGAAGGCCTACCCGGCCAGCGACTCCCGCACCGCGCGCAGGGCGTCGTCGATGCCGCCGGCGCGGGAGCCGGTGCCCTGGGCGAGATCGGGCTTGCCGCCGCCCTTGCCGTCGATGTACTGGCCAACGAGTTTCACCAAGTCACCGGCCTTAACGCCTGACGCGACCGCCTGCTGCGTCGCCGCAGCGGCGAGAGAGACTTTGCCGTCGACTTCGGACATCAGCACGATTACCGCGTCCTCCGCCTGCAGCTTGCCCCGCAGGTCGTTCGCAATCGTGCGCAGGTCGCCGGTGGTGATGCCGTTTGGCAGCTGCTTTGCGACGACACGGTGCGCGCCGACCGTCTGAGCCTCGTTGGCCAGGTTTGCGGTGGACGCGAGGAGTTGCTGCCTGTGCAGATTCTCGATTTCCTTCTCCGCGGCCCGCAGACGCTCGGCGAGCTGCGCGATGCGGTCCGGGAGCTGGTCGGTCGGTGCCTTCAGCTCGGCAGCCAGGCCCGATGCGAGCGCGGCCTCCTTGGACAGGAACCTGAAGGAATCCATGCCGGAGTAGGCCTCGATACGGCGGGCGCCGGATCCCACCGAGGACTCGCCCAGCACTGCGACCGGGCCGATCTGGGACGAGTGCGCGACGTGGGTACCGCCGCACAACTCGATCGAAAACGGCCCGCCGATTTCCACCACACGCACCTTGTCGCCGTAGCTTTCACCGAACAGTGCCATCGCTCCCATTTCCTTTGCGCGCTCGAGCGATGTCTCGATCGTGTTGACTTCCAGGTCGGCGTCCACGGCCTGGTTGGTGATGGTGGCGATCTCCTGCAGCTGCGCCTCAGTGAGCTGCTCGGTGTAGTTGAAGTCGAAGCGCAAGTAGCCCGGCTTGTTCAACGAGCCAGCCTGGACCGCCGTCGGGCCCAGCACTTGCCGGATAGCGGCGTGAATCAGGTGGGTTGCCGAGTGCGCTTGGCGCGCGCCGTGGCGCCAAGCGCCGTCCACCTCTGCGGTGACAGTGGAGCCCAGGTCCAGCCCACCGTTTTGCACCGTGGCCTTGTGCAGCCAGAGCTTCTTACCCACGCGCTGGACGTCGTTGACGTTGAGGATGGTGTCGCCCATGACTAGGCGGCCACGGTCCGCCATCTGGCCGCCGGATTCGGCGTACATCGGGGTCACGTCGAGGATCACCTCAACCTCGTCGCCCTGGGAGACCTCACCGACCTTCTCGCCGCCTCGCACCAGACCAATCACCGTGGCGTCGTGGACGAGCTGGTCGTACCCGACGAACTCGGTCGGGTTCGCATCCACCCATTCGCGGTAGAGCGACTCGTCTACGTTGCGGTGCTTTTTCGCCTTGTTGTCGGCCTTCGCCCGCTCACGCTGCTCCTGCATCGCGGCATCGAAAGCCGCCATATCCACATCCAGCCCGGCCTCGCGCGCCATTTCCACCGTCAGGTCAATCGGGAAACCGTAGGTGTCGTGCAGCTCGAATGCCTGGGCGCCCGGGAGAACTTTGGCGCCAGAGGCGGCGACGGCAGAGGCCGCCTCGTCGAAACGCGTCGTGCCCGCCTCAAGCGTCTTGGAGAACGCCTTTTCCTCTGCAATAGCGACGCGGAGGATGCGCTCGCGATTGTCCGCGATCTCCGGGAACGACGGGGTCATGGTGTCCATGATGGTGTTCATGAACGTCTCCATCACGGGGCCGGTCGCACCGAGCAGGCGTGCGGAGCGGATGATGCGGCGCAGCAGCCGACGGAGGATGTAGCCGCGCCCCTCGTTCGACGGGGTGACGCCGTCGAGAATGATCATCATTCCGGTACGGGCGTGGTCGGCGATAACGCGGAAGCGCACGTCATCGTCCTTGTTGCCCGCGTCGTACTTGGAACCGGTGAGGTCTACAGCCGCGTCAATGACCGGTCGCAGCAGGTCAGTTTCGTAGACATTGTCCACGCCCTGCAGCAGGCACGCCACGCGCTCAATGCCCATGCCGGTATCGATGTTCTTCTGCGGCAGTTCCCCGACGATCTCGAAGTTGCCCTTTTTATCGCCCTCGCCACGGACGGATTCCATGAACACGAGGTTCCAAATCTCCATGTAGCGGTTGTCGTCGGCGATCGGGCCGCCGTCTTTGCCGTATTCGGGCCCGCGGTCGTAGTAGATCTCTGAGCACGGCCCGCACGGTCCCGGGATACCCATGGACCAGAAGTTGTCCTCCATGCCCATGCGCTGAATGCGCTCTTCCGGCACGCCCACCTTGTCGCGCCAAATACCTGCGGCTTCGTCGTCATCCAGGTACACGGTGACCCAGAGACGCTCCGGGTCCAACCCAAGCCCGCCGTCGTCCACGGAGCCCGTGAGCAGGTTCCACGCGTGCGTGATCGCGCCCTCTTTGAAGTATTGGCCGAATGAAAAGTTGCCGGCCATTTGAAAGAAGGTGTTGTGGCGGGTGGTGATGCCCACTTCCTCAATATCAAGGGTGCGCACGCACTTTTGAATCGAGGTGGCGGTGCCGTTTGCAAAGTCCGGGGTCTGGTCGCCCAGGAAGTACGGCTTGAACGGCACCATGCCCGCGTTGACGAACAGCAGAGTCGGGTCGTCCAGAATCAGCGAGGCGCTCGGCACCGGGGTGTGCCCAGCCTCGACGAAGTGGTTGGTGAACCGCTCTCGGATTTCATGGGTCTGCACGCGTGGTCGTCCTTTCAGCAGCGCCGTTTTTTATCCGGGCTTACTCTACCCCGCGCCACCGCGGCCGCCGGGTTCACCGTCCGCGGACGAGCGCGCGAAGTCTACCGATGAAGTCGTGGATCCGCCGCTCGGCGCCGTGCTCGGTGGGGCGGTAATACACCGCATCCTCCAAGCCGTCGGGCATGTACTGCTGCTTGACGACGCCCTTCGGGTCATCATGCGGGTAGACGTACCCCACGGCGTTGCCCATCGCCTTCGCACCTTCGTAGTGGCCGTCGCGCAGGTGCGCCGGCACGGGCGGCGCGTTTCCTGCCCGCACGTCGGCGAGCGCGGCGTCGATAGCCTGGATGACCGACGGCGACTTCGGTGCCGTGGCCAAATGGATAGTTGCCTGTGCCAGCGCCAGCCTCCCCTCTGGCATGCCGATGAACTGCACGGCGTTCGCGGCCGCGTTCGCAGTCTGCAGCGCGGTCGGGTCAGCCATGCCGATGTCCTCGGAGGCGTGGATGACTAGCCGGCGCGCGATGAAGCGCGGGTCCTCCCCTGCTTCGATCATCCGCGCCAGGTAATGCAACGCAGCGTCGACATCGGATCCGCGGATGGATTTGATAAAGGCGCTGACGACGTCGTAGTGCTGATCCCCGTCGCGGTCGTAGCGCACCACCGCCCGGTTGACGTTTTCCTTCACCGTGTCGATCGTGATCGTCTCGCCCGGCTGCACGGCCTCCGCGGCGGCTTCCAAGTAGGTCAGCGCCCGGCGGGCATCACCGCCGGCGAGGAGGACGAGTTGTTCGCGTGCAGCTTCGTCAAGCAGAAACGCCCCGTTGAAACCGCGCTCGTCCGCCATCGCCCGGTCAAGCACAGCACGCAGGTCATCTGCGTCCAGCGACTCCAGCTTCAGCAGCAAGGAACGCGACAGCAGTGGCGCGACCACACTGAAACTCGGATTCTCTGTGGTCGCCGCTACCAGCAGGACAGTCCGGTTCTCCACTGCCGCGAGCAACGCATCCTGCTGGGTCTTGGAAAACCGGTGCACCTCGTCGATGAACAGGACCGTTTTTTCACCACGGATAAGGTCGCGCCGCGCGTCGTCGATGACCGCCCTCACTTCTTTCACCCCGGACGAGAGCGCGGAGAGCGCAACGAAGTTTTGCCCCATCGCCGACGCGATGAGCGAGGCGATCGTGGTCTTGCCGGTGCCCGGCGGGCCGTAGAGGATCACCGAGGCCGCACCCGAGCCGTCGATGAGCCTGCGAAGCGGCTTGCCTTCGCTGAGCAGCTGCCGCTGCCCCGCTACCTCGTCCAGCGAGCGCGGACGCATTCGAGCTGCAAGCGGCGCGCTCGCTCCAGCCTCGAAAAAGCTCGTGCCGCGGTTGCCGGTTGCAGCTGGTTGATCCTGCCCGCTTGTCGCCGCGAAAAGCCCTTCTTGCTCCATCGGTGTCCTCTACCGCAGCCGCTCGGCCAACGTCTGCGCGAACTCGTAGATTGTGCGGTACGCAGGGTCTGCGCCTGCGTCTGCAAACGCGGCAAGCGACTCAAACGTTTCGCGCAGATCTCGCCGCACCAACGCCTCATCTGCGGTGAACGGGCCTTGCGAGTGCGGCCGCAGCACGTCGTGCGCGCTATCCGGCCCTGAAACGCCCGCCTCAAGCGCGCCGCCCAGGTCAGGCAAGGGCACGTCGACCCCGGCTGCCACAAAATCTGCCCGGAGCTGCTCGTCGTGCTCCGCCAGCTCCGACAAGCTCAACGGATCCAGTAACGCGACACTGCTCATCGCCCATCCGATCAAGGCGGCCGTGATACGCGCCTGCAGCGTGTCCGGGTGTCGCACGCTTGGCCACACGTCGCGCACCTCGCGCACCCACGCATCCACAAACGCTTCTGTGGCCTGGGCGTTAAACGGCTGCGCAGCGAGAAACGCCGGGAAGCGGGCCACAACGAATGCCACGTCGAACGTCACATCCCTATACCCCGCCCATTCGTAGTCCAAGAAATGGAAGGCACTGTCGGTCTCAACG
The DNA here is from genome assembly GCF_000747315.1 of Corynebacterium ureicelerivorans. NCBI lineage: Bacteria > Bacillati > Actinomycetota > Actinomycetes > Mycobacteriales > Corynebacteriaceae > Corynebacterium > Corynebacterium ureicelerivorans. The sequence continues at coordinate 1,305,975 of NZ_CP009215.1, forward strand.
ATGTTGTCTGGGGTGAGATCGAACGGGGTGAACGCGCGCATCCCACCACGCAGCAAGCGGCTTTGCACGTTGGACGCCGCGATGCGCACCTCAGCGGGGATTGCCACGCCAGCACCCTCGAGCACGTTGACGCCGATGCGGATCCGGTGCGACAGCAGGCGGTCGCGGAGCTTTTGCAGGTTGGCGGAGTTCGGCCGTGAACGTGTCATGCGCTGCAACAACACGTTGAAGGCATCTTCCTCGTCCGCTGTGCCGGTGTGCATCATGCCCAGCGCCCTGCCGAGTTTGCGCAGAATGTCGGTGTGCGTGGCTTCATCCGCGGCACGCAGGGCGTCCGCCAGCGTGCGCCCATCGCCCAAGTCGGAAATTATGAGCACGCGCTGGGCTGTGTCGTACCCCAGAAGGACTGGTCCCGGTCGGGCGCTCGGGCTTAGCGACGTCGCAAACTGGTAGGCCACAGTCTCGCGCAAGAACGCAGCGTCCACCAATTCGTCGCCCGACGCCGGCGAGCGTTTCACCACCACCGAGCGGTGCTGGAAGAACGGGTTGTTCACCACCCTGGCGCGGTACACCTCGGCGACACCGGAGCCGTCAAGCCGCTCGACGTCGACAAGCTCCTGCTTCCCGCCATACCGCTTTGTCAAGATGTCGGCGGCGACGCGGATGACCTCCGGCGTATCTGCCATGGGTACCCTACTTCTCGGCGCCCGCAGCCTCGACCTCGTCGCCGGCCGTCTCGGTGGCCTTCTTCGGTTTGAAGTCCACACCGGTCTCCTTGCGCTGCTCTGCCGGGATCGGAGCCGGCGCATCCGTCAGCGGGTCGACGCCTCCGCCCGACTTCGGGAATGCGATGACGTCGCGAATCGACTCGAAACCGCCCAGCAGCGAGACGATACGGTCCCAGCCGAACGCAATGCCGCCGTGTGGCGGGGCGCCGTACTGGAACGCGTCCAGCAGGAAGCCGAATTTCTCGTCCGCCTCCTCGTCGGTGATACCCATCACCTCAAAGACGCGCTTCTGTACGTCGTGCTGGTGGATACGGATGGAACCGCCGCCGATCTCGTTGCCGTTGCACACGATGTCGTATGCGTACGCCAGCGCCTCGCCCGGGTTCTGCTCGAAGTTGTCCAGGAACTCGGGCTTCGGCGAGGTGAATGCGTGGTGCACTGCGGTCCACTTGGAGTGCCCAAGCGCGACATCGCCGGACGCCGTGGCGTCTGCTGCCGGCTCGAACAGCGGTGCGTCCACAACCCAGGTAAACGCCCAATCACCTTCCTTGATCAGGTCGAGCTTGCGGGCGATTTCGCCTCGCGCGGCGCCGAGCAGTGCGCGCGACGCCTTGGTCTCGCCTGCTGCGAAGAAGATGCAGTCGCCCGGCTTGGCGCCAACGTGCTCGGCGATGCCGGCCTTTTCCTCGTCGGTGATGTTCTTAGCCACGGGGCCGGTCAGCTCGCCGTCCTCCTGCACAAGGATGTAGGCAAGGCCCTTTGCACCGCGCTGCTTCGCCCACTCTTGCCAGGCGTCAAGTTGGCGGCGTGGCTGCGATGCGCCGCCATCCATCACAACCGCGCCGACATACTCTGCCTTGAACACGCGGAACGTGGTGTCCTTGAAGAAGTCGGTGCACTCCACCAGCGGGATGTCAAAGCGCAGATCGGGCTTGTCCGAACCGTACTTCTCCATCGCTTCCTTATAGGTCATGCGCGGAATCGGCGTCTCAATTTCGTAGCCGATGAGCTTCCACAGCTCAACCAGGATTTCCTCCGCCAGCGCGATGACGTCGTCCTGGTCCACAAAGCTGGCTTCCACGTCAAGCTGGGTGAACTCGGGCTGACGGTCCGCTCTGAAGTCCTCGTCGCGGTAGCAGCGAGCGAGCTGGTAGTAGCGCTCCATGCCCGCCACCATGAGCAGCTGCTTGAACAGCTGCGGAGACTGCGGTAGCGCGTACCACGAACCTGGCTTCAAGCGCGCCGGTACGAGGAAGTCGCGCGCACCCTCGGGGGTGGAGCGCGTCAGCGTCGGGGTCTCAATTTCAGTGAAGTCGTGGCTGTCCAGCACGCGCCGCGCCGCCTGGTTTGCCTTCGCGCGCAAGCGCATCGCCTTCGCCTGCCGCTCCCGGCGCAGATCCAGGTAGCGGTAACGCAGTCGGGCTTCCTCGCCCACCTCGTTGGAGGACGCATCCTCAATCTGGAACGGCAACGCGGCCGCCTTGTTCAACACAACTAGATCGGTCACGTTGACCTCGATCTCACCGGATGCAAGGTTCGGGTTGGCGGAACCCTCCGGGCGCGGCTCCACAGTGCCGGTCACCTGAATGACGTACTCGCTGCGCAGGTCGTGTGCGGCCTCAGCCACCTCGGACTCACGGAAGACCACCTGGGCAAGACCGGAGCGGTCACGCAGGTCGATAAAGATGACGCCGCCGTGGTCGCGCCGACGGGCGACCCAGCCGGTGAGCGTCACTGTCTGGCCGTCGAGTTCTTTATTCAGGTTCCCCGCAAGGTGAGTGCGCAGCACGGTTTCCACGTCCTTCCACGTGATGGCAAAACTAACCTGGCAAATCTTACCTGCCGTGCCGAAATAGCGCGCCCGCCCCCTCTCACTGCGGGAGCCGCGCTGGGTCTACCCCGCGCGTGCACGCGTGATTTGGCACAATTCTGTGCATGACTTTCAGAGGCGATTACGCACAAGGCCAGGGTGGCAACGTCAGCACAAGCTCGGGCTCTGGCCAAGGCGGCGGTGGCGGCCTGCCATCGGGCGCCATGATGCTACTGCCGCTGCTACTCCGCGGTGGCGGTGGCGGTGCTGTGATTGTGGTGCTGCTGGCGTTGCTGTACTTCAGCGGCGCGTTCAACGGGATGCTCGGTGGCGGAGACAGCTCCCAGACCCAGTCGCAGTCCCAGGGCAACTACACGTTGGAACACTGCCAGGAACCGGGTTCCTCGAACAAGTATGACGACTGCCGCGCAGCAGCAACGTGGGGTTCCCTGAACACCATCTGGGAGCAGGTCTTGCCGGCACAGTCCGACACCCAGTTCACCGAGCCGAACATGACCATCTTCAAAAACGACGTGAACACCGGATGCGGCTTTGCAAGCGCCGACACCGGCCCGTTCTACTGCCCGCGCGACACCACCGCGTACCTCGACGTGAGCTTCTTCGACGATCTCGGCCGGCTCGGCGGCTCCAACGGCCCGCTGGCGCAGGAGTACGCCACCGCGCACGAGTACGGCCACCACATCCAGAACCTGGAGGGCACGCTCGGATTGAGCGACTATAAGAACCCGGGCCAGGATTCCGCTGCTGTTGCTCTGGAGCTGCAGGCGGACTGCTACGCGGGTATCTGGGCGCACCACGCCTCCCGGGGCGAGAACGCGTCGCTTGAGCCCATTTCTGACGAGCAGCTGCAGCAGGCACTGCAAACGGCGCAGTCCATCGGCGACGACAACATTCAGCGCCGTTCCGGCGGCCAGGTCGACCCGGATGCGTGGACCCACGGCTCGTCCGAGCAGCGCATGGAGGCGTTTAAGTCCGGGTACGAATCCGGCGCAATGTCCGCGTGCGACACCCTCAACCGCGGCGTGTACAGGAGCTAGCCCTGCACTTTCGCCCTTCTGCTGCAACGGCACGCCGCTACAGTGGCCGGCATGAGCAATGCCGAGACCAACCGCGCCGTGCCGTTTCTTGCTGCGTTTAACGCAATAGAACGGTTTCTCCGGGATGCGCTGGGGGCGAAAAAGTCAGACTCGTTTTCATGGCTGTCCCGGTTGGCGGCGAGGCAGGGAGTACTGACGTTGCAGCAGTCCGAGACGCTGCAGGAGTTTGCGGAGCTCCGTAACGCGATTAGCCACGGCGAGTACGAGGACCTACGGCCAATTGCGGAGCCGCTGCCGGAGACGGTTGCGCAGATCGAGCGGTTGCGCGACACGCTGCTGGCCCCCACGGCGGCGCTCGCGGTCGTTGAGCACCAGCAGGTGGTCAGCTTCTCCCCCGACGACGACATGCGAGAGCCACTTAGCATCGTCGCCTCGAAGGGGCTTGCGCAATTTCCCATCTACGACGGTGGCGAGTGCGTCGGGCTTCTCACCACGAACGCCATCGCGCGCTGGGTCGCGGCCGAGCTACGCGCAGACGGCACCATTTCCACCGGGACTGTCGCGGACGTGCTCGCCCACAGCGGCAAGCTGGATCAGCCGATTTTCCTCCCGCGCACCGTGACAGCCGCCGCTGCCGTCGAGGCGCTGAGCACCCCGCTACCGTCGGGCGCGGTACCCCGTCTCGCGATCATCACGGAGCACGGCAAATCCACGCAAAAGCCCATCTCGGTGCTCGGAGCCACCGACATCCCTGCTCTCACGCAAGCGATGTGAGCCTGCACTTTGCGACGGGCTCTGCGGAGACCTCAGTCCGGTATCATCCCCGGCATGTCAGCAAACTTTGTCAGCGTCGTCGACCTGTTCAGCATCGGCATCGGCCCCTCATCGTCCCACACCGTCGGGCCGATGCGCGCGTCTATCGCCCTCATCGACAAGCTTGATACCTACCCAGCGAAGGTGACTGTCGAGCTGCGGGGTTCCCTGGCTGCTACCGGTGTCGGGCACGGCACCGACCGCGCCGCGCTGCTCGGCCTGGTCGGCTACACCCCCACCACCACGTCCGCGGACATTGCGCCAAAGCCTGGTGAGCCCATCCCGGCTACCGGCACCATCTCCGGCCCCGCTGGAACCGTGGAGTACGAGCTGAGGTTCGATCCGGCGCCGGTGGCGGCGCACCCCAACTGCATCATCTTCGACGCATGGGATGAAAACGGCGGTGTCTTGGCCGAGCGGGAGGACTTCTACTCCGTCGGCGGCGGCTTCATCTTGGACCGCTGGGAGATGGAGGAACACCGAGACGAATCCGGCGTCGCCTCCGCCCGCGAGATCGCATCCGTGCCCTATCCCTTTGACACCGCGGCTGAGCTGGTGCAGCGTTGCGCGGAAACCGGCATGAGCATCGCGGAGATCATGCGGGAAAACGAAGAGTCGATCCACGGCAGCGACAAGCTCAACGCGCACCTCGACGCCGTATGGAACGTGATGCAGGAGTGTGTCGCCCACGGCATGAAGACGGAGGGGGTGCTGCCCGGCGGCTTGAACGTCAGGCGCCGGGCAAACCGCCTGCACCGTCTCCTCACCGCCGAATACGAAGCCTCCACCGCCCGCGGCCTAGACGCGATGGAATGGGTGAACCTGTACGCGCTCGCGGTCAACGAGGAAAACGCCGCTCACGGGCAAGTCGTCACGGCGCCGACCAACGGTGCCGCCGGCATCATCCCCTCGGTTATGCACTACTGCCGCGACTTCACCGATGACTTCACGGTAGAACGGGCCCGCGAGTTCCTCCTCACTGCCGGAGCGATCGGCTCGATCATCAAGACCAATGCGTCGATCTCCGGCGCCGAGGTGGGCTGCCAGGGCGAGGTCGGGTCCGCGTCATCCATGGCGGCTGCGGGCATGTGCGCCGTGCTCAACGGCACACCCCAGCAGGTGGAGAACGCCGCCGAGATCGCGCTCGAACACAATCTGGGCCTGACCTGCGACCCTGTCGGCGGCCTTGTCCAGGTTCCCTGTATCGAGCGCAATGCCATCGGCGGGGTTAAGGCGATTAACGCAGCCCGCCTGGCCAAGCTCGGCGACGGCACCAATATCGTCACGCTCGACGACGTTGTGGAGACAATGGCCGCAACCGGCCGCGACATGATGACGCAGTACAAGGAGACCTCCATGGGCGGTCTCGCCGTGCAGCTCGGTCTCCCGGTGAACATCACCGAATGCTGATTGCGCCTAGCGCACCGCCCGGATAACCGCCTCAGCGTCGAGTGCTACCGATTCCTGCGCGTGATCGGCGAGGTTCTTCACCGCAACCTCCCCGGCCTCCAGCTCCCGCTCCCCTAGCACCAGGGCGAATTTCGCCCCGGCGCGGTCGGCACCCTTCATCGAGCCCTTCAGGCCGCGCTGCCCGTAGGACATGTCGGCCGAGACGCCTGCGGCGCGGAGCTCGTCGATAAGCTTGCTCATTGTCGTCCTCGCTTCGTCGCCGATGGCGATGCCGAACACGTCGACGCGGCGGTCGGCGCCCTCCAGCTCAACGCCTTCGGCTTCGAGGGCGAGCACCGCGCGGTCCACGCCGAGACCGTAACCGATGCCGGACAGGTCAGGTCCACCAATCTGAGCCATCAGACCGTCGTAGCGGCCGCCCCCGCCGATGCCGGACTGCGCGCCGAGGCCATCGTGGACGAACTCGAAGGTGGTCTTGGTGTAGTAATCCAGCCCACGCACCATGCGCGGATTGATCTCGTACGGTACGCCGAAGCTGTCAAGCGCCGAGGTCACGGCCTCGAAGTGCGCGCGGCACTCGTCGCAAAGGTAGTCCAGCATGAGCGGTGCATCGGCGGTCATCGCTTTGACTTCCTCGCGCTTGTCGTCCAGCACGCGCAGTGGGTTGATCTCCGCGCGTTGACGGGTTTCCTCGTCGAGCGGCAGGTCGAACAGGAACTGCTGCAACTTCTCGCGGTACGCCGGGCGGCAGTGCTTGTCGCCCAAGCTAGTCAGCTCGAGACGGAAACCGGTGAGCCCGGTAGCGCGGTAACTACGGTCGGCCAGCGCAATGACCTCCGCATCAAGCAACGGGTCATCCATGCCGATTGCCTCCACGCCCACTTGCTGGAGTTGGCGGTAGCGTCCGGCCTGCGGGCGCTCGTAGCGGAAGAACGGGCCGTAGTAGTTCAGCTTTACCGGAAGATAGCCGCGGTCCATGTTGTGCTCGATAAACGCGCGCATCACGCCCGCGGTGCCCTCTGGGCGTAGGGTGACAGAACGACCGCCGCGGTCCTCGAAGGTGTACATCTCTTTGCTCACCACGTCCGTGGACTCGCCGACGCCGCGGGCGAACAACGCAGTGTCCTCGAAGACGGGCAGCTCGATGTGCTGGTAACCGGCAACCCGGGCTTGGCGCGCGAACTCGTCGCGGACGCGGATAAACGCCGCGGATTCCGGCGGCACGTAGTCCGGCACACCCTTCGGGGCGGAAAGCTCTTGAAAGTGGTCGTTCTGGTTCTCGCTCACAGGGGGCAAGTCTAGTGCAGCGCTACCGCCTCCCGCGTTAGCGTCCTGCGTTGGCTTTGCGCAGGAAAGGGTTGGTGGCGCGCTCGTGCGCTACCGTTGTCGCCGAGCCGTGGCCGGGCAAAACCTGCAGCTCGTCAGCGAGCTCCCACACCGGCCCACGGAGGCTTTCGTGCATCTGCGCCGGGTCCGAATCCGGCAGGTCCGTGCGTCCGATCGACCCGCGGAATAGCACGTCGCCAGAAAACACTACTCCGTCGCCGACCAGCATTACGCAGCCAGGCGAGTGACCCGGCGCGTGCACCACCCGCAGCTGCAGACCCGCCACCGTCAGCACCTGCCCGTCCGCTAACGGTGTTGGGTTGTCGATGGGTTGCATGCCGGAGGCGTCGTGAAGCTCGCGCGCCTGCTCGCTGACGCCGTCGCCGCGCAACAGCATGAACGCGTCCGCGGGGTGCACAAACGTCTCCACGCCGAAGGCGGCCGCATCGCGGATGTGGTCGATGTGGCCGTGGGTGAGCACCACGGCTTCCACCGTGAAACCTTTTTCGTCGGCAAGCCGCGTCACAACATCGTGGGCGCCCAGGCCCGGGTCGATCACCATCGCGCGATCACCGTTAGCAACCACATAGCAATTAGTCTGAAACGGTCCAGCGGCGAAACCGGTGATTCTCATGCCGGCCACTATATCCCGCCTGCTAGGCTGACTAGCCGTTCATGGGCGGTCGCGTATCGACGGTAGCTCCGCCCACCCCAACGACACGGCGAGGTGAAGCCCAGTGGCATCGAACGAGCAGCGCGGCAAGGAAGCGTTGTCCAACCTGGAGCGCGAACTGGAGTCGCGCGACCGGAAAGAGAAGGCCCGCCCCTGGTCTGTCGCGGCCATCTCTGCGGCCGTCATCGCCCTCATTGGCGGCGGCCTCTACTTCGCCGCCACCAACAACAGCGACGACGACATGGCCGCGTCGGAAACCACCACCGAGTCGGAGGCGGCTGAAGAGGACGCATTCGATGCCTCCCAGTACGAGCCGATTGCCACGCAGCGCGCGCAGGCCCTGCCGGCAACCGTGAACTGCACCTACAACGAGGACGGGGACGGTGGCGCGGGAATGCCTCCCACCGACAACGTCTCCGCCGAGGGCACTGTCACGGTGGAGCTGGAGACGAACCAGGGCCCGATCGGTATGGAGCTGGACCGCGCCGCCTCACCGTGCACGGTCAACGCCATTGAATACCTGGCTCAGGAGGGCTTTTACAACGACACGGTGTGCCACCGCCTGACCACCGGTGACGGCCTGAAGGTGCTGCAGTGCGGTGACCCGGACGGCACCGGCGCTGGCGGCCCGGGCTTCCAGTTCGCCAACGAGCTGCCTACTGACCAGGCGCTCGACACCGTCGACCTGTCCGAGGCCGGTGTGCCCGAGGGCGCCTCCGAGGAAGAACTGCGGCAGACCAAGGCGATGATGCTGCAGCAGACCGGCCAGCCGCAGCGCTACGACCGCGGCACTATCGCGATGGCGAACGCGGGGCTGGACACCAACGGCTCCCAGTTCTTCCTCAACTACGGCGATTCCGTGTTGCCTCCCCTCTACACCTACTTCGGCCAGATCGACGACGAGGGCCTTGCCACCTTGGACGCGATCGCTGAGGCCGGCGTTGAAGGCGGCGCGCAGGATGGGGCTCCGGCAGAGGAAGTCCGTATTGAGAAAGCAACGGTGAAGTAGCCCGCCGGCGAGCTCGCACAACCGCGCCGCCGCTTCCAGGGGAGGAAGCGGCGGCGTTGTTATTGATCCGTCTACCTAGGGCTAATGCGTGCGATCGGGCCGAGGACCGCGTCGATCTCGAACGCGAACACGAGCGGGAGGATGAGTGCCAGAACGGCCGCGATCACACCGAGGATGATGCCGAGGCGTGCATCGGTGGCCTTTCCTGTAGGCGAACCGGTCTCGCCCTCACCGTCGACGGTCACCGGCAGCGACACGTTGGTACCCGCGTCGGTGGTGATATTCAGGGTCTGCTCGCCAGAGACACTAGCCGGGATATCCAGCTCGACCGTCGCGCGGCCCTGCTCGCCGAGGCCCTTGTCGGCGTCGGTCACTTCGTTGTCTACTTTCGCCGTAGCCTCGGTCTCGCCCAGCTTGGCGGTGACGGTAGTGGCCTTCGGCTCGCCCTCGGAGGAGTAACTCAGGGAGGTCAGCGTAATGGTGTTCTTCTGGCCGGCCTTCAGTCCACCCTCCGGGAGCACCACGCCGACGTCCTTCTGACCGGCGCGGACTTTGGCTTCACCGGATTGCAAATAGTCCACGAAGGCCTGGAGGTCGTTGTAGCCGACGTCGTTGCGGTCACGGACCTCGTCTTTATTGATCAGGGCGTCGCCGCCGTCGAGCAGGAAGGTCGACGCCGCGACGGTGTAGTCCTTATCCGGGTCCACAGACTCGCCGTTGATCTTGATGTCGAGGATACGGTTGCCACGCTCTGCATTCGGATTGTAGGTGTACGACACGTTGTCGGACAGGCCCATGTCCAGGCGCGGGCGGCCGGACTTCTCCGCGGCCTCCTCGGTCCGCCACTGGTTCTCCAGGGCTTCCTTAATCGCGGCACCGGAGAGGGTCGCAACGGCGATATTGTTACCGAACGGCTGGACTGCTGCCGCTTGTTCGTAGGTCACCTCGCCCTGTGCAAGATCATCGCGGACACCGCCAGCGTTCATGACGCCGAAATCGATCTCGGTGTCAAGGAAGTCGGAAAGTGCGGCGACGGCGGACTGGGCCAGCATGTTGTTCGCGGTGGACTCGGTGCCACGGTTTGACCCCGGCGTGCCGCCGGGGTTAGAGCCCCGCTTGAAGTCCGCATCGATGGTGGCCACGACTTTCTGGCCTAGTTCTGTGGCCTTTTCGTCGGCCTCCGCGACAATCGCCTCAACCTCCGGATCCGGGGTGATGCCGAGCGTTTGGAGCTGGGAGGCGTCGATCTGCTGGCCCGCAACCTTCACGAGCTTCTTCTCAGCCTTGTCATAAGTGAAGGTAATGTCCGTGACAACCTTGCCGTACTCGTGGGACTGCGCGTAGGGCACGGTGCCGTCAGGGGTGAGCTCAAGACGCCTGATGTGGTCGTCGCCGCCGAAGGCAAAGTCCACGTATTCCGGATTGAGCTTCGCCGCGCTTGTGTCCGCCGGGTCGTGGATGAGCGCGATGACCAAGTCGGCCTCGCCGTTTTCCTTGAGCTTCTTCGCCTCAATGTTGACCTGCTCGGCAGAGTCGGTGAACTCCACGCCTGCAACGTTGGCCGGGCTGGACTTTTGCGGGGTCAGGTTGGAGGTGGTGCCGACGAGGGCGACCTTCACACCTTCCTTTTCCACAATGGTGTAGGGCTTCACTGGCTGCTCGCCCTCCACAAAAATGTTCGCCCCAAGCTGCACGCCGTTTGTGCCCGGAACGATGCGGTCAATGAGGTCCTTGTAACCCTTGTCGAACTCGTGGTTGCCCACGGCGGAACCGTCGGTGCCCATGGCATTCAGGAAGTCCATCGTGTACTTGTCGTCGGAGATGAATGAGATGAAGGCGGAGCCGCCCTGGTTGTCCCCGGAGGATGTGACAATCGTGTTCGGGTTCTGCTGACGCAGGTAGTTCATGATGCCCGCGACGTTGGCCGCGCCCATCTCATCGCCCGCCTTCGGGGTGGTCGACAGGTTCGCCTTCAGCCGGCCGTGGAAGTCGGTGATGTTGGCGACGTCGATCGTGACCTGGTCGGCCTCGGCTGCGGCGGCGAACGGGGTTGCGGTGAGCACCACTGCGGTCGTGGTGGTTGCGGCGATCAGGGCGCCGGCGCGGCGGAAGTGGAACACGGGAACTCCTTTGGCTTCGTGCGGATGTCCCTCACTTGTAGCCTGCGTACCCCGTTTTCGCAGCGTGAAACGAGTCCGCTGCTATAGTTCTGCTGGGCAAATAACCCCGCGTCCATCAAACTTTCACCCTCCGTTCATCTGCGCCGCCGCGAGGTTGAAGGTGGGTGGCTCAGACCGCCGCTAGGCCGTAACGCGGTAAACGTCGAAGACGCCCTCAATGTTGCGGATCTGGTTCATGATCGAACCCAGCTGTTTGATGTCAGAGACCTCGATGGTTAACCGGATGGTCGCAATGCGATCCTGACCCGCCTGCGAGGACATCGCCAGGATCGGGAGTTTCGCCTCGGAGAGCACACCGGTAGTTTCCGTGAGCAGGCCGTTTCGGTCCAGTGCCTCGAGCTGGATCGTCGCGCGCGACGCGCTTCTGGACGATCGCTGGTTCGCCCACCCCACGTCCACCAAACGCTCCGGTTCCTCATTGAGCTTGGACGCATTTGTGCAGTCGGCGCGGTGGACAGAGACTCCCCCGCCGCGTGTGACAAAGCCGAAGATCGCGTCGCCAGGCACCGGCTGACAGCACTTCGCCAGCTTGGCCATGACATCGGGGCTGCCTTCTACCAAGATGGCGGGCCCGTCTCCGCTCGTCTGCGGTCGCACAAGGGCGGACATCGGAGTGCGGGCAGTCAGCGCGTCGACAGCGTCGTCGTCGCCGCCGAACATGTCCATGAGCAAGTGCGCCACATGCTGCGTGGAAACGTTGCCGGCGCCGATGGCGGTGTAAAGCGCGTCCACATCCTGGTAGTGCAACCGGGTCGCCACCTGGCGCATGGAGTCATTTGTGAACAACCGGTGCATCGGCAGCCCGCCCCGCTGCACCTCAGCGGCGAGCGCGTCGCGGCCAGCTTCGAGCTGCTCCTCGCGGCGTTCTTTGGCAAACCACTGGCGGATCTTCGCCTTCGCACGGGGCGAGACCACGAAGTCCTGCCAGTCACGCGACGGGCCGGCGCTCTGGTCCTTCGATGTGAAGATCTCCACCCGGTCGCCATTTTGTAGCTCGGTTTCCAGGGTGACCAGTTTGCCGTTCACCTTGGCCCCGATGCAGCGGTGGCCCACCTCGGTGTGCACGGCGTACGCGAAATCCACTGGCGTCGAACCCGCAGGCAAATCCACCACATCGCCCTTGGGCGTGAAGGCGAAAATTTGCTGGCTGGTCAGGTCGTAGCGCAGTGAGTCCAAGAACTCGTTCGGGTCCGCGGCCTCCTTTTGCCAGTCCAGCAGCTGGCGCATCCACGCCATCTGGTCCACCTCGGCCTGGTCCCCTTTGTGGGAGCCCTTTGTCTCCTTGTACCGCCAGTGGGCCGCTACGCCGAACTCAGCGTTGTAGTGCATTTCGTGGGTGCGCACCTGCACCTCGAGGGGTCGGCCTGTCGAGGTCATCACGGTGGTGTGCAGTGATTGGTACACACCGAAGCGGGGATTTGAGATGTAGTCCTTAAAGCGGCCCGGCATGACCGAGTAGAGAGAGTGCACCACGCCGATCGCGGCGTAGCAGTCGTTGACCGTGTCCACTAGAACACGAATGCCGACGAGGTCGAAAATCTCGTTGAAGTCGTGGCCGCGCACCGCCATCTTTTGGTAGATGGACCAGTAGTGCTTAGGCCGGCCCATCACCTCCGCCTCAATGCCATTTGCGGAAAGTTCGCGCTGCAGCACATCGGTGATCTCACGCAGGGCGCGGTCTCTCGAGGGCGCGTGGTCGGCCACCATGCGGACGATCTCTTCGTATTTTTTCGGCTGCAGGATGGCAAACGCTAAGTCTTCCAGCTCCCACTTCACGCTCGCCATACCGAGGCGGTGCGCCAGCGGGGCGATCACGTCGAGGGTCTCCTGCGCCTTCTTCGCCTGCTTTTCCGGCGGGAGGAAGCGCATCGTGCGCATGTTGTGCAGGCGGTCCGCGACCTTAATCACCAGCACTCGCGGATCCTCCGCCATCGCCACGATCATTTTGCGGATCGTTTCGGCCTCCGCCGCCGCGCCGAGCGCAACCTTGTCCAGCTTGGTCACGCCGTTGACCAGCTTGGCCACTTCAGGGCCAAAGTCGCGGGTGAGGTCATCGAGCGAATAGTCGGTGTCCTCCACCGTGTCGTGCAGCAACGCCGCCACCAACGTCGTGGTGTCCATGCCGATTTCGGCGCAGATCGTGGCCACGGCAAGTGGGTGGGTGATGTACGGGTCGCCCGATTTACGCAGCACACCTTCGTGCAAGCGCTCCGCGGTAAGGTACGCGCGGTCAAGGAGCTCCGCGTCCGCCTTGGGGTGAAACTCCCGGTGCAGTGACAAGAGTGGGTCGAGCACCGGGTTGATCCTGGAGCGGCCGTTGCCGGTCAGCGAACGTGCCAGACGGGCTGACATGCTGCGCACCGAGGGGCCCGTTTTCTTCACCGGCTTGTCGGTCATTTCAAGGCTCCGATCACAGGGACTACTCCAACGGATAGAGCAGTAATTCTACGCTGCGTCCGGGTGTTCTTCGGTCAGTACAACTAGCGGAGCATCCCCAAGCTTTTCGCGTCCCCCCAGGCCTTCCACCTCAAGGACAACCACGTATCCAGCAACGCTGCCGCCGGCGCGTTCGATGAGGTTGCGCGCCGCGACGAGGGTGCCGCCGGTGGCCAGCACATCGTCGACGAGCACGACGCGCTTACCGGTCACGTCCACGCCGTCCGCCGGAATCTCCAACGCAGCCGTGCTGTATTCGGTGGTGTATTCCTGCGTAATCACCGGCGGCGGCAGCTTGCCCTTCTTCCGGATGGCGAGGATGCCCATACCCAGCTCGTACGCTACGGCCGAACCAAGCAGGAAACCGCGTGCGTCAAGGCCGCCGACGACATCCGCGCCGAGTTTGCGGCTGGCTGTAGCCATCTCAGCGATGACGATGTTTAACGCCGCAGGGTCCGCCAGCACGGGCGTGAGGTCTTCAAAGAGCACGCCCTCCTCGGGGAAATCGGGGACCTTGCGAATTTTGTCATTCAGCGCGGCGCGGGCGGTGGCATAACGGTTGCCGTCGATAGGTGTGGGGGCCATGAGCTGCGTTCTCCTGTTATTTCTCGGCCGAAATGTCCGTGGAAAGTTGCCACCGGTCCATGTTCCAGCCAATGCCGGCGAGACCTGTGTACGGCACCACGTTACGCACTGCGCCGTCCACAGCGAATGTTCGGGGCTGGGCTGCGAGAGGAATGGAGGGCAACTCCTCCCACAAATACCCTTCTTGGGCGCGCAGAGCAGCAAGGTCTTGGGCCCGGTTGTTTGCCGCGGGGTACTCGCGCATCGGGTCTTCAGCGTGCAGGATCGCGTCCGCTGCGCCCTCTGTCCACGTTTCGTTGCCCCACTCGTCGTACTCCGCGCGCGGAAGGTCCGCGAGCGTCTTACCGCCCTCGGTGACGTCGATGACGCTGATGCCCGCCGGTTCACAGCTGCGACGGATCGAGTCGACCATCGCCGCAAACCGGGCGCTCGGGTACGGGTAGCCGATGCGTATTTCGGACCCCGAAAGCGCCGATGCCGCGTCTATGTCCACGTCGAGGTGCGACTCCACTACGCTGGCCACGCGCTCCGCCAGCGGGTCCGAGTGCTGCAGCACGTGCAGCGGCGCGACGGGCACGTCTACTCCAGCGTGGTCGCTGGATGCCTTCGCGACGGCTCGTGGGTCCACACACTTGGCAAAAGCTTGCCGGTTCTCTGGAACCGCCCACATGCCCACCTCGGGGAAGGTCAGCGCCTCTGTCAGCTCGCCTACCTGGGTGTCTACATCCAACCGGTTGCCTTCGGCGTTGACATCGTGCCAGGCCGGGTCCGGCTCACGTAGGTCGCCGATTCGCAGTGCTTCCGCCTCAGCGAGCTCGGCGGAGTCGGCTCTGCCGGGCCACACCACCATTTCCCCCGTCTGCGGGGCGACGCCGTAGTAATACTCGTTCGCCACAAGGGTCACTTCCCCGCTCTCCCCGACCTCGGAGATCTGGAAGGGGCCGAAAGACACTTGCAGGTCAGGGTCGAAGTGCTCCAGGCTAAACCCGTTTTTCCACACTTCAGCGATCGGTGAAAGGCGCGAGAAATCGTCGGAAAGCAGATCGGCGTCGAGGTCGTCGACGCTCTTGCCTAGCTTGTTGGCAACTGCATGCGCGGGCAGCACAGTGCCCGCCTCAAACAATCTACGCCAACGCGCGCCGCGATTTTCCTTGAACGTCAGGGTGAATTCCTTCGAACCCGTCGTGCACGACAGGTCCTCGGTGTCGTCGAACAGCGGCATGCGGGAGCCAAACAAGCCCGGGTACTGCCCTGCTGTGAACGTAAGCAGGTAGTCCGAACAGGTCACCGGCGTGCCGTCAGAGAAAACTGCGCTGTCGGACAAGGTGTACACAACCTTGCGCTGGTCTCCCGGGAGTACACGGGTGGTCACTAAATCCGTGTTCGGGATCATCTGACCACTCGGGCCCGGAACATACACGCCCGGGTACAGGCGAACCGACAGCTGCTGGGAGAGATCGCTTGCCCCTTCCAGGGTGCCGGCGTTCGTCGTCCGCAGTTCACTGAGCACTTGATACCCGAACAGCTTCTTTGCCTGCTCGCCTTCGTCGTCCTGGCTCCCGCACGCAACTAGCGCTGCCGAGCCCACCACCACTGCGGCGGCCGCAGCTATAGCTCGCTTCACTCGTCCAATCAAGGTTCAGACACCACCTACCGGGTTGAAGGGCGCCAGGTTGCGGAGTGCGCGGTGCCCTCTGCGCGGGTGCTGCCCGAGCGACGCACCGGTGCTTCAACCTGGCGTTTGTGTTGCCCCGCATCTTCCAACTGGGCGGTCTCATCGTCGACGCTCCCGCGCGAGCGGTAGCGTTCCACCTCGGCGTTGTGCTCTTTGTACTTTTTCTTCCGGTTGACCAGGCTCACCAGCAAAGGAGTGGCCAGGAAGAGGGAGGAGAAAATGCCCTCGATCACACCGATGAGCTGGATGAGCGCGAGGTCCCGTAACGTGCCCACTCCAAGCATCCACACCGCCACGACCATGAGCGCGACAATCGGCAACGCGGAGATCACGGAGGTGGAGATGGAACGCACAACGGTTTGGTTGACGGCCAGGTTCGCCTCCTCGGCGTACGTGGAACGGCGCGAATCCAGCACACCCGAGGTGTTTTCGCGCACTTTGTCAAACACGATCACGGTGTCGTACAGCGAAAATGTGAGCACCGTGAGCAAGCCGATGATCATCGCTGGGGTGACTTCGAGCCCGAAGAGCGCGTAGATGCCCAGAATCAGCACCGCGTCGACGATCAGCGCGGCCATGGCGGCAGCGGCCATTTCTCGCTGCAGACGCACCGCAACATAGACCGCTGCCGCCACGAGGAACGCGGCCATCGCAAGCAGCATGCGGTTGGTGATGGTGGAGCCCCAAGATTCAGACACCGTGGAGTCGCCGATCGCATCAGCGCTCGGTTCACCGTTGTAATCGGTGATCTGGTACTCGTCGAAGATGGCCTGGCGGGCGGCGTCAATCTGCTCCTGCGTGAGGTGCTCGGAGTTAATCTCCAGCACGCGGGAGTCGCCCGATCCCACAATCTGCGTCAACTCAGGGGTCACACCCGTCGCATCCGTGAACGTCTCCTCAACCTGCTCGGTCGCGAGCTCGCCTGCGGGCATCGTCATCTTAGTGCCGCCCTCGAAGTCGATGCCGAGGTTGAACCCTCGCAGCAGCATGGCCAACAGCGAGATCACCACTAGGGCCAACGTGATGCCGTACCAGAGCTTCCTGCGGCCGACGAAGTCAACGGACCCGGTGCCGTCGTAAAGCGTTTCCGCGGAGCGCTTCGCAGTTGCGTTCGTGCTCGACATGTCTAGATCTCCTCGTTCGTTGCAACCGGCTGGGGCGCTTGCGTATCGACGGCATCCTGTTTGCCACCGGGGCTAGCCTGCGCACGGCGCTCTTGGGCCGTTGCAAACGCTTTGCCCATGCCGTTGGCCGACGGTTTGGCCCAGAAGCGGTTTCGCGACGCGATGATCAGCAGCGGGGCGGTAACCAGGAACGTGACCACCAAGTCGAACACCGTTGTCAGCCCCATCGTGAACGCGAATCCCTTCACGTCGCCGACAGCCAGGAAGTAGATGATTACCGCCGCAATCAGGGTCACCATGTTGCCGGTGATCACTGTGTCCTTCGCCCGCTCCCAGCCAGATGCCGTAGCGGAGCGGAAGGTCTTGCCCTTGCGCACCTCATCCTTGATGCGCTCGTAGATCACGATGAAGGAGTCGGCGGTCGCGCCGATGCCGATGACTAGGCCTGCGATACCGGAGAGGTCCAGCGAGTAGCCGATCCAGCGGCCGAGCAACACCAAGGTCCCGTACACGAGCGCACCAGCCGCGACCAAGGAGGCCAGTGAGATCAGGCCGTAGAGGCGGTAGTAGGCGAAGACAAACAGGGCAACCAGGATGAGGCCCACAACGCCGGCGTAGAGTCCCGCCTTCAACGATGCCTGGCCCAGTGACGGCGGCACGGACATGGCTGTTCCGCCGGGCTCGCCGTTCTCGCCCGCAAAGGACAGCGGCAACGCACCGTAACGCAGGTTGTTGGCAAGGTTCTCCGCCTCCTCCTGGGTGAAGTCGCCGGTGATAGAGGTCGCGGACCCGACCGGGGTGGCCCCCTGAATCACTGGCGCAGAAATGACCTGTGAGTCCAGCGTGATCGCAATCTGCTTCTGCAGCATCTCGCTGGTGAGCCGCGCCCACGTCTCGGACCCGTTGGGCTGGCCAGCCTGGCTAAAGGCGAAGCTGATCTCCATCTGGCTGGACTGCGGGTTGAACCCGCCGGTGATGGCGCGGGAGGTGTCGATCTGTTCGCCGGTCAGACGCGGGCCGTTCTCGTCGGTGACCCCGTTGAGCAGGGGCACTTCGTCCAGCAGAAGTGCCTGGCCCGTGGCCGGGTCGCACGCCACCAGCGGGAGTTCTGCCTTATCTGATCCCGCGAGCGGGTCGGTGATCTGGCCCGCGCAACGCGCCGACATGAGCGTCATCGCGGCGAACTGCTCGGTCGGGTCAACGGACTGGCGCGTCTTGCGAAGCATGTCCGTCGTCTCCTGGCGGCGCTCCGCGGCTTCGACCGGGCCGTTCGGCTCCGGCAAAGGCTTCGCCGTCAGCTTCGGTGCGTCCGCCGGCTCAACGGGCTGTTCTTCTTCCTGAGGGGCGACGTCCTTGCCCTCTCGGGAGCTCTCTTCCGCCCCCTTGGCAGCGTTCTCGGCTTCCTTTTCAGCGGCCTCTTTACGCGCAGCGAGCTGATTGAGTACGGCCTGCCCCTCCTCCGGGGAGTAGATCCCGTATTCCACCCACTCGTTGGCCATATCCAAGATGGCGTCGTCGACCTTTGCGGGGTCTGCTGCTGGCGGATCGAGCACCGGGCGGAAGAACAGCTGCGAGGTTTGTCCGATGTTGCGGATTTCCGCGGTGTCGTCGCCTGCTGCCTCGATAACGATCGTGTTGCCGTCAACGACGACGGAGGCTCCTGTCACGCCCATGCCATTGACACGGTTTTCCAAAATGTTCCGCGCATCCTCCAGCTGTTCTGACGTCGGCTCGTCGCCCTGCGGGACCAACGTCACGCGCGTTCCGCCCTGCAGGTCGATACCGAGCTTTGGCTCTGCCGTCCTGTTGCCGGTGAAAAAGACGAGGGCGTAGACGCCGATAACGATGAGGGCGAAGAGCGCAAGCGCCCGGGCGGGCCAGCGCTTTTTCCCCCGCACTTCGCGGGACCGCCGAGTGTTGCTGGACACTGAGCTGACTCCTCTGCTTTCCGAGCTCCAATTTTCCGCTCCACCAGCGCCCCGGCGACAGTGAATCGACGCACGTGACGGGCGCACCGGTGGAGGCACAACGGATCATGCTACGGCATTCACCCGTGCACCCGGCAGACCGGCCCGCGCGGTACCTAAGAGAAGGAGATTTGCCCCGGCGCCTCCGGGGGCGCCTGCAGACCGAGATGGTTCCAGGCAGCTGCGGTGGCGACCCGGCCGCGGCCGGTGCGCGACATCAGCCCGGCCCGTACAAGGTACGGCTCGCACACCTCCTCGATTGTCCCGGGGTCTTCCCCGACCGCGATAGCGAGCGTGCCGACACCAACCGGGCCGCCGCCGTGGCCGCGGACCAGCGAATCCAGCACGGCGCGATCCAGCCTGTCGAGCCCGCGTTCGTCCACGTCGAACACCTTCAGTGCCGCCCGCGCCGCTTCGAGGGTGACGTGCCCGTTGCCGTGCACATCGGCCCAGTCCCGCACGCGCCGCAGCAGACGGTTTGCGATGCGGGGCGTGCCACGGGATCGCGACGCAATTTCTACCGCGGCATCGGTGTCGATGCGGACACCGAGGATCGTCGCGGCACGGCTGACCACCTTCGTCAGGTCATCGACGTCGTAAAACTCCATTTGCGCCGTGAAACCGAATCGGTCGCGCAACGGCCCGGTAAGCATGCCAGCCCTCGTCGTAGCTCCGACGAGGGTGAACGGCGGGATCTCCAACGGGATGGAGGTGGCCCCCGGACCCTTGCCCACAATCACGTCGATGCGGAAATCCTCCATTGCCATGTAGAGCATCTCTTCAGCAGGCCGGGCGATGCGGTGGATCTCATCGATGAACAGCACGTCGCCTTCCATCAGGTTGGAAAGCATCGCGGCAAGATCCCCCGCACGCTCGAGTGCGGGCCCTGAGGTCATGCGCAACGACGTACCTAGTTCCTGCGCCACGATCATGGCCATAGTGGTCTTTCCCAGACCAGGTGGGCCGGACAAAAGAATGTGGTCTGGCGTCACACCGCGGCTGCGCGCGCCTGCGAGGACCAGATTGAGTTGCTCGCGCACCTTTGGCTGGCCGATGAATTCTCCGAGCGACTTCGGCCGCAACGAGCGTTCAATGTCGTGCTCGTCTGTCTGCACGTGCGCGTCCACTGGCGATGCCTGCTTCGCGGCGAATCCCTCCGGCAGCTCAAACTCGGTCTTTTCCACATCCGACACGGAAAGTGCCTCCCTACTTCTTGCCCAGCTGGCTCAGCGCTCGGCGTAGCAGTGCCGAGGCAGATTCTCCCGGCTCCGCTGCCACCAGCGCGTCGACAACAGGCCGTGCCGTGCGCTCCTGGAATCCGAGCCCCACCAGCGCCTCGACCACCTGTTCAGAGGCGAACGACCCCCCGGCAGCAGTGCCCGACGGCCCCGGAGCGGCAGAAGTGTCCGCTGCAGCGGTGAACGGATCCACCTTGTCTTTCAGCTCCAAAGCGATACGCTCGGCCATCTTTTTGCCCACGCCAGGGATTGTCTGGATTGCTTTCGCATCTCCGGCGGCGATATGCGCCGACAGTTGGCCAGGCTCGAACACCGAAAGGGCTGCCAGGGCGAGCTTGGGCCCGAGACCTGAGACCGTTTGAAGCTTGTGGAACATCTGGCGTGATTCCGCGTCCGCGAAACCATATAAAGTGACCCCGTCGTCCTTAACCACCATCGAGGTCAGCACCCTGCTGCGCTCCCCTCGGGCCAGCCGCCCCAGCGTCGACGGAGCGGCGAGGAACCGGTACCCAACCCCAGAGCACTCGATCACTGCGTGGTCAAGCCCGATGGAGAGTACCTCCCCATGTAACGAATCAATCATTGGTTTACCGCCTTTACCGTGAGCTGGTTCGTTCGTGCGATAAGTGGGGCGCGCCAGCAGTGGCACACGGCGATAGCGAGGGCGTCCGCCGCGTCGGCAGGCTTCGGCGCTTCCGACAGCCCGAGAATCCGCGTGATCATCGTAGTCATCTGTTTCTTGTCCGCCCGGCCGTTGCCAGAGATGGCTTTTTTCACTTCGGAAGGGGTGTACATGTGCACGGGGATGTCACGCTCGGCCGCAGCGAGCACCATGACGCCGACTGCGTGGGCCGTGTGCATGACGGTAGAGACACTGCCCCGTTCGAAGATTCGCTCCATAGCGATAACATCCGGCCGGTAGTCGTCGATCCATTCGCCCACTGCACGGGAGATCCGCAGCAGTCGCTCCGCGAGCTCTGCCGTAGACGGGGTGCGAACCACGCCGACCGCAACGGGAAAGATTTGGCGACCGCGGCCCGCTTGGACCACGGACAAGCCGCACCGGGTCAAACCGGGGTCGATGCCCATTACCCGTAAGCCCTCAGACGACATCGGCTCCTCCCTTCAGCTCGTGCGCCCTCCGTAACACATATGTTCTACCACACGGGGCAGATGAAAAGCCCGCGCCGCGTGTGGCGGCACGGGCTAAGCGTCGGTGAACGTTAGGCGTCCAGCTGCGCTGCGACCTCGTCCGAAAGGGTCATGTTGGTGTAGACGTTCTGGACATCGTCCGAGTCCTCGAGCGCGTCGATGATGCGCATCATCTTTTTGGCACCGTCCACATCCAGATCCACCTGGACGTCAGCGCGGAACTCCTGGCCCGCGTCTTCAATCTCGATGTTCTCGCCTGCGAGCGCCTCACGCACTGCCGGCAGATCAGTCGGCTTGCATGTGATCTCGAATTCCTCGCCCAGGTCGTTGACCTCTTCGGCACCCGCGTCAAGCACCGCCATGAGGACATCGTCTTCGCTCAAGTCGCCCTTCTGAATGGTCACGACGCCAGTGCGCTCGAACATGTAGCCGACGGACCCGGACTCACCCAAGTTTCCGCCGTTCTTGGTCATGGCGGTACGCACCTCAGTTGCCGCCCGGTTCCGGTTGTCGGTCAGGCACTCAATGAGCACGGCCACGCCGTTGGTGCCGTACCCCTCGTACATGACCGTCTCCCAGTTTGAGCCACCGGCTTCCTCACCCGAGCCGCGCTTACGCGCGCGCTCGATGTTGTCGCCCGGAACGGAGGCCTTCTTTGCCTTCCGGATCATGTCGTCGAGGGTGGGGTTTGCCGCAGGATCGCCGCCGCCGGTGCGCGCCGCGACTTCGATGTCCTTAATCATCTTCGCCCACAGCTTCGACCGCTTTGCGTCGTTTGCGGCCTTCTTGTGCTTCGTGGTCGCCCACTTTGAGTGGCCCGACATAACGCACCCCTTTTCCTCGGTTGACGTGTCGTTGACGTATAACAGAGCGCATTATACGCACCGGTGCAAGCGTCCCCCTACTGGTCGCCCTGCACGAACTGTGGTGGCGCCGCCGTGCCTCCCAGCCGCAACGCGCGCACCAGCGGCCTCGAACTCAGAGCCCGCGTATCTTCCACCGCATCGTTGTAAAAGCGCAGCGCCAGCGACACCCGAGTGTTTGCATCCTGTAAGGGCGCTGGCTCCCGGCGCCCGCCGGCTCTCTCACGCAGCACCTGCACGAGACAGGCTTCCTGCTGCATCCTGCTTTGGAGGTCCGTCGGCGTGAGCCGGGTGCGCTCCGTTTCTCCAGCCAGCACCCCAAGCTCTGGATATACCGCGGCGACCACCGCGCACCGGCGATCTAACGCAGCTTGAAGCGCATCGCGCGACCGGTCGAGACGGATATGCAACCGGTGGAGCCGTTGCGCCGTGCTGTACGCCCACGCCGCAAGCAGCGTAAGAGACACCGCCGCCACGATGAGCAGCACGTTCAGTACCACGCCTCCACCCCGACCTTCTCTTCTACCGACACCGCCTCGTACACGTTGAGTACTTGACGGGCCACCACAGACCAGTCAAAGTGGCCCGCCCGCCGGCCGCCGGTTTTGGCAAGCCGGGTGCGCAACGGGACGTCGTCGATAAGCAGCTGCAACTGTGCCGAGAGCGCCGCCGCATCGCCGGGTGGGAACAGCAAGCCCGCATCCTCGCCGCACACGGCTGCGAACGCAGGGATATCGCTGGCCACTACGGCGCACCCCGCAGCCATCGCCTCCACGAGAACAATGCCAAAGGACTCACCGCCGAGGTTCGGCGCGACGAAGATGTCGGCACGGCCCAAGATCGCTGCTTTTTCATCTTCGGTGACTCGACCGGTAAATTCCACGCCCTCTACAAAACGCTGGGCGCCTGCCCCGACAACTGTGACCCGGGGCCGCTGCGGCAGCATCGACACAGCGCGCAGGAACACATTCAAACCTTTCCTCGGCTCATCCAAGCGGCCCAAAAAGACCACTTCCACACCATCTGACGCGTTGCTGCGACGAGCAGCCGCGAACCGAGCCGTGTCCACGCCATTCGGAATGATCACGGGATCGGTGCCCACCTGCTCGGCTTGCCAGCGCCACGCTTCATCACTGACCGCGATACCGGCGCGAATTTTTTCCAGGCTTCCCCGCAGCGCCGGAAGAGCCAGCTTAAGCGCGTAGGAGGATGCGGCAGAGGCGTGATACGTCGCGACGATAGGTCCGGTGGCCATGCGCACCGCGGCCATGGAGTAACTCGGCGAATTCGGCTCGTGGACGTGAAGCACGTCGAAGGCGCCGCCTTCGATGAACTGGCGGGTGGTGCGGCGCACATGGGGCCCGAACGAGATGCGAGCGACCGACCCGTTGTAGCGCACCGGCACGGCCGGCCCGCCCGGGGTCACCCACCGGGGCAGCTCCGTGCGCGGTGATGCCGGGCCAAGGACCTGTGTGTCGTGGCCCATCCCGCGCAACGCAGCTGCCAGGTCAAGGACGTGCGCTTGAACCCCGCCCGGCGTGTCAAAGGAATACGGGCACACGAGACCGACTCGCACCGGCTACCTCCCCGCCGCACGCTGGCGCTGCTCGAACTCCTTGCGGCGGCTGGGTTTGGGCGCATCCGTCGGCCACAGCGGCTGAAGCATGTGCCAGTCCGCGGGATGCGCCGCGATATTAGCCGCGAACGCGTCCGCCACCCGCTGCACCGTCTCATCCAGCGTGGTCACCTTCACGGGTGCCGACACCCGCATACCCCACCCCGGGTCGCGGCGGGTGCCGGTGAACCAGGAATGCGCCACGAGCAACGGCGCCCCGGTATCTAGCGCAAGCTTCGCGGGCCCGGCCGGAAACGTGGTCGCTTCGCCGAAAAACGACACCGGCACACCCGCGCGGGTGAAATCGCGCTCTCCCAGCAGACACACGATCCCACCGCCTTCAATCACCTCTTTGAGCCTCACGTACGGTGCGCGAGCGGCGCCGCTGAGCGGCACGACCTCGAAACCCAGCGTCTCCCGGAACTCGACGAACGCGTTGAACAGTGCCTCGGGCCTAAGCCGCTCAGCAACGGTGGCGAACTGCCCGTAGTGGGCGACCAGCCACATGCCGGCCATGTCCCAGTTCCCGGAGTGCGGCAGTGTCAGCACCGCGCCCTTGCCACGCGACAGCGCGGCGTCGAGGTGGTCACGCCCCTCCAATCCCGCGGACAGCTTGCTGTCCAACGTTGGATCCCCCGCGAGGCGCGGCAGCCGGAACGCCTCCAACCAATAGCGGGCGTACGAGCGCATTGCATCCTGTACGAGCTCGCGCGTGACGTGCTCTGGCCCAACCACCCGGGCCAGGTTGCGCCGCAGCATTTCCATACCTGCCCCGTTGTCTGAGACGCGGTCCGCGGCCCATTGGGCGGCAAGTGACGTCAGTCCGGCGGGCAGCGCGCCGGCAATTTTCCAGCCGGCGATATAACCCGCGGCCGTGAGCCGCTCACGCGCGGAGGTCATTTACGCCCCCGCCGGCGGCGCGACGCGGCTGCCCGCCTTTTCGTCGCGTTTGGCGAGCAATAGCCGCTGCACCACTGTGAATGCAGACCCGAGCACGAGAATCCAGAGGGACACAACGACAGCGTGCGGCACACCGAAGCCCTGGAGTGCAAGGCCACCTAGTCCCAGGATGAGCCGCTCCGGGCGCTCGATCAAGCCGCCCACAATGGTCAGCCCGCCCGCTTCACCACGCGCCTTGATATAGCTGATTGTCTGGGACAACACGAGTACGGCCAGGCACACAGCAACGTTCACCGGCGCGGCACCTTCGACATACACCAGCCACATGGCGATCGCACCGAATAACGCACCGTCCGTGAGCCTGTCGCAACTCGCGTCGAGCGTGGCGCCAAACGCGGTGCCGCCGCCGCGAAGGCGGGCCATTGTGCCGTCCACCATGTCGAAGGCCGCAAAGAACAAGCTCAGCACCGCAGCCCACACAAGGTGGCCGGTGGGAATGAGCGCCACCGAGCTGAGCACCGTCAACGCCGTGCCGGCAATCGTCGTCGCGTTCGGGGTTAAGCCGATCTTCAGCAGCCCCTTCGCCAATGGCTCCACCACCACTGCGGCGGGTTTGCGGCCGTGCACGCTAAGCATCGCTGTCACCTGCCTCCAGTAGGTCGACCTCGCGCCAGCCGTCGGCAAGCAAGGCCCGAGTATCCCGCAGCAACTGTGGTAGGACCTTCGTGCCACTGATTACGGTCATGAAGTTCGAGTCACCCGCCCATCGCGGCACAACGTGCAGGTGCAGGTGGTCGCCGACAGACCCCCCGGAGGCCTTGCCCAGGTTGAGACCGACATTAATGGCTTCGGGCTTAGAAACGCGCTTGAGCGTCTTCACCGCGTGCTTGGCAAACGCCATGAGCTCGGTTGTCTCAGCATCGGTGAGCGCCTCCAGCTCCGCGACCTTGCGGTACGGCACGACCATCAGGTGCCCCGCGTTGTACGGGTACAAGTTGCATACGGCATAGACGGTCTTGCCACGCGCGACAATCAAACCGTCCTCGTCGCTCAATTCCGGAATGCGCAGGAAGGGATCGCCTGCGCTTGCCGACGATCCTTCGGCCTCCTCGCCGCCATCACTTGCCTCGCGGCCCGGCATGGAGGCGATGTAGCGCGAGCGGTACGGCGCCCACAGACGGGTGAGGCGATCCGGATCGCCCACACCGGCGTCGGCGTAGGTATCGCCGCTAGTTTCGGATTGCAACGGTTTCCTCGCTGGGTTGCTCATTGCGTTTCGCGCTGATCCACTCACTGATGGTTTCTACAGCTTCGTCCACCGGAACGCCGTTGATCTGGCTGCCGTCCAAGAAACGGAAGCTCACCGCGTTGGCCTCCACGTCCCTCTCGCCCGCAAGCAGCATGAACGGCACCTTCCCCGTGGTGTGGGTGCGGATCTTCTTCTGCATGCGGTCATCGGAATGATCGACTTCGGCGCGAATTCCGCGCGCCCGCAGCTTTTCGATGACCCCCTCCAGGTGCTCGCCGAACGCGTCCGCCACCGGGATGCCCACCACCTGGTGCGGTGCGAGCCACGCCGGGAACGCACCTGCGTAGTGCTCCAGCAACACGCCGAAGAAGCGTTCAATAGAGCCGAACAGCGCGCGGTGGATCATTACCGGCCGCTTCTTCGAGCCGTCGGACGCGGTGTACGTCAGGTCGAAGCGCT
The DNA here is from genome assembly GCF_000747315.1 of Corynebacterium ureicelerivorans. NCBI lineage: Bacteria > Bacillati > Actinomycetota > Actinomycetes > Mycobacteriales > Corynebacteriaceae > Corynebacterium > Corynebacterium ureicelerivorans. The sequence continues at coordinate 1,332,245 of NZ_CP009215.1, forward strand.
CGGGCAGGTTGAAGTCCAGCTGCACGGTAGACATCTGCCAGGTGCGGCCGATGGCGTCGCGAGCCTGCACGGAAATCTTCGGTCCGTAGAACGCCGCGCCTGCCGGGTCCGGCACGAGCTCGAGGCCGGACTTCCTAGCCACAGACTCGAGAATGGCAGTCGAGCGTTCCCAAATTTCATCGTCACCGATGTATTTGTTGGGGTCCTTGGTGGACAGCTCCAAGTAGAAGTCGTCCAACCCGTAATCCTGCAGCAGGGAGATGATGAACTCCAGCACGCTGGTCAGCTCCTCTTCAAGCTGATCCTCCGTGCAGTAGATGTGCGCATCGTCTTGCGTGAAGCCGCGGGCGCGGGTGAGGCCGTGGACCACGCCGGATTTTTCGTAGCGGTAGACGGTGCCGAACTCGAACAGGCGAAGCGGCAGCTCGCGGTAGGAGCGGCCACGCGAGTCAAAGATGAGGTTGTGCATCGGGCAGTTCATCGGCTTGGCGTAGTAGTCCACCGGCTGCTTGGTCACATTGCCGTCCGCGTCCACCTCGCCGTCCAGCTTCATGGGCGGGAACATGCCGTCGGCATACCAGTCCAGGTGGCCCGACTTCTTAAACAGGTCACCCTTGGTCACGTGCGGGGTGTTCACAAAGGAGTAGCCCGCAGCCACGTGGCGCTCGCGCGAGTGCTGCTCCATAGTCATGCGCACGATGCCGCCGTCCGGGTGGAACACTGGGAGGCCGGAGCCGACTTCGTCCGGGAAGGAGAACAGGTCCAGCTCGTTGCCCAAACGACGGTGGTCGCGCTTTTCGGCTTCTTCGAGCATGGTCATGTACTCGTCAAGCTTGTCCTTGGACTCCCAGGCGGTGCCGTAAACGCGCTGCAGACCCGCGTTGTTTTGGTCGCCACGCCAGTACGCTGCGGAGGAACGAGTGAGCGCAAATGCCGGAATGTACTTGGTGGTGGGCACGTGCGGTCCGCGGCACAAGTCATGCCACTCCACCTCGTTGGTCCGAGGATTGACGTTGTCGTAGTGGGTCAGTTCACCCGCGCCGACCTCGGTCGCCTCGTCCGAGTCTGGGTCCACACTGCCCTTGTCTTGGATCAGCTCAAGCTTGTACGGCTCGTCCTTGAGATCCTCGGCTGCCTCCTCCGCAGACGCGTAGACGCCGCGGACAAATTTCTGACCCTGTTTGATGATCTTCTTCATCCGCTTTTCCAGCGTCTTCAGATCCTCGGGCGTGAACGGCTGTGCGACATCGAAGTCGTAGTAAAAACCGTCGTTAATGGCTGGGCCGATGCCCAGCTTCGTGCCTGGAAATTCCGCCTGGACAGCCTGGGCGAGGACGTGCGCGCAGGAGTGGCGGATCACGGAGCGGCCAAGCTCGGTGTTGGCAGGCACCGGGAGGAACGTGGCAGTCGCATCAGGGACGTGGGATAGATCCTTCAGGTCGCCTGCCTCATCCTGAACGCACACAATGGCGTCCTCGCCCTTGTTCGGCAGGTTCAGCTCCCTCATGGCCGCGCCGACGGCGGTTCCGGCGGGAACCTCGAACGGCGCGAATTCGATTGCTGCTTCGGTGGACATATTCGTCGTGCGCTCCTTTGCGCGTCACTGGGCTGCGGCATACCTGGACGCAGCCGATCATCTACGTTCTCTCCCGACGGCGCAGGTAACGCGCCGGGCCATAGGGATCCTACCCGTGCTGGCCCAGCATCACAGTCTCGCCCCACGAGCGGGGAGCCGTCCGCCGCGACCCGGCATCCAGGCGCAAAGGGGCTGCGACTATGCCTGTCTTCCTACTCGGCCTCGTCCTGAGCAGTGGCCGGGTTCCGACGGCCCCTGGCCAACGCAGCCGCTGCCGCACCCCCGATGACCAGGACACCTAGCAATGTCAGCAGGACCTTCGCCGGCGTGCCCATCCCCTCGGCGTCGTCGGACGCCGACTCCTCGGTGGTGTCCGCAGCAGCCTGGTTCTCTTCGGCTGGCGCTTCATCTGGTGCGAACGTGAAGGAAGTCACACCCTTCGTCGCGTGACCATCCGACGACACGATCTGGTAGCCGACGGTGTACTCACCCGGCTGAGCGTCCACATCACCCGGCACGTCCAGTGTGACCAGGCGCCCCTCCACTGCCGGTTCACCCGAGTACACCACCTCGGACTGACCGTTGACCTCGCGCGAGATTGCCACAGTGTTGAAGCCCTCCTGCACCTCCCCGGAGAATTCCAGGGTGACCTCGTCCGGGAACTCGTGCACAACGCTGCTGTCATCGGGAACCGCACCAACGACCGAGTCATGTGCAAGGGCTGGAGCGGCTGCCACGAGCGAGCCTGCTGCAGCCGCTGCTACTACCGCCGCTCGTCGCATTGCTGCCGGAATGAGCATGGAGCCTCCTTAAGTAAAAACATCCGCGCCGGCTGGCGCTAGATGCAATAGTCGTTTTTCCAGCCACACTAGTTCCCACCGGGCTCGACCCAACATTGTTGTCAGGGCCACGTTTATCCACGCTCAGAACCGGCGTGGAAGCGCGCACCCCCTTTTGGTTGGACGCCTACTGACACCCCGCGAAACACGGCAATGCGGCCGCACGCAGGAGAAACCCACTTTTGACCGGTCAGATGCGACTGATTGTACGATGGCTGCCACTGGACCATTCCCTGACGCTGGCGAGCTACTTCAGCCCTGACTGGCCGGATCTCGCCGCATTGAACGCGGCCGATGGAAATATGAAGAAACCCCAGGGAGATTGCATCCTGGGGCTTCTTCTTTTGGTGGTCCTAGCTGGGATCGAACCAGCTGTTAATGATATGGGGAAACATTATTAGTGTAGTTAGTAGGGATTTATTGGTGCCGGAGCGCCGTGGAACGTCACGAAATGCCAATTTAAGTACCACGTAGGTACCACGAAAATGAGGAAACTATCATGGCCCGCGAATCTTGGGGAATTGTCGACCGCCTACCCTCGGGGCGGTACCGCGCCCGCTACACCCACGACGGTGCCCGCCATAAGGCGCCCGAAACGTTCGAGACCAAGACCCAGGCGCGTGAATATCTTGCCGGCGAACGTTCGACCATTGCAGCCAGCACGTGGATTCACCCGGATGAGCGGGAGAAGGCCCATAAGCAAGCCCAGCGGGATCGTGACCGGCCCAGATCACCTTCGGTGTGTACGTCACCCGCTGGATCACCACGCGGACGAATGGACGTGGCCACCCCATTAAGGCCTCGACCCGAGATTGATCGAGACTGGGCGCCTTGCCTCCTGGTCTGAGACACCGCTGGCCGAGATCACCACCGCCGCCGTACGGGCCTGGTACGCCGAGCAGATCGCCACCGGCAAGCTCACCGCCGTAGCCCATGCCTACGACCTGATGAAGTCCGTTCTCAAGACCGCCGTCGAGGATAAGCTCATTGAGACCAATCCCTGCCGTCCGCGGTGGGTCAACAACAGCCACGGGCAAGAAGGTCACTCCTCCGACCGACGACGAGCTGGATCAAATTATCGAGGCCCTGCCCGAGCAGTACCGCCAGTCGCCGTTCTGGCTGCCGCCGGTGGCCTGCGCTTCGGCAAGATCATCGCCTTGACCCGCGACGACGTCACCATCGAGCTGACCGACGACGGCGATGTCGACGCCGTGCGTATTGCCATCACCAAGTCGATTGCCCTCACCGAGAGGTCCGGCCGGGTCGAGGGCACGACGAAGAGTGAAGCCGGTGAGCGTGTGGTCGCCATTTTCGGCGCCGACGCGGGGGTCAGCGCGGCCCACGTCGAGAGGATCGCCCCAGGGAAGCGCCTGTGGCACGCTGTACGCGATCAAAAGCAGCCATTGCCATACCACACCTTCGAGCACAACTGGAAGAAGGCAGCAGAGTCTGTAAACTCCACCGCAAACTTTCACTCTCTACGGAATTACAGTGGCACCCGCTACGCGCAGACCGGTGCGACGCTAAAGGAAACTATGGCTCGCCTCGGGCACAGCTCTCCCTTGGCTGCGATGCGCTACCAACACGCCGGTACACGCGACGACGAGCTGGCTCGGAGAGCTGCGCGGTAACCTTCCCGCGCAGCACAACTGCGCCGACGGCATGCATGATAAACAGATTCCCCGAAAGGAACCGCCATGTATGCCGACAGCATCCGTGAGACCCTCAGCAACCGCCTGCACGCTGCCTCACCGATCCAGGGCCGACACGTCTGCTCCGTGACCGTGAAGATCGACCAGGATGACCCACAGAGTGCGTGGGTCACCATCACCGATCACGCCGATACCGGTGAACTAGTCGACCATTTGTTCAGATTTTCGTGGACCGATGTACTGGTCGTGAACAATCTCACCGATTCCGTGGTCAGGGGGTACCTCTTCTCCGTCATCGGCGGCGAGCATGTTGCTCGGGAGCTGGAGCCCCACCTAGGCATGGACTACACAGGCAAAATCGGCGAGTCGCGTTGAGCATCTACACCAATCCAACCGCACTGCAGGTGTGGATCGACTGTCAGCCGCTTTCGATGTGTATAGAACCGCTAGTAGATTCAGCAAACCCCAAGCCCACAGACACGGTTGCTAGCAGCGGAGCGGTACGCGTATCGGTACCAAAAGCCAGCGATCGTCCCTAGCGGTGCTTTGTTAGGTGTCTCTGGGGCAGCGACAGGTAAGATCGGTGCGGTGGTTACTCTGGATTCGTAGGAGAGTGATCACCACACGCTTCTTCGTGGGTGTCGTATAATTCGTCGCTCTGCCGCCCATTCTACAACCGTGAACGGCTGTGCCAAAGAGGCAAACCCTAATCAAGGCACGTAATAAGGCAACAGGGTATCGCCGTGCTCCCCGCTCACCACTGCGACTATAAGATAATGCCTCCCAGATTCTAGGCCCCGGAGGCGAAAGCCGGTTGTGGAGCACCCCATATCATCAGGATCATCTGAGGTTGCTCGCGACAAGGGGCCTGCTACTAACAGAGTGAGGGAAAATGATGGACTTCGTGCAGCTCGACGCTAGTGCTTGGAGAACGAGTGCAGCAATTCTTTCCGGCGGATCCGCACTTATTGCAATTCTCGCCGGTATTGAGCAAATGTCGAGTTCCGCTCGTGCGAAAAACAATATTGAGTGGTTACAAGCTTCCCTCCAGCAGGAACAGGAAGGGCCCAGACGTGAAGCGCTGGAAAAGAAGCTGGTTCAAAACCAGGCAAGACTCATAGCTCGACAAGAAGTTCCTCTTTGGTACCTTTCTCCCATCCTGGTTTGGCCCCTTTTGGTGATACTGGCCCTTTACTCCGCATCAGGCGAGCATAACTCGCTTCTTGGCCTCACATTCGCTGTTATCGGCACAATTATTTTCGGACTGAATTTAATCAGAACTACAATCAGGGCCTATTGCGAAAGAACAAGAATTTATTATCAGTTTTACTCAGGTAAGTATAAGTTCCGACCTGCCGAAATTGACATTCTCGCCTTAATGGAAGGGGGAACCCGTAAAGAATTTGTTCAGAGCGGGTTCCTGATAGGGGTCTGCGGACTTCCTGTGAACCACACTGGTGGCCGTTGTGTTGTTGGCTAGGTGGTTTTGGCTATGTTTCGTTGTTTAGCCAGGGTTGTGTATTGCCCGTCTGGTCCGGTGGTGAGTCTGTCAAAGACGAACCAGTCCAGATAATCGTCAAGATACTTCATAAACTCCTCGGTTGTGTGCTTTTCGGGGCGAATTCCACTGGCGTGAAGTTCGCGCTTGATGGTGCCGAAGAACCCTTCTACTCGGGCGTTGTCGCCGCTGTTGCCGAGCCGGGATAGGGACGGCACCATCAACCAGGCGTTATCGCACGGGTTCTCGTCTGTGCAATGTGTGCATTGTTGCTTGTCGTGACTGATATCAGTCAGTCGGTCAACCCAATCGATGTGGCGGTAGTGCCAGCCACGGTCGGTGTGCAGTTCGGGGCGTTGGCCTGGTTGTATTTGCTCGAGCCCAGCTTCAAGCATCGTGTTGGTCAGCAACGCCGCTGGTCGCGTTGCGCAGGTATACGCGATGGGCATGTTGTCGTGGAAGTCGATCAGCGGGCTAAAAAAGACTTTGCCGTCAGCGCATTGAAACTCGGTGATGTCGGTGCCGAGTCTTTGGTTTGGCGCATCGGCATAGAAATCGTGTACCAGATCCTTCCTGCCCGCCTGCCTGCGACGATCCGCCTGCGAACGATATCTTTGCGAAACGTGGGTGCCATTTTTGGTGACAGTGTCGATGTCTCCAACCAGACATCGATTTGCTGGGCGATGCGCAGTTTCGCCCTTGTACGAGCTGTAGCGCTTCGTGCGTTTCATCTTCGGCTGCAGGTGTTCTTCGCGCATGATCGTACGAATCGATTTTTCCCCCAGCGACAGACCGTTCGCTTTGCACACTTCACTCACGCGGCGGTAGCCGTAGACCATGCGGTTGCCCTCACAGGCGGCGGTAACCATTGCCTTGGCCTGGCCTTTTCGGTCGACTAGAGGGTGTTTTAACCGCCTGCATGCCGACTTGTAGGTGTTGTATTTCAATCCGTAGTAGGCGCAGCAACGCGTTACTTGGTATCCGACGTCCCGGAGTCGTCTGACAGCCGTAGCGACGACCACGCTATCGAGCGTCTCCGGGTTTGCGCTTTTCCCTCAGATTCCATCACCGCCTCAAACAGCGCTTTATCCGCCAGACGCATAAACCGCTCTTGACGCAACAGGTCTTTGAGGGTCTCAACGTCATCCGGCAACGCTGCCTCATCAAACGGAGCTGTTGGCTGCTCATGGTTGCGTGAATGTGCACTCTCACCGCGCGGGGCGCGTTGTGATTGACGTTGTGTTTCGGCCTTCTTGCGCTTGCGTTTTTGGGCTTCGTGGTGTTCTTTCACACGCGCCAGTGTCGCCTGTTCTATCTTCTGCGGTGTCATCCCACGCCGCGAACCCGCATCCGGAGCGAACTTGTGCGTCCACGCCGCCACGGAACTCGCAGCGACCCGAAAACGCCATCCAATCTCGCGGGTGGATGCCGACGTTGTCACATTCGCCCGGACGACCTCAGCAATCAACTCGGCAGAACGCCAACCTTTATCGACCCCGCTGCCATGACGGGCGTTGCGTGCCCATCCCGAAATTGAAGCGGTAGAAGGAACAGACCTACATTCCTCCCGAATCAACTGCGCACGAACCTGCGAAGCAGCAAGCCCCTGCCCCGAAAGCTCAACGGCACGCTGCCGTACCTCCGGCGGATAACTCATCCTCGAACTCCGATCCCGACGACCGATGGTTCACAGGAAGTCCGCACAGCCATAGTGGGAACCAGTTTTGGCTTTGCTGCCCTTATTCTCAGTGTGAAGTATGGCCCGAATCCTTGGAGAATTGTCATTCTTCTTGCGTCAATTTTCGCGGTGCTAGTTACATGTATGTTTGTTAAAGATTATGCATATACTTTTGCCGGCGACTCGACGGGCGGCATTTCGGCTTTCCAAAAGAGAATAAATATTCGGAAAGTTACCAATTCTGTATTGGGATCTGAGTTCGAAGAGGAAATTAATGGAATCGACACATCCATTCAGACGATCGAGAAATTGAGGGCAGAAGTCGATGAGGCGATGAGAGGTCCGATAAGAGCGGGCTTGGGCGACATGGTTCGAGAGCTCAAAAAGAACATTCACCTAGTTATCAGCGATCTTGAATCCCTGCGGCACAAGATTTCATCTTCAGAAGCTGAATCTAATTTTACTGAAGCACGTGAACAGATTGCGCTAATTGATAAAAAAATTGAGCAAATCAAAATAGCCGTTCAATCTATAAAATTCAGCGGGCTTGAATAATGCCTTGCCGGTTACCGACTAGCACTACTTCGTGAGGTGCCCCTGGGCGGTGGTAGGAGGACACCGCCCCAGCAGATGGATGACAACAGTCTTCAGCTTCCCAAGATAGCTTAGAAACTCGCGCTATCTCCGGGGCTTTGGCTCCGTCCCCAGCCAGGCGTTGCCCGAGGACAAACATTGCCGATGATCACACTAAGGCCGGCTCTTATGAACGATCGAATTGCACCAACCCGAGCATCAGGTCCTCCAGGTGCAATGCGACTTGGCCCACTCACCTTCTCAGTCCGGTCGGTTCCCATACGAGAGGCTCTACTGCCGCGAATACCTCATTATAAAATCTAACGAAGCGTTTTTAGGAACGGGGAGAAAACTCGTCGGCACATTTCATGCCTGGCTTTTCCGGAGATGTGCATGCGCACGGGGCTACAATGTCATCCGCATCTTCTACCCGCTGAGCATGTTGGGATCGTCCCTGCGTACGGGGAGAGAGCCCTTGATGACCGGCGCATATCGTGCCTGGTCTGCGCGTCTCTGCTTACTTTGAACCCGCAGGCAATAAGGAATGAGCAGCCGATTGCTCGACTGCTGTGACCACGTGGGCCCTGCCTCTTCTGCACCCACACCCCATCCCCGCCACATGATCGGGCCTGATGCGCTGTGAACTCCACGGCCATTTAGACTCTGCCCCCTCCGGGGCGGAATTGTCTTCACGGTTGGCCTTCGCCTGGCGGATGGCCTCACGCAGGATGTTGATCGCGGCGTTGACGTCACGGTCGAGCAGCATCCCGCACTGCTTGCAGTCGTAGACCCGCTTGGTGAATGGCATCTTGGTTTTTGAGCCACATACTGAGCAGATCTGCGACGACGAGAAAAACTGGCCGACCGCAACAAGCGCAACGCCGCGTTCTGCGCCCTTATATTCGAGTTGACAGCGGAACTTACCGAATGAGGCGTCCAGGATAGCCCGGTTGAGGCCGGCCTTCTGCTTCACGTTCTTACCTGGGGTGTCTACGGTGCCGCGGCCTGAGGAGGTCATGCCTGACACGTTGAGATCTTCGATCCCAATGGCCGCGAACCCATCCGCCAGGAAGGAGGTCAGCTTATGGAGGAACCCCTGGCGCTGCAGTGCCACCTTGTGCTGGTGGCGAGCCAGGCGCTGGGCGAGTTTCTTTTTCTGTTGAGTGCCCCGTGCACCCGCCCAATCTCATCTTTCCTCATAGGGGTAGATCTACCCCTGCGGACACCCCGCCGCCAGAGCTAACGAAGCACTTCTAGGGACTGTAGTCTTGTGGCTCAGATCCTCTGCATTAATAATTTATAGCTATATGAAAGACTACCTTTCATCCGCAGGAGAGCAAATGGCAGGTAAAAAGAGTGAGAGCCACGAAATCGTAAAGGTTGTCTATTTCGACCAGGAGACCGCGTCCGACTATTTGGACATCATTGCAGGAGGTACTCTCTCTACAACTAAAGAAGATATTCGCGACCGAACCACAGAAGCTCACGCAGCCGTCGATGCAAAACTCAGCGCGAAGCTGAGTTGGCTGCCTTTTCTGCGAGGCTCTGCTGATCTGGGGGCTGGCGCGGAAGCCTCTATTGCGGGCGAGAGTATTCTTAGCAAAACGCTGGCTAACACCATCCTCACTGACTATCTAAAATCCGCAGGTGAGGACGCGAAGATTAGCAAACTCGAAGGTTATAGTGTTTTCGCGGCTCAGGAATCGATGGCATTCATGAAAATTTACACCCCATTTATGATTGCTGCTCGTACTGAGGATGCAGACTTCGATATCGCACGAATGGATGAGGCTCTAGAGAAAGCCAAGGGGTACTACGAGCTGCTTGGCGAGAGCGTCAATGGTAGGAAGGTTGTACTCCGATTTAATATTCGCGCCTTTCGAAACAACTATGGTTTATCGGATTTAACCCGGATGAACTTAGTGTTCCATGGTATTGAAGTCGGACGAACCACAGAGGCCAGCCTGAACATTAAGTCCGAAATGGCCCAAGGCGCAACGGGCGCTCCGAAACTAGAAGATCTAATTCAGGATTCTGTGCATGCAGATCCGGGTTCCAAGGAGGACGTAAATCTACCGGTTTTCGATGTAGTTCTTGCTGCAGTTGAAGGCAAGGTGACGGAGTGAGCCGCAGCATGAAGGCGGAAATCTATTATGGTCCCCCCTCGTGGTTTGAAGGACTGACCAACCAAATCGATTCAGAGCCATTTTTAGACATTGTCTACGAACGAGACAGTAGAGCGCGGGAGCACATAATAGTGCAACGTGGTGCGCCGCCTATCGAGGAACAGGACCCTGTCGAAGGGCCCGAGCATGTCGTCGTCAACTCTGGTGATTACGCAAGCTTGGTTGAGGCAACGATTTCCAATTTCGGCGGTCTAATTCGGTCCATCGACCCCAAGAACCTTTACTTAAACAATCCCCCACAAGTGGTCCGCTCTCATGTTCAGCGCATTGCGGAAGTGACCGAGATCCCCTACGAGTACGGTGCATTTAATCCCCAAGTTCTTCGGGACTTTTACGACGGCTTTAATGAACACTTGGTTGGGCAAGGTTCTGTAAAAAATGAACTTTTGGCCGCTATGTATCCGTTAGCTAGCCAAAAAGCGAACGAGCCGGTAGTCGTGATGTTTTATGGTCCGTCGGGTGTTGGCAAAACTGAGACCGCCAAGTTCATCAGCAAGCTTACTGGCGGAGATCTTTTCCGTAAGCAATTCTCCATGCTTCATAGCGAAAAGTTTGCCTCCTACGTGTTCGGAGGAAGCCACCAAGAACCGTCACTCGCACGTGACTTAATGGAGCGAGAGTCTAACGTGATCCTGTTCGATGAGTTCGATAAGGCAAGTCCAGTCTTCCACAGCGCCTTTTACGAATTGTTTGACGAGGGCGTTTTGGAGGACAAGAACTATCGCACGAAGGTGAGAAGCCCACTCATCATCTGCACGTCGAATTATGGTTCCGAGGAGGAGGTGAAGAAGGCCTTGGGAGAAGCGCTTTACTCTAGGTTTAATGCATTTATTGAGTTTCATCCCTTGAGTCTCAAAGAAGTGATTTTAATCGCAGATCAGCTCATTGATTCAAAAGTGGACAAATTAGATCCAACCGAGCGGACGCAACTAGACGTCGACAGACTTAAGACTCAGGTGAAACAATACGCTGGGCAACTTCGAAATGTCCGTAAGCTGAGCAGCACTATTGACCAGGTGATTGGGCTCCAGTTAGCGACGGGCCTTCTCAAGAGCACTGAGGGCTAGAGGCCCTAGGGGTTCTTGGTACCATGTGATGACTGTGCCAAAGTGAAACCTAATTGAAATGTGTCCGCTATCTTGTCCCTGCTCATGGGTTGGCTAGCTCATCTCGGTGTTACAGCGGCGAAGTGTACATCGGACGGGATCTACCGTCATCAGGCGCGATTAACTCCCACCCTAAGGATTGCCAGAATCCGTCCGATGCTTCAGCCAGCGCGAGCATTTGGCGCTGTGGATACCGCTCTGCCACCCAGTGAACGATTGCTGTTCCTATGCCACGACCCCGATGAGTGTGCCTAACGTCGATGAACTGAATCTCGATCACGTCGGGGCCATCCATTGGCAGGGGGTAGTGGGTCCCACCCCAGTAACTTCGGTCGGGTTTGAAATCCAACTCCAGCAGCGCAACTTGTTCACCGCCATCGCGCACCTCGTACCATTTGTAGTCCTCAGCTAACCGGTATGTGCCCAACCAATGCTGGTTGAACTCATAATCACCAGCGATGTTCTGCGAAAATGTCATGGGGTCGGTGATGGGATGAAACGAGAGCTCCATGCCATTATGGTACTGCCTGTTTCACACAGAAATTTATCTGTGCGTTAAATCATCTGTCACGGGCGCATATCGCCCGATCAACGGTAGCCAGAGTTCGCGATCATCCTCCGGTGTTGAGCGGTTAAGTACAAATAGAGGCTGTCCACAGATAACACCGCGCCTACAGCCACCCTACCTAAGTGCTACTGCTGTGCTAGTGTCCTGCACCGTTTATTCGCTGAACTGAGGCCCTACCCCCTTTGGCCCTGGTCCCGCCGTGGCTGATGCTACATCCAGACAGAGAACCGATAACGGCAATTTGGCGCACCTTGCTCACCTTTGCAGCTTTACCACGAAATGGTAAAACCGCTAGAATTCGACCCATTCATAGTCGTCTTCGAGGCTTGACACGACTATTACCGAGGAATTTCTGGGCTTGAAACGCATAGCTGAAAGGATTTCTTTCCACTTTTCGAATTGACCCCGTTCCCCCATCTTTGTCCCGGCAGCGCGAAGATCGGGTTGAATCGTCGTCTTAAGGTCGACGATGTCGCATTTCTTCCAATCCACCCCTCCAATCAGATCGGGGATCCTAAACCTAGGCCGCAGCTTCCCAGGTGCGGCGAGAGTGGGCTGCGACCATAGCCAAGACCAATCATTCATGATGGACCCGCTTTCAACAGCTGATGCCGCAGTTGCCGCAGTAGGTGGTAGACGATCAAGTACCCATTCTCGTTCAGCCTCTTGAAGATGGAAGAAAATATTGCGAGTTTTCGCCCCCAGGGCCCTCCCGCGTCCAGCGCAAGTTCGGCTGGAGACCATCTTTTCTGTGCTGCTGGGGATTGGAGTGAACGGACGATGAAGTCTGCGGCGAGGGCAACATCTTCTTGGACTGAAGTCATAGTCTCCCAACTGCCGTCAAGCTTCTGACGGCGACGTCGGCCTTCCCGCAGCACTTGAGGTCTGGCGTAGGGCATGCAAACCGCTCGATCTACCAGGGTGCCCAGGACGGTGTACTGGGTTATGGCGTCACGTTCCATGCTTTGTCCTAAATTCAGAAGTTCGGGATTTTAAATCGCACAGGTACGAAGGCGGAGATTCAAGGATCTTCACGAACTACTAAGCCCCGCTCATAACCCCTAGGCACCCAGCGACATTCCTTCTCAAGCTATCCGATTCGCGCTTCCTCCGATAGAAGTCACGAAAAGTTAGCTCGAACCTTTCCTCTGTCCTGGCGCCCAGTCGTCGGCCCAGGGTGTTGCGCGGTCGTATCTAGTAACACCGTGGTGAGTATCGAGTAACGCATTGGTGAGCATCCAGTAACAGTCCGGGGGAGGATTCTGGTGACCGCGTGACTTCAGGGCACGCGGCGTTACCAGAGGAGTCTGATTGTGACTGACTACCGGGCGGTAATGGATCAAGTGCTCAAAGGCTGGTCTGTCCGTCAAATCTGTTCGAGTTCGCGGTGCTCGCACACCACCGTGCAAAAGGCTCGCGATGCGCTGGTGGAACACAACATCACAACCCGTGAGCAACTTCGTGGGGTTGCGGATCATGAGCTGGCGGACTGGTTCGTCGACGGGCGCAGCCATGCTCAGGGGGATTTCGTCCCGATCGATTTCGACGCTGTCGCCAAGGCGCGCACCGGGCGCAACAAGGTGACCCTGCAGGTGCTGTGGGGCCGCTACACCGCACAGCCTGCGGGCACAGGCCAGCGGTACTACAGCTACGAGCGGTTTCGCCAACTTGTGGCTCAACACGTCGATGCAGCCGGGCTGACCGCCAGAATCACCCATCTCCCAGGCCATACGATGCAGGTGGACTGGGCAGGCACGAAGATGCGGTTGTTTGACCCCACCGGCGGGCAAGGCTTGAAGGTCAGTATCTTTGTCGCCTCGCTGCCGTATTCAGGGATGGTGTTCGCCTGCGCGTGCGCGGATGAGCGCCAGGACGCGTGGCTTGCAGCTCATATCCGCGCGTTCGAGTACTTCGGCGGGGTTGCCGAGGTCATCGTGCCGGATAATGCCTCAACGGCTTCGAATGCGATCAGTGCCGCGGACAGGAATCGCCGGGTCAACTCCACCTACGAGGAGTTTTTGGAGCACTACAACACCGCCGCGTTGCCGGCTCGGGCGAAACGTCCCAAGGATAAGGCCAGCGTTGAAGCTGCAGTCAAGATTGTCACCCAGAACGTTATCCACGCACTCGATGGCCACCAGTGCGCCGGAATAGACGAGCTCAACGCAAAAATCACCGTCCTAGTCGATGGGATCAACGCTGCCGAACCGTTTCGCGGCAATGCGACGAGCAGGCGCGCATTGTTTGATCAGTTCGAACGCGACGTGCTCACCGCGCTGCCTGAAACGCCGTGGCAGCGTACCGAATGGAAACGCGCCAAAGTCGCGCCGAACTTCCACATCAGAGTGCACAACGCGCATTACTCGGTGCCCAACCAGCTGGTGGGCCGCACCGTGGATGTGCGTATCACCGGTGACAGTCTCGCCGTCTTCGACGCCGGGCAGCGTGTGGCCACCCACCAACTCGCACGTGCCCGCGGGGTGTATGTCACCGACACCGACCACATCCCGGCGAACATGGGTGACACCCGTGGGTTGTGGACAAGCGAGTACTTCCTGCGCGAAGCCGCCAAGATCGGGCCGGCCACCCGCCAGGTGATTGCCGAGCTCATCGAAGCCAAAGCGATCCCTGCCCAGGCGTACCAAGCGTGCCGCAACGTGCTCAGCATGGGCAAACACACCAACAAGCCAATCCTCGAAGAAGCCTGCAGGCGGTTGGTGTCCACCGACGGTGCTAGGCGTGCTGTGTCGTATACCGCGGTGAAAAACATGATGGCCGCCGTGCGCAAAGACACCTCCACACGGCCTACAGGCACTGACCTGCCAACCGATCAACCAACCGGCAGACCCGCTGACGGCGCGCCTGCGCCGACAGCGCGTGACACCCGCGGCGCCTACCTCGGTGGTGCTGCCCAGTTCAGCCTCGAAAACCTCACCAAGAAGGGATCTGCATAACCCATGCCCCACCCACAGCCAGCATCAGCATCTGCCCGCTTCCTCGATGAATCAGTCCTGCCGGTCTTTACCGACCTGCGCATGACCGCCTTCGGACAAAGCGTCATCGACATCGCCGCCGATCCCGCCTTCGACGATTGGAGCTTTTCCGACAAGGTGCTCTACGCACTCGACAAAGAGGTAGCGGCCAAGCGTGAGAGGCGAGTCAACAAACTGCTCAAAGCATCCCGATCGCCAAATCCCGATGCTTGTATCGAAGACATCACCTACACGCCCGGCCGCACCATCAACAAAGAGCAAATCACCCGACTCGCTCACTGCCAATGGTGCCAAAGCGCACAAAACATTGTCATCCTGGGCAAATCCTCCGTCGGCAAAACCTACCTCGCCCAAGCACTACTCACCGCGGCGTGCCGAAACGACTACTCCGCACGCTTCTTCCGCACCGACACACTTGCCAACCACCTCGCCGTGCTCAAACACGACGACCCAGCCCGCATCACATTCCTCGAAGACCTCCACCACACAGACGTGTTAGTCCTCGACGACTTCCTGACCACCCCAATCGATGCCGTCACCGCACACCAACTGCTCAACATCCTCGCAGAGCGCGAACCCCGCGGATCCACCATCGTGACATCCCAGTTCACACCCGACGAGTGGTACAAATCCATCCCCGATGCCGTCATCGCCGAATCCATCCTCAACCGACTCGTCGCCGGCGCCGAAATCATCACACTCGAAGGCACCAACATGCGACTGGCCCCATAACCCCGCCGAAACCCCAAAACGCCCGGGTGTTACTCGATACTCACCCGGGCGTTACCCGATACTCACCACACCGTTACTAAACACGTGGTCTAAACACCCAGGGGTTGCCATTCGCGAGATTGACAGAAAAGTGTGCCTGAAACAGGCCCTAATCCGGCACCATGTGGTGCACTCCGGGACAGCCAATAGACTGCACCACCACAGGCACCGTTTTCCAGACACAATCCTGTCAGTCCGCGAGAGTGACATTTTTCAGCACTATTTTCGGACTATCCACGGCCTGTCCGCACGAGCAACGCTCTTTGTGACAGCTCAGTGTGCACTTCCCGGTGCAGGAAATGCGCCACCAGAGTGTCGAGGATATGGTCACTCACGTATCCCCGCCCTCGTAGCGATTCCCCCGAGCGCCCCCGGGCGGGGGTACGTTTATTTTTTGTGAAGCGGTTTCGTTGTCAGCCCCGTCATGGTCCAACACGGCGGGGTTTTCCCATACAGTCATGGTTACCACTCACCGCCGTAGATGTAGTCATACAACGATGCAGCCGTAATGAGCGCAGTGCGTCCATTGTCCCGGGCGCCGGGAACGGTCTTTAGCTCACCCCGGGTGAGCAGGCGGTCAACGGTGCGGGTAGAGATGCCCACACGTTCACACGTCTTCACGACTAAAGGTCCTGAGCAGGTCGCCAGCGGTGAGCAAGGGAAAAATGGGGGTGGCAGTAGCCATAGTGATATACCTCCTGTAGCTGCCCACTTGTCAAGGTGGTCCTACAGGGACCTATCGGTGCCCCGGCCTCGGGGAAGCCCGGCAAGCTCGGGATTAAGCCCAGATCATCCCCTCGAGTGAGTTAGGCGGGCCCGCTCCGTTACACGAGCCAGTAATGGCTCCTGAAGTCACTAGACGTCCCGTGTCTGACGTCCCAGTCTCGCTCTAATTGCCTAGTCATGTGGAGGGGTTATCACGCCGCGGCAATCTTCAACGCGCTCACCCTTAGGATACCTGGGAATGTCAGGAAACGCCATGCTCAGCGCGCTCAGCCCTCGCCCAGATAGAAAATTTTAAAACCCCTGTTTCCAGGGGTTTAACTTGTGGTCCTAGCTGGGATCGAACCAGCGACCTTTCCGGTGTGAACGGAACGCTCTTCCACTGAGCCATAGGACCGAACGAGGTGAAACACTACACGCCGCGCCCGAAAGAACCGAATCCGCTGGTCATTACACCAATTGAACCGAGATAAGTAAGCCGCGGCAGCCGCATGACAAAAGCACCTCCACCCGCCACCGGAATGACAACGATGCGATTTAAAAGAAGTGGGAGGAAAGGGGTGATGACGTCGCGATTTGTAGGGACGGGCGTGGTGAGGATAAAGTGTGTTCTCGCATTCAACGCAGACAGCGTGGAAAGCGTGCGGATGTAGCGCAGTTGGTAGCGCATCACCTTGCCAAGGTGAGGGTCGCGAGTTCGAGTCTCGTCATCCGCTCCAGTTCCCAGCGGGAACGCGAGCGCGATTAGCTCAGCGGTAGAGCACTACCTCGACACGGTAGGGGTCACTGGTTCGATCCCAGTATCGCGCACGGAGGGTTACACCCTCGCAAACTGAATAGTAATGCGGATGTAGCGCAGTTGGTAGCGCATCACCTTGCCAAGGTGAGGGTCGCGAGTTCGAGTCTCGTCATCCGCTCCAAGTACTTCGGGGGTATCACCGAATACTTCGGAGGTAACTCCACGGTGGATTGGTCGAGTGGTTAGGCAACGGTCTGCAAAACCGTGTACACGGGTTCGATTCCCGTATCCACCTCCACGCTTAACTAGCCTCGCGCGATTAGCTCAGCGGTAGAGCACTACCTCGACACGGTAGGGGTCACTGGTTCGATCCCAGTATCGCGCACAGGAATCCTTGCTGGATTCCTGTGCAGACGAACGTTTGCACTGCGGATGTAGCGCAGTTGGTAGCGCATCACCTTGCCAAGGTGAGGGTCGCGAGTTCGAGTCTCGTCATCCGCTCCATTCAAACCCCGGCTCGCCCGGGGTTAATCTTTTGCGCATGATCACCACAAAGGACATTCTCGGCCCCGTGCGAGCGCCCGGTCAGTGCGAAACCCGTGCGGCGATGGTCATGACGCTATTTGGCGCGTTCGGCCGGCACGGCACCTCCAGCGCACTCGGCAACGACCTTGATTCCTCGTTTCTGCAGGAGCTACGCGCATGGGCGGACGTCGTGCTGGTCTCCGCTTCTACTGCCGCCGCCGAAGGCTACGGCCCCGCCGAGACGCCGATAGCCTTGCTCACCCGCTCACTCAGCATCGACCCTTCGCTCGGGGTGTTCTCAGGCGGCGACGCGCTCATCGCCTGCCCGCAGCAATCGCTTGACGACGTCGCTCTCGCTCCCAAACGCGCCGCCCTCCAAGCTGCCAGCGTGAAATTCGTTTCTACTGGGTCCGGCTCCGCCCCAGAAGTAATTGGAGCACTTCACCGGGAGGGTTTTCACCGTATAGCTTGCGAGGGCGGGCCGAGTGTGTACGCGGATCTCATCAGTCACGATCTACTCGACGTTTGCCATGTCACTCTTGATCCGTCCGTAAGCGCCGACGACGGCCCTTGGGGTCTCGCGCAGGTCGATCGTCAGCCCTCCTTCTACCAGCGCTACTTTCTGGAGGCTGCGCTCTCAGCTGAGGACGACAACGACTCGATGCTCTTCCTCCGTTACCGGAGCGTGCGAGAACGCTAACGACACTGCGGGCGGTACGGTTAGGCGCGTGATTGCTACCCCGCCGCCACGAAGCGTCCGTGAAGTACCCGAGGCCGAGTCAACCGCAGCGCAGGCCCAGTCGGCCGATGAGCGCACACGCCTCGCACCCGCGATTGCGGCTGCCGCATGGCCTGTCGCGGTGCTTCTGGTCCTGCACCGGCTATTCATCCTCGCGCGTGCGGGATCGGTGACAGACGATTTCACCACGGTGTGGTCCGCCACCCGCCGCTTCATCGACCGGGTGCCGGTGTACGATGAGGTCTACAGCCACGTCAATCCGCACTACTTGTATAACCCGGGTGCGACACTGTTGCTGTCGCCATTGGGGTTAATCTCGGACATCAATCTGGCGCGCCCGCTGTTCATCGCGGTGAACGCGGCGTGCATTGTCGCCGCTCTGGCCTGGCTGACCAAAATCGCAGGCCGCCCGCTGCCCGGCCCTGTATTTCCCGTCGCTATCGCGCTGGCGTTTTGCACAGAAGCCGTGACCAACACACTGGTGTTTTCCAACATCAACGGCGTCCTCCTGCTTGCGCTGGTAGCGTTCATCGCCTTACTACTTGCCCGCCGCGACATAGCCGCGGGCGTGGTGCTGGGTTTGGCCATCTTAGTCAAGCCGATGTTCGCGCCGCTGCTGGTGTTGCCGCTGCTACAGCTGCGCTGGCGACCTGCGCTCGGTGCTCTCGGTGTCCCGGTAGCGATGAACCTTGCTGCGTGGCCGCTGACTCCCGGCGCCCGCGATTACCTCGACGTCGTCGTGCCGTATCTCCGCATCACGCGCGACTACGCCAATTCGTCCCTGCCAGGCTTCGCCGTCTACTTCGGCATGCCACCGTGGTCGCAGGCCGTCTTGTGGTCGCTTCTGGCTGCTGCCGTGGCCGGGGCAGTTCTCGGTCTCGCGCGCTGGCGCCAAACGGACGAGCTGCTCTACTTCGCGGCCGGTTCGGGTGTGCTGCTCGCCGGCGTGTGCCTCCTGTCATCGCTCGGACAGGCGTACTACTCGATGATGTTATTTCCGGCGTTATTTACCATCTTTCACAAAGACAGTCCGATGCGGTCGTGGGCCGCGTGGCTTGGCGCCGCGCTGTGCCTGTCCCCGTTGGATTGGGTCAGCGACAACCACTCGCTCTTCGGAGGCTGGCTCAACACGTATCTGCCTACCCTCGGATGGGCCGTTTTCATCGTTTCCTGCGCGGCGTGGGTATTGTCGAGAACACACAAGCGTGATACATCAACGACCAGGACGGAAAGGACTGTGCGATGACCGAGCAGACCCCGAACTACAAGGATTTTACCGAGGCACAGTGGCGCGAAAAGCTCTCGCCGGAGGAGTTCCGCGTGCTGCGCGAAGCAGGCACTGAGGCTCCCGGAATCGGCGAATACACCGACACCACAACCGAGGGTGTCTACCGCTGCCGCGCCTGCGGAGCCGAGCTGTTCCGTTCCACGGAGAAGTTCGACGCCCACTGCGGCTGGCCTGCATTTTTCTCGCCGCTCGCAGGCGACGCCATCATCGAGCGCGAGGACACCTCACTGGGCATGATCCGCACCGAGGTGCTCTGTGCCAACTGCGGTTCGCACCTCGGCCACGTCTTCGCCGGCGAGGGTTTCGACACCCCCACCGACCTGCGGTACTGCATTAACTCCATCTCGCTCACCCTCGACGAGGCGTAAGCAGCCGCTTGACGACGTTACCTACGGCAGGACCTCGATGATCTCCGCGATGTCGCTGACCCGGCGCCCAGTCTGGAACGGGATCTCTTCCCGTACATGGAGACGGGCCTCTGTGTAGCGCATCGTCTTCATCAGCAATTCAATCCGCTCCAGTGTCGGAGCCTCGAACGCCAGCATCCATTCGTAGTCGCCCAGGGTGAACGCTTCGACGGTGTTTGCGCGGACGTCGGCGAAATCGCGCGCGGCCATGCCGTGCTCCGCAAGGATGCGGCGACGCTCCTGCGGGTCCATGACGTACCAGTCGTAGGAACGAACGAAGGGGTACACGGTAATCCAGTCGCCCGGCTCCTCGCCCATGATGAAGCTGGGCAGGTGGGATTTATTGAACTCCGCCGGGCGGTGCAGACCGTTTCCAATCCAGCTCAGCTCCACTTTTTGGCCAAGCGCGGTCTCCCGGCGGAAGTCTGCCAACGCCTTCTGCAGGTGTTCAAACTCCTCAGCGTGCCACCAAATCATGAAG
Organism: Corynebacterium ureicelerivorans; assembly: GCF_000747315.1. Classification (NCBI taxonomy): domain Bacteria; kingdom Bacillati; phylum Actinomycetota; class Actinomycetes; order Mycobacteriales; family Corynebacteriaceae; genus Corynebacterium; species Corynebacterium ureicelerivorans. The sequence continues at coordinate 1,352,587 of NZ_CP009215.1, forward strand.
TCGGCATCTGCACGGATACCGGTGTTGTCGTAGATGCCGCGGATAGCCACAACGCCCTCCCGTTCCAACTCGGCGAAGAAGGCGCGAGCTTCGTCGATAAGCTGCCCGCGCTCGGTGCCGAGTGCGCCGGGTACCGCGCGGAACACCGCGAACTGCAGGTAGCGCTGGGTCGCGTTGAGCTTCTCAAAGTCGAGCTTGGCCATGATGAATACCCCTTTCCTGCCATGCGGCAGATCAAACGAAAGACGTACTCCACTCTACGCCGTCGGCGGCCGCCCCCCACGGCGCGCCTCCCCCAACGTGGCCGCTTGCTGGATACGTTTGAGCCTGTGATGAACTCGGACTCCACCTCCACATTGCCTGCCGACGGGGCGGGCGAGAACAGGGACGACCACGCCCGCGACGATTCCTGGCCGGCCGAATTCAGTGCCGCCGTTGAATCCATGCACGCGGCGCGCCTCCGGCCCGAGATCACGCTGGGCACGATCCGCCCGCCCCAGCGCCCCGCACCGTTTAGCCACGCCGTGGGGCTCGAGGTGGCGCACGCTAACGAAAACGATATGCCTGTGGATTCGGAGGGTGACGCCTTCGGTCGCCTCATCCTCCTGCACTCCCCCGCCGCCGAAGAGGCGTGGGAAGGCTCAATGCGCTTGGTGGCCTACATCCAGGCCGACATGGACGACGCCGTCGCATCCGACCCGTTGCTTCCGGACGTGGCGTGGCAGTGGCTCAACGAATCCCTGGCAGAGACCGGAGCGAGCCACACCAACCTCGGCGGCACGGTGACATCCACGGCGTCTGTGCGTTTCGGCGAGATTGGCGGGCCTCCCCGCGCGTACCAGTTGGAGATGCGCGCGTCGTGGACTGCTGAGGGAACGGACTTGCAGCACCACGTGGAAGCGTTTTCGAAAGTCCTCGCCCACGTTGCTGGCCTGCCACCGGAAGGTGTGACGCAGCTCGGCTCGCGCTAAATTTTCTGGGTATGAGCGGCCGCATTGACTATCGCCTTGTAGACACCCCCGACGCGTTTGTTCACGCGGCGGAGGCTCTGGAGCGCGGCCGCGGCCCGTTCGCGGTGGATACCGAACGAGCCTCTTCCTTCCGCTACGGCGAACGCGCCTTTCTAGTGCAGGTGCGCCGCCGCGGGGCGGGGACATTTCTCATCGCCCCCGAGGGACACCGCGAGGCTGCGCGGTCAACATTCGCGCCCGTGCTCAACGACGCTGAGTGGATCATCCACGCTGCGGGTGAGGACCTGCGCAGTCTCGCCCTGCTGGGCTTGCACCCCGGCGTGCTGTTCGACACGGAGCTCGCCTCCCGCCTCGCAGGCTACAGCCGGCCAAACCTCGCCGCCATGGTGGAGCGGTTTGTGGGCGTGGAGCTGGAAAAGGGCCATGGCCACGAAGATTGGTCGCGCACGCCTCTGCCCGAGCCTTGGCGGGAATACGCGGCGCTGGATGTTGAGTACCTCCACGAGTTAGCCGAGGCGCTCACCGAGCTTCTCGACGCTGAAGGCAAACTGGGCTGGGCCCATCAAGAATTCAGGCATCTCATTGCAACCCACTCGCTTGTACCCCGGCCGGAGAAAACGTGGCGCGACCTCAAGGGGTTGGCCGCGCTGCGCGAGCAATCCAGCTTGCAGGTGGCGCGGAAACTCTGGCAGGCGCGCGAGGAGCTAGGGAAGGCGCGCGACATCTCCCCCGGGCGTCTGTTGTCCAACCGGGCGCTCCTTGACATCGCGCGCACGCGACCCGCTACGCCCCACGAGCTTTCCAAAGCCGCCGGACGGGTTACGTTCTCGCCCCGGGACTCGCGACGCTGGCTGAGCGTCGTGGACGAGGCACTTGCCTCCGACCCCGCCACGTGGCCGCAGCGAGGCGCGCAGCGAACCGACGCGGTTCCGTCAAAGTCGGGCTGGGAACGGCACTACCCGGAATCGTGGCAAATGCTACAGACGTGCCGGCAGGAGATAGCGGCCACTGCTGAAGCGCTGAACATCCAGCCCGACATCCTGCTCGGCCCGGCGCACCTGCGCGAGGCGGTGTGGCACTCACCCGAGCACGGCCCAGCGTGGGACACGCACCAGGCGGCCGGTGCGCTACGGACAACGGGTGCGCGCCCGTGGCAGGTCGACATCACCGCGCCGATTCTGGCAGACGCCCATGCCGAGAGGGCCGCGACGGACTAGTCCGCCAAACTGCGTGCCCACTCGCGCACTTGCGCGGCGGCAGAGACAGGATCCAGCCCGTACTGTTCCAAAATCTCGCCGCGCGACGCGTGCAGCGGGAAAACGTCGGGGAACGCGAGGTGCCGCACTGGCACGTCCAGTTCCGCTGCGGCGACGGCCTCGGTGACCGCGGAGCCGACGCCGCCGCGCACCACGCCGTCTTCGTAGACAACTACCAAGTCGGCCTGCGCGGCCTCGTCGATCACGCTGGGCGAGACTGGAATGACCCACCTGGGGTCCACCACGGTTGCGCGGATTCCATCTGCCCGCACCGCCGCGGCAACATCCAGCGCGTACTGTGCGAAAGCGCCGACAGCGACAATGAGCACGTTGAAGTCGTCAGACTCTTCCTCTCCGGGGCGAGCGAGGACATCCACGCCGCCTTCCAACCGCTCCACGGCGTCGATGTCTGGGCCGGCTGCGCCCTTGGGGAAGCGTACGACTGTAGGGCCGTCGTCAACTGCGATCGCTTCCGCGAACTCCTCGCGTAACCGCGAGGTATCGCGGGGGGCGGCAATTCGGATCCCAGGCACTATCGATGCGATGGCCATGTCCCACACGCCGTTATGGCTGGCGCCGTCGGAGCCAGTGACTCCGGCTCGGTCAAGGACGAGGGTGACTGGCTGCCCGATAAGGCCGACATCCATGAGCAGCTGGTCGAAGGCGCGGTTGAGGAACGTAGAGTAAAGGGCCACCACGGGGTGCAAACCCCCCAGTGCCATACCGGAGGCGGAGGCCACCGCGTGCTGCTCCGCAATACCGACATCGAAAAATCGGTCCGGAAACTGCTCTGCAAACGGCTGCAAACCGGTCGGGCCCGCCATCGCGGCAGTGATGGCGACGATGTCGCTGCGTTGATGCCCCGCCCGCAGCAGCTCCTCGGTAAACACTGCAGTCCACCCCGGTTCGGACTTCGCCAGCGCCTTGCCCGTCACCGGATCGATTGCCCCAGTGGAATGCATTTGGTCGGCGACGTTGTTGACCGCGGGCGCGAAGCCATGGCCCTTCTCGGTGACTACGTGGACGATGATCGGGCCGTCGTGACGCTTCGCGTACTTGAACGCGTTGAGCAGGCTCTTGATGTCGTGGCCCTCGACCGGGCCCACGTACTTCATGCCCAGCTCCGGAAACATCTCGGTGGGCACCACCTGATATTTCACGCCCTCTTTCAGAGCGTGCAGCGCGTCAAATGTGCGCTCTCCGACCCACCCCATGGATTTCAGGGTTTTCTTGCCCGATTCCATGACTTCGTCGTAAGCCGGCTGCATCCGGATGGCCGCAAGCTGATCGCGCAGCTTGGTTAGGTTGTCGGCGAAGCCTCCGATCGTCGGCGAGTACGACCGCCCGTTATCGTTGACCACGATGACGACATTGCGGTTCGCTGCGGCGATGTTGTTCAGGGCCTCCCAGCACATCCCGCCAGTGAGTGCGCCGTCGCCGACGACCGCTACCACGTTGTCCTCGCCGCGGCCGGTCAGCGCCTTCGCCTTCGCCAAACCGTCCGCGTACGACAACGACGCGCTCGCATGGGAGGACTCAGTCCAGTCGTGCTCGGACTCGCAGCGCGCGGTGTAGCCGGACAGGCCGTCTTTTTTTCGCAGGGTGTCGAACTGTCCAGCCCTGCCCGTGAGGATCTTGTGCACGTACGACTGGTGTGAGGTGTCGAAAATAATCGGGTCGTGTGGCGAGTTGAAGATGTAGTGCAACGCGATGGTCAGCTCAACCACGCCCAAATTCGGCCCAAGATGACCGCCGGTTGCTGAAACTTTTTGGATCAGCAGCTCGCGGATCTCATCCGCCAGGTCATCGAGTTGCGCGGGAGAGAGCTTGCGGACATCGGACGGCGTTGCGATGTGCTCGAGCAGTGCCACGGTCCTGTCGTACTCCTTCGCAATAATGGGCCCGCGTAGCGCAGGCCACCCGGGCGTAACGTTCTCAGTAGTCTACACGCCGGGCACCGCGCCCCGATCCGGCACGTCACGCGCGTTCTAGCGCGGCAATGACCTCGAAATGGTGGGTATTCGGGAACGCGTCGATGAGCTTAAGCCGCGTCACTGCATAACCGCGATTGCCAAAGCCAGCGAGATCCCGCGCGAACGTCGCCGGGTCGCAACCGACGTGGATCACGCGTTGCGGCGCGGCGTCTGCAATCGCGTCCACGACATCTTGACCTGCGCCTGCACGGGGAGGGTCCAGCACTACAAGACCCGGCTTCGGCAGCTGGCTCACCGTGGATGCAACGTCGCCGTGGTGCATGCGAACGTTGAAAGCGTCTGTCACCTGCTGTTCCCGCGCCGCGGCTGCATCTGAGTAGTCCACCGACTCAACGGTGCCGCCGCCGAGCGCGTCGCTGATGGCCGGGACGAACGCACCGACGCCGCCGTAGAGGTCCCACCCAACAGGTGTTGCGTATTCTCCCCTGCCCCAGTCAGCAATGGTGTCGGAGTACGCCTCGGGTGCTCGCACGTGCGCCTGCCAAAACGCCGTGGGCGGGAACATGAAGTCGAAGCCGCGCACCCGCTCGACCACTTTGCCGTCGCCTTCAAGCACCCGCTGCACCGCCTCAACCCGGCGCCCGCGCTGCGCCGCGTGAGTCTGAACGACATGGCGCTGCCCGTTTGCGTCCCGCGCGACGACGAGCTCTGCGCCTGGCGCGAACGCGCGCGCGTCCTCTCCGACTATGCCGTCAAGAAGTCCCGGGACCGGCTGGGTGCACACGGAGCTTGCCACCACGTCAGCAGAGCGAGCGCGACGCATCCCCGCCCTTCCCCGGCTGTCAATGCCGAGGCGAACCCGTGTGCGCCACCCCGTAGGAGGGTCAAGTTGCGCCACTTCCAGGTGATCGAAATCGAAACCGGCGAGAACGCCCGAATGTGCCGAGAGCGCCCCGAGTTGGCCGAGCAGGATGTCGCGTTTGAAGCCCACCTGTGCATCCGGGCGGATGTGGGAGTAGTCGCAGCAGCCCGCACCGGCGGCGGCAGCCGGACACGTCGGCTCCACCCTGTCCGGGGATGGCTCTCTCACCTCGACGGCATCCGCCCTTGCCCACCGCTTCTTCACCTTGGCGAGCGTCGCGTCCACAACATCACCGGGCACACCGCCTCGGACAAACACCACGCGACCGTCGGGGGCGTCAGCGATACCCTCTCCCCCGTGCGCCATGGCCCGGACCCGCAAACGCACGGACTGGCCTGGTGCAAGAGGCGCGGAGGCTGCTCCCTTAGAGAACTGACCCACCTATTTGGCTGTCGACGCAGACGCGCCGCCCTCGTCCGTGTTTGCGCCGTTGACGCGCTGGTCGCGTAGCTGCTGCTGGTTGTCCGCATTCTGGGCGATGATCTGCTTTAGCGCGTCGCTGAGCGCATTGGGGTTGCCGTTCGCCGGAGCCTGCGCCGCCTCTTGTGCCTGACGGGCCCTCGCTTCAGCCGCTGCCTGCACCTGCTGGGCCAACTGGGCCGGGAGCACCACCTGCAGCGAGTTGCCAGCCAGGACCGGGTCCTCGCCACGGTACACAAACGAGCGCGCGACTATTTCGCGTCCGGTTTCCGCGAGGGCCTGTTCAGAACCTGCCGGCGCCGCTAACGTCACGCGGTACAGCCAGCGCGGACCCTCCACGCCGATGATGCGAATCACCCCGTTGGAACCAGTGCCGACTATCTCCTTGCCCCACGGGCCTTGCTGCACCTCAACCGGCATGCCCTCGGAGCGCATGCCCTGAATGATTTCCTCTGCGGACTGTTCCCACAACCCCCCGGTTCGCGGGGCCGCGAAAGCAACCGGCGTGATGCGACCGTGGCGCGTGACTACATGCACCATTTTGGGCCCCTGCTCTCCCATCTCGACCTGCACCTGGGATTCCTTCGGCAGCGGAACACGGACGGAGCCGAGATTGAGCGTGACGTCGGAGAAATCGGAAAAGTCGAAGTCCTCTATCTCAACGTTGTCGCCGTCGAACGGCCCGGTCGAGCCATTCACTGGGTCGTAATTGTTCAGCACTTCGACGCCGGGGGCGAGCGGAAGCGAGGCAGTCTCCTGCTTCTCGACGAGCTCCGCGCCGGCCCAGCTTTCGACCTCCCGGCCCGCTTCTGGGCCACCAGCGGGTTCCGCCGCCAGCCCCTCCGTCGTGGGGGCAAGCGGTGTGGATTCTGCGGCAGCTTCATCTTGCTGCTTCTTCTTTCCGAACGGCCAGAACGCCATGAGCGTCACTTCCTTACTGGTGGTCGCAGTTGCGTGTCATTCGTGCGTTTGCGGTTACACACTGTAGCCCGCGCTAGTGGGTTCCAGTGGAGCCGTACCCGCCGGATCCCCGCTCCGTTTCGTCCAATTGATCGACCTCTTCGAACTGCGCAAGCTCCACGCGCTGGATAACAAGCTGAGCGATGCGCATGCCGCGGGTGATCTCGATAGCCTCAGTGCGGTCGGTGTTGAGCAGGCACACCATCAGCTCGCCCCGGTAACCCGCGTCGATGGTGCCCGGCGTGTTCACGATGCTCAGGCCGTGCTTTGCGGCCATTCCGGAACGGGGGTGGATCAGCCCGACGGTGCCGGTTGGAAGCGCGATGGCCACCCCTGTGCGCACCAGTGCCCGCTCCCCGGGTTGGAGAATGAGATCCTGCGCAGAGTACAGGTCCGCGCCCGCGTCCTCGGGATGGGCCCGCTTCGGCAACGGCAGTTCCGGGTCAAGCCGTTTCACCTGAATCGGCGGGATCGTGGCCCACTCTGACATTTCATGCTCAGTACTGTGCTGTTCCACTCGGTCCACCCTACGTGACCGCTTAGACACAGTCTCGGCCGCGACTCCCGCGCAAATATGTCTGCGGGACGCTCCCGCCTATTGTAGGGGTCGTGAGTGAAACCGCGTCGACCCCTGCAAACCCCGGCGCTGCGGAGGCAGCGAACTTAAATGCGGCGGCTGAAGTGCTATACACGGAGCGTCAGTGGGTGCCCTGGTACTGGTGGGTGGCTCTTGCTGGACTCACGCTGCTGCTAGCGGGCCAATTCGCCCTGAACCGCAACATCTGGTGGTTCATCGGCCCGCTCGTACTGTTTGGGGCACTCTTTTCCTGGTTCCTCCTGTGGCTCTCACGCACCACGCTGACGGTTGAGCGAGATCCGGACGGCACCCGGTGGTTGAGCGTCGACGATGCCAACCTCCCCAACACGGTCGTCGCGCGTTCGATGGTGGTCCCGGGCTCAGCCCGGCAAAACGCGCTTGGACGCCAGTTAGATCCAGCGGCGTTTCTGGTGTCGCGCCCTTGGGTCAGCGAGCACGTTCTCATCGTGCTGGACGACCCCGATGACCCCACCCCCTACTGGCTCATCTCCGCGAAACGCCCGGAAGACGTACTCGCCGCGTTTGCGCCCGGTAGCGAAACAGCGTAACGCCGCAGCTCTGTTACGACCAAAGGGCGGCACCACCGTTGCAGGTGGGCCGCCCTTTGGTCGTCGATAGGCGTCTTGCTTACTCGCAGTCGAGGCAGATCTTAGATCCGTCGTCCTCGATGTATGCGAGGCGGTTGTTCTTCTGCACTAGAAAGCACGACGCGCAGGTGAACTCGTCGTCCTGACGCGGCTTGACCTCCACATTGAGCTCCTCGCCGGAAAGGTCCTGGGTCGGCGGCTCGACTGGCTCGACGATCTCACCGTCGTCATCCATGCTGCTGCCAGCTACCTCAGCGGCCTTGAGACCTTCCAGTGAATCGGTCTCAATCTCGTCGTCCATCCGGCGGCGCGGCGCATCGTAATCGGTGGCCATGGTGGTGTGTCCTCCAGCTCAGGTGATTGCCCCAGAAAGGGCCTGAAAGTCGTCAGTTGAGCGGAATACTAGGGGATACACATAGCCCTGTCACCTTCCCAGCTCAGGCACTGAAAAGACTGCTTCGGGCGCGAGGTGTCGGCACCGTTTGTACACTTCCTGCCATGACTGAAACGGCTCTTGGATTCGGCATCGATATTGGCGGGTCTGGCATCAAGGGCGCTGTAGTAGACATGGCAACGGGCGAGCTCGTCGGCGAGCGCGCCACGGTTGCCACGCCGCAGCCCGCGACACCGGCCGCAATTGCCCACGCCGTGGCACAGATCGTCGCATCGTGCGCATGGGTTGGTCCCGTCGGTATCGCGCTGCCATCCGTGATCACAGGCCAGATTGCGCGCACCGCTGCGAATATCGACGATTCCTGGGTGGGTCTTGACGTCCATGAGCTATTTACCCAGGCCCTTGGGGGCGCGCCGGTATCAGTGCTCAACGACGCGGACGCTGCAGGTATCGCAGAGGTGGCATTCGGCGATGAGGCTGCCCGGAACGGGGCAGTTATCTTCCTTACCTTCGGCACCGGGATCGGTTCCGCGTTCTTTAGCGACGGCACGCTCTTTCCCAACACCGAGCTCGGGCACATGCGTATCGACGGCGCGGAGGCGGAGCACTTCGCGTCCTCCGCAGTGCGCGACCGCGAGCAGCTGAGTTTCGCGGAATGGGCTGCTCGCGTGGACACAATCTTGCACGAGTACGCCCGCTTGTTGAACCCGTCCGCGTTCGTCGTTGGCGGGGGCATTTCCGGTGTAGCCGAGCAGTGGGTGCCGCTGCTCACCGTCGATGTCCCTGTCGTGCCGGCCGCGTTGCGCAACAACGCAGGAATTGTGGGCGCCGCCATGGCTGCGCACAGCCATGTCGCTCCGTAAACCTCTACCAGCGTTGCGGTACGGTAGCTGCCGTTGGGCAGCCAGTGCGCGAGGAGAAGGAATATAGCCTGCGGCTGGCTGTTAGTATTGGCGTTCTGAAAATTCTCGGACGCAGACGTACCCTGGGTTGCCAGTGGTAAGGTCCAATGATTCGAAAGGGCGTACGTGGTAGCCAGCGAAGCTTCAAGCAATAGCACCGACAGCGTAACTGAGGTTACTCCTGACGGTGGCGCAGGCAGCGTTGCCAAAGCCGGCGCGAAAAAGACGGCCAAAAAGACCGTGAAGAAAACCGCGAAAAAGACCGCAAAGAAGACGGTTAAAAAAACGGCGAAGAAGACCGCAAAGAAAACAGCCAAGAAGTCGGCCCGAAAGACCACCGCAAAGAAGGCCACGAAGGCCGCAAGCCCGGCCACTTCTGATGCCGACGAGCTGGAAACCGGTCTGCTGGGCGCGGGCGAGGAGCCGACCGAGCGCGACGCAGACCGCGAAGATCCGGATTACGATCCGGAGATCGGCGACGAAGACGACGCTTTCGACGAGGATATCGACGACGCCCTTGGCGACGAAGTCTCGGATGACGACGAAGACGAGCTCGGCGCCGAAGACGAGTCTGACGACGACGAGGAAGAAGAAGACGAAGGCGCCTCCGTCTGGGACATCGAGGAATCCGCGGCGTTGCGCCAGGCACGCAAAGATGCCCAACTGACTGCCTCGGCGGACTCGGTACGTGCATACCTCAAGCAGATCGGCAAAGTCGCCCTCCTCGACGCCGAGCAGGAGGTATCCCTGGCAAAACGCATCGAGGCGGGACTCTACGCCCAGTACCGATTGGACGAAATGGCGCGCGCGGCCGCCGAGGGCGATAAAGACGCCAAGCTCACGCCCGCCGTCAAGCGAGATCTTCGGGCGGTCGCCCGCGACGGCCGCAAAGCGAAGAACCACCTGCTGGAGGCAAACCTGCGTCTCGTGGTGTCGCTGGCGAAGCGCTACACCGGTCGCGGCATGGCTTTCTTGGACCTCATCCAAGAGGGCAACTTGGGCCTGATTCGCGCAGTGGAAAAATTCGACTATTCCAAGGGCTACAAGTTCTCCACGTACGCCACGTGGTGGATCCGCCAGGCCATCACCCGCGCAATGGCTGATCAGGCTCGCACCATCCGTATTCCGGTGCACATGGTCGAGGTCATTAACAAGCTTGGGCGCATCCAGCGAGAGCTGCTGCAAGATCTTGGCCGCGAGCCCACACCGCTTGAGCTGGCAAAGGAAATGGACATTACCGAGGAGAAAGTCCTCGAGATCCAGCAGTACGCGCGGGAGCCGATCTCGCTCGACCAGACCATTGGCGACGAGGGCGACAGCCAGCTGGGCGATTTCATCGAGGACTCGGAAGCCGTCGTGGCGGTGGACGCAGTGTCGTTCACGCTCCTGCAGGATCAGCTGCAAGATGTCCTGCACACGCTTTCGGAACGCGAGGCCGGCGTGGTGCGTCTGCGGTTCGGTCTGACGGACGGCATGCCCCGCACGCTTGACGAAATCGGCCAGGTGTACGGCGTCACCCGAGAGCGCATCCGGCAAATCGAGTCCAAGACCATGTCCAAGCTGCGCCACCCGTCGCGTTCGCAGGTGCTGCGAGATTATCTGGATTAAACCGCCGCCTGGCACTACAACTAAAGCCCTGACCGAAACGGTCAGGGCTTTCGCTGTGTCGGAGCGCCGGCGCCTAGTTGTTGAGACTCCGCTCCACCTCATCCTCGAGGCATGCCTGCAGTTGCTCGTCATCGTTCTGGTACTGCTCACACGCCTCAAATACGCCGTCGTCCACCAGCTGCTTCGCTACGGAGAAGCCGAAGATAAGCATCAGCGCCGACAGGATCAACGAGATGGCGCCCGTGACAATGCCGGTGATGGCCATCCCCTTCCGAGCCCCAGGGCCGGCGATTGCGTTGGCCCTCCGCACGCCCATGATGCCCAGGATGAGAGCGATCAATCCGAGAATGAACCCAGGGAAGATGAAGGCTAGGCCAAACAGCGCCAGTATGCCGAGAATCATGGCGGCGAGCGCAACACCGTTGTTCTGCTGGGGCCCAGGCTCGGGCGCGTAGCCGTACGACATTGGCGTGGTGCCGTAGTTGCCGCCGGCCACGCCGTCACCAGCGTTGCCTGCCTCACCCTGGGCGTAGTCCGCCTGCTGCCACTGCTGGCCCGTGTACCCGCCGTATTCGGACACACCTTCTGGGTGGTGTCCCAAGCTGCCCTCCCCCGGGTGGGTGTCGTACGTGTTCTCACCCCTGGGGTTCTGGCCAAAGGAGTTATTGTCCCGCGGTTCGTCGGGGTTGTTTCCGGGGTTGTGCCCAGGGTTGTACGGGGTGCTCATCGCGTGTCCTTTCGTGTCGGCGTGTCGCAGGCAACCCTACCGGCGGCCCTACCAGTCCCGCAGGAACGCGATGCGCTGACGGAGCTGCTCTGCGTTGCACAGGGCGGTCGGCGGGCCGCCACACGCCTTGCGTACCTCGGTGTGGATTGCCCCGTGCGGCCGACCCGTCTTGCTCGCCGCGATAGCTACTCTGGCGTTGAGTTCCTTGCGCAGCTGGGGCAGTTCGTCTGCAGCGGTGGCGGGCTCCGCGACTGCGCCCGTGTCAACCGGTGTGTGACGTACAGGCTCGCCAAGCACTTCGGCGCGTTCCCGTGCCTTGCGTTCCTCGGCCCGGCGCGCCTTCTCCTCGGCGTCTCGGGCGTCCAGCTGGTCGCTTTGCCGCTTGGCTAGGAGGGTCCGCACCTGGTCGGCGTCGAGCAGCCCGGGAAGGCCGAGGAAGTCTTGCTCCTCTGCCGAGCCCGCCTGAGTCGCCGTTCCGTAGGTGGATCCGTCGAAGATTAGCGAGTCTAGCTCCGCCGATGCACCGATTGATTCGTACGCGGGGAGCTCGTCGGGCTCGTTCTGTGTGCGGTTGGCTTGCTCCAGCAGTTCGTCGGACCAGCCGGACTCCCGGTGCGGCTTGCCCAGGACGTGGTCGCGGGAGACTTCCATCTCCTCTGCGAGCCGGAGCAGCACCGGCACCGATGGCAGGAAGACTGAGGCGGATTCGCCAGGCATGCGAGAGCGGACGAAACGGCCGATCGCCTGCGCGAAGAACAATGGCGTGGATGCAGAAGTGGCGTACACGCCCACGGACAGGCGCGGCACGTCCACGCCCTCGGACACCATGCGGACGGCAACCATCCACTCGTCTCGCGATGCGGAGAACTCGTCGATGCGGTCGGAGGCGCCGGCCTCGTCCGAAAGCACAACAGTCACGGGTGTGTTGGATAGCGTCTCGAGGATCTTTGCGTAGGCGCGCGCGGTGGTCTTGTTGGTGGCGATGACCAAACCGCCGGCGTCCGGCATGTTCGCTCGGATTTTCATCAAACGGGTGTGCGCCGCGGTAAGCACGGCGGCGATCCAATCCCCTTTCGGGTCGAGAGCGGTGCGCCATGCGCGGGAGGTCTGCTCCGGGGTAAGCGGCTCTCCCAGGCGAGCCGAGTACTCTTCGCCGGCTGAGTCTTTCCACTGGGCCTCTCCCGAGTAGGCCAGAAATACCACCGGGCGCACAACGCCGTCGGCGAGCGCGTGGGAGTAGCCGTAGGTGTAGTCCGCCTCCGAGACCAGGTGTCCTTCACCGTCCTCGACGTAGCGGACGAACGGGATTTGTGAGTCATCTGAGCGGAAGGGGGTGCCGGTCAGTGCGAGGCGGTGCTCGACGTCGTTGTACGCCTCATACACGCCATCGCCCCAGCTCTTAGAGTCACCCGCATGGTGAATCTCGTCCAAGATGACCAGGGTGCGGCGGGCGGATGCGACCGCGTGGTGTTTGAACGGGTGCATCCCCACCTGCGCGTACGTGACCACGATGCCGTCGTACGACGCGTTTACCGCCGAGGAGTTGGTGAAGTTCGGGTCTAGCGACAGCCCGAAGCGCTTCGCTGCGTCTGACCACTGGTGCTTCAGGTGCTCCGTGGGTACCACGACGATGATGCGTTGCACGGTTTTGTCTTCAACCAGCCGCGAGGCCAGGGTCAACGCGAACGTGGTCTTACCGGCGCCCGGTGTCGCAACCGCCATGAAGTCGCGCGGTTTGTCCCTGAGAAACGAATCGAGGGCCTCCTGCTGCCATTTACGCAGCTGGGGCCCAATGGACGCGGAGCTCACTTGCGGCGCAGCCCCTTGTAAATGCGCTCGCAGTCAGGGCAGACGGGCGAACCGGGTTTCGCCTGCTTTTTCACCGGAAATGCTTCGCCGCATAGTGCCACCACCATTTTCCCGGAGATGGCGGAATCGACGATTTGGTCCTTCTTGACGTAGTGGAAGAACTTTGGCGTGCCGTCGTCTGTGGTCGACGAGGTGTCTTCTCTGAGGTCGGTGCGCTCGAGCGTCTGTGTCGTCGTGTTCACGGCGTCCATCATGCCCCAATTTGTGCGAGAGGTTAAGCCGGAGGGCTAACCTCGAGGTCCATGAGTTCCCACGATCGCACGGACCCTGAACCGGACCCAGAATCGGGCCCAGAGTTGGGCGCGGAGACGGTGGACGCGGAACCCCACGCGCTCGACGGATCGCCCCAACCCCGTGGGGCGTCGCGCCGGGTGTCGCTGCATCGGCGCCGCGCACGTGCGTCCCGGGCGTTGATCACAGATGCTTCCTACACTCCGGAGCAAAACCGTCAGTCTCGTGAGCGGCAGTATGCCGTGCTCCAGGGGCTGCGAATACCGTTTATCTTGGGGGCGTTTTTCGCGGCCCGGTCGCACCTGTGGGTGCTGGCCAGTGTGCTGTTTGTGGTCTCAGTGCCGCTGCCCTGGATCGCGGTAGTGCGCGGCAATGCCCAGGGCGAGGTGCGCGATAACCGCGAGAAGAACGTGTACAAGCCAGCCGCCGCCCGCCAGCACATGCTGGCCGAGCAGCAACGCGCTGCGCTTGACGCTCCCGGTTCTACCGCGCGCAACTCCCCCGCTATCATCGACCACGACGAATAGCCCAACCTCACCGCAGGAGCCCCGCGTGACCAACCCCGGCGACCTCTCCCCCGCTTTCCCGGAGCTTGCCAGGACGCTGGCGGAGGAGCTGTCGCGGGCGGGCTTTACCGCCGACGGCATCGCCGCCCACCTCGGACCGGAGGCCACCGAAGCGATGTACCGGCGTGAACCGGGGGTGGTTCTCGCCGCAACCGCCGACGGGACCCGCCTGTCCGCCCTCATCCGCTTCTTCATCCTGCGGCGCCCGGCCACGGCGGAGGCTCTCGGCGGCATGCTCACTACCAAACTCGCGCTCGCGCTTATCGACGCCCATACGGTCCTCCCCGTTGCCGGTGCGAGCACCTACCGCGTCGCCGTTGACGTGCGCGCCCACGTTGTCGCTGGCAAACCCCGGGTGGTGTTTTCCGACCTCGACGCCTCGATGACAGACATCGTCCCGGGCCGCGATCACGTACTCGGTGTCGGCTCCGCGTCACTGTCGCTGCTTTCCGCTACCCCGTGCACCCCTGTGGAGTCGGTGCTAGACCTTGGCACCGGCTCTGGTGTCCAAGCGCTCGCGCAAGCGGATGCAGCAACCACCGTGATCGCTACCGACGTCCACACCCGCGCGCTTTTGTTCGCAGAGGCGGCTATGCGCGCTAATGCGGTCGACAATGTTGAGTTGCGCCAGGGCAGCTGGTTTGAACCGGTGGCGGGCGAGCACTTCGATCGCATTGTGGCTAATCCGCCGTTCGTGGTCGGGTTGCCCGAGGTTGGCCACGTGTACCGGGATTCGGGCCTGGACTTAGACGGTGCCACGCAACGGGTGCTGCAGGACGCACCCGGGCATCTCGCACCCGGCGGTCGGGCGTTCATCCTGGGATCGTGGGTCCACGTCCTTGACGAGCCGTGGCAGTCCCGTGTCGCCTCATGGTTGCCATCGCGCGGCGTCAACGCGTGGGTGCTGCAGCGCGACGTGGTGGACCCCGGCATGTATGTCTCCACCTGGCTGCGGGATGAATCCATTGATCCCCGCTCCGACGATGGGGTGAATCGGACGCTGCAGTGGCTCGACCACTTCGCCGACAACGACGTCCATGCGGTTGGGTTTGGCTGGGTGATGCTGGAAGACATCGGTGATGCCCCCAGTGAGATCACCTGCGAGGAACTCACCCACGCGTTTACCGACCCGCTGGGGCCGGAAGCAGAAGAGTATCTCACCCGCGCGGCATGGCTGCGGGGCAAAGACCGTGACGCCGTCCTCGACGCAACCTACCTGGTGCGCCCTACCGTCGCGGTCGAGGACATCAAGCTGGTTGATGCCGAGTCAGGGATGGGCTTTGCGGACGAGGTACTTCGGATCACTCGCACTGACGGCCCGCGGTTTTCCCACACCGTCGATGTGGGGGTTCTCTCGCTGATTTCTGGGTTGCACCCCAACGGGTTGCCGCTGCGCGACGTGGTCGGCCTCTACGCCGCCTCACAGGGTGTCAGTGCACCGGAGGACGTCGAGAAGCTTGAAACTGATGCGGCGGCTGCGGTGGTCGACCTTGTGCGCCACGGCTTGGTGTTGCCGGCCGAGATCGCCCAGTTGACCCACCTCTAGGAGCAACCATGAGAGCGGTGCTTACCCGTGTCACCAGTGCAAGGGTGACGGTTGACGGGGCGACGGTTGGCGAAATCGAGTGCCCAGAAACCGGCGGGATTCTCGCGCTGGTTGGTGTAGGCCGCGAGGACGCTCCTGACGCTTGGAAGACGGTGGCGCGCAAGATTGCGGAGCTGCGGATCTTAGGCGGCGAGCGTTCCGTCGAAGAAGTCGGCGCACCGGTGCTTCTGGTTAGCCAGTTCACGCTCATGGGCCGGACCGCAAAGGGGCGCAGGCCGTCATGGAGTGACGCGGCGCCCGCTGACGTGGCCGCGCCAGTGATAGACGACATCGCTCGGGAGCTGCGCTCCCGGGGCATCGATGTCTCGGAAGGGCGTTTCGGAGCCCACATGCAGGTGTCCAGCGTCAACGATGGACCGTTTACTGTCATCGTCGAAGCGTGACCATCAACGGGAATGAATGAATTTCGGCCGGGCGGGAACATCACGCGCCTGCGGGACGTTTCCCCACTAGACTGCCCAGCTGTTCCACCTAGTCCGAGGAGGCGTTGCACATGACCCAGCCGGATCACGCTGCACAGGGTACGCAAGATTCTGCAGAAACCGTTGACCGCGGCAGCCGCAGGAACCAAACCAACGACAACCCGTCGGCGGACCTCGTCCGTGTCTACCTCAACGGCATCGGAAAAACGGCGCTTTTGGACGCGGAGGAAGAGGTCGAGCTCGCTCAGCAAATCGAGGTCGGCCTGTACGCGCAGCACCTCTTGGACGACCCGGACGTCAAGCTCACGCGGGCGAAGAAGCGCGACCTGAAGATCTTGGCCAAGGAGGGCCGGAAGGCGCGCGCTCACCTTTTGGAGGCCAACCTCCGTCTGGTGGTGTCCCTTGCCAAGCGGTACACCGGTCGCGGCATGCCGCTGCTGGACCTGATCCAAGAAGGCAACCTGGGCCTTATCCGCGCGATGGAGAAGTTCGACTACTCCAAGGGCTTCAAGTTCTCCACGTACGCGACCTGGTGGATCCGCCAAGCCATCACGCGCGGCATGGCAGATCAATCGCGCACCATCCGCCTCCCAGTGCATCTGGTTGAGCAGGTGAACAAGCTCTCGCGCATCCGCCGCGAGATGTACCAGTCCCTTGGGCGGGAACCAACGAACGAGGAGCTCTCGGAGGAATCCGGCATCGAAGAATCCAAGATTGAGATGCTCCTGCGCCAGTCGCGCGACCCGGTGAGCCTGGACATGCCGGTCGGCGCGGACGAGGAGGCTCCGCTGGGGGACTTCATCGAGGATGCAGAGGCCACCGATGCGGAAGATGCCGTGGTGACCACGCTGCGGCACGACGACATTCAGGACATCATCAATGGTCTTGAGCAACGGGAACAGGATGTCATCCGCATGCGCTACGGCTTGACGGACGGCGTGCCTCGCACCCTCGACCAGATTGGTCGCCAATTCGGGTTATCGCGTGAGCGTGTGCGCCAGATCGAACGAGAGGTCATGGCCAAGCTGCGCGCCGGTGAACGCGCGGACCGCCTGCGCGACTACGCCCTGTAGTTCACCACCCGTACCTACCAAGTCCAGCGCCAAGTCCAGCGTTCCCGGTATCGCTGTGGGCGCTGGGCTACGATGTTGCCCGAGAGTGTACGGGCTGGAATCCGTTGCGATTGGAAGGGAGCGTCAACGTGCGTGACCTCGTTGACACCACAGAGATGTACCTGCGCACCGTCTACGAGCTGGAGGAAGAAGGCATCACGCCACTTCGAGCCCGTATCGCGGAACGCCTGGAACAATCCGGCCCCACCGTGTCCCAGACGGTCGCCCGCATGGAGCGCGATGGTCTCATCGTGGTCGAGCACGACCGCTCGCTTTCCTTGACCGAAGAGGGCCGAAACCGGGCGACGGCCGTCATGCGCAAGCACCGTCTTGCTGAGCGCCTGCTCACCGACATTCTTCAGCTCGACCTGGATCAGGTCCACGACGAGGCGTGCCGCTGGGAGCACGTGATGAGCGAGGAAGTCGAGCGCCGCGTTGTTGCGGTCTTGGACAATCCCGCCCGCTCCCCGTTTGGGAACCCGATCCCGGCACTCGATGAGCTCGGCGCCTCCCCGGTTGATGCCGGCCAAGAAGGCATCCGCGCAACCGATCTTCGGTTGAAGGAGCCGACGCGAGTGACCGTCGTGCAGATCAGCGAAATCCTCCAAGACGGTGCTGTGCCAAAAACCGCAGGCCCGCTCGTCGGCAAGACCGTCACGCTTACTCCTCTCGACGGGGGTGCGCTCGAGGTGACAACCGACAACGGCAGCAGCTTCCACCTCCCCGCCGACACCGCCCACGCCCTGCGCGTGGAACGCGAGGGTGAGACGGGAATTCGGCTGTGAGGCTCGTTGTCACCGGGGGCGCCGGCTACGTAGGAAGCGTGTGCACCGCCGCATTGCTGGACGTGGGCCACGACGTCATCGTCGTCGATGACCTAAGTACCGGGAACCGCTACGCGGTTCCGGAGGCCGCCACGTTCGTTGAGGGCACGATCCAGGACGTGATTGACGACGTGCTCGCAGATACCGCGGGCGGGCCAGTGGACGGTGTCCTGCACTTCGCCGCACAATCCCTCGTGGGTGAGTCCGTGGACGATCCGGCGAAGTACTGGCACGGAAACGTTGATGTCTCTCTCGCGCTCCTCGACTCGATGCGCCGTCACGGAGTGGACTCGCTCGTCTTTTCGTCCACCGCCGCGGTCTACGGCGAGCCGGACGCTGTGCCGATCACCGAAGACGCCACCGCGCGCCCGACAAACCCGTACGGCGCAACCAAGCTGGCCATCGACAACGCTATTACCTCCTACTGCCACGCATACGGGCTCGGCGCCACGAGCCTGCGGTACTTCAACGTCGCGGGCGCGTACAACGGCATCGGCGAGAACCATCTGACCGAGACACACCTCATCCCGATTGTGCTGCAGGTGGCTATGGGCTACCGCGACAAGATCATGATGTACGGCGACGACTGGCCTACAAAAGATGGCACCTGCGTGCGCGACTACATCCACGTGCGGGATCTTGCGGACGCGCACATCCTCGCGTTAGAAGCCAACACTGCCGGCACCCACCATATTTTCAATCTTGGCTCCGGCGACGGGGACTCGGTGCGCGAGGTCATCGAGGTTTGCCGTGACGTCACGGGCCACCCCATCCCGTCGGAGGTAGCCCCGCGGCGTGCCGGCGATCCTGCAACGCTCATCGCCTCGTCGGGAACAATCCGGCGCGAGCTTGGGTGGGACCCGACCCGCACCCAGCTGCGCACTATTGTGCGCGACGCCTGGGAGTTCACGCGTCAGCTCGGCGATAAGTCGCATTCCGCCCGCTAGCGCTCACCCCTCGAGACCCGCCCACGTATCAGCGCAACCCTGGCGGCACAGCTCCAGAAGCGCGTGGCCTTGCCCTATCCCCAAGACACTTGCGAGTAGGCCCGACAGGGAGTGACCGGGCACTTCCTTCTGCGCGGATGCTAAGGCAGCGCTCGCCCAGCCAGTGAGCCCGAGTGAGACCGCCACCATCGCCCAGAGACATAGCGCGTTCGCGCGGATCCGTCCGCTGAAGTTGCGTGCGATGGTGAGCAGGACCGCGGCCGCGGCGCGGGGGTGGTTTAAGGCGTCCACAATGAGGCAGTCGCGCAGCGCATTTCGAGACAGTACCGAGGCAAGCAGCTCCACGTCTTCCGTGCAGGTGAACACGTCGGCGATGATCAAACTCCCGTCGTTGTCGATCACGCTGGTGTTGGGCGCACCGAGGAAAATGTCGCATGCGCGCTCGAGCCTCTCACGGGCAAGGTCCGGGGCTACGTCCACTAGGTCCATCAGCTCGGCCCCTCGGCGGCGCGCGTTCGGGGCCAAAGCCTCGCATTTGAGCACGTCAGAGGTGGAGACGGGATCGAAGTGCGCGAATAGCTCGTCTTTACGCAGCTCGGGCAGTGCGCCTTGGTCAATGAGCGGGCGCATCGGCTCGGCAGCGACGATTGAGGACACGATGCCGCATTGGTAGGTGTCGTCCCAGCCCCAAAGATTGCGCGCTGAGCAAATGTCCGGGCCGAAGACGAGGTGGTAGGGCGTACCGTCGGCGACTTCGGAAACAATCCAACAGGCCTCCACGATCTCACCGAACTCATCTGCGGCTCGGCACAACCCTTCCACGGCCGCCGCAACCATCTGGGAATCCGGCACGCGGGTGATGATTACGGCGAAGGTTGCCACATGCCTGCCCACCGGGATCAGCTGGAGCGCGCGCTGAATGCTTTCGGTGTTTCCCACGTCGGCGTCGAGGTAGGTTCCAATGTCGAGCGCTTGGTCAGCAGCGGGGTGCGAGTAGACGTTGATGAGCACGACCGATTCGTTTGGAAAATATCCGAGCGCCCCCGGAATGGTGGCGATCAGGTGCGACGGTGAGCGGAGAGCTGTTTGCCCCCGGTTCGGCAAGTTCGCACTGGCTGGCTGGTTGGTCTCGTTTGGCTGAGGCTGTGTATCCATAACGATTAGACCGTGCCTAGTCAGCTGCGGTTCCCCGCGCCGAACAATCTGCTCATCCCGCGCGGTCATCTCACCCGACCTGCACCGGCTAGAGGCACCGGCCGCGGCACTCGGGCACAATGGAATGATTGCGCACCGAGATCCGTTGTGCTGGTGGAGCAGAAAGCCCGGCCGAACTGCCGGCTGGGCGAGCGAATGTAGGAGGCCACAACCATGACGCAGGAACGTCGCATGTACGAACTTGAGTACCCCGCGCCGCAGGTGAGCGAGGACACGCAGAACGGCCCAGCGCTGGTCATCGCCATGCACGGGTATGCAGACGCGGGTCACGCGGTCGAGGCCGCAGCTGACCACCTCAAGGCCGCGCTGGAGTCGCGCACCGTCGCGACCTTTAGCAACGACGAGTTGATCGATTACCGGTCCCGCCGCCCCACCGTGACACTGGACCACGCCGAGATCACTGATGTCGCCGACCTGCAGTTGGACATGCGCGTGCTGCGAGATGAGAAGGGCGCATCCTTTTTGCTCCTCTCTGGTCCGGAGCCGGACCTGCGTTGGGAGGCATTTGGAAGCGCAGTAGCCGACCTTGTGGAGCGCTTCGGCGTGAGCAAGACAATCTGTTTGTATGCGGCACCGATGGGCGCGCCCCACACGCGCCCGCTGGTGGTGTCTGCCCACGGCAATGACCGCGAGCTTGTCGGGTCGATGTTCACCTTTGACGGCATGGTGAGCATCCCCGGATCCGCATCAATCCTCATTGAGCGCGAGCTGCACAGGCGTGGCCGTTCGGTGGCAGGGTATACAGCGCACGTGCCGCACTACGTGGCTGCCTCCCCATACCCCCACGCAACGTTCCAGCTACTGCAGTCCGTTGAGGATGCGACGGATCTGAAGTTTCCGTTGCGTTCCCTGGAAGCGGACATGCGCAGGGTGTCCCAGCAGCTTGCGGAGCAAACCGGTAACTCCGAGGAAATCACCCAGGTCGTTCAGGCCCTCGAAGAGCACTACGACCGTGAGATCCAGGAATACCGCGACCGCCACCCGCAGGCGATGATGCCTGGGGAGGCGCAGATGCCCAGCGGCGAGGAGATCAGCGAGGCATTTGAAAACTACCTTTCGGCCATCGAGGATCGCGACCGCAACCGTGGGGACCAGCGTGGTCTCCCCCACAGCGAAGAGACGGCTCGGCGGCTGCGCGACCACTTTGTGGTCGACCCGGATGAGCGTGAGCAACCGCTTGATGACGACCAAGGGGACACCCCGCGCGGCGAGAGCTCCGACGGGCAGGACGGCGACCCGAGGTAGCCGTGTCGTGCGGTCGGCTACGGTAAAAGCTGTGATGCTGACCGATTTGCTTGACGACATTGCGCACGCCCCAGAGTCGCTCTTCGAGGATGCTGTCTGGGACTCCTTCACCGCGTGGACGGCTTCGAGAGGGATATCGCTCTACCCCGCGCAGGAAGAGGCGTCGCTCGCGCTGCTGGCGGGCGACAACGTTATCTTGGCTACCCCGACAGGGTCGGGGAAATCCATGGTGGCCAACGCTGCACACTTCATCGCCTTGGCCCGTGGTCAGCGGACGTTTTACACCGCCCCGATTAAGGCCCTGGTCAGCGAAAAGTTTTTCGCGCTGTGCGAGATTTTCGGCGCGGAGAATGTAGGCATGATGACCGGCGACGCGACGGTGAATGCGAATGCGCCGATCATCGCCGCCACCGCAGAAATCGTTGCCAACATCGCGCTGCGGGAAGGGGCACACGCCAAGATCGACCAGGTTGTGATGGACGAATTCCATTACTACTCCGAACCCGACCGCGGCTGGGCTTGGCAGGTGCCGCTACTTGAGTTACCGCAGGCGCAGTTCCTCCTCATGTCCGCCACGTTGGGGGACACGGCTTGGCTGGAGGAAGACCTCACCGAGCGAACCGGCCGAAAGACCACCTACGTCGGCGGTGCCGAGCGCCCGGTGCCGCTGGACTTCCACTACGTGTTCTCCCCTGTCCACGAGACGATCGAGGAGTTGCTGGAAGACAACAAAGCGCCGATATACGTTGTCCACTTTTCACAACGCGAGGCGACGGAACGCGCCCAGGCGCTAACGAGTTTGAACATCATTACGCCTGAAGAAAGGCAGCGCATCGCTGAAGAAATCGGAGACTTCCGCTTCACCACAACGTTTGGCAAGACACTCTCCAAGCTCGTCCGCCGCGGCATCGGTGTCCACCACGCGGGCATGCTGCCGAAGTACCGCCGCTTGGTTGAGCGGCTTTCCCAAACCGGGTTGCTCAAGGTCATCTGCGGAACAGACACCCTCGGCGTGGGCATCAATGTGCCGATCCGCACGGTCCTCATCACCGGCCTAGTCAAGTACGACGGCACACGCCAGCGGATCCTCAAGTCCCGCGAGTTCCACCAGATTGCCGGCCGCGCTGGCAGGGCGGGGTACGACACTGAGGGCACGGTCGTCGTCGAGGCGCCGGAACACGAGATTGAAAACGTGAAGCTGCGCCGGAAAGCGGGAGACGACCCGAAGAAACTGAAAAAGCTTAGGAAAAAGTCTGCCCGCGAGGGGGAAGTGAGCTGGTCCGAGAACACCTTCGAACGGTTAAAGGTAGCGGAGCCCGAGGAGCTGACCAGCCAGTTCAAGGTCTCGAATTCCATGCTGCTGAACGTGGTGGCCCGGCCGGGAGATGGCTACGAACACATGCGCCACTTGTTGCGCTCGAACCACGACCCGCGTGCGAAGCAAAACCGGGACATTATCCAGGCGGTGAATCTCTTCCGCGGATTGATTACCGCGGGCGTGGTGGAGCGCACTCCCGACTCCCCTGCGTTCCGGCCGTACACGCTCACCCAGGAGCTGGACCGGGATTTCGCACTGAACCAACCGCTGTCCCCTTTCGCATTGGCGTTCCTCACGTTGCTCGACCCTGAGTCGGACATGTACACCCTCGACGTCATCTCAACGTTCGAGGCGATTCTGGACGACCCGAGACAGCTGCTCCAAGCCCAGCAAACAGCGGCTCGTGGCGAAGAGATCGCCGCTCTGAAAGCAGAGGGGGTGGACTATACGGAGCGGATGGCCATCATTGAGGACGTCACCTACCCCAAGCCGCTTGCTGACGAACTAGAGGAGGCGTTCGCCACCTTCACCGAAGGCAATCCGTGGGCGAAAGAATTCGAGCTGTCGCCGAAATCGGTTGTGCGCGACATGATGGAGCACGCGATGACGTTTTCGGACCTCATCGCCACCTATGGTCTGGCCCGCTCGGAGGGCGTGGTGCTGCGCTACCTCACCGATGCGTGGCGCACCCTTTCCTATTCCATCCCGGACACCTACATGAACGATGATCTTGAGGACATCGTCGTGTGGCTCGGCGAGCTGATCCGACAGGTCGACTCGTCGCTCATCGACGAATGGGCGCACATGACCGGCGACGACCAGCCCGTGAGCCAAGACACCATCGACCGCGAGCTCGCGTTCGGTGTGGAAGACCCCACGGCGCTCACCGCCAACCGCCGCGCCTTCACCATCATGGTGCGCAACTATTTTTTCCGCCTAGTGGAACTTTTCGCGTACGAGAAGGAGGACCAGCTGGAGGACATGCTGGGCTACCTGGAGCCGGACGCGCGGGTGGACTGGCCAGCTGCAATGGACGACTACTTCGACGAATACACGGATGTGGACCTGGGCCCCGACGCGCGCGGCCCGGAATTCTTCCGGCTGGAGGACTCTGCCGGCCGAGCGTGGAGGGTCACCCAAATTATCAAGGACCCCGAGGGGGACAACGCGTTCCAGCTGCACGGTGTTGTGGATCTGGACGCCTCCGACGAGGCAGGTGAAGTGCGGCTCTCCTCGCTAGGCATCCGCGAGGGGTAGAGCGCGCCGGCAATTTTCAAAGCCGAGACGACGGCGCGGATTCTGCGTTACATTACCTTCAACACGTTTGCATAGTTGTTGTGAGGAGGAACACACGTGGCCCGCACTATCGTCGTCGGGGCCGGCATGACGGGCCTCGCCACCGCGTGGCACCTACAGGAGTACGGACATGAGGTGGAGGTGCTTGAACGCATCGATGTCGCCGCCGGCTCTTCTTGGGGCAACGCTGGATGGCTCGCACCAGGAAAAACGATCCCGCTGGCCAACTCGAGCTTGTGGGCGTACGGGCCCACCGCGCTCTTTGACAAGCACGCCGCTCTTGATGTGCCTGTGCGCATCGACCCGAAGCTGTGGCGCTTCTGTGCGAACTTCATGGCGCACGCCACCGGCCGCGCCTGGGACAAGACGATGGCGGGTCTGACACAGGCAGATCTGGCTGCCTTGGCGGCATACGACGAGCTTGAGGCAGGCGGAGTGAATGCGTCCACTACCGAGGGGCCGTTCATCATCTGTTTCGAAAACGAAGGCAAAGCCGCCGGCTTCCTGAAGGAGGTCGAAGGGGCGCAACGTCACGGCCAGGACATCCCCTTCGAGCAGATCACGCTTGACGACGCCCGAGCAGACGCGCCGATGCTTACCGACAAAGTCGGGGCAACATACCGCATGGGCGGACAGCGCTTCATCGAACCGGGGCCATACTGCCAGGCCATCGCTGATTCGATCGTCCAGCGCGGCGGCACCATCACCACGGGTGCGGAGGTCGTGGAGGTCACCTCCACCCGCACACCCGCGGTCAAACTCGCTACCGGTGAGTGGCTGCGCGCCGACAACGTGGTACTTGCCACCGGCGCGTGGCTTCCTAAGTTGGCGAAGGTCCTGGGAGTGACCACCCTCGTCCAGGCCGGCCGCGGGTACTCCTTCTCCGTAGAGACCGAAGAACCCGCCACGTGCCCGGTGTATCTGCCGGACCCGAAGATCGCCTGCACCCCGTACCAGGGCCGGTTCCGCATCGCCGGCACAATGGAGTTCCGCGGACCCGACGAGCCATTCCAGCCTGGCCGCGTTGCGTCGATGATCCACACGACGAAACCGTTCTTCCGTGGCATCGACTGGGACGACCGGCAGGACGAGTGGGTGGGATCACGCCCGGTCACCCCGGACGGCCTGCCGCTCGTTGGTGCTACCAAGGCACCAAACGTCTACACCAACGGCGGCCACGGCATGTGGGGCATCATTCTCGGTCCGCTGTCCGGAAAGATGCTGGCGAAGCAGATCGAGACCGGCGAGGTGGACGAGACAATCGCGCCGTTCGACCCGCTGCGCGGCCCCTTCGGCGGCTTGTAGCCCCCCGCTCCCGCGACGCCCATAGCAGCAAAAACCTCCGGCCAGGAGGGTTCTTGGCCGGAGGTTTTCAACGTCGATAGGCTACTGCCTAGCGGGCGTCCTCGATGGTGATAGCCTGAGCCACCGCTTGGACGACGCTGGCGACCTTCACGGCCTCCCAGACCTGCTCCTTGGTCACGCCCTCCTCGCGGACGGTGTTGGCGTGCGCCACGGCACAGTGCTCGCAGCCGTTGATGGTGGACACGGCCAGGGACCACAGCTCGAAGTCAGCCTTTTCAACTCCGGGCTTGGAGATGATGTTCATACGTAGGCCGAACTTGACGTTGGCGTAGTCATCGCCGAGCCAGTTCTTCGCGCGGTAAGCGACGTTGTTCATCGCCATGACGGTGGCCGCGCCGTAGGCGGCCTCCACGGCCTCGTTGGAGAGGTGCTCCTTGGCCTCCTCCGCGATTTCTGCGATGACCTTCGCATTACGGGTCGCTGCCGCAGACGCGAGCAGGGTGCCCCAAAGCTGTTGCTCGCTGAGCTCAGTCGAGCGGGTCAGGGAGCCAAGGTTCAGCTTCTGGTCCTTCGCGTACTCGGGCAGGGCCCCACGCAAATTCTCAATGGACACAATGTCCTCCTTCTACTTCCGTTACTTCAGAGACTCCTGGACCACGGCCATCTTGTCGATGTTCTTGGTCGGGTCGTTCTTCTGCCAGTCGCAAGCGCAAACCTCTTCAGACTGCAGTGCGTCGAGAACGCGCAGCACCTCGTCGACGTTGCGGCCCACCGCATCCGGGGTGACGGAAACGAACTGGATCACGCCGTCCGGGTCGATGATGAAGGTGGCGCGGTCAGCAACACCGTCCGCGTTCTCCACGCCCAGCGCACGGATGAGGTCGTGGCGGACGTCGGCGAACATCGGGAACGGGATGTTCAGCAGGTCCTCGTGCGTCGCGCGCCAGTTGAAGTGGGAGTACTCGTTGTCGGTGGAGCCGCCGAGCACCTGGGTGTCGCGGTCCTCAAACTCCTCGTTGAGCTTGCCAAACGCCGCGATCTCGGTCGGGCACACGAAGGTGAAGTCCTTCGGGTAGAAGAACACGATCTTCCACTTACCCTCGTACTTGTCCAGAGAGACGTTCTCGAAGTAATCGTCCGGGGAAGCCGCGTTCGCTTCCTTCAGGTTGCCGCCCTTCAGTGCGACAAGGTCAAATTCCGGGAAACGCTCTCCAACGGTCATGATCGGCATGTGAGTTCCTCCAAAGAAACTGGTTTCGGGGTTTGTCTGTGGACGCGATCCAGTATGACACAGATGTAGCCCGCTTTCAACACAAAAACCTATGAACATCGTGTAACTTCATAGGCATGGGCAATAAAGAATATAAACCGACGATCGCGCAACTCCGGACGTTTGTCACCGTCGCCGAGCAGAAACACTTCGTCTCCGCGGCGAACAAACTCGGCATCTCCCAGCCGTCGCTCTCCCAGGCCTTGGCCGCCTTGGAAAGCGGCTTGGGCATCCAGCTCATCGAGCGTTCGACCCGGCGCGTCATTGTCACGCCGATAGGCGAACAGCTTCTGCCATTCGCCAAAGCAACCCTAGAAGCGGCCGACGCATTCGTTGCACATTCGCGCGGCGCGGGAGGCGAGCTCGCCGGCCCGCTCAACATCGGCATCATCCCCACCGTCGCCCCATATATTCTGCCCACGCTGCTCACGCTCATCGCTGAGGAATTCCCGGAGCTCGAACCCCGCATCGTGGAGAACCAGACGGAAAGCTTGCTGCAGCGACTCCGCGACGGCCACATCGACGTCGCGGTCTTGGCCACCCCCACCGGGGCGACCGGGGTGACGGAGATCCCGCTTTACGACGAAGCGTTCGCCATCGTGACCAACCCTGATAACCCATTGGCGGGGCGGGGCGACCTGGCGCTTGATGCGCTGCGCGACCTCGAGCTCCTCCTCCTCGACGACGGGCACTGCCTCCGCGACCAAATTGTGGAGCTGTGCCAACTGGCGGAGGTTGACCGCAGCCCCGGCGCACAATCGGCGACGCGCGCCGCCTCGCTGACCACGGTGGTGCAACTGGTTGTCGCGGGTCTGGGCTCGACGCTGGTGCCGATGTCGGCCGTTGCTACTGAGTGCGCACGACCCGGCATCGCCGTCTCTGCGTTCGCCGACAGCGTGGAGGCGAAGCGCACCGTCGGGCTTGTCATGCGGTCGTCTTCACGGCGCCAGCAGGAGTTTGCGCGCCTGGGAGAGCTCATTACGCGTGCCTTCGAGAAGGCTACGGAAGCTAGTGTGGCGCTGCTGCCGCGCTAGACTCACGCTCTGGTTATGAATGAGCACGCAATACAGAAGTCGGCGCTGTACGAGGCACTCGACAGCGTCCCAATCGCAGACGTCCGGCGATTCCGCCGCCGCTTGAAAAACGCTCGCTCCCCCGAAGCGCTAGAAGCGATTGCCGCGGACGTGGAAAAGGCGCGCGCGGTTGTTGATGCGCGAGCCGCCCGCATCCCCGACATCACGTACCCGGAGAACTTGCCGGTGTCCGCGCGGCGCGAGGACATCATGGAACTGGTACGCGACAACCAAGTCGTGGTCGTCGCAGGTGAGACCGGTTCGGGTAAGACCACGCAGATCCCGAAGATGCTGCTGGAGATGGGCCGCGGCCGACGCGGATTAATTGGCCACACCCAGCCGCGCAGGCTGGCGGCACGCACCGTGGCGGAGCGCATCGCCGAGGAGCTGGGCCAGGACATCGGCCATTCCGTGGGCTACGCCATCCGCTTCGACGACCGCGTGTCCGACTCCACTGCGGTGAAGCTGATGACGGACGGCATCCTCCTCGCCGAAATGCAGCGCGACAGGTTCCTCAACGCCTACGACACGATCATCATCGACGAGGCGCACGAGCGCTCCCTCAATATCGATTTTCTGCTTGGCTACCTCAAGCGCCTGCTACCGAAGCGGCCGGACCTGAAAGTCATCGTCACCTCCGCGACCATCGACCCGGAGGCGTTCGCCCGCCACTTCGCAGACGCGGACGGCAACCCAGCGCCCGTCATCGAGGTTTCGGGACGCACCTACCCGGTGGAGATCCGCTACCGGCCCTTGGTTGAGCAAGTGCAGGCGAAGGACGGGTCAGTCAAGGAAATCGACACCGACATGATCGAGGGTGTCATCGACGCGTGCAAAGAACTCATGCGCGAAGGCGACGGCGACATCTTGTGCTTCTTCTCCTCGGAGCGCGACATTCGCGACTGCATGGAAGCTATTGAGAAAGAACATTGGCGCGGTGTCGAGGTCGTGCCGCTTTTCGGCCGCCTCTCCAACGCAGAGCAGCACCGGGTGTTCGCCCCGCACTCTGGCAGGCGCATCGTCTTGTCCACCAACATTGCGGAGACGTCGCTCACCGTGCCCGGAATCCACTACGTGGTGGACACGGGGCTCGCGCGCATCTCGCGCTACTCCACACGGACGAAGGTGCAGCGGCTGCCCATCGAGGAAATTTCCCAGGCCTCAGCCAACCAGCGTTCGGGTCGTTCTGGACGAACTGCAGACGGCATAGCGATCCGCCTGTACTCAGAAGAGAACTTCGAGGCCCGCCCCGAATTCACAGACCCGGAGATTCTGCGCACCAACCTTGCCTCGGTGGTGCTGCAGATGATCTCCTTGCGTCTTGGCGACATCTCTCAGTTCCCCTTTATCCAGCCGCCGGACCAGAAGGCGGTGCGCGACGGTCTCGCGCTGCTGCACGAACTCGGCGCCATCACCGGCACAGCACGCGACGGCGCACCGGGACTCACCGAGGTGGGCCGCGACATCGCCCGGATTCCCGTGGACCCGAAGATGGCTCGCATGCTAGTCGAGGCCAACCGCCTTGGCGTGCTCGACGACGTCACCGTCATCGTGGCGAGCATGACCATCCAGGATGTGCGCGAGCGCCCACTGGACTACCAAGCCCAGGCGGATCAAGCCCACGCACGGTTCAAAGACTCCACGTCGGACTTCTTGTCGTCGCTGAAGCTGTGGGACTACATCGGTGATTCGCGCGACGAGCTGTCCGGCAACGCCTTCCGCAAGCGGATGAAGCGCGAGTTCCTGCACTACATGCGCATCCGCGAGTGGTTCGACCTCGTGCGCCAATTACGCGACATCGAACGCCAGCTTGGGTGGTCCCGCGCAGAAAACGTCGCGGGGGAACGCGACGCCGATGCGATCCACAAATCCCTGCTCACCGGCCTGCTGTCCAACATCGGCGCACGCGACGGGAATTCGAAAGAATTCCAGGGTGCCCGCGGAACTAGATTCATGGTGTTCCCTGGGTCGTCGCTAAGCAAGAAACCGCCCGAGTTCGTCATCGCCGCGGAGCTGGTGGAGACCTCCCGGCTGTGGGCTCGGGACGTGGCCAAAATCGAGCCTGCGTGGGTCGAAGCTGCCGCCGGCGACCTGGTAAAGCACAGTTACTCTGAGCCGGTGTGGTCGCGCAAACGCTCCGCTGCCATGGTCCACCAGAAATCCATGCTGTACGGCGTCACGATCGTGCGTGACCGCCTCGTCCCCTACCACCGAGTGGACGCTGCGGGGGCGCGCAACATGTTCATCCGCCACGCCCTGCTCGAGGGCGACTGGAACCGGCACCACACGTTCATCGAACACAACGATGCGCTCCTCGCTGAGGCCGCGCAGGTCGAAGAGAAAGTGCGGCGTAGGGGCCTGGTTGTCGACGAAGACACCCTCTTCGACTTTTACGATTCGCGCCTGCCCGCGGATGTCACTACCGCACGCCACTTCGATTCTTGGTGGAAGAAGAAGCGGGCGCAGGACAAGCATTACCTCGACTTCGACCCGGACTCGCTGCTGGACGACGACGGTGTTGACTCGTCTGCGAACGCGTTCCCGCAGACGTGGCGCCAGGGCACGATCGACTACGCGCTGCGGTACAAATTTGAACCCGGAGACCCGTTCGACGGCGTGACCGTGGATGTGCCGGTGCCGCTGCTGGCCAACCTGCGCGCGGAAGGGTTTGACTGGCTTGTGCCGGGACTGCGATCTGAACTTGCGGCTGAGTACATCCGTACGCTCCCAAAGGCGCTGCGCAAGACCGTGGTGCCCGCTCCCGACTTCGCAAACCGGGCATTGGAGGCCATCCGCCAGGCGCAGGACGGGGCAACCGAGCAGGAACTTCGCGCGACGCCGTTTGCAGACACCCTGGCGGAAGCGCTGCGCGGCCTTGGCGGCCGCGGCATCAACGGCTCCGATTTCAACCCGGCAGCGTTACCCGCCCACCTCAAAGTGACGTTCGCGGCGATCGACCGTCGTGGCAAGGTCGTCGACCACGACACCGACCTCGACGCGCTGAAGCGCCGTCAAGCGGGCCAGATCAGATCGTCCGTGTCGAAGGCAAGCCACGCTTCTGAATCCGATGCCGTGGAAAAGTGGACGGCCGACTCGCTGGGTACGGTTCCCGAAACCGTCACGACCACGATTGACGGCAATGACGTGGACGCCTACCCCGCCCTCGAAGCCACTAAGGACGGTGTGCGGGTAACGGTGCACCCGACGAAGGCGGCTGCCGACGCCTCAATGGTCACGGCGACGTTGACGCTGTTGCTGCGGGACATCACTGTCAACGCTTCGCAGATGACCAAAGGACTGCCGTTGCGGCAAAAAGTCGCGGTGGATCGCTACCCGCACGGCGGAGCCGCCGGGCTTGTCGAGGATGCACGGGTGGCGGTGATCAGGGATCTCCTACTAGCCAACGGCGGCCCCGTCCGTTCGCCCGAAGACTTCGAAGCGCTCGCCGACACCATCCGCCCGCAGGTCGCAGGTGGCGTGCGCCGCGCCGTGGTCACGTTGGCCCCCGCGCTCGCGGAATACGCCAACATTGCGAGCGAACTCGACCAATGGGAGGGGCCGGCTATCGACGACATGAAGGCGCAATTGCAGTTCTTCCTGCCCAACAACGCTGTGACCGTGCACGGCATTGGGCACCTGCAGCACCTGCCGCGCTACATCGACGCGATGCGCATCCGCTTGGATGACATGCGGCTGGACCCCGATAGGGACGCAGACAGGCAGTCTGTAGTCGACTCGGTAAAGCGCTACCTGGCGCAGCGCATGAAGTCGCTGCCTGCGGGGCGTACCAAAACCAAGGCGTACAAGGACATCCTGTGGATGATCGAGGAGCTGCGTGTGAGTCTCTTCGCGCAGCGGCTGGGCACTCCGAGACCGGTAAGTCAACGCCGCATCGAGAAGAAAATCGACGCGCTACGCTAGCGCTCACTGCCGCCGATGTTCGCCGCGCTAGAAGTCTTCCCGGTCGCGGCGGCGCATCAAGCGGATTTCGGACTCGAAATCGTCCGCACTTTCAAACGACTTGTACACCGAGGCGAATCGCAGATAAGCAACCTCGTCGAGCGCCCGAAGTGGCTCGAGCACCGCGAGACCGATTTCATGGGCCGGGACCTGAGAGCTCCCCTGAGCGCGGACGGTTTCCTCCACCTCTTGGGCGAGGCGTTTCAACGCGTCGTCGCTCACATCCCGCCCCTGGCACGCGCGCCGCACCCCGACAATAAGCTTGTCGCGGTCAAACGGCTCACTCACGCCGTTTCGTTTCACCACGGTCAGCACGGCCTTTTCAACGGTGGTGAATCGCCCCCCGCACTCGGTGCACTCTCGACGCCTCCGAATAGCCGAGCCTGCCTCGACAAGCCGTGAGTCAGTGACACGAGACTGCTCGTTGTGGCAAAACGGACAAAACACGGTTTTTCACCCCCGGGGTAGTAGCGATTTGGCGTGGCAGTGAGTCTACGCCCCTGCTACCGTGCGGCTACAGCCGCTGTCCGCGCCACCTCACCGCTTGGCGCTGCGGCAGAACTTTCCCCACCGGAGAACACACCGCCGAACGCAGAACCGATGAGCAAGGCCGCGGTCATAGACACTCCGAGGATCACCGTATCCCGCGTCTCGTGCCGAGATTCGAATGCCTCTCCCGTGCCGGCCACTGCCCCAGAATCGGCTCTAGGCGCGCGTTCATACATTCGATTCAAGCTACTGAGCGTTCGAACACCAGGAGTTCCGACACGGCGGCTTGCGCCGGAATCCACGTCCCAGACCTCCGCCGGCGGCACGACGGGCACACCGCTGCAACCGGCTTGGTAACGGTTCTGCACAGGATTAATAGCAATAGACACGGTCGTGCTCCCTTCACTTTGCGGCACACATTAAGGTGGGTACCGATGCGCCCGCTCGCGGGTGCGTTCATATGTTCGAATGCGATTACGTGTTCGATTTATAGCAGGCGTTGCAGACCGTGTCTACCCCGCGATCCAGACGATCGAACATGAGTGCCCTCTCTGGTAGGTTTTGAGTGACGAAAGCCCGCAGAGTCCCCTCACCAGATCCCACAGAGCCAGAAGGAGTTGTCATGGCACGGAAGAAGTCTGACCCCGCCACACCGGATTACAACGCACTGTCAGACCGGCAGCGCCGCATCTTGCAGGTCATTCAGGACGCCGTCGTGCTTCGCGGCTACCCGCCGAGCATCCGCGAAATCGGTGACGCGGCCGGGCTGCAGTCGACGTCTTCGGTTGCCTACCAGCTCAAGGAGTTGGAGAAGAAGGGCTTCCTGCGCCGCGACCCAAACAAGCCGAGAGCCGTGGACTTGCGCCAGCTCCCGGACACCGAACGGAAAAAGCGCAAGCCGCAGGAGGCGAAACCACAGGATGCGTCGAACGCCCGCTTCGTCCCGGTCTTGGGACAGATCGCTGCGGGCGCACCGATCCTCGCCGAGGAAAACGTCGATACCTACTACCCGTTGCCGGAGGATCTGCTCGGTGACGGCGATGTGTTCATGCTCCAGGTTGTCGGCGAGTCGATGCGGGACGCGGGCATTCTCAACGGGGATTGGGTCGTAGTGCGCTCCCAGCCCGTTGCAGAGGAGGGCGAGTTCGTTGCCGCGCTCATCGACGGCGAGGCGACGGTGAAGGAGTTCCACCGCGACTCGACAGGCGTGTGGCTGCTCCCGCACAACGACGCGTTCTCCCCCATCAAGGGTGACGATGCAGAAGTGATGGGGCGCGTCGTTTCCGTATTCCGCACCCTCTAGCTTACAAATCCCCACGTCCGGGGGAAGACTGAAACTGACTCCAGCGGCCGCGTGCCCGCTTTTGGGATACTCATTCGCATGTATGCAGAGGAGCGCAAGCGCCAGATTGCATCACTCACGGCCGTCGAGGGGCGTGTGAGTGTTGCGGACCTCGCCGAAAAATTCGATGTCACGGCTGAAACCATTCGACGCGACCTCACCGCGCTGCATGCCGAAGGGGTCGTCCACCGGGTCCATGGCGGCGCTGTTGTCAATCAGGCGTTTCTCACCACGGAACAGCCTCTCGACGCCCGGTCCCGCTCTGCGTCCGCTGCCAAGAACGCCATCGCGCGCGAAGCCCTCCAATTCCTGCCCCGCCACGCCGACGCTGGCATCTTCCTCGACTCCGGCTCAACCACCCAACTCTTCGCCGGCCTTCTGCCCGAGCACTCGCCCGCGCGGAACTTCTCGATTGTGACGAATTCGCTGCCAATCGCATTCGATCTGGCGTCCGCCGGCCTCGACAACGTCCAACTGCTCGGCGGCTCCGTTCGGGCGATCACCCAGGCTGTTGTCGGCGGTACCGCGCTTCGCACCCTCGCACTCATGAAGGCAGACGTGGCCTTTATCGGCACAAACGCGCTCACGATCGATCACGGCTTATCCACCGCAGACGCACAAGAAGCGGCGGTGAAATCGTCCATGGTCACCAACGCGAGGAAGGTTGTCGTCTTGTGCGACTCGACCAAGATCGGTAACGACTATCTGGTCAGTTTCGCGCCGCTCGATGCCGTTGACGTTGTGGTCACCGACGCAAGCGCTCCCCAATTATTTGTCGACGAGCTACGGCGACATGACATCGAGGTAGTCCTTGCCCAGGTGTGACCCACCCCCCGTTTAGCGCCGATCGTGTCCGATCATTGCACAAACCCACACAATCGGACACACTCAGGGTGTGAGGAGCACAAAGAGCACGAAGCGAATCGTGACGGTCACCCCCAACCCCAGCATCGACGCCACGGTGCACATTCCCGCGCTGAGACGCGGGGAGGTTGTGCGTGCCACCGCCACCCGCAAAGAGGCCGGCGGCAAAGGCATCAACGTCGCGCACGCCGCGGCTATGGCCGGCTACGACGCGACCGCGGTGGCACCTTGTCAACAGTCCGACCCGTTCGCCACCGCCATGCGTGCCGTCCCCGTCGCGTTTGTCCCCGTGCACATTGCGTCTGCCGTCCGAACGAACACGGCAATTACTGAGGACGACGGCACCACCACCAAGGTCAACGAAGCGGGCTCCGAACTCTCCGACGCTGAGCTAAGTGCGGTGGAATCTGCTCTGGCTCGGAATTGCAGCGGCGCTGACGCCGTCGCGCTTGCTGGCTCCCTTCCGCCGGGGGCTCCGGCCGACTGGTACGCATCCCTTGTCCACACGGTGCGCGCCAGCGCCACCGACGCGATCGTCGCCGTGGACACTTCGGACGCGCCGCTTCTCGCGCTTGGTCAGCACTTGCCTCTCGCCGCCCCCGATGTCATCAAGCCCAACGCGTTCGAGCTCGCCCAGCTCACCGATAACGACGGCCGTGAGCTGGAGGCCCGCGCCGCTGCAGGCGACTATGCCCCCGTCGTTTCAGCCGCGCGCGATCTGGTGCAGCGCGGCATCCGCGAGGTCCTTGTCACGCTCGGCAGCGCGGGCGCGTGTCTGATCACCGCTGAAGCAGCCTGGGCTGCAACTCCGCCGCCCACCGTTGTGAAATCCACGGTAGGCGCCGGCGACAGTTCGCTCGCCGGGTATCTCACTGCGCGTATCGACGGCGAGACGCTCGCCGACTGCCTGCGCCGCGCTGTCGCGTACGGATCGGCCGCGGCCGCGCTGCCAGGTACCGGGCTGCCCGCACCTACGGACGTACATCTCGATCACACAGACGTTTTCCCTGTATAACTCCACGAGAGAAGGCCCCGTGAATTCCCCTCTTATTACACCCGAGCTTGTGCAACTTGACGCAGATTTGGGCAATGCACCGCCCGACGTCATCGCTCGCCTGGCGGCCTTGGTCGTTGGCGCAGGGCGAGCCACGGACGCCGCCCCGATAGCGGATGCGGCAACTGCTCGCGAGGAAAAGGCTGGCACAGGCGTCAATGGCCGGGTCGCCATCCCGCACTGCCGCAGCGCTGCGGTGTCCGAACCCACGCTCGCGTTCGCGCGACTCTCCAACCCTGTGGACTTCAACGGCCCCGACGGAGATGCAGAGCTAGTCTTCCTCATCGCTGCCCCGGAGGGCGGCGGCAAGGAGCACCTGAAGATCCTATCCAAGCTTGCGCGCGCGCTGGTGCGAGGCGATTTCGTGGACCGGTTACGCGCCGCAGCAACCGAGCAGGAGATCGTTGATGCAGTGCTTGAGGTGGTCAATGCCGAGCCGAACAAGAAGGCGAAACCGGCTGGTGGACAGGTGGCGCCCGTTGCGCCGGCAGGATCGTCGTCAAGCAAGGCGCCTGTGCGCATTGCCGCAGTGACATCCTGTGCGACCGGAATTGCGCACACGTACATGGCCGCCGACGCGCTGACGCGAGCTGCAGAAAGGCGCGGCGATGTGGAGCTGCGCGTGGAGCCGCAGGGCTCCTCCGGCGGCGACCGGCTGGACCAAGCCTTCATCGACTCGGCCGACGCCGTCATTTTCGCACACGACGTTGCCGTGCGCGACAAGGAGCGCTTCGCCGGAAAACCTGTGGTGGATAGCCCGGTGAAGCGCGGCGTGAATAAGCCCGACGCGATGATCGATGAGGCGATCGCCGCCGCTGGAAACCCCGATGCGCCCCGCGTGGCCGCCGCGTCGTCGACATCGGGCACCGAGCAGACGGACGCGTCGTCCGAGACGTGGCCGAAGCGTCTGCAACAGGCGATTATGACGGGCGTGTCGTACATGGTGCCGTTTGTCGCTGCGG
The DNA here is from genome assembly GCF_000747315.1 of Corynebacterium ureicelerivorans. Lineage (NCBI taxonomy): Bacteria > Bacillati > Actinomycetota > Actinomycetes > Mycobacteriales > Corynebacteriaceae > Corynebacterium > Corynebacterium ureicelerivorans. The sequence goes on from NZ_CP009215.1 coordinate 1,388,836, forward strand.
GCGGTCTGCTGCTGGCGCTCGGTTTCCTGTTTGGCGGCGCCGATATGGCGAACGGGTGGCAGACTCTCGTCACCGATTACTCGCCGACGAACCTTCCGGGAAACGAGATCACCATCGACGGTGAAGCCGTCTCGTTCGCTCGCTCTGGCTGGCTGCTTTATCTCGGCGCGGTCTTCTTTGCTACCGGTCAGATGGCTATGCAGTTTGTCGTACCGGCGCTGTCCGGCTACATCGGCTACGGCCTCGCGGGCCGTCCCGGCATCGCCCCCGGGTTTGTCGGCGGCGCGATCTCCGTCATGGTCGGCGCGGGCTTCATCGGTGGGTTGATCACCGGCCTGCTCGCCGGTGCTGTCGCGTACTGGATTCAGACCTGGAAGGTGCCACGCTGGCTCGGCTCGCTCATGCCGGTGGTGATCATCCCGCTGCTGACCTCGCTTGTCATCGGCCTTCTGATGTTCCTGCTCCTAGGCCGCCCGCTCGGTGCGGTCATGGAGGGCCTGACAAGCTGGCTCGAATCAATGTCCGGCTCGTCCGCGGTGCTGCTCGGCCTGATCATCGGTCTGATGATGTGCTTCGACCTGGGCGGGCCGGTGAACAAGGCAGCGTACCTTTTCGGCACCGCCGGTCTATCCGCCGGCACGCAGGGTGCCTACGAGATCATGGCCGCTGTCATGATCTCCGGTATGGTACCGCCAATCGCGCTGTCCATCGCCACGTTCCTTCGAAAGTCCCTGTTCACCCCCGCAGAGCAGGAAAACGGCAAGTCCGCGTGGCTGCTCGGCCTCTCGTTCGTCTCCGAGGGCGCGATTCCCTTCGCCGCAGCCGATCCGTTCCGCGTCATTCCCGCAATGATGCTCGGCGGCGCGACCGCCGGTGCAGTTTCCATGGCGCTGGGGGTTGGGGCCCAAGCGCCGCACGGCGGTGTGTTCGTTATCTTCGCCTACGACCCTTGGTGGGGCATGCTCGCCGCGCTAGCGGCCGGCGTTGCTGTGGCCACGGTCGCGGTCGTTGCGCTGAAGCAGTTCTGGCCCAACCACGAGATCCGCAAGGCCGCAGAGCAGGCGCAAACCCCCGTGTCCGCTACGGCGTAGGGGCGTACACTCGGCAATGATCTGACGTATTGACAAACCCTGAAAGGTAGATTGCATCATGGCTTCGAAGACAGTGAAGGTCGGCTCCACCGTTGGCCTGCACGCCCGCCCGGCGACTGTGATCGCGGACGCCGCTGGCGAGTACGACGACGAAATCCTGCTCACCCTTGTCGGCGGCGACGATGACGACGAAACCGACGCAGCGTCTTCGCTGATGATCATGGCGATGGGTGCGGAATTCGGCGACGAGGTTGTCGTCACCTCCGATAACGCTGAGGCGGTCGAGGCAATCGCGGCGCTCATTGCCAAGAACCTCGACGACGAGTAAGCGGTGTTCGCTTAGCGACGGCGCAACGCCCGGGCAGCCGATACGGCCGCCCGGGCGTTGCTCTGTCCGCTCTAGTTCCGGAGTCGTCCTTCCCCAATCGTGTCGTAGACCCACCGCATGAGCGGGTATACGACGATGATGCCCACCGACCCCAGCGCGATGCCTTCCAGCGTGACATCGCCGACATCGAGGGTGAGGTTACCGATACCCACAATGAGGGCGACAGCTGAGGCGGTGAGGTTGGCTGGATCGGTGAAGTCCACCTCGTTGTCCTGCCAAATGCGAACCCCCAGCATGCCGATGAGGCCGTACAGCACGAGACACGCGCCGCCGAGAACGCCGGCGGGGATTGTGAAAATCACGGCGCCAAATTTCGGGATGAACGCGAGGATCATGGCAAAGACGGCCGCGACCCAGTACGCGGCCGTGGAATACACCTTCGTCGCCGCCATGACGCCGATGTTTTCGGCGTAGGTGGTGGTACCCGATCCGCCGAAGCCACCGGCGAGCGTCGTGGCGATACCGTCGCCGATCAAGGCCTTGCCCTGCAGGTGGTCCAGGTCGCGCCCCGTCATTTCGGAGACCGCCTTGACGTGACCGACGTTTTCCGCAATCAGCACCACCAACACCGGCAGCGTGACCAGCACTGCGGCGAGATGGAACTCGGGGCGGTGGAATTGGGGCAGCCCAATCCACGGCGCTTCGCCGATGGTCTCCAGTGCATCCTCGCCGAGACCCCCGGTCATCGCCGCGAATATCCAACCCACCAGCACGCCGATCAAGATGGATAACCGTGAAAGAATGCCGCGCGTAGCGACGGTCACCACCACAACTGTGAGGAGCGTGACCCCTGCGACCCACGGCTGGGTCTCAACGTTGGCCACCGCCGTCGGCGCGAGATTGAACCCGATAAGGGCCACAATCGCTCCTGTGACAACAGGGGGCATCACCGCGTCGATGACCCTCTTTCCTGCCCACTGGACAACGACGCCGACGAGTATGAGCACAAGGCCCGTCACCAACACTCCGCCGAGCTGCGCGCCCATGCCGTACTCCTGCGAAGCGGTGAGCGGCGCAATAAACGCGAAGGACGATCCCAGGTAGCTTGGCACCTTGTTGCGGGTGAGCAGCAGGAAGATGATGGTGCCCAGGCCGGAGAACAACAGCGTCGTGTTGACTGGAAAACCGGTCAAGGTTGGCACGAGCAGTGTGGCGCCGAACATCGCGACGACGTGCTGCATGCCGATGCCGATGGTGCGTGGCCAGCTAAGCCGCTCGTCGGGCGCAACTACGGCCCCGGGGTCGACGGTGCGCCCGTCGCCGTGCAAGTTCCATCCAAGAGAGTGCTTCACGGGTGAGCATTATCACCCCGCGAGCCCGCGTCGCGGTGCACCGGGGGTGGTCGGAGCCACTCAGCCACCCCGTACCCGCCAGCGCGGAATTCAGCGGCAGGTTCTTGCTACGTTAAGCCGCATGGACATCGTTGTGCGCCCTAATGTCGGACAAGTCGGCGTGTACGCAGCCGAACTGATCGCGCCGTTCGCCCATGCAGGTGCCACGCTCGGTTTGGCAACTGGCTCGACGCCCAATCCCACGTACGCGGAACTTGTGCGCCGCCACCGCGAGAACGGGTTGAGCTTTGCGGGCTGCGAGGCATTTCTCCTTGACGAGTACGTCGGCCTCGATCCGGCGAATGAGCAGTCGTACTACTCCACCATCCGCCGCGAGTTCACCAGCCATATAGATATCAAGGATGCGAAGGTGCATTCGCTCGACGGGCTGGCGCCAGACCCAGAAGCGGAAGCACGCGACTACGAGGCCCGAATCGCGGCGGCGGGCGGGATTGACGTGCAAATCCTCGGGGTGGGGGCAAATGGCCACATCGCCTTTAACGAGCCGCCGAGCGCGCTTGATTCGCGTACTCGGATGGTTGATTTGCACCCAGTCACCGTCGCCGACAACGCGCGCTTCTTCGATGACGAGGAGCAGGTGCCGCGCCAAGCCCTCACGCAGGGCGTGGGCACCATCATGGAGGCGCGCACCATCGTGCTCTTAGCTACGGGCGCGCGGAAGGCCGACGCCGTGCACGCGCTCGTGGAGGGCCCAGTCACTTCGGCGTGCCCAGCGTCGGCGCTGCAGCAGCATCCGCGCACCACGATCGTCCTAGACGAGGCGGCCGCGGCGAAACTCACGCGTTAGCCGACCACGAATTCCGCGTACTGCTCGGCAAGGACGCGCGGCAGACGGACGTCGATGCGCGTCCCCGCCTCCTCGTACTCCTCGGAGCGCACCGTGCCTTCGTCGTGGACGCGGCTGACAACGTCGCCGCGCGTGTAGGGCACGACCATGGTGACGTGGGCGTCGATCGAGTTGAGGTGCTGTTCGATGCGCACCTCGAGCTCCTCGATGCCCTCGCCGGTGAGCGCTGAGACGAACACCGCGGTGCGCCCAGTCTTCTCAAACGCGTGGCGCAGCTCCGCAAGCACCAGCGGGTCAGCCTCGTCGATCTTGTTCACCACGACAATCTCGGGCGGCATGTCCTCGCCCGAATCGCGGGTGACCTCCGCAAGTACTTCATTGACCGCCTCAATCTGCTTCAGCGGGAACGCGTCGGAGCCGTCCACAACGTGGAGGAGCAGGTCCGCGCCGGACACTTCCTCGAGGGTGGACTTGAATGCCTCAACCAGCTGGGTGGGGAGGTGTCGGACGAAACCGACGGTGTCGGTGAGCACCACGTTGCGCCCATCAGCGAGCTTTGCCCGCCGCGTGGAGGGGTCGAGGGTGGCAAACAGCGCGTCTTCCACCAGCACGCCTGCGCCAGTCATCGCGTTGATCAGCGAGGACTTGCCGGCGTTGGTGTAGCCGGCAATCGCAATTTTGGGGATGGTCGAGCGCTGGCGCTGCGCCCGCTTCACTTCACGGGCGGTGGTCATGTCGCGTAGCTGGTGGCGCAACTTGGCCATCTCGGTGCGGAGTCGCCGTCGGTCGGCCTCAATGCGGGTTTCACCGGGGCCACGGAGGCCGACACCGCCGTTGGACCCGGCGCGGCCGCCGGCCTGACGCGACAGGTTGCCGCCCCAACCGCGCGTGCGGCTGTACAGGTACTCCATCTGAGCGAGGCTCACCTGCGCCTTGCCCTCCCTGCTCTTCGCGTGTTGGGCGAAGATGTCGAGGATGAGCATGGTGCGGTCGATCACCTTGATCTTCAGGGCCTCCTCCAGCGCGATCATCTGCGACGGCGAAAGTTCACCGTCGAAGATCACCGTATCCGCCCCGGTGGCCTGCGCGATGTCGCGCAGTTCCGCAACCTTGCCGGAGCCAATGTACGTGCCCGGGTCAGGCTTATCCCGCTTCTGGTACAGCATGTCCAGCACCTCAGCGCCGGCGGTCTTGGCAAGCGCCGCAAGCTCCCACATGCTCGCCTCGATCTCCGCGACGGTCCCCTCGGTCCACGCGCCCACGAGAAGGACTTGCTCAATACGGAGCTTCCGGTACTCCACCTCGTACCCGTCCGCCTGCTCCTCGGAGCGAAGCTCGGTGGCTCCGGTAACGGAACGGAACGAGTTTCTTTCCGCCAAATCGAGGGCGCCGACAGTCGGCTCCGCACCGGGTTGCGGCTCATTGTGGCGGAATGCCTGGCGCAGCAGCTCGTCGTGGGTGCGCTGCTCCGGCGTCAGTTCGTCGTCAAGCAAAAAGTGTTCTTTCCTGTCTTTAGCAAGGTTCACTGTCATATCTACCGGATTCAACGCGGGCTGGCCCGGGATTCTTCCCGTTGTTGGACACCGGCTAGGATCTAGCGCCATGAGCACAGCAGTGAGCACCGATCTTTCCGCACTCGGCCTCAACTTTGACAAGTGGCAGGACGCTGTGGAGGCCGCGATTGCCACGGACCGCCTGTCCGTCGTGGGTGAGGTCCGCGGCGGGCAGCTGATCCAGTACACCGACCCGTCCGGCGCGCAGCTGAACATCCTGGCCGTTGAACCGTTTGCCACCTTCGCCGGTTTCGAGTCGGTCACCCGCACATACGCGCACATCACGCCGCTCAACGACGTCGTCGCGCTCGCCGACGTTGTCGACCCGCGCGGCAACGCGATCGCGTCGCTGACCGTCAACCTCGCCCAGGAGCCGTTGCTTGTCGACGACCCCGGGCTGGAATGGCAGGAGCTGTCGGTGACCGCGCTCGGCCTGGCCGTCGATTCCTACGAATCCACCGAGGCCTACCTTGCGCTGCACCCTGGAGCCGTGGTGGGCGCGGTGACCTCTGCGGGTGCCGACGCGGTGGCCAGCGGCAGTGCAACCACCCCTGACGCCAGCGCCGAGTTCTCCGGCCGCGTGCTGGAGGCCGAGTACCGTACCTCGGCGCTGACCGGCCAGCGGTTCATCCACGTTTCCGTCGACGCCGCGTTCCCGTTTGACGTGTGCCTGCCGGACGGCGAGCTGCCAAAGCGCGACAGCGTGATCGCCGGTACTGCCGTAATGGCCGGCTCCATCCCCACCCCCACCGGAGGCGGTTGCGGCGGATCGTGCGGCTGCGGCGGGCACTAAGCGTGTAAGAGGGGCACGATGAGCTCACCGGACAGGGACCTTTCACGTGCGCTGCTGGGCGCGCTCGTGCTTGCCGCCGCCGTGCTGCTCGTGCTCACGCTGAAACTGCCGGGCCTCCTGCTGTCTGTGCTGCTGGTCATCGGCGCGATCCTCATGGCCCGCCGGGTGCAGGCTGACCCGGAGGCGCTGGCCATCCGTTCCTCGCTCCAGTACGCCCGCGATGACATTGCCGAGGTGCTGGCGGCCTACGACCAGCTACAACACGGTGCTTCTGCCGCCGATGTCGCCGACCGCACGCTGCACTACCCTGCGCTGGCGAACCCGGATAACACGGTGCCTCAAATCAACGAGTTCCTCCTCCGGGCGTCTTCCGCGCGCAGGTTTGTGGCGCGCGTCGACGGCTACCTCGACTCCCCCACAACCGACAAAGCGCAGCTGGAGCGCATCCTCTCCGTGGCCGACCAGCGCGCCTTCGAGCTCCAGGAGGCATGGGACGACGCACGCCGGGCCGCCAAGGAGATTGGCCCGGCGTAGCCGCCGCGGGTCGTTACCGCCCCTCCGCCAACTCCCCGCGGAACACGATCGTGGACGGGCCCGTCATGGTCGCTTCGCCGTTATCGAGCACCACCTCGATGGAGCCGCCGGGAACATTGACAATCACCGCGCCGTTTTCGATGCCGGCGTCCGCAAGCGCGGCCTGCGCTGCGGCCACGGTGCCGGTGCCGCAGGAGCGGGTCTCGCCCACACCGCGCTCCCAGACGCGCATGTGCACGCTGCCGTCCGCAAGCTCGGTGAGCACCTCAACGTTGACGCCGTGCGGGAAGAACTCGGGGTCGAACTCCGGTGCCTCGAACTCCATGGTTGCAAGGTCCGTGGCGGTCATCCCCGGGATCACGCACGCCAGGTGGGGGTTGCCCACATCCACGCCGATGCCGGCGAACTGCGCTGCCCCCATCGACGCGGTGGACACGCCGGTGACCTCAACGCGTCCCATGCCGACAGCGACGATTGCGTCGGCGGAGTCGGCGGAGATTATCCGGATGTGCTTGACCCCGGCCCGGGTGTCCACGTCGAATTCCTCGGCCTTCTCTAGGCCCTCCGCCGCCAGCACATGGGCGAACGCGCGAATGCCGTTGCCGCACATCTCCGCGACGGAGCCGTCGGCGTTGCGGTAGTCCATGAACCACTTCCCGTCCGCTGCGCCGCCGCGGCGCACGACGCGCAGCAGCCCGTCGCCGCCGATCCCGGCGCGGCGGTCGCACAGGAACGCGACGCGCTCCGGGGCGAGGTCCAGCTGGTCCTCAACGTCGATGATGACAACGAAGTCGTTTTCGGTGGCGTGTGCTTTGAGGAATTTCACGCCAGCGAGTCTAACGCGGCCCCCACCACGTCGGGGCCAGCAGCATCCAGCCACACCGTGCGCGGGTCGCGGTTGAACCAAGAGCGCTGACGGCGCACGTACCGCCGGGTACCCGTGATCGTCTGCGCCACCGCTTCGTCTTCAGTGAGCTCGCCGTCGAGCATTGCCAGCACCTGGGCGTAGCCGATGGCCCGCCCGGCGGTGGAGTCGCGCACCAGGCCGTCGCGAATGAGCGAGCGAGTTTCGTCGACTAGACCCTGCTCGAACATCAACCGGGTCCGCAACTCGATGCGCGGGTTCAGCCAGTCCGCCTGCGTGCGCAGGCCCAAGATGCGCGTGCCCCAGCGCGGTGGCGCGTTCTTGGGCGGCTGGGAGGCCTTGAATGGCTTGCCGGTCAGCTCAATCACTTCGAGGGCCCGCACAGTGCGCCGCGGGTCCTTGTCCTCGATCACCCGTGCCGCGTCTGGGTCAACCTGCGCCAGCTCCGCGTGCAGCGCATCCACACCGATCTCCGCCAGCCGCTGCTCGTACTTTTCACGCACGGCGGGATCGGTTGGCGGGAACAACCACGCGTCGATGAGCGACTGCACGTACAACATGGAGCCGCCCACCAGTACCGGCACCTTGCCGCGGAACATGATCTCCTCAACCGTTTCCACCGCGAGCGCCTGGTATTCCGCCACAGAGGCGGTGCGCGTGACGTCCCAGACGTCCAGCAGGTGGTGCGCAATGCCCCCGCGCTCGCCCACCGGCAGCTTCGCGGTGCCGATGTCCATGCCCTTGTACAACTGCATGGAATCGACGTTGACTACCTCGCCGCCCAGCTCGCGGGCGAGCGCGATGCCGAGCGCTGACTTGCCGCTGGCCGTCGGCCCAACAACTGCAACCGGCCTCATACGCACCACTGCGCCACGTAGCGGCCCACGCCCAAGGTGTCGTCGTGGTCGATCAACTCCGCCTCGTGGGGCCTCAACCCAGCGAGCTCGTGCCAAAGCGCGGGTTCTAGCAAGAGCTTGTCGACGACCTCCAGCTGCCCGCCGTCCAGCCAGTCGAGCACCTGCTGGTGGTATTCCGGCGCGCCGTCCACCAGAGCGAGCGGGGCCCGCGGGGTCAATCCCGCCGGGCCGTCGAGCACCACAACTGTCACCGCGTTCGGGTCCGGGGTGCCGATGCTGTCGCGCGCCTCGCGGATGACCGGATCGCCCAGCACGAATCGCGCCACCAACTCGCCCAGGTAGTTCCCGCCGCGCACCGTCACGTCGGGCCTGCCCCACGCCGTGAACGACCCGGTGTGGGCGGTGTACCAGCGTCTGTCGCGTGAGCTGACGATGTCGATCGCCCGCCCGTCTGCGGTGCCCGCAAGTTCGCGGACGGTCTGGAGGAGGCGCAGCGAAGCGGCGTCGCTAGGCGAAAGCGCGAGTGCCGGCGACCCCGGCACAATCCAGAGGTTGGGTCTCACGCGCACAACCCTACCCAGCGCCCCATTTGCGCCCCGCGCCGGGCGTGGTGGCTGTAAAATCGCACGCATTGCGCAAGGCAGCCGCGACGCGCGGCACAGTGCGACCAGCTCGGCCGCAGAAAGGAATTCCCCGATGACTGATGCCAACTCCACCCCCACCCCGGGTACGAGCGTGCCGTCGCCGGCTGCGATGGCCAAAAAGCCGGGCCCGCGGCCGGGTGCCGCGGTGAAGACGGTCACTCCCGCACCGGTGCCGGCGCGTGAGCCCTCGGACCCGTCCAAGTTTGGTCGTGTGGACGAGGACGGCAACGTCTTTCTCACCCGCGGCGGCGAGGAGCGACAGATCGGGTCCTGGCAGGCCGGCACCCCCGCTGAGGGCTTGGCGCACTACGGCCAGCGCTACGACGATCTAGTCACCGAGGTTGAGCTGCTAGAGACGCGTCTGCGCGCCCACCCGGAGGAAGCCGACGCGATCCGGAAGTCGGCGGAGACGCTCAAGACAACGCTTGCGGATGCTGCGGTCATCGGCGACGTCGATGCCGTGGAGGCGCGGCTGACCAAAGTGGTCGAAGACTCCGCTGCCGCGCGCGAGAGGGCGAAGGAGCAGAAAGCGCAGCGGCGGCAGCAGGCAATTGCCCGCAAGGAAACGCTTGCCGCTGAGGCTGAAGACCTAGCGGAAAACTCCACGGAGTGGAAAGCAGCCGGTGATCGCATCCGCGCGATCCTGGAGGAATGGCGCAGCATCCGCGGCATTGACCGTGCCACGGACGACGAGCTGTGGAAGCGCTACTCCCGCGCGCGCGACAGCTTCAACCGCCGCCGCGGCTCGCACTTCGCGGAGTTGGATCGCGGCCGCGCTCAGGCGAAGAAGGCGAAAGAGGAGCTGGTCGAGCGCGCTGAGGCGCTCAAGGACTCCACCGAGTGGGGCGAAACCGCACGCGCGTACCGCGACCTGATGACCGAGTGGAAGGCGGCCGGACGCGCCCCACGCGAGGTGGACGACGCACTGTGGGAGCGCTTCCGCGCCGCCCAGGACCACTTCTTCGCCGCACGCAACGCCGTCAACGCTGAGCGCGACCGCGAGTTCGAGGCCAACGCGGACGCCAAGGACGCGCTCATCGCCGAATACGACTCGCTCATCGACCCGGCGAAGGGCCTCGGCGCGGCGAAGTCGAAACTGCGCGAGCTGCAGGACAAGTGGGATGAGATCGGTTTCGTCCCTCGCGGGCGCGTGCGCGAATTCGAAGACAAGATCGCGCGCATTGAACAGCGCGTCGCCGCCGCTGAAGACTCCCGCTGGCGCAAGACCAACCCAGCGCAGCAGGAGAAGGTAAATCAGTTCCAGGTCAAGGCCGACGATTTCGAGCGTCAGGCCCAAGCTGCTGAGGCACAGGGCGACGCGGCGAAGGCCGCGTCGTTGCGCGAGCAGGCCAAGCAGTGGCAAGAGTTCGCGGACGTGGCCGCCAAAGCAGTGAACGAAGGCTAGATCCAGCGAGTGCTCCACCCTCACCTTTACGTCCCCCGTCCGGGCCACAGCGACGATGCCGAGGCCGTGGTCGGGGGCTACGCCTTTTCCGCGACGCTTGCCATCCAGGACATCACCGGTCTTGTCACCTCGGGCGTGTCCGCCTCGCACATTGCCAAACGCCTTGAACCGTCTGCCGAGTCCGAGGCCATGCTGTTCGGCCTGGCTTCATCGCAGCACCTGCGCCCGGTGACCGAACTCGGGTACCCCGAGCTGTTCGCGGCCGACCTGGACTTCGTGGAGGCCTGGCTGTTCGTCTCACTGCCGCTGCTCGAAGACCGCGGGGTGATCGAAGCCAACTTCACCTTCGACTCTGAGGTCGCGCCGCTGCCGGGCGAACCCGCCCCCGCCGCACCGTGGGCCAGTGCGCTTTCGCTTCTCGACGACCTGTCGGCCCGACTCAACCGCCCCACCCGCCAGCTGTGGGTGACCCATGCCGTTGACGCTGCTGAGCCGCCGCGGATCCAGGAATTCGGCTACGCTCCGGCGTTCCGGGAAGATCAGGCGACCTTCACCGTGGGGGTGATAGCAACCCTGCCCGCCTCTTCCCCGGCAGAGTTCGCAGTCGTGCACGGACCTGGTTTCACGGTGGACCGGACGGCGGCGCCCGGCGAGGTGGAGCAATTCTCGCACCTACTAACGTCCGCATCGCGCGACTACCCACGCGGCGAGTTGGTCATGGACACCATCGAGTGGGACCTTGATCGCATCCGGGATGCCGGGGCGCGCTTGCAGGACCGCGGTGGCGCGCAGCTCACCGGCCTTGCCTACGTTGACGGCGAATGCGTGGGGCTGTGCGAGGTGGTGCGCTACGCCTCGGACGACCCCAAAGTGTGCGAGCTGGGACTCGTCTACGTCATGCCCGAATACCGCGGCCGGGGAATCGGCGCGGGCATGCTGCGCACTTCCATGGAACGGGCGAAGGAAACGTGGGAGGACTTGGAGACCGTTTACTGCTCCTACCCCGCAGACTCCCCCGCCGCACAGGCGCTCATGCGGCGGCTAGGTGCCGGGGTTGTCTCTTCCACAACCGCGTGGCAGAAGCCCTAGCGCGTTCGATTGTGGCGCTGGGCCGCGCGGGACCTGCGGTCGTCGATGAGCAGAGGGTTGTCCTGGTGCTTTGTCGCCGCGCGCTGCGCCATCGCTACCTCGTCCTTGCCCTGCGATTCGGCACGCTCCCGGGCGAGCGCCGCTTGCGACGCGTTGCGCGACAACATGAGCGGGAATGTGGTGAACACGACGGCGACGACGGAGAGGATGGCCAGGTAGTAGCCGGGGCCGCGGCTGATGTCGAGCCCGCTCGAGTTACGCAGCCAAATGCCCAGGACGGAAAACACCAGGGAGACGGTGGTGACCATCCACGCGGGCACGGTGATTGCAAAGCGCTGCGTGACAACCGCGAGGGTGGTCAGGATGCCGACGCCGATGAACGAAATCCACGCGAAGACGTACTCCGTGATCGTGGTTTGCGCTTCCTTCGCTGCGCCGGTTGCGGCGAGCACCTGCCACCCAGATGCGTCGCCGACAAACGGAAGCACCATCGCGACCAGGTAGAGCGCCGCGGCGGCTGCGAGAACCCAGCGTTTCGCACCCATGTCCACCGTGGACGCGGCGGTCTTTTCTTCGTGGGCAAGGGCTGCGGGATTGGGCTGCGTCATGTCGCCCAACTGTAGCCCTAGCTCCCGCAGCAGGCGGAATCCGTAGCAGCGGCAGCGGGTTTGCCGATCGAAGGCAGGCCGAGTCCGACTCCGATCGGCCCGGTGGTGGGCACCTGGCCCGCCGCGGCGTTGTCGCCAGCCTTGGTGCGGCGGTGCTCGTGGATGCCGGAGTCCGCGATCAGGTAGTGCGGCTTCGCTTCGGTAATGGTGACCGTGACGTAATCGCCTGGACGGACCTCGCGGTCGATAGCCCCCTCGAGCGCGAAGTGCACGAGACGCCCGTCGCGCGCGCGGCCGGACATGCGCTGGGTGCGGTCGTTCTTGCGGCCATCCTCCTGCACGAGAAGCTCCTGGCGCGTGCCGACGAGCTTCGCGTTCTCCTCCGCGCTGATGCGCTCCTGCAGCGCGTGGAGGCGCTCGAAGCGCTCCTGCACCACTGCCTTGGGGATCTGCTCCGCCATGTCCGCCGCCGGCGTGCCGGGGCGCGGCGAGTACTGGAAAGTGAACGCCGAGGTGAAGCGGGCCTTCTCCACCACGTCGAGCGTGGCCTGGAAGTCCTCTTCCGTCTCACCCGGGAAACCGACGATAATGTCGGTGGTGATCGCCGCGTGCGGCAGCTTCTCGCGCACCTCGTCCAAGATGGCCAGGAACTTCTTGGAACGGTAGGACCGGCGCATGTCTTTGAGCACCTTGTCCGAACCGGACTGCAGCGGCATGTGCAGCTGCGGGCAGACATTGGGGGTCTCCGCCATGGCGTCGATGACATCCGAAGTGAATTCTGCCGGGTGCGGGGAGGTGAACCGGACGCGCTCAAGCCCCTCGATGTCGCCGCAGGCGCGCAGCAGTTTCGAGAACGCCGAGCGGTCGCGCTCCATGTCATCGTCGACGAAGTTCACCCCGTAGGCGTTGACGTTCTGCCCGAGCAGGGTCACCTCGGACACGCCCTGGTCCACAAGCGCCTGGACTTCGGCGAGGATCTCGCCGGGCCGGCGGTCGATCTCTTTGCCGCGCAAGCTGGGCACGATACAGAACGTGCACGTGTTGTTGCAGCCCACGGAGATAGAGACCCAGCCGGCGTAGGAGGACTCCCGCTTGGCGGGAAGGACAGACGGGAAGACCTCGAGGGACTCCACAATCTCTACCTGCGCTTCATCTTCCACGCGTGCGCGGTCCAGCAGCGCTGGCAGCGCGGAGATGTTGTGGGTACCAAAGACAGCGTCCACCCAGGGGGCCTTTGAAATGACGGTGTCGCGGTCTTTCTGCGCAAGACAACCTCCGACGGCGATCTGCATGCCCGGGTGGTCGGCCTTGACGTTTTTCAGCTGCCCGAGCGAGCCGTACAGGCGCTGGTCCGCGTTGTCGCGCACCGCGCAGGTGTTAAAGACCACTAGGTCGGGTTCTTGGCCTGCACCGGCCGCAACATAACCTGCGTCCTCGAGCATGCCGGAGAGCCGTTCGGAGTCGTGCACGTTCATTTGGCAACCGAACGTGCGCACTTCGTAGGTCCGGGGATTGCTGTTATGGGTGGTGCTCGCCGTAGTCACGGCGTGACAGTGTAACCAGGTGAGCTACAACCGCGAAATGGCGTTTGCCAGGCCGTCGATCTGCTCGTCGGTGTGTGTCGCCATCACCGTCACCCGCAGCATTGCCTCGCCCCGCGGGACGGTTGGCCAGCGGATGGCGGGCACAAAATAGCCGGCGTCGCGCAAGGCCGCGGAGGCGCGGACCGCGCTCGCCTCGTCACCTACGGGCACCGGGATGATGGGGCTGGGCCACTCGCCCATTCCCAGATGGGCGGCGAGGCGTTGGATGTTGCGATGCAGCGCGGCCACCGGGCTCTGGCCACCTTCCAGTACGCCAACCGCGGCGGAAACCGCTGCGCACGTGGACGGGGTGGAGGAGGTGGAATACACGAAGGGGCGCGCCTTTTGCCGCAACAGCGCAGCCACCGGCGCGGAGGCGGCCACAGCCCCACCCTCCACACCAAGGGCCTTGGATGCCGTTGCGACGAGGATGTCCGGGAGGTCGTCTCGAAGCTCGAAGTGCTCGATGATGCCACGGCCAGTCGCGCCCAGGGTGCCGGTGCCGTGCGCATCGTCGACCATGAGGGCGGCGCCGTGGGCCCGGCAGACGGCGAGGAGTTCCGGCACCAGCGCGAGCGTGCCGTCCATGGAGAACAGCCCATCGGTGACGACGAGGGCGTTACCGTCGTGCCGGCCGAGCAGCTCGTCCACGTGCGATGGGTCGCGGTGGCGGTAGACGCTGACCGAGGCACCCGATGCCTTTGCGAGGCGGCAGCCGTCGATAATGCTGGCGTGGTTGCGCTCGTCCGAGAGGATGAGCGTGCCGGGAGCGGCGAGTGTCTGCAACACTCCGGTGTTAGCAAGAAATCCTGCGGAGAAGAAGACCGCGTCGTCGTAGCCCAAGAAATGGGCGAAGTCGGCCTCGACCTGGACGTGCAAGTCGGTCGAGCCGGTGGTGAGGCGCGAGCCCCCGGAGCCGGTTCCGTAGCGGCCGATGGCGGACGCAGCCGTCTCCGCGACCACCGGGTGCCCCGCCAGCCCGAGGTAATTCGAGGAACTGAAAAGCACGTACTCGCGCCCGTCCACGGTGCAGACCGGATCCTGACCAGTGGTAAAAACTGCCGGGACGCGTTCGAAACCCATGCCGCGCCACTGGCCGAGCGCCTCGCAGGCGGCGGTGTCGAGCCAGCTCATTCTGTGTCTCCCACCAGAACAGGAGTGTGCTCGAGGTAATGGATGAGGCCGCCTGTGTCGCGCCCATCCACGATAAAAAGCCGCCCGCCCACCGCAGAACCGGCGGGCTTCATGTTGGGCACCCGAACGTAGCCAAGCGACTTCGTCGCCACATACCCCGTGGTGTAGCCCGGGTCGTCGGAAATACAGACCTCAGCGAGCACCGACGGATGATGAGCGACCTTGGAAGCGAGTACCAGCGCCTCGGTCACGCGAGCCTTGCCTGAGCCTGCTTCGGGTCGCTGCCCGGTCGCGGCCGCGGCGTCCAGTGACGTCACGCGCACGCCCCGAGCGCGGTCTGGTTCGAGGCGGTGCCCGGTTTCAGCGTGGAACAGGATCGCGCCACGCATGTCGCGCACGCCAGTCAGTAGCTCCCAGGCATCCGCGGCGTGTGGAGTGAGCGGGGCGAGGGTGTTGATGACGGTGTCGCGGGCCTCTCTGGGGTCTTCGCACGCGGCCTCGGTGATGGCCAGCGCAGGAACGCGCATTATTTCCCCGTCGATGGCTGCGACGGTCACGGTAATGGAGTCCGGCGTTCCCTTACTGTGTGATAGCGCACGGCGGCTCATTGCCGCGCACACGTCCGCTACCTCGTCCGCCTCCACGATGCGCTCCGCGCCCGAGATATGCACGCCTTCTGCACTGGAGCGCATCTTCACGCTGAACAAACTCATGCGGCCAAGTCTAGGAAACCTCCCTGAACACTGTTCAGTGTTTCGCGGACTATTCCTCGCACCCCGCGATACGCTCGTCCAACGCCTCCCGCCCGATCCGCAGCGCCATCCCCTGGTTGAAGCCGCGCCGGGCCAACGCGCCGACGATGCGGCGCAAGTGCTTGACGTACTCCGTCCGGTCTGCAGGGGCGGATTTCACTTTCCGCGCAGCCTTTTCCGCTACTGCGCGCGCGGTGCGTTCTTCGTCCGCGTCGGAGATTTGCTCCAGTGCCGCCGCGCGGTCCGTTCCCTCAACCCCTTTATCGCGCAGCTCCATGTCGAGCGCCCGAGCTGACTTCCCCCGACGTGCTGCTCGCTGCCGCACCCACTCGGAGGCGAACTGGGCGTCATTGACCAGCCCTGCGGCAGCGAGATCATTAACGACCTCATCCACCAGCTGGGGCTCGAACTCCGCCTTCAGCAACCGCTCGCGCAGTTCCGAGCGCGAGCGCGCCCGCTGGTCCAGCAACCCCAGGGCCCGCTTCCGCACCGGCGCCAACGCTTCTTCGCGCTCACGGTCAAAAAGGCCGGTGCCCGGCTCGTAGGCGTCAAGCGCAGCCTGGAGCCGGGCAATCTTTTCGCGGTCTGGCACCGTTTACTCCGCCGTTGCCGGAGCAACCTCGTCTTCGTCGTCGAAGTCGATGTTGGGCACCATGTCCACCGGGTCATCCGTCAGCTCGTCCGTGGGGTTCGCGTACTTACCCACGTGGAGCGCCTGGAAGATCTTGTCCTCGATCTCGTTGGCCAAATCCGGGTTTTCCTTCAGGAAGATACGGGCCTTTTCCTTGCCCTGGCCCAACTGGTCGCCCTCGTAGGTGAACCAGGAACCGGACTTCTTCACAATGCCGTTTTCCACGCCCATGTCGATGATGGAGGATTCGCGTGAGATGCCCTCGCCGTACATGATGTCGAACTCCGCGATCTTGAACGGCGGGGACACCTTGTTCTTCACCACCTTCATCTTGGTGCGGTTACCAATGGAGTCCTGACCGTCCTTCAGGGTCTGAATGCGGCGGACATCGCAGCGCACCGACGCGTAGAACTTCAGCGCTTTACCGCCCGTGGTGGTCTCGGGCGAGCCGAACATCACGCCGATCTTTTCGCGCAGCTGGTTGATGAAGATGGCGGTGGTGCCGGAGTTATACAGCGCGCCGGTCATTTTGCGCAGCGCCTGCGACATCAGGCGGGCCTGGAGACCAACGTGGCTATCGCCCATCTCGCCTTCGATCTCGGCCTTCGGCGTCAGCGCGGCCACCGAGTCGATGACGATCATGTCAATTGCACCGGAGCGCACTAGCATGTCCGCAATTTCCAGCGCCTGTTCACCGGTGTCCGGCTGGGACACAAGCAGGTTGTCCGTGTCCACGCCAAGCTTCCTGGCGTAGTCGGGGTCCAGCGCGTGCTCAGCGTCGATGAACGCAGCGATGCCTCCGGCGCGCTGCGCCTCAGCGATCGCGTGCAGCGCCACGGTGGTCTTACCCGAAGATTCCGGCCCGTAGATCTCCACGATGCGCCCGCGCGGCCAGCCGCCGATACCGAGGGCCACGTCGATTGCGGTGTTACCGGAAGAGATGGACTGGATCGGCGGACGGTTTTCATCGCCCAGGCGCATGACGGCGCCCTTGCCGAAGTCCTTTTCAATCATCGCCAGGGCTGCGTCCAGCGCATTCTGGCGGTCGTTGCCCGCCGAGGCGGCAGCCTTCTTCTTCGTTGCCATGTGGTTGTTCTACCTCCAATTGTCGGCGGCGCGTATGCGTCGCGTGCACAGTTTGCTTGTTAGACGTATCGCCATACCGCTTCGGTTCCCTCGCACACGGAGAACACTGCGAAAACACTGCCCGAGTTCAAGTCCAAGCGGAAAACGGGGCTCACTGTAGAACGCGACGGCGACACGCCAAAGAATACACGCAAACGTGTTCGAAAATCAACGAGGCGCGCGAGCGCGGCGCCGTCGTCAAGCAGCGGCTTCAGTTGCCCGGACGGTCCACGCCAAGCCTGCGCTCCTCGGGGATGTCGAAGGCCTCGCACAGGCCACGCCACGCCTCTCGCGGATCCACCCCGTCGCCGATGAGTTCCGCCGAGGTCTTCTCAAACCCGGGCAAGACCTGCGTCTGGATAATCCACTGCGCGCGGTCTGGGCCGAATTCGTCGCGCACAAGCTGGTCAAACTCTGTCAAACGCATGTGGCCGACACTACACGTCGAGCGCAGCGGTACACTCCCGCGCATGACCAAGAACTCCACCGCACAGGACATCGCCCTTATCGCCGTCTTTGCCGCGATCGTCATCGTCCTCGGATTCGTCTCTATTCCCGTCGGTGTCGCGGGCGTGCCCATCGTGCTACAAAACGCGGCCGTCATCCTCGCGGGCCTCGTCCTCGGGTGGCGCCGCGGTTTCGCCACGGCCGCGATCTTCCTGTTGGTCGGCCTCGCACTCCCCGTGCTCGCCGGCGGCCGGACA
This sequence comes from Corynebacterium ureicelerivorans, assembly GCF_000747315.1. Lineage (NCBI taxonomy): Bacteria > Bacillati > Actinomycetota > Actinomycetes > Mycobacteriales > Corynebacteriaceae > Corynebacterium > Corynebacterium ureicelerivorans. The sequence goes on from NZ_CP009215.1 coordinate 1,406,731, forward strand.
GTGATTTCCGCGCTCGGTGGCGCAACCGTGGGCTACCTGGCGGGCTACCTCGTCTCCGCCGCCGTCGCGGGCGCGATTGCGTACTTGGCCCCGTTCAAGTCGAACAAAGCGGCGACGATAGGAATTCTCATCCTTGCCGGTTACGTCGCGTTGTTCTTCCAATACCTGTGCGGCGTGTTCGGCCTCATGTGGCGCGCGCAGATGTCCTTCGGGGCGGCCTGGGCAGCTCAGGCGCCGTTCCTCCTCCCGGATGCAGGCAAGATCGCCCTCATGATCGCGATCGCGTTCGCCGTGCACCAAGCCTTCCCTGACTTGCGCGGGCGGCGCGCATAGGCAATGCCACTCATCGAATTCCGCAAGGCCGCCGTCACCTACGACGGCGAACCCGTGCTCCAACCCCTGACCGTGAGCCTTGCCGAGCAGCGCATCGGAATCATCGGCTCCAACGGCTCCGGCAAATCAACCACCGTCCGCATGATCAACGGGCTCATCGAGCCGACGTCGGGCGAGGTGCTTTACGACGGGCTGTCGCCCCAGTCCGACGGCAAGGAGATCCGCAAACGCGTCGGATTCGTCTTCTCCGACGCCGAATCGCAAATCGTCATGCCGCGCGTGGCCGACGATGTGGCCTTTTCTCTACGGCGGTTCAAACTCCAGCGCGACGAGGTGCGCCGCCGCGTAACTGAGGCGCTTGACCGCTTCGAACTCGCTGATCGCGCCGAGCATTCCCCGCACACGCTTTCCGGCGGGGAGAAACAGATGCTGGCGCTCGCATCGGTCCTGGTGATCCAGCCGGACACGATCATCGCAGACGAGCCCACCACCCTGCTGGACCTGCGGAACCGCCGCCGCATCGTGCGCGAGCTGCTCGCACTGCAGCAGCAGCTCATCGTTGTCACCCATGACCTTGAGATGCTGCGCGAGTTTGAACGTGTGCTTGTTATCGACGACGGCTCGCTCGTGTTCGACGGCGCCCCGAGCGACGCAATCGAGTTTTACACCGATCTGATGGACGCGAAACCGTGATCCGAGAACTGCCCCTCGGCGTCTACGTGCCAGGCTCGACGGCGCTGCACCGCATGGGTGCCGCAGCGAAGTTCGTGGCCCTCGTCGTATTCATCGCTCTGGTCACCGCCTTGCCCACGCAGCCGTGGCACTCCCTCGTGGCACTCGTGTTCGTGCTCATGCTCTACGCGTGGGCCCGCATCCCCGCTGGTGTGGCAGGCCGGCAGCTCGCGCCCCTTCTGCCCGTGTTGCTTTTCTTCGCCGTATTCATGGTGTGGCAAAACGGCGCGCGATCCGCGCTCACCCTGCTAATCGGGCTGCTGGCGACCATTGCGGCCGCGAACTTGCTCACGCTTACCACCCCTATAGAAGAGCTCCTCACGTCCCTTGACCGCGCCCTAGCACCGCTTGGGCGCACGGGGGAACTAATCTCGCTCACCATTGCCCTGACTATCCGCCTGATTCCGCTAACCCTCGCAACCGCCAACGAGGTGCTCGACGCCCGTAAGGCACGGGGAGCAGGATTCTCGCTCACCGCGTTTGGCATCCCCATGGTCATCCGCTCGGTGCGGCGGGCGAAAATGATGGGCGAAGCCCTCATGGCCCGCGGCGCCGTGGACTAGCGGCCCCCAATACGACGTTCCGCCCGGCCCCTGCAGGAGAGACCGGGCGGAAACCTTTGTTTGGCGGGATTACTCCCCGCGCAGCTCGCGCATGCGCTGCGCGACGGCGTCGTCGGAAACCTCAGAGCCCATCGGGCGAGAGGTGCCGCCGCTCTGGGCAGCGGCGTCCTGGTCGGCACTGCCTTGCTCGATGGCCGGCTTCTGCCCGGAGGTCAACTCGCCTGCCATTTCGGCGCGCAGCTGCTCTAGGCGACCGTGGCCAGCCATCTGGATTCCCGCCTGCTCGACCTCTGCCATGCGGCCCTCGATGGAGTTCTGGGCGAGTTCTGCCGCGCCGAGAGCGTTAGCGTACCGGCGCTCGATCTTGTCGCGCACCTGGTCCAGGTTCGGGCCCGTGGAGGTGATGGAGTTCATGGATTGCATGGTCTCGGAGACCTTTTCCTGCATCTTGGCCTGCTCCAGCTGAGAGAGCAGCTTGGAGCGCTCGGCCACCTGCTGCTGCAGGTGGGCCGCGTTGCGCTCAACCGCCTGCTTCGCCTGTGCAGCCTGCTGCAGGGCCTGATCGTGCAGCTGCTTGGTATCTTCCACGCTCGCTTCCGCGGTAACCAGCTGAGCCGCGAAGGCCTCAGCGGCGTTTTCATACTCCTGCGCCTTTTGGGCGTCGCCTTCCCCACGGGCCTTATCAGCCAGCTGCAGGGCCTGGCGCGCATTCGCCTGCAGCTTCTCCACATCCTCCAGGCGGCGGTTGAGCTGCATCTCGAGCTGGCGCTGGTTGCCAATCACAGCCGCGGCCTGCTGGGACAACGCCTGGTGCTGGCGCTGCGCGTCGTTGATGGCCTGCTCGATCTGGATCTTCGGGTCAGCGTTTTCCTCGATCTTGTTGTCGAAGAGCGCCATCAGGTAGTTCCAGAACTTGGAAAATGGGTTCGCCATGGCGAGAGCACCGTGACCTTTCTGTCAGTAGATTGCGTTAATCCTCAACTACTGTAGTCACCCGTCGCCACTTACGCTTCGGCCGCAGCCGGGGTAGTGCGCTCCAGTTCCTCCGTGAACGAGTGAAGCGACATGTTCGCCACGGCTTCGAGCAGCACCCCAGAAACGGTGGTCCCAAGCGCGTCACACAAAGCAGCTAGAAGTTCGGAAGAGACTTCCTTCCGGCCGCGCTCCAGCTCTGAGATGTAGCCAGAGGACACGCGAGCCTCCTTGGCCAAGGCTCGTAGCGTTACGCCCTTATCGGCACGGAAAGCACGAAGCGACATGCCGAGCGCCTCGCGGAATAGCGGCTCCCGCGCAGCCGGGGCAGACGGAGAAGCGGCCCCGGCCGGGGCGACGGGCAGGTCAACCGGAACGTCGTGCAGCAGAGTCGTAGTGGTCATCAGACGTTCCAACGGCCGGGCGGCTAACTTTGTTCCCGCACGCCCGACAGGGCGCCGAGCAGCGCAGCCTCGACGGCGCGCCGCCTCACCTCATTGCGGTCCCCCGACAACACACGCACGGGCACCGGTGCTCCCGGAACCAGTGCGTAGCGGCCGCTTCCCGCATCGAGCAGCTCCGCCGCCTGGGAAGAAGCCGTCCATTTCGGCCCAGCGAGCCCAATCCACACGGTGCCAGCGGGGACACCGTCCTGGTCTGCTGGCCCCGCAACGCCGGTCAGCGAGACCGCCCAGTCGGACCCGCACGCGCGACGGGCCCCGCGCGCCATCTCCCGGGCAACCGCGGCAGACACAACCCCCTCGCGCTCGATCAACTCCTCAGACACGTGTGCAAGGGAGGTCTTCAACTCCGCCGAGTACGTCACCAGGCCGCCGACGAGAGCGTCCGACGCCCCTGGCACGTCCGCCAAGGTCGCGGCCGCGAGACCTGCCGTCAACGACTCGCAGAATGCGATTGTCTGGTGGCGCAAGCGGAGCTCGTCGATAAGCAGCTGCGATGTGGTCACGAATTCACCTTCCCTGCGTCAACGAGATACTGCACACCGGTCACCACGGTAACCGCGACGGCGAGCAGCATCACGACAAATGTCGGAGTATCCATCCACGCGGGCAACGGGCAGAGATACAGACCCACGGCCAGCGTCTGCAGCGCGGTCTTCAGCTTGCCCCCCTTCGAGGCCGGCACCACGAGGCCGCGGCGCAGCATCACCATGCGCCACACGGTGATGCCCAGCTCGCGGACGACAATCACGACGGTCACCCATACCGGCAACGGCCCGGCGATGTTCAGGGTGACCAGCGCCGTAATCATGAGCGCCTTGTCCGCAATCGGGTCGGCGATTTTGCCAAAGTCGGTGATGAGCCCGCGGGCCCGGGCGATGTCTCCGTCGAGCTTGTCCGTGATCATCAGCGCGGCGAACAATCCAAACGCCCACCACCACCGCTCGGAGAGAACGAGCCAGGCGAAGACGGGAATGAACAGGATCCTCAGCGAGGTCAACACGTTGGGGAGGTTCCAGTTCGACGGCTTGTCGGGTTGCATCACGGCCTCCACCATACCCACCCCGGGCCGGCCACCTAGACTGCCCTGTATGAAGTATTTCGCAGCTACGTACACCTACGGCGAGCAGTCGCTTGTCGACGCCACACGTCCCGCCCACCGCGAATTCATCGCTTCGCAGCTCTCACTCGGACGGATTGTCGGTTCCGGCCCGTACACGGACGGGACGCGGGCGCTCATTATCCTGCAGCTGCCGGACACCGCCACGGAGGCGGACGCGGCGGAGGTGTTGGACGACGACCCATACACCGTGGCCGGTGCACTCGCAGCACGGGATGTCCACGAGTGGAACCCGGTCACGAACATCTTCAGCTAGCGCCAGCGGCTAGCCCTTCCGTCCCCCTCGGGCGACGTCGAGGTGGTCGGTCTCACGCGAACCGTCCGCCGTGTGGTCGCCCTTGCCCGATGTTGCGGGATCGTCGATCCACTCGACGTGGTGTCCGTGCTTGTCTACCTTGCGGCGGTTGCCGTGGTCGTCGAAGTCGATGTGGAACTCCTTCTCCCCCGCGTCCTTGCGGCCCGCATTGATATCCGCCCGGTCTTTGATCAGCGAGGCGATGGCCGTAATGACAAGCGTGCCCACGATGACCAAGAGGGATGTCACGGTACCAACCTCCGGCACGTTGAGCCCCTCACCGCCGTTAATGAACGGCAAGTTGTTCTCGTGCAGGGCGTGGAGCAGCAGCTTTACGCCGATGAAACCAAGCACCACGGCAAGTCCGTACGGCAAATAAACCAAGCGGTCGAGCAGGCCATTGAGCAGGAAGTACAGCTGGCGCAGGCCGAGCAGCGCAAACGCATTGGCGGTGAACACCAGGAAGGATTCCTGGGTGATGCCGTAGATCGCAGGAATGGAGTCGAAGGCGAACATCACGTCGACGAAGCCGATGGACAGCAGCGCCACGAATAGCGGGGTGACGGCCTTCTTCCCGGCCTCCGTCCGCGAGAACAGGCGATCGCCGTGGTACGACTTCGTCACCGGAATGACCCTGCGCAGCGTCTTCACCACGAACATGTCGTTCGGGTCCTCTTCCTCCTGGCCCGTTGCCTCGTCGTACACAAGCTTGATGGCCGTGTAAATGAGGAACGCAGCGAAAAGGTAGAACACGTCCGACCAGGCCTCGATGATCACCGCGCCCAGCAGAATGAACAGCAGACGGCAGATCAGCGCGATGACAATGCCGATGAGCAGCACTTTTTGCTGGTAGGCCCGCGGGATCTTAAACGCGCCCATGATGAGGGCGAACACGAAGAGGTTGTCCACGCTCAAAGAGAGTTCAGTGATGTAGCCGGTGAAGAACTGCACACCATGCTCGGCATCCCAAAGCCACCAGACAATGCCGCCGAAAATGGCCGCCATCGTCATGTAGAACAGCGCCCACCCCCCGGATTCCTTCATCGTCGGCTCATGCGGGGTGCGCACGTGCGAGACGAAGTCGAAGATGAAAAACCCCAGGATCACCGCCGAGGTGAGCAGCCAAATATACAAAGGAACGTGCATTAACGCCTCCGGTCACGAGTTACAGAAACAGACCGGAGGTCTCCCCCACCCTTGTGGGCGGCCCGGACCGGGGCCGTCGATTTGCGACGGCTCCGTGCTGACGATCCTGGGCCCTTCCGGGGTACTCCCCTCCAAGCTCGGTTCACTCTACACCATCGGGCAGCGGCGGTGGATTAAGCGCGGCGTCTAGAACGCGCCGCCGGTCGGGTTGTACGTTGCCGTCACGGTGCGGGTGTCCGAGCCACCATCCGACTCGCCAGCGGTGTCGCTGCCGGATTCGTCGGGGTCGCCGGATGAGTCGTCGTCAAGCATGGCATCCTTCGGCGCCTCGGCTGGGTCGGCACCCTTGATCATCCAGATGATCGTATCCAGCTCCTCGGGCTTGACTAGCACGTCGCGCGCCTTGGAGCCCTCCGACGGCCCAACGACGCCGCGCGATTCCATGAGGTCCATGAGGCGGCCTGCCTTGGCAAAACCGATGCGAAGCTTGCGCTGCAGCATGGAGGTGGAGCCGAGCTGGGAGGTGACCACTAGCTCGACGGCCTCGAGCAGGTCGTCCATGTCCTTGCCGATGTCGTCGTCGATGACCTTGGCTTCCGCCTGCTTGTCGTCGGTGACGCCCTCGACGTAGTCCGGCTCGTCCTGCTGCGATTTGGCAGCCTCCACGACCGCCTGGATCTCCTCGTCGGTGACGAACGACCCCTGCAGACGCTGCGGTTTGCCGGCACCCTGCGGGATAAACAGGCCGTCGCCCATGCCGATGAGCTTCTCCGCGCCGCCCTGATCCAGAATCACGCGCGAATCCGTCAGCGAGGAGGTGGCGAACGCCAGGCGCGACGGCACGTTGGTCTTGATCAGGCCGGTGACCACGTCCACGGACGGCCGCTGCGTTGCCAGCACGAGGTGGATGCCGGCCGCGCGAGCCTTCTGCGTGATGCGGACGATGGACTCCTCGATTTCTTTCGGAGCCGTCATCATGAGATCCGCCAGCTCGTCCACCACGCACACGATGAACGGGTACGGGCGCATCTCACGCTCGGAGCCCGGGGGCGCGGTGAGCTCACCGGAGCGGACCTTGCGGTTGAAGTCCTTGATGTGGCGAACGCGCGCGGACTTCATGTCCATGTAGCGCTGCTCCATCTCCTCCACGAGCCACTGCAACGCCGCCGCCGCCTTCTTCGGCTGCGTGATAATCGGTGTGATCAGGTGAGGGATGCCCTCGTACGGGGTCAGCTCCACCATCTTCGGGTCCACCAGAATCAGGCGGACCTCTTCCGGCGTCGCGCGCGTGAGCAGCGAAACCAGCATGGAGTTCACAAACGCGGACTTACCGGAGCCGGTGGAGCCAGCCACCAAGAGGTGCGGCATTTTCTGGATCGAGGATGCGATGAAGTCGCCCTCGATGTCTTTACCCAGGCCAATCAGCATCGGGTCGTCCTGGGACGCCACCTTCGGCGCGTCCAGCACGTCGCGCAGGCGCACCATCTCACGGTCCTGGTTCGGCACCTCGATACCCACCGCGGACTTGCCCGGAATCGGCGTCAACAAACGCACGTTGTCCGTGGCCACCGCGTAGGCGAGGTTCGACTGCAGGTTGGTGATCTTGGAGACCTTCACGCCAGGCCCGAGTTCAACCTCGTAGCGCGTCACTGTCGGCCCACGGGAGAACCCGGTGACCTGGGCGTTGACGTTAAACTCCTCGAAGACGTCCGTGATCGCCTCGATCATCCGGTCGTTTGCCTCGGTACGCGTCTTCGGCGCGCTGCCTGGCTGGAGCAGATCGGTCGACGGCAGCGTGTAATCGCCCTGCGGGATCTTGCGCACCTGCTTGGGCGCAGCCGCCTCCTTCTCGGACTTCGGCGTCGTCGCAGGAATCTTCGCCGCGTCGATACCTGAGCGCGCGGCGATGGCCTTCGCCATCTGCTCGCGAGAGCTGGCTACTGCGTCGGGGGCGCTTGCTTCTCGACGCTCCCCCTCCGGCTCCGCACGCGACAGCTCCTTCGTCTCGTTGTCGGCCTGCGGGCTTACCGGGGCCGCCGGCGCAGGTGCAGGCTTCGCTGCAGGCGTGGGTTTTGGAGCGGACGGAGTGGACGACTGCTTCCGGGCAGGGGCCCTGCGGCTCACCACCGCGGTCTTATCCGCCGCCTGGCTGTCGTCGGCATCTTGCGCATCGTCGTCCTCATCGACCTCGTCGGCGAAGTCGAACAAGTCGAAATCGTCGTCGCCGTTTGCCGGGTAGCTTTCCATTGGCGTCGGCCGGCGGCGCGAACGGGTACGCGTCGGACGGGACGGGGCGGACGCGTCGGAGCGCCGGCTGCCGGTGGAGCGGCGTTCTCGCCCCGCCGCAATGTCGTCCAAGTCTCCAGAGACGTGGCTGTACGGGTCCGCGTCATCGTCGTCAGGCGTATCCGTGTTGGACAGCATTTCCGAGACGAGGTTTTTGATGTAGTCGTACGCCTCGCGCACAGTGATGCCAGTGGCCTTGAGCGCCCCGTAGAGGATGACAAGACCGAGCAGGGGCACGGCAACGTAGGAAGAAAATCCCGCCGCAAGCACTCCGCCAGTCAACGCGCCGATCGCGCCGCCGGCGAGTTTGCGCTCAGCCCACGCTGTCGGGTTGCCCGCAAAGACGTGGATCAGGCCAAGCATTGCAACCGCGATGATGGAGAATCCGAGCGTCACCCTCCCCCGGACCTCGTCCGTAGCGCGCACATTGAGCATGAGCGCCACCGCAATCCCCACCAGTACGACCGGCAGGATCAGCGCACCGGCGCCAATCATCCAGTGCGTGCCCGTGGAAATGAGGTCTCCTACAGGCCCGGCAACGTTGAACCACACAGAACCGCCGATAACCGCAGCAAGCCCGATAAGGATTAAACCCCACGCGTCAGCGTGGGATTCAAACGTGCCCGGGCCCTCACTGCGGGGCCTCTGCAACCGTCGGCTGCGGCCGCGGCGTCCCGTTTGCTCGTCATCGTCGTCTTCCAGATCGAAGTCGTCGTCCCAATCGCTGTCCCGATCGACGTTGCTGCGGGAGCGGCGCGAACGGGAGGTGGTAGCCGAAGGGTCGTCGTCAGGCTGGCCCTTATCGCGGCGAAACAACGACCCGACGCCACGAGCCGCCGCGCCCAGCGAGCTCCCGACGGCCTTGTAAGCCGAGCCGACGCGCTCATCGGCAGTGTCGGCCGCGACGTTGGTCGATGTCGGCGGGTGCGTCATGGACACCGGACCGCCGTAGCGGGTGCCGCCGGCGGGACGGCGTGACGATGACCGCGAAGAGCGCGGCGCGGTGTTTTTGACAGACATGGGTGCCACTCTAACGCCTTACGTCACATATTCACCTCTCGCCACACTAGGCAGGCACAGTCAAGGGCTACATCTTGACATTGAACCCATCGAACTCATCGACGGCCCCGGTAAGGTTCACCTCCACCGCGTCGCGGCCGGACACCCACAACAGCAACTCGCCCGGCTCGCCTGACACCCGTAGCACGTGGTCGCCGCGCTGAGCCACCCCTGCCTTATCTGCGAGCGTCACCGGCGGCAAGTTCGGAGGAGTGAGGATGACCGGCACCGGTGCCTTGCGCATCGTGAGCGCGCCAAAGCGCTTCGCTAAAGCGAAAAGCTGTTCGTTGACAGCCTGTGAGAACTCACGGGGCTCCACCACTCCCCCACCTCGGCGGACGTCTTCGTGATGGATGAAGTGCTCCGATGTGTTCATCGCGGTGTTCAGCGGCTTCATCCACACAGGCGGCCCCGCCGCCCACTCGCGCACCACGTCCTCGTATGGGCGCGATTGTTGTTTCTGGGTTTCTTTTTCCGTCAGGCCGGAGAGTGCGTCGATGAAGATGCCTGGCGCCGCAGCAGGTTTCGACTCGCGCACAAGCAGGTGGATAGCGAGATCTTGGGTCGTCCACCCCTCGTTCAAGGTGGGGGCATCGGGGCCGACCTGCAGGAACAGCTCGGCAAGGCGTTCACGTTCTTTTTGGGCGAAAGACATGACGCCCAGCCTAGCCACGTCGAGGTACGCGTGGTTGGTTGAAGCAACCTGTGCCCATGTGACAGCAATACCCCCTCAGCCCGCAGGAAGCAGGCCAAGGGGGTGGACGCCAAGTAGCAGCCGTTTAACGCGACTCGCGGTTCGCAGCCACTTCTTCGTCGCTGGCCGCGTAGTTTTCGGACGACATCGGCACGACCGTCGGCAGAATCACCGGCTGGCGCTTGTAATTCTGCTCGATCGCGCGGGACACCTTTCGCCTGATCTGCTGGACCATGCGGAACGGGTCGTTTTCGCCCTCCGCAGCCAGGTCGCCCATGACGGCCTCCACGCCCTCGACAACCTTCTTGTTAAAGTCCCGGTCGTCGTCGGTGTACCCCGTGGTGGAGACTTGCGGGACCTCGAGGAGGCGGCCCGTGCGGTCGTCGATAACGCAGGTGATGGAGACGACACCGCCGGACGCCAGCGACGAGCGCTCGCCCAGCACATCCGGGTCAACGTCGCCCATCGTGGTGCCGTCCACGTAGAGCTGGCCCACTTGGTACTGCCCGGCCACCTTAATTTGGCCCTTGTGCATGTCCACGACCACACCGTTTTGTGCCAGCGCCGTGTTGGACGGCTTCACGCCGGTCGAGATTGCCAGCTCCTTGTTCGCGCGCATGTGGCGCCACTCGCCGTGCACGGGCATGGCGTTGCGCGGACGCGCAGCGTTGTAGAGCGCAAGCAGCTCGCCTGCGTAGCCGTGGCCGGAAGCGTGGACGTGTGCCTCGGAGTTGGTAATAACGTTCGCGCCGATTTGCGCGAGGTTGTTGATCACCGCGAACACCGACTCCTCGTTGCCCGGAATGAGGGAGGAGGACAAAATGATCGTGTCGCCGTCGTGAATGGTGATCTGGCGGTGCTCACGGCGAGACATGCGCGACAACGCCGCCATCGGCTCGCCCTGCGTGCCGGTGGTGATGAGCACCGTCTTGTGCGGCGCCATCTTCGCGGCCTCCTCGATCGGGATGATCGTGCCCTTCGGCGCGCGCAGGAGGTTCATCTTCTCCGCGATCTCCATGTTGCGCAGCATGGACCGGCCGTTGAACGCCACCTTGCGGTTGTTGGCCACGGCCGCGTTGACGGCCATCTGCACACGCGAGACGTTGGACGCGAACGACGCGATAACCACCCGCTGCCGCGCTCCCGCCACCAGGCGGGTCAACGTCTCTTCGATGCCAGCCTCCGAAGCGGAGATGCCCGGAATGGTGGCGTTGGTGGAGTCGCACATGAACAAGTCAATACCCTCGTCGCCGAGTCGCGACAGCGCAGGGATATCGGTCGGCTTGCCGTCGTACGGGGTTTGGTCCACCTTCACGTCGCCAGTCATCACCACGTGACCGGCGCCGGTCTTGATGGACACGCCGAGGCACTCCGGGATCGAGTGGTTGACGTGCCAGAAGCGGAGGCGGAACGGGCCAACGGTGATTTCCGAGTCTTTGTTCACGTCGTGCAGCTTCGGACGCTGGCGGTGCTCCTGCGTCTTCGCCTTAATCAGCGCGTTGGTGAACTTGGAGGAGTAAATGGGCAGATCGTGGCGCAGCTTGAGCAACCACGGGATAGCGCCGATGTGGTCCTCGTGCCCGTGTGTGACCACGAGGGCGTCGACCTTGTCCAGCTTGTTTTCAATGGGGCCAAAGTCCGGCAGCACCAAGTCAACGCCCGGTTCGTCCGAGTTCGGGAACAGCACACCGCAGTCCACGATGAGCAGACGGCCGTTGTATTCGAAGACCGTCATGTTGCGGCCGATCTCGGAGATACCGCCGAGCGCGTAAATGCGCAGCGTGTCCTTGGCCAGCTTAGGCGGGGCGGGCAGGCGCTTTGTCAGATCCGCGCCCTGCATGGACTTCATCGGGTTGCGACGCCCACCGCCGTTGTTCCCGTGGTTGTTGCCTGCGCCGTTGCCTCCATTGCCGCCGCGTCCGCGGCGACGACGGTTCCGGTTGCTGCCGCCGTTCCCGCCATTGCTTCCGTTGCCTCCACGGCCGTGTCCGCCGCGGTTGTGTCCGCCCTCGCGGTTCCCTCGGTCGCTGTCGTCGCCGTTGTTGGCGCCGGCGTCAGCGGGGGCGTCGTTGCCGCCGCCGTTCGCGGGCGTCTCGCTCGGTGCCTGGAAAACCGGCTGCTGGTCGGTCGCCTCCGGCGGTCCAGCCTTGCGCGTCACTTTGCGTGCGCGGTTGCGGGGTTCATTCATATCTATAGGACTCCAGCCTGTGTCATGTCGTCTCGGAGCCGCTCCACCTGTTGTTCCGTCGCCGTGGCGACGGGTAGGCGCGGGTCTCCAACGTCGATGCCCTGCAGTCGCAGAGCTGCCTTTGCAAATGCCACGCCGCCCAGCGCGCTTTGCTGGCGCGCGAGCACGTTAAGAGTGTTGGCGTTGATTTCCCGTGCGCGGGTGAGATCGCCGTTCTCAAATGCAGTCACTAGTTCCCGCAGGGCCTGCGGCGCGGCATGCCCCACCACCGAGATCATTCCGGTCGCACCGATGCTCAGCCATGGAAGGTTCAACGGGTCGTCGCCCGAGTACCAGGCCAGCCCGGTCTCTTGGATCAGCGTCGCCGCCTCCAGGAAATTACCCTTGGCGTCTTTCATCGCCTTGATGTTGTCCACCTGCGCGAGCGCGCGGATGGTGGCTGACTCGATCGGGACGCCCGAGCGGCCCGGTATGTCGTACAGGCAAATGGGAAGATCGGTTGCCTCCGCAACTGCGCGGAAATGCGCCTCCACACCCGCCTGCGACGGTTTGGAGTAATACGGGGTCACCACCAACAGCCCATCGGCGCCTGCCTCATGCGCGGCCTGGGCCATCGCCATCGCGTGGCGGGTGTTGTTGGATCCGGCCCCCGCGATAATGCGCGCCTTGTCACCTACCTCTTCGCGCACGGCTTTGAGCAGCGCGACTTTCTCTTCGTCGGTGGTCGTCGGGGATTCGCCCGTCGTGCCTGCGAGGACTAGTGCGTCAATTCCGTTTTCTACCAAGTGGGCAGCGAGATCGCGGCCTGCGCGCAGGTCGACTTCGCCGTCGGAATCAAACGGCGTGACCATTGCAACGCAGACGGAGCCGAAGATATCGGCTCCCCGATCAGCTTTCAGAGATGTGCCCATGGCCAAGTAGGATACCCGCCCCGCCGACGCTATTGCTTATCGACGTTGCTCTGCCCGCAAATCCCCAAATAGCAGCGGCGCCTCTACTGCCATGATGTCGAGCACCGCCGCAGCCAGCTCCCGAATCTCGTCGTGTTCGAACCGCCCTTGATAGGCCTGGATAAACCCCCGCCAAGCTCGAAAGGTCCCGGTGGCGACCAGCTCGGTTGCCGCAGCCGCTGGGGTCAGCGCGTTGGCGGCCTCGCGTGCGCGTTTGCGCCGCACCAGCGCGTTGGTCTCCTCCACCATCGCGTCCTCAAGCGCCTGCAACAGCTCATGGCGCACAAATTCCGCTTCTTCAACCGCTGCCTCAAATGCACGGGTGAGATCGTGGTCGGCCGCGATCACCGCTGGCACCACCGTGCCTTCGATCGCGCGTTCGCTCACCGCCAAGCCGTGGCCGCGCACTGCAGCTGCCGCATCGCGGGAAACGCCTCGGATATGAAGAGTTGCGCTCGCGTGGTCAAGCAGCTCTGTGCGGGACTGCGCGAGGTCGTCCACACTGCGGCGAAGTTGTATCGCCGGAGGGGCGTCGCTCAACGACGCCAATGCGACCGCCGCCTCGCTCGGGCTAACGGTGTCCGGGAACGGGATGCGCACCGCTGTGGATGCGACGAGTTCGACGTGCATTTACAGGCCGAGGTATGCGTCGAGGCCGATAGTCAGACCCGGGTGATCTGCCACGTCGCGCACGCCGGTCAGCACACCGGGAACGAAGGATTCGCGCCCGTAGGAATCTTGGCGGATGGTTAGGGACTGTTCGGTCGTGCCGAAGATGATCTCCTCGTGCGCGACCATGCCCTGCATCCGCACGGCGTGCACGGGCACACCGTCGACATCGGCTCCGCGGGAACCATCGAGCGCCTGCTTCGTCGCATCCGGCATACTGCCCATCCCCGCTTCTCGACGAGCCTCCGCAATCCCCTGCGCAGTCTTTACTGCCGTGCCGCTCGGCGCATCCAGCTTGTTCGGGTGGTGGAACTCCACAACCTCAGCGGACTCGAAAAACGGGGCAGCCTGACGCGCGAACGCCATGGTCAGCACCGCGGAGATGGCAAAGTTTGGCGCGATCAGCACCCCGACGTTCCCGTTCGCGTCGCACCACTCACGCACCTGCTGGTAACGCTCGTCGTCGAAACCGGTGGTCCCCACCACGCAGTGAATGCCGTTGTTGATGCAGAAGTCCAGGTTGCCCATTACGGCGTCTGGGGTGGTGAAGTCGACGATCACGTCAACCCCTTCGTCGACAAGCACCTGCAGCGAATCCTCCGCGCCTACCTCGGCGGCGAGCTCAAGGTCGTCGGCCTTTTTCACGCCTTCGACAACTGCGGATCCGACTCGGCCTGCCGCGCCGAGCACTCCAACTTTGATCATGTGCGTCCTTTCTTCGTTCCTTTAAACGCAATGGTAGCCCCGCTAGGGTGGAGCCATGACACACCGCAACACAGCCCTATTCCCGCTTCTGGTCGCGACCGCCGCCCTGCTCGCAGGATGCGGTGGTCAGAGCCAGGAGGGTACCGGTACCCCGGCGCCCGAGACGGTGACAACCACGGCTACCCCGTCCAGCCGCGCCTCCAGCGACAGTGCAACCACTCGCTCGAACGAGACGGCACATAGTGCCGCCGCGCAAAGCGAGACCCACGAGGCCTCTGCGGCAGCGGCAGCACCGGCGACCGAGCCCCAAGGCCCCTCCCCTTTCACCCTCGAAGACACCCACCTGCAAACGCCCGGCAACTCCCAGCTGCAGATCGAGGGGGTCCGGGCCGGGTCGCATGCAGGGTACGACCGCATTGTCGTCGAGTTTTCCGGCGCTGGAACGCCGGACGTGCTCGCTGGCTACAACCCAGACCCGCGGCAGCAAGCATCCGGCTACCCGCTCGTCCCGGCGGGCAATGCTTATTTCGACCTCATCATCCAGGGGGTGCCCTGGACCATGGGGTTGAGCGAGGCGGACCTGGCCAAGGCTGACCCATCGGGAGTGGCCGCGGGCGGGATTCTGGAAATCGCGGACGGCGGCGTGTTCGAAGCGAACGCGCAGTACGTCGTGGGCCTGGATGAAAAGCGCCCGTACAACCTGTATTTGCTGGAAAACCCCACCCGCGTTGTGGTGGATTTTGCCAAGTAGGAGGCCGAAATGAATCTGGTCTCCTGGCTGGGTCTCGGATTTGTTGTGCTGATGGCCATCGGCGGGATCGTCGTGCTGGCGAGCACCCTCCGCGACATTGATCGAAGCGGCATGGAAGAAGAATCCAAACGTCGTTGGGGGTTCCTCATGGCGCTCTCGCCCCTCGCGGGGCTGTACGCCTACAACAAGCGCGACGCCCTGTTTGGCCACAGCGACGAGCCCCGTAGCGGCGTCCCCGACGGGGACCTCGACGAGGACCTCGACGAGGACACGGCGCCTCGGCGTGGTGCAGGGGCCGAGTAATTTTCGGCCCGAGTGTTGGACGGGACCCGCACAGAGTCTAAAGTGAAGGGGGACACACTGGCGCCAGAGTGTTGCTGGCGTCAAAGGCTCTGTGTGAAAGGTTTTGGAAATGTTCGACCCCTATCGTCGCCCCACAGTGGCAGTCGTCGGCGCTGGCATCGCAGGCTGCACGGCTGCTGCAGAGTGCGCCTTCTCCGGCTTTGACACGACCCTGTTCGACCGCAAACCGCGCGTCGGCGGTCACCTCAACGCACCAGGAGCCCAGAAGGTATCCAGGCGCCAGCACTTTCGCACTCCGTACTTGAAGCTGACCAAGACGGACGGCTCCCCCACCTCACTCACCTCCCACCTGAGCGCCGCAGTTGAAAAGAGCGGAGCGGTCTTCAGCGGCGGCTCGGAGGTGACCGCCGCCGAATGGAACGCCGACGATGGCCAGTGGGAAATCACGTTCACCCGGGACGGAGAGCAGCACACCGAGCGCTTCGACGTGCTGATTCGCGCAACCGGTGAGCCGTCCCCGTGGATCGCGGTGCCTGGCCGCGAGCATGCGGACGCGGACGAGCTGTATCTGCACAACGGCGTGGACGTTGTCGGTTTGCCCAACACCCTGTTTGTGGACTACCACACCCCCGACCCGAAGTTCGATGAGAAATCCTGGGCCGTCTACGAGGCCCGCGGCGACTACGCACGGCGGTACGTCCGCCAGCTGGAGATTCGTGGGCCAGGTGCGATGACCGTCAAGCGCGACAAGTGGCGCGTCCAGCCAGGTACCGTACGGGGCCTCAAGGGCGCGCTTGTCGAGTTTGATACGGACGCGCACGAGTTCACCCGTGCAGCAAACCACCGTCCGCAGACGCGCCGCACAGCCCCTAGCGTCGCGGGATAACCCCCCACCTACGCCCCCCCGAATTGCCCTAATTCAAGGAGAAAACGATGACCACCCTTAAGCCCTCCGGCAGCACAGCCCCTGCCCCCGCTACCACCGCGGCAAGCGAGATCGACACCGCCAACCTGCCCGAACTCGGCCCGGACTCCATCCTGTGGCAGCGCTTCGGCGACTGGCGCTCAATGTTTGTCGCCCTCAGCGCAGGTGTGCTGCAAATTGCCCAGCGTGACATCAGCCGCTCGCTGGTGCAGCAGTCCAACGTGTTTGACAACGAGGTGGCACGCCTTGTGCGCTCCGCATTCCCGATCATCCGCACCGTCTACGAAGGCCCCGAGGTGGGCGCGATGATCCGTGACTTCCACAAGGATATCAAAGGCACCCACCCGGACGGAACGCGCTACCACTCGCTCAACCCGGAGGTGTACTACTGGGCGCACGCGACGTTCACCGCGATGCCGTACTACCTCGCCGGCAACTTCATGCCTGAGCTGAGCCGCGCCGAGCGGGAGCAGCTCTTCCAGGAGTCGCGTACGTGGTACAGCTACTACGGGGTGGCCGAGCCGGAAAACGCTCCGAAAACTTACGACGAATACGTCAAGTACATGGATGCGATGTACGACAAGCTCGGCCCGAGCGAGACCATCGACCGCTCGCGCATCATGAACGGCCTGACGCTGGATCCGCCGGATCCGTCGGTGCCCCGCTGGGCGTGGAAGCCGGTCGCCCCATTTGCTTCCAAGCTCCTGCTGTGGGTTTCCATCGGCTTGCTGCCGGCAAAGGTCCGCGACAACCTGGGGCTGGAATGGACCAGGTCCGACCAGCGCAAGCTCAACATCTTCGCACGGGCAACCCGTCGCGTGTTCTCTGTGCTGCCGCGCAAGGCACGCATGGTTCCGATGGCGTCCCGCGCCATTGAAAAGGCCGAGGCACAAGGCCGTTAACGCAACAGAAAAGGGCCGCCGGTTTCCCACCGGCGGCCCTTTCGCCGTGCCCTAGAGATTGGACGTTACTTCGGCACCCGCAGGTTCACCGCTGGCGCGTGGAGGTGCAGCCCGTCCAGGCTCACCAACTGCATGGTGACACCCTGGAGCGCGACGCGGTCCATCACAAAGTTCGGTACAGGCATGTTTGGCACGGGGTGCGCGTCCGGGACACCGAGCCCAGCGAGCACGTCACCGAGCTCGCCCTCAAGATCGACGGTGACCGGAACCGTGGGCACGCCTGCGACCGCCGGAGTGGCGGTGAGCGCCGTGGCGACAACGGTGACCGGTCCGTCCGTCACCGTCGTTTCCACATCTCCGGTTTCCATCTGCCCGCGTGCGGCGAAACCCGGCAGCTCTAACGAAAGATTGCGGGCTGCGAGCCGATCGCCGGTCAAGATGAGCGTGCGGGTTGGCACATCTCCGACATTGACCATGCCGATGGACGCGTGGACATTCCCTGTGAGGGCGACATAGTCAGCAGTTACGGTGCTGAGATTGCCTGGCGCGATTGTGCGTGTCGGCTCGAGTTCTGGGTACGAAATACTCTCGCGCGGATTCGGGAGCTGCGGCAGAGACGCGGGTGCGGGGACCTGCGCAGGTTCCTGGGCGCTCACCGCGGGCTCCTCCCCCACATTCGCAGCGATAAGCCCCGTGGCAGCGAGCACGACTGCGACAGACTTGGCATTGCGCAAAGCGGCAAGATCAATCCTGGTTGACCCACCGCGGTTTTGAACCATTGCTCCCTCGCCATGTGTTGCTGGCTCCTGCGCCCGCTTCTTTTTGCGAGAGTGCTTGCCACGTGGTTTCTCGTCCCGGTCTTCCCAGCCAAGGCCGAGCGCGCCGCCGACGATGCCCAGCAGTGATCCGACCACGAACCCGCCGATATTCGACGTCGGCAGCGCAATGATGGCTACAAGTATGGCCAGCACGCCGAGGTACGGGGCGGCGAGCGGCTGCAGCCACATGCCAATGCCGAACATGATCAAGACGGCTCCGATCAGCAGGGTGGAGACGCCTGAAATGGTGGAGATCATCACCAGCAGGTCAGACACGTGGATGGTCAAGTACGCGGGTGCGAGCATTACTGCGCCGGAAAGCACCAGCAACAAGCCCGGGATAAAGGGGCGCTGGCCCCGCCACGTCTTGAAGCGTTCCCGGGCGGGCCTCGGCGCGGAGCGGTGGCCACGGTTGCTGTCGCCCGCGTCTTGGGTTGGGGCCGCCTGCTCCGGTACAAGGTTCAGCACGGCCGTGTCATCGTCACGCTCACCATTGTTTTCGTCGAAAAAGAAATCGTCTCCCTCTGCGTCAGAGTTAAGCTGTGCAGCCATCCGACATACCCCGTTTCACATCTACAGCAACACCTGATGCCGCAAGTCGCTTCGCGCCGATGGACGTCGCGCGGATATCGTCCGCCCGCAGCGTCACCTTGTTCGCATGCAGACTCCAAGCATTCGGCTGCGCCATGGAGTTGAACTGGCTTGCGTCGGCACCGACCGAGGCGTCCGTCAGGTCGAGGGCGCCCTTAATATCGGTGGCACCCACGACCAGGTCCTCAACCTCGACGCTATTGTCGCCGAGCGCCTTGAGCGTGAACGTGCTTTCTCCGACAAGAGGTACGTCGGGAAGCGCGGCCGAGAGGCACAGATTGGACGCGTACGCGTGCTCGAACTTGACCCTCGCCACAGGGACCGCTTCCTCGGCCATCTGCTCGCCGTCGGTGAAGATGCTTAGCCCTTCGCCTTCGAGGTGGGTCATGCTGATCTTGAAAAACGTCCCCGACAACGCGAGGTTGGCGGTGAGTCCGCCTTGCGCAACGGCGACACCTGTCGCGCCGAAGCCCGCAAGCCCCGCAAGCAGGGCCACGCCTGCCTTGGTCTTGTTGATCCTTCCCATGACAATTCCTTCCGTCCGTGGCCGGACGCCAAACCGCGAGCGTATCGACGGTTGCCATCACAATGACCAGTTATGATCTGCAACACCCTAGCACACAGTCTGTAAGGACCTTAACATTCTTTACCCAGGTTGTTCGCGACCTAGTCGTGACCCAGTTCGCAGCCATATTTGACGTGTATTACACTTCACACCACACCGCATTCGGTCCGGCCATCCCCGGAGGAAAGGAAGACACTGATGTCCCACGCACTTGTGCCTGACGGAGCAGACAACACCCAGACGAACGAAGACGGTGACAACACTCGCTTTGCCCAGCCGGACAACCTGGACAAGCCAGAACGCGCGAAGCGCGAACTCAAGCGCGCGCCGCTAGGCCCGGATTCGCTGCTGTGGAAGTGGGGCTCCGACCAGCGCCTGCAGCTCCTGCGCGGTTACACCGGCGTGTTGCAGAACATGCACCCGGCCATTGGCCAGTCGCTGTTGGATCACTCGAGGTTCTTCGAGGAGCCGTTCGCGCGACTGGAGCGCTCCACCCCGCAGATCATTTACTCCATCTATGACGACGGCACCCGCGCCAAGATGATCCGCGATTACCACCACACCATCAAGGGCAAGCTGCGCAACGGCGAGCGTTACCACTCGCTGAACCCGGACGTGTACTGGTGGGCGCACGCCACCTTCGTCTGGCGTGTGATCTGGGCCCAGGAGCTCTTTGGCACCCCCTTCACCCGCGAGGAGAAGGAGCAGATCATCCAGGAAGGTGTCACCTGGTGGGATATGTACGGCATGTCCGAGCGCCCCGTCATCGACAGCCTCGACGGCTACATCAAGTACTTCGAAGAGATGGAAAACACCGTCCTCGAGCGCAACGAGACCGTTGACTTCGCGCTGCGCACCGCCCGCGTCGAGCCGGTCAAAGCGCCGGACGGCGTGCCGGAGGCCGTATGGAAGGTGATCTGGAAGCCGCTGATGAACAGCGTCATCTGGATGACCTACGGCACCCTCAGCGACAAGCAGCGCGAGATTCTCGACCTGCCGTGGACTCCGAAGGACCAGCGCCGCTTCGACCGCATTGCCAAGGCCGTGAAGAAGCTTTTCGACGTCTTGCCGGAGGACAAGCGCTACATGGAGCCCGGCCGCTCCATGATGATCAAGAACGGCATGATCGACGGCAAGTACAAGGAGCCGAAGCTCGCCGACGCGTACAACGGGCACGGCGAGAGTGAAGCGGACACTGATACGACCGCTACCGCACAGGCTGGCCCGAAGGACGGCGGTGCGGAAGAGCGCCGCGCGGCCGGCTGCCCGTTCTAACCTTTCCATCACCCCAGGACTACTGGCCGTGCTCTCCTACCACTGCAGGTGGCGCTGGCACTGGGGTGATTTTCTCCCACAACCACCTTTTTGGAGATCACATGGCCATCAAGCGCCTGAAGGCACAACCGCTCCCCGCTGATTTTTTGGACCGGTTGCAAAAGTTCACCACCAACGCATCGACCGGGTCGCTCTACACGGGCGAGCGAAAGGCCGTCACCTCCCCATTCTTTGAAGGAGAGCTCGGTTGGGTCGGTGTCGGCACAGTCGAAGACGTCGAAGAAGCGTTCACCCTCGCCCGCCGCGCCCAGCCGATGTGGGCCGCGAAGCCGGTGAAATACCGCGCGGCGCTCTTGAACCGCTTCCACGACTTGGTCAAAGAAAACCGTGAGCTGCTCGCGGACATCGTCCAGCTCGAAACCGGCAAAGATCGCACCGCCGCCTACGACGAAATCCTCGATGTGATGAACAATGCGCGCTACTACGCAAACATCGCCGAGGATGAGCTGGAGATGAAGGCCCGGCCGGGGGCGTTCCCCGTCATCACCAAGACGGTGCAGCAGCGCGTGCCAAAGGGCATCGTCGGGCAGATCAGCCCGTGGAACTACCCGCTAGCACTCGGCATTTCCGACGCGTTGGCCGCGTTGGTCGCTGGCAACGCCGTCGTTGCCAAGCCCGACCTGAACACACCGTTCTCCAACATCATTTCGCTGAACCTCCTGCTCAACGCTGGGCTGCCGCGCGACGTGTTCCAAATCGTCACCGGCACCGGCCGCGAAGTGGGCCAGGCGATTGCGCAACGCTGCGATTACCTGATGTTCACCGGCTCCACGCAAACGGGCAAGATTCTCGGCGAGGTCGTGGGCGAGCGCCTTGTCGGCTTTTCTGCGGAGCTCGGCGGAAAGAACCCGATGATCATCGCTCCGGACGCGGACATCGAGGCGCACATCGACACCATCGCCACCGCCTGCTTTTCCAACTCCGGGCAACTCTGCGTCTCCATCGAGCGCATCTACGTGCCGGACGCGATTTTCGACCGCTTCATCCGCGAGTTTCGGGACGCAACCGAGCGCATCACGCTGGGGACTGGGTTGAACTGGAACTACCAGATGGGCTCGCTGATCAACCAGGACCAGCTCGACACCGTGCAGAAGTTCGTCGACGACGCGGTGGCCAAGGGAGCCACCGTTGTCACGGGTGGCAAACCGCGCCCGGAGTTGGGCCCGTTCTTCTTCGAGCCCACGGTGCTTACCGACGTCAGCGATGACGTTGACCTGCTCACCCAGGAAGTCTTCGGCCCGGTCGTCTACGTCCAGCGCGTGGCGGACACCGACGAAGCCATTCGCCTGGCCAACAGCACCAGCTACGGCCTTAATGCCTCCGTTTTCGGCGCCCCGGACACCGCGTGGGAGATCGCGGAGCAGGTAGAGGCCGGCGGCGTGACGATTAATGACGGCTACGCCGCCACCTGGGCGTCGGTGTCCACCCCGCTCGGCGGCGTGAAGCAGTCGGGTGTGGCTCGCCGCCACGGCCCTGAGGGACTGACCAAGTACACCGAGGTGAAGAACATTTCGGAGCAGCGGATCATGTCGATGCGCGGCCCCAAGCAGTTGCCACGCCGGTACTACGGTCAGCTCATGACCACCGCGCTCGATCTGGGGAAGAAGCTGCGCTTCCTGCCGTAGGATCGTCGATACGCAAAAAGCGGGTGCCCACTTCGGGCACCCGCTTTGGCGCTTCTGTTACTCGCCGTCCTCGACCGGCACGAGCGAGATCTTGCCGCGGTTGTCGATGTCACGGATCTCAACCTCGACCTTGTCGCCGACATTGATCACGTCCTCGACGTTTTCCACGCGGGTGTTGCCGCCC
The DNA here is from genome assembly GCF_000747315.1 of Corynebacterium ureicelerivorans. Classification (NCBI taxonomy): domain Bacteria; kingdom Bacillati; phylum Actinomycetota; class Actinomycetes; order Mycobacteriales; family Corynebacteriaceae; genus Corynebacterium; species Corynebacterium ureicelerivorans. Next base: position 1,428,903 of record NZ_CP009215.1, read on the forward strand.
AGGTTCGAGATGTGGATCAGACCGTCGGTGCCCGGCGTGATGGACACGAACGCGCCGAACGCCACGGTCTTCACCACGGTGCCGAGGTAGCGCTCGCCCACCTTCGGCTGCTGCGGGTTCGCAATCGAGTTGATTTTCTCGACTGCGGCGTCCGCTGCCTCGCCGGACGCTGCGGAGACGAAGACGGTTCCGTCGTCCTCGATAGAGACCTCAGCGCCAGTGTCGTCGGTGATCTGATTGATGGTCTTCCCCTTCGGGCCAATCACCTCACCGATCTTGGACACGGGAACCTTCACCGTGGTGATCTTCGGAGCAATCGGGCTCATCTCGTCCGGTCCCTGAATGACCTCGGCCATGGTGTCTAGGATCGCCTCGCGGGCGTCGTGGGCCTGGTTCAGCGCATCGGCGAGGACGGACGACGGGATCCCGTCGAGCTTGGTGTCCAGCTGCAGGGCGGTGATGAACTCGCGGGTGCCGGCGACCTTGAAGTCCATGTCGCCGAACGCGTCCTCCGCGCCCAAGATGTCGGTCAGGGCCACGTACTCGGTCTCGCCGTTGACCTCGCCTGAGACCAGGCCCATGGCGATGCCGGCAACTGGTGCAGCGAGCGGGACACCAGCGTTGTACAGGGACAACGTGGACGCGCACACCGAGCCCATGGAGGTGGAGCCGTTGGAGCCAAGCGCCTCGGAGACCTGGCGGATGGTGTACGGAAAGTCTTCGCGCGACGGAATCACCGGCACCAGCGCACGCTCCGCGAGGGCGCCGTGGCCAATCTCGCGGCGCTTCGGCGAGCCCACCCGGCCGGTCTCGCCCGTGGAGTACGGCGGGAAGTTGTAGTGGTGGATGTAGCGCTTGGACTCCTCCGGGTGGAGGGAGTCCAAGTGCTGCTCCATCTTCAGCGTGTCCAGGGTGGTCACGCCCAAGATTTGGGTCTCGCCGCGCTCGAACAGCGCGGATCCGTGGGCGCGCGGGATCAGCTGCACCTCGACCTCGAGGTCGCGGATGTCGGTCACGCCTCGGCCGTCGATGCGGAAGCCCTCGGTGAGGATCTTCTCGCGGACAATCTGTTTCATCACCGCGTTGTAGGCGGCACGGATCTCCTTGGATGCCGCGGCGTACTCCTCGCGGTCATCGTCGTCGATGTCGAAATCATCTAGCAGGTCGTGCTCGATCTCTTCCATGTAGGCGTTCGTGGCGTCGTCTCGCTCCGCCTTACCCTTGATGGTGAGCAGCTTGGAAAGCTTCTTCGCAGCCTTCTTCTCCACGGCGTTGAAGACCTTGTCGGAGTAGGCGGGGAAGAGCTCGAACTCCTTCGTCTCCTTCGCCATCTCTTCGGCGAGGGCGCGCTGGGCCTGGCACAGCGTTGCAATGAAGGGCTTGGCCGCCTCGAGGCCCTCAGCCACGGTTTCCTCGGTCGGTGCGGGATACCCGGCTTCGATCTGCTTGACGACGTTCACGCCGGCGCCTGCCTCCACCATCATGATGGCGACATCTTCCTCGGTCTTGCGGCCGCGTTTGCGCTCCACCATTCGGCCCGCGACAACCATCTCGAACAGGCAGCGCTCGTGCTGCTCGTGGTTGGGGAACGCCACCCACTGGCCCTCGGGGTGCTTGTCGTCCGCTATGAGCGCCATGCGCACGCCACCAACCGGGCCGGACACCGGCAGGCCGGACAGCTGGGTGGCGGCGGACGCGCCGTTGATGGCCACGACGTCGTAGTACTCCTCCGGGTGCTGCGACATCACGGTGATGACTACCTGCACCTCATTGCGCAGACCCTTGACAAATGTGGGGCGCAGCGGGCGGTCGATCAAACGGCAGGCGAGAATCGCCTGGGTGGAGGGGCGGCCCTCCCTGCGGAAGAACGAGCCCGGGATCTTGCCTGCGGCGTACATGCGCTCTTCCACATCAACGGTGAGCGGGAAGAAGTCGAAGCCTTCCCGGGGCTGGTTGGACGCGGTTGTGGTGGCGAGCAGCATCGTCTCCTCGTCCAGGTACGTCGTGACGGAACCGTCCGCCTGGCGCGCAAGCTGGCCGGTTTCAAACCGGATGGTGCGAGAGCCGAAGTCGCCGTTGTCCAGGGTAGCTACTGCCTCGGTGATGCCGAATTCTTCGTCCACCTGGACGTCGAACGCATTCTTTGGCTTAAAGTTGCTCAAAAGATCCCTCTCCTTGAAGGTTCATGGCGATCATCGGTGCCGCCAGTGTCGTGTGTTCTCATGCAACGGCCAATGATGATAACAAAAAACGCCCCACCGTGCAGGTGAGGCGTGATTTCGGGCCACGGCCCGATACTGTCTTAGCGGCGCAGGCCCAGGCGTGCAATCAGGTCGCGGTAGCGCTCGACGTTGTTCTCGCGCAGGTACTTCAGCAGACCGCGGCGGCGACCGACCAGGAGCAGCAGGCCACGGCGGGAGTGGTGGTCGTGCTGGTGGTCCTTGAGGTGCTCGGTGAGGTTGTTGATGCGCTCGGTGAGCAGGGCAACCTGCGCCTCCGGGGAGCCGGTGTCGGTCTCGTGCAGGCCGTAGGACTTGAGGATCTCGGCCTTCTTCTCAGTGGACAGTGCCATGAGGTACTCCTTGGTTGTTTCAGTTCGCGTTCTACGGAAAAAGTCTTCGCTGCGCCGTAACTGCCGCGAACCACAGTCAATTGGCGCAAGACCTTGGGAGACGTTACACGACCGGGGTCTCGCGGGCCAAACCGGTCAACCGGCGCATGAACTCCTCCAAAAAGCCTGCAGTATCCACCCGCACGGCGACGGCGGCGTGCTTGTCTTGGTCGTTGAGACGGGTCTCGTCGCCGATGGTGCGCCCGCGCGTTTCACCCTCCACATCCACCTTCATGTTGATGCCCAAGGTGTCCACCAGCCCCGGGTTGATCGCCACGGCCACCGCAAGCGGGTCGTGCAGGCCGCAGCCGCCCAGGTGCGGCGAGGTGGTCTTGTACGCGTCGATGTAGTAGTTCGTGATGTCCGCGAGGAAGTTGCCGCCGGTGGTGCCCAGCGCGGACCACTTCGCGGTCTCAGCCGTGGTCAGCAGCGTCTTCAGGGTGACATCCAGGCCGATCATGGTGACGTAGCGCAGGCTGCGGAACATCAGGTCCGTCGCCTCCGGATCCTGTTGGACGTTCGCCTCCGACCACTTCGTCACGTTGCCCGGCACCGTCAGCGCGCCGCCCATCATCACGATCTGCGCGCTCTCGCGGAACACGTTGGACGCCTCGATCGCGGCGGCGATGGTGGTGGACGGGCCGGTGGGCACGATCAGCAGATCGTTGCCGTACTGCGCCACCGACTCAACCAAGAAGTCCACGGCGGAGGTCTCCTCCACCTGGCGGGCGGCGTCCGGGATCTTCACCTCGCCAATACCGTTTTTGCCGTGGATGAACGCGGAGATTTCCTGGACCTCGAAGGAGTCCTTGGCGCCCGCGTGCCCAGGACCTGCAAACACCGGCACATCCGTGCGGCCGAACAGTTCCAGAATTGCCAGGGTGTTGCGTACGGATTGCTCCACCACGACGTTGCCGTAGGTGCAGGTCACGCCGATAAGTTCAACTTCCGGCGAAGCGAGCGCGTACGCGAGAGCCAGGGCATCGTCGATGCCCGTGTCCAAATCCAGGATCAGCTTGGTGGTCATGCTCCGAGAATATCGCGGGTACGAGAAACGTCGCGGGACATGTGTTCCAAAAGCTCATCCACCGAGTTGAACTTGAGCATGTCGCGGACCTTCTCCACGAACTCCACGCGCGCCATGCGCCCGTACAGGTCCGCGTCACGGTCGAGCACGAACGACTCCACGCTGCGGCGGGCGTCTCCAAACGTCGGGTTGGTGCCGACAGAAATCGCCGCCGGGTACCGCACGCCGGGCTCCATGTCGCCGTGGATGCCGCCGTCGTCGATGATGGTCAGCCACCCGGCGTAGACGCCGTCCGCGGGGACTGCCGCGGTGTCGGAGGCGTACTGGTTCGCGGTGGGATAGCCCAGCTCTTTGCCGCCACGGCCTGCGCCCCGTTCGATCGGGGCGATGACGGAAAACGGCCGCCCCATGAAGTCGGTGGCGAGGTCGACGTCGCCGCCGGACAGGTGGTCGCGGATGGCGGTGGAGCAGATCCGCACGTCGCCGTCGCCGAGCAGCGTCACCACAGACACGTCGACGCCAGCCCGCTCGCCGAGCTGCGCCATGGTGGTCGCTGTGCCGACGGCATCGCGCCCGAACGTGAAGTTCTCCCCTACCAGCACGTGCTTGGCGTGCAGAGTATCCACCAGTACCTCATTCATGTACTGCGCAGGCGTGAGCCCGCCGATCTCTTGGCGCAGGTCGATCACCAACAGCGCGTCGACGCCTAGGTCGGCGATGTGGCGGGCCCGCTCCTCAAGCGGCATCAGTGCCCTTGGTGCGTGCTCGGGGGCGAAAATTGTCACCGGGTGCGGGTCAAACGTCATGACCACGCACGGCGCCGCGGCCCCGCGTGCGGTCTCTACCGCTTTGGAGATGAGCAGCTGGTGGCCGCGGTGTACCCCGTCAAACACACCGATCGTCACCACCGTGCCAGTCTCCGCGAAGGAATCCGGCACACTCGCAAGCCCACGCAGAATATCCACGGGGCATTAGCGTACGGCATACTCGGCAACCATGAACGATCCCCTCGCAACCTCCGGAATCGTCGTCGTGGACAAGCCGGCTGGCATGACCAGCCACGACGTTGTGGCCCGGCTTCGCCGCATCTTCGGCACCCGCAAGGTCGGTCACGCTGGCACGCTCGACCCAATGGCCACCGGCGTGCTTGTGGCGGGCATCGAGCGCGGCACGAAGCTGCTGGCCCACCTGGTTGCGCAGGACAAGGTGTACGAGACCACCATTCGCCTTGGCGCCACGACGACGACGGATGATGCCGAAGGCGACGTCGTCGAGAAGCATGACGCTTCCGGCGTGACGGACGACGAAATCCGCGCGGAGGCGGAAAAGCTCACCGGCGCGATTATGCAGGTGCCGTCAAAGGTGTCGGCGATCAAGATCGGTGGGCGCCGGGCGCACGAACTGGTGCGGGCCGGCGAGGAAGTGGAAATTCCTCCGCGCGAGGTGACCGTCCACGCCTTCGTTCTCGGGGAGATTCGCCGCCACGGCGAGTTCGTCGATGTGGACGCGCGGGTGCACTGCTCCTCCGGCACCTACATCCGCTCGCTGGGGCGGGACATGGGCGCCGCCCTTGGCGTCGGGGGGCATCTGATTGCCTTGCGACGCTCACGCGTCGGGTCGTTCTCCCTCGACGACGCGCGAACGCTCGAGCAGCTCGAAGACGCGGCGGAGCTGTCGCTCGGGCTGGACGAGGCGCTGGTCCGCGCTTGGCCGGTGCTGGACGTGACGGTCAAGGAATATGACGCGCTAGCAATGGGCAAATGGCTCGAACCGCGGGGCCTGGACGGCGTGCACGCGGCGAAGGGGCCGGACGGTCGCGTTGTTGCGCTGGTGAAAGAACAGGGCAAGCGACTCGCCACGGTGTTCGTGGCGCGGCCGTCGACGCTGTAGGTCGCAGCGCGCTTGGCCTGGCGAAGATACTTACCCCAGGGTGCTTATTTCCCGGGTGGGAGCGTCTGCCGGGGGTGCTGACTATTTCTTGGACCACTGGGGGCTTTTATACGCTCAGTGCCTGTCGGTACTGGGCGATGGTTGTATATCCTTCGGTCAGCGTCGACTTCAACCGTTCGTGGTTGTAGAAATCGACGTAGCGGTTAATGTATCGGATCATTTCTGCTCTTGTCATCAGTTCGGTTTCTGGGCGTCCGTAGATGCATTCCTGCTTCATAGTGCCGAAAAAACCCTCCACTCTCGCGTTATCCCCACTTGTTCCTTTGCGCGACAATGACGGTATAAGCAGCCATTTGTTGGGGCAGAACTGTCCCGTTTCGCATAGCCGGCACGTTGTGGTGTCGTGGCTGGAGTCGGTGATGGTCTCTACCCAACGGTGGGTGCGATACAACATGCCCCGGTCGGAGTGGATGATCGGGCGCGCACCTTCAGGCAGGTGCGCTTTGAGTTGGTCCATCATGTCCATCACAAGCCCCGTGTCCGGGGTGGGTGACATAGCCACCACAGGGATGTAGCCGTCGTAGAAGTCCACGACAGGGCTTATAAATAGCTTTCCGTCTACGCAGTTGACCTCGGTGACATCAGTGCCGAGTTTCTGCCACGGCTTATCTGCATAGAAGTCGTGGTGCAGGTCAAACGCGAGCGCGTTGGTTTTGAAATATGTTGACACCCCGTCCGGGTACATCACCTGCTCGGGTTGAGCATCAGGATCGATAAGCAGCAAGTTTTCTGGCTTGTGCTCATTTTCGCCCGCATAGGAAGAATGCCTTCTTATCCTCTTGCCCTTCGGGCGCAGCCCGCATTCGCCCATCAGGGCGTTTACTACCTTTTCTGACACTACGATTCCGCGCTTGGCCAGCGCGTGATGGACCCGCCTATAGCCGTAGCTACATCCAGAGGCTTCCACAATGTCGGTGATCTCACGAGCGAGCTCTGCACGGCGCTTCTGCCGCAGCGCGTGGCGCCGCAATTGGTCACGACGGTCGAAAAACGTCGACTTGCTCAGTCCGACTAACCGGCACGCCTTACGCACTGAAACCCCACCGGCGTGCACGAGGATCTCAACCGCGGCTGTTCTCACCGTCAGATCCGGCTGCCCCGCCGGGGCGAGGTCTTTTCCCGCCTCACCACCTGCCCGCTGTTCAAACGCCGCCTGTAACAACGCGTCTTTTACCATGTCACGCTCCACCTGAGCTGCGATGATGCGTTTGAGGGCTGCTGGATCATCCGGCAGATTGTTCACATCCGGTGTTGAACCGGGTAACCATTCATCAACCGGGCGCAACTTGGGCGCCTGGGCAGCCTGCTGGCGGGCCGCGTTTTGCTCGCGGATATTCTTGCGATGCTCGTTCACGCGTTCCATTGTCGCCAAAACAACATCATTGAACGACACAGACGGATCCAACGGCGTTTTTGGGCCGAAACTGTCTACCCACCGACTCACAGCGGTTGTGCCGCACCCGTATTCCGCGGCGACTTTCGAAATCGTTGCCCCCAGCACAACGCGCGACGCGACAACGCGGCCAATCACCTCCGCAGCACACTCCCTGACACGCTCCGCGTCATCGACCAGATCCTGGTCCACCCCGTGACGATGCGCCGCAACCCACAGCGTCAGTGTCGCACGCGATGGCCGCACCCCATGCGCAGCCTCAAGCCGGTCGAACACCGCCGCAGCGCTTAACCCGGACTCGTATAACTCAACCGCCTCACGGCGAAACTCATTGCTGAACTTGTAACCCATTCAAGGCCTTCCCGCCCCAAAGTGGTCCAACTAAATGTCCGCAGTCCCGCCCGTCCATGCAGTACCCGAGGAGTAAGCACCCTGGAGTAAGCATCCAGCGGTTAGCGCACGTAGGTGGATGCGACCACATAGCCGTGGCGGTGCACCCACCGCCCCTCAAACACCGGCACTGGGGACGGGCGCGCCAAGAGCTGGGAGATGAACGTGCCGTCGGGACGCAGCTCAATCTCGGCCTCGTCAAAGCCCAGCCACCGCCGCGTCATGGGATACCAGCACTTGTATGTGGCCTCCTTGGCGCAAAACAAGAGGCGATCCGCCCAGCTGTAGCCGTCCACCTGCATCTGGCGCACCATTGCGGCTTCGGTCTCGCTCGCGATGGAGCGCAGCACCCCCTCGGGCAGTGGCTCGGCCGGCTCGGCGTCGAGGCCCAGGGATCGCACGTGGCGGGTGGAGGCTGCCACGGCCGCGCGCAGCCCGTCGGTGTGCGTGAGCGAGCCCGTGTACCCGCGAGGCCACAGGGGCATCCCCCGCTCCCCGCGCAGGATAGCGCCGGCGGACTTTAGACCAAGCTCCCGCAGGGCCTGGTGGGCGCACCAGCGGGCGTCGCCGAACTCGCCCTTACGCACGTCCACGGCCGAGCCGACCACGTCGCGCTCCGCGGGGTGCAGGTGCTCGTACCGGGTGAGGTCCACTGCGCGTCCGGCGTTGCCGGTGAGGTAGAAGACGCACCGGGCTTCAGGGGGGAAGAGGGCAATGTCTTGCATCACTGCTCTACCTCCATAACTGGGTACGGGAACGGCCGGGCGGACGGGTAACGCTCCCACTCGCGCGGGTAGCCTAACGAGGCTTCAATGTGCGGAACGCCGTCCACCGTTGTCACCCCCGGCATGTGCAGGTGCCCGTAGACGACGGCCTGCGCGCCGTATCGCTGCGGCCACGTCCGCGTGTGCCGCGTGCCGCACCACAGCGCGATGTCGGACCACCGCATCTGTTGCACCGGCTCCTGCACCAGCGGCCAGTGATTGATCAGGATCGTGGGGCCGGTAATGCGGGAAAGTCGCTTCGTGGTGTAGGCGAGCCGGTCCCAACACCACGCGCGTATATCCACGAAGGGAGCGATGGCCATTTCGTCCGTCATCACCACATTGTTCTTGTGGGCGGCCGCTAGTGCTTCGTCGACGGTGAGGTCGCGGGCGCGAAACGAGTAATCATAGAGGGTAAACAGCGGGCAAATTGTCACCCCGCTGAATACCGGGTAACGGTCTTCGGGCGTGATCACGCCGATGGAGCGCATGGCTTGGACCAACATCGTGTACCTGTCACGGCCCCGGTGCCGGTCCGCAGAGCGGCAAAACAATTCGTGATTGCCCGGCACCCAGATCACGGTGTCGAACCTGTCCGAAAGCTCCCGCATTACCTGCACGACCAACTCGGGGCGCTCGGCCACATCGCCGGCGACGATAAGCCAGTCCGACGGGTCAGTGGGCCGGATGGCGTCAATCTGCGCGGCGTTGCGTTTCACCGCCGCGTGCAGGTCGCTGACGGCCCAAAGCGTGGTGGTCATTCCTCATTCCTACCATCGGCACCAGACACGGCCCACCGCATGGACCTAAAGCGCCACACCACACCAACCAGCCGGACAACAACCTGGGCGAGTTGCCCGACCCAGATACCGGTCAGCCCCCATCCGAAGATGCCGGAGGCCACAATGATCGGCAGTGCAACGGCTAGCAGCGAAAACAGCGTGAGGTTACGCAGAAACGCCGCATCCGAAGCGCCGAGTAGCACCCCATCGAGCGCGAAGACCGCCCCACCCGCAACGATCATGGCGATGAGCAGGATCCAGGGCACCCGCAGCGTATCCATGACCTCCGGGTCCGAGGTGAACAGCCCTTGAATCTGGGCACCAAAGACCGCGAACACGCTGGACAACACTACAGCAAAAATCATCGAGTACCGCAGCGCCTGCAGCCCCACCGCCCGGGCCTGCGCCGCGCCCCCGCGGCCGAGTGCGGCACCCGTGAGCGTCTGCGCCGCGATAGCGAGCGAGTCCAGCACGAGGGTGAGGAAATTCCAGAGCTGCAGCATGAGCTGATGCGCGGCCAGCGCCACCACGCCGAAACGCCCCGCCACGGACGCTGCGGTGAGCAACGACACCTGGAACGACAGCGACCGCAAGATCAGATCCCGCCCCAGCACAAGCTGCTGTTTGATCACATCCCACCGCGGCGCCCAGCTCCCGCCGTAGCTGCGGTGCTCGCGGGCAAGCACCACGACAAACAACAGCGACGTTATCCCCATGCCGATGACGTTGGACACCGCCGACCCCACCAGCCCAAAGCGCCCCACGAGAACCGGCAGCAACGCGGCGCCTGGGACGAGCCCGCAGAGGGTGAGGTAGAACGGCAAACGGGTATTTTGCACCCCTCGCAGCCACCCATTTCCCGCCATGATCACCAGCGTCATCGGCACAGCCAAGGCTGCCACGCGCATCCATTGCGCGGCCCGGGCACTCGTGTCGTAATCCCCGGCCAGCGCCTGCGCGAGCGGTTGGGCGAACACCCCTACAACGAGGGCCAGCAGCGTGCCGACGCCCAAAGCCACCCACGTGGACTGGACACCCTCCGCCACCGCCTTGTCGCGTTGCCCCGCCCCGTAAAACCTGGAGCTGCGGGCGGTTGTGCCGTACGACAGGAACGTCAGCTGGGTAGTCACCGTGGACTGGATTGCCGCACCTGCCGCCAGGGCGGCGAGTTGCGCAGTGCCGAGGCGCCCGACAATGGCCGTATCCAGCAGCAGGTAGAGCGGATTGGCGGCCAGCACACCCAGCGCCGGCAACGCGAGCAGGAGAATGTCGCGGCCGACGGAGCGGCCGGCTCTAGAGCGCGGTTTAGTCATGGGCCGAGGGGTGCTCCGGGAAGGCGTCGATAAGCTCGCGGATGACCGCGTCGCGGCTGCCGGCGGCGGAGTAGCCCGCTGCCGCCCGGTGCCCGCCTCCGCCGAGGCGCTGCGCGACAGCGGAGACATCCACCACGGTGGAGCGCAGGGACACCGCCCAGAATTTCGGGGCCTCCTCTTTCAGCACGACGCCCACGTCCGTGCCCTCGAGCGAGCGGGCGTAATCGATAATCGCCTCCACCGCTGTCTGGCTCATCCGGGAATGTATGCCGGCCGGGATGGTCAGCACCGCCAGCGAGAACCCTTTCGTGGGAACGATCTGGGTTTTGGAAAGAACGGCCCCCATCAACTGCAAATCCACTGGCCCCATCGTGTCCATGAGGTCCATCGCAATCTGGCGGGTGTTTAGGCTGAATTGCATCAGCTCTGCCGCCAGCTCGTGCATGCGCGGCGTGCCCCAGCGGAAGCTGCCGGTATCCGTGACCAGGCCCGCGTACAGGCCGTAGGCGATGTCCTGGTCGAGCTCCGCGCCGAGGTAACCCAGCAACTCACGCACCATGACGGTGGTGGACTCGCTTTCCACGATCAGGTTTGTCCCGCCGAACCCTGGGTTGGTGTTGTGGTGGTCGATGACCACCACCCGGGACGGCTCGCTCAGGATCGCGGGCATGTGCGACCCCGTGCGGTCCGCAGAGGCGCAATCGACGGTAACCACTAGCCCGTCCGCTGGCAGCGGCTGATCGTAGAGGATCTCGTCCACGCCCGGGATGGTGCGCATATTCGACGAGTGTGGCAGCGGCTGGCCGATGTAGACCTGCGCGTCCGTACCCAGTTTCCGCAAGCCCGCGGCCAGCGCGCATGCGGAACCGACCGCGTCCGCATCCGGTTTGATGTGCGCGACCACCGAGACCTTGGCAGCACGGCGCACACGGGAGGCGACGGCTTCGAACTGCGCCGCCGCCTCCGGGAGATACCTCGGGGGCCTAGGCATCGTCGCCCGTGTGCTTGTAGGGGTTGCTCTCCCCCGCCGGCTTCGCGTTCGCGCGCAGCTTGGCCAGCTCTTCGTCGCGCGCGCGGGCCCGGTTCAGGAGCTCCTCCATGTGGGCGGAGGACTCCGGGACGGTGTCGCGCTCGAACGAGATGGTTGGCGTGAACCGCACGCTGAGCTGATCACCGACGATCTTGCGGATCTGGCCGCGGGCGCGGTTCAGCGAGACCGCCGCCTGGTCGTAGTCCGGCTCGTCGTGGATGTCGCGGCCGCGCACCGTGTAGTACACGGTGGCGTCGTGGAGATCCCCAGTGACGCGGGCGTCGGTGACGGTGACAAGCTCTAGGCGCGGATCCTTGATCTCGCGCTCGATGGCGGATGCGACAATCGTCTGAATTTGCTTGGCCAGACGCTGCGCGCGGGGGTTCTCAGCCATACTCAACTCCTTTGTCCAAAACTTTCAATAGTGTAACCCCCGCCCAGCGCAACCATGCGCCGGACGGGGGTCCGCTTACTGCCTCAAGCGTGCAGGCGCTAGTCGCGCGGCACCTCGACCATCTCGTAGGTCTGGATGAGGTCGCCCACCTGGATATCCGGGTAGGACAGCACCATGCCGCACTCGTAGCCCTTGGCCACCTCGTTGGCGTCGTCCTTCTCGCGTCGCAGCGACTCGATGGTCGCGTCCGGCGTGATGACGTTGCCGTCGCGGACCAGGCGCAGCTTGACGCCGCGCTTGACCTTGCCCTCGGTGACCATGCAACCGGCGATGAGGCCGACAGCGGAGGCCTTGAAGATCTGGCGGATCTCCGCCTCGCCCAGATCGCGCTCTTCGTAGATGGGCTTGAGCATGCCCTTGAGCGCGTTCTCCACGTCCTCGATGGCCTGGTAGATCACCGAGTAGTAGCGGATTTCCACGCCCTCGGCGTTCGCTTCCTCGGTGGCCTTGCCGTCAGCGCGGACGTTGAAGCCGATGATGATGGCGTCCGACGCCGCCGCGAGGGTGACGTTGGTCTGAGTCACGGCACCGACACCGCGGTCGATGATGTTGACCTCGACCTCGTCGTCGATCTCGATCTTGAGCAGGGCCTCCTCCAGGGCTTCCACGGAACCCGCGTTGTCGCCCTTGAGGATGAGGTTGAGCTGGCTGCGCTCCTTGAGGGCCTGATCCAGGTTCTCCAGGGACACACGCTTCTTGCTGCGCGCCTGCATCGCCGCACGGTGGCGCGCGTCGCGCTGCGCGGCAATCTGGCGTGCGACGCGGTCGTCCTCGACCACGAGCAGGTTGTCGCCCGGGCCGGGGACACCGTTGAGGCCTTGAACCTGCACCGGACGGGACGGACCCGCCTCTTCCACGTCGTTGCCCCACTCGTCGACCATGCGGCGGACGCGGCCGAAGTTGCCGCCGACCACGATGGAATCGCCGACACGCAGCGTACCGCGCTGCACGATGACGGTGGACACCGGACCGCGGCCGCGGTCCAGGTGGGACTCGATGGCCACACCTTGTGCGTCCATGTCCGGGTTCGCCGTCAGCTCGAGCGCAGCATCTGCGGTGAGCAAGACGGCCTCGAGGAGGTCGTCGATGCCCGTGCCCTGCTTCGCCGAGATGTCGATGAACATGGTGTCGCCGCCATACTCCTCCGGAACCAGGCCGTACTCAGTGAGCTGGCCGCGGATCTTGTCCGGCTGAGCCTCGGGCTTATCCACCTTGTTCACCGCGACCACGATGGGCAGATCCGCCGCCTTGGCGTGGTTGATCGCCTCGACTGTCTGCGGCATCACGCCGTCGTCCGCGGCCACCACGAGGATTGCCAGGTCCGTCGACTTCGCACCGCGGGCACGCATGGCGGTAAACGCCTCGTGGCCCGGAGTATCCAGGAACGTGATCTTGCGGGGCTCGTCCTCCAAGGTGACCTCGGTCTGGTACGCGCCGATACCCTGGGTGATGCCGCCGGCCTCGCCGCGGCCCACGTTCGAGTGCCGGATGGAGTCCAGCAAACGGGTCTTACCGTGGTCGACGTGGCCCATGACGGAGACCACCGGCGGGCGCTGCTCCAGCGCCTCTTCGCCGCCCTCGTCCTCGCCGAACTGCAGGTCGAAGGACTCGAGCAGCTCGCGGTCCTCGTCCTCAGGCGAGACGATCTGCACCTCGTAGTTGATCTCGGCGCCCAGCAGCTGCAGCGTCTCCTCGGAAACGGACTGCGTCGCGGTCACCATCTCACCGAGGTTGAACAGCGCCTGTACGAGCGACGATGCCTCGGCATTGATCTTCTCAGCCAAGTCAGACAGGGTCGCACCCTGACGCAGACGAACGGTCTTGCCGCCGCCGTCAGGCAGACGAACGCCACCAATGACGTTCGGCTTGTGCATCTCTTCGTACTCGGCCCTCTTCTGGCCCTTGGACTTGCGGCGCTTACCCGGCGCACCACCCGGGCGCCCGAAAGCACCAGCGGTGCCGCCACGACGGCCGCCGCGTCCGCGGAAACCGCCACCCGGGCCGCCGAAGCCGCCCCGGTTCGGACCACCCTGGCCGCCACGTCCACGGCCACCGCCCTGGCCGCCGCGACCGCGACCGCCAGTTGCCGCCTTCGACGGCATCTGCTTCGGCGAAGGCCCAGCAGCCATATCAGCCGGAGACGGACGGGAGCCACCGCCCTGGCGTGCGCCACCCGGACGCGGACCACCCTGGCCCGGCCCCGGGCGACCCTGGCCCTGGCCCGGACGTCCACCACCCGGACGCGGCGGACGCTGCCCGCCACCGGCGTTGGAGGAGAACGGGTTGTTGGCCACGCGCGGACGCCCCGGCTTAGCTACCGGGCGCGGCATTGCGCCAGGCGTCGGGCCGTCGTTCTTCGCAGCCGGCTTCGGTGCCGCAGGCTTCGGCGCGCCCGGCTTCGGTGCACCGGACGGCTTTGGAGCTGCAGGCTTCGCAGCCGCCGGCTTTGCAGCAGGCTTCGGTGCAGCAGGCTTTGGCGCACCCGGCTTCGGCGCGCCCGGCTTCGGAGCCGACTGAGCTGCGGCGGGCTGTGCTGCAGGCTTCGCAGCCGCCGGCTTCGCAGCTGCAGGCTTTGGCGCGCCCGGCTTCGGGGCGCCAGCCGGCTTCGGCGCGGCGGGCTTCGCACGGTTCTGACCGGGCTTCTTCAGCGGCGGCTTCTTCGGCGCGGCTTCTTCCTTGTTCTGGTCAGCCGCGTCCCCACCACCATTCTGCTTGGCGTAGTGGGCCTTCATCTTCTTCACGACGGGCGGCTCGATCGTGGACGACGCCGTCTTCACAAACTCGCCCTGCTCCTTAAGCGTGGCGAGCAGTTCCTTACTTGTTACGCCGAGCTGCTTGGCCAACTCGTGAACGCGTAGCTTTCCGGACACGTATCTCCTCTTGGTTGGTGCTAGGAGCGGTGCCCTTCGGCTACCTGCCCCTAGACGTGGTCAGTGACATTCATCGCTGATGCTGCTTCATCGTTGCGTACTCATCAGTGTTCAGTCTTTCCTTGTTCGTCTGGGTCGTTCACCTCGCCGCAGTTGCTTTGCGACGACGCAAGGTACGTACGTACATGACCTAGGTCCACCGCGGTGGACAGACGGAGCGCGCGCCCGAAGGCACGACGGTGTTCCGCCAGCTCGACTGCGTCCAGCGAGGGCATGATCCACGCGCCACGGCCAGGAAGTTTCCTTCCCGGGTCCGCGAGGATCCGCCCCGGCACCTCCGGGTCGGCGACGACCCGCAGCAGCTGGGTATCCGGCTGCGCGGTACGGGTGGCGATACAGGTGCGGGTGCGAATCGGCTGCTTACGCGCAACGCCCATCCGCGATCCCTTCCTTCATCTGCTCACTCGGTCGCCGCACCTAAAGTGTGCGGACACAAAAGCCGTAGAACACTCTACGCCAAAACCCGCCGGATCTATATTTCCAGCGGGTTTGATGGTTACAACGGTGTGATTCCGTTGTGTATTCCAGCGAATACGACTCGAGCGCTACTGTGCTGCGTCGGCGTCGGAGCGAATATCGATCTTCCAGCCCGTCAAGCGGGCGGCCAGCCGCGCATTCTGGCCCTCTTTACCGATAGCCAGGGACAGCTGGTAGTCCGGCACAGTCACCCTGGCCGCTTGGGCTTCGCGGTCGAGCACCTCCACGCTTACTACCTTCGACGGTGCAAGCGAGTTGCCTACGTATTTCGCCGGATCCTCGTCCCAATCGATGATGTCAATTTTCTCCCCGCCGAGCTCTTGCATGATGTTGGTGACGCGGGCACCGCGCGGGCCAATGCATGCGCCCTTCGCATTCACACCCTTCACCGTCGCGCGCACCGCCACCTTGGAACGGTGGCCAGCCTCGCGGGCAATGCCCACGATCTCCACCGAGCCGTCCGCCACCTCAGGCACCTCGAGCGCGAACAGGCCGCGCACCAGCTCCGGGTGAGTGCGCGACAGGTTCACCTGCACACGCTTATCCCCCTTGTTCACGCCGACCACGTAGGCCTTGATGCGGTCGCCGTGCTTCAGACGCTCCCCCGGGATTTTCTCCGCGGGCAGCAAAATGCCGTCCTGCGGATCCGCCTCGGTGCCGAGCTGGACAATGTTCAGGCCGCGGGACTCCGCCTGGGCGTCGCGCTGCACGATGCCGGAGACAACCTTGCCCTCGAAGCCGGCGTACTCGTCGTACACGCGGCCGGCCTCGGCCTGGCGCAGACGGCCCTTGATCGCGTCGCGCACCGCCACCGAGCCGATGCGGGAGAAGTTCACCGGGGTGTCGTCATACTCGGAGATGACCTCACCGTCGGCGTTCAGTTCGCTGACGATGACCGCGACGTTGCCGGTCTCGGTATCAATGTCTACGCGGGCCTTAGCAGCCTCGTCTGCTTCCCCCTCCTTGAACTCGCGGTAGGAAAACAGCAGCGCGTTCGCAATGGTGCCCAGGAGGTCGTCCATGGGGATGCCTTGCTGTTCCTCGATCGCCTTCAGCGCGTTCAAGTCGATATTCACTTGTTTTCCTTCCCTGCCGTCGCAGCGGCCTCAAGATCTTCAAATGCACGGTCCGCCAGCAGCGTTTCTGCTGCCAGCGGCGCGTTGAACTCAATTTCTACCACTGCGCCGGACAATTCAGAAACCGACGAAATACGAATCTCTTCGTCCTTCTTCGTCGCCCGCACCAGCGCCACCTGCGTCTCGTCCGCGTTCAACGGGCCGAGGCGCCACAGCTGATCGCCCACCTTCACTTTGCGCCCGCGGTTGCGGCGGAAGTGGCGCGCAGCCGTCAGCGGCAGATCAACGCCCGGCGTGGTCAGTTCCAGGGTGTAGCCCGCGCCGAAGTTCACCTCGCCGCGTTCCTCGGCGTCGTCGAAAAGCTGGGAAAGCTCGTTGGACACCGCTTCAAGCTCATCGAGCGTCGGGTGCGTGTCCGAGTCAAGCGCGATCACCACCTGCGACTTCTTGCCAGCTTTCACCGTGCGGATTGCCTCGACATCCATGCCGTGGGTGTTCGCCACCGGTTCGACCAAGCGCTCAAGTGCCTCGTTTGTGGGAAAAGCCATGCCGACAAACCTAGCGTGTAACGTGCAGCGGGTGAAGAAACTCCTCCTGTTGCCGGCCGCCGCGCTCGTGCTGTCCAGCTGCACGGTTATGGACGTTGTTGGTCCGCGCGCTAACGGCGAGATCATGGCGCTGGCGAAGCAGGCCTCCGCAGACTGGGTTTTCGGAGACCCCTCTCGGGAGCAATGGCACGAGATGCGCAAGAAGCAGAGCGAGGAGCTGAAGAACGAGGCGCGCAGGCTTTGTGGCCTGGACGCGCAGGGGGAGACGCCCGCCTCGTGCGACGTCGGCTACGGTGACACCGACCTGCCCGCCACCGGTAATGCCTCCGCGCTGCTCGAGCACACCGTCACCGCTGCTGACAAGGTGCCGAGTGAGTCCGTGGACCTCATCGTCGCCCAGGCTATCGACGCACTCACGCTTTCCCCCGTCGACCTGGACCCGATCACCGACATTGTGGCTGACGCCGCAGACGCGCAAGCGGCCCGTGACATGCTCGCGCGGGAAAACGCTGCGTACTACGGGCTTGGCCTTGCGCTCGCCTACGCGGACGGCGACCTGCGTGAACGCGTCGCCGTGTTGCGCGATGCCTCCCACGAGCGCACCGCTGCGCTCACCCGCGTGCTGGATGCCACCGACGGCGAGGCTTTGGTTCCCGCCGCTGGCTATGCGTTCGCCGAGGGCTACCACGAACCCGCAAACGCAGAGGAGGCCGCCCAGCTGATCACAACCATGCAGAGCGACCTTGTTAAGCAGTGGCGCTACGCCGCCGCCCACGCCGATTCAGCGACGTGGCGCGCGGACGCCATCCGGTTGGCCGCACACGCCCAGCGGGTCTAGGCCGGTGGCAGCAGGCCGCGGACGCCGCAAACGGCAAACCTCGTTAGTTGCACCTCGTTACTCGCGGTATTCCGGCGTCTAACGAGGTGCAACTAACGAGGTTTGGGCAGTGGGTTGGGCGCCCCCGCGCCCCGGAACTAGCCGAGGCGCTCAGCGACGAGCTCTTGGACCTTGGCCACGATCTCGTCGGCCGGAACCTCCAGCGTCTCGCCGCCGCGGATACGCAGCTCCACCACGCCGTCGGCGAAAGAACGGCCGAGGATGACGATAAACGGCATGCCGAGCAGTTCGGCATCCTTGAACTTCACACCCGGTGACACCTTGGGGCGGTCGTCGAACAGCACTTCGAGGCCGGCGTCGGAAAGCTCCGCCGCGATGCGGTCGCCCGCCTCAAGTGCTGCGGCGTCCTTGTTCGCCACCGCCACGTGCACCTGGTACGGCGCGATCTCGACCGGCCAGACCAAGCCTTTGTCGTCGTGGCGCTGCTCGGCCACCACCGCGAGCATGCGGGAGATGCCGATGCCGTAGGAACCCATGGTGGGCACGGCGCGCTTGCCGTTCTCATCCAGGATCTGCACGTCCATGGCCTCGGTGTACTTGCGGCCGAGCTGGAAAATGTGGCCCAGTTCGATGCCGCGGGCGAGTTCCACGGTGCCGTTGCCGGACGGGGACGGGTCGCCCTCCTTGATCTCCGCAGCTTCGACGTAGCCGTCAACGGTGAAGTCGCGGCCCGCCACTAAGCCCACCACGTGCCGCTGCGGGGCGTCGGCGCCGGTGATCCAGGAGGTGCCCTCCACCACGCGCGGGTCCGCCAGCACGCGCACGCCGTTTGCCAGCAGGGCGCGCGGGCCGACGTAGCCCTTGACCAAGAAGTCGTTCTTGGCAAAGTCTTCCTCGGAGGCGAGCTCGAACGTCGCGGGCTCCAGCGACGCCTCGAGCCGCTTCTCGTCCAGCTCGCGGTCGCCCGGGATGAGCACGCCGACAAGCTGCGGGCCTACCGGCTGACCGTCCTCGTCGACCTCACGCGAGTCGTCGACCTTCACCATCATGCATTTGAGGGTGTCGGCAGCTTCGGCGGAGCGGCCGTCGACAAGCACGCCGGCGCCCTGCGCCCACTCCACGAGCGCGGCGATGGTCTCGGAGGACGGCGTGTCGTGCTCGACCGCCTCGGGCAGGCCATCGAAAGAGCGCGGCTCGGGCGCAACCGTAGTCACAGCCTCAACGTTGGCCGCGTAATCGCCCGCGGTGGAGATGACGAAGGTGTCCTCGCCGTTGTCGGAGTACGCCAGAAACTCCTCGGACGCCGAGCCGCCCATGGCGCCGGACGTAGCCTTGCAGATCTCGTAGCGCAGACCCACGCGGTCGAAGATGCGCTGGTACGCGGCTCGGTGCTTGGCGTATGACTGCTCCAGGCCCTCGTCCGTCATGTCGAAGGAGTAGCTGTCCTTCATCACAAACTCGCGCCCGCGTAGGATGCCGGCGCGGGGGCGCGCCTCGTCGCGGTACTTCGTCTGAATCTGGTACAGCGTGACCGGGAAGTCCTTATAGGAGGAGTAGAGGTCCTTCACCGCGGTGGTGAACATCTCCTCGTGCGTGGGGCCGAGCAGCATGTCCGCGCCCTTGCGGTCCTTCAGCCGGAACAGGTCGTCGCCGTACTCGGTCCAGCGGTTGGTGGCCTCGTAGGGCTCGCGCGGCAGCAGCGCCGGGAAGAGGAGTTCCTGGCCGCCCATTGCGTCCATCTCCTCGCGCACTACACCCTCGATCTTGCGCAGGGCGCGCAGGCCCAGCGGCAGCCAGGAGTACACGCCAGGCGCGGCGCGGCGCACGTAGCCGGCGCGCACTAGCAGCTTGTGGCTGGGCACCTCAGCGTCGGCGGGATCTTCGCGCAGCGTGCGCAGGAACAGCGTGGACAGGCGTGTAATCATGGTTGGAAAGCTTACCGCTAGGGTTTTGCGCATGCTGATCGTGCTCCCGCCTTCAGAGACCAAGGCACCCGGCGGCGTCGAGGCGCCGATGGCGCTGTCGTTTCCGTCGCTTGACCCGGTGCGCACGTCGCTTCTCGACGCCCTCACGGCCACCGACGTGGACGCCCAAATGTCCGAGCTGAAAATCCCCGCTGGCAAACGCGCCGAAGCCGAAGAGAACCTCGCGCTGCGCGCGGCGCCGGTGATGCCCGCGATCCGGCGGTACACCGGGGTGCTCTACGACGCGCTTGACCCGTCAACCTTGGCTGATGAGGCCTTGTCCCGCCTGGCCGTGGGCTCGGCGTTGTTCGGGTTGGTGCGCGCGGGCGACATGATTCCGCGCTACCGCGTCTCCGGCGGATCCAAGGTGGGTGGGAAAACCATGAGGGCGTGGTGGGGCACAGCGGTAAGCGATGTGCTCGCCCAGCAGGACTTCGTGGTGGACATGCGCTCCGGGGCCTACAAGCAGCTCGGGCCGGTTCCGGGAGCGCTGACGGTGCGCGTGGAGCAGGCAGACACCGGCAAGGTGGTCAGCCACTTTAACAAGCAGTACAAGGGCGAGTTGGCCCGCGCGCTTGCGCCGCATGCCGCAGCGTCGGCCGAGGATGTTGCCGAGATCGCTTCCGCCGCCGGCTTCGACGTTGCTGTCAACGGCGCGCTGCTCACGATGCGTGTGTAGCCTGAGCGTTATGCCCGCCCACTACCGTCGCTACGCTGTGGCCGCACTGATCTACGCCGCAGGGTTCGCCTACATCTTGCTGCGCTGGGACGCAATCCCGGACCCAGTGCCGGTGCACATCGGCCCCACCGGCGAGGCTGACGGGTTCGCGTCGAAGACGCTGCTCAGCACGACTGCGGCGATCATCATCGGCATCGTCGTCTCTGCGGTGATGCCGCTGTTGCTGCCGCCGCGGGCGTTTGCCCGACGCACCGTCGACGTCCCGGCGGAGGACGCGCTGCCGTATTCGGAGACGGCGGCCCGGCGCGTCGAGAAGCTTTGCGACGCCTCCGCAGACCTAGTCTCCAAAATCATCCTCGCGCTGGCCGCACTGTTCGCGGTGATGAACATTGCCATGGTGGTACCCGACGTGAGCCTGCCATTCTGGCTAGAAGCCGCGCTGTGGGTCTGCTTTATCGTCTACGCGGTCGTGATTGCGGTGCGACTGACCTCCGAGAAGGACGGTATCGAACCGGACGCAGAGGAACAGGCCCGCAATCAGCAACTGCGCTACCAGGGCGGCATGGGTACGTATTCGGCGCCGAACGATCCGATGGTAGCGGCGGTGCTGCCGTCGAATCCGGGAAAGATCGCGGTGAACACCGCGCACGCGCCGGGCAAGCGCTACTTACGCCGGATGATCCTCGGCGTGGTTGCGACCCCCGTCGTGTGCATCGTGCTTACTTTCGTGATGTAGCGGGGGCTAAGCCGTCGCGGCCCGCAATTTATCGGTTTATCGGCCGGATCGAATTTATCGGTTTATCGGTTGCGTTATGCTGACCAGTATGAACAATCCCTTCCGCCCGACGTTCGGCGCGAGTCCCCTTGTCTGGGCCGGCCGCGCGACGGTGCTCACCGACTTCGAGCGCGCCATCTTAGGTTCCGCGGGGAATCCGGACCGGTCGATTCTCATCTCGGGGTCCAGGGGCATCGGCAAGACGGTGCTGCTCACGGAGCTCGAAGATATCGCAGCACGACACGGCTGGATCGTGCTGCGCGCGTCGGCGCGGGAACAGATCGCAGAATCACTTATCCAGTCGGCAATCCCCGAAGCGATCAACCGGCTGTCCCCGCCGCAGCGGCGCCAGATCACCGGGGTGTCTGTCGCAGGCATCGGCTCGGTGCGCACCGAGGTGGAGTCGCATGACCCGGCGCCCAGACTGACCACCCAGCTCCGGGAGCTCATCTCCCACCTCCGCGGCACCGGGGTGCTCATCACCATCGACGAGGTGCAGGACGCCTCACCGGAAGACCTCACCCAGGTCGCCGTGGCGTACCAGGACCTGGTGCGTGATGATCTCCCGGTTGCGGTGGCGATGGCCGGACTGACCCACGGGATCAACACGCTACTCGACCTGCCCGGCGCGACGTTTCTCCGACGCGCCCGCCACTACGAACTCGGCCCACTCACGCTGGAGGACGCGCACGCTGCGCTTGCAGACACGGCGCGCGACGGCGGGAGGTTGTTCAGCGACGCGAAGCGGGCGGCCGAGCTCAGCAAGGGCTACCCCTACCTCGTGCAGCTGCTCGGCTTTTTGTCGTGGGAGGCCGCCGACGAGCTCGGGGTGGACAGCATCGACGCCCATGCAGTGTCCGCCGCGATACCGCGCACGCTTGAACGCCTCGGCGTCCAGGTCCTCCAGCCGGCGCTTAGGGATGTCCCGGCGCGGCAGATGGAGTACCTGCGTGCGATGGCCGAGATCGAGAACGAGACCGGCTCGTATGAGATCGCATCGTCTGCATTGGCAGAGGCCCTCGGCCGCCCAGCAACGTCGCTGTCCGACATTCGCGCCCGCCTGATTGAACGCGACTTGATCACCCCTGCCGGGTGGGGCCTCATCGAATTCGCTCAGCCGTACCTGGGCCAGTACCTCCTCGACCGCGGCCGCCCTCAGCGGATTAATTAGCGGCGCATAATATATTGAGCGGGTGAAGAAGCTTACAGCGATACTCGGCGCGGTAGCGCTCCTCTGGGGCGGTGCCCACCTCGTCTCGAATGGCGATGAGAGCGCAACGGTCGAGCGCATCATCGACGGTGACACGTTGGACGCGTCGATCAAACGGGAAACGGTCCGGATCCGGCTGCTGAACATCGACACTCCAGAGATTGGCCGAGCCGGGAACCCGAGCGAGTGCTTCGCGGAAGAAGCGAAACAGCGTTTGGAAGAACTCGTGCCGCCTGGAACGAAAATCCATCTCGAATACGACCAAGAGCGTCTGGACAAATACGGCAGAACCCTCGCCGGGGTGTTCCGGGATGACCAGTTTGTCAACGAGCAACTGGCACGCGAGGGCCTCGGCCGCGCAATGTTGGTCGAGCCGAACTCCCGTTTCTACCAACGGATCCTTGATGCGGAAAGCGAACCCCGAGATGCAGGGCACGGAATCTTTGGCGCGGCCCCGGGCTGTTTCGCAGCGGACAGCGACGTGCAAGACACGATTGACGCTCTTGTCCAGGAGAGTCAGGCGCTGGGCGAAGCCGATTTGGACGACGACGCATCGATACACGTTGCCCGGAAGCGCCTTCAAACCATCAACCGCCTACGCGAACAGCTAAGCGACGAAGTGCACCAGCGCGATCTTTTCTACGAGACCGAACTCACTCATCTGCTTGATGAGACGGAGGAGCAGGTTCGGGACGCCTCCGCGCAGCTCGACGAAACAGAAGCCCGCATTCGGGAGCTTGAGGAGGAGCGTCAGCGACTCGCGGAAGAGGAGCGCCAGCGTGAGGAACAGCAGCGTCAAGAACGGATCCACCGGCAGGAGCAAACACCATCGTCACCCGCATCGGGCCAGTACGCCCCCAGTGCTCCTTCCGCGCCCGCGGTGGATAACTACACCGGCTGTCGTGCGTACGGAGGCAACTACGCCCTCAGCAACGTGGATAAAAACGGCCGCCGTTACGCCAAGATCGACTGCTCCACAAAAGTGCAGATTGGATAGCGCACCAGCAACCGCCGCCAAGGTACCGTCGGCACCATGACACCCCGGCCTATACCTACTATCGACACCGCCCGCGCCCTTCTCGCGGACGCCTCCCACATCGAGGTCTTCACCGGCGCAGGCATGAGTGCCGACAGCGGCATCGCCACCTACCGCGACGCGCAGACCGGCCTGTGGGAAAACGTGGACCCGCAGGATATGGCAACCATTGACGCGTGGCACGACGATCCGGACACCATGTTCGCCTGGTATCTTTGGCGCGCTCACCTCGCGCAGCAGGCGGAACCGAACGCGGGCCACATCGCCGTTGCAAATTCACCGAAGACGACGGTGACCACGCAGAACATTGACAATCTCCACGAACGCGCTGGCAGCAAGGACGTCGTCCACCTGCACGGCTCGCTGTTCGACTTTCGCTGCTCGCTTTGCGACGAGCACTTCGCCCAGCCCATCAGCCTGCCCACAGAACCCGTGGCTGCGATCACTCCCCCAGCCTGCCCGGTCTGCGGCGGGCGCGTGCGCCCCGGCGTGGTCTGGTTCGGCGAAGCCCTGCCAGAAGCGGAGTGGAAGGAGGCGGAGCGGCGTATGCGCACCGCAGACGCACTGGTGATCGTGGGTACGTCCGGGGTGGTCTACCCCGCCGCCGGGCTGCCGCTCATAGCGCACGCGCGCGAAATCCCCATCATCGAGGTCACGCCGATGCGCACGGACTTGTCGCACTTGGCGGACATCGTCATCGAAGGCACCGCCGCAGGCGCCCTCCCCGCCCTCTTGGGCTAACGGATTGCCCGGAGCACCGTAAACGTCGTGTCCCGCGCGACCTGCTCCACAGGACCGAACCGGCGCTCCACCTCACCGCGGTAACGCAGGTGCGAATTGTGTACCAGATACAGCGAACCGCCGGGGGCAAGCAGGCGCACGGAGGCGTCGAGCAGATGCTGCACCAACGTGGCGTCAACGGTGGTGCCGTCGTGGAACGGCGGGTTGAGCGCGATGGTGTCAAAGGACGCGTCCGGCCAGCGCGAGCCGGCGTCGTCCCACGTCGCCTCCAACCCGATGGCGCGGGCGGAGAGCACCGCGTCGGCATCCGCGTCCGTTGCCAACCCGCCCAACCCCCGGGTGACTGAACCATTGCCGCACCCTAGGTCCAGCAGGCGGCCGCACTCGGCGGGCAGGCACGACCGCAATAGCTCCCCACCCCGGTCCGGCTTCGCGCCGGAGAAGACACCGCCGACGGCGACCAGGCCGTCGCCAAGCGTTGGCTCGTAGCTCACCTCCCGTGGGCCAGAGGCGACCAGGCACCGGAACTTGCCGCGGCCGAGCGAGGCACCGACATCCGTGAACGACCTCGCCAGCACCGCGTTCATACCGCGTGAAAGGTGCTTGTTGTTCGCGCCGAGCACGACGCGCACGTCGTGGTAACCCGCGCCTGCAATGGATCGCGCCAGGTAGTTGAGCCGCGCCAGCGACTTCGGAATCTCCCCGACCGCGACCGCAGAGCCGGACGCGCCGGCCAGGTACTCGTCGAGGCGCACGTCTCCGGTTACCTCGGCCCCGAGCGCTAGGGCTTCCTGGCTGCGCAAATAGTCCGAGTCGAGGAAGACCACCGGCGCGCCCTTCGCCACGGCAGCGCGGGTGAGGTCCATGGTCGGGTCGTGGCAGATCAGCACAGTCTCCGGCAGCTTGGCCTCCAAACCCCGAGAACCAGACCCTGAAAACCCGCCATTTTCGGCCATTCTCTGGGTTTGCTTCTCGGGGTTTGTGGGACCGGCAGACCCGGCTGACGCAGCCCCACCGAACGCGACATCCCAGATCAAGCTATCCAGCGTGCGCAAGACCCGCGACCTCCCCAAAGACGTACACGGCGGGCGACCCGACGCCTTCGGCCTCCATCACGTCGGCGAGCGTCCCTGCGGTGGCGAAAAAGACACGTTGCGCGTTGGTCTCGCCCTCCTGGATCACGGCGGCGGGTGTCGCTGCGTCGAGGCCGGCCTCCACCAGCGCCTCCGCGATCGCGCGCACGTTACGCACGCCCATCACCACCACGATGGTCCCGCCCGCGCGGGCCAGCGCACCCCAATCCACCAGCGACTTCTCGTGTCCCGGCGGCAGGTGGCCGGACGCAACCGTGAACGCGTGGGTCACGCCTCGCTGGGTCACCGGCACCCCGGCCGCCGCCGGCACCGACACCGCGGAGGTCACACCCGGCACCACCGAACATTCCAGCCCGGCTGCCGCGCACGCCTGCAGCTCCTCAAAGCCCCGGCCGAACACGTACGGGTCGCCGCCCTTGAGCCGCACCACGTGCTTGCCCTGCCGCGCATAGTCGACCATCATCTCGTTGATGCGCTCCTGCGCGACCTGTTTCGCGTACGGCAGCTTTGCTACGTCGACAACTTCCTTGCCGGTCAGGTCCAGAAAATCGCCCAACTCCGCTGCGGGGCCCAGGTGGTCGGCGAGGATCACGTCGGCAGCCTGCAGCGCGCGCAGGCCGCGGATGGTGAGCAGGTCCCACGCGCCAGGGCCGCCGCCGACAAGAGTGATGTGGCCTGTAGTCATAGCCATTCAGTTTAGGGTGGAGCTATGCAACGACCCCAGCTCGCCCACACGCTCGCCGACGCACTCCCGGAACTCGCGCACGAGGAGCCGGGCACCCAGTTTGAGAATCCGCAGCTTGTTGCGCTGAACGAGCCGCTCGCCCAGGAGCTCGGACTCGATGTCGCATGGCTGAAGTCTGACGACGGCCTGAAGTTCCTCTCCGGTGGCTACGGCGGCCACGCCATGGCGTACGCTGCGCACCAGTTCGGCCAGTTCGTGCCGCTGCTGGGCGATGGCCGCGCCCTCCTGCTGGGCGACATCGCCGGCCGCGAAATCCAGCTCAAGGGCTCCGGGCTGACCGCCTTTTCTCGCCCGGGTACCGACGGCGTTGGCGCCATTGGGCCGATGCTGCGCGAGCACCTGGTCTCGTCGTTCATGCACGCAGTCGGTGTGCCCACCACGCGCTCGCTTGCGGTGCTTGCCACCGGCGGCACCGTGATCCGCCAAAACGGAGCGGTTCCCGGGGGCATCGTGGTCCGTGTCGCCGCAAGCCACCTGCGCGTCGGGTCGGTGCAATACGCCGCGACGCAATCCGAAGCCCTCACGCAGAAGGTCGTGGAGGCCTCCGGGTTTAACGACGCCGAAGACATGCTCCGCACGGTCACCCGCCGCCAGTTCGATTTGGTGGCCCACTGGATGCGCCTCGGGTTTGTCCACGGCGTGATGAACACCGACAACGTCGCGCTCTCGGGCGAGACGATCGACTACGGCCCCTGCGCCTTCACCGAACGCTTCGACGGGTCCGCGAGCTTCTCGTCCATCGACCGCCAAGGGCGCTACGCCTTTGGCAACCAGCCCAACATCATCGCGTGGAACATGGCGCGCCTGGCCGAGGCGCTCTACCCCCTGCTCGGGGCGGACACGGTGGACGAGTACGTCAAAACAGTTCAAGCGGAATGGGACACCGCCTGGCAGCGCTGGATCGGCGACGACCACGAGGGCCTCAACGCGGCTGCAGACATCACCACCTACAACCGCGAGCACGGCATCAACGGCGAACCGGGCCCCATCTTCATCCCTCGCAACCAGATGCTGCAGGACGCGATCGACGCCGCGGAGCTGCACGGCGACTACACCAGGTACCACGAGCTGCTCGCCGCGGTGAGCGACCCATACAACGAAAAGGCCGGGCCCGAATGGATGGCCCGGCCTGAGGGGCAGCTGCCCTACGTCACCTTCTGCGGGACGTAGGGCCGCCGCACGACCCTGTAGAGCGACAAACGAGCGCTACAGTGTGTTTTCGTCGGTGTCGAGACCCAGGGTTTTCTGGGTCCACGCCCACTGCTCGTCGTAGGCCTCTTTGTCGCGCTTGAGGGACTTACCGTACGTCGGGAACATCTCGTGCAGCTTGTCCGCCCAGTCGATCATGTGCTCGCCGAAGCAGCGCTCCAGCAGCTCGATCATCGCGGCCGGGGTGATGGAAGCGCCCGGGGAGGCGCCGAGTACGCCGGCGATGGTGCCGTTCTGGTCGTTGACCAGGGCGGTGCCGAACTCGAGGGTGCCGAAGCGCGGGAACGCGGCTGGCTTGATCACCTGCACGCGCTGGCCGGCGACCTCAACCTGCCAGTCCTTGCCGTCTGCGTCCGGGTAGTACTCGTGCAGCATGTCCACCTTGCCGTCGAAGTCGCGGAAGATTTCCTCCACCAGGTACTTCACTAGGCCGATGTTGGTGGCGCCAACGCCCAGGTAGGACGGGATGTTGTCCAGACGGATGGACTTGAACAGATCCAGGTAAGAGCCTTTCTTGAGGAACTTCGGGCTCCAGCCGCCGTACGGGCCAAACAGCAGAGACTCCTCACCGTCGACCACGCGCAGATCCAGGTGCGGCACGGACATCGGTGGCGCGCCGACCTTCGCCTTGCCGTAGACCTTCGCCTTGTGCTGCTGCACCAACTCCTGGTTGGTGGTCTTCAGCCACATACCGGAGATGGGGAAGCCCGCGTAGCCGTGGACCTCCGGCACGCCGGCCTTGCGCAGCAGGTCGAGGGCGTAGCCGCCGGCGCCGACGAACACGAACCGGGCGCGCACAATCTGCTTGTCGCCGGTGTGGACGTTTTTGACGGTGACCTTCCAGAAGTTGCCCTCGCGCTTGATGTTGGTCACCTCGCGCCCGTAGCGGATCTCCGTGCCGTTCTTCTTCGCCGCGTCCAGGAACTGCTCGGTGAGGGAACCGTAGTTGATGTCGGTACCAACGTTGGTCCAGGAGATCGCCACCGGCTCCGCGTCAAAGTCGCGTCCCTTGGACATCAGCGGCAGCTTCTCGGCGAAGGTGTCGCGGTCGTCCGTGAACTGCATGTCGGGGAACATGTGGTTCTCGGAGAGCTTGTCGTAGCGCTTACGCAGGTACTTGATCTGGTCTTCGCCCTGCGCGAACGAGACGTGCGGGACGGGGTTGATAAAGGCGCGCGGCTCCGTGAGCACGCCATTTTCCACCTGGTAGGACCAGAACTGGCGGGAGAGCTGGAACTTCTCGTTAATCGCCATCGCTTTGGACACGTCGATGCGGCCGTTCTTTTCCGGCGTGTAGTTCAGCTCGCACAGGGCCGAGTGGCCGGTGCCCGCGTTGTTGAACGGGAAGGAGGACTCTCCCGCCGGGCCGTCGAGGCGCTCGAAGACCATCTGGGACCAGTCCGGCTCCAGCTCGTGCAGCATCGAGGACAGCGTGGCGCTCATGATGCCGGCGCCGACGTGCAGGATGTCAACCTCGTCCGCGTACTTTTTACCACCGTTGTCAGACATACGTAGTCATCCTTTGAGGGTTTGAACGTTTGGGAGTGGTGACCATATTACGTCCCCTTGCTCACAAGGGTGCAACGGCTTGACGACGGCCACAGGTTGTCCCCGTAGCTGTCAGTATCATCGGCGACATGACTGACCGCGAGATCGAACTGAACTGGCAACCAGACGTCCTCGGCAGCGGCTTTGAACAGGCCGTGCTGCCCCAGGGTAAAGACCCCGACAGCGGCACTCGTGTGGAGGCGGTGCTGGTGCGGGACGTGCGCGCGTCGGAAAGCTCCACGCGAAAGCCGGCGGTGCTGTGGGTCCACGGCATGTCCGACTATTTCTTCCACACCCACGTTGCGGACGAGTTCGCCGCGCACGGCTACCCGTTTTACGCGCTGGATTTGCGCAGGTGCGGGCGCGCATTGCGCCAGGGCGAGCGTCCGCACTTTACGTTGAGCATGCGCCGCTACTTCCCGGAACTGACGCAGGCGCTGAATATCCTGGCCCGGGAGCACGGATCGGTGGTGGTGCTGGCCCACTCCACCGGCGGGTTAATCGTGCCGCTGTGGGCGGACCACCTGCGCCGCGAGGAGCCGGAGGAGCACGCCAAGCTCGCGGGCATAATTCTAAATAGCCCTTGGCTGGACCTGCAGTTCCCGTCGTGGCAAGTCGCGGTGTTGAAGCCCGTGCTGAACACGCTCGGCGCGGTGTTTCCGTCGCTGCCGTTGCCGCACGGCGGGGAGGGCACGTACGGCCGGTCCATCCACAAGGACGAGCACGGCGAGTGGGTCTTCAACACTGCGTGGAAGCCCATTGACGGCCACCGCAAGTACCTCGGATGGATCCGCGCGGTGATCAAGGGCCAGGAACAGATCCACGCTGGAAACGTTGATACCGGTGTGCCCACGTTGACGCTGCGGTCTTCCCACTCCTACCTCGGCGAGGACTATTCGCCCGCAGCCGATACGGCGGACACGGTGCTCGATGTGGACCAGATTCAACGCTGGGCACCGACACTGGCCAAAGATGCTGAGGTAGAGGTCGTCGACGGCGCCCGCCACGACGTGTTCCTCTCCGAGCGTTTTGCCCGCGAGGCCGCGTTTAAGTTGGTGTTCGCGTGGCTCGACGGCCACAACTTCACGCAGTAGCCACCGCAGGCCGCAACTAACCCGCAATTCTTTTGGAGGATGATTCCATGCCCGACGTGACGGACGCGACACAGGAAGCAACGCAGTACGACGTGATCATCGTGGGGGCGGGTTCGGGTAACTCCATCCTCACCCCGGACTTCGACGACAAGAAGGTCGCGATGGTGGAAAAAGGGGCGTTCGGCGGGACGTGCCTGAACGTGGGCTGCATCCCCACCAAGATGTACGTGCTCGCCGCGGAGCACGCGTTTGCGGCGCGCGAGGCGGGAAAGCTCGGCGTGGACCTCGAGTTCAAGGGCGCCGACTGGCCGGCGATTGTGGAGCGTGTCTTTGACAGGCGCATCGACCTCATCTCGAAGGGCGGCGAGGACTACCGCCGCAACGGTTGCCCGAACGTGACCGTCTACGACATGGAGGCGTCGTTTGTCGCGCCGAAGATTTTGAAGACGGGCCGTGGCGACGAGGAAGAGCTCATCACCGCCGATACGATCATCCTTGCCGCGGGCGCCCGGCCCTTCATCCCCGAGTGGGCGCACAGCGTGCCGTTCCACACCAACGAGGACATCATGAGGCTCGAGCACCAGCCGAAGTCGCTGACCATCGTCGGCGGCGGCTTCATCGCCATGGAGTTTGCGCACGTCTTTGACGCGCTGGGCACCGACGTGACCGTGATCAGCCGCTCGCAGCTGCTGCGCAAGCTGGATAAAGACATCGCGGAGCCATTCAACGCGATTGCCGCCGAGCGCTACACCACCCACATCGGCCGCACCATCACGGACGCTGCCGAGACGGATGGGGGCGTTGCGTTAACCCTTGACGACGGCACCGTGGTCACCTCCGAAGCCCTCCTCATCGCCACAGGTCGCGTGCCAAACAGCGACACTTTGAACGTCCGCGCCGGCGGCATTGAGACGCACGCTGACGGCCGCGTCGCTGTCGACGAGCACGGGCGCACCACTGCGGACGGGGTCTGGTCTCTCGGCGACCTGTCGTCGCCGTACCAGCTCAAGCACGTGGCAAACGCGGAGCAGCGCGCCGTCACCCACAACGTTCTAACCGCGTGGAACGGCGGCGACGAAACCTCGCTTGTACCCCTGCCGCACGACCACGTACCGTCAGCGATTTTCACCCACCCGCAAATCGCCACGGTGGGCATGACCGAAGACCAGGCGGTGGACGCCGGTTACGACGTCACGGTGAAGGTGCAGAACTACGGCGACGTCGCCTACGGCTGGGGCCTCGAGGACTCCACCGGTGTAGTCAAGCTGGTAGCGGACCGCTCCACCGGCGCCTTGCTGGGCGCCCACTACATGGGCCCCCAAGCCTCCACTCTGATCCAGCAGATGATCACGGTGATGGCCTACGGCCTCGACCTCAGGGAGTTCCCCCGGTCCCAGTACTGGATCCACCCGTCCTTGGCCGAGGTGACGGAAAACGCGATTCTCGGTCTCGACCTGGAGTTCAAAGGCTTCTAGCCTTCCCCATATCGGGGGGTGACGCAAGGTTAACAGCAGTTTCTCCTGCTGCAACGGAAATGCGCTCGTGGAGGCAGGTGGATTAACCGGGTGTTTACCCCGGATTCACTCCTGAGTCGTGTTCCATTCGGATTGTGAATGTTTCTGACGACAACTCACATCATTCTCGCAGTTTTGGGCTAGCTTCAGTGCTGACACCGGGGCCGAACCCAGCACGGGGTTGTTTCCGGCCCAGGGGACCGCAGCCCCTGGACTACTTCGGATCCCACCCGGGCGTCGTGCAAGCACTAGCAGAGAAGGATTTCGTTTCATGCGCAATTTCCGCCAGGTAGCCCTCGCCGGCGCTACCGCCCTCGCCGTGACGTTCAGTTCCACCGCAGTGGCAGCCGCTCAGAATGAGACAACGAAGGTCGAGAGCGGCCCCTCCCTTTCCCACGAGATCGGCAAGCACCTCGATTCTGGGACAACAGCAGATGGTCGCGCAATCTTCGGTGTCCAGAAAGAGGGCTTCGAGGAGCAGCCGGCGTGGGCCAAGCTGCTGTACGGCCTGCTGATCTTCAACAGCGCCGCCGCCTTCTTCGGCCTCATTGTCGGCCCCGCCTACAACTTCATCGTCCACGGCCCGATCAACTTCCGCTAGTGGCTGCCCGCTTCCGAGACTTGAGGATCTGAGAGAGAGACCGACATGCGTAACTTCCGCAACGCTGCCCTCGCTTCTGCAACCGCCCTCGCCATCGCCGCTACCGGCACCACCGCTGCCTTCGCTGACCCCGAGACTGGGCCGGGCAAGACCAATTCGAACTGTGATATTGAGAGAAGTGCCGAAAACGCTGGCGGCCCGCTGGAAGTGCTGTTTAAGGGCACCGCGTGCGACACCGACAAGTCGGTGAAGGAGATCATCTCCGATGGCTTCGAAGGCCTCCGCAATGGCCAGGGTTCCTCGCAGTTCCTGCCCTCGGACGACCGGGAGAAGGAATTTGACATCCGCGACGCAGCGGGTAAAGAGACCTACTGGCAGCTGCTTCCCCAGTGGGTTCGCATATGGATCGATGCTACGGCCATTACCGGCATTGGCGCGTTCGTCGGCCTGGTCATCGCCGGCGTGAACTTCGCCTCCTACAACGGCTTGATCCAGCTTCCGGAGTTCCCGCTGCCCCAGTTCTAAACCCCGCGGCTAAAGGCTCAAACCCCCGTCACGCTGTGACGGGGGTTTCGCGCTACCGTCCGATAGTGTGGGTCACTCCCCCAGCATGTGTTGCCCCGCGGCAACATCTGCGTCGGGGATCGTGAGGATCTCGTTGCCGTCGTCGGTAATCACCAGCGTGTGCTCGAACTGGGCGGTGTACTCGCCGTCGATGTTTTGGACGGTCCAGCCGTCGTCCCAGATGCGGTACGGCAGCTCGCCGAGGTTGATCATCGGCTCGATGGTCAGGGTCATGCCCGGCTCCAACACGTCCGTGTATGCGTCTGAGTCGTAGTGCAGCACGACCAGCCCGTTGTGGAAGGTGGGGCCGACGCCGTGGCCCGTGAAATCGGTGACCACGTTGTAGCCGAAGCGCTTGGCGTAAGACTCGATAACCCTGCCAATCACGTTGATCTGCCGCCCGGGCTTGGCCGCCTTGATGCCGCGCATCATCGCCTGATACGTGCGGTCCACGAGGTCCTTGTGCTCCGGCGCGACCTGGCCCGCGAAGAAAGTGGCGTTGGTGTCGCCGTGCACCCCGTTCTTGTACGCAGTGACGTCGATGTTGACAATGTCGCCCTCCTGGATCACCGTCGTATCCGGGATGCCGTGGCAGACGATTTCGTTCAGCGAGATGCAGCTGGACTTGGGAAAGCCGCGGTAGCCCAGCGGAGACGGGTACGCGCCGTGCTGGATGAGGTAGTCGTGGACGATCCCGTCGATCTCGTCGGTGGTCTTGCCGGGGGCGACGGCCGCGCCCGCCAACGCAAGCGCGTTGGCCGCGATCTTGCTGGCCTCGCGCATCGCTTCGATCGTCTCCGGAGTCTGGATGAACGGCTCCCCGATGTTTTCTCGGACCTCGTCCTTCCACACGTATTCTGGTCGCTCAATGGACTTCGGTACCGCGCGCTCTGGCGTGGGCTTTCCCGGTGTAAGTAGGCCTCGTTGATTCATGGCTTCGATGGTAGTCCCGCGGTCAAACGGGCAAAGCGCACGGCAGAGGTCTATTCGTTTTGCGAGTCCAGGTTGACCAGCATCCTGTCAGTGACCGCCACCGCGGCCTCCGAGCCACCGCCGAGCACCACCAAGGTGGCGAAGGCGATGTCGTCGTCTGCCCTGTAGCCGGTGAACCACGCGTGCGATCCGCCGTTGATTTCCGCCTCGCCGGTTTTGCCGCGGATGTCGCCGCTAGCGCTCATGCCCCCTGCGGTGCCGCCGGGCGCGGTCACTGCGGCCATGAGTTGGCGGAGCTCGTCGATAGCCTTCGCGTCCACTGGCGCCGGTGTCTCGTTGACCCGGGTGTCCTCGCCCTTCACCAAGTACGGCTCCGGCAGCGAACCCCGCGCGGCGGTGGCGGAGACCAGGGCCATGCCGAACGGGCTGGCCAGGTCCAGGCCCTGGCCGTACCCGGCCTCGGTGCGGTCAAGGGGTTCCTCCCCCTCCGGAATGGAGCCTGTGATCGTCTCCACACCGGGGATCTGCATATCCAGGCCAAGGCCGAACTGTTTGCCTAGCGCTTTCAGCTCACCCGGCGCCAGTTTCGTCGAGATGTCCGCGAAAGTGGTGTTGCACGAGCGCGCGAACGCCGTTTCCAGCGGCACCGTGCCGAGGCTGAACCCCGCGTAGTTTGTCACGGTGCGGCCGTAGATGTCCATGGCCCCCGGGCACGGCACCGCCGAGGCGGGCTCAAGGCCCTGCTTCGTCAGCGCCGCAAAAGCGGTGAGGACCTTAAACGTGGACCCCGGGGGGTATTGGCCCATGGTGGCCAGGTTGCCCTCGGCGTCTGCCGCAGGCGTCTGCGCAATCGCGAGGATCCCGCCCGTCGATGGGCGGAGAGCCACAATCATGGCTTGCTGCCCGGCAACCGGCTCGAGCGCGTCCTCGGCGGCGCGCTGCACCCGGTGGTCGAGGCTGATGTGGACGGCTGGCGCGGGAGCCGCGTCGACGCGTTTGACTTCCTCGTAGGACGCGCCGTTCTCGTTGACCACATCGACGCTCCACCCGGCATCGCCCTCGAGGTCGTCGCGGACCAGCTCCCCCACGCGAGCCATGATGTCCGGGGCGAAATCTGGCTCCGTATTCACCATCGCGGCTTCCTCGTTGAGCCGCACGCCTGGCTCGCCAGCAAGCGCCGCCTCCAACGCGTCGCGCGCAGGCGCGGGGACCACAGCCACCGAGTACGTCCCGGTCGCCTCGGACAACTCGTTGGCCAGGCCGTCCGGATCGCGCAAGGGGACGCCTCTATCCGTCTCGTGTGCCGCAGCCAGTGCCGCGCTGATCGCGGACGCCGCGGAGCGCGCCGAGCGCATGGTGTCGGTATCCACCAACACGCGGTACGCGGTGCCGGGCCTGAGCAGCTCCACTCCGTCGCTTGAGACCACGCTCGCCTGCTCGGGCGCGACCGAGCGCAGTTCCAAATGCTGGTTCGCCCCGAGGCGCGGGTGGAGCATCGAAGGCTGCCAACGCACGTTCCACGCGTCACCGCTTTGGGTCAGCGTCATCTGCGCCGTGTAGGTCAGGTCCCGCTCGCGCGGGAGGTCCCAGCGCAGCTCGTAGGACGCGGTGGCTACGTTGCCCTCCTGGGTAACGCCCAGGAGGGACGCGCTCAGGCCCTCCGCCTGGAGGCCGTCCCACGTGTCGTGCAGAGAAGACTCGGCAGCCCCCGCATTATCGACGAGCGACGCATTGACCTCGCGTTTTTCTAACGCGCCCAGAAAGGATTCAGCGGCTGGCTCCGCGTCGTTGGGGCGCGGAGTGCAACTACCCAGTGCCACCCCGAGTGCAACCACCACAACCCCCGCCACACTGCGACGGAGCATGTTAGCGGGTGACCTTGACCTCGGCCTTCGCCCCCGCGACCTCCTCGAGGCCCTCTTCCTCGGCAATGCGGTGCGCGTACTCGATCAGCGTCTCCACGATCTTGGACTCCGGCACGGTTTTTACAACCTCGCCCTTGACAAAGATCTGGCCCTTGCCGTTGCCGGACGCCACGCCT
This sequence comes from Corynebacterium ureicelerivorans, assembly GCF_000747315.1. Taxonomy (NCBI): domain Bacteria; kingdom Bacillati; phylum Actinomycetota; class Actinomycetes; order Mycobacteriales; family Corynebacteriaceae; genus Corynebacterium; species Corynebacterium ureicelerivorans. The sequence continues at coordinate 1,464,234 of NZ_CP009215.1, forward strand.
AGGTCCGCATCGCGCGCCTCACCCGGGCCGTTAACCACACACCCCATTACGGCGACGCGCAGCGGGAACTCCATCCCGTCGAGGCCCGCGGTGACTTCCTCGGCCAGCTTGTACACGTCCACCTGCGCACGGCCGCAGGACGGGCAGGAGACGATCTCGAGCTTGCGGGGACGCAAGTTGAGCGACTGCAGGATCTGGTCGCCGACCTTAATTTCCTCGACCGGGTCCGCAGACAGGGACACGCGGATGGTGTCGCCGATGCCCTGCGAAAGCAGCGCGCCGAACGCGACGGAGGACTTGATGGTGCCCATGAACTTCGGGCCAGCCTCGGTCACGCCGAGGTGCAGCGGGTAATCTGTCTTCTCCGCCAGCTGGCGGTACGCCTCCACCATGAGCACCGGGTCGGAGTGCTTCACAGAGATCGCGATGTCGCCGAAACCGTGCTCTTCAAACAGCCCGGCCTCGTAGATCGCGGACTCGACCAGCGCCTCCGGGGTGGCCTTGCCGTACTTCTCCAGCAGCCGCGGATCCAGGGAGCCGCCGTTGACGCCGATGCGGATCGGGATGCCCGCGTCGCCGGCCGCCTGCGCGACCTCCTTCACGCGGCCGTCGAACTCCTTGATGTTGCCCGGGTTCACGCGCACCGCGGCGCAGCCTGCGTCGATAGCCGCGAAGATGTACTTCGGCTGGAAGTGGATGTCCGCGATCACCGGGATCGGCGACTTCGCGGCAATTGCAGGCAGCGCCTCCGCGTCCACCGTCTTCGGGCACGCCACGCGGACGATGTCGCAGCCCGCGGTTGTCAGTTGCGCGATCTGCTGCAGCGTCGCGTTGATGTCGTGCGTTTTCGTGGTGGTCATCGACTGCACGGAAATCGGGTGGTCAGAGCCCACGCCGACATCGCCCACCATCAGCTGACGGGTCTTGCGGCGCGGCGCCAAGGTCGGTGCCGGGCCCTCTGGCATACCTAATCCGATGGGGGTGTTCATGGTGGCTAACTCTAGCACCGTCAACCAAATATTCGGACGGGGTTGACCACGTCAGCAGCCATCACCAGCACACCAACGCCGAGCATCAGCGCGGCCATGGCGTAGGTCAACGGCAAAAGCTTTTCGTAGTTGGCGGGAGCGCCTGGGCCGAGCCCCCGAAGGCGCCGGAAAGCGTCGCGCACCTTCTCGTAGAGCACCACCGCGATGTGGCCGCCATCCAGCGGCGGCAGGGGCACCAAGTTAAACAGCGCGAGGAAGAAGTTCAGGCTGGCCAGCAGCATCCAGAACGCTGACCACATGTTCTGCTCTGCCAGCTCGCCGCCGGTGCGTGATGCCCCGATCACGCTGATAGGGCCTTCGATGTCGCGCTCGGCACCGAAAAGTGAAGCGACCACGCCCGGGATCTTGCCGGGAAACGCCACGATGCCGTCGACGGCCGCCACCAGCATTTGCCACGTAAACCGCGCCGTGGCGGGCACAGCCTCGAGCGGGCCGTACTGCTTCACGGCATCCACCACCGGCGCCGCGACAATGCCCACCGCGCCAACGGTGACGTGTTGCCCGGTCGCAGGGTCGATGCGCTGTACCCCCTCCACTGGGACGTCCAAGGTGATCGTTTCGTCGTCGCGCAGGACCTCCAGCTCCACGGTTTCGCCGGGCTGCTTGGCGACGGCGTCCCGCACATCCCCGAACTGCTCAACCTCCCGCCCGTTGATTGCCACGAGCGTGTCCCCCGGGCGCACACCCGCCTGGCCGGCGGGGCCCTCGCCCGCGCACTCCCCGAGGGTGTCTGCGTCCACCTGGTCCGCCACGCAGACGGTTTGGCCGACGCGCGGGGTGAAGTCGGCGTCCGGGTTCGGGATGCCGGAGAAGACCCCGACGAAGTACGTGATGACAACGCCGATGAGCAGATTCATCGCGATGCCGCCGGCGAGCACAGCCACGCGCTGCCACGCCGGTTTGTTCACCATGGCGTGGGGCGCCTCCTCCGGCGTGAGCGGATCCATCGCGGTCATTCCGGCGATGTCACAGAACCCGCCGAACGGCAGGGCCGCGATGCCGTACTCCGTGCCACCCTTCGTGGTGGACCACACAGTGGGGCCGAAACCAATGAAGTAGCGTCGCACACGCATGTTAAAGGCACGGGCGGTGAACATGTGCCCGGCTTCGTGCAGCGCGATGGACAGGGCGATCGCCAGTGCAAAGCCAATAATGCCTAGAGCACTCACAAGAGCCTTCCGCCGCTATGCGCCGGCGGCGCGGGCAACCGCGGCCCTAGCGCGTTCGCGGGCGAGGTCCTCAGTGCGGATCACGGACTGCACGTCAGCTGGGGCCTCTGCGAAGTCGCTGGCGCCGTGTAACACCTCGGCGACGATGTCCACGATCTCGGGGAATCTCACGCGCCCGCCCACGAACGCGTCGACGGCTACCTCGTTGGCCGCATTGTAGATGGCGGGGTACGGGTCCCCCTCCTGCGCCGCCTGGCGGGCCAGCTTCACGGCCGGGAACGCGTCGTCGTCCAGCGGCTCAAAGGTCCACTCCGACGCCTGGGAGAAGTCAAGCGCGGGCTGCGCGCCAGGGATGCGGTGCGGCCAATTCAGCGCGTGCGAAATTGGGAGCTTCATCGATGGCGGAGACGCCTGCGCAATAGTGGCGCCGTCCGCGAACGTGACCATCGAGTGCACGATGGACTGCGGGTGGACCGTCACGTCGATCTTGTCCGGCTCCGCGTCGAACAACAGGGACGCCTCAATAAGCTCCAGACCCTTGTTCACCATCGTCGCGGAGTTCAACGAGTTCATCATCCCCATCGCCCACGTCGGGTGGGCCACGGCCTGCTCGTAGGTGACGTCCATCAGCTCGGCGCGGGTCTTGCCACGGAACGGGCCGCCGGAGGCGGTGAGCACGAAGCGCTCCACCTCGCCGCGGCTGCCCGCGCGCAGCGCTTGCGCCATCGCGGAATGCTCCGAATCCACCGGAACGATCTGGCCCGGGCGCGCGGCCTGCAGCACGAAGCGGCCACCGGCGACCAGCGACTCTTTGTTTGCCAAGGCCAGGGTCGCTCCGGACTTCAGCGCGGCCAGCGTTGCGGGCAAGCCAGCGGAGGATCCGACGAGCGCGTTGAGCACAAGGTCCGGCTGTGACACTTCCACCAGCTCGGCAGCACAGGTCTCGCCGGTGATAACGGGACCGCCGAGTGCTTCGGACACCTCCCTGGCCGCCTCCGCATCACGCACGGCGACGCAGTCCGCGCTCACACCGAACTCGCGGGCTTGCTGGACCGTCAGCTCGGTGTTCGACCCCCCACTCGCAATCCCCACCACGGTGAACTGGTCGCGGTGGCCGCGGATCACCTCAATCGCCTGCGTGCCTATGGAACCAGTCGAGCCCAGGATCACTACATTCTTCACGCGCCATATTGTTGCACGCACCGCCGCCGTCCGGCACCACGCGGCAGTCATCGCGCGAGCGGTGGTGCGAAAGTTTGAACACAATGGGGGTGAGGTGTCACCGTCCGCACCTGTGGTGTGAGATGATGGGCGCTGACAGTTTTTGCCAATTTTGCCAACCGCCAACCACGCTTTGAAGGAGCATTCCAGTGGCCCACGCGAAGGACAACGCACCCCAGGTGTACAACGGTGTTTCCGAGGCGGACGTTCCGTCCGCACGCTTCGGCTGGAGCGCGTTCACCGACCGCACCATCCAGATCGCCGGTTGGATCTCTGTGCTGTTCCTCGTTGCCTACAGCTTTGGCAACCACGAGGGCCACGTTGAGACCATCTGGCTTGTCGTGCTTGCGGTGCTGATCGCCCTCGGCCTGATCCTGCAGGCGACCAAGCCCAAGCTCAACCAGGTCCGTACCGTCACCTCCCACAACAAGCCGGTGGGCCACAAGGAGCCCGACTGGACCTACAACCAGGCCACCCTGTCCGGCGATGTGTACGAGAACCTCTCCGATTCCCAGCTGCGCGCCCTGAACATTGAGCCGTCCCGCGTTGCGCACCTGCGTCCGGCACGCGGCGAGGAGCGCGCGGTCGAGGGGTCCGTTTCCCGCCCGGTAGCCGCGCCGACCGAGCGCGAGGATGTCGAGGTCGTCACCGTGGAGCCCCGCGGCAAGCACTCGCGCATCTAGCTGCGTATCGACGACGTAACCGCCAGCCACCCGGCTGGCGGTTTTTCGTATCCGGCTAGCTCGCCTTCTCGTCCGCGGCGAGCTGGCCGCACGCGGCGGCGATCTCCTGGCCCTTCGTATCGCGCACGGTGCACGGCACGCCCTGCGCGGCCACTCGGCGGACGAACTCGTCCTGCCGCGCCTTTGGCGAGGCGTCCCACTTGGACCCTGGGGTGGGGTTGAGCGGGATCACGTTCACGTGCACGCGCGAGCCGAGCGCGGCGTGCAGCTTCTTGCCCAGCATGTCCGCACGGAAATCCTGGTCGTTCATGTCCCTAATCAGCGCGTATTCGATGGAGACGCGACGGCCGGTCTGGTCGGCGTAGTACCGGGCGGCGTCGAGGACCTCGGCGACGGCAAAGCGGTTGTTCATGGGAACCAGCTCGTCGCGGAGCTCGTCGTCAGGTGTGTGTAGGCTGACGGCGAGGGTGCACGACAGGCCCTCGTCCGCGAGCATGCGGATCTGCGGGGCCAACCCCACCGTAGAGACGGTGACGTTGCGCTGGGAGATGCCGAAGCCGTCCGGGGCCGGCTGGGTAATCTGGCGCACGGCAGAGACCACACGCTTGTAATTGGCCAGCGGCTCCCCCATGCCCATGAACACGATGTTGGACAACCGCGAGCCCTCGGCCTGCATCATGGCCGCGGCCGCCCGGACCTGGTCCACGATTTCGGCCGTGGAGAGGTTGCGGTCTAGGCCGCCCTGGCCGGTGGCGCAGAACGGGCACGCCATACCGCACCCTGCCTGGGAAGAGATGCACAACGTGGCGCGGCCGGGGTAGCGCATCAGGACAGATTCCAGCAGAATGCCGTCGTGAAGCCGCCACAGCGTCTTGGTCGTGTCGCCTTCATCGGTCTCCACTGTGCGCACGGGGGTGAGCAGCGTGGGAAACAGCGCGTCCTTGACTGCTTGGCGTTGCGCCTCGGGCAGATCCGTCATGGTCAACGGGTCCGCCTCAAACTTGCCGTAGTAGTGCCGCGCGATCTGGTCGGCGCGGAACTTGGGCAGGCCTAGCTCCTGCAGCGCCTCGATGCGCTCGTCTTTGCTCAGGTCCGCGAAGTGCTTCGGCGGCATGCCGCGCTTCGGCGCAAGCAGCTGAATGTGGGGGAAATCGCTCATAGTGCGCCCCATCTTTGCACGTTAGAGCGCCGAGTACGAATCTTGCGCGCGGGTTACGCGCCGTTCATCAGCGAGATGGTGGTGAGCAGGATGTACGTCGCCGCGGCGGCCGGAAGCATGCCGTCGAGGCGGTCCATGATCCCCCCGTGGCCGGGCAGGAGGTGAGACATGTCCTTGATACCCAGCTCACGCTTGAACTGGCTTTCCACCAAATCGCCCATCGTCGCGCAGATGACCAAGGCGACACCAAGCACGATGCCCATCCACCACGGCCCGTGGATGAGCAGCGCCACCACGAGCACGCCGGTGATGATGCCGGCGACGAGCGAGCCCGCGAACCCCTCCCACGACTTGTTTGGGCTGACCGCGGGCGCCATCGGATGGGAGCCGAACATCACGCCCGCGGCGTACCCGCCGACGTCGCTGGCCACTACGCAGAGCATGAACGCGATGATGTAGGCCGAGCCATCCACGCCCGCTTCGGTGATCCCGGAGATCATGGCAGCGAAGGTGCCGAAGAGCGGGATCCAGGCCAGCACAAAAATAGCTACCGCGGTGTCCCGCAGATAATTCTCCGGCTGGCTGTGGCGTCCCCTGTGGAACATGCCCCAGAACATCACCACCAGCACGGTGAAGGCGAACCCGGCAACGAGGCCGGACGTGCCGTACGGCACCGACAACCAGAGCATGGCCTGTCCGAGGATGATCAGCAGCGTGCGGGGCTGGATGTAGCCGGCCTCGCGCAACCGCGTCATGACCTCCCACATCGCCAACGCGACCGCCACGGCGACAAGCGGGTACCAGGCCACCGGCCCGATCCACACCGCCGTGATCACCAGCGCGCCGAGCACCACCCCTGTGGCAATTGCCGCCGACAGGTTGCGCCCGGCTTTATTCTTCGGCCTCGGTGCACGCGTGGGCCAGCGGCTGGGCGCGGCCTCGGCACCGTGCGTGGTGTGCGTTCGCGGCAGGGACACGTCGGCCTAGACCTCCAGCAGCTCGTTTTCCTTGCGCTGCACAATTTCGTCGATCTGAGCGACGTACCCCTGGGTGGTCTTGTCCAGGGCCTTTTCCGCGGTGTTGACCTCGTCCTCGCCCGCGTCGCCGTCCTTCTGAATCTTCTTCAGCGCTTCCATGCCCTGGCGGCGGACGTTGCGGATGGCAATCTTGCCGTCCTCGCCCTTCTGCTTCGCCTGCTTGACCAGGTCCTTGCGGCGCTCCTCGGTGAGTTGCGGAACGGTCACGCGGATCACCTGGCCATCATCCGTCGGGTTGACGCCGAGATCGGAGTTGCGGATTGCGTTTTCAATTTCGCCCATGGTGGACATGTCGTAGGGCTTGATCAGGAGCATGCGCGGCTCCGGCACCGAAATGGTGGCCATCTGGTTGATCGGCGTCCGGGTACCGTAGAAGTCCGCCATCACGCCGTTGAACATCGCCGGGTTCGCACGGCCGGTGCGGATGCTAGCCAGCTCATCTCGGGTGTGCTCGACGGAGGAGGTCATGCGCTCTTCAGCATCCAGCAAAACGTCATCAATCATGGGTCTACCCCTATCGCTTCTCGGGTTTGCGTCCCCCTTAACTTACCAGCGCTGCGCGCCTGCCTAGACTGTCGCCATGCCGCACCCAGCCTTCACGTACGTCGCCCACCCCGGCGCTGTGCTTGCGGGCCCGCCCGGCGGGCGGCTGACCGGGTGGCGCATCCCAGTCAAAGACGGCACCGATGTCGCTGGCATGCCCACGACGAACGGCAACCCGGCCCGCGCCTACGTCGCGCGCGAGACGGATCCGTTCGTACTGAAGCTCCTCAACGCGGGGGCAATTATCGACGCCAAAACGCTGACCTCCGAGCTCGGCGCAACCTGCTACGCAGAGCGCCCCGGCGTGCCGGTGCTGGAGTCCCCCGCCTTCCCCGGCCGCACGCCTGGCGGATCCTCTGCTGGCGCGGCTGTAGTGGTCGCGGACGGGGTCTCGCGCGCCGCGCACGGCACGGACGCCGGCGGCTCGATCCGCGTGCCCGCGGCGGCGTGCGGCGTGACGGGGCTGAAGCTGGCCAGCCGCGAGCTGCCCGCGCACGGCTTCCTCTCCCGCAATGTGGCGGACCTGTGCACGCTCACTGGGTGGGAGCCGCCAGCCGGTCGCCGGTTGCGGATCGGCGTGCTCACCAAGGGTGTGTTCGCCGACCCGGAGGTGGCGCAGCGGCGCGGAGCTGACGTCGAGAAGCTAGCGGCGCTATTGGGTCGCACGCACGAGGTAGTAGAGATTGGTCCGTACGCGGAGTCTGCGGCCACCTACGCGCACTTCACCACCCTGATCACGCACGCGTTCCGGGACGTGAACCCGCTGGACAACGCCTACATCGAGTGGCTGGTGCGGCAGGCCCAGCGGCTCGAGACCGAGCAGGTGGATGCGGCGAAAGCGCATGCCCGCGCACTTCCGGGCATCGTTGCGCGGCAATGGAATGTTGATGCTGTGCTCTCCCCCACCGTCGCCTACGATCCCCCGCCCCTCGGCTATTTCCCGGCCCTTGCCCCCGAGGAGAGTTTCCACGCGCAAACCCACTGGTCGCCGTGGTGCTCCGTGTTCAATGTGTTAGGCACCCCGGCGATCGCGCTTGGCGGCGTGCACCTGGGCAGCCTACGGCTCACGGGGCCGGAACTGCTTCGCCTCGCGCAGGAGGCGGAGGCACTCCTTGAGCGCGAGGTGAGCCGCTAAGCGGCGGGTTACGCGACGAGCGTGCCCACCTGCTCGCCCGAGACGGCGCGCGCGATGTTGCCCTCTTCCAAGAGGTTGAACACGAGGATCGGCATGTTGTTGTCCATGCAGAGGCTGAAGGCAGTCGCATCTGCAACCTTCAGCCCCCGCTCGATGACCTCCCGCGGCGAGATCTCGGAAAAGAGCTCCGCGTCCGGGTTTTCGCGCGGGTCGGAATCGAAGACGCCGTCGACCGCCTTGGCCATCAGCAGCACCTCGCAACCGATCTCGAGCGCGCGCTGCGCCGCGGTGGTGTCGGTGGAGAAGTACGGCATGCCCATACCAGCGCCGAAGATCACCACGCGCCCCTTCTCCAGGTGGCGCGCCGCGCGAAGCGGCAGGTACGGCTCTGCAATCTGCGCCATGTTGATAGCGGTCTGCACGCGGCAGTCCACACCCATCTGCTGCAAGAAGTCCTGCAGCGCAAGGCAGTTCATGACCGTGCCCAGCATGCCCATGTAGTCGGAGCGGGCGCGGTCCATGCCGCGCTGCTGCAGCTCGGCACCGCGGAAGAAGTTGCCGCCGCCGATGACAACGGCGACCTCGGTGCCCCCGCGCGCGACCTCCGCAATCTGCCGGGCGACGGACTCCACCACGTCCGGGTCGATGCCGACCTTGCCTCCGCCGAACATTTCACCGCCCAGCTTCAGCATCACTCGCTTGAAACCTGTGCGGGTGGGATTGAGGTCAGTCACCGAGAATCGCTCCTTTGCGCGGCGGGGTGTGGACATGTTCGCAGACGATAGTAGCCCCGCGCATGCACCGGCACCGAACCGCGCTCGGGTGGCGCGTGCCTCACGACGAAACCCCGTACCCGGCCAGCCACCCGTTGAGGGCGGTGGGGGTACGGGGCGTCGAAAGGACTACAGGCGCTTACGCCTGGCCAACCTCGTAGCGGACGAAGTCGGTGATCTCAATGCCGTTCTCCTCGGCGTACTGCTGCACGGTCTTCTTGGAGTCGGACAGGGACGGCTGATCCAGCAGCACAACGTCCTTGAAGAAGCCACCCATGCGGCCCTCAACGATCTTGGCGATGGCAGCCTCCGGCTTGCCCTCGTTGCGGGTGATCTCTTCCTGGACCGCGCGCTCCTTCTCAACAACATCGGCCGGCACGGCCTCCTTGTTGAGGTAGCGAGCCTTCATCGCGGCGATCTGAAGAGCAACCTGGTGGGCAGCCTCGGCGTTGTCGCCGGTGTAGGCAACCAGGACGCCAACGGCCGGCGGCAGGTCTGCAGCCTTCTGGTGCAGGTAGGGCTCAACCTTCTCGCCCTCGACGGTAGCGGCGCGGCGCAGCTCCAGCTTCTCGCCGATCTTGGCGGAGAGGCGCTCCAGCACGTCGTGGGCGGTCTCGCCGTTGACGTCCGCGTTGGCCAGCTCCTCCGGAGAGTTCGCCTTCACAGCGGCCGCTGCGTCCGCGATCTGGGCGGCGATGTCCTTGAACTCCTGGTTCTTGGCCACGAAGTCGGTCTCGGAGTTGATCTCAACGATGGTGTTGCCGGAGACGGCAACCAGGCCCTCGAGGGCGTTGCGCTCCGCGCGCTTGCCCACGTCCTTTGCACCCTTGATGCGGAGGTTCTCAACGGCCTTGTCAAAGTCGCCGTCGGTCTCTTCGAGTGCCTTCTTGCAGTCGAGCATGCCGGAGCCGGTGGTCTCGCGGAGCTTCTTGACGTCAGCAGCAGTGTAGTTCGCCATAGTGGGCGATCCTCCTCATAGAAGTGTTGCGTAAAGATGAATAACCGTTAATAGCGTAGCCGACGTTTTCCACGGCGGCACGGCTGGCGCACGGTTTAGGGCGCCTTCACACGCGAAACACCCCGCGCCCGCCATGTGCCCCACCGGTCGGACCGGCAGGCACTGGCGAACACGGGGTGCGCGAGGGTTCAGATCAAAGGATCCGTACTGCGTGGCCTACGCCTGGGTGGCGGACTCGGTGCCAGAGATCTGGATGCCCTCGTCGACCTTGCCGGTCTGGTTGGCGGCTGCAGCCTCGTTCGCCTGCTCAGCGGCGCGCACAGCTGCCGGCTGCTCAACCTCGGCGACCTCCTGCGGAGCGGCGGTCTCGGCGGCGACGGCAGCCTTCGCAGCGTCGGCGGCGGACACGTCGTCGGATGCGGCGGCCTGAGCGGCAGCCTCAGAGGCCTCAGCCTGGCGCTTCGCGTCGGTGTCGCCGGCGGCGTCGCGAGCGGAAGCGAGCTGGCGCTCCTCGCGCTGCTGCTTACCTGCGACAACAGCCTCGCCCACGATGCGGGTGAGCAGTTTCACTGCGCCGATAGCGTCGTCGTTGCCCGGGATCGGGAAGTCCACAACGTCCGGGTCGCAGTTGGTATCCAGCACGGCCACGACAGGGATGCGCAGCTTCTGCGCTTCGGAGACCGCGATGTGCTCCTTGTTGGTGTCCACGATCCACAGCGCGGACGGCGCCTTGGTCATGTCGGCGATCCCGCCCAGCACACGCTCGAGCTTGATGCGCTCGCGGGTGAGCATGAGGACTTCCTTCTTGCCGCGGCCCGCGTAGCCGTCCTCGGCCGCGTCCATCGCCTGCAGTTCCTTCATGCGGCCAATGCGCTTGGACACAGTCTGGAAGTTGGTGAGCATGCCGCCCAGCCAGCGGTGCGTCACGTACGGCATGCCGACGCGCTGCGCCTCTTCCTGGATCGGCTCCTGTGCCTGCTTCTTGGTGCCGACGAACAGGATGGTGCCGCCGTGAGCGACGGTTTCCTTGACAAACTCGTAGGCCTCATCGATGTAGGTCAGCGTCTGCTGCAGGTCGATGATGTAGATGCCGTTACGGTCAGTGAAGATGAAGCGGCGCATCTTCGGGTTCCAGCGACGCGTCTGGTGGCCGAAGTGCACACCAGCGTCGAGGAGTTCACTCATGGTTACAACTGCCATGGTTTTGTCTCCTTCGGAGAAAATAGTTCGGTTATCTTGCAAGTCTCACGCGCGGGTTTTTATCCCGCGCCCTAGCACCGTGCTCGCCCTGCACCCTGTGAGAGGGACCGTCGCTGAGCAGGCATGATCCGGCGCGCGTAGTCAGCCCAGAAAAGCTGCCGGTGCAACCCTACCTGGCTTTCCCAGCAAAACCTAATCTCATCTGCGTCTTCATGTGGATAACCCCGCCGCGGCCGAGGCGTTATCCACAGAACCGCTTGCACCCCTTCTCACTGCAGCGGTGAAGTGGTCTGATCGCAGCATGCGCCTATCGACGATCCTCCGGTCCACCACCGCCCTGTTCCTGCTCACCGCCGCACCTGCCGCCGCGTGGGTTGACCCGGTCGCTGGCACCGCCTACTCGAGCGGGGTGAGCCGTCCCGCGAACATACCGGACCAGAACTGGAAGCCCGGCCACCGAGGCGTCGACCTACCATTGCGCGCTGGCCAGCCGGTGCTTGCGGCGGGTGACGGCGTTGTCGCCTTCGTCGGCTCGGTGGCTGGCACACCCGTCCTTGCCATCGACCACGCTGGCGGGATCCGCACCACCTACCAGCCTGTCCGCTCGGATCTTGCCCCAGGCGATGCAGTGCGCGAAGGGCAGCCCGTGGGTGCGCTCACCCGGGCACCGACAACGTTCTCCGGGGCGCACGATGGCCTGCACTGGGGCGCACGAACCGGCAAGGACACCTACATTGACCCGCTGACGTTGCTGCAGCCGCCGCGCATACGGCTCAAGCCGCTCGACGGTTCTCCTGCGTCACCTACGCACGAGGGTGCGCCTGGTCGTAGATTCGCTTGAGTCGCTGCGCGGAGACGTGCGTGTAAATCTGCGTGGTCTGCAAGCTGGTGTGCCCGAGCATCTCCTGCACCACGCGCAGGTCGGCACCGCCCTCGAGCATGTGGGTCGCCGCCGTATGGCGCAACGTGTGCGGGCCGACGTGCTCCACGCCCGCGCCGCGCCCGGCGCGCTCAACCACCCGCCGGACCTGGCGCTGGTCGATGCGCCCGCCGCGGGTGCCGACAAACATTGCGGGGGTGTCACCGGCGAGCTCGTCGCGGCCAGACTCCAGCCATGCCGCAACGGCCGCCGAGGCCTCGTTGCCGAAGGGCACGACGCGCTGCTTGTTGCCCTTGCCGGTCACGTGGGCGAGCCCCCGGGCGAGGTCGACGTCACCGATGTCGAGCCCGGTGAGCTCGCCGACGCGCATGCCCGTGGCGTACAACAACTCAAGCATTGCCCGGTCGCGCAGGTGCTCCGCCGGGTGAGCCCCGTCGTCCTGGGGCACCTCCACGAGCTCTGCGGCGCGCTCCCCTTGCACCACGGTGGGCAACGGGCGGTTGACTTTGGGGGCCTTCAATCGGGCGGCGGCGTCGCTTTCGACGTAGCCCTGGCGGTAGGCCCAGGCAGAAAAGGCCCTGGCGGCTGCGGTGCGCCTGGCGAGTGTCGCCCGGCTCTTGCCTGCCGCGAGGGCATCCGCCAGCCACTGCCGCAGCGCGTCAAGGGTGAACTCGTTGAACGTCGCCGCGTAGTCGCTCAGTCCTCGCAGATCCGCTACGTAGCCCTTGACCGTGTGTGGTGAGCGGCCGAGGACGAGTTCGGCGTATTCGGCGAAGTCGTCCACCGCTGCCTGCAACTGTCCCGGCTGTGTACTCATGTCACGGCAGCTTACTCTCCTCCCACAGCCGGCTGCTCTGCCCGCGACCAGCGACGGCGGTCGCGCTCCACTAACCCACGCTGCGACAAATCCATGAGGATGTGCACCGTCAGCGCGATGGTGAGCCCGGAGTCCGCGGCAACCTCCTCAGCCTCGCGGCCCTGTTGGCCCACGGGCGGAAGCGCGTCGTACACGCGCAGCTCATTGCGGGAAAGCTGCTGCGTCACGCTCGGCGGGAACTGCATTTCAAGCTGCTCGTCGGCATCGAAATCTCCGACCGCCGTGAGCTGCTCGTGCGCCTGGCCGGCGTTGAGCACCATCAGCGCTTCCTCTCGCTGGATGGCTAAGTTGGCACCGAGCGACTGCGCGTCGGTGATCGGGCCCGGCACCGCCATGGCTTTCCGGTTGAACGCGTTGACCCACTTCAAGGTGTTGAGCGCCCCGGAGCGAAACGGCGCTTCCACCAGCACGGTACCGAGGGTCAGCGCCGCAACCAGACGGTTTCTGGTGAGGAAGCGGTGCCGGTCAGGTGTCGTGCCGAACGGATACTCCGTCACGATGGCAGACCCGCTGGCCACGACGCGTTCAAACAACGCTTTGTTGGAGCGCGGGTAGTGCTCCCCCGGCCCGCACGCGGCGACCACGATAGTGGGCGTCTGCACGTCGAGCGCCGTTTGGTGCGCGACGGTGTCAATGCCCAGCGCCCCGCCGGAGACGATCGTGTACCGATGCCCGCCCAATCCGGTGACCAGGTCCTTGGTGGCCGCGTGGCCGTATTTGGTTGCGTGGCGCGTACCGACGACGCCGACCGAATGCGCGAGCAGCCCCGCGAGGTTGGGGTTCCCCTGCACCCACAGCGCGTGCGGGGCGATCCCGTCCGGCTGGTGGCTGACCTTGGCGGCCGCGCCAGTCTGCTGGCGGGCGAACGAGCGCTCGATAGCGTCCGCGGGCCACTGCGCGCTATCCGGCGTGAGCAGCGTGAAGCCCGCTTCGGCCGCGCGCTCGATATCTTCGGCGGGCCGGTCCCAGGTGAAGCGGTTTTCAGTCTGCGCGAGCAGGCCGCCGATCCAGGTGGCGCGGGTGCGCACACCGTGCGCGATCTCGTCCGCGGATTTTCCCATGCTGAGCAGTGCCTGGATGTGGTGCGAGGGCCCCTCGACCACGCGGCTGAGGTAGGCCCAGGATTCTGGCGCAGACACTTAAGCCACCTCCCGCTGGTTCGCGCGCAAGTCCAGGGCGCGATAGGCGTGGTCGATATCCGGCTGGTCCGCCTGCTCCAGGTCCGCTAGCGTCCAGGCGAGTTTCAGGCATTTATCCGCGCCGCGCTGCGTGATCGTCCCCTCCGAGAGGGAAGATTCCAGCAGCGCCATCGCGGATTCCCGCGCCGGGAAGTGCCGCCGGATCAGTGTCGCCGGAACGCGCGCGTTCACGGACTCCGCGAGCCCTGCCTGCGCCCAGCGGGCCGCCGCGCGTTCCCGGGCGGCCACCACCCGCCGCGCGATCGCACTGGACCGCTCCGCATCGTTGGGGCTGAGCACCGACGCCTCGGCCGAGGTGGTGAGGAACACGTCGATGCGGTCCCTCAGCGGACCCGAGATGTTGCTCAGGTGCCGCGCCCGTTGCGGAGAGCTGCACGTGCAGCGCCCCTCGATCCGCGGGCAGGCGCACGGGTTGGCGGCCAGCACCAGCTGGAAATCTGCCGGGTACACCACCTCGCGGCGAGCGCGAGTGAGCCTCACCTCTCGCTTTTCCAACGGGATACGCAGGGAATCGAGCACGTGCGCTTGGATCTCCGACGCCTCGTCGAGAAAGAGCACCCCGCGGTGCGCCTGGCTCACCGCCCCGGGCGTCGGCGTGCCACTGCCCCCGCCGATCAGCGCCGCGCGCGTGAGGGACGGGTGCGGCGCGACAAACGGCCGCGCGTCGACGACGTCTCCCCCAGAGATGCCCGCAGCGGAGTGGATGGCAGTGACTTCCACCACCTCCTCGACCGTGGGCTCAGGCAGAATCGATGGCAGGCGCTCTGCCAGCATGGACTTTCCGGATCCGGGTGGGCCGATCATCATGACGTGGTGGCCGCCCGCGGCGGCGACCTCAAGCGCCTCGCGTTCCTCGGTCATCCCGGCGAGATCGCAGAAGTCAGGCACGGCGACCGGTGCCGTCTCGCGCAGCGGCGCCGAGGCCACGTCCAGCTGGACGGCCCCTGTCACCCACTCCCAGACATGTTTGAGCGAATCTGCCACGAGCACGTTACTTCGGCCCAGCAGCGCCGCCTCGGCGGCATTGGCGCGCGGCACGACAATCGTGTCTACGGCATTGTCGGCGTCGTGCAGGACTGCAAGCAGCATCGGGAGCACGCCTTCGGCCCGCCGCAACGTGCCGTCCAAGGCGAGCTCGCCGCAGAACATCGTTGCTCTGAGCACCTGATCCGCGCGCGGGTCCAGGCTGCCCAGCACCGCCAGCGCGATTGGAAGGTCGAAGTGCGAGCCCGCCTTGGGCAGGTGCGCCGGCGAGAGCGACACCATGATCTTCGTGCGCGGCCACGGCAGGGCCGAGTTCGCAATCGCGGTGCGGATGCGCTCACGGGATTCCTTCACCGCCGCGTCGCCCAGGCCCACCATGTGCATCCCCGGCAGGCCGGCGCCGACGTTTGCCTCCACCGTGACCAGGCGTGCGGTGACGCCCTCCACGGTCGCGCTCACCGTGCTAGCAAGCGCCATCTTCGACCCCCGGGTAGCGCCGCAGGATGTAATCCTCGCCCGCGAAGACCACCTCGACCACGTCGAAACGGACCGGCCGATACGCGTCTGCGCAGTGCTCTTCGAGCCACTGGGCCGCGCACCTGCGCATGGTGGCCAGCTTCTTCGTTGTCACCGCCTCAGCTGCGCCGAACGCGCTGCCGCGGCGCGACTTCACCTCCACGAAGACGACCGTGCCGTCGTCGTCTTCAACGACGGCATCGATCTCCCCCGCCCGCATTCGCTGCCGGTGTCCGAGGAGGGTATACCCCTCATCCTCGTACCACCTGATCGCAGCCCGCTCCCCTGCGCGGCCCAGCTCGTATTGGGCCTGATAATCCACCTGCATGGTCCCTCCCGCGTGTCATTGAGTTCCAAGAATCGGTCCTCTATCAGACTTCGGAAGTACCGTGGCGGTTCCGTCGACAGGGCAATCTGCCGCGTTCCGGCTCGTCCGCTACCCCGCCGTTTGCCGCCTGTACTGACTCCGGGTACTTACTCCGGGTACTTACTCCGGGAAGGTCAGCTCGGGCTTGTCCAGCTCCTCGATGTTGACGTCTTTGTAGGTGATCACCCGGACGTAGCGCACGAAGCGCACCGCGCGGTACATGTCCCACACCCATGCGTCCGACATCAAGACCTCGTAGTACACGTCCCCGCCTTCGGTGTGCGGGATGAGCTTGACGCCGTTGGCCAGGTAGAAACGCCGTTCGGTTTCCACCACGTAGGAGAACTGGCTGGCTACGTCGCGGTATTCGCGGTAGAGGGAAAGCTCGACGTCCGCCTCGTAATTGTCAAGATCCTCTGCGCTCATGCGTGCCCCTTCATGCTGGACTGCGAGTAGAAGACGTCAGCGTCCCTGACGTTCGCATAACTATAGCGGTGCTCGGGACTCGCGCCGTGGCGGCGCACCGCGTCCATGTGCGCCTTCGTTGAATAGCCCTTATGCCCCTCTAAGCCGTACTCGGGGAAGCGCTTGGCCATCTCGCTAACTAACCGGTCACGGCTCACCTTGGCCAGCACGCTGGCGGCCGCGATGCAGCGGGCGGTGTAGTCTCCGCCCACCACCGGCAGCTGGGGTGCGACCAGGCCGGGGATACGGAACGCGTCGACAAGCACGTAGCCGGGCTGCACGGAAAGGCCCGCAATTGCGCGGCGCGCACCGTCAAGGTTGGCCGCCTGGATGCCTCGGCGGTCTATCTCGGCCGCCGGGATGTGCACGACGGAGTACGCGAGCGCGGTATCGACCAGCGCGTCGAAAAGCAGGCAGCGCTTACGCGCAGTGAGCTTCTTTGAGTCCGTTAGGCCCTCCAGCGCGCGCTGTGGCGCCGGCGGGAGCACGCACGCGGCGATAGTGATGGGGCCGAAACAGGCCCCGCGGCCGGCCTCGTCCACCCCTGCCACAGGACCGAGGCCCGCCTTTTCTAACGCGACCTCGTAGGTGCGCAGCTGCTTTAAGCGGCGCACAGCATCATTGCTGGATGTCCGGGTCGTCGACGCCCTGCATGCGGCTGAGCGGGAAGACTACAGCCTTGACTTTGCCGCGGATGTTCTCCTCCGGGATGGTGCCTTGGAGCTCGTCGCCCATGTGCGCGCGCGAGTCGAGTGAGTTGGTGCGGTTGTCGCCCATCATGAAGTAATGGCCCTCCGGTACCGTCACGGGGCCGAAGTACGGGCCACCGCAGGCGTCGGATCCTTGCGATTGATCCACCGGGTAGAAGTTCGGCTGCAGTGTGTAGGACTGGTCGATCGGCTTGCCGTCGACCATCACGGCCGGGTCCCCCGCCTGGCAGGACACGGTTTGCCCGCCGGTGGCGATGATGCGCTTCACCAGCGTATTCTCGTCCTTCGGCACCAGCCCGACCCAGGAGCCGACTTCCTGCATCCCGCGCACGACTGGATTGGAAGACCGGTTGGAGTCAAAGCCCGTGTTCCACGAATCCGTGCCGGCGAAGACGATGACATCGCCCGGCTCCGGGTCGGAGAAGTAGTAGCTGACCTTCTCCACGAAAATGCGGTCGCCCGAGCCGTTCTCCCCGTGCAGCGTGGGCTCCATGGATGCGGACGGAATGACGTAGAGGCGGCCGATGAACGTCTGGATCACAAACATGATTAGCAGCGTCAGCACCACCACCACCGGAATTTCCACATACCAAGGAAGTTCCTTGTTCTCTTCCTGCGTCCCCGCCGGTGTGCGCCCCGCTCGAGCGGGCTGCGCAGGCGCGTACCGCTGTTGCGCGTAGGGGTTGTGGGGCTGTGCAGGCTGGTTGGGCTGCTGCCCGCCTGCGGGTCCGTTCACGTTGGTCACCCGGGATACGTTAGCACCGCCCGGGCGCGCCCCAGCACGCTGGGACATGGCGCGGGCATGGTGCAAAGACAAGCGAAGCGCCCCGCCCGATACGACTCGGACGGGGCGCGGGGGCGGCGCAGAACTAGCGGCGCTCCTTGATGCGGGCAGCCTTGCCGCGCAGCTCGCGCATGTAGTACAGCTTCGCGCGGCGGACGTCGCCCTTGCGGACAACCTCAATCTTCTCCAGGTTCGGGGAGTGCACCGGGAAGGTGCGCTCAACGCCGATGCCGAAGGAGACCTTGCGCACGGTGAAGGTCTCGCGGATGCCGTCGCCCTGGCGGCGGACCACGAAGCCGGTGAAGACCTGGGTACGGGTAACAGAACCCTCGATCACCTTGACGTGCACGTCGAGGGTGTCGCCCGGGCGGAAATCCGGGATGTCGTCGCGCAGCTGGCCTGCGTCGACAAGATCAATGATGCCGTTGCTCATGAAAGCAATCCTTTACGTGTTCGGACAGAGGACCCTGGCGGCACTTCCCCTGCGGGGCGCTCGGCCGGTTCGTGTCGATTACAACAACCCGGCAAATGTTACATACGCGCCGGTCAGTTCCCAAATCCGGCGCGCTTGAGCGCGTCCGCCATGGAGCCGGATGCTTGGCGACGCCCCTCCGGCGCGCCCTGCCGCCGGCCACCGCCCCGTCCATGGTTCTTGCCACCGTTCTTGCCGCCTCGCTCCGCTCTCCCCTTCTTCGGGGCGTTCTGGCCCGGCTCGTCGTCGAGGCGCAGGCTTAGGCCGATGCGCTGGCGCTGCACGTCGACGTCCATGACCTTCACCTTCACCACCTGGCCGGAGCGCACCACCTCGTGCGGGTCGGAAACAAAGTTGTGGCTCATCGCCGAAACGTGGACAAGCCCGTCCTGGTGCACACCCACGTCCACGAAGGCGCCGAACGCGGCGACGTTGGTCACCGTGCCCTCCAGGATCATGCCGGGCTGTAAGTCCTTCACCTCATTGACGCCCTCTTTAAACTCGGCGGTTTTGAACTCCGGGCGCGGGTCGCGGCCGGGCTTGTCCAACTCCGCGAGGATGTCGGTGACGGTGGGAACACCGAACTGGCCGTCCGCAAAGTCTACCGGCGCGAGCTTCGACAGCACCGCGGTGTTGCCGATGAGCTGCTCGGTGCTCAGGCCCGTTGCTTGGGCGACGCGCTCCACCACCGGGTACGCCTCCGGGTGGACTGCAGAGCCGTCGAGCGGGTTCGCCCCGCCCCGGATACGCAGGAAGCCCGCGGCCTGCTCGTACGCCTTGGGCCCAAGGCGCGGCACCTTACCCAGCTCTTTGCGGGTGGTGAAGCGGCCGTTCTGGTCGCGGTAGGCGACGATGTTCTTGGCCACCGTGCCGGAGAGCCCTGCGACGCGCTCAAGCAGCGGCGCGGAGGCGGTGTTCACATCCACGCCGACGGAGTTCACCGCGTCCTCCACCACCGCATCCAGCGTCTGCGCCAGCGCGGTCTGGTTCACGTCGTGCTGGTACTGGCCTACGCCGATGGACTTCGGATCCACCTTCACCAACTCCGCCAGCGGGTCCTGCAAGCGGCGCGCGATGGACACCGCCGAGCGCAGCGAGACGTCCATGTCCGGGAACTCCTCTGCCGCGATCGCGCTGGCGGAATACACCGACGCGCCCGACTCGGACACGACCACCGGGGTGGGGCGTTTCCCGCCCGCCTGGGCGATGAGGTCCGCCACCTCGCCGGCGAGCTTCTCCGATTCGCGCGACGCCGTGCCGTTGCCCACGGCAATCAGCTCCACGCCGTGCTCCGCCGCGAGCGACGCCAGCTCCGCGCGCGAGGCGTCCCAGCGGTTCTGCGGCTGGTGCGGGTAGACGATGGTGGTCGCCAGCACCTTGCCGGTCTCGTCCACCACCGCGCACTTCACGCCATTGCGGTAGCCGGGGTCCAACGCCAGGGTGGCTCGCTGGCCGGCCGGGGCGGCGAGCAGCACGTCGCGCAGGTTGGTCTTGAACACCTGCAGCGCACCCTCCTCCGCCTTTTCCTTCAGCCGCATGCGCGTGTCCAGGTTCGCGGAGACCTGGAGCTTGGTGCGCCACCCCCAGCGCACGGCCTTGGCCAGCCACTCCGACTCCTTCACCGGCAGAGTAAACCGTTCCGCGATCATTCCCTCGTACACGGCCTCGTCGCCGGGATCCATGTTCAAGGTCAGCACGCCCTCGGCCTCGCCGCGCAGGAGCGCAAGGATGCGGTGGCTCGGGAGGGTTACAAACGGCTCCGAAAACTCGAAGTAGTCCGCGAACTTCGCGCCCTCGGTCTCCTTGCCTTCCACGGGCGCAGAACGCATGGTGCCTTGCTTATAGACGCGGTCGCGCACCTCACCGACCAAGTCCGCGTCGGTGGCGAAGCGGTCCACCAGGATGGCGCGGGCGCCCTCGAGCGCGGATTTCACGTCCGGGAAGCCTTCCGATAGGTGGGCTTCGGCCAGGGCCTCGGGGGACGCCGAAGGGTCGTCGATAAGCTGCTGCTCCAACGCCTCAAGGCCGGCCTCGCGCGCGATGTCCGCCTTCGTCTTGCGCCGCTTTTTGTAGGGCAGGTAGAGGTCTTCCACGCGCGCTTTGGAATCGGCGGCGAGGATCTCGCGCTTCAGCTCATCGGTGAGCTTGCCCTGCGCCTCAATGCTTTCCAGCACCGCCTGCTTCCGCTCCGCTAGCTCCACCAGGTAGGTGTTGCGCTCCTCGATGTAGCGCAGCTGCGCGTCATCGAGGCCGCCCGTGGCTTCCTTGCGGTAGCGGGCGATGAACGGGACAGTGTTGCCCTCGGCCAGCAGCGTTAGCGCCTGCTCGACCTGGCTGTCCCGCACCTGTAGTTCGTTCGCGATGGTGGCTGCGATTGATGTCATTCGGACGAGTGTAGTCGGCGGCGCCAGGCTAAACCTGCACCGTGCTCCCAGAGTGATACATCCCAGGCGGCAGCGCCTTTTCTACCGCCCGTGTCGCCTCCTCGAGCGCGAGCGCGGTGCGTCCGGTAACGGTGAGGGTCTCGCCCTCAAGGGTAATCTCCGAAGCGCGGTAACCCGCCTGCTTCAAGGCCCGGCGCAGCTGCTTGATAACGACGCGCTTCGCCCCATCCACCCTGACCGTCGTGACCACATCGCGGGCATCCAGCATGAAGCGGTCCTCGTCGCTGAGGGGCGTAGTCTCCAGTAGATCCGGGCGCACGTCACGGGTACGTTTCAGGGACTGTTCGCGCCTCCACGCCGCAACTTTCGCGTGGTCGCCGGACGTGAGCACCGCCGGCGCCTCGATCCCTCGCCACACCCGTGGTTTGGTGTAGCTCGGGCCTTCGAGCAACCCGTCGGAAAAGCTGTCGTCCTCGTGGCTCTCGGTGTTGCCCAGCACGCCCGGGATGAGGCGCGTGACGGCCTCCGTGATCACCAAGACGGCGACCTCGCCGCCAATGAGCACGTAATCGCCGATGGAGACCTCGCGCACCCGATAGCGCTTGGAGGCGTCCTCGAACACCCGCTGGTCGATGCCCTCGTAGCGCCCGCACGCGAACACAATGTGCTCCTCGCGCGACCACGCCTGCGCGTCCGCCTGGGTGAACGGCTTGCCGGCCGGGGTCGGCACAATCAACAGTGGCTTCGAGGCGTCTTCCCCACTGTCGTACGGCCGGGGCGCGACGGCATGCACCTCGTCGTGGCGCGGCTTGTCGTTGCGGTGCGCCGCTGCAGACTCGAGATCGGTTCCGGCGCGGCCCGTGGCGACGTCGTCAAGCGCAGGCCCCCACACCTCGGGCTTCATCACCATGCCTGGGCCCCCGCCGAGCGGCGGAGCGTCCACGGACTTGTGGTTCCCTGTGGCCCAGTCGCGCAGGTCGTGCACGCCGACGGCAAGGATCCCTTGCTCGATCGCCTTGCCCAGCAGCGCATGCCGCAGCGGGTCCAGGTATTCGGGGAATATGGTGATGACGTCGAGGCGCAGGCTAGACATCCAGCAGGCCCTCCGGTGGGGTGATGGTGAGGAAGCCCTCCTCCACGTCGAGCTCCGGCACGAAGTCCATGACAAACGGGACAAGCACCTCTTTGCCGCGGTAATCGATCTCCAGGATCTTCCGGTTCGGCGTGTCCATCACGCCGGTGACCTCGCCCACTTCGTCGCCGTCGTGGCGCACGTTAAGCCCGATGAGTTCGTGGTTGTAGTACCCCTCCGAGTCGTCGTCTCGCTCCAGCGGCTCGGCCGCGAACTTCATCCCGCGCAAACTGTCGGCTGCAGTCCGGTCCGGCACTTCCTCGAAGGTGACCAGGAGGCGCTTTTGGTGGGGGCGCACCGCCTTTACCGTGAGCTGCCGCTCCTTGCCAGCCTGACGGCCGGTGAGGACGGCGCCGGGGACAATGTGCTCTTCCGACTCGTCTGCCAGCAATTCGACGGCAACTTCGCCCTTCACACCGTGGGACTTGACCACTCGGCCAATCTGCAACTCCATGAGTGGCTACGGTAGCAGGCCCGTGCACCTATCCCGCAGCGCTCGGGTGCTCCATCGCGAAACCCCCGTTCCGCACGTCGCGTGCGGAACGGGGGTGGCGTCGATAGGCGAAGGGCGCCTAGTTCTCCTCGAACGACTCTGCGTCGGCGGACTCGCCCTCAGCCTCAGCGGCCTCGGCTTCGGCGGCTGCAGCTGCCTCGGCAGCCTCCTTCGCCTCAGCCTCTTCCTTGGCCTTCTTGCGCTTCTCGGTGATGGCCTCAGCGGTCGGGCCATTCTTGGCCTCTTCCAGCGCCTGGTTGAACAGGTCGAGCTTGGACGGCTTCTCCTCGGCCACCTTCAGGGTGCCCTCAGCGCCGTCGAGCCCCTTGTGCTTCTGCCAGTCGCCGGTCACCTTCAGCAGCGCGAGCACCGGCTCGGTCGGCTGGGCGCCAACGCCGAGCCAGTACTGAGCGCGCTCGGAATCGATGCGGATGAGCGACGGCTCTTCTTTCGGGTGGTAGATGCCGATGTTCTCGATGACGGCACCGTCGCGGCGGGTGCGGGCATCGGCGATGACAACGCGGTACTGCGCGTTGCGGATCTTGCCAACGCGCTGCAGCTTGATCTTTACAGCCATGGTGTACTTCCTTGTAGGTCACTGGGCAGTACAGACACTCGCCGCTTGTCGACGAGCCGGTTCAACCCTTTTTATTTACCCTGCGCGTGCCTGGCCGGGCGACCTTCCCGGTGAGGTTCTCCCTCGCGGGGTGCAGACGGATCCGGCGCGTACGCAGTTATGGACTTGTCGTGCCCGGCGCAACGAAGGACGCCCGACAGCCTGTGATACTTTACGCGGGCCGCACCTGCAGACCAAAACCAGCGGGTATGTCAGTTCGGCCCCGCGTGGGCGGGGCGGTAGGGTCGATATTCGTTTGTGACGTAAGTTGCCGATGAACGGAAGTGACAGGTTGGAGACGCGGTTGACGACGACAGCAGTGCCCGCACCGCGGTCGGCGAAAGGCTCATCCGCCTACCGCGTCGACTTGGACGGGCTGCGCGGGTTCGCGATCGCGCTGGTGGTTGTGTTCCACGTCTTCGTCGGCCGGGTCTCCGGTGGCGTGGACGTATTCCTCCTGCTGTCGGGGTACTTCTTCCTCGGCGGCCAGCTGCGTTACGCGCTGCGCCCCAACCCCAACCTGAACCCCTGGTGGCCGTTGTGGCGCACCATCCGCAGATTGGTGCCGGCGCTTGCGCTCGTCGTGGTTGTGGTGATCGCCCTTGTCCTGGCTGTCGCCCCCGAGTTGATGAACCCCCAGCTGGCCCGCCAAGTCACCGCCTCGATGCTGTACTTCCAGAACTGGGAGCTCGTGGCACAAAACGCGGACTACGCAGTGGCAAGCCAGGACACATCCCCGCTGCAACACCTGTGGTCCATGTCCGTGCAGGGGCAGTTCTACGTCTTCGGCATCGCGATGGGCTGGCTCGTCGCCGTTGCGGTGGTGAAGCTGCGTGCGAATCCGGTCCACGCCCGTCGCGCGGCGATCGCGGTACTGGCGGCGATTACCGTTGCGTCTTTCGCTTGGGCGTCGCGCTTCGGCTTGGAAGGAACTGGCGAGAATTATTACTCCACCTTCTCCCGCGCCTGGGAGCTCTCGCTGGGCGCGCTGCTCGCGTTCGTGCCGGCTCACCGCTTCCTGCCGCAAACCACCGCGTGGCTGACCTCCCTGCTGGGCGTGGCGCTCATCGCCGTGACCGGCCTGATCGTGCCCACGTCGCTCGCGTTCCCGGGCCCGATGGCCTTGATCCCGCTCACAGGCGCCGCGCTGGTGATCCTGTCCGGGAACGCGAATCCGGTCTCCAACGTCCTGGCCTCCGCCCCCATGACCTGGCTGGGTTCGGTGGCGTACTCGCTCTACCTGTGGCACTGGCCTCTGCTCATTCTGGTCACCGTCATCGGCGGCTACGACACCCCGCCGGCCTGGCTGGGTGCACTGGTCATCCTCGTGTCCCTCTGCCTGGCCCATGTGACCCACACGTTGGTGGAAGAGCCGCTGCGCCAGCACCGCCCGCGCCCACGCGGTGACGACGACCCGGTTGCGGACGCAAAAGCGTCGCTACGCACCGTGCCGGGCGTCGCCCGCGCGGTGGGTGGGGTTCTGGCGGGCGCGCTGTTCGCCACCGCCCTGGCCGTGCAGCCGTACTGGGAACACCGCGTTGACCGCGAGGAGACATCGCTGGACCCGGAGCGCTACCCAGGCGCCCGCGCGCTGCAGGGCGCGGAGGTACCGGACAGGAAGGCACGACCGAACCCGAACCTCATCGCGGGAATCTTCCCACCTATCGGGAAAGAGGACTGCATGATCTTCCTGGCCGAAGGCCCCGATGTCATGCCCGGCCCAGACTGTGTCTACGGCGACCTCGACGCGGACACCACGGTTGTGCTCGCCGGAGGTTCCCACATCGAGCCGTTTATCATCCCCCTCGATCAGCTCGGCCGAGAGCACCACTTTAAGATTGCGACCTTCGTGCGCCAGGAGTGTCCACTGGTCGTGGGAGGGCCAGGAAACCCGGCCAACGAGATCGTCTCGCCCGTATGCGCTGAGTGGGGCGAAAACGCGCTGCAGGAAATCATCGACCTCGAGCCGAACATGGTGATCTCCACCTCCACCCGGCCAGCCGGTTTCGCTGGCCAGGGCGTCGTGTCTGCAGACTACGTCCCGGACGCCTACATCCAGCTATGGCAGCGACTCTCGGATTTGGGAATCCCGTTCGTGGGTCTGCGCGACAACCCGTGGATGTTTAACCCCGACGGCGACCCCATGGACCCCAACATCTGCATCGTCATGGGCTACCCGGAATACGCCTGCTCCATGCCCGCGGACATGATCTACGCCCCGCAAGACCCGGCCGCGGAGGTCCTAGACGGCAGCTTCAACCAGTGGGAAATCGACACCGCCGGCTGGTACTGCCCGGACGGCGTCTGCCCGCCCCAGATCGGCAACGTCTACATCTACCGCGACCAAAACCACATTTCCAACGCCTACGCCGAGTCGCTTGCCCCGCTGCTGTGGGATACGCTCTTCCCCATCTTCGCTGAGCTCTCGCTTACCGACGCCCCTCCGGCCACCCCCTAAACCCGGCCCAACCGGCTCCTGGGCCCACCCCACCCGCGGGCTCGCTAGATCCAGCTACAAGGACCCAGCTATCTTACGGTTTTTGGCCGGATAGCTGGGTCTTACCAGCTGGATTCTGAGCCGCCAGCTCAGGCGAGCACCGCCCCTCGAAGGAACGGTCAGAAGAACTTGCCCTTCTGCATGCGCTTCATCGCTTCGTTGAAGTCCAGGTTGTTTAGGTCCATCCCTTGCATGCCTGCCGGTAACTGCTGCTGCAGCTTCTCTAACTCCTTCGGGTCGGGCATACCCGGCATACCCGGCATTTTGGGCATTCCCGGCATACCGCCCCCGCGCTTCGGTGCCTTGCGCTTGCCGTTCTTGCCCTTGCGACCCTTCGGCTTCTTCTTCGTTGCCGAGCGGCCACCCATGCCCGGCATGCCGCTCAGGCCGAACTGGCTGGCCATCTGCCCCATCATCTTCTTCGCCTCGAAGAAGCGCTCCACCAGCTGGTTGACGTCGGCGACCTTCACGCCGGAACCGTTGGCGATGCGCTTGCGGCGAGACGCGTTGAGGATCTTCGGGTCCCGGCGCTCTTCCGGGGTCATGCCGCGGATGATTGCCTGGATGCGGTCGAGCTGCTTCTCGTCGACCATGTCGGCCATCTCGTTCATGGCCTTGCCGCCCGGCATCATCTTCAGCAGGTTGCCGATCGGCCCCATGCGGCGGATCATCAGCAGCTGATCAAGGAAGTCTTCGAGCGTGAGTTCGCCGGAGGCCAGCTTGTTCGCCGCTGCCTCGGCGTCCTGCTCGTTGTAGGTCTGCTCTGCCTGCTCGATAAGCGAGAGCAAATCGCCCATGCCCAGGATGCGGCTGGACATGCGCTCAGGGTGGAAGACGTCGAAGTCCTCCAGCTTCTCGCCGGTGGAGGCGAACAGGATCGGCTTGCCGGTCACTTCGCGGATGGAGAGCGCTGCGCCACCGCGCGCGTCGCCGTCCAGCTTGGTCAGCACCACGCCGGTGAAGTCCACGCCCTCGGCGAACGCTTCTGCGGTCTTCACCGCGTCTTGGCCGATCATGGCGTCGATGACGAGAAGGACCTCGTCTGGGTTCACCGCGTCGCGGATGTTGCGGGCCTGCGTCATCAGCGTGTCGTCGATACCGAGGCGGCCGGCGGTATCGATGATCACCACGTCGTTCTTCTGCTGCTTGGCATACTCGATGCCCTGCTGCGCCACCGCGACCGGGTCGCCGTGGGAGGTGCCCATCTCGTGGTCGAACGAATCCAGGGACGTTCCCGGGTCCGGGGCGAACGTCGGCACGCCTGCGCGCTCGCCGACGATTTGCAGCTGCTGCACCGCACCCGGGCGCTGCAGGTCGCACGCGACGAGCATCGGTGTGTGCCCCTGCTTGGACAGGTGCTTCGCCAACTTTCCGGCGAGGGTGGTCTTACCCGCGCCCTGGAGACCCGCCAGCATGATCACCGTCGGCGGGTTCTTCGCCATGTTCAGCCGGCGCGTTTCGCCGCCGAGGATGTTGGTGAGCTCCTCGTCGACGATCTTGATCACCTGCTGCGCAGGGTTCAGCGCTGCGGAGACGTCGGCGCCGAGCGCGCGCTCCTTTACGCGCTTGATAAACGCTCGTACGACCGTCAACGACACGTCCGCCTCCAGCAGCGCGAGACGGATTTCGCGTGCAGTGGCGTTGATGTCTTCTTCGGTGAGCTTGCCCTTGCCGCGCAGGCCGCCGAGGGCTGATTGGAGGCGGTCGGACAGTGACTCGAACACGGTGTGCACGCTCCCTTAGCTGCTAGCGGAAAATAATCTCCCCAAGACTAGCGCGCGCCCCGGACGATGGGCACATCACCGGGGCGCGTAGGGCGCCGATACGCAGGGGGCTTACCCCAGCAGGGCGTCGACGAAGCTTTCCACCTCAAACGGCGCCAGGTCGTCCGCCCCCTCGCCGAGTCCCACGAGCTTCACCGGCACGCCGAGCTCCTCCTGCACCTGGAAGACAATGCCGCCCTTCGCGGTGCCGTCGAGCTTGGTCAACACGACACCGGTGATGTCAACGACCTCGCGGAACACACGCGCCTGCATGATGCCGTTCTGGCCGACGGTGGCGTCGAGCACCAGCAGCACCTCGTCGACGTTGCTCTTCTTTTCCACCACGCGTTTCACTTTGCCCAGCTGGTCCATCAGACCAGTGGAGGTGTGCAAACGGCCCGCGGTGTCCACGAGCACGACGTCGGCGCCCTCCGCGACACCGGTTGCCACGGCATCGAAGGCGACGGAGGCCGGGTCCGCCCCCTCCTTGCCGCGCACGGTGGAAGCACCGACACGCCTGCCCCACGTCTCCAGCTGGTCCGCCGCCGCAGCGCGGAAAGTATCGGCGGCGCCGAGGACAACGGAGTGGCCCATGGACACCAACACGCGGGCGAGCTTGCCGGTAGTGGTGGTCTTGCCGGTGCCGTTGACGCCCACCACAAGGATCACTGCCGGTTTGCCGTCGTTCGGCATGGCCTTGATAGAGCGGTCGAGATCGGGGCGAGCGGCCTCAATGAGGGTTTCGCGCAGCATCGCGCGCGCCTCTTCCTCCGTCTCCACGCCGCGCTCGGCGATCTTCTCGCGCAGGGATTCGGTGACTTTCATGGTCAAGTCTGCGCCCAGATCCGCCATGATCAGCGTGTCCTCGATCTCCTCCCAGGCGTCCTCATCCAGGTCACCGGCGGTGAGGATGCCCAGCAGGCCCTGGCCGATCGCGTTCTGAGAGCGGGACAAACGCCCTCGCAGTTTGCCAATGCGCCCCGCGGCCGGCTCGATCTGGTCCAGCGGCTCCTCGGAAGGGGCCTCGATAATGACGGCGTCGTCGGAGACCGGCGCCCCGGTCTCACGGGCTTCTTCGGCGCTCTCCACGGCGGCGGCAGCAGCGGCCGCCGCTTCTTCCGCCTCTGCCTCCTCCGCAGTGGGCTCCTCACCTGCGGGATCCTCCGCAACGGGCTCCACCTCGACCGGTGCGCTTTCTGCGGGCTCTGCAGGTTCAGCAGGCTCGGCGACGTCTTCCGCCACCGGCAGCTCCTCTTCCTGCGCCTGCAGCTCCTCGTCAGCCGCGGCTGGGGTCGCCTCGGGCTTCTCGACGGGCTCCGCAGGCTCTGCCGACGGTTCGGCCTTCGCTTCCTCTTGGACGGGTGCGTGTTGCGCCTCGTCCTGCCCGATGGCCCGCTCAATCACGCTCTCTTGCTGCGCGTCGGCCTGAGCAGCAGCCCCAGTGGAGGGCGCTGCGGCAGACGCAGACGCCGGCCGCTCGCGCCGAATTGGCTCTGGCTGCTTCGGCTGGGCGTCCACCTGGGCGAAGTTGAAGCCACCCTTTGCTTGGTAGTTGCCCGACTTCTCCTGCTGGGTGAGCTGCTTCGGCTCCTCGGGTTTTTCAAACGAGACGGTCTTCGACGCTTTGCGCTTGTTCCCGGCGACGACGATGCCGGCGATGATCAGCGCGATGGCGATGACCGCAATGACAATCCATAGGACAGTGGTGTTCATACCCACTAGTGTGCCAGCCGCGCCGACACGGGGCTGCGCTACGTCGCTTCGGCTCCCGGAGCTGCCGCCGCAGGCTGCATGCGCTGGGAGAGGACCCGCGTGACGCCGTCGCCGCGCATGGTCACGCCGTAGAGCACGTTCGCTACGTCCATGGTGGGCTTTTGGTGGGTGATCACAATGAGCTGGGAATCCCTGCGCAGTTCCTCCAGCAGGGCGATGAGGCGCCGGAGGTTGACGTCGTCAAGCGCTGCCTCCACCTCGTCGAGCACGTAGAACGGGCTGGGGCGCGCGCGGAAGATCGCCACCAAGAAGGCGAGCGCCGTGAGCGATTTCTCCCCGCCGGAGAGCAAGGACAGTCGCTTAACGCGCTTGCCCGGCGGGCGGGCCTCTATTTCGATGCCGGTGGTGAGCATGTCGTCCGGCTCGGTGAGCACGAGGCGGGCCTCGCCGCCGGGGAACAAGGTTTGGAACACGCGCGGGAACTCCGCTTCCACATCCGCCCAGGCATCGGTGAACAGCTGCAGAATCTGTGCGTCAACGTCTTCAATGACCCCGGTGAGGTCTTTCCGCGCTTGGATGACGTCGTCGAGCTGAGTGCTCAAAAACGTGTAGCGCTCCTCCAGCGCCTTGAATTCCTCCAGCGCGAGCGGGTTGACCTTGCCCAGCGCCCGCAGGTCCTTTTCTGCCCGCTTCAACCTGGCTTGCTCGGCCGCGCGGTCAAAGTCGTCGCCCGGGGTGTAGTCCGCGAGCAGGTCGGACACCGCGATGCCGAGGGACGAGGTGACGTTCGCCTCCGCTTCGTCGATGCGCACCTGCGCCTGCGAGCGGGCAATGTCGGACTGGTGGGCGCTATCGGTCAGCCGCGCAAGCTGCTGCCGGGTGGCGTTGACCTGCTGGCGCGCCTGCTGCACTTGTCCTTGCAGGCTGCTCACTTGCGAGGCCAGCTCGTCGCGCTGCGCAGTGGCGCGGGCGAGCGCATCCTCGATGCGAGCGACGAGATCTCGCGCGTGCTTCTCGACGGCGCCGGCCAACTCCGCCTCCGCCCTGCGCCGAGCCATCGCGGCGTCGTGACGCGCCTTGGCCTGGCGCTCCGCTTCTGCCTGGCGGCGCAGCGCGTCACCCTTTCCGGCTTCGGCTTCGGCGCGCTGCTGCGCGGTCCGGGAGGATAACGTGGCCTCCATCTCCAGCGACTTGGCCTGGTTCAAGGCGTTTCGCGCTTGGTCGCGCTGCTGCGTCGAGGGCTCCTCCGGCGATGCCGCCACATCGGTGTCCACGCGGGTGAGGCGGTCACGTGTTTCCTCCAGCTCGGAGCGGCGCTGTGCCAATCGAGCGTCCGCCTCGTTCGCCCGAGCCGCGGCGCGCTCGTGTTCCGTCCTGTTTGCCTCGGCCTGCTTCGCCAGGCGGGCGCGGTCGCGGCGCCACGATTCCAACTCCGTGTCGTGCTCGCGCAGGGCGGCCTTAGCGGAGGCGGCGTTGACGCGCGCTTCGTCGGCAGCCACGGTCGCGCCTTCGAGCGTGCCGGCCAGCTCGTTGAGCCGCTGCTGCGCGTCGGCGAGTTCCCTCCCAGCCGTCTCGATGCGCGCGGCGACCTCGACGGTAGAGGTTTGACCGGTTCCAGCCGCGACCCAGCCCTCGCCCACCAGCACGCCGCCGGGCGTGACGGCCCGAAGCCGCGCATCCTGCCCCACGGCAGCGCGGGCCGCCGCGACGTCGGGGGCGAGCACGACGTCTGCGAGCAGACGCGTCACCGGGCCAACTACCGACGCGTCCAGCTCCATATGGTCCAGCAACCAGTCAATATCGCCGTCGACGTCCAGGCGCCAGGTGGTCCCGCCCCGGGGCTCGACGACAACGGTGCGGGCCGCCGACGCCAGAGCCTCGACGGCCTCCTCCGATACGTCGCCGGCTAGCGCCTCCGCATGCTGCCCGAGCGCAGCCGACACAGCCCGGTCCAGGCCGGATTCCACCGAGATAAGCCCGGCAAGCACCGGGAAGCCCTCCACAACCTCCTGCCCCGTGCGCTTCGGCGCCTGCTCAGCCAGCGTGTCAATGCGCGACTGCAGCGTAGCCACCGCGCGCTCGTGCTCGCGCTGCTGCGTCCGCAGCTGGTCCAGGCGCTTGTCGGCGGCGTCGGACTCGGTGTGGGCACGGGCGAATGCGTCGTCGAGAGGCGAGCGCTCCGCCTCGACGTGTGCGATGCGCTCCTCCACTTCCACCACCTCGGCTGTGGCCTGGCGAGCGCGCTCCTTGGTCTCCGCGAGGGTTTCTTCCAGGCGGCGGACCTCCGCCCCGGCCGCCTCAACTGCGGCCGCCTGCGATTCTTCCTGCGCGATCAGCCGCACCACGCCCTCGCGGCGGTCCGCGATCGCGCGCACCTGGGCCATGTGTTCGCGCTCGGCCTCGTCAAACGCCTCCTGCCGCTCGGCAACTTCCTCGCGGATGGCCTCCAACTTCTCGGCGGCTTCTTCGGCCGCCTCGAGGGCTTCAGCGTAGCGCTCGTCCGCAAGCGAGGCCCGCGCCTCAAGCTCATCCGGATTCTGGCCCGAGTACGGCACCGAGGCGTTCGAGTTCCGCGCGCGCTCCGAGGCGATGCGCTGGGTCGCGCTGACGCGCTCGGCCAGGGTGGACAGCGAGAACCAGAGTTGCTGCGCCTGTTCAGCCTGCGGCTGCAGCTCCTGCTGGCGGGCCTCTAAGGCCTCCAGCTCATCCACCGCGGTTTCCAGCGTCGCGTTGACGGTCTCGACCTGCTCCGCCAGCATTTCAGCGGCGCGCTCGGCGTCGGCAAACGTGGCGCGCAGCCGCACAACTTGGTCGCCGGCGAGCTTGAGTTTCGCATCCCGCAGCTCCGCCTGGACCGCCGCGCCGCGCTTGGCGGCCTCGGCCTGGCGCGCAAGCGGCTTAAGCTGCTTGCCCAGCTCCTCGGTGAGGTCGGTGAGGCGATCCAGGTTTGACTGCATGCCGCTGAGCTTGCGCTGCGCTTTCTCCTTGCGGCGACGGTGCTTGAGCACACCCGCGGCCTCCTCGATGAACGCGCGGCGCTCTTCGGGGCGCGAATCCAGGATCTCGGAGAGCTTGCCCTGCCCGACGATGATGTGCATCTCGCGGCCGATGCCCGAATCCGACAGCAGCTCTTGGATATCCATCAGGCGCGCCTTGGAGCCGTTGATTTCGTACTCGGAGGCGCCGTCGCGGAACATGCGGCGGGTAATGGCCACATCCGTGTAATCGATGGGCAGCCGCTTGTCGGTGTTGTCGAAGGTGAGCGTCACTTCCGCGCGCCCCAGCGGCTTGCGCCCGCCAGCGCCAGCGAAGATGACGTCTTCCATTTTGCCGCCACGCAGGTTCTTCGCGCCCTGCTCACCCATCACCCACGCGAGCGCGTCCACCACGTTGGACTTGCCGGAGCCGTTCGGCCCCACCACGGCGCAAATGCCGGGCTCAAACTTCATCGTGGTCGCCGACGCAAAGGACTTGAATCCTTTGAGCGTCAGCGATTTGAGGTGCATTTTGTGGATGTTACCGGCTTGAGAGCGCTTAGCGCTCGTCGAACCCCTCTGCGCCCCTCGGCTCGCCGTACTGCGCCTGCACATGCTCCACACTGCCGGGGCGCTCCGCGGTTGAAGGCTGCTCCTCCAGCAGCTGCCTGAGCTTCTCGACGCCACCTTCGGCCCCCTCCGCTACCACCTCAACCCTGCCGTCTGCAAGGTTCTTCGCGTAGCCGGCCAAACCCAGCTCGAGGGCGCGGGAGCGGGTCCACCAGCGAAACCCCACACCCTGGACGTTGCCACGGACGTGGGCGGTCATGCGTGTTGTTGTCATGTCGCCCTAGCGTAGCTGGGTTACCGCTCGAGGTTCCCCTCGCGGGCGATGATGCGGTCCTCCTTGCTACGGCGTGTCACCGGATCAGACCCGTCCCAGTACTCCACGTTGGCGATCTCCGGGAGCATGTCGCGGTGGAACACTGGGTCCACGCCCTGGCGTCGCTGCTCGTTGAAGTTCTTCAGCAGCTTCAGCGCCACGCCACCGAGCGGCACGATGGCGATGATGTTGAAAATGGCGAGCAGGCCAGCCATCGTGTCGCCCAGCGCCCACACGAGCGGCACGGAGCCGAACGCGCCGAAGATGACAAAGCCGATGACAACGAGGCGAAATACCGTCATGGTCGTCTTGGAATCGGTGAGGTACTGCACATTCGCCTGCGCAAGGTAGTAGTTGCCGATGACGGAGGAGAACGCCAGGAAAAACAGGATGAACGTGATAGCGTGGGCGCCCCACGCGCCGACCGAATCCGCCAACGCGGACTGCGTCAGCGACGCACCCTGGATGTGGGGGTGCTGACTATTTCTTGGACCACTGGGGGCTTTTATACGCTCAGTGCCTGTCGGTACTGGGCGATGGTTGTATATCCTTCGGTCAGCGTCGACTTCAACCGTTCGTGGTTGTAGAAATCGACGTAGCGGTTAATGTATCGGATCATTTCTGCTCTTGTCATCAGTTCGGTTTCTGGGCGTCCGTAGATGCATTCCTGCTTCATAGTGCCGAAAAAACCCTCCACTCTCGCGTTATCCCCACTTGTTCCTTTGCGCGACAATGACGGTATAAGCAGCCATTTGTTGGGGCAGAACTGTCCCGTTTCGCATAGCCGGCACGTTGTGGTGTCGTGGCTGGAGTCGGTGATGGTCTCTACCCAACGGTGGGTGCGGTACAACATGCCCCGGTCGGAGTGGATGATCGGGCGCGCACCTTCAGGCAGGTGCGCTTTGAGTTGGTCCATCATGTCCATCACAAGCCCCGTGTCCGGGGTGGGTGACATAGCCACCACAGGGATGTAGCCGTCGTAGAAGTCCACGACAGGGCTTATAAATAGCTTTCCGTCTACGCAGTTGACCTCGGTGACATCAGTGCCGAGTTTCTGCCACGGCTTATCTGCATAGAAGTCGTGGTGCAGGTCAAACGCGAGCGCGTTGGTTTTGAAATATGTTGACACCCCGTCCGGGTACATCACCTGCTCGGGTTGAGCATCAGGATCGATAAGCAGCAAGTTTTCTGGCTTGTGCTCATTTTCGCCCGCATAGGAAGAATGCCTTCTTATCCTCTTGCCCTTCGGGCGCAGCCCGCATTCGCCCATCAGGGCGTTTACTACCTTTTCTGACACTACGATTCCGCGCTTGGCCAGCGCGTGATGGACCCGCCTATAGCCGTAGCTACATCCAGAGGCTTCCACAATGTCGGTGATCTCACGAGCGAGCTCTGCACGGCGCTTCTGCCGCAGCGCGTGGCGCCGCAATTGGTCACGACGGTCGAAAAACGTCGACTTGCTCAGTCCGACTAACCGGCACGCCTTACGCACTGAAACCCCACCGGCGTGCACGAGGATCTCAACCGCGGCTGTTCTCACCGTCAGATCCGGCTGCCCCGCCGGGGCGAGGTCTTTTCCCGCCTCACCACCTGCCCGCTGTTCAAACGCCGCCTGTAACAACGCGTCTTTTACCATGTCAC
Source organism: Corynebacterium ureicelerivorans (assembly GCF_000747315.1). Taxonomy (NCBI): domain Bacteria; kingdom Bacillati; phylum Actinomycetota; class Actinomycetes; order Mycobacteriales; family Corynebacteriaceae; genus Corynebacterium; species Corynebacterium ureicelerivorans. The sequence goes on from NZ_CP009215.1 coordinate 1,498,512, forward strand.
GCTCCACCTGAGCTGCGATGATGCGTTTGAGGGCTGCTGGATCATCCGGCAGATTGTTCACATCCGGTGTTGAACCGGGTAACCATTCATCAACCGGGCGCAACTTGGGCGCCTGGGCAGCCTGCTGGCGGGCCGCGTTTTGCTCGCGGATATTCTTGCGATGCTCGTTCACGCGTTCCATTGTCGCCAAAACAACATCATTGAACGACACAGACGGATCCAACGGCGTTTTTGGGCCGAAACTGTCTACCCACCGACTCACAGCGGTTGTGCCGCACCCGTATTCCGCGGCGACTTTCGAAATCGTTGCCCCCAGCACAACGCGCGACGCGACAACGCGGCCAATCACCTCCGCAGCACACTCCCTGACACGCTCCGCGTCATCGACCAGATCCTGGTCCACCCCGTGACGATGCGCCGCAACCCACAGCGTCAGTGTCGCACGCGATGGCCGCACCCCATGCGCAGCCTCAAGCCGGTCGAACACCGCCGCAGCGCTTAACCCGGACTCGTATAACTCAACCGCCTCACGGCGAAACTCATTGCTGAACTTGTAACCCATTCAAGGCCTTCCCGCCCCAAAGTGGTCCAACTAAATGTCCGCAGTCCCTGTCGTCCCTGCCGAAGGTCACGGCCGGGCCAAGCAAGACAACGAACGCAGTGATCGAGCACACCAGCAGGGTGTCAAAGTACACACCGAGGGTCTGCACCAAGCCCTGCTTCACCGGGTGCGACACCGTTGCGGTTGCGGCCGCGTTCGGCGCCGAACCCATGCCGGCCTCGTTGGAGAACAGCCCGCGGCGCATGCCTTGTGCGAAGGCGGCGCCGACGCCCGCGCCCGCGACCTGCTCCAGCCCGATCGCGTGGCCCACGATGAGCTCGACCATGCCCGGGATTTCCCGCCAGTTGATCACCACCACCGCGATGCCGATGAGGATGTAGGCGCCCGCCATAAACGGCACGATGACCTGGGTCCAGGAGGCAATGCGGGTGACGCCACCAAAGATAATGAGCGCGGTGAGCACCGCAATGACACCCGCTACGACCGCCTTGAGCGCAACCGAATCGCTACCTAGCGATCCGCCGACGGCCTCCGCGATGGAGTTGGTCTGGATGGCGTTGTACACAAAGCCGTAGGTGACAGCCAAAAACGCCGAGAAGATGACGGCCAGCGGCTTCCACCCCAACCCGCGCGTCATGTAATACGCCGGCCCGCCGTGGTAGTTGCCGTCCGAGTCCTTGGTCTTCCACAACTGCGCCAGGGTCGATTCCACAAACGCCGTCGCTCCGCCGAGCAGCGCCAGCATCCACATCCAGAACACCGCGCCCGGCCCGCCGATGGAGATCGCCAGCGCGACGCCGGCGATATTACCGGTGCCCACGCGCGAGGCCGCGGAGATGGTGAACGCCTTGAAGGCCGAAAGCCCGCCGTACTCCTCGTCGAGGTCCCGCCCTTCCCGGTCCTTGCCCTTTGGCCTCTCCGAGACCGCCTTGAACATGTCCGGGACCATGCGGATCTGGACAAAGAGTGTGCGGAGGCCGAAGTAGACACCCGCCGCGACCAAGAACCATGGCACGAGGTTCCAGATCACGCCGTTGAGCGAATCCTCGACGAAAGTAGTGGCTGCATCCATGGCGGGCAGTGTATCCCCGGGTTGCCCACCTCACACAATGAAGCGCAGCCGGAGGCTAGCCCTCCGCCAGCTTCGGCCGCACTTCCCCCGGCGTGATCGCCCCGTGGGTACCAAACTCGCGCTGCCAATACAACAGCGGGCAGTTCGCGTTCACCTCGGCCGCGTCCACATCCACCAGCACAAGGAAGTGGTCGCCGGCAGCGATAATCTGCGCAACCGTCCCCGCAACCCACGTGTGGTCCCCCGCCAGCTGCGGCGCGCCGTCCGCCATGGCCCACTGCACACCCGCAAACCGGTCGAGCGTCTTGTCCGCGAACCGCCGCGCCAGCACATTTTGCTCCGTCGAGAGCACGTTGATGCCTATCGACGATCCTTCGGCCAACTGCGCCAGCAACGAGGACTTCCGGTCCAGCGACACCAGCACCATCGGGGGCTCAAGCGACAGCGACATGAACGCGCTGACTGTGGTGCCGTGCGGCTCTGCCGCCGTGCCTGTGGTCACGATCGCCACCGCGGCAGCCAGCTGGCTCATCGCTTCCTTGAATGCTGACTGATCAACCATGTCGCCTAACCGTACCCCAGCGCTACAACACCTGACAGACGGGGCAGAAGTAGCTGGAGCGTCCGCCGACGGTCACTCGCTCGATCGGCGTTTCGCACCGGGGGCAGGGTTTGCCGGCCTGCCCGTAGGCGTTCAGTGAGCGCGAGAAGTAGCCCGACGCGCCGTTAACGTTGACGTACAGCGAATCGAAGCTGGTGCCTCCCTGTTCCAACGAGCGGGCCATCACATCGCGCGCGGCGTCCAGGACCGCCTCCGCGTCGCGTTGGCGCATGGTCTTGGCGCTGCGCCACGGTTTGAGCCGCGCGGCCCACATGGCCTCGTCCGCATAGATCGAGCCGATGCCGCTGACCACTTCCTGGTTGAGCAGCACGCTTTTGAGTGGGGACTTCCTGCGCCGCATCGCACGGGCCGCGTCGCGCAGGTTGAACTCCGCCTCGAAGGGATCGGGGGCGATGTGTAGGGCGGGCTGCGGAACGCCGTCGATAAGCGGGGTGTACTGCCAGTACCCAAAGGTGCGCTGGTCCACGAAATCCAACTCCGCGTCCCCAATGTCTGCGCGGATGCGCAGGTGCGGCGAGGTCACGGTGCCATGCTCGGCGACAAGCATTTGCCCGCTCATGCGCAGGTGCACGAGCAGCGCGGCGCCGTCGCGTAGCGTGAGCCACAGGTATTTGCCGCGCCGTCCGGTGCCCGTAATGGTCAGGCCCGGCAGGGCGGTCTTCAAGTCCACGGTGTTGCCGCGCGCGGCGCGGGGGTGCAGCACCTCGACGCGCGCGAAGGTGCGACCAAGGACGTGGGCGTCAAGGCCGCGGCGGACGACCTCGACCTCGGGTAGCTCAGGCATTCCCGCGCACGGCCTCCGCGGCATGGTCGCGCAGGAAAAGCACAGCCTGGTGGGCCGCCTCCTGCTCTGCCAGCTTCTTGTTCGGCCCCGTGCCCGTGCCGCGGGAGACGCCGTCCACGAGCGCGTCCGCGGTGAAGGTCTGGTCGTGCTCCGGGCCCGAGGCCTGGGAGACGTATTCCGCCACGGGCAGCTTGAGCTCGGCAAGACGGACCTGCAGGTCCGTCTTCCAGTCGTGGTGCTTCTTGCTCACGGTCGCAGTGCGGAGCTTTTCGTCGAAAAGCGTGAGAATCACGTCGCGCGCTGTGGCAAACCCGTGCTGCAGGTAGATTGCGCCGAAGATGGCCTCGGTGGTGTCGGCGAGGATCGAATCCTTCTCGCGTCCGCCAGTGAGGGCCTCACCTTTGCCAATGAGCACGTGGCTGCCCAGGTCGATCTCGCGGGCGATATCCGCGAGGCCGTACCGGGACACAATTGCGGCGCGCATCGGCGACAAGTCGGACTCGGGCCGGGAGGGGTAAAGCTCAAACAGCTTCGTGGCCACGGACAAGCCGAGCACCGCGTCACCGACGAACTCCAGGCGCTCGTTGTTGGGCAGGTGGCCGTGCTCATTGGCAAAGGAACGGTGCGTCAGCGCCAGCTTCAGGCCGTCGCGGTCAATGTCCACGCCGAGGCGTTCCAGCAGCGGCGCGTGGTCGACAGCGTCAAAGGCCTGCTCCCACCGCTCGTCAGCGCTGACTTTCGGCTTGCGTGAGCGGCTCACAGGAACTTCTCCAGGCCAGCCCAGCGCGGATCGACCAAGTCGTTGTCTTCGCCCTCCACCGCGTCCGGCGCCGGGACATCCGTATCGCCCTCGCACTCCGGCTCGCAGGTGGGGTTGAAGGGCCAGTTCAACCCGGCCTCGTCCACGAACGCCTGCTCGAGGTCGACGGTGTTGTCCACCACCTGGCGGATCTCGTCACCGGAGCCCTGGTCCTCGTCCACCTCGTCGTCGCCGGTGATGAAGTCGTCGGACGCGGAAAATACCTCTGAAACGCGCAGGGTCTTGGTGGGGGTGAGCTCTTTCAAGCAGCGCACGCACTGGCCTTGCAGCGTCGCGGTCGCGGTCGCATCCACCATGACCCCCGAGCCGAGCGGGACGAGGGTGGCCTCGACCTCAACCTCGCGGCCTTCCGGGATGGCGATCATTTCTGGGCCGATGCGCGACGGGGAGGGGCCCGTCTGTGTCACGGTCTTGGGCGTGCCGTCCCCACCCAGCACGTCGGTGACATCAAATACGAAAGGATTGGTAGCCATAGCGACCACAGACTACCCCGTTTAGTACTCCTCGCCGTAGCCGCGGGAACGCTCGGAGTACTCCACCCGCTCACCACCGTGCGCGCGATCCACACGATCGGTGCGTCGGCTCCGCCCGGCGGCCCCAGAGGCGCCTGCGCCGCGTCGCAGCGCACTGCGGTCGGAAGAGACGGTTTGCAGGACGGAACGCAGGCCGTCCTCGAACTCCGCAAGCTTCGAATCCACGTAGTCGTCGCACTCCGCGCGCAGGCGACTGGATTCCGCCGACGCGTCGTCCACCAGGCGGTGCGCCTCCTCGTCCGCACGGCGGATGACCTCGGACTCGGAGATGAGTCGCTCCTGCTCCGCCAGCCCCTTGTCCACGGAACGCTGGTATTCCGCGTTGGCGGACTCGAGGATGCTGTCCGCTTCCCGCTGGGCGTCGCTTACGGTCGTATCCGCCACGTTCCGAGCCTGGTTGACCATCCTGTCGGACTCGTCCTCCGCGTCAGTGATGAGCGCAGCGGCTTGTGCCTGCGCATCGCTGAGCATGGATTCCGCCTCGGAGTGCGCGTCGCTGAGAATGCGCTCCGCGTCCTCCTCTGCGGTGCCGACCAGCACGTCGGCGCGGTCCTGCGCCCCCCGCAGGATCTCGTCCTGTTTATCCAGAACGTCCTGCGCGTCGTCGAGGTCGACGGGGATGGCGTTCCGGAGGTCGTCGAGAAGCCCGAGCATCTCGTTGCGGGGCACCATGCAATTGGAGGTCATCGGCACGCCGTAGGCCTGCTCGAGGGTCTGAACTAGCTCATCCAGGGCTTCGAAAACGCGGTACATGGTGCTCCAGCGTACCCGCTGGCCCCCTAGATCACGCCCTGGGCGAGCATCGCGTCCGCGACTTTTTTGAAGCCCGCAATGTTGGCCCCGACCACGTAATCGCCGGCGCGGTCGTACTCCTCTGCGGTGTTCTTGGCCACCGTGAAGATGTTGGACATGATCTTCTGCAGGCGGTCGTCCGTGTAGTCGAAGGACCAGGAGTCGCGCGACGCGTTCTGCTGCATCTCCAGCGCAGAGGTGGCCACGCCACCGGCGTTGGCGGCCTTGCCCGGGCCAAAGCCGATCTTGCGCTCGCGGAAGACCTCAATCGCTTCGGCGGTGGACGGCATGTTCGCGCCCTCAGCCACGTAACGCACGCCGTTGTCCACCAGCGTGCGGGCGTTGTCGCCGTCGAGCTCGTTCTGCGTCGCGCACGGCAGAGCGACGTCGGCCTTTAGGTCCCAAATCGAACCGTCCGTGTGCAGGGTCGCACCGGTCGCCTCATCGACGTACTCGGCCACACGGCCACGGCGCTTCTCCTTCACCTCGCGCAGAAGCTCCACGTCCACCCCGTTCGGTGTCTCCACCCAACCGGAGGAGTCGGAGAACCCGACGACGGTCGCGCCGAGTTCCTGCGCCTTCTGGATGGCGTAGATCGCCACATTGCCGGAGCCGGAGACGATGACCTTGGAACCGTCGATGGAATCGCCGTTGGCCTTCATCATCTCGTCCGTGAAGTACACGGCGCCGTAGCCGGTGGCCTCGGTGCGCACGAGCGAGCCGCCCCACGTGAGGCCCTTGCCGGTGAGCACCCCGGACTCGTGCTGGTTGGCCAGGCGGCGGTACTGGCCGAAGAGGTAGCCGATCTCGCGCCCGCCGACGCCGATGTCACCGGCCGGGACGTCGCGGTACTCGCCGATGTGGCGCCACAACTCTGTCATGAAGGACTGGCAGAAGCGCATGATCTCACCTTCGGACCGGCCCTTGGGGTCGAAGTCCGAGCCGCCCTTGCCACCGCCGATAGGCAGGCCGGTCAGGGAGTTCTTAAAGATCTGCTCGAAGCCCAGGAACTTGATGATGCCCAGGTTCACGCTCGGGTGGAAACGCAGTCCGCCCTTGTAGGGGCCGAGCGCCGAGTTGAACTGGACGCGGAAACCGCGGTTGACGCGGATGTTGTTGTCGTCGTCCATCCACGGCACGCGGAAGATGATTTGGCGCTCCGGCTCGCACAGCCGCTCAATCAGCCCGTAGTCGGCGTAGTGCGGGTCTTTGCTCAGCACGATCTTGAGCGATTCGAGCACCTCGGCCACTGCCTGGTGGAACTCCGGCTCGCCGGCGTTGCGCTCGAGCAGCTTCTGGTAGTAGCCGGCGACTTCCTGGTCAATTGCGCTCATCGGCGTGGTCCTCCAATACCTATAGGGGTGCAGAATTGCGTACCCGAGGAATGTTACTCCAGGAGGAACCGGAGGGGAGGATTTTCCGCGCAACTCGGTAAAATTTGTTCCATGACTTCCCCCGCTTCCGCCCCGTTCGACCCCGCCCCCTCGCCAAAAGTCGTGGTGGCGCCGGATTCATTCAAGTCCACCGCCACGGCGGCCGAAGCCGCCGAGTGGCTTGCCGAGGGCGTACGCTCAGTCATCCGCGACGCGCAGATCCTGCTCACCCCGATGGCCGACGGCGGAGAAGGCACCTCCGCACTCTTCGAGGGTGAACGCGTGAGCCTGCCGACGACGACCGCAGCCGGCCGCCTCACCGAGGCCGAATACACCTACCACGCGGCCACAAAGACGGCCTACATCGACGTTTCCGCGGCTTCCGGCCTACCCGCCGTGCAAGATGACCCGGTCCCACTGACCGGGGACACGTACGGCACCGGCGTGCTCATCGCGGATGCGCAAACCCGCGGCGCGGAGCGCATCGTACTGGGGCTCGGGGGCACAGCAACGAACGACGGCGGCACCGGCATCCTCGTGGCCCTCGGCGTGAACCCCTTGGACCAGGCCGGCTACCAGCTCACACCCGGAGGCGGTGCCCTCGAGCGTCTAACAAGCTTTGACACCGCCAAAGTCAACGTGCCCGCAGGCGCGGTGGAGTGGGTGCTGCTCACGGACACCTCCGCCCCCGCCACCGGCCCCGAGGGCGCGGCCCACGTGTTCGCGCCGCAAAAGGGCGCCACCGACGCAGACGTCGAAGTGCTCGATCGCGGTCTCGCGCGCCTGTGCGAGGTCGCCGATGTGGACCCCGCTACCCCGGGCCTGGGTGCCGCAGGCGGAGTGGGCATCGGCATCACGTGGCTGTCCACCATGCTGCACGGCGACGCGTCCCACGTGCACGTGCTGCCCGGGGCGCGCGTTGTCGCAGAGTCCAACGGGCTCACCGAGCACATCGACGGCGCGGCGCTGGTAATCACCGGCGAAGGCCGCTACGACGGACAAACGGGCACCGGCAAGGTCGCGTCCGTCGTGGGCGAGCTGGCCCGCGAGGGCGGCGCCGTGTTTGCCGTTGCCGCAGGAAGGTTCGACGAACAGCCGGCGGACGGCTCCATCGCCGTGACGCTGCCGGAGACCGATGACGTGCGCGAGCAGTTGATTCAGGCCGGGGCGGAGATCGCGGTGGCCTACCTGAACACCTCCACCGTCCAGGGGTAGATTGATGGCGCCTCAAAGCGGTCTTGGTCTTCCAGCATGACCGGGTCGCGCGGGAGCTCAGCTTTCGGGGTGAGAATGCGCGACAGGCCCATGGCCAGGCTGTTGAGACTCTCTGCGCCTTCGACGTCGATGCGGTAGCGGTGCGTTTCGGCCCCTTCGGCAGGCTCGCCCCTGTCCCGCTCGTAGGTTTCAGCCAGTTCGGCGCGAACGGAGTCGTCGATACGCACGCGCTGCATAGCTACGGTGCCGGACGCGAGCATCTCGCGGCGCACGAGGATGTCTAAGGCGCGCTGGAAAGCGTCCCTGACCTCGCCGGCAGCGGCGGGCGGGACAAGAACGTCGAATTGGATCACAGACATGGGTCTAAGGCTAACCGGTAGGGTAAGGGCATGTTTGACCCATCCGCAGACCCAGCGCACGCCCAAAATCGCGTGCTGCGGTCAACAGCGGACGGGACGGTGAAACAGGTCAACCCTTTTACGGGCGAGCAGGTGTGGACCGTACCTGGGCGCGCCAGCCGGCTCTTGGCCCACGCCGGCGCCTCCCCGGCACTGCTGGAGCCCGGCGCGCACGCGGCCGCCTGCGATTTCTGCGAGGCGCACAAGCTGCGCACGCCTCCGGAACGGTCGCGTCTGGTGGCGGACGGCGACGGGTTTTCAATCCTGCGCGATGTCATGCCCGACGAGCTGGACGCGACCGTTGCGGAGTTTCGGCGGGTGCCCAATCAGTTCGAGATCGTCCCCTACGACTATTGGCGGCGAAACTACGGCTACACCATGCCCGCGGCTCGCCGCGCGCACATGGAGCGTTATCTGGCCGACCCTGCGGGTCGGAGCCACGTGCTGCAAACGGTGCGCGCCCGCCTGGACGCGGCCGGGCACGACACGGACGTCACGGAGCAGCACCTGCTGGAGCTTGCTCCCGCGTATTTCGGCGGCGGCCACGACGTGATCATCGCCCGGCGCCACTATGTGGATGGCGCGAATAACTCGGCGCAACTGGCTGGCTCCGGACAACTCTCCGCTGAGGAGCACTACCGCTTCATCGCGTTTACGGTGGACGCGCTGCGCGACCTAGTCAATCAGCTCACCTACGCGCGCTACGTGGCGGTGTTTCAAAACTGGCTTTCACCAGCCGGAGCGTCGAAAGAGCACCTGCATAAGCAGCTCGTGGCTATCGACGACTACGGCCCCGTCGTGGAGGCGGAGGCCTCGAGGCTGCGGCGGAATGCGAACCTGTTCAACGACTTCGGCGTCGACCTCGCTTTCTCCCAGGGCCTCGTCATTGCGGACAACGACCACGCCATCCTCGTCGCAGGTGTGGGCCACCGCTTCCCCACCATGACGGTGTATGCAAAATTCCGCGCCTGCGAGCCGTGGGAGCACTCGCCCGAGGAGGTGCGCGCCGTTTCCGACCTGTTGCACGCCGCGCACGCCGCCACCGGCGTGCAGGTGGCCACCAACGAGGAGTGGCACTACCGCCCCTCGGGCCTCGACGTTGCCATGCCGTGGCGCATCGACGTGAAGTGGCGCGTCTCCACCCCAGCCGGTTTCGAAGGTGCGACGCAGATCTACGTGAACACGGTCTCACCGTTCGCCGTGCGCGACCAGGCCACGGACGCGCTTCGATCACTGCGCGGGCGCGGCCATGTGTCCGCTTCCATCCGCATCGGCGAGGAGTGCGTTCCGGCGCCGAACCTGTTGCGTTACAACCCCGACTTAGACTCCGACGAAGAAAGGTGACTTTTGAGTACTGTTTCCGACATTGTGCGTTCCTACTCCGTGGACGAGGTGTGGCAGCGCCGTCTCTACGAGCTGCTGCACGCGAACCCGGAGCTGTCCATGCAGGAGCAAGAAACCTACAGCCGGCTCATGATGGAGCTGTCCCGGTTCGACTGTGAGGTCATTGCCCCGATTGGCAAGTACGGCATCTGCGCAGTCTTTAAAAACGGCGACGGCCCGACCGTGATGCACCGCGCGGATTTCGACGGCTTGCCTGTGACAGAACAGACCGGCGCGCCCTACGCCTCGCACAAGACGGTGAAGACTACGGACGGCCAAACGGTCGGCACCATGCACGCGTGCGGCCACGACATCCACACCACCGCGCTGATGAGCATGTGCGATGTCCTGGACCACACCCGCGAGCACTGGTCCGGCACGTTCATCGCGTTGTTCCAGCCGGGCGAAGAGATCGGAGCCGGCGCCCAGGATATGGCGGATAACGGCCTGACCGCCAAGGTGCCCACCCCCGACGTCGTCTTCGGCCAGCACGTCATGCCCGGGCGCGCAGGCGAGGTGATGTCTAAGCCCGGCCCACAGTTCGCCGCGTGCGATTCCATCCGCATCCGCATCCCGGGGCGCGCCGCGCACGGCTCGATGCCGCACAATTCCGTCGACCCGACATACACGGCCGCGATGATCATCGCGCGCCTGCAGGCCATCGTCGGCCGGGAGGTGGACCCGGCGGATTTCGCCGTGGTCACGGTGGCCAGCTTGCACGCTGGCACGACCAACAACATCATCCCGGGCGAGGCGGAACTCGTGCTGAACTGCCGCTTCTACTCCGACAAGGTGAAGGCCCGGGTGTATGCAGCGATCGAGCGCGTCGTGCACGCGGAGGTGCTGGCGTCGGGATCGCTGGACGAGGCCACAGTGACCTACTTCGCCCACGGCGAGCTGCTGGACAACGACGAGGCCGTGTTCACACGGGTGCGCGAGCAGTTCGACGCCGTCTTCGGCGACGCGTCCGTGACCGCGGACCCGAAGACGGTCTCGGAGGACTTCCCCGTCATCGGCCAGGCCTTCGGCGCGCCGTACTTCTTCTGGCTCATCGGCTGCACGCCGCGCGACATCTGGGACAAGGCGGTGGAAGAAGACCGGGTCGGCGAAGACGTACCGGTCAACCACATGTCTACGTTCCTGCCGGAGTACGAGCCGACCATCGACGCCGCCACCCGCGCAGGCGTGACCGCGGTGCTGAGCTACCTGGCCAAGTAGCTGCGCACCGCGCTCACCTGCACGTCAGCACGTCCGCCGGTACGCTCGGGGCCCATGACTGCCACCACACCAGCATTCGAGCAGACCGTCGAAGGCCACGTTCGCGCATTCGCCGGAAGCGCCCCGGACAACGCCACGGTGAAAAAGTTCTGGACAGGACTTTCCGCCGCCACCGTCGAACAGTTCGCCGACAACTGGGAGAAAACCCGCGACGCCTACAAAGGCGCCCGCCGCGCCGCGTACTTCTCGGCGGAGTTTCTCGAGGGCAGGGCGCTGCTGAATAACCTGACCAACCTTGGGCTCGTCGATAAGGCGAAAGCCGCCGCGGAAGCGAACGGCTTCGAGCTCACCGAGGTGTTGGAGGCGGAACACGACGCGGCGCTGGGCAACGGCGGTTTGGGCCGCCTCGCCGCCTGCTTCCTAGACTCTGCCGCCACGCAGGATTTTCCGCTGACCGGCTACGGCTTGCTCTACCGTTACGGGCTGTTTCGCCAGGAGTTCAAAGACGGCTTCCAGCGCGAGCACCCGGACGCGTGGAAGGAGTCGTTCTACCCCTTCATCATCCGCCGCGGCTCGGAGCAGCGCATTGTGAAGTTCGACGACATGCACGTGCGCGCTATCCCCTACGACATGCCGATCACGGGCTACGGCACTGACAACGTGGGCACGCTTCGCCTGTGGGACGCGTCCCCGATCGCCGAGTTCGACTACGACGCGTTCAACTCCCAGCGGTTCGCCGACGCCATCTTGGAGCGCGAGGCTGTCCACGACATCACCCGCGTGCTGTACCCGAACGACTCCACCTACGCAGGCAAGCTCCTCCGCGTGCGCCAGCAGTACTTCTTCGTCTCTGCCTCACTGCAGGAGCTGATCGACGACTACCGCGCCGCCCACGGCGACGACCTGCAAAACTTCCACACATTCAACGCCATCCAGCTCAACGACACCCACCCGGTCCTGGGCATCCCCGAGCTGATGCGGTTGCTTATGGACGAGCACGGCCTCGGCTGGGACGACGCCTGGGAAGTGACCACCCACACCTTCGCCTACACCAACCACACGGTGCTGCAGGAGGCGTTGGAGACGTGGGAGGAAGCCATCTTCAAGCAGCTGTTTTGGCGCATTTGGGAGATTGTGGAGGAGATTGACCGCCGCTACCGCCTGGACATGGAGTCGCGCGGCATCGACCCGGAGACCGCGCACTACTACTCCCCGGTACACGACGGACGAGTGCACATGGCGTGGATCGCCTGCTACGCCTCGTACTCGGTCAACGGTGTGGCGGCGCTGCACACCGACATCATCAAACGCGACACCCTCGGCTTCTGGCACGGGCTTTACCCGGATCGCTTCAACAACAAGACCAACGGCGTGACCCCGCGCCGTTGGCTGCGTATGTGCAACCCGCGCCTGTCGGCGCTGCTGGACCGCCTCGCCGGCAGCGACGAGTGGGTCACCGACCTGTCCAAGCTGCAACAGCTGCGTCCGCATTTCGACGACCCGGAGGTGCTGCGCGAACTGCGCGAGATCAAGGCCGCGAACAAGCGCGACTTCGCCGACTGGATCGCCGAGCGCCAGGGTATGCAGATCGACCCGGACTCCATCTTTGACACCCAGATCAAGCGCCTGCACGAATACAAGCGCCAGCTCATGAACGCGCTGTACATCCTGGATCTGTACTTCCGCATCACTGTCGACGGTGAGCGGGATGTGCCGAAGCGCACCTTTATCTTCGGCGCCAAGGCGGCGCCGGGCTACGTCACCGCCAAGGGCATTATCAAGCTCGTCAACACCATTGCGGAGTTGGTGAACAACGACCCTGTGGCTTCGCAGTACATCCACGTGGTGTTCGTTGAAAACTACAACGTCTCCCCCGCAGAGCGGATCATCCCGGCCACGGATGTCTCGGAGCAGATCTCCACCGCCGGCAAGGAGGCGTCCGGCACCTCGAACATGAAGTTCATGATGAACGGCGCGCTCACCCTCGGCACCATGGACGGCGCCAACGTGGAGATTGTGGACGCCGTCGGCGAGGACAACGCCTACATCTTCGGCGCGCGGGAAGAGGAGCTGCCGGAGCTGAAGGCGCACTACAACCCACGCCAGGTGGCCGAGGAGACCCCCGGCCTCATGCGCGCGCTCGATGCGCTTGTGGACGGAACACTCGACGACCGCGGCACCGGCGTCTTCCACGACATCCGCGCCTCGCTGCTTGACGACAACGGCTACGGCGAGCGCGACGTCTACTACGTCCTCGGGGATTTCGCAGCATTCCGCGCGGCCCGCGACCGCATGGCCGCGGACTTCTACGCCGACCCGGACGGGTGGGCACGCAAGTGCTGGGTCAACATCTGCGAGTCCGGCCGCTTTTCCTCCGACCGCACCATCCGCGACTACGCGCAGGGCGTGTGGAAGATCGAGCCGACCGCGATTAGTGGCAACGAACCGGCGAGGGGCTAGTCGCGCACCATGCGCTTGAGGGTGACGTTGTCGCCCTCATGGTGCGTTTCTTCGCCGTCGAAGGCAAAGCCGTGCTTGCGGTAGAACGCCTGAGCACGCTCATTGAAGTCCGCGACCCAGAGGAACGCGGGCTGGCCCGGCGGGACCACAGCGTCCATGAGCTTGGGGGCCACACCAGTGCCCGCAGCCTCCGCCAGTAGGTAAAGGTTGCGCAACTCGGTGCGCTGCCCGGGGATGGCGTACGCCATGCCCACAGGCTGGCCATCAACTTCCGCAATGACGACGCACCCATCCGGGTCCTGGAAGTATGCAGCCCATTCGCGTTCGAGCACCGCTGCATTGTCAAGTGCTTCGTCGGGGATGTGCCCGCGAAAGGCCGCGGCGCGGGAACGGTTGTGCACGTGGGCAACAGTGGCTGCGTCGGCGGCGCCGGCGAGCCGGATGGTGGCGTCCATGCGCCTCAACGCTATACGATTCCACTGCGATGATCCTGCTCGTTGACAATTACGATTCATACACGTTCAACCTCGCCCACCTTATTGCGGAGGTGACCGGGCACGAGCCCCTCGTCGTGCCCGCCGGCGACGCAGCGGGTCTGCCGGAACGCGTCCGCGCTGGCGAGTTCAGCCACGTTGTGATCTCCCCTGGCCCGGGCACCCCAGAGCGGGACGAGGACTTCGTCGCCTCCCGGCGCGTTATCGAGGCGGCTGCAAAGGCGCAGGTTCCGTTGCTGGGCGTGTGCCTCGGCCACCAAGGGCTAGCCATGCTCGCCGGTGCGGCCGTAACCCGGGCTCGCGAGCCGCGCCACGGGTTCGTCTCCACACTCACCCACTCCGGCGAGGGGATCTTCACCGGCATCCCGCAAGGCTTCGAGGTGGTGCGCTACCACTCGTTGCACGTCGAGGAGGTTCCCGGCGTCACGGTCCACGCGCGCAGCGAGGACGGCGTGGTCCAGGCGCTGAAAGTGGACGGGCTTCCCCACTGGGGTGTGCAGTTCCACCCCGAGTCCGTGCTCACGCAGCACGGCGCGGCCATCATGCGTAACTTCCTGGGCGGCTGGCGGCTGATCCACCGGGAGGTGCCCGGTGGCATCGACTGCCAGAGGGTGTTCGACGCCATCAGGCGCAGCGGCAACGACGCGTTTTTCCTGGACTCCGCCGATTCGCGCGGCAGCTTCTCCATCCTCGGCGACACTGCGGGCGCCCTGTCCCGCTCCATCCCCTTCACGCTTGGCGACGGCGACATTCTGCACGACCTCGAACGGGAACTTTCCACCCCCATCCACGGAGCGCCCGATTTGCCGTTCACCGGCGGGGTAATCGGCTACCTCGGCTACGAGTGCGCCGAGCTGACCATGCCGATCACGTTGCGCCACCGCTCCCCCTACCCGGACGCGTATTTTGTCCGGCCGCAATCCTTCATCGTGTACGACCACCAGACCGAAACCGCCCACCTGTGCGCCCTGGCCGGCGAGGGCGCAGAGGGGTTGCTCGGCCGGCTCGAGCAGGCGCTTCAGGGGGCGGAGGGAGCCGGAGGTGCGTCGATAGGTGAAGGCTCCTGGAGCAACCCGGACTACCTCGGCAGCATCGAGCAGGCCCAGGAGTTGCTGCGCGCGGGCGAGAGTTACGAGGTGTGCTTGACCGACACTTTCACCGCCGAAGCGACGGGCGATATCTACCGCCAACTGCGCGAACACAACCCCGCGCCGTACGCCGCACACCTCATCTTCGAGGGCGTGGAGGTCGCCAGCGCATCGCCCGAGCGCTTCCTCACCGTGCGCGGCCGCGAGGTGGAGGCGAAGCCGATCAAGGGCACCATCGCCGCTGATCAGGACCCCGCGCTGCTTGACGACGACAAAACCCGCGCCGAAAACCTCATGATCGTGGACCTGCTGCGAAACGACCTCTCCCGCGTTTGCGAGCCGGGTACCGTGCGCGTGCCCCGGCTCATGCAGGTGGAGTCGTACGCGAGGGTGCACCAGTTGGTTTCCACCATCACCGGGCAGCTGCGCGAGGGGTGCACCGCCGTCGACGCTGTGCGCGCGACGTTCCCGCCCGGCTCCATGACCGGCGCGCCGAAGCTGCGCACCTGCGAGATCATCGACCGCTTAGAGACCTCCCCGCGCGGCGTCTACTCCGGCGCGCTGGGCTACTTCGGCTTCGACGGCCAGGCTGATCTCTCCGTGGTGATCCGCACCGCCGTGCGCGCAGGCAACACCGTCACCGTGGGTGCGGGCGGCGCGATCGTGCTGGCCTCCGACCCCGAGTCCGAACTCGCCGAGCGCAACCTCAAGGCACAGTCCGTGCTCGGGGCGTGGGATGCGTAGGTACGTCTGGCGCGGCGGCTTCGTCGAATGCGACGTCCCCGACGGCCCCCTCGATGTGGCCGACTCCTGGCGCCACTCGAACGGCCGCACGAACGGCCTTCACCTGCACCTCGCGCGGTTTTCCCGCGTTGCTGGGCGGCTGCCCGAAGGCTACGTCGATAGGCTGATGTCACTTTTGCACGAGGGCGAACTCTTCCCCCGCATCGCCCTGTCCCAGGGGCAATTGCTTCTCGACGTCCGCTCCGCCCCTTCCCCGCGCTCGTCTACTGCGCTGACGTACGCGCAGGCTTCCGACCCGCGCACCCGTCCCGAGGTGAAAGGTCCCGACTTCGCTGCGTTTGGCGCGTACCGTTCGCGGTACCAGGTGGAGGGCACGGACGACGCGGTGATCGTCAATAAGGATGGCTCCATGCTGGAGACCACCACAGGCGCGCTGGTGATGTGGGACGGTGACGCTCTGTGTGTTTCCGACGGCGTACGACTGCCGAGTGTCACGCTGCATCAAGTCGTCGCCCGCGCCGAAACGCTGGGCCTGCCCGTGGTGCGCCGCCGCCTGACCCCCGAGCTCGCCGCCGCGCACCCCCTGTGGTTCCTCAACTCCGTGCACGGCATCAGCCCGGTTCGCGAGCTACACGTCGGCGACACCGTGATCACTCCCCCGGCACACCCTTGTTTCGACGAGTGGCACGACTGGTGGTGGGGCGGCTTCACGGTCGAATGGCCGGGATACTGAAAACCTATGTCTCTGCATAGTGGGCGGGCCCACGGGGACTATGCAGCCGCATAGTCAACGGCGCTGAACCGATCTTCCGTGACACGGACCGGCCGGGTCCAAAAACTATGCCGCTGCATAGTAAGCGAGCCCCCTTCGCCAGCCCGAGTTTGTACGAATTTACATGCGTCAATACCTATAGGCTTCTGACCTTCACGTTTAAAGCTGAACAACCGTGCCAATTGTCAACTTTTACATGTTTCGTTTAGGAACCCACACCTTCGAAGCATCGCGAACGACGACTCCGGGACTATGCAGCTGCATAGTCCCCACCCACAGCAACCTACGCCGAACGCTCGGCGAGTACCTTCCCGGTCGCGGTATCGCACTTGGCCAGCTCCGCCGGGGTGCCGGTGGCGACGACCTGCCCTCCGTCGGCACCGGCGTCCGGGCCCATCTCAATCACGCGGTCGGCTTGTGCGATCACGGAGACATCGTGCTCGACAACGATCACGGTCTGACCCGCGTCGACCAGGCTGTTGAGTTCTTGCACCAGCAGAGCAACATCGGCGGGGTGCAAACCAGTGGTGGGCTCGTCCAGCAAGTACACGGTGTGGCCCCGGCGTGAGTTGCGGGAGCGCTGCAGCTCCGTGGCCAGCTTGATGCGCTGCGCCTCGCCGCCGGACAATTCCGGCGCGCCCTGGCCCAGCCTCAGGTAGCCAAGCCCCACCGCTTGCAGGGTTTCCACGGCACGCAGGATTTTCGGTTCGTCGGCGAACACGTCCGCGGCTTCGTCGACAGTCAGATCCAGCACCTGCGCGATGTTGAGGCCCTCCCACGTCACTTCGAGGGTCTCGTCGTTGTAGCGCGCCCCGTGGCAGTCGGGGCAGGTGGTGTAGGAGCCGGGCAGGAACACCAGCTCCACCTCGATCTTCCCGGCGCCGCCGCAGGTCGGGCACTGCCCCTGCTTCACGTTGTAGGAAAAGCGCGACACGGTCCACTTGCGCCGTTTCGCTTCGTTGGTGCCTGCGAACAGTTTGCGCACGCCGTCGAACAGACCGGTGTAGGTCGCCAGCGTCGAGCGGGGCGTGCGTCCGATCGGCTTCTGGGTGATCTGCACGACGCGGCTCACGGCATCGAAGCCGGCGCGCGTATCGACGTTCCATCCGGCCTCCCCCACCCCGGCATCATCAGTGGCTTCGTCCTCCTCATCGACGACAGAGGACGCCGCTTCGCGCAGCACACCGGCGAGCACAGTGCTCACCAACGTGGATTTTCCGGAGCCGGACACACCCGCCACGGCGGTGAACTGGCCCAGCCCGAACGCGATGTCCAGCCCATCAATGGAGCGGGCCCGCACGCCGGACAGGGACAGCTCGCCAGCCGCAGGGCGCGGGTCGTCGTTGAGCGAAAGTATGCGGTTGGCCAGCGCGCGGGCGGTCGGTGCGTCGCCGGTGTACTCGCTGGTGGGGCCGGAGTACACCACCTCGCCGCCGCGCTCGCCGGCTAGTGGGCCGACATCCACAAGCCAGTCGGTCTGGGCGACCAGCTCCATGTCGTGCTCCACCAGCAGCACGGAATTCCCAGCGTCGATGAAGCGACGGCAGATGTCGAGCACCGCGCCGCGTTCGGACGGATGCAGGCCGGCGGACGGCTCGTCGAGCACGTACGCCACGCCGAAGAGACCGGAGCGCAGCTGAGCGGACAGGCGGATGCGCTGCAGCTCACCGGCGGACAGCGTCGGCGCGGGACGGTCCAGGCTCAGGTGAGCCAGCCCCAGGTCAAGCGCGGACTGCAGCGCGGGCAGGATCTGTTTGAGCAGCAGGTCTTCCGCGGAACCTGCAGACGGCTCCTGCGCGTCGAGCACCTCGTAGACCTGGTCCAGGGGCAGGGCGCCCAGCTCGTCGATAGGCATCCCCGCGTAGTTGACCTTGAGCGCCTCGGGGTTGAGGCGCCGGCCGTGGCACGTCTCGCACACGTGCGACTCCATGTGGGACAGCACCCGTTTGCGCAGCGTATCCGAGTTTGTCTCTGCAAGCGTGTTGGTCAGGTACGACGCCACCGAACGCCACGTGCCCTTGTAGTTCCGCTGGATCTGGTCCTCTCCGCGCACGGGCTTCACGGTCACAACGGGACGCTCGTCGGTGAACAGAATCCAGTCCCGATCCTTCTGGGGCAGATCCTGCCAAGGCGAATCCAGGTCGTAGCCCAGCGCCTGCAGAATATCGTGGAAATTCTTGCCCGCCCACGCGCCGGGCCAGGCTTGGATTGCCCCGTCTTCGATCGACAGCGTGGGATCCGGCACCATGGACGCTTCCGTCGGCTCGTGGACCACGCCGGTGCCCTGGCAGGTCGGGCACATCCCCTCGGGGGTGTTCGGAGAGAAGGAGTCGGAGTACAAACCCTTCGGGTTGTCGCCCGCGCGCGAGTACAACAACCGGATGCTGTTGGACAGCGCGGAGACCGTACCCACCGTGGAGCGCGCACCGCCGCCGGAGGTGGACTGCTCCAAGGCGACCGTCGGCGGCAGGCCCTCGACGGCGCCGACCTGGGGGTCCACCGCGGAGCCGATCAAGCGGCGCGCGAACGGCGCCACCGATTCGAGGTAGCGCCGTTGGCCCTCGCCGTGGATGGTGCCGAACGCGAGGGAGGATTTGCCGGAACCCGACACCCCGGTCACCGCAACGAGTGTGCCGCGCGGGATGTCCACGTCGACGTTGCAGAGGTTGTGCAGGTGGGCGTCTCGTACCTGGATTCCAGTCATGGCACCAAGACTAGCCGGGCACCGTTCGCGCTATAGGCGGGTGTCCTCGCCCAGCTGGTGCACGTGGATAGTGTTTGTCGTGCCGGAAACCCCCGGGGGCGTGCCTGCGACGACGACCATGGTGTCTCCCTCGTTGTACTGCTCCATGGCCAGCAGCTGCCTGTCCACCACCTTGATCATGTCGTCCGTGCTGTGCACGTCCTCGCACAGGAACGTTTCCGCGCCCCACGTCATAGCCAGCTGTGAGCGCACCTGCTGCACTGGGGTGAACACCAGAAGTGGCAGTTCAGGGTGCAGGCGCGCGACTCGGCGGGCCGTGTCGCCGGAGGTGGTGAAGGTGACAATCGCCCGGGCGTTGAGCCGGTCCGCAATGTCGTTGGCGGAGTACGACACCACGCCGCGCTTGGTGCGCGGGATGTGGTTCAGCGGTGGCACGGTCCCCATGCCCTCAGCGGAGCGCACGATGCGGCCCATGGTGCGCACCACGTTGTGCGGGTCCACGCCCACCGACGTCTCGCCGGAGAGCATTACCGCGTCTGCGCCGTCGAGCACCGCGTTGGCAACGTCGGATGCCTCTGCGCGGGTCGGGCGGGAGTTCTCGATCATCGAGTCGAGCATCTGCGTTGCGACGATCACCGGCTTGGCGTTCTCGCGAGCAATCTGGATCACGCGCTTTTGCACGGCCGGCACCTGCTCGAGCGGGATCTCCACGCCGAGGTCGCCCCGCGCGACCATCACGGCGTCGAACGCGAGGATGATGGACTCCAGCGCGTCGACGGCCTCAGGCTTTTCCAGCTTGGCCACGACGGGCACACGTCGGCCAACCTCGTCCATGATCTCGTGCACCAGCTCCACATCCGCAGGCGAGCGCACGAACGACAACGCGATGATGTCCACGCCGAGGCGAAGCGCGAAACGCAGATCCGCCTTGTCTTTCTCGCTGAGCGCCGGCACAGAGATGTCCATGCCCGGCAGTGAGACGCCCTTGTTGTTGGACACCGGGCCACCCTCGGTGACGCGGCAGACGACGTCGTTGCCGTCCACCTCCGTGCACACGAGGCCGACCTTGCCGTCGTCCACGAGCAGGCGGTCCCCCGGCTTCGCGTCCTGGGCAAGCTGCTTATACGTGGTGGAGACTCGGTCGTGGGTGCCCTCGACGTCGTCGACGGTGATGCGGACGGTTTCGCCGGTCTCCCAGTAGGTTTTCCCGTCGCCCTCGAACCGGCCCAAGCGGATCTTCGGGCCCTGAAGGTCGGCGAGGATGCCGACGGCGTGCCCGGTCTCGTCCGTGGCCTCCCGCACCCAGCGGTAGTTCTGCTCGTGGTCCGGGTAGTCGCCGTGCGAGAAGTTCAGCCTCGCCACGTCCATGCCGTCGCGCACGAGACCGAGAATCGCGTCTTTGCTAGCCACTGCCGGGCCGAGGGTGCAGACGATCTTTGTTCTTCTATCCACGTGTACCAACCTCGCCTTCGTAGGTGTTTTGCGTGCGGTTTCCCGCCCCACGGTACCCGTCATCCTCTGTCTCCGCCGTGGAGGAGCTGGTGAACTCCGGGTCCACCTCCGCGGGCGTTTCCCTCCCCTTTGGCCTGGTAAGGAAGAAGATTACGGCCGCGATGAACAACATGGCCGAAACCCAAGTATTCACCCGCAGACCGAGGATGAGGTTCGCTTCGTCGCGGCGCATGAACTCGATGAAGAAGCGGCCAAGGGTGTATCCGGCGACATACAGCCAAAACACCCGGCCGTGGCCGAGGCGGAACCGCTTGTCCGCCCAAATGAGCACGAAGAAGACTGCGACATTCCAGATCAACTCGTACAAGAACGTCGGGTGCACGCTCGCGATCACCTCGCCGGTGGAGCGGCCGGTCAGTGGCGCGTACTGGCCCGCTTCATTGACGCGGTAGTAAATGTCCAGCGCCCAAGGCACATCCGTCTCGGCGCCGTAAAGCTCCTGGTTGAAGTAGTTGCCCAGCCTGCCTATGCCCTGAGCGAGGATGACCGTCGGCGCCACTGCATCGGCGAACGGGGCCAATGGCAGATGCTTCCTGCGCAGCATCACCCACACCGCAAGTGCGCCGAGCGTGACCGCGCCGATGATGCCCAACCCGCCGGCGGTGATGTTCAACGCCTGCCAGGGGTTTTTGCCTTCGCCGAAGTATTTCTGGTGGTCCGTGATCACGTGGTACAAACGCCCGCCGATGATGCCGGCGGGGATGGCCAC
The DNA here is from genome assembly GCF_000747315.1 of Corynebacterium ureicelerivorans. Lineage (NCBI taxonomy): Bacteria > Bacillati > Actinomycetota > Actinomycetes > Mycobacteriales > Corynebacteriaceae > Corynebacterium > Corynebacterium ureicelerivorans. The sequence goes on from NZ_CP009215.1 coordinate 1,519,767, forward strand.
AATCGCCGCGTCCCACACCGTCTCCGGGTTGCCGCCGCGCGCCTTGTAGCGCCGCAGCGAGATCGCCATCGCCACGATGATGCCGGTGATGATGCACAGGGCATATGCGCGAATCGGGATGGGACCGAGGTACCACACACCCTGGGGCGGCGACGGAATGTTGGCCAGGTTCAGCGTTTGCACGCCAATCAGTGTGCCATTTAGCGCCGGGACGGGCACGCGGGGTGCTGCCCCGCCGCGGCGAGGCTGCGGGTTGCGGCGAATATATCGTCCGCGGCCATGACGGCCTCGGCGGCAAGCACGGCATCGGCACCGCAGGAGGCCGCATCGATGAGGTCGCGCGCGTTAGACACCCCGCCGAGGCTGATCTTGATCACTTCGCTTGGAAGGCCCGGGGCGATCTCTGCAAAAGCGTTCCGGTTCAAGTCGTTGGTGTCGAACGTCCAGGAATTCACCGCCACCACGGATACCCCTGCACGAAGGGCCCTGTCCGCCTCCTCCGGCGTGCGCACTTCCGCCACCGCCACCATGCCGAGGGATTCGGCGCGGTCCACCAGCGCCTCGAAACGGTGCTGGTCCAAGATCCCCACCTGCAGCGGGAGAGCGTCGGCACCGTAGCAGCGGGCCTCGTGGATCTGGTACGGGTCCACAATGACGTCGCGGCACACCATCGGCAGCTCCACTGCGGCCCGGGCCTCAGCCATGTCTGCCAGCGAGCCGTCGAAACGCAGACGCTCAGTTTGGCATGCGATGAGGTGGGCGCCGCCTGCTTCGATGTCGCGGGCGAGCGTGTCGACCGGCGCGTACCCGGCGCCAGTGGGGCCGAATACCGGGGAATTGCGTTTGATCTCCACGATCACGCTGCACCCGTGACGCAAAAGCGCCGCCCGTGCATCCCGGGTCGGCGCCATGTCGCGTGATCGAGCTTTGATCTCTTGGAAGGAAACGGCCGCCTCCCGCTTTGCGACGTCGCGAAGCACACCAGCGACGACGTCGTCGAGTGTGCCCGGTGCCGGCATGGCTACCTCCCAGTCGCAAGGGGCATGGCCTGTTAGGGGTAAGGCTAGCTGGTGCCCTTGTGGGAGGGGAAATCCTGGCCGCCGTCGCCGCGTGGATCCGTCGGGTCGATGTCAGCGCTAATGGCGTCCCACAGCACCCGTCCCGAGTTCGGATCCTCCTCCAAGTCTGCGCGCACTCTCTCCCGGCGCACGGTCTCTTTCTCGTACTTATTCTGCCGCGGCGAGTCGGTGCCCGGACGCACCAGCAGCACGAGCCCACCTGCGACGCCGAGCAGCGCAGCGATAAGCGTAAGCACGGGGCCCGACGGCTGCGTCGCCACCGAGGTGATCTCCGCCCATTCGGCGAGCGCCGGGGCGGAGGATGCCTGCTGGGTGCGGTCGGCGCCCGCAGTCAGCAGCGTGTGCACGCGTTCTGGATCCGCGCCGGAGACGAGCAGCGTCACCGCCGGCACCGACAACCCCACCGATGCCGCCGCGCAAATGCCGCCCACGATGCGCCGCCCAAGGCGGCGGAGCGCGAAGGCCGCCAGCATGCCGGCAAGCAGGAGTACCGCGATAGCTGTGGTCTCCGTGGACCAGTCCGCCCCGTCGACCGTTACCGTGCCGCCGCCTGAGATGTCGTCGTTGTACTGGGCGCTTACCCACTCCCGCCGAGAAGCGAACCAGGTCAACGCGCCCGAAAGTCCGAGCAACGCCGCGCCAGCTCTCGCGGCCTTCTTGTTCGGCGTGTTCTCTGTTGTCATCTACTTGCCTTCCTCGCCTTCGCCTGCCCGGGCCGTCTCTACTGCGCGCATGACTGCGGCGTGGGCACGTGCGGTGCCCACTACTGCTCCGGCTTTCCCGGGCTGCCAGGGGCTCCCGTCGCCGGCCGTGGCCACTGCCCCGGCGCTGCGGGCGAGCAAGATTCCCGCCGCGTTGTCCCACACATGCGGGGAGAAACTCACCGCGGCTTGGTAGATCCCCTGGGCCGCAAACGCGAGGTCGATGCCCACCGAGCCACTGATGCGCGGCCGCAAGCCCGCCTGCGTCAACTCGCGGGCGAGGCCCACCCGCTCGCGTGACGGCAGGTGGTCGCGGTCCCGGGAATACAGGGATCCGATGCCCACGTGCTGCACGGCGGCGTCTGCCGCTTCCACTGGCGGCAGCGCGCGGCCGTTGAGGTGCACCGGCTCGCCGTCGATAGCTGTCAGCCGCATGCCCAGCAGAGGCGCGTCGACCACCGCAGCTACCGGCTGCCCGTGACGCAGCAGAGACACCAAGATCGCGCAGTTGGGGTTGCCCACGGAGTAATTCGACGTGCCGTCTATCGGATCGACCACCCAGCACGCGCGCTCGCTCAGCCGCCCGCCCTGTTCTTCGCCGACAACCCCGAAGCCGGTCGCCGCTGTGAGCTCTCGGCGCAGCAGCTCCTCCACGGCAAGATCGGCAGCAGTGGCGAAGTCTCCGGGGCCCTTGGTCAACGCCGGCGCGGCACCCAACTCATTGATGAAGATCTCGCGGGCAGCGTCGACCGCGGCCTCCGCAGCCTGCAAACTCCCCCTCGTGTCCGCCACAGCGCTACCCCAGTTGGCCGATCCAGCGCCGCAGCACGTCCGAACCAGCCTCTCCGGAGCGCTCTGGGTGGAACCGCGCGGCCCACAGCGGCCCGTTCTCTACCGCCGCCAGCACGGGCAGGCCCTCGACCCAGCTCAGCGTGGGGTACGCGATAAATTCGTCCTCCGCGAGCTCAAAGCTGCTCGCACCGGTCCCCGCGTCAAAGACGAACTCCTCGCCGCCAGCGAGCATCCGGGATCCCTCGGCCGCGGCGACCGTGGCACGCTCGACCGGAGCCGCCAGCGTAGCGACGCCTCCGGGCCACTCACCGAACCCAGCCTGACCTTGCGCGTCTCGCTCGAACAACGCGTCCATGGCGGCGCCGACGGCGAGCACCGGGCGGGAGCCGGCGAGGCGCTGCCCGACCACGCGGGACGCGTGGGCGCGATTGAACGCCTGCAGCGCCGCAGACGCGTCGCCGCTTGCCGCCAACACCAGCCCGTCAGCTGCGACCCCCTCGGCTGGATCCGCCGTGACAGTGACATTCACGCCGCACGCAGCGAGCGCGGCGCGCAGTTCTTGGATGCAAACATCGTTGCCTGCGAAAGCGTCGAACACCGCCACGGTCGGCGGTGTCGGGGTGCAAGATGCGTCGCTCATGAGTGCGTAGTGTAGCCCCGCGCCGCCTACCGGCCCCTGCGCGGGTAGTGCCGCGGAGCCTGCACCGCCTTGAGCCGCGCCGAGAGGTTATTCACTTCCACCACCCGGTGGCGGCCCAGCTGGCGGTCAAGCAACGTGATGGCCAAACCGATGGCGATCACGCCCGAGGCGATGCCGAAGACGGGCGCGAACGCCATTTGCGTCACCAACATGCCGTAGACGGCGGAGCCCAGGCCAGTGCCGCCGTCGAAGCCGATGTTCCACACTGCGGACGCCTCCGACGTTTTGTGGCGCGGCAGGCGGTAGAACAGCAGCGTCAGCGCCTCGTTCTGCACGCCGCCGAAGCCCGCGCCGTAAAACAGTGCGGCGATGAGCATCGTCCACGCCGGCAGCTGCATGAAGAGAATGACGGCCATGAGCGCGACACCGATGGCGGCGGTGATTTGAAACGGAATGAGCACGGTGCCCGGGTAGCCGCGGCGGTCCATGATGCGCCCTGCCACGTACCGCGAAATCATCGCCGCGAAGTTGAGCGCACCGAGCATGACACCGGCAAGCGCCGCGCCGGAGACTGGGTCCAGCTCGCGCATGGAAACGGGTAGGAAGTTCGTGATCGCGCCGTAGGCCGTGGTGACGAACATCAGGGCCAGGGCCGGAACGAGCGCGAGGTGCCACATCGGCACGCGGACGCTTTGCGTAGTCTCGGCATCCGGCTCCGGCGTCGGGATGGTGGGAATGGCAAAGCACGCGGCGAGGGAGACCGCGCCGATAGCCGTCGCGATGATGTACACCGCGTTGTAACCGACGACATCCACCAACGCCAGGCCGGACGGCAGCGCGACCATCTGGGCGAGGCCCACCACCACACCGAAGATGCCGGTGGCACTGCCGAGGAGCCGAAGCGGAACCAACTCGGCGACGATCGCGGCTTCAGCCACGGACAGCGCTCCGAATCCGACGCCACGGATAGCACTGACGGTGAGCAGGGGCGCCGGCTCCATCCCGATCATGTAGCCCAGCGCGGGGATGCCCAGCAGCAACGACGAGACAGCGATGACCCAGCGGTAGCCGACGGTTTTCAATGCCTTCGGGACGAAGACCTGGGTGATCACCGTGGCCAGCATGAACACCCCGGTGGACAGGCCAGCCAGGGACGCCGGCTGATCCGCGTCGATGACAGCGGTGGGCACCACAGGCAACAACAGCGCCCACGCCGCGAAGGCCGAGGCGACGGCGATGAGCACGGGAACGAGGCCGCGGGCGCGCCACACGTTGGTCAGGGACTCAACCTCGCCTCGAGTCAGCGGTGCGTTGGACCATGCCACCTCACATCACCTCCACGAGGACGAGCACCGCAAGTACGACCGCCATCACGGCCAGTGACGCCAACACAGCGGTGGCAGCCCGGGACGCGCCGCGTTGGTAGCTGGACCACACTCCACCGACGAGAAGCCCCGCCACAAGGCTGAGCACGACCACCAGAACCGGGTTCCCGACTGCGGACACCGCAATGACCTCCTTGTACATCCGACGTAATTCCGCCGACATTGTAGACCTCAGACACCACGCGGCCGGCTCAGCCTCATCGTCGAGCGCTATGCTCACTCCATGGGAAAGCACGCTGCGCCCGCCGAAAACACGCACCCGACTGAAGTTGAGCTCGAGCGGGTTGCCTCCCTGCTTGAGAGCCTCGGGTTCAAACCGCTTGTGCGCCCCGACCGCCTCGTCGTGGGCGCGCACGCGTTTATCGCGTCCTTCTGGGTGGACTACAACCGGCCGATGTGCCTGGTATTCGATACCACGGACCGCATTCCCACCGATTTCGAGCACTCCACGGCACTCGCGCGCTTCACCAACACCTGGAACCACGACCGTGTCGGCCCCTGGGCCTCGTACCGCCTCGCGGAGTCCGGAGATGTGCGGGTGAACATGCGTCGCGGAATACATATCAAGCACGGGCTTAGCGAGGAGCAGCTGGCCGCCGAACTGGTCGACTGCTTCGAGCACGCCGCCGCGTTCTACCTGCAGCTGCGCGAGCGCTTTCTCGACGCGGGCTTAGACCAACCCCTGCCGCCTCAGCTCATGCGACTGCAGGACTCGGACGTGCTGCTGGGACGCCACCCGTCGCTGCGCCACCTGCCCCGGGACACCGACCCGGATGTCGCCGCCGTCCCCGAGCTGTACAGCGCGGTCGACGACGCGCTCGGCCCCGTGGATGTGCACGACCTCACAGCCGCGCTCGAGCGGCTGGCGTTCAGCTACGGCGTGGATCACGACGGCATTATCGCCACCGGAGTCAACGGTGTCGCGTTCGCGCTGACCATCGACGGTGAGCCCGAGTCTCGCTACGCCCGCGTTACCGGCATGTGGGACACGAGCCGCGACGCGCTGTCCGACTTCCTGCCGTTGTGGCTTGTGTGCAACGACGTCAACGAGCGGACCTGCGCCACCGTGGCGTACCTGCACGAGTTCGACGGAGTTGTGCACATGCACGCGGAATCAACCTTCATGGTGGCCGAAGGGGCGACCCCTTCTCAGATGGCCGAGTTCGTCATCTCGGCGATGGCGGCGTGTTTGGCCGCGATCGACCACGTGAGCCAGCAGGTGTCCGGACAGTCAGTGGTGGACTGGCCCGGCAGTCCCTGAGCTACCCTTCCCGGGAGTACGCGAGGAGATTGGTAATCCAACACACCAGCACCGCCGCGAAAGGCCCAGCCGCCCACGCGGCACCGGGGCGCACGGGAGGGACCAAGGTCACCGAGTCGCCGTTCGCAAGCGCCTCCGGATCCGGCAGCGGATGCGCGAGCGCGACAAACCAATTGCCAAACACGTACAGGGCAAACGCCGCTATCGCGCTGACAACGCCAGCCCACAACAGCCACGCAACTCCCCCAGCAGTATTGCCTTTGCGGGTTGTCCTGACTGCCGCCGCGGCCACGATACCCCCCGCCAGCGCCGTGAGCAGGGCGAAGGAGCCGTAACCCGCAAACTCAACGTTCGCCGGGCTGAGCGCTTGATCCACCTGCACCGCAGAGTCTTCGACTTGGCCGACGTAGGCCGGCCGCACCAACGCCCACACCACGCCGCCGAGGATGCCTAAAACACAACCGAGCGCCAGGAGCCCAGCCCCGGCGCCCAGTGCGGACCTGCGCTTTAGTTGCACAGTTTCCAACGACCGTCTTCCTTCTGGAAGATCATGGTCGAGGTTTCCTCGCCCTTTTCGCTGCGGGCGGTCAAGCTCGCAGACGCACGATTGCCGTCAACGCGGACGTCGGAGATGCTGACATCGGTCTCGTACATGTCGAGCCCCTGCCCCTGTTGCTCGGCGAGGCGGCTGGCTTCCTCGACCTGCTGCAGGGTCAGCCCCTGACGCTCCAGCTCCTGCATCATCTGATCAGATACGGCCTTGCAGGAGTTATCCAAAATGGCCGACGCCCAGTTTGCCCAGGAACCTGGGTTGAGAACTGCGCGGGCCGTCGCCTCCATCTGCTTGCGGTCTTCGTCTGAGCCGGCTGTGCCGCTTGGCAGCGGTTGGTTGGTGTTTTGGGGCACCCCGTTTTCAAAGGGATTGGCCAGCGTCGCGGGTTGCCCGCCGTTGCCGGATTGGGCAGCGCCATCCGTGCCAGCACCTTCGGACGCGCCGTCCTTCGCCGCGCGCTTGGTCGTCGTCTCGGTGGCAGTGGACTCCTCGGTGTCATCAGCGTTATCAGCCTTATCAGCACCGTCTGCAGATTCCTCGGTGGATGTGTTTGCCACAGACGCGGAGGCGGGGGCCTCTGCAGCGGTGGACAGGCCACCGGAGCTGCCCTCGTCGTCAGACCCGCAGGCCGTCAGCGGGGCCACAAGGGCAAGCGCCACCGCGGTCAGCGCGATGCTTTGTTTCGTTTGCAACTTCACGGTGTACCTGAACCTCTCGTTGTCGGACGCGACGAATAGTACCAACTGCTGGCTGTCGCGCTCGTCGAATGCGTGTGCAAGCGTCCTGGACACTCCCTGTGAGGACGCGCACAACCTGGACCCCGGCGGCTGCCCGTCTATGTTGAACTTATGCAGTTAACCCGCCAGCGCATTACAGAAGCGGCCTTGCGTATTCTCGGCGAGTACGGGCTTGCGGATGTCTCGATGCGCCGGGTTGCCTCGTCCTTGGGAGTCGCGCCCGGCGCGCTGTACTGGCACATTGCCAGCAAGCAGGAGCTCATCGCGTGCATGGGTGAGGCGATCGTGCAGCAGCTTTTGGACGGGCCGTTGCCCGACCCGGCGCGGCTAAGCGCCGAGTTGCGGGGCACGGTACTTGGGGTGCGCGACGGTGCCGAGGTGGTGATCGCGGCGATGAGCCAGCCGCACGCCCGTGTGCAGGGGACCATCGAAGCGCGGTTTACGGCCTCTGTGCAGGCGGCGGTGGGCGAAGCGGCGTCGGCAAGCAACGCGCGCATCGTGGGCCAGGCGCTGCTGCACCTGACGCTGGGCAGTGCGGCGGTGCACCAGTCGGCGGCGCAGCTTGCACAGGCCACCAGAGCTGAGGACGCGGGCAGCGCCGACGTTGACGAGGCCGCGGGCGAGGCAGAGCACGCCGCGGCGGTGGGATTCTTGCTCGACGGGCTGAGGCAAAGCGGGTGAGGGCGCATTAAGCTGTGACCCCATGACTGACACCATCGTGTGGCCCGGGTCCGCGTACCCCCTCGGATCCACGTTTGACGGCGCGGGCACAAACTTCGCGCTCTTTTCCGGCGTTGCAGAGGGCGTGGAGCTGTGCCTGATCGATGACGACGGCGCAGAGACCCGCATCCCGCTGGAGGAAGTGGACAACCACGTATGGCACGCGTACCTGCCCGGCGTGCAGCCCGGGCAGCGCTACGGCTACCGGGTCCACGGCCCCTGGGACCCGGAAAACGGCAAGCGCTGCGACCCCAGCAAGCTGCTGGTAGACCCCTACGCCCGCGCATTCGACGGGGAGTTCGACCAGCACTCCTCCCTGTTTTCCTACGATGTTGGCGCCGAGGATCCTGGCACGGGCCGCAACGAGGAGGACTCGCTCGGCCACACCATGCTCTCCGTGGTGATCAACCCCTTCTTCGACTGGGGCGACGACCGCGCGCCGAAGATTCCGGAGGAAGAGTCGGTGATCTACGAATGCCACGTCAAGGGCATGACGCAGACGCATCCCGACATCCCGGAGCCGCTGCGTGGGACCTACGCGGGCATGGCGCACCCGGCGATGGTGGATTACCTCAAAGACCTCGGCGTGACCGCGATCGAGCTGCTGCCGGTCCACCAGTTCCTCCAGGATGACCGCCTGCGTGACCTGGGCCTGCGCAACTACTGGGGCTACAACACGTTCGGCTTCTTCGCGCCCGAATACAGCTACGCCTCCGCCGCCACCCCGGGCGACGCCGTCGCGGAGTTCAAGCAAATGGTGCGCGCCTACCACGAGGCGGGCATCGAGGTGATCCTGGACGTGGTGTATAACCACACTGCCGAGGGCAACCACATGGGGCCGACTATCGCCTTCCGTGGCATCGACAACGAGGCGTACTACCGCCTTGTCGACGGAGACAAGTTCCACTACATGGACTACACCGGCACCGGAAACTCGTTTAACGTGCGCTACCCCCACTCGTTGCAGTTGATTATGGATTCGCTGCGGTACTGGGTCTCGGAGATGCACGTGGACGGCTTCCGCTTCGACCTCGCGTCCACGCTTGCCCGCGAGTTCTCCGACGTGGATCGTTTGGCCACGTTCTTCGACCTGGTGCAGCAGGACCCCGTGGTTAGCCAGGTGAAGCTCATCGCTGAGCCGTGGGACGTGGGCGAGGGCGGCTACCAGGTGGGCAATTTCCCCGCGCTGTGGAGCGAGTGGAACGGCAAGTACCGCGACACCATGCGCGACTTCTGGCGCGGCGAAGACTCCACCCTCAGCGAGTTCGCCTCCCGCCTCACCGGCTCCTCCGACCTGTATCAGCACAACGGCCGCCGCCCTACCGCATCCATCAACTTCATCACCGCCCACGACGGATTCACCCTCAACGACCTGGTCAGTTACAACGAGAAGCACAACGAGGCGAACGGCGAGGACAACCGCGACGGCGAGAGCCACAACCGGTCTTGGAACTGCGGCGTGGAGGGCGAAACCGACGACCCGCAGGTGCTTGAGCTACGCTCCCGCCAGCGCCGTAACTACCTGACCACGCTGCTGCTTTCCCAGGGCACCCCGATGATCGCCCACGGCGACGAGATCGCTCGCACCCAGGGCGGCAACAACAACGTCTACTGCCAGGACAACGAGATCGCCTGGATGGACTGGGGCATGCTGGAAACCGCCAGCGAGCTGCACGATTTCACCCGCAGGTTGATCGCGATGCGGCACGAGCACCCGGTGTTCCGCCGCCGCCGCTTCCTCGCGGGCAGCGCGCTGGGCGACGGGGAGCACGGCCGCGAAATTGCCTGGCTGACCCCGGAGGCCGGTCAGATGACGCAGGACGACTGGAATGCCTCCTTCGGCCGCGCACTCATGGTCTTCCTCGACGGCGAGACCATCGCCGAGCCGGACGCGCGGGGCCAGCGAGTCGTGGACGATTCTTTCCTCCTCATGTTTAACGCCCACTACGAAGACATCGACTTCACGGTGCCCGGGGCCGATTCTGGCGACGAGTGGGAGGTTGTCGTGGACACCACGCAGGCACGGGGCGTGCGCGAGGACGCCGCGCCGGTGCCGTCGGGCGGCACCGTCACCGTCGGCCAGCGCTCGACGGTGGTCCTGCGCCGCACCCAACCACCCGCAGGCGAAGGAAACGTGGAGGCCAACCTGTAATGATCACCGCGCACGGCGCAACACTGACCGTCACCAACGACTCGCTCACCATCACCCCCACCGCGCTCGCCGCGTCCCTGCGCGGCAGCAGTGCCAGCCGCGAGGTGGCGATCACCGACATTAAACACACATCCGTCACCCCGGGCGACGTGTGGTCGCGCACGCGGGTGGACATCGACGCCGGTGAGAACTCGCTTGCCATCTGGTTTGCTCCCGGCGACGAGAATGGCCCTGCCGAGCTCACAAAGCTTCTCGACGAAGCGAAGCGCGGCGACGCCCCGGCCGCAGACACCGTCGCCGGCGGCGCCGGTATCCCGGGGTTTTCCTTCGTCGGGTTCGACGTCGAGACGGCGAACCGTCGCTGGGGCTCAATCTGCCAGATCGGCCTGGTCAAGATCGTCGACGGCGAGGAAGTGGACCGCGCGTCGTGGCTGTGTAAGCCCCCGGCCTTGCTGAGCGAGTTTGCAGAGGACAACGTTGCGGTCCACGGCATCACGGCCGACGACGTGGCGGACGCCCCGGACGTGCGCGACTGCATTGCGCGCATGGTGGAGTTTGTCGGCGATTTGCCCCTGGTGGCCCACAACGCGCAGTTTGACGCATCCGCGCTACGCGATGCCTGCCGCGCCTCCGGGGTAGAGACCCCGCAGATGTTATTTGCCTGCACCCTCGCGCAAGCACGCGCGACCAAGCTGGACGTGGCCAACCACCGTCTACCCACGCTCGCCGAGCACTTCGACGTGGAACTGGCCCACCACCACGACGCGTGCGAGGACGCCGCAGCGTGCGCGGGTGTGATGGTGGGCCTGGCCCGCGCCGCAGGCCACACCGGCAGCGTGATGAGCTTTGTGCACGACTCAGGTTTCACCCTCGGCTCCATCGATGAGACGCGGGTGACGCCTGTGCTGCGGGACCGCTCCGGCGCCGGCCGAGCCATGCAGGCGGACAAGGCCGCGCACGGCGGCGTCGCCGCGGCGGTTGCAGCGACCGCAGCGCCACAAGGATCCAACCAGGCGGGGCCGGCGAAGCGCTCGTCGGCAAGCACACGCTCCGGCTCGAAGCCTGCGCCGTGGCAATCCGTGGCCACGCCCGACACCGTGCCGGAGCCAAACGCTGAGGCGGACCCGAACGCGCCGCTCTACGGGGAGCACGTCACGCTGACCGGCGAATTCGAACCGCACGACAAGGGCGAGCTGTGGGCCAAGATCGCGGAGCAGGGCGCGCAGGTGGGCAAGAACGTGACCAAGAAGACCACGGTGCTGGTGGTCGGCGAGTGGGCCACAATGACCTCGAAGGAGAAGCGGGCGCGCGAGCTGAACGACAAGGGCCAGGACATCCAGATCTGGCCCGCTGACAAGCTGCTTGAGGTGCTAGGGCTGAGCGAGTAACGGCCGCGGCGGGTTTTCCTCGCCGCGGGGAACCGCGCGGGCGTCGGGCGCGTCTAAGTAGGCATGCACCTGACAGCCACTGCTCCTGCTCGCCTCGACGGGGTGACGTTGCGCCTCGCGCATCTCGACAGCGCCGGATCCCGCGCCTGCATCCAGGCCGGGTTCGCGGCCTCCACCGCCTACATCAGTCTGTCCCCGGGGCTGGTGTGCATGTTCGACTCGCCCTCCGGCACCGGCCTGACGCACCAGGACATCGGCGCTGCAGGGTTTAGCGCGCACCAGCTGTGGAACGCGGCGGCGGCGCAGTTGACCGAGAAGGCGCAGCGCCCGCACGGCGCGGAATTCCTTGTCCGTTGTCCCTCCGTGACCCTCGGCGGCACCGACCTTCCCCACGGCTTCGAGGTGGACGGCCACGGTATCCCGGCGGCATCGTGGCTCGCCCACCCGCGGCCGTTTTCGCTGCTGCACCGGCACTTCGAGGCAGTGCTGCGGCCAGGCACCGGGCTGGTGTACGCCAGCCGCGACGGGCGCGAGTTGTTCGTCTTCGACGCCGATGCATCGGAGCTCTCCGCGCGCCTGCCGGGTGCGGATGTGTGGACGTACTCCGTAGGCTTTCCCCTGATGCGATCCGCGGATTCGCATTAGGGTGTGAGGGGTGAAACGCGCGATTACCTCCACGTACCGCCTTCAGCTCCGCGGGCCCCACGCCGACCCTGACGGCCGCGAGTTCGGCTTCGCGCAGGCGGCCGACATCGTGCCGTATTTGGCTAGCCTGGGGGTGTCGCATTTGTACCTCTCCCCGATCTTCGCTTCGGCGCCGGAGTCGAACCACAACTACGACGTGATCGACCCCACGGTGGTCAACCCGGAGCTCGGCGGCATTGACGGCCTGCGTCTGCTCGCCCGCACTGCGCACGAGGCGGGCCTCGGCCTGGTGGTGGACATCGTGCCGAACCACCTCGGGGTCGAGGTCCCGCGCCGCAACCCGTGGTGGTGGGACGTGTTGAAGCACGGAAAAGACTCCGACTACGCCCACTTCTTCGACATCGACTGGGCCCAGGACAACGGTGCCGACGGCAAGCTGGGCCTGCCGGTGCTGGGCTCGACCGACGACGCTGCGGCGATCGCGCTGTCGCGCATCGACGGCGAGGACGTGCTCACCTACTACGACCACGTCTTCCCGCTCGCGCCCGGGAGCTACGCCGGGCTCGACGACGATCCGGTGGCGGTCCACGACCGGCAGCACTACCGGCTCATGTACTGGCGCGACGGCATCATTTCCTACCGCCGCTTCTTCTCCATCAACGGCCTCGCCGGCGTGCGCCAGGAAGACGAAAGCGTCTTCGACGCCACCCACGCCACACTCCGCAAGCTCGTGCGCGAGGGGCTTATCGACGGCGTTCGCGTCGACCACCCCGACGGCCTAACCGACCCCTTCGGCTACCTCACCCGCTTGCGCGAACTCGTCGGACACGACGCCTGGCTGATCGTGGAGAAGATCCTCGCCGCCGACGAGCCGTTGGACCCGCGGCTGAACATTGATGGCACCACCGGCTACGACGCACTGCGCGAGTTCGACGGTGTGTTTATCAACCCAGACGCGGCGGGGCAACTCGGCGACACGGCGTACCGCTACAGTGGCGCCCGCTGGGACGAGCGCGCCGTCGAGGTGGCCGAGTGGGCGCTGAAGGCGCGCGTGGCGGAGGAAGAACTCGCCGCGGAAGTACGCCGGCTGGCGCGCGCGGTGCGCCACGACAACCTCTCCCCCGCAGGCTCCCAGGTCAGCGACGCAGCGCTCACCGAGGTGCTTGTGGAACTGGTTGCCCGCATGCCCGTTTACCGCGCTGACTACCGTTCGCTGTCAAGAGTAACCGCGACGCTGGTTGCGAAATTGGCCCAGAGCCCGATCGGGTTTGACGCGGAGGCGCTCGACCTTGTCGCGGCTGCCTTGGCCGCGCACGGCGAGGCTGCGCACCGCTTCGCGCAGGTCTGCGGCGCGGTGATGGCCAAAGGTGTGGAGGACACCCTGTTCTACCGCGCCTGCCGTCTGGTGGCGTTGCAGGAAGTTGGCGGCGCACCCGGCCGCTTCGGGGTGAGCACGTCTGAGTTCCACCTCCTGCAGGACGAGCGCGCGCAGCTCTGGCCCCGCACGATGACCACACTGACTACCCACGACACCAAGCGCAGCGAGGACACCCGTGCCCGCATGCTGGAGATCGCAGAGCTACCGGGAGAGTTCGACCAACTGGTCGAGGAGGTTTTTGCGCTGACGCCGCCGCCTGACACCGCAACCGGACTGTTTCTCCTGCACAACCTCCTGGGTGCGTGGCCGCGCGACGGCCGGGTGACCGAGGATTTCACCCAGCGTTTGCAGGCCTATGCGGTCAAGGCCGTGCGCGAGGCCGACACGCTGTCTAGCTGGTACGACAGCGACCTCGCCTACGAGGCCCAGGTGACCGAATGGATCGCGCACCTGACCCACGGGCCCGCGACGCGGATGCTCGCCGGTTTTGCCCTGAAGCTGCATTCCGGCGGCGTGGCGGTCTCGTTGGGGCGCAAACTCCTTCAGCTCGTCGGCCCCGGCATCCCGGACACCTACCAGGGCACGGAGTTTTTCGATTTCTCCCTGGTGGACCCGGACAACCGACGGTTCGTGGACTACGCGGCGCGAAGCGCTGCCGCCGGCTCGCCGGAGGACGTTGCCAAACAACGCGTGGTGCGCGAGGCGTTGGCGCTGCGGCGTGAGCGTCCGCAACTGTTTCTCGACGGCGGGTACGCCGGGGTGTTCGCTGAGGGCGACGCGAGCCAGCATGTCGTCGGCATGGCCCGCACGGCCTACGGCGTGCCCCAAGTGATCGCTTTGGCCACCCGCGAGCCCCTGGCGCTGGAGCGGGACGGCGGGTGGCGCGGCACTGCTGTCACGTTGCCTGACGGGATCTGGACCGATAGTTTCAGCGGTCGCACATACTCCGGCCGCGTGCCCATGGCAGAGCTGTGTGCCGAGCTGCCCGTCGCGCTGCTGAGCAGGTAAGCTAGCCCGCCGTTATGAGCACTGCAAAACAGCGCATCAAGGCGGCCACACCCCGGAACAAGGCGGTGGACGACACCATCGCCCGCCTCGGGTCAACGTATTTCGCCTGGGTGCGCGAACACGAGGACGCCGCGACAACCTTCCGCCACGCACTGCACGAGCTCATGCGCGACGCCGGCGTGAACTTCGACCGCGTGGATGCACGCGTGAAGTCGTGGACCTCGTTGAAGGAAAAAGCACGCAAGACCCGCGCGGACGGTGAGCTGGTCTACCCGGACCCCTGGAACGACATCAAGGACATCGTCGGCGCGCGCATCACGGTTCTGCACTCGACCGAGATCCCCGCCGTGCAGCGGCTGCTGGCGGACCAGTTCGAGGTGTTGCGCAGCGTGGACAAGGCCGAGGAGACGCGCGTGGCGGGCGGCTTCGGCTACGGCTCGCACCACTTGGTCGTGCGCGTGGAACACCAGTCCGAGGGACTGGAAGACTACGTGGGTCAAGTTTTCGAGGTGCAAATCCGCACCGTGCTGCAGCACGCCTGGGCGGAGTTCGAGCACGACATCCGCTACAAGCGCGCCGCCGAGAAGCTGGACCCGCAAGTCGACCGCGCGTTTACCCTGGCGGCTGGCCTGATCGAGCTCGCAGACCAGCAATTCGACCAAATCGCTGCCGTGGCCGACCCGCAGGAGAAGGTCAACACCGACGTTGACGCGGAAATCTCCCCGGAGACACTGCCCGGCATCCTCACGGTGCTCTTAGGCAACCAGTTCCCCCTCTCACGCGCCGGGGACTACCGGTTCTGCACCGAGCTGTTGCGAGCCCACGGAATAGAGCATGTCTCTGAGGTCGCGGAACTGATTAACCCGGCAGACATCGAGGCGCTGTCGAACTCCCTGTCGTACCCGTTCGTGCCGGGACAGGTGCGCGTGGTGGACGATCTTCTGCTCAACCGTTACGGCACCGAGCACATTCAACGCACATGGGATGCCGGCAACCGCCCGCAGGTGCGCCGCAAGCGCCTGACCACCCGTCTAGCGTTGCTGCGCGGAGAGTAGCTACTTCCGCCGGCCCAGCAAGCGGTCGGTCTCCCGGCGCTCTTTCTTGGTCGGTCGGCCCGTGCCGCGGTCGCGCACCGGCGGCGCGGCAAACAGCTCCCGCGGCGGGGGCGGCGGCGAGTGGTCGATGTAGCAGGACCGGGCTATCGGGGCTCCAACCCGCTTAGTCACGGTCGCCGCCACTTCAAGGATGAGCTCGCGGTGGTCTTTCCACACGCGCACGGTCTCTCCCGGCACCACCTGTGCGGCAGGTTTGACGGCCTTGCCGTCGATTTTGACGTGCCCGGCGCGCACAGCCTCAGCGGCTAGGCTGCGGGTTTTGAAGATGCGGACGGCCCACAGCCAGACGTCGATGCGCACGGCCGACGCAGTTGGCTGGGTCAAACTAGACCTCATCCTTGTGGTTCACAATGCGCTGGACCTTGTTCCAATTGGAGAACCCGCCCGCAACGGCGATAATCAGGCCGAGCGCGAAGATGGTCCAGGAACCGAAGATCAACCCGAACGCGATGCCGCCGGCGACGCCGCCGCCGGCCCACATGACGGCGTTGCGGGAGTACTGGCGAACAGCGGCTTTCCGCTGAGCAATCGGGTCGTTGGGGCGCGGCTGCATGGTCATGGGGCTTAAGTGTAGCGCCTTATCTGCCCCGTTCGACCCAACGGTGGCCTGCATCTTTCATCTCGGCCCCGCCGTGGGTGACCGCGGCAAGCAGCGTGGTGATTCGGTCGCGCTCTCCGGGGGCGTAGGCGAGGGTGTAGGCGGCGGCGCGGCCGTAGGACACGTCCATGATGTCGACGCCTGCCGCACGGAGCTCGGACTCGATGCGCCCGGCCTCCGCGTGCGGGAACTCGACGGTGCCTAACTCCCGGATTTCCCGGGGCACGGGTGTCACGCGCTTCAGCGTCTCGGTGACGGACTCGGTGTAGGCGCTGACCAGCCCGCCGGTTCCGAGCTTGATGCCGCCGAAGTAGCGGATGACCACAGCTACGACGTCGCGCAGCCCGGAGCCCTTGAGCACCTCGAGCATCGGCTTGCCGGCGGTGCCGGACGGCTCCCCGTCGTCAGAGGAGCGCTCGATCGGCTGAGCTCCCTCCTGGTGCACGATGAAGGCGGAGCAGTGGTGGCGCGCGTCGGGGTAGCGCTCCCTGGCTGCCTGGACGACGTCGCGCGCCTGCTCCTCGGTTTCGGCGCGCGCAACCCAGCCGATGAACCGGGAGCGTTTGACCTCGAACTCGGAGGTGGCAAGCTCCGCCGCAGGGCGGGTGTAGGACTGCTCCACTGCCCTAGCCCGCCACGATGAAGTCGTACTCCGGGGTGCCCGGCTCCAACCGGCGGCAGCCGATGGGGGAAGCGTCCATGCGTTCCAGCAACGGCCCGAGATCTTCCGCGTGCTCGAGCTCAATGCCGACGAGCGCCGCCCCTGTCTCGCGGTTGTTTTTCTTCAGGTATTCGAAGAGCACGATGTCTTCTTCCTCCCCGAGCACGTCGTTGAGGAAGTGGCGCAGCTGGCCGGCCTCTTGCGGGAAGTTGACCAGGAAGTAGTGGCGCAAGCCCCGGTGCACCAGTGAACGCTCCATGACCTCGGCGTAGCGCAGCACGTCGTTGTTGCCGCCGGAGATGATGCAGACCACCGTCGAGCCCGGGGCCACATCCGCCAGCCCCAGGCCAGCCACGGACAGCGCGCCAGCGGGCTCGGCGATAATGCCCTCGTTCTGGTACAGCCCGAGCATTTCCGTGCACACCGCGCCCTCGTCCGCCGCGTACAGCGTGATCGAGTCCTCGTGCTGGTTAACGATGCGCCAGGGGATGTCGCCGATGCGCTTGACCGCGGCGCCGTCCACGAATGGGTCGATGGATTCCAAGGTCACCGGCTCCCCCGCCGCGCGTGCCGCGCCTAGCGACGCCGCACCTTTCGGCTCTACCCCCACTACCTTTGTCGCCGGGGACATATCCGCCAGGTAGGACACCACGCCGGAAATGAGCCCGCCGCCGCCCACCGGGACGAGCACCGTATCCAGCTCCTTGCCCATGCTTGCAAGCTGGGCGACGATTTCCGCGGCGACGGTGCCCTGGCCGATCACCGTGTCGCGGGAATCGAACGGCTCGATCACCGTCGCGCCGCGGTCTGTGGCGTCTTCCCGGGCGGACTGCGCCGCCTCATCGAACGTGTTGCCCGTCACCACCAGCTCGATGGCATCACCGCCGTGCACACGGATGCGGTCCCGCTTCTGCTTCGGAGTGGGCTTGGGCACGAAGATCTTGCCCTGGATCCCCATGGCGCGGCAGGCGTACGCGACGCCCTGAGCGTGATTGCCGGCGGAGGCCGCGACGACACCGGCTGCCCGCTCGTCCTCGTTGAGCCGGGAGATGCCGTAATAGGCGCCGCGGATCTTGTACGAGCGCACGTCTTGCAGGTCCTCGCGCTTCAGGTAGACCTCCACGCCGTACAGCTCAGACAGACGCGGGCAGTACTGCAGCGGGGTAGGCGAAATCACCGACGAGATTCGCCCTTGCGCGAACCGGATATCGGCTGCGCGGACAGCGTCGAAAGTGGCATCGGACTGATCTGTAGTGCCTGTGCGCATGGTTAGGGAGTTTACGCCTGCCGCCGTCGTTCACTTCCACGCCACCTGACCGAAACTTTCTGCCTATTTCCAACCGGTGCACATAAGCACGTATTGCTTCGTCCGGCGCAATTGAAAGGTTTGCCGATGTCACCGTCTACCGTTTCCCGCACCGGCCTCGCTGCCGCCTGCGCCACCGCACTCACGCTCAACCTGACGCAACACGCCGGGGCAGCCGTCGTCGACTTACCTGTAAAACAGATCGCTGACGGCGCTACGGCCGCTATCTCGGCGCTCGGTTCGTACGGCGTTGACCCCTCCAACCCGGCCACACCCACAAAGGTCAGCGAGGTCTCCGGCGGCGGGAACACCACCATCAACTCTGTCGCGGTGCGACGCGACGGCCTAGCGGTGGCCACCGTCGAGCCGGAGAATAAAACGGACAACGGCGAGCTGATCAGCTTCGATGCCAGCGCGGACGAGCTTGGTGCCGTCCTCGGCCGAGTTGGCGTCGGTGCGCTTCCCGACATTGTCACCATCACCCCGGACGGCGCATACGCGCTGGTGGCGAATGAGGGCGAGCCCGCCGAGGACTACTCCTACGATCCGGGGGGCAGCGTCTCTGTCCTCAAGCTGCCTACTGACGTTGCCGCTGCGACCCAGGACGACGCATTGCAGGCCGGCTTGAGCAAGGTCGGCGACCTCGGCGCGGAGGGGTCGGCATTTGTGTCTGCCACAGACTCCCCGAACGGCCACAACCTGCTCATCGTCGGCAACGAGGTTTCGGGCACCCCCACCGTGTTCCAGGTGGACTCCCTCGTCGCCGAAACGACACCGTCGACTCCCAAGCCAAAGAAGCCGAAGAACGCTGCTCCGGAGTGGATGCAGCCGCCCTCGTACGAGGATGCGGCTCTTAAGGCCATCGCGAAGATTTCCGTCCGGGTCACCGGAATCAGCACTGTCGTGGTAGCGCTTGTAGTGCTCGCTGATGCCGTCCCTGGTCTGCAGCATGTCTGAAGCTGGCTACCAAGGCATTCCTGTAACCCTCAACCCGATAACGATGCCCGCCCGGCAACTCGCCAGGCGGGCATCATCGTCGCGCTATGGCCGTTACCCCAAAATTCCGGCCCCCAGCGTCGCTTTGAGGTCCCCCATCAAGCTCGCCGACCTAGTGACGCGCAAGTGTTCGCCCAGGATCATCAGCTGACTGTGTTCGCCGTTGACCAGGTTCAAGTACACATCCGAGTCGCCCGGGTTATTGACAAGCACCTGCTTGAGCTTGGCAATGGTGTCGACAGTGCACTGATCCGTGCGCATGGTCAGCCGCAGCGGCAAGCCAGCTCCGTTGCCGGGGCCGAGTTCAGGCACCTTTACGTCGTCGCCAAAGAGGCTCATTCGATCGTCTCGGATGGATACGTGCGCTTTGACCAAAATGATGTTGTCTTCAACAATTTGCGGCGCAACGAGGGCGTATACCTTGTTGAACAGGAGCACATCCACCTGAGCACCGTGGTGGTCCTCGATAGTCACGATGGCCCACGGCGAGCCGTCTTTCTTAGAGAATCGGCGGTCCACCGACGAAATCAAGCCACCGATAGTCACCTCGGCACCGTTGCGCAATTCCCCGGAGAGGATGGTGGTCAGCTGGGTGTCGGTCTGCGCGTCAATCGCCTCTTCGAAGCCGTCGAGCGGGTGGCCCGAGACGTACAAGCCGAGCATTTCGCGCTCCAGCGCGAGTTTATGCTTCCGATCCCATTCGTCGTCCGGCACCTCTATGGCAAAGGCCGCGTTTTCTGCCCCGCCGTCGCCGCCCAAGCCTGCGAAGAGGTCGAACTGGCCCTTGTCTGCGGCTTTCTTGGTGGACAGTACCGAGTCCACTGCGTCCTCTTGGATGAGCATGAGGCCCTTGCGGGGGTGCTCGAGGGAATCGAATGCTCCTGCCTTGATCAGCGATTCCGTGATGCGCTTGTTGCAAGCCAGCAGCTCGATCTTGTCCAGGTAGTCGGAAAAACTGGTGAAGTTCCCCTTTTCTTTCCTGGTTTTCTTGATGGACTCCACCACCTCGGCGCCGACGTTGCGCACGGCGGCGAGGCCGTAACGGATGTCGTCGCCGACAGCGATGAAGTTCTCTTCGGACTGGTTGATGTCCGGCTGCAGCACGCTGATACCTAAGTGGCGGCAATCGGACAGGTAGATGGCCGACTTGTCCTTCTTGTCGCCCACAGAGGTCAGCAGCGCGGCCATGTACTCGGCGGTGTAGTTCGCCTTCATGTAGGCGGTCCAGTAGGACACGAGCGCGTATCCCGCGGCGTGGGACTTGTTGAACGCGTAGGACGCGAACGGCTCGATCGTGCCCCAAAGTGCGTCCACCGCCTCCTTGGAGTAGCCGTTTGCGAACATGCCCGCGGAGAACGTTTCGTACTCCTTGGCCAAGACTTCGGGCTTCTTCTTACCCATGGCCTTGCGGAAGCCGTCCGCTTGGCCGGCCGTGTAGTTGGCCACCTTCTGCGAGATGTTCATGATCTGCTCTTGGTAGACGATCAAGCCGTACGTCTCGTCGAGGATGTCCTTGAGCGGCTCTTCCAGTTCCGGGTGGATCGGTGTAATCGGCTTGCGCCCGTTCTTGCGGTCCGCGTAGTCCCAGTGGGCGTTGACACCCATCGGGCCGGGGCGGTACAGGGCCAGAGACGCCACGATGTCGTTGAAGCCCGTCGGCTTCATGCGCTTGAGCAGTTCTTGCATGCCACCAGAGTCGAGCTGAAACACGCCCAGGGTGTCGCCGCGCGACAGAAGCTCGTACACGGCCTGGTTGTCGGTGTCGAGCGCCTCGAGGTCGATGGTCTCGCCGCGGTTTTTCTGTACGTTTTCCAACGCGTCGCCGAGCACGGTGAGGTTGCGAAGGCCCAGGAAGTCCATCTTCAACAGACCGATGGCCTCGCACGCCGGGTAATCCCAGCCAGTGATGATCGCGCCGTCGGCTGGGCGCTTCCACATCGGGATGTGCTCCATCAGCGGCACCGACGCCATGATCACGGCACATGCGTGCACGCCTGCTTGCCTGACCACGCCTTCCAGCCCGCGCGCAGTCTCGTAGATCTTCGCCACGTCGGGGTCGGTCTCAATGAGCGAGCGCACCTCCGCGGCCTCCGCGTACCGGTCGTGCTCAGGGTCGGTGATGCCCGACAGCGGGATGTCCTTGGCCATGATCGCCGGGGGCAGCGCGCCGTTGATGCGGTCCGCCATCTGGAACCCGGGCTGACCGAAGTTCACCTTCGCCGAGTCCTTGATGGCCTGTTTCGTCTTCACCGTGCCGAACGTGATCACCTGGGCGATCTTGTCCTCGCCCCAGCGCTCAGCGGCGTAGGTGATCATCTCGCCGCGGCGGCGGTCGTCAAAGTCGATATCGATATCCGGCGCGGACGGGCGCTCGGGGTTAAGGAAGCGCTCGAACAGCAGCCCGTGCTCCATCGGGTCGATGTTGGTGATGGTGAGCGCGTAGGCGACCAGAGAGCCGGCCGCCGAGCCACGGCCGGGCCCCACACGAATGCCGACCTCGCGGGCGTGCTTGATCAGCTCGGCGACGATGAGGAAGTAGGACGGGTAGCCCTTCATGTCGATGACGTCGATTTCGTAACTTGCGCGGTTGAGGTACTCCTCAGGCACCTCTCCCCCGTCGAAGCGGTCCTTCAGCCCGCGCAGCACTTCCTCCCGCAACCACGTTGTCGGGGTGTGGCCCTCCGGTACGTCGGCGATGGGCATCCGGTCGTGCGGGTGCTCCTCCCACAGCTCGCCGTAGTCGCCCACGCGCTCCGCGATCCACAGCGTGTTGTCGCAGCCGTCAGGCACGGTGGAATCCCACAAGTCGCGCATCTGCTCAGCGGACTTGATGTAGTAACCCGTGCCGTCGAACTTGAACCTGTCCGGATCCAGCAGCGTCTTACCGGTCTGCACACACAGCATCGCCTCGTGCGCCGGAGCCTGGGACTCCAGGACGTAGTGGCAGTCGTTGGTAACCAGCGGAGGCAAGTCCAGCGCCTCGCCGATGCGAAGCAGGTCCTCGCGCACACGCCGCTCGATGTGCAGCCCGTGATCCATCAGCTCGAGGAAGTAATTGTCTTTGCCGTAAATGTCTTGCCACATCGCCGCGGCCTCCAACGCCGCGTCGTACTGACCCAGACGCAGGCGCGTCTGCACATCGCCCGAGGGGCAGCCCGTGGTGGCGATGATCCCGTCGGCGTGTTCAGCGATCAGCTCCGCGTCCATACGTGGCCACTTGCCAAGTTGGCCCTCGTACGAGGCCAGGGAGGACAGCTTGAACAGGTTGCGCAGACCGGTGGCATTTTCCGCCAGCATGGTCTGGTGCAGATACGCGCCCGAGGCGGAGACGTCGTCCGGCTTCTGGTCCGGCGTGCCCCACAGCACGCGTTTCTTGTTGAACCGGGATTCCGGCGCCATGTACGCCTCGATCCCGATGATCGGCTTCACGCCCGCGTCAACCATGCGGCGGTAAAACGCATTGGAGCCGAACATGTTGCCGTGGTCGGTCATGCCAACCGCGGGCATGCCCTGGCGGGAGACTTCCTCCGCCAGAAGATCCACCTTGGCCATGCCGTCCAACATGGAAAATTCTGTGTGGTTATGCAGGTGCACAAAGGAGGATTTTTTGGCCATGCGGGTCATCTTAGACGGCACGCCGACACCGGCGGATCTCCCCGAAACCCTGTTCGGTTATTCGTAGCGGAGCGCGTCGATAGGCTGCATCTTCGCCGCCTTCGACGCGGGGTACGCGCCGAAGAACACGCCGGTTGCCAGCGAGAACAGCAGCGAGAAGAGCACCGCGCTCAGCGGCGGCCACGTCATCTCCAGCACCGCGGAGCTTGCGATCAAGCCGACCGCGCCGCCGAGGATCACCCCGATAATGCCGCCGATGAGACACACCAGCATCGCCTCCACGATGAACTGCACACGGATGTCGCTCTGCGTGGCGCCGAGGGCCTTGCGTACTCCGATTTCGCGAGTGCGCTCAGTGACCGTAATGAGCATGATGTTCATCACCCCGATGCCGCCGACGAGAAGCGAAATGCCGCCGATCGCGGACAGCACCGTCGACAGGGTACGGAAGATGGTGGTCAGCCCCTCGAGGCTCGCGGAGATGTCGAACACCTCAGCCTCGTAGTCCTCATTTCCGGCGTACTTCCGGTCTAGATAGGACTGCAGGTCGTTGCGGAACACTTCCGGGTCTTCGTTCGCCGCGGAGCGAACGCTAAACGACGGCACCCAGTCGACTTCCATCCCGACCCGCTCAGCCGACGTGATGGGGATGTAGATCTGCGCGAACGCGGATTGGCCGAACGCTGGGCTGTCACCGGTTTCCTCCAGCACACCGACGATGGTGAACACGCTGGTGTTGTTGTTCACCTCGACATCGAAGCGGGAGCCGAGGGCCGAGGTCGCATCGCCGTCAAACAGCGCTTCCACCAGCCCGGGCGACACCACCGCCACGGGCCGTTGGCTATCGATCATGTCCTGCGAGATGCCGCGGCCGTACTGGACGTTCAGGCTGCGGATATCGAGCGACGCCGCAAGCACCGGATTGACACTGACGCTGGCTGTGGTGTCATCGAGGGCTGCCTCGCCGTCGCTGGAGGTGTCGATATCCACGCCCTGCACGCGGCCGTGGAAGGCGGCGGCGAGTTCATTGAGCTCGTCGATGGTCATGCCGTCGCGCTCGTCCGACGGCGGGGCCAAGCTGAAACCCGCGAACGGGTCGTCGGAGCCTTCCCCTTCCTCCGCGCGCTCGTGGATCATGACCGGGTAGGTCGTCGTGCCGGCGTCCTCAAGACCGCCCATCACATCATTTTCCAGCGCACGGCCGAGCGTCATGATGATGATCACGGCCATGATGCCGATGATGATGCCCAAAAGTGTGAGCAGCGAACGCAGCTTGTTCGTGTTCAGGCTGGATACGGCCAACCGCACGGATTCCCGGATGTTCATCTACTTCGCGCCTTCCGGTTCGCGCACGGCCGCGATACGCCCGTCCATCATTTCCACCACTCGCCCGGTCTCCTCCGCCAGCTCGGGGTTGTGGGTGATGAAGACGATGGCCTTGCCGAGGTCCTGGTTGAGCTCGTGGAACAGGTCCATCACCATGCGGCCGGTTTTGGAATCCAGGGCGCCGGTCGGCTCGTCCGCCAGCAGCAGGTCAGGATCGTTGGCGAGGCTGCGCGCAATGGCAACGCGCTGCTTCTGCCCACCTGAAAGCTCATTCGGGTTGTGGTGGAGGCGGTCGCCCATGCCCATGCGGTTGAGCAGCTCAGCTGCGCGCTCCTCGCGTTCCTTGCGCTCCACGCCGGCGTACATCATCGGCATCGCCACGTTCTGCAGTGCATCGATCCGGCCGATCAGGTTGAAGTTCTGGAAAATGAAGCCGATGTTCTGGCTGCGGTAGGCCGCGAGTTCCTTGTCTTCCTTTGCATAGACCGGCTCGCCGTTGAAGGCGTAGGCCCCGTTTGTCGGGCGGTCCAGCATGCCAATCAGGTTCATCAACGTGGACTTGCCGCAGCCGGATGGTCCAACAATGGAGACGAACTCGCCTTGATCCGCGAAGAAGTCGATACCGTGCAGCACGGTGAGCTCACTCGGCTCGCCCTCGTTGTACGTCTTGACCACGTTGCGCATGTCGATGAGCAGGCCGGAATCGGCCATGCCACTGTGCTTGACTGAGGAGGTGGGCGCAGTCATCTACTGCTCCTCGGCGGCCCGGCGGGTACTAGTGACCGTCACCGTGGCCGTGGTGCGTTCCTTCTTTTCGCGGGCCTCGCGCACCTTCTCCCCATCGAAGTTCGGGTCGTTGATCTCGACCTTCTCACCGATGCGGCCCGTGTACTCGTCCGGCCAGTTGATCACGATGTCGCCCGGCTTGAGGTCGCCGCCCGTCACTGCGATGTCAACGTCGTTGGACGCGCCCGTTTGCACCGCACGCTCCTCCACCGTGCCGGTGGTCGCGTCGTCGTCCTCAGTGGCCAGCACCAGCACCTTCTGGTCCTTGTCCTCGCCGTAGACCGCATCCAGCGGGACATTCAGGGCGTCTTTGGCCTCGGCCGTGATGATCTCGGCGCGCGCACTGCCGCCGAGGAGCAGGCCCTCTTTGTCGCCGGTGATCTCAATTTCAACGGGGAACGTGACCTCGCTGGACTTGGCCGCCTGGCCACCCATCTCTATGGCCGGATTCTGGTTCCCACCGGAGACCGAATCGGCCGCCGGGGCAATCCGGGAAACCCGGCCGTTGAACTTCTTCTTTCCAGTGGCGGTGGAGGTGAACTCCACGCGGTCGCCCTCCGCAATGTTGGGAATGTCCGCCTCGCGCACATCGGTGCGGATCACCAGGCGGGAATCATCCGCGATCGTCATGAGTTTGCCTTGCGGAATGTCGCCTTCTCGCACGTCCACGCTCGTGACCAGGCCCGCCAGCGGCGCGTACACCGTGGATTCGCGCACCTGGTACTCCAGGGTGCCGTCGCCGTCGCCGAGCTGAGCCGCCTCCGCCTGGCGCCACGCCGAATCCAGCTCCGCTTGCAGCTGGTCGCGCTCCTGAGCGGCCTGTGCCTGCGCAGCAGCGAGGTTGGCTTTCGCCTCTTCCAACGCCGCGTACGCTTCGTCGGTGCTCACTGCCACGCTCGCAGCAGCGCCGCCGTTCTCGGCCGTGAGCTGCGCGAGTTGGTCCGCGGTCACACCGCCGGTGTTACCTTGACTCACGCCTTGGTTCGGCGCGGCGGGAGCAGCAGGGGCACCCACCACCTCGGGCGGCGCCACCACACCGGGCGCCGGCACCGGCGCCGGCACCGGCGGCTGCACCGGCGCAGCGGTCCGCACACCCGGCAAGTGCGAGGAGATGCCGCCGGCAGCGCGCTCGATGGCGTCCACGCCACGATTGACCAAACGAGCTCCGCCGTTTGCGGCGACGGCGGCGTTATAGGCCGCCTGCGCCTGGTTCAGCTGCGCCTGAGCAGCCCGGATCGTGGGGTTTGTGCCGTTATCCAACCCCGCCTGGTAGGCGTTGAGTTGGGATTGCAGCTGGTCCACCGCCGCCTGCGCATCGGCCTGCGCGTTCGCCTGCTGCTTCTGCTGGACCTCCAGCTGGCGCTCGAGCTGCTCGGAGTTGAGGGATGCCAAAAACTGCTCCGGCTGGACGCGGTCGCCCGCCTTCACTGCCACCTTTTCCACCTCGGACTGCACCGGGGTCGTGATGTTCACGGAGCGAACCGGTTCAATCGTCCCGTTGACCACAACGCTATCTGAGACTCCCTCATTGGAGGCCACCGTGTAGTCGCCCGGCTTCAGGCCGTCCCCATCGGCGTCGTTGTCACCGCCGCCGAAGCCGCAGGCGCCGAGAAGGAGCGTCGAAGTGGTCACTAGCGCAAGCCCCGCGCGAGTAAAACGCCTGCGTGCGGTCGAGCTGTCGGTGTGGGAAGTCAAGAGATCTCCTCGCGTAAGGGGCCTGCATGCAACGTTGCAAAACTATACACGTCCACCCGTCGCTGACCGGGTGAGTGTGAAGGCACCCCACACCGCATCAGCCGGCAGCATTTCCACTGCAAGCACGCGGTAATCGTCCGTGATCCGACGGAGCTCTTCTCGCGTGGCGTACACCACGGCGCTGGTGAGGGGTTGCGTGGT
The DNA here is from genome assembly GCF_000747315.1 of Corynebacterium ureicelerivorans. Taxonomy (NCBI): domain Bacteria; kingdom Bacillati; phylum Actinomycetota; class Actinomycetes; order Mycobacteriales; family Corynebacteriaceae; genus Corynebacterium; species Corynebacterium ureicelerivorans. The sequence goes on from NZ_CP009215.1 coordinate 1,546,505, forward strand.
GGCGGCCCGGAGGACGTCGATACGCGAGCTGCCTGGCGACGGCTCCGGGACGACGATCGGAGCCTCGCCGGCAACAACGAGTGCGCTCACGCGCGGGGCCGGCTGGAGCGCCGCCACCGCTGCAGGCGCGTCGAGGGGGAGGGCGAACGTGACCAGCGAAAACGAGGCGTCCTCGTGGTCGAGGGTTCCCTCCGCCCGTTGCACGTACGCCTGGGTGGATTCGCCCGGCAGCGGGCCGAGCTCATCTCCCTGCGGCACTGGCGGCTTCGGGGGCACGGCGACACCCACCGCCCAAAAACCAGCGACCACAAGCGCCGCCGCAGCAACGATCGCCGCCCGCATTTAGCCCTGCCGAACCTTCTCCAGCGCAGCGCGCAAATCGTCGGGGTAGTCCGACACGACCTCCATGTACTCGCCGGTGCGCGGGTGGGTGAAGCCCAATTTGGTGGCGTGCAGCCACTGCCGCTTCAAGCCGAGTTCGCGGGCCAGATTGGGGTCGGAACCGTACATCGGATCGCCCACGCACGGGTGCCCCACGGAGGACATGTGGACACGGATCTGGTGGGTGCGGCCGGTTTCCAAGTGAATATCCATCAGGCTTGCGCGCCGAAACGCCTCGATGACGCTGTAGTGCGTCACGCTGGGCCGGCCACCGTGCGCGACGGCGAACTTCCAACCCGCCGAGGGGTGGCGAGCAATGGGCGCATCGATCGTGCCCTCAATTGGGTCGGGCAACCCCTGGACCAGCGCGTGGTAGGTCTTATCCACCGTCCGCTCTTTGAAGGCGCGTTTAAGGGCGGAGTACGCGGGCACGCTGGCGGCCACGACCATCACGCCGGAGGTTCCCACGTCGAGGCGCTGCACGATGCCTTGGCGCTCCGGCGGCCCGGCATCCGGCAGGGTAAAGCCCATCGCTTGCAGGCCGCCCACGACATCGGGGCCTTCCCATCCGAGTGTGGGGTGCGCAGCCACGCCCACCGGCTTGTCCACCGCGATGACATCGGCGTCGTGGTAGAGAATCTCCAGACCCTCCACGAGTTCCGTCACCGGCTGAGGGGTGCGCTTCGGCTCCGGCAGGGTGACTTCCAGCATCGCGCCCGACGCGACACGGTCGGATTTCTGCGCTGCCGCGCCATCGACGAGCACATCGCCCTCTGCGGCCATTTCCGCTGCGACGGCTCGGGAGACGCCGAACAGTTTGGCAATAGCCGCGTCAACCCGCATGCCTTCGAGCCCTTCGGGCACGGGCAGAGCCCGAAACTCACCGCTCATCGCCGGCTCCCCTCAATTCGGTTGCGAGCGTGGCCAGAATGAACACGCCCACACCGACGGTGATTGCGGCGTCGGCGAGGTTAAATACCGCGAAGTCGCCCACAGAGATGTAGTCCACCACGTGGCCGAACCAGAAGCCGGGGTCCCGGAATAGCCGGTCGCACAGGTTGCCCAGCGCTCCTCCAGCCACCAACGCCAGACCGAGCACTTCCCACCGGTTGTCCATCCGCGGCGCAAACCACAACGCGCCGACGACAAAGGCGAGCTGGATCGCTGTGAACACCCAGGTGAAGTCTTCCCCCATGGAGAACGCCGCGCCGGAATTGAATAGCAGGTAGAAGCGGAACCAGTCCTCGATCACTGGCTGCGCCACGCCGGGCTCCAGCCATCCCAGCATGAACTGCTTAATCAGCTGGTCCACTGCCGCGACAGCGAGCATGACGGCCACTACGAGGCCGAGGTGGCGCGGTGCTGTATGTGCGGGTCTTGCCGGAAGAGTTGCGTGATCCATCGCCGTATCACTTTAGCCGGTGGCACCCGGGCCAGGTAGCTTCGGAGGAATGTTCCGCAGCCTCCGCACAATCACCGCCGCCGCCGGCCTTGCTCTCACTCTGACCGCATGTTCCCCCTCCGACGACGACCCAGTGGCCGGGGTACCGGCATTTCCTATCGACGCCCCTTCGGTCACCCTCCTCAACCCCGGTGACAACCCCCAGGAGGTGCGCTACTTCCCCGACGGCGAATGGGACACCACCGTCGCCGTTTCCTCCGGCGTGGACCAGCACGTCGCGAAGTCCGGCGATAGTACTGCGCCAGAGGCACCCGCGGGCGGCGACGTGGACACAACCACCCTGCCACTGGCCGCCGAAAGCACCGAGGCCCCGGCGCCGGAGGACGGTGAGGAGGATGCCGACACGCGCATCGACTTCACCGCCGGCTCCGGCAAGCACTCCAATTTGGACGTGGGACAAGACGTTGCGGCCGCCGAGGGGTTCCACATGAGCTGGCGCGCCGACGACTCAGGGAGCATTTCCAGCCTGAAGCTGCTCGCTCCTGACGGCGCACCGGAACGCGGCCTGCAGCAGGTGGAAACCGCGCTACTCGCCCTTGTCAACAACGCAGTCATTTTCCCGGATGAGCCGATCGGGCCCGGCGCGAGCTGGTCGGTCGAGCGACGCGTCGCCGGTGATGCAGCAACGTCGCGCATCACCACCTACACCCTGGTCTCCCGCGATGGGGACAGGTTGACGCTTGATGTGGCAGTTGAAGAGCGTCCTCAGCGCGACAGCGTGGCCGTCGACGGGCAGGACGTGAAAGTTAAATCAGCCAGCACCACCTCGCAAGGGCAGCTGGTGGTGGACCTGTCCCGTCCACTGCCGGTATCCGGCCAGTCCGCCTGGACTACCCGCCTCATCTACGGCGGGGACGAAAAAGCGCGGGTGGTCCAGGACATCACCCGCGCGGTGCAGTACGGCGTCGAGTAGTTAGAGGCTCGGCGCTGCCGGCGCCTCAGCCGGGGCTTCCGGAGCGGCGGGTGTCTCTGCAGGCGCCTCAGGAGCCGCGGGAGCGTTGGTCTTGCACATGTCCGGCACCTGCTCCGGGGCGAGCGTGTTGCTGACCAGGAAGCAGGCCCAGCTCTGGGAGATCTTCCAGTTGCCGTCCTCGTGGACAAACTCCACGTCTTCCGCCAGCTGGGATTCGGCGTCTGGGCGGGTGAAGCTCACGGTGGCCAGCACGGAGTCGGCGGTGTAGCCCGGCAGCACCGGGTTGACCACCTGGAAGTTCGCGCCGGATTGCTGCTGCGACTGCGTCATCAGATCAAACAACTCCGGGGAGGTCTCGCCGCCCTGCACCGTGTTCGCACGCTCCGAGATAGGCAAGTTCGGGTCCGCCGCGCGCTGGAGCACGGCGTTGAGCTCCTCCGCCGTGGGCATCTCCGCTGCTGGCGCGGCCTCGGAGGTCACCGCCTTGGTTTCAGTCGTGGTTTCAGGTGTGTCCGAATCCTCGGAGCAAGCCGCCAGGCCCAGTGCAAGTCCAGCGGCGGCCGCGGCTGCGACAAGTTTCGGTGCTTTCACGTAGATCTCCTTGCATAGCGTAAATCTCCGGCTTCACGTTACTGCACACCCGCTCGCTTCTGGCACTCTGTCTGCATGAGCGTGGTAGTTATCTCATCCGGCGGCACGATCGCCTCGACCAAAGATGCTTGCGGAGCACTCGTCCCGACACTGTCCGCAGATGAGCTCATCGCGTCCTGCGGCACCACCCGTCACGTGCGCGCCATTGACATTGCCAGCCTGGATTCTTCGTCCATGGGCCTGCGCGAAGTGGACCTGCTGCGCGCCGTTGTGCGGGATTTGCTTAGCGACGGTGACGTCTCCGGGGTCGTGGTCACCCACGGCACCGACTCCATGGCTGAGACGGCGCTCGCACTGGACCTCGTCCACTCGGACCGCCGCCCAGTAGTGCTCACCGGTGCGATGCGGCCGGCGGATCATCCCACCCCGGACGGCCCAGCCAACCTGCGCGGCGCCATCGAGGCCGCCGCCACCACGCACAGCCGCGGCGTGATGGTGCATTTCGCGGGCGCGACCCTTCCGGCGCGCGGGCTGCTGAAAACACAGACCACCGCCGGGGATGCGTTCACCCTCACGAGCCCGCGCGTGCTGCCCCGCCCCATGGCGGTTCCGCCCGCCCCACTCGAGGGTGTACGCGTCCCCATCATCCGGGCGTGGGCCGGCGCCGACGACGCGCTCATCAATGCACTACCGCCTATCGACGGGCTCGTACTGGAAGCCCTCGGTTCCGGCAACGTGTCAGCCAAGATGGGCAAAGCGGTTGCAAAGATACTGCGCCGCGGGGTGCCGGTAGTGGTCGCGACCTCAGTGCCGTACGGCGAGGTCTCGTTCGCGTACGGGGGCGCGGGGGGCGGCTCGACGCTTGGGAGCCTCGGCGCGCTTCCGGCGGGCTACCTCAGCGCAGGCCAGGCGCGAATCGCTCTGGCGACCGCGCTGGCGACAGGGGTAAACCCCCGCTCACTGCTGTGAGAACCAGTCGTCCCAGTCCAGGGAGTCAAGCGGGTCCGCCGGCTGCAATGCTGGGTCATCCGCTCGCAAGCTCTGAATCCTGCCTGGCCCAGTCGCGCGGGTTTCAAACCGCACCGTGACCCAGCCTTTGCCCGCCCCCTGCACCCAGCCGTGCCCATAGTCCGGGTGAAAGACGTCTTGCGTGGCGCGCCAGATCCCCTGCGTCGGTGCCGCTTCCTCCTGCGCCTCGGTGTCGAAGCGGGTTTCGTGGTCGCTGACGCCGGTTTCGTAATCCGCGGTCACGGGCGCCGGCTTCACAATCGCCTGGTCCAGCTCCGGGAACAGCACGTCCTGCAGCGTGTCCTCGAGGCCGGAGTAGGACACCCCCACGAGGCGGATCGGCCCCACCTCATCCGGGTAACGCACGATGCGAAACGCGGTGGCGAGCAGCGTCTCCGCGTCGTCGGTTGCGTACGGCAGGGTCGCCGAGCGGGACTCAATGCGGAAATCCGCCATCCGCAGCTTCACCGTCACCGTGCGCGCGCCGCGGCCGTCCTTGCGCAGCCGTCGGTGGGATTCTGCAGCCGCACGCTCCAGAGCAGCGTCCACTTCCGCGGCGGTGCTCAGGTCTTGCGGGTAGGTGTGCTCCGAGGAGATCTGTTTGGACACGGCACGCGGTGCAACTGGGCGCTCGTCTACCCCGCGCGCCAGCCACCACAGCTGCTTGCCTACCGCCCCGCCGATGGCGATGTCTAGCTCCTTTTCGCTCAAGCGTGCCAGATCGCCGATCGTTTCAATCCCCGCGGCGAGCAACTTGGTCTCAGTCACGGGGCCGACTCCCCACAGCGCGTTGACCGGCATCGGGTGCAAAATCTCCAGCTGCCTGTCGTGCGGGATGACAAACACACCGTCCGGTTTCGCGCGCCCCGAGCCGATCTTCGCGTACTGCTTACCGGGTCCCGCCCCGATAGAGCTGGGCAACCCCGTTTCCTCCTTAATCGCCGCCCGCAGCCCGTTCGACCACTCCTCAACCTCCTCGGGGCTCGCCCCGACAAGGTCTGCTGGCTCCATGAACGCCTCGTCGATGGAGAGCTGCTCTACCACGTCGACGTGTCTGCCAATCACCTCAAACACCCGGCGCGACGCCGCGGCGTAGACGGGCCGTCGCGGTGAGACGAGCACTGCCTTGCTGCCGACGAGGCGCGCTGCACGGTGCGTCGGCATCGCCGAGCGGGCGCCGTATTTTCGCGCCTCGTAGCTCGCCCCGGCGACAACACCGCGCCCGGATACGCCGGCGACCAGCACGGGGCGGCCCTGCAGCGTGGGCCGGGTCAGCTGCTCGCAGGACGCGTAGAACGCATCCATGTCGATGTGCAGCACCCAGCGATTCATGCCCACCACTGTGCACCACCCTGAACGCCGAACACCAATCCCGTCACCCGTCGAATGACGATCCGGTAACGAAGTCCATCCGCCTGGGTAGCCCCCGGCCGCGTGAGACGAACCGCGCCCCGTCGTTAAACGTGAAAATCAGGTCGGGCCCCGCACTCTCGATGGTGATCACGCCGTGGCTTACCTGCGAGTGGCAGCTCGAGCACAGTGGGATGAGGTTATCCATGTCGGTCCTCCCGCCGAATTCCCATTCCCTGAGGTGGTGTATCTCGATGAACCGGCGGTGGGAGCACCCGGGCATCGCGCACTGATAGCCCCATACCGCGAGCAGAGCCTGCACTTGGCCGTCCGTTGCGAACCGCTGGGAGCGCCCGACGTTGATAGTGAGTCCATTTTTGTCCAGCAGGTGCAGGCGCACCATCGCGTTGGCCAGGTAGCTTCGCACATCTTCGGACCGGGCTGCGCGGTTTTCGGGCATCCAGCAACCCCCTTCCTGGTTCACCATCAGGTTCACCTGCACGCCGGGGCTGCGCAGCGGGCTGGCCGGGTTCGATCTGACCATGTCGATCATGGCCATCAGTGCGCCGTAGACGTCCTGTTTCTCCGGCGGACCGAAGCGAGACACAGTGTTGGCGATGCTCTCGGCGCTGATTTTGGTGCGTCGGCGCGGCTGACGGTCTTGCTCGGCTGGGACGGCGTCTTCGGCGTCAGCTGCGTCGTCGATAAGCATCTGCGCCTTTTCGGGATCATGCAGGTGAGCTGGGTCGAGATCTTCGAGGCCGAAACAGGCCAGCTGCGCGATCTTGAGCGCCGACAGTAACTTTTGGCCAGCCACCGCAGGCAGCCGGGACTCGAAGGCGATCATGCCGTCGTCGCACTCGCGCGCGCGGGCGTACGGCTCCGTCGGCTCGTGGTCCTTCGGCCCCGCCCCCGCGAGTACCAACTTCAGGTCGGAGAAAGCCAGAGAGAGCGCCAGCTGTACGAGCTCTTCCTCGCTCTCTTCCTCGAGGAACCGCAGGAGAAAACGGACGGTCGAATATGGCATCACCCCGGATTCAAACGCGTGGAACAGCCGCCGGTACTTCCGCAATCCCCGTGCCACACGTACATACTCAAACGCGGTTGCTTCTGGGAGGTTGAGTTCGCGACGGAGCCAAGTCGCCGTCGTTTTTTCCCCGTACGTTTCCGCGAGCTGCTGCTCGTCGAATTGCCCCACCGCGTCCAGCATCCACGCCCTGTGATGGTTCGCCGTGAGATGGTTACCTTTGATCTGCTCTTCGAGTAGGTCCGTTGATAGACCACCCGTTCGAGCCTGCGCTTGTTCTTCCACTGCAGCTGTCATGTTCACACCCCTCGTTTGAAGCCGTACTTCCGTTATATGACGGTCATATGTTCGAATCAAGAGTTGTAAGCAAAATGACTACTGAAGTGGACAACTCAGCGGAATTCCGGAATGCGGTTAGCCGAACACGTTGAGGAAAAACTATGCCGCTGCATAGTGGCCCCGTTTAGGAAACCACTATGCAGCGGCATAGCGCGAAGGTCCGCGGGCTAACCGTTCTTGCGCACGGCCGCGGTGACGCCCTCCACCACGTCGTGGCCGTCCACCGGCTCAGTGACTACGTCAAAGGACGTCGCCAGCGTCTCGGAGGCGATGTGCTCGGCGTGCGTGCGAGCCCACGCTTCCTTCTCGGCCGGCACCGCAAGCACGACCGCGATGCGGTCGGACACCTCGAGGCCCTCTCGCTTGCGAGCGTCCTGAAGACCACGGATAACATCTGCCGCCCAGCCCTCGGCCTCGAGTTCCTCGGTGACCTCGGTGTCCAGCACCACCAAGCCGACCGTGCCGTCCGCGTCCACGCGGGCGGTGCTCTCCGGGTTCTCTGCCACCAGGCGCTCGGTGTAGAGCGCCGGGGTGAGCACGATGTCGCCATCGACAACCACATCGTCGCCGCGCCGCTCGTAGTTGCCTGCCTTGACGTTCTTGATCGCGCGCTGCACGTCCCTACCCAGCGAGGGGCCGGCCACCTTCGCGTTGACCACAACTTCGAAGGATCCGGCGGAATCGACGTCGTCAGTCAGCACCACGTCTTTTACGTTCACCTCGTCGCGGATGGTGTCGCGGAACGGCTCGAGCCTGGCCGCGTCCTGCAGCGCGACGGTGAGCGTCGGCAACGGGAGGCGGTTGCGCAGCTTGTTCGCCTTGCGCACCGACGAGGCGGCAGAGCACACCGCGCGGGTGGCGTCCATCGCTGCGACGAGCTCTGCGTCGGCCGGCAGGTTCGCGGCTTCCGGGTAGTCCGTCAGGTGCACCGAGCGCCCGCCAGTCAGGCCGCGCCAGATCACCTCGGAGACGTACGGCAGCAGCGGCGCCACCGTGCGGGAAACGATTTCCAGCACCGTGTAGAGGGTGTTGAACGCCTCCGGGTGCGCCTCTTGCCCCTCCCAGAACCGGTCGCGTGAGCGGCGCACGTACCAGTTGGTCAGCGTGTCGGCGTAGCGGCGGACCTCGTCACACGCGTCCGCGATGCGGGTGTCCTCCAGCGCCTCGCCCACGGATGCAACGAGGTCGTGCGTCTTGGCCAGGATGTAGCGGTCCAGCACGTTGTCCGAGTCCACCGACCACTGCGCCTCTTCGGAGGAGTACAGCTGCAGGAACGTGTAGGCGTTCCAGATAGGCAACAGTGCCTGGCGCACGCCCTCGCGGATGCCCTGCTCGGTGACGATCAAGTTACCGCCGCGCAGGATCGGAGAGGACATGAGGAACCAGCGCATGGCGTCCGAGCCGTCGCGGTCGAAGACCTCCATCACGTTCGGGTAGTTGCCCTTGGACTTAGACATCTTCTGCCCGTCCGAGCCCAGCACGATGCCGTGCGCGACCACCTTCTTATACGCCACGCGGTCAAACAGCGCGGTGGACAGCACGTGCTGCACGTAGAACCAGCCGCGGGTCTGGCCGGAGTATTCCACGATGAAGTCCGCCGGCTGGCGGGTCTCAAACTCCTCGCGGTTTTCAAACGGGTAGTGGTACTGGGCGAACGGCATGGAACCGGACTCGAACCAGCAGTCGAGCACGTCCGGCACGCGGCGCATCATGGACTTACCGGTCGGGTCGTCCGGGTTGGGGCGGACCAGCTCGTCGATGTGCGGGCGGTGCAGCGACTTCGGGCGGGTGCCAAAGTCGCGCTCCAGCTCGTCCAAGGAGCCGTAGACGTCCACACGCGGGTACTCCGGGTTGTCGGAAACCCACGCTGGCACCGGCGAGCCCCAGTAGCGGGTGCGGGAGATGTTCCAATCCCGCGCCCCCTCGAGCCACTTGCCAAACTGGCCGTCGCGGATGTGCTCAGGGATCCACTCGATCTCCTGGTTCAGCTCCACCATGCGGTCACGGATATCCGTCACCTTCACAAACCACGCGGGCAGGGCCATGTAGATCAATGGCTCGCCGGAGCGCCACGAGTGCGGGTAGGAGTGCACGATGGTCTGGTCGCGGACCACCCGGCCCTTCGCGCGCAGGTCGCGGATGATGTCGCGGTTGGCGTCGAAGACCAGCTTGCCTTCGTACTCGGGCACGAGCGAGGTGAACTTGCCGTCCGCATCCACAGGGATGACAAGGTCGATGCCGTACTTCTGGCAAGTGAGCATATCGTCCTCACCGAACGCCGGCGCCTGGTGGACGATACCGGTGCCGTCTTCGGTGGTCACGTAATCCGCGTTGAGGATCATAAACGCGTTGTCGTGGTCACGGAAGTAGTCGAAGACCGGCTCGTACTCCAAGCCCTCCAGCTGGGCACCCACGTACGTGGCCACCACGTCGTAGTCGCCGAGCTCCTTGCCGTACGCGCCGAGCAAGCTCGTCGCCAGCAGCAGCTGCTTATCGACGAAACCTTCGGCCCCGTCTGCACCGACCGTCACCAACGAGTACTCCACTTCAGGGTGGACGGCGAGCGCCAAGTTCGACGGCAGGGTCCACGGGGTGGTGGTCCACGCGATCGCAGCCGCGTCGTGAAGTTCGGGGTGCTGTGCCCACGTCTGAGCCCCCGCGAATCCTTCCCGGCCGCCGGTCAACGGCAGCGTGACGGTGACGGTGGGGTCCTGGCGGTCACGGTAAGAGTCATCCAGGCGGGTCTCCTGATTGGACAGCGGAGTGTGCTCGGCCCAGGAGTACGGCAGGACGCGGAAGCCCTGGTAGATCAAGCCCTTGTCGTAGAGCTCCTTAAACGCCCACATGACGGACTCCATGTACTCCGGGTCCATGGTCTTGTAGCCGTTTTCAAAGTCGACCCAGCGCGCCTGGCGAGTGACATAGTCCTCCCACTCCCCCGCGTAGTGCATCACTGACTTCGCGCAGTACTCGTTGAACTGCTCCAAGCCCATGTCCTCGATCTGGGCTTTATCAGTAATGCCCAGTTGCTTCTCCGCCTCCAGCTCCGCAGGCAGACCGTGGCAGTCCCAGCCGAAGACGCGCGGGACGTGGTACCCGGCCATGGTGCGAAAACGCGGCACGATGTCCTTGACGTAGCCAGTGAGCAGGTGCCCGTAGTGGGGCATGCCGTTTGCGAACGGCGGGCCGTCGTTGAAGACGTACTCCTCGCAATCCTCGCGCTGCTCAAGCGATGCCCTGAACGTGCCGTCGGCGCCCCAGTAATCCAGCACGACGCGCTCCATGTCCGGGAAGCGGTCGCTGCCGCCCGTCATGTCAACCTTTGGGTAGACGTTGCCAACCATGGCTACTCCTCCTTCAGCCGTACAGGGACGCAGTGTTGCGCGGTACCACCCTGCTTGGGGCACACGCCCCCACTTCATTGCGGTGAAGGAAGTGTCGTCTTCCGTATGCGACGTCCGGGTCTAATGAGCGCAGTGGCCGTTCTTCCGGAAACGCTCCCCGGTGATGGCCGGATCAACGCGTGTTACGAGTAACGCCCAGCATCGTACAACGATGCTGGGCGTTTGTGAAGAACGAGGTGTTACTTCTCGTTCGGTGCGGTGGTGGTGCGCGCCTCGAGCTCCTCAAGCTGGGACTCCAGCATGGTCTTCAGGCGGGTGCGGTACTCGCGCTCAAAGGTCCGTAGCTCCGCAATGCGGTTCTCCAGCGCGGTCTGCTGCTGCTTCACCGTGTTCATGATCTCGGTGTGCTTGCGCTCGGCCTCGGACTTCAGCTTGTTGGCCTGCTCCTCCGCTTGGCGGATCTGTGCCTCGGCGCGGGAGTTGGCGTCGTTCGTGGTCTCTTCGGCCTTCTTCTGCGCGTCAGTCACGAGCTGCTTGGAGCGGGTCTCCGCCTCCTGGAGCTGCGAGCGGGAGCGGGTGTCAGCGTCGTCAAGCACCTGCTTCGCCTTGGCCTTCGCCTCCTGGATCTCACGATCCGCGGTTTCACGGGCCTCGGACACCAAGGTGGATGCTTCGCGCTCTGCCTCGGAGGTCAGGCGGTCCGCCATCTCCTGCGCCATGCCAAGCACCTTGGCAGCCTGCATGTGGCTCTGGCCCTGAGAGTCGGACTCAGCACCGGTGCCGGCCGCATCCTGTGAGGCTGCCGCCTTGGAGGTTGCGCGGGCGTCGGTGTCCTTCACGCGCTGGCTGGAGCCCGCAGCGGCGCGATCCGCCTCTGCCTGCTGCCGGTCGCGGGCGGCCTTCTTCTTCTCGTTGTCCAGCTCGGTGCGAGCGGTTCGCAGGTCACGCTCCAGCTTTTCGTTGTCGCGCTTGAGCGAGTTGAGCTCCTCGTCGAACTTGGTGCGAAGCTCAGCCTCGATCTTGGAGCGCAGAGCGCTCTCGTCGACATCGGAACGGGTAACAGCAGGGGCCTGCGACGTTGCTGCAGCTGCGCCACCAGAAGCCTCTTCCGCACGGGCACGAAGCTCGTCGTTCTCGTCCTGCAGCTGTGCGAGGGTGTCCTCCACGAGGTCGAGGAACTGGTCCACCTCGTCTTCGTTGTAACCCCGCTTGCCAATCGGCGGCTTGCTGAAAGCGACATTGTGCACGTCTGCTGGTGTCAGCGGCATTTGCGTTCCCTTCGATAATCGTGTGAATACTCGCTCGCGCGAAGCGTTATCTGCTGAATTGTAACCGTTTCGTTCGACGAGTGTAGTCCAACCTGCCCGGAAGGCCGGGGTAACGCTCAAATACAGCTATCGCAGTGCGGGGTTGATCATCGTCGCCCCGATGAGCATCTGCACCACCGCGAGCGCGAAGAACAGCACAATCACGCTGACGTCGAGACCCACCCCGCTGCCGCCCAACCGCAGAGGCGGAATAAGTTTGCGCAGGGCGTTCACGGGAGGATCCGTCACCCTGAGGACAGGCTCGACCACCATGATGAACCAGTGCGGCGGGTCAAATTGCTTGGAAAACGCCTCCACCATCTCGACGATGATGCGCACGATCACCAGCAGTGAGTACAGCCCCACTAGGGCGTAGAGAATTGCTCCGAAAAGTGCCACGCCACATCACCCTAGCGGCTACCGCAAGCCGGCAGCACGCATCAAGTCATCCTTGTCCAGTTTCGCGTTCTCCGGGACGATTGCAAAGACCCGCTTGCGGGTCTCCGCCCCGCGGGAGAGGTTGTGCATGTTGCCGCGCAGGGCGAAGCACAGGCCGGCGGCAAAGTCGACGATGCGTTTGGCGTCGGCGGCGTCTAGGTCGGTTAGGTCCATCACCACGGCATCGCCGTCGCGGAACGGCTCGCCGATCTCTTTGGCGTCGTTGTAGTTGCGCGGAGCGGCGGTGACAATGTGGGTGGTTGAGCGGTAGCTGGGGCGCACGGGTTCACGCACAGAGTCGTGGCGCTCGCCGATGGGTGCGCGCTCGACGCGGGAGGGACGCTCTGGGCGCTCAGCGCGCTCGAGGCGCTCGGTGCGGTCGTAGGCGGTGGAGCCGGCAGCCGCACCCGCGCCTGGGTGGTACTGCGGGTCGTCGTAGTACGCGTCGTCCTCGCCGTTGTCGACGGGGCCGAGGCCGAAAAAGTCTTTGGCGCTGTCAAAGAAGGACATGCAGGGGGCTCCTTTTACGCAGGCATGCTCGTGGGCGGTGAAGTGGAGTTCAGCGTACGGGCCGGGGGCCGAGGAGGGCTGTTCCGACACGCACGATATCCGATCCGCAGGCGATGGCCTCGCGGAAATCACCGCTCATACCTGCGGAAAGACGTAAGCCCCGTCCAAGCTGAGTGGCGTAAGCGTCGGTGAGCGCGCGGGCCTGGGCAAACACCTCACGGGGCTCCGAGTCGAGCGGCGGGACCACCATGAAACCGGCCAGTTCCAGGTGGCGGGCCCCCTCCACGACGTCCACGATCGCCGGGACGTCCTCGGGAGTTGCGCCTCCGCGTGCCGCGTCGCCGTCGTATGACAGCTGCACCATGCACGGGAGTATCTCTGTGGTGCGGTCGCCGCGCTCGAGCGCGAGGCCCATCCCGCGCTCCAATCCGTTGGCCAGCGTCACCGAATCCAGCGAGTGCACCTCCGCCGCCCAGCGGGCTACCGCGTTGGCCTTCTTGGTCTGGATCTGCCCGATCATGGCAATGCCGCAGCGGCCCGCAAGGTGCGATGCCTTGTCGCGCGCCTCCTGCTCGCGGTTCTCCCCCACGAGGTTGAACCCGTGCTTCGCGAGCTCGACGATGCGCTCGACGGGGTGAAACTTTGTCACTGGGAGCAGCCCGACGCTGCCTTCCGCTCGACCAGACGCCCGCTCGGCATCGTGGATAGCGTGGCGGACGTCAGCGATGTTCTGTTCAAGGGTGTGGGAAAGATCAGGCATGGGGCATCCAAATAACTCCGGCTTGGCGTCCGGTGACGCCGTCTCGGCGGTGGGAGAAGAAATCGTGGTCGGTGATTGTGTCGCGCGGATCTGCGTCGATGTGGGTAACGCCCAGGCTCAGCAGCTGGCGCACCAAGCCTGCGCGCACGTCGATACCGGCGGTGCCCCGCGTCGTTATCGTGCGGGAGCCGGGCAAATGCTTCTCGACGTCCGCGGCCATGTCCTCCGGAACCTCGTAGGACGCACCCGCGGCGGCAGGGCCCAAGAGCACCTGGATCTGGGAGGGCTGGGCACCCAAGTCCACCATTGCCTGCACTGTGTTTTTCACAATGCCGTTGCGCGCGCCCATCCGCCCGGCATGGGCCGCCCCGATCACGCCGGCGGTGTGGTCCGACAGCAGCACCGGGGTGCAGTCGGCCACCAGCACGCACAGCGCGAGGTCTTTTTCACGCGTCACCAGGGCATCAGTGGCTTCCACGGGGACGGCCGAAGGCGCGTCGACACGCGTGACTGTGTTGGTGTGCAGTTGCTCCATCCACACGAAGCGGTCGGTGGGCAACCCGAGGATGCCAGCCAAGCGCGAGCGGTTCGCGGCGACGTCCTCCGGGTTGTCGCCGACGTGCGTGCCCAGGTTGAAGGAGTCGTAGGGAGCAGCGGAAACCCCGCCCGCACGGGAGGTGAACACCATGCGGACGGGGCGGGTGGAAAGATCTGGCATGCCAGCCAGCTTAACTAGCGCATGAAGTCCGGCACATCCACATCGTCGAAACCGCCGTCGAAACCGCCGTCAAAGCCACCGTCGCGGCGCTCGCGCGCGTCGCGGTCCCTGTCACGGTCGGTGAACAGGCCGCCGCGGGGGGCCTCGTAGCGGTGGCGTGCCTGGTACTCATCCTTGGCGGGCTCCGCTTCCACAACTCGGGAAGAGGCCTGCTCGCGCTGCGGTGCCTCGTGCTCCGCGGGCTCGGCCGGGCGGGCGTTGGCCTTCTCGTCGAAGCCGGTGGCGATGATGGTCACGCGAACCTCGTCGCCCAGGTTGTCGTCGATGATGGTGCCGAAGATGATGTTGGCGTCCTCGTCCGCCTTCTCTTCCACGATGGATGCGGCATTGTTGACCTCCATCAGGCCCAGGTCGGAACCGCCGGCCACCGAAATGAGCACGCCCTTCGCGCCCTCCATGGTGGTCTCCAACAGCGGGGAGTTGATGGCCTGCTCGGTTGCCGTCATCACCCGGTTCTCGCCGCGGGCAGAGCCGACGCCCATGAGCGCGGAACCAGCGTCCGCCATGACGGAGCGCACGTCGGCGAAGTCCACGTTGATCATGCCCGGGATGGTGATGAGGTTGGTGATGCCCTGGACACCGTTGTAGAGCACCTCATCCGCGGCGCGGAAGGCTTCCATCATGGAAAGCTCGGCCTCGCCGAGCTGCAGCAGGCGGTCGTTCGGGATGACGATGACGGTGTCGCAGACTTCCTTGAGGTTCTCAATGCCCTCCAGCGCTTGGCGGGTGCGGCGTTTGCCCTCGAAGGTGAACGGGCGGGTCACCACACCGATGGTCAGCGCGCCCATTTTCTTGGCGATGCCAGCCACGACAGGAGCCGCACCGGTGCCCGTGCCGCCGCCCTCGCCGGCGGTGACGAACACCATGTCGGACCCCTTCAGGGATTCCTCGATTTCCTGCTTGTGGTCTTCGGCAGACGTCCGCCCAACCTCGGGGTTCGCACCCGCACCGAGACCGCGGGTGGCCTCGCGTCCGATGTCGAGCTTGGTGTCGGCATCGGTAAACAGCAGCGCCTGGGAGTCGGTGTTGATGGCAACAAACTCGACGCCCTTCAGGCCTTCCTCGATCATGCGGTTGACGGCGTTGACGCCGCCGCCGCCGACTCCGACGACGCGGATCATGGCGAGGTAGTTGGCGGGAGAGGTCATGGTGGTGGTCTCGCCTTTCACAAGTTGGTTCTGACAGTTGCTGTCCATCTTGTGCGAAAGCGTGCCGGAATTTGTTTTCTAGGTCGGCGTGTCACAACCCTAAACCTTTACTTTAGGGTTGTGACCTGCGCGTTTAGCGCGAGGTGACCAGTTCCGGGTTGGAAATGTTGAATGTTTGTCCCGGCAACTGCAGCACGGTTTCGAGCGCGAGCGCCTTGTTCCGGTCGTCCTCCGCCGCGCCCCAGACCACTGTGCGGTCTCCATCGAGTTTCAGCACGAAGCTGTGGTTTCCTTCAGTGGTCAGTTCGCGGACCTGCGGGCGCGCTGCATCAGTGATCGAGGACGCCACCTCGACCGCGTCGCGCATCTGATCCTCGGCGACACCCACGAGCTGCACCGCGCCCACCGGGGGCTGCGCCACAACGAAGTCCTCGCCCTCGCTGTTGATCAAATGCGGCTCGCCATCTTGGTCAATCCACGCCACGGGGGTGTGCTCAACGACCGTGACGTCCACCGCGTTGGGCCACTGCCGTTTCACGGTGGCCGATTCCACCCAGGGGTTGCCGGCTACGCGGTGCGCGGCACCGCGCACGTCCACCCGCCCCATCGGGGTGCCCACCTCGATGCCTGAGAGCGACTCGACCTCCGCAGGGGGCAGGTTCACGGAGCCTTCAACGTTGACCGCGTCCACCGGCATCGCGGGGGTAAACGGCAGCGCCGCCACGACAGCCGCGACGACCGCGACGCAACCAATGAGGATGGCAATGGCGCGGCGCGACATTTACGCCTCCTGCAGGGCGTCGAGGATCTCGTCGGCAAGCAAGGTCACGCTGCCCGCGCCCATCGTGAGCACGAGGTCGCCGGGCTTCGCCACCGACGCCACGGTGGCCGGCGCTGCGGAGAAGTCCGGTTCCAACCGCACCGGAACCGTCATCTGCTCGGCGATAATGCGGGAGGTCACCCCCTCCACCGGCGTTTCGCGGGCCCCGTAGATGTCCAGCAGAATGCACTCGTCGCTTAGCGACAGCGCTGCGGCGAACTCGGATGCGAACTCACGGGTGCGTGAGTACAGGTGCGGCTGGAAGCACACGATTACCCGGCCGCCCTCGCCTTCGGCTACGACCTTGTCGCGCGCGGCGGTGAGCACCGCGTCGACCTCTGTGGGGTGGTGCGCGTAGTCGTCGTAGACACGGACCCCGTCGACGTCGCCTTTGAATTCAAAGCGGCGGCGCACGCCGGTGAATTCGGACAGCCCTTGGGCCAGCTTGGCCGGGTCCGCACCCACGAGCGTGCCCGCCAGCAGGGCGGCGGCGGAGTTGAGCACCATGTGACGGCCCGGAATAGCCATGGTGTACATCACGTCGCCGGAGACGCGCTCGGTGCGAAGCTCCACCTCGATCACGGCGTGCTCGCCCTCCTGACGCTCGCCGGTGACCACCGCGCCCGCGGGTATGCGGGGGTGGCGCGCGGCGGCCTCGGCGGTGCCGTACCCGGAGACGGTCAGCCCTCGCTCCATGGCGCGCTCACCGCACTGCGCGGCGTTGTCGTCGTCCAAGCACACCACGACGTGCTTGGCGAGGTCGGCGAAGTCGTCGAAAACCTGGAAGTACTTCTCCCTCGTGCCGTAGAAATCGAGGTGATCGGGCTCGATGTTGGTGATCACGGCGACATCCGGGGAGTAGCGCAGAAGCGACGCATCGGACTCGTCGGCTTCTGCGACAAACACCTCCCCGTGTCCGTGGTGGGCATTAGTGCCGGCCCGGTTGAGCTGGCCGCCGATGGCGAATGAGGGATCCTCCCCCGCAGCCTGCAACGCCACCACCGCCATCGAAGTGGTGGACGTCTTACCGTGCGTGCCGGCGAGCAGAAGCTGCGTCGAGCCTTCCATCAGCTCCGCGAGCAGGTCGGAGCGGCGCAGGAGCGGGATGCCCTCGCGCTTGGCGCGCACGAGCTCCGGGTTGTCCTGCGGGATGGCGGCGAAGCTCGTCACCACAGCGGTGGGCAGCTGACCTGACAGCTCCAGGTTGGCCTCGTCGTGGCCGAGCGCAATCGTCGCACCCTTGGCTTTGAGGGCGCGCACAGGGCGGGAATCCTTCGCGTCGGAGCCGGTCACGGTCGCACCGCGGTCGAGCAAGATGTGCGCGACACCGGACATGCCGGCGCCGCCGATGCCAATGAGGTGGACGCGGGAGAGATCGGTCATGTTCTTTCCTTTCCAGCTGCAGCTGCAACACGCCCGGCAAGGTCCTCGGCCACGCTGCCCGCGCCCGAGTCCTGCAGCGCCGAGCGCATCACCGCGCGGGCCTCCGGGTCGCGCAGCGGCAGCAGCTTCTCGACGAGCGCTTCGCCGCTCAACGCCGCGTCGTCGATGCGCAGCGCAGCCCCAGTGGCCACGAGGTGGGCGGAGTTCAATCCTTGTTCCCCGTTGCCGTGCGGCAAGGGGACGTAGATGGCGGGCAGGCCCGCAGCGGAGTTCTCCGCCACAGTCATCGCGCCGGAGCGGCACACCACCACGTCCGCGACGGCGTAGGCCGCCTCCATATCGTCGATGTAGGGCACGGCGGTGTAATGCTCGTGTGTGGCGGGCGCGTCGTTCTTCCGGCCGTACGCGTGCACGATCTGGTAGCCCGCGGCGGTGAGGGGCTCTACCGCGTCGGCGATCGCGGAGTTGATACTCACGGCGCCCTGCGAGCCGCCGGTGACCAAGATGGTGGGCCGCTGCGGGTCAAGTCCCCATACGCGCAGTCCGCGCTCGCGCTTTGCGCCGTCCGGGTCCACGCCCACGCCCGGGCGGACGGGCACCCCGACAACGTCGCCCGCCATGCCGGAGTTCGCCACTGCGTTGAAGCCCGTTCCTCCGAGCTTGACGCCGAGCTTGTTGGCCATGCCAGCCAGCGCGTTGGTTTCCAGTACGAAGAAGGGCAGTCCGAGCGACTTGGCCGCGAGGTAGGCGGGCGCGGAGACGTATCCGCCCGTGCCGAACACAGCGTCGGCCCCGGCGAGCTGCATGGCCTGCCGGGCCTGGCGCACGGCTCGGTTCAGTTTGAATGGCACCGCTGCCAGCTTCCACGGCTGCTTGCGCGGGATCGGCACTGGGTCGATGAGTGCGAGCTCGAACCCGCGGGCAGGCACGATGGTGGTCTCCAACCCGCGCTCGGTGCCCAAGGCCACAACGTTGGCCCCGTAGGCGTCGCGAAGCACCTCTGCCACGGCCAGCGCGGGTTCGATGTGGCCCGCGGTGCCGCCGCCTGCGACGACGACGCTGAAATTCTCGGTAGTCATTGCTCTCCTAGTGTCGCGGCGTGGGTCTGTGCGGCTGACCATGGTAGCCACGCGCCGACTGCGTCACCGGGGTGCCGTAGCGCTTCCGGCGGGGCGCGGGGGTGGCGGCTGGGTGCCGCTGCTTCGGCGCCCGCGGCTCCCCGATGCACAGGATGCGGTCGAACATGGGGCGGCCGTAGTTCTGCATGGACGACACGGCGTCCGGCTCGTGGCGTGCGACCGACGCCAGCACGCCCATCGCGCCGAGGGTGAACACCGCCGAGGAGCCGCCGGCAGACAGCATCGGGAGCTGGATGCCGGTGACCGGAAGGAGCCCGATGACGTACGCCATGTTGATGAAGGCCTGGGACACGACCGTCGCGGTCAGCGACGCGGCCATGAGGGTCTGGTACTGCGTCTGCGCACGGCGCGCCGTGCGCATGCCGAAGTAGCCCAGAAGCGCGAAGAGGAGGATCACCAGGGCACCACCCCACAGGCCCAGCTCTTCCCCGATGACGGCGAAGATGAAGTCGTTGCGCGCCTCCGGCAGGTAGAACCATTTGGCGCGGGATTGGCCGAGGCCCACGCCGAAGATGTGCCCGTCCGCCAGCGATAAGAAACCCTGGTGGGATTGGAAGGCGACGCCCTTGGCGTCGTCGAAATGGCCATGCAGGGCGTCGAAGTACACGTGGAAGCGGTCCGAGCGGAAGCTGCCGGACAAAAAGATCGCCACAAGCGCGATGAAGCCGGAGGCGATTACCACGCCGACGGCTTTCAGGGACACGCCCGCAAACAGGAGGATGAAGGCGACCACGACGGCAAGCGACAAGGCCATGCCCATGTCCCCCTGCATGGCGATCAGCGTGACGCACACGAGGGAAACCATAATGAATGCGGCGAAGCCGTTGTCTGCCTTGAGCAGCCGCCGCGGATCCTTGTTGGCCAAAATTTTCGCGCCCCACATGGCGATTGCGACGCGAGCGAACTCGGAGGGCTGCAGGCGTATCGGGCCGGCGACGAGCCAGGATTGCGATCCCACCTCTTCGCGGCCTGTGCCCAGCGGGGTGAGCACGGCAACCAGCAAGACGACGGCCGCAACCATCAGCCAGTTGGACAGGTTGCGCAGTCGCTCGGGCGGAGTTTGCAACGCGGCCCAGAAGGCGCCGAGCCCCAGAAAGACCATGAAGCACTGGCGAGCGGCCTGCGCCCACACACTGGCGCTGGCGGCGAATGAGGTGGCCATGGACGAGCTCATCACCATTACCACGCCGAGACCGGCGAGGAACAGCACGATGCTGCGGATCATCGTGTAGTCGATCAGCGGGCGGGCATCGAGCGCGCTCCGGATGCGCCTGACAGCTGCGCTGAGCTTCGACTCTGGAGCGGGCGCCGCTTGCGTGCGCGGCGCGCCCGGCCGTTGTGCGCGTGCCCGTTGTGCGCGTGGAACCGTCATGCTGCCCTTTCGATCCGGAGCGTCGATTGCATCCGCGAGAATATCTCAACCTCTAGTTGAGCTTACTTGTTGTCCGGGTTCCAGTGTCGCATCGCGGCTGCGGCAAACGCGTCGCCACGCGCCGACATACCGGAAAACATGTCAAGGCTGGCGGCGGCCGGTGCGAGCAGCACCGTGTCACCAGATCGCGCCTGGGTAGCCGCCCACGCCACGACCTCGTCCATTGCCTTGTCCGGGTCACTTGCATCGGAGACGAACACCGGCACGCCCGGGGCGTACTGCTCGACGGCGGCGCGGATGAGCTCGCGATCCGACCCCAGAAGCGCAACCGCACGGAGCTGTCCTGCGTGGTCCTTCACCACGTCGTCGACGGATGCCCCCTTGAGCTGACCTCCCGCCACCCACACCACGGGGCCAGCCCCTGTCAGCGCGGAATCGGCGGCATGCGGGTTGGTTGCCTTGGAATTGTCCACCCAGTCAACACCGCAAGCGGAGTGCACGACTGAGCCCCGGTGCCCCTCAACCTGGTAGGCATCCAGTGCCCGCTGGATGTGCTCGGGGGTCGCCCCCTGCGTCAGCGCCACCGCGGTAGCCGCGAGCGCATCGAGCACCCCCGCCGCACCCGCGGGCTCAATGCCGTCTGCGCTGGCGATGTCTACCGTCGTCCCGTCCAGCTTGGCGACGATGCGTCCGCCCGAAACGCCGACCTGACCATTCTCGGGTTCGGACAGCGTAAACCCGATGATGTCGGTGCGTCCGGTCTCTGCGGCGAGGCGGGCGACCTCCGCGTCGTCGATGCCCACCACCGCAACCGATGCCTTGAGCACCTTCGCCTTTGCCGCGGCGTATTCGGCGAAGCTTCCGTGCCAGTCGATGTGGTCGGCGGCGAGATTGAGCAGCACGCCGGCGTCGGGCATGAGGGCGCTCGACCAGTGCAGCTGGAAACTCGACAGTTCCGCCACCAGCACATCCAGCCGCTCCGGCGAGAGCATCGCCTCCCCCACCGCGACTCCGATATTGCCGCACGCGCCTGCGCGCAGCCCCGTGTCCCTGCTGGCTTCATCCATCATCTGCGCCAACATGCCGGTCGTGGTGGTCTTGCCGTTCGTACCGGTAACCACCAGCCAGGTGCGCGGCGGGCCGAACACGGCCGCGCGGTCGAGTCGGAAGCACAGCTCCACGTCGCCGATGACTTCGATGCCGGCCGCCATCGCGTCGACAAGCAAGGGCGCGTCCGGGCGCCACCCTGGGGACGTGACGACGAGGCCCACCTGGCCGAAGCGCGCGCGGGCCTCGTCGCCCGTGCAGGTGTCATAGCCGTTGGCTGCGGCGTTACCGCGGCGCTCAGCACTGTCATCGACCACCGTGAACCGGACCCCGGCGCGCTGCAGCAGCTGCGCGGCGCCAAGGCCGGACACACCGGCGCCGGCAACGAGCGTGTACTCGGGGAGGATCGGGGCCGTCATAGGTTTGCCCCGTTCTGGGACAGCCATTCACCGTAGAAGACGGCCAGGCCCAGCATGACCGCCATCGCGGAGATAATCCAGAACCTGACAACCACCGCGGTCTCCGGCCAGCCGCCGTTTTCAAAGTGGTGGTGGAACGGCGCCATGCGGAACACGCGCTTACCGGTGGACTTGAACGACGCCACCTGGATGACCACGGACGCGGCCTCGAGGACGAACAGCGCGCCGATGATGACCATGAGCAACTCGGTGCGCGAGCCCACGGACAAACCGGCGACCAAGCCGCCAAGGGCGAGCGAGCCGGTGTCGCCCATGAAGATCTTCGCCGGGGCGGCGTTCCACCACAGGAAGCCGACGCAGGCGCCGAAGCCGGACGCGGCCAAGATAGCCAGGTCGAGCGGGTCGCGAACGTTGTAGCAGCCGGTGGTAGCCACGGCGTCGCAGGAGTTGCGGAACTGCCAGAACGTGATGCCCACGTACGCCGCCATCACCAGCGCGGTAGTGCCGGCGGCCAGGCCGTCCAACCCGTCGGTGAGGTTCACGGCGTTGGACCACGCCGCGAGCAGGATGTAGATGAAGATCAGGAAGAAGATCGTGCCGATCACCCCGCCGCCGAGGGTGAGGTTCATCGTTTCGATGTCGCGCACGAAGCTCAAGAACTGCGAGCCCGGGGTCAGCCCGTTTTCGTCCGGGAAGCGGAGAATCAAGATGCCGAAGACGAGCGCGATAGCTAGTTGCGCCACGAGCTTGGCGGTCTTGTTCAGGCCCAAGTTGCGGTGCATGAACAGCTTGATGCCGTCGTCGGCGAACCCGACGAGGCCGAGCGACAGCGTGAGAAACAGCACGATCAAGCCGGTCGCGGTGAATGCTGTGTGACCGGTCAGCAACGCTGCGAGGCTACCGCCCAGGTACCCCAAGGTGATGCCAGCAAGGATGGCCAGACCGCCCATCGTGGGGGTGCCGCGCTTGCGCGCGTGCGAGGCCGGGCCGTCTTCACGGATCTCCTGCCCCATGGCCCTGCGGTTGAAGTACCGAATAAGCGTGGGGGTGAGAAAGATCGAAACCAGGAAGCTAATAATCCCGGCGCAGATAACTTGAACCATGGGTATGCGTGCCTTGCTATGTTCTCTTGTCGCGTGTCTACCTAAGCGTATGCCCCTGCAGGAGCGCTTCCGCCACCACCCACAGCCGGGCAGCGTTGGAGGCTTTGACCAGCACGACATCGCGGTCTGCGCGCTCGTGCCAGTTGTCCTCGCCCGGCGGCGGGGAGGACAGCAGCGCACCGACGGCTTGTGCGGCAGCCTCGGTGTCCGAGACGGTGGTGGCGTTAATGCCGTTTGCGACGGCGCGCTCGTGCAGCGCTGCCATCGATGCTGAGTCCCCGACAGCCACGAGGTGGGTCACCCGGTAGCGGGCCAGCTCGTCGGCAAGCAACGCGTGCTGCTCCACCGCGTCCGGGCCCAGCTCGCCCATCTCTCCCAGCACCGCTACCGAGCGAACTCCCGGCCGGGCCGCGGCGGTGTACCCCAGGGCTGCGATCGCGGCGCGCATAGATTCCGGGTTGGCGTTGTAGGCGTCGTTGATCACGGTCACGCCGTCCGCCCGGGTGTTGACGTCCATACGGTTGACCGAGACGGAGTGCGCGCTGGAGAGCGCCTTCGCGACAGTGACCTCGTCCACGCCCAGCTCCACGCCGACCGCCGCCGCAGCGAGGGCGTTGCCGACCTGGTGGGCGCCGAAGACGCCGAGCTCCACACGTTGCGGGGACCCGTTCGGGGTGTGCATGGTAAACGACGCGCGAGCGACGGCGTCGAGCTCTACGTCGGTGGCGTAATAGTCAGCTTTCGTGTTGCCGGTCTCGGAGAACGTGACCACCCGGGCTGCCGTGCGCGGCGCCATTCCGGCCACCAAATCGTCGTCGGCGTTGAGGACCGCGACGCCATCTGCCGGCAGCGCTTCGACGAGCTCGCCCTTCGCGATGGCAATGTTTTCCCGCGAGCCGAACTCCCCGATGTGGGCGGAGCCAACATTGAGCACCACACCGATCTTCGGCGGCGCAATGGTGGCTAGGTGCGCGATGTGGCCGATGCCGCGGGCCGACATCTCCGCAACCAGAAAATCGGTGTCCTCGGTGCAGCGCAGCACGGTGTACGGGTGACCAATCTCGTTGTTGAAGCTGCCGGGAGGCGCAACCGTCTCACCCGCGCGCGACAGCACCGCCGCGATCAAGTCCTTCGTGGACGTTTTTCCCGCCGAACCGGTCACGCCGACGATGGTCAGCCCGTGTTCGTCGCTGAGCTCACGCGCGACCGCGGCCGCGAGCTTGGACATGCCGTCGACCACGCCCGCGGCTGAGCCGTCGGGGTCGTTGGCGGCCAAGTCCGAGTTGTCGCCTTCGCGGGGCGGGAGCTTCTCGACGATCACCGCAGGGCTTCCCACCTCCTTCGTAGTGAGCGCCGCGACGGCACCTGCCTGTGCGGCCTTGTCCACGTAATCGTGCCCGTCCACGCGGGCGCCCGGGAATGCGACGAACAAGCCCCCGGGACCGATCTTGCGGGAATCGAACTCGACGAACCCAGTGACGCGCGCGTCCGGATCCGCTTCCGGGCTCAGACGCCCCCCGGTGATTTCAGCAATGCGTGCCAGCGTCATGTCAATCATGCTTGCGCTTCCTTTTCCTGTATCGCCCTGCGCATTTCTTCCCGGTCGTCGAAGTGCAGCTTCTGCGTGCCCACAAGCTGACCCACTTCGTGGCCCTTGCCCACCACAATCACTGCGTCGCCAGGCTGGGCCCAGGCGACAAGGGCGTCAATCGCCTCCCCGCGCGGGCCGACCTCGACGATCTCGGCGTCGGTGCCGGCGCCGCGGGCGCCCTCGAGAACCGCCGCGCGAATGGCGGCCGGGTCCTCCGTGCGCGGGTTGTCGTCGGTCACAACCACAAAGTCTGCGCCGCGCGCGGCCTCCGCCCCCATCAGCGGTCGCTTCGAGGAGTCACGGTCCCCGCCGGCGCCGACAGCGACGCCGACGCGACCGCTCACCTGGCCACGCAGGGTGGCCAGCACCGCGCCGACGGCTGCCGGCTTGTGGGCGTAGTCCACGACGGCGACAAAGGGCTGGCCTTCGTCGATACGCTCCATGCGCCCCGGCACCGCTGCCCGCTCCAGCCCGCTGAGGAACGCGTCCACATCGACGCCGGCGGTTGTTGCCACTGCGGCTGCGAGCGCGGCGTTGGCGACGTTGAATGCGCCCGGCATGGGCAGCGTGAACTCGTGGCTGCCGTCGGCGTTGAGCCTGACGCGCTGCGACCCCTGGTCGCGGACGCTAACGAGATCAGCAGTGACGTCCGCGGCGCGGGTGGTGGCGACGGTGACCGGGTTGTCAGCAAGCGCCGCCATGCGCGTGCCCCATTCGTCGTCGATGCAGATGACGCTGCGCTTGCCGCGCAGGTCGCTTGCCGGGTCGAAGAAGAGCGCCTTGGCCTGGAAGTAGTCCTCCATGGTCGGGTGGAAATCCAGGTGGTCCTGAGACAGATTGGTAAATGCGGCGATATCGAAGTCGGACCCCGTCACGCGCCCGAGCATGAGCGCGTGGGAGGAGACCTCCATCACCACATGCGTGACCCCCTCGTCGCGCATCTGCCCAAACAGCCTCTGCAGCATCGGCGCCTCAGGCGTGGTCAGCTCAGTCGCGACATCGCGGCCCATGATCCGCGTGCCCGTAGTGCCGATCAACCCCACCTTGCAACCGGCTGCGGTGAGGCCCTTTTCCAGCATGTAGGTGGTCGTGGTCTTGCCGGAGGTGCCTGTGACCCCCAGCAACGTGAAGCTTCTCGACGGGTGCCCGTACACCTCGGCCGCGACATGGCCCAAAATCGCCCGCACATCCTCGACGACCAGCACCGGCCGGCGATCCGCCGTCTGCTGGATGATGGCCAGGCCGGCTTCGTCGGTCAGGATGGCGCCCGCCGCGGAATCGAACGCGTAGGTTGCGCCGTGCACGCGCGTGCCCGGCAGGGCAGCGAACAACCCGCCAGGCTCGACGTTGGCGGAGTCGAGGCCGACGAACGTCACCGGCATGGTCGCGCTCGGAGGGTTGACAATGCGCGCGTCTGCAATGCGCGCGAGGTCCTGCAGCGTGGTGGTTGGGGTTGTCATCCTGTCTTCCTCCATCGTTTCCCCGTCACTCCCCCTGCAGCCTGTACGGCTCGGCGGGCGGGCTCAACGGCACATTCTCGCGGTTGAGCAGCCAGCCAGCAATTTGCTTGAACACCGGGGCGGCCGACTGCCCGCCGGCTCCGCCGTCCAGCACGCCCCGCTGCGGCTCGTCCAGCATCACGGCCACGACAAATCGCGGGTCGTCCGCAGGCGCGATGCCCGCGAACGTGATCCAGTACGCGCTCTGCGAGTAGGCGCCGGTGTCCGGATTGACCTTCTGTGCGGTGCCCGTCTTGCCCGAGAATTGATACCCCTCCACGCTGTTGCCCTGCGCAGTGCCGTTATCCACGCCTGCGGGGTCTTCTTGGAACGTGGCGCGGAACATGTCCACGGTAGTGCGGGCTGCTTCCGGGCTGACCACGCGAGTGCGCTCCGGCGCGGGCTGCGGGATCTCCTCGCCGTCCGGGCCAGTGATGCTGGAAATGATGCGCGGCTGGATCCGCTCGCCGTCGTTGGCTAGGGCCTGGTAGACGCCCGCCATTTGCAGCGCCGTCCAGCTCATGCCTTGGCCGATAGGCAGGTTGGCAAAGGTGCCACCCGACCACTGCTCCAGCACCGGGAGCAGGCCGGACGATTCGTTCGGCAGCTCGACGCCCGTGCTTTGGCCGATGCCGAAGCGGTTGAGGTAATCCCAGTAGCGTTCCTCGCCCAGGCGCTGCACGAGCTGCAGCGTGCCCACGTTCGAGGACTTAGCAAAGATGCCAGCGGTGGTGTACGGCATGACGCCGTGCTCCCATGCGTCCCGGACGGTAATGCCGGCCATGTCGATTGACCCGGGAACCTGGTGCACCTCATACGGGTCCGTCAAGCCCTGGTCGATCGCGGCTGCGGCCGTGATGACCTTCGCCACCGAGCCGGGCTCGAACGGGTGGGACACGTTGGGGTTTTCAAATCCCTTGCCTTGCTTGAGCTGCTGCTCGATATTCCCATTGGGGTTGATGGTGCCCGTGTTGGCCATGGCCAACACCTCGCCCGTGTGCGCGTCGAGCACGACGGCTTGGGCATCCTTGGCCTGCGAGTTGGCCTTCGCCTGCTCCAGTGTCTGCTGCACATAGGTTTGCAGGTCCAGATCGATCGTGAGCTCAATACGGGAGCCTTCAACGGCCGGGACCACGTCGCGCAGGGATCCAGGGATGGACTGCCCGCCGGCCGAGACGTCCTCGGTCGAGCGGCCGTCGATCCCGGTGAGGTCAGCGTCCCTCGCAGCCTCCAGCCCGAATTGCCCCTGGCCGTCCATCGAGACTTTGCCGATGATGTTTTCGCCGACCGCGCCGTTCGGGTACTGGCGAATGTCTTGGTGGTCGGCTGCGATGCCGTGGAATGCGTCCGCCACTGTCGCCGCGACGTCCGGGTCAACATTGCGCACGAGCACTTCGTAGCTGGAATCTGCGTGCAGCTTGTCCAGAATCTCTTTCGCGCTGACCTGGCCCACTTGCGTGGTGGGTTCCCCGGTTGCCGTGCTGGCCGGCGCGTCGCCTTTGACCTCGCCGTCGCCGATCATCCCCGGGATCTCGTTGGCCATGGTCCGCAGCACGTCTTCGACGCGCGCGTCCACCTGCGCCGCAATGTCAGCATCGGACAGGCCGTCCATGCGCAACTGGAGCTCTTGCTGCTCTTTCAGCTCGCTTCGCAGCTGGACCGGGGAAACGGTCAGGGACCTGGCCTGCATGGTGTACGCCATCGTATTGCCGTCACGGTCGACAATCTCGCCGCGACGGGCGCGATCCACGTAGGTACGGCTTCGCTGGTCGTTGGCTTGCTCGCGCAGTTCGTCGCCGATGATTACCTGCACCCAAAAGAGGCGCCCGATGAGCAGCGCCGCGACAGCCAAAAACGCCACACCGAGCCAATAGACGCGCGTGCCCGTGATGCGCTTTTGAGATACCGGAGCCTTCTGCTGTGAGCTGGGCTGGCCGCGACGGGGTCCCGTGCCTTGTACGCCGGTGTTTCCGCCTGTCTTGTTCACTGCCCCACCTCCTTCGTCCGCCTCCGTTATGCCACTGCAGGTTTGTCTCTGCCGCCGTCAATCATGCACCGCCTCTTGCTCGTGCAGCGGTGCGCCACGCCCAGCGCTATGGCTGAGCGGGGACGTTCGCTTGATACGGCGCGAGGTTGGCAATTCGCGGCGCCTCCGCGGAGCGGCCCGGTCGCTGGGTCAGGGAATCCTCCAGCTCCTTCGTCGCGCGCTCGTCAGACGATGCCCGCGAAGCAGGCGACCCCGTCCCGTTAACGTCGACAATTTTGGTGGCGGACTCTGGGTTGTACGGCCGTTGCTCCTCCGCGTGCCCGGTTTCACCCACCGCGACGACTCCGGGCTCGCCAGGGACAACCATGCCCATGGCGTCCGCACGCTGTGCCAGCGAGGCTGCAGATTGCCGGTCCTCCAGATCGCGGTTCAGCGACTCCACCTCGTTTGCAAGCTGCTGCTCGGTCGCTTGCAACTTCTGGATGGCAAAGGTCTGGGCGGTAGCAATACCGGACAAAATCATCGCCGCCGCAATACCGGCGAACAGCAGTGGCAGCGCAATTTGGGACAGGGATGAGAACTTGGTGCGGGCCTTGGCAGTGGCCACCCGGCGTCCGCGCACAGACACCACCTGGTTCGACCCCAAACGGCCGCGAGACCTTGAGTGCTTCTCATGCGGTTTGACACCAGGCATGGTGCGGGCAGAAGACTGCTCGCTTCGGCGCGAGGTGCGGTTCAGCGTTGCAGATCGCGTTGCTCGTGCGGCCATGGTGTCCGTCCTTTGCGGGCTGGGTAGGTGGTGTCGGGGCTAATCGGTGGGGCGAAGTTTTTCTATGCAGCGCACCCGTACGGGCGCGGCGCGCGGGTTGCGTTCGATCTCTGCAGCATCGGCTTTTTCCGCGCCCCGGGTCACGGTGCGAAACGCCGGCTCTGAGCCAGGCAGATCCATCGGTAACCCTGCGGGCGTCTTGGACGCGGTGAGTTTGGAAAACGCGGCCTTGACGATCTTGTCTTCCAGCGACTGGTAGCTCATGAACACGGCCCTGCCGCCGACACCCAGCATGTCTGTGATGACGGGCACGACGTTTTCCACCGCTTCCAGCTCCCGGTTGACCTCGATGCGCAGCGCTTGAAAGGTCCGCTTCGCGGGGTGCCCGCCGGTGCGGCGGGTGGCGGCGGGGATCGTGTCGTACAACAGCTCCACTAGCCGTGCTGCGCGGTCAAACGGCTCGCGCTCGCGCTCCGCCACAATCGCGGAGGCGATCTTGCCCGCGAACCTTTCGTCGCCGTAGGTCTTCAGGATGCGTGCTAGGTCGCCGTGGCTGTAGGTGTTTAGGACCTCAGCCGCCGTGATGCCACCGGTTTGATCCATCCGCATGTCCAGCGGGGCGTCACCACGGTAGGAAAAACCGCGTTCTTCCTGGTCGAGCTGCATGGAGGACACGCCCAAGTCGAACAGTGCGCCAGCGACGCAATACTCGCGGGCTGCCTCAAAGATCGGGCCCTGCCTGTCTGCAACGGCGTCGTCGATGTGGTCGAAGCGGGCTTGCACAGCCACGAACCGGTCGCCAAATGCAGCCAAGCGTTGCGACGCCTGACGGAGCGCATCCGGATCCCTGTCCACACCGATCACACGGGCGTGGGGAAAGACGGTGAGGAAATGCTCAGAGTGTCCCCCCGCCCCGAGGGTGCCGTCCACAAGCACAGCGTTTTGACCAAAGGCTTCGACAGCCGGTGCGAGGAGCTCAGCCATCCGGTCACGCAGAACGGGAACGTGACCGTGCGGGTCGTCAGCGAGCGTGAACTTCGCCATGTCGTGCCCTCCGTGTACCGTTGAATCGCGTTGTGTGTATGCAGTGCGGGGAGCGCGTAGAGCCCTGCCCGGGGCGGCTGTTCTGATGTCGGGGAAGTACACCAGAACGCTTCACGCCCCGGACAGAGTCCGTACACACTCTCCTTGTCGATGTCCGCTGCCGGGTAGTCAGTCCTACAGCAGGCCGGAGAGAATGTCGTCGTCGTCCGCCGCGGAGAACGCGGCTTCGGTTTCTTCTTGATACTTATTCCAGGACTCGAGGTCCCAGATCTCGAGAAAACCCACGGAACCGATGACCACGCATTCCTTGCTCAGGTTTGCGTACTCGCGGTGCGCCGGGGACAAGGTGATCCGGCCAGAACCGTCCAGCGATTGCTCATCCGCACTGGCAGCCAGATTTCGGATGAACGCTCGTGCCTTCGGGTTCGTGCGGGATGCCGCCGCGGCCTTGCGGGCGCGGGCAGCGAACTCGTCGCGCGGATACACCGCGAGAGAGTGGTCCTGCCCCTTAGTCACCATCAACCCGTCCGCAAGATCCTCTCGGAACTTCGCGGGGAGCGTCAGGCGACCTTTGTCATCCAGCTTGGGGGTGTAGGTACCCAGAAACATCCGGTGACCTACCTTCCTTCACTTTCAGACGTTGGCTGTGAAATTTTCTCGGCTTCGTTCCACGGCGCGCACGTAGTCAAGATGCACGCCATTTCACTCCGCTGCGCCCCACTTTAACCCACTTCTCCCCACAAACGCCACACCTACGCGAAACTTCTCACTGGCAACGGCTGTTGTTGCAGGTAATTGAGTAAATAGTCGAGTGGGGGAATTTCCCGCCGTTGCGAGTAACACCACTCACTTGAGGTAGACGCAACCCCAAAAGACGCGGTTTTCACCGGCTGTACAGGGGGCCGACGCGCGAACTAGCGCCACAATGCATCACTGTGGGGAGAAGTGGGAGATTAATCGGCTGCACGAAAAAGCGCCCTCCCGGTGACGGGAGGGCGCAGGAGATAGGGGCGCCAGTGAAGGGTTACTGCCGGTCCTCGAAACGCCGGCGGAAGCTTTCCTCCATGCTTGCGCCACGTTGCGAGCGTGGCTTCGACCGCTTCGACGCGCGCGATGTCACCGACGCGGTCTGCGCAGGTGTGCGCAGCGCCATGACGCCGCCAAAAAGCATGACTGCGAATCCGATGATGCTCAGCACGACAGTCCAGATGCTCAGGCTCGCCAGGGCAACGCCGCCGAGAAGTAGCACGAGACCCAACACAATCAGTGCCAGGCTGCGCATGGTGAGCTGACCGGTCTTCGGGGCAGAACCCACACCCGAATCGGTGACCACGCTGCTGCCGAATTTCGGGTCGTCCGCGAAGAGCGATTGCTCGATTTCGCGCAACGCCCGCATTTCCTGCTCAGAAAGAGACACTGCTCACTCTCCAGATGCCGTTGGCGGACTGCAATTGCTCGTATAACGGCCATCGTACGCAGATTGTTCCCCGCACCCACCCCTACGGTTACGCAGCGACTGCAGACCCACCCGCCACAGTCGCAGAGTAGAAGTCCTCAACATCCGCCAGCAGCCGGTGCACCACCGCGGACCCCGGGTTGAGATCGATCCCGGATGCCACCCTGCCCCGCTGCGCAGAGTAGCGCCTGAACACAGCCGCCCAGTCGGCGCCAGCCGCACCCGTGAGTGCGAGTTTGTCCCAGGCGTTCGTGGGCAGACGCTTCCGTTTGCGGACCACTGGCGACTGGGCGCTGCGCGCACCGGCGATGCGAAGTGCCGCACGGTAGGCGTTTTCCATTGCGAGGTCGTGCCGGCCGGCCTCGAAGTCGTCGTGCGCCTGGGCGATGAGGCTTTCCGCGGCCGCGAGAAACTGGTCGGCACGGCTGACACGTGCGCCAGCCCCGTAGACCGATCCCGTCGTTGCCGAAACTACGCTTGCCATGTCCGGTTCCTCCTGTCTCGAGCCGTTTCCCGCTTGTGCGATGGGCCCAATCTAAAACACTCGTTCGACACACCCTGCGCCGTTTCGAACATTAGTTCTACATCGTCCGCATGCCGTTACCTCGCGCCGGCTATGCAAGTGCTTCGATAGAGACATGACTGCGACCATTCAGCGCCTCACCCCCGCCGAGTTCATCATGCTCGCCCCCGCGCTCGTCGACATCTATATAGAGGCCATGGGGTACGCCCCTTCGATGCGGCCGCAACGCATCCAGGTGTGGAAGGGCGAGGTCCGCTCCCCCGGGTTTACTGCCTTGGTGGCTGTGGACGGTGACGTCATCGTGGGCGTCGCATACGGGTTCCTGGGCACGCGGGAGCGCTGGTGGGACCAGCAACTGGTGCGCGCGATGAAGGCGAAGGGTGAGCTGAGCGCCCTTGACCGCGACATGCTGCACAACTATTTCGAAGTGGCGGAGGTGCACGTCGCCCCTTCCCGGCAAAGCGAGGGCATCGGCGCACAATTACTGGCGGCGTTATTGCGGGAGGTGACGGCTCGATGGGCCCTACTCTCCACCCCGGAAGTCGCCGGAGAGGCGAACAACGCCTTCGGCCTCTACCGCAAATTTGGTTTTACGGACGTAGCCCGGGACTTCTTCTACGAGGGCGATGGCCGGCCGTTTGCCATCCTCGCCCTCGATCTCCACAACACACTGGGTAGGGTGACTGACGTATCCGATAACGGGCACAAGGAGCTGTAACACGTGGCCACAACGCATCTGGAACTCTCGGAAATCCCGCAGCGGGTAGAGCGCAACCTCGCCGCCTTCTTTGACGCGCGCGCCGACGCCATCGCGGCCATCGGTGAGCCTGTCGCCCACGCAGTGAGCCACCTCCAGGCGTTCGTGCTCGGCGGCGGCAAGCGCGTCCGCCCGACCTACGGCTGGGCGGGCTTTGCTGGTGCAGGCGGCCTGGAGCGCGGCGAAGAGGACCCGGACGCCGTACTACGCGCCGTGAGCGCGCTGGAGCTGATCCAGGCGTGTGCGCTCGTGCACGACGACATCATCGACGCCTCCGACACCCGGCGCGGCAACCCCACCGTGCACCGCGCCCTGGAAGCCGAGCACCGCGACCGCGATCTCCTCGGCTCCGCCGAGGCGTACGGCACGAATGCGGCGATCCTGCTGGGCGACCTCGCGTTGGCCTGGGCGGAGGACATGTGGCGCTACTCCGGTGTGTCCCAGGAGGCCCTCGCCCGGGCCGCGGAGCCGTGGGTGGGCATGCGCACAGAGGTCATCGGCGGCCAGCTGCTGGACATGATGTTGGAAAGCCTGCGCAGCGAATCTGTGAAGATGGCCAACCGCGTCAACCGCTACAAAACAGCGGCATACACCATCGAGCGGCCCCTTCACCTCGGCGCGGCGCTGGCAGGTGCGGATGAGGCGACTATCGGCGCGTTCCGCGGCTACGGGCGCGATGTCGGTATCGCGTTCCAGCTACGCGACGACCTCCTCGGCGTGTTCGGCGACCCAGCTATTACGGGCAAGCCTGCGGGCGACGACCTGCGGGAGGGCAAGCGCACCGAGCTCTTCGCCACTGCCGTGGGGCTCTTAGCGGAGAAAGACCCGGATGGCGCAGAGGAGCTGCGCGCCGGGATTGGCCAGACGGCGGACGGCGCGAAGTTGCGTCGATTAGCGCAGCTCATCCGCGACAGCGGTGCCGAGGATGCGGTCGAACAGCGCATTGAGCAGCTCACCGCGTCGGGCCTCGAATATCTCGAGGGCGCGGGTATCAACGACGCTGCCGTGGACGCGCTCACGGCTCTCGCGCGCAAAGCCACAGACCGGCGCAAGTGATGCGGCGTCATCCTCGCGCGCTCGGCTTCGCGGCATGCGTGCTCATCGCGGTTGGCTCCTTCGGCGCGGGCGCGACCCGCTACCGCGGTGGAGTACTGCGGGAGCTCGGGCTGGACTTCCTGGCGTTCGGCCACGGCCGCGGACTCATGGACCTCCTGCTCACCGCCGGCATCGTCGGCCTCGTCGTGGCGTGGGTGATGCTGTGGAAGGCACGGCCTTCTGCACGGCAAATGCGGCGCACCGTGTGGTGGTGGACCGGAGCGCTCGCGTGCAGCGCGCCGATCCTCTCACGGGACGTGTACTCGTACTTGATGCAGGGGGCGATGCTGCGCGACGGCTTCGACCCGTACTCCGAGGGCGCCGCCGTCAACCCTGGCCCGTTTCTCTGGGAGGTCTCCCACGACTGGCGCAACACCACAACCCCCTACGGCCCGCTTCACCTCGGACTCGGTAAGGCGGTGACAACGCTTGTCGGCGACAACGTCACCGCCGGGTTAATCGCGTACCGGTTGATTGCCGTGGCCGGCTTTGCGCTCATCGTGTGGTCCGTCCCCCGGATCGCCAAAGCAATCGGCGGCGATCCCGCTCTCGCCCTCTGGCTCGGTGTGGCGAACCCGGTGATGCTGCTGCACCTGATCGGCGGCATGCACAACGAGGCCGTGATGGTTGGGCTGGTCAGCCTCGGCTTGCTCTCCTGCCTGCGGGGACGCTGGTGCACCCCTGGGATAGCGCTCATCGCGCTGGCGGTCTCGCTCAAAGCGACCGCAGCTGTCGCGCTGCCCTTTGTGGTGTGGCTGATGGTCCAGCGGCATAGCTCAACCGCTCTCGGGCGCGCGGGCATGCTCGTCGTCTCCGGGGCATGGGCGCTCGTCGTCAACGCCGCCGTGGTCCAATTGGTCACCGTCGCCTCCGGCACCACCTGGGGCTGGTTGGCGCAGATCACCGGCAACTCCAAAGTGATCAACCCGCTCGCCGGCCCCACGCTCGCCGCCGAGCTGCTCACCCCGTTGCTGCAGCTTGTCGACGACACGTTCCGCTACAACACCGCGCTGAGCTGGACCCGCTCCGTTTTCTCTGTGCTCATGCTGGTGGGGCTGGTTGCAGTGTGGTGGCTGTTCCGCCCCCGGCCCGGCACCGCCTACGAGCGGCGCGCGGTCGCTGGCACCACCGCCGCCTACGCCGTGGCGTTTGTGGCGAACGCTGTGACGCTGCCGTGGTACTACGCCTCACTCATCTCGCTGACCGGCACGTTCCGCCCACCGGCGTGGGTGGTGAAGGGGTCCACTGGGGCGTCGATCGTGGTCGCCCTGGCGTTCCAGGGAAGCGGAAACCACCGCCTCTACGACGCGTGGTTCCTCGCTCTCGCCGCGATCGGCGCCGTAGTTGCGGTGGAATGGTTGTTCCGTGACGCGTCTAAAACGCCATGGCCTGCGCGCGACGAATCACCTCGCGGGCCTTCTGGCCGTGAAGCGCATCTACAGGACGCCCCGGCAGAGTCTCGTCCGGCGTGAACAGAAACGCCAGGATCTCGTTGGCGTCGTAACCGCCGTCATAGAGCACGGTGATCGCGCCGGAGACGAACTTGTTCAACCCGTCCTCGCCCAGCAGGCTCGCCGGGATGACCTTCTTCCCATCCCGGACGTAGTGCACCAATTTCTTCGCACCGATGTAGTCGTGCACCTTGGTCACTGGCACGCCGAGAACGTCGGCGACATCCGGGAACGGCAGCAAGGTTTCGTCGGCAAGCAATTGCTCAAGATTCGTTTGTGCACTCACGGTTGGCGATTCTACGCTGGTGCGCATGGCTACCTTGGGTGCAGGCACGACATTGGACGGACGTTACGTCGTCGACCGCCCAATCGCGCGTGGGGGGATGGCCACCGTCTACCGGTGCGTGGACAGGCGCTTGGGCCGCGAAGTGGCGGCGAAGGTGATGCACGAGCAGTACGTCCACGACGAGGTGTTCCGCGAACGCTTCCGACGAGAGGCTCGCGCGATGGCGCAGCTCAGCCACCCGAACCTGGTCAATGTCTACGACTTCTCCGCCTCGGGCGACGAGGTTTTTCTGGTCATGGAGCTGATCACCGGGGGCACGCTGCGCGAACTCCTCGCCGAGCGCGGTCCCATGCCGCCGCACGCCGCGGCAGCGGTGATGCGCGGCATGCTCACCGGCCTAGCAGTCGCGCACGAGAAAGGGATGGTCCACCGCGACATCAAGCCCGACAATGTGCTCATCGACGCATCCAGTCGCGTCAAACTCTCCGACTTCGGCTTGGTGCGCGCCACTGCGGAAACCACCCAATCCACCGACCAGATCGTGGGCACAGTCGCCTACCTGTCCCCCGAACAGGTCGACGGCAGCCCCACCACCGCCGCATCCGACGTGTACTCCGCAGGCATCGTGCTCTTCGAACTTCTCACGGGGCAAACACCCTTCGACGGCGACACACCCCTTGCGCACGCGTACGCAAGGCTGCGGTCGGACGTGCCGGCGCCGTCCACGCTCATCGCCGGGGTGCCGAAGCTTTTCGACGAGCTGGTGGCCACCGCCACCTCCCGAAACCCGGCTGACAGGTTCCACGACGCGGCCGATTTCCTCGCTGCGCTCGACGACGTGTCCCGCGAGCTGCGCCTACCCGCCTACACGGTGCCTGCGCCCCGAAACTCGGCCGCGCACCGTGCCACCGAACATCCGACGAATTTCGGGCTCGCCGCTGCTGACCCTTCGATTCCCCCAGCGGAAGCTGCCCCGACTGTCGCCCGTCAGCGTCTGTTTCCGGGCGATGACGCCCCGACGCGCGTCTCCGCGCCCGCCCCCTCCCGCGACCAGTGGCCTGCTGCGGCCGCGGTGCCACCCCCCGTGGTGGCGCCGCAAGCACCGGTGGAGCGGGTGCCGGCGCCCGCACCTCAGCGACCCACCGTCAACCCGGTGTCGAACCGTTCCCCGATCGGCGTAGCCATCTACATGGTTTTGGCCCTCGGCGTCGTCGTGGCCATCGGGCTGGGCGCGTGGTGGTTTGGCTCGGGGATGTACGGCGAAATCCCCGAGATCATCGTCCCCCTGTTCTAAAGCGCCCTAGTAGCGCAGCATCTCCGCGACCAGGAAGGACAGCTCGAGGGCCTGCTCGGTGTTCAGGCGGGGGTCGCAGGCGGACTCGTAGCGTCCCGGCAGGTCCACGTCGGTGATGTCTTGGGCGCCGCCAAGGCACTCGGTGACGTTCTCACCGGTGAGCTCGATGTGGATGCCGCCCGGGTGTGTGCCCAGCTCGCGGTGGACCTCGAAGAAGCCCTGCACCTCGTCCAAGATTTTGTCAAAGTGACGCGTCTTGTAACCGTTGGAGGAGGTGAAGGTGTTGCCGTGCATCGGGTCGGACTGCCAGACCACCTTGTGGCCGGACGCTTCCACCGCCTTCACGATGCCGGGGAGCACGTCGCGCACCTTGTCCTGGCCCATACGGATGACCATGGTGAGGCGGCCGGGCTCGCGGTTCGGATCGAGCTTGTCGGCGTAGGCGACAGCCTCCTCCGGGGTGGTGGTCGGGCCGAGCTTGATGCCGATGGGGTTGGAGATCATCGCGGCGAAGTTGACGTGGAAGTCGTCGATGCCGCGGGTGCGCTCGCCGATCCACAGCTGGTGCGCCGACAGGTCGTAGAGCTTGGTCTCACCGCTGGAATCGGTGGCGAGGCGGAGCATCGCGCGCTCGTAATCCACCAGCAGCGCCTCGTGGGAGGCGTACACCTCGGATGTCCGGAGGTTGTCGTCGCGCACGCCGCAGGCGTCCATGAACGCGAGAGAGCGAGAAATCTCGCGGCCGAGCGCCTCATAGCGCGCCCCAGCCGGGGAGTTGGAGACGAACTCGCGGTTCCAGTCGTTGATGTGGTGCAGGTCAGCGGTGCCAGACGTGGTCAGGGCGCGCACGAGGTTCATCGCGGCCGACGAGTTGGCGTAGGCGCGCACCATGCGGGCCGGGTCGTGACGGCGGGACTCTTCGGTGGGCTCCACACCGTTGACAATGTCACCGCGGTAGTTGGGCAAGCCGTTGCCGTCCAAGTCGGAGGACCGCGGTTTGGCGTATTGGCCGGCGATGCGTGCCAGCTTCACCACCGGCATAGACGCGCCGTACGTCAGCACCGCCGCCATCTGCAGCAGTGTGCGTACGTTCGCGCGGATGTGGGGCTCCGTGTTGGATTCAAACGTCTCGGCGCAATCGCCGCCTTGCAGCATGAAGGCCTCACCCAAGGCGACATCCGCGAGGTTGGCCTTGAGCTGCTCCACCTCGGGTGCGAGGACCACTGGGGGCACGGACTCGAGGATCTTTCGCACGTTCTCAGCCTGGGCAGGGTCCCAGGAAGGCTGCTGCTTCGCGTCGCGGGAGATAACGTCTTGGAACTGCTCGTTCAGGTCGCCCGGCAACGGGGGCAGATCCGGCAGCACGTCTTTCGGGATGTCAATAGTCCAACTCACCCGTTTAGTAGTAGCACGATTTATCCCTGCGCCACAATACTTTTTACCTGCAGGTTCCCAGACTACGGCGGCTCAATCTCACTATCTGGACACAGCACCGGAGGCGTCGAGAGGCAGCGCCTCCATGCACACACGGAATTTACGCAGGTTGTGGCGCGCGTCAACGAGCGCGTCGTGGTTGCCGTCCGGCACCTTGGGCAAACGAGGCCTACCCGCCATCTGCCAGTACTGCTTGAGCTCGCGGGTGTACCGCGGCAAATCCTTCGGCAACCCAGACATGTCACCCCACAGCTGCGCGAAGACGACGTGGTCGTACGCACCGACCCACGCCCACAGCTCCGGAACGCCTCGGCCGGCGGCGAGGAACGCGTGGGCCTCCTCCCGAATCTGACGCAGCGGCTTCCAGGCTGGGTGCGAGGCCCGCGGCAGCTTGCTCAGCACGTTGTCGCGCACCCACTCATTGGCGCGCGAGGCATCGAACTCATTGCTGACGGCGTAGAACTCCCGGCCGTCTTCTGCGACGATGCCGATAGAGACCAGTTCGATCGTGGAGCCGTCCTCAATGAACTCCGTATCGTAGAAATACCGCATCTACTTGCGCTGCTCCGCCCGTATGTCGTTGAGCAGCTCGCGTCGCGACGGCCCCTTCGGCCCCCTGTCGCGGCGCGGCCAAAACATTACCGCCGCCACCGCGACCACAGCGATCGGTCCCGCCAGCTTCGGATACCAGCCGGCTTGGGACGCAATCAGGAACAACGTCACCACAACGGCAACGAGGACGAAGCGGACAATGAGGGATCTGTTCACGGGCGCGCCTCCTCTGGGTAATCCCCCGTCTCCTCCAACGCCTTTTTCACGTCGGAGGCGTAGACGTCTACGTAGTCCTCCCCCACCATTGCCGCGAGGCGGCGCATGCAATAGTCGGTGAACGGCCGCATGACCTCGCGCGAGTCGGGGTCGAAACCGTTCTCCACCGCCCACGCCCGCGGATCAATCGGCTCGGACACCTTGATCCGCACCTTGGCGGGGCGCGGAATGGTGGTGCCGATGGGGTTGGCTTTTCCGGATCCGATCATGCCGATCAAGACAACCGGGACTCCGCTCGGCATCGCGATGCGGGCAAGCCCCGTGCGACCTTTGTACACGCGGCCGTCCGGGGAGCGCGTGCCCTCCGGGTAGATACCGAAGAGGTCGCCCTTGTCCAGCACGCTCTTGGCCGCCGCCTGCAGCGCATCCCCGGCGTCTTTCGCACCGCGGTCGACGGGGATTTGGCCCACCGAGGAGAAGAAGAACTTCTGGATGCGCCCGGTAAGACCCGGTGTGGTGAAGTACTCCTTTTTGGCCGGGAACGTGATCTGACGGCGCACGAGCAGCGGCAGATAAAAGGAATCCAGCACCGCTTGGTGGTTGGACGCCAAGATCGCGGCGCCTTCGTTGGGGATATTCTCCGCGCCCTCGATAGTGGGACGGTTCCACACCAGCAGGGGCGGCCCGAGCAAAACCTTGAACAGGGAGTACCACTTGTTGTTCATCGTTGTTCGCCTTCTACAGCAGTTCGCGGGCCAAATCAGCGACACCGATCATACCCGCCCGGGACCCCAGCTCAGCGCACAGGATCTCCGGCAATGGGCGGTAGCCGGCACCCACAATGTTCGCTTCCATGGAAGCGCGGGCGTGGTCCAAGAACAAATCCGCGTCGTCGCTGACTCCACCGCCAAGCACAATGTGGGCAGGATCGAGCACGTCCGCGACTATCGCCAGCCCGCGCCCCAGCCACGTTGCAAAGCTGTCCAGGGCGGCGAGCCCCAACTCGTCGCCGCCGCGCGCCGCAGCCATGATGTCGTGCCCGCTCGCCCGCTTTTCGACGACCGCCCGGTACACCGCCGAGTCCTTGAAGCTGCCCTCCGTGGCGATGTCGATCGCGCAATCCACCAGCGACGTACCGGATGCGTAGCGCTCCAGGCAGCCCTGCTTTCCGCACGAGCACACCCGCCCGCCCGGCACGACGGTGATGTGCCCGAACTCCGGGGCGGTGCCGAACGCGCCGCGGTAAATTTCACCTCGGTGCATCAGCGTCGCGCCGATACCGGTGCCGACGGCGAAAAAGACCCACGTTTCCAAGTCGCGCCCCGCGCCGTAACGGTACTCACCCCAGGCCGCGGAATTGGCGTCGTGCTCCAGGCGCACCGGCAGGCCCAGCGCCTCCTCCAGATCCCGGCGCACGGGCTGATCGTCCCGCCACGCCAGGTGGGGCGCAAACCGCACGACCTCGCACGACGGGTCCAAGAATCCGGCGACGGCGACGCCGACAGCGCCAACATCGTGTGTCGCCCGCAGGTCCCCCACCATGCGCACGATCGTGCCTGTAAGCCCCTCAGCGTCGTGGGGCGTGGGGGTGCCGAGCGATTCCACAATCGCGCCTGTCGCATCCACCACGGCGGCGCGGGTGTTCGTGCCGCCGATATCAAAACCGACGGTCACGGGTGAGTGAGCAACCATGTCAAGGCAGTCTAGCCCCCCGGCTGCGCCGCCCCGCATAACGCTGCTAGCCGGTCGCCGAGCACGTCCCAGGAGAAGCGCTCGGCGACGTGGGCTCGCCCGGCTGCGCCCATGCGGGCACGCCCTTGGGCGTCGACAAGCATCCCCCCGATCGCCCGTGCGACCTCGTTGGTGTCGCGCCCATCCACCACTACCCCGCTTTCGGGCGTAACAGTTTCGGGCGCGCCGCCGGAGCGACCTGCGACCACAGGCACGCCGCACGCCTGGGCTTCGAGGTACACAATGCCGAGGCCCTCGACGTCGAAACCGCCGAGGCGGGTGCGAGCGGGCATGGCAAATACGTCCGCAGCCGCCACAATGTCGCGCAGCTGCTCCCCCGGCACGGCGCCCGTGAACACCACCCCCGCTCCGGCGATTGCGTGCAACCGACGCGCGTCAGGCCCAGTCCCCACGATGACGAGCCGCGCGCCTGCCGCTTGACGACGCACCTCCGGCAGCGCCCGTATCAGCACATCCTGCCCCTTACGTGCGACCAGCCGAGACGAACAGACAACGAGTGGCGCATCGCCGACGCCCAGGCGTTCGCGGGTGGCGGTGCGCTGCGTCGCGGTAGCCGGCCGGAAGAACTCCGTGTCCACGCCGGACGGGAGCGCAACAAATCGGGGGCCGCTGCCGAATGCCGGGCGGAGTCGTTGCAATGTGTAGTCCGAAATGTAGGTCACGATATCCGCACTACGCCCGATATCGCGTAGCGCATTGCAGCCGATAGGCACCTTGGCCCAGCCCACCTCGTGACCGTGCGTGGAGGCGATAACGGTGGCGGCGCCTGCCCGTTTCGCCGCAGGCCCCATCAGGGCAAGTGGCGCAGCGGCGCCGAACCAGACTGTGTCAATGCCGTGCGTGCGAATGAGGCGCTGCATTGCACGCGTCGTCGACGGCGTAGGCAGCATGACACGGTGCGACCAGCGCACCACCGTGTACGGCACGGACGCATCCCATTTGCGCGCCGCGGCAGCATCCTGCGTGGAGGCGAACACCACCAGCGACTCAGGCCCCACCCGCCGGGCGAGCTCCCGGGCGAAGTCCCGCAAATATGACTGAATCCCGCCCACGGTCGGCGGGAAGTCGTTGGTAACCAGTAGCGTCTTAATAGCGCACGGCACCCTGGACCGGCATGCTGTTCAGGGGAACAACCTGGATCGGGATGCCGTAGTCAGACGAGTGGACCACCATGCCGTCGCCGATGTACATGCCCACGTGCGTCACACCCGGGTAGTACCCGATGATGTCGCCGGGCTGCAACGCGTCCAGCGAGACCGGCGTGCCACCAGCGAGCTGGGCCTGGGAGGTGCGCGGGATGCTGATGCCGTTTTGTGCGTAGGCCCACATCATGAGACCGGAGCAGTCGAAGGCGTCTGGGCCAGCCGCGCCCCAACCGTAGGGCTTTCCCAGCTGTGCCATGGCCGCGGCGACAATGCCGGAATCCACCGCCGGCAGTGCCGAGCTCTCGACCGGGTTGTCCTTCTTGACCCACCGCTCGCGGTCGGCCTCGTTCAAGCTGTCCACTTGGCGCTCAATGTCGGCGACGCGCTGGTCCAGCTCCGCGCGCTCCTGCTGAAGCTTCTTGCGCTTGCCGTCAAGCTCGTTGCGGACGTACTGCGCTTCGGCCACTGCGATGTTGGCAGCGTTCGCGCGGTCGGCGGCCGCACGGTTCGCGTCGTCCAGCTCGGTCAAGGCGCGCTGAGAGTTCCTGTTCAACGCTGCGAAGTACGCGGAGCGGTCGATCGCGTCCTGCGGGGTGCCGGAGCCGAGGGTGGTGAGCAGCGCGTCAGTTGCCGGGACACGGTAACGCGACTGAGCGATGTCGCCAACGTTCTTGCGCTGCGCGTCACTGTCGCCGCGGATCGCCTCCAACTGCGCCTTGGCCTCCGTGGCACGAGCGATGGCGGAGCGCTCCTTGTCCTCAGAATCGGCGATCTGGTCCTCCAGACCCTTGATCTCCTCCGCCTTGGCGGTGGCGTCGTGGGAGGCGGACTCCATCTGCTCGATGAGCGCATCCACGTCGTCGGCGTGCGCGGAGGGAAGCAGCGGGGCGGTAGATGCGACGATGCCGCCTGCAAGGACCGCAGTGGTTACGGAACGGGAGCGGTTTCGGCGAAGGGAGTGCTTACCCACGTGTATACCTCTTCATGTGCTGGCGAGAACGAACAAACTATAGCTGTTCCGA
Organism: Corynebacterium ureicelerivorans; assembly: GCF_000747315.1. Lineage (NCBI taxonomy): Bacteria > Bacillati > Actinomycetota > Actinomycetes > Mycobacteriales > Corynebacteriaceae > Corynebacterium > Corynebacterium ureicelerivorans. The sequence goes on from NZ_CP009215.1 coordinate 1,589,017, forward strand.
AGGCCGTCGCAAAGCAAAATGCGCCGGGACGTGACTGGTGTGAAAAGTGGCCTCTAATGAGCAAAGCCCCGCTGGCCGTACGGTAGCGGGGCGTCAGGGGGATTGGCCTAGAAGCGAACCACAGAGTGGATCGGCATCATGTTCAGGCTGCGGTATCCGACCGGGGTGCCGGAGTTCAGCGCATCGATGATCTGGCCGTTGCCGGCGTAGATGGCAACGTGGGATGCGCCGTCGTAGTAGGCAACGATGTCGCCGGGCTGGATGTCGCTCAACGCGACGCGCTGGCCGGAGTACGCCTGGGACTGAGAGGTTCGCGGGATGGACTTGCCCACCTGCGCGTATACCCACGAGGTGAAGCCGGAGCAGTCGAACGAGTTCGGGCCAGCGGCACCGTACACGTACGGGGAGCCGATCTTGGACTGCGCGATGGACACAATGCGCTCGCCGACGGACGGCTGGCGCACCGGCGCGGGCGCAGCGGCCGGAGCCGAGTAGGTCTGCTTCGCCGGTGCCGACTCTGCTGCGACCGCCTGCTGCTCCACGGTGTTGAGGAACTGGTTGAAGCCCGGAACGTTCGACACACCCGGGATTGCCTTCACGGACGCGATAGCGTTCTGGATGCTTGCGTCGGCGGACTGGCCCGCCACGGACGGGATCCACGCGTCGATACCCGGGATGGCTGCGATGCCCGGGACGTTTTCGATGCCCGGAACCTCGACGGAAACCGGGGTGTTGGGAACACGGACCTCTGCTGCGGAGGCGGCGGCCGGCGCGACCAGTGCTGCGCCAGCTGCAATAGCGGCGGTAGCCGCTGCTGCGCGCGAAGCGGTGTTTTCCTGGCGACGGTGCTTTGCCACGATAGTTTTCTCCATATCTTCTCTTCGCCAACCGGGTTAGCTGTCGGGCGGGGTGTTGAGAAAAGGCCCTGCGCCCCACGGGAGCGTGAGCCCCACTGTGGTTCCCCGGTCCCCTCGGCGGGCGGCCCGCGGGTGCGGAACGTCAACCTGGGTAACGGCTTATATGTTGTCTGCGGTACATGCTGCCAACGGTTGTTGTCGCAATGTCTCGAACAGGTTACGAAACGGCAACATCCGTGTCCAACCGCCACGCCGTTATTGTTCCGTTATCAACAGGTTTGGGTTGCCTGCGTCGCTGTCGTCACGCGCGCGGCCGGTCCAGAGAAGCCGCCGTCGTTACGGAACAAAAGGCGTCTGAACTGGACGTTTATCTTCTCCCTCCACAACTCCCCCGGCACCGCGTTGCCGACCCGAGGTGGGTCTTCATGAGGGGTTGTGCGCTTCGTCACATGCCGTCTTTATCACCTTGTAACAAAGTGAAACCCCCCTTTTCCCGAAACCGGGAAAAGGGGGTTTGTATGCGACCGCTAGGTGGGAAAGCGCGGGAGGTTATTCAGCGCTGTTGTGCGTTGCGTCGCGGTCGAAGCGGTCCTTCGTCTCCTCGAGGGCACGCATCGTCTCAACGGCCTCGTGGTGCTTCTGCTCCTCGGCGTCGCGGACGCGCTCAGTCACGCCGAGCTCAGCGGGCGAGAACTTGCCGATGGTGTCCGAGTCCGCGAAGCCAAGCTGGTTCATCTGCTTCGGCACACGGGCACCGGCGTACTCCAGCGGCACGGGGTGGCCGTGCTCGTCCACCGGGCCGAGCGGCTGGTGGATCTCCACGAACGCGCCGTTCGGCAGACGCTTAATCACACCGGTCTCGATACCGTGCTCCAAGACTTCACGGTCGGAGCGCTGCAAGCCAATGCACAGGCGGTAGGTGATGAAGAAGGCCAGCGGCGGCAGGACGATCAGGCCAATGCGGCCGAACCAGGTCATCGCGTTCAACGAGATCTGGAAGAAGTGCGCGATGTGGTCGTTACCACCGGAGATGGTCAGCAGCAGGAAGAAGGTCAAGCCCATCACGCCGACACCGGTGCGCACCGGGACGTCGCGCGGACGCTGCAGCAGGTTGTGGTGGGCGGTGTCGCCGGTGACCTTCTGCTCGATGAACGGGTACGTAATCAGCAGCACGACCATCAAGCCACACAGCAGAGCAACCCAGAACGCACCCGGGATGGTGTAGTTGCCAAGGTAGAGCTCCCACGCCGGCATGACACGGGCGGCGCCGTCAGTCCACAGCATGTAGATGTCCGGCTGGGAGCCAGCGGAAACCTGCGACGGATTGTACGGACCCAGGTTCCAGATGGCGTTGATCGACGTCAGACCAGCCATGCCGGCAAGAACAGCGAAGACCACCATCATGTAACCAATTGCCTCGGTTGCGAATACCGGGAGGATACGTACACCGACAACGTTGTTCTCGGTGCGTCCCGGCCCAGGGAACTGGGTGTGCTTCTGGAACCAGACGAGCGCGAGGTGCGCTGCAACGAGGGCGAGGATGATGCCCGGCAGGATCAGCACGTGCAGGATGTAGAAACGATCCAGCATGAGGTCCGACGGGAAGTCACCGCCGAAAATCGCCCAGTGGATCCAGGTGCCGATGATGGGCAGACCCAGGATGATTGCGGACATGATGCGCAGGCCAACACCGGACAGCAGGTCGTCCGGCAGCGAGTAACCCATGAAGCCCTCGATCATGCCCAGCAGCACGAGGGTGACACCGATAAGCCAGTTAGCCTCACGCGGGCGACGGAACGCGCCGGTGAAGAACACGCGCATCATATGGGCGAACATCGCCATCATGAACATCAGCGCGGCCCAGTGGTGCATCTGGCGGACGAACAGGCCGCCTCGGACATCGAACGAGAGGTCCAGGGCCGTGGCGTACGCGCGCGACATTTCCACACCGTTCAGCGGGAGGTACGCGCCGTCGTAGATGACCTTTGTAATCGACGGGTCAAAGAACAGTGCCAGGTAGATACCGGTCAGCAGCAGGATGATGAAGCTGTACAGCGCCATCTCACCCAACATGAAGGACCAGTGGGTGGGAAAGACCTTGTTCAGCTGCGGGCGCAGCACGCCCGAGATGGTGTAGCGCGAATCAACGTTGTCCGCGGCTTGCTCAAGTTTAGTGCTCATTAGGACTGACGCTCCCAGAATGCCGGGCCGACGGGCTCAATGAAGTTCCCGTTGGCGATGAGGTAACCGTCTTCGTCAACAGTCACAGGCAGCTGAGGCAGGGCACGAGCGGCCGGGCCGAAGACCGGCTTGCCGTAGTGCAAAGCGTCGAACTGCGACTGGTGGCACGGGCACAGAATGCGGTTGGTCTGGGCCTCGTACAGCGAGGTCGGGCAACCGATGTGCGTGCAGATCTTGGAGTAGGCGTAGTAATCGCCGTAGTGGAAGTCCTCCTGGCCCTCGCGCTCCACCACCTTCTCAGCGTCCTGCGAACGCAGGCGGATCAGCATAACTGGGTTGCGCGGGCCGTGGATGGAGTGCATGTGGTGCTCGTAGACGTCGCGCTCCGGGTCGTACTCCGAACCGTCGTTGACGTCCTCCGGGTACAGGGGAAAGACCGTCTCCATCGCAGCAGCAGCGAGGTCTTCCGGGCGCATACGCACCAGACGGGACACGCCCGCCGTGGAGTAGTGCGAACCGGTCTCGCTCTCGTGCAGCTCGGCGATCGAACCGGTATCGCGGCCGAGATACACCTTCACGCCCTGGTCCTGGATGGTCCAGCCGTGCGTCCACAGAGTGCCGTCGCCATGGTAGTCCAGCTCGTGGCGGACCTTCCAGGGGTTCTTGATCAGACCGCCGAGAGGAGCAATGACCATCAGGCCCGCGAGGACACCCGCGGTGCCGAGAAGGCCCTGCAGTGCCTTGCGACGACCCAAGGTCGACGTCTCCCACGCGTCGTTCAGCAGCGCGGTAGTGGTGCGACGGTCCAGCTCGCTGGAGCGGCCGTCGTGGCGGCGCTGCACCGCAATCTCCTCCGGCACGAATTTCTTCACGTACTGGATGATGGCGATGCCGAGGCCGCAAAACGCGAGTGCGGAGGTCAGGCCGAGCAGCGGGGTGTACAGGGTGTAGACCCACAGCCCATCGTCGCCGTGGAACTTCGGCTCCCAAGGCCAAAAGAGGTAGACGCCGAGGAACGCGAGTGCGCTGACGACCGAGATAGTCAGCCAGATACCGATGCCGGTGGCAGCGGACTTCTCGCGCGGGTCGCCCTCAACCGGGAAACGCTCCTTGCGGTACGCAACCGTCACGTCGTCAAGCTCGGTGCCCAGAGCCGCGAGCTCGGCATTGTTCATGCGGTCGAGCTCTTCTACCGAGTAATTCTTCTTCACTTCACTCATGAGCGAGATCCAATCCACATAGCAGCGGCAGCGACCAAGGTCACGCCGATGATCCACATCGCCATACCTTCAGAGACCGGGCCGAGGCCACCCAGGTCCCAGCCGCCCTGGGACGGGGTCTCCTTGGTGGACTTGATGAAGGCGATGATGTCCTTCTTCTCGTCCGCCGTCAGCTGGCGGTCGGAGAACTTAGGCATGTTCTGCGGGCCGGTGAGCATCGCCTGGTAAATCTCCTGCTCGTTCGCAGGGTCCAGTTCAGGCGCATACTTACCGGAGGACAGAGCGCCGCCACGGCCGGTGAAGCTGTGGCACGACGCGCAGTTCAGGCGGAACAGTTCGCCGCCTCGGGCGACGTCGGCAGCCTGGATCTGCCCGTCGAAGTCCTTACCGCGCAGCTCTTCCATCGCGAGCGAGCCGTCCTCGTTGTAGACCAGCTCAGGGCCGCCGCCGTTCGCTGCAACGTAGGCAGCAAGAGCGAGTGCCTGTTCCTCGGTGTAGCGCGGGCGCTTGCGCTCAGCCTGGGCGTCGTTGGACATCATCGGCATACGGCCGGAGTTGACCTGGAAGTACACGGCGCCTTCGCCGGTGCCGATGAGCGACGGACCGCGGTCCTCCACGCCCTGGAGGTTCGCACCGTGGCACGTGATGCAAGCAACGTCGTAGAGGTCCTTGCCCTCCTGGATCATCGCCTGGTCGTCACGGGCGGCGGTAGCCACCTGCGTATCGGGGGTAAGCGCGGACGCGAGCAGCCCCGCGCCGGTCAACCCCAGCGTCAGGGCAGCTGCGCCAGCGAGTGTGCGCTGCGTCTTGCGTCCCTGGCGCTTCTTCTTGGGTGAGTTTTCCATTGTGTTCCCTTAGCGACTTTTCAGAATTTGTCCGGTACCTGTGCGGCTTAGCTGGGCTACTGCACGAGGTAGAGGGTGATGAACACGCCGATCCAGATGGCGTCGACGAAGTGCCAGTAGTAGGAAACGGCCATCGCGGCGGTTGCCTGAGCCGGGGTGAACTTCGACTTCGCCACACGCATCAAAACGACGATGAAGGCGATGATGCCGGCGGTCACGTGGGCCATGTGGAAGCCGGTGATGATGTAGAACACCGAGCCGTACACGCTGGACTGGGGGGTCACACCCGAGGTCACCATTTCGGTCCACTCGAATGCCACCAGGCCGAGGAAGATGACGCCCAGCACAACGGTCACGGTGAACCACTTGCGCAGGCCGAACACGTCACCCCTCTCCGCGGCGAAGACACCGAACTGGGAGGTGAACGAGGAGGCAATCAGCACGACGGTGATGATGCCACCGAACAAAACGTTCAGGTGGTCCGTCTGGTTGCCCCAGTCACCTGCGGCGAGGCCGTTTGCACGCGACGTGAAGTACATCGCGAACAAACCGGCGAAGAACATGAGCTCCTGGGCGAGGAACGCGATCGTGCCCACGCTGACCATGTTCGGTCGGTTCAGCGCTGGGACGCGATTTTGCGGCGTCGCCATATCTTGGTTTGTCATTGCGGTCGTCACGGAGGAGATTATCCCCTATCTCGCCCTGATATTCATCTCACTCACCCCCGCAATTTCCCTGTGAACGACACCCCAGCCTGCGCTTTTCGCACACGTCGATGTTGCGAAAACATGAACTTCGAGTCGACGGGAACTTTCTGCGGGAGTTTACGACGCGATCCCTGCTGGTCATCGGGCCACTCCCCCTCGCCTGTCATCCGATGCCGTTTTCCACCGGCGCTGGAAGCGCCGGCCAGCAAGTAACTCGAGAGTTCCCAGTTGTGCCGCATCTCACACGCAACGCACGCGGCGCCCACGCTCGTGGGGGGACAAACTTTCGGTTGATGGCGCCAGCGATACAGAAGAACCCCGCCACGGATCACCGTGGCGGGGCTTTGCCTTCGCGCTGTTAGTGCTTCTCGCGCGGGATGCCGTACTGCAGGTTCAGCATCGCGGTGGTACCGATCAGCAGAACCGCGCCGATGGCCAGCAGCCAGAGCTGCCAGAAGGCAATGCCCAGCCCCAGCACGCCGATGGACATCGACATGGCGAACGGCCAGATGGAACCCGGGGAGAAGAAGCCGAGCACGCCCGCGCCGTCCTCGATCTCAGCCTCTTCCCAGTCCTCCGGGACGATGTCCATGCGGCGCTCGGTGATGTTGAGGTAGCCGGCGAGCATGAACGAAAAGACGGCGGCCAGCACGAGACCGACGGAGCCGATCCACTCGATGCCGAACAGGTACGCGTCCTCACCAATCCACGACGTGGCGAGGATGTAGAACACAGCCATCAAGGCAAGGAAGGTGCCGATGGCGTAGAAAACCTTTGATCCAGTTCCCATGGCTTCGCTCTCTCTTTCTTAAACGTTCGCGTTCGGGTCGACAGTGTTCTCGCCGTCGCGGGTTGCGGTGCGGTCGGAGACGAACGGGTGGGTGGAGGTGGCGTACGGCTCTTCGCCGATGGAACGCAGGGCTTCGGAGTTCGGCGCGCCAGGATTGTCGCGGCGGAATTGGATGTACCGCTCGAACTTCTCCGGGCTCACAGCGCGAACCTCGAAGTTCATCATCGCGTGGTAGGTACCGCACATCTCGGCACAACGGCCGACGAATGCACCCTCTTCCTCGATGCGCTCAATCTGGAACTTTCGCTGCTGCTGGTTGCTTTCCGGGTGCGCGTAGACGTCGCGCTTGAACAGGAATTCCGGAACCCAGAACGCGTGGTTCACGTCGCCAGATGCGAGACGGAACTCGATCGGGGTGTCGGTCGGCAGCACCAGCACCGGGACTTCTTCGGTGGAACCCAGGGTCTCAATTTTGTTGAAGTTCAGGTAGGAGAGGTCGCCCATGGAGGTGCCGTGGATCGGGTTCGCGTTGTGCGCGTCCTCCGCATCGAACTTCGTCTCCTCGGCCAGCGCCTGTCGCTCAGCATCCAGGCCGTCGTAGTCCTGGCCGTCTTCGGTCAGATCACCGTCGACCTCGGCGTAGCCGAACTTCCAGTTCCACTGGTAGCCGGTGACGTCGACGGTCACCTTCGGGTCTTTATCAAGCGCGGTGGTCTGAGTCTGGGCCTGAACGGTGAAGAAGAACAGGATCATCACGATGACGATGGGCACCACCGTCAGCGTCAGCTCCAGCGGGACGTTGTACTGCAGCTGCTTCGGGAACTCGCCGGCCCCCTGCTTTTCGCGGGCCTTCCGGTTCCAACGGACGATGGCCATGATGAACAGGCCCCACATGATGATGCCGATGATCCAGGCGGCGAGCCATGTCCAAACCCAGAAGTTGTACATCTGGGTGCCCTCGGGCGTGACCGGATCCGGCCAGCCCATGTCGAGGATGTTCGCGAGCGCATCCGGCGCAGCAACGTCGCAGCCCGTCAGCGCAAGGCTGCCAAGCAGGAGCGCGCCCGCGACGCCGGCCTTTTTGGCGAATCCGCGGTTTACTTCCTTATCCACGTGTGTCTGCCTTCCTGTCCACACTAAAAACATTGAATGCCCATGTTTACGACAGAACATTCCTACCCGGTCAGAATAGTTCATCTGGCATGGACCGTCTGAATCCCAGCGCTGCGGGTAGCGGTGCTGACCGGAGGATCGTCGATAAGCAACTGCTTAGCAACGCGATAGCTCCGCCGTCGGCGCATATGGGGTAAAAAGTTCAACCATAAGTTGGCCCCCTTATGGGGCACGGCGAAAGTTTGGCGTCTCCGGTTCACGGAATCGGCGGCGCGAACCCTATTGTTGAGGGGACTCTTCGCCGCTTGCGGCGGCGCACTTTTTATATACGGAGAGGTTTCGATATGTGTGGCCTTCTTGCCCTGCTTTCCGCGGACGCAAACGCAGCCAAGTTCGTTGATCCGGTCGGGCACGCCCTGCCGTGCATGTACCACCGCGGCCCTGACGCCGCAGGCACCTGGAACGACGAAGACGCCGTCTTCGGCTTCAACCGTTTGGCCATCATCGACATCGAGCACTCCCACCAGCCGCTTCGCTGGGGCCCCGCGGATAACCCGGAGCGCTACGCACTGACGTTCAACGGTGAGATTTACAACTACGTCGAGCTGCGCGAGGAACTCGCCGCTGCCGGCTACACCTTCAACACCGAAGGCGACGGGGAGCCGATTGTGGTGGGTTACCACCACTGGGGCGCCAATGTTGTCGAACACCTGCGCGGCATGTTCGCCTTTGTCATCTGGGACACCGAGACCCGGACGATGTTCGCCGCCCGCGACCAGTTCGGCATCAAGCCGCTGTTCTACGCGACTACTGCCGCAGGCACGGTTTTCGCCTCTGAGAAGAAGTCCATTCTGGAGATGGCACCAGCACTGGGTCTAGGCCTGGAACTTGATCGCCGGGCGATCGAGCACTACGTGGACTTGCAGTACGTGCCGGAGCCGGAGAGCCTCCACCGCGAGATCCGCCGCGTGGAGTCCGGGTGCACCGTGACCCTCAAGCCGGGCGGCGAGGTGCACTCCGACCGGTACTTCAAGCCACACTTCACCCCTACCCCGGTTGTGAAGGGCCGAGAGCAGGATTTGTACGACCGGATCGCCCGTGCCCTGGAAAATTCGGTGGAAAAGCACATGCGCGCTGACGTCACCGTCGGATCGTTCCTCTCCGGCGGCATCGACTCCACCGCAATTGCCACCCTGGCTAAGCGGCACAACCCCAATTTGCTCACGTTTACGACCGGCTTTGAGCGCGAAGGCTATTCCGAGGTCGACGTGGCTGCGGAGTCGGCCGAGGCGATCGGTGTCGAGCACATTGTGAAGATCGTGTCGCCGGAAGAGTACGCGGACGCCATCCCGAAGATCATGTGGTACTTGGACGACCCGGTGGCAGACCCGTCGCTGGTGCCGTTGTTCTTTGTTGCGCAGGAGGCCCGAAAGCACGTCAAAGTGGTGCTCTCCGGTGAAGGCGCGGACGAGCTCTTCGGCGGCTACACCATCTACAAGGAGCCGCTCTCCCTTGCTCCGTTTGAGAAGCTTCCAAGCGCACTGAACAAGGGGCTGAACCGCCTCAGCCGCGTCCTGCCGGACGGCGTGAAAGGCAAGAGCCTGCTGGAGCGAGGCACCACCCCGATCGAGGACCGCTACTACGGCAACGCTCGCTCCTTTAACTTCGGCCAGCTGCAGCGGGTGCTCCCGTGGGCGAAGCGCGAGTGGGACCACCGCGAAGTGACGGCACCGATCTACGCCGCTTCGACGGCAATGGACCCGGTCGCGCGCATGCAAAACCTCGACCTGTTCACCTGGATGCGAGGCGACATCCTGGTGAAGGCCGACAAGATGAACATGGCTAACTCGCTGGAGCTGCGCGTGCCGTTCTTGGACAAGGAGGTCTTCGAGGTCGCACAGACGATCCCGTACGACCAAAAGATCGCAGGCGGAACCACCAAGTACGCGCTGCGCAAGGCCATGGAGCAGATCGTGCCCCCGCACGTCCTGCACCGCAAGAAGCTGGGTTTCCCGGTGCCGATGCGCCACTGGCTGGCTGGCGACGAACTCTTCGGCTGGGCCCAGGACACGATCCGCGAGTCCCAGACCGACGACATCTTCGCCAAGGACCAGGTCCTGGAGATGCTGAAGGAGCACCGCGACGGCGTGTCCGACCACTCCCGCCGCCTGTGGACGGTGCTTGCGTTCATGGTGTGGCACGGCATCTTCGTCGAGCACCGCATCGACCCGCAGATCGAACACAAGGACTACCCAGTTCAGCTCTAGGTAGCGCCTGCACTACCTCAAACGTAGAGCCAAGGGTATGGTGCTGCGACCGACGTTCCGGTTGGATGAGATGCATGTCAACAGCACGCAAAGTTCTCCTCACGGTGGGCGGCCTGGTGGTCGCGCTCATTCTCGCGGCAGCTGCCGCCGTGTACGTCTACGGCCCCACGGCCACCGCCATGTACACCGGCACCGCTCGGTTCTTTGGCACGGACACCCCGAAGCGTTACACCTCGACGGTGCTCGACCTCGCCGGCCAGGGCCTCTACGCAGACACGCCAGAGTTTGCGGAGGCCAGCACCGCCGCTCGAGAAGCTGCGGAGAACGCCGAAACGCTCGACGACATCCGTCCCGCACTCGACAAGGCGGTGCAGGCTGCTGGAGGCAAGCACTCCAAATTGTTCGCGCCGGCCACTGGCGACGATGACGAGGTCGATGACGAGATCGCTGAAACGAAGACTGCCGGCGTCGCGGTCAGTGGCGGCGTCGCGGTTGCGACGGTGCCGGGAGTGGACCGCCACGCCGACATTCAGGCCTACGCGGACGCCCTCAGCAGCGGCCTGATCCAAGCCCGGGACGATGGGGCTTGCGGGGCTATCGTGGACCTGCGTGGTAACGGCGGTGGCGATATGGGCCCAATGCTCGCTGGGCTCTCACCTCTACTTCCGGACGGTGAAGTGCTCGAATTTGTTACGGCGAGCAGCTCGATGCCGGTCAACGTTAGCGGTAACGCGGTCAACGGCGGTGGGAGCGCTCTGGAAACCGCGGGTGGCAAATGGGACGCGCCGACCGCTGTGCTTGTGGACGAATACACCGCCTCGTCCGGTGAAGCAACGATGTTGTCGTTCCGCGGCTTGGAGCGCTCGCGCAGCTTCGGTGAACCGACGGCCGGCTATGCCTCGGCCAACATGGTCTACGACTTTCCCGACGGCAGCAGCATGATGCTCACCATTGCGAAGGATCGCGCCCGCACCGGCGAAACGTTCGCGGAGGATCCCATCCGTCCCGATACCGAGGGCGGTGAAGCAGACGCGCTAGCGTGGCTCGCCGAGGAGCATGACTGCCGGTAGCAGACAAGAAGAAAGCTCCGCACCGTTGCTGGTGCGGAGCTTTCCTCGTCGATAAGCGAAGAGTGCTTAGTTGAAGCTGTCGCCGCAGGCGCAGGAGGAGCCTGCGTTCGGGTTATCGATGGTGAAGCCCTGCTGCTCGATGGTGTCCGCGAAATCGATGGTGGCGCCCATCAGGTACGGCACGCTCATCTTGTCCACGACGAGACGCACGCCGCCGACCTCGTCGGCCTTGTCGCCGTCTAGGTCACGGTCGTCGAAGTAGAGCTGGTAGCGCAGGCCAGCACAGCCGCCCGGCTGGACCGCGATGCGCAGCGACAGGTCGTTGCGCCCTTCCTGGTCAAGCAGGGCCTTCGCCTTCGCCGCGGCAGCCTCAGTGAGGTTTACGCCGGTAGTAGAGGTAGGGGCAGTCATTGCAGTCTCCTTAGTGCGTCGACGTCAAGCTACGAGAAGCTCGTGGAGTTTCTCTTCGGAGTGTGCGCCCATGCTACGCGCCACTCGTCGCATGTACTACAACCGGCCGGCCCACCGGGCTATTCCCCACGCGTCGGGAGGCCTTGTAGCCTTATGAGCGTGAAACTTCCCTGGCAGAAAACCGAACAGAGCACAGACGCGGCAACCACCGCGGGCTCGACGAAGGTCGAGCTGCCCGATACCCACCACAGTGCAGACGTAAAGACCGAGGCAAAAGCCGAGAATAAGCTGCCGAAAGGCTACACCCCGCCGAAGGGCCGCCCGACGCCGAAGCGCATCGACCAAGAGATCAAGCGCGGCGTGGTGCGCGACCCGAACGCCGCGACCCCGGCCCAGATGCGTCAGCGCGAAAAAGAGCTGAAGAAATCCATGTCCAAAGAGGAATGGAAGGCGCACAAGAAGAAGGTCCGCGAAGAAAACCGCGCGCGCAACCGCGAGATCCAGGCCCGCATCGACGCTGGCGACGAGCGCTACCTCACCGACCGCGACCGCGGCGAGGTCCGCGGGTTCGTGCGCGACTGGGTGGACTCGAAGCGCTTCTTCAACAACTACGTCATGCCGGCTGCACTGGTGTTGCTGGTCATCATGCTGATCGGCACATGGCTGCCGCGCGTGTCCGCCGTGCTGTCGCTGCTCAGCCTCCTGTTTATGCTCACTATCTTCATCGAGGGCTTCATCATCGGCAGCCGGGCAAACCGCGCCGTGCGGGCAAAGTTCCCTGATGCGGACACAGGCTTCGGCATCGGCATGTACGCCTTCTCCCGCGCGACCCAGCCGCGAAACTGGCGCACGCCGAAGCCGCGGGTGGCCGTCGGCGCGAAGGTGTAATCCATGGAGTTCCAGCCGGTTGAGGCGCCTAAACAGTCGCACGCACACGCCGTCGCCGACGCGCTTGCGGGTTCCGTCAGTGGTCTCGCGCTGGGCAGGCTCGCCTCTCTCGCCGCGTGGATCGCTTCCGTGCAGGGCAAGGATGTGCCGGGGCCGTTTGTCCGCCCGCGTGCCGTGGTCGTTGCGGGCAACCACGGCGTCGCCGCGCGTGGCTTGTCCGCATGGGCCGCCGACGCTGGAGCCACACAAGCGGAGGAGCTGCGCGCTGGCGGCGGGCCTGCTCACGCCGCCGCGCGGTTAGCCGGGGCCAGCCTGCGCTTTGTCGACGACTACCTCGATGCTCCCACTGGCGCCATCGACGTGGAGCCCGCAATCTCCCCCGAGGTGTGGGAGGCCGCACTCGCGGCGGGAGCAGAGGCAGCCGATTCCGAGATCGACTCGGGGGCGGACTTGATCATCCCTGGCGACATTGGCGTGGGCAACACCACCGTCGTTGCCGCGGTGTACGGCACCTTCACCCGCACGGAGCCGGTCAAGGCCATCGGCCGCGGCTCCGGCATCAACGACAACGTGTGGAAGGTCAAAGCCGCCGCAGTGCGCGACGCCATGTTCCGTGTGCGCGGTTTCCGCGACGACACTAAGCGCGTATGCGCGGAGCTGACCGGGCCGGACTTCGCGTTTTTGGTGGGCCTGATCAACCGCGCGGCCGCCCGCCGAACGCCGGTGCTCATCGGCGAGGCGTACCCCGCTACCGCCGCCTACGTGGCCGAGCGTCTTGCGCCCGGAGTCAAAGCGTGGCTCATCGCCGGCCAAGTCACAGCGGAACCGGCGCATGTTGGCTGGCTTGAGGCACTTGACCTGAAGCCGGTGCTGGCGCTGGACATGAAAACGGGCCAGGGTGCAGGTGCCCTGGCCGCGTTGCCTCAGCTCAACCTCGCCGCAGAACTCGCGGGCGAGGTGCTGGCCGAAGGGTCGTCGAGAAGCGTTTAGCGCTCGCTGTCCCCGGGGACAAGTACGGTGTTCCAACCGTGCGTATCCTCCGCGTCGCCGGTCTGAATGCCGCGAAGGCGCTCGCGCATGGCCATGGTGATCTCGCCGGCCTCGTTGCCGTTGATGGTGAACTCACCCTCGTTCGACTTCACCGTCCCCACCGGGGTGATCACGGCGGCGGTGCCGCACGCCATGGTCTCGGAGATGGTGCCGTCCTGCGCACCGGTGCGCCACTCATCCACCGTGATCTTGCGCTCCTCGGTGTCGTAGCCCAGATCCGCGGCGACCTGCAGCAGCGACTTGCGAGTGATGCCCGGCAGCAGCGAGCCCGACAGCTCAGGCGTGACAATTCGTGCGGTGTCGCCGGAGCCCTCGACAAACATGAGGTTCATGCCACCCATTTCCTCGATGTAGGTGCGCTCGATCGCGTCCAGCCACACCACCTGGTCGCAGCCCTTTTCCGCTGCCTGCTGTTGCGCGAGCAGGGACGCGGCGTAGTTGCCGGCGAACTTCGCATCGCCGGTGCCGCCGGGGGCCGCGCGGACGTAGTCCTCAGAGATCCACACGCTCACCGGCTTCACGCCGCCAGTGAAATACGCGCCGGCGGGCGAGGCGATGATGTAGAAGGTGTAGCTCGAAGACGGCTTGACGCCGAGCGTCTTTTCCGTGCCGATCATGAACGGGCGCAGGTACAGCGACGCCTCGCCGCCCGCCTCCGGCACCCAGTCTTTATCAATCTCCACGATCTGGCGCACGGCCTCAAGGAAGGTCTCCTCGGGCAGTTCCGGCATTGCCAGGCGGCGCGCAGAGTGGTTCAGGCGCTGCGCGTTTTGCTCCGGGCGAAAGGCGGTGATGCTGCCGTCAGTGTGGCGGTAGGCCTTCAGGCCCTCGAAGATGGCTTGGCCGTAGTGGAACACGTTGGAGGCCGGGTCCAGCGTTACCGGCTGGTACGCGCGCACCTGCGCGTTGTGCCAGCCCTGCCCTTCCGTCCAGTCGATGGAGACCATGTGGTCTGTGAACTGCTGGCCGAACGCCGGGTCTGCGAGAATCTCCTTGCGCTCGGCGTCTGGGGTGGGGTTATCGGTCGGGGCAATTGTGAACTCAATCTCAGCCATAGGGCTAAGGGTACTCCCCGCTTGAGTACGCTCGGTGGGCGGAACTGCCCGCACGGTGAAAGGAATTCTCATGGCGTTTGAACTCAGCCTCCCAGCACGCGGCACCACGGTGCGCACAAGCCCCGGCACGACTGTCCCCGACGGGGCAGCGCTGCTTGTCCCGGTGGCCAGCGGCGAGGACGGCATCGAGGTCCCGGTCACCGCGCTCGCCCCCTCGGGCCTGCTTGAGGCGCTGGTCGCCGTCGGCGCCAAGGGTGCAGCGGGCGAGGTCACGCGCCTGCTTATCGACGGCAGCCTGGTCATCGCGTTCGGCCTCGGCGACGCCTCGGGCATTGACGACGAGGCCGTGCGACGCGCTGCCGGCGCCGCTGCGCGTGCGCTAAACAACGTCGAGCACGCAGCCGTGTCCACGGAGTTCGGCGCGGGCCCCGTGGTCCAAGGACTGCTTCTGGGCGGCTACGTCTATGCCGGCCTGAAGTCCACTGCCGATGTCCGCGACGAAGACAGCGACGCCGAGACGCCGCAGACCACCAAGATCACCGTGATCGGCGCCGACGAGGCGGAGCACGACGCCGCGGTGATTGTGGCCGAGTCCGTGAACCTGGCCCGCGACCTAGTAAATACACCGGCGAATTACCTCTACCCGGAAAGCTACGCCGGCGTGATGAGAGAAGTCGCGCAGACTGCCGGGCTAGATATCGAGGTGCTGGACGAAACGCAGCTAGAGCAGCAGGGCTTCGGCGGCATCTTGAGCGTCGGCCGCGGTTCCACCCGCCCGCCGCGCCTAGTGCACCTGACCTGGGCGCCCGCGGGCGCGTCAACGAAGGTGGCGCTTGTGGGCAAGGGCATCACCTTCGACACCGGCGGCATCTCGCTCAAGCCCGCTTCCGGCATGGAGGACATGATCTCAGACATGGGCGGCTCCGCTGCGCAGCTGGCCGTCATTGCCGCAGCAGCCCGCCTCGAGCTGCCAGTGCGCGTCGACGCCTGGCTGCCCCTGGCCGAGAACATGCCGTCGGGCGCCGCCACCCGCCCGGGCGACGTGATCACCCATTACGGCGGCATCACTAGCGAAGTCATCAACACCGACGCGGAGGGGCGCCTCGTGCTTGCCGACGCCATCGCGCGTGCCTGCGAGGATGCGCCGTCCTACCTCATCGAAACGGCCACGCTCACCGGGGCGCAACTCGTCGCTCTGGGCAAGCGCACCGCCGGCGTGATGGGCTCCGACGAGTTCCGCGATTTCGTCGCGGAGTCTGGCCGCAACGTGGGCGAGCAGGCGTGGGCCATGCCGCTTCTGGAGGAGCAGGAAGAAGAACTGACGTCCCCCATCGCAGATATCCGCAATACGCACAACGCTCGGACCGGCGGCATGCTCTTCGCGGGACTGTACCTGTCCCGTTTCGTGCCCGAGGACATCGAGTGGGCGCACATCGACGTGGCCGGGCCGGCGTGGAACGGCGGTAGCCCGCACGGTTACACCCCGAAGCGGGCCACTGGCGCGCCTGTGCGGACCATCGTCGAGGCGCTGACGCGTCTCGCGGAGAAGCAGTAGCGCACGCTCGCTAGCTATAGGGGTTTTCGCCGCGCTCGAACTTCGCGCGGCGCCGTCGTTGCTCCTCCCGCTTGCGCAGGATGCGCTCTTGCTCGATCTTCCTGCGCATGCGGTCTGGATAGCCGGTCGCTTCAACGTCGTACAGGGTGATACCCAGCATCTTCGACACATGGTCGATGCCTTTGGGTCCGCCGATGCGACGGCGCGTGTAGTTGCCCTGCTCGTCGACCAGCACGACGGACATTTCGTTGACCATGGTCTCCGGCTCTACGAACCCCTCCACGTACGCGCGCTCGGCAACCCACTCGCGCAAGTACTGCGCATCCTCGGCGCGGACCGTTTGTCCCGGCGCGCGGGGCGGTCTGAACGCCGCAGCCTTCTTGCCTCTGCCGAACAGGTTGAACACGCTCCACATCATACGGTGCTCCCAGGGCAGAAAAGGTCACCCCTTGGGCAACGGACGGTGCGTGTTCCGGGTACGCTTTGTGCCTGAATAGCTTCCAACGTTTCGATGAGGAGACTTTACAAAATGGCGCACTCAGTTGAGATGCCCGAGCTGGGCGAATCGGTCACCGAAGGCACGATCACCACGTGGCTGAAGGAAGTCGGCGACGAGGTCGAGGTTGACGAGCCGCTGCTCGAGGTCTCCACCGACAAGGTCGACACCGAAATTCCGTCCCCCGTCGCCGGCGTGATCCTGGAGATCAAGGCCGACGAGGACGACACCGTTGAGATCGGCGATGTCATCGCCATCATCGGTGACGAGGGCGAGGAAGCGGATTCCTCTTCCGACTCCAGCGACTCTGACGAGGCGGAAGACGCTGAGGACGACGACGCAGACGCCGAGGAGCAGGACGAGGCGCCGAAGAACGAGGAGAAGAAGTCCTCTCCGAAGTCTTCCGGCGACGCCACCGACGTTGCTATGCCGGAGCTGGGTGAATCCGTCACCGAGGGCACGATCACCACGTGGCTGAAGGAAGTCGGCGACGAGGTCGAGGTTGACGAGCCGCTGCTTGAGGTCTCCACCGACAAGGTCGACACCGAGATCCCGTCCCCGGTTGCGGGCACTCTGATCGAGATCCTCGCTGACGAGGATGACACCGTCGAGGTCGGCGACGTGATTGCGCGCATTGGCGACGCGGACGCCGCTGCTTCCGGCAACGCCTCTGACGACGACTCCGACGACGATTCGAACGACGGCTCGGCTGAGGAGAACGTCGCTGAAGAGGACGAGAAGGTCGAGGACGACAACTCCGCTAAGGGCGAGGGCGACAACCCAGAAGATGCCCCGAAGAAAGACGCCGCAAAGTCTTCGTCCAAGAACAAGAAGGGCTCTGGCGAGTCCACCAAGGTCGAGATGCCGGAGCTGGGCGAGTCCGTCACCGAGGGCACCATCACCACGTGGTTGAAGGCAGTCGGCGACTTGGTTGAGGTGGACGAGCCGCTGCTTGAGGTCTCCACCGACAAGGTCGACACCGAGATCCCGTCCCCGGTCGAGGGCACCATCTTGGAGATTCTTGCCGAGGAAGACGACACCGTCGAGGTGGGCCAGGCGATCGTGATCATCGGCGACGCGGAAGCTGCCACTGAGGCCGACGACGAGACTGAGACGGCCGACGAGCCCGAGGCCACCGACGAGCCCGCCGAGCAGGAAGAAGAAGCGGAAGCTAAGCCGGAGCCGAAGCAGGACGAAGAGAAGCCTGCCAAGGCTGAAAAGCAGGAGACCGCGTCCAAGAACGCCTCCGCCAAGGTCAACAACAGCGGCAACGTCCCGTACGTCACCCCGCTGGTTCGCAAGCTTGCGGACAAGCACGGTGTGGACCTCAACGCGATCGAGGGCACCGGCGTCGGCGGCCGCATCCGCAAGCAGGATGTCCTGGCCGCAGCCGAGGGCGGCGCAACCGAGGCCGCATCTGCGGACGCCTCGTCTGCGACGAAGGAGCAGACGGAGCAGCCGGAGCAGCCGAAGGGCGCCCGCGCTAACTGGTCGACCAAGTCCGTGGACCCGTCCAAGGCTGAGCTCATCGGCACCACCCAGCGCGTGAACCGCATCCGCGAGATCACCGCCGCGAAGATGGTGGAGTCGCTACAGACCACCGCGCAGTTGACCCACGTGCAGGAGGTCGACGTCACCCGCGTCGCCGAGCTGCGCAAGAAGGTCAAGCCCGCGTTCGTGGAGAAGCACGGCGCGAACATCACCTACCTCGCGTTCTTCATCAAGGCCACGGCCGAGGCGCTGGTCTCCCACCCGAACGTCAACGCCTCGTACGACGCTGACGCGAAGGAGATCACGTACCACGAGGACGTGAACATCGGAATCGCCGTCGATACGCCGCAGGGCCTCCTTGTGCCGGTGATCAAGAAGGCGCAGGACATGAACCTGGCGGAGATCGCGAAGGCGATCGCGGACCTGGCGGACCGCGCCCGCAACAAGAAGCTGCGTCCGGACGACCTGTCTGGCGCAACCTTCACCGTGACCAACATCGGTTCCGAGGGCGCGCTGCTGGACACGCCGGTGCTCACCCCGCCGCAAGCCGGCATCCTGGGTACCGCTGCGATTGAGAAGCGGCCGGTCATCGTGACGGAGGACGGCATCGACTCCATCGCCATCCGCCAGATGTGCTACCTGCCGTTCACGTACGACCACCAGCTGATCGACGGTGCGGATGCAGGCCGCTTCGTCACCACGATCAAGGACCGCATCGAGCAGGGCGATTTCGAGGCTGACCTCGACGTTTAACCCCGTTTGCGCGTAACCCGGCACCCTGCTCGGTGCCGGGTTTTTCGTGCGCGCATAAAGTGGCGGTATGACGCACACATTCAAATCGTTCCGCAACACCACCGACCACTTCATGCGGGAGGCCCTTGGCGGCCTCGTCGCCGCGCACCCATGCGCCGAGTGGCACGACGAGGGCTTCGTTGGACTTTCGCGTCCCGACGCCTCCGCTGGCGCGCGCCGCGTCGCGGTCATCTCCGGCGGCGGGTCGGGCCACGAGCCGATGCACGCCGGTTTTATCGGAGAGGGCATGCTCGACGCAGCCTGCCCGGGCTTGCTGTTCACCTCCCCCAACGCTGTGCAGATCGGTGCCGCCACCGAGTGGGCGGACCGCGGCGCGGGCGTGGTGCATGTGGTGAAGAACTACACCGGCGACGTCATGAACTTCACCGTCGCCGCCAACCACGCCCAGGCGGAGGTAGAGCACGTCCGGGTCGCCGACGACGTGGCCACCGAGATTGACAACGACGATTCCCCCGGCCGCCGCGGCACCGGAGCGACTGTGATTGTAGAAAAGGTCGCTGGCGCCGCCGCGGCCCGCGGGGACGACCTGCGCACCGTGGCCGGTATCGCCCAGCGCGCGGCGGACCAGTCCCGCAGCATGGCAGTGGCGCTGCAGCCGGGACACTCCCCGACTAGCGACCGCGACACTTTCGACCTAGACGAGGGGCAGATCGAGGTCGGCGTCGGCATCCACGGCGAGCCCGGCGTGGAGCGCCGCGATATCGCGCAGGCGCAACCCAGTGCGCAGGCCTTAGTGGCGGAGCTGCTTGACGGGGTCCTGCAGTCGCTGCGCGACGCGGGAGTCGAGGGTGACGACGTCATGCTCTTTGTCAACGGGCTCGGCGGCACCAGCCAGCTGGAGCAGGACCTCGTTTTCGGCGAGGCCCTCAAACAGTTGACCCAACGCGGGCTGAAGGTGCGCCGCGGTATGCGCGGCACCCTTGTCACGTCTCTGAACATGGCGGGCATCTCGCTCACCATCACGGCGCTGGATGACGAGCTGATCGAGCTCATCGACGCCGAGACCTCCGCCCCCGCTTGGCCCGGCGTCGTGCGCGACCCCGAGTACGCCGATGCGCACATGGTCGACGACGAGGCCCAGCCCGACGAAGGCGAGGAAAACATCTGGCTCACCGCGTTCGTGGAGCGTCTCTCCCGCAGTTTCGACGACTTGACTGTGCTGGACCGCGAGGCCGGCGACGGCGACTTCGGCCAGAATATGGAGGCAGCCTTCGGTGACGTCGAGACGCCCGTGCGAGGCGCCGACGCGGAGGTGCTGAGCTTCTTCGCCCACCGCATGCTGGTGCGCGCCGGAGGTACGTCTGGCGCCGTGTTGGGAACGTTCTTCCGCGAGATGGCGGGCGCATTCAAGGCGGCAGGCGTGGATTCGCGCACCGCGGACGGCGACGGATTTGCGGCGGCACTGGCGGAAGGGCTGCAGCGCGGCGTAGCTGCGATCACGGAGCTCGGCGGCGCGAAGGAAGGCGACAACACCCTTGTCGACGCGCTGGCGCCGGCAGCCCGGGCGGCGAAGGACTCCCGCGGGTCGGTCCAGGAGGTGCTCGAGCTCGTCTTCGGCCCAGCGGTCGAGGGCGCAAAGTCCACCCGCGGTATGCAGGCGAAGAAGGGCCGCGCCTCCTACCTCGGCGAATCCGCGAAGGATGTGCCGGATCCCGGCGCGATCGCGGTGACGTGGCTGTTCGGCGACGCCGCGGTGGACGAATTCTAGACAGCTTTGTGCAAAATGGCTTCTAGCAGGGGCTGGGTGACTAAGATGGCTCGTTGTACAACTTTCAACGCTAGGAGCTCCAGTTGGATTACATCTCCCGTCATATCGGCCCCGACCAGCAGGAACAGCAGCAAATGCTGGGTGCGCTGGGCTACGACTCCATCGACGCTCTGATCGCCGCGGCGGTGCCGTCCGGCATCGTGGCGGAGCGGCCACTCGAACTGCCGGAGGCACTGACGGAGTACGAGGCCCAGGCCCGACTGCGCGAGCTCGCCGGCAAGAACACGGTCCTGCGCGCGTTTTACGGGCAGGGCTTCTCCTCCACGCTCACCCCGCCAGTGATCCGCCGCGGCGTGGTCGAAGATGCCGGCTGGTACACCGCGTACACGCCGTACCAGGCCGAGATTTCCCAGGGCCGTCTGGAGGCGCTGCTGAACTTCCAGACAATGGTGCAGGACCTCACCGGCCTAGACATCGCGAACGCCTCGCTTCTCGACGAAGCGTCCGCCGCCGCAGAGGCCGTGGGGCTGATGTCCCGCGTGGTGAAGAAGGGCCGCCGGGTGATCCTGGATGCGCGCCTGCACCCGCAGGTGATCAAGGTGGCGGCAGAGCGCGCCCGCGCCATCGACCTCGAGGTCGAGGTTGCAGATCTCACGGAGGGCGTTGTCGGCGAAGACCTGGTCGGCGCGGTCTTCGCGTACCCGGGCACCGAGGGCGACATCGCGGACCCGCGCCCGGTGATCGAAGCGATCCACGAGCGTGGCGGCCTGGTCGCCGTCGATGCGGACATCCTGGCCCTAACGCTGTTGGAATCGCCCGGCGAGTTCGGCGCCGACATCGCAATCGGCACCACCCAGCGCTTCGGCGTGCCCCTGTTCTACGGCGGCCCGCACGCGGCGTACATGGCGGTCCGCGAGAAGCTGCAGCGCCAGATGCCGGGCCGCTTGGTCGGCGTGTCCAAGGACGCGGAGGGCTACCCCGCGTACCGGCTCGCGCTGCAGACCCGCGAGCAGCACATCCGGCGCGAGCGTGCCACCTCAAACATCTGCACCGCCCAGGCGCTGCTGGCGGTGACCGCGTCCATGTATGCCGTCTACCACGGCCCTAAGGGCCTGAAGAACATCGCGCACGCCGTGCACGAGCGCGCCGCCGACTTCGCGGCGTCGCTGGAGGCCAGCGGTGTGCAGGTGAAACACGCCGACTTCTTCGACACGGTCGCGGTGCAGGTTGAGCGGGCGCCGGAGGTCGTCGACAAGCTTGCTGCCGCGGGCTACCTCGTGCGCACAATCGACGAGACGACCGTGGGCGTGTCCTTCGGCGAGGACACCACCGACGCCGACGTCGCCGCCCTTCTGGAGGGCTTCGGCGCAACGCCCGCCGAGGGCGACACCCGCATCCCCGCCGCGCTCGCGCGTGACACCGCGTTCCTCACCCACGAGACGTTCAACCGCATCCACTCCGAAACGCAGATGATGCGCTACATCCGCGCCCTCGGCGACAAGGACCTCGCCCTGGACCGCACGATGATCCCGCTCGGGTCGTGCACCATGAAGCTCAACCCGACGGCGGGCCTCGAGGCCATCACGTGGCCGGGTTTCGCCGACGTGCACCCGTACACACCCGACGAGTTCACCGCGGGCTGGCGCGAACTTATTGACGAGATCCGCACCTGGCTGGTGGAGATTACCGGTTACGCGGAAGTATCGGTGCAGCCGAACTCCGGCGCCACCGGCGAACTGGCGGGCCTGCTGGCCATTCGCGGGTACCACGTGGCAAACGGCGACGCCGAGCGCGACATCTGCCTCATCCCGGCGTCCGCGCACGGCACGAACGCGGCGTCGGCGACCTTGGCGAACCTGCGCGTTGTGGTGGTGAAGACCGCCGAGGACGGCTCCATCGACCTGGCGGACCTCGACGCCAAGCTGGAGCAGCACGGCGATGCGGTGGCCGCGATCATGCTCACCTACCCCTCCACGCACGGCGTGTACGAAGAGGACGTGCGTGTGGTCTGCGACAAGGTGCACGCAGCCGGCGGCCAGGTCTACATCGACGGCGCGAACATGAACGCTCTAACCGGCATCGCCCGCCCGGGCGATTTCGGCGGCGATGTCTCCCACCTGAACCTGCACAAGACGTTCACCATCCCCCACGGCGGCGGCGGGCCGGGCGTAGGCCCGATCGGTGTAGGTGAACACCTCATCCCATTCCTGCCGGGCGACCCGACCGACACGTCTGCGTTCTCCGACGGCGGGGTGCCGGTGGCATCAACCCTGTACGGCTCGGCGGGCGTGCTGCCCATCTCCTGGGCCTACATCGCCATGTCCGGCGCCGCCGGTCTGCGCAGCGCCACCGAGCACGCAGTGTTGGGCGCGAACTACATCGCCCATGCGCTGAACGATTCCTTCCCCGTGCTCTACACCGGCAACGACGGCCTGGTGGGCCACGAGTGCATCCTGGACCTGCGGGAGCTGACGGATGCATCCGGCGTGACTGCGGCCGACGTGGCCAAGCGCCTGATCGATTACGGCTTCCACGCCCCCACCCTGGCGTTCCCGGTCGCCGGCACACTCATGGTGGAGCCGACCGAGTCCGAGGACCTGGCCGAGCTGGACCGCTTCATCGAGGCGATGCGCTCTATCCGCGCCGAGATCCAGGAGATCATCGACGGCCGCATCGAGTACGAAAAGTCCGTCGTGCACAACGCGCCGTTCACCGCCGCCAGCGTGATCCGCGACGAGTGGCCGTACGACTTCTCCCGCGAGAAGGCCGCCTACCCGGTCGACTCCCTCGTGCACGCGAAGTACTTCCCGCCGGTGCGGCGTATCGACGAAGCCTTCGGCGACCGCAACCTCCAGTGCGCCTGCCCGCCGCCTGAGGCATTCGACATCACGCCGGAAGTTGTGGAGGACGTCGACGTCGCGGTCTCCGAAAAGAACGCCAAGTACTAAGGAGCACCCCCATGCCACAGACCCCACTGCACGCCACCCACGAAAACCTCGGCGCAACGTTCACCGACTTCGGCGGCTGGGAGATGCCGCTGAAGTACGGCTCGGAGCTGGAAGAGCACCGCGCGGTACGCACCGACGTGGGCATTTTCGACCTGTCCCACATGGGCGAGATCACCGTCCAGGGCCTCGACGCCGCCGCTTTTTTGGACTACGCGCTGATCTCCAACTTCACCGCGCTCAAGGACGGCAAGGCGAAGTACTCCATGATCGTCGCCGAGGACGGCGGCATCATCGACGATTTGATCACCTACCGCTTCAGCGAGAACCATTTCATGGTCGTGCCTAACGCCGCGAACACCAACGCCGTCTGGGCCGCGTTTGAGGCGCGCAAGGGCGACTTCGAGGTGCAGCTCACCAACAATTCCGAGGCGTTCGCGCTGGTTGCGGTCCAGGGACCGAAGTCGTTGGACGTGCTAAAGCCTTTGCTTAGCGACGACGCCTCCGCCCTTTCCTACTACTCCAGCGCGTGGATGACCCTCGACGGCGTTGAAACGATCGTCGCCCGCACCGGCTACACCGGCGAGGACGGCTTCGAGCTGTTCTGCACCCGCGAGGACGCGCAGAAAGTGTGGGACGCCGTCATCGGCTCCGGCACCCCGTGCGGCCTGGCGGCGCGCGACTCGCTGCGCCTGGAGGCTTCCATGCCGCTGTACGGCCACGAACTGACCGCCGAGATCACCCCAGTGGAGGCCGGCATGGGCCGCGCCTTCGCCAAAAAGGAAGCGGACTTCGTCGGCAAGGACGCGCTAACCGGCCGCGAGCCGAGCGTGGTTATCGCGGGTTTGACCTCCGAGCAGCGCCGCGCCGCCCGCGAGGGCGCCGAGGTCTTCCTCGCCAGCTCCGACGAAAAGATCGGCGTGGTCACCTCCGGCCAGCCGTCGCCGACGCTGGGTCACCCGGTGGCGCTTGCGCACCTGGATCCGCAGCACGCGGAGCTGGGCACGGACGTGGAGATCGACATCCGCGGACGCCGCTACCCGTTTACTATTGCACCGACCCCCTTTTACTCCCGAGAGGACGCATAACCATGGCACTGCAGCCTGACTTTTACTACTCCGAGGACCACGAGTGGATCAACGCCACCCCGGATGACGCCGCTGGCAACACCGTGCGCGTGGGCATCACCCACGTGGCCGCGGATCGCCTCGGCGAGGTCGTCTTCGCGGAGCTGCCGCAGGTGGGCGACACCGTCACCGCGGGCGAAACCTGCGGCGAGATCGAATCCACCAAGTCGGTCTCCGACCTGTACTCCCCCGTCACTGGCACCGTCACCGCGGTCAACGAGGACATCGACGGCGCCTACGAGGCCATCAACAACGACCCCTACGGCGAGGGCTGGCTCTTCGAGGTGGAGGTCGAGGAGGTCGGACCGCTGCTCAGCGCAGACGAGTACGGCTCCGCCAACGGCGTGTAGTCCCCGCCCCCGCCGGGGACTAAGGTTGGGAAAATGACAGCCCCGCGCGACCCGTTCTTCCCCGCCGAGAAATCCATCCGAGCCTCAGCTGCGCCCATCGACGTGCGCGAGCTGGGGCTCGTGGACTACCAGGAGGCGTGGGACCTCCAAGCGGACATCGCTTCTCGACGAGCCAAAGGCGAGCTGCCGGACACCGTGCTCGTCCTCGAGCATCCCTCCACGTTCACGGCCGGCAAGCGCACGCAGCCGGAGGACATGCCCGACCCCGCCTACCCCGTGCCGGTGGTGCCCGTCGACCGCGGCGGGCGCATCACCTGGCACGGTGAGGGCCAGCTCGTGGTGTACCCGATTATCAAGCTCGCCGAGCCAGTCGACGTGGTGGACTACGTGCGCAGGCTCGAAGAGGCCCTCATCCAGGTCGTGCGAGCGGCGGGCGTGACCACCGCGGGGCGTGTCGACGGCCGCTCCGGGGTGTGGGTGCCTGAACAGACTCGGGCGGCGGACCCGAAGGCGTCGTCACGCGAGCGCAAGATTGCCGCGCTGGGCATCCGCATCACCCGCGGAGTGACCATGCACGGGCTCAGCCTGAACTGCAACAACACGCTGGAACACTACAACCACATCGTGGCCTGCGGCATCGACGACGCCGACGTGACAACCCTCTCGCTCGAGCTTGGCCGCGACGTCACGCCGGGTGAGATGGCAGCTCCGGTGGTGCGCGAGCTCGAACGCGCGCTGGCCGGTGAGCTGGTGGTAGCGGACCACACCTTCGCTACCCGGCCAGACCCCTCAAAGGGTTTGACACGGAAGGTACGGTAAGGGCGTGACTGTAGCACCAGAAGGCCGCAAGCTCTTGCGCGTTGAGGCGCGCAACTCCGAAACTCCTATTGAGAAAAAGCCGCGGTGGATCCGCAACTCCGTCAAGACCGGTCCCGAATACGAGGACATGAAGCAAAAGGTCAAAGGGGCCGGGCTGCACACGGTATGCCAGGAAGCCGGCTGCCCGAACATCCACGAATGCTGGGAGTCACGTGAGGCCACCTTCCTCATCGGCGGTTCCCGCTGCTCCCGCCGCTGCGACTTCTGCGATATTGCGTCCGGCCGCCCCGATCCCCTGGACCGCGACGAACCGCGCCGCGTGGCCGAAGAGGTGCGAAGCCTCAACCTCAACTACTCCACCATTACGGGCGTGACCCGCGACGACCTGGAGGATGAGGGCGCATGGCTGTACGCCGAGGTGGTGCGCAAGATCCACGAGCTCAACCCGCACACCGGCGTGGAGAACCTCACCCCGGACTTCTCGGGCAAGTCTGACCTGCTGCAGGAAGTCTTCGAAGCGCGCCCCGAGGTCTTCGCCCACAACGTAGAGACTGTGCCGCGCATCTTTAAGCGCATCCGCCCGGCGTTCCGCTACGACCGCTCTCTGGACGTCATCCGTCAGGCGCGCGACTTCGGTCTGATTACCAAGTCCAATCTCATTCTGGGCATGGGCGAGACCCGCGAGGAAGTACTCGAGGCGCTCGCCGACCTGGTTGACGCCGGCTGCGACATCATCACCATCACCCAGTACCTGCGCCCGGGCCCGACGTACCACCCGATCGACCGCTGGGTGAAGCCGGAAGAGTTCATCGAGTACCGCGACGCCGCTTACGAGATGGGCTTCGGCGCCGTCATGTCCGGCCCGCTGGTGCGCTCCTCCTACCGCGCCGGCAAGCTGTACGTTGAAGCAATGGCCCACCGCGGGTTGGAGCTGCCGGAGAATCTGAAGCACCTGGCCGAGACGTCGCAAGGCGACACTGCTCAGGAGGCCTCCACGCTGCTGAAGAAGTACGGCGCATCCGCCGACCACCCGGTGGCGACCCGCTAAGTGTCTTTGGCCTGCGTTGTGGCTGTGGCATACAGTTAGGGCCATGGCTACGACGCAGGACAAGGCGGCCGCGAAGGCCGCCAAGAAGGAACAGCGCGCCGCGAAGCGCGCAAAGGGCAAGGCGACGCGCTCACAGCTCAAGCAGGCGTTTGACATCCAGCGCAAGCGCGACAAGGCGCTGATTCCTCTCATGCTCGCCTGCGTCCTCGGCGGCGGGTTGCTATTCTTCCTCATCGGCCGGCTGTTCGGCGGCCAGTGGTTCATGCTCGTCCTCGGCCTGCTGCTCGGCGCGGTGCTGGCCATGTTTGTCTTCTCCCGCCGGCTGGAGAGGTCCATGTACGACGAAGTCGGCGACACGCCCGGCGCAGCCGGCTGGACGCTGGAGAACATGCGCAACACGATGGGCATCGTGTGGCTGACCAAGACCGGCGTGCAGGCAAACACCCACATGGACACCGTCCACCGCGTGGTGGGCAACCCGGGCGTGGTGCTCGTCGGCGAAGGCAACCCGAACCGCCTCAAGCCGCTCATGGCCAAGGAGCACAAGCGCGTTGAACGCCTGCTGGCCGGCGTGCCGGTCCACGAGGTGTACGCGGGCGACGGCGAAGGCCAGGTGCGTACCAGGGATTTGCAGAAGCACCTGCTCAAGCTGCCGAAGAACTACCAGAAGAACGAGGTGTACAACCTCGCTGCCAAGCTGGATGCCATGGATTCCCGCGGCCGCGGCGCCCAGGCCGCTGGCTTGCCGGGCGGCCCCCTGCCCAAGCAGGCGCAGAACATGGCCGGCATGAACCGCAAGATGCGCCGCATGCAGGAGCGCAAGGGCGGCAAGTGACCGAGCCCAACCCGCGCATGGACGCCGAAGCGAGCACCTGCCTCCGCTTCGGCGTTTTATTGTTGGCGGCCGGCGCGTCTGGCTACCGCGTGATACGCGCGGTGAAGCGGTGCGCCCGCTCAGTCGGCTTCGATAGCGCCGACGTGATCGTCGGCTTCAACACCATCAGCTGCACGTTCCACCGCGGCGGTCAGTTCCGCACCGCCGTTGCCGACGTGCCGCTGCCTGGCGTGAACGCCTCACGCATCGAGGCGTTGGAGACTGTCGCGCACTCGCTGCTGCAGAGCTACCGCACCCCGGAGGTCATCGACGCCGCGCTCGACGAGATTGAACGCGCTGTCACGCTTCACGGAAGTGTCGTTCGTCGTCTTGTTTGTCGCCGGCGGCCTCTCGGTCGGGCGCATGCTCACCGATCCGAACTGGGCGTTTTCGCGCTACATCGACTTCGGCCACCAGCTCGTCGGCGAAGAGCGCCCCATTAACAACTAGGTGCGGATCACGGTCGTGGTGGTGGCCCGGTCGTGCATGCCGCGACCGTCGGCGTCCACCAACGCGGCCGGCAGCACAAAGCCCGTGAGGATGGTGCGCACCGCTGCGCGCCAGAACCCCACGGGCGCTTCTTTGTCCACCCGCGCCACACCCATGCCCAGCACCGCCATGCCAGGGGTGCGCGCGAACAACCAGCCGCAGATGATGCCCAGCACAATCCACAGCAGGTACGTAGCGGTGTACCTGTCGCCGAGCGCGTCAGTGTTCTGCACGATCAACGACGCGGCGACCGCGCAAATGGCCCAGTCGATGAACACGCCACCCATTCTGCGCATTACCGACGCCTGCGCGCCCGGCCCCTCCTTCGGCATACCGAGAAACTCCCCGGGGTACTCCGGCATCGCGTCCTCGCCGGTGAATTGGTTCGGGATTTCCGGGCCGTTGCGCCAGTCATGTCGTCGATTAGCAGCCATGCTTACGAAGCGTAGCGGTCTGCGCGCGTAGACTTGAAAACACTTGTGTCAGCCAACAGACGAGGAGTACCGCCCGTGGCCTTCGACAACATCGAAGACGTTAAGAAATTCATCGCCGACGAGGAGGTGGAATTCGTTGACGTGCGTTTCACCGACGTGCCCGGCATCGAGCACCACTTCTCCATCCCGGCGTCGATGTTTGACGAAGACGTGATGGAGGAGGGCCTCGCGTTCGACGGCTCCTCCATCCGCGGCTTCACCACCATTGAGGAATCCGACATGACGCTCATGCCGGACCTCGCAACCGCCAAGCTGGACCAATTCCGCGGCTCCAAGACCTTGAACGTGAAGTTCTTCGTCAACGATCCGTTCACCCACGAGCCGTTCTCCCGCGACCCGCGCAACGTGGCCAAGAAAGCGGAGGAATACCTCCGCTCCACCGGCATCGCGGACAGCTGCTCCATCGGCGCCGAGGCCGAGTTCTACCTGTTCGACTCCATCCGCTACGAGGTAGAGGGCCACTCCGCGTTCTACGAGATTGACGCGGCAGAAGGCTGGTGGAACCGGGGCAACGAGGTTGAGTCGGACGGCTCGCCCAACCTGGGCTACAAGAACCGCGTGAAGGGCGGTTACTTCCCCGTCCCGCCGCACGACAAGACCGTCGAGGTGCGCGACGCCATGGTGCGCAACCTGGCAGCCGCCGGCTTCGACATCGAGCGCTTCCACCGCGAGGTGGGCAACGGCGGCCAGCAGGAGATCAACTACCGCTTCAATACCCTGCTGCACGCGGCCGACGACCTGCAGGACTTCAAGTACATCGTGAAGAACACCGCCACGCTGTACGACAAGACGGTGACCTTCATGCCCAAGCCGCTTGCCGGCGACAACGGCTCCGGCATGCACGCGCACCAGTCGCTGTGGAAGGACGGCGAGCCGCTGTTCTACGACGAGTCCGGCTACGGCGGCCTGTCCGACATCGCCCGCTGGTACATCGGCGGCCTGCTCGAGCACGCTGGCGCGGTCCTGGCCTTTACCAACCCGACGCTGAACTCCTACCACCGCCTCGTGCCCGGCTTTGAGGCGCCGATCAACCTGGTGTACTCCCAGCGCAACCGCTCCGCGGCCATCCGCATCCCGATCACCGGCGCGAACCCGAAGGCCAAGCGCATCGAGTTCCGCGCCCCGGACCCGTCCGGCAACCCGTACCTCGGTTTCGCGGCGATGCTCATGGCGGGCATCGACGGTATCAAGAACCGCATCGAGCCGCACGCCCCGGTGGACAAGGACCTCTACGAGCTGCCGCCGGAGGAGGCCAAGGACATCCCGCAGGCCCCGACCTCGCTGGAAGCTGCGCTGCAGGCCCTCGAAGCGGACCACGACTTCCTCACCGAGGGCGACGTGTTCACCGAGGACCTCATCGAGACCTACATCAAGCTCAAGTACGACAACGAGATCACACCGGTCCGCCTGCGCCCCACGCCGCAGGAGTTCGAGATGTACTTCGACTGCTAGGTTTGCATAGCCTGACCTGCAGTAAGGCAGGCCGAACTTGCTTGCCGCGCCCGTCACGGCCCGCAAAGATGGGCCCTATGACCGAGATGAAGGTGGCCGGGGCGGAGCTCCGCGTCGATAGGCAAGAGCCCGGCACCGGCGAACAGCTGAACCGCCTGCGGGCCGCGGTGTTGGGCGCGAACGACGGCATTGTCTCTACCGCGGCCGTAGTGGTGGGCGTTGCGGGCGCGACGTCGGACCAGACGACGATCGCGATGTCGGGCCTCGCTGCCGTGATCGGTGGTGCGGTGTCTATGGCACTCGGCGAGTATGTGTCCGTGTCCTCGCAGCGAGACTCCGAGCGCGCCATGGGGATGCCCGAGGCCGCGCAGGTGAACCCGTGGTCCGCGGGGATTGCGTCCTTCTTGTCGTTTTTGCTGGGCGCGTGCTTGCCCTTTGCGACGGCGCTGCTTGCCCCCGTCGCATGGCGCATCGCCGCCATCTTCGGGGTGACGCTTCTGGCGCTGGCGCTGACGGGGGCGCTTTCCGCCAAACTGGGCGGGGCGCCGATTGGGCGGTCCGTGGTCCGCATCGTGGTGGGCGGATCGCTGGCGCTCGTGGCCACCTTTGCCGTCGGCTCGCTGTTCGGCGCGAACGTGGGCTAAGTGCAACCGGTAGCGCCCGGGCAGGCGTTGCCGGTGGGCCGGACGAGCACTGCCGGACCATAGGGATTACCATGCCCTGAGTGACTGACAAGTTCCGGCAACTCCCACCGCCCGGCCCCGCATGGGGCGGCAGCCTCATGGGCACATCCATCGTTTCGCGCTTGCTGGTAGAGATGGGGCTGCACTTCGCGGCCGCGGTCTTTGCCACCATCGCATGCTTCATTTTGGTCGTGCTCGTGTTCGGGTTCGCGCGCTACCGCCACCCCAGCTTCGGGCGCACCACGATGGCGGAGTGGTCCATGTTCTTCATCGGCATCCTCGCGCTCGGCGCCGCGCTTTCCGGGCTCACCGACGAGGGTGTCTACCGCCTCATCGGTTTCTGGATCGGCGCGCCCACCACGGCAATCACCTGGGGTATCCAGCTCTCACGCTTTGACGGCGACCCGAGATTTACCTGGGGCCTGCCACTCGTCGGCCCGATGATTTCCGCATCTGTCGCCGGGTGGCTGGCCCGCGACTACGGCCAGCTGTACCACGTGCTGGGCACGGTGTTCTTCCTCATGTCCTTGCTTACCGCGGTGCCGACATTCATCCGCGTGTACTGGGCCGCGTGGCACGGCAAAGTTGACCTGTCTGGGCCGCTGTCCGCCACCGCGTGGGTGCCGCTCGGCGTCATTGGGCAATCCACCACTGCGATGCAGATCCTCTACCCCGGCTCGTTTTCCATCTACTACGGCCGCGTCGCGCTGCTATTTGCCATCCCGCTTGGCCTCTACGCCATGGCGAAGTTCTACCCGAATGTGGCGCGCTGGGTGGACTACTCCCCCGCGTGGTGGTCGTGCACGTTCCCACCGGGAACCGTGAGCATGGGCGGGCACCAGATGGCGCTGGTAAGCGGGCAGCACTGGCTCGACGTCGTCGCTCTGACCGTGCCGCTACTCCTGCTCGTGCACTGGTCGCTGTGCTCCGCCCGCTTCCTCAGCTGGGTGTTTGAGGGCCGCCGGGAACACGCCCGCAACCAGTCACTGCCCTCAGCCCGTTAAGACGGCACGCCCGCGGGTCACCGGGCGAGGTTGAGGTCCACCTCCACGCCGCCGGCCTGGCCGCGGGAGGTGAACTGCCACACCGCGGGCGTAGGCATTCCCCACGGGCGCGGCCATGCCCCGGGGTCAGGGATCGGCGCGCAGGCGTCCACCACGGGGTTGTCGCGCCAGTCCGCCAGCCACAGCGCACCGAACTCGGACACATCCGCCAGCAGCATGTGTTTCCTCCAGTACCAGGCATTCGTGTACACGCCGGCGACCTGCACGCCTGCGGAGGTGAAGGCGTGGTGGGCGGAACGGACGTCGTGAAGCGAAAGCCCCGCCGGGCTTTCCACGTCGAGCCACACGGGCACGCGGCGTTCTCCAAGGACCTCGAGCGCGGCCGCGACCTGCGCATCGATGGACGTGCCCTCGGACGGCGCGCGCAGAAAGTGGTACGCCGCCGTTGCGTGCGGCGCAAACGACGCGAAGCATTCGTCCTGGTAGGTGCCGTCGGTGGTGCGGGCCACCACGAAATCGAAGGCGGAAGCGTCCAGGCCGGCTTGGTGCTCCGAGACGTCGACGCCGAGCTTCACCGCTTGGACAACCCCATTCGCGGCGCGAAGCTGCCCGGGTGCCGGCGCTGCGCGGCCGCGTCGCCGATGGCGAGGCGCCACTTCGGATCCGTCACGGGCATCTGGGAGACCGGGAACCACCCCGCCTCAGTGTTTTCGTCGTCGCCGACGGCCGGCTCCACGGACGGGTCGAGCGGCTCGCAGCGGATCTGCACCGTCATGTAGCTGGCCTGATCACCGTTGGAGTGGGTGACCGGACCGTGGGACCCCACCCCCAAAATCGCGGCAGCGGTGACCTTCACGCCGGTCTCCTCCAGCACTTCGCGCACAGCGGCGGCGTGCGGCTCCTCCCCAGGATCCACGATCCCCGTCACCGGAGTCCACTGCCCGTTGTCGGCGCGGCGCACAAGGAGCACGTCCGGTACCGCCCACGGCGAATCCACCGTGGAATCGCGCAGCACCACCGCACACACGGATGGCACCCACATCAGGTCGGTGCCAATTTTCTTGCGGGTCTCCACGATGAACTCCGGGATAGGCATAGGCGCAAGTGTACAATCCCCAGAACTATGAGCACCGCCGTCACCGAGCCCGAGCCGTCCCCGCAGCCCTGGCTGAAGCGCATCCCCGCTCCCCTGTTCACCGTGGTGTACGGCGCGTTGGTGATCCTTGTGGTGTTCGGTGCGGCAATGGCGGCGGGCTACACCGCCGATACCGCGGACACCGCAGGCGCGGAAGCTGTGGCGGAGAGTGCGCGGCTGCCGCAGCCGGAGCGGCCGTTCAACCCGCCGCCGGCAAACCCGGACAATGTGGCCGCGAGCATCCGGCCCCACCTCATCACCAACGTCCGCGTTGGCAAGACCGACTCGGGTGCCATGATGCGCGGCGACATTGTGGGCGGCGCGCTCGACGACACCACCGAGATCGCCGGCCACCTGTCGCGGCTGTTGGAGCAAAATTGCCTGGACACGGTGACGTTGACGTCGAAAGGCGGCATGCGGTTCAACTTCTGGGGCTTTTGCTTCTCGACGCTGCCTCCGGCCACCATCGCCCGGCTCATGGACTTCGGCGTGGACGAGGGGGCCGACTCTGTGTCATTTGCCGTCTACCCCGTTCAGGGCAACTTCCACACGATCACCTTGAACTGGATGGACGTCGGCGACACCGACGACACCGACGAGCTGATCGAGCAGTGGCAAGAGGTGGAGCGGCCCGACGAGATCGACCGCATTACGTTCAACGGCTACACCGACGACGAGGTCGTTGTGATGGACAACGACAAGAAAACCGGCGAGGCCATCAAGCGCTGGCCGCGGTTCACCAACGCTGAGGAATGAGTTCCGCATCGGGCACGGCGTGGCGGATGGCGGCCATGACCTGCCCGGCGTTGGAGTAGCTCATCAAGTGGGGGTTGTCCATGCCTTCGCGGCACTCCTCCGACGAGCGGCCGGCCTCCGTGCCGGAGACGACGCCGATGATGGTGGCGCGGCCGTGAACGTCCGCGAATACCGGCCCGCCGGAGTCACCCGACGCGGCGCATACGGCGGCGATGTCACCGAACGTCTCGTCCTCCACGCCGGGTTCTACGTTGACGATCTGCACGCGTTCGGTGGCCTCGAAGGCACCGCACGTGTAGCCGGTTGTCGCACCGGTTTTGCACACCCGCTCAACTGGGCCGAGGTTGTCCCCGATGCCGGTGGGTATCGGCGCACCGACAAGGTCCATGTAGCGCTGCGTATCCGTGATCTCGATGATGCCCACGTCCGCGCCTTTTGTCTCCGGGGTCTGCCTGCTGTACAAGCCGGAGAAGATGAAGCGGCCGACTTCCGAGGCGTAATCAAACGCCGTGGACGCGTTCGTGGGCCAGACCAAGTCCCCTTCGTGGCCGCAGTGGCCGGCCGTCACCGCGTACGCGCGGCCATCCTGGCCGGTGAACGAGAACGCGACAGTGCACGACTGGGCCGTGAACTGCTCGCCGGGTGCCGGGTAGTGGTCCGTGACCTGAATCTTCGTGCCCGGCGCCCACGGCGCAAACGCTGGTACGAGGACGTTCGAGACAGCGGGGTCCTCGGGGACGGGAGCGACCTCACTCGGTGTTTGCACCTCGGAGAGCGCCTGGCGTTCCTCCACCGTGGCGGTGGGCACCTTGGACGCATTCAGGCTCAGCCACACCACCATGCCCACCAGCATCGCCGTCGCCACGATGATGGTGATCCACCCGCCGGTGCGCAGCCCGGTGTGGTTACTCGGGCTGGTCAATCGCCGCGTCCTCGTCGGCGGCGTTGGCGTCCTTGTGGACCCGCAAACTGCTCCTGCGCCATGGCGCGGTTCCTTACACGTGGGTGCGCTCGATGGCGTCGGCGATAAACGCCTTCACCGCGTCCACATCGTTGGGCAGGTCGGTGACGTGGCGCTCGGCGTCCATAATTTCGGCAAAGCGCTCCGGCACCTCGGGGGCCTCCCCGATCGCCTCGGCGATGGTGTCGGCGAACTTCACCGGCAGCGCCGTCTCCAGCACCACGATCGGCGAGTCCACCTCGCCTGCTAGCTGCTCCGCGACGTAGACGCCGTCAGCGGTGTGCGGATCCACCAGCACGCCGTACTCGTCGTTGATGCGGCGGATGGTGGCCACGCGGTTCGCGTGGGTGGAGGTGCCTGAGCAGAAGCCGAACTCGGTGCGGATGCGCTCCATGACGCCCTCGCCGCCGAGGTCAGCGGCGTCAAAGCCGCCGTCCTTAACCTTCGCCCCGAACAGCTCGCTGGTGAGGTTGGAGTTGCGGGATGTGGCGTCAAAAATCATGCGCTCGAAGTTGGAGGCCTTCGAGATGTCCATGGACGGCGAGGACGTCGCGTGGGTCTCCGCGGCGGTGCGGGGGCGGTACTCGCCGTCGGTGAAGAACTCGTGAAGCACGTCGTTTTCATTCGTGGCGACGATGAGGCGGTCGATGGGCAGACCCATCTGCTTGGCAATGTGGCCCGCGCATACGTTGCCGAAGTTGCCGGTAGGAACGCAGAACGACACGCGCTGCGGATCCTCGCCCTCAGCAGGGGCGTCGGTGACCTTGAGGTACGAGGCGATGTAGTACACCACCTGCGCGAGTAGACGCGCGAAGTTGATGGAGTTCACCGCGCCGATGGCGTACTTCGACTTGAACGCCGCGTCCGCGCTGACCGCCTTGACCACGTCCTGGCAGTCGTCGAAGACACCCTCGAGGGCGATGTTGAAGATGTTCGGGTCGTCGAGACCGAACATCTGCGCCTGCTGGAACGGCGTCATGCGGCCAGCCGGGGTCAGCATGAACACGCGGATATTGTCGCGGCCACGCATCGCGTACTCCGCAGAAGAACCGGTGTCGCCGGAGGTGGCGCCAAGGATGTTGATCTCCTCGTCGCGCCGGCCCAGCTCGTACTCGAACAGCTCGCCGAGCAGCTGCATCGCCATGTCCTTGAAGGCGGCGGTCGGGCCCTCGGAAAGGTGGCCGATGAACAGGCCGTCGTGCAGGCGGGTCACCGGCACGATCTCATCGTCGGCGAACACGGGGGTGCGGTACGCCCGGCGCGCGATCGCCTCAAGGTCGCGCGCCGGAATGTCGTCCACGTACAGCTTGAGTACTTCGGCGGCGAGGGCCGCGTAGCCGTCGTGAAGCAAAAGCTCGCGCCACTCGCCGAGCAGCTCGGGGGTCAGGGACGGATACACCGCCGGCATGAACAGGCCGCCGTCGGGGCTGAGGCCTGTGAGCAGGATGTCTGTGAAGGAGCGTGCCTTCGCCGTCGCGTCGCGAGTTGAGATGTAGTCCACCCCGCGAATTCTACGGCATACCCCGCTACGTCCGGGGCGGTTCCTGTCGACCGGTCAAAATATCCACCACCGAGCGGATCGCGGCGTCCCCGAGCGGTGCGAGGGTGCGGCCGGTCTCCGGCTTCTCCCGCACGGGCTCGGCGGTGCGGGCGCCTGGCTGCACGGTGAGGCTGAGCGTTTCGCCGTCGAGCTCGAGGGCGGTTTGCGGGTCCACGCCCGCGACGCGCGCGGCATCCACCAGCGCGACCAAATCGGAAAACGTCGCGTCGTTGAGGTTGACTGTCATGTTCACTGCCATAGTGCAGAGCATATTGCCTATCGACGTCGTCCCGCCGAGCCGCGGCCTGGCCACCCGCACGCCGCCTTCGCGGATCCAGCTACCAGGATCCAGCTAATCGGCTCCTGGGCGCGAATAGCTGGCTCTTACTAGCTGGATCCGCGCCGTGGTGGCTGGCGGGGGTGGTGCGGCGAAGGGCACTAGTCGAACTCGAGGGACGGCACCTCGCCCCAGAATGCCTTCTCCACCACCTTGTGGGCGCGGCGCGTGATGCGCAGGTAGTCCTCGAGGAATTCCTGCTGGTCGTCCGGGTTGTAGCCGGCCGATCCCGCCACCTGCGCGAGCTGGGGCCCCGGCGCGGGCAACTGGTCGGTGC
The DNA here is from genome assembly GCF_000747315.1 of Corynebacterium ureicelerivorans. Classification (NCBI taxonomy): domain Bacteria; kingdom Bacillati; phylum Actinomycetota; class Actinomycetes; order Mycobacteriales; family Corynebacteriaceae; genus Corynebacterium; species Corynebacterium ureicelerivorans. Next base: position 1,625,825 of record NZ_CP009215.1, read on the forward strand.
GCTTGCCGGTGACGAGCACGATGGCGTTGCGGGCGTGCGTGGCGGTCAGCCACGCTGTGCGGAGCACCTCGGCGTCGGCGCCTGGGATCACGTCCGGGTTATCAAGCTCCGCCAGGAAGTCCAGCGCGTCCAGGGTGGATGGGGTGCGCAGTTCCTCGTAGGTGTGGGCGTGCTGCATGGCAAGGAGCTGCACCGTCCACTCCACATCCGCCAGCGCGCCGCGGCCGAGCTTGGTGTGGGTGGCGCGGTCGGCGTTTCTGGGCAGTCGTTCGTTGTCGACGCGAGCTTTGATCCGGCGGATCTCCCGGATGTCGGCCGGGTTCGCCCCACCGTCGGGGTAGCGGAACGCGTCCGCGGCCTGCAGGAAGGCGTCGCCCACCCGGCGGTCGCCGGCGACGACGGCAGCGCGGAGCAGCGCCTGGCGCTCCCAGACCTCGCCCCATTCGCGGTAGTAGCGCTCGTAGCTGGCGACGGTGCGCACGACCGCGCCGGAGCGGCCCTCGGGGCGCAGACCCATATCCACCTCGAGCGGCGGATCCCCGGACGGCTTGGCCAGCCGGGTACGCATCTGGTCCACGATCTTCGCTGCCCACGCGAGGGCGTCGCCTCCTTCGTCGGCGGCGGTGGCACGAGACGGCTCGGCCACCACAATCACGTCCGCGTCCGAGCCGTAGCCGAGCTCGGCCCCGCCGAGGCGGCCCATGCCGATGACGGCGAGGCGGGCCGGAGGCTCGTCGTGAGGCGAGGACGCGAGATCCGCGTAGACCTCGGCCCGGAGCGCCGCCTCGAGCACGGCTTCCCACACGTAGGTGAGCTCGACACAGACCTGGCGGACGTCCATCATCCCGAGCAGGTCGGCTGAGGCGATGCGCGCGAGCTCTGCGCGACGCAGTGAGCGAGCAACGGCGACCGCCTTGTCTGGGTCACCCTGGTGCCGCTTCGCCGAGGCGATGATCGCCTTGTGCACCTGGTCTGGCGCGGGCTCAAGCAGGCGCGGCCCGTTGGAGCCGTCGCCGAGCAACTTCACCACATCCGGGGCGGAGATAATCAGCTCAGCCGCGTAGGGCGAGGTGCCCAGGATGTGCATGAGGCGCTGGGATGCGATCCCTTCGTCGCGCAGCATGCGCAAAAACCAGCTGCGGTCCACAGCGGCCTCGGAGAGCTTGCGGTAGTTGAGCAAACCCTGGCCGGGGTCGGCGGTGTCGGCGAGCCAGTGCATGAGCGACGGCAGCAAGATCGCCTGCAGCTTGGCCTTGCGCGAGGTGCCCTTCACCAACGCAGAAAGGTGGTCGAACGCGCGCGCCGGGTGACGGTAGCCAAGGGCGGCCAGCTGCGCCTTGACCGCGTCCGCGGAGAGGGTGGCCTCGCCGACGGTCATGTCTGCCACCGCGCTGAGCAGCGGTCGGTAGAAGAGGCGCTCGTGCAGATCGGCGACGTCGCGCCGCACGCGCTTCAGCTCGCGGTAGAGCGCCTGATCGGCGGTGCCTCGGTGGTCTGCGGTGAAACCGGCGGCGCGGGCCAGCCAGCGGTTGCGCTTTTCGTCGTCCGGCTCGGGCAGCTGGTGGGTGCGTTTGAAGCGCTGCAGCTGTAGGCGATGCTCCAACAGGCGGAGGAATTCGTAGGCCTTTTGGAGCACCCGCGCGTCTTCGCGCCCCACGTACCCCGCCTCTGCCAACGCCGCCAGCGCCTCGAGCGTGTTGCGGGCGCGCAGCGTGTCGTCGATACGCCCGTGCACGAGCTGGAGCAGCTGCACAGCAAACTCCACGTCGCGCAGACCCCCGGGTCCGAGCTTGAGCTCCCGGCGCCGCATGTCCGCCGGCACGTTCTCGAGCACGCGGCGCCGCATGGCCTGGACGTCCTCCACGAAAGACTCCCGCTGGGATGCCTCCCACACCAGTGGGGCGATCGCCTCGGCGTAGGCGCGGCCGAGCTCCATCGTCCCGGTCATCGGCCTCGCCTTCAGCAGCGCCTGGAACTCCCAGGTCTCGGCCCACTTACGGTAGTAGGCCCGGTGCGAATCCAACGTGCGCACCAGCGCACCCGATGCGCCTTCCGGACGCAGGTTCGCGTCCACATCGAAGAAGCAGGCGGAGCCGAGGCGCATCATCTCCGCGGCCACACGGGTGATCTTCGGCGACGCGGGCTCGGCCACGAACACCACGTCCACGTCGGAGATGTAGTTCAGCTCCCCCGCGCCGCACTTGCCCATGGCAATGACAGCGAGCTCCGCGTCCAGATCCTCCTCGCCGTAGACGGACCGCACCGCCACAGCCAACGCGGCCGTGAGCGACGCGTCCGCCAGCCACGTCAGGCGCTCGGTGGTGTAGCTGTACCTCATCGGCTCACCTTCGCCGTAGCCCTTGACCGCAGCGAACGTGCCCGCCAAGTCGGCGGCGGCGATACGCATGATGAGGCCGCGGTGCGCGTCCCGCAACTGCTGTTTGGCCGCACCAGCGTCGCTCTCCCCCGCCCTGTACAGCCTCGGCCCGTCCGCGTCCACGCCGACCGCGGCGAGCATGGTGCGGTAGAGCTCGTCGTGGCCAGGCACGTCCTCGAGCAGCAGGCGCCACTGCTCCGGGTGAGCGATCAGGTGGTCCGACAGCGCGGTGGAGCCGCCCAGCAGCGCGAACAGCCTGGTGCGAAAGACCGGGTGGTCGGTCAGCGCCTCCACGAGTTGGTCCCAGCCTCTACCGAGCGCGTCGTAGAGGCGGCGGGCGTTGTTCAGCGCGAGGTCCGGGTCGCCGGAGCCGGCGAGGGTGTAGAGCGAAGCGTCGTCGAGAAGCGAAAGCTCCTCGAGGTCCTGCGCCGCGCGCGGGTGCGTCAGGCCAAGCTTGGCGGGCGAAATCACAGGTCGATCCCGGTGTCGATCTCCCACGGGGTGATCTGGGCGGTGTAGTCGTGCCACTCGTCCCACTTCGCGCGCAGGAAGAACTCGAAGACCTGCTCGCCGAGCACCTCTGCCATGAACTCGGAGCGCTCCAGGTGGCGCAGGGCCTGGTCCAGCGAGTTTGGCAGGTCGCGGTAGCCCATCGCGCGCCGCTCGCGGCGGGTCAGCGCGAACACGTCGTCGCGCGCCGGCTCGTCCAGCTCGTAGCCCTCCTCAATACCCCTCAAACCCGCGGCCAGGATGGCGGCGTAGGCCAAGTAGGGGTTGCAGGCGGAATCCATGGAGCGCACCTCCACCCGGCGCGAGTCCGCCTTGTGCAGACGGTAGGTGGGCACGCGCACCATGGCGGAGCGGTTGGAGATGCCCCAGGTGGCGGCGGTGGGCGCCTCGGAGCCGAACTGCAGGCGCTTGTAGGAGTTGACCCACTGGTTGGTCACCGCCGAGATTTCGTTGGCGTGCTCGATGATGCCGGCGATGAACTGGCGGCCGGTGGTGGACAGGCTGATCTCGTCGTCCGGGTCGTGGAACGCGTTGGAGTCGCCCTCGAATAGGGAGAAGTGCGTGTGCATCGCCGAGCCTTCGAGGTTGGCAAAGGGCTTCGGCATGAAGGTCGCGTGCACGCCGTTGATCTCCGCCACCGTTTTCACCACGTAGCGGAAGGTGACAATGTTGTCCGCCATGGTCAGCGCGTCGGTGTGGCGCAGATCGATTTCCTGCTGGCCCGGCGAGCCCTCGTGGTGGGAGAACTCGGTGACGATGCCCATGTACTCCAGCGCGGACACGGCTTGGCGGCGCAGCCTCGGCGCCTCGTTGCGCTTGGCTTGGTCGAAGTAGCCGCCCTTGTCCGCGGGTGTTGGCGGCTGGTCACCGTCGCCGGGTTTGACCACGTAGAACTCGATCTCTGGGCTGGCCATGAACTCGAAGCCCATGTCGCGGGCGGCGCTGACTTGACGGCGCAGCACCTGGCGGGGGTCGGCGTACAGCGGGTCGCCGTCCGGCATGGTGATGTCGCAGAACATCCGGGCGGTTTGGTAGCCGGAGTCCTCGTCGAACGGCAGCGGCTGGTACGTCGACGGGTCGGGCCGCAGCAGGGTGTCCGACTCGGAGATTCTGCTGAACCCCTCGATGGAGGAGCCGTCGAAGCCCACGCCCTCTTCAAACGCGCTCTCCAGCTCCGCGGGCGACATCATCACCGTCTTCAAAGAGCCGAAGATGTCCGTGAACCACAGTCGGATAAAAGCGATGTCCTGCTGCTCAACCAGGCGCAGCACGTTGTCGGTTTGGGCGCTCATACCCGTTTACTGTAGCGGGCCGTCCGACGCGGCTAGGCAGGCTAAGCTTGGGCACCAAACTCTTGAAGGAGGACAACGATCATGGCTGCACAAGCACCCGAGCAATTCCTCGAGGTGGAGATCAAGCTCGCCGTCGACGAGGGCACGTCCCTGCCGGACCTCACCCAGTTGCCCGGCGTCGACGAGATCGCGACGATGCGCGAGCACAACCTCTCCGCCGTTTACTACGACACGGAAGACCTGCGGCTCACCCGCTCCAAGATCACCCTGCGCCGCCGCACCGGCGGCAATGACGATGGGTGGCACCTGAAGTTGCCCAAGGAGGGCGGACGCAACGAGGTGCGTATGCCTCTCGACGACCCTTCGGCCGTGCCCGAGGAACTCCTCACCCACGTCCGCGCGATTGTGCGCACCGCTGAGCTCGCGCCTATTGCGCAGGTAGATAACCGCCGCGTGGAGATCACCCTCGCCGGCGCCGAAGGCGCTGTCGCGGAGTTCTGCGACGACCACGTCACCGCCTGGTCCTTGCTGCCCGGCGGCGAGCGCACCAGCTGGCGCGAGTGGGAGCTGGAGCTGTCCGAGACCCTCGCAGGCACCGACGCCGGCAACACCTTGATTAATCAGAGCACGTCGTTTCTGATCGCGGCTGGCGCGCGCAAGTCGGCCTCCCCCTCCAAGCTCGCGACCGCGCTGGGAGATTCCGCCTCGAACGCTCCTCTGCCGCCGCACCTGCGCGCCGAACTCGACGAGGATTCCCCCGCCGCCGCGGTGGTGGAATCCCTGCGCAAGAAGCGCGACGCTATCGTGGCCTGGGAGCCGCGCGTGCGTGCCGACGAATTCGACTCGGTGCACCAGATGCGCGTAGCCACCCGCGAGATGCGCTCCCTGCTGGAGACCTTCGAGGGCATCCTCCAGGGCGAGCAGCTGACCGAGCTGGAGGCCGAGCTCAAGCACGCCGCAGCTGTACTGGGCTCTGCACGCGACGCCGAGGTGGTCGAAGAACGCTTCTTGGAGCTGCTGGACTCCGACGAGTCCGGCCTGGTCGACGACGCTGCCCGCGCCCACATCGAGGGCGATATGCGGCGCGACTACAACGAGGCCCACGCCGAGATCGTGGACATGCTCAATTCGCAGCGCTTCCTGGACCTGCTGGATGCCATTGATGGGTTGTTGGCGGAACCGCCCGTCGCTAAGCAGGATGCCCCTGCGAAGAAAGAGCAGAAGCAGTCGAAGGAGGTGCTTTACGACCACCTGGAGCGCGGCTACAAGAAGCTGAAGAAGCGCCACAACAAGGTTGACGAGCACTACCACGACACCGATCTGCCGCTGCACGAGCGCGAGGACTACGTCCACGACGTGCGCAAGGCGGCGAAAAAGCTGCGCTACTCCGCCAACGCCGCGGCCGACGCAGGGCTGAAGGCTGGGCGATTGGCCAAGGCCTGCAAGGCGCTGCAGTCCAAGCTGGGCGATTTCCAGGACGCGGTGACATCGCGCGACCGCATCCAGCGGCTGGCGGACGAGGCGCGGGAGCGCGGCGAGGACACCTTCGCGTACGGCATGCTCTACCAGCGCGAACTCGACCGCGGGGAGCGCGCGCTCGCCGGCTACGACGACGCCGTGCGCGAGGTGCGCAAGGCGTTCAAGAAGATCAAGCTGTAGCTACTTCTCCCAGGACGGGGCCTCGCCCCAGTTGTCGTCGGCCTCGTCCTGGTTGTCGGCGCGCTTGTTGCGCTGCGCGGCGATTTGCAAAGCCTGCTGGGCTTCTTCGCGGGTGGTGTACGGGCCCATGCGGTTGTCCCACGCGGCTTCCTTGCCCTGGGTGACCTCGCCGGTAGCGGGGTTGTAGTAGTACTGCTCGTCGGCCATCGTTTCTCTCCTGTCTCTCGAGGGCGCTTTACCCGTCTGACTGTACCGGTGCCGTTGGTAGTGTGGTGACGGTTGAAGGAGCGTGACATGGCAGTGTTTGAAACCCCCTCGCAGTCCCCCGCGCAGCGCGTCCGCGCAGCGCGTCGAGGGTCCGGTCGGGTGGCGTCCGCACCCGGCACCTGGGTGCTCATCGGTGAGAATGTGGACCACTTCGGAGGCGTCACCCTGGCGGGCACAGCTGCACTGCGGGTGGCGGCGGCGGTGAGCCCGCGCCCGGACCGCGTGGTGTCAGTGTCCGCGCGCGGGCCGCTAGGCCAGGAATTTTCGGCGCAACTGCCTTTCGACGAGGAACCCGGCGACGGCCTCGCGCGACGCTGGTGGGGCCTGGTGCACACGCTCGTGCAGCGCCAGGTGCTCTCCCGCGACACAGCCGGCATGGACATCACTGTGGAGTCCGACGTGCCGGTGGGCGCCGGGCTGGGCGCGCTGTATGCCGCTGACGCCGCGATCGCGCTGGCGCTCGCCGGCGCACACGACGACGTGGACACCGCCCCGTTCAGGGCGCGGCTGGCGGAGATCTGCTCGCATGCGATGGCGACCTACTCGTCGCTGCCGGTCCTTCGCGCCCGCCACTCCGTTGCGTTGCGCGGCGCCGAGGGGGTCTCCGTCGTGGACTACGCCGACGGTTCGCTTACCCAGGCTCCGCACCCGTCGCGCCACGGCGTGCGCGTGTTCTCCGTGGCAGCAAGCCTGGGGGCGCCGTTTGCAGAATCCAGCGAAGCAATCGCAGCACACCGCGCATTCATCGACGCTGCCTGCACCAACTTCGGTGTCGCATCGCTGCGTCAGCTTCCCGACGCCCCCGGCCGCGTCGCCCAGTGGGTCGAAGCCCGCCGCGCCGCTGGGGACGACACGGCACCCGACCCGGAAACCGCACGGCGCTGGGTGACGTTCTGCGAGTCCGAGACGTTGCGCTCCCTCGCCGCATCCAAGGCCCTTCGCTCGAGGCGCGCCAACGAGCTGTTCACCTTGTTGAACTCAGCCTCCGAGGCGCACAGCCTGGCCACCCCGGACGCGCTGGTTGCGCTCGCGCGTGAGCGTGGCGCCGTCGCCGCGCGCCCCGCCGCTACCGGCACCTCCAACGCCGTGATCGCATTCGTGCCTGTGCAGGATGCGGATGCGTTCGCCGGCTCGATGGCGCGGGAATACGAGGTCGTTGAGGTCGCAGCCGGGGAGCCGGCCCGCCTGGAGGGTCAGGCATGACCGGCGGGTCCGGCGTGGGCGAGCAGGACCGCTTCGCGCTTACCGGGTCGCGCATCGACCAGCTCGTCTCCGCCCACGACGCGTACATGGCCTCAGCGAACGACCACTACGATGACGTGCTGTTCGAAGTCAGCGAGCGGATCGCGGTATCCGGCAGCGCAGGAAAGACCGACATCGCTGCTCTGGTGTGTTGGAAGCGCCTCAACGCCAGCACGATCTGGGTGAGAGACCTCATGCAAATGCCGGAACACGAGGTCCGCGATGCCACTGGCCTCGCGTTTCAGCGCGCCCGCTCTGCGGCACGAGTCTTCGACGCAGCGGACGGCGCCATCGCTGCCCTGCACCCCCTTCCCGGTTTGCGACGCGGTGGTGCTGTCGCTTCGGCAGTGCTGACCGCCGGTGTGCCAGAACGGATGGCGGTCTACGACCGGCGCGCACACGCATCGTTGCAAAATATCGGTATCCCGATCGGGTACACGACAGGTGTCTATTCTCGGTATATGTCCGCTGTGGAGGCGCTGAGAGATGACGTCAATGCGTCGCATGGTCTGCGGTGGCGAGCGCGCGATGTTGACTTGGCGCTCTACTGGATGTCGAACCGAGGACCGTAGGGAGTACGTATAGACGCATCTGACAGGTACCTGCGCCGCGCTCACCACGAAGCGCTGAATCGGTTACTCCCCCGTTAATGTAGAGCGGGCACAGGGACCCACGTTCACCACTCAAAACCCCTAGTCAGCCGGCCAAGCGAACCCGACCTCCCGTGCGGTCGGGTCCGCCCGCACGAGTGAGAACTTCGTCTCCGCGCCTTCCTCGGGCGCGCCTGTAGACGGCGCGAGCACCGGCGGGTCGACGATGAATACCCGCGCGGCCTCCTCACCCGTCTTCAGTGTCACGCCGTCAAAGTTGTGACCCACCCATGGTTTGAGCACCGTTGCCTCGGTGAGGTGCAGGCTGGCCTTCTCCACGGTGTTGGCCAATTGGGACGACCTGCCCATGGTCTTGATCACTCGCGGGGCGTCGCGCTTCACCCACTCCGGCACCTCCGTGCCGGCGCAGATGGCAAGGCAGACTTCGGTGGCGTAGCGGTCGATGAGCCGCCGCAGGGGTGCTGTGACGTGCGAGTAGTACCCGCCGATGCCGGCGTGGACCTCCGGCTCACCCGCCGAGAGATCCACGTACCCGGATCCGCGCAGGAGCTTTTGCGCCTCGCGCATGACGGCCATGCCACGCGGGGTGTCGGCGTCCACGCTGGCCAGGAATTCGCCGATGTCGGCGGACACCTCCTCCGCCGGGTAGCCGAGGTTGCGGGCCTCCCGACGGAACTCCGCCTCCCCGGCCGTATCCGCCGGCCCAAGTGTGCGCAGGAACCCCACGCCGGCATCCACCATCATCCGCCCCGCCACCATGCCGGTGAGCAGGGAGATCTCAGAGTTGTAGTCCATTACTGGGTGGCGCGGCTCGATGACCAGTTCAAATGTGTCGCCGTCGCCGACCACGCGCACGGACGGCAGGCGCAGGTTAACCGCCTGTCTGCGCAGCGAGGACTGCTGCCGCAGCCGGCCCACCTCCTCCAGCAGCGTGATGGAGGGGTGAACGGTGCCCGCCTGCATATCGGCATGCACGCCCTCGTAGTCCAACCGCGCAACTGAGCGCACCAGCGCGCGCTCCACGTGCGCCGCGTCCACCTCGCCGGCGTCGTCCAGCTCGAACGTCCACAGCACCGCAGGGCGGTCTACCTCCGGCAGGAGCGAAGCCGACCCCTCCGACAGCTCCTCCGGGTGCAGCCGTGCCGGCTCGTCCGGCAGGTAGATGGTCTGCCCGCGCTCCAACGACTCCTCCGCCACGCCAGATCCCGGTGCCACGAACGCGGCTACGTCCGCGATGGCGTAGCGCACCACAAACCCGTCGCCTGCGCGGCGTTCGATGTGCACCGCCTGGTCCAAATCCATCGATCCGGAGGGGTCGATCGTGACGAGGGGGACGGAACGGGCGTCGATACGCGAGCCCGCAAAGCGGTCCTTCAGCTGCGCCGCTTGCGTGTGGAGCTCCGGCGCGAACCCAGTGCGCACGTCGAATTCGCGCGCAATCGAGCGGAAATCCAGGGGCGCGGCGTAGAGCTTCATAAGCTGCTATCGTGCCACGAAATGGGCGAATGAGTCGGCCTGTGAGCCGGATTCTGTTCCCCGTGAGCGGGGCGGCGACCATCCATCTGGGCCACCCATTGCTGGGCGCCTCAAGCAGCTACCTTCGGACTGGGCGGGCAGCCTGCGTCCGACGACCTCCGCCAGTGGCGGGGGCTCTTGCCTTGCTCCCGGTGGGGTTTACCTGGCCACCTGCGTCGCCGCAGATGCCGGTGCGCTCTTACCGCACCCTTTCACCCTGACCTCGTCACCGAGGCGGTCTACTTTCTGTTGCACTTTCCCGCGGATCGCTCCGGGTTGCTGTTAGCAACCACCGTGCCCTGTGGAGTCCGGACTTTCCTCGACCCGCGCCTTCCCCATATCTGGGTGGTTCGCAGCGCCGCGGCCGCCCGGCCGGCTCATTCGCGAGGTACAGCATACGCTTTCCGCCGGTTGAAACGGAACTGCCGAGCATCCTTCGAGGATGCTTACCCCAGGATGCTTATCCTTCGAGAGCGTTGCCGAGCATGGGGGTGCTGACTATTTCTTGGACCACTGGGGGCTTTTATACGCTCAGTGCCTGTCGGTACTGGGCGATGGTTGTATATCCTTCGGTCAGCGTCGACTTCAACCGTTCGTGGTTGTAGAAATCGACGTAGCGGTTAATGTATCGGATCATTTCTGCTCTTGTCATCAGTTCGGTTTCTGGGCGTCCGTAGATGCATTCCTGCTTCATAGTGCCGAAAAAACCCTCCACTCTCGCGTTATCCCCACTTGTTCCTTTGCGCGACAATGACGGTATAAGCAGCCATTTGTTGGGGCAGAACTGTCCCGTTTCGCATAGCCGGCACGTTGTGGTGTCGTGGCTGGAGTCGGTGATGGTCTCTACCCAACGGTGGGTGCGGTACAACATGCCCCGGTCGGAGTGGATGATCGGGCGCGCACCTTCAGGCAGGTGCGCTTTGAGTTGGTCCATCATGTCCATCACAAGCCCCGTGTCCGGGGTGGGTGACATAGCCACCACAGGGATGTAGCCGTCGTAGAAGTCCACGACAGGGCTTATAAATAGCTTTCCGTCTACGCAGTTGACCTCGGTGACATCAGTGCCGAGTTTCTGCCACGGCTTATCTGCATAGAAGTCGTGGTGCAGGTCAAACGCGAGCGCGTTGGTTTTGAAATATGTTGACACCCCGTCCGGGTACATCACCTGCTCGGGTTGAGCATCAGGATCGATAAGCAGCAAGTTTTCTGGCTTGTGCTCATTTTCGCCCGCATAGGAAGAATGCCTTCTTATCCTCTTGCCCTTCGGGCGCAGCCCGCATTCGCCCATCAGGGCGTTTACTACCTTTTCTGACACTACGATTCCGCGCTTGGCCAGCGCGTGATGGACCCGCCTATAGCCGTAGCTACATCCAGAGGCTTCCACAATGTCGGTGATCTCACGAGCGAGCTCTGCACGGCGCTTCTGCCGCAGCGCGTGGCGCCGCAATTGGTCACGACGGTCGAAAAACGTCGACTTGCTCAGTCCGACTAACCGGCACGCCTTACGCACTGAAACCCCACCGGCGTGCACGAGGATCTCAACCGCGGCTGTTCTCACCGTCAGATCCGGCTGCCCCGCCGGGGCGAGGTCTTTTCCCGCCTCACCACCTGCCCGCTGTTCAAACGCCGCCTGTAACAACGCGTCTTTTACCATGTCACGCTCCACCTGAGCTGCGATGATGCGTTTGAGGGCTGCTGGATCATCCGGCAGATTGTTCACATCCGGTGTTGAACCGGGTAACCATTCATCAACCGGGCGCAACTTGGGCGCCTGGGCAGCCTGCTGGCGGGCCGCGTTTTGCTCGCGGATATTCTTGCGATGCTCGTTCACGCGTTCCATTGTCGCCAAAACAACATCATTGAACGACACAGACGGATCCAACGGCGTTTTTGGGCCGAAACTGTCTACCCACCGACTCACAGCGGTTGTGCCGCACCCGTATTCCGCGGCGACTTTCGAAATCGTTGCCCCCAGCACAACGCGCGACGCGACAACGCGGCCAATCACCTCCGCAGCACACTCCCTGACACGCTCCGCGTCATCGACCAGATCCTGGTCCACCCCGTGACGATGCGCCGCAACCCACAGCGTCAGTGTCGCACGCGATGGCCGCACCCCATGCGCAGCCTCAAGCCGGTCGAACACCGCCGCAGCGCTTAACCCGGACTCGTATAACTCAACCGCCTCACGGCGAAACTCATTGCTGAACTTGTAACCCATTCAAGGCCTTCCCGCCCCAAAGTGGTCCAACTAAATGTCCGCAGTCCCCATTTCTCGCGGCCACCCGAGGAGTAAGCGTTTAGGAGTAAGCATCCTCCCCCCGGTACGCATCCTGGGATAGCGTCTAGCGCCGAAACCTACCCGCGGTGGTGGGAGACGTCGTTGACGCAGCGCACCACGCCGTAGTCCCCGTAGAAGTCCACCACGGAGATGCTGGCCAGGTCCAGAAAGACGTGCTTGAACATGTCGGCGTTCGCCCCCAGAGCCTGCCGGATGAAGGACTTCACCGGCGTCATGTGCGTAACCACGAGCACGGTCTTGCCCTCGTATCGCTCCTGCAGCTTCAGCCTGGTGCGGCTCACGCGGCGATGCAGCGCGGTGAGGGACTCCCCGCCCGGAGGCGCATTGTTCGGCGAGGCCTGCCATTCGTCGAACGCGGCGGCGTCTTTCGCCGCGGCTTCATCGCGGGTGAGCGCCTCGAAGTCGCCGAACGCGATCTCGCGCAAACCATCCTCGGTTGTCACGTCCAGCCCGATCTTGCCGGCCGAGATGCGGGCCGTCGCCTGCGCACGGGCCTGCGGGGAGGCGACGATGGCGTCGATGGGTCCATACGCATCCAGCACCCCCGCTGCCCGGCGCGCCTGGTCACGGCCTGTGTCGGTGAGCTCCGGGTCCGATGTGCCGGAAAAGCGCCGCTCAGCGGAATGCTGCGTCTGTCCGTGGCGGAGCAGAATGAAGCGCGTGCGCGGCGCGTCGGTGCCGGCCCAGTGCGCGGGGCTCGCGGTCTGGTGCGAAGCCTTCTCCCCCGCCCACACGCCGGTGCCTTCGACAATGCCGGGTTCGTCGCCGCGGGCTGCGGCGTCCATGGCCACGTTGGACAGCTCGTCGGCCTTCTTGTTCTTGGCGCGCGGGACCCAGGTGTAGGTGACCTTCGCAAACCCGGAAGCGAGGTCGCGGGCCTCGCGGGCCAACTTCTGCATGTCGGGGTGCTTGATCTTCCAGCGGCCGGTCATTTGCTCGACCACCAGCTTGGAGTCCATGAACACGTCCACGTGGGTTGCGCCAACCTGCGCGCATGCCTCCAGGCCCCGGATGAGGCCGTAGTACTCGGCGACGTTGTTGGAGGATTTCTTGCCCACCACGTAGGCGATCTCGGCCAGCGTCTCCCCGGAGGCGTCGTAGACCACCGAGCCGGAGCCGGCCACGCCCGGGTTGCCGCGGGAGCCGCCGTCGCAATACATCGTGACCTGCATGGTCTACTCCGCAGCCGGCGCAGCGTCAGCCGGTTTGACGCGCACGAGCAGCGTGCCGCAGTTCGGGCACGTGGGCAGCTCGTCGTCCGGCTCGCCCATCACCTCAGCGCGCTCAGCCGGCGGCAGCTGGATGAAGCAGCTGCCACAGGCCCGGCCGTTGAACTTTGCGGCACCAATGTCGTCGTAGGCGCGGAGCACGTCGGCAGGCAGCTGCTCACGGAGCCCGTCCGTATCCACCGTCTCTTCCTCGGGCAGGGCATCCACTGCGCGCTGGGCGGCCTCGACCTTGCGGTTCGCCTCGTCCACGCGAGCGGCGTGGACGTCGCGGTTGTTGCGCAGCGCGGCGATCTCGTTGTGAGCCTCCTTCAACTCGGACAAAAGGTCCGCGATGCGGGACTTCGCAGCATAGCGGTCGTGCTCGAGATCCTTGCGGCGCTCGGGATCGGTCTCGGCGGACAGTTGGCGCTTGTCGTCCAACTCGCGCTTCTTCAGCTTGCGCTCGTCCTCCTGGATGCGCAGGATTTCCAGCTCCATGTCGTCCACCGCGAGCTGGGCTGCGGCGGAGGCGTCGGTAAGGCGCTTGCGCTCGTCGATAAGCTTCTGCAGCTCCTGCTCCTCGGCGCGGACGCGGGGCTGCGACGAGGCGGCGTCGGCCTGCGCGAGCTGCAGGAGGACGGGCTGCAGGTCTTTGGAAAGGTGCATCGTTTCTCCTCTACTCGGGGTGCGCGGAAATGGTCCACGGATCCGTGCGGATGCGCAGGATCTCGGTGTCCACGCCTAACGGAGCCACGATACTCTCCGCCTGCTCGGTCCAGGGAAACTCGCTGGCCCAGTGCGCGGTGTCGATCACGGCCGGCCCGCCGGCGCGCAGGTGCTCGTCCACCGGGTGGTGGCGCAGGTCGGAGGTGACGTAGACGTCCACCCCGAGCTTGGCCACGTCGGCCAGGAAACTGTCGCCGGCGCCGGACGAGACCGCCACCGTGCGCACAATCTGCTCGGGGTCGCCCGCAGCTCGCACACCCCACGCGGTTTCCGGCAGCGCGTTGGCCACCTGCTGGGTGAACTCGCGCAGGGTCATGGGCTCCTCCAGCTCGCCGATGCGCCCCAGTCCGGTCGCGGTGTTCAGGTCCTGGGTGTCCTCCATCTGCACGACGTCGAACGCGGGTTCTTCGTACGGGTGGTGCGCCCGCAGCTTCTCGACGATCCTCCGGCGGTCCCCCGCCTTCGCCACGAACTCCACCCGGATCTCGTCGCCCGTGTAGTGCTTGCCAACGGCACCGTCGGTGGGGTTCGCGCCCTCGACCGGGATGAACTCGCCCGTGCCCTCGACGGAGAAGGCGCACTCGCGGTAGTTGCCGATTTGGCCGGCGCCGGCGGCGAACAGTGCGCGTTTGAGGTCGGCGGCGGCGCTGCACGGCACGTGCACGCCCCAGTGGTCCATGGCGCCCAGCAGCACCGGTTTGATTGGGCGACCAGGTGTGATGCCCACCAGCTCCGCCAGTTTGTCGGACACGCCCGGGCGAGCGGAATCGGCATTGGTGTGCGCGGCGAACAACGCGCAGCCGCCGGCGAGGAGCGTGTGGATGACCTTGCCCTTCGGGGTGTTTGCCGCCACCGAGTGCACCCCGCGCAACAGCAGCGGGTGGTGCACCACAAGCATCTGGGCGCCGGAGGCGACGGCGTGCTCGGCTACCTCCTGGGTGCAGTCGAGCGCGAAGGCCACCTTGGTTACCTTCGCGTCCGGGTCGCCGCAGATCAGGCCCACCTGGTCCCAGCTCTCAGCGAGCGCGGGCGGGTAGGCGGCCTCGAGGGCGTCGACTATGTCTCCCACTGTTACGTCTGTCATGGCAGCCAGCCTACAAATTTGGAACAGTGGGCAGGTGTGAACGCCACTTTGCTTTTCGACGTCGACGGCACCCTCATCGACTCCTTCCCCGGCATCCGACAGGGCTTCCTCATCGGGCTCGAGGCCGTAGGGTGGGACGTGCCGGACGAGGAGTTCATCCGCCGCATCCCCGGCCCGCCCATGCCGGAGACGATGCGCTCGCTCGGCATGAACGAGGCACAGGTGGAGCGTGCCATGCGCGCCTACTCGGGCTACATGTCGGACGAGGGCTGGCAGCGCTTCGAGGTCTTCGACGGCATGGACGATCTCGTGGCGCGTCTCGCCGGGGAGGGCTACCGCGTGTGCACGGCGACGTCGAAAAGCGAACGCTTCGCCCGCGCCGCCTTGGAGCGCGCCGGCATGCTCGAGCACGTTGATTTCCTGGGCGCCGCGTCCAACGACGGCACCCGCGCGAAAAAGGTCGACGTGATCCGCTACGTGCTGGACCAGGCCGCGCCGCAGCGTCCGCTGATGATCGGCGACCGCCTGCACGACTTTGAGGGCGCCGCCGCGTTTAATATCCCGAGCGTCGCCGTGACCTGGGGGTACGGCGCATCCGAAGAATGGGATCTGGCCGACTATGTGGCGGGCGACGCCGCCGAACTGGAAAGGATTATCCGTGAGTTCTAAACCCCTGCACATCGACTTCGTCTGCACCGGCAACATCTGCCGCTCGCCTATGGCGGAGGTGATCGTGCGCGACAAATTGGCTGACGCCGGGTTGGGGGATGCGGTCACGGTGACGTCGTCAGGCATCGGCGGCTGGCACGTCGGGCAGAAGGCGGACGAGCGGGCGCGCCGAGAGCTTGCCGCCCACGGCTACGACGGCGAGGCGCACCGCGCCCAGCAGTTCGAGTTTGAGCAGGAGCAGGCGGACCTGATTGTCGCCCTGGATACGAATCACGTCTCGGAGCTGGTCGCCCGCGGCGTGGACGAGGACAAGGTGCGCCTCATCCGTTCGTTTGACCCCGCCGCCGAGGACGGTGCGGGCGTGGCGGACCCCTACTACGGCGGGCCGGAGGGCTTTGCGGTGGTGCGCGAACAGATCGAGTCTGCAGCTGACGGCATTATTACCTGGGTACGTGAGCAACTAGACTGACCCGGCGTGAGCGCCAACAGTCAATCGTCGAAACCGTGGTGGCGGCAGATGCTTACCCCCGGGTGGGTCATCGCGGCTCTTTTAATCGGGGTGTTTTCCTACTACGCGTTTACGTTCCTGGCGCCGTGGCAGCTGGGCAAGAATGAGGCGCTGGTGGAGCGCAACGAGCACATCTCCGCCGCCTTCGACCACGACCCGGAGCCGTTGGCGGACCGACTCGGCACCGACGGGTCGCTTGAGTCGGACGCCGAGTGGTCCCGCGTGGTGGCCACCGGCCGCTACTCCGGCCCGGACGTGCTGCTGCGCCTGCGGCCCGTCGACGGGACCCCCGCCTTCCAGGTCCTCACCCCGTTCACCCTGGATGACGGCCGCGCGATCGTGGTCCACCGCGGCTGGGTGAAAGCCGAAAACTCCACCCAGGTGCCCGACATTGCGCCCGCGCCCACCGGCGAGGTCACCATCACCGGCATGCTGCGCGCCGACGAGGGCGAGCACCCCAACCCACCCATGCACGAGCAGGGCTACGACATGGTCTATTCCATCAGCCCCGGCCAGGTCGGCTCCCTCGCCGGCACGGAGGTCGTCTCTCCGTACATCCAGCTCCTCGGCGGGGAACCCGGCGTCCTCGATCCCATCCCGCTGCCCCAGCTCGAACGGGGCAACCACCTCTCCTACGGCCTGCAGTGGATCCTGTTCGGCATCGCCGCGCCCGCAGGCCTGATCTACTTCCTCTACTCCGACTCCCGCGAGCGCCGCCGCTTCGCAGCCGAGCAGGAGCAATTGCGTATCGACGCCACCTCCGGCCCCGCACCCGGCCCGGAACCGTCCGACCTGACCTCCCCGCCTGTCCGGACCCGTCAGCGCTATGGCTCCTCCCGCGCCAACCCGTGGGCCAAGGCCTACGATAAAGAAGCAGAACGCTAGCTTTCCTTATGCCGAAGGGGGACGGATGACGTCCATCAACGCCGAGCAGCTCCACTCGGCCCTGGTCACGCTTCGCACCGCGGGTGTCGGGCTGGCGGACGGCATCGAGACCGACGACGTCGACGACGCCGTCTCCGACCACCCCGTACTGTTCTCCAGTCGCCCCCTCGCCGTGCTGGCCCAGGTGGCGGACGCCGACGAGGACGCGCTGTTCGCTCTGTCCCGCCCCGGTTCTTTGGACACCCGCGCAGAGCGCGCCTGCGCCGCGGCGGGGATGGAGCTGTGGGACCTCGCCGTTGTCCCTGACGCGAAGGGGTCTGTACGCGGATCGGCCCGGGTGCGGTTTTCCGAGTGGGACGTCGCCGACGTGGCGTTCGACGGCACCTCTCCCCGCTTCGAGCTGGACATCCTCGCTGCGATTGAATCCCGCGCACTGTAGGCAGTTTCTGTTCTGCAATCGACCTCTGCTAGTCTTTTCCTGCACGCGCCGTTAGCTCAGCTGGAAGAGCAACTGGTTTACACCCAGTAGGTCGGGGGTTCGAACCCCTCATGGCGCACAGCATGAAAGGCCCCGCCCCGGGAGGATGCTCATCCCCCTGCGGCGGGGCCTTTTCCGCTACCCGTGTCGCGGATCCAGCTAGTAGGACTCAGCTAACAGGCGAAAAACCGCGAATAGCTGGATCCTGGTAGCTGGAAACGCGGGGGCAGGCGGGGGGGGATCTATCGGCTGCGCGGGGTCAGGCAGGAGCCCTGCCACGCACCAAAGCGGTCCGCCTTCGTTTGGGTCAGGCCGGCGAGCTGGGCGGATTCCGCGATCTCGCTGGGCGGGACCACCCCCGGGGAACCCGCGCCGGGTGTGAGCAGCCAAATGCGGCCGCCGGCGGTGAGGCCGCGGGAGACGTCGACAAGGTCGTCCACGAGATCCCCGTCGCCCTCGCGGAACCAGAGCAAGATGGTGTCGGAGGGCTCGTCAGCGTCTTCGTCGAGAAGCTCGGCGCCAATCGCATCCTCGACAGCCTCGGAGAGGGCGGAATCCGCGTCCTCGTCCCAGCCGATCTCCTGCACAACATCGCCCGGGCGTACCCCCAGCCGAGATGCGTAAGCGTCCACTCCTGTGGCACTCAAGTTCCGTGTCCTCCGTTGCAGTTCAGGTGGTTGGTTTGGGCGTTAGCTTAACGTCGATAGGCAGGGAATGCGCGAAGAAGCGGTGATTAGTCTCACCAAAGCCCACCCACTGTAAGAAACCGCGCCCGCAACCACGTATTCTTAAGGGCGTATTGCCCGAATGAACCCAGGAGGTCAAAGTGGCCCAGAAAGAAACCGAGATGGAAGACGCGCGCGTAAAGAACGCGGCTGAGGTTGACACCAACATCCTCTCACTGCGCGAGGGCGTTGCGTCCTACCTGCACGACGCGGACCCGGAGGAGACCCAGGAATGGATGGACTCCCTCGACGGGCTGCTGGAGGATTCTGACCCAGAGCGCGCTCGCTACCTCATGCTGCGCCTGATCGAGCGAGCGAACGCCAAGCGCGTGCCGCTGCCGGCGCTGTCTTCCACCGACTTGGTCAACACCATTCCGACGAAGCTCGAGCCGGAATTCCCGGGCGACGAGCAAATTGAGAAGCGCTACCGCCGCTGGATGCGCTGGAACGCCGCGGTGATGGTGCACCGCGCGCAGCGCCCCGGCATCGGTGTTGGCGGCCACATTTCCACCTACGCGTCTGCCGCAGCGCTGTACGAAGTCGGCTTCAACCACTTCTTCAAGGGCAAGGACGCCCCACAGGGCGGCGACCAGATCTTCTTCCAGGGCCACGCTTCTCCGGGCATGTACGCCCGCGCCTTCATGGAGGGCCGCCTCAGCGAGGACGACCTGGACGGCTTCCGCCAGGAGCACTCCCGCGAGCAGGGCGGTCTGCCGTCCTACCCGCACCCGCACGGCATGCCGAAGTTCTGGGAGTTCCCGACCGTGTCCATGGGCCTTGGCCCGATGAACGCGATCTACCAGGCACGCTTTAACAAGTACCTGCAGGACCGCGGGATCAAGGACACCGACCAGCAGCACGTCTGGGCGTTCCTCGGCGACGGAGAGATGGACGAGCCGGAGTCCCGCGGCCTGATCCAGATGGCGTCCCTGTACGGCCTGGACAACCTCACGTTCGTGATCAACTGCAACCTACAGCGCCTGGACGGCCCGGTGCGCGGCAACGGCCAGATCGTGCAGGAGCTGGAGAGCTTCTTCGTCGGCGCCGGCTGGAACGTGATCAAGGTGGTCTGGGGCCGCGAGTGGGATGAGCTGCTGGAAAAGGATGAGGACGGCGCGCTCGTCCACATCATGAACACCACCAAGGACGGCGACTACCAGACCTTCAAGGCCAACGACGGCGCCTACGTGCGCGAGCACTTCTTCGGCCGCGACGAGCGCACCAAGAAGCTCGTCGAGGACATGACCGACGAAGAGCTGTGGAACCTGCGTCGCGGCGGCCACGACTACCGCAAGGTCTACGCCGCCTACAAGCGCGCTCTTGAGACCAAGGGCAAGCCGACCGTCATCCTCGCCCACACGGTGAAGGGATACGGCCTGGGCCACAACTTCGAGGGCCGCAACGCCACCCACCAGATGAAGAAGCTGGCGCTCGAGGACCTCAAGCTCTTCCGCGACAAGCAGCAGATCCCCATCTCCGACGAAGAGCTGGAGAAGGACCCGTACCTGCCGCCCTACTACCACCCGGGCGAGGACGCCGAGGAGATCAAGTACCTCAAGGCCCGCCGCGAAGAACTGGGCGGGTTCCTGCCGGAACGCCGCGAAAACTACACCCCGCTGGAACAGCCGGACTTTGAGAAGACCTTCAAGGCGTTGTTCAAGGACTCCGGCAAGCAGGAAGTTGCCTCCACCATGGCGCTCGTGCGCACCTTCAAGGCGCTCATGCGCGACAAGGAGCTGAGCAAGCGCGTCGTGCCGATCATCCCGGATGAGGCCCGCACCTTCGGCCTCGACTCGTGGTTCCCCACCCTGGGCATTTACAACCCCAATGGCCAGAACTATGTGCCGGTGGACCACGACCTGCAGCTGTCCTACAAGGAGGCCACCGACGGCCAGATCCTGCACGAGGGCATCAACGAGGACGGCTCCTCGGCCTCCTTCATCGCAGCGGCGACCTCCTACGCCACCCACGGCGAGCCGATGATCCCCATGTACATCTTCTACTCGATGTTCGGCTTCCAGCGCACCGGCGACAACTTCTGGGCAGCCGGCGACCAGATGGGCCGCGGCTTCATCGTCGGCGCGACCGCCGGCCGCACCACCCTGTTCGGCGAGGGCCTGCAGCACATGGACGGCCACTCCCCGATCCTGGCCTCCACCAACCCGGCTGTGATCCCGTACGACCCGGCGTTCGCCTACGAGATGCCGTACATCATCTCCAAGGGCATCGAGCGCATGTACGGCAACGGCGAGGGCAAGGACGAGAACGTGATGTACTACATCACCGTTTACAACCAGCCCCACCACCAGCCGGCCCGCCCGGAGAACCTGGACGTGGAGGGCCTGCACAAGGGCATCTACCTCTACGACAAGGGTAAGGACCTGGACAACAAGGTCTCCCTCCTGGCCTCCGGCGTGGGCATGCAGCAGGCGCTGCGGGCGCAGGAGATCTTGCAGGAGCAGTACAACGTCGGCGCCGCGATCTACTCCGTGACCTCGTGGACGGAGCTCGCCCGCGAGGGCCAGCGCAAGGCCGCCGAGCAGCTGCGCAACCCGGAGGCTGAGGTCGAGGAGGCCTTTGCAACCAAGCAGCTGAAGCAGACCTCCGGGCCGTACATCGCGACCTCCGACTTTGCATCCGACCTGCAGGAGCAGATCCGCGCTTACGTGCCGGGCCAGTACATCGTGCTGGGTGCTGACGGCTTCGGTTTCGCCGACACGCGCGAGGCCGCCCGCCGCTTCTTCAACATCGACGCCGAGTCCATGGCCGTCGCCGCTCTGCTGGGCCTGGCCAACGAAGGCAAGATCGACCGCTCCGTCGCCGCCCAGGCAGCCAAGGACCTGAAGATCGACGACCCGACTGCCGCCACCCAGGACGACTCCGCCGAGGACGTCGGCCCGGAGAACACCGCCGAGTAGCACCTTGCCTATCGACGAAGGGGCGTCCCGCCTGGAACGCCCCTTTCGTTATGCCCTGGGTTGGGAGCCTCTAGCCGGCTGGTTCTTGACAGATTCCGCGCACCGCCTGGTCCGACCTGGGTGTTTGCGGGCCGTCTGACAGATTCTGCCGTAATGTGTCGCTGAGGCACCCACTACCCAGCGCTCAATCGGATTTGTTCACTCCCGGGCTGTGCGGACTTCCTGTGAACCATCGGTCGTCGGGATCGGAGTTCGAGGATGAGTTATCCGCCGGAGGTACGGCAGCGTGCCGTTGAGCTTTCGGGGCAGGGGCTTGCTGCTTCGCAGGTTCGTGCGCAGTTGATTCGGGAGGAATGTAGGTCTGTTCCTTCTACCGCTTCAATTTCGGGATGGGCACGCAACGCCCGTCATGGCAGCGGGGTCGATAAAGGTTGGCGTTCTGCCGAGTTGATTGCTGAGGTCGTCCGGGCGAATGTGACAACGTCGGCATCCACCCGCGAGATTGGATGGCGTTTTCGGGTCGCTGCGAGTTCCGTGGCGGCGTGGACGCACAAGTTCGCTCCGGATGCGGGTTCGCGGCGTGGGATGACACCGCAGAAGATAGAACAGGCGACACTGGCGCGTGTGAAAGAACACCACGAAGCCCAAAAACGCAAGCGCAAGAAGGCCGAAACACAACGTCAATCACAACGCGCCCCGCGCGGTGAGAGTGCACATTCACGCAACCATGAGCAGCCAACAGCTCCGTTTGATGAGGCAGCGTTGCCGGATGACGTTGAGACCCTCAAAGACCTGTTGCGTCAAGAGCGGTTTATGCGTCTGGCGGATAAAGCGCTGTTTGAGGCGGTGATGGAATCTGAGGGAAAAGCGCAAACCCGGAGACGCTCGATAGCGTGGTCGTCGCTACGGCTGTCAGACGACTCCGGGACGTCGGATACCAAGTAACGCGTTGCTGCGCCTACTACGGATTGAAATACAACACCTACAAGTCGGCATGCAGGCGGTTAAAACACCCTCTAGTCGACCGAAAAGGCCAGGCCAAGGCAATGGTTACCGCCGCCTGTGAGGGCAACCGCATGGTCTACGGCTACCGCCGCGTGAGTGAAGTGTGCAAAGCGAACGGTCTGTCGCTGGGGGAAAAATCGATTCGTACGATCATGCGCGAAGAACACCTGCAGCCGAAGATGAAACGCACGAAGCGCTACAGCTCGTACAAGGGCGAAACTGCGCATCGCCCAGCAAATCGATGTCTGGTTGGAGACATCGACACTGTCACCAAAAATGGCACCCACGTTTCGCAAAGATATCGTTCGCAGGCGGATCGTCGCAGGCAGGCGGGCAGGAAGGATCTGGTACACGATTTCTATGCCGATGCGCCAAACCAAAGACTCGGCACCGACATCACCGAGTTTCAATGCGCTGACGGCAAAGTCTTTTTTAGCCCGCTGATCGACTTCCACGACAACATGCCCATCGCGTATACCTGCGCAACGCGACCAGCGGCGTTGCTGACCAACACGATGCTTGAAGCTGGGCTCGAGCAAATACAACCAGGCCAACGCCCCGAACTGCACACCGACCGTGGCTGGCACTACCGCCACATCGATTGGGTTGACCGACTGACTGATATCAGTCACGACAAGCAACAATGCACACATTGCACAGACGAGAACCCGTGCGATAACGCCTGGTTGATGGTGCCGTCCCTATCCCGGCTCGGCAACAGCGGCGACAACGCCCGAGTAGAAGGGTTCTTCGGCACCATCAAGCGCGAACTTCACGCCAGTGGAATTCGCCCCGAAAAGCACACAACCGAGGAGTTTATGAAGTATCTTGACGATTATCTGGACTGGTTCGTCTTTGACAGACTCACCACCGGACCAGACGGGCAATACACAACCCTGGCTAAACAACGAAACATAGCCAAAACCACCTAGCCAACAACACAACGGCCACCAGTGTGGTTCACAGGAAGTCCGCAGACCCCCGGCCCTGGCTAGAGTGAGCAAATCCGTGGGCGCCGCGCTGGATGGGCTTATCATTGCGGCATGGAACTTTCACAACGGCTGGACTTGGGTGCCCTTGACCTCGCCGACGACACCGACACTGACGAGGCCCGGGACACGTTCACGCGCCTCGCGCAGCTCGTGGAGGAGGTCGCAGGCGTTGAGATCGCGCCTGAAACGGGGTTGAGTGAGAGCGGGGTTTCGTCGTTAGACCGCATCGAGCTCGCGGTGCGCATCGAGGACGCGTTCGGAGTGCCTATCGACGAGCACGTGTACGCCTCCTGCCCCACCGCGCAGGACCTGGCTAAATATGTGGAGGAGCACCAATGATTTCGTACCTAACCGACATGGACGGCGTCCTGCACCGCGAGGGCGACGTCATTCCCGGCGCGCAGGAGTTCATAAGCTCACTGCGCCGTGAGGACATCGAATTCATGGTGCTGACCAACAACTCCATGCAGACACCGCGCGACCTGTCCGCGAAACTGCAGCGCATGGGCCTGGATATCGAACCGGAGCGCATCTGGACCTCGGCCACGGCGACAGCGAAGTTCCTCTCGCAGCAGGCCGGCGTGGCCTCGGCGTACGTCATCGGGGAAGCAGGTCTGACGACGGCGCTGCATGAGATCGGGTGGATCCTCACCGACGCGGACCCCGACTTTGTGGTGCTGGGCGAGACCCGCACGTACTCGTTTGAGGCGCTGACCACCGCGTCGAACCTGATCCGCAATGGCTCGCGCTTCATCGCGACCAACCCCGACCTGACTGGTCCTGGGCCGGCCGGCGTGGTGCCTGCAACTGGCTCCGTGGCCGCCATGATCACCGCCGTGACCGGGATGGAGCCGTACTACGTGGGCAAGCCGAACCCGGTGATGATGCGCTCGGCGCTGAATAACATCGGCGCGCACTCCGAGAACACGGTGATGATCGGCGACCGCATGGACACCGACGTCAAGGCTGGCCTTGAGGCGGGCCTGCGCACCATCCTTGTGCGCACCGGGATATCCGACGACGCGGAAATCTCCCGCTACCCCTTCCGCCCCACATCCGTAGTTGAGTCGGTGGCCGATCTGGTGGAGCACATCCGCGACCCGTTTGGCGACGGATTCTACGCCGACGAGGAGTAAGACCGGCCAACAGAAGAGCAACGGCCCGGGGCGTCGAGATGACGCACCCGGGCCGAAGCTTTGAAGAGGTTTTTACACCTGGGAGTCGGAACCAGCGACGTAGAAGCGCTGCTTGTTCACAAACTCGTCCATGCCCAGCGGGCCGAGCTCGCGGCCCAGGCCAGACGCCTTCACGCCGCCGAACGGCAGCTCGGCGCCGCGGGCCTGCGGGATGTTGACGTGGATCATGCCGGTGTCGATCTTCGCCGCGACCTTCTTGGCGCGCTCCTCGTCCTCGGACATCACGGCGCCGCCGAGGCCGTAACGGGAGTCGTTGGCAACCTTGATTGCCTCCTCCTCGGAGGAGACCTTGTACACCTCAGCCACGGGGCCGAAGAACTCCTCGTAGTAGGAGTCGGAGCCCACCGGGATATCGGTGATCACGGCCGGGGTGATGTAGGCGCCCTTGCCGGTCACCTCGCCGCCGACGCGCAGGTTCGCGCCCTCATCCACGGCTAGACGCAGCTGCTGTGCCAGCAATTCCGCGGCGTCGCGGGAGGACAGCGGGTAGAACTCGTTGCCCTCGCCCGGGTTCAGCGGGTCGCCCTCGGTGTAGGAGGAGGCGATGTCAACCAGCGCCTGTACGAACTCGTCGTAGATGTCTTCCATGACGATCATGCGCTTGTTGGAGGTGCAAGCCTGGCCAACGTTGCCAATGCGCTTGTTCCACGCCGTCTCGGCCGCAGCCTTCACGTCGGAGGAGTCCAGCACGACGTAGGCGTCGGTGCCACCCAGCTCGAGCACGCACTTCTTCAGGGCCTCGCCAGCCTGGGAAGCAATGGCGCGGCCCGCGCGCTCGGAGCCGGTGAGGGATACGCCCTGCACGCGGTTGTCCTTGATCATGGTGGAGATCTGCGAGTGCTGCGCGTACACGTTGGTGTACAGGCCCTTCGGCGCGCCAGCCTGGTCGAAGATCTTCTCAATCGCCTCGGCCGAACGCGGGCAGATCTCCGCGTGCTTGACCATAACTACGTTGCCGGCCATGATCGCCGGCGCCGCGAAGCGGGCGACCTGGTAGTACGGGAAGTTCCACGGCATGATGCCCACGATCACGCCGAGGGGGACCTTGCGCATCACGGAGGTGCCGCCGCGCTTGTTCGGGATTTCCTCGTCGGCACCGAACTCTGCGCCGTTGTCGGCGTAGTAGTTGAAAATATCGACGACGTCGTCGACCTCGCCGTCGCCTTCCTTGACGGACTTACCCATTTCCTCAGCGATAATGCGGGAAAGTTCGTCCCTTTGGTCGTCGAAAAGCGAGGCGATCTTGCGCAGCACCTCTGCGCGCTCCTCGAAGCTCTTCTCGCGCCACTGCTTAAAGGTGTCGTCGGCGGTGGCCAGCGCCTGCTCGAGCTCATCGTCGGTGATGAAGTCGTAGGACTGAACGATTTCGTTGGTCTTTGGGTTTTGTACTCGGTACTTAGTTGACATGTAGACCATGGTACGAGCGTGGCGCGATACTCGCCACGAAATTTTCCTCGCGGGCTAGCTGCTCGATCGCGTGCGCAAACTCCGCGACCTCGCCTTCGGTCGCGCGGATCGACTCGCCGCACGAGTACGTGCGATCCGGGTGGCGCTGCCAGCGGGTGAACCAGACGTCGCCCGGCTCACCTTCGGGCAGCAGGAGCATAAGCTTCTCGACGCTCCGTCGCACCCGCCCCGGCATCCCCTCAATGCGGAGCGTCCACGCGAGTCGGTTGCGCGTGGCGCGGCAGGTGCGGGGCGCGGCCAGTGTTGTCGTCATAGGTGGGGACCCTTCTTGCGGGCGCCTACTGCGGCGGCGCGCCCGCATTGGTAGCGGCACACTCCGGCCCCGGTGACTAAGCGGGATTACCGCGGCGGGTGACTAATCCGCGCGGCGGAGTGTGAGACGAGAGGTTCGTCTTCCCCAACGGCCTCTGGTTGCTCGCGGACGATCTTGCGTCACACGAGTTGCCCTGGGCAACCCTCAACCGCTGCTTGATCCCCCTATTCGCTCGAGCTGTGGTTGAGGTTGAGGCGGACCACGCCTAGAGCAACCGCACCGCCAGCACGCCCAGGAAGATCACCACGAGCCCGAGTAGCCGCATCGCCGTCAGCGGATTCTTCCGCGCGCCGAACGCCCCGCGCGCCTCCAGCGACTGACCCGCCGCGATAGTGCCGGCGTTGAACGCGATCACGGTGGTGGCGGTTCCAAGCCGCGGCGCCAGCGTCGCGCCGGAGATGACAAACGTGGCGCCGACGAGGCCGCCGACCCACATCCACCACGGCCCCGGCTCGGGCCGGCGTGCGAGCTGGCGCGGGCTACTCACCAGCGCTGCCACCAGTAAGAGCAGCGCACCAACGGCGAGGTTGATTTCGCCTGCGTGCAGCGACGACCCGGCGATGGTGCCCAGGTACCCGTTCACCGCTGCCTGCACCGCAGAGCCCACACCGACCAGCACGCCCAGCGCGCGGAACAGCCACAGCTCCACCCCGGCGGCATCGCCCTCCACCGGGGGCCGCTTCCCTGCGCGCAGCACCACCACAATGCCGGCCAGCACCACTACGGCGCCGAGCACCCGCATCCACGACACCGGCAGCATCGGCGCGCCGAACAGGCCGAACCTGTCGATACACAGCCCCATCATCACCTGACCCAAAATCGGCAGCACCACGGTCTGCACGGCGCCGAGCCGGGGAAACAGGAGGATGTTGCCCAGCACGAAGCACACCCCCATCGCGCCGCCGAGCCACACCCACCACGGCGCAGAAACCCCGTCGGCGAAATGCGGCAGGGGGTTGCCGTGCAGCGCGGTCGTGGCAAGTATCGCGACCAACAGCGCGACCGTGAATGAGACCAGCGCAGACACCACAGGCTTGTTGCCCACGCTCAAGCGCAGGCGAGAGTTCGCTGCGGTCTGAATCGGGATCAGCCCGCCCACCGCGAGCGCCACGAGCAACAGCATGGGGCGATTTTCTCACGACGGGAACTTCGCCACCGCCCCGGCTACACTCGGGAAGAGCATTGGGGGATGTACATAGGGGGACTCTCGTGAACGCAACCACGCTCGGCGCGGCCGGCTCGCTCGCAGCCTTCGCCGGAACACTTCTGGCAATGAACCACGGCACGCGGCTTGCCGGCATAGTGCTGCTTGGCACGGCTCTCACGCTGGGCGCGGTCGGCCTCGCGCTCCGCATCCAACCGCGTAGGGGTCCGGTGCTGGCTGCCGCACTCGCGCTCGCCGGCCTCGGCTTCACCTCCATCCCGGCGGTGCAGACGCAGCTCTTAGCGATAGAGGCGCACGAATACACAGAGGAGCAGTTCAAGCAGGTGCAGAGGAGCGCCCAACACTATGGACGGCTGGGCAGACAGTTGGCTGCGGCCGAAGGGACGTCTATAGGCAATCCGCTGCCGCCAGGGTCCACGGTGAAGCTGGACGGCTGGGAGATTACGGTGCGTTCGCCGACGGATATCCGAGCCACGCACGACGGCGCCGCGCCCGAGCAGCCCTACGAGCTCACGCAGAAAGGCGAGGTCCTGGAGGTCAAAGTCGGCGACCAAACCCGCTACATCGAGTTAGCTACCTAAGGCCGTACGCGCGGTACAGCGCGGCGACGAACTCGTCGTGGGTGACCTCGCCGTCGATGGCGGCGAGCTCGTCCCGCACGTCCTTACGCGTCGGCGCGGAGACCATGGTGGTGGCGGTCTCGCCCCCGGAAGCAACGGGCGGGAGCTTTTCACCCACCTTGCGCTTCACGCGCGTGAAGTAGCTGTCCACGGGCGCAAGCGCCTCCGCACCCGGCACCGACCAATGCAGCCAGTGCGCCGCCACCCCGAGCGAGATGCCTAGCAGCGCCGACACCGCAAGTCCCGCCGACTCCCAGCCGAGGTCGTAAAAGAGCTGCACGCTTATCGACGCCACTATCGCGGGGACCACGTACCACTGGCGGTCCACGAGAATGGACGGAATCTGCCCGATCATTATCTCGCGGATGACCATCCCACCCGTGGCGGTCAGCACGCCCATGAGGATGCACCCGAACCAGGTCACGTCCGCATGCAGTGCCGTGACCGTGCCGGTGACCGCCCACACGCCGACGATGACCATGTCACCGTGGAAACGGAACAGCTCCCAGGCGCGGCCCTCTAGCGGAAGGGCGAAAGCGACGAGGGAGCCGACAAGCGCGGTGCCGATGTACCACGGGTTCTGCAGCGCCGCGGCCGGGGTGGAGCCGATAAGCGCGTCGCGGATCATGCCACCCGCCATGCCGGAAATGATGGAGATGAGCATGAACCCGACGGCGTCGAAACGCATGCGCCTGGCCACCAGCCCTCCCATCAGCGCGTTGAGGAATACCCCGATGAGGTCGAGAACAGCGAAGGAGAAACCGACGGCGGTAAACACGTTGTCGAAGTACATGCGCGCCATCGTAGGGGGTGGAAACCCGGGCTAGGTCTTGGTTTCGGTGCGCTCCTGGACCTCGTTTTGCAGCATGATGCGCAGGGCTTTGATCAGCTCCTGGTCGGATGCGCCCTCCAACGCACGTGTGACGTCTTCGCCGGATTGTTCAGGGTGCTTCGAATCGGTGGACACGCCGAGGGCGTCGCCGATCTTTTGCTCCAGCGGGCGCTCGGTGTGCCTTGTTTGGAAAAACGCGATGCGGTCGCCGCCGTAGTAGACCGCGATGGCGAAGATCGGGGCAGCGATCGCCGCTGCCAGCATACCCTCGCGCACGAGGTCGAAGTGGTTCATCACGAGCAGAATCGCCGAGGAGATGATGGCCGGGAAGACCGTCATTTTTTGGGAGGTGAAGAGGGACGGAACGCGCCGTAAGACAATGTCCCTCGCAAGCGTGCCGCCGGTTGCGGTGATCACGGCGAGCAGCAGGCACGGCACCCAGTTGAGGTCCGCGAGCAGACCCTTGAGCGTGCCCGCGACCGCCCAGACACCGATCGTGACCACATCCGCGTAGAAGCGGAAACGCTCCCACAACCTGCCGTGGAGATTCACGGTGTATGCAATTGCCGCGCCTACCGTGGCGGTGATGAGGTACCCCGGATTGGTCAGCGCGGCGGCGGGCCCGTCGTTGAGAATCGCGTCGCGCATGAAGCCGCCGCTCAGCGATGAGATGTACGCGATGAAGGCGAACCCGACGATGTCAAAGTTCATCCGTTTCGCCACAGTGCCGCCGACGGTGGCGGCCAACAGCACGCCCGTGTACTCGAGGACGAAATACAGGGTGCCTACGGTGTCCGAAGTTTCCATGAGGGCTAAGGCTAGCCCGGCGGTCTGACCCGCACCCGTTCTAGTGGGGCGGGTCTGGGTGAGCATCTCCCGGGCGCGCGGACAGATGGTGAGACAAGGATGGTGAGACTCCGCGATGTATGGGGGCGGGATCAAGTGGTTAATGCGCCACGTTTGAATAGTTGCTCGAGTATCTCACGTGGTGTCGCCCCGCCGAGGACTTGTCGGGGTGTGTCGTTGAGTTCGTTTTGTACCCAAGCGACATGCTCAGGTGTGACGGTGGCGAAGTCGGTGCCTTTTTTGTAGAAGCGGCGCCGGATCTCACCGTTGGTGTTTTCGTTCGTCGGCCGCTGCCACGGCGAGTGCGGATCGCAAAAGTACACCTCGCAGCCGTCCTTGATGCGCACACGTGCGGTTTCAGCCATCTCTACGCCTTGGTCCCAGGTGATGGTTTTCAACTGCTCAGCGTTGAGGTCTTTGATCATGTGCTGGATCGTTTCGATCACCGTCATCGATGTGTGCTCGGTGGGCAGATGGCCAAGCAGGGTGTATCGGCTGGTGCGCTCGACCAGGGTAATCAGCGCGCTTTTGCCGCCCTTGCCGATG
Source organism: Corynebacterium ureicelerivorans (assembly GCF_000747315.1). Classification (NCBI taxonomy): domain Bacteria; kingdom Bacillati; phylum Actinomycetota; class Actinomycetes; order Mycobacteriales; family Corynebacteriaceae; genus Corynebacterium; species Corynebacterium ureicelerivorans. The sequence continues at coordinate 1,655,783 of NZ_CP009215.1, forward strand.
ACAAGATCGCCTTCCCAGTGCCCAGGCACCGCCCGGTCGTCGGCCTCCGGGCTGCGCTTGGTGATCTCAGCGCCTTTGACCCACGGCTTACCGGTTAACACACCGGCGTTGCGGGGGCGGGGGCGGGCTTTGCGCCGCTTCCCGCCGCGGATGAGCACGTCTTGGGTCTTCATCACCGCTTCAAGCTCGGCGCGCAGGCTGCCTTTGCCCTGGATGTACAAGGCACTGTAGATCGCTTCGTGAGAAATGCGCATGGTTTCATCATCGGCGAAAGCGTGCTTAAGCCACACACTGATGCGCCCGGGCGACCACCGGCGGGCAAGACAGGCCACCACCACAGCGCGAAGCTGCGGGTTGTCGTCGAGCTTGCGTACCTTCGGCCGACACGCACGCGCCTTGGCACCCACGCCGGCACGCCGGGCGTTGTAGTACACCGTGACCTCGCCGTCATCGCCGGCAACTTTCCACCCGTTGCGGGCAATTTCCCGGCTGATCACGCTATGGTGGCGCCCCAGAAGCGTTGCGATCTGTCTCGCTGAACGGCCCTGGCTGCACCCGTGCTGGATCGTCAGGCGGTCTTCAAACGACAGCCGGACCCCGCGGCCTACGTTCACACAGTCCTCGGCATAGTCGGCAGGCACACTGCCTGCTCGCGTTTTCATTGGTGCTGGCACGCCATCAACTGTGCTGTGTGCAGAGGCCTTTGACGCGCACGCCTCCGGCGTGTCCGCGCGCTGAGGCCCATCACGGTGTTTCACCGCTTTCACCTGGCGTGCTTGCCGCACCCAGCGAAATACCGTGTTAGCCGACCGATCGAATGCCGCAGCAACTGAATCAACCTGCTCACCAGCCATTACTCGCTCGACCGCATCAGCTTTCTGCTGCGGGGTGATGCGGGGCTTTCGCTGCAATTCGGTAACCACACCGGCTTTCGCCAACCGCGGGTACAACGCACCCGGTGACATCCCCAACGCCGCAGCGGCATCCGGCACCGACATCCCCGAGGTCACTAACGCCACCGCGTCATCGAGGCGCTGGTCGCGCTCACGCGCTAACGCCTTCGTCGGCGCGACAGCACCGGCTTGTTTGACCCATCTGTACACGGTCTGGAATTTCACACCGGCATCGCGGGCGATCTCGCTGACGTCGTCGCCTGCAACCACCCGCGCCACCGCAGCGGCCTTGGTATCTTTCGGAGTCCAACGATGAGCCATAACAACCTCCCGGTCGTGGTGGCGCATTCACCCACTGACAACTCCGGGCAAATTCACCACCCTCCTCTCACCATTTGTCCCCGAGGGGGCCTGAACGGCCGCGCTACCTCAGGCGCTGGACCGCATCCACAACGAGGTCCCAGAAGCGGTCCACGTCGAGGCGCGTCGCAACGGAGGTGTTGTACGCCGAAGCAGCGCCAGAGCCAGCGGCACCGAACGGCGCGCCAGACGCCGTCGCCGCTCCGAACACGCGCAGGTCCGCCACGGTGCGCCCGCGGGTCAGCGAGCCGGCGAGCTCCACAGACACCGGTACGGCTACGGTCTCCACGACAGACGGATCGATGACGTAGGCCACGGCACACGGGTCGTGCACCGGCGGATTGTCAAAGCCCTGGGCGTCTTTGTAGTTGCGGCGGAACGCGTCGATGAGCCCCACCACGAAGTCCCCGGCGAAGGTGCCCAGGGCTGCGAAACGGGCTTCAACCTCGGGGGTGGCAAGCGCCTGGTGGGTCAGGTCCAGGCCAACCATGACGACCGGCCAGTCCTCGCCGAACACGATCGCTGCGGCCTCCGGGTCCACAGCAATGTTGAACTCCGCGGACGGCGAGTAGTTGCCCGCCCCGTACGCACCGCCCATGAGCACGACCTCCCGCACGCGGGGAACAATCCGCGGCTCCAGGCGCGCGGCCAGCGCGATGTTGGTCAGCGGGCCGGTGGGCACGAGCGTGACGGTCCCCGGCTCTTCGCGCATGAGCGTATCGACGATCCACTGCACCGCCCCGTCGTCCTGCACCCCCACCGCAGGTTCGGGCAGCTCGAACCCGTGGATCTCCATGCCGGTGTCGCCGTGGATGTCTTCGGCGGTGACGACGTCGTTAAGCAATGGCCTGGTCGCCCCGCGGTAGACGGGCACCGAGGTCAGCCCGGCGACTGTGAGCACCTGCTGCGCGTTGCGCGTGACGTGGTCGATGGTGTGGTTGCCGCCGACGGTGGTGAGACCGAGCAGTTCGATGTCCGGGTTGCCGGCTGCGAGCAGGATGGCCACGGCGTCGTCGTGGCCGGGGTCGCAATCCAGGATGACTTTACGCACTGCGCGCCGCCCGGTCTTCGGCCGCGAGGGTGTCCGGAACCGTCTCCGGCTTGGGGATGAGGAAGGACGCCGCAAACGCGCAACCCAGCAGGATCGCGCCGGCGATCATGCCCGCGCGGTAGTTGCCGCCGGTGGCTGTGAACACCGCGAAGACGATGGTGAACGACAGGCCCGCACCCAGGTTGAACGCGCCGCCGTTCAGGCCCGGCAGGTAACCCTGGTTGTGCTTCGGGGCAAGCACGACGCCGAGGGATCCGAGCATGATGTTGGCCATGCCGGCGTAGGTGATGCCGGCGAGGATGGACATGGCCAGCAGCAGGCCGCGGGTCGGGTTGCCCACGACTGCTACTCCGAAGAGAACGGACAGGGCCGCGCCGGCGATGCCGATTTGCAGGATGATTTTGTAACCCACGCGGCCGGCGAGCCAGCCCGCGATCGGGCCCATGGCCAGGCCGGCTAGGGCGTACGGGGTCAGCGTCCACCACGACACCACGCCGGCGGACATGCCGGGGCCTGCGACGTCGTCCTGCGCGAGGTTGGGCACAAGGCCGTTCATTACGGCGAACACGCCGGTCATGGTCAGCGTGGTGGTGAGCAGCAGCGCCCAGGTGCGGCGCTGCGAGAGCAAGTCGGTGGACATGAGCGGGTGCGGGCTGGACTTCTCGGTGCGCCAGAACCACACCAAGGACGCCGCGCCGATGGCCAGCAGGATGATCACCATGCCCCAGTTCGCGGCGGCGAGTTCGCCGGCCATGTTCAGAGCCGTAAGGATCGCCGCGGCGCCAACGACCAGGCCGACAACGCCCTTCCAGTCCATGGGCTGCAACTGGTCGGACTTGGTCTCCGGCACGCCGTAGCGCACTGCGAACACGGCGAGCAAGGCAGCGGCGCCGATGACCCAGAAGAGGGAGCGGAAACCGAAGGCGTCGGTAAGCCACCCGCCCAACAGTGCGTCGATGCCGGCGATGCCGCCGTTGACCGAGGTGAGGATGCCCACCAAGAACGCGAACTGCTTCTCCTCGCGCACCGCCTGGCGCAGCATCACGGAGGTCAGGGCGACGGTCGGGCCGGACACGCCCTGGATCACGCGGCCGATGAACAGCATGGTCACGTTGGTGGCCAGCGCTGCAACCACTGAGCCGAGGACCGTCACGGCCATCATGCCCACCAGCACCTTTCGGCGGCCGATCAAGTCGCCCCAGCGCGGCATGAACAGCGCGAACACTGCAGCGGCGGTGAAGAACGCGGTCTGCGTCATGCCGATCTGCGCGGTGGTGGCGTTCAGGTCGCTTTCCATTGTGGCCAGCGCCGGCGCGAGCATTGAGGCGTTAAGTTGGAATGCGAACACGGCCACCAGCAGCGCCACCATCAACGGCACAACCTGGTTGGTGGGCAGCTTTTGCCCCGCTGCTGGCTGCGGGGTGTGAGTCGAAGTCATGCGGGCAGTGTAAAACACGTAAGGCCTGCCGCTCAGCGTTCGTCTCACAGATTCTGCTCAGCTCTACCCCAGCGCTCCCCAAAGCGCGGTATTGGTCTCCTGCCACAGCGGCTTGGCCCAGTCGCCGAACTCCCGGTCCGTGAGCACCACGCCCGCTTGACCCCCCGCGACCCACAGGTACGTGCCCGCCATGCCGAAGTGGCCGACGGTGTCCGCGGGCATGCCGTCGCCGGTCCAGTGCGGGGATTTCTCGCCCTTGATCTCAAACCCGAGCCCCCACGGGCACGGCTTCTGCATCCCGTAACCGGGCACCACGCCACGCAGATCCCCGAACTGGTTGGAAAACGCCTCCTTCAGCGTTTCTGCCGCAAGCAACGTCGGCGCGATGAGCTCCTGCGCGAACAATTGCAGATCGCCTATAGACGAGCTCCCGCCATGCCCCGCCGAACCATAAATCTCCGTTTTGTCCATCCCCAGCGGCTCGAAGACACCCTCGCGAGCGTAGTCGCCGAATGTGATGCCGGTGGCCTCTTCGAGGTGCTCGGCGAGGATCTCGTAGCCGGCCGAGGAGTAGATGCGCCGCTCCCCCGGTGCTTTCTGCGGCTCCCGGCTGTCAAACCCGGCCCCGGAGGCGTGCGCGAGCAGGTGTCGGACGGTGGATCCCTCCGGGCCGGCCGGATCGTCCAGCCCGAACGCCCCCTCCTCCACCGCCAGCAGCACGGCGTACGCGGACAGCAGCTTGGTCACGCTGGCGAGCTCGAAGACACGGTCAGACTCGCCGAACTCGGCCTGGGTGTCCCCCACGAGCGCCGCCGCAACGTTGTCTACCGGCCAGTCGCCGAAGTACCGCGCAAGATCCATGCCCGCCACCTTACGTGCTCGGCACTGGCGCTAGGTCGCGCTTTCGACCTTCACCTCGTAGTCCTCCATGGAGGTGCCGCGGATCAGCGCCTCCGCGTGCGACCGCACCAGCTCCTCCGCGCTGGCCTGGGCGCGATCTAACAGACCGTCGTCCACCGCCTTCTGCTTCTCCACTTCCCGGCGCGAGTCCACAAACTCGGTGACGTCTTCCACCTTGATCTGGTTGATGGGGTTCATGGTCTGGTCCCACACCTCGGAGCTGCCCTCGGTCCAGGTGGAATCCAGCACCTCCGCGCGCGGCAGCCGCACGGTAAAGGTCTGTGCGGCATCATCCACGTCGACTGTGATCTGGCCAGCGTCTTTGATGCCGGCGGTGACCTTCCCCTCGTAAGACACCAGGAAGTTCTTGCCGGTGAACGGCACGTGGACGTTGAGCAGGCGCAAGCCTTCGTCGTCAAACTTGCCCACGGACGAATAGACGTATTCTTCCGTGGCCAGCTGCGCGATGTCGTTGAACTCGCCGCCGATCGAGGTGGAATCGATGGTGCGCTCCCCGCGCCCGAAAATCGCTGGCCGCACCAGCATCAACACAAGCGCGACGGCCGCGAGCACCGCCACAATTGACACAACTATGCCGCCGAGTTTCTTCACACCTGCGCATAGTAGCTGCTGCCTACCGACGTCCTCCGGCCCCCACATCCTTCTGTAAGCTCGCTGTGACCTCCCGCGCACCGCCCCGGCGGTCGCGCGCGAATCACACGCACGACGAGGCACGACACACGGAAGGCCGAACCATGTCCGGAACCACCAAGGCAGATTTGCCCCGCGACGACTCGAAACCCCACGACAACGACGACCACCGCGACCAAGGCGGCATGACCGGCTTCCTCGGGTGGATTGAAAAGATCGGCAACAAGCTACCGGACCCGTTCTGGCTGTTTGTCATCCTTGCCGGCGTTGTTGCCGTCGCGTCGTGGCTGGCCAGTATGGCTGGCCTGTCCGCGGTGGACCCTTCGAGTGGCGAGGAGATTCACGTCGAGTCGCTGCTCACCGGCGACAACCTCTCCCGCATGGTCACCGACGCGGTGGACAACTTCATCGCGTTTCCCCCGCTGGGCGTGATCCTCGCGGTGATGCTCGGTGTGGCCGTGGCGGAACAGACCGGCCTCCTGGCCGCGATGGTCCGCGCGATGGTGGACAGGGTCAGCCCGAAAATTCTTACGTTCATGGTGGCCCTGGCCGGCGTGACGGGCTCGGTCGCTTCGGATGCCATCTACGTGATCATCATTCCGCTCGGCGCAATGGCTTTCCACGCCGTGGGGCGCTCGCCCGTCGTGGGCGCGATGGTCGCGTTCGCCTCCGCGTCGGCCGGGTTTAACGCCTCGCTGATCCTGAACGTCACGGACCTGCTGCTCGCCGGCATTTCCACCTCGGCCGCCCAAATCGTGGACAGCGCCTACGAGGTCTCCCCGTTGGCAAACATCTTCTTCGTCATCCCGTCCGCCATCGTGCTCTCGCTGATCATCACGGCGGTGACAGAACTGTACGTCGATAAGAAGGCCCAAGGCCTGGTGGACCACGACGCCATCGACGAGGACGAACTTCAGCTCGACGAGTCCAACGAACCCGACGACGCCCACCTCACCGACGACGACGACCTCTCGCTCACCCCGCTGGAGCGAAAGGGCCTGATCTGGGCCGGAGTGACGCTGCTGCTCAGCCTGGCGGCGTACTTCGCGCTGCTGTTCATCCCTGGCTCTCCGTTCGCGCGACCGGATGAGGGCTTCATGGAGTCCCCGCTCATCCGCGCCATCGCCGTACCGATCGCGTTGATGTTTTTCGCCACCGGCCTGGTCTACGGGCTAATCGTGGGCACGGTCAACAAGGCCGCGGACATTCCGGAGTTTATGGCGAAGGGACTGGAATCGCTCTTGCCCATCCTGGTGCTGTTCTTCGCCGTCTCCCAGTTCCTGGCCTGGTTCCAGTGGTCCAACCTGGGGCCCTGGACGGCAATCAAGGGCTCGGAGCTGCTGCAGTCCTGGGACCTGCCCAACGTGCTGCTCTTCGCAGCCTTCGTGCTCATGGTCACGTTGATCAACCTCTTCATCACCTCCGGCTCCGCCCAATGGGCGCTGATGGCGCCGGTGGTGGTGCCGATGATGATGTACGTGGACGTATCCCCCGAGGTCACTCAGATGCTCTACCGCATCGGCGATTCCCCCTCCAACATCATCACCCCGATGTCGCCGTACTTCGCCCTGGCCCTGACCTTCCTGCAGAAGTACTACAAGAAGGCCGGCGTGGGCACCCTGATGTCGTTGTCCCTGCCGTACTCGGTGGCCATGCTGGTGGGCTGGTTCCTCTTCTTCATGCTCTGGTACACACTCGGCATCCCGCTCGGCCCCGGCTCCCCGATGGGGTATCAGGTGTAGACGGTTACCGAGTCACCAGCCGGCTACTTCCCAATCTCCGCCGGCGTGCAGATCGGCGCCCGGCGGATAAACTCCTCCGGCGCACCCTGCTCACGCAACGTGATGCCGTTGTAGCAACCCTCCGCCAGACCCGTCTGCTTGGTCCCGGCTGCCGGGATCACCGCCCACTTCCCGTCCGCGTTCTTGAAATACAGCACCCAGTCCGTCTGGTTCGCGCCCGCGATAGCCCAGTGGCCGTCGCAGAAGATCACGGACGTGCCGGTGAAGTGGGGCCACCCAGGCACCACGGCGTCGAACGCCTGCGGTGCGCACGACCCCTTCGCTCCAGCGCCGCCCACTGAGCCCGGGCGCGCAACACCCGGAATGGGCATCGGCGGGAGCAGCGCAACCATCCGTTCTACCGCCGCACGGTCCACAATTTCGGGCAGCTGCGCCCAGCCCTGCTGCACCGCGAACACCCCGGCCACGCCCACCGCAGCCAGCACACCCAAGGTGATGCCGACGATTTCGCCCGTGTTTAACGACGACCCTTCGGCCCCCTCCGTCGATCCTTGAGAGGACATCTGCCCGTCGCTCTCACCGTCCTGCGAGAAGGCGGCGGGAGCAACAACAGCGGACGTGGTGACGGCGGCAGCGACGCCGAGAGCAAGCATCGGTTTCTTCATAAGTCCCACCCTATCCAAACGGGACCATCACCTCGAGGGGATCAACGCAACCCCCCCACACACCGAGCGCCACGGCTGCAACCACGAGTACCCACCACAGCAGTCCTCGGGGCCGTGCGAACCACTTGTCGGCAACCAGCCAGACCACTGACGGCACGATCAGCGCCAAACCCAGAAACGTCAGCGCCCGCCAGTCCGCCAAACGGTTCGCCGTGAGCAGGCACACCACCCCGAAGCCCGCAAGCCCGCCTGCTACCGCCTGTCCGCGGAATCCACCAACCGGAATCAACATGGGCCACACGCTACCTCATGTGACGATCAAAATCGGGCTTTAGCTGGCGATTTGGGCAACCAAGAAAAACCACGCTATTGTTACATCTCGTTGCACAGCGAGAGCAACCGCAACATATTCCTCCATAGCTCAGTTGGCAGAGCATTCGACTGTTAATCGAAGGGTCACTGGTTCGAGCCCAGTTGGAGGAGCCATCCCATTCGCCCCTTGGCTAGCGTAGAACCTAGTCACGGGGCGTTTTTGATTGTGTGGCGAGGCGGAAGGAATAGCGGCGGCCCCGCGCAACGTTGCAACTGGTGTTCAAGAGCATTGGCCCAGCCCACCAAGCGGGGCTGAGGTCGTGCCAAGAGCACAACGAGTAAGGAGCAGCGCTTTGACCACCGCTAAACAATGGGTTCTTGCCTCCCGTCCGGATGGGGCACCAACCGTCGAGAACTTCCGTTTCGAGGAGGTAGAGCTGCCAGAGCTGTCTGACGGCCAGATCCTCGTTGAGAACACTTTTGCGAGCGTCGACCCCTATATGCGCGGGCGGATGAACGACGTGAAGTCGTATATCGAGCCGTTTCAGATTGATGAACCATTGACCGGCACTGCGGTGGGAGTTGTCACCGAGTCCCGTTCGAACAAGTTCAAGACGGGCGATACGGTCAGGCATTTTGCAGGGTGGCGCACCCACGCTGTGCTGAGTGAGGACCAGGCGGAGCAGATTGACACCAACCTGGCTCCAGCCGAGGCGTATTTGGGCATTCTCGGGCAGACAGGTTTGACCGCCTACGTCGGGCTCACCGCCGTCGGCGAGATGAGGGAGGGCGATGTCGTGTTCATCTCGGGCGCGGCAGGTGCTGTGGGTTCAGTAGCCGGGCAAATAGCCAAGCATCTCGGCGCGGCCAAGGTGATCGGATCTGCCGGCTCCCCCGAAAAGGTCGACTACCTCACCGGAATCGGCTACGACGAGGCGTTCAATTACAAAGACGGTGATGTGAACGGCCAGCTCGCCAAGGCGGCGCCGGACGGCGTCGACGTCTACTTCGATAACGTCGGCGGGGACCACCTCGAGGCAGCAATTCAGAACGCAAATACATTCGGCCGCATCGCCATGTGCGGAGCGATCGCCCAATACAACGACACTGAGCCGGCACCCGGGCCGCGAAATCTCGGTCTTTCCATCGGCAAATGCCTCACCCTTCGCGGGTTCGTGGTGGGCCAATACACTCACTTGGCCAAGGAATTTCAGGAAAAGATCGCCCCACTCGTCGTCGATGGATCTATTAAATATGCGTCGACGGTGCGCGAGGGCATCGAAAACATGCCGAGCGCATTCCTCGAGCTTTTCGAGGGCGGCAACACCGGCAAGATGATCGTTAAATTTTAGGAGGACACCATGACCAAGGTACTTATGGTTGTTTCAGCAGCCGACCACTGGACGCTCAACGACGGCACGCACCACCCCACCGGCTTCTGGGCCGAAGAGTTGGTCACCCCGTACTCAATTTTCACCGACGCCGGCTGGGACATCGATGTGGCAACACCGGGCGGGATCGCTCCCACCGTCGATAGCGCGAGCCTCGATGAGAGCGCAGGCGATGCAGAAACCCTCCGAGAGGTGAAAACGAAACTCGATAAGCTGCAGCCCGTTCTAGCGGAGCCGCTCAACCTCGACAACGTCGAAGCTGCAGACTACGACCTTGTCTTCTACCCCGGCGGGCATGGCCCGATGGAAGATCTCGCGGTCAACGAGACTTCCGCGCGCATCCTCGTCGATCGCATGGCAAACAACGCGCCTGTGGCTCTTCTCTGCCACGCCCCGGCCGCTGTCCTCGCTACCGAGAATGCGCCCGGCGGCTCCCCGTTCGCCGGGCGGGCCATGACCGGTTTCTCTAACGACGAGGAACGCGCCGCCGGGCTCGCCGACAAGGCGCCGTGGTTGCTTGAGGACCGGCTCGTCAACCTCGGCGTCGAGTACAACAAAGCACCGGAGCCGGGGGCGCCCTACGTCACCGTCGACGGCAACCTCTACACCGGGCAGAACCCGTCCTCGTCGCGAGAGCTCGCAGAGCGGCTTGTGAAGGACCTCGCCTAACCCGGATCCAGGGGGAACAGCTACACCTGGCGGGCAACCACCCGCGCCACCGCCAGGTCCTCCCACGGCATGTCGATGGTTTTGAACATCAACCGCCGCGCACCCGCCATATCCTCCACAATGACCTGCGCGCCGTGCAGCTCATCCTCCTGCAATTCCCCGAGTCCACGGTGTGCACCCTACGGCAAACGTCGGCGCATCAGTTCGCAATTACTATCGAAAACCACAGGTTCCCCCGCACCCGCCGCCACGCCAGCCGCTCGCCACACTGGTGATACAAGGTGTGGAACTGGCATCACCGTTCACCCAAATTGTGCTAAAAGAGCGGCGGCCCACGGAATTAGGAAATTTTACTACTTCTTTCGATGAGCCCCCATTTCAAAGCCGTCCGGCAGCGGTTTGAACTCACCTTTCTCAACGTAGGCGTGTTTTTGGAAGTCTCGGAGTTTGTTGATGTCCAGCTCACCGATCACAAAGTGCTCGTTCGTTCCTCCCCGAATCTGAACCATGTCACGCTTAAATGACTCGTAGGCGGGTACCCGGATACGGGAATCGCCGTACATCCTGTTATTGACCTGCACAATGTAACTGTGGATATCCAACGCAGATGCTTCAACTAACGAGTTGAATGTATTGAGGTCTTGATTCCACTCCACGACGAACAGTGCGTCGATGTTGCCTCTCAAGGAATTTCGGTACTCCGAATTGGTAAGTTCCGAGCACACCAGCATTGCAAAGTGGAAGTTGCCATGCGCTATCCGCGGCGGTTTCGATTCGCCTTCCCACTTCACCTTTGGGCTCAATTTGAGTCGAGCGATGCGGTTGAGGTTGTCCGCTTCTCCGTGTGCAGGGCGTTGCTTATCCTGGATGTACAAACCCAGCGAGGGGAACCGGAAGCCCTTGTGTATTGCGGAGAACCACACTTGGTTATGCACTACCGAACCTGGCCCATGCAGATACTCCACGCCGGAGATGAGGTTGATGTTCTTTCGACGCAGGTGACTTGCAGCTGTCATAAACCACGTGGGTGGCAAGCAAACTTCATGGAGTACGAAGTAATCGGCGTTGCCCTCCGCCATTACGCTGTTGACCAGTTCTGCCGTAGTATTCCAGCGTTTCAGACCAATTTGAGGATTACGCAATACCGATTCTGTGAGGTAGTTCCGCGGCGTGTATAACGCGCCGATTGCCACTTTGACCTTCGATTGATCGCGTTCCACAGAGGGGAACCAGATGTCAGCACTATTGGATCCGCGCCACGGCACGCCCGCCTTCTGAGCCAGCTCCTTTTGCATGGTTTCTTGAAGTCGCTCCCACCTGTCTCGATCCTTTACTGGTAGGTCGGCGAAAATGTCCGAACGTTCGGCGAAACCACGTGCAATTAAGAACCAGTCTTGAACGTGGCGCATGGTTATCCCGCATTTCTTCCACGGGCCTTCGCCATCCGCCCCTGCAACCCGAGTCCAGGCGAAAAGCTCAATCGGTGATGGCGGCCGGGTTGGAAAGACAAAAGCTCGCACGGTTAACGTACGGTCCTCGTACTTCGGGGTTTCGCCCTCCAAGCATCGCTGAAGGTACCTTTCTAATCGTTCAAGCGAGAACCTGGCTCCGACCGCATTCAGAAGCACAAACAACTTCCAGGTGCTTTCGCCCAGCAGCCTTTCGACGGCCGAAGGCACCGCTTCTTTCTGCGTCTCTATACCGTCAAGAAAGGCGAGGTGGCGCTCGTCGAACGTCGCAGGTGTGCCCGCAGCGAAGTGGTCGAGTTCGCGCGACACGAGTACCTGTTTGAAGGGGACCAACGCCAGGTCCATTGAGAAAAGCCGGTGGAACTTTCCCTCATAGAATCGCTTCACTGCCTCTTCACCCACCCCGTCCGAGTTACACCACCTAGCGGAGAAGGAATCGTCAACTTTTCTAGCTGCGGACTCGCTCTCGTCACCGTGAGATGATTCTTCACTCAGGAGCGCATCCAGTGTTTTCAAGAGTGCGCGCTTGTGCGCAGCAGATACCAAACTTCCTGGGACGGAGATAACCTCGTCCGCGAATTTTGCGTACGTGAGCTCCCTCCATGAGAGCAAGATGTCGGGCTCGCGGGCGTCGATAGTATGCCCTGCGACCTCCAAAACGGTTTTACTGTCCTTCAGCCACTGCATCACTTCGCCTAACGCATAGGCTATTCGCTGGGCACCTCCTGTATCTCCCACCTCGAGACAGAGCCGGAACAGCCGCTGGTAGTAGTTGTGGAATTCTGTGAAGCGATTTGGCCGCGAGGTGTGTTGTAGGAACGATATGACGAACTGCTCTCGGTGGGCCTTCCAATCGGCAGCGACAACGTTCCGAGCGATAGTCTTCAGATCACGCACCTTGAGCGCGAAACCAGCGCGTTTGGTAGCGATTGCCTCGAGCCCGAAAAACTCTGCGTCCTTTGTCGGCTGCTCGTACATTAAGGCGATGATCTCGGTGGCGACTTCCACGGGGTCTTCGGGCAAGATGGGCATGTTGCGCCACTCGCTAGTGTTTTTGGTCATCACGGAACGCACGTGATTGACAGCCCACTGCCCGAATTTGCCCTCCGCGTGGACAAGCGAGAGTTTGTCGGCGTTAAGGATAAAAGTTGAATCGGCCTGGTATGGAACCTTGATTTCAACTCTGTATCTTCCAACGTTGTCGGCTGTCACCTCGCTTACGTCTGGCTCAGCCGCCTCCGAGTTGGCTGTTTCTTGGACATCCGAGCTCGAGGACTCCTTGGTATCTGGAACTTCCTCTTGATCGGGTTTAACGGGCTGCCCTCCCGTGTTTTCCGTCGTCTCTGCCGCACCATCTCCATCGGCACTCCGACTGTCGGTGCAGACTTCGTCACAGAGCAGCAGCTCAACGTCTTTGGATTGTGGCTCGCAATGTCCCACCGGATACAAGGTGAGGTGGTGTTTGATCCACTTTCCAAGATTATGAATAGTTTCAATCTCGGGGTGCCCCTCGATGACGAGCGCAATGTCGTCGACATATCGTCCGTAAAAACGCGGCTTGATCCCTTTTTCGATCGCTCTGTCGAGATCCATGAGGACGATATTGCCGATGACGTTGCTCGCACTGACCCCTACAGGCAGCCCTCCGATACCATCAGGTTCTCCTAGTGTCTCGCGAAGCGAATCGCTCCACGCAGTAAAGGCCTCCACGAGCAGGATGTGGATTGCGAGATCCTCACCGATGGTGCCTTCCCCACTGAACAGATGTGTCTTCCATCTCCCCAGCCAACCCGAATCGAGCAAAAACCTCGGGTCAATATTGTGGAAGTAATTCGTTAGGTCCGCACTGACAAAGAAGGCGTCTTTGTTCTCTTTGATCAACCCTTCTACCGCGTCAACACCGTCCTCTTTCCATCGACGGTAATTGTTCAGATACGGTTCCAAGCTCCCTAAAGCGAAGCTGTTTACGTGTTTTTTGTCGTAGCTGCGGCGGACCCGATTGGAGTACACGTTATCGCTGAGCTCCGCATCAAACTTTGACCCCACACGCAAGATCCACAAAGCGGATAAGACATGGAGGTCCATCGACCCGGCACATACGGGCCGAAGAACAAGTTTGCGTTCTTGCGGTTCCATTGTCTCCCCACCCCCACACAAGTCGTTGTATTCGGAGATTTGCGTCTTTTGCCCCTTTTCTTCCCGCAGGTGGCGGCTGGAAAATCGGTGAACACGCGGTTCATCCCTGCTTTCCCACCCTTCGGCCTTTTTGAAGATGTAGCCTGGCTCCCCGATGATTGTCTTAACCCATTTGGCGTAACCATTTGGCAGGCCACCTTCTTGATATTTAATCTCTGGGCGACCGTCGACGATCACTTCCGTGAATAAACTCCCCAGAGGACTTCGGCTGACCTGAGAAATTTTCTCCGCGAGCTCCTGCAGCTTGTTCCAGATATTTTCTTCATAGCTGGCGATGTCCTGGCGGGAAAGATGATCGGCTTGGAAAACGTCGGCCTTGGCCTTCCGATATGCGAATATCAAATCGTCGTGAAGCGGACATCGCTTCCCTAGCCAACCTGTGGCATTTGGGGGAAGTACGGTCTCATTTCCTGTTGGATAGTTTTCTGAAAACAAAGCATCGGATTCGCTAGGCATAGTGAAACATTAGGACACCCGGCCGAACAATGAAGGCCACGAAACAGAAACGCAGAGGAAAACCCTTTACCTCCGGCTCCGGGCAGGCTCATCGAAAGCAAAGCTCGACCTCCTCTTGCACTTACAAGTGCAAGCCGATAACGTTCGTCACATAATTAGACGAGGTTCAAAACGACCACCACGCTATCCCCTTCGAACGCTATTGTTCTCACCGCCGAGGAGACAGTGGCATTCGAATCACTGAAGATCCCGGACGAAGCTGATTTTGCGATTCATGATCGAGATGGCAACACAGTAGACCTACCTACAGATGTGCCGGAAACGGTCCTCGCAGCACTTCGGTCCCTCATTGAAACTGGCGAGGTCGCGATCAGACGAATGCCCACAGAGCTTACTAGTACTTTGGCTGCGGAAATTCTGGGGTCTCCAGACCCGCTCTTATGAAGCGGGCAACTGAAAGCAAGATCGACAGTTTTAAAATCGGTACGCACACCCGCTTCGATCGGGATGACGTTCTAGCCTTCAAGCGGGCTCTGGAAAAGAAGCAGAATGATGCGTTCGAAAGACTCCGGTCTTTCGAACTCCAGGCGTTCGGCCCGATAGCAGACTGATCTTACTGAGGCGCCCCCTCAGCTAACATCACGATTGTGGCTCAACGAGTGCTCGTTGATGCGAATGTCATCGCCAGTCGAACCTTAACGGATTGGCTATATCAGCTGCGCACGTTCGACAGCGGTATGTACACGAATGCTATGGACCCGTGATATTCAAGCAGAGACGATCAGGGTGATCCCAGGAGACATCCAAAGTGGGCTGGGACCAGAATCGAAAAACGCCTCGAGATGCTCGAAGAGGCTATCGACGAAATGATCGTCTATCCCGACATGGACGATGGTTTTACTGGAGCGGATAGCGGGGACTTTCACGTCCATGCAGCGGCCGTCGCCGGAAAAAGCAATCTATCTCCTCACCAACAACAGACCCGAGGACTTTTCAGCAGCGCCCGCAGAAGAGCACTACGAAATCTATAACAGCGACGACTTTTTCAATCTTGTTGCAGATTCGAACGTGCAGGCATTCATTGCGGCTACAGAGGCGCAGTTTTAGTTTTACTCCCAACCAGGAGTAACTTCGCGCCCAATTCACAAGACGTTGGAATCAGCAGGCTGCCCATTGTTTGCTCAGCGTGTGAAAAGTGCGTTGGCTGAAATCGCTCAGCGCCGTTGAGCTAACCGAGTCCCCCTGCACCACCACCGTTCTTACGCAGATCTTCTCGACGAACGCTAGAAAACCCCCGGAGCATTCCCTCTCTATCGTGTTGTCATCCCGCTACCACCCCCAACCACCGTTGCCACCGCCAGGTCCTCCCACGGCATGCCGACGGTCTTGAACACCACCCGCCGCGCCGGATCCAGCGCCACCTCCCCGCGCACAACCTCAGCCATCGTCACCACGCCATCCCACGCAAGCGTGCCCCTTTCCACTGCGATCGCCACATCGCCGGCCTCCCAGCGCGCGGCCCCCGAATCCTCAACAATCACCTGCGCGTCCCGCAGCGCATGCTCATGCAACTCCCGCGTGTCCACCGCGTGCGCCCCCACAGCAAGCACGGTCGCATCAGGCCGCAATTGCCTATCGACGACCACAGGTTCCCGCGCGGACGTCGCCAGCACAATCAATCCGGCCGCCGCCAACGCGTCGTCGGCCGCATCGCTACACAGCTGGGCCCACGGGTAGGCCAGATCCGCCGGCTCGCCACCATCCATCGGGTCACCGTCAATTTGAACTGTGACACCGATAGAGCTCCGAGCTAACTGCGCCGGTTATCATTTAGGTTTCTGGAAAACAGGGTGCAGACAGTCGACATGACTATTCCCGCACCAGCAACCCAAATAAGGGCCTCGGTGAAAATGGCCGGTTGCCCATCGCCATTTACACCGATTAGCAATCCGATCGCTATCGCAGCGGCGCCAACAATCGTTGCGGCTATTTGCACCTTCGAGGACTGTCTTGACAGGATCAGCGTGGTAATTGCAGAAACCACGGAAAGAATGATGGCAACTGTACCAATCCAGCTGATTCTGATTGGGGCCAGAAGTAAGAGAGCCACGCCCGCGACTGCGACCACCAATTCAGGCCAAATTGGACGAACTTTTCCGTTTCCCATAGTTACTCTCCTTCATCTCTCTAGCCTGAAATCGTAGGGACCCACTGGCTAGGGTGAGCAGCCGTCACTGCCGCAAAGTAAGTCCCTGCCGTCGCAAGACAGCCTCCCCGACGCGGGTCAGCGGCATTTGGGTAAACACTCTTACAAATGTGGACCATGTCTCTATTCAGCTGGACATTGCACTCCACACGCTCACTGGGGCTTTGATGGGCCCCGTAGCACATGTCATGCCTCGCACATGCACCAGAAAAGTCAGCGTTGTCGCCAGGTGCGGGAAATTGATCCGGTGACTTCGTGCAGTAGTCATTCAAACTTCCCCTAGAAGGGTCATAGATATAACCCGGCGGGGGCTCGATTCCCGCGCGATTGTACATTACAATGCTCTTACCAGCGAGATCCTTTCGGCTCTCCGTAGAGACGGTTACAGGTTCCTCTTCAAATTCGGCTTCGAGATCAAGGTTCTGGGAGGCTGCCCACTGGGTAAGATTCTCCGCAATCTCGGGAGTAATTTCTTTCCCGACTGCAGCATCGACCGTACGAATCGCCGCACTAGGTTGTTCAGCTGCGACAGCGGACGGGACTGTTATTGAAACCGCGCCCAGGGCAGCGAATGCAGCTGCTACAACACGCCCCCCCCCCATGTTCAAACCACACATAAAATTCAACTCCTGAAGTTAAATGCAAAAAACTACACCCATCCTGCCACCGATACGGCAGTACTTTAAAAGTAACGGTTAGGAACTTGGGCTAATCAAATGTAACACCCCTAGGACCAAGTTGCAGCCGATAGCACAATGGCCACGAACTACTAAAGCCTTTTGCCCTGCGCGATTCCCCCCCACCCCCTCCCCCGCGGACGTCGCCAGCACAACCAATCCGGCCTTCCCCAGCGCCTCGTCGCCCACATCGCTGCCCAGCTGGACCCACGGGTAGGCCAGATCCGACGGCTCGTGGCGCGAGACAAACGTCACCGACACCTCCCGTACTCCCCGGAGGACATCCACCACCGTCCGCGCGTGCGCCCGCCCCTGGACACCCGCACCGACGATGACGCATTCCAGCGGCTCGTCCGAGGACCGCAACCGGTCCAGCACCCCCGCGACCGCAACCGCGGGCGTGCGGATCTCAGTCAGCGCCGCGGCATCCATCACGACCTCCGGCGTCAGCGTCTCCCCGCCCATGAGCAAGTACGACCCCTGCACCAGCGGCACATCGACGACCGACCCCGCCGGCTGAATCCCCAGCACCTTCACCCCGACCGCGCCGTCAAGCGCCGCCGGTAGCAGGTGCATCTCCCCGTGCGGCAGGCCCACCTTCTGCCGCTGCGGATCGGTGGCGGGGTCGAAGCCGTCGATAAGCACGCGGCGAAGGGCTTCGACGGCCTCGCTCGGCGTGACCGCGACCATAACTTCGCTGTAATCCATGATGCGCATGCGGCCAGAGTAAGAAGTAGTGGGGTTAGCGGGGCTCGAACCCGCGACCAACGGATTATGAGTCCGCAGCTCTAACCGACTGAGCTATAACCCCAAAACGCGTGCGCTTCGGGAGATTCTACATCCCCGCAGCAGATGTGAATCACTGGGTGACAACGGAAGGTACCCTAGCCACCATGTACCAATACGTTGTCGGAGCCGCCGCCGGGTACGTGCTGGGCACGAAAGCCGGCCGGAAGCGCTACCACCAGATTGTCAACGCCGCCCAAGCGGTCGCCAACTCACCGGTGACAAAGCAGGTGACCTCGTCGGCCCGCCGAGCCATCGCCAACAAAATCGACCCGGAGCCGCGCATGCGCGAGGTCAAGGACCTGCGCAAGGGCAAGAAGCTGCGCGGCAAGTCCGCCAACCAGATCGAGGACACGATCTACGAGCCGGACCAAGACTAAAGGCATCCGCCTTTAGTCTTGAGCTAGTCCTGCCACGATGCCGTCGAGAATGTCCTTCTCGCTAATGATGAAGCCGGTGGCGCTGGCTGCACGCTCGAAGAAATCCATGAGCTGCTCCACCACCGTCGCACCCGCGGCGATGACGTCGGCGCGTCCTGGGTGGACGACGGGGTTCTCGCGGCGCTGGGCGGCAGTCTTGGAACGCAGATCAGCTGTCACGTCGCGCAAACGGTCGAACGGGATTTCCGACAGGTGGATCCGCTCTGGGTCGTAGCTGCCCAGCTCCTGCGCCAACGCAGAGAGCGTGGTGAAGGTTCCGGCGCAGCCGACAAAGCACCGCGCATCGGCGAAGGGTACGGCGTCGGACGCGTCCGCAATTCTTTCGTCCACGAACGCTCGCGCCACAGCGGTCTCGTCGGCCGTGGGCGGATCCGTGTGCATAATGCGCTCGGTGATGCGCACGCATCCCATCTGGGTGGAGACCGCGTGGCCTTTCATGACGACCTCGGTGGAGCCGCCGCCGAGGTCGATCACACAAAACGGGCCGCGTGCCGGGTCGATGTCGGCGGTCGCGCCGGCGAACGACAGAGCGGCTTCTTCCTCGCCGGAGACGACCTCCGCAACTGCGCCCGGCTGGATCCGGCCAAGCAGTTCGCGGGTCATGGCGAAGAAGTCCTCGCGGTTCGCTGCGTCGCGGGTGGCCGAGGTGGCCACCATACGCACGCGGGTGACGCCCTCGCGCTGCATCTCGTCCACGTAGTCAGCGAGGGCTGCGCGGGTGCGCTCGATAGCCTCGGGCGCGAAGGCGCCGGTCTCGTCTACACCCTGGCCGAGGCGGACGATGGTGTTGCGGCGGGAAACCTCGCCTGCGTCAGTGTCGTGGACGAGCAGGCGGATCGAGTTCGTGCCGCAATCCACGGCGGCGACGCGGGTCATGCCAACCCCTCCCCTGCTTCCTCGAGGGTGATGCCGAGGTCTGCCAGCGTCGGCCAATCCGCGGGGATTGCCGTACCGCGAAGACCCCCGTGCTCGGCGGCGAGCGCGACGGCTTCGGTGCCGAAGCGGACGCGTTCCGGGCCCTCCGCCAGCGCGTAGGCGATGAGCACATGGAGGCACTTCACCCGCTCCGGCATGCCGCCGCCGGAAAAGTTCGTGCCCAGGTCCTCGATGGCGTTGCGCTGGGCGAGGAAGTGCTCGTGAGCGGCTAGGTAATCGGCGCGCAGCGCCTCGCCCTGCTCGTTGTCCTCGTTGAGACGGTTTTCCATCCACTTCATCACCTTCGCGACCTCGAGGCGGGAGGCCTCAGCGGTCAGACGGGGGTCGGTGAGGTAGTAGAGGGTGGGAAACGGGGTGCCGTCGTCGAGCCTGGGAGCAGTTTTCACCACCGCCGGCTGGTTGTCCGGGGTGGTGTACGCGATGGCCAGCACGCCACGGGGGCTGCGGCCGAGTTGCTCTGCAACGGTGGCGAGCTGTTCGTCTGTGGGAGGGGTGTGCATGCGCGCTATTGTCCCACATGCCAGCTAAGACGCAGGCACGCCAGGGGCGGGGGCGGGCGAAGCGTCGTCGGCAGGCGGGAGCGCCTCGGGGACCTCGCGCAGGGAGTCCCACAGCACCTCAGCCCAGCCGCGGGTGTCGGGGATATCGTCCTTGCCGGTGGTGATGGCCTCCGGCGCGGTCATGCGCGGGTCGATGATGCGCCACGCGGTCTCGCCCTCCTCCATCACCCCGAGGCGGCGGCGGGCTTCCTGCTTGAGGTACTCCTCGTCGTCGTACTTGGCGATGTCGTTTTCGAGCGCCTCTTTCTGGGCTTCGAGTCGGGCGATGGATTCGTTGGCGCGGGCGATCTCGGCGCGGCCTTCGTAGAAGTTGCGCAGCGGGGCGGCGATGGCCAGCAGTACCACGATCAGCACGCCGATCAGGATGACCACGCTCGCCATGTCCTGTTTCGGAAACGCAATGGCCCGGCCGCGCTGCTTGCGCTGGGCGGCGCGCTCGGCGTTTTCCCGGTCGCGGCTGGCAACGGGGACCGTGCTGGGGCGGCGGGGCCGGATCGAGCGCTTCGTCATAGTCTGCAGATGATACGTCAGGGGTTACGCATGCCAGAGGCCCCGCGCCGGGAACGGGCGGGGCCGTCGTAACGCTCGCGCAGGCTCGCACAAGCTCCTCGAAGCGCTCGAGGGCGGCCTGGTCGTCGGCGGCGAAGTGCTCAGGCAAGCGGAACATCAGTTCGGTGCCGCAAGCGCGGTCCACGTTGACGCCGATGGCGGTGCCCATGTCGAAGATGAGCTTCGGATCCAGCTCCTCTGGGCGCGGGTGCTCGGTGGCAACCTTGTAGTCCAGTTCGAAGTCGTCAAAGTACTCGGCGTAGAGCAGCTGCAGGTTGCCGCGGACCCAGCTCGGGGCGGCGTCGATGACCTCTTGCGCCATGGCGGGGGTTACGCCGTCCTCTGCGAGGAGCTCGCAGAAGCCGCGGGCAGGGTGGGACCTGGCGTAGGTGGTGCGGAACTTCAACAGGCTGCCGGGGCCGAAGTAGCGGTCCAAGCGGCTGGTCAGCGCCGCCATCGAAATGCCGATGCCGTCAAGGTTCAGGCGCTTCTTGCTCACGCGCTCTTTGGCGGCCTCTTCAAGCAGGTCGCGGGCGTCGGCGTCGCGGGCGCGCAATAAACTCGCGCAGGTGATCCAAAGCGTCGCTGAAGCGGCCGCAAGAGTCCTGTTTGTCCAGGCGGCGCTCCAGCTCGTCGATAGCCTGGGTGACCAGCTAGTCCGCGTACTCCTCTAGGTCGGGCTCGCCGAAGTCGGACTCGTCGAAGACGATGTTGGAGATCCGCTCCACCACCTCACCCGGTGCCGGGGCGGCCTGCCGGTACGCCGCAGGATGGAGGATCAGGGCGGTGCGGTAGGCGTCGGCGAGGTGATACCCCCGGTGGCCGCCTCCAGCGGGCCCACCATCTCGACGCCATCTCCGCCGTCAAGCGCGCGGACCAGCCGGGGTTCTTGCCGCCCCCATCTCCAGCACCAGGTCCACACTCGGCTGCACCACGCGCAGGTTGCGCACCAGCTGCACGAGCTGGTCGTGGCGCGAGCTGTCTACGTACGTGTCAATCTGGCCGTCGAACACGGCCTCCGCTGCCGCGGCTGCCTGGACGTTAAGCGCAAACACCTCGCCGTGTTCATCGATGAGCCTCAGCACCGTGGCCACCGCGTGGCGGCACCACTCATGCTTGATCGCGCAATCGCACTGCGCCTACAGGTCCGTGCCCTCGAGCCGCAGCATCACGTGGCACTCATGCGGCGCGGTCACGGTTGCGCGGACAACGTCGTCGGTCTGCTCCGTGACCTGCACGCGTTGCTGGTCAATCTTCTGCCCGCGGTCAAAGCTCGCGTGGTCGGTGCGCTCCGCAAGGTAGTCCACGGTCAGTTGCTCGAACATGGCACCGACCTTACGGGCGCGCCCTGCACCGGCGAGGCGGATTCGTGTACTTGACGTCACCCCGGACATACCACGCGGGTTATAGCCAACTTCGCTTGCCGGGATCCCAGAGGGCTTCGGTGAGCTCTCCGGCCAGCGCCGGATTCAGCACTCCCGAAGCGAAAGCCATAGCGTTGGAGAGGTCACGATACTGCGCCGGGAGACCGAAGAAGCTTTCCGCCTTCTGCGTGTATCCGGTTTCCCACATCGATGGGACCCATATCTCGGTCGGATAATCAATCCTCCGTCGTCGCGCTTCATGCTCGCAGGCTGTCACCAGTTTGTGCGCCGAGAACGACTGCGTGAGCAGGATGGTAATGATGTCGGCCAAATCGTGGTACCGATTACTGTCTCCGCTGCGATGCTTCTCTCGCATCGCACAGATCTTGTCCGCAAGTTGAGACTCGATGGCGGTAGCGAATACGAAGAAGGGTTCCATCTCCTCGGACGTGAGTTCAGCCAGGACCGGATGAATCACTACCCGCTCATGAGGCTCTTGGGTATGGCGCTGCACGGTCAAATCGAGGCTAAACGGTTGAAACACGATAGCTCCCATCATCGCGTCAATTGAGGCTTCGTATGTCGGCCCGTTGTAGCCGTCTTCTGTTCCACTCCCTTTGATCCGCACACTTTTTACCCTGTACGTAAGCGGGCCGTGCCCAGACCGTCCAGCAATGTCCCGGATCTCAGCATCGATATCCTCGAGGTCGCCCAAGACATTCCTTGAGAGGTCGATGTCAGTGGTCGTGCGACCTTGCCGGTTTCGCATAAGCAGCGAAGCGCCGCCTTTGAGCACCCACTCGTCTGACTCTGGCTTGAACACGCGCTCGAGAAAACCCTCAAACGCGACTTGATAGCGGATCAGCTCGCCGGGCAACTTAAGCGCTTTCGCCCTCTTGTTAATGCCCTGGTTGAGCCTTTTCTGCCGTTCCTTACTTTCGCGCTTACTTGTAGTCACGGTGCCACCGCTCCACGAGTTCTTGCATTTGCTTGCGAAAAGGTGCCATCTGCATCTCAATCTGCTCGGTGACGCGCTTCATGCTCTCTTCCACAGCTTTGGCCACGCGGGGATCCAGAGCCAGATCCGGCAAACCCGACGCTGCATGCACGTACCGGTTGCGTCGTTCAATGAGGTCCTCCAGGGCGGACGCTTCCTCGCTCAATTCGGAAACCAAATTCATACCTGACGTTGCTCCGTACGAACGCGCTGCGGGCTTTAACTTGGCTGCCAAGTCATCGATGCGCAGGTTTTCCTTCCGCAACGCGTCTGCAACCAGATCGGCTAGATAGCCGCGTTCGATCCCAGCTTCCGCCAAATCCCCCACCGTCCGGGCGACGCTTGTCACCGGCAGCCCTTCTACGGAAACAATGTCTGAGCCCTGGAGCTCGCGCCCCGTGTAAATCCGAATTCCTTGCTGCCGAGTCTGCTTCTTCCCCTCGGTGGAGAACGTGAAGTTTGGCGGGATCAGGCGACCAATACCGTGCACACTCGCTGCTGATTCATGCGACACCACTAGCGGATGACTGTCCTCCCAGCGCTCCTCGATGAATTTCTTCGGTTCGAGCGCCAGCCACGCCGCTCGAAGTTCGTCCTGAGGTCCTGCCTGATGGGAGGGCAGCAGATACACCCCATGCCGGACTCGATCAAGATCGCCCTTCTCAGCCAACCGCGAAAGTTGTAGCCGCTCAATGCCTTCCCGGCCAGCCTGAGCCGTGGTCACTATCCCCCATTGATCGGCGGCAATCATCTCTAAGGTCGTCAGCGCGTCCACTTGCTTCAAGGCCCCTCCCATGCGCGCTAAGTATCGGTTCTGCATGACGATTGTATCACCTAAAAAGATACAATCGTCAAGCTTGGTTGATACAAATGCAGGAATGGCCGATAAAAAGAGGCCCCGCGCCGGGAACGGGCGGGGCCGAAAGGTGCGTCGCTAGGCCGGTGCTTATTTGAAGCGCGGGAAGGCGGAGCGGCCTGCGTACTCGGCGGCCGGGCCGAGCTCCTCTTCGATGCGCAGGAGGCGGTTGTACTTAGCCACGCGCTCGGAGCGGGCCGGTGCGCCGGTCTTGATCTGGCCGCAGGACAGCGCCACGGCCAGGTCCGCGATGGTGGTGTCTTCGGTCTCGCCGGAGCGGTGCGACATCATGGTGCGGTAGCCGTTGCGGTGGGCGAGCTCGACGGCGTCGAAGGTCTCGGTGAGGGTGCCGATCTGGTTGACCTTGACCAGCAGCGCATTCGCGGCGCCCTTTTCAATGCCCTCGGCCAGGCGGGCCGGGTTGGTGACGAAGAAGTCGTCGCCGACGAGCTGCACCTTGTCGCCCAGCTGCTGGGTCAGGGCGACGTAGCCGTCCCAGTCGTTCTGGTCCAGCGGGTCCTCGATGGAGACGATCGGGTACTGCTCCACCAGGTCCGCGTACACCTGGATCATCTCCTCCGGGGTGTGTCGGCCGCCCTCGAAGTCGTACGCACCGTCCTTGAAGAACTCGGAGGAGGCGACGTCGAGCGCCAGCGCCACGTCCTCGCCCGCGGTGTAACCGGCCTTCTCAATGGCCTCCACGATCAGGTCCAACGCCTCCTTGGTGGAACCGACAGACGGGGCGAAACCGCCCTCGTCGCCGAGACCGGTGGAGAGGTTCTTGGACTTCAGCACGCTCTTGAGCGCGTGGTAGACCTCGGTGCCCATGCGCAGCGCCTCAGTGAAGATCTCCGCGCCGATCGGGGCAATCATGAACTCCTGGACATCCACGCCGGAATCCGCGTGAGCGCCACCGTTGAGGATGTTCATCATCGGCACCGGCAGCACGTGCGCATTCGGGCCGCCGATGTAGCGGTACAGCGGCAAGGACGCGGAATCCGCAGCAGCCTTCGCCACGGCCATGGACACGCCGAGGATGGCGTTCGCGCCCAAGTTCTTCTTGTTGTCCGAGCCGTCGAGCTCGAGCATGAGGCTATCGACGATCCTCTGGTCATCCGCCTCCAGGCCAGCGAGCTCATCCGCGATGGTCTCGTTGACGTTACCCACGGCCTTGAGCACACCCTTGCCGGCGTAGCGCTCGTCGCCGTCGCGGAGCTCGTGCGCCTCGTGCTCGCCCGTGGACGCGCCGGACGGCACCGCCGCCCGGCCGTGGGAGCCGTCAGCGAGCAACGCCTCAACCTCGACGGTGGGGTTGCCGCGGGAATCTAGGATCTCGCGGGCGAAGATGTGCATGATGTCGGCCATGGTGACTCCTTGCGTGGGTCGAATGCTGTGTTACCGGGGTCCAGCTTAGCCGTCGGCAGAAGCGATCTCAGCGATGTGCGGGTTGGTTCACGGCGTAATTCGCCGCCGCGTCGCGCACCCGCGCAACGTAGTCGTTGGACTGGTTGGAGGCGAAGATGGCCTGCCGCCACCCCTCCTCCGTGGCGAGGTCGCGGCTGCCGCCGCCAGAGTTGCACAGCAGATTGGCGGCGCCGAGCGCTGCGTCGTCGATTTGCTGCGGGTCTGCGACACCGTCGCCGTTGGCGTCACGGCCGTAGCGGCCCCACGATTCGGGGATGAACTGCATGGGCCCGACGGCACGGTCGAACTCGGTGTCGCCGTCGTATGTGCCGCCGTCGGTGTCGCCTACCTGCGCAAAACCGTTGCCGTCCAGCCTCGGGCCGATGATGCGCGGGTCCGGGTAGCCGTTCGGGTCCAGCACGGAGTTGTGGAACCGGCCAGTGTAAGTACCATGCCGGGTTTCTACCCAGCCGATGCCTGCCAGCGTGTTCCATGTGAGGTTGCACGCCGGCCAAGACTCGGCGGCGATCAGTGCCGCGTTGGCGTAGGCCCGGACGGCCTGCCCAGAAATGTCGGTAGCGTTGCCGATGTCTTGGGACCAATCGAACAGCAAGTCAGAGGTGCGGCCCGGCGCATGGATGTCGATCGCCGGGGGCGCCTCCGCGGCCGGCGGCGGCATCGTGGAGGGCACGGGCTGGAGCGGCTCCTGCTGCTCCAGCGTGGAGAACGCTGCGATCAGCCAGGCGATCAGCGCGACGACCATGACAACGGCTGCGGCCACCGAGATGAGTCCCGCGCAGCCGCACCCGCGCGCTACTCGTCTGGCTGCAGTCATGGGCGAAAAGTGTACCGGTCCGTCGCTAGCCGCTGAATTTCCGCGCCTACTTCTGCTGTTCGCTTTGCGAATCCGCTTCCTGGGCTTTCCCCTCCGCCCAGAGCCGGTCCTGGGTGGCCTTGTCCACTAGGCCGGTGGAGCCGTCGAAAAGGTAAGGCGCGCGGCGGCGCATCTTCTGCACGAACGCGTCGGCGACGTCCGCAAAGTCGAACGCCCCGCCTTCCGACGCAATCTCGGCGTGGAACAAGATTTGGAGCAGGAGATCTGCGAGTTCGGACTTTAGGGCGTCGTTAGGCAAATCGTCCTCGATTGCGTCCGCAACCTCCTCCGCCTCCTCGCGCAGATACGGCAGGAGGCTTTGGTGCGTCATCTCTTGCTCCCACTCGCCGCGGCGGCGGGCGGCGTGCATCGTGCGGGTGGCTTGGTAAACGGGATCCGCAAGACTATCGACGCGTTCCGTCTCCGCCCCTTCCCGCTGCCAACACAGCACCTCCGGATCCTCGGGGTCCGTGGAGATCAGCCAGCGGTGCTCGCCGCCTGCGGTATCGAGGGCCCAACGCACATCGACCGGAACCTCGGGCGTGAACGCGACCTCGCCCGAGATGCGTCCGGCGAGGTGAAGCGGGATGAGGGTGGGCCAGCGGGGGTCGAGAAGCAGGACGGTTGCGGTCATGGAGGGCAAGTGTAGGGCCTCTAAGATAGGGCGCATGACTCAGATTGCAGAAGCCCTCGAGGCCGTCAAGCCCACCGCACAGGACGT
Organism: Corynebacterium ureicelerivorans; assembly: GCF_000747315.1. Classification (NCBI taxonomy): domain Bacteria; kingdom Bacillati; phylum Actinomycetota; class Actinomycetes; order Mycobacteriales; family Corynebacteriaceae; genus Corynebacterium; species Corynebacterium ureicelerivorans. Next base: position 1,682,346 of record NZ_CP009215.1, read on the forward strand.
GCTGGGCGACTCCGTGACCTTCTCCCCCATCCGCTGGAAGACCGGGTGGCCGCACCACCTGCGCCGCGTGCCGCCGTTCCGCGACGACGCCAGCGCGTCCATCACGCGCTCTGAGGTGTTCGCCTTTGCGGCGGACGTAGTCGAGTCCGGCTACGCGCGCGAGCAGATCATCGATTTCCTCGGCGCGTGCTTCGCGTACGTCGCGGGCCAATCCAACCAGGTGATGCAGATGCAGGCATTCCTGCGCAACAAGGGCAACGCGTCGAAGTTGCTGGCTGCGGTGCGCAAACTCGACGGCGCGAGCGCGGTGGACGCGTACGGTGCTCTGGTCGCGACTGGACTGCCGGCGAAGTTCGCCTCTGCCGTGGCATACTTCTTGGCTGGCGAGCAGGAGCCGGGCGAGGCCTCGAAGCCGGTGATTATCTGCTCGAACCGCGCTCGGGTCGCCGGTCTGACCAAGGAGGCCGACTGGTCCGCCGAGGAGTACGGCGAATACCTCGACGCGCTGCAGACAGGCCGCGACGCTTACGACGCCGAACTGCCCCTCGACGCCGTGGAGTGGGCGTTGCGGGAGTTCGCTCGTCGCTCCGAGTAGGGGCCGTAGCGCGGCGCCTCCCCGCTGCGTAAATGGTGAAAATAAGGTGGTGAATCTACGCGATTCTGCGCGGATTCACCATCCAATTCTCACCCTTTACAACCCGGAGTAAGCCAGCATCGCCAGAGAGCGCAACACGTTTCTAGAGGCAAAGGTGTGTTTCCGCAATGTGGCAGATGTATACCACATTGCAATTTCGACACACTGGCGGTTTTCGTCTTAGCGCGGATCGGAGCACATGGGCGAGGCCGGGTCCGAATGGCGGGCACCAGTGCCCGCGCGACCCCACTACCGGGTGCCGCGAAAGGCGCGGTCGTTGAGGTCGCGGCGAGCCTGCTCCAGCGCGACAAGGTCGGAGAACAGCGCGTTGTAGGCCTCTTCGTCGTCAGACGGACGCATGCGCTGGAGCTGGGACTTCAGCTGCGCGATCTGCTGGCCCACGCGGGTTTCCTGTAAACGCGACAGCACGGAGTCGGCGTACTCATAGAGGTCGTCGGCGTGAATGGGCTCGACGGCCAGCTCGGAGACGAAGTTGCGTCCGGCGTAATCGCGCATCTCGCCGGCCACGGCGGCGAGGAAGTTCGACTCGTCGGCGGGATTGTCCGCACCAGCGCGGGCGCAGCCGCCAGCGGCGGTGATGGCCTCCCGGACCTGGTGGTAGGCGTCGTGGGTGAAGGCGTCCGGGTTGATGCCGTCAAAGTAGTTGCCGGCTGCGGCGGGGTGCTGCAGGGCAATCTTCAACGCCTCGCGCTGGGGCCACAGCACCGGGTCGTCGGGGCGCGGCGGGATGAGGATCTCGGACTGCGCGCCGGAAGCGTCCGGCCCCGCGGCCGCGGCCGGGTCCCTGACCTCGGCCTTAGGCGTGCGCTTCTGCTTCTTCGGCTTTTTCGCCTCGGCGCGGACCTGCTCGAGCACCTCGTCGGGGTTGGGCCAGCCAACCCAGCCGGCCAGCCTGCGCGCGTACTCCTGTTGGAGCACGCGGTCGGAGATGGTGGCGACGACGGGGACGGTGCGTCGCAAGGCTTGCACGCGTCCTTCGGCGGAATCGAGCGAGTAGTCCTGCAAAAGCGACTCGATGACGAACTCGTAGACCGGCACGCGGGCGGCGACCAGGTCGCGCACGGCCGAGTCGCCGCGGGCGAGGCGCAGGTCGCAGGGGTCCATGCCATCGGGGGCGACCGCGACGAAGGACTGCGCACCGAACTCCGCGTCGGTCTCAAACGCGCGCATGGCGGCCTTCTGGCCAGCCTCGTCGCCGTCGAAGGTGTAGATGAGCTCGCCGCGGAAGAAACTGTCGTCCAGCATGAGGCGGCGGATCAGGCTCATGTGGTCGCCGCCGAACGCGGTGCCGCACGTGGCCACGGCGGTATCTACGCCCGCGGCGTGCATGGCCATCACGTCGGTGTAGCCCTCCACCACGACGGTCTGGTGCTTCTCCGCGATGTTCTTCTTGGCCTTATCAATGCCGAAGAGCACCTTGGATTTGTGGTACAGCAGCGTGTCCTGGGTGTTGATGTACTTGCCCAGAGGGTCGTCCTCGAACAGCTTGCGTGCGCCGAAGCCGATGACATTGCCGGCGGTGTCTTTGATCGGCCAGATCAAGCGGCCGCGGAATTTGTCGATCGGCCCGCGTTTGCCCATCGAGGACAGGCCGGCGTCCATAAGCTCCTGCACCTCAAAGCCCTTGCGCAGCAAGTGCTTGGTCATCGGGTCCCAGCCGCGGGGCGCGTATCCGCATTCGAAGTCGTAGATGAGCTCGCGCGAGAAACCGCGCTGCAGCAGCATGTCTCGCGCGGGGGCGGCGTCTGCGGTTTCCAGCTGCTCGCGGAAGTAGTCGTGGGCGGCCTTGTTGGCTGCCAGCAGGCGCTGGCGGGTGCCGCGGTCTACCTGGCGCGCGCCCGTGGATCCGCCCTGGTAGTTGATGTGGTAACCGATGTGGTCGGCCACCGCCTCCACGGCCTCGGGGAAGGTCAGCTGCTCCATCTCCATCATGAAGGAGAAGACGTCGCCGCCCTTGCCCGTGGAGAAGCAGTGGTAGTAGCCGTGCGCGGGACGGACGTGGAAGCTCGGCGTGCGCTCGTCCTTGAACGGGCTTAAACCCTTCAGCGAGTCGTGCCCGGCAGGCTTGAGCTGCACGTATTCGCCGACAATCTCGTCGAGCGGCGCGCGTTGGCGGATAGCTTCGATGTCGCTATCCGGAATTCTGCCCCTTGCCATGGCGCTCACTCTAGCGCGTGGCACGATATGCCCCTATGAAGCGCCCATTCGTCCTGCTCGCATGCTTCTTTTTAAGCAGTTGCCTATCGACGCCACCTTCGGCCCCTCCCCATCCCGACCTGCCGGCGTCGGGGCTTGCCGCGTGCGGCGCACTCCCCAGAGAGGCGTGGGACACCGTCGACCGCATCGAGGCCGGCGGCCCCTTCCCGTACCCGGACAACGACGACCGGCGCTTCGGCAACTACGAACGCACCCTTCCCGAGCAGCCGAGGAACTACTACCGCGAGTACACCGTGAACACCCCGGGTGTGAGCCACCGGGGCGCGCGCCGCATCGTCACCGGCGGCGGGGCGGACGGGCAGGTCGACGAGTGGTTCTACACCGCGGACCACTACGAATCCTTCTGCAAAATGGAGGTCAACTAATGCACCCAGTGTTTGTCACCCGCCCAGTGCGCTCGGTCGAGGACCTCGGCGCGGCCATCATCGTCGTGGCGTACGGCCGCGCCGCGGCGGAGACACGACCGGTGCCGCGCAACCTCGACGCGCTCGCGGACCTTCTGCGTGAGACCCAGGTGCGGCGTGTGGTGGTGACGGATTGGCGCGTACCGGAGGCGTCGATAGGCGGGCTGCTCGACGTTTTTGCCGACACGGGCGTCGAGCTGACCCACTAAGCCCGCAAACCCCGAGAACCAAACCCCGAGAATGGGCGGAAATGGGGCATTCTCAGGGTCTGATCCTCAGGGTTTGTGGAGGATGTCCACGGCCTCCTGCAGGTCCAGCGGCAACACGACGCTTCGCCCAGGGCCGTTCGGCACGTAATGCTTCGGCTGCACCCGCACGGGGAGCAGGTTTTGGGCAACGGGCCACGCGTTGCGGATGCGCTGGATCAGGTCCCCCTCGTCGCCCCAGAAATCCTCGGTGTAGAAATGCAAGACTTTGTACCCGTGCTCAGCGAGCCAGTCGTCGCGCACACGCTGTTTAGCCAACACCTTATGAGGGACTTCTTCGTATTTGAGCCACCCGTCGACCTCCACGACGGTGTTTTCGCCGATAAGGAAGTCCACCCGGTACCGCCCAATCGCCGCCTGGATCCGGTACGGCACGCCGTGGGCGTCGAGAATAAGACGCAGGAGGGACTCGTAGGGCGAGTCCGAAAGTCTGGTGGACAGCGGGAGCGCTTCGCGGGCGTTGGCGATACCCTTCGTGCCGGCCAGCCGAGCGATGGTGGCCCGAAACCGGTGCAGCAACTCCTGGTACATCTCATCTCCGTGCCCGCACAGCACGCTGTCAAACGCCACGACGCCTTCGCACACACCGCGTTCGCGGGCGATGTCGACCGCGGTGCGGATCGCATCCGTGTAGCGGACAGGCCTGTCGTGAATGATGTCAGCTTCCGGTATGCGCCGGTGGCGGTACTCGTACCCCGTCCAGCCACCGTTAGTGGAGGCCGGGCGCCCATTCGGCACCGCCAGCGTGACGGGTTGGTTGCGCGCGATGGTCCACACGCCGTTGAGCCTCGCTGCAGAACAGTCGATGAGCACCGCCTTCCGGCTCTGGCACCCCGCTGCGTAGCACTTCAGAAACGCTTGCTCGTGCTCCTTGAGCTTCTTCCACGTCTCGGCGCAGAAGTACATCGACTTGGTCAGCTGCACCAACTCCCCTTCGCTGATGCGCCGGTGCGTCTCGGTGTCTATGGACGACACTCTCCGCACGTCCACGAGCTTTTCGCGCAGCTCGTTCTTACGAGTGTCTTTCATTAGTCCCCCCTGACTAGGTCACCCGATGCGGAGGCTACCTCAACGGCGCCATTCCCGCCCGTATCCGCGCCTCCCGCGCCCGGTTCCACAAACCCCCAGTAACAAACCCCAAGTAAGGCCCAAAATCGGGCATTCTCGGGAGGGCTTACTCGGGGTTTGTCGGAATAGGCGTGCGAGGTACAACCCACACCGCCCCGAGCCAATAGAGCCGGCGAATATAAACCAACTGTTAGGCACCTGGGAACGTGTCGTGTGCCATAATGCCGGTCACTGTGGTTTGGAACATGTGAAACACGACACGATCGGAGATGACCTATGAGCTCACTCATCATGGTGCTCATCGGCCTAGCGATGATGGCTGCCGGCTACCTGCTGTACTCGAAATTCCTGGGCAAACGGGTCTACCAACTCGCGGACGCCTACACCACCCCGGCGCACACCATGGAAGACGGCGTGGATTACGTCCCCACCAACAAGTACGTCCTCTGGGGCCACCACTTCACCTCCGTCGCGGGTGCGGCGCCGATCATCGGTCCGGCCGTCGCGGTGATCTGGGGGTGGGTCCCGGCGTTTCTTTGGGTCACGCTGGGCACGATCTTCTTCGCCGGAATGCACGACTTGGGTGCGCTGTGGGCGTCGCAGCGGCACCGCGGACAGTCCATCGGCACCCTGTCGGGGCGCTACATCGGTGCGCGCGGGCGCAACCTCTTCCTCGTGGTCATCTTCCTGCTGCTGCTCATGGTCAACGCGGCGTTCGCCGTCGTGATCTCTAACCTGCTCATCTCCACGCCGAGTGCCGTGATCCCCACCTGGGGCGCGATCGTGGTGGCGCTGTTGATCGGCCAGGCCATCTACCGCTTCAACTGGAACCTGCCGCTGGTCTCCGTCGTCGGCGTCGCCGCGCTGTACGGTCTGATGATTCTGGGCGACCAAGTCCCGGTCGCACTCCCCAGCGAGATGCTGGGCATCCCGGCGCGCGGCTGGTGGATCATCTTCCTGTTCGCCTATGCGTTCATCGCCTCGCTGCTACCGGTGTGGGTGTTGCTGCAGCCGCGCGATTACATCAACGGCCTGCAGCTGTTCGTGGGTCTGATCATTCTCTACGGCTCCTTCTTCATCGTGCGCCCGGAGGTGGTGGCGCCTTCGCTTCGCGACGCCGTTCCGGACGGCACCCCCGGCATCTTCCCCCTGTTGTTTGTCACCATCGCCTGTGGCGCCATTTCTGGCTTCCACGGCATCGTCTCTTCCGGCACGTCCTCGAAGCAGCTGGATAAGGAGACGGACGCCCGCTTCGTCGGCTACTTCGGGGCCGTCGGCGAGGGGTTGCTGGCACTTGGCACGATCGTGGCCACGACCGCCGGGTTTAAGACGGTCAACGACTGGGAGAACGTCTACTCCGAGTGGAATGCCGGCGGCGTGGACGCCTTTATCAAGGGCGGCGGCGACCTGATGAACGAGGGCCTGGGCATCCCAACCTCCCTGTCCGCCACCATCCTGGCCACCATGGCCGTGCTATTCGCCGCCACCACCATGGACTCCGGCATCCGCCTGCAGCGCCTCGTGGTCGCGGAAATCGCGGAACTCGCCGGTGTGAAGCTCTCCGGCCTGGCGGCCACCCTCATCGCCGTCGGCTGCGCGCTCGGCCTGACCTTCTCTACCGGCGTGGACGGTTCCGGCGGCATGCTCATCTGGCCGCTGTTCGGCACCACCAACCAGCTCATGGCAGGTCTGACCCTTGCCATCCTGGTAGTCATGCTCACCCAGCTGCGTCGCCCGACCTGGCCGGTGCTCATCCCGCTCGTGTTTGTCACCCTGATGTCGCTGTGGGCTGCCGTCCTGCAGCTGCGCACGCTGTGGACCGCGCAGAACTGGCTGTTGCTGATCATCGACATCGTGATCATCTGCTGCGCGATCTGGGTCACCGTGGAGGCCATTGCTGCAATCGGCAAGGCCCGCCGCGCGCCGGCTGTGGTCTGGCGCGACGACGAAACCATCCCAGGCGAGTTGGCGGATGCTCAGGCGCGCTAAAGCATTCGCCCGGGGCTTAGACGAGTTCTACAAAGCCCCCTACCGCCGCGAGTTCGCCCGAGCCGCGCGCGAGGAGGACGACCTGTTCACCCTCCTCGTCGCCTCGGAGACGCTGGGCATCCCCAACCCCGCGAGCTTCTACGCCCTCGAGCTGATGCCGCTGCTTTACGACGAGTTCCACGCCTGGCACACCCGCATGGGCATGGAGCACTCCCCCTTGGACGGCGTGCGATGCTGCTAGAAGCCGCGCCCGTGATGTTCTTCGGCGGCAAGGGCGGAGTGGGCAAAACCACCGTCTCCGCAGCCTGCGCAGTGCGCCTGGCCGAAGCCGGCGAGCGCGTGCTGCTGGTGTCCACGGACCCGGCGCACAACCTGGGCCACATCTGGTCGCAGCGCCTGGGCGCCGAGCCCACCCGGCTGGAGCCCGGGTTGGACGTGGTGGAGCTGGACCCGGCGGTGACCACCGAACGGCACCTCGCCGGAGTGGAGCGCTCCATGCGAGCGATGATGCCGGAGCGGATGCACCCGGAAATCCGCCGTCACCTCGACCTGTCCAGGAACTCCCCCGGCATGCATGAGGCGGCGATGCTGGAGGCGGTGGCGGAGCTCGTCGATAGGCAGGGCTACGACCACATCATCTTCGATACCGCCCCCTCCGGCCACACCTCGCGCCTGCTGGCGTTGCCGGAGCTCATGGCCGCCTACACCGGCGGGCTGATGGAGCGGCGCGAGCAGTCCGACAAGTTCTCCCGCGCCGTCCGTGGCCTGGGCGGCATCGCGGACGGCAGCCCGGTCGAGCGCCGCAACCAGGAAATCCGCGCCACGCTGCTGCACCGGCGTCGCAAGTTCGAGCGCCTGCGCGACATCCTCACCGACCCGGGGAAATGCCTGTTCCACATCGTGCTCACCGCCGAGCGCCTGCCGGTGCTCGAGAGCGCCGAGCTGTACGACGACCTCACGGCCAACCGCATCCGTGTCAGCTCGCTGGTGATCAACCGCCGCAGCCCCGCCGACGCCGGCGAGTTCGTGGCCGCGCGCCGGCGCGTGGAGGACGACGCGCTGGCGCTGCTGGACGCCAAACTTCCCGACATCCCCCGCGTCGAGCTGCCCTGGCTGCCCGGCGAGATCGGCACCCGAAAGGCCCTGGCCGAGATCGCCTCTCGGCTGTGAGCTAGTAATACCCCTCGAACGCGGCGGCCTTCTTGGCGGTGCGCTCGAGGCGAGACTCGGTCATGGACGCGATCTGGTCCACGATCACGCGCTCGCGCTCTAGGTCCGTTTCGGCGGCGTTGAACCACGCCTGGAACATCGTGTCCAGGCTGCCCGGCGCGCCTGCGCGGAGGTACTCGTGGACGCGGTAGATGCGGTCGCGCTGCCGCTCTTGGCGGGCCTGGTGCGCCGGCTGGTCCATCACGTAGAGCACCGCAACGGTCTTGAGCAGCCGCACTTCCGCCTCCACGTCCGGCGGCACAACCAACCGGCCGTGCTGGCGCCCTAACCCCTGGCCCGCAGCGAGCGCGCGGTTGGCCTCGTCTTCCAAAGTGGCGCGGGTGACGGCGCCGACGTAGCGGCCCACCAGCTGCGAGGTCAGCGCCTTCAGCCCGGCCCACGCCGGAAGCGAGTAGTCGAACTCGGAGGCGGCCGCGATGGCGGGCAGCGCCCGCAGCCGGTCCGCGGCGTCGACTAGCGAGTCGGCGTCGCCGCCGAACGCGGCCGCGCCCTTCTGCGCCAGCGCGGCAAGCTCCACGAAGTCCCACAGCACGCGCAGGGACACGCGTCCGGAGACGATGCCGTCCTCCACGTCGTGTACGGAGTAGGCGATGTCGTCGGAGAAGTCCATGACCTGCGCCTCCATCGGGGGCGCGCCGTCGGTGTGCCCGTCGCGCACCCACGCCAGCACGGGCGCGTCCTCGTCGTACGCCGAGTACTTGCGGTTGACGGACCCGTCCGCGTTCGTGCGCGTGACCGGGTACTTCACCGCCGCGTCAAGGGAGGCCCGGGTGAGGTTGAGGCCGAAAGAGGTGGCGCGGATAAGCACCTTCGGCTCGAGCCGCGCCAGGATGCGCAGCGTTTGCGCGTTGCCCTCGAAGCCGCACGGCGCGACTTGGTCCAGCGCCACCTCGCCGTTGTGGCCGTACGGCGGGTGGCCGATGTCGTGCGTCAGGCCGGCCATCTCGCACAGGTCCGGGTTCAGCCCTAGGCCTTCGCCGATCCCGCGCGAAATCTGCGCTACCTCCAGCGAGTGCGTCAGGCGCGTGCGCGGCGTGTCCCCGTCGCGTGGGCCGACAACCTGCGTCTTGTCCGCCAGGCGGCGCAGCGCGGCGGAATGCAGCACGCGCGCGCGGTCGCGGGCGAAGTCCCCGCGCGAATCCGGGGCGAGCTGCGCACCCTTTGGCGCCTCGTCAGCGCGGCGGGTCGTATCGGCGGCGTTATACACGTACACGTCGCGCTACCCTAGTCGGCATGACTAGCCGTTACCTCCGCATACTCGCCGTGTCCGGCGGCCTTTTTGTCGCCACCGCACCCGCATTCAGCTTTGCGACGGAAGCTCCGCCCGCCCAACTGGTAGCCCAGGCAACCGCCACCAAGGCATCCCTCGAGCCCGGGAGGCTCACCCAACCGTTGACGGACGACGCGGAAGTGCTCTCCCCCGCTGAACGCTCTGAGATTGAGTCGGCGATCCAGCAGGTCAGCCAGACGCAGGGCAAGTCCGTGCGCGTGGTGTTCTTGCGCTCGTTCGGGCAGTACACCCCGTCTGAATGGGTGGACAAGGCCGTCGCGGCGAACGGCTCGAACACCGCCGTGGTGGCGATCTCGCCGGACGAGCGCCAATACAACGTCGGCGGCGGCGAGGAGTGGACGCAGTCCGAAATTGACCGCATGAACGAGGCCGCGTACGCGCAGCTGTCGCAGATGAACTGGTCGTCCGCTGCGTTGAATGCGGTGAACGCGGTGTCGGCCGGAGGGTCGTCGTCAGGCGGCGACGGCTCGGGCGCAGGCTGGCTTGCTGGCGGGCTGGGGGTAGCCGCACTGGCGGGCGGCGGCGTGTACGCGGCAACGCGCAAGGGCTCGAAGAAGCAGCAGGCCAAGCAGATAGAGTCCGCGAAGGCGCTGGATCCTTCCGACACCGACTCGCTGGGCCGCCTGCCCACGCCGACGCTGGAAGAGCTCGCGCGCGACGCGCTGGTCTCCGCGGACGATTCCATCACCCAGGGCAAGCAGGAACTCGAGCTGGCTACCTCCGAGTTCGGCGCAGACCGCGTGCGCCCGTTCACCTCCGCGATGAACGAGGCCACCACCACGTTGCAGCGCGCCTTCGCCACGCACCAGCAGCTCTACGACGCAATCCCCGAGACCGAGCCCGAGAAGCGCGCGATGCTGGTAGACATCATCTCCTCTTCCGGCCGCGCGGAGCAGGCGTTGCGCGACAAGACCCAGGAGTTCAACGAGATGCGCGGCGTGCTCATGCGCGCGCCCGAAGAGGTGGACAAGGTCCTCGCCCGTACCGTGGACATCCGCGCGCGCCTAGAGCCCGCCCGCGCGACCCTGGAGCAGCTGCGCGGCGAGTACCCGGCCGAGATGCTGGAATCCATCGTGGACAACGTGGACCTCGCGGCGGCGTCGCTGGACGAGGCGGAAAAAGCCCTCGGCGAGGCGCGCCAGATTGCGCAGCAGCCGGCCGGGCGCCAAGGCGCGCTGCTGGACACCCTCGCCGCAGCGACCCGCGCGGTGAACGTCTCCGACACGAACCTCGCCACCATTGAGCATGCCGAGGACAACATCCGCGCCGCCAAGGCGAACCTGCCGGCGCTGGTCAACGAGATCCGCGACGAGCTACGCCAGATCGAGCAGGTGAAAGCGGCGCGTGCGCAGGGCGCGGCTATCGACGTCGCTTCGCTCGACGCCGTTGCCGCCAAGGCCCAACGCATGCTGGCCGACATGGGGAGCCGGGACGAGACCGACCCGCTGGCCCTGTACCAGGAGCTGACCAGCATGGACGCGGAGATCGATGCCGCACTCGACCGCGCCAAGGGCATCGCCGGCGACCAGTCCCGCGCGCTGCAGCTTTTCGACCAGCAGATGCAGGTGGCCGGCGCCCAGATCCAGCGCGCCGAAGACCTCATCCTCTCGCGCGGGCGCATCATCGGCTCCCGGGCGCGCACGCTGCTGGCGGAATCGAAGCGGCAGTACGCGCAGGCGCACCAGCTGCGCGTCCGCGACACCCGCACGGCCATCGACGCAGCACGCGCCGCCACCGACACCGCACGCCGCGCCGAGGCGGCCGCGAACGACGACATGCGCCGCTACCAAGCCGCGCGCAACCGCCAGACCGCCGACTCCCTGGCCAGCGCGGTGCTGTGGGGCTCAATACTCTCCGGCGGCTTCGGCGGCGGGTTTGGTGGCGGCGGTGGCTTCGGCGGGGGTGGCGGAGGCTTCTCCGGCGGGCGCCCCTCCAACCGCGGCGGCACCTTCTAGGCCGCTAGTAGCGCGTGCGGCGCGCGGGCGCGTCGACGAAGGTCAGCGCCCAGGAGATGAAGGCGAGGTCCACCATCTGGACCTCGCCGACACCGCCCGAGCGCAGAGTGGGCTCTGCCACGTTCACGCCGAGCTCGCCGGACGGGAACCCGCGGGTGACGGCGATGAGCTCGCCGGAGGCGTCGCGGATCTCGCGCTTCGGGGTGATGGCGCCGGCGAGGAAATCAAAACCCGTGCGGTTGCAGGTGTAGCGCCGCCCGGCGCAACTGGCGACGTAGCGCGAGACGGTGAGCCCCGCCTTGCGCAGCTCGTACTCGCCGCCGGTGCCCACATCGAACGCGCGGAACCGCACCGGGTTGTCGGAGGTAATGCGCAGGACGGTCTCGTTCGCTGTGCCGCCGAACACCGTGACCGTGTCGGGGGTGGCTTCGGCGATGGACCTGTGGTCGTCGAGAAGCGACGAGCCCTGCCAGATCACAGCACCGCCACCACGACGGTAAACAGGGACAAGAAGACCAGCGTGGCAATCAGCGCGGTGGAAGTGACCATCTTGCGCGCCTCCAGCACGCTGCGCGAGAGCCACGCCAGCCCGGCGACGTGGGTGGGCGGCAGGGCGGTCTCCCCCTCGAACTCGAGGATGGCCTTGCGCACGCCGTTGTGGTCCTGCGTGAACTGCGCCACCTTGGCGCCGTCCGGGCCCTCGACCACCCAGTTCTTCGACGTCTCCGGGATGAACGCGTACGGGGTGTCCTCCACCAGCACGTCGATGCGCTTGGCGCGCTTCAGGCTGTCGCTGGTGCGCACGATCTCGCGGCCGCCGCTCGTGGCCACAGCGCCCGTTTCCGGGTGCGAGGTCAACTCCCAGTGTTGGCCGCAGACAATTGCGCGGTCGTGCTCGAATACTCCGAGGATGTCCGGGCCGTCCTCAGCAAGCAGCTTCAGCGCGTCCCGGTTCGTGCGATCCCAGCTGACGTAATGCATGGGCGAAGAACTTAGCAGCCGATCAGTCGCGCGGCCAGGTAGGACTCAAGCTCCGCCAGCGGGACGCGCTCCTGCTCCATGGTGTCGCGCTCGCGGACGGTGACGGCCTGGTCCTCCAGTGTGTCAAAGTCGTAGGTGACGCAGAATGGGGTGCCGGTCTCGTCCTGGCGGCGGTAGCGGCGGCCGATGGCGCCGGAGGTGTCGAAGTCCACGTTCCAGTGCTGGCGCAGCTTGGCCGCGAGCTCCTCGGCGGGGCCGGCAAGCTCCGGCTTCTTCGACAGCGGCAGCACGGCAACCTTCACCGGGGCGAGGCGACGGTCCAGGCGCAGCACGACGCGGGTGTCGGTGCCGCCCTTGGCGTTGGGGGCCTCTTCCTCGTCGTACGCGTCGATGAGGAAGGCCATCATCGCGCGGCCCAGGCCAGCGGCCGGCTCGATGCAGTACGGGATCCAGCGCTCGTTGTTTTCCTGGTCGAAGTAGCTCAGGTCCTCGCCGGAGGCCTCCGCGTGGGTGCGCAGGTCGTAGTCCGTGCGGTTAGCCACACCCTCGAGCTCGCCCCACTTGGAGCCGGCGAAGCCAAAGGCGTACTCGATGTCCACGGTGCGCTTGGAGTAGTGCGACAGCTTCTCCTGCGGGTGCTCGTAGAGCCGCAGGTTCTCCGGGTTGATGCCCAGATCCACGTACCAGTTGAACCGGTCGTCGATCCAGTACTGGTGCCACGTCTCGTCCTCGCCGGGTTTGACGAAGAACTCCATCTCCATCTGCTCGAACTCGCGGGTGCGGAAGATGAAGTTGCCCGGGGTGATCTCGTTGCGGAAGGACTTACCAGTGTTGGCGATGCCGAACGGCGGCTTCAGGCGCGCCGACGTCATCACGTTCTTGAAATTGACGAAGATGCCCTGCGCGGTCTCCGGGCGCAGGTAGTGCAGGCCCTCCTTGTCGTCCACGGGGCCCAGGTAGGTCTTCATCAACCCGGAGAACGCCTTCGGCTCGGTCCAGTTGCCGGGCTGGCCGGTCTCCGGGTCATTGATGTCCGCCAGGCCGTTTACCGGCGGGTGTCCGTGCTTTTCCTCGTACGCCTCGATGAGGTGGTCGGCGCGGTACCGCTTGTGGGTATAGAGCGACTCCACCAGCGGGTCCGTGAACACCTCCACGTGGCCGGACGCCTCCCACACGCGGGTGGGCAAGATGACGGAGGTGTCTACGCCGACGGTGTCCGAGCGCGACTGCACCATGTGCTTCCACCACTGGCGCTTGAGGTTTTCCTTCAGCTCCACGCCCAGCGGGCCGTAGTCCCACGCAGAGCGGGTACCGCCGTAAATCTCGCCCGCGGGGTACACCAGCCCACGGCGTTTGCAGAGGTTAACGACGGTCTCGATCTTTGATGCGGGCATCAACGTCTCCTGGAGCGAAAGTGCGTGCAAAGTACGGGCCATAGTCTAGCCCGCCTGACGACGCCTCCTGTCACCCACCCAGTTTGGACATCAGTCCCAATGTGCGGGGCATCTTCTGTATCCTTGGCCCAAGTCACTGCATTTCGCCCACAGGCGCGGACGGAAGGGAACGCCGATGAGCGACGGCCGGCGTCATGCTGATCGCTTAGATCTCACAGGAGAGGATCTTGACCGAGCCGCCGCGCTGGTGAAGGTGCTGGATTCCCGGACGCGGCTGGGGATTCTCCTGCTGCTCGCCGAGGAAGAGATGATGGTGCACCAGCTCGTCGCCGAACTGGGCAAATCTCAGCCCCTCATCTCGCAGCACCTGCGCGTGCTGCGCGCGGCGGGTCTCGTCACCTCGGCCCGCAAAGGCCGCGAGGTGCTGTACGCGCTGGCGGAGCCAGGCATCATCGCCATCATCGAGGAGCTAGGCAACCTCGAAAGGCTCCAGGAGGCGGAGGACGAGCTCGCAGCGCGCCGCACCAGAAGCGCGCACACGGCGGGCGGGCCCTCAGATGGTTCCGCTGGCGCCGCGATCGTCGGACCACCCGCCGACGTTCGCCCCGCGCTAGACCCCGGCCTGCTGCCAACCACACCGAAGCCCAAGCGGGACTAGCTACACTACTCGGCCATGACGCAACCCAACCGCCGGGCGCACCAGCCGCGCCCCGTACCCAAGCTGGGCCCACGCATGACGCGCCAGCGCGCCGCCGTCGTGGAGACGCTGCGGGGACTGGACAAGTTCGCGTCCGCGAAGACAATCCACGACCAGTTGCAAGACCGCGGCGTATCCGTCGGCCTCACCACCGTCTACCGCACCCTCCAGTCACTCGCCGACGTCGACGCCGTGGACGTGCTGCACTCTCCCGACGGCGAAACCCTCTACCGCGACTGCCTATCGCACCACCACCATCACCACTTGGTGTGCACGGAGTGCGGCCGCAGCGAGGAGATCGAAGGCGGCCCCGTGGAAAAGTGGGCCGAGATCATCGCCGCGCGCTACGGCTACGAACTCGCCGGCCACGAAGCTGAGGTCTACGGCGTCTGCCGCTCCTGCCAGGCGAAGCGCTAGCTACTTCGCAAACTTGTCCACCGCGCCGCCGAAGCGCCGGTCGCGCTTGGCGTATTCCAGCACCGCGTCCCACAGGTTCTGCTTGGTGAAGTCTGGGAACAGCACGTCCTGGTACACCATCTCCGCGTACGCGGACTGCCAGAGCAGGAAGTTCGAGGTGCGCCGCTCGCCAGACGGCCGCAGAAACAGGTCCACGTCCGGCATGTCAGCGCGGTAGAGGTAGCGGGCAATGGTCGCTTCGTCGGCGACGGAAACGCCGTCGTCGATAAGCTTTTGCACCGCGTCCGCGATCTCGGCGCGCCCGCCGTAGTTCACGCACATGGCCAGCGTGAGGCCAGTGTTGTGCTTGGTCAGCTCCTCAGCCACCTCGAGTTCCTCGATCACACTGCCCCACAGCTTCGGACGGCGCCCGCACCACACCACGCGGACGTTCTTCTCGTGCAGCTCGTCGCGCTGGCGGCGCAGCACGTCGCGCGTGAAGTTCATGAGGAAGTGGACCTCGGACGGCGAGCGCTTCCAATTCTCGGTGGAAAACGCGTACGCGGAAAGCCACTGAACGCCGCCGAGCTCGATGCAGGCATCCACGGCGTCCATGAGCTTTTCCTCACCCACCTTGTGGCCCTCGGTGCGCTTCAGGCCGCGCTGCTGGGCCCAGCGGCCGTTGCCGTCCATCACCAACGCGATGTGCTTCGGGATGAACTTCGGATCAATCGTTGGAGCGCCCATGGGGACGATTATGCCTGCTCCATGATCTTCAAACTTTTCAGGCCGGTCTCCAGGTTGAACTGCAGGTGCGCGACCGTTGCGCGGTGGATCTGCGCCGAGCGCTGCGACGACACCGGGCTCCCCCGCTGCATCAGCCACATGTCGTGCAGGGTCTCGCGCTCCACGTCCAGCGAGCCCGGCGGGCGGCAGTTGTTGCACACCGCCCCGCCGACCGTGGCGTTGAACGCCTTGTGCGGGCCTGGCGCACCGCAGTTCGCGCAGTTGAACAAGGACAGTCCCCAGCCGGCGTGCTCCGTGGCCTGCAGGATGAAGGCGTCGAGCACCATGGTGGGGTGCTGATCCGTTTGTAAGTTCTCCAGCGCGCCTTCCACCAGCGCGAACAGCGCCGGGTCGGCCTCGTCGTAACTGAGCTTCTCCGCGGTTTCTAGCACTGCGCAGGCGGCGGCGTAGCGGTCGAAGTCATCGATGATCCGGGCGCCGTAGTAGGTGACGGTGTCTGCGGACGCGATCGTCGCCAGGTTTTTACCCGGGTAGATCAGCGCATCGACCTCGACGAACGGCTGCAGGCGCGAGCCGAAGCGGCTCTTCGCCTTGCGCACGCCCTTGGCCACGCCACGGACGAGGCCGTGGTGCTGCGTGAGCAGCACGACCACGCGGTCCGCCTCCCCGAAGTCGTAGGTGCGCACCACAAACGCACGGTCGCGCCAGTTTGGGCGCGGGGCCTTAGAAGCCAAGCCTGCCCAGCGCCTTCGGGTCCTGCTGCCAGTTCTTCAGTACTTTCACGCGGACGTCCAGGTAGACGTTCTGGCCGGTCAGCTCGATGATCTGCTTGCGGGCGCGGTGGACGATGCCGCTCAAGCGCCGCCCGTCCGGGCCCTCAATGATGCGTTTTTGGCCGGGGCGCTCCAGGAACAGCACCGCGTAGATCATTGTCCGTGACGGGTTGTCCGGGTCGGGGTGCATTTCGTCGATCTGGACGGCGACGGAGTGCGGCAGCTCGTCGCGAAGCCCCTGCAGCGCCTCTTCCCTAATGAGCTCTGCGATGCGGGTCTCCACGTCCTCGTCGGTGGTGTGGCCCTCCGGGTAGAAGCGCGGGCCCTCAGGCAGGTTGTCCACGATGACGTCGAGCAGGGTGTCCGTCTGCACGCCGGCGGTGGCGGAGACGGGCACGAGGTCCGCGTCTGGGCCGAGCAGCTCGTGCAGCTCCAAGAGGCGCTCGCCGACGGTGTCTTTGCCCGCCTTGTCTAGCTTGGTCACAATGCCCACGATCGGCGTGTTCGGCTTCGTCGCACGGATCTGCTCCAGGATGTAGCGGTCGCCCGGGCCGATCTTCTCGTCCGCCGGGACGGTGAAGCCGATCACGTCCACGTCCGCGAACGTGTCCTTGACCACGTCGTTGAGGCGCTCGCCCAGCAGCGTGCGGGGGCGGTGGATGCCCGGGGTGTCCACCACGATGACCTGCGCGTCGTCGCGGTTGATCACGCCGCGGATGGGATGGCGGGTGGTCTCCGGCTGGTCCGCCATGATCGCGATCTTCTCCCCCACCAGCGCATTCGTCAGCGTGGATTTGCCGGTGTTCGGGCGGCCCACGAAGCTGACAAAGCCGGACTTGAACCCCTCAGGAGTGTCGGTGAAACCGCCTGCATCGGCGCGGTCGGCATCGTTCGCGCTCGCCTCTGCGGGCAGGTCGTCCGGGAAATCGGGGAATTCGCTCATGCCTGGTCATCCTACCTGTGGATAGTTCCGCTGCGGTGTCAACTACCCGCGGCGGTTATCCACAGCTTTCGCGCGGGTGCTTTTCGACGAGCATTCGCCCGCCTAGCGTTTCAGGGCATGAACTTCACCGAGTTTGCCGAGGCGGGTGTGGGTGTGCTCGCCGACTTCTCCCGCGACACCGCGATGGCCGCGGGCCTGTCCACCACCCGCACGCGCGACCTCGCCCGGGTGCACGCCGCGTTCTACGGGCCGACGCAATACACCCGCACACAAACCGAGGCGTTGACCTTGGCGGAGGGCATGCCGATCGACCAACTCGTTTTGATCGAGAAGAAACTCACCGCCGTTGACACCGCCGCAGAACGCTGGCGCATCCGGTGTGATTTGGTGCGCCACCGCGGGTCCTACCGCAGCCTACGCAAACGCGCAGACCGGCTCATCGACCTACCCGCAAAACCGCCGACACCCGCCTGTCGGTTCACCCGCTCCCGCGCAGGCATGCGCACCATGACATGGACCTACAACGAGCGCGACCTCGCCGATGTAGAACACACCCTGCGCGGCATGATCAACCCGGATCAACCAGCCGCCGCCCAGATGGCCCACGCCCTGATCGACCTGCTGCGCACAAGCGACCGCGTGCCCGGCACCACCTTTAGGCCGATGATCCTGGTGCCGATCGCCGACCACGTCCGCATCCACTCCGGCACCGGCGATGACGTCACCCTCACACTCACCGACGGCACCACCATGACCGGGGCGGAATACCTGCAGCAGCAATTCGGTGACGTGCTGGACGTCGCCGCGTTCCACCCGCAGGACGGCCCAGTCAACCTGTACCGCGCCCAGCGCTTTGCCAACACGAAGCAGAAAACCATGTCGAAGCTGCTGTGCCCTGCGTGCGCGTTTCCCGACTGCAAACACTGCGCCGAGACCACCCAAACCCACCACATCCGCGCGTGGCGGCACGGCGGGATGACCAACATGGACAACCTCGCCCAACTGTGCCGGTTTCATAACGGGGTCAACGACGACAACCGGGAGGGCAGGTTCGGCCACATCGACAACCCCGGCGGGCGCATCCGCTGGGTCGCCCCCAACGGGGTGGTAGTGCCCATGGACACCCCCGGGGCGATGGAACTGCTCTTCGACTAACCCCCGCTCACCGAAACCCGCCCACACCGGGCGGGCGATTCGGCATGCCTGGGTATGGCTAGAGGGCCTCGACCTCGAACTGGAGCTGTGGGTTGGCGTAGTACTCCTGCGCCTGGACCAGCTGCAGCTCCGACGAGTCCGCTTCCTGGGTGACGCGCAGCAGGTCGTAGACGGAGGACGCCGTCTTGGCCAGAGCATCCTTCACGGCGTTTTCGGGGGCCGAGCCAGCGCGGCCGCGCAGCACGTGGCCGAGGAAGAGGGCTGCGGTGACGTCGCCGGACCCGTTGCGCTTGAACGGCAGGCGCGGGGTGCGCACAATCCACTTGCCGTGGTCGTCAACGGCAATCATCTCGATCGCGTCCTCCGGTGTCTCGGGGCGCTCAACCGAGGTGACCAGCACGGTGGACGGGCCCATCTCGCGGGCGGCGTCCACGGCGGCGAGGGTGGAATCCAGATCCGAGACGTCGCGCTCGGTGAGGTAACCCAGCTCGAACTGGTTCGGCGTGATGATGTCAGCGACCGGAACAATCGTGGAGCGGAACAGCGGCGGGATGGCGTCGGCCACGAAGCAGCCGGATTTCGCGGAGCCCATCACCGGGTCGCAGGCGTAGATCGCGTCCGGGTTCTCGGCCTTGATGTCGCGGACGGTGCCGACGATCACGTCGGCAATTTCCGGGGAGGCCTGATAGCCGGTGAGGATGCCGTCGATGAGCGGGAATGCCCCGCGGTCCTTCACACCGGACAGGACGGCATCGACGTCGGCGGCCGGAATGATCGGGCCACCCCATTCGCCGTAGCCGGTGTGGTTGGAGTAGTTCACGGTGTAGACGGGCCAGACCTCATGGCCGATGCGCTGCAAAGGAAAGACCGCTGCCGAGTTGCCAACATGGCCATACGCGACAGCGGACTGGATGGAGAGAATGTTGCTCATGGCAACAAGTTTAGAGCTCCGGAGACACCAGGATCTTCACTGCGGTCTCGTTGCGGTTGATGAGGGTATCGAAGCCCTCGTCGACCACGCCGTCGAAGCCGATCTTGCCGGTGATGAACGGCTTGAGGTCGACCTTGCCGTCCTCGACGAGCTTGATGGTCTGCTCGTGGTCGTGGGCGTAGCCGATGATGCCGCGGACGGTCAGCTCCTTCATCACCAGGGCGTGGATGTCAAACTGCGCCTTCTTGGACCAGATGGACTCCACAACGAGGGTACCCTTGAGCTTCAGGCAGTCGATGAGCTGGTCCAGCACCACGTTCACAGAGGTGGCCTCGAAGGCGACGTCGACGCCCTTGCCGTCGGTGAGCTTCAGGATCTCTTCCTTCAGGTCCTGCTTGGACGGGTCGATAGCGTGGTCGGCGACGCCTGCGTCGATGGCCTTCCGGCGGCGCAGCTCGGACAGCTCGGAGACGATCACGGTGCACCCGTACGCCTTCGCGACGGCAGCGGTGAGCACGCCGATCGGGCCGGCGCCGCCGATAAGGGCGACGTCGCCTTCCTTCGCCTCCGAAGCGACGAAGGCGTGGTGGGCGACGGAGAGCGGCTCGATGAGCGCAGCCTCGTCGAGGGGCACGTCGTTGTTGATCGGGTGGACCCAGCGGCGCTGGACCGCGACCTTCTCTGAGAGGCCGCCGCCACCGCCGGCGAGGCCGATGAAGTTCACGTCCGGGTGCAGGTTGTACGGGCCCGGCTCCTTCGGATCAACGTCATCCGGCAGCACGTATGGCTCGACGACGACGTGCTGGCCGACCTCGAGGTCGTCCACGCCCTCGCCGAGCGCGGCGACGACGCCGGAGAACTCGTGGCCGAGGGTGACCGGCGGTTCCTCCCCGGTGATCGGGTGCGGGTGGCCGGGTGCCGGGCAGAAGATCGGGCCCTCGAGGTATTCGTGCAGGTCGGTGCCGCAGATGCCGCACCAGGCGATGTCGATGAGCACCTCGCCTTCGCCTGCAACCGGGGCGTCGATTTCCTCGACGCGGATGTCTTTCTGGCCGTAGTAGCGCACAGCGCGCATGTGAAGCTCCTCTCGGTCGAATATCCCTGCTGACAGGTACAATTTTATCGAGAAGTGCTATTCCTCGCCCCCGAGTGGCTCTGTGTCTTCTGCCACAGAGACGAGCACCGTGCGGGTCTTGACGCGGCCGCGGCGGTCGCGGCCACCCTCCGCGGTGTAGCGCACGCCGTCACGCAGGATCGACGACCCCGGCAGCGGCACTCGCCCGAGCTCGTACGACAGCAGCCCGGCCACGGTCTCGACGTTGTCCACCACGTCCTCGGGGTACTCCAACTCGTAGTCCAGGTTGTCGGCGAGGTAATCCACGAGGTCGTCGAGCGGCAGGCGGGCCTGCACCCGGAACACGCGCGGTTCTACCTCGGTAATCGGCGCTTCCTCGTCGTCGTCGTACTCGTCGGTGATCTCGCCGACGATCTCTTCCAGCAGGTCCTCCATGGTCAAGAGGCCGGCGACGGTACCGTATTCGTCGATAAGCATGGCGATGTGCGTGTTCGCCTGCTGCATTTCCTTGAGCAGCACATCCAGCGGCTTCGAGTCCGGGATGAACAGCGGCTCGCGCATGAACGCGGTGATCGGGGTGCTGGGGTCGAGCGGGGCTCCGCGGTCGTTGAACATGTCTTTCAGGTACGCGACGCCGACGATCTCGTCGACGCTCTCCCCGATCACCGGCACGCGCGAGTGACCCGAGCGCACCATCAGTGCGGTGGCCTGGCGGGCGGTTTTCTCGCCCTCGATCCACACCATCTCTGTTCGCGGAACCATGACTTGGCGGGCGTAGTTGGACGCGAGGTCGAAGATATTCTGGATCATGCGGCCCTCGGTGGTTTCCACCACGCCCTTTTCCTGGGCGACCTCCACCATCTCGCGCAGCTCGACTTCGGTGGCGTAGGGACCGTCCCGGAAGTCCTCGCCCGGGTGGAAGAGGTTGCCCACCCAAATCAGCAGCTTTGCGACGGGCCCAAGCACCACCTGGAACGCCCCCAAGCCCTGGGCCGCTCGCAACGAGATGGTGTAGGGGTTGCGCTTGCCCGCGGTGCGGGAGAACACGCCGACGATGGAAAACTGCATGAGGGTGACCACGAGCACCGCGGCCGCGATCGCCCACCCGTCGGAATCGAACACCCCCATGGCCAGCATGGCGGCCGACACCGACGCCGTGACATCGAGCACGGTCCTGACCAGCACCAGGGTGTTGACGTGGTTCGCGCGTTGGTCCACCACGCGCAGCAGCGCCTCAGCACCGGGGGTGCCGTTATTGACCATGCCCTCGACGCGGGCGCGCGAAATCGGCGTGAGGGCCGATTCAATGGAGCCGAGGACACCGGCGAGCAGCAGCGCGACGATGGTGATGGCTGCGTAAGTCAACGTAGGCGTCACTCGGCGCCACCGTCGTTGTCGGCTTGCTTCATGCGCTTATCCAGCTCGTCGCGGTCTGCAGCGGACGGGAACGCGTGCGCGCCGGACGGCTTCGGCTGGTACGCAACGCCTCGGTGCGCGAGGTCGTCGTACCAGTCCGCCAGGATCTCGTTTTGCAGCGCGAACATCTCGCGTTCGTCCTTGGCCTCGATGTGGTCGTAGCCCAGCAGGTGCAGCACGCCGTGGACGGTGAGCAGCGCCATCTCGTGGGCGAGGTCGTGCCCCGCCATCTCCGCCTGTTTCCGGTCGTACGCCGGGCACAAGATGATGTCGCCGAGCATGGCGGGCCCGGGCATCCCGGCGTCGGGGCGCCCGCCGCCCGGGGTGAGCTCGTCCATGGGAAAACTCATCACGTCCGTGGGGCCTTCCAGGTCCATCCAACGCACATGCAGGTCGGCCATCGTGGGCTCGTCCACGAGCGTGATGGTCGCCTCCGTGTCGGGGTGGACGTCCATGGCGCGCATGGCGTATGAGGCGATGTCGATAAGCATTTGCTCGTTCACCTCGGCCTCGCCGGACTCGTTCAGAACTTCGATGCTCACTGGCCCGCCTCCGCCGCGCGCTCGGCCTCGATGGCCTGCTGGCGCTTCTCGTAGCGCAGCGCGTTCTGGGCGTCGTGGCGGTCGTAGGCCGCGACGATGCGGGAGATGAGGTGGTGGCGCACCACATCGCCGGCGCCGAGCTCCTGGAACGAAATGTCGTCGATGTCGCCGAGGATGCGGCGGGCCACGCGCAGGCCGGAAACCGTGCCGCGCGGCAGGTCCACCTGGGAGGTGTCGCCGGTGACCACCATCTTCGAGCCGAAGCCCAAACGGGTGAGGAACATCTTCATCTGCGCGCCGGTGGTGTTTTGCGCCTCATCCAGGATGACAAACGCGTCCGAGAGCGTCCGGCCGCGCATGTAGGCGAGAGGGGCGACCTCGATGATGCCGGCCTCGATGAGTTTCGGTATCGCCTCCGGGTCCATCATGTCCCGCAGCGAGTCGTACAACGGGCGCAGGTACGGGTCGATCTTGTCCGAGAGCGTGCCGGGCAGGAAACCAAGCTTCTCTCCAGCTTCCACCGCGGGGCGGGTGAGGATGATTCGCTTGACCTCTTTGTTCTGCAGCGACTGCACCGCCTTCGCCACGGCCAGGTAGGTCTTGCCGGAGCCGGCCGGGCCGATGCCGAACGTGATGGTGTTGTCGTCGATCGCGTCCACGTACGCGCGCTGGCCCACGGTCTTCGGGCGGATGACCTTGCCGCGGCGCGAGATGATCTCCTCGCCCAGGATGTCCGCGACGGACCCCGGCGCCTCGGACTCCAATATCCGCACGGCCTGGACCACGGTGTCCGGGCCCAGCGGCACCCCGCGGCGGGCCATGGATTCAAGCTCTTCCACCACGCGCAGCGCGTGCGCCGCCTGCTCCGCGTGGCCCTTGACGGTGAGCTGCGTGCCGCGGGCGTGGAAGCCTACGCCGAGCTGGTCCTCAAGGACCCGCACGTTGTCATCATTGATACCCAGAACGGACTGCGCGTACGCCGAGTCGAGCTCGACCTTGCGCGTCACCATTTCTTCCATGGGGGCCTACCCTACCAGCGGGCGGTCAACGCCCCGATGGCGCAAAGCCCGGCAAACGCCGCCGACGCGGTGCGCAGAACCTCCGGGCCCAGCTTCACGGGGTGCGCGCCGAGGACCTCCAGCTCGTCGTCCCCGATGCCGCCTTCCGGGCCGACAATGAGCCAGATGTCCTCGCCCAGCGCCGCGAAATCGACGTCCCGGATGGAGTCGGTGGCGTCCTCGTGCAGCACGAGTGCGCGACACTCATCCCCGCGGCGCTCATCCTTCGCGCCACGGAGCAGAACCGACAGCTGGTTCGTGGTCACCGGCTCGCGCACCTCGGGCACCCACGCCCGGCGCGCCTGCTTCGCGCTGGAAAGCGCCTGCGCGCGCCACTTCTCCACCTGCTTGGCCTGCTTGTTCACCGGCCACCGCGAGATCGTGCGGTGCGAGATCCAGGGCACGATCGCGTCGGCCCCGCCCTGCACCGCGAGGTCCACGGCGAGCTCCGCCCGCTCGCCCTTGGGCACTGCCTGCACCACCGTCACCCGCGGCGATGGTTGCGGCACGCGGGTCTGCTTCTCGACGACGCCGTCAACCCGGCTCGGCGTCACCGACGTCACGCGGGTGACGGCGGCGGAGCCTCGACCGTCGACAAGCATGATGTGCTCGCCCGGTTCGATCCGTTTCACGTGGGCGTGCTTGGCCTCGGCGCCGGTGAGCACGCCGCTCGCCGGGTCGTCCGCGAGGAAGTACGGCAGGCTCATCGACGGAACTTGTCGCGCATGCGGGAGAAGAAGCCGTCACCGTGAGCGTCAGATTCGACGTGGACCTCGGCATTGTCCGGGCAGCCGTCGCGCAGGTCCTCCAGGGTGGCGCGCTCGTCGTTGGACAGCGCGGTGGGGACGGTGACCTGGACGTGGGCGATCATGTCGCCGGCACCCTCGGCGCGCAGGCGCGGCATGCCCTCGCCGGGCAGGTGGATGGTGTCACCCGGCTGGGTGCCGCCGGGGACGTCGATGGTGGTGCGCTCGCCGGCAAGGTTGTCCACGCTGAGCTGGGTGCCGAGCGCGGCGTCGTACATGGGCACGGTGAGACGCAGGTGCAGGTCGTTGTTCTCGCGCACGAAGACCGGATGCGGCTCCACCTGGACCTCCACGTAGAGGTCGCCGGCAGGCCCGCCGCCGTGGCCGACCTCGCCCTGGTTGGCCATGCGGATGCGCATGCCGGAGTTGATGCCGGCGGGGATGTTCACCACGAGGTCGCGGGTGGCACGCACGCGGCCGTCGCCCGCACACTGGGTGCAGGGGTCCTGGATGACCTCACCGTAGCCGTGGCACGTAGGGCACTCCCGCGTAGTCATGACGTTGCCCAGGAAGGACTGCTGCATCTCCTGCACCTGTCCGGCGCCGCCGCAGGTGCCGCAGGTGACGGGCTTGGACTCGGTCTTGGAACCTGTGCCGTGGCACTTCTCGCACAGCACGGCGGTGTCGACGGTGACGTCCTTCTTCACGCCGGCGAATGCCTCGTCCAGCGTGATGGAGGTGCGCAGCAGCGCGTCGTTGCCCGGCTGCACGCGGGAACGGGGCTGACGCGCGCCGCTGCCACCGCCGAAGAACGCCTCGAAGATGTCGCCCAAGCCCCCGCCGAAGCCTGCGCCGCCGCCGGCCTCCATCGGGTCCCCGCCACGGTCCACGATCGCGCGCTTCTGCGGGTCCAGCAGGACCTCCTGGGCGGCCGCTATCTCCGCGAACTTCTCCGCTGCCTCCTCGGACGGGTTCACGTCCGGGTGGTACTTGCGCGCCAGCTTGCGGTACGCCTTCTTAATCTCCTGCTCGGTGGCTTCCTGGTCCACGCCGAGGATGCCGTAGTAATCGCGAGCCATAACTTCCCTTCTATTCGCCCCGCAGGATGCGGCTGATGTAGCGGGCCACGGTGGCAACCTTTTGCATGGTACCGGGGTAGTCCATGTGCGTTGGGCCGACTACCCCGAGGCCGCCGAGCGCCTCGTCGCCCGAGCCGTACGCAGTAGTAACAATCGACGCACGCGAAAATTCCTCGTCTTCGTTCTCGTGCCCAATACGCACCGACACCTGCTCCAGCTCCTGCGCACCCGCCAAAAGCTTGAGCACCACCACCTGCTGCTCCAGCGCGTCAATCACGCCCTGCAGGCCGCCCGACGGCACCACCAGGTTCGACGAGCCCGCGATGATCAACCGGTCCGGGGTGGCGTCCACCAGGGTGGTGATCAACACTTCAGCGGCGCGAGCGGCCGGGTCGGCGAGGTGCGGCGGAGCTTTCGTCGATACACGCGCGAGCGCCGCCGACGCGTCGCGCATGGTTTTGCCCACCAACACCTCGTTGAGCAGGTCGCGCAGCAGCCGCACGCCGTCTTGATCGATCGGCGCGGCCAGGTCGACATTGCGCTGGTCCACGCGCCCGGCGTCCGTTATGAGCACGAGCAACAGGCGCGTCGGCGCGAGCTCAACGACCTCGCAGTGCTTGACCCGCGACACGCTCAACGTGGGCAGCTGCACCACCGCGGCCTGGTTGCTCAGCTGCGCCAGCAACTGCACGGAGCGGCGCAGCACGTCCTCCAAGTCCACCCCGTTTTCGAGGAAATCCAAGATGGCGTGGCGCTCCGCGGACGACAGCGGCTTGACGTCGTGCAGCGCGTCGACAAACGCGCGGTAGCCCGCCTCCGTGGGAATGCGGCCGGAGGACGCGTGGGTCTGCGAGATATAGCCCTGCTGCTCGAGCACCGCCATGTCGTTGCGGATCGTCGCCGACGACACGCCCATGTTGTGCCGCTCGACCAGCGACTTCGACCCCACCGGCTCCTGGCTGGCAATGTAGTCGGCCACGATGGCGCGCAACACCGCCTGCCGCCTTTCATCCGCGGAACCCATCTCGCCTCCTTACTCGGCTGCCAGGATATCGGTGATAATGCCGTCTGCAAGCAGCCGGCCCGCGTCCGTCAGCCGCAGCCGCTCGCCGGTCTCGAGCAGTCCCGTGCGCTCATGCCTCTCGACGACTCCGCGTGCCCCCTCCCCGATCCACTCCGCCGGGATGCCTTCTTGCAGCCGCAGCCCGAGCATGACCGCCTCGGTGTGCGCCTCCTCGGCGGTGATGGTTTCGGAGTCGTGGACGGGCAACGCGCCGTCGGCAAGCAGCTGCGCATACGTCTCGGGGCGCTTGACGTTGAAGAAACGCTGCGCGCCGATAAAACTGTGCGCGCCGGGGCCCGCGCCCCACCACTGGCGGTTGTGCCAGTAGATGAGGTTGTGGCGGCACTGCCCGCCCGGTTTAGCCCAGTTGGACACCTCGTACCAGCCGTAGCCGTTGGCGTCGAGGGTGGAGGCGATGAGCTCGTAGCGGTCCGCGTAGACATCCTCCTCGGGGGCAGGAAGCTCGCCGCGGCGAATCTTGCGGGCCATGGCGGTGCCGTCCTCCACAATCAGCGAGTACGCGCTGACGTGGTCCACGTCGGTGCCCAGGATCGCGTCCAGGGTGCGGCGCACGTCGTCGTCGGTCTCGGTGGGGGTGCCGTAGATCATGTCCAGGTTCACGTGCTCGAACCCGGCGGCACGGGCCTCGCGCGCCGCGGCGACCGCGCGGCCCGGGGTGTGCTGCCGGTCCAGCACCCGTAGCACCGGCGTAGAGGCGGACTGCATGCCCAGGGACACGCGGGTGAAACCAGCGTCCAGCAGCCCCGCGAAGTACTCCGGGCTGGTGGATTCGGGGTTGGACTCGGTGGTCACCTCCGCGCCGTCTGCCAGCCCGAACGTGTTGCGCACGGCGTTGAGGATGCGCGAAAGCCCGTCCGCGCCGAGCAGGCTCGGCGTGCCGCCGCCGATGAACACGGTCTCGGCCGGCGGCAGCCCACGGGCGGCGGCGAGCTCGAGCTCGCGCTCCAGCGCGTCCAAGTACTGGGCGTGGGAGGAGTCCACCTCGGTGGGTGTGTAGGTGTTGAAGTCGCAGTACCCGCAGCGCGTCGCGCAAAACGGGACGTGGACGTACACGCCGAATGCATCCATACGGCTTAGGTTAGGCCCCGCGGCGGGAACGCTTGGCGGCGACCTTCTGCACGATGCGGTCGATCCGGGCGCGCTCCTCTAAAAACGCCGGTGGGTTGGACCCGCGCATGGTGCGCGCGAACGCGGGGTGGTCCACACAGACGGTCTCCACCCAGCCCGTCACGGCCTCCTCCACGATCTCGCCCACCCGGGCGTACAGGTGCGGCAGCGACACCACGCCGAGCTCGCGGGCGACCATGTCGGTCTGCTCCAGACAGTAGGACACCACCTCGCCCAAGTGCTGCACCACAAGGTCGGTGCGGCCGGTCAGCGCGTCCTGCATGGTTTGGACTGAAAACGGGGCCTGCAAGGGGTAGAGGTCGTTGAGGCCGGAGGCGTCGAGAAGCTCGGGCTCAGGGATGCGCTCCTCGGGCTTTACCCCGACGGAGAGGTACCCGGCGGCGCGGCCGGAGGTGAGCGCCTGGCGCAGGCCGATCAGCTCGGCGACCACGCGGCGGGCGTCCTGGCGGGCGTCGTCGACGATTTCGACGAACTCGGCGAGGCAGTCCTCGGTGAGCTCGCCGTCGTAATCCGCGATCGCCTCGGCGAGGTGCTCGGTGTACTCCGCGACCTCGTCACCGATGTTGTAGATCTCCTGAGTGAGCTCGCGGTGGCGCAGCACAGCGGCTGTTTTGTGCATCCCGAGCCCTCCTTGGAAACGCCTGTGCGGTAGTGACTAATTAGCGACAAGTTGGCATGCTAGGCCACAGCCGCAGCGGAGGAAGGAAGGCGCGCCGATCCGAGCCGCGCTAGCGCTGGTACAGCTTGTCGATGTCCTCCTGGAACCGCTGAAACACCACGTTGCGCTTGACCTTCATGGTCGGCGTCATCTCGTCGTGCTGCTCCGACAGGTCGCGGTCCAGGATGCGGAACTTCTTAATCGCCTCGGTGCGCGAGACGGTGGCGTTGGCCATGTTCACCGCATCCTGCACCTCCGCGCGAAGTGCCGGGTCCTGGGCGAGCTCGGAGACCTTCTTCGACGCCGGAATGTTGTGGTTCGCCTTCCAGCGCTTCAGCTCCTCCCCGTCCAGGGTGACCAGCACGCCCACGAACGGCTTGCCGTCGCCCACCACGAGCGCGTTGGAGATCAGCGGGTCCTGGCGGATGATCTCCTCCATCGGCCCGGGCGAGATGTTCTTGCCGCCCGCCGTGACAATAAGGTCCTTCTTGCGGCCGGTGATGGAGACGAAGCCTTCCTCGTCCACCTCGCCCAGGTCGCCGGTGTTAAACCACCCGTCGGTGACCGCCTCTTCGGTGGCGGCCTCGTTGCGCCAGTACTTGGAAAAGACGCCGGGGCCGGCGAACTCGATCTCGCCGTCGTCGTTGATGCGCACGCTGTAGCCGTTGACCGGCCGCCCCACGGTGCCGATCTTGTTGGCGTGCGCGTTGTTCACGCACGCCGCGGCGCAGGTCTCGGTCAACCCATAGCCCTCGTAAACAGGCACGCCCATGCCCCGGAAGAAGTGCGACAGATCCGCGCTCATGGCGGACCCGCCGGTAATCCCGTACCAGACGGAGCCACCCATGGCGTCCTTGAGCTTGGTGTAGACCAGCTTGTCGTAGACAGCGCGCTTCGCCTTCTGCACCCGCGACGGACCCTCCGGGGTGTCCAGCGCCTTCGAGTACTCGATCGCGGCCTTCTCGGCCTCGAGGAACATGCGCTTGCCCACGGCCGAGCCGTCGGCGGCCTTGTTGTACGCGCCCTCGCGCACCTTCTCGAACACGCGCGGCACGCCGACCACCAGGTTGGGGCGCACGCGCTGCAGCTCCACCATCAACGTCGATGTGTCGGACCAGTGCGACTGGGTCGCGCCCGAAATCGTCCACGCCAGGGACACCGCGCGCGCCAGCACGTGCGCTAGCGGCAGGAAGGTGACCATCCGCTGGCCTGGGTAGGACACTCGGCCGATCTCGTTTTCCAGCAGCGCCCAGCACTGGTACGCCCAGTTGCCGTGGGTGATCTCCACGCCTTTGGGTCGCCCGGTCGTGCCCGAGGTGTACACGATAGAGCCCAGGGTTTCGTGGCGGGTGGCGCGGACCCGCTCGTCGACACGCGACTGCTCCACGTCTCGGCCCTCAAACTTGATGGTTTCCACCCCGGCGGCGTTGAACTCGTAGATGTGCTCGAGCTTGGACGGGGAGTCCGCGAACTTCGGCTTGCCCGTCTCGTCCAGCAAAAACGGGCTCATCAGCTGCGTGTGGTCGCGCGTTTCGGTGAAGGCGATCTTCGCGCCGGAGTCCTCCAGGATCCACTGGATCTGGTGCATGGAGGACGACGGGTAGATGGGCACCGACGCGGCGCCGGCAGCCCAGATGGCGAAGTCGAGCAGCGACCACTCGTAGCGCGTGGACGACAAGATGGCCACGCGGTCCCCCGGCTCGATGCCCGCGGCGATGAGCCCCTTGGCCACGTCGTAGACCTCCTGCAGGAACTCTGCGGCGGTGACGGACACCCACTCGTAGTTGCGCGGACGGTAGTAGAGCACCAAGTGTGGGCTCTCCTCGCAGGTGCGAATCAGCCTGCTTAGGCACGTGTCCGTGTCGTTGAGCGTGAATCCGAGTTCCGTCGTGTGCGCATCTGAAGGCATGGTGGTCAACACTACCCCAGCGTGCGCTGGCCGGCTTTGGCACAATGCGTGGGGTGACCAACGTGGAACTGCTGCACGCCCTCGCCGAGTCGTACGGCTTTGGCACCTCCTACCGCGCCTCGAACGGGCTGGTCACGGAGCCGCCCGCCGAGTCATTTGTGAAGTTGCTCCGTGCGCTGGGCGTTTCGCTTAGCGACGACCCTTCGGACGAAGAACTCCACTTCCACCTCCACGCCCGCCGGGAGTTTTGGGCCACCCGGCCCCTCCCGCTGTGCGTGGTGGCCACCGAAGGGACCGAAAAACACTTCAACGTGCACGTGCACGACGGGCACTTCGCCCACAGCTGGATCCGGCTGGAAGACGGCTCCTCGCGCGACGCGTACCAGGACGAGAACTGGGCCCCGCCGTTTACCGCTTCCGATGGCGTGGTGTGGGGCGAGGCCACCTTCCACGTACCGGGCGACCTGCCCGCCGGCTACCACGAGCTGCACGTAGAGTCCGACAACTTGGACGAGGTCTGCCCGCTGATCGTGGTGCCGGCCGCGCTTTCCACCAACGCGGAGGTAGTCTGGGACCCGGTGTGGGGTGTGATGGCGCAACTGTACTCCGTGCGCTCGCTGGACTCGTGGGGCATCGGCGACTTCCACGACCTCGGGGCAATCGCCGAGGCAGTGGCGGCCGAGGGCGCCGATTACTTGTTGATCAACCCCGTGCACGCCGCCGAGCCGGTCCCGCCTATCGAGGACTCCCCGTACCTTCCCACCTCCCGCCGGTTTGTTAACCCCATCTACATCGCCGTGGAGCAGGTCCCTGAATTCGCCATGTTGGACGATAAGGACCGGGAGGACGTGGCGGAGCTCGCAGCGGAGCTCAAGGCGATGAACCACACCGCGGAGCCGCTCCAGCGCAACCGGATCTACGCCGCGAAGCTGGCGGTACTGCGCACGCTGTTTTATCTTGCTGCCGCGGACGACGCACGCACCCGGGACTTCGAGCTGTTTTGCCTTGACGAGGGCGAAGGGCTCGAGCAGTTCGCGCAGTGGTGCGCGGCGCAGGCCTCCGAGTCGGAGCACCACGGCGCACCGAAACACGCCGGCGAAGACCCCCAGGAGCTGGTGCAGTTTTACATGTGGCTGCAGTTCATCGCCGACGAGCAGCGCCGCGTGGCGCAGGAACGCGCCCTGGCGGCGGGTATGCGGCTGGGCATCATGACCGATCTGGCCGTGGGCATCCACCCCGGCGGCGCGGACGCGGCCACCCTGCACGAGGTGCTCGTGCCCGACGCATCTGTGGGCGCGCCGCCGGACCAGTACTCCCAGCAAGGCCAAGACTGGTCCCAGCCGCCGTGGAACCCGCAGCAGCTGGCGGAGGCCGGGTACGGGCCGTGGCGCGACCTGCTGCGCACCGTCTTGCGCCACTCCGGCGGCATCCGCGTGGACCATGTCCTGGGGCTGTTCCGCCTGTTTTGGCTGCCGCGCATGGACACGCCGATGCACGGCGCGTACATGAACTACGACTTCGAGGCCATGGTCGGCGTGCTCGTGCTGGAGGCGCAGCGCGCCGGCGCCGTGGTGGTCGGCGAAGACCTGGGCACGTTCGAGCCGTGGGTACAAGACGTGCTGCGGGATAAAGGCATCTTGGGCACGTCCGTGCTGTGGTTCGAATCGGTGCCGCCGGAAGTGCCGCGCCCGTCGCAGCAGTACCGCAACCTGGCACTGACGGCGGTGGGCACCCACGACCTGCCGCCGACGGCGGGATACTTAGAGGGCGCGCACAACGAGTTGCGCCACGAACTTGGCCTGGTCGCGGAGACGCTCGAGGAGCTCAACGCGTCCGACGCAGTGTGGATCTGCCAGGTGCTCGCCGCGGCCCAAGCCGAGGGCGCCTTCGACGGCACGCCGCTCGCGGAGGCGGACTTCCTCGACCGCGACCTCGGCGAATACGACGACGTGGCCACCCTGGTGGAGGGCCTGACCAGGTTCGTCGCGTCCACCCCGTCCGCGATGACCTGCACAAACTTGGTGGACATGGTGGGCGACACCCGCATCCAAAACCAGCCGGGCACCAATAGCGAGATGTACCCCAACTGGCGCATCCCGCTTTGCGACACCTCCGGCACCCCCGTGCTCATCGAAGACCTGCCCGACGAGCCGCTGTTCAGACGCATCGCCGCCGCAAGCACTCGCTAGAGAGCACCCACCACTGCAGCGACGATGACCAGCGCGATGAGCACCCACATCACCTGGGTCACCCGCGACTGCGGGTACTTGCGCTGCGGCTTAGGCAGCTTCTGGTCCTGCTTACGCAGCTCTTCGGGGTTCGCCATGGGGCACAAGCCTAGCCGGATGCGTCAACGGCGGGAAACGCGACGGGCAATCGCGTCGATGCCGCGCACCAGCGCGTAACCGGCAGCGCCGCATGCAGGGGCCGCGGCGGCGAGGATCACCAGCACCTGCAACCAGGGGCTCAACCCCATCAGCCAACTCATTGGACGGGTGAAGGCTCGTCGGTCACAGAGTCCGTCGCAGTGCCCGCCAGCCCGCGGCGCTGCAGCAGCGGGCGGGTGTCTTTGTCGCGGCCGCGGAACGCGCGGTAGGCCTCCGCGTAGTCGCGCGAGGCACCCTTGGACAGGATGGCCTCCCGGAACTTCGCGCCGGTGGCGCGGTTAATGCCCTCCTCGGCCACCAGCTGGTAGCCGTCCGCGTCCAGCGCCTCAGCCCACAGGTACGAGTAGTAGCCGGCCGAGTAGCCGCCGGCGAAGATGTGGTTGAACCAGGTGGAGCGGTAGCGCGGCTCTAACCCGTCCACGTCGAGGCCGTACTGCCGCAGCACGGATTCCTCGAAAGCCGAGATGTCCGAAGGGATCTCGTCGTCAAGCGAGTGCCACGCGAGATCGATGGCGCTCGCCGCGAGGTACTCGGCAGTGGAGAAGCCCTGCCCGAACTGGCGCGATGCCTCCAGCGCCTCCAGCAGCGGGCGCGGGATGACCTCGCCGGTGTCCACGTGGCGGGCGTAGTTGCGCGCGATTTCGGGGGCAAACGCGTAGTTCTCGTTGATCTGGGAGGGAAACTCCACCCAGTCGCGCGGCACGTTAGTGCCGGAGTGGGACGGATAGCGCACATCGGAGAGCAGCCCGTGCAGGGCGTGGCCGAACTCGTGGAAGACGGTGGTGACCTCGTCGATGGTGAGCAGGTTGGAATTGACCGACATCACGTTGACCACCACCGGCTTGGTTCCCGCAAGGTGGGACTGGTCCACGAACGAGCTCATCCACGCGCCGCCGCGCTTGGACGGGCGGGCGTTGTAGTCCGTCAGCAGCAGGCCGATGCCCGTACCGTCTTCCTCTTTCACCTCCCACACGTCCACGTCGTCGCGGTAACCGGCAAGGTCGCCGCGCTTTACCACCGTGATGCCGTAGAGCAGGTTCGCGGCGTAAAACACGCCGTCGGTGAGCACCTGCTCGAGCGGGAAGTACTTGCGCAGCTCCGCCTCGTCGATGCCGAGCTCTTCCTCGCGGCGCTTTGCCTGCCAGTACGGCCAATCTGCGCCGCCCAGCTCCTGGCCCGCGAGCTCGCCGGCGAGTTTGCGCTCCGCCTCGGCGTTGGCGGCTGCCGCGGGAGCGAGATCCGCGATGAGCTGCCGCGCGGCCGCCGCTGTGCCCGCGGT
This sequence comes from Corynebacterium ureicelerivorans, assembly GCF_000747315.1. NCBI lineage: Bacteria > Bacillati > Actinomycetota > Actinomycetes > Mycobacteriales > Corynebacteriaceae > Corynebacterium > Corynebacterium ureicelerivorans. Next base: position 1,715,799 of record NZ_CP009215.1, read on the forward strand.
TTCTTCGGCGATGACGTAATCCGCGTGGGTGTCGAAGCCGAGCAGCTTCGCCCGCTCCTGGCGCAGCCGTACAGATTCGAGCACGATGTCGCGGTTGGATTCCCGGCCGCGGGCGCGGGATGCGTCGAAAAGCTTGTGGCGCGACGCAGACACCTCGAGCTCCGCCTGCAGGGCCTGCGTGGTCGGCAGCTCGATGGGCACGACGTAGCGTCCGTCCTGCTCGTAGGCGGCGAGCTGGTCTTCCGACAGCCCGGCGAGCTCCTCGCGCTCGAACGCCACCGCCAGCGCCTTGGTGTCAGTGAGCAGGTTGCGCCCGAAGCGCTCCGAAAGCTCGGAGAGGCGCTGGTTGATCTCCTGCAGGCGGGACTTGCCGGCCGCGTCTAGGTCGGCGCCGCGGCGGGTGAAGCGCCGCGTTAACTCGCCGTGAAGCCGCTGCGATTCCTCGTCAGCCGGCACCTGGACCGCTTTGATGCGCTGGTAGAGCTCGTCGTTTTGGTAGACCGAGTCCACGTGCGCGGAGAGCCGGGGCACGATGCGGTCGGCCACCGCGTCGAACTCCTCGGTGGCGTCGGTGCCCTGCAGGTTGAAAAACCAGGCCATCACCCGGTCCAGGTCCGCGCCCGCGAGTTCGAACGCCTCCACCGTGTTCTCCCACGTCGGCTCCGCCGCGGTGGTGATCTCCGCGATCTCGGCCGCGTGCCGCTGCAGCGCCACGTCAAAGGCGGGCTCCACGTGCTCGAGCCGGATGTTGGCGAAATCCGGCAGGTTGTACGGCAGGGTCGAGGGGGTGAGGAGCGGGTTTGTCATGGCGGACAGTGTAGGCGGTTACGCTTTGCCCATGGGCGATACCGACATCACTTGCGCGGCCGGCACGATCCGCGGCCGCACGCGCGGCGGGGTGCGCGAGTTCGCGTCCGTGCCCTACCTCGCGCCAGCCGGCGCGTTCGACGACCCCGTGCCGCTGGAGCAGGGCATGCGTATCGACGCCACCGCGCCGCACCCGAACGCCCTCTCCCTGATCACCCCGCTCGGTGCGCGACCCGGCGCGGATTGCCCGGTGGTGGTGTGGTTGACTGCCCCGGCCGGGCAGGACCTGGACACCGTCAGCTTTGTGCACGTGCACGTTCCCCACCGCACCGGGTTTGAGGGCTTCCTCCCCTTCCCCGCGGACCCCATCGCGCGCTTTCGCGGCGTAGCGGATACGGCTGTGGCCCTTTCCTGGATCCAACGCAACATCGAGGCGTTCGGCGGCGACCCCACCAACGTCACCGTGGCCGGCGCGGGCGCAGACGCTGCGGTGGCGCTTTGGCTGTGCCGGCGCGACCACTACGCCGGCGAGTTCCGCCGCGCGTGGGCGGCAGACCCGGTCTTTCCCCGCGCGCCCTACGCCAAGCGGAAGTGGGCGGTGCGCGCCCTCCTGTCCGCTCCGCTGACGCGCGCGAAGCTCAACGAGCTGGCAGAAAACACACCAGGCCGGGTGGAGCGAAGCTACCGTCGATACGCGAGCGTCTTCGGCCCGCTTGGCCCGCACCGTTGGGACGACGCCGAGCTGGCAGACCTCGTGGACATCCGCGTCGCGGATGGGTTCGACGCCCGGGAGATCGCGCGGTTTGCCCGCTAGTTGTTCAGGTTGCCCTTGAAGGTGACGTTGCCGATGGTGAACTCCGCGTCCCAGAGCTCACCGGTGGACACATCGAACGGGTACTTCGCGTTCACGGTCGCCCCCGGGCCGAGCGGGCGGTCGAGGCCCACGACGTCGACGCCGGCATCTTCGCCGTCGAGATGGAACTCCGCGTCCTTCATGTCCGGCTTGGAGCTGCTGTTGGCGTTGTAACGTAGCTTGGGCGTCAACGCGTCCGCGGGCAGGGGCGCGTCCGACTCGTTGGTGATCGCCACCACGACGATCGCGCCGCCGTCCGCCGAATAGGCCGTTCCCTGCCACTTGTAGGACAGCTCCATGGCCGGGTCCTCGACGCGCTCGCCGTTCGTCTTGTCGCTTTCCACCGGATCGACCTCTTCGACCTCGAAGGTCTTGCGCTGCACGCCGATGCGGTCGTCGGCCTGGCCCTGGGGCGCGTCCTCCGCCGCGGTGACTTGCGTGGAGCTGACCGTGTCCTGCGCCGCCTCATCGTCCGCGCACGCGGTGAGCATCAGCGTGGCGGCGATGGCTGCTGCGACAAGCGTGGCGCCTTGCGCGCGGCGGGTGCGGTGGGACATGGGTGCCTCGTTTTCTCGCGGGGTTGTTGAACGTTCTGCACCACTGTACAGCCCGGGTAGTGTGTCGAAATTATGCAGTCTTTGATGCGTGTCGCCCGCAGCGCTTCCGCCCTCTGGCCGTACTACGTCGCCGTGGTGGTGGTGTCCTCCCTGGTGGCGGCACTGGGGTTGGTGTCGCCGTTTCTGATCAGGGAAGCGACGGACACGATCGTGGCAACGCTTGGCGACGCCTCGCTGCCCGACCCGACCCGCACCGTCATCTGGCTGGCCATTGCGCTGTTCGCCGCCGAGGCGTCCGCGTCGCTGCTGCGCAACGTGTCCGGCTACTTGGGCGACGTGATGGTCGCGCGCATCCGCCAGATCCTGTCCACGCGCTACTTTGCCAAGCTGCTCGCCCTGCCGCAGCGCTACTACGACAACCAAGTCACCGGCACGATTATCGCGCGGCTGGACCGCTCAATTGCCAACGTGACGCAGTTCGTCCAGTCCTTCACCAACAACTTTTTGCCCATGCTGATCCAAGTGATTGCGATCTTGGGCATCACCGCGTACTACTACTGGCCGCTGACCGTGCTGCTCGCCTTGCTGTTTCCCCTCTACACGTGGCTGACCGCGCTGACGTCCAAGCGGTGGCAGGTATTTGAGAAGGAGAAGAACGCCAACATCGACGAAGGCAACGGGCGCTTCGCCGAGGTGGTGGGGCAGGTGAAGGTGACCAAGTCCTACGGCGCTGAGGTGCGCGAGCTGGAAAAGCTCGGCCGCCACTACACCAACACCGTGGAGATCACCCGCCCCCAGTCGCGCTGGTGGCACTCCATGGACACCGCCCGCGGCGTTGCCATGAACCTCATTTTCCTGGCCATCTACCTCATCCTGTTCACCCGCACCCTGGACGGGCACTTCACCGTCGGAGAGATGGTGATGTTGATCCAGATGGTCACCATGGCCCGCCAGCCGGTGACCATGATGAGCTGGATCGTGGACTCAGCCCAGCGCGCCATCGCCGGCTCGCGCGACTACTTCCAGGTCATGGACGAGCCTGTGGAGCCCACCGCGAACCGCCAGCTGGTGGCGGCGACGCGCGCCTCGGGCGCGCCGGAGCTCGAGCCCGCCCAGCATGCGCCGCTCGCCGTGCGCGAGCCGGTGGTCGCCTTCGACGGCGTCACCTTCGAGTACCTCCCCGGCGAGCCCGTGCTCCACAACGTCAGCTTCACGGCCCACGAAGGCGAGAAGATCGCCCTAGTCGGCGAATCCGGCGGCGGCAAGTCCACGATTGTGAACCTGCTGCTGGGCCTCTACCCCATCACGCAGGGGCAGCTGCGCGTGTGCGGCGAGGAGATCGGCGAGCTGGAGGTGGAGAAGCTGCGCGCCACCACAGGCGTGGTGTTCCAGGAGGCCGCGCTGTTTTCCGGTTCCGTGTTTGAAAACATCGCCTACGGCAAGCCGCACGCGACGCTGGAAGAGGTCGTGGAGGTGGCCAAGCGCGCCAACGCCCACGACTTCATCATGAAGTTCACCGACGGGTACGACACCGTCATCGGCGAGCGGGGCCTTCGCCTGTCCGGCGGGCAGCGCCAGCGGGTGGCCGTTGCCCGCGCGATGCTGAAGGACGCGCCGCTGCTCATCCTCGACGAGGCCACGTCCGCTCTGGACACCAAGGCCGAGCGAGCCGTGCAGGCCGGCCTGGACAAGCTGATGGTCGGGCGCACCACGATCATGATCGCGCACCGGTTGTCCACCATCGCGGGCGTGGACACGATCATCACGCTGCGCGACGGCCGCGTCGACGAAATCGGCTCGCCCGATGAGCTCGCCGTCTCCGGCGGCATCTACTCGGAGCTGTTGCGCCTGACCGCGTCGTCCTCCGCCGCAGACCGGGCGCGGCTCAAGGCATTCGGCTTCCACGTCGAGGGCGCAGAGAGTGAAGACGGCGAGTGAAGACGGCGAGGAGTAGGCATGAGCACCCCGCGTGGCTACCGTAGAAGCCATGCAATTCCCCGACCTGCCAACCCTGCAAGCCCGCGGCACGCGGAAGTGGACACAGTTCGACACTGACGTCCTGCCCCTCTTCATCGCGGAGAGCGACTTCCCCACCGCGCCTGCCGTCAAGCAAGCGATCGTGGACGCCGCCGAGCGCGAGATGTTCGGCTACACCCCCGCACCGCACGCGCACCGCTTGGGCGAGTCCGTGTCCGACTTCTACGCCGAGCGGTACGGCTGGCGCCCGGACCCGGCCAAAGTCTTCCCGGTCGCGGACGTCGTGCGCGGCGTGATGCTGGCCATCCAGTACCTCACCGAGGGCGATGTTGTGGTGCCGGTGCCCGCCTACTTCCCGTTCTTAGACGTTGCGCAGGTAGCGGGGCGGACGCGTATCGACGTCAGCTCCGCCGGGGGCCTCGATCTGGACGAGGTGGAGGCCGCATTCCAAAACGGCGCGGGCAGCATCATCGTGACCAACCCGTTCAACCCAGGCGGCTACGTGTTCACCAAGGCGCAGCTGGACGAGCTCTGCGCGCTGGCGCGCAGGTACAACGCTCGCGTCATCGCGGACGAGATCCACGCCCCGCTGGTCTACGAGGGCTCGCACGTCTGCGCGGCGGCGAACAACCCGGACGTGTGCATCACGGTCACGGCGACGTCGAAAGCCTGGAATGTGGCGGGCCTGAAGTGCGCGCAGCTGATCCTCTCCAACGACGAGGACGTGCAGGCGTGGAACGCGGTCTCCCCGGTGGCGAAGGACGGGGTGGGCACGCTCGGCATCGTGGCTGCCGAGGCCTGCTACGACCACGGCCGCGAGTTTTTAGACGAAGAGGTCGCCCAGCTGAAGGCCAACCGCGACTGGCTGGTGGAGCACCTGCCTAAGGCGGTGCCGGGCATCGAGATCGAGGTGCCGCAGGCGACCTACCTGATGTTCTTGAACTTCAAGGGCACGAAGCTCGACACCGAAAAGCCGGCCGCGTGGCTTCGCGGCCACGCGAAGGTGGCCATGAACGAGGGGGTGGATTTCGGCCCCGGCGGCGAGCACCGCGCGCGGATGAACTTCGCCACCAGCCCGGAGATCCTCGAAGAGGCGGTGCGGCGCATCGGCGACGCGGTCGAATCACTCTGACGTTTCACTTTATGAAACCTAGTTCCCATCAGGCGATAGGCTGGTTTATGCTGTAGGCCATTTCAACCTGTCAAGAGAGGTCTACCAATGGGTTCCACAGCGGTTTCACAGCCGGCGTCGCCGGGAAAGGGCGGGGGGTCGAAGCGGTCGAATAGCGCGATCATCGTCACCGCCCTCGCACTGTTTTCCATGTTCTTCGGCGCGGGCAACCTCATTTTCCCGCCCATGCTGGCCGTGGAGGCGGGCGACAACTTCTGGCCCGCGCTGATCGGCTTCCTCCTCACCGCCTCCCTGCTACCAGTGCTCGCCGTGATCGCCATCGCGCTGTCCGGCTCGAACCTGCGCGACCTGGCCCAGCGCGCCGGCACCGCATTTGGCGTGGTCTTCCCCGTCATGGCGTATCTATCCATCGGCGCGTTCTACGCCCTGCCCCGCACAGGCGCGGTGTCCTTTGAAACCGCGGTGACCCCGCTGTTCGGCCTCGACTCCTTTGGGGCATCCGCCATCTTCAACGTGCTGTTCTTCGGCATCGCGCTGGTGTTGAGCTGGAACCCGACCACCATCATGGAGAAGCTGGGCAAATTCCTCACCCCCGCCCTGCTCGTGCTGCTGGTGGCGATGATCTCGGTGGCCGCCTTCCGCTGGACCGCCGAGCCCGCAACCCCGAACGCGCCGTACGACGACGGCCCGCTAACTGCCGGCCTGCTCGAGGGCTATCTCACCATGGATTCCATCGCGGCGCTCGCGTTTTCCATCGTGGTCATCTCCACCCTGCGCCACCGCGGCTTCAACGAGGGCAAGGAACTCGTCGGCGGCACCATCGCAGCCGGCGTCGGGGCCGGCATCATGCTGGGCCTGGTCTACGTCGGGCTAGGCCTCATCGGCCGCGTCATGCCGGGCGCAGCCAACTTTGACAACGGCGCCGGCTTGCTGGCAGAGGCCGCAAACCTCACCATGGGCGGCGCCGGCCAGGCTGTCTTTTCCGCCATCGTGCTCCTGGCCTGCCTCACCACCGCGGTCGGCCTGATCACCGCAACCGCCGAGTACTTCTCCGAGCAGTTCCCCGGCGCCTACCACGTCTGGGCCGTCGTCTTCGCCGTGGCCTCCATGATCATGGCCACCCAGGGCCTGGAGTTTGTCATGACCATCGCCGCGCCCGTGATCGGCTTCCTCTACCCGCCGGCGATCACCCTGATCGCGCTCACGCTCATCGAGCCGGCCTTCCGGGCACGCACCCGCTTCAGCTGGGCGTTCTTCGTCCCGCTGTGGGTTTCCGTGGTGTGGTCCGCCATCGAGACGCTCATCTCGCTGGAATGGGGGGCGGACGCGCTCACCCCGATCGTCCAGTGGGCGCCGATGTTCGAAGACGGCCTGGGCTGGATCGTGCCGGTCGTCGTCGCGTTCCTCATCGGCCTGGTCATCGACTTTGCCCGCCCGAAGCCCGCCATGATCCCGGGCACGATGGAATCCGTGGAGGGCGAAGACCTGTCCGCCGAGGGCGACGCCGTGCCGGTTCTGCAGGCGAAGGACTGACATCGGCGAAGCGGTCGTCGCTAAGCAAACGGCGTACGGTGGGGCGCATGAACGCCCCACTTTCGCTTATCGACTTCTGCATCCGCTACCCCGACGAGACCATCGGCGAAGCGATGCAGCGCTCCGTGGCCTTCGCCCAGCAGGCGGAAGCCCTCGGGTACGAACGCATCTGGTACTCCGAGCACCACAACATGTCCACCATCGTCTCGTCCGCCCCCGCTGTGCTGATCGCGCACATTGGCGCGAAGACGAGCCGCATCCGCTTGGGCTCCGGCGGTGTCATGCTGCCCAACCACTCCCCCTACGTCATCGCCGAGCAGTTCGGCATGCTGGAGGAGCTCTACCCCGGCCGCATCGACCTCGGCCTTGGCCGCGCGCCCGGCACCGACCAGCAGACCCTCGGTCGTGCCCTGCGGCGCGACCCGCGCGCCGCCGAGAACTTCCCGCAGGACGTGCAGGAACTGCAGGCCTGGCTGTCCAACACCTCGCCCCTGCCGGGCGTGACCGCCGTGCCGGGCTTTAACACCAACGTGCCGCTGATCATCCTCGGCTCCTCCATGTTCGGCGCCTCCCTGGCCGCGCAGCTGGGCTTGCCGTACGCCTTTGCTTCGCACTTCGCGCCGCAGCACTTAGAGCAGGCCACCGCCTACTACCGGGACAACTACCAGCCGTCCGAGAACCACCCCGAGCCGTACTGCATCGCCGCGGTGAACGTGACCGCCGCGGACACCGAAGAGGACGCGAAGCGCCAGACCACCGTCGTGCACCGCAACCGCGTCCGCGCCTTCATGGGCCGCCAGGGCAAGCAGCTCAGCGACGACCAGCTGGACACCGTGGTCAACTCCTACCAGGGCCGCCAGATCACGGACATGTTGCGCTATACCGCCGAAGGCACCGGCGAGCAGGTGGCGGAGTATTTGGAGAACTTCCGCGCCACCGCCCAGGCTGACGAGCTGATGATCTCCCTGCAGGCCGGCAGCCACGAAGAGACGGGCCGCTCTATGGAGATCCTCGCCGAGGCCTGGAACTAGCCGCGGATTGCTGCCCCTCGGATTCAAGGTGGGGCCGCGCGTCCAGTAGTCTCACGGCATGCATGTCCGGACACTGGCGGCAGCTGCCGCCTTGGCCCTTCCTCTGGCCGCATGTAGTCAGACCGACGACCGCGATTCCGTCGTCGTGGCGGCGTCCGCAGCCCCCGCAGGTTTGGACTTCACCACCACCGGCGGCGCGGCCGCGCCCCAGGCGCTGGTCGGCAACGTCTACGAAACGCTGGTGCGTATCGACGCCTCCGGCACGCCCGAGCCCTTCCTCGCCCGCAGCTGGGACCGCGACGGCGGCGCCTTTACCTTCCACCTGCGCGACGACGTCACCTTCGCCAACGGCAAACCGTTCACCGCGGACGACGCCGCGTTTTCCATCCACTACGTGCAAGACGAGTGGACGAACGGGCTGAAGGCCCAGATGGCGCCCGTGAGCGGCGTGGAGGTGCTCGACGAACACACGTTGCGCGTGCGCGTTGACGGCGGGACGGCGGCCGAGGACGCGTGGCTGTGGTCCATGGGCACGCTCACCGGCGCGATGATGACGCCGGACGGCGTGGACGACCTCGCCACCGCGCCGCTGGGTACCGGCCCGTACACCGTGCAGCGCTTCGACGTGGGCGAACAGATCCAGTTCGCGGCGCGCGAGGACTACTGGGGCGGGCCCGTTGCCCGCGACGCGGCCATCCGCTACTTCGACGACCCGGTCTCCGCCGTCAACGCCCTGCGCGTCGGCGACGCAGACGTAGTGTGGGCGATGCAGGCGCCGCAGCTGATTCAGACGCTGCCTCAGGACATCCGCGTCGAGGTGGGCACCACCAACGGCGAGGTGTTGCTCTCCATGAACAACCAGCGCGCCCCGTTCGACGACCCGGACGTACGCCGCGCTGTGGCCTACGCCGTGGACCGGAAGGCTATCAACGAGGTGGTCTACAACGGGCTCGCCACGGATACCGGCGGGGTGCCGGTGCCGCCGACAGACCCGTGGTTCCCCGGCCGCGACTACTACCCCTTCGACCCGGAGAAGGCGCGCGAGTTGCTGGCGGGCCGCACGCCGGACATCACCATCACCGTGCCCAACCTGCCGTACGCGCAGGAGGCAAGTGAGTTGCTGTACTCGCAGCTTCGAGACGTCGGCTTCCGCGTGCGCCTAGAGACGGTTGAGTTCCCCGCTGTCTGGCTGAACCAGGTGCTCAAGGGCCACGACTACCAGTCCTCCCTTGTCGCCCACGTGGAGCCGCGCGACGTGCCCATGCTGTTTGCCGACCCGGACTACTACCTGGGTTACGACAACGCGGCGGTGCGCGAGCAGATTGCCGCCGGCGACATGGCCGGCGCGATCGACCAGATCATGGACGACGCGGCGGCCCTCACCCTGGTCAACGCCCCGAACATCGTGCTCTTCGCGCCCGGCGTGCACGGGCTCGACCCGAACGTGGTCACCGACTCCCTGCGGTTGAACGAGGTGGAGAAATGATCCGCACCGTGGTGAAACACCTGCTGCGCTTTGTACTGCTGCTGGCGGCGGCGAGCGTGATCATCTTCGTCCTGCTGCGCGCGGTCCCCGGCGACCCGGCGCGCGTGACACTGGGCGTTTCCGCCACCGAGGAGGCCGTCGCGGAGCTGACCGCCCGTTTGGGCCTGGACAAGCCGCTGCCGGTGCAGTACGCCGACTGGATCGGTGGGTTGCTCACCGGTGACTTCGGCATCTCGATGGCCTCCGGCAAAGACATCACGGAAACGGTGCTTGAGCGCGCAGGTGTGTCGCTGACGCTGACGCTTGTGGCCATGGCGGTGTCCCTTGCGGTGGCCGTGCCGCTGGGCGTCTACCTGGCGCTGCGCTCCCACTCCCCCGGCGGCGCGGTGGTGGGCGCGCTGTCGCAGGTGGGCATCATTGTCCCGTCGTTTCTGGTTGGTATCGCGCTGGTGGCGCTCTTCTCCGTTCGGCTGGGCTGGTTGCCGGCCAACGGCTGGGGCACGCCCGCGCACGCGGTGCTGCCGGTGGCGTCGCTGGCGCTGGTGCAGGCCTCGATCCTCACGCGCTACGTCGCCGCCGCGGTGCGCGAGGAGATGGGCAGGGATTATGTCCGCACGGGCAGGGCCTTGGGTGCGTCGATAGGCACAGTGCTGTTCTCGTCGGCGCTGCGCAACGCGGCGCTGCCGGTGATCACGGTGGCGGGCGTGCAGCTGGCGTCGCTGGTGGTGGGCGCGGTGGTGATCGAGCGGGTGTTCACCATTCCGGGCTTGGGCACCATGCTTCTCGACGCAGTGGGCAACCGCGACCTGGCCACCGTGCAGACGGTGATGATGCTCCTCGTCGCGTTCACCCTAGTGGTGAACCTCATCGTGGACCTTGCGTACGCGGTGGTGGATCCGCGGATTCGGAGGCAAGCATGAGCTGGCAGCGCACAGTTGGCGCGGCGATTGTCGCCCTCGTGGCCGTCGCGGCGCTCGTGTCCTTGGCGTGGACGCCGTGCGACCCGCTGCAGGCGGACGTCGCCGCGCGGCTGCAGGGCTCCTCGGCCGCGCACTGGATGGGCACGGACCAGTTCGGCCGCGACATCCTCTCGCGCGTGATGGACGGCGCGCGGCTGACGCTCACCGTTGCCGTGGGGGCAGTGGGGATATCCGCCCTGGTGGGCGTGCCACTGGGGATCTGGGCAGGTATGCGGCGCGGGGCCTCGCGCGTGGTGATGGCGGGGGCGGATCTGTTGCTCGCGTTCCCGGCGCTGCTGCTCGCCATCGTGTTCACCGCGGTGTTTGGCGCATCCGTCTGGATTGTGGTGCTGGCCATCGGCATCGCTGGCGTCCCCGGGTTTGTCCGCGTTGCGCGCGCGGGCGCGCTGCAGGTGATGCAGCAGGACTACATCCTCGCCGCGCGGGTGGCCAAGGTGCCCGGGCCGGTGATTGCGCGGCGCCATGTGCTGCCCAACATCTGGCCGATCGTGCTCACCCAGGTCTCAGTCGCGGTCGCGCTGGCCATCTTGGCCGAGGCGGGGCTGTCGTTTTTGGGCCTGGGCGCGCCGGCACCCTACGCGTCCTGGGGGCGCATGCTGCAGGCCTCCCAGCCATACTTAGCCACAACTCCGCACCTCGCGCTGTGGCCGGGCGCGGCGATAGCGCTGACGGTGCTGGGATTCAACTTGTTGGGACACGCTGATGATCGACGTTAAACACCTGACCATCCCCGGCATCCTGGACGACATCACGTTTGCGGTGGGCCCTGGCGAGCGCGTGGGCATCATCGGCGAATCCGGCTCGGGCAAGTCCGTCACGGCGCTTTCCATCATGGGCTTGAGCGATCTGCCGGCCACCGGCTCTATCACCGTCGACGGCACCGAGATGGTGGGCACCCCCGATCGCGTCCGCCGGCGCGTTCGCGGCAGCACGGTGGCGATGGTGTTCCAAGAACCGATGACGGCGCTGGATCCGCTGAAGAAAATCGGCCGGCTTGTGCCCCGCGACCTGCTCCGGGAGGTCGGCGTGGACCGCCCGGGCGCGTACCCGCACGAGCTATCCGGCGGGCAACGCCAGCGCGTGCTCATTGCGTTGGCACTATCGCAGAACCCGGACGTGCTCATTTGCGACGAGCCCACCACCGCGCTGGATGCCATCGTGCAGGCGGAGATCCTGGAGCTACTCGACCGGCTCGTGCGCGAGCGCGGCATGGCACTGCTGTTCATCTCCCACGACCTGGCGGTGGTGCGCCGCATGACCGACCGGGTGCTCGTGTTCCAGGGCGGGCGCATCGTCCCCGGCGACTCTGACTACGCGCTGACGCTGGCCGCTGCGGCCGAGCCAGGACCGCCCGCCGCTCCCCTGCCCCTCGGCGAACCGGTGGTGACGCTCGAGGGCGTGTCCCTGCAGCGCGGGGAGACCCTGGCCGTCGACGACGTCACCCTTACCGTCCGCGCGGGCGAGCGGCTCGCCATCGTAGGCGGGTCCGGCTCCGGCAAGACGTCGCTGCTGCACCTCATCGCCGGGCTGCGCGAGCCGACCAGCGGCGCCGTGCGCGTAGCGGGCGAGGTGCAGATGGTCTTTCAAGACCCGTACTCGTCGCTGGATCCGCGGATGGCCGTGAGGACGTCGATAGCTGAGGCCGGCGTGGATGCCGCCCGCGCCGACGAGGTGTTGGAGCTGGTGGGCCTGGCGGGCACCGGCGAGCGCACGCCGCGGCAGTTTTCCGGCGGGCAGCGCCAGCGCATCTCCATCGCGCGCGCCGCCGCCCCGCGCCCGGGCATTTTGCTTGCCGACGAGCCCGTCTCCGCCCTCGACGCCACCATTCAAGACCATGTGATGGACCTGCTGCGCGACACGGTCGGGACCAACACCTTGATCTTTGTCACCCACGACCTGCGGGTCGCGCGCGAGCTGTGCCCCACTGTGGCGGTGATGCAGCACGGGCGCATCGTCGAGCACGGTACGACCGAGGAGATTTGGGCGGCGCCGCAGCACCCGTACACACGACAGTTGCTCGAGGCTGTGCTGTAAGGCTGTAAGTTGGCGCCCATGAGTTTGTGCGTCGTCGGATCCATCAACGCCGACCTGACCGTCAATGTGGGGCGCCACCCCACCCCGGGTGAGACCCTCATGGGCTCCGGCGGCGGGATCACCGCCGGCGGCAAAGGCGCCAACCAAGCCGTCGCCGCCGCCAAGCTCGGCACCCCGGTGGTGCTGGTGGGCGCAGTCGGAGCCGACGCGAACGCCGAGCCCGCCACAGCGCTGCTGCGCGACGCCGGCGTGGACCTTGCCCACGTGGAAGACGTGGAGGACGTCACGGGCCTGGCCGTGATCACCGTGGCCGCTGGCGGCGAGAACACCGTGCTCGTGGTGCCGGGGGCGAACGCGCTGGTGGGCGCCGAGCTTGTGCAGCGGCACGCCGCGGCGATCGAGGCCGCCGAGCTGGTACTGCTGCAGGGCGAAATCCCTGCCGACGGCTTCGCTCGTGCCGTGGAGTTGGCGCGTGGCCGCGTCGTGGTCAACCTCGCACCCGTTGTCGACGTGCCGCGCGAGGCACTCCTGCGAGCCGATCCGCTGATGGCGAACGAGCACGAGGCTGGCCTCGTGCTACAGCAGCTCGGGTTGGACGGCGCAGGCACCCCGGAGGAGCTCGCCCGCCGCCTGCTGGACGCCGGGTTCGCCTCCGTTGTGCTCACGCTCGGCTCGGCCGGCGCGCTGGTCGCTTCCGGCGGCGAGCTGACCCACATCGAATCGCCCAACGTGGATGCCGTGGACACCGTCGGCGCGGGCGACGCGTTCGCCGGCGCCTTCTGCCACCGCCTCTTGGCCGGCGACTCCATGGTGGACGCCGCCCGCTTCGCCTGCCGCGTCGGCGCGTTTTCCGTCACACGGCCCGGCGCGCAGCCGTCCTACCCATCTGCGGCTGATACGCTGCCGTCGGTCTAAATCCCCGCCATGTCCAGCAGGCGGCCCAGCACCGCCTTGCCATGGCGGCGCAGCCCATCGTGCTGGAATCTGTCCGTCTCAAAGACCTGCGCGCCGATGTGCGACGCGGTCTCTAGCGACTGCTCGCGCGGAACGAAGATGTCGTCGGTGTAGACCGCCGCGTACGCGTCGTGGCCGCCGACCAAGCCCGCGTAGAGGTTTGACCAGTCGTCCTTCTGCGCCAGCGCATCGGCGGCGGCCGAAAATGGGCGCAGCGCCGGGTCTTCGGCGAATTGGAACGGGAAGATGTGCTCGCCGGTGAGGTAAAACTCCGCATCATCGGGGCTCGCGTCGGGCGCAAAGCCGTCCAGCTCGGCGGACACCCGCTCGGCCGCCCACGCCGTCGCCCCCGGCACGGTACCACCGTAGATGGACTCGTGCACCGCGGCGTACAGCGGCCCTTTGGCAAAGCTCACGCGATCCCCCACCGCCGCCAGGAAGTCTGTGCGGAGCCTGCCGTTGGTGTGGAACGGCGCCTCAAACAGCCGCGCGAGCGACGCGAAACCACCTTCGCGGCCCAGCTCGATGCCCACCGTGCGCAGCCGTTTCGCGCTGAGACGCTCGCCTGTGGGTAAGAATTCCTCTTGCGCGTCGAGATGGCGGCACACCTCGAGCACCTTTCGCTCGGCCGCGGGGTACTGCTCGTTGAACTGCAGGTGGCGGCGTTTCAGCTTCGCAAACGTCGCTCGGTACACGTCCTCGGGGCCTGTGCTTATCGACGCCAACCCTCCGGTAAACAACGCCCTGCCCACCCTCTCCGGGCGTACGGCAAGGTAGTGCAGCAAGCAGAACCCGCCGAACGACTGCCCCAGCACGTCCCACTGGTCCAGCCCCAACTCCTCGCGCACCGACTCGGCGTCGGCGACGATCTCGTCGGCACGCAGGCGGGTGAGCACATCGGTGCTGATGAGCTCCGGCGTCGCAGCATCAATCCTTGTGGAGCGGCCCGTTCCGCGCTGGTCCAGCAGCACCACCTGGTATCCGCGGGCAAGCGCCACGTTCATCCACTCGAAGCGCTCCCGCGGCGCCGGAAAGCCTGGCCCGCCTTGGAGGTACAGCAGCGCCCGGGCGTCGGGGTCGCCGACAACGCGAGCGAACACGGTGAAGCCGCCGCGGGTGATCTCAATTTCGCGCATGCGGAGATTGTAGGAACTGCAGGAGTTTTCGCTGCGTCGTATACCTATGCACGACGGAATGGAAATCGAATTTTCGCCGGTAATAGTGAACGCGTCGCAACTCGAGCGTGGACGGACCTACCTGCGGATCAGCGACGCACGGTTCGTTCATGAGTCATACGGGCGGGATCGTTGGACCGTGAATCTTGCGGCGAGGCACCACCCGCGCAGCGAACGCTACGACGTCCCGGCGGCCGTGCGGGCAGTGGTCCACGCCTACGAGCGTCCCGGAAGCGTAGTTTGCGGGTTCTCCGCGTTGGCACTCTACGGCTTACCGTTTTTGGTGGAGGGTGCAGACACGACGCTGCGCGCCCCCATAGGTCGCTGCTCGCCGGCTTCAGCGTTCGCCCCGGCAATCTCCAGGCTGAGAGCACCTCACACAGAGACATGGACGCTCACACACCGGGGCGTTCCCATCCGTGTGGCCACGCCCGCGCGGGCTACAGCCCAGGCACTGCAGCAGATACGCCGGGGCGAACACTCCTGGCAAACAGAGCCGGTGCCGGGCGTGCAAGCTGAGGTCGTGAGAGCGGTGCAGCTGGTCGACTGTGTGCGACGATACCTGAACCTGCAGGTAACTGAGGTGAACAACGCGACAACGGGCCAGCTGAACCAACGATGGATGACAAAGGTTATACAACTGTCCCGCGCGACCGCAGACTCCCCGAAAGAGACAGAGCTGCGTCTCCTCCTTCAGCCGGTAGCGAAGAAGTACGGCGTGCTGCTGGTGGAGCAATATCCCCTGGTGGTGGGCGGGAGGGTGGTCACCACGTTCGATTTCGCTATTCCAGACCTGAAGCTGGGAATCATGTTCGACGGCCGCCACCATTGGGAGCACGAACAACGCCAGCTAGACACCACGATCAATCTCACGTCGATGCTTCACGGCTGGGCGGTACCGCGCGCGGGGTCGAAGAGTATGCAGATGTGCGTCCAGGTAGTCGAGTCGGAGCTGCGCAAGCGATTGGGAGTGCCGGATGACCGGCGATGACGGATGTTGCATGTGCTCCAGTCACCACCTGGGCAAAATGACAGATGTTACATCGCCCGCTTTGTGTCAAGTGGTTGTGAACGGGTTTGGGTGTTAGATCGTGATGGGTTGTGGGGGTGGGGCGGTTTGGGTGGTGGTGCGGATGATGCTGACTTCTGTTGGAAGGCTTGTGCTGGCTTTGGTGTCCGGTAGTTGTGTGATGGCGCCTTGGCTCAGTGCGGTTCGCATCGCTTCTTCACGTTTGTGCTGCAGTTGTATCCAGGTGCCGTCGAGGACTGCTTGTGGTGGGTAGTAGTTGATCCCGCTGTGCGGGGTGGCGTTGTAGACCGGCACCCAAGCGCTGACCCAGGCGTTGGCTTCGCTCAGCGTGGTAAAGGTTTTCGGATAGTAAGTCCTGGTCTTTAGGGTGTGAAACACCGACTCGGCGTGCGGGTTGTCGTTGCTGGTGTGCGGCCGGTTCAACGAGCGGGCCACACCGTGTTCGGCGAACAGTTTGCCGAGTCGTTTGCTGGTCATCGCAGCACCGTTGTCGGA
Organism: Corynebacterium ureicelerivorans; assembly: GCF_000747315.1. Taxonomy (NCBI): domain Bacteria; kingdom Bacillati; phylum Actinomycetota; class Actinomycetes; order Mycobacteriales; family Corynebacteriaceae; genus Corynebacterium; species Corynebacterium ureicelerivorans. Next base: position 1,731,843 of record NZ_CP009215.1, read on the forward strand.
GTGCACGGTGTGCACATCGGGAAAACGAGTGAAGATGTCGGCGAACATCGCTGCTGCAAGTTGGCTGTTTTCTCGTTCGGCGACGACGAACCCGACGATGGCACGCGAGTACAGATCGATCACCATGTGCAACGCGAAGGTTTGCCCGTAGTACTGGCCAGGCAAAAACGTAATGTCCCAGCACAACACCTGTCCGGGGGCGGTGGCGTGCACATGCGGCGGCGCGGCGGTGTGGCGGCGTGTAGCTTGTCTGGCTTTGGTGTTGTGGCGTTGGTGCAACAGTTTGCCATGGGCTTTGGCCACTCGGTAAAAGCTGCGCAGACTCGCCAGATAGATCCCGTTGTTCAACGCGGCGTAAAACACCTGGTCCACCCCGCAATGCGGATTGCCATCTAGTATTTCTACGATGCGTTTCACAGTGGCATCCGGCAACCGGTTGATCCGGCGTTGGTGATGCGGAATCGGGTTGTCGGTGCGTGGGCGCGGATTGGTTTCGTAGAAGACCCGGCTGCGCGACACGCCGATAATGCCCATTGCTTTCGTTTTGGAGTAACCGACGGAAACAAGCTGGTTGATCAGCGTTTCTTCCGCTTGCCGTCCTTGCTCGTAGAGGCGTTGTTGGGCGTCGGTGAGGACTTTTCCTCCGCGTCTGAGTCCACGCCAGGTGCTCCTGGCATGGACGCTAAAGCTTTTCCCAACACGTCAGTGGCCAACTCAGCCCGCTCTGCCCTTTCCGTCGCCTTATCCAGGGCACGCTGCATTGCTTCTTCCCGGCGTTTCGCGTCGAGTTCCAGCTTGCGCTTGTCCTGCGTTAGCGCGGAAATTTCCTTGCGCAGCTGCTGAATTTCAGCGCATTCATCCATCGTCAACGTTCCAACCCTCCTTGGCCTTGTGCGTGTCGGCAGATCACCGTCCGCCACCATTGCTGTCCAGCGTCGCACGGTGTGAGAGCCAAGTCCATGCGCAACCAACCACGCTTCTTTCTGGCCATGTGGTACTAACCCGTACTCGACAACCACCTCACGGATGTATTCCGCACTAGGTTTGCCCAGGTAGGCAGCATCCGCCAAGTGTTTGGCACGCTCGGCACCGCCAAGGCCGTCATCAGTGGTTTTCGATTTCTGCAATGCGCGGGCCCAACGCTTGATATTGAGGTATTGGATTCCCTGCCGAGCACACCACAGGCCCTTCGTCCCATAGGGCAACACGTTGTAAATCGTGATCATCTGCCGCTGCTGTGCTGGATGAAACCAACTACCGGAACCGGTCGTGCGGTACGGGGAGAACACGAACGCCACCGACTCAGGCGACGCTAACGTCTCATCATCGAGCACTTCCCCCACCGCCAGCACACGCGGCGGCATCGCCAAGATCTCCTCGACTTCCTCACGCGACGTCTTAGGCTTGACCTTCCGGGCAACCACCGGGACCTCAACAGCCGGAGCCGACGTCAACACCGACGGCACCAACTGAGGCAACTGCGAATCGGTCATGAACAAAACCTCCTACGGTTCGTCGTTCACAACCACCCTGGCACTAAGGGGCCGATGCAGCATCCGTCATTGGGGAGCGGGAGAAGGACCTACTCCTCGCCGTCGGTGGACAGGGCCGCCACGAACGCTTCCTGCGGCACGGTGACCGAGCCGATGTTCTTCATGCGCTTCTTACCGGCCTTCTGCTTCTCCAGCAGCTTGCGTTTGCGGGAGATGTCGCCGCCGTAACACTTGGACAGCACGTCCTTGCGCAACGCCCGGATGTTTTCACGCGCGATGATCTTCGAGCCGATCGCGGCCTGGACCGGCACCTCGAACTGCTGGCGCGGAATGAGCTCCTTGAGCTTTTTGGTCATCTTGTTGCCGTACCACTGCGCGGAGTCCCGGTGCACGATGGCGGAGAACGCGTCCACCGGCTCGCCCTGCAGCAGGATGTCCACCTTGACCAGATCCGCGAGCTGCTCGCCGGCCTCCTCGTAGTTCAACGAGGCGTAGCCCTTGGTGCGGGACTTCAGCATGTCGAAGAAGTCGAAGATGATCTCGCCCAGCGGCATGATGTAGCGCAGCTCCACGCGGTCCTCGGAGAGGTACTCCATATTCTTCATCTGGCCGCGCTTGGACTGGCACAGCTCCATCGTTGCGCCCACAAACTCCTGGGGCACGATGATGGTCATGTTCACAATCGGCTCGTAGACCTCGGGGATCTTGCCGCCGGGCCAGTCCGACGGGTTGTGCACGATCTGCTCAGAGCCGTCTTCGGCCACTACGCGGTAAGTCACGGAAGGCGCGGTGGAGATGAGGTCCAGGTCGAACTCGCGCTCCAGGCGGGTGCGGGTGATCTCCATGTGCAGCAGCCCCAAAAAGCCGCAGCGGAACCCAAACCCGAGGGCGACGGAGGTTTCCGGTTCCCAGGTCAGTGATGCGTCGTTAAGCTGCAGCTTTTCCAGGCTTTCGCGCAGCGCCGGGAAGTCTTCCTGCGAGACCGGGAACAGGCCCGAGTAGACCATGGGCTTGACCTCTTCAAAACCTTCCAAGGGTTGCGTAGCACCCTTAGAAGCCCAGGTGACGGTGTCGCCGACGCGGGTGTCGCGCACGTCCTTGACGCCGGTGATGAGGTAGCCCACCTCGCCGGGGCCCAGGCCCTTCGTCTTCTTCATCGTGGGCGAGACCACGCCGATTTCCAAGATTTCGAGCGTCTTGCCCGTGTTCATCATCAGCACTTTTTGGTTCGGCTCGAGCTTGCCGTCCATCATGCGCACGTAGGTGACCACGCCGCGGTAGGTGTCGTAGACCGAGTCGAAAATCAGCGCCCGCGCCGGGGCATCCGCGTCGGTCGCTGACGCGCCCGACGGGGAGGATGGAGAAGGAATCAGGTCCACCACGCGGTCCAGGAGCTCCGGCACGCCCTCGCCCGTCTTGCCGGAAACGCGCAGCACGTCCTCCGGCTCGCAGCCGATGATGTTGGCAATCTCAAGCGCGTACTTCTCCGGGTCCGCCGCCGGCAGGTCGATCTTGTTCAGCACCGGGATGATCTCGAGGTCGTTGTCGATGGCCATGTAGAGGTTGGCCAGGGTTTGGGCCTCGATGCCTTGGGCTGCGTCAACAAGCAGAATCGCCCCTTCGCACGCGTCCAAGCTGCGCGCGACTTCGTAGGAGAAGTCCACGTGGCCTGGGGTGTCGATCATTTGCAGCACCATTTGCTCGCCCACGTGGTCGCCGGTTTTCGGCACCCACGGCAGGCGCACGTTCTGCGCCTTGATGGTGATGCCACGCTCGCGCTCGATGTCCATGTTGTCCAGGTACTGGTCGCGCATCTCGCGCTCGTCGACCACGTTGGACAGCTGCAGGATGCGGTCTGCCAGTGTGGACTTGCCGTGGTCGATGTGCGCGATGATGCAGAAGTTACGGATCCGCTGCGGGTCCGTGAACGTGTCCTCTGCAAAGTTTGTCGGTTTGGCGGCCATAATTGCCACATTCTACTTCGCGTGCGCCGCGCTACGGTATGCAGCATGCCGTACTACCGCCTCGGACTCGCCCACCGCTACCGCGCGAACGCGTGGTGGCGCCCGCTTATCGAATTTGTGGCGTTGGCCGTCCTAGCGACGGTGCTCAGCGTCGTCATCTTCATCCCGCTCGGCTTCGCCGCTGAGCTTTCCGGGGTGGACATGGCGGAAAATTCCGCCGACCCGCTGATGCCGCTGATCGAGGTACTCGCCATTGCGGCGATACTGCCGGCGCCCTTTATCGCCGCCCGCATCGCGGGCCGCAACCCGCGCGCGCTCATCTCCCGGGCGTTGCGGTGGCGGTGGGGCGTCTTCGCCCGTGCACTTGGGGTGGTCGGGGCAGTCTACGGGGTGCAGGTGCTTATCGACGTCCTCACGGCCTCCCCCGAGCCAATCTTCAACCCGTTCCGGGCCAAGCTACTCCTCGCGCTGCTGATTGCGGTGCCGTTGCAGTCCGCGGCCGAGGAGTTTGTCTTTCGCGGCGCGCTGCCCCAAATCCTGGGCCAGTGGCGCTGGCCCGCGTGGTTGGCGTACCTGGTGCCGGGCGCATTGTTTGTGGCCAGCCACGTCTACAACTGGGTGGGGCTGGTTGACATTGCCATCTTCGCGCTATGCACCTCCCTGCTGGCGTGGCGCACCGGTGGCCTAGAGGCGCCGATTGTGCTGCACGCCGTGGGCAACCTGATGGTGTTCGGCTACGGGGCGCTGGCACTGTCAGACCCCACCGAGACGGAAATCCTGCCCGCGGACACCATCATGTCCTCGCTGGTGACGGTTGGCACGACCGCGCTGTTGCTGTGGGCGCTGCGGGATGTCAGCCCCGAACGCGAAGAAGTTTCAACTGGGCAACAGAAACCCCTTGTACCGGCAGGCTCGACGGCTTAAGGTTGCCCGTAACTGCAACCGGAGGTGCACACGTGGCGTTCGAGCGATTCAGGCGCAAAGGTGGGCGGCCGCACACGGCCTCGCTCGACCAAGGTTTGGCGCTGTTGCATGAGCGCGTGACCAACCAGATCGAGCACCGTCGCAACCACGCCTCGCGCGTGAACGTGCGCCCGACTGGTGCCGTGCCCCGCAACGTCTACTACGCCCCGGACATGGACGGCGGCGCGGAGCCCGGCGAGGTTGTGTGGGTGACCGTGCCGTCGCAGCCACCGCGGGAGCGCTCCATGCTGGTGGTGGGCAGGGAGTACCGGGATGTGCTGGGCCTGCTCATCTCCCCGGAGGAGCAACACGCGGACGACGACCGCTGGTTTGAAATCGGCCCCGGTGACTGGGACGCGTCGGGAAGCCCGTGTTGGGTCCGGCTGGACAAAACGCTCGTGGTGCCGGAAGCCGACGTGCACCGGCGAGGCACCACCGTGCCCCAGCGCCGCTTCGAGCGGGTGGCCAACACCCTGCGTGAGCGCTTCCAGTGGTCGTAGACGGTTTGGCCTGGTAAGAGCCGGCTGGTATTCTGCTCAAGTTGCCCGTTGCCGGCCGTTGACGGGTGTGCGCAGCTACGCGGACAGGACCTTGGGTCCGCGTTCATAACCAAAGCCGCGCACGCAATGCCCTGGCCGGGACGACGACATCCATGTTCGATTGAGAAACCAAGAGGTATTGCACAGATGGCAAACATCAAGCAGCAGAAGAAGCGCGTCCTCACCAACGAGAAGCGCCGCATGCGCAACAAGTCCGTCCGCTCCGCCACCCGCACCGAGATCCGCAAGTTCCGTGAGGCTGTGGAGTCCGGCGACAAGGCTGCTGCCGAGGCGCAGCTGCGCGTGGCTTCCCGCAAGCTGGACAAGGCCGTGACCAAGGGCGTGTTCCACCGCAACTCCGCGGCGAATAAGAAGTCCAACATGGCTCGCGCCCTGAACAAGATGGACTAGGTTCCGCTTCGCTTCCGCCCCGCCCGTCGGCATTTTCGTCGCCGAGCGGGGCGTTTTGCGTTCGCGGGTTGCTCTAGATGGCCTCGCACAGCCCACGCGCCGCGAGCAGGGTGCCGACCACCATGAAGAACGCGCCGGCGGCGATGTCGATGTAGGGTCCGGCGCGCAGTAAGGAGCGCCGCACGCGTTCCGTGGAGGTGACGTGCACGACCGCGCCGAACAGCGCGAAGGAGCTGAGCCACAGCGACGCCAGCACAATAAGTGCAGTGGCCAGGGAGGGGTTCGGAGGCAACAACGGCGCGATCATCGCCGTCAGCGCCACCACGATCTTCGGGTTTGCCAAGTTGGTCATCAGCCCGCGGGTGTAGGCAGAGCGAACGGATCCTAGGCGCTGCACGGCTTCGTCGAGGTCAGCGGGCGGGTTGTGGCGGTCGCGCAGACCCCCGCGCAGGTTACGCTGCCCCATCCAAACAAGCACGGCACCGCCGACGATCTGGATGGCGGTGACGGCCTGGGGCACCGCGTTGAGCAGCGCTGCCGCCCCGAAAATCGTAAGGGCGAACCACAACGCGGCACCGGTGTGGATGCCCAGGTTCGCGGCCCACGCGTGCTGCCGTGAGCGGGTGGCGGTGCGCATGAGCAGCACCAAATCCGGGCCTGGCGCGGCCGCACCAACCAGGTTGAGCCCGACGATGACGGCGAGATCCCCCGGCGCGATCATGCGAGTTCGGCGATGCGCCGCACCGCGTTTTCCAGGGCAAACTGCGGGTCGCCGCCCTGTCCCTTCACCTCTGCGTCTAGGTCGGCGACGATGATGACCGCGTGCGAGACGGCGTCGCCGCTCCACTGGCGGGCAACCTGCATGGTCTTCTTGGCTACATAGGGGTGCATGCCGACCGTACGGGCAAGCTGGTCCGGGTTGCCGCGCACGCCGTGCAGCTTCGCAATGTCGCCCACCTTGCGGGCGAGCGCAGCCGAGATAGAGACGGGGCTCGTGCCCAGCTGTAGCGCGCGGCGCGTCGAAGCCAGGGCACGGTCGGCGCGTCCTGCCACTGCCTGATCCGCGATGTCGAATCCGGCGACCTCCGCAACACCCACGTAGTAGTCGCGCACGGACTCGACGGTGAGCTCGCCTTCCGTGTCGCTGACCAGCTGACTCACAGCGGAGGCAAGCTCGCGCAGGTCGGAGCCCACGGACTCCAGTACCGCTGCCGCCACGTCCGGGGTGGGGCGGACGCCGTGGCGGCGGAACTCCTCCATGAGCCAGGAGCGCCGCTCGTTGTCTTTGAGCGGATCCGCCTTGTGCACCTCGGCGGCTTTGGAGAACTTCGCAACCATCGCCTTTTGCCGCCCGCCGCCGGTGTGCTCGATGACTAGCGTGATACCGGGCGCCGGGTCCACGCACGCCTTGAGCAGAATCTCGGTGGGTTCTTTGCCCGCAAGCTCAGCGTGCTTGACCACGACCACCCGGTCCTCGGCGAACAGCGACGGGCTGGTCGCCATGGCGATCTCGCCCTCGGAGACGTCACCGGCGCGCAGGGTGGTCACCTCGACGCCCTCGCCGGCGGCTGCGACGATAGCTTTGGTCGCGCGCTCGGCAAGGAAATCGTCCTCGCCGAGCACGAGGTGCACGGGGTTGAGCATGCGCGCCATCTTACGGCTCCCGGTTTGGAAAGATCACGGGGATCCCCTCCCTCGTCGCTACCGGGCGTGTGCGGGCCGGGCCGCCCTCGAGGACGACGACAAGCTCGGCCCCCGCCGGCACTGGCTCCACTTCCTCGACGGTGTCTACGACGTGGGCGCGCTTCCCCGCGGGGTCGATCGACGTGGGCTGGGCGGGTGCAGCGAACATTGCCACGCACGCGACCGTGGCGCAGAGCGTCACCCGTGGCCGGCCAGCGAGCACGCCCGCGACGACCCACCCGTAGACCACAAGCGCCACAAGCGGGGTGGCAGCGACGGTTGCGCCCGGTATCCCCGCCCCAGTTCGGGCGACCGTGTGCACCCACCAGGCCATTGGTTCCACGCACCACAGCACCGGCGTTTCCAGCCCGCCTGGCACCAGCGAAAGCACGGCGACCGCAAGCCCCAGCACCGTCACCGGGCCGACCACGGGAGCGACCACGACGTTTGCCCCGACCGAGACCAGCGAAACCTTCCCCGCCATCATGGCCACGATGGGCATCGTGGCCACGTCCGCTGCTACCGCGACCGCAAGCGCCCGAACGAGGATGTCGGGCCATCGCGTCACCGCGAATGCCTGGTACAAGAGCGGATACACCGCGACGATCCCCGCCGTAGCGGCCACGGACAACGCGAACCCGTAATGCACAGCCAGATCCGAATCCACCAGCACAAGCCCGATCACGGACAGGCACAACGCGTGGATCGGCTCCGACTGCCGCGAGGAGAGCACCGCCACCAACCCCACCAGCCCGGAGACCGAGGCCCGCAGTACGCTCGGCTCCGGCCCCACCAGTCCCGCGTAGACTAACAGCGCCGCTGCGGACGCCGCGATCTTGCCTCGCAGCCCCGCCCCGGCCGCAGCCGCCACGACCGCGGCGGCGGTGGACACGATCGCGATATTCGCACCCGAGACCGCCGAAAGGTGCGACAGCCCGGTGTCGATGTACATCTGCTGCTCTGCCGGCGACTGCAGGCTCACGTCCCCCAGCACCATACCCGGGATGAGCCCCTGCGAGGCCGGCCCCACCTTCGCCTCCACTGCCGCCGCAAACGTCGAGCGCACGTGGAGCGCGAATGCCGCCAACCCCTCCGGCGGACCGAGCACCTCCACCCGCCCGTTGAGTACGAACGGGTTCACCCCTGGCACCGAAGATTCTTTGGCCACCCCGCGCGCCACCACGTGCGCGCCATTGACGGCGCCGGACGGAAGCTCCTGCGTGAAAACCGGCGTTGTCGAGGGCCTCCCCGGCACCCGCACCCGCACAAGGAAGGCCCCAGATGATGTCTGCTTCGGTGCCCCGCTGATCGTGCCCACCACTTCGGACGCCGCAGCCGACATCCCCTTGCGCACCGCCGCCGTCACCGTCGCAGCCGCGCCTAACCCAGCTGTCAGCAGCGCCTGACCCGGTTGGCGCAGCAGCACACAGCCCACGGCCAGCACCGCGATCACCGCCGCGGCAGCCCACGCACCGAACAGGATGCAGCACGCCGCCGCAGCCCACACCGCCAGCGCCGCCGGGACCAGCCGCAGCTCCGACACGGCTACAACCCCACCTGCGCGCGCATGGCCTCGAACTTGGCGGGGCCGATGCCGCGCACGTCCATCAGCTGCTCCACCGTCGTGAACGGGCCGTTGGCCTCGCGGTGGGCCACAATTGCCGCCGCGGTCGCCTCCCCCACGCCCGGCAGCGTCGTCAGCTCGTCGGCGGTGGCCGAATTCAGCGACACCACCCCCGCGCCCCCACTGTCCGAGGTCGCAGCCGCGGGTGGCGCAGCGCCAACAGCCTGGACAACGATTTGCTGGCCGTCCACGAGCAGCTGCGCCTGATTGTGCGCAAGCAGGTCCGCATGCGGGAGGGGCTGGGCTATTTGGAGGGCGTCGGCGATGCGGGAGCCCTCGTTCAACGTCATCAGCCCCGGATTGGCCACCTCCCCCACCACGGCCACGACCACAACCCCGCCCACCTCAGTGGGCGGAGCAACCTGCTCCCACTCCACCTCCTCGCCTGCGTCCCCGCCGCCGCGGGTGGCCGCCCACGCTCCAACCGCCACGAGCAGTGCCACCACCACCGCCGCTGCCGGTTTGACCGGCACCGACAGCCGCGGCTTCGGGTAACGCACGGCCATGAGGTCTTCTTCACCGGTGGGCCGGGTGAGCTCCTGCAGGCGGTCGATAGCGGTCATGCACCGGACATTAGGCACCGCCACAGACAAGCGGTAGACTCGTTACGCGGGACTGTGGATAACTTCGTTGCGGCGTCACCAACTGCCGCAGGTTATCCACATTTACTGGGTCGGCTCCTGCGAGGAGAAGACAACGGACAGGCCTATCGCGCCGGGGCCGGTGTGGACCGCGAGGACGTCGACAAGCGGCTCAAGCATCACCCGGGACCCGGGCGGCAGCCCCTCCTCCAGCATGGCCCCGAGCTGTCCGGCCGCCTCCGCGGCGTCCGCGTGCTGGATGGCCGCGAAGACCGGCTCTCTCGCCGCACGCTCCACCACCAGCTCGGTCAACTTGGCAAACGCCTTCGACTGCGTGCGGGTCTTGCCAGCGAGCTCCAACTTGCCGTCGTGCATGCGCAGGATCGGCTTATTAGCCAGCAGCGCCGCGGACAGCACAGCGGTGCCGGTGGGTAGGCGCCCGGACTTGCGCAGATCGTCCAGTTGGTGCAGGTAGATCCACGTCTCCGCGCGTGCGAGCGTGGACTTCGCCATCGCCTCGCACGCGGCGAGGTCGCCGCCTTCCCGCGCCACCGTGGCGGCGGCCATCGCCGCGGCGCCGACGCTCATGCCAGCGGCATTGGTCTCGACCACCCGCACCGTGCCGGGGAAGACCGCGGACGCCGCAACGGCCGCAGACCACGTCGACGACAGCGCCTTGGACAGGTGCAGCGCCACCACGCCGTCGTCGCCGCCGCGCTCCAATTGGCGCGCGTAGCAGGCTGCGAGCTCCAGCGAGGACAGGCCCGAAGTGCCCTTTTCCTCCCCCGCCCCCACCACGTGCATGTCGGCGACGGTGATGTCCAGCTCGCGCACCACCTCTGCCGGCAGTCCGGCGGAAGAATCCACCACCACGCGCACTGTCATTTAGTTCAGCCCCCGGTTCCAGGCCTCGAGGTACCAGCGGGTCGCCGAAGGGTCGTCGAGACGCGGCATCGCCACAAGCCTCGCGGTGTTCGCGTTACCCAAGCCCTTCAGCGCCGGGTACTGCGCGACCACAAAGCCCAGCAGCGACGCGGTGAGCGCCGCGATCGTGCCGCCGTGCGCGACCAGCAGCACCGCAGAATCGTCCCACTGCCGGTAGTCGCGCATCAGCTCGTCCACCACCTCGCGCGCGCGCGCCGCCACCTCGAGGCGGCTCTCCCCGCTCGGCGGCGCCCACGAGGCATCCGTGCGCCACACCGCACGCGCACCGTCGTGCTCGTTGTCCACCTCGCTGTGCGTTTTGCCCTGCCAGTCACCCAGGTGGGTTTCGCGCAGCCGCGTATCGACGCCTACGGGCAGCCCCAAATCCGCCCCCACCACGTCAGCAGTGTGTTTTGCGCGCATGAGGTCCGAGGAGACAATCTTGGAAATGCCAAGGCCGCGCAGCTCTTTCGCGGCTGCGTGGGCCTGCGCCACGCCGCGGTCCGAGAGCACTGTGTCCAGTTGTCCCTGCATGCGGGACGTGGCGTTGTACTCCGTCTCGCCGTGGCGCAGCAGGATCAAACGACGTTGCATCGCCGCGGCCTAGTACTCGTCGTCGGCCGCGGCCGGGCCCTCACCCGCCAGCGGCAGGTCCTCGAGGTTTGTCGCCTCGCGCAGCTTGGATTCGTCGCCGAAGGCGGCCGGGCGCTCGTACGGCTCCAGCCCCTCAACCTCGATGGCGGGGCAGTCTGCGTAGAGGCGGTCCAGACCGTAGAAATCGCGCTCCGCGTCGCGCTGGATGTGGACGACAAAGTTGCCGTAATCCAGCAGCACCCAGCGGTTTTCGCGGTTGCCTTCGCGGCGCTTCGGCTCCACGCCCTGCTCCGTCAGGTCGTCTTCAACTTCCTGGACGATGGCGGCCACCTGGCGCTCGTTGTCCGCCGAAACGATCACGAACACGTCGGTGATGGCCATGACGCCTGAGACGTCGATGACGGCAATGTTCTTGCCAAGCTTCTCGTCGGCTGCCTTGGCGGCGACCTTGGCCCGGTCGATGGAGATCTGCGGAGCGGTCAAGTGGGAAACCCTTCGTTGGTGAAACGGACAGACCCGCTTATTGTCCCACGACACGCCCCGGTAGTGCTAGTTAGCCGTAGAGGCTGTTCTTCGAGATGTACTGCACCACCCCGTCCGGTACCAGGTACCAGACCGGGCGGCCCTCAGCGGCGCGGGTGCGGCAGTCTGTGGAGGAAATCGCCATCGCGGGAATTTCCACCAAATGCACCCGCTCCTGGATATCCGCCGGCAGCATGTCCTCGCGCAGTTCGTAGCCCGGGCGGGTCACGCCGACGAACTCCGCAAGCTGGAACATTTCTTCCCAGTCGTGCCAGGACATGATGGAAGACAAGGCATCCGCGCCGGTGATGAAGTACAGCGCTTCGTCCGGGTACTGCTCGCGCAGATCCCGCAGGGTGTCGATGGTGTAGGTCGGCCCGCCGCGGTCGATGTCTACGCGGGAGACGGAAAAGCGCGGATTCGCGGCGGTTGCGATCACCGTCATGAGGTAGCGGTCCTCTGCCGCACTAATGGTCTTGCCCTCTTTTTGCCACGGCTGGCCGGTGGGCACGAAGATGACCTCGTCCAGGTGAAACCGGTCCGCGACCTCGCTCGCCGCCACCAGGTGCCCGTGGTGGATGGGGTCGAAGGTGCCGCCCATGACTCCGATGCGGTTCATTGCCGTACCTGCCCGCTGCCCTGCAGGACCCACTTCGTAGTGGTCAGCTCCGGCAACGCCATGGGGCCGCGGGCGTGGAGTTTCTGGGTGGAAATGCCGATCTCCGCGCCCATGCCGTACTGCTCCCCGTCCGTGAAGGCGGTCGAGGCGTTGAGGACGACGGCGGCGGCGTCGACGGCGTCAGCGAACCGTCGCAAAGCATCAGCATCCTGGGCCGCGATCGCCTCCGTGTGGCCGCTGGAGTAGCGCGCGATGTGGGCGATCGCCCCGTCGACGCCGTCCACGACCGCGCTCGCGATGTCCATGCTGAGGTATTCCTCGGCAAAGTCGGCCTCGGTCGCGGGCGTCACATCGGCCCCGAACGCAGCGTGCCTATCGACGTCGCCGTGCACCTCAACCCCCGCCTCCTGCAAAGCGGCGATCACTGCCCGCTTGTCCTCGTCGGGCAGCGCGGCGTCAATGAGCACCGTCTCGGTCGCGTTGCAGACGCTGACCCGGCGCGTCTTGCCGTTGATGAGCATGGCGATCGCCTTGCCCATGTCGGCGGATGCGTCGATGTAGAAGTGGCAGTTGCCCGTGCCCGTCTCGATGGTGGGCACGGTCGCGCCGGTGACCACGGCCTCGATCAGCCGCGCGCTGCCGCGGGGGATCACCACATCCACCAAGCCGCGGGCCGTGATGAGATCCTGCACGGAGTCGTGGCTGTCGCACGGCAGCAACTGCACCGCCTCGCGGGGCACACCATGCGCGGCGAGGACGTCCTGGAGCACCGCGACGAGCGCGGCATTGGAGTGGCGCGCCGTCTTGGAGCCGCGCAACAGCGCCGCGTTGCCGGATTTGAGCGCCAGCCCAAACGCGTCCACGGTGACGTTCGGGCGGGCCTCGTAAACCATGCCCATTACCCCCAGCGGGACGCGGACCTTCCTCATCTGGATGCCGTTCGGAAGCGTACGGCCAGTGAGCACCTCCCCCACCGGGTCCTGCAACCCAGCCACCTGGCGTAGGCCGCCGGCGATGCCCTCAATGCGCGACTCGTCGAGGGCGAGGCGGTCCAGCACTGACTCCGCCAGCCCGTTCGCCCGCCCGTCTGCGAGGTCTCGCGCGTTGGCCTCGAGGATCTCGGGCGCGCGCTGTACAAGGGCGGCCGCCGCGTCGCGCAGCACCGCGTCCTTCGCTGGGGTGGGCAGCACCGCAAGCCGCGGGGCGACGTCCTTAGCGAGGCGTGCCTGAGCGAGCACTTCCGCGCGCTCGGCCTGTCGTTGCTGCTCAGTCTGCTGCCCAGTCTGCTGCTCACTCATGCGGCAATCGTAGCGTTAGTACCCGGCGTCGATGTCCACCTCGGTGGACATCTTCTCTCCGGCTTCGAAGAGCTCCCAGTTTTTCGCGGCCAGCCCGCCGATGCGCCGTTCCATGAACCGAGGAATGTTCGCCACATGCGGGGTGATCACGCAGTTGTCCAGCCCCCACAGTTCGTGGTCTGCAGGCAGGGGCTCGGGCTCGGTGACATCGAGGCCGGCGCCGCGGAGCGAGCCGTCGCGAAGCGCCTGCGTGAGCGCGGGCGTATCCACGAGCGGTCCGCGACCCACGTTGACAATCACCGCGCTGTCCTGCATCTTGCCGATCGTCTCGGCATTGACCATGTGCCGCGTTTCCTCGGTGAGCGGGGTGAGCAGCACGAAGTAGTCGTGATCGGCCCACACATCGTCGGTTAGCGCGGACGTGCGGTCGGCGCCGTCGACCGGGTTACCGGAGCGGTTCACCGCGGTGATGTCCATGCCGAACGGCTCGAGGAAGCGGATGAGCGTTGTGCCGATGCCGCCTGCACCGATGAGCGCGAGCTTCTTGCCGTCGAAGAGGTATTCCTTCTCTTTGAACAGCTGCGTGTTGTTCCACTCGGGGCTGACGGCCTTGATCCGGTGCTCCACAGCGAGCAGCAGGGCGAGGGCGGATTCGGCGACCGTGTCGTCGTAGAGCCCGCCAGCGTTGGCGAAGCGGACCCCGTTCGCGGCATGTTTGGCCAGGATGCCGGCCTCCAGCAGCGCCTCAATCCCGGCGTACTGGATCTGGACGACCTTGACCGACTCGGAGAGCTCGTCCGGGAAGTCCTTCGGCCCGCCGCCGAAGACCACCAGGTCCGGATTGTCGTCGAGCGAGACATGGGTGTGTCCCTGCGCTTCAAGGTGCGCGATGGGCTCATCTTTCGGCTTGGGCAGGTACGCGAATTTCATGCCCGCCCAGGGTAGCGGCTACAGCCGCGAGGCGTAATTGGACAAGTAATCGGCGTGCACAACGGCGCGGCGCTGGTGCTCCGGCAACTCGTCTGACTGGCACCCGAGCATGGTGGCAAGCTCCGCGGCGTCGTAGGCCACCTCGCCGCGGCCCACCGCCTGCGAGTCCGGGCCCAGAATCTCCACGATGTCGCCGGCGTGGAACTCGCCCTCGATGCCGGTAATGCCCACGGCAAGCAGGCTGGTGCCGCCGCGGGTGACGGCGTCGACGGCGCCTTGGTCTAGGCGCAGCACGCCTTCCGCGTCGGCGGCGTACAGGGCCCAGAATTTCCAGGCGTTGAGCTTGCTGCCCGGACGGGTGTAGAACACGGTGCCCACCTGCGCCGTCTCCAGCGCCGCGTCGATCTTTTCGGTGGCGGTGAGCAGCACCGGCACGCCGCCGCGGGTGGCCAAGCGAGCGGCCGAGACCTTCGCCGCCATGCCGCCGGTGCCGAAGACTCCCCCATCTCCCGCCTGGATGCCTGCGAGGTCGTTGCCGGAACGGACTTCGTCGATAAGCATGGCGCCGGGGTCCGCGGGGTTGGTGGTGTAGAGGCCGTCCACATCGGACAGCAGCACGAGCGCATCCGCGGAGATGAGCGTGGCCACGATGGCGGAGAGCCGGTCGTTGTCGCCGAAGCGCATCTCGGAGGTGGCGACGGTGTCGTTTTCGTTGACAATCGGCACCGCGCCCATTTGGCGCAGGCGGTCGATGGTGCGCTGCGCGTTGCGGGCGCGCTCGCGCGACCCGGCGTCGGATTGGGTGAGCAGGACCTGCCCGATCGTGCGGCCGTAGCGCGCGAACGACGCGCCCCAAACCTGCGCCAGGTGGATCTGCCCCACCGACGCGGCCGCCTGCTTGGTGGCCAGATCGCGCGGGCGGGCCTTCAAACCGAGCGGTGCCATGCCTGCGGCGATCGCGCCGGAGGAGACCACGATGACGTCGGAACCGCGCGCGATGCGGCTTTCGATAGCGTCAACGATGCGGTCGATCTTCGCCGGGTCAAGCTCGCCCGAGGCGTTGACCAGGGAACTTGTGCCCAACTTGACCACAATGCGGCGGGCGGAGGCGATCTCTTCGCGGAGGGACATCATGGGGAGACAGTCTATCGCCTGTGGATAACGCCCGAACGCTATCCACAGGTTTCGTATGCGGATTTATTATTTCGTCTAGGCTGCGCCCCGTGAACGCATTCGATGCAACAATGAACGCCTGCGCCGTCGACTTCCTCGAGCACTTTGACCGGCAGCAGTTGCTGGACGCCGGCTTCAGCCCCCGCCGCGTCGGTGAGTGGCGGAAGGTCCACACCATCCTCTTCGGCGCCACCAAGTGGACCGCGAAGCAACGTGAGGCGGTGGCCCGGGCGCGCACGTCCGGGCTGAGCCTGGACCAGCTGGTGCTGATAGAGAAGAAGCTGCATCACATCGCAGACGCGGCGCTTAAGTGGGCATTGCGCCTCGAGCTGCTTGCCTTCCGCGGCACCTACGAGGAGTTGCGCCGCCGGGCGAAAGAGATCGTGCCGGCACCGCCGCCGAAAACGCCGCGCGCGAAGGTGGTCTTTTCCGCGCCGCGGATGGGCATGCGCTCCATGATGGTCACCGGCACCGAGCGCGACATCACCGACATCGAAACGTCCCTGCGCACCGACCTCGACCCCACGCTCCCCGAGTCGGAGCAGATGCTCGGCCCGCTTCTCGACGTCCTCCGGTCCGACACCACCGGCATCCCCCGTGCCGCTCCGCGTCCCATCGTCCTCGTGCCGATGGAGGAGCACGTGAAGATCCTCGCCGGCGACGGCGACGAGGTGCTGCTCGGGCTTACCGACGGCACCACCATGACCGGCGCCGAATACCTGCAGCGCACCCACGGCGAGGCGCTAGAAGTCGCGCTGTTCCACCCCGAGGAGGGGCCGATAAACCTGTACCGCAGCGCGCGGTTTGCCAACCAGAAACAGCGCGACCTGCTGCGGGTGGCCCAGCCGGTGTGCTCAGCCCCAGATTGTCGCCGCGCTGCAGACCACTGCGAGTTCCACCACATCGTGCCCTGGGCGCGCGGCGGCCACACCAACCTGGCCAACCTTGCGCCGCTGTGCCGCTACCACAACCGGGTCAACGACGACGTACCCGGACTATCCCGACGCGGCCGCATCGTGCGGAGGCAGGGCCGGATCTACTGGCGCTCCCCGCGCGGGTATCCGGTGTCCAACGCGCGCGGCCACCGCAGCGCGATGGACCTGCTGTTCGGCAAGCGGCGGCCCTAGCCCTGCCAGCGCTCGCGGTCGGCCTCTTCGCCGGTGCCGTAGTCGTACTCGTCGATGAGCCCGCGGCGCGCCTGCGAGGCGCGCTTGCGCTCGGCCGCAGAGGTGCGGTCGGTACCTCCAAGTCGGGCGTCCTGGCCGCGGCCCGCAAGTGTCGGGTCGCCACCGATGGACGGCTCCCAGTCGAACGAGATCTCGCCGATGGTGACGGTGTCGCCCTCCTGCGCACCTTGCTTGCGCAGCAGTTCTTCCACGCCGGCCTTGTTCAGACGGTCGGAGAGGTAGCCGACGGCTTCGTCGTTTTCAAAGTCCGTCTGGCGCACCCAGCGCTCCACCTTCTCACCGGTGACCAGCCAGCCCTCCGGGTAGATCGGATCGCGCGTGACCTCGATGCCGGCGTCGTCGTGGCGGCGGCCGACAAATGCTGGGCGGATAACCTGCGGTTCCGCGACGGGCTGCTCCTTGCGTTTTGCGCGGGCGCGCTTGACGATGTCCCACATCGCCCACTTCAGCTCATCCAAGCCCTCGCGGGTAGCGGTGGAGATCAGATACACCGGCCACCCGAACTTCTCCTCGATGTCCGCCCGCAGGAACTCAGCGAGCTCTTTTGCCTCCGGGATGTCCATCTTGTTCAACACCACCAGGCGCGGGCGCTCGCGCAGGTCGCCGAGGCCGGAATCCATATCCAGCGCACCGGCGTAGGTATCCAGCTCATGCTCGAGGGCTTCGATGTCGGACAGGGGGTCGCGCCCAGGCTCCATCGTCGCCACATCCACGATGTGGGCCAGCACCGCGGTGCGCTCAATGTGGCGCAGGAAATCCAGGCCCAGCCCCTTCCCCTCGCTCGCACCCGGGATCAGGCCGGGCACGTCAGCGATGGTGAAGGTGTCGTGGCCGACGTTCACCACACCCAAGTTCGGCGCAAGGGTGGTAAACGGGTAGTCCGCGATCTTCGGTTTAGCCGCAGACAGCACCGAGATGAGCGAGGACTTGCCTGCCGACGGGAACCCCACCAGGCCCACATCCGCCATCGACTTCAGCTCTAGGGTGAGGTCGTGCGCCTCGCCCGGTTCGCCTTTGAGCGCAAAGCCCGGTGCCTTGCGCTTCGCCGTCGCCAAGGCTGCGTTGCCCAAGCCGCCGAAGCCTCCCTCAGCCGCGATGAAGCGAGTGCCCGGCACCGTGAGGTCCGCGAGCACCTCCCCGTCCTCGTCCCGCACGACGGTGCCAACCGGGACCTCGAGCACGAGGTCCTCCCCGCGCGCGCCGTTGCGCCAATCGCCGGCGCCGTTCGCGCCGCGCTGCGCTTTCAGGTGCGGGCGGTACTGGAAGTCAAGCAGGGTGTGCACCTGCGTCGACACCTCAAGGACGATGTCGCCGCCGTGCCCGCCGTTGCCGCCGTCGGGGCCTCCGAGGGGCTTGAACTTTTCGCGGTGGACGGACGCGCAGCCATGGCCGCCGTCGCCCGCTTGGAGGTGCAGGGTTGCGCGATCAACAAATTGGGCCATGGTGAGTCCCGCCTTTCTTCTGGCCTTGCGATACGGACGATGATATGCAAAAAGCGCCACCGGCCCGAACGGACCAGCGGCGCCGATTCACTAGCGCTTACGCGGTGGCAGTTGCCTCAGCGGCGGTGCCTTCCTCAACAACACCTGCTGCCTCGGCCTGCTCGAGAACCTCGGAAGCAACGCCCTGGCCGTCAGCCGGGACGATGTTGACGATGCGGCGCTTGCGCTTGATGCCGAACTGGACGGAGCCGTCAGCCAGAGCGAACAGCGTGTCGTCGCCGCCGCGGCCAACGTTGTCGCCCGGGTGGAACTTGGTGCCACGCTGGCGAACGATGATTTCCCCGGCCTTGACCTGCTGGCCACCGAAGCGCTTCACACCGAGGCGCTTGGACTCAGAGTCACGACCGTTCGAGGAGCTGGATGCACCCTTCTTGTGTGCCATAGTTCAAACTCTCCTAGTAGTTACTTGATGCCGGTGATCTTGACGGTGGTCTGCTGCTGGCGGTGACCCTGGCGGACCTTGTAGCCGGTCTTGTTCTTGTACTTCAGAATGTCGACCTTCTTGCCCTTGCCGTGCTCGACGATCTCCGCGGTCACGTTGACCTTGGACAGGGCGTCGGTGCCGGAGGTGACGTCTGCGCCATCAACGAGAAGGATCGGGGTGAGTTCGACCTTGTCGCCTGCTTCACCCTCAAGCTTCTCGACCTTGACGAGGTCGCCTTCGGCAACCTTGTACTGCTTGCCGCCGGTCTTGACGATCGCGTACATAGAGGGTTACCCCTTATCTCTACTCGCCCGCCCCCGGCATGCACAAGGACGGAATGGAACAGTTCAAGCGTTTCGGGGCCGGTAACGAGCCAGCCGTGCCCGCATGCGTAGGCAACGAGGCAGCACGCCCCGAAACAGCGACTTGGCAAGACTACACCGGCAGCTTGCGCTTTACCAAACCGCGCTAGCTGGTCCGCCGCGTGGCGCGCCGACGTCCGCGCCGCGGGGAAGCGCCTGCTTCTCGACGCCCTTCGGCGCCGCCCGTCTGCTTTGTGCCCGCGGGCTTGCCATCGCGTGCAGTGTCCTGCCCCACTTGGGCGCTGCCGCTTGCCGACGCGTTGGACTTGCGCACCGCCCGTCGACGCCCGCGGCGACCGGCCGAAGGCTTCGACTCCGCGGTCAGGGTCTCTTGCTCCGGCGCCTCCTGGGGCTGGGCGTCATCTCGCTGGAAGTCTTCCCGGCGCGGGCGGTGGTCGGAGCGCGAGTTGCCGCGTGTGCGGCGCTTGCGCCGCGGCGAGCGCTCGAACTCGTCGACCGCCTCCTCGTAGCTCTGCCCGGCCCCTTGCTCGGCAGCTCCCTGCGTCTCCGGAGTCTCCGGCTGCTTGCCGCGCCCGCGGTTGCCGCCCCGCCGGCCGCGGCGGCGAGGAGCACGGCGGTGGCCGTCGGACTCGTCGTCCCGGTCGTTGGCCTGAGGCGTCTCGTCGTTATCGTCGCTGAAGATGGAGTTGAGTAGGTCGTCCATCTCGTCGTCGTTAAGGTGCTTCCGCTTCGGGCGGCGCTCGTTGCGGGGCTGCGCCTCCTCGCCGCCGTCGCGGTCGTTGCCGCGCGGGCGGTCGGAGCGGCGCTCGTCGTCACGCTGCTTGCGCTTCGGCCGCTCGTCTCGGCCCCGCTCCGAGTACGGGTCGTGCTCGACGGGGTCGTCGGAGACGATGATGCCGCGACCGCCACAGCACTCGCATTCAGTGGAGAAGGTTTCCAGCAGCCCGTTGCCCAGGCGCTTGCGTGTCATCTGCACAAGCCCCAGCGACGTCACCTCGGAAACCTGGTGACGCGTGCGGTCGCGGCCCAGCGCCTCGTTGAGGCGGCGCAGCACGAGTTCCTGGTTCTCGGGCAGGATCATGTCGATAAAGTCGATGATGATCATGCCGCCGATATCGCGCAGGCGGACTTGGCGCACGATTTCCTCGGCCGCCTCCAAGTTGTTGGAGGTCACGGTCTCCTCCAGCGAGCCGCCGGAGCCTGTGAACTTGCCGGTGTTGACGTCGATGACGGTCATGGCCTCAGTGCGGTCGATCACCAGCGTGCCGCCGGACGGCAGCCACACCGTCCGCGAAAGCGCCTTCTGCAGTTGCTCGTCGATGCGGTAGGCCTCGAACGCGTCCTTGCCGTCGTGGGCGCCGCGGTCGAACTTTTCCAACCGGTCCAACAGATCCGGCGCGACCGACTGCACGTACGCGTGGACCGTGTTCCACGGCTTGCGCCCGTCCACGATGAGCGACGTGAAGTCCTCGTTGAACAGGTCGCGGACGACCTTGACCAGGATGTTCGGCTCCTCGTAGAGCGTCACAGGCTTCGCGCCCTTGGACGCCTTTTCCTTTTCGGCCTGCTCTTGGATCGCAGTCCACTGGTTGTGCAGGCGGTTCACATCCGCCGCAATGGCCTCTTCCGGCACGTTCTCCGCCGCGGTGCGGATGATCGCCCCACCCTTGCCGGGCACGACGTTGTTCAGGATCTCCTTCAGCCGCTTGCGCTCGGGCGCGGGCAGCTTCCGCGAAATCCCGGCGCTGCGCCCGCCCGGCACGTACACCAGGTAGCGGCCCGCCAGCGAGATCTGCGTGGTCAGTCGGGCGCCCTTGTGCCCCACCGGGTCCTTCGTCACCTGCACCAGCACCTGGTCGCCGGACTTCAGCGCCTGCTCGATGCGGCGCGAGCGACCACCCAGCCCAGCGGCCTTCCAGTCCACCTCACCGGCGTACAGCACGCCGTTGCGCCCCTGCCCGATGTCGATGAACGCCGCTTCCATGCTGGACAGCACGTTCTGCACGCGCCCCAGGTAGATGTTGCCGATCATCGAGGACTGGCTCTCCGCAGTGACGAAGTGCTCCACCAGCAGGCTATCTTCGAGCACGCCCACCTGGGTGATCTTTCCGTGGCCATCGTGGCGGTCGCGTTCCCGGACCACCATGTGGCGCTCCACCGACTCCCGGCGCGCCAAAAACTCTGCCTGGCTCACAATACGCGAGCGCTTGCGCTGCTCCTCGCGCTTCTCGCTGCGGCGCCGACGCTGCGCCTCCAGGCGCGAGGACCCCTTGATCGCCTTCGGCTCCTCAATGAGCTCGGGCTCCTGCGTCTCGACGTCCTCCGGCGAAGCCACGTCGTCAGACTGCGGCTCGGCCCGGGCCTCGTCCTGGGGCTCTTCTTGCGTGGGCGCTGCGGCCCGTGTCGCCCGACGGCGCTTGCGCTCGGGCGCCTTGAACAGCGGCGCACGGTTCGCGGCGTCCTCCGGGACCGGGGTCACCTCCGGCTCGACATCGGTGAGCGGGTCGCCCTCGGCGCTGTCGCGAAGGTCGGCCTCCACCTTTTCCTCGATCTGGTGGATCTCGTTTTCCACGTCCTTGCGCACGCGCTCGCGGATCTTCTTGTCCGCGCCGTCGTCGGCGGCCGCAGCGTCGTCGGTGTCCGCGCCATCGGCGGTGGGGTTCGCCAGCGCGTCGAGAAGCTGCTCGCTCTCGGCGCGGGTCAGCGTGGATTGGGCGACTTTGACCACCCCGAGTTCGGACAGCGCCACCACGAGCTCCTTCGACGGAACGCCGAGGGCCTTGGCCAGCGCGAACACGCGCGTTTTGGGGCCCAGCTGGGACCGGTCAAACGCGGCGTACGGGTTGTCTGCGTGCTTCTCTGTCTTCTTCGCCGCGCGCTTACGCGCCGGTTGTGTCGGCTCCTCGTGACCAGCCACTGTGGCATTCTCCAATTTTGCTCAGCCGCATCGCGCTGGGGCGGGCCGGGCGCCGGCAACATCGTGCCGAAGCGGCCGCACGGCGGGCCCCACGGTGCGGTACATGTAAACGTTTCTCAGCGCCGGGTTGCCGGCGCTTGCGCTACCATTGTGGCACAGCCACAGTCACCGCGCGGTCAGGGTTTATTTCTCGGCCAGTCGCAGAAGGTCCGCCACCGCCGCGATCGGCGCGTTGTGGTGCTGCTCCGTCAGCGCGGTGCCCACCGCGATCTGCAGCACGCGCGCGGAGTTCAACTGCTCGACGCCGCCGCGCCGCAGCATCTCCCCGATCATCTGTTTGAGCTCCTGGAGTGCCCGCTTCACGGTCGCCCCGACCTCGTTCGGTTCGCGTTGCGCCTCGACAAACGCGGTGATGATCGTGCCGGCGCGCTCGGGCTGGCCGCACGCCACGACATCCACGGCGCACTCGGCCAGGCACACCGGGTCGGTGAGATCCGTCTCCCCCGACGTTGCACGGGCGAACGCGGCACGACGCTGCTGCACCAAGTGGTCGAAGCAGGTGGCCACCAGCTTGTCACGGGTGGAGTAGTAGTAGCCGATTGATCCCACCGGCACTGTCGCCGCCGCGGCCACCTGGCGGTGCGTCACACCCTTCATGCCTTCCGTCAGCAGCAGGCGGATTGCCGCATCCAGGATTGCGGAGCGCTTCTCCACCGCCCGCGCCTGCTCCCCGCGAGATGCCACCGCCGCCTCCCTTTCTGCCTGCCGGCCTACATGCAACTTCATTAATACATCATGCCCGCGCGGGGACCGAGCAACCCCAACGTCAGACGAGAAAACACCGCAGCCCTCAGGCTGCGGTGTTTGTGTGGCGGACCTAGCGGTTGGGGAACCAGATGCCGATTTCGCGCTCTGCGGACTCCGGGGAGTCAGAGCCGTGCACGACGTTTTCCGCAACGGAGAGTGCGAAGTCGCCGCGGATGGTGCCCGGGGTGGCCTTGGACACCGGGTCGGTGCCGCCGGCCAGCTGGCGCCACGCCTCGATGGCGCGCTCGCCTTCGACGATGCCGGCAACCAGCGGCGCGGAGGTGATGAAGTCCACCAGTTCGCCGAAGAACGGCTTGTCCTTGTGCTCCGCGTAGTGCTGCTCAGCGGTCTCGCGGTCAGCGGTGCGCAGGTCCAGCTCCACGAGCTTGAGGCCCTTGCGCTCAATGCGGGCGATGATGTCGCCGACGTGGCCGTTTGCAACGCCATCGGGCTTGATCAGGATCAGAGTGCGTTCAGTCATAGCCCGAAATAGTACCTAAGCCTCACGCACGATGCGCGCCGCATCCTCGGGCGTGGCGACGCGGAACCACAGCTGCACCTGTTGCACGGCGAGCTGGACATTGCCCTCCGCTTTCATCCGCTGCACCGTCTCGCGTTGTTCGGAGTTGAGCTCGGGGATCTCCTCCTCCCGCGCCTTGTACTGCTCGTAGAACCCGAGGGCCAAAAACAGGCCCGCCGCCACAATCGCCGCCGTCCCCGCCCACCCGGGCAGGGATGTGTACACGGCCGCCACCGCGATCAGCGAGAACACGGCTGCCAGGGCAAAGCTCACGATGCGCATGAGCAATACCGTAGCCTTGTTGGCCATGGTGCACAGCAGCCCGCTGCCGGCGATCGCACTGCCCGGCACAACCATCGACCGCATGGTCGCCTCCCGGTCGACGTCGCCTGCTATGACGGAGGTCGACACCGGACGCACCGTCACCTACGCCGAACTCAACGCACTCGCCGACGCCGCAGCCGGCCGCCTGCGTACCCGCGGCGTCGCCAGCGGCAGTGTGGTGGAGGTGCGGCTGGCCAACTCCATCGATTTCGCGGTCGCGCTGCTCGCCGTCGCCCGCACGGGCGCCGCCGCGGCGCTCATCGGGCCTTCGCTTCTCGACGCCGAAGCGTCGCGCCTTTCCGCCCTCGCCAGCACCACCCACCGCGTCGAACCCGCCGACCTCGTACCGGGTTCCGCACAGGCGTGGACCGCCTCCGACCCGGACTTGGTGGCGGTGATCCCGTTTTCCTCAGGCACGACCGGCATGCCCAAGGGCGTGGAGCTCACCCACCGATCAATCACCGCGAACGCGGCGCAGTTCAACGCCGCACTGGCCGCCAGTAGCATCGGCGAGGGCACCCGGGTGGCCGCTCCCCTGCCGTTTTCCCACATCTACGGGCTGAACACCCTGCTGCTTTCCTCGCTGGCCGCCGGGCGCCACGTCTTCACCGCCGCCCGCTTTAACCTCGCCGAGTTCGCCCGCGCGCACCGCGACTACGCCATTGAGCTGAGCTACATCGCCCCGCCCATTGCGCTCGCGCTGGCCAACTCGCCCGATGTGGACCCGGCAGACTTCGCCTCCACCGCCCACATGGTCTGCGGGGCTGCGCCGCTGAGCGAATCCTTGGCGCGGCGCGTTGAAGACCGCCTGGGCGTAATCATGCTGCAGGGGTACGGCACCACGGAATCGTCGCCGGTCACGCACGTGGGCATCGCCGGGCGCACCAACCCGGGCACCATTGGCGCCGCCCTGCCCAACACCCAGTTCCGCGTCGTAAACTTGGACACCGGCAGGGAGATGCCGGACGGGCAACCCGGCGAGCTGCAGGTGCGCGGCCCCCAGGTCATGCGCGGCTACCTACGGGACCCGGGCGCCACCCGTACCGCGATTACCGACGGCTGGCTGCGCACCGGCGACATCGCCCGGGTCAACCCGGATGAGACTGTCACCGTCGTTGACCGGGCGAAAGACGTGTTCAAGTACCGGGGGTTCCAGATCGCACCCGCCGAGCTGGAGGCGCTGCTGCTCACACACCCGCAGATCAGCGACGTGGCTGTGGCCGAGCGCGCCGGGGTGCCGAAGGCGTTCGTCGTGAAGCAGGGGCGCCTAGAGGAGGCCGACGTGATTGCGTGGGTGGCAGCGCGCGTGACCGCCTATAAAAAAGTGCGCGCGGTGGCGTTCGTGGACGCCATCCCGCGCAACGCGGCAGGAAAGATCCTGCGCAAAGACCTCTAAGCGCCCAGGTGCTGGGTGATGAGGTAGCCGCCGCGCATGCGCTGCACGATCTCAGATCGCATGCGGATGACGAAGTACCAGACAACGCCGAAGATGATGCCGACGGCCGTGACCGACCAGTGGATGAAAAAGCCGAAGATCAGCGGGATCTGCAGTGCGAGGTCGATCCACAGCGCGGCGGGCTTCTTCTGGAAAAACGCCATCACCACGTGCGCCAGGCCGATGACCGTGACGTAGACCCAGTTGAAGGTGGTCCAGTGCGCACCGTCGTCGACTTTCAGGATCACGGTGAGGATGAGCAGGACCGTGATCGCCTCCATGATCAGCGTGCCTGCGAGCACCCCGGTCAAGCCCGACATCGGGTCCTTGACGGGCTGCTGGCCGGGCCCGAGCGGGCCCATCTCCTGGGTACGGCGTTTCATTGCGGATCCTTTCCAAACATAGCGCGCGCCTCTCCTGCGGTGACCACGGAGCCGGTGATCAACACACCCGAGCCGGACTGCACGCCCACCTCGGCGAGCGCCTCCTCCGCCAGCTCCACGGCGAGCTGGTACGCGGACGGGAGGTGCTCTTCCACGTGCACCCGCTCGTCGCCGAAGACCTCGCGCGCGGTCTCTGCGAGTTCGTAGGCGTCCGTCGCGCGCGGGGAGCTGTTTTGGGTGATCACCACCTCGGTGAGTGCCGGCTCAAGCGCCTCCATGATCCCGCGCGCGTCCTTGTCGCCCAACACACCCAAGACGCCGATGAGGCGGGTGAAGTCGAAGTCGCGCTCCAGCGCAGCGGCCAAAGCCTGCGCCCCGTGGGGGTTGTGGGTGGCGTCGATGAACGTGGTGGGCGTTGCCCGCACGCGCTCCAGCCGCCCCGGCGACGTGGCTGCGGCGAACCCTTCGCGCACGGTGTCGGCGTCGAGCGTGCGCTCCGACGACGCGCCCAGGAACGCTTCCACCGCCGCGAGCGCGACGGCGGCGTTGTGCGCCTGGTGCGGCCCGGACAAAGGGATAAAGATGTCCGCATACCCGCCGGACAGGCCCTTGATGGTGAGCGTCTGGCCACCCACGGCCACCTCGGAGGCGGCGACGCCGAACTCCTGGCCAAAGCGGGCCACCGGTGTGCCGATTTCCACGGCACGCTCCAGGATCACCCGCATGGCGTCAGGGTCCTGCTGGCCGATCACGGCCACGGCGTCGGCGCTGCGGATAATACCCGCCTTCTCACCGGCGATCTCCGCGATGGTGTCGCCCAAGTAGTCGGTGTGGTCTAGCCCCACGGGCATGATCACGTCCACATCGGCGTCGACCACGTTGGTCGCGTCCCAGCGCCCGCCCATGCCGACCTCCACGACAGCGACATCCACCGGTGCGTCCGCGAACGCCGCGAACGCGAGGCCCACCATGACCTCGAAATAGCTCATGGGCACCCCGGTGCGCTCGTCCACCATCTGGATGTACGGCTCGATTTCGCGGTAGATGCGCACGAAATCCGCCGGGTGGATCGGCTCGCCGTCAATGCCGATGCGCTCGGTAATGGATTGCAGGTGCGGGCTCGTCGTGCGGCCCACGCGGTTGCCGAAGGAGCGCAGGAGCGACTCCACCATCCGCACCGTGGACGTCTTGCCGTTGGTGCCGGCAACGTGGATCACCTTGTAGGACTTCTGCGGCTCGCCCAGAAAGTCCATGAGCAGCTCGATGCGCTCCAGGCTCGGGTCGATGGCCGTCTCCGGCCAGCGGGCGTTGAGCTCGGCCTCCACCTGGGCGAGCGCGGCAAGATCCTCGTCGCTCACGCCGCGCGGCGCGAGCTCGTCGGCCTCTCGGCCCTCCCCCGGCGCGCCGAGGTTGAGGGTGAGGCCGGCGTCGGTCTGCTGGATGTCGTACTGTTCGGCGAGCTCCGGGAGCTCGAAATTCTCGTCTGCCATTTACGCCTCCGGGAGCTGGTCCAGGCGGGCGGTGACGCGCTCGAATTCCTCTTGCGCGACCTGCTGGCGGACCTTGATCTTGTCCACCACGGCCTCGGGCGCGTTGGCCAGGAACTGCTCGTTGGACAGCTTGGCGCCGGTGGTGTCCAGCTCCTTCTGCGCCGCCGCGAGCTCCTTTTCCAGGCGCTTGCGCTCTGCGGCGACATCCACCGTTCCGGAGGTGTCCAGCGCGACGTCGAGGTTCGCCTTGCTCAGGCGCATCTCAATGCTTGCCGACGCACTAAAGTCCTCCCCCGGCCGCTCAACCCTGGCAATCTGGCGGACCAGATCCTCCAGTTCGGCCAGGTCGGCGGAGGCGAAGTCCACGCGCGCGGGGACCTTCTGCGAGGGCTTGACCCCCTGGTCCGCGCGGAAGCGGCGCAGCTCGGTGATGAGCTTGATGGCGTCTTCCACGCGGGCGCGGGCCTGCTCGTCGGTCGCGGCGCCGCCGTTGGTGTCCTCCGCGGTCGGCCACGGCGCGAGGGTGACGGTCTCTGCACCGGTGAGCGCCTTCCACAGCACCTCGGTGATAAACGGCATGGTGGGGTGCAACAGGCGCAGCACCACGTCCAGGACGCGGCCAAGGACAACCTTGGTGTTCTCTCCCTCTTCGCTCTCACCGTCTCGCGGGATCTGCGTCTTGGCGATCTCGAGGTACCAGTCACACAGCTCGTCCCACGCGAAGTGGTAGAGCAGCTCGTTGGCCTTGGCAAACTGGTAGTCGTCCAGGTAGGCGTCCACTGTGGCGCGGACCTCTTCGGCGCGGTCCAGGATCCACCGGTCCGCGTCGGTCAGCGCGGCGCGGTCCGGCAGCGCGTCCACCCGCGCGCCGTTCATGAGCGCGAACTTGGTGGCGTTGAACAGCTTGGTGGCGAAGTTGCGGGCGGCCGTGGCGTTGTCCTCGCCGATGGGTAGGTCAACGCCCGGGTTCGCACCGCGGGCGAGTGCGAAACGCAGCGCGTCCGCGCCGTAGCGCTCGACCCAGTCCATCGGGTCGATGCCGTTGCCCAGCGACTTCGACATCTTGCGGCCCTTTTCGTCGCGCACCAGGCCGTGCAAGTAGAGGTTGTGGAACGGAATCTGGGGCCGCCCCTCCTGCCCTGCCCCCAGGATTTCCGGGGTGGTCTGTCCTGCGAAAGTGCCGAACATCATCATGCGCGCAACCCAGAAGAACAAGATGTCGTAGGCGGTGACGAGCACGGTGGTCGGGTAGAACTTCTCCAGCTCCGGGGTTGTTTCCGGCCAGCCCAGGGTGGAAAAGGGCCACAGTGCCGACGAGAACCAGGTGTCCAGCACGTCCGGGTCCTGCTCGTAGCCGGCCGGCGGCTCTTCGTCCGGGCCGACGCAGACCACGTCGCGCTCGCCGTTGCTGTCCTCCGGCCCGTACCAAATCGGGATGCGGTGGCCCCACCACAGCTGGCGCGAAATCGTCCAGTCGTGCATGTTGTCCACCCAGTCGAAGTACCGCTTCTCCATCGCCTGCGGGTGGATGACCGTGTCGCCTTCGCGCACGGCGTCGCCAGCCATCCGCGCCAGCTCGTCCACCTTGACAAACCACTGCAGGGACAGCCGCGGCTCTATCGGCTCGCCGGAGCGCTCCGAGTGGCCCACGGAGTGCACGTAGGGGCGCACCTCCTTGACAATGCGCCCTTGCGCCGCGAGCGCCTCGCGCACGGCGACGCGGGCGTCCTCGCGGGTCATGCCGTCAAACTCGGTGCCGGTGTCGGCGATGCAGCCCTTCTCGTCCATCACGATCGGCATGTCCAGGTCGTGGCGCAGGCCCATCTCGTAGTCGTTGGGGTCGTGCGCCGGGGTGATCTTCACCGCGCCGGTACCCAGCTCCATGTCCACGTAGTCGTCGGCAATGACCTTGACCTGCATGCCGTCGCGCAGCGGGTGCTCGAAGACCTCGCCGATCAGGTGCGCGTAGCGCTCGTCGTCCGGGTGGACGGCGATAGCGACGTCGCCAAGCATGGTTTCCACGCGCGTGGTGGCCACGACCAAGTGCGGCTCGTCGTCGTTCAGCGAGCCGTAGCGGATGGAGACGAATTCGCCCTCGACGTCCTTGTACACCACCTCGATGTCGGACACGGCCGTCTCCAGCACCGGCGACCAGTTCACCAGGCGGTAATCGCGGTACACCATGCCGCGGTCGTAGAGCTGCTTGAAGATGGTCTGCACCGCGCGCGACAGGCCCTCGTCGAGGGTGAAGCGCTCGCGGGACCAGTCCACGGAATCGCCGATCGCGCGCATCTGCGTGGTGATCGTCCCGCCGTACTGCTCCTTCCACTCCCAGACGCGGTCGATGAACTCGTCGCGCCCGTAGTCGTAGCGGTCTTTGCCCTCCTCCGCCTTGAGCTTGGCCTCCACCTTGGTTTGGGTGGCAATGCCCGCGTGGTCCATGCCCGGCAGCCACAGCACCTCGTAGCCCTGCATTCGCTTGCGGCGCACCAGGGAATCCATCAGCGTGTGGTCGAGCGCGTGACCCATGTGCAGCTGGCCGGTCACGTTCGGCGGCGGCAGCATGATCGAGTACGCGGGTTTGTCCGAGGCCGGATCCGCCGTGAAGTAACCGGCGTCCACCCAGCCTTCGTACAGGTCGCGTTCGTGGGCGCTGGGCTCCCACGACTTGGGCAGTTCGTTCGCGCGGTTCAGATCAGTCTCAGTCACGCGGACTATCTTAGCCAGCGGCCTAAAACAGCTTGTCGGCGATCGCTGCTTCCGCGCGCAGGGCCTCGACGTTGGCGGTGATGCGCGCCCTTTGGTCGTCGTCAAGCTCAAGCCCCTCGACGACGCGCCACTGCCCGTCGCCGGTAGCGGGGAAACCGAAGACCAAGCCCTCGTCCACGCCATACTCGCCTGACGACGGCAACGCTACCGTCGCCCACCGCCCGGACGTGCCCTGCACCCAATCACGCATGTGGTCGACGGCCGCCGACGCGGCAGACGCCGCGGAGGACTTGCCGCGCACGTCGATGATTTCTGCGCCGCGTTTTGCCACCCGCGGTATGAACTCGCCGGTGTACCACTCGCGGTCCACCTCCACCGGGGCGCCGTCCGTCGTGGCGTAGGTGATATCCGGAAACTGGGTGTCAGAGTGGTTGCCCCACACCACGAGGCGCTCGATGCTTGCTGGCGCCACCCCGAGGTGGCCCGCCAACATGGACTGCGCGCGGTTGTGGTCCAGGCGCATCAGCGCGTTGAAGCGGTCCTTCGGCACGTCCGGCGCAGCCTTGGAGGCGATGTAGGCGTTGGTGTTGGCCGGGTTGCCAACCACGAGCACGCGGACGCCATCGGCCGCCCCGGCGTTGATGGCTTCGCCCTGGGCGATGAAAATGCGGCCGTTCGCGGCGAGCATGTCGGCGCGGGACTCGCCCTTGCCGCGGGGCTTTGCGCCGACGAGGAAGGCGGCCTCCGCGCCGTCGAACGCCTTTTTCGCGTCGTCGGTCACGTCGATGCTGCGCACCAACGGCAACGCGGAATCCGCCAGCTCCATGGCGGTGCCCTCAGCTGCGCGCATGGCATCCGGAATCTCCAGCAGCGTCAGCTCCACCGGCTCGTCGCCGAACACGTCGCCTGCGGCGATACGCCACAGCAGGGAGTACGCGATGTTGCCGGCCGCGCCGGTTACAACGATCTTGGCCATAGGTCATCTCCTGTGCATTACGGTGCTGTCCCCCGCCAACCTACCCCCGCCCGGGGCAGAAATGCTGCCGTTTGCACCGAGAACAAGCACTTAGTGCACGATTAAGGGGGAATTCGAGTGAAAGGGACAGGACGTGGCCGACGCTGTTTCCAACGCACCATCCCCCGACTCGGTTGTCCGCGCGGCGGTGACCGCCTTCGCCCGCGACGGCTACGCCAGCGTTACCGTTGAGACGCTGGCCAAACAGACCGGGATGACCAAGCGCATGATCCACTACCACTTCGGCGACAAACGCGGCCTCTACGTGGCAGCGCTACGCCACGCCCTGGGCCAGCTCGCACCGCCGGAGAATGTGCTGAACCGCTCCTTCGCGGTACCGGTCGAGGGCATGCGCAGGTTTGTAGACGCGCTCTACCACACCTGCCTGGACAACCCCGACGCCGTGCGCCTCGTGCTGCGCGAGAACCTGGATCCCGCCGTCGAGGCGGATGACGCTGCGTTACTCACCGACGCACGCGAGGTAGCCCTGCACGCCGAGCGGTTGCTGCTGGCGGGCCAGGACGCGGGCGCGTTCCGCCCCGGCATCACCGCCGTGGACCTCCTCGCGCTGATCTTGTCGCTGTGCTTCTTCCGCGTAGGCAACGGCGTCACGGCGCAGCACCTGTCCCGGGTGGATCTGGAAAGCCGCCGCAACGTCGACGGGATGCGGCGCATGGTCATCGACACCGTGTTGGCGTTTTTGACTTCCAACATCTCCTACTCCGGCTACGAGTCCTACTTAGAACCCGCCCCCTCGCCCGCAGAGGCCGCCGAGCCGGACGAGCTCTTCGACATTTACGGCGAGGACGGCCGGATCGTGTGACGCCGAAGGAGCGTCGCTAAGCGGAGCGCTTCTCCTCCGCTTCGAGGAACGTCGGCTCGCCCTCGCCGCGCGCGACCGCGTCGTCGACGATGACCTCCGCGACGTTCTCACGGTCCGGCAAGTCGTACATGATGGGCACGAGCAGCTCCTCCATGATCGCGCGCAGACCGCGGGCGCCCGTCTTGCGCTCGGCGGCCTTGTCCGCGATCACGCCGAGCGCGCCATCCGTGACGGTCAGTTCCGCGCCATCCATGGCGAACAGGCGCTGGTACTGCTTCACCAGCGAGTTTTTGGGCTCCGTGAGCACGCGCTTCATCGAATCGCGGTCAAGGTCGTTCACGTGCGCAATGATGGGCAGGCGACCGATGAACTCGGGGATGAGGCCGAACTTGACCAGGTCACCCGGCTGCACCTGCGCTAGCAGGTCCGCCTCCTGGCGCTGCTCCTTCGAGTCGATCTCCGCGCCGAAGCCGATACCTTTCTTGCCCACGCGCTCCGCGACAACCTTGTCCAGGCCCGCGAACGCGCCCGCGACGATGAACAGGATGTTCGTGGTGTCCACCTGGATGAACTCCTGGTTCGGGTGCTTGCGCCCGCCCTGCGGCGGCACCGACGCGGTGGTGCCCTCCAGGATCTTCAATAGCGCCTGCTGCACGCCCTCGCCGGAGACGTCGCGGGTGATCGAGGGGTTCTCGGACTTGCGCGAGATCTTGTCCACCTCGTCGACGTAGATGATGCCGTGCTGCGCGCGGTTGACGTCGAAGTCCGCCGCCTGCAGCAGCTTCAGCAAAATGTTTTCCACGTCTTCGCCCACGTAGCCCGCCTCGGTGAGGCTCGTCGCGTCCGCGATGGCGAACGGGACGTTGAGCATCCGCGCAAGCGTCTGCGCGAGGTAGGTTTTGCCGGAGCCGGTGGGGCCGAGCAGCAAGATGTTGGACTTGGCGATCTCCACGTCCTCGTCCCGCTTGCGGCTGGCCACGTTCGACGACTCCGCCTTGATGCGCTTGTAGTGGTTGTACACCGCGACCGCGAGGGTCTTCTTCGCGGTGTCTTGGCCGATGACGTATTCGTCCAAAAACGCCGTGATCTCGCTCGGGCGCGGCAGGCGATCCGGATCGGACGTCTCTCCCGCCGCTTGTGCTCCCGCGAGCTCTTCCTCGATGATCTCGTTGCAAAGCTCGATGCACTCGTCGCAGATGTAGACGCCGCCGCCGGCGATGAGCTTGCGCACCTGTTGTTGGCTCTTCCCGCAGAAAGAACACTTGAGCAGGTTCGCGCTGTCGTGCGTGGTTGCCATATGCGCCTATCTACTCCCGTCTTAGATAAATCCCAACCGAGTGTAATGGTTGCGTCAAACCGTGCTGCGCACCACTTCGATGACGACAACAACGACATCGACGCGCGGGCCAGGGAGCCAGGGGCGGCGGCTGGGTGTCGGTCGACCCGGCCGGCACGGGTGGCGCCGGCGGAGCGTCGTGAAGCGCAACGCGCCCGGGACGAACCCGGGCGCGTTTCCTCTACCTGCTAGCCGTTGAGCTTGCGGTAGTCGAAGACCTGGTCGATGATCCCGTACTCCACTGCGTCGGCGGCGGTGAGGATCTTGTCACGGTCGGTGTCGATGCGGACCTGCTCGGCGGTGCGGCCGGTGTGGCGCGCCAGCGTCTCCTCCATGAGACGGCGCATGCGCTCGATCTCCGCCGCCTGGATCTCCAAATCCGACACCTGGCCCTGCGTACCCTGCGTAGCCGGCTGGTGGATCAGCACGCGGGAGTTCGGCAACGCCGCACGCTTGCCCGGGGCGCCAGCGGCCAGGATCACCGCGGCGGCGGAAGCAGCCTGGCCCAGGCAGACAGTCTGCACGTCGGGACGGACGTACTGCATGGTGTCGTAGATGGCCATCAACGCCGTGAACGAGCCACCCGGGGAGTTGATGTACATGGTGATGTCGCGGTCCGGGTCCTGTGACTCCAGCACCAGCAGCTGCGCCATGATGTCGTTTGCCGACGTGTCATCCACCTGAGTGCCCAGGAAGACGATGCGCTCCTCGAAGAGCTTGCCGTACGGGTCGATCTGCTTCGTGCCAAAGCTGGTCTCCTCCAGGAACTGCGGCAGCACGTAGCGGGAGTTGGGCATTTGGAAAGTCATGGTCTGTGTCTCCTTAATCCTCGTGTGCCTTAGTTCTCGCCGATCGAGTACTCGCCAGCCTGGGCGGCGTTCTCGATGACGTGGTCCACGATGCCGTACTCCTTCGCCTCCATGGCGGTAAACCAGCGGTCGCGGTCGGAGTCCTTGGTGATCTGCTCGAAAGACTGGCCGGTGTGCTCAGCGATGAGCTCGGCCATCTCGCGCTTTGTCGACGCGAACTGCTCCGCCTGGATAGCGATGTCGGCAGCGGTGCCGCCGACGCCTGCAGACGGCTGGTGCATCATGATGCGCGCGTGCGGCAGGGCGTACCGCTTGCCCTTCGTACCGCCCGAGAGGAGGAACTGGCCCATGGATGCGGCCAGGCCCATGCCGTAGGTGGCGATGTCGCACGGGGAGTACTTCATCGTGTCGTAAATAGCCATGCCGGCCGTCACCGAGCCACCGGGCGAGTTGATGTAGAGGTTAATGTCGCGCGTCGGGTCCTCCGCCGACAGCAGCAGGATCTGGGCGCAGAGTTTGTTGGCGATCTCGTCGTCCACCTGCTGGCCCAGGAAAATAATGCGCTCCCGCAGGAGGCGCTCGTAAACGGAGTCTCCCAGGTTCATGCCTTGGGTCGGGGAAGTCATAACAGACGCTCCTTTGCTAGTTCATCCGGTAACGCCACCACCCTACTCGGGTGGTTGTTGAAGTCCGAGCCTGTTCGCTACCGGCGTACGGTGCGGCATTTGCGGTGCCGGAGCGGCCGGCCGAGCGGATTTGTTCACGCGCGGGCTGTGCGGACTTCCTGTGAACCATCGGTCGTCGGGATCGGAGTTCGAGGATGAGTTATCCGCCGGAGGTACGGCAGCGTGCCGTTGAGCTTTCGGGGCAGGGGCTTGCTGCTTCGCAGGTTCGTGCGCAGTTGATTCGGGAGGAATGTAGGTCTGTTCCTTCTACCGCTTCAATTTCGGGATGGGCACGCAACGCCCGTCATGGCAGCGGGGTCGATAAAGGTTGGCGTTCTGCCGAGTTGATTGCTGAGGTCGTCCGGGCGAATGTGACAACGTCGGCATCCACCCGCGAGATTGGATGGCGTTTTCGGGTCGCTGCGAGTTCCGTGGCGGCGTGGACGCACAAGTTCGCTCCGGATGCGGGTTCGCGGCGTGGGATGACACCGCAGAAGATAGAACAGGCGACACTGGCGCGTGTGAAAGAACACCACGAAGCCCAAAAACGCAAGCGCAAGAAGGCCGAAACACAACGTCAATCACAACGCGCCCCGCGCGGTGAGAGTGCACATTCACGCAACCATGAGCAGCCAACAGCTCCGTTTGATGAGGCAGCGTTGCCGGATGACGTTGAGACCCTCAAAGACCTGTTGCGTCAAGAGCGGTTTATGCGTCTGGCGGATAAAGCGCTGTTTGAGGCGGTGATGGAATCTGAGGGAAAAGCGCAAACCCGGAGACGCTCGATAGCGTGGTCGTCGCTACGGCTGTCAGACGACTCCGGGACGTCGGATACCAAGTAACGCGTTGCTGCGCCTACTACGGATTGAAATACAACACCTACAAGTCGGCATGCAGGCGGTTAAAACACCCTCTAGTCGACCGAAAAGGCCAGGCCAAGGCAATGGTTACCGCCGCCTGTGAGGGCAACCGCATGGTCTACGGCTACCGCCGCGTGAGTGAAGTGTGCAAAGCGAACGGTCTGTCGCTGGGGGAAAAATCGATTCGTACGATCATGCGCGAAGAACACCTGCAGCCGAAGATGAAACGCACGAAGCGCTACAGCTCGTACAAGGGCGAAACTGCGCATCGCCCAGCAAATCGATGTCTGGTTGGAGACATCGACACTGTCACCAAAAATGGCACCCACGTTTCGCAAAGATATCGTTCGCAGGCGGATCGTCGCAGGCAGGCGGGCAGGAAGGATCTGGTACACGATTTCTATGCCGATGCGCCAAACCAAAGACTCGGCACCGACATCACCGAGTTTCAATGCGCTGACGGCAAAGTCTTTTTTAGCCCGCTGATCGACTTCCACGACAACATGCCCATCGCGTATACCTGCGCAACGCGACCAGCGGCGTTGCTGACCAACACGATGCTTGAAGCTGGGCTCGAGCAAATACAACCAGGCCAACGCCCCGAACTGCACACCGACCGTGGCTGGCACTACCGCCACATCGATTGGGTTGACCGACTGACTGATATCAGTCACGACAAGCAACAATGCACACATTGCACAGACGAGAACCCGTGCGATAACGCCTGGTTGATGGTGCCGTCCCTATCCCGGCTCGGCAACAGCGGCGACAACGCCCGAGTAGAAGGGTTCTTCGGCACCATCAAGCGCGAACTTCACGCCAGTGGAATTCGCCCCGAAAAGCACACAACCGAGGAGTTTATGAAGTATCTTGACGATTATCTGGACTGGTTCGTCTTTGACAGACTCACCACCGGACCAGACGGGCAATACACAACCCTGGCTAAACAACGAAACATAGCCAAAACCACCTAGCCAACAACACAACGGCCACCAGTGTGGTTCACAGGAAGTCCGCAGACCCCGCGGATGAACACATTCCCGACCATCGCGCCACGAGCTGGGGGAAATGAACACATTGCCCGTCTCTGGGCACTTGTGTTCACCCGCGGGGTGCGGAAGAGTGAACGAATTTCCTTCGGCCCCGGAATACGCAAAAGCGACCGGGGCATCAACGCCGCGGCCGCTCATTCGCGGACGAAAAGTTACTTCTCGTCGGCCTCGGTGGTCTCGGTGGCCTCCACGTCAGCTGCCTCGGTGTCGGCGGCGTTCTCCTCGACCTCGCCGAAGTACTCGTTCGGGTCGACCGTGTTGCCGGCCTCGTCGGCAACCTGCGTGCGGGAGATGGCGATAGCCAGGGCCTTGCCACGGCGCACGTCGGAGAAGAGGTTGGCAATCTGGCCGGACTGCTGCAGCTGGGCCACGAACTGGTTCGGGTCCATGCCGTAGGACTGCGCGGTGAACAGAATGTGGTCGGTCAGCTCCTGCTGGGAAACCTCCGGCTGCTCCTGGTCAGCGACCGCGTCGAGGAACAGCTGCGTGCGCACGGACTCCTCCGCCTGCTCGCGAGACTGCGCGTCGAACTCTTCGCGGGTGGTGCCCTGCGCCTCGAGCAGCTGGGCGAGCGCGTTCTCGTCGTGCGCCATCTGGCCGAGCAGCTGGTGGAGCTGGTTGTGCACCTGCTCGTCCACCACGGACTCTGGCAGTGCGAACTCGGTCTGCGTCAGGGCAG
The DNA here is from genome assembly GCF_000747315.1 of Corynebacterium ureicelerivorans. Taxonomy (NCBI): domain Bacteria; kingdom Bacillati; phylum Actinomycetota; class Actinomycetes; order Mycobacteriales; family Corynebacteriaceae; genus Corynebacterium; species Corynebacterium ureicelerivorans. Next base: position 1,768,421 of record NZ_CP009215.1, read on the forward strand.
CCTTGAGCACCTCGTCGCGGATGTCGGCGGCCTGCTGCGCCTTGGCGTTCTCTTCCACCTGCTCGCGGGTGGAGTTGCGCAGCTCCTCGACGGTGTCGAACTCGGATGCCAGCTGGGCGAAGTCGTCGTCGAGCTCCGGCAGCTTGCGCTCCTTGGTCTGCTGCACGGTGACCTTCACGGTGGCTTCTTCGCCCTTGTGGTCGCCGTACTGGATCTCGGAGGTGAACTCTGCCTCCTCGCCGGTCTTCAGGCCCTTGATGGCCTTGTCCAGGCCGTCCATCAGGTCGTCGGCGCCCACGCGGTAGGTCAAGCCCTCGGTGGATGCGTCCTCGAGCTTCTCGCCGTTGATGGTGGCCTCGAGGTCGATGATGGCGAAGTCGTCTTTCTTCAGCTTGCGCTTGGTGTCCTTCAGCTCGCCGAAGCGCTCACGGAGGGTGTCCAGCTCAGCATCCACTGCGGCGTCGTCGACCTTGAGCTCCGGCACCGTGACGGAGATCTGGGAGAAGTCCGGCACCTCGATCTCGGGGCGCACGTCGATCTCCGCGGTGAACTCGACAACGTCGTTGTCTTCGATCTTGGTGACGTCGATGTCCGGCTGCCCCAGCGGGTTGAGGTCGTTTTCCGCCAGCGCCTGCTCGTAGCGGGTCGGCAGCATGTCGTTGACAACCTGCTCCAGGATCGGGCCGCGGCCGAAGCGAGCGTCGATAAGCTGGCGCGGAGCCTTGCCACGACGGAAGCCCGGGATGTTGACCTGCTGGGCGATGGCCTTGTAGGCCTGGTCGATTTCCTTGCCCAGCTCGTCGAACGGCACGGTGACGTTGAGCTTCACGCGGGTGTCGCTGAGCTTGTCGACGGAAGTCTTCACGGATTTCTCCTGTACTAGATCGAAACAACGATTGTCGGATGTTCATGTGTGGCGGGCCCGCACTCGACGGGCCCGCCTTTGTCGGGGCGACAGGATTTGAACCTGCGACCCCCTGCTCCCAAAGCAGGTGCGCTACCAAACTGCGCCACGCCCCGTAGCGGCAAAACCGCACGGTACGAACCACATCCGCTGCACGGCTGGGGTTCAGGAATGTCATTGTAGCGGGGCCGAAAACACCGCCCGCATTAAGGGCACAAAAACACCGGCCCCGCAAGCGGAACCGGTGATTGAAGTGGAGGGAATGACGGGAATCGAACCCGCGTCTTCAGCTTGGAAGGCTGAGGTATTAGCCACTATACGACATTCCCGTACGCCAAAACGCACTGTTCGGAAATGTTAGCGCAGCCGGTACCGTTGAACCAAACACGTGACCAGATGCGCAAAGGAGCCCCGGTGTTCGGCCTACTATTCCTCCTCTTCCTCTTCGCCCCCCTGTTGTTCCTGCCCATGATGGGTGGCCAGCGCCAGGTGCAGCCCTCGCGCCGCCAGGTGGCGCAGCAACAGCAGCTGTCGTTCGACGACGCGTACGCCGACGCCAAGCGTTGGACCGATCGGCTCGGATCGCAGGTGCTCAACCTTTCCGGCAACGACGCCGCCTCGAAGCAGGCGATGGCGGATGCGTCCGAGCGTTTCAACGCGGCGTCCGCCGGGCTGAGCGAGGCGCGCTCCGTCAAGCAGGCCACGTTGGCGCGCGAGTCCGCGTTGGAGGGCTTGCACTACGTCAACGCCGCCCGGGAGATCATGGGCTTGCCGGCCGGCCCTCAGCTGCCGGAGCTGGAGGGCCAGCGCCAGGCGGGCCGCGTGACGGAGCAGCGCACCGTCACCCAGCAGGACGGCACCCAGGTCACGGCATCCCCGTACGCGACGGAGCAGACGCCGCACTACTACCCCGGCGGCGCCGTGGCGGGCCGCCCGGTGCCGGCTGGCTGGTACTCCACCGCCTGGTGGGCGCCGGCAATGATGACCGGCGTGTGGGCCGCAAGCTCGATGATGTTCTATTCCACCATGTTCGCGGGCATGTCCGGTGTCGCGTCGGCGCAGGCGTTCGAGGCCGGCGGCCTCGGTGACGGTGCGGGCGACATGGGCGATGGCTTCGACGGCGCGGGCGATATGGGCGACGCAGGCGATATGGGCGGCGACTTTGGGGACTTCGGCGGCGGATTCGACGACGGGGGCGGGTTTGACTTCGGCGGATTCGACTTTTAGCCGTGCGTTAGACTGCACTGCGATTGCGAACCAGATACACCACCCAATACATGACAAGGAGTGGCCGTGCGCATTGCTGTGCTACTGAAAGAAGTGCCGGACACCTACAGTGACCGCGAGATGAACCTGGAGACGGGTTTGACGGACCGTTCCGGCGACGTCGTGGCCGACGAGGTCAGCGAGCGCGCTGTCGAGGCCGCCCTGCGCATCGCCGAGGCAGCGGGCGACTCCGCGCAGGTCGAGGTGGAAATCTTGAGCGTCGGCCCGGAATCCTCCGCGGACTCGGTGCGCCGCGGCATTGCCATGGGCGCGAGCGAGGCGTATGTCGTCTCCGACGACGCGCTCGTCGGCGCGGACGTGACGCTGACGGCGCAGGTGCTGGCGAAGCTCGTCGAGAAGCAGGGCTACGACCTCGTTGTCGCCGGCGGCATGTCCTCCGACGGCGCCGCCGGGGTCGTCGCGCCGTTCGTGGCAGAGCTCCTGGGGTGGCCTGTGCTGACGAATCTCACTGAGCTGTCTATCGACGGCGATTCCGTGCGCGCCACCCAGGCCTCCGAGACGGCCACGGCGGAGCTGTCCGCGCAGCTGCCAGCCGTGGTGTCCGTGGCCGACGGATTCGCGGACCCCCGCTACCCCAACTTCAAAGGCCTGATGGCCGCGAAGAAGAAGGAACTCAACACCGTTTCCCTCGCCGAGCTTGGCGTGGACCCGGAGGATTTCACGCACCCGCGCGCCATCATGGTGGACATCGAACGCCGTCCGGAGCGCGAGCGGGGCGAGATCATCGACGGCAACTCCACCGCCGCTACCCGCTTGGTGGACTTCCTGGAATCGAAGAACCTCATTTAAGGAGCACCCATGACTGAAGTACTTGTAGTCCCGGACCGCTCCCCCGACGGTTCGGTGGAGCCCAGCGTGGAAGAGCTGATTGGCGCGGCCTCCGCAATCGGCACCCCCGTGGTGCTCGCACCGGAGCGCGCGCACGCCGACGAGCTCGGGCGCCTCGGCGCGAAGACGGTGCTGGTCTCCGACGCCCCGCTCGTGGACGCCATCGACGCAGCTTTCGACGAGCTCTACCCCGCCGCGGTGCTGTTCGCGCACACCGTCCGTGGCCGGGAGGCCGCAGGGCGCTTCGCGGCGCGCAAGGGCAAGGCGGTGCTTACCGACGCCGTGTCCGTCCGCCGCGACGACCAGGGCATTGTCACCGACCACCAAAACTACGGCGGCGTGTACTCCGCCGTCGCTGCCGCCACCCACTCCGCGCCGGTGATCACCCTGCGCCCAGGTGCTGTGGAGACGCGCGCCGAGGCCGCGTCGCCCGAGGTGCGGGAGCTCGAGGTGGAGCCGTCAGGGCGCCGAGAGGCAGACGTGATCTCTGTGACCCCCGTGGAGCGCACGTCCAACCGCCCAGAGCTGCTGACCGCGGACAAGGTTGTCGCGGGCGGTGTCTCCCTGGGCGACGAGGACACGTTCGAAGAGCTCGTCGGCGGCCTCGCTGATACGCTCGGCGCCGCCGTGGGTGCAACCCGCTCCGCCGTCGACGAGGGCCAGGTTCCGTACGAGGCCCAGATCGGCCAAACCGGCGTCATGGTGAGCCCGAAGCTCTACGTCGGCGTGGGCATCTCCGGCGCCGTGCAGCACCTGGTGGGCATGCAGACCGCGGACACGATCGTGGCGATCAACAGCGACGAAGACGCGCCCATCTTCGACATCGCCGACTTCGGCATCGTCGGCGACCTGTTCGACCTGGTGCCGGACATCATCTCCGAGATTGAGGCGCGCAAGTAATGCAGGTTCAACTCCGCCGAGGCCTCCCCCGCGTCGCAGGCGGGCAGCCGTGGCCGCCCGCAGGCACCGTGGAGATCGAGGACGCGCCAGCGGCTGCTGCGGCGCCTACAGCGCCCCCAGCGACCGAGACCGTTGAAACGCCCCTGCGCCGGGGCCTGCCCCGCGTCCCCGGCGGTGAGCCGTGGCCGCCGGCGGGCACCGTGCATGTCGCGGCGCCCGTTGCCGCGCCCGCCGACACCCCGGAAACGGCCGCGCCGGCCGAAAACGATGTGGACACGGTCGAGGTTCCGCTGCGCCAAGGTCTGCCCCGCGTGCCGGGTGGTGAGCCGTGGCCGCCGACCGGAACCGTGCGCGTAGTGGCGCCGCCCGCCGCAGAGCGCGCACCCGAGGCTGCACCCGAAGCGGCCGGCAGCGAACCCGCCCCCGCACCGAAGCCGTCGCCGGTACCTGCGCCTGCGCAGGTGGCTGCGGAGGAGGAACCGGAGGGCGTCGGCAAGCGGTGGTTCCCGTGGACGCTGGGCACGCTGCTGCTGCTCGCCGCTGCGGTCATCGGGTCGCGTTGGTACGTGGGCACGGCTTCCGGCGCGGAGTTCATCGCCCGCTACGACGGGATCCAGCCGCTGCCGGACGACGCCCCCGTCGGCCTCCCGGCGTGGCTGAACTGGGCCCACTTCTTCAACATGTTCCTCATGGCGCTGATCGTGAAAACGGGCTTGGACGTGCGGCGCGAAAAGCGGCCCGCCGCGTACTGGCAGCCGAAACAAGGCGGCAAGAAGATCTCGGTGACGCTGTGGCTGCACCAGGTGCTCGACATTGCGTGGGTCGCGCTGGGGCTTGTGTTCTACGTGCTGCTGTTCGCCACCGGGCAGTGGATGCGCATCGTGCCCACGAGCTGGGACGTCTTCCCCAACGCGGTATCGGCGGGCCTGCAGTTCCTCGCGCTGGACTGGCCGGAGGAGCACGGCTGGGTGTTCTACAACGCCCTGCAGGAACTCGCGTACTTCGCCACCGTGTTCATCGCGGCACCGCTATCAATCGCGTCCGGGTTCCGCATGAGCGGGATGTGGCCGTCATCGTGGAAGGCCGTTCCGGTGTCGTGGGCGCGCGCGGTGCACTTCCCCACCATGATTTACTTCGTGGCGTTCGTGGCCATCCACGTGTTCCTCGTCCTCACCACCGGTGCGCGCGGCAACCTTAACGCAATGTTCGCCGCGCGTGACGATGCCTCCGGATGGCTCGGCCTCATCCTCTTCCTTCTCGCCGTCGCGGTGACTGCCGCCGGCTGGTGGGCGGCCCGACCCTCTGTGGTCACGCCGGTGGCGCAGGCCACGGGCAAGGTGACGCGCCGCTAGGCCGGCACACCTTTTCGGGGTAGCCAGCCTAGCCTAACTTAGGTAAGACTTGCCTGAATCCCGCGCGGCGGTTTAGCGTGAGTCCATGTTCCTCGCCGCATTCCTGGTCGGCCTGCGCGAAGGTCTCGAGGCCTCGTTGATCGTCGGCATCCTGCTCGCCGGCCTGGACCGGCGCGATGCCGCCGGCGCCCGCCGCAGCCTATGGTGGGGTGTCGGGCTCGCGGTGGTCATCTGCGTTGTCCTCGGCGCCCTGTTCACCTTCGGCCGCTACGGCTTAAGCTTCCGCGCCCAGGAGGCTATCGGCGGCACACTGTCGCTGGTTGCGGTGGCCATGATCACCGGCATGGTGCTGTCCATGTCCAACAAAGACGGCATGGTGCGCAAAGTCCTCGGCGCCAAGACGGGCGACGCCGTCGCAGCCGGCGCGAGGGCGATGTTCTGGCTCGCGTTCATCACCGTCGCGCGCGAGGGTCTCGAGCTGACGCTGCTCATGTGGGGGTGGGTGGTGCAGCCGGCGGCGGTCATCGGGGCGTTCCTCGGTATCGGCGTGGCGCTGGTGATGGGCTACGCCATCTACAAGGGTGCGCTGCAGATGAACATGCGCACGTTCATGCAAGTGTCCTCGGCGTTGCTCATCGTCGTGGCCGCGGGCATCCTCGCCTACGCCATCCACGACCTTCAAGAGGCGCAGTTCTTGCCGGGGCCGTTCTCCGGCGCGCCGATCGCCCCGACACACCCGCGCACCGGGGAGGTGCTCGTGGGGTTTGCGACGTACCCGTTCTGGATGGCGTCGTTCCCCTTCGGTTGGGCATTCGATTTCGAGCACGCCATCGACCCCACGGGGCCGATCGCCACCTTGGTCAACGCGCTCACCGGGTTCGAGCCGAAGATGAGTTGGCTGCAGGTCATCGGCTGGGCCATCTACATCGCCGTCATTGTCCCAATTTTTGTCAACCACGTTCGTCGAGATCGGGGGGTGGGGCGGCCGGAGGTCGTCGATACGCACCCTGCTCTCGTAGGAAAGGAAGTCTAATGTCACACCGCCGAACCCTCGCCGCCGTGGCCGCGCTGCCGCTGGCACTGGCGCTCACGTCGTGCGTGGAAAACGCCGCCAACGCCGACAGCATCGAGGTCACCTCCGACGCCGACACCTGCGCCGTGAGCACCGACAGCACCGAATCCGGCGCGCGCACGTTCAAGATCAACAACACCGGCAACCAGGTGACGGAGTTTTACCTGCTCGCCAACGACGGCCTGCGCGTCATCGCCGAGCGCGAGAACATCGCCCCCGGCGAAACGGCCGACCTGACGGTCTCGCTCATGCCGGGCGACTACTTCACCGCCTGCAAGCCGGGCCTGCGCGGGCCGAACGTCGGCCAAAGCGCGTTCACGGTTACCGGCGAGGCCGTGGCCGTCGGCGAGTCGGACCAGCAGCGTTTCGACGACGCCGTCGCCTCCTACGTCAACTTTGCTAAGAACGAAGTGGCCGAGTTCGTCCCCCTCGCCGAGGAGTTCGCCGCCGCCTACGCCTCCGGTGACGACGAGAAGGCGCGCGAGCTCTACCCCACCTCGCGCGTGCACTACGAGCGCATCGAGCCGATCGCGGAGGCGCTGGGCATCCTCGACCCGAAGATTGACTACCGCGAGGTGGACTACATCGCAGAAGCCGACGAGCTGAAGGCCGAAGACCCCGCCTTCGACCAGTGGCGCGGCTTCCACCGCATGGAAAAGGATCTGTGGGTGCCAGAAAAGGACGCCAAGAATGCCGACGGCGCCGACGCCTGGCAGGACTGGGAGCCCTCCACCCCGGCCCAGCGCACACAGGTCGCGGAGCTGTTCGTGGCCGACGTCAACCAGCTGCTTGACACGGTCAACGACCCGAACTTCGCCGAGGACCAACAGCTGACCATCGACTCGGTGTCCAACGGCGCGATCTCGCTTCTGGAGGAGGTGGCCACCACCAAGGTCACCGGCGAGGAAGACTGGTGGAGCCACACCGACCTCTACGACTTCGCGGCGAACATCCAGGGCTCGCGCATCGCGTTCGACTTGGTCTCCCCTATCGCCGCGGACCGCGGGGAAACCGGCGCCGCGCTGGTCCAGGACATTAACGACCGCTACGACGACGTCGAGGAGCTGCTCAAGGAGTACGGCTCGCTGGAGACCGGGTTCGTCTCCTACGACACCGTCGACGCGGCCGCGCAGGCGCAGCTGACCCGGGCGCTCGACGCGCTGCGCGAGCCGCTGTCCCAGCTCACCGGCACCGTACTGGGGCTGGGCTAATGGTCAACCGGCGACAGCTTCTTACCCTCGGCGGCCTGGGCACCCTGGGCGCGGCCAGCGCGGCCGCCCTCGCTGGGTGCGCGAACGAGGACGGGGCGAAGAAAAATGATGGAGCGGGTGGGGCCGGGGGTTCGTCGATAAGCGAAGAGCTCATTGTGGACTTTGCTGGCGAGCACCAAGCCGGAATTATCACGCCCATGCAGAATAACCTGCACTTCGCGGCGTTCGACATTTCAGAGAAGGCGGATCGGGAGGACGTGATCGACCTGCTCGAGCGCTGGACCGCGGCGGCGCGCCGGCTCACGCTCGGCGGCGACGTCTCGGCCAAGGGCGCGTTCGGCACCGGCGACAGCTTCCCGCCGGACGACTCGGGCGAGGCGGTCGACCACGGCCCCTCCGGGCTCACGCTCACCTTTGGCTTCGGCCGCTCCTTCTTCCGCGAGCAGCTGGGCACCGCCGGCAAACTCCCCGCCGAGTTCACCGAGATGCCCACGATGACGAACGACTTTTTGCGCCCCGAGTTCTCCGAGGGCGACATCTGCATCCAGGCGTGCGCGAACGACCCGCAGGTGACAAGCCACGCGATTCGCAACCTCACCCGCCTCGCCGTGCCCACCGCGACGCTGCGCTGGACCCAGCTCGGCTTCGGGCGCGCGGGCGCAACCGGCACGGAACAGCCGACGCCGCGCAACCTGTTCGGCCAAAAGGACGGCACCGCCAACATCCGCGCGGACGAGGACGCGGAGTTGGCGGAGCACGTGTGGATTCCCGCCGACAGCTCGCAGCCGTGGGCCGCGGGCGGGACGTACATGACGGTGCGCCGCATCGCCATGAACATCGAGGTGTGGGACACACTGCAGCTGCGCGAGCAGGAGCGCGTGACCGGCCGCGATAAGCCGGCCGGCGCTCCGCTGTCCGGCGGCGACGAGTTCACCGAGCCCGATTTCGAGGCGGTCAACGAGCGCGGCAACCCGAAGATCGACCGCGCGTCCCACCTGTTCAACGTGCACCCGGCGCAAAACGACGGCATCCGCATGCTGCGCCGCCCCTTCAACTACGTCGACGGTACGAACGAGCAGGGCCGCATGAACGCGGGTCTGTTCTTCATCGCGTTCACGCAGACGCCGGAGCGTTTCGCGCGCGTGCACAAGTCGATGTCACGGGACGAAATGTTCACCGAGTACCTGAAAACCACCAACACCGGCACCTACCTCATCGTGCCGGGCGTGGGGGACGAGGGCTACATCGGCGAAGGCATGTTTGCTTAACGACCACTACAGCGGGCGGCCCATGTCGGTGCGCGAAATCTCCACGGCCTTGCGGATCACCTCCGCCAGCGCGCCTTCCACGCGTGCCCGCGAATCGTCGGCCTCGAGGAGGTCCTTGCGCACCTCGAACATCACGGCCAGCACGGAGGTGTTCTTGTCATAATCCACCGGTACGTACGCCCCTGCAAACGGGGTGTTGCGTTCCACGGAAAAGCCGGCGCGGTAAATGCGCGGTCCGCTTCGTCGGCAAGCACGGCGGGCGTGTGCACGGAGTGGGTGCCGATGCAGACGTCCGGCAGCAGCTTGCCCGGGTGGATGCGGTACTCCTCCGGCTGGTTGTTGTAGGAGTGCACGTCCACGATCACCGCGCAGCCGCAGTCCTGGATACGCCCGCGCACGAGCTTGGACACAGCGTCGGCGTACGGGAAGTAGTACTGCGCCTTCAGGTCCGCGACGTCCATGTCCAACGGACGCAGCGGGTTGCCGTCGCCGAGTTTGAGAAAGATCGCGCCACGGCCGGTGACGTCCATGGAGTCGCGCTCGTTGGAAAACCGCCCAGGGTCCGCCACGAGGCGCGAGAGGTTATTCACAATCATCCACGGCGCGCACCCGGATTGCTCAGCGGCGGCCACGGCGAGCGTGTCGGTGTAGTCGTCGGTGACGCGGTCGAGCTCCTGCGCGATCTGCTCGTCGGTGGCGATGAAATCGGCCGCCACCTCCGCCGGGATCTCACGCGAGGCGTGCGGCACGTGGACGATGACGGGGCAGTCGTTACTCCCCTCGTGGACGGTGAAGTTCATAGTCCCGCAGGATATAGCGCTCGGGAGCATCCTGCTTGACGACGCCACCTTCGGCCTCAAACGCCTCGAGCCAGCCCTCCATCGGGAACTGCCCCCACTTAGCGTGGAACCGGTTGGCGTTGGCGACGATGTCTTCGATGTGCTCCCACGGCGGCGACGACACCGGGTGCCACTGGTGAAAGGCGTGGGCGCCGCCGACCCACACCAGCGGGATGTGGTGGCGTTCCAGCTCGCGAGCGAAGTCGGTGTCCTCCCCGCCGTAGCCCTCGTAGGCGGAGTCGAAGCCGCCGAACTCGCGCTCGATGCGTCCCCAGGTCCCGGCGGTGAGCGCAAACGACAGCGACCAGAACAGGGCGTAGTTCTCGGCGTCCACGAGCTTGCCCGGGGCCGGGTTTGGCCGCGCCGGGTGCGGGTCGGGGTCAGTGACGCGCATTTCGCCTTCCGACAGGTACGTCACCGGCCCGGCGACGACCGCGTCGGGGTGCTGCTTGAGCGCCGAGACGTAGCGCGGCACCAACGCGTCGGAGGCGAGGCAGTCCGCGTCCAAGAACACCAGCACTTCCGCGCCGCGCTCGATGGCGGTGCGGGCCCCGAGGTTGCGCGCGGCTGCCAGGTTGGCTGGCCCCGCCACCACGTGGCTCTTCGGCACGGCCTTGGTCAGCACGTCGGCGTCCGCGAGCGCCACGGTGACGTGATCCACCCCCATCGGCATGAGGTTGACCTGGTGGGTGAGATGGTCCCTGCGGTTCGCGTCGGCGAGGGTGACCACGCAGATCGCGGGCTGGCCTGGGTGTTCCGCCACGCCCGCGATGACCTCGGCGGCCCGGCGCGCCGCGCCCTCGGTCTGCCACCGGGCCCAGTCTGTGTCGCGGCGGCGCAGCAGCTCGGGCCACTCTTCTGGTGCGGGGAAGGCGTTTCGCACCGTCGCGAGGCCGTCGAGCACCTTCGCCCCGAGCTTTTGCTCAGCGAACGGTCGTGGCTGCGGCAGGATCACCGCGGGGGTGTTCGTGGCTGCCAGGTCCGCCACCGAGTTCTGCCCACCCGCCGTCACCGCGATGCCGGCGGACTGCAAGAGCTCCGTCGGGTCGTCGACGTGGTTGTCGCCGCCGAGGAAGGTGAACCGGTACTCGGGGCATGCGGCCTCAACCGCCGCCCAATCTTCCGGCGCCCAGGTCGAGCCGCCCAGCCCGGCCATCACCACAACGTGGTGCGGGTCGCGCCGCACTCCCTCGCGCGGTGTCAGCCGCGAGATCCCGCCCACCGCGTGCAGCCGGTCGGCGTGCGCGCGCAGGTGCTCGGGCACCGGCACCCAGTCCGGCCAGGCGGCGACGATCGCGTCGGCCTGCGCGTATGCGAGCTGGTGCGGGGCGTCCCCGCGCGCGCCAGGCATGGCGTGCACCACCACCGGGATACCCATCAACCGCACGAAGACGGCAACCTCGTCGGACACGTCCACGTAGAACGCCTCCGGCTGGTTGTCCGCTACCCACTTGGCAATCTGCGCGAACCGAGACGCGATCTGCGGCGACCCGTAGGGCGCGTAGTGCAGCGTGCCGCCGGCGGTCATGGCGCGGCCGCTGCGCAGTTCCCGGGGGGCGTCGCTGGCGTCGTCGACAAGCGGCACGTCCCCGCCGGCAGTGGAGAGAATCTCGCACTCGTAGCCCATCGCGCGCAGCTCGCGCTGGATCGCGCGGCAGCGGTGCATGTGGCCCGAGCCGTGGTGGTGGGCGTAAATCCCGATCATTGTCCTACCTTCGAAAACGCCGCCACCTGGCGGAAGATGTCGGTATAGCGCCTGGCCGTCTGGGTCAGCGAGTGGTTGTGCACCACCCACTGCCGCACAGCTCGCCGGTCCAGCTCAAGCGCGCTTTGTATCTGCGCCGCCAGCCCCGCCACGTCGTCGGCGGGGGCCAGGCATGCCGGCGAGTCCCGCAACAGCTCGCCCATGCCCCCGCGACGGAAACCGGCGACTGGGGTGCCGCACGCCATCGCCTCGAAGGCGACGAGCCCGAACGGCTCCTCCCAGCGCGGCGTGACCACCGCCACCGCGCACCCGGCAACGAGGCCGCGCAGCTCAGCGTGGGACAGCTCGCCGATCCACTCCACCCCGTCGCCGAGGCGCGGCTCGATCTCCTCGCGGAAGTACCGGTGATCGCCGTTGCGCCCAGCCAGCACGAGCGGGATGCCGGCGGCCCGGCAGGCGTCGATGGCCAAGTGCGCGCCCTTTTCCGGCACGAGCCGGCCGAACCACACAGCCGTCTCGCCGCCCGGGCCCGGCTGCCACAGGTTCACGTTCACGCCGTTGGGGATGATCACCGGCTCGGACGGCAGACGCCAATCCCGCGCCGTGGTGCGGCTGACGGCGGCGAAGCGCCCGGCGCGCAGCCCGGCGGCGGTGATCGCGTCCTGGATCTCCTCCACCATCGGCGTGTGCAGCGTAGTCAGCATCGGCAGCGGCTCCGGCGAGGCCTGCGAGGGGAAGATGTACGGGTTCAGGCTGTTGTTATGCACCACGTCGTAGCCCCGGGCGACCAGAAGCTGGCGCAGCTGCAGAAACGCCGCGTTTTCGCGCTCGCGCCCGCCTTCCGGGTAGGTGGTGTCGGTGGCGTCCTCCGCGTGCGCACCCCAGTCGACGCCGGGCAGCTCGAAGTCCTTGACGTTGCCGTCGGAGCCCTCGGCGGCGAAAAAGTCCACGTCGTGGCCCAGCTCCCGAAGCGCCGACACCATGGTGTGGCAAAACGCCTCGAGCCCGCCGGCGTACGGCTCGCGCACTGGGTAGCGCGCAGGGCCGATAAGCGCAATGCGCAGTTTCTGCGTGCGCCGGGCCCTTGCGGCCGGTTGCGCTGCCACCGTCACTCGCTTACCACCTTCTTGTACGTCTCCTCGTGTGCCCGTCGCACCTGGGCACGTTGTTGTTCTCTGTCACCGGTGTAGGGCACCGGCCCGCGGGCGAGTAGCCGCGCCGCCGCCTGGCCGGCCGCGCGTCCGTCGCCCGCCGGGTAGACCTCGACGGCCGCAGGCGTGTCCGCCTGGCCCGCGTAGCAGCCGGTATCGGGCGCGACGACAGGCACGCCGAGGTCGCGGCACATCTCCAGCCACCCTGAATGCGTTCCCCGAGTGTACGGCAGAATGCACACCCCGGCGTGCCCCACGGCGGCGAAGAGCTCGTCGTCGCTCATCGGCTCGTGCACCACCACGTTCGCGTTGCTTATCGACGCCAGCTCCGCCCCCTCATGCACATACACGTCCAACGGCACCTCCGCGGCGATGTCGGCGTAGAACTGCGCGTCCGCGACCACGTTTGAGCGCAGCGACTTGAGAAACACCGCTGCCCGGCCACTCGAGTGCACCTGCGCGGGAGTGTCGGTGATGCGCGGGTGCGGAATCACCTGCACGTTGCTCGCGCCGTAGTCGCGGGCCAGGATCTCGGCGGCCTGGTCGGTGAGGGTGATGGTGGCGGACGCTGCGTCGACAAGCAGCTGCAGCCGCTCGTGGTGGGGTGCCTGGTCTTCTAGATGGGGGTTGTCCAGGTCGTGCACCGTGAGCACCAGCGGGACCGGCAGGGCGGCGCACAACTCGGCGATTTGCGCAGGCGTGCGGTGCTCGAAGCCGAAGTGGATGTGCACGGCGTCCACGTCTCGCGGCTGGTTCCAATACTCGGCTTCAAGCGCCGGGTGCGGCCACCAGTGGCCGTCGATGTCCGGGTCCGGGAGAAACTCCACGCCCACCGGCTGGATCGCCTGCGTATACGGGTGTTCAGCGGGGATGGAGAGAACGCGCATTCCCCTAATATAAACCTTCTCGAATACTGTGAAGACATGTCTTTGCTCGTTGTAGTCGGCAACTGCCAGGCGGAGTCCACCCGCAAGCTGCTCATGTCCACCGGCCACTTCACCGGCGAGCGCATCGCGCCAGTCCACGAACTTGAAGCGGGCGACATGGGGTGGTTTTTAGACCTCGTGCGCCGCGCCGACGTGCTGGTGACCCAGCCCATCCGCGACGGCTACCGCGGGCTCCCCGTAGGCACGCGCGAGCTGCGCGAGTTGTTGGCGCCATCGGCGCGCCACGTGGTGGTGCCGGTGCTGCGCTTCGACGGGCTCATGCCGTACCAGGCGATCATCCGCGACCCCGCGGATCCCTCGCTGAACCCCCCGGTGGTGCCGTACCACGACCTGCGCACGCTCGTGTCAGCCGCCGGCTACGGTGCGGCCCCGCAGCCGGACCCCAGCGCGTTGCGGCGCGCGGCCGCCATGTCGGTGGAGCAGATCCGGGTGCGCGAGCAGGCGCACGGCGCGGTGCGCGTGTCCGACTACCTGGAGACGAACCCGGTGTGGCACACCGTCAACCACCCCGACAACGCCACGCTCGCGTTCATGGCGTCGCGCGTGCTGGAGGCGCTGGGGCTCGACGGCGAGCCCGTCCCGCCTGATTACGAGATGCTCGGCGGCCTGGACGCCCCCGTGGAGGCCGCGGCGGCCGAGGCGCTCGGGGTTGCCGTAGACGGCCGCGGCGCGTGGCGCGACCGCGCGGGCGGGGTCATCGACGCCGAGGAGATCCGCCAGGCCCAGCTGGAGTTCTACCGGCAGCGCCCCGCACTGGTGGAGCACGGACTGCAACGCCACGCTGAGCGCATTGAGAATCTAGGGTTGCTCGCATGAACCATCTCATCGTCGGGCCCGACGGCCACGGGGTGACGGAATACGCGCTGGGGCTAGCCCGCGCCACTGGTGCCGCGAGCGTGATCCGGGAGGAGACGTTCGGGTCCGCTCCCCTGCCGGAGGGGCCCATCCACGTCACCTTCACCGACCACCTCTTCGGCGATACCGCCGAGACCCTCCTTGCGCGCCTGGGCGACCGGCCGTTTTCCGTGAGCCTGCACGACATCCCCCAGCCGGAGGAGGGCGAGGGCCGCTACGCCCGCCGCGCTGAGATCTACCGCACGCTCGCCAGCGCCGCCGACGTGGCCGTAGTGAACTCCGAGCACGAGGCACGGTTCTTTCCGGCCGACGCGCCAGCACCCGCCGTGATCCGGCTGCCCATTCCGGCGATCCACTCCCCCTTCGCCCCCGAGGACGGCACCGTCGGGGTGCTCGGCTTCCTCTACCCCGGCAAGGGCCACGAGGACCTCGTCGCCGCACTGCCGGAGGCGACGCTGCGTTTCCTCGGTGCGGTCTCTGCAGGCCACGAGGAGTGGGCTGACCGCCTCGTCGCTTCCGCGCGCAACGTCGAGCTCACCGGCTGGCTCACGGACGACGAGCTCGCCCGCGAGATCGGCCGCATCGCCGTGCCGGTGTGCCCGCACCGCCACTTCTCCGCCTCCGGGTCGCTGATGACCTGGCTTGGCGCGGGCCGGAAGGTACTGGTGACGGATTCCGACTACGCCCGCGAGATCGACGCCTGGCTCCCCGGCCGCGTGACGTTGGTGGAAGAAGGTGGGTGGCGCGACGCCGTCGAGAAGCATGTGCCCGAGCAGCTTGCCCCGCCGCGCTACGGCTGGGCTGAGGTGGCCGATTTATGGGAGGAAGCATGGTATTCCGCTGGCCTGAAGTAAGCGTGGTCATCCCGCACTACAACGACGAGGTGTCGCTGGCCCGCGTTGTGGACGCGGTGCGCGCGCAGGACTATGCGGGCGCGGTGGAGATCATCGTCGCCGACGATGGCTCCGAGACGCCGCCCGCGGTCGACGGCGTGCGCGTGGTGCGCCAGGAGGACCTGGGCTTTCGCGCCGCCGCCGCCCGCAACCTGGGCGCGGACGCGGCGCGCGGCGAGGTGCTCGCGTTCCTTGACGCCGACACCGTCCCCGAGCGAGGCTACCTATCCGCAGTGGTGCCGCACGTGGTGGGCGACCACCGGGCCGTTGTTGTTGGCTCGCGTCGCACCGGCGCGCAGGACCAGGAGCCGCAGTGGCTGACCGACGCCTGGGCTGCCACCGCAAACCTCCGCGACGCCGACCACACCTCCTGGCGCTACATCATCTCCGCGGTGCTGACGTGCTCCCGCGAGTTCTTCAGCGAGATCGGCGGCTTCGACGGCACGCTCGTCGGCTACGGCGGTGAAGACTGGGAGTTCGGCTTCCGCGCCTGGAACGCGGGGGCGACGTTCGTGCACGAGCCAGCGGCGATTGCGCACCACGAGGACGAGGATTTCGGCTCGCGCTACGACGACCCGGCGGCCGCAACCGCCGTGAAGAACGCGGAAACCCTCGCGCTGGCCCGGCGCGTCACACACCCGCTGGCGCGCCCGGAGGGGATCATCTTCGACACCTTCGACATGCAGGTGGAAGTGCCGGAGCTCGAGGGCGAGGGCGTGCGCGACTTCGTCATCGCGGAATGGCTCAAGGCCGGCGCGTACGTGCGGGTCACCGACGTGCCCGAGCTGTTCGGGGCCGACCCGCGGGTGGGCACAGAGGAAAAGCCCGCGCGGGTAAACATCGCCGTCGGGGCGGGCTGGGCGCCGCAGGACCTCGACGCCCTGCTAGCCGTGGAATACGTGCTCTGCCCCGACGGCACCGTCGTGCGCACCGCGCGCGCCGCGGCACTAGGGATGGAGCCCGCGACGGCGAGCCCGGAGGACATCGGCTTGACGCCGGTGCAGGGCCCGCTGCAGCTGGAGCGCTACTTCGCGGGCTGGTAGCGCTCGCTGACGCTCCCGCTACCAGGGAAGGCTCCGAGTAGCTACAGCTCCGGCGCAACCCCAGTGCGCTCGTACTCCGCCAGGATGTCGATGCGGCGCTGGTGGCGTTCCTCGTCGCTCCACGGCTGGGACACGAAGGCGTCGACAATCGCCAGCGCCTCCTCCTCGGTGTGCATCCGTCCGCCGATGCCGATGAGCTGGGCGTTGTTGTGCTCGCGTGCGAGCTTCGCGGTCTCGACGGACCACGCCAGGGCGCAGCGCGCGCCCTTGACCTTGTTTGCGGCGATCTGCTCGCCGTTGCCGGAGCCGCCGAGCACGATGCCCAGCGAGCCCGGGTCCGCCACCACGGCCTCGGCGGCGGCGATGCAGAACGCGGGGTAATCGTCCGCCGCGTCGTATTCGTGGGCGCCGCAGTCAGTCACCTCGTGGCCCTGGGCCTCGAGGTGGGCCTTGATCTGGTTCTTGCGCTCGAATCCGGCGTGGTCTGCTCCAAGGTAAATACGCATGCCGTTTAGCGTACCTGCCTAAACTTGGGGCATCTCCGTGCGAGTGCGCTTGAGTTCGAAGAAGTACGGGAACTCCGCCAGCCCAACCGCGTGGTCGAACAGCTCGCCTGCCTCCTCACCCTTGGGCACGCGGGTGATCACGGGGCCGAAGAACGCGTTGTCGCCGAGCTTCACCACCGGGGTGCCCACCTCGTCGCCCACGGCTTCCATGGCGGTGGCGTGGTAGCCGCGCAGCAGGTCGTCCTCGTCGCTCGTGTTCGCGACGTCGGCGAAGTGCTCCGGCAGACCGACCTCTGCCAGCCCTTTCTTAATCACCTCGTCGTAGGCGCCGTAGCCCTGCTTCATGCTCTCCCCGCCCGGGTGCACGAGCGTGCCCATCGCGGTGTACAGCTCATCCACCTTCTCCGGCTGCTCCTGCTTCACCTTTGCAAACACGCGCGCCGGGCCCCAGTTCGCTTCCATCATTGCCGCGTAGTCCTCGGGGATGTCGCGGCCGTCGTTGAGCACGGCGAGCGACATGGGCACCCATTCGATCTCGATGTCGCGGACCTTTTCCACTTCCTTCATCCAGCGGGAGGTCTGCCACGCGAAGGGGCAGGATACGTCGAACCAGAACGTCACTTTCTCAGTCATGGGGCCCACGATAGCGCGATACCGCCTATGTAAGCCCTATGTAAGCTACGACACATGAAGACCAATCTGACACGCAAGGACGCGCAGGAGCGCGCGCAACTGATCTCCAACATCCACTACGACATCGCCGTGGACATCACCGGCGCCGACGAGTTCACTACCGTGAGCACCGTGACCTTCGAGTCCAAGGCGGGCACCACCCACTTCGACCTGGTCGCGGCCGGATTCGAGGCCACGCTCGACGGCGAGGCCACGGGGCGCGAGCTTTCGCTTCACGACGGCGCGCACACCCTGGTGGTCACCTCCCACGACGCGTACAACCGCACCGGCGAGGGCCTGCACAAGTTCACCGACCCGGTGGACGGCAAGGACTACCTGTACACCCAGTTCGAGCCGGCGATGGCGATGAAGGTGTTCGCCGGCTTCGACCAGCCGGATTTGAAGGCCACCTACAGGGTCAGCGTGACAGCGCCGGAGCGCTACACCGTGATTCTCAACGAGGCCGTCACCCGCGAGGACAACGGCGACGGCACCTCCACCTGGACCACCGTGATCGACTACCCGCTGTCCACCTACCTCATCTGCATCTGCGCGGGCGAGTTCGAGCGCGTGTCGGATGTTTACCGTTGCACTGACGAAGGAGGTGCAACGCGCGTCATCGAGCTCGGCCTCTACGCCCGCGCTAGCCTGATCCCCCACATGGACGCGGAGCGTATCTTCCGCCAAACCAAGGAGGGCTTCGACTTCTACCACGCCAACTTCGGGCGGACGTACCCGTTCGGCGACAAGTACGACCAGGTGTTCTGCCCGGAATACAACATGGGCGCGATGGAACACGTCGGCTGCGTGACCTACCGCGACGAGTACATCTTCACCTCCGAGCCGACCCCCTACCGCCTGGAGCGCCGCAACGACACCATCCTGCACGAGATGGCGCACATGTGGTTCGGCGACCTGGTCACCATGCAGTGGTGGGACGACCTGTGGCTCAACGAGTCCTTCGCCACGTGGTCCGCGGCCACCGCACAGACCGCCATCGGCGAGTACGCCGACGCGTGGACCACGTTCGCGTCTGTGGAAAAGGCGTGGGCGTACCAGCAGGACCAGCTGCCGTCCACGCACCCGATCGCCGCGGATGCGCCGGACATCGAGACTGCGGAGCAGAACTTCGACGGCATCACCTACGCCAAGGGCGCGTCCGTGCTGAAGCAGCTGCAGGCGTACGTGGGCTATGAAGAGTTCTTCGCGGGCGTGCGCAAACACTTTGACAACCACGCGTACGCCAACGCCACCTTCGCGGACCTGCTCGGCGCGCTCGAGGATGCCTCCGGCCGCGACCTCTCCGACTGGGCTGAGCAGTGGCTGCGCACCACCGGCGTCTCCGTCCTCCGCCCGGAAATCGGCGAGACCTTCGCGGTGCTCCAGGAGGAGCCGCGCCCCCACCGCGTGCGCGTGGGGCTGTACACGCTCGAGGGTGACGCGGTCCGGAGGATCAAGCAGGTTGAGACGGACATCGACGGCGAGCGCACCGAGATCCCCGAACTCGCCGGCATCGAGCACGACCTGGCCATTGTCAACGACGATGACCTCACCTACGCCAAGATGCGCCTGACTCCGGAGCACCAGCGGTTCGCGCTCGAGCATATCGGCGAGATCGAGGATTCCCTGGCCCGCACCGTCATTTGGTCGTCGCTGTGGGAGTCTGTGCGCGACGGCGAGCTCCCCGCCCGCGAGTTTGTCCGTTTGGTGGCACGCGAAGCGAGCCGCGAGACGCACCCCTCCGTGCAGGAGCGTCTGCTAGCCCAGGCCACCCAGGCCGTGCGCCAGTACGTGGACCCCGCCTGGGAGGGCGAGGGCATGGACCTGCTCAACACCGCCTTCCGCGGCGCCGAGCCGGCCGCGGTCTTCGACCGTGCGTTGGCGCGCCTGACCCCCACCGAGGAGACCATCTCGTACTTCAAGGAGCTGCTGGAGCGCTCCGACAACCAGGAGGTGCGCTGGCTGGCGCTGACCAGCCTCATCGCCGCCGGCGCCCTGCCGCTGTCCGCTGCGGACGAGGAGCAGGACAACACGTCGGAGGGCACCATTTCCAGGCTGAGGGCGAAAGCTGTCGTCGATAAGCGGTGGGCGTGGGACACACTCGTCGAAGACGACCTGACCAACCTCGAAGCCCGCTACCTCATGGACGGCCTCACCTTCACCTACGACGGGCTGGAGGGGCTCACCGACGAGTACTTCCGCCAAGCCCCCGCGCTGTGGGAGCGGCTGACCAACGAGATGGCGCAGCGCACCCTCGAGGGCATGTACCCGCGCTGGGACGTCACCACGGCGGCTGTGGACAAGGCCAACGAGCTGTTGCTGAGCGACGACGCACCGTCCGGCCTCAAGCGCGTCATCGCTGAGGGCCAGGACCGCATCGCCCGCGCGGTGCGCAACCGCGAGGTCGACGCTACAAGCGCGTAAGCGCCTGCTCGAGGTCGGCGATCAAGTCGGCCTCGTCCTCGATGCCCACGGATAGGCGCACGAGCTCGCCCGGGACCTCGAGCGCGGACCCGGCAACGGACACATGCGTCATGGTGGCGGGGTGCTCCACCAGGCTCTCCACGCCGCCGAGCGATTCGGCGAGGCAGAACAGCTTGGTGGCCTTGCAAAACGCCTTGGCCTGCTCGGTGGTCTGGAACAGCAGTGAGACCATGCCGCCGAAGCGCGTCATCTGCTTCTTCGCCACCTCGTGGCCGGGGTAGGACGCAAGGCCCGGGTAGTACACGCGCGCGACCTGCGGCTGGGCTTCCAGGAACGTCGCCACGGCTTCGGCGTTGTCGCAGTGCTTCTCCATGCGCACCGCGAGCGTTTTCAGGCCGCGGCCGGTGAGGTAGGTGTCAAACGGCGAGGGGTTCGCGCCCACCCAGCCGAAGAAGAAGCGCAGCTGCTCGTGGAAGCCGGGCACACGCGAGTCGTCCCCGCAGACGATGCCGCCCACCACGTCGGAGTGCCCGCCGATGTACTTCGTGGTGGAGTGCACCACCACGTCCGCGCCCAGGTCGAAGGGCTTCTGCAAGTACGGCGAGGCGAAGGTGTTATCCACCACGAGGGCCGCGTGCTGTTTCACGGCCGCGATCGCCTCGATGTCCGCGATGCCCAGCATCGGGTTCGTGGGCGTTTCCACCCAAATCACCTTGGTGTTGTCCTGCACCGCAGCGGCGACGGCCTCCGGGTCGGTCATGTCCACCACCGTGTTGTCCACGCCCCACTGGGTGAACACCTGCTGGATCAGGCGGTAGGTACCGCCGTAGGCGTCGTTGGAGACCACGATGTGGTCGCCGGGTTTGAGCAGGACGCGCAGGACGACGTCGATAGCCGCCATGCCCGAGGAGTACGCGACGGCGTACTCGGCGCCCTCAAGCGCGGCGACCGCGTTTTCCAACGCGGTGACGGTGGGGTTGCCCACGCGGGTGTACTCGTAGCCGCCGCGCAGCTGCGCGAGCCCGTCCTGGGCGAACGTGGTGGAGGCGTAGATAGGCGTGTTGATCGGCCCGTACAGGCTGTCGGGTTCGTATCCGGCGTGGATGGCGTCGGTTGCAAATCCAGTCATGCCCACCGACAGTAGACCAAGCGGTTCATTACGGAGCCATTTTTATGCACTAGACTCGTGCCACGATGAACGCACAATCCGAGACGGCCGAAAAGGTCGACGAAGCAGTCACCGGCGTCACCAGCTGGTGGAACGACCCCGAAACGCAAGACATCCTGATCCAGCGCCCCTTGAAGATCCTGCTGATCATCGTTGTGGCGCTCGTGCTGAACTGGCTCGCCCGCAGCATCATTCACCGGGCAACACGCCGCGGCATCGAGCGCACCCCGCTGCTCGCATCCGAGGCGGAGGACACGCCGCAGTACCGCGCGCAGGAAGCCCGACGCCAACAGCGCATGCGGACCCTGGGCAACGTCGGCCGCTCCGTCGCCGTCATTGTGATCTGGACGTGGGCCGCGCTGGCGGTGCTGGACCAGCTCGGCGTGAACGTGGCGCCGCTGATCGCCTCCGCCGGCGTGGTGGGTGTGGCCATCGGTTTCGGCGCGCAATCGCTGGTGAAGGACTTCTTCTCCGGCATGTTCATTCTCATTGAGAACCAGTTCGGTGTCGGCGACACCATCCAGGTCGGCGACATCGTGGGCGAGGTGGAGATGATGACGCTGCGCATCACCACCATCCGCGACATGGACGGCGCGCTGTGGCACGTGCGCAACGGCGACATCGACCAGGTGGGCAACCACTCCGCACGCTTCTCCACAGCGCGCCTGCAAATTCCGGTCTCGCTCATGGCCGACCCGGACAAGGTCTCTCGCGTCATCGAGGACACAGCCATCGCCGCCTGCCGCGACCCGGAGATCCGCGACGTCGTCATGGGCACCCCCGCCATGCTCGGGCCCAGCGAATTCAACCCCACGTACGTCTCGTTCCGCCTGACGGTGCAGACTATGCCGGGCCAGCAGTGGGCGGTGGCACGCCACCTCAACCACCGCGTCCTCGCCGCCCTGCACCAGGAAGACGTGGTGCTCACGGCGATGGATTCCGTACTCGTAGAAATGAAGGAGAACCGTGGAGATCAGTCCTAAGCAGGAGCACACGCTCTACGAAGCCGTCGGCGGCGAGGAGTTTTTCCACCGGCTCGTTGAGGGCTTCTACAACCAAGTCAAAGAAGACGACATCATCGGCCCGATGTACCCGGATGACGACTGGGAGGGCGCCCAAAACCGGCTGCGCTGGTTCCTCGCCCAGTACTGGGGCGGGCCCCGCACCTACCAGGAGCAGCGCGGCAACCCGATGCTGCGCCGACGCCACTTCCCCTTCGCCATCGGCGAGGCAGAGGCCGAGCGGTGGCTGCAGCTCATGGGCAACTCCATGGAGCAGTTTTCTGACGACGAGCTCCCGCAGCCCTACCGCGCGGAAATGTGGAACCACATGCAGCGCGTGGCCTACATGATGATCAACCAGGGGCCCCGCGCGTACTAGAACAACAGGTTCGGGCGCGCGCTGCGGTACACCGAGCCGAACGGCGCGTCGAGCCGCACCCAGCTACCGGCGGTGGCCACCCGCAAGTGGCGGGGAATCTCGGCGGGGGCTTCAAAGCCTGGGATCAAGCCAAGCGCGGTGCAGGCGAAGATCATGCGCATCGGTATCTCCACCGGGTGCGCGCTCTCCGCATCGGCGGTGAGCACGACCCCGTCCAGCAGCGAGCGCGGCGGGCCCGCAGGCCCCGAGAACTGGCGGGCCAGATTACGCCCCTCGTCCGCCAAACGGCGTGCCACCCCGACGGGCACCTCTTCGCGGGCGACGAACCCGCCCGTAGGCGGCAGCGCACCGAGCCACGCCGCGTCGCGGGCAGGGCCTACCTGGTCAGTTCCTTCGCGCAGCGCGTCGAGGAGCGCTTTCGCGCTGACGGCGGCGCCGGGGTGGGTGGTGGAGCCGAAGGTGCGTCGAGAAGCGATGGCATCAAAGGGGGTGGTGACAAACACGTCGAGCTGGCCCTCGCCCACCTCCTGGACGCGCGCGACCGCCTGCGCATCGAGTGCCAGCGCGCGTGTGAGCAGTGCGATGAGCCCGCGCGCGCCCTGATCGATGTGAACCGCGACCACTTACGCCCCAGCGGTCTGGGAGAGGATGCCGATCTCTTTTTGCGTGATCTCGCGCGGCGACGTAGTCGTGGTGTCCACCGTGACCTGCACGCAATCGATCACGCAGCAGACCTTGCCCTGCGCGTCCTTGATCTCCTGGCGGGTGGTGAACGACGTGTTGCCAACGTGGGCCACGTGCGTCTCCACCGTCACCTCGGTTGTGCTGGGCAGAATCGGGCGGACGTAGTCCACCTCGAGGCGGCGCACGAACACCACAAATTCGTGGCCCTGCGAGAAGAAGAACTCCTGCGCGAACGCCAGGCGCGCCTCCTGCGCCAGCTCGATGTAGGCGGAGTTGGTCACGTGCCCGTAGCGGTCGAAATCGCCCCAGCGCACCGGGATGGTGTGGATGTGGACGTTGCTCTCAGCCATGATGGGCTCCTATCGAGTGAGCTTGCGGTGGGTGACGCGGGACGGCTTCGCGGCTTCTTCGCCGAGGCGCTCGACCTTGTTGGCCTCGTAATCGCCGAAGTTGCCCTCGAACCAGAACCACTTGCCCTCTTCCACGTTGCCTTCCCAGGCAAGGATGTGGGTGCAGGTGCGGTCCAGGAACCAGCGGTCGTGCGAAATCACCACAGCGCAGCCCGGGAAGTTCTGCAGCGCGTTTTCCAGCGAGCCCAGCGTTTCCACGTCGAGGTCGTTGGTGGGCTCGTCCAGCAGGATCAGGTTGCCGCCCTGTTTCAGCGTCAGTGCCAGGTTGAGGCGGTTGCGCTCACCGCCGGAGAGCACCTTGGACGGCTTCTGCTGGTCCGGGCCCTTGAAGCCAAACGCGGACAGGTAGGCGCGCGAGGGCATCTCGTTCTGTCCCACGTGGATGTAGTCCAGACCGTCGGAGACAACCTCCCACACCGTCTGCTCCGGGTCGATGTTCTCGCGGTTCTGGTCCACATACGAGATTTTGACGGTCTCGCCGACCTCCACGGAGCCGTCGTCCGGCTCCTCCAGGCCCACGATGGTCTTGAACAGCGTGGACTTGCCTACGCCGTTGGGGCCGATCACGCCGACGATGCCGTTGCGCGGCAGGGTGAAGGACAGGTCGTCGATGAGCACGCGGCCGTCGAAGCCCTTGTCCAGCTCGTTGACCTCCACGACCTTGTTGCCCAGGCGCGGCGGCGTCGGGATCTGGATCTCCTCGAAGTCGAGCTTGCGGTACTGCTCGGCCTCCGCCGCCATCTCCTCGTAGCGCTCAAGGCGGGCCTTGTTCTTCGCCTGGCGGGCCTTCGGGGAGGAGCGGACCCAGTCCAGCTCCTTCTTCAGGCGCTTCTGCAGCTTCTGGTCCTTCCTGCCGGCGACCTCGAGGCGCTCCGCCTTCTTCTCCAAGTAGGTGGAGTAGTTGCCCTCGTACGGGTAGAGCTTGCCGCGGTCCACCTCGCAGATCCACTCGGCGACGTTGTCCAGGAAGTACCGGTCGTGGGTGACCGCCAGCACGGCACCCGGGTAGGACTGCAGGTGCTTCTCCAACCACAGCACGCTCTCGGCGTCCAGGTGGTTGGTCGGCTCGTCGAGCAACAGCAGATCCGGCTCAGAGAGCAGGAGCTTGGCCAGCGCGACTCGGCGGCGCTCACCACCGGAGAGGTTGGTCACCGGCGCGTCCGACGGCGGGCAACGCAGCGCCTCCATCGCCTGCTCGATCTTTGAGTCAATCTCCCACGCATCAGCCGCGTCAAGCTGCTCCTGGAGCTTGCCCATCTCCTCCATCAGCTCGTCGGAGTAGTTGGTCGCCATCTCCTCGGCGATCTCCTCAAACCGCTGCTTCTTCTCAAACAGCTCGCCGAGACCCTCCTCGACGTTGCCGCGCACGGTCTTCTCCTCGTTCAGCGGCGGCTCCTGCAGCAGGATGCCCACTGTTGCGCCGGGCTGGAGGAACGCCTCGCCGTTGTTGGGCTGGTCGATGCCGGCCATGATCTTGAGCAGCGACGACTTACCGGCGCCGTTCGGGCCCACGACGCCGATCTTCGCGCCGGGGTAAAACGCCATGGTGACGTTGTCCAGGATGACCTTGTCGCCGATGGCCCTGCGGACGTTTTTCATCGTGTAGATGAACTCAGCCACTACGAATCCCCTTTTGGTGAGTACGGAGGTAAATGCCGCACTCAGCGTACATCACGCGAGCTGCGTCCCACCCACGCCGAGCACGTGCTCGGCGGTGGCGGGGCGCGGGCGTTAGAACGGGGGATTACCGGTCCGCGCGCCGGCGGCGGCGAGGCTCTCCTCCCCAGCAGCGTCCGCGGTCCCCGCAGCGTTGGCAGTGTCGTCAGTGTCGTCGAAGTGGAGGTCCTCGGCGCTCACCCGACGCTCCTGCACTGCTGGGTCCTCCGGCAGGCCGCTCCAGCCGCCCTGGGTCCCGACATCCTCCCTGCCGACATTCTGGTTGGCGTCGTCGCCGTTGAGCTTCCGGTCGATCGCAGCGGCGTCCATGGCCGTGGGCGGCTCGTGGCCGTCGAGCGTGTTGCCGGATGCTGTCGCGCGCACCGAGTTGACCTGGTAGCGCGCGAGGTCGAAGCCGATGTAGCGCGCCTTCATTTTCACGCGCGAACGCATGTTCGTGGTCCCGTCCGCCGCCTTTTCCTCCCAGTACTCGTGCACGAGCTTGCCCACGACGATGACGGGGAAGCCCTTGCGCAACGACGCGCCAGCGTTGACCGCCAGCTGGCCCCAGCACTCAACGTCCACGTAGAACTGGTTGAAGTCTTCCCACCCGTCCTTGCCGTTGTCGTCCGTGACTTTCTTTGCGTCCGAGGTGGCCACGCGGAAGCGCAGCACTGTGCTGCCCGAGTCGAAGCGCCGGAAATATGGCTTGGCGGTGAGGTTGCCGATGACGGTGTAATCGAGGTTGGCCATGTGAGTCGGCCCCTTTCTGTGTGTGCGGATGGTGTGCGGTGAAGGGGCGAAGCGAGTCGTCGATAAGCAATTGCCCCCTGCACCAGCAGACTTCCACGAAACAAACGCAGAGAAAAGGGGTTAGGCGAAATGTGGATAACTTAACCTGTGAATTTCACACTTCGCAGCTAGCGGCCATTATATTTAGCGAGCATCTCGTTGTACTGGCGCCATTCTTCGTCCCCAGTTTCGTCCGCACGGCGGTCCGACGCGACCGTTTCCGCCCTGTCCTCGCGCCACCAGCGCCTGAACAGCTCCCCAAACACAATCAGCAGCGGGAACGAACCGGACGCCCAGGCGATGCCGCCGCCGGCCTTCTGCACAGCAAGCAGATCCGGGTTCCACGGCAACTCGAGGGAGCGGTAGAACTCCTCCCCCATCACCGAGCCCAGCTGCATGAGGTAGACACCCATGAACAGGTGGAACGGCATGGACACCCACAGCCACAGCAGGCGCACCTTCGCACTCGGGCGACCGTCAATCTCATCGGCCCCGATGAGCTCCCAGAAGTAGAAGTACCCGGAGAGCAAGAACACCGCGTTCATGATCACGTGGCCGGCGTGCTCCGAGATCATGAGCTCGTAGAAGGGCTCGATGACGTACATGGCGTAGAAGAACACCAGAAACTGGATGGTGGACACCGGCGAGTACGTCACCACCCGCACGAACTTCGAGCGCTGGAAGCTTTCCGCCCACAAGCGCGGATTGAATTCGCCCGCCGGATATGCAGCACGCACCAACGTCAGTGGCGCTCCCAGCACCAGAAACACTGGCACACCCATGGACAGGATCATGTGCACCGTCATGTGCGCGGAATAGGACGCGGGCATATGCATGCCGAGCCCGGAGCTCAGCGTGATCACGGTTATTGCGCAGCCCAGCAACCACCACACGGTCCTGCCCACGGGCCAGCCCTCCACCCGGCGCGCCAGGTGCAGGTAATAGACGGCCAACAGCACCGCGATCACGCTGAACAGTAGCTCTGGGCGCCACTCGGTGATCCAGTTTGTCCAGGTGAGCGGCTCTTCCAGGTTGTAGCCCATCTGGATCTGCATGCGCGTGAGGTTCGGGTCCTGCGGCGGCGGAGGCGGCGTCCGCCCGAGCGTGACGGCGAGGCCAGAGATAGCGGCCATGACGACCACCTCGCCCGCAGCAAGGCGGGTGAACGCGCGCGGCCGGGAACCCAGCTGCGGGATGGTGCGCTCGCGGTGGACGTAGCCAATGAGGCCGAGCACGATAATGCCCGCGGTTTTGATAATCAGGACCCAGCCGTAGGCGTACTGCGTCAGATCCTCCAGACGCACGCGCACCAGCGCGTTGACCACGCCGGAGACGGCCATGGCCAGGATGGCGAACAGTGCGATGCGGGAATAGCGGCTGGCAGCGCCGGCGAGGCCCGGTCCGCGCCGATACGCGTGCGCCACCAGCGCCATGAGCCCGCCGACCCACAGCAGCATGGCCACCAGGTGCCAGATCAGGGAGTTCGTGCCGAAGTCGTGCGCGCCGCCGGTAGCTGAGTGGCCGGTCAGCGCAATGGGCATGACAACCAGGATCGAGCCAACGAATAGCGCGACCTGGGACCACCAGCTTGTGGCGGTGTATCCGCCCACCGCAACGACGGCCGCAAACGCGGCGACGATGAGCCACACCCGCGCGTCCGCCACTTGGTCCAGGGCCGTTGACCAGGCGGCGGCCTCGAACAGCACCGTCTTCAGCGGCTGGCCGGAGACGTCTGAAAGCACCAGCGGGATCATCACCAGGCCGATCAACGCCACACCCGCGCTCGCGTGGGCGCCGGTGCGTGACGCGATGTGCCCGTCCACAGTCAGACGCGCACCGTTGAGGTCCTCGCCCTGCTGGCTCGGCGGGACAAGGAAGGCCGCCAGCATGAACGAGCCAGTCGCCAGCGCCATGAGCAACCACGCCACACCCCGCAGCGCCGGCAACCCGAACGTCGTTGCCACACCCGGGTCCGGGATGCCAAGCTCCGCCAGCGACCCTCCGGAAAACCCCTGCCCCACCGCACCCGCGATGACGGCTGCAACGGCCAGCACGGCCAGGTACAGCGGCCAAGCGGGAGCGACAGTGCGGGTGCGCGCAGGTGCAGTCATGCCGCTTACCCTACTTTCGCCACGGGCAGAGTCATAACTACAATGTGCAGGCATTGCCTCCATAGCTCAGTGGATTAGAGCATCCGGTTTCTACCCGGCTGGTCGCGGGTTCGAATCCTGCTGGGGGCGCCACTGCCGCAAGCCGCGGGTCGCCGTTCGGCGCTAGAGTCGTTGGGGCACCTACCTCGAATGCGAAGGAGGCCAGACATGGCTGAAGCAAAGAACTCCCCGGTCGACGAAGACAGCATTAACAACCTGTCCGACCCCGACGCCGATTCCTCCGTTCAGGAGACCGGCGAGGACAACGACTTTGAAAGGGACGGCAAGAACTAATGGCCGACATCAACGCTTCCGGCAGCACCGAGTCCGAGCTGGACAAGCTTATCGACGCCGGCACTGCCCGCATCGGCAACGCCCCGACCAACTTCAGCTCGGTGGACGACTTTGAAAACGCCGAGGACGAGACGGCCGAGACCGGCTCCGGCCACAAGGACGAGCACCCGAACACCGAAGAGCGCACCGACCAGGTCGAGCGCACCGTCCGCGACGGTGACGTTTCCGGCGAGTAGCCACGGTTGAGACAGCTGGCTTCAGCCGGCTCCCGGCCCTCCGATGCTTTACGGAGGGCCGTTTCTGTTGCCCCGACGTTGCAAAAGTTGACATCGTCGATCGCTAATGCAGCGGTGACCTGGCGGTTTAAAGCTGGACGACGGTCACGGTTGTCAAAAGTTGCAGCGCGCCCACGTGCCAAATCCCGCTTACACCCCGATGTGGAACCGTTGTTCCACCATGTGGTACGGTTTCGCCACTACATGAGACAGCAATTCCGCTACATGGAATGGAAGGATGGGCGATGTCAACAAGCGTCGAGCACCCCACACCCACACAGGCGGCACCCGCCGCGATCAGGGAGACCACCCCGGAGGAACGCCGACGCGTCCGCCTAGCCTCCACCATCGGCACCACGATCGAGTTCTACGACTTCTACGTTTACGCCACCGCCGCCGTGGCCGTCTTCCCGTTCCTCTTCTTCCCCAAATCCGAGTCCAGCACCGTCGCGCTGCTGTCCTCATTCGCTACGTTCGGCCTCGCATTCATCGCTCGGCCGCTCGGATCAGTAGTCTTCGGCCACTTCGGCGACAAGGTGGGGCGCAAAGCGACCCTGGTCGGCGCGCTGCTGACCATGGGCATCGCCACATTCATCATCGGCCTACTCCCTACGTACGCAACCGCCGGCATCTGGGCCCCGGCGCTGCTGGCGCTCATGCGCTTCTGCCAGGGACTGGGTCTAGGCGGCGAGTGGTCCGGCGCGGCGCTCCTTTCCACCGAGACTGCCGCGAAGGGCCGGCGCGCCTGGGCCGGAATGTGGCCGCAGCTCGGCGCACCGTTCGGTTTCTTGCTGGCTAACGGCCTGTTCCTCATCCTGGTCACCACCCTCGGCCACACCACCGGCGACTTCGAGGGCGCGTTCATGCGTTGGGGTTGGCGCATCCCCTTCTTGCTGTCCGCCGTCATGGTCATCATCGGCCTGTGGGTGCGCCTGCAGGTGGAAGAGACGCCGGTGTTCCAGCACGTGGAGCAGAACGATCAGAAAGCGGCGTCCCCGCTGGCCGAGGTGTTTAAGACGGCCTGGAAGCCCCTGATCCAGGGTACGTTCATCATGGTCGGCTGCTACACGCTGTTTTACCTGGTCACCACCTGGTTCCTCTCCTACGGCATCGGCTCCGCGGAAGAGGGCGTCGGCCTGGGAATCGCCTACCCCACCTTCCTGAAGCTGCAGCTCGTCTGCATTTTCGGCTTCATGCTCGGCATCCCGGTCTCTGCGCACCTGGCGGACACCTACGGCCGCCGCCCGACGCTGGGCCTGACCTCCGCCGCGATCATCGTCTACGGCCTGTGCTTCAAGTGGCTGCTCAACCCCGAGACGTACACCATGATTTCGCTCGGGATCTTTCTGTTTATCGGCATGATCCTGATGGGCTTCATCTTCGGCCCAATGTCCGCCATCCTGCCCGAGCTGTTCCCCTCCCGCGTGCGCTACACCGGCTCCGGCATCGCGTACAACGTCGCCTCTATCCTGGGCGCCGCCATTGCGCCGTTTATTGCGACGGCCCTGAGTACGAAATACGGGCCGCAAGCGGTGGGCTTCTACCTGGTTGTCGTCACTGCCATCTCCCTGGCGGCCATCATCTCCGCGCCGGAGACGAAGGACCAGGAGATGCACGAGATCTAAGGGGCGGCGCGCGCACGATTTCACATTAGCTAAAAGCAATACATCTCCTACCTGCGGGTTTATAGCTGAACGCCCGTCCGAAATGTCAAGTCGTGCGCGCCCCCTTGCTTTCCACACCGGAAAGTGTCACACTTGTCTACATGGCAAGCAACTCGATCTCCCAGGAAGAGGCCCGCGCCGCCCTCGAGCAGATCGACGGGATAGAGCAAGACGCGCGCAAACCACCCACACCGACGTGGGTCTACGCCGTCTTCGGCACCAGCCTCGGCGTCACGGTCGGCGGCACGATCATCGGATGGACCTACTGGTGGGTGCTGTTCGTGCTCATCTTCATCGCCAGCATCGCTTACGCTGTCTGGGACAACAACCGCAACGTGCGGCCGAGCATGAAGCAGCCGATCCAGGAAGACCCCAAAACGAACTGGGCCGCCGCTCTCGCCCCCGCACTCGTCATGCCGCTCATCTGGTTCGTCCCAGAAGGAAGCGTGGTCGGCGGGGTGATCGCCGGCGTGGTCACGGCGATCCTGTTTACGGCCGTCATGGTCTACGAAAGCAAGCGCCGATGAGCGGCATCGACCCCGTCATTCACCCCCTGGCCAGGTTGAAAATCTGTGCGGCGTTGTATCACGCTGGCGCCGTCGAGAAGCAAACGTCCCGGCATGAGATGCGTTTCGGAGCCCTGAAGGACAAGGTGGACCTGTCGGATTCCGCGCTGTCGAAGCAGCTGGCCACGCTCGAGGAGCACGGTTACGTCACGCGCTTCCGGGAGTACGGCTCGACGCGAGCGAGGGACACCGTGTGGGTCACGCTCACCGCGGCCGGCGCGCGGGCCTTTGAAAACCACACGGCAGCGCTGCGCGAGATCGCCGGCGGGTAGATTCGAGCCCATGAGTTTTCCCGCACCCGCACCCGGCGCGTTCGCGCTGATCACCGGCGCGAGCCAAGGCATCGGCGAAGCGATCGCGCGCGAACTTGCCGCCGAGGGGCACAACCTCATCCTCGTCGCCAGGCGCCAAGAAGTACTGCAGAAGCTTGGCGACGAGCTCTCGCTCACCCACGGCATCGATGTCGAAATCTTCGCTGGGGATCTGTCCACGCAGCGCGATGTAGATGCCCTGACCCGGCACATCAACAACCGTACGATCAGTATTTGCGTGAACTCGGCAGGCATCGCCAGCTTCGGGCCGTTTATGGCCCAGGACTGGGAGTACGAGACAAACCAGTTCAACCTGAACGCCACGGCCGTATTCCGCATCACCAAGGCCGTGCTAGACCAGATGGCCCCGCGCGGTGAAGGCGCGCTGTGCAACGTCGGCTCGGCAGCGGGCAACCTGCCCATCCCGAACAACGCCACCTACGTGTTCACCAAAGCCGGCGTCAACCAGTTCACCGAGGCGCTGCACTACGAGCTGAAAGACTCTGGGGTGCACGTGACGCTGCTCGCCCCCGGCCCGGTGCGCGAGGCGCACATCCCGGAAGAAGACCAGTCCATCGTGGACAGGGTCGTGCCGGATTTCCTGTGGACCACCTACGAGTCCTGCGCCGCCGACACAATCAGCGCCATGCGGGAAAACCGCCGCCGCATCGTGCCCGGCCCCCTGGCGAAGACCATGGACGTGGTGTCCAACTACGCCCCGCGCGGGTGGCTGCCGCCGATCATGGGCAAGTTCTACGCACAGATGGGAGAGGAATAGATGGATATTGCCGCGAAGGACAACCGCATCGTCTGGGTCGACTTGGAAATGACGGGGCTCGACCCCGCCCGCCACGTCATCGTGGAGGTAGCGGCTCTTGTCACCGACGCTGAGCTGAACATCATCGATGAGGGCGTGGACCTGGTCGTGCACGCCACCGACGCGGAGCTCGCGGAGATGGACGATGTTGTCACCAGCATGCACTCCGAAAACGGTTTGCTGGACGAGATCAAGGCGTCGCCGGTCAGTCTCGCGGAGGCGGAGGATGCGGTGCTCGCGCTCGTCGAGAAGCACTGCGACCCAGCACACCCCGCACCGCTGGCGGGGAATTCGATTGCCACAGACCGCACGTTCATCCGGGCGCAGATGCCGCGTCTCGACGCTGCGTTGCACTACCGCATGATCGACGTCTCCACGGTCAAGGAATTGTCCCGCCGCTGGTTCCCCAGGGCCTACTACAACCAGCCGCAGAAGGGCATGGCGCACCGGGCACTCGCGGACATCGTGGAGTCCATCCGGGAGCTGGACTACTACCGCCGCGCCGTCTTCGTGCCCGCCCCCGGGCCGAATTCTCAGACCGCTGCCGACGCCGCCGCAGGCGCAACCGACGCTTACCAGCCGTTTTTGTGAAACCACGGCGAGGGGCTAAGGTAGATCCCGCTGCAAAGCAGCGATGGTGGCTGTAGTTCAGCTGGTAGAGCACCAGGTTGTGATCCTGGGTGTCGCGGGTTCGAGTCCCGTCAGCCACCCCAAAGGTACCCCGTAACCTGCACGAACAGGTTGCGGGGTAATTTTTATCCGCAACACTTCCCCGGGTTAAGGGCCAAAAAGTGTGTCTGGTCCGGCGTGCCGCGGGGCAGAATGGGCAGGATGTGTCAAGGGCCTTCTATTTTCATGGCAGTAAAGCTGACGATAGCCTAGCTTCATGGAACCCCGGCGAATTTTCCTCCGGCCAGAATTTGGCCACCCAAGTTCCTTGTGGGCTTCTAAAGAACTAGCAGTCAACGGTTCCGAAGGAAGGGCCTACTATCTTCCCGAGGATTTAGGTATAAAACCTGCCTTGGGAAACGAGATCCTTGAGTGGACGAGAGAATTTAGTTTAAATTTCATCGATAAACTCGACAGCTTTCGCGAGCGACCCCAGTGGAAAGAGGGATTCGATCGGTTTCGGTGGTATGACAAGGGCTGGGACATCACCTGTAAGTTGAGGGAGGAGTTCCCAGCGGTGCAGATCGTTCCTCAGTTTTCTCAATTCGTGTTCTCCATCAATGAAAGACGAGAAAATCTCGGGAAAAGTCCCATCTGTTTTCCGGGAGAAAATCTTACAGGTCACGTATCCATAAGGGACATTGGGAAAAATAGCTAACCCCCTCCCTCATGCGTCGCCCGTTCACTGGCGCCATAGATCTAGTTGCGACGAACCGAAGAGCGAACCAGCCATACCCCGCTTGCTTGTATCTCAGCCTCATAAAGCACGCCACGCGGAGTTAGCGGTATCGGGGCGTCTTATGGTGATGGAGGCGCCGCAAGTTTTACACCGCCACCGGGTGCGGTTGGCAGAGGTCGTTCCGTTGCGTTTCATCTCACCGCCGCACACCTGACAGCATGGCCGGTTCTTCGGCATTGATCAAGCCAACATCGGCTCTTACCACACGCTGCTGTCACGCCCCGGTTTTTAGCCGCCATGGGGCGGATATCAGCCCCAGGAGCATTTACTTTCCGGATTAACCCTGATCATCCCAAACAAATCGACGAATCCGGACACACATTTTGTTGCTTAACCCTTCGAGGTACGCACGGGCACGGAATAGCCGTTACTGTGCACGTGTTGTGGAGCGCATGTCCTCACTCTTTGATTCCCTCGAAATGGGTCGCTTGACCCTGCCAAACCGCATCGTCATGGCTCCACTCACGCGCTCGCGCGCGGGCCGCGACGGCATTCCCACCTCGTTGCACGAGACGTACTACACACAGCGCGCCTCGTTCGGCCTCATTGTCACCGAAGGCGTCTTCCCTACGGTTACCCGCCGGGCCTTCCCCGGTCAGACGGGCATCGACGCCCCGGAGCAGATGGCCGGGTGGCGGGGCGTCGCCGACGCCGTCCACGAGGCCGGCGGGCGCATCTTCATGCAGATGATGAACGCCGGGCGCCTGTCCCACACCAGCCTGCAGGAGGGGACGCAGCCGGTCGCGCCGTCCGCGGTGGCTTCGGGCACGGCGGTGCGCGACTTCGAATCACGGAAAGACTGCCCAGTGCCGCGCGCCCTGGACACCGATGAGCTGCCAGACATTATCGAGGAGTTCCGCCGCGCCGCCCGAAACGCCATCGACGCCGGGATGGATGGCGTGGAAATCCACGGCGCGAACGGCTACCTGCTGCACCAGTTCCTCTCGCCGAACTCGAACCTGCGAGAGGACGCCTACGGCGGATCCCCGGAGAACCGGTTCCGGCTCGTCGAAGAGATCCTGCGCGCAGTGTCGGATGAAATCGGGGCGGACCGGGTGGCTATCCGCTTGTCGCCGCAGAACAACATTCAAGGCATCGAGGAGGTAGATGACTCCGACGTGCTGGCCACCTACGGCGGGCTGCTGGACGCCACGGCGGACCTCGGCCTCGCCTACGTCTCGTTCATGCACGCAGAGCCCGCGGGGGACGTGATGACCGATCTGATCGGCCGCGCCCGCGCGAACGGCCGCACCCGCGTCTTCCTCAACTCCGGGTTCGGTCAGCTGACCGACCATGACGTGGCCGAGCGCCTGGTGCAGTACGGGGACGCCGCCGTGGTGGGCCGGCTGGCCATTTCCAACCCGGACTTAGTGCGCCGCTGGAAGGAAGGGCTGCCAGTGGCCGCACCGGACGAGTCAACCTTCTACGCCGGCGGGGAGAAGGGCTACACCGACTACCCGTTTTATACGCGCTAGCCCAAACCGCCCCTACGGGTAGAGCGGCTCGCCCGAGCCGCCGGAGCGCTGCTCCCAATCGAGGTTCCAGTACCCCAGGCCGTCGTAAGGCGTGAGTGTTGCCCCAGCCGTATTCTTCACGACCACCGGGTCGCCTCGCTTGACGTAGTCCTGGAACCACTTGGCGTTGTCGTAGGACGCGTTGATGCAGCCGTGGGACTGGTTGTAGCTGCCCAGCGCGCCACTCGCCCACGGTGCGGAGTGGACGTAGATGCCGGAGTAGGACAGCTGCGTGGCGTAGTCCACGGGCGTGACGTAGCCGCCGGCGTCCAGCGCCAAGCCGTACGTGCGCGAATCCATGGTCAGCTTCTCGTGCTCGTCGCCGACAACGTACGTGCCGTTGGGGGTGTCGTATGTGCCGTCAGTGCCCAGGGAGACGGGAAACTCTTTGACCAGTTCGTCGTTGGCGTAGACACGCAGCATTTTGTCGTCGTTGTCCACCACGGCTTCCACCTTGTCGCCGATAGTGAAGTGGGTCTCGGAGTCCTGCGCCCCATAGAGCCCCTCGCCCATCTCGTGGCCATAGATGTTGGCCTTCACGCTGACCTCGGTGCCCGGCTCCCAGTATTCCTTGGGCCGCCAGCGCACCTCGTACGGGTCGAGCCAGAAGAAGGCGCCGTCGGTGCCGTTGGAGGTCTCTACGTCGATGAGGTCCTCGACAGCCTTGGTGTCCTGAATGGCGGTATCGAAGCGGATAGTCACGGCCTGCGCCACG
Organism: Corynebacterium ureicelerivorans; assembly: GCF_000747315.1. NCBI lineage: Bacteria > Bacillati > Actinomycetota > Actinomycetes > Mycobacteriales > Corynebacteriaceae > Corynebacterium > Corynebacterium ureicelerivorans. The sequence goes on from NZ_CP009215.1 coordinate 1,804,082, forward strand.
CCGACCGTTGCGCCGTCGAGCGGCCCGAGGTAGGCGTGCACCGTCGCGTCCGGCGAGAGCGTGGTGAACGAGGAGACCAATTTCTGCCCGTCCGTGTCGCGCGCCTCCACCGTGTACGTGCGGCCGTAGCCAAGCGGCTCCGTGGTAGTCCACTCGGATTTGTCGTCGTTGAACTCGGCCTCGACCTCTTTGCCGCTTTCGTTGGTCATGCTCACCGAGTCCAGCCCGGCGGCTGCTGTGACCTTGATGGGCTCCCCGGGCTCCACGCCTGTTTCGCCATTCTCCACGTTGATCTCCGGCGGCTGCGGCGAGCTCTGCTGCGTCGTTTCCGGTGCATCAACGACTGATTGGGCCCGGCCAGAATCGCCGATCGTGCACGAGGACAGCGACGCCGCCGCCACTACCAACGCGAGACCGCGCACCACTCGACGGTGACCCACTGCCTACCCCTCACATGACGTTGTTTCCGGATTCTCAATAGCCTATCCCCTTAGCCCAGAAATCCCATTATCCCCACATGCGCGTTTCCTGCGCCGTGCTTATCGACGTTTTCTGCCCGTAACCAGGCGATTTCACGCATAGCAGTCTCGGTGATAGAGTTTCTCTCCGTTGCCGAGAGCAACGGAAACAACAAAATACGCGCCATTAGCTCAATTGGCAGAGCAACTGACTCTTAATCAGTGGGTTCGGGGTTCGATTCCCTGATGGCGCACCACACACGGCAAGGCCAGCGGAAAATTCCACCCGCTGGCCTTGTTTGTTGTGACGTAAACCGCGGCAACGCCACCCCACACATGCGTATCCTGATCCCCATGAAGACAGCACTGCTCATTGTGGACGTACAAAACGACTTCTGCCCCGGCGGTGCGCTGGCCACCGCCCGTGGCGACGAGGTCGCCACCCGGATTGCCGAACTGATTGCAGACCCGGACGGCCAAGACCGCGAATACCAGTGCGTCGTGGCAACCCAAGACTGGCACATCGATCCAGGGGCCCACTTCTCGGAGGCCCCGGACTTCGTGGATTCCTGGCCCAAGCACTGCGTAGCCGACAGTGAAGGCGCGCAGATCCGCCGCCCGGTGCCGACCGACCAGATCGACCAGTTCTTTAAGAAGGGCCACTACACAGCCGCGTACTCGGGCTTCGAAGGCGTCAACGACGCCGATCAGGGGCTGGCCGACTGGTTGCGCGAGCAGGAGATCACACACCTCGAGGTGTGCGGCATTGCTACCGACCACTGCGTGCGAGCCACCGTCCTTGACGCGCTCAAGGAGGGCTTCGAGGTGCGCGTACTGCAGGACATGTGCTCGCCTGTCGACGACGCACGCGGCGCCGACGCCCTCCGAGAAATGCAGAACGCCGGCGCGGCGCTGGCTTAGACCGAAGACAACAAAACCGCCCATCCACGGGAACGGATGGGCGGAAACTCGCTTGGTGCGCCGAACTTAACGGTTGGCCAGCAGCTTCTGCAGCTCCTTGAGCTCGCTCTTGCGCTTGCGACCGTTGTACGCCTTGATGCCGATCAGTGCGGCAATGCCGGCGACGATACCGCCGAGCACCTTCTGCACGGTCGAGTCCTGCAGCCAGCCAGCCGCCTCGTTCTTCGCGTTGCCGGCCAGCGTCTTCGGGCTGGTGCGGTCCGCGAGCTCGTCGAGGGTGTTGGCGAGCTGCCCGCGGGTGCGCTCAAGGTCGCGCTCGATGTCGTGAATGTCTCGTGCCACTTTGGAAAACTCCTACGTCTACGTTGACTTTTTCAGACTCACGTCTTTTCGTCTCCACAGTAGTGTAAAACGGGAAACCATGAGTGAGCCGATCAGACTGGAAAAGGGCGACACCGCCCCCGCCTTCACCCTCAAAAATGACCGCGGGGAAGAAGTGTCGCTTGCCGATTTCGCAGGCCAGCGAGTCATCGTTTACTTCTACCCCAAGGCAAATACCCCGGGTTGCACCACGGAGGCATGCGACTTCACCGACAGCATGGAGCAGTTCCGAGACGCGTCCGTAACCGTCTTGGGCGTGAGCCCCGACCCCGTGGACAAGCTGGCCAAATTCCGGGCCGACCACAGCTTGGGCATCGAGCTGCTTTCCGACGAGCCAAAGGCCACCCTCACCGAGTACGGCGCCTTCGGCGAGAAGAAGAACTACGGCAAGGTGGTCCAGGGCGTCATCCGCTCAACGTTCTTGGTCTCGGTCAACGACGCAGGCGTTGGAACCATCGGGCAGGCCCAGTACAACGTGAAGGCCACCGGTCACGTGGGCCGCATTCTGCGCGACTGGGATATTTAAACCCCTCGAAATTAATGGTGCGCCCGGAGAGACTTGAACTCTCACGCCATAAGGCACTGGAACCTAAATCCAGCGCGTCTGCCAATTCCGCCACGGGCGCGTCGTCGATGGATGTTACACGTCGCGCCGCCGCGACTGCTAACCGCGGCGCCGGTGACACACCGCATCAAACTTTCGTTTGGTCTTTCCAGGTCGGCGGGTAGACTGACGCCTTGTGAGCGACGAATCGAAGGATGTTGAGGGTACCCAACCGGTGCGCCAACGAGAGCGCGTTCGCGTGCGGTGGTGGCACATCGTCTTGCTCATCACCGCAGCAGTGACCTGCCTCCTGCTTGCGCGCTGGCAGTGGGAGCGCTACCAGTCTGGCTCCGGCACCTTCCAAAACCTCGGTTACGCACTGCAGTGGCCGTGCTTCGCCGCATTTTTCGTTTACGCCTACCGCGCAGGCATACGGATGGAAAACGACAAGATCGACGCCGAGAATGCGGGCTTAACCATGGACGACCTATACGAGGCCGACGTGGCGAAGTACGGCGTCGACAACGGCCCGACCGAGATCGACGAGAACTTTCTGCCCTCCCGCCCGGACATGGACGTGGAGGAATACAACGCACTCGTCGCCCCTCGCCGCGAGAGGCGCAATGGATATGAAGGAGAACGAGCATGACACAGCCCGCACGGATCCACCCGGAACGTCAACGTCGCGTCAAGCAGGCGCTGCAGCTGTTCTCCATCACCGCGTGGGTGACCGGTGTACTCCTGCTCCTGCTGGTCGCCCGCATGATCATGCAGTACGGCCTGGGCATGAACGTGGATTATCTTTCATGGGTTGCCCGAGTGCACGGTTTCGCATTCGTGGCGTTCCTGATGGCCTCGCTCAACCTGGGGTCGAAGGCACGCTGGTCCGGCGGCACGTGGATCGCCACGGCGCTCTCCGGCGTCGTGCCGTTCATGTCGTTCGTCATTGAAGACAGGCGGCGCAAGGAAGTCAAAGAAGCGTTCCAGCTCTCCTAACTGCACAAAGAATGAAGGCCCGGCAGGATTGTCCTGCCGGGCCTTCGCTCGTTGCCTACTCTTCGCCGGTCTTGGTCAGCACCATCACGCCAACTTTCTCCGCCTGACCGTTTTGCGGGCTCAGCGTCAGGGTGTCGCCGTTGCGCTCCGCCTCGTACTTGAGGTCCTGGTGGGTCAGCGGGTCCTCGAGCTTGAACTCTTTATCGTCGCGCAGGCAGTTCGCCTCGTTGGTCTCGCCGTCGGTCTCGGTCATCTGCCATTCACAGTCGCCGCCGTCGATCGAGATGGTGGCGCTGCCGCCGCCGGAGCCCTCCTGGGTAGCGGTGATGTCGCCGCTCCACTCGCCGTCAAAATCGCCCGATTGGCCGCAGCCGGCAAGCAGGGCGCCGGAAGCCAGAACAGTTCCTACAAGTGCAATCGTTTTCTTCATTCCTCCACTGTAACCAATTACCTCACGCCAACGCTGCGATGTGCGGGGCCAAGGCGCGAAGCGCTTTGCCACGGTGGGAACGCGCGTTCTTTTCCTCGGCTGTCAGTTCCGCGGAGGAGCGGCCGTCCGCATCGGCGGGCTGAAACAGCGGGTCGTAGCCGAAGCCGTTCTTACCGCGCGGCTCGCGCAGCAACTCACCCTCCCACCGGCCTTCGGCCGTGTGTTCCTCCCCCGCCGGTGTGGCCAGTGCGCAGCAGGAGACGAATGCTGCGGCACGCTCGTTGATGTCCGCCATCTGCGCGAGCAGCAGGTCGTTGTTTGCTTGGTCGTCGCCGTGAGTGCCGGACCAGCGCGCGGAGAGGATGCCGGGCATGCCGTTCAGCGCCTCCACTGTCAGACCGGAATCATCTGCCACGCACGCCAGCCCGGTGGCCTTTGCCCCGGCGCGGGCCTTCAGCAGCGCATTTTCCGCGAACGAGAGGCCGTCCTCGACGGGGTCCGGGTATGCCGGCGCCTCGTTGAGCGAGACCAGCTCCACACCGTCGATGTTCAGCTCGCGGAGCACCTGCTCCAGCTCGCGGACCTTGCCCTGGTTCCGAGACGCAACGAGGACCTTTACCATCCCAGCGCCGCCTTCTGCGCCGCAATGAGCTCCTCGCAGCCCTGAGCGGCCACGTCGAGCATCTCGCCGAGCTGCTCGCGGCCGAACAGGCCGTGCTCGCCGGTGCCCTGGATCTCCACGAAGTTGCCGCCCTCCTGCATGACCACGTTGAGGTCCACCTCGGCGCGGGAATCCTCCTCGTAGGGCAGGTCCAGGCACACGCGGCCGTCGATAATGCCTGCGGAAACAGCGGCCACTGGCTTGAGCAGCGGTTCACCCGGGACCACCCCGCGCTCTTTAAGCACCGCGACAGCGTCGGCGAGCGCGACGTATGCGCCGGTGATGGAGGCGGTACGCGTGCCGCCGTCTGCCTGCAGTACGTCGCAGTCCAGCTGGATGGTGTTCTCGCCGAGCTGGCTCAGATCCACCGCGGCCCGCAGCGAGCGCCCGACTAGGCGGGAGATCTCGTGCGTGCGGCCCTTCACCTCGCCCTTCATGGACTCGCGCGGCATGCGCTCGTGGGTGGCGGAAGGCAGCATGGCGTACTCGGCGGTGAGCCAGCCCTCGCCGGAGTCCTTCTTAAAACGGGGCACGCCTTCTTCCACCGAGGCTGTGCACATGACGCGTGTGCTGCCGAACTCCACGAGCACGCTGCCCGCCGGGTTTGAGGTGAAGCCGCGGGTGATGCGCACCGGGCGCAGTTCGTCGAAAGCGCGGCCGTCGAGGCGCGAAAATTCAGTCATGCGCCCAAGGGTAACGCAGCCGGCTAGACGTCGAACGTGGCACCGGCGACGCCGAGGACGATCTCGCCGTCGAACTCGGCGCGGGCCGCCGCGAGCACCTCCTGCGGGTTCGCCCAGGGCTGGATGTGCACGAGCACCAGGGTCTTCACACCAGCTTGCTGGGCGATGCGCCCGGCTTCCCGGCCCGAGAGGTGCATGCTCTCGGTCTTGCCCTCAGAGGTGGCACCCCAGGCGGCCTCGCAGAGGAAGAGGTCGGCGGCCCGCGCTGCGTCGATAAGCGTCGGCGTCCACCCGGAGTCGCCGGAGAACGTGATCACCTTGCCGGCAGCGTCCTCGATGCGCAGCGCGTGCGACTCCTGTGCTGGGTGGACGACGTCGAACGGGGTGATGGTTAGGCCGCTGACGTGTTCCGGTTGCCCGGCGCGCCAGGCGGTGAAGTCGAAGGTGTCGGAAATATCGTCCAACTCCCCCGGCCCGTCGGCGCTCATGCGGCCGAAGTGCTCCGGCGCGTATGACGGCCCGATGAGACGGTGCCGCTCGGTGGCCGGCGCCGTCGGATGGTAGCGGCGCCACACCAGCAGCGAGGGAAAGTCGGAGCAGTGGTCGGCGTGGAGGTGGCTGAACACGACGTGCGCCGCAGCAGGGTCGAACCGCTCCTGCATCGCGGCCAGGGCCCCCGGGCCGAAGTCCATCACCACGTCGGTTTCGCCCGGCACCGAGATAACGTAGGAGGAAGCTGGGTTGCCGGGCGCGCCCAGGCTCCCGGAACACCCGAGGATGGTCAACTGCATGGATTCACTCTGCCACGAACGGCCGCGAAATTCCTACTAAAAACGCGAACGTCTCATCCACGGCCCACGGCACGCACCGGCGGGGCCAGGAAGCGGCGTGCCAGCGCGTCGAAGGTGTCGGGGTCGCCGGTGGATTCGAAGATGTGGGTGGGGGCGGAATCCTCGCTGTGCAGCATTTCGCGTTCGGTGAGGACACGCAGGACGTCCTTCGACGTCTCCTCCGCCGAGGAGACGAGCGTGACCTCATCCCCCACCGCAATTTGGATCACGCCGGAGAGCAGCGGGTAGTGGGTGCAGCCCAGCACGAGGGTGTCTACGCCCGCTTCGCGCAGCGGCGCCACGTAGCCGCGGGCCACCTCGAGGACGTCTGTGCCGGACGTCTTGCCCTGCTCCACAAAGGGCACGAACTGCGGGCAGGCGGCGGCGGTGATCTCCAGCCCCGGGTGCACCGAGAACAGGTCCTGGTAGGCGCCGGAATTGATGGTGCCCTGGGTGCCGATGACGCCGATCTTGTGGTTGCGCGTCGTGGCGATGGCGCGGCGCACCGCGGGCTGGATGACCTCGATCACGGGAATGTCGTAGCGTTCCCTGGCGTCGTGCAAAAACGCGGCGCTCGCCGTGTTGCACGCGATGACCAGCATTTTGCAGCCGCGTTCCACCAGCTCGTCGGCAATGCGCTGCGAGTGTGCGCGCACATTCGCAATGGGCTGCGGGCCGTACGGCCCGTTGGCGGTGTCGCCAATGTAGATCAGGGACTCGCCCGGCAACTGGTCCATCACCGCGCGGGCGACGGTGAGACCGCCCACCCCAGAGTCGAAGAGCCCGATAGGTGCGTTGTTGCCGGCGAAAGATTCCACGCCGGACATCCTATCCCCGCCTACGCGCCTGCTTTTCAAGCGCTTTCGCCTGCTTCTTTGCCGCCAGTGCGGGCGGGTCGTCGGAGGTGATCCCCATGCCGGCAACGAACCCGCCGACTGCGCCGAACAGGTGCGCCTGCCAGCTCACTCCCTCGGTGCCCGGCAGCACCCCGTAGATCAGACCGGAGTAGAAAAAGCCCAGGACGAGGCCGGTGAGGATTTGGCTGAGCGAGCGGTTGAAAAAGCCGCGGACGATAAGGTACGTCAGCCAGCCGTACACCAGGCCGGACGCGCCAATGTGGTTGGTGCCAACGCCGCCGAGCAGCCAGGTGCCAAGGCCGCCGATGAGCACCACCAAGCCGGTGACCTCCCAAAACACCCGCTTGCCGGAGTAGCCCACCAGGTACGCGAACAGCGCCCCGGGCAGCGAGTTGGAGACGATGTGCTCCAGGTTCGCGTGCAGCAGCGGGGCGGTGACAATGTAAGGCAGCCCGTAGGGGTCCAGCGGGTGAATGCCAAACCCTTGCAGCCACGGGAAAAGGATCTGGAGGATAAACACCCCCCAGATCACCGCGAGGAAGCCCGCCGCGAAACGCAGGCCCGTCTTCCGCCGCGCTTTTCTTGTCGACGGCCTCCGGTTGCGAGGCAGATTCTGCCCCGGTGCCGCGTACGGGTTATACGGGAGCTGTCCTGCTTGGCCGACTTGGCCCGCCTGGCCGTAGCCCCACCCCTGCGGGGCGCTGTTCTGGTTACTCATCGAGGTTGGAGTGTAGCCGGTCACCCAGGCCCCGGGCAGTGTTTACCGTCGGCTTACCGCTGGCTTACCGCTCGACGAGGTCGCGCCACGCAGTGACCCCGAATGCGCTATCGGCGCCGACAACGGCACTCACAATCGCCGCCTGCACCGCCCCCGCGGCGGCTTCGCCGAGCACCGCGAGCACCTCGACGTCGCGCACCGGTGCTTCCTCGACGGCGGTGGATACCGCGAACAGCGTGTCCCCGTCCAGGGGCGAATGGGCTGGGCGTACCGCGCGGGCGATGCCGTCGTGGCCCGTCATGGCGATGCGTTTGAGCTGCGCTTTGGTCAGCGGCGCGTCGGTGGCGATTACCCCGATGGTGGTGTTGAGCTTCGGTGCCGGCCGCTCGAGCCGGCGAAACCGCTCCAGGTCCACGGCGGGCTGGGAGGGATCGCCGTAAAGCAGTCCCGTCGCCGGGTCAATGACGGAGCCCACCGGGTTGGCAACGACGCACGCCGCGACCGTGTACCCCGCCGCCGTGGCGGACGCGTGGCCCACGCCCCCGCGCAGCACCCCGGCGGTGGCGCCGCAGCCCGCGCCGACGGAGCCGGACGTCAGGTCAGATCGCTCGGTATCGAGCGCCGTCGCGACCGCGGCGGCGCCGTCGGCCGCACCCGGCCGGTGCGACGCCTCGCCGACGACCAGATCGAAAATCACGGCTGCCGGGACAATCGGAACACGCGGTCCGGGCGCGCCCTCCCCGAATACGGGGAAGCCCCGGCCGCGCCGCTCCAGCTCGGCCATGGCGCCGTCGGCCGCGGCGAGCCCGAACGCGGAACCGCCGCACAGCATGATGGCGTGGACGCGCTCGACGGTGTTGTGCGGCTCCAGAAGGTCGGTCTCGCGCGTGCCTGGTCCGCCGCCGCGCACGTCCACCGCGGCCACCATCCCGGCCGGGTCCGCCGCCACGAGGGCGGTGACCCCCGTGTCGCCGAGGGAGGTGTGCGCGGTGAGGACCGAAGGGGCGTTGAGAAGCATTAGCCCATCAGGGCTTCCAGCAGGGAGTCCTGGCAGAACGCGAGCCAGTCGATCAAACGCTGGCGGTCTTCGCGCGCGGCCTCGCTGCCGGAATCGTCCGCGGAGGCGTAGAGGCGCATGTCGTTCAGCGCGGCGATGAATTGGTGGGCCTCAGCCTCTTCAATCGTCACCTCGACGCCGCCGGTGGGACCAAGCGCGGCATTCACCACCTGCAGGTTGGTCAGCTTCGCGCGGATGATGTCGTTTTCGTGCAGGCTGCGCAGCAGCCCGTTGTCGCCGTCGAACTCCTCGTCGCCCTCGCGTTCGAAGTCCGGGAGCAGACGGGCCAGCCGCGGATCCGCCGGCGCCTCGGTGTGGCCGGTGGCAACGCCGAGCATCTCCGCGAAGTCGTCCTTCGGCGCGGACTGGGCGCGCGCAATGAGCGCCTCCGAGACGGTGGCGGTGAGGTCGCCGATCACCTCGCGCTCCAGCGGGTCGAAGACGGTGGAGTACTTCGGTGTGGTGCGCATCAGGCCCTTTTTCCTACGCCACGGCTGCATAGTCGCCCCTACCCTGCCTGCTGCATTGTCGCCCACAGGCCGGCGGTGTGCAGCTTCTTGACGTCGGTTTCCACCTTGTCCTTCTCCCCGGAGGAGACCACGGCTTTGCCCTCGGTGTGCACCTGCATCATCAGCTCGGTGGCGCGCTTCTTGTCGTACCCCAGCACGGTTTGGAAGACGTAGGTGACGTAGCTCATGAGGTTCACCGGGTCGTCCCAGACGATGCACAGCCACGGCAGGTTCTCGCTCGGGGCCACATCGACATCCACGGATTCATCTAATTCCGGGGTTGCGAGCGGCGAGCCCATACGCGCGGCACGATGCGCCGCAGGGAAATCGGCTGAGGAAAACATGTGAACCACCCTACCGTCTCGGACCGGCAAGGTAGTCTGGCTCACCATGAACGAGACTCCCACCCACTCCACCGGCACGCGGGGCTCAACCGCTTTCTTTACAGACATGTACGAGCTGACCATGCTCGATGCCGCGTTGAAGGACGGCACCGCGCAGCGGGAATGCATTTTCGAGGTGTTCGGCCGCCGGTTGCCCAACGAGCGGCGGTACGGCGTCGTCGCGGGCACTGAGCGGGTGCTCGACGCCATCACGAAGTTCCGCTTCACCCAGGACCAGCTGGACTCTGCAGACTTTCTCTCGCCGCAAGCGCGGGAGTACCTGGCCAACTACAAGTTCTCCGGCCAGATCGACGGCTACCGCGAGGGAGACCTGTACTTCCCCTACTCCCCCATCATGACGGTGCGTGGCACGTTCGCGGAGTGCGTGATCTTGGAGACGGTCATTTTGTCCATCCTCAACTCGGATTCCGCCGTGGCTTCGGCGGCCTCGCGCATGGTCTCCGCGGCTGATGGGCGGCCGATCATCGAGATGGGCTCGCGCCGCACCAACGAGCAAAACGCTGTGTCCGCGGCCCGCGCCACCTACATCGCCGGCTTCAACGCCACCTCCAACATGGAGGCCTCGCTGCGCTACGGCATCCCCGCCTCCGGCACCTCGGCCCACTCGTGGACCCTGCTGCACGTTGACGAGGACGGCCGCCCGGACGAGAAGGCGGCGTTCCAGGGGCAGATCGATTCGCTCGGCGTGGACACCACGCTGCTGGTGGACACCTTCGACATCACCAAGGGCGTGGAGAACGCCCTCGCGGTCGCGGGGACCGAGCTGGGCGGGGTGCGCATCGACTCGGGCGATCTCGGCATCGTGTCGCGCCGCGTGCGCAAACAGCTGGATGAGGCGGGCGCCTTCAACACCCGCATCATCGTCTCTTCTGACCTGGACGAATTTGCCATCGCCGGCTTGCGTGGCGACCCGGTGGACGGCTTCGGCGTGGGCACCTCCGTGGTAACCGGTTCGAGCGCCCCGACCGCCGGCCTGGTGTACAAACTCGTTGAGGTTGAGGGCCACCCGGTAGCCAAGCGGTCCTCCGGCAAAATCACCCACGGTGGCGGAAAAACCGCGCTCCGCGCCTACCGCTCCTCCGGTGTGGCCGTGGCCGAGGTGGTCCTTCCGCTCGGCACCGAGGTGGCGCACAAGCCCAACCTGGAGTACCGGGAGATGACCGTGCCGCTCATCCGCGACGGCGAAATCGTGGACGGCCAGCCCAGCATCGACGAGATCCGCGAGCTGCATGCCGCAGCCCGCAAGACGCTGCCGTGGGAAGGCCTCGCCCTCTCCCGGGGCGAGGTTGCCATCCCCACCAAGTTCATCGGCTTCCCGGAACCGACCGAGTAGGCCGTGGCACAAGAAGAACCGCTGAACCAGTCCACCACCGACTTGCTGGCGGCAGCCGTCGAATCCCTCGGCGGGGCGCGCCGGCCAGGCCAGGTCAAGATGGCCGAGGCCGTAACCAACGCGTTGGAATCCGAACGTCACCTTGCGGTGCAGGCCGGCACGGGCACCGGCAAGTCGCTGGCGTACCTCGTCCCCGCCATCCGCCACGCCCAGACGCACGACACCACCGTGGTGGTCTCCACCGCAACGATCGCGCTGCAGCGTCAGCTCGTCGATAGGGATCTGCCCCGCCTCGCCGACGCGCTAGAGCCGCTGCTGCCCGAACGCCCCACATTCGTCATTCAAAAAGGCCGCAACAACTACGTCTGCCTGCATAAGCTCTCGCTTGACGACGCACCTTCGGACTCCCTCATCGAGGAAGAGGACCTGTCCTGGCTGGGCAAACACGTCAAGCGCGTGGCCGAGTGGGCGCAGGATACCGAGACCGGCGACCGCGACGACTTGGTCCCCGGCGTGCCGGACATGGCGTGGCGGCAAGTGTCCGTGACCTCTAACGAATGCCTGGGGGCCTCCCGCTGCCCGCACGGCGAGGAGTGTTTCGCGGAAATCGCCCGCGAGCGCACCAAGGATGTCGACGTGGTGGTGACCAACCACGCGCTGCTGGCGATCGACGCGCTGGCCGATGTCGCGGTGCTGCCTGAACACGACGCGGTGATCATCGACGAGGCCCACGAGCTCGACGGCCGCATCACCTCCGTGGCCACCGCCGAGATTTCGGCTCGCGCGCTGACGATGGCCGCACGCCGCGCCAGCAAGCTGGGCGCGTCCCGCGACACCCTCGAGGACGTGATCGACGACTTCACCGCCGCCATCGACGTGGAGGCACCCGGCCGCTGGGAGACCATCTCCGACCCGGCCCGCGGCGCCTTTGCGGCGCTGCGGGACGCCCTGTGGAAGACCCGCACCGGCATTTCGGATGCCCCACCGGGTGAATCCGAGAACGACCCGGAGCGGTTCGCCGAACGCGCCAACCTGAAAAACCACCTGGAGGACCTGCACGACGCTGTCGTGCGCATCCTCGAGGTCTTCGACGAGCCTGACCCCGCCAAGCACCTGGACGTGGTGTGGCTGACCCGCTCAGAACGCTACGGCGATTCCGTGTCGGTGGCGCCGCTGTCCGTCGCGGGGTTGCTGCACGAGAAGTTGTTCGGCGAGCACACCGTTGTGCTCACATCCGCCACGCTGACAGTCGGCGGCAATTTCAACGCGATGGCCGCCTCGTGGGGCCTACCTAAGGGCACCTGGGACGCGCTGGACGCGGGCACGCCGTTCGACCCGGCCAAGTCCGGCATCCTCTACACCGCCACGCATCTACCCACCCCGGGCCGGGACGGCCTGACGGCGGCAACCCTCGACGAAATTGCCGAGCTGATCACCGCCGCGGGCGGGCGCACCCTGGGCCTGTTCTCCTCCCGCCGCGCGGCTGAGCAGGCTGCGGAGGCGATGCGCGCGCGCCTACCCTTCGACATCCTGCTCCAAGGCGAGGATTCGACAGGTGCGCTCGTGGACGCGTTTGCCAAGAACGAAAACTCCTGCCTCTTCGGCACCCTCACCCTGTGGCAGGGCGTGGACGTGCCGGGCAGCGCGTGCTCGCTGGTCATCATCGACCGCATCCCGTTCCCCCGCCCCGACGACCCCCTCCTACAAGCGCGCTCCAACGCCGCGGACGCTGCGGGCCGCTCCGGCTTCATGGAAGTCTCCGCCACCCACGCGTCGCTGCTCATGGCGCAGGGCGCCGGCCGTCTGCTTCGCTCTGTCACCGACCGTGGTGTGGTTGCCGTCTTGGATAACAGGCTGGCCACGAAGCGCTACGGCTCATTTATCAGGCGCAGCCTCCCCGCGTTCTGGGACACCACGGACCCGAACGTTGTGCGCGGCGCGCTGCGAAGGCTCGTGGCTAAGCAATAGCGACAACGGTGGTCGACCCAGGCGCGACCTCCGTAAACCCGGCGTCTCGCACCGGTACCGACCCCTGGTGGGAGCACAGCCGCCTAAACTCCGCGGCGTCAACCTCTCGCACGTTCAGCGGAAAACCCGCCTCCGCCCACCGCCACACCCACGCGGTATCGCGCGCGGCCGCGAGCAACATCGACGCGTGGCCGACCTGGGCCGCAGCCTTGCCTGCCGACATCCCCAGCGAGGCGTCCACGGCGATGAGCGGCGCGGTGTCGTCGAGGGGCAGCTCTTCACCCGGCTCCAGCTCGGTGCCCTTGATTTGGAGCTTGGCAATCTCGTGCGGCACGTCCGTCACCGCAGACGGCACAAAAGCCCGCACCGAACCCACCGTGACGCCCGGAAGCGCCTGCACGTCGTCCCACGGCTTGTTACGCGCACGGCGCGCCACCTTGCGGATGCGGTGCGAATACCAGGCATCCAGCCCAGTACGCCAAAAGCCCTCCTCACCAGCGCGCGGGTCCAGGCACACCGACACCGCAGCCCGGGCGGCATCGTTGAGCACCGCGTTGCGCGTCGGCGGGTCCTGCTTGGGAAGGTTGATCACCAACTGCATCGCCTGGACGGTCTGCGGATCGTCCGGATCCTCCGAGCGGGCCTTGTAGTCCCCGGAGACACGTTGCTGGAGCAGCTGGTGGGCCGCGGTGAAATTCGGATCAATCACCCCGGCCAGGGTACTCCCCCGCCCACGACCCCGGACACGGCAAAACCCCCGCCGAAGCGGGGGTTCGTTCAGGAGGCCGGTACGAGAGTGCTAGCCCGTGGTGCGGGCGTTGCCCTCGCTGGCGGCGAACTCGTGGGTGCCGCTCTTGCCGGATTCGCTGTGGCCTACGTGCGCCTCGCGGCGCAGGGTCTCCACCATGTGCGGGTAGTGCAGCTCGAACGCGGGGCGCTCGGAGCGGATACGCGGCAGGGCGGTGAAGTTGTGGCGCGGCGGCGGGCAGGAGGTTGCCCACTCCAGGGAGTTGCCGTAGCCCCACGGATCGTCGACGGTGACGATCTCGCCGTAGCGCCAGGACTTGAACACGTTCCAGATGAACGGCAGGAAGCCGATACCCAGGATAAACGCGCCGATGGTGGACACCTGGTTCAGCAGCGTGAAGCCGTCGGTGTCCAGGTAGTCAGCGTAACGGCGCGGCATGCCCATGTTGCCCAGCCAGTGCTGGACCAGGAAGGTCATGTTGAAGCCGACGACGGTGAACCAGAAGTGGATCTTGCCCAGCTTCTCGTCCAGCATGCGGCCGGTCATCTTCGGGAACCAGAAGTACACGCCGGCAGTGGAAGCGAACACCACGGTGCCGAAGAGGGTGTAGTGGAAGTGCGCAACAACGAAGTAGGAGTCGTGCAGGTGGAAGTCCAGCGGCGGGGAGGCCAGCATGATGCCGGTCAGGCCGCCGAACAGGAAGGTGAACAGGAAGCCTGTTGCCCACAGCATCGGCGTCTCAAAGGTGAGGTGGCCGTTCCACATGGTGCCCAGCCAGTTAAAGAACTTCACACCGGTCGGAACCGCGATGAGGAAGGTCATGAAGGAGAAGAACGGCAGCAGAATGGCGCCGGTGGCGAACATGTGGTGCGCCCACACAGCCATGGACAGGCCACCGATGGCCAGGGTCGCAAAGACCAGGCCGATGTAGCCGAACATGGGCTTGCGGGAAAAGACCGGAACGATCTCAGAGATCACACCGAAGAACGGAAGCGCCAGCACGTACACCTCGGGGTGGCCGAAGAACCAGAAGAGGTGCTGCCACAGGATGGTGCCGCCGTTAGCGGTGTCGTAGATGTGGCCGCCCAGTAGACGGTCATACAGCACGCCCATTGCCGCAGCGGTCAGCAGCGGGAAGATCATCAGCGCGAGGATCGAGGTGACCAGGATCGTCCACACGAACGGCGACAGACGGAACATGGTCATGCCCGGCGCGCGCATGGTCAGCACGGTGGTGAGCATGTTCACGGCGGATGCGATGGTGCCCACACCGGTTGCGCCGACGCCGACGACCCAGAGGTTCGCGGAGACGGACGGGGTGTGGACGGCGTCTGCGAGCGGCATGTACATGGTCCAGCCGAAGTCTGCCGCGCCGCCCGGGGTGATGAAGCCCAAGAGCATGCACACGACACCAACGGTGGTAACCCAGAAGCCGAACGCGTTCAGCCGCGGGAACGCCACGTCCGGCGCGCCGATCTGCAGCGGCAGCACGTAGTTGGCAAAGCCCCAGACGATCGGGGTACCGAACGCGAGGAGCATCACGGTGCCGTGCATGGTGAACAGCTGGTTGAACTGCTCGTTGGACAGGAACTGCAGGCCCGGGCTGAACAGCTCAGCGCGGATGAGCAGCGCCATCAGACCGGCCACAAAGAACCAGACGAAGGACATGATGATGTACATGATGCCCAGTTCTTTGTGGTCGGTCGTGGTGAGCTGCTTGTAAAACTTCGAACCCTTACGGGCGTTGCCCGTGGGTTCGGGGCGTGTCGGCGGGACGTAATTGTCCAGCCGCGGTGCCACAGCGGTCATTTGATCCTCCTGACTACAGCAGCCGCCCCTCCCCGAAACCAGGCCGGATCGGGCACAACTGCCACGAGTGATACCGGATCAGCATAACGTTCCGCACATTGTTTTTCCAGCCTCCCACAACGGTGCCCCCGTGCGGGGTAAACGCACCGGGAGGTGAAACGCACGGGGCGCGTGACAACGCATGTGGCTATCCCCCGCAGCAAACGCGGAAGCCCCGGCTCGCTGGGGGCGAACCGGGGCGTGTGTCTCCGAAGGGACGTCGAGAAGCAGCTGCCTAGAAGTCCCAATCGTCGTCTTGGGTGTCCTCGGCACGGCCGATGACGTAGGACGAACCGGAGCCGGAAAAGAAGTCGTGGTTCTCGTCCGCGTTCGGCGACAGGGAGGCGAGGATGGCCGGCGAGACCTTGGTCTCATCCGCCGGGAAGAGCCCCTCGTAGCCGAGGTTGTTCAGTGCCTTGTTGGCGTTGTAGCGCAGGAAGCGCTTGACGTCCTCGGTCCACCCGAGCGAGTCGTAGATGTCTTCGGTGTACTGGTTTTCGTTCTCGTACAGGTCGTAGAGCAGCTCGAACGCGTAGTCCTTCAGCTCCTCCTTGCGCTCCTCGCTCTCCCCGCGCAGCGCAACTTGGTACTTGTAGCCGATGTAGTAGCCGTGCACCGCCTCGTCGCGGATGATCAGGCGGATGATGTCGGCAGTGTTGGTCAGCTTGGAGTGCACGGACCAGTTCAGCGGCAGGTAAAAGCCGGAGTAGAAGAGGAAGGACTCGAGCATCACGGAGGCGATCTTGCGCTTCAGCGGGTCATCGCCCCGGTAGTAGCTCATAATGATCTTCGCTTTGCGCTGCAGGTACTCGTTTTCCTCGGACCAGCGGAACGCGTCGTTGATCGCGGGCGTATCCGCCAGCGTCATGAAGATGTTGGAGTACGACTTCGCGTGCACGGACTCCATGAACGCGATGTTGGTCAGCACTGCCTCCTCGTGCAGCGAGGTTGCGTCCGGCAGCAGTGAGACCGCGCCAACGGTGCCCTGGATGGTGTCTAACAGCGTCAGGCCGGTGAACACGCGCATGGTGGCCTGTTTTTCCTCGTCGGTGAGGGTGTTCCAGCTCGGGATGTCGTTGGACACCGGGATCTTTTCCGGCAGCCAGAAGTTGCCGGTCAGGCGGTCCCACACCTCGAGGTCCTTGTCGTCCGGGACGCTATTCCAGTTGATAGCCTTCACCGGTGTGTCGTGCGATTCCAAGAAACGCGCGTAATCCTCAGTCATGGCGACCATCCTACTTCCGTGTCAATCTCGCGTCGGAGCATGCCTTAGACTACTGCGGTACGAGCCAGAACGTCGTCCATACAAGGAGGTGGCGCCCATGGCCGAACGCGGCCGTCGGTCCTCTCAACCCCTGCTTTCGTCGATCTTGGACACCCTCGGCGAGGAAATTGTCTCGGGCAAGCAACCCGAGGGCCACACGTTCACGCTGCACGACTTGTCGGAGCGGTTCGACATCTCCCGCACCGTGGCCCGCGAGGCGATGCGCGCGCTGGAGCAGCTCGGCCTCGTGTCGTCGTCGCGCCGCGTGGGCCTGAAGGTCCTGCCGCAAAGCGAGTGGAACGTCTTCGACCACGCGGTCATTTCTTGGCGGCTGCGCAGCGACGAGCAGCGCCCGGCGCAGCTCGCGTCACTGCGTGAGCTCCGGGATTCCGTCGAACCCGGCGCGGCCCGCCTTGCGGCCACAAACGCGACACGGGAGCAGGCGCGCCGCTTGCGCGAGCTGGCGGAGCAGATCGTGGAGCTCGCCGGCCAAGACGCGGGAAACTCCGAGGCTTTCCAGGAGGCGGACCTGGAATTCCACGCGCTGATGCTGGAGGCATCCCGCAACGAGATGTTCATCGCGCTCACACAGCCCATCATGGGCATCATGAGCGGCCGCGCGCTCTACGGCATCATGCCGGACGACCCGCACGTGGACACCATGCAGATCCACGTGGAACTCGCCGCGGCGATCTCCCGCGGCGACGCTGACGCGGCGGAGGATGCCTCCCGGCGACTCCTCCGGGGCGTCAACGACTTCATGGAAATGTAGCGCTACACGCTACAGCATGCAGGAGACGCAGCCGTCGATCTCGGTGCCCTCCAGCGCCATCTGGCGCAGGCGGATGTAGTACAAGGTCTTGATCCCCTTGCGCCACGCGTAGATCTGCGCGCGGTTGATGTCGCGCGTGGTCACGGTGTCCTTGAAGAACAAGGTCAGCGACAGCCCCTGGTCAACGTACTTCGTGGCCACTGCGTAGGTGTCGATGATCTTTTCAAAGCCGATCTCGTACGCGTCCTTGAAGTACTCGATGTTCTCGTTGTCCATGTGCGGCGCCGGGTAATACACGCGGCCGATCTTGCCTTCCTTGCGGATCTCAATCTTGGAGGCGATCGGGTGGATCGAGGACGTGGAGTTGTTGATGTAGGAGATCGAGCCGGTCGGCGGAACCGCCTGCAGGTAGCGGTTGTAGATGCCGTCGCGGGCGATGTCCGCCTTCAGCTGCGCCCACTCCTGCGCCGTCGGCACCGAGATATCCGACTTTGCAAACAGCTCCTTGACCTTCTCGGTTGTGGGCTGGAAGTCTGCCGGGTCGTAGCGGTCGAAGAACTCGCCGGTGGCGTACTCGGACTGAGCAAAGTCCGCGAACGCGGTGCCCTTTTCCACGGCGATTGTGTGGGAGGCGCGGAGGCACTGGTACATCACGGCGGCGAAGTAGGCGTTGGTGAAGTCCAGGCCTTCCTCGGAGCCGTACTCGATGTGCTCGCGCCCCAGGTAGCCGTGCAGGTTCATCTGCCCCAGGCCGATCGCGTGCGAGGCGTCGTTGCCGTCGCGCACCGGCGGCACAGAATCAATGGACGTCTTGTCCGCGACGGCGGTGAGCGCGCGGATGGCGGATTCTACCGTGCGGGCGAAGTTGTCGGAGTCCATGGCCATCGCGATGTTCAGCGAACCCAGGTTGCAGGAGATGTCGTGGCCGGTCTCCGCGTAGGTCAGGTCGTCGTTCAACACCGACGGGGAGTTGACCTGCAGGATCTCCGAGCACAGGTTGGACATGTTGATGCGTCCGGTCTTCACCGGGTTCGCTCGGTTCGCGGTGTCCTCGAACATGATGTACGGGTAGCCGGACTCGAACTGGATCTCGGCGATGGTCTGGAAGAACGAGCGCGCGTTGATCTTGGACTTGCGGATGCGCGGGTCCTCCACCATTTCCTCGTACTTCTCGGTCACGGAGATGTCCGCGAACGGTACGCCGTAGACGCGCTCGACATCGTACGGGGAGAACAGGTACATGTCGTCGTTGCGCTTGGCCAGCTCGAAGGTGATATCCGGGATGACAACGCCGAGCGAAAGGGTCTTAATGCGCACCTTTTCATCCGCATTCTCGCGCTTCGTGTCCAAGAAACGCATGATGTCCGGGTGGTGGGCGTTGAGGTACACCGCGCCCGCGCCCTGCCGCGCGCCGAGCTGGTTGGCGTAGGAGAAGGAGTCCTCCAGAAGCTTCATCACCGGGATGACGCCGGACGACTGGTTCTCAATGTGCTTAATCGGCGCGCCGGACTCGCGGATGTTGCTCAGCAGCAGCGCCACGCCGCCGCCGCGCTTAGACAGCTGCAGCGAGGAGTTAATGGCGCGGCCGATCGATTCCATGTTGTCCTCGATGCGCAGGAGGAAGCAGGACACCAGCTCGCCGCGCTGGGCCTTGCCCGCGTTGAGGAAGGTCGGCGTCGCCGGCTGGAACCGGCCGGTCATAATCTCGTCGACCAGCGCGGTGGCCAGCTCCTCGTTGCCGTCGGCGAGGAACAGCGCCGTCATGGACACGCGGTCCTCGAACCGCTCGAGGTAGCGCCGGCCGTCGAAGGTCTTCAGCGTGTACGAGGTGTAGTACTTGTACGCGCCCAGGAAGGACTTGAAGCGGAACTTGTAGGAGTACGCGCGCTTAAACGTGTCCTTAATAAAGGACCAGTCGTACTTCTCAATCGTTTCCGGCTCGTAGTACTTGTTGGTGAGCAGGTAATCGATCTTTTCTTCCAGGTCGTGGAAGTAGACCGTGTTCTGGTTGACGTGCTGGAGGAAGAACTGGTTCGCCGCCTCGCGGTCTTTGTCGAACTGGATCTGCCCGTTCTCGTCGTAGAGGTTCAGCAGCGCGTTCAGCGCGTGGTAGTCCAGCTGGCCGTGCTCGTTGACTGGCTCCGGGACATTCTTACCCAGGGTCTGGCTCGTCACTTCTCGTCCTTCACGTTTGTTCGTTTGTATTTGCCGGCGTACTTCTCGCGCAGCCGCGCCAGCCGCTCGGATTCATCCGGGGCGTTTTGCTTATCGACGGCCTCCGGTCCCCCACGCAGCCCCAACCTCCCAGCGTTCTGGGCCAGTTGGCTACGCACATGCGCGACGTCCTCGGCCGAGCCCATGAGCTCGAACCGGTACAAATACGGGACCTTACACTTGTCGGCGATAACCCTCCCGGCAAGGCAGAAATCCGCCCCGAAGTTCGAGTTGCCGCCGGCGATGACACCTCGGATCAGGGCTCGGTTGCCTTCGTGGTTGAGAAACCGGACCACTTGCCCCGGCACGGGCCGTGAGTTGCCACCGCTCACGCTCGCCCCGCCGCCGTACGTGGGGCAAATGAGCACGTACGGCTCGTCGACAACAAATTGCGGGTCCGTCCTGCGCAACGGGATGCGTTTGGACGGGAGGCCGAGCTTCTCCACAAACCGCTTGGTGTTTTCCGTTGCGGAAGAGAAGTAGACCACCAGCATGGCCGACGCCTTTCTTCGTGTGCGGTTACCGTTTGCCTGTCACAACCCCGCCCCACACGTAAATCCAGCTACTAGGTTCCAGCTATTCGCCGTTTTTGGCGGGTTAGCTGGGTCGTACTAGCTGGATCTGTGGTGGTTCGGAGCGGGGGGACACGGCCTACGCGGCCGCGGCAAGGCCCTTGATGCGGTCCGGGCGGAAGCCGGACCAGTGTTCGCCGTTCGCCTCCACAACCGGAGCCTGCACGTAGCCGAGCGCCATCACGTAGTCGCGGGCCTCGTCGTCGAGGGAGATGTCCACCGTGGTGAATTCCAGGCCAGCCTTGGTCAGGGCCTTCTCAGTCGCCTTGCACTGCATGCAGGCCGGCTTGCTGTAAACGGTGATCGACATGATTTCCTGGCTCTTTCTCTCCGACGATTTCGCATGTCCCGGGATCCCGGGGCGACACCAAGAAACACTATACCTTGGGGCAAACTTCGGCAACCGCTACTATATATAGTAGTTACACCGGTGGTATTCCCAGGATAGCGCCGGGAAATCACCTACATGTAGTTACTCTGTTGACGAGGCGGGGTTTGGGGCGAAGCTGACGTCGTAAAGCAAAAAGCCCCGCCACCATAAGGTGACGGGGCAGGATGCGCGCTTAGCCCTGGCGAGCCTTGAAGCGGGGATCCTTCTTGTTGATCACGTAAACCTTGCCGTTGCGGCGCACAACCTGGGCGCCCGGCTTGTTCTTCAGCGACCGAAGCGACTTGCGGACCTTCATCGGGCGCTCCTTTCTGCTCGGATTACCTGCAAATAGCGACGCACGGCGGGGTGCCGTGTCGCAACACGGGGGTAAATGTTACACACCAGACGCCGTGAATCAAAACCCCCTACCATGAGCGCCATGCAATCTGACATCATCGCGGCCCTCGGCGTGGCCCCCAGCATCGACCCGGAGGCGGAACGCAACCGCCGCGTGCAGTTCCTGGTGGACTACCTGGCCGCAACCGGCGCGAAAGGGTACGTGCTGGGCATTTCGGGCGGGCAGGACTCCACTCTCGCGGGTCGGCTGGCCCAACTCGCGGTGGAGCAGCGCCGCGCGGGGGGCGAGGACGCCACCTTCGTGGCCGTGCGCCTGCCCCACGGCGTGCAGTCGGACGAAGACGATGCGCAGCTCGCGCTGCAGTTCATCCAGCCCGACGAGACGGTCACC
Organism: Corynebacterium ureicelerivorans; assembly: GCF_000747315.1. Lineage (NCBI taxonomy): Bacteria > Bacillati > Actinomycetota > Actinomycetes > Mycobacteriales > Corynebacteriaceae > Corynebacterium > Corynebacterium ureicelerivorans. The sequence continues at coordinate 1,825,368 of NZ_CP009215.1, forward strand.
GTGGACATTGCGCCCGCCACCGCGGCCATGTCCAACGCGGTCGCGGATGCGTTGGGGGGAGGCGGCCTGGGCGACTTTAACAAGGGCAACGTCAAGGCGCGCATGCGCATGATCGCGCAGTACGCGATCGCCGGCGAGCGGGGCCTTCTCGTGATCGGCACGGACCACGCCGCGGAGAACATCACCGGGTTCTTCACCAAACACGGCGACGGCGCCGCGGATCTTGTACCCCTCGCCGGGCTGAACAAGCGCCAGGGCGCCGCGGTGCTGGAGCACCTGGGTGCGGAGCCACGCCTCTGGGAGAAGGTGCCGACCGCGGACCTCGAGGAGGACCGGCCCGCCCTCCCCGACGAGGAGGCGCTCGGCGTGACTTACGCCCACATCGACGACTACCTTGAGGGCAAACAGATCCCGCGCGAGGCCGCAGAGCGCCTCGAGCACCTGTGGCGGCTGGGACAGCACAAGCGTCACCTGCCCCCTGGCCCGGGCGACACCTGGTGGCGCTAGCCCACCACGCGCAGGGTCTCCTCCGCCGCCCGCACTAGCGCCTGGCCATACGACGGCCCGTGCGTCCACGCGTGCACCGCCAGCGGGTGCAGCTGGTGCACGGCGATGCGGCGCTGCCAATCGGCGCCCAACTCTCCCCCGGCGTCGAGGTACCCGTCCACGATCGCGCTGAAGTGCGGCGCGCCGAAGAGCTCCAGCATGGCGATGTCGGTCAGCGGGTGGCCGCCATGCGCCGCAGGGTCGATGAACCGCGGCCCCTCCGGCCCGAACAGGAGGTTGCCAGCCCACAGGTCGCCGTGGAGGCGCGCCACGGGGGCGTCCTCGTCCTCCACGAGCAACGCGTCGCACGCTTGCTTTACGATGTCCAAGTCTCCCCCGCCCAGGTTGCCTGCCTCGGCCGCCTTGTGCGCGAACGGGAGCACCCGCTGCTCCACGTAGAAGGTGGCCCAGCGTTCGGTGGGCTCGCACGTCTGCCGTCGCGTGCCGATGAAGTTCGGCCCGTCCCACCCGTCTGCGGGCGCGCCGAACGCGGCCGCGCCCATGGCGTGGATGGCAGCCAGCTCCCGGCCGGCCTCGCGCGCGGCATCCACCGTCGGCCGGACGGAATCCACGCGCTCGATGGTCACCGTGTTGGCGGTCTCATCCAGCTCCAGCACCTCGACCACCGCCGTGGAGCCCTCGCGCAGCCAGCGCAAGTAGGCCGCCTCCGCGGCGGCAGCTCCCGGCGCGCTTCCGTGCTTCACAAATACATCAGACATCGATGCCCTCCATTCGCAGTAGAACACGCTTGGCTTCTACCCCGCCACGGTAACCGCCAAGCTGGCCGTCGCTGCGCAGCACCCGGTGGCACGGGATGAACAGCGGCAGCGGGTTCGTGGCGCACGCGCTGCCCACCGCGCGGACCGCCCGCGGGTTGCCCACCGCGCGGGCTAGTTCCGCGTAGGTGGTGGTCTCGCCGTACGGCACTGTCATCAGCTCGCGCAGCACCGCCTCGCGGAAGGCGGTCACTCCCCGTAGGTCCAGCGGCACTGTGAACTCCCGGCGGGTGCCGGCGAAGTATTCAGCCAGTTCCTGGGTGGCGAGGGGTGCGGCCGGAGGTGCGTCGATAGGCAGGGGCTCCCCCTCGAAGCACACCCTGGACACGCCGCGCGCCGTGGCGGCCAGACGCAGCGCGCCGATCGGTGAATCCATGTACCCAGAGTACGAAAAACCGCCCGGCTGAAACAGCAGGGCGGTTCATGGTGGAGCTAACGGGATTCGAACCCGTGACCCCCACACTGCCAGTGTGGTGCGCTACCAGCTGCGCCATAGCCCCGTTGCGGCGGCTGGGCCACCACAGCGAATATGGAGTTGTGGAGTGGAGCTAACGGGATTCGAACCCGTGACCCCCACACTGCCAGTGTGGTGCGCTACCAGCTGCGCCATAGCCCCTTGGATAACTCACGTAAATATACAGCCGGGCGAGCGGGCCTCCAAATCCCCAGCGGGAAAGCGAAACCGCCCCACCCCAGGGCCGGAGTGAGGCGGCGAAAAGCCAGGCGATTAGAGCTCGGACAGGGTTTGCGGCCAGTCGTTGCGGTCGCCCTGGATGTCCTCGATGTCCTTGCCGTCCACCAGCACGCGCGGCGTCCACGCCTCGCCGGTCTTATCTTCCTGGTACGCACGGTTTGCGTCGCCCATGCGCTTGGCGGTGTCGATGTACTTGCCGTCGCGGATGTCCCGGACGGCGTCGTCGGACGCGCCGTAATCGCGCGCCAGGTCTGCGAAGCCGTCGTTGTCGTACTTGTTGTACGCGGACTGCTGGTTCGTGAACAGGTAGTCGCGCAGCGTGAACGCCTGGTTCACGTCGCCGTGGGCGAACAGCGCGAGCTCAGCGGCGAGCGCCTCGGTGGAGTGGCCGATCTGGCCGTTGTCCAGCGCGGTCATCGGGCGCAGGTCCACGTTGATCTCGCCGGCCTTGAGCTTGTCCAGCATCGCCTCGTCAGATACGGCGTGCAGGTCGGCGCAGTGGGAGCAGGAGAAGTCCTCGAACAGCTCGGCGGTCTTGGCGTCCTTGTTGCTGCCGGTGAGGTGGATGATGTCCTCGTCCTCGTTCCAGGCGACATTAATGCCGGTGGCGTCGATCATCTCTTCCTGCATCGCGGCGTTGCGGTTTTCGCGGCCGTTGTACACGATTAGGCCGATGACCAAAAGGGCGATAGCCAACACGGCGAGCACGGCCCAGATGAACGCGGCGTTGCCCTTCTTGTTCGGGTTCTCCACTTTGCGTGTGGTCACAGTCTTCTCCTGTTGTGCGGGCCCGGAGGCGTTGCGGCTACTGCTTACCCGGCCAAGTTTAGGGGTAGATGGCGAACTTCTTAAACGGGCGCCACATCATAAACGCGGTGATGGCGATGTAGGCCACGTCGCGCGCCACGGTGACGAGCAGGTTGGTCTCCCCCTCCCCCGCGGCGGAGGGGTCGAAGCAGCCGCAGTCGATGACCAGGCCGCGCTGCCACGCAGAGAGCATCCCGATGATGAACAGCGTCAGCACGATGATGGAAACCTTGCCGGACCAGCGCAGGAAAATACCCAGCAGGAGCATCAACCCGCCGGCCAGCTCCAGCGGGCCGATGATGTGCGCCAGCAGGTAGGACCAGTCGGGTGTGAAGATCTCGTAGCCCTCGATGGTCTTGGACACGTCGAGCGGGACGCCGATCTTGGAAATGCCCGCGTCAATCCACACGTACGCCATGTAGAACCGGGCAAGTGCGGACAAAATGTCCAGCACCAGGGTCTTTGTGTCGCGCGATGGCGCCGGGGTCGTCGTAGTACTCACCCTTGGAACACTAGCCCACTACTGCCCCAGCACGTCCGCGACGAGCGCTGTGGCCTCCTTTTGCACCTGCTTCACGTGGTCCTCGCCCTTGAAGGATTCGGCGTAGATCTTGTATTTGTCCTCGGTTCCGGACGGCCGCGCCGCAAACCACGCGTTCTCGGTGACCACCTTCAGTCCGCCAATTGCCGCGCCGTTGCCGGGAGCCTCCGTCAGCTTTGCGACGATCGCTTCGCCCGCCAGCGTATCCGCCGTGACCTGCTCCGCGGACAGAGATTTCAGCTTGGCCTTCTCTTCACGCCCGGCAGGCGCGTCGATGCGCGCGTAGGCCGGCGCGCCGAATCGCTGCTCCAGCTCTGCGTAGCGCGCCGACGGCGACGTGCCGGTCACCGCGGTGATCTCCGCGGCCAACAGATCCATGATCAGCCCGTCCTTGTCGGTGGACCACACGGTGCCGTCCTTGCGCAGGAAGGACGCGCCGGCGGATTCTTCGCCGCCGAACCCGATAGCGCCGTCGATAAGCCCCGGCACGAACCATTTGAACCCCACGGGCACCTCCACCAGCTCGCGGCCGAGAGAGGCGACGACGCGGTCGACCATGGACGAGGACACCAGGGTCTTTCCCACGGCGGTGCCCCCGTCCCAGCCCTCGCGGTGGCTGAACAGGTACTCGATGGCCACGGCTAGGTAGTGGTTCGGGTTCATCAGCCCTGCGTCCGGGGTGACAATGCCGTGGCGGTCCGCGTCCGCGTCGTTGCCGGTAGCCAGGTCGAAGCGCCCGCGGCTGTGCACCAGCGAGGCCATGGAATCCGGGCTGGAGCAATCCATGCGGATCTTGCCGTCGGTGTCGAGGGTCATAAACCGCCAGGTGGCGTCGACGTCCGGGTTCACCACCTCCAGGTTCAACCCGTAGCGCTCGCCGATCGCGCCCCAGTAGTCCACGCTCGCGCCGCCCATGGGGTCCGCGCCGATGTGCAGGCCCGACGCTTTGATCGCGTCCAAGTCGACCACGCTGCCCAGGTCGGACACGTAGTGGTCCAGGAAGTCGAAGCGCCCCGCCCGTTCGTCCAGCACGCCGGTAACCGACGCGCGCTCCACGCCCTTCAGCCCGGCCTTGATGTACTCGTTCGCGCGGGCGGCGATCCAATCCGTCGCCTCCGCCGGGGCAGGGCCGCCGGTGGGTGGGTTGTACTTGAATCCCCCGTCACGCGGCGGGTTGTGGGAGGGGGTGACCACGATGCCGTCGGCCTTATCCCCTTTGTGTGTCAAGATCGCGTGGGAGACGGCCGGGGTGGGCGTGTAGCGCCCGGAGGCGTCGACACGCACCGGCACCCCGTTGCCGATGAGCACCTCCAGTGCGGAGACCATCGCCGGCTCCGACAACGCGTGCGTGTCGCGGCCGATGTACACCGGCCCGTCGATGCCCTGGCCGCGGCGGTAATCCACGATCGCTTGGGTGGTGGCGAGGATGTGCGCCTCGTTAAAGGCGTTGTCCAGCGAAGAGCCGCGGTGGCCCGATGTGCCGAAGACAACCTGCTGGTCTGGGTCGTCCGGGTCGATGTCGCGGGTGTAGTAGGCGGTGACTACCTCGGCGATGTCGATAAGGTCCTCGCTGCGGGCAGGCTGCCCGGCACGCTCGTGTGCCATGGTCGTGCTCCTCGTTGGGGTTGTGATTGCGGTGAAGCTGGTACGCACACCATCATCGCCCGTGAATGTATTTCTCGCCACCTTAATAGTATTCGTCTAACCGTATGTTTTACTGCTGGCTATGCTCGACACCTTGAACGACGTCCTCAGTGCCGTCTCCTCCTTCGTCTGGGGTCCGTTCGTGCTCATCCCCCTCTTGTTGGGCACCGGCCTGTTCTTGACCATCCGGCTGCGGGGCATCCAGTTCCGCACACTCGGGCGCGCCACCCGCCACGCGTTCGTGGACAAGTCTGAGGACGGCGCCGGCGACATTTCCAACTACCAGGCACTTACCACCGCCCTTGCGGCTACCGTCGGCACCGGCAACATCGTCGGCGTGGCCACCGCCATCTCCATCGGCGGGCCCGGCGCGCTGTTTTGGATCTGGGTCACCGGCATCGTGGGCATGGCATCCAAGTACAGCGAGGCATACCTGGGCGTGCGGTTCCGCACGACGGATACGAAGGGCAAGCAACAGGGTGGCCCGCACGAGTACCTCAAACGCGGCGTCGGCGGTCGCCTGGGCAAGCTCCTCGCCGCCGCGTTCACCCTCTTCACCATCTTCGCATCTTTCGGCATCGGCAACCTCGCTCAGGGCAACTCCATCGCCGCTGGCATGAACGACGCCTTCGGCGTCAGCCCCAACGTCGCCGGCGTGATCATCTTCTTTGCTGTCGGCGCTGCGGTGCTCGGTGGCATCGAGGGCATCGGCAAAATCACCGCGGCGTTCGTGCCGCTGATGATCGTCATCTACGTCGGCGGCGGCATCACCGCCCTGGTGCTCATGGCGGACCGGGTGCCCGAGGCGATTGCCACCATCTTCACCGACGCGTTCACCGGCACCGCCGCCACCGGCGGGTTCGTCGGCTCCGGCATCATGCTGGCCATCCAGTTCGGTGTGGCCCGCGGCATTTTCTCCAACGAATCCGGCATGGGCTCCGCTGCCATCGCCGCCGCGGCCGCGAAGACGCAGCACCCGGCGCGCCAGGCGCTGGTGTCCATGACCCAGACGTTCATCGACACCATCCTCGTTGTCACCATCACCGGCCTGGTCATCGTCACCGCCGGCACCTGGGACATGGGCCGCGAGGAAGCCGCCATCATGACGGCCACCGCCTTTGAGACGGCACTTCCCGGCGAGTGGGGCAGCCTGATCGTCTCCGTCGCCCTGATCTTCTTCGCGTTTTCCACCATCCTGGGCTGGTCCTACTACGGCGAGCGCGCGATCGTGGCGCTGTTCGGTGACTGGGCGTCCATCCCCTACCGCATGTTCTTCACCGCACTGTCGTTTGTGGGCGCAGTGGCGTCGCTGGAGCTGGCGTGGACGTTCTCCGACCTGTCCAACGGGCTGATGGCCATCCCGAACCTGATCGGCCTGCTGCTGCTATCTGGCCTGGTGGTGCGTGAGACCCGCGAGTACCTCGCCTGGGACCCGTACCTGAAGAAGACGCCGGAAGAGGTCGCGGAGTTCGTGGAACGCCAGCAGATGGACTGGCGTTAGACTCCCCCACGTGGACACATTCCGAACTGCGCTTTCTATCGGCCTCGGGGCGGGCCTTGGGGCCGTGCTCAGGCACCTTGTTGTGTACCTTGGCGCCGCACCCGGCACCACCGCGGCACTCGCGCTGACCTTCGCCGTGAACATCGCCGGCTGCTTCGCCATGGGCGCGTGGAAACCGGGCCCGGTGTGGGGCACCGGGTTTTTGGGTGGTTTTACCACCTTCTCCGCCGTCTCTCTCGCGGCGTACCAGTCGCATGCGCTCACCGCGCTGGTCATTATGGTGCTCAGCTTTGCGACGTCTATAGTTTCATACCTTCTCGGCCACACCCTCCGGGAGCGACGCCATGGCTAAATGGCTCGGATTGGCACTCACCTTGGCCGTCGTGTTCGCAGGCGGCGTGCTCGGCGGCATGGCCCGCTTCGGCCTGACCCGGCTGATCGAAAACGCCCGCGCCGCCACCTTCGCCGCCAACACCGTGGCCTGCACCATCGCCGGATTCGCCGCCACCGCCCCAATCGCGTGGCAGATCGGGCTTGGCGCCGGGCTCGCAGGGGCGCTTTCCACCTGGTCCACGCTGGCGCGCGAGCTCGGCGACCTGATCACCGCCCGGCAGTACCGGCCGGCCCTGCGCTACGCGCTGCGCACCGCTGTCATCGGCATCATCGCAGCCTGGTTCGGCATGCGCTGGGGCCTTCGCGCCTTCGCCGGTTAGGGCGATAAGGTGGACAAATGTGCAGTTCGATGACCTCCAAACCGGCCTTACAGTAGCCCTCGGCGCAGGGTGCGGAGCTGTCGCACGCTTCCTCGTGCTCATCTGGGTCAACCCCACCACGCCCGAAGCGCTCGCGCTAACCGTGACCTCCGCGGTCAACCTCGTCGCCTGCTTCGCCATGGGCCTGTTCCAACCCGGCCCGTTCTGGGGCGTGGGCTTCCTCGGCGGGTTCTCCACCCTCTCCGCGGTCTCCCTGACCGCGGTGTCGGATTCTCCGCTGTGGGCCGGTTTCATCATCGCGCTCAGCCTCACCACCGCCACCCTGGCCTGGATGGCGGGCGACGCCACCCGGGGGCGCCACCATGCCTGACGTGCTGCCGCTTGCCGTGGGGGTTTTCGCCGTGTTCGTCGGCGGCATGCTGGGCGGGTTTGTCCGCTGGCTGCTTATGCGCCAGATCCCCAGCCCACTGGTATCCACGTTCGCGGCGAACGTCTCGGCGGCCGCAGTCATCGGGTTCGCGGTCGCGGCGCCCGGCACGTGGCGCACCGCCATCGGCGTCGGCTTCGCAGGTGCCCTGTCCACCCTGTCCATGCTGGCCCGCCAGCTCGGGGAGATGGCCAAGGCCGGCGAGTTCGTCCTAGCCGCGAAGTACGGCGTGGGCACCGCCCTGGCCGCCATCGCGGCCTCCGCCATCGGCGTATACGGGTTCGGGCTCGGGTAGGCCCCCTACTCCGCGATAGCGTCCAGCGGCGGGGTCTTCGCGGCCCGGCCGGCCGGCCACACCGCGGCAAGCAGGCCAACCAGGAACGACCCTGCGAGGACGGTGAGGATGAGCGGCCACGGAACCGCAATCGTCGTCAGACCTTTCGCTTCAAGCACCGTGAGAAATGCCCACCCCAGACCCAGCCCCAGCACCACACCTAAGAGCGCACCGTACACCGTCATTTGCACAGATTCGAGCGTGATCATCGTGCGAATCTGCGGGCGCTGGGTGCCAACCGCGCGCAGCATGCCGATCTCTTGCCGCCGCTCAATCACCGACAGGGTCAGCGTGTTCACGATGCCAAGGACGGCGATGACCACTGCCAAAGAGAGCAGCGCGTAGAGGATAAACAGCATTTGATCGATCAGGGCGGAGACCTCCCCGGTCATGTCTTCGGTGGAGCGGACCTGGACGACGATATCGTGGCGGACCGCATCTTCCAGGTTCGCCCGCAGTTGCGCTTGGTCGACCGTGCCGTCGTTGTTCACCCCGATCATGAGGACACGGCCCGAGCCCCGAGCACCCGTGGCCGCGGCCGCCTCGTCCGACACGACGAACGACTGCAGGATGTTGGACCCCTGGAACAGCCCGCCGAGGGTTGCCTCAACCGCCTCACCCGTGGGCCCTGCCACAGCCAACGTGTCGCCGACCTCCCATCCCCGTTCGCGCGCGATTGCCGCCGGGGCGATCACGGTGAAGCCGTCCAAGCTGGAGCTCCCCTCCACGACATCCAGGGCGATGAGGTCCGCCGGGTCGCCGCGCAGCACGTCGGTCACGCCCACCGGCCCGAGACGGTAGCCGAATTCGCCATCCACCGTGACAGGCACCTGCGTGTAGCTGACAGTCTCGCCAGCGCCGTCGATGTCTCTGAGACGCTCTGGTAGGTCCGCCGGTAGCGAAAACGCCGCGTTTTGTGGCCCGGAGAGCACGAAATCCGCGCTCACTTCTGTGGTGGCCACATTGTCCACGGAACGTTTCATCGAGGCCCCGAGCATGCCGATCACGGTGACCAGCGCGATACCGAGCATGAGCGCGAACGCTGTCGTTGCCGTGCGCCTGGGATTGCGCCGCGTGTTGGTGGATGCGAGCTTGCCCACTGCACCGGACGGCGCACCGATGGCCCGGCCGAGGGGCGGCACCACGGGCAGGCTCAGCGCCGGCCCTGCCAAGAACAGACCCGTGATCGCGGCCAGAGCCGCCACACCGACCAGCGCCGCCCGCCGGCCCGTTGAGCCGTAAGACCAGGACATCGCGTACCCGGCAGCCGCGACGCCAACGGCTACGAGGATGAGCCCGGCAATCGTGCGCCACCGCAGTGGTTGCGGCGTGGCGGCTTCGCTCGAGCGCATAGCCTCTACCGGCTTGACCTGCCCCGCGCGCAGTGCAGGCGCAAGCGCGGAGAGCACCGTCACCAGCGTCCCCACCGCCAGCGGCACGACCACCGCGCGCGTTGTGAGCAGCGTCCCCGAATCTGGCAGCGACATCCCGTACGCACCCATGGCTGCCCGGATCAGCGCCACCAGCCCCACGCCCCCGGCCACGCCAAGCGCCGAGCCGACAACCCCAACGAGGGCTGATTCCAGCGCCACCGACCGGGTAATCTGCCCCCGCGACGCGCCCAACGCCCGCAGCAGCGCAAACTCGCGGGTGCGCTGAGCCACGATCATGGAGAACGTGTTGGCGATCAGGAACGTCCCCACCAGCAGACCGACCAGGCCAAACGCGATCAGAAAGTAGCTGACAAAGCTCAGGGCATCACGAATCTGCTTCGATAGCTCCTCGGCAACCTCGGTACCCGAACGCACATCCAAGTCGGGGAACTGGGCTTTCAGCCTATCGACGACCTCCGGTCCCCCATCCACCGTGAGCGCCGGCACCGACTCGCCGTCCGTGAACGCCTCGCGGTACGCGTTCTCGCCGACGCGCAGCACCAGCGACGTCTCCTGCGCCAGCGGGTCGTCGTACAGCCCCGTCAGCGTGAACTCGTGGCGCCCATCCTCGCCCACCACAATGAGCGGTTCACCGATGTCGAGGCCGTAGTATCTCGCACCATTGTCGTTAAGCGCGACGTCGCGAAGGGACGTCGGAGCCGAGCCGCTGACAAGCAAGGGCGCATCGCCTACCGCATCATCGCCACCGTAGTACGGCAGAAGGCGCGAGGTGCCGAGCTGCGTTTGAATCGCAACCTCATCCTGCCTTGCGACGACCACAGGTTCATCCGCGAACACGTTGACCCGCGATACCCCCTCGTCCGCCCTGATCGCCTCGAACGTAGACAATGCAATACCGCTATCGCCCTCACCGGGGCGCACCACAGCATCCACGTCGTCAAGCGCTGTACCCACCGCTGAGTCGAACGTCGACGACAACATGCTGGTAAACATCAGCGCACCCGACAGGAACGCCGTTCCGAGCACCACGGCCACGAGGGTCAGCGCGAGCCGCAGCTTGTGGGCAGCGACATTGCGTAGGGACACTTTGCCCAGCGTGCTTACCATCACCCCTCCATGCCCGCCATGACGCGCAGGATGGAGTCCATATCAGGGTCCCGCATCTCATCGACAATGTTGCCGTCGCGCAGGAAAATCACCCGGTCCGCATACGAAGCCGCTCGGGCGTCATGGGTAACAATCACGACCGTCTGCCCGTCTTGGTCAACCGCCGTGCGGAGAATCTCCAAGACTTCGCGCGAGGCATTCGAGTCCAGATTGCCCGTCGGCTCATCACCGAAGATCAACTCCGGCCGCGACACGAGAGCGCGGGCACACGCCACACGCTGCTGCTGCCCACCCGAGAGCTCCGCGGGGCGATGGCTGAGTCGCTCCGTGAGCCCAAGGCGCCGGGTTACCTCCTCAAACCATTCAGGATCGACCTTCCCTCCCGCGATGTTGGTGGGCAGCGAAATATTCTCAGCCGCAGTAAGCGTGGGCACGAGGTTGAACGACTGGAAAATAAACCCCAGTCGATCTCGGCGAAGCGACGTCAGCTCCTTGTCGCTCAACTGCGAAAGATCGGTCTCGCCGATGTAGGCGGAGCCCCCAGACGCCCCGTCCAAACCCGCCATCACGTGCATCAACGTCGACTTCCCCGAACCAGACGGTCCCATGATTGCAGTGAACTCATGACGAGCAAATTCGACGTCCACGCCGTCCAGCGCGCGCACCTCTGTATCGCCTCTACCGTACGTCTTCACCAGACCAACCGCCCGGGCTGCTGCTTCGACCATCCGTACACACCCTCCAAGAAGCGCGCTTTATATCCCCACCGGACTATACGCAACGGTCCAGATATTCCGACCCCTGGTGTAGAAGTTGACGATAAGACGCGTCCGGCGCGGTATCCGCCTAGGCCAGTATCGCGCGGTGTCAACCCTTACACCCCCCGCACACGCGAAAGCACCCGCCACCACACCAACCCCGAAACGGGGCCATCACGGTGTGGTGGCGGGTGCCACAACATATCAAGTTTTTAAGCGTCGGCGGTAACCTACTCTCCCACTCCCTCCCGGGAGCAGTACCATCAGCGCGGGCGGGCTTAGCTTCCGGGTTCGGAAAGGGACCGGGCGTTTCCCCGCCGCCATCAACCACCGACACACCCACAGGGGCATGCACGACACTGACACGCAGCGAACATATGCACTTCACACTGTCAGCCAACCCACCACCACAAGCGGTGGGTGGTGTGCTGTGTCAGCGACTGCACAGTGGACGCGAGAACATTTCATCGTGTTTTACGCGGTGTTACCTACCAACACGTCGTGTGTTGGTGTTTATCGGCTCATTAGTACCAGTCACCTCCACGCATTACTACGCTTCCAGATCCGGCCTATCAACCCAGTCGTCTCCTGGGAACCTCAAACGAAACCTCATCTCAAAACAGGCTTCCCGCTTAGATGCTTTCAGCGGTTATCCCTCCCGTACGTAGCCAACCAGCCATGCCCCTGGCGGAACAACTGGCACACTAGAGGTACGTCCGTCCCGGTCCTCTCGTACTAGGGACAGCCTTCTTCAAGTTTCAACGCGCGCGGCGGATAGAGACCGAACTGTCTCACGACGTTCTGAACCCAGCTCGCGTGCCGCTTTAATGGGCGAACAGCCCAACCCTTGGGACCTACTCCAGCCCCAGGATGCGACGAGCCGACATCGAGGTGCCAAACCATCCCGTCGATATGGACTCTTGGGGAAGATCAGCCTGTTATCCCCGGGGTACCTTTTATCCGTTGAGCGACACCACATCCACAAGTAGGTGCCGGATCACTAGTCCCGACTTTCGTCCCTGCTCGACACGTACGTCTCGCAGTCAAGCTCCCTTGTGCACTTACACTCTACCCACCTGATTGCCAACCAGGCTGAGGGAACCTTTGGGCGCCTCCGTTACATTTTGGGAGGCAACCGCCCCAGTTAAACTACCCACCAGGCACTGTCCCCAACCCAGATCATGGGCCAAGGTTAGATATCCACTACGGTCAGAGTGGTATTTCAACAACGACTCCACACACACTAGCGTGCAYGCTTCWAAGTCTCCCACCTATCCTACACAAACCGCACCGAATGCCAATACCAAGCTATAGTGAAGGTCCCGGGGTCTTTTCGTCCTGCCGCGCGAAACGAGCATCTTTACTCGTACTGCAATTTCACCGGGCCTGTGGTTGAGACAGCAGGGGAGTCGTTACGCCATTCGTGCAGGTCGGAACTTACCCGACAAGGAATTTCGCTACCTTAGGATGGTTATAGTTACCACCGCCGTTTACTGGGGCTTAAATTCTCCGCTTCGGACCAAAAAGCCCTAACAGGTCCTCTTAACCTTCCAGCACCGGGCAGGCGTCAGTCCGTATACATCAACTTAACCGTCTTCGCACGGACCTGTGTTTTTGATAAACAGTCGCTCCCCTCTCTTCTCTGCGACCCACACCAGCTACCACACGAAACATGCTTGACCAGCATGGGTCCCCCTTCTCCCGAAGTTACGGGGGCATTTTGCCGAGTTCCTTAACCACAGTTCACCCGCTCGCCTTAGTATTTTCTACCTGACCACCTGTGTCGGTTATGGGTACGGGCCGTACACACACATCGCTAGAGGCTTTTCTCGGCAGTACAGGATCACCAACATCACCCACMMAAGGGCTACGCATCACGCCTCACACAMAWGACAACCGGATTTGACCAATGTTGTCGTGCCACACGCTTGCACCGCAATCCAATAAGCGGCTCGGCTACCTCACTGCGTCACCCCATCACTGACCTACAACGGATCAGGCCCCACGCATCACCACCAACCAACCACTCAAAGAGTGATCAACGTCAGCAGATCAGGGTGGTTAGTATCACCGCTTCGATACTGGGCGCGCATATACGGGTACGGGAATATCAACCCGTTAACCATCGACTACGCCTGTCGGCCTCGCCTTAGGACCCGACTCACCCTGGGAAGACGAACTTGACCCAGGAACCCTTAGTCATCCGGCGGGCAAGATTCTCACTTGCCATTCGTTACTCATGCCTGCATTCTCACTCGCATGCAGTCCACCGCTCCTTACAGTACGGCTTCACCCCACACACGACGCTCCCCTACCCAAGCCAAAAAGGCTTGCCGCGGCTTCGGCGGTGTGCTTGAGCCCCACTACATTGTCGGCGCGAAACCACTCGACCAGTGAGCTATTACGCACTCTTTCAAGGATGGCTGCTTCTAAGCCAACCTCCTGGCTGTCTTCGCGATCCCACATCCTTTTCCACTTAGCACACCCTTAGGGGCCTTAACCGGCGATCTGGGCTGTTTCCCTCTCGACTATGAAGCTTATCCCCCACAGTCTCACTGCAATGCACCACTTCACCGGCATTCGGAGTTTGGCTGACGTCGCTAAGATGATAGTCCCGCTCAACCAACCAGTAGCTCTACCTCCGGCAAGCTCACATCACGCTGCACCTAAATGCATTTCGGGGAGAACCAGCTATCACGGAGTTTGATTGGCCTTTCACCCCTACCCACAGCTCATCCCCTCAGTTTTCAACCTAAGTGGGTTCGCGCCTCCACAACCTCTTACAGCTGCTTCACACTGGCCATGGGTAGATCACCCCGCTTCGGGTCCAGGACATGCCACTAAAAACACCCTATTCGGATTCGCTTTCGCTACGACTACCCCACAAACGGGTTAACCTCGCGACATGCCGCTGACTCGCAGGCTCATTCTTCAAAAGGCACGCCATCACACACWWAACGGTGCTCTGACGGATTGTAAGCGCATGGTTTCAGGAACTCTTTCACTCCCCTCCCGGGGTACTTTTCACCATTCCCTCACGGTACTTAAATCCACTATCGGTCACACTGAGTATTTAGGCTTACCGGGTGGTCCCGGCAGATTCACAGCAGATTCCACGAGCCCGCTGCTACTCGGGGACATGCACCACACAACCACACATGCCTTCACGTACGGGACTCATCACCCTCTCCGGCGCACCATCCCAGATGCTTCCACTGACACGCGCGAATCATGCCTGCAGGTGGCAGCCTGCACACGCACACACCCCACAACACCGCACACGCAACCCCTGCCAGGTCTYACACGCACACGGTTTAGCCTCATCCGCTATCGCTCGCCACTACACACGGAATCACAAATTGTTTTCTTCTCCTACGGGTACTGAGATGTTTCACTTCCCCGCGTCAACCCCCACACAGACTATGAATTCACCTGCGGGTAACACCACACAACCGGTGCTGGGTTTCCCCATTCGGACATCCTCGGATCAACGCTTTGTTGGCAACTCCCCGAGGCATAACGCAGCCTCACACGTCCTTCATCGGCTCAGCATGCCAAGGCATCCACCATACGCCCGTAACAAAACACACGGACACACAAACAATCAAGGTAAATAACACCAAAACACAAAAAAGAAAGATACTCGCGTCCACTATACAGTTCTCACACAACACAACCCCCACACAAACCAGCAAACAACCGCCGCCRGCYCACRMMARGGGCCCAACAAGGACACACAAACCTGTGCTGCCCCAGACACCCAACAGTGCACCAATGCTTACAAACCTTCTGTCACGCAACAGGTGCGCATCACCCACCCACAGCACCACACAGCAMACAACCCACCARTAAGCAGTACGCCACCTGACCATCCAGATCAAGCAACCAACCACCACTAGGTGTGCGTCCACCCGGCACAACATATTTCATGGCAGTCGCACACTCGGCGACATCAACCACACAAAAAAGCCCACAACTGTGAGCCASAAAAAAACTCCTTAGAAAGGAGGTGATCCAGCCGCACCTTCCGGTACGGCTACCTTGTTACGACTTCGTCCCAATCGCCGATCCCACCTTCGACAGCTCCCATGACAGGCCACTGGCTTCGGGTGTTACCAACTTTCATGACGTGACGGGCGGTGTGTACAAGGCCCGGGAACGTATTCACCGCAGCGTTGCTGATCTGCGATTACTAGCGACTCCGACTTCATGGGGTCGAGTTGCAGACCCCAATCCGAACTACGACCGGCTTTACAGCGATTCGCTCACCCTCACAGGCTCGCATGCGCGTTGTACCGACCATTGTAGCATGTGTGAAGCCCTGGACATAAGGGGCATGATGATTTGACGTCATCCCCACCTTCCTCCGAGTTAACCCCGGCAGTCTCTCACGAGTCCCCACCATAACGTGCTGGCAACATAAGACAAGGGTTGCGCTCGTTGCGGGACTTAACCCAACATCTCACGACACGAGCTGACGACAACCATGCACCACCTGTACACCAACCACAAAGGGAAACCGTATCTCTACGACGATCTGGTGTATGTCAAGCCCAGGTAAGGTTCTTCGCGTTGCATCGAATTAATCCACATGCTCCGCCGCTTGTGCGGGCCCCCGTCAATTCCTTTGAGTTTTAGCCTTGCGGCCGTACTCCCCAGGCGGGGCGCTTAATGCGTTAGCTACGGCACGAACCCCGTGGAAGGGACTCACACCTAGCGCCCACCGTTTACGGCATGGACTACCAGGGTATCTAATCCTGTTCGCTACCCATGCTTTCGCTCCTCAGCGTCAGTTACTGCCCAGAGACCTGCCTTCGCCATCGGTGTTCCTCCTGATATCTGCGCATTCCACCGCTACACCAGGAATTCCAGTCTCCCCTACAGCACTCAAGTTATGCCCGTATCGCCTGCAGTCCCGCAGTTAAGCTGCGGGCTTACACAAACGACGCGACAAACCACCTACGAGCTCTTTACGCCCAGTAATTCCGGACAACGCTCGCACCCTACGTATTACCGCGGCTGCTGGCACGTAGTTAGCCGGTGCTTCTTCTCCAGGTACCGTCACAAAAACGCTTCGTCCCTAGCGAAAGGAGTTTACAACCCGAAGGCCGTCATCCCCCACGCGGCGTCGCTGCATCAGGCTTGCGCCCATTGTGCAATATTCCCCACTGCTGCCTCCCGTAGGAGTCTGGGCCGTATCTCAGTCCCAATGTGGCCGTACACCCTCTCAGGCCGGCTACCCGTCGACGCCTTGGTAGGCCATTACCCCACCAACAAGCTGATAGGCCGCGAGCTCATCCCACACCGAAAAAACTTTCCACCACAACATCCAAGAAGTGGTCCTATCCAGTATTAGACCCAGTTTCCCAGGCTTATCCCGAAGTGCAGGGCAGATCACCCACGTGTTACTCACCCGTTCGCCACTCGAGTACCCAAGCAAGCTTGGGCCTTTCCGTTCGACTTGCATGTGTTAAGCACGCCGCCAGCGTTCATCCTGAGCCAGGATCAAACTCTCCACAAAAGTTTCAGCAAGAAACAAGGCCGTGAAAAGCCCGAAACCCAACCAAAAACAAACCACCCAACACCACCACACCAAAAAGGCAGTGATGCTGAACTGGCACAAAAATTCCAAAAATTACAAGGTTCAAAAAACAACCGACCCCAACCCGACGGGGCAAAACAGGGCCGATCACAAATACGCGAGTAAAAAGCATGTCAACCACACCCCAACACGCACTGAACCAAAAAAGATGACGCGATTAGTTATTGGAATTCAACCACGCCACCACCGGCACACACCCAACAAGCAGGCATCCACCACACAGTGCACAAAGGGCGGGTGACACACACCCACGCAACAAAAGTACATTGGTACACTATCGAGTTCTCAAACAACACCAGCACACCCAACACCAACCCACACAACATGAGCCAGCATCCAAGTGACTGAAGGAATCCACCAGCGATTGTTTTCCTGCCCGCCACCCAAACCGGAGCACCTTCTCGGCCTCTCCAGCGGGGCGTTGTCGGTCTCGCTGACTTGGTATAAGCTACACACACCCCAGCAACAACACAAATCCCCAGCTAGAAACGCATTTTAGATGCGTTCTACATGCGCCCCAAGCGCGTTGAGTTGCTCCACAAACGCCGGGTAGCCGCGGTCGATGTGGTGTACCCCGTGCACCGTGGTCTCACCTTCCGCCACCAAGCCGGCAAGCACCAGGCCAGCGCCGGCGCGGATGTCGGATGACCAGACATCGGTGGAAGAGAGCGTGTCCACGCCGCGCAGCATCACGTGGTGGCCGTCAACCGTCGCGTCCGCGCCGAGGCGAAGCATCTCGTCCACAAAGCGGAACCGCGCCTCGAAGACGTTCTCGGTAATGACCGAAACGCCGTCGGCGACGGTGGACAGCGCGATTGCCATCGGCTGTAGGTCTGTGGGGAATCCGGGGTACGGCAGGGTTTGGTAGTCCACGGCGCGGGGGCGCTGGTCCATGCGTACACGGAAGCCGTTGTCATAGGTCTCGACGTCTGCGCCCGCCAGTTTGAGCTTGGACAGCGCGAGGTGAAGGTGGCCGGGGGCCGCGCCGGTAACCGTGATATCGCCCTGGGTCATGGCCGCCGCATACGCCCACGTGCCGGCGACGATGCGGTCGCCCACCACCGTGTGCTCTGTGGGGGACAACGCATCGACCCCGTCGACCGTGATCTGGGAGGTACCCGCGCCCTCGATCCGCGCTCCCATGGCGTTGAGCATCGAGCACAGGTCGACGATCTCGGGCTCGCGCGCAGCGTTATCCAACACCGTCCGGCCATCGGCGAGGACCGCCGCGGTGACAATGTTTTCCGTGGCGCCGACGGACGGGAAGTCCAGTTTGATCGACGCGCCGGTGAGCTTCGCAGCCCGGGCGACCACGGCCCCGTGCTCGATGTGGGTGGTCGCGCCCAGTTTCTCCAGGCCAGACTGGTGCATGTCGAGGGGACGTGACCCGATGGCGTCGCCACCCGGTAGGGCCACGTATGCCTCCGTGCACCGCGCTACCAAGGGGCCGAGGACCGCCACCGAGGCGCGGAACTGGCGCACAGCGTCAAAGTCCGCATGCGGGGAAACCACCGCGGGGGTGTGAATCCGGACGACATCACCCTCGATCTCCACCTCGCACCCCAGGCCGACCAGAACGTCGCGCATGAGGGGGACATCCAAGATCTGGGGGCAATTGCGCAGTGTGGTAGTGCCTTCGGCCAACAGTGACGCCGCCATGAGCTTGAGCACGCTGTTCTTAGCGCCGTCGACTCGAACTTCGCCCGCCAGCCGGGCGCCGCCAGTTACCAAAAACCGTTCTTTCACGTCCGCCACAGTACAGAACCGTGAGGGACGTCGATAAGCAACTGCTTACGGCAGCGCGCCGATGCGGCGGGCCGCGTTGACCGCCTCGTAGCGGGTGTGCGCACCGAGCTTTCGCATGACGCTGCGCAGGTAGGACTTGACGGTCTCGGCGCCAATGCCCATCTCGGCGGCGGCCTCGACGTTGGTGTGGCCGAGCGCCACGCACGCGAGGACGTCGAGCTCGCGTGCGGAGAGCTTGGTGGTCTGCTTCACCGTGACCGGGGACACCAGCTGCTCGCACAGCTGCTCCAGTTCCTTGCGCAGCGCCTCGTCCTCCACGCGGTTGGTCAGCATGCGCAGCTTCGAGTGCGTCGCACGCACCTGTTCCCACTCGGCGCCGTTCATCGAGCGGCCAGCCTTCGCCCCCGCGCCTTCTGGGCCGTCAGAGGAGCGGAGCGCCATGTTGACCGCAAGCTCCTGCTCGAGGGTGCGCGCTGTCATGGCCACCTCTTCGATGACCTTGTCACCCAGCCGCACCGGGGAATGCACGCCCACGTAGAGCACGCCCCGGATCTCGCGCTGCACGATCACCGGTACGGCGACGATGGAGTGCAATCCCTCGTCTTGAATCTGCTGGTCGTACTCGTGGGAAATCACGGACGCCCGTGTGTAATCGGCGATGCCCACCGCCCGGCGCGTGGACACGACGCGCCCGCCCACGCCGGCGCCCTCCGCGATCGTCAGGTTCTGCAGCGCCGGGGTGCGGAGGCCGATCCACTGCGTGATCTGGATCCGGTTGTCCGCCAAGAGGGTGCCGTACATGGCGACCGGAATACCGGTTGCGGTCTTCAACGCGGTCAGTGCCGCACGAATCGCGTCATCGTCGTCCTTGATGCGCTGCGCATCCATCGTCATACGTGCCGCCTTCCACCGTTTTCGGGTGCACCCGTTGGGGGCACACAAGGAGCCGAACAGGACTCGGAAACAGGACAAGCATATCGCGCGAACGGGGGTAGCCAAACTTAACCCCGCTGCGCAGACACAGCTCGAGACGATGAGCAGCCCCGGCACCACCACCCTCATGAACTACCCGGTACGGCATAAGTGAACCACCTAGTCTAGTAGGCTATGTATGCTTTGGCTTGGAAACGACAAAATCCACGAAACCCCAGGAGGGGATCACAATGGCAAAGATTGCAAGCAACGTCTTGGACCTCATCGGCGGCACTCCGCTGGTAGAGCTGACGGACATTGCCGAGGCGCACGGCGCGAAGGCCCGCGTGCTGGCAAAGCTGGAGTTTTACAACCCGGCCAACTCCGTGAAGGATCGCATTGGTAAGGCCATCGTCGAGGCCGCAGAGGCCTCCGGCGAACTGAAGCCCGGCGGCACCATCATCGAGGCGACCTCCGGCAACACCGGCATCGCCCTCGCCCTCGCGGGCGCAGCCAAGGGCTACAAGGTCATCCTCACCATGCCGGAGACCATGTCCAACGAGCGCCGCGTGCTGCTGCGCGCCTACGGTGCAGAAATCGTGCTCACCCCGGGTGCGGCTGGCATGAAGGGCGCCGTAGAGAAGGCCAACGAGCTGGTTGAGCAGAACGAGGGCGCGATCCTGGCCCGCCAGTTTGAGAACGAGGCCAACCCGAAGATCCACTACGCCACCACCGGCCCGGAGATCTGGAACGACACCGACGGCCAGGTCGACATTCTGGTGGCCGGCGTGGGCACCGGTGGCACCATCTCCGGCGCGGGCAAGTACCTCAAGGAGCAAAACCCCGACTTCAAGGCCATCGCCGTTGAGCCGGCGGCGTCCCCGATGCTGTCCAAGGGCGAGGCTGGCCCGCACAAGATCCAGGGCCTGGGCGCGAACTTCGTGCCGGGCACCCTCGACCGCAACATCGTGGACGAGATCATCACCGTGACCAACGAGGACGCGATCGCAACCTCCCGCGAGCTCGCGGTCAAGGACGCGATCCTCGGCGGCATCTCCACCGGCGCGAACATCAAGGCGGCCCTGGAGGTCGCGGCCCGTCCCGAGAACGAGGGCAAGACCATCGTCACCATCGCGTGCGACTTCGGTGAGCGCTACGTTTCCACCGTGCTCTACGAGGACATCCGCGACTAGCGGCTGCTAATCGACGAGCTGACGCTCCCCCACGCCCCGGCAAACGCCGGACGCGTGGGGGAATGTTTATCCCCGCCCAGAATGGGCATCTAGGTACACTTCGCCCCATGCTTTCCCTGGCTACAAAGGTTATCTCCACCGTGCGCGAGGACCTAGAAAACGCGCGCGAGCACGATCCGGCCGCTCGCGGCGACGTAGAGAATGCCATCGTGTATTCGGGCTTGCACGCCATCTGGGTGCACCGCATCTGCCACGCCATGTGGAAGCGCGATATTAAGGGACCCGCGCGCATGCTGGCGCAGTTCAACCGCTTCCTCACCGGCATTGAAATCCACCCGGGGGCGACGATCGGCCGCCGCTTCTTTATCGACCACGGCATGGGCATCGTCATCGGTGAGACCGCAGAGATCGGCGACGGCGTGATGCTCTACCACGGGGTCACCCTCGGCGGCCAGGTGCTCACGCAGACCAAACGCCACCCCACCATCGGGGACAACGTCACTATCGGCGCGGGCGCGAAGGTGCTAGGGCCGGTGACTATCGGTGCCGGCTCCGCCGTCGGCGCGAACGCGGTGGTGACCAAGGACGTGCCGGAAAACTCCATCGCGGTTGGTATTCCCGCAAAGTTCCGCCCCCGCAAGACGGACGAGCACGTTCGGTTGGTGGACCCGGACTGCTACGTGGATACGGGCAGCTACATCATTTAGGCCAGAAGATCCTGATAGGACGGGTTCTGGTCGATGAAGCGCTCCACCGCAGGGCACGTCGGGGTGACCTTGAGGCCGTCCGCGCGCGCATCGTCGAGCGCCGCCTGGATCAGCGGCTTGGACAGCCCCTGGCCACGGAATTTCGGGTCTACCACGGTGTGGGGCAGGTCGCGCACGCCGTCCGCGTCGGCGTAGGTGGCGAAGCCAGCAACCTCGTTGTCGACGAGGATCTCGTACTGTCCGGCTGCTTCGTTTTTTTGCACGGAAAATTCAGGCTGTACAGACATGCGGACGACTATATGCGAAACCCCTTCCGCTTTGGTGCGGAAGGGGTTTCGCAGGTGTGTGGCCAGAGCCAGGATCGAACTGGCGACCCCACACTTTTCAGGCGTGTGCTCTACCGACTGAGCTATCTGGCCAGAACTACTCGTTTTCCAAGCAATTCAGCGACCCTGACGGGACTTGAACCCGCGACCTCCGCCGTGACAGGGCGGCGCGCTAACCAACTGCGCCACAGGGCCATATTCTCTTGTTTCGTGCCCGCTCCAGCGCGTTTCACACTGTCGCTTGCACGAGTTGATACATTACACAGACCCGTCACGCTGCTACAAATCTGCTGCACAGGTGGTCTTTTCTACGTTGCTGAGCGTGCTGGTTTGCGCTGGCCGCTCACCGTCAGCACCACGGCCGACAGACCCAAGAGCATTCCAAACATTTGCCCGACACCCACGGAGTGCCCGAACATGAGCCACGTCCGCAGCGACGTCACCGGCGGGGTGAGAAAGAGCAGCACGCTCGTGTTCGTGGGGCCAATGACACGCAAACATGCCGTGTAGGCGGCATACCCTCCAATGCCAGAAAGGAAGATTAGCCAGAGCATCGCGCACACAAAATCCGCGTTGACATGGACCCCCATCTGTCCAGTGAACGACGCCACGGCAGTAAACACCACGGCTCCTGTGGCAGTCTGTATCGCCAGCGCCTGGACAATACTGGCCTGCGGATTCCACGCGCGTTCGAGAAGCGCACTGGCGGATAGGCCAAGCAACGCCGCCGGCGGAAGAAGGAGACCCACAAGCGCGGTCGTTGAAAAATCGATAGCGCCGGCAGCCAATCCCACCGCCACAAGGCCCAGGCCAAGTCCGGCCGCCATCCGGCCGTTGAATGTGTCGCCCCACAACCGTGCGCTCAAGGCCGCGACAATCAGGGGCTGCAATGCGCAGACCAGCGAGGTGACGCCCGGGTCTATACCCACGTCTGATGCTCCGAACACCGCACCGAGGAAGATCGCGTGAGAGAGCACGCCGATGACAATCTGGTGCGCAACATCGGTACGGGTCAACCGCGGCACATGCGACCGCGCTGATCCGCCCGCCACACGCAGGCCGGCGACCACCACCCACAACAGCGCCGCGGTAGCGAGGTAGCGCCACGCCAACAGGCCCGCGGGAGACGCGCTATCTCCAGCGAGTAGCGAACCGACGAACCCCGAACTCCAGCAGATGACGAATGCGATTGCGATAAGAATCTTCTTCACCGCTCCGAGGTAAGTATACCGGTCAGTATACTGTCAATGTACTTCGTTGAAAGGACGGACATTGGCCACGCTGGCAGACCTCACCCCCGTTCAGCCGCCCACCACCACTCCAGGCGGGCAGCGCATCCTTGAAGCTGCGTCCGAGCTGTTCTACCTCCACGGAATCACCACGACGGGGCTCGATCTGGTAGTTGAGCGCGCGGGGGTGACAAAACGCACCCTGTACCAACGCTTCGGCTCAAAGGACGGGCTCATCCGGGCCTATCTTGCTGCTCGTGCGCACAAGTGGCAGTCGCTGGTGCTCGCACGCGTCAGGGCTGCGATCGATAAGCAAGCCGATCCGGTGGAAGCGGTATTCGACCTCACATACGAATGGGTTTCGGACAATCCCCGTGGGTGCGGCTTCGTCAACGCCTGGGCCGAACTCGGAGACAACGCCGGCCCGGAAACACAATTAGCCATTCGGCAAGAAAAGCTGTGGATGCGGGCGCTATTCGAGTCCCTCGCGGGCAGCTCGCCCGGTGAATCGGTCCATGAGCTCTACGAAGGAGCCCTGGTCTGCGCGGCAATCCTGGGGGACGCGGAGACTATTATGCGGGCGAAATCGGCTGCCCGGCAGCTCGCTCACGCAGACTCGTAGAGAGGTATCGCCCGGTTTCGGGCCCGGTGCGTTCATGCCTATCGACGAGCTGGCGCACCGTCCCCGCATCAACCACCTGCCCACCGGCGGAGCCTGCCCATGGGCCTAGGTCGATGACGTAGTCGGCGCGCGACACCAACGCGAGGTTGTGCTCGACGACGATGACGGTAGCGCCGCCGTCCACCAGCCGGTCTGACAGGTCTACCAGGCGCGCGGTGTCGGTGAGGTGCAGACCGGTAGTCGGTTCGTCCAGCACGTAGGCGGGCGCCGGCTTCTTCAGGCTCGCCGCAAGCTTGAGGCGCTGGCGCTCACCGCCGGACAGGGTGGTCAGCGGCTGGCCGAGCGTGACGTAGCCGAGCCCCACGTCCACCAAGTGCCCGCAGATCTTCGCTGCAGCATTGACCTTGTTTTCCTTCAGGCACGGCTGTGCTTCCTCGGCGGGCATAGCAAGCACGTCTGCGATGTTCTTGCCACCGAGGGTGTGCACCAGCACCGCGTCGTCGAAACGTTTGCCCTCGCAGACCTCGCATGGGACGTCGACACCCTGCATCATCCCCAGATCCACGTAGACCACGCCTGCGCTATTGCAATGTTGGCAGGCGCCGTCGGAGTTCGGGGAGAACATAGAGGCCGGCTCGCCCGACGCTTTGGCAAACGCCTTGCGGATCGGGTCCAGCGCGCCGGTGTAGATGGCCGGGTTGGAGCGCCGCGATCCGGAGATGGGGGCTTGATCCACCCACACTGCGTCCTCCAGCAGCGCGGACGCCTCGAGGGCACGCACGAGGGACGACTTGCCGGAGCCTGCTACCCCGGTAACGGCGGTGAGCACCCCGGTTGGGATGTCCACGTCGATGCCGACCAGGTTGTTCTCGCTCGCGCCGCGCACCTTCAACCAACCGGAAGGCTCCCGCGGGTCGGCCTTGACATCGACGCCCAGCTTCAGGCTCTCTCCCGTGCGTGTGCCGGCCTCGCGCAGCTGGTCGACGGTGCCTTCGAAGACGATCTCGCCGCCATCCGTGCCGGCGCCGGGGCCGAGCTCCACCACGAGCACGGTGTTGCCCTTGTCGCGAAGTGCGGTGAGCAGCCCGTTGAGGCGGTCATTGTCGGCGGCGTGCAGGCCCGCGGTGGGCTCGTCGAAGACGTACGTGACGTCGGAAAGTGCCGAGCCCAAGTGGCGGATCATCTTCACGCGTTGCGCCTCGCCGCCGGAGAGCGTCGAGCTCGGGCGGTCCAGCGTGATGTAGCCAAGCCCAATGGCAGTGAAGTTCGCCAGCGCCGCGCGTATGGACGCCACGAGCGAGGCGACGCCCGGCGCGTCCACACCCTCGAACCATTCCGCGAGGTCTGCCACTTCATCGCGCACAGCTCGGCGATGTTCTTGCCGTCGATCTTTGATTCCAGCGCGTACTGCGCCAGCCGGGTGCCGCCGCAATCGGGGCAATCCACCCGTGCCACGGCACGGTCCACGAATTCGCGCGCGGCCTTCTGCAGCCCCTCCTTCTCCTTGCTCAGCAGCGACGCCTCCAAACGCGGGATCAGGCCCTGGTACGTGGTGTTGCATTCCAAGTACTGCACCCTGTTGCGCGGTCGTATCTAGTAACACCGTGGTGAGTATCGAGTAACGCATTGGTGAGCATCCAGTAACAGTCCGGGGGAGGATTCTGGTGACCGCGTGACTTCAGGGCACGCGGCGTTACCAGAGGAGTCTGATTGTGACTGACTACCGGGCGGTAATGGATCAAGTGCTCAAAGGCTGGTCTGTCCGTCAAATCTGTTCGAGTTCGCGGTGCTCGCACACCACCGTGCAAAAGGCTCGCGATGCGCTGGTGGAACACAACATCACAACCCGTGAGCAACTTCGTGGGGTTGCGGATCATGAGCTGGCGGACTGGTTCGTCGACGGGCGCAGCCATGCTCAGGGGGATTTCGTCCCGATCGATTTCGACGCTGTCGCCAAGGCGCGCACCGGGCGCAACAAGGTGACCCTGCAGGTGCTGTGGGGCCGCTACACCGCACAGCCTGCGGGCACAGGCCAGCGGTACTACAGCTACGAGCGGTTTCGCCAACTTGTGGCTCAACACGTCGATGCAGCCGGGCTGACCGCCAGAATCACCCATCTCCCAGGCCATACGATGCAGGTGGACTGGGCAGGCACGAAGATGCGGTTGTTTGACCCCACCGGCGGGCAAGGCTTGAAGGTCAGTATCTTTGTCGCCTCGCTGCCGTATTCAGGGATGGTGTTCGCCTGCGCGTGCGCGGATGAGCGCCAGGACGCGTGGCTTGCAGCTCATATCCGCGCGTTCGAGTACTTCGGCGGGGTTGCCGAGGTCATCGTGCCGGATAATGCCTCAACGGCTTCGAATGCGATCAGTGCCGCGGACAGGAATCGCCGGGTCAACTCCACCTACGAGGAGTTTTTGGAGCACTACAACACCGCCGCGTTGCCGGCTCGGGCGAAACGTCCCAAGGATAAGGCCAGCGTTGAAGCTGCAGTCAAGATTGTCACCCAGAACGTTATCCACGCACTCGATGGCCACCAGTGCGCCGGAATAGACGAGCTCAACGCAAAAATCACCGTCCTAGTCGATGGGATCAACGCTGCCGAACCGTTTCGCGGCAATGCGACGAGCAGGCGCGCATTGTTTGATCAGTTCGAACGCGACGTGCTCACCGCGCTGCCTGAAACGCCGTGGCAGCGTACCGAATGGAAACGCGCCAAAGTCGCGCCGAACTTCCACATCAGAGTGCACAACGCGCATTACTCGGTGCCCAACCAGCTGGTGGGCCGCACCGTGGATGTGCGTATCACCGGTGACAGTCTCGCCGTCTTCGACGCCGGGCAGCGTGTGGCCACCCACCAACTCGCACGTGCCCGCGGGGTGTATGTCACCGACACCGACCACATCCCGGCGAACATGGGTGACACCCGTGGGTTGTGGACAAGCGAGTACTTCCTGCGCGAAGCCGCCAAGATCGGGCCGGCCACCCGCCAGGTGATTGCCGAGCTCATCGAAGCCAAAGCGATCCCTGCCCAGGCGTACCAAGCGTGCCGCAACGTGCTCAGCATGGGCAAACACACCAACAAGCCAATCCTCGAAGAAGCCTGCAGGCGGTTGGTGTCCACCGACGGTGCTAGGCGTGCTGTGTCGTATACCGCGGTGAAAAACATGATGGCCGCCGTGCGCAAAGACACCTCCACACGGCCTACAGGCACTGACCTGCCAACCGATCAACCAACCGGCAGACCCGCTGACGGCGCGCCTGCGCCGACAGCGCGTGACACCCGCGGCGCCTACCTCGGTGGTGCTGCCCAGTTCAGCCTCGAAAACCTCACCAAGAAGGGATCTGCATAACCCATGCCCCACCCACAGCCAGCATCAGCATCTGCCCGCTTCCTCGATGAATCAGTCCTGCCGGTCTTTACCGACCTGCGCATGACCGCCTTCGGACAAAGCGTCATCGACATCGCCGCCGATCCCGCCTTCGACGATTGGAGCTTTTCCGACAAGGTGCTCTACGCACTCGACAAAGAGGTAGCGGCCAAGCGTGAGAGGCGAGTCAACAAACTGCTCAAAGCATCCCGATCGCCAAATCCCGATGCTTGTATCGAAGACATCACCTACACGCCCGGCCGCACCATCAACAAAGAGCAAATCACCCGACTCGCTCACTGCCAATGGTGCCAAAGCGCACAAAACATTGTCATCCTGGGCAAATCCTCCGTCGGCAAAACCTACCTCGCCCAAGCACTACTCACCGCGGCGTGCCGAAACGACTACTCCGCACGCTTCTTCCGCACCGACACACTTGCCAACCACCTCGCCGTGCTCAAACACGACGACCCAGCCCGCATCACATTCCTCGAAGACCTCCACCACACAGACGTGTTAGTCCTCGACGACTTCCTGACCACCCCAATCGATGCCGTCACCGCACACCAACTGCTCAACATCCTCGCAGAGCGCGAACCCCGCGGATCCACCATCGTGACATCCCAGTTCACACCCGACGAGTGGTACAAATCCATCCCCGATGCCGTCATCGCCGAATCCATCCTCAACCGACTCGTCGCCGGCGCCGAAATCATCACACTCGAAGGCACCAACATGCGACTGGCCCCATAACCCCGCCGAAACCCCAAAACGCCCGGGTGTTACTCGATACTCACCCGGGCGTTACCCGATACTCACCACACCGTTACTAAACACGTGGTCTAAACACTGCACCCTCTCCTGCTCGCCGTACAGCAGGGCGTGGCGCTGCTCCGGAGTAAACTCCCCCACCGGCACCTCGGCGGGGAACTTACCTGCCTCGGCGCATGCGCAGAACTGCCAGGATCCGGGCTTGTAGCCCGGCGCGAGGATGGCGCCGTCGTCGAGGGACAGCGATTCGTCCACCACCTACGCCTCGTCGAACCTGCTTGCACGCCCGGTGCCCGCGCACGTCGGGCACATCCCGCCGGTGCGCGAGAAGTGCTTCACCACTTTCTTCTTGCCGGTCACGCTCGGAACGTTGAAGGATGACGCCCCGGGGCCACCCGCGTTCGGTTCCGCGATCCGGGAGTACAACACCCGCAGCATCGGAGTGACATCCGTGGCCGCGCCATCGACGGCATGAAACCCTGCACGAAGGACGAGTACGTCTCGTTGATCAGCCGCTGCGATTCCCCCGCGATGGTACCGAAGACCAGCGAGGACTTCCCTGATCCGGAGACGCCGGCGACGGTGAAGCGGCGTTTCGGAATGCTGACGGAGACGTTGCGCAGGTTGTTCTCGCTCGCGCCCGTGACGACGATGGCATCGTGGGCATCGTGGGCATCGTGGGCAACGTGCGCGCCAGGCGTTGTTGGATTCGGTTGTTCTGAAAAAAGGGCTGCTCCCCCATCAGCAGGCAACTAACGGGGGAGCAGTGCAGAGAACGTAGATTAACAGTCTTAAACGGTAGATTGTCCGGGAAGTTCAGGCCGGATCACTTTGCCCATCGGGTTGCGCGGGAAATCGGCCACAAAGAATACATCTCTCGGTGCATGAGCATCTGAGAGACCAGCCGTCACGATTCGTCGCACTTCCACGTCGTCGAGTTCGTTTGCGGTTACCCCGTCCTCACGAATTACGTAGGCTCGCAGAGCTTGCCCATAGTGAGGATCTGAGACACCATGAACATGGACATCGTCAATCCTTTCGTCCCGAACGAGGAGATCCTCAATCTCCGAAGGGAAGATTTTCTCGCCATACTGTGTGATTACAAGGTCATCTGCTCGACCTTTAACGTAAAGCCGATTACCGCGTCGATAGCCGCGATCACCCATTCGCAGAAGATTGTTGTTGGTCTTGATCTCGATTGAAGGGTCAGTGTAGCCAACAAACATATCGTATGCGCCGGCGAAAATTTCGCCGATTTCACCGTCCGGTAGAAGAGTGCCGTCGTCATCACGAATTTCGATAACTGAACCGGGGTGAATAGTGCCTGTGAGTGTCGGATCTGCGGCTAGCTCATCAGCATCGGAGATGGCTAACCCTGAGGTCTCGGTTGACCCGTAGCAGTTGTGGAAAACTTTTCCGAACTTCTCATTTACTTTCTCGACCTCGTATGAGGTTAGCGGGCTACCGGAAGAAGTGATGAATTCTAGACCGTCTACTCGGTCGATTGCGTTCCGGTCGAGGTGAGCGATCATCTCTCGTAAACGAGAGGCTGAACTGATCCAAGCATTGATGTCGTACTTTTCGAACTGTTCAAGAGCCTTAGAAGAATCGAAGTTCCGCTGCGTAACGATTGTTGAACCGGTGAAGATGCACAGGAGCATATTGCCCCACCCGTAAAAGTGGAACAGCACCCCGGTTAATAGAACGGACATACCTCTCCGCCACGGGACGGTTCCAAGCACGGGTCCGATCCCTTGGGGCGACTTCAGCTGCCTTCGGACTACACCCTTAGGCATGCCCGTCGTTCCTGATGTCATTACCACATGCTGTGACCTAGTAGGTTTTTCAGGTAGAAGATCGAGATCTGTGGAACCGCTCTCGATGACCTGGTCCATTGTAAGGGCATCTGCTGGAAGCATTCCGGGGTCGTCGATATGCCCGATGATGACGGTGCAGTTCTCTTTGGTCTTGTCGGTGAGCCGGTCGTAGAAACTCTGATCGACAATGAGGGTTTCCACCTCGTGGAATTCTAGAACCCGTTCGATCTGGGGTCCAGAACTATTAGCGTTGATCATGAAGATGTGATAGCCGACGAACTGGCGGGCGCACAGTGGGAAAATGGAAGCACGACCATTCAAAGCCAAGACGGCTAGGTTACCTCCATCGCGGACCCCATTTTGCATCAAACCAGTAGCCAGCCGTACCACACGGTCATAGAACTCGTAGTAGGTCAGCTCTCCGTCGTCATCTACAAGCCCCAGGCGTTCTGGATGACGCCGAGCGGTGTTGGCAAGGCCGCCGCTTTCAAGCGAGCCAAAACGCTTAATGGTTCTAGCATCTGCTTTGACATCGGCGACAGAGCCGAGCTCGAAGATGTTGTTCTTTCGGATGACGTTCAAGAAGTAGAAAAATTGACGTATGACTTCCTTTTTTGGTACCCCGTGGTCGGTATCGGGGTGAAGAGTGTATTTAGACATGTGCGCTTCCTTTCAGTAGCGGGGTGTGCTCGATTAGGTGAATGCCTCTGTTACATAAGTAAAGAGTTCCTGCTCCATATTTCTGACTTCTGCAGCAGCCTGTTGCTCATTGAAGCCTCGGTGCTCCGAGATTATCTTTGCGAAAGTCTTACGAACCGCTGGGGCCATCCGCTTGGCATCTCCGCAAACGAGGGTCTTCGCTCCTTTCTCGAGAAGAYTGAACACATCATTGCGATCCGAATAGAGGCGGTCCTGAACATACTTAATGTCCGTACCGCTTTCGCTTCGACTGTGGTGACGTGAGAACGCGGTGCGAACATCGATTACRCCATCCTTCTCCCACTCATGGAGTTCCTCGCTATATAGGAAGTCGGATTCGGGGCCGTGGCAGCCATAGAAAAACAAAGATTTAGCTGGTGTGATGCCTTCATTCTGGCAACGTGTTGCACGTTCCTCGATGAATGCACGGAGGGGAGCGATCCCAGTACCAGCGCCGATGAGAATCATTGGTATGGATGGATCTGGCTCCACTTGGAAATGTYTATTTCCGGGCACTACCGAAACCAAGATCTTAGAACCGGCCTGCTGTTTCGCTAAATAATTGGAAGAAACGCCAGTGAAGGTTCCACGGCCTGACCATGCAGGAGATTCGATGCGGGAGAAGGTCAAAGAAGGCTTTGTCGGTTCACCGAGAGCAGACGACGAGATTGAGTAGCGACGAGCTCGGAGCGGCTCAAGCATTGAAATGAACTGGCCGAAGGTGAAGTCTACAGATCGGAAAGTTTCGAGGAAATCTAGGAGCGAGGTCCGCTTCTCGAGCAGCTCGTTGAAAGTTTCGGTTTCAGCGAGTTGCGATAGTTGAGCTTTTTCGGGTGGGCATTGACACTGTGCAACTGCTAGATCCAGGTGCCGCTTGCTCAACGGTGTTGCAAGCTCAACGTAGTTTTCAAGTAGATCATTAATTGTCAATACTTGGTCTATGGGCAGGAACGTGGAGCAACCGGAAAGCTTTATGCGATCTTCCCCTGCTAGTTGGAAATGGTCCAACACGCGGTTGACACCGGATGACGAGTTCTTCGGGAGTACCTCTAAGTAATCGCCTGTCGAGTATGAAACCCCTTCAGGAAGTTCAAGAACAGCCTTGAATTTCTCGTTCATGGCCCCATCAACGTCTGTGGATAGCTTTTGAACGCTGGTGACTACTGCTTCGACGAATGGGCCGTCTGTCTCGGCTACCAACATATTCTGACGCCCAGCATCAACTACTGTGACCTCGACGAAGTCTGACTTGCTGTGATCATCGAACGAAAGATCGAGATCGGCTGCGAGTTTTGACCAAAGTCGTTTTGACCAAGATTCGAAGTCGGCGAAATAGTCTCCCTTCATGTCAATTACACCGCGATCAATCAATCGTATGGCTCCGCGAGATTCCATGGCCTCGTCGATCTCGGCTGGAACGCGTTGGAACGTCTCTGCCCAGTCTGAGTTACCGCTGCCAAGCACAGCAAATTTCACACCTGTTAGTGACGGTGCTTCCTTGCCTGTTATCCAATTGAAGAAACGCTTTGCATTATCCGGGGGGAAACCTTCATATGAGCTGGTAGCTACGATTGCAATGTCGCCCGCCTGCAAAGAATTGACGGCATCATCGAGATCAGACATGTCGACTTCGAAGCCTTGTGTTTTGGCAAARGCCGCTAATTCTTCAGCGTGACTACGAGAGGTTCCGGCRTTAGARCCTACGAGCAGGCGCAGCTTATACCCGTTCGGAGGAGCATCGACCTTTGTGATTGGTGTCTCTTCTGTCGTGGGAGCGTCAGCGTGAGGCTCGTCGTAGCGCTTGGGTCCGAGGTACGGATATTCTTCCCTCGGTTGGATAGTGACGAACAGGTCTTTCGGTTTCGAAGTTAGGCCGTCAAGCATTTCCAGTTCATAGCTTGGATTTGCGAAGTTGAAATCCAAGTGTTGAACAATCAACGCAAGCATCATKGTGGCTTCTTGGAGCGCGAAGAAGCGGCCGAGACACGATCGTTGCCCATTTCCAAATGGTTTCCACGCATTATGAGGTATWAATTTGGCATTCTCAGGATCGAACCGTTCCGGTCTGAACTCTTCGGGATTATCCCATACGGCCGGATCACGATGCATGTGTCCGAGGAGAACCAACAGCGTGTCTCCAGGGTTAACAGTTACAGGGGTTCCTCCTGTGCCACCGTTCTCACCAATCGTCGTAGTTTCAAAAGGTGTTACTGCATATGCCGGAGCAGTGGGGTAYTTCCTTAGACCTTCACGAAGTACTTGATCAATGTAGTTTAGATCTTTGAGATCTTCATATTGAGGGAATCTACCGTTGAGGACCGAATCGGTGTTTTCGCGTGCCTTGGCTAAGACTCGGGGATTACGCATCAATTCGTAGAGAACGAAACTGAGCAGCCCAGAAGTTGTCTCGTGGCCTGCAATTAGAAACGTAATCAACTGATAGCGTAGGTTTTCGTCGGTCAGACGCCCCCCAGTCTCAGGATCGGTTGCATTCATCATGACATCGAGAACGTCTTCATAGCCCTCTGGGCTAGGATTCCTTCGTCGTTCCCTAATCAAACTATCGACGGTGTCCTGCATGACCGAGACATCGTTCTTGAACTGGTGATTGCCAATAAGACCAAGAGTCTTCTGAATCTTCAAAGCATGGGCTCGCTTGCCGGCATGATTCAAGCCACGACCCATTGCGTCGATAAAGGGGTGAAAGCCTTCCGTATAGAATGAATTGAAGCGAAATGTAAATGAGCAGAGCGCAATGGTGTCGAGCGTCAATCTAGTGAAGTCACCAGCGACATCAATTTCTTCATCGGCTCGTGCTCTCGACCACTTAAGCATAAGCTGGTCTGCGATGTCTGCCATGCGGTGGTACATTCCGCGCAGAGCAACTGGGCTGAAAGCGGGCATAAGAATCCGATGTGCTTTACCCCACTCCGGATCGTCGAACTCGGCGGTAAAAAGGCCGTTACCAGAGAATCCGCTTACTTCTTGGAGGGCGGGGTGGACGACCTTATGAAAACGGGTTTCATCTGAGAGCTCATCGACCAAGGCGAAAGAGGTCACCACGTAGAACGGTGCAGAGCCGGGTATCTCTTGTCGATAAAAACGCCCGTGTTTTTCAGCTAATCGCGTTCCGGACTGAACGATGTTGCGTGGATCGAGTGAATAGGCGGTTCCGATTAGCGGGTACGATTTCGGCCCGGGGATAGCGGTGTCAGGGTTAACGCTCGATGAGCCCAGCCCAGGGCGTTCGGAGCTTTTGGACGTCATGATGATTCCTTAGACCGTTAGAAAGTCGCTAATGGATTCTAGAATTTAGGTAGAGCGTTAACGGCTACCTGAAATGAAAGTTCTAAAGATTGCTTAACGCTTGGCCAGGCGTTAAGAGTTCTCCCCCAAAAATTTTCGATGGTTGGAAAACCGGTGAGGTGTATCAGTGGAGTGGTCAACGGATACTCCCTGATAAGCATAAGGGCGAATTCGGGTGTCATGTGTATCAACCTTTCTGTATCTAGCTGCCTACGCAGAGGGGGATGGACTGGTTAACTGAAGTATGTTTCAGTAATGCGCTTAGCGTAGTAGACGTGTCCGGCATCGGTTAGGTGGCCTGCGAGCTTGTGCGAGGCATCGTCTGCAATGGAAGCGCCGTAACGGCCCGGATCGTTCGAGCAACCATTCTTTCCGCTTTCTACGGAAATTTCGGCAACCATGTCAAGAAACTCGCTATTCGTATCAGCGGCAGCTCGTCGCTGCTGCTCGCGAATTTCGTCTTGGTAGTAGGCTACCAACGGAAAGTACCAGTGACTGGTAACGTTTAAAAGATTAGATCCACAGGTGTGGTTGAAACCATCTGTCTCATCGGGAATCCCGAGGATGATCACCTTGGCGCTAGGCGCGGTTTCCTTGATGCGATTAATTGCTCCCACCATCGCCTCGTTGAAGCGTTTCATCCGTTGTTCCTGGGTGGTTATTGAAGGGAAGTTACTGGGCTGGTAGGTGTCGTTCACGCCAGCGCTGATGGTGACCAGCCGGGTATTGGAATCAAGACTGCCATCCTTGATGGCTCGTTCAACTTGCTGACGAACTGTGTCATGTGGAATCGAATCATTTTCCGTAGGTTCTACATAAGCAGTGGCACCGGGGCACGAGTAGTCTTCTAGGCGCAGACCGGTGCTTCGCGCGGCCTGAGCTGCAAAATTGTTGGGGTCCTGCGCACAAAAACCTTCTCGGATCGTCGGCCATTGTATCGAGGGGTTTTTCAGCTTCGCTCGGTAGACGGTGACATCCAAGGCGGTCGGATTCGCACCTACTGAGTCGCCAAAGTTGACGTAGCTTTCCTTGACGTGGCTATTGACTGGTGGGGCCGGCTCTAATTCTTCAAGCTGGGGAACGTTAGGCGCAGGAAGCGAAGGAACTTGAGGAAGGTTAGGGACTTGGGGAAGGTTAGGCGCGGGAAGGTTAGGCGCGGGAAGGTTAGGCGCGGGAAGGTTAGGCGCGGGAAGGTTAGGCGCGGGAAGGTTGGGCGCGGGAAGGTTGGGCGCGGGAAGGTTAGGCGCGGGAAGGTTAGGGACTTGGGGAAGGTTAGGAGCGACGGGTGCCGAGAGTTCAGGCAGATTAGGCGCAGCATCGGCAACTGGGAGCATAGCGCCACAGGCCAATGCGGTCAGGAGAGTAGCACCAAATTTATAAAACCTCATGTGTTCCTTTCCGGCGATATTCGCGTCGCCTAGTTATACTTAAGCCCTCCAAAGGGTTTCCGAAAATAGTAGCTCATCCAGATTCGGCCAGCATCTTTTTGCAACTTTAGTTATATCTGGCCAATTGCAACTTTAGTTATATCTGGCCAACAGGTGACGTACAGAGTTTTACTATCTTTGAAGGGAATCTCGTCTTAAAATTCAACAGATGGAACAGGTGGAACGAAGGGAGCTAGCATGACTTCGCCATTGCGCATCTTCAGAATCTTCCTCCGCCTCGGCTGCACCTCGTTCGGCGGGCCGACGACGCACCCGGGGTATTTCCGCGACGAATTCGTGGAGAAGCGGAAGTGGTTTTCGGACAAGCAGTACGCCGACCTGGTGGCGCTGTGCCAATTCCTGCCCGGGCCGGCGTCGAGCCAGGTGGGCATGGCGATCGGCCTGCAGCGCGCCGGGTGCCTGGGCATGTTCCTGGCGTGGGTGGGCTTCACGCTGCCGTTGGTGCTGCTCATGGTGGCGTTCGCGCTGGGCGTCGCGCAGTTGGGCGATATCAGCGAGGCAGGCTGGCTGCTCGGTCTGAAGGCTGCGGCTGTCGCTGTCGTGGCGCAGGCTGTGTACGGCATGACGAAGAACCTGGTCACCGGCAAGATTCACGCCGCGATCGCCGTGGCTGCGCTGGTGCTCGTTCTGCTCGTGCCGCACCCGCTCATCCAGGTCGGGGCGATCGTGCTCGGCATTGTTGCTGGTCTGGCGTTCCTGCGCGTCAAGAAGGAGGCGGACGACCAGCCCCAGGCTGAGAGCGGGTCGCGCACCTTCGGCATCGTCTGCCTGGTGCTGTTCTTCGCGTTGCTGTTTGTGCTTCCGCTGGTGGCGAGGCTGATCGGCACGACCGGCGCGGATATTTTCGACACCTTCTACCGCGCGGGCGCCCTCGTCTTCGGCGGCGGCCACGTGGTGCTGCCGCTGCTGGAGACCGTCACGGTCGGCCCCGGGCTGTACCACAAGAGCTTGGAGATCCAGCGCCAGAACGTGCGCAATTGGGACGCCGCCGTGGCCGACTGGGCCGCCCGCGAGGGTGTTGCAGGGACCCCGGCCGCCTTCAAACCCTTCGCCGAATCGCTCTGGCTCGACCTGCACGAGGACCCCGATGCGCCCGCTTCAGGCGGCAGCTTCGGCTACCGGCTCGGCCGCAACACCCTGGTCCAGCTACTGCGCTCCCAGCGCGAGGTGGGGATCAGCCACGTCATGGTCAATTTCCGCTCCAGCAAGCGCTCCGCCGAGGAGCAGATCGACGAGCTGATCGAGTACGTCATCCCAGCTCTCGAGGACTAGTGGATCTAGATTCAACCCGGCCGCGGCCTTGGACCTAAAACCCCAGGTCAGATTTGGTTTCCGCGGCAACCACGCAATCTAGATCCACCACCCCCGGCTACACCCGGCCCGGCTAGACCCGGTCCAGCGCCTCCGCGAATCGCGCGGCGGTGCCGTCGACATCGGCCCACTTGTCCAGGCCGAACAGGCCGATGCGGAAGGCGGAGAAGTTCTCGGGTTCGCCAATCTGCAGCGGGACGGCGCCGGCGATCTGGATGCCCGCCTGTTTGAAGGCGGAGCCGTTGGCCTGCTCGGGTGCGGTGGCGTGCATGACCACGAAGGAGTATTCACGGTAGGCAACCGTAGCGCCGTCGCAAAGCAAAAAACTCGAGGCGAACCTCGAGCGAAGAGCGACCCTGACGGGACTTGAACCCGCGACCTCCGCCGTGACAGGGCGGCGCGCTAACCAACTGCGCCACAGGGCCGTACCCCCAACGGGATTCGAACCCGTGTTGCCGCCGTGAAAGGGCGGAGTCCTAGGCCTCTAGACGATGGGGGCGCTGCATGACAGCTTGCTCAGCATACGACAGGGCTGCTGTAGCGACCAAATGAGCACTACAGGGGCCATTGTCGTTGCGCGCGGAGGCATTATCCCGGGAGGATGAGCAGGCTGACCGCCATGACGGCCATGCCAGCGATGAGGCCGTACACGGAGGTGTGGTGCTTGCCGGTCTGCATCGCCGTAGGCAGTAGCTTGTCCAGGCTGACGTACACCATGATGCCGGCGATGGCCGCATAGGCGACGCCGAGCGTTGCGGGGCCCAGGAACGGACGCAGCAGGAGGAAGCCGATGAGAGCGCCCAGCGGCTCGGCGAGACCCGACAGGGTTGCCCAGCCGGCCGCCTTCCACTTGGAACCGGTTGCCTCCCGCAACGGCACCGCCACCGCCACGCCTTCCGGAATGTTGTGGATTGCGATGGCGATCGCGATGGGCAGGCCGAGCGTCGGGTCTTCGAGCGCCGAGATGAATGACGCGAACCCCTCCGGGAAGTTGTGCACGGCGATGGCCAGGCCGGTGACCACACCGATGTTGCCCATGGCATTCGCGCCCGAGTGGTCCTCGTGCGGGTTGATGTTTTCCGGCACGAAACGGTCAATCAAGGCGATGACCGCGATGCCGGCGAAAAAGGCGACGGTCCCCCACAGTTGGCCGCGCATCCCATCGTCGGTGAGCGTGTCGCTGCCCTGAGGCAGGAGCTCCACCATCGAGATATACACCATCACGCCGGCCGAAAAACCCAGGGAGGCGGCGAGGAATCTGTCACTGGGATTGCGCTTCAGGGCTACCAAAAGGCCCCCTAGACCCGTAGCCAAACCCGCAAACATCGATAGGCCAAACGCCACCGCAACAGCTGAGAAACCCAGCGCTTCCATTTCCATGTAAGGCAATCTAATCTCCCGCCGCGCGAGCTCGGCCCAGAGGGGCGTATATTCCCCAGCATGGCTCCGATACTTCCCGCAGTGCGTGCGTACTTCCGCGGGTTCTCTCAAATCTTCCTCGCGCAGAACGCGCTGAGCGGGTTGCTGGTCATCTGTGCGATGGCACTGAGCAGCTGGCAGCTAGCAGCGCTCGCGATGCTCGGCAGCGCCGTGCAGCTGGCATTTGCCGCAGCACTGCATGTCGACGGCGCCTCCCGTGGCCTCATGGGATACAACGGCGCCCTCGTTGGGGCTGCAGCCGCCGCCTCCGGCGCGCCGCTGCACATTGCGGCCACCCTCACCGTAGCGGGCGCTGCCGCGGTGATTCCGCTGCAGCAAGTCTTTGACCGCGTCCCTCGCATTCCCGCCGTCACAGCCCCCTTTTGCATTGTTGCGGGGCTCCTTTTCGGCCCGCTGGGTAATCTGTGGGAAACGACCCCTCCGGTCTCATCATCACAGCTGAGTACCGGTCTCACTAGCGGCCTTTTCGACGGTTTTTCGGAGGTGGTCCTGGCAGACGGAATTGTGCCCGGGCTGATCATCCTCGCCGCCCTATGCGTCGCGTCCGTGCAGGTCGGCGGGTTCGCGTTGGTAGGCAGCGCGCTCGGTTTGGCACTCGCGTGGGCGGTGCACGCAGACGTGGAAACCGTCTCCACCGGCATGTTCAATTACTCGGCGGTTTTGACAGCCATTGCGGTGGGGACGGTGCTTTGGCCGCGCGCCGGCTGGGCGGCGCGTCTTGCTGGAGCTGCAGCGGGCGTGGTGCTCACCCTGTGTATCCAATGGGCGATGTCGGGCCTGCCCGTCCCCACGTACACGTGGCCGTTTGTCATCACCGCGTGGATTTTCGCGCTGCTTCCTACCCCCGCCGAGGCCAAGCGGGGATAGCGCGCACCCGGCTTACTGCTGTGTAGCGGGCGGGCGGCCGATTGCGGCGGAGACCGGCTTGCCCCACTTCACCAGATCCTGGGTCATGTCGTCGTGGGGGATCTGGGCCTCGATCAGCACCGGGCGGCGGGTGCTCGCGCGTGCGACGCGGAGCGCGTCGCGAAGCTCGCCCGCGGTGGTGGCGGTGATCCCTATACCCTCGCCGTCCTCGGCGTTGAACGCCTTGATCAGGGCCGCGTAGTCCCAGTTCTTGTAGTAGTTGTACGGCCCCTCGTGGAGAGCAGACTCGATGACGTAGCCCGTGTTGTTCACCACAATGACGGTGATGTTGTCCTCGTAGCGGATCATGTTGCACACCTCTTGCGCGGTGAGCTGGAAGGAACCGTCGCCGACCATGAGGATGGTGTGGTGGTCCTGACCCTTGGCCACTGCGTAGCCGTGCGAGGACGGCACGGACCAGCCGATGGCACCCCACTGCATCTCAATTTCAAAACCGGCGTCGGCGGGCAGCTGCATGTGCAGGCCGTTGAACCAGGAGTCGCCGGTCTCGGCGAACAGGGTGGAGTTGCCGTCGATCAACTCGTTGATCTGGTGCACCATCTCAGCACGGGTGAGCTGCGCCGAGTCATCGGCAGGGGTGTATTCGGCCTGCTGCCCGGTGACGTCGTCGCGGTTGTACTGGTCGATCGTTGCGGTGTTGCGCTCCACCTTGCCGGCGAGCGCCTCAAGCACCGCCGCGATGGGCAGGCCGGTGTACGTGGCCTCGGGCGTGGTCACACCGTTTTCGGCGATCGCGATATAGCCGCTCTCCGACGGCACGGTGGTGGTCCACCCCACCGTGGAGTAGTCGGTGAACATCGGGCCCGCCGCGAGCACGCAGTCAGCGAGGTCCACCACGGCCTCAACGCCCGGCGCGGACGATGTGCCCAAGTAGTGCCCGATGTACTGCGGGTGGTCTTCGGGGAAGAAGCTCTTCGCGTTCGGCTGCACAGCCACGGCGCATCCGATTGCCTCCGCCACCCGCCGAAACGCCTCGACGGCACCGTACGGGCGCAGATGCGGTCCGGCCAGCAGGAGCGGCTTCTCCGCAGCGTTGAGCTGGGCCGCGATCTCCGTGGCGGCCTTCTCCACTGCCTTGTGGTCGTAACCGACCTCCCACGCCCGCTCAAACCGCGCCGGCTGGGGAGCAGGGCATTCGGCGTCCGCCAGATTGGACGCGATTTCGATGTAGCAGGGCTTGGACTCGCGCAGGGCGGTGGCGATGGCGTCGTCGATCTTTGCCGGGGCCTCCTCCGCGGTGAGGATGCGCACCGTCTTGCAGGTCACCGGGCGGAACATTTCCTCCTGGTAGGAGTAGTCCGTGGTGCCGATGGTGTGGTGCAGGAACCGCCCCGAAGCCTCGTCGTTGGTGTTGTAGCCTGCGGAGATGAAGATCATGGGCAGGCGCTCCGCGTAGGCGCCGGCGACACCGTTCAGCGCGGAGAACGCACCGACGTTGAAGGTGATCACGCATGCCGATGCGCCGTTCGCGCGGGCGTAGCCCTCGGCCGCATAGGCGGCGTTGAGTTCGTTGGTGCAGCTCATCATCTGCAGATTCTCGTTTTTGAGCAGTTCGTCCAAAAGCTGCAGGTTGTAGTCGCCCGGGACCTGGAAGTAGTGCTCCAAGCCGATCTGCTCCAAGCGGGTGGCCAGGTAGTGGCCGACAGTAGTTGCCATGGTTCGCCTTTCCTCAACGGTGGGTGGGATACCAACGGTAGGCGTAAGTTACTTTGATAGCACCATAATCTCGGTGACTGCCAGCCCGGGATGTGACGCACAGAACAAACCCCCGCTGCAGTGCGCAGCGGGGGTTAGCGGTGGGCCCTCCGGGGCTCGAACCCGGGACCTGCGGATTAAAAGTCCGTAGCTCTACCAACTGAGCTAAAGGCCCGCAGGGTCCCATGGTAGCCCCCAGGGCCGTGAGCCCGGTAATCGGGTCGGATTTTAGCCCTCCTTCATCATCGTGCCGGTCTCCTCCATGCGGATGTGGAAGTCGAAGGCGTGGCGCAGGTCATGCGGAGTTGCCTGGTACTTGCACTTGGAGGCGAGCTCGACATACTCCTCCAGCAGCGGGCGGTAGGACGGGTGCGCGATGGAGATCATCTTCGCGGGACGGTCGCGCGGGGCGAGGCCGCGCAGGTCCGCAACGCCGTACTCGGTGATGAAGACCATGGCGTCGTGCTCGTTGTGGTCGATGTGGGACGCGAACGGCACGATGGCG
Source organism: Corynebacterium ureicelerivorans (assembly GCF_000747315.1). Taxonomy (NCBI): domain Bacteria; kingdom Bacillati; phylum Actinomycetota; class Actinomycetes; order Mycobacteriales; family Corynebacteriaceae; genus Corynebacterium; species Corynebacterium ureicelerivorans. Next base: position 1,866,237 of record NZ_CP009215.1, read on the forward strand.
GAGATGGCGCCGTCCTTCGCCACCGACGGAGAGATGAACGTGGAGATGTAGGCGTTGCGGGTGAAGTCGCCGGAGCCGCCCAGGGCGTTCATCAAACGGGAGCCGTTGATGTGGGTGGAGTTGGCGTTGCCGTAGATGTCCGCCTCGATCATGCCGTTGGAGGCGATCAAGCCGGTGCGGCGGATGACTTCGGGGTGGTTGGAGATGGACTGCGGGCGCAGGATGATGGACTCGCGGTAGCGCGACGCCTCCCTGTTCATCTTCTCCGCGTACTCCGGCGACAAGGAGAAGGAGGTGGCTGAGGCGACGGTCATCTTACCGGCGTCGATGAGGTCGACCATGCCGTCCTGGATCACCTCGGTGTAGGCCTGGATGTTCTCGAACTTGGACTCCATCAGGCCCGCCATTACCGCGTTGGGCACGTTGCCCACGCCGGACTGCATGACGTAGCCGTCGTAGGTGAGCCGGCCAGCTTTGACCTCGTTTTCCAGGAAGTCGAGGAAGTTGCCCGCGATCTGCTCGGAAACCTCGTCCGGCGCCTTGAACGGGGCGTTGCGGTCCGGGTCATTCGTCTCAATGACGGCGACGACCTTGTCCGGGTCGATCTCGATGTAGGTGGCGCCGATGCGGTCCCCGCACTTGGTGATCGGGATCGGGACGCGGTTCGGCAGTGGCGGCACGGTCCAGATGTCGTGCATGCCTTCGAGCTCCTCGGACTGCCACGAATTCACCTCGATGATGATCTTCTTGGCCGCGTTGAGGAACTCGACGGAGTTGCCCACGGACGACGACGGCACAATGTTGCCGTCTTCGGTGATGCGCACGGCTTCCACGATGGCCAAGTCGACCTCGCCGAAGAAGCCCTCCTCCACCATCATGCCGGAGTGGGACAGGTGGATGTCCTGGAATTTCAGCTCGCCGGCGTTGATCTTGTTCCGCATGGTCGGGTCCGACTGGTACGGCATGCGGTAACGCAGCGCGTTGGCCTCCGCAAGCACGCCGTCGCACTCCGGCGCGGTGGAGGCACCGGTGTACATGTCGATGGAGAAATCCTGCCCCTTCTCATGCGCGGCCTTCGCCTTCTGCGCAATCGCGGCGGGCATGGCCTTGGGGTAGCCGGCGCCCGTAAAGCCGGAGGTGCCGACCTTGTCGCCGTGGTTGACAAACTGGGCTGCTTCCTCGGCGGTCATAACCTTGTCGCGCAGCTTGGCGCTTGCGATGCGATCGCTCATGATGCTCCCTCAAATCGTTCGCGTGAATTGCTAACAGCGACCACCATATTGTGACCTACGCCCTATGGCTACGAGGAGGGCGGAGCTCGTCGCAAAGCAACAGCTTAACGACGGCCCCGTACCCCCGAACGGGCGTAGCACCGCCGATTGGACGGGAGGCGTGCTGCGCGGGAAGAATGGGCGTCACTATGACTGCAGTTGCCCCCGCCCTAACCATCGGCGGCATTGACCTGAGCTCCCCCGTCATCCTCGCACCGATGGCCGGGGTGACCAACATGCCGTTTCGCGTGCTGTGCCGGGAGATTGAAGAGGAACTCACCGGTACCTCCTCAGGTCTGTACGTCTGCGAGATGATTACCGCGCGGGCGATGGTGGCCCGCAACCCGAAGACGCTGCACATGACCACCTTCGCCGAGGTGGAGACGCCGCGCTCGATGCAGCTGTACACCGTAGACCCCAAGTTCACCTACGAGGCGGTGCGCATGATCGTGGAGGAAGACGTCGCCGACCACGTGGACATGAACTTCGGCTGCCCGGTGCCCAAGGTGACGCGCAAGGGCGGCGGCTGCGCCATCCCGTACAAGCGCCGCCTCTACGGCAACATCGTGGACGCCGCGGTGCGCGCCGCGGAGGGCTCCGGCATTCCGATCACGGTGAAGTTCCGTATCGGCATCGACGACGAGCACCAGACGCACCTGGATGCGGGGCGGATCGCCGCCGAATCCGGCGCGGCCGCCGTCGCCCTGCACGCACGTACGGGCGCGGAGCGCTACTCCGGCGAGGCCCACTGGGATGAAATCGCCCGGCTGGTTGAGCACATGGACGGCACGGGCGTGCCTGTTATCGGCAACGGCGACATTTTCGCCGCCGACGACGCCGCGAAGATGATGGAGCTCACCGGCTCCCACGGCGTCGAGGTAGGGCGCGGGTGCCTGGGCCGCCCGTGGCTGTTCGCCCAGCTGGGCGCTCAGCTGCGTGGTGAGGACATCCCGCCAGAGCCGACGCTCGGCGAGGTCGCACGAATCATCTACCGCCATGCGGAGCTTTTGGCGCAGCACGACGGCGAGGAGCACGCGTGCCGTGACATCCGCAAGCACACCGGGTGGTACTTGCGCGGCTTCCCAGTCGGTGGCGAATTCCGCAAGTCCCTGGCGCAGGTGACCAGTCTGGCAGAACTGCGCGAGCGCCTGGCCCCGATTGCGGGCTCTAACGAGATGGCCGAGCACGCCGACGACGCGCGCGGGCGTCAAGGCTCCGCCGGCAAAATCGCGCTGCCCGAGGGCTGGCTCGAGGACCCGGAAGACGACACCGTGCCAGAGGGCGCGGAGATTGAGAATAACGGTGGATAGGTCCGGGTCCCCGCGGAGTAACAAACGCATGCTGCGCACTGAGTACAGGGAGCACCTCGAGGCGTTTAACCAGGACGTTCTTGAGATGTGCGACACCGTGCGCGAGATCATGGGCCACGCCACCGCCGCGCTACTGGAGCGGTCCTTGGAAGACGCCGAGGCCGCGCTCACAGAGGCGGACTCGCTGAAAGACATCAGTGAGCGCTGCGAGGACCGCAGCATGCGTCTGTTGGCGCTGCAGAACCCCGTCGCCTCGGACCTCCGCCAGGTCGTGTCCGCGATCTACATCGTGGAAAGCTTCGAGCGCATGGGGTCGCTCGCGCGAAACATCGCGCTGCTGGCCCGGCAGCGCCACCCCCACCCCGTGTACCCGGAGGCCCTGCACGGCTACGTGGAGGAACTCGCCCGCCTCGTCTACGAGATGGGTGCGACGACCCGCCAGCTCCTCGTCGAGCCCGACGCCGACGTTGCCGTGGAACTGCACACCATCGACGAGGGTGTCGACGACATGAAGGCCTACCTGTACAGCCTGGTCTCGGACCGGGAGTGGGAGTACTCCACCCGCGAGGCCGTCGACCTGTCCATGCTGGCGCGCTACTACGAGCGCTACGCGGACCGCTGCGTCAGCGTCGCCAGCCGCATGGTTTTCCTGATCACGGGGCTTAAGCCCGAGGCGTACCTCCGCCAGCGCGACGAGGTGGATTACGACCCGGAGCAGAAGTTCGCCACCATCGAGCGGAAATTCCGCACGCGCGGCTGACGGGACGCTCTAGCCGAAGCGGCCGGAGATGTAGTCTTCGGTCTCTTTCTGCTCTGGGTTTTCGAAGATGGTGGTGGTGTCGTTGAACTCCACCAGGTGGCCCGGCTTACCGGTGGCCTCGAGGGAGAAGAACGCGGTCTTGTCGGACACACGGGCTGCCTGCTGCATGTTGTGCGTCACGATGACGATGGTGAAGTCGTTCTTCAGCTCGTGGATGAGGTCCTCCACTGCGAGGGTGGAGATCGGGTCCAGGGCGGAGCACGGCTCGTCCATCAGGAGCACCTCCGGGCGCACCGCGATGGCGCGGGCGATGCACAGGCGCTGTTGCTGGCCGCCAGAGAGGCCGCCGCCCGGCTTGTCCAGGCGGTCCTTGACCTCGTCCCACAGGTTCGCGCCGCGCAGGGACTGCTCCGCGACCTCCTTGAGCTTCTTCTTGTCCTTTTCACCGGAGAGGCGCAGGCCCGCGACCACGTTGTCCTCGATGGACATGGTCGGGAACGGGTTGGCCTTCTGGAACACCATGCCGATGGTGTTGCGCACGGCAACCGGGTCGACGTCCTTGCCGTAAATGTCGTGGCCGTCGAGCAGGATCTCGCCCTTCACGGACGCGTTCGGGATGACCTCGTGCATGCGGTTGAGGGTGCGCAGCACGGTGGACTTGCCGCAGCCCGACGGGCCGATGAAGGCCGTGACGGACTTCGCCGGGATCTGCATGTTGACGTTCTGCACGGCGTGGAAGTCGCCGTAGTAGATGTTGACGTCGTTGAGTTCGAGCTTGGTAGACATCTGGGTTTCTCCTGGAGGGGTACGCGGGTGGGTTACTTCTTGACCGAGTAGCGCTTCGCCACAAAGCGTGCGAGCAGGTTGAGAGTGACAACGAGGATCACGAGCGTCAGCGCCGCGCCCCAGAGTCGGTCGTTTGCCGGGCCGGTGGCACCGGACTTCCACATGTCCAGCATGAACAGCGGCAGCGAGGACTGCGGCTTGTCAAACATGTTGAACCAGTTGGTGGTCGGCGTGGAGCCGACGAGGATGAGCACCGGGGCGGACTCACCCATCACACGGGCGATGGCGAGCATGACACCGGTGACGATGCCGGATAGCGCCGTCGGCAGCACGATGCGCACGATGGTCTTCCACTTTGGAACGCCCAGTGCATAGGACGCCTCGCGCAGGTCCATGGGCACCACGCGCAGCATCTCCTCGGTGTTGCGCACCACGACCGGGATCATGAGCAAGATCAGCGACAGGGACACCGCGAACCCGGAGCGCTGCTGGCCCAGGATGGTGATCCACAGGGCGTAGACGAACAGCGCCGCGACGATGGAGGGCACGCCGGAAAGGATGTCCACCATGAAGGTGGTCAGCTTGCCCAACTTGTTGCCGTTGGAGTACTCCACCAGGTAGATGGCGGTGAAGATGCCGATCGGGATGGAGATCAGCGACGCGATCAGCGTCTGCATGATGGTGCCGGCAATGGCGTGCAGTGCGCCGCCGCCCGGCTTGGAGGAGCGCACGCCGACCATGTCTTCGGTCCACCAGGCCGGGTCGAGCACGGCGCCCATGCCGCGGGAGACCACCGTGACTAGCAGCCACACAAGCGGAATCAGAGCGACGATCATGCACAGCCACATGAGGCCGCCCATGATGGAGTTCGTGGTCTTGCGGCCGGAGGCGATGTCCGTGAACGGGTTGTCGCCGCCGCGCGATGAGCGGGTGGACGGAGCGGGCTGCTGGGTGGCTACCTGGGAGGAGCCGTTGTTCGGTACTGCAGTAGACATTTTTACCTTCCGCTCCTTACTTGTTGACGATCGCGCGGGCGATCGAGTTGACGATGAAGGTGAGCAAGAACAGCACCAGGCCGGCGGCGATGTAGGCGCCCGCGGAAACCGGGTTGTTGAACTCCGCCGCGGCGTTGGCGATCGCGGTAGCGAAGGTGGTGCCGCCGTCGAACAGGGAGCCGCGGAACTCGTTCGCCGGTGCGACGGCCATGTACAGCGCCATGGTTTCGCCCAGTGCGCGGCCCAGGCCCAGCATGGAGCCCGCGATGAAGCCGGACATGCCGAACGGGATCACGGTCATGCGGATGACTTCCCAGCGGGTGGCGCCCAGTGCGAGCGCGGACTCGATCTGGCCGGGAGGGGTCTGCACGAAGATCTCTCGCGCGGTCGCGGCGATGATCGGCAGAATCATGATGGCCAGCACGATGCCGCCAGTCATCATGTTGCGGGCCGTAGAGAACGGCGGGGAGTTCTGGTAGGTGGCGAATAAGAAAAAGTCGCCGCCCCAGCTGTTAACCCAGCTGTAAAAGTCGCCCAGCAGCGGGCCGAGCACCTGCGCACCCCACAGGCCGTACACGATGGACGGCACGGCGGCCAGCATGTCCACCAGCGTGCCCAGCGGACGCACCAGGTTTGGCGGGCAGTAGTTGGACAAGAACAGCGCCACACCGAGCGCGATCGGCATTGCGATCACGAGCGCGATCACCGAAATGGTCACCGTGGAGAAGAACAGGTTCGGGATACCGAACTGCATCGCATCCAGGTTGGACGTCTGCCACTGGCCGCCGTAGGTGAAGAAGCCCGCCAGGCCACCGTCGTTGCGCAGCAAGGGCGGTAGCGCCTGGATGAGCAGGAAGATGCCGATAGCCGCGACAAGCACAGTAATCAGGGTTGCGGAGGCAGTGGAGAGGAACTCGAAGACGCGGTCGCCCGGGCGCTTCACGCCGGCGCCGTTGCTGGCACCCCCCGCAATCGGCGTGTTCTCGGTCGCGGGATCTTCGCCCTTACTCACTGGGGCGCCCGTGGAGTCTTGAATTACAGGATCGGTCTTTGTCGCGGGCCCTGCGCCGCGGTCGTCGTGCTCGGAAGCCGGCAGTTCGTTGTCAGCCATGTGCTCGAATCCTTCGAAGATGAAACGTTGTGGTCGGCGGCGCAAGCGGGTTCCCTCCGCTTCGCCGCATAGAGAGACCCCCGTGATCGGAATCAGTGGGGGGTCTATCTGCCTCCTACGGCCCTAGACCGCAGAGACCGGGTTCCAGAGTGACTTACTGGATGGCGTTGATCGCCTCGCGCAGGCGCTCAGCGTGTGCGCCCTTGACCGGGATGAAGCCCTCGTCGGCGAGCTCCTCGTCCTGGCTGTCAAGTGCGACGTTGAGGAAGTCCTTGACCATGTTGGAGGTCTCCTCGTCGTAGCCGGCGGAGCAGACGATCTCGTAGGTGGTCAGCACCAGCGGGTACGCACCCTCGGCGTCGGTGGTGAACAGCTTCTCGGAGTCGACGACCATGTTGTGGCCCTCGGTGGTGAACTCCAGGTTGTCCAGGGTCTTTTCCACGGCCTCTTCGGTCAGCTCGACCGGACCGTTGCCGAAGTCGATGTTGGCCGTCTTGTCAGCGAAGCCAGCCTCCACGTAGGTGATCGCACCGTCGGTTGCGCTGACCTCCTGTGCCACACCGGAGGAGCCGTTCGCGCCGGTGCCCACAGCGTTCGGGAACGCCTTGCCGGTGGACTCCCACTTGCCGTCGGAGGCGGCGGCCAGGAACTTCTGGAAGTTGTCGGAGGTGCCGGACTCGTCGGAGCGGTAGAAGACGTTGATCGGGGTGTCCGGGAGATCGACGCCCTCGTTGTTCTCAGCGATCTTCGGGTCGTTCCAGGTGGTGATGACACCCTGGAAGATCTCGACGATGTTGTCGACGGTCAGGTTCAGCTCGTCCACGCCGTCCAGGTTGTAGGCGATGGCAACCGGGCCGACGACGAACGGCAGGTGCCAAGCCTCGTTGCCGCCGCAGCGGTCAGCAGCAGCCTGGATTTGGTCGTCCTTCAGCGGGGAGTCGGAGCCAGCGAACACAGCCTGGTTAGCAATGAAGTTCTTCTGGCCAGCACCGGAGCCGGACGGGGTGTACGCGAGCTGCGCACCCGGAACCTCGGATGCGTAGACGGACGCGAAGTAGTCCATCGCGTTCTGCTGGGACGATGCACCCTCAGCAACCAGGGTGCCTTCCTGGCCGGTCAGCTCGTACTCGCCAGAGTTCTGGTCGTCGTCGTTGTCGTTGTTCTCGTCGGAGGAGGCAGCCTCGGTCGCAGACTCAACAGCGGTGGACTCTGCGTTGTCGTCGGAGTCGCCACAAGCGACGAGGGAGGCGGAAGATACTGCAACGACGCCGGCGATTGCGGCGGTGCGCTTGAAGTTACGAATCACGGGATACCTTTCCGGTACAAACAGGTCAGTTTCGAGTATTGGATACAACTATCCAATTACTCACGAGAGCAAACCTACGGAAACCTGGTTAATGGCCGGTAGCCAGTTAAGTGAACAACTGGTGAATTTCTTCGGCCCACTCGATTTCTGCAGGTGGTAGCCAGGCTACCGGTAGACCACGTGACTTTCACGCACAGCGAAACCGAGGTGGCGGTACAGCCTGACAGCAGGCTGGTTATCCGCCTCCACGTAGAGGATGACCTGCGCAGATCCACCCCCAATAAGGTAATTCAGCCCCATCTGCATCAGCGGTCCCCCCAGTCCCTCCCCCCGGTACCGTGAGGCAAGACCAACCACATACACCTCACCAGTCCCATCCGGGTGCCGCTTGGTCCAGTGGAACCCGGCGAGCTCTTTCCCGTAGAACAGCAGCTGCACACCCGCCGGGTCGAACCACTCCGCCTCCATCGCCCGCCGCAGGTGCTCCAGATCCCAGCCCCCCTGCTCCGGGTGCCACGAAAACGCATCGTTGTTCACCTCAAGCCATTGCCTATCGACGGCGTCGCGCCCCCACCGCTCGACCGCTCTGGCGTAATCCAGCGCCTCGAACCCCTCCGGCAGCTCGGCGCCGCCCGCCGGAATCTCCTCGGCGGCGATGCCCATCACCAAAAGCTCACGGTCAACCGTGAACCCGAGTTTTTCGGCGAGCGCCTGCGCCCCGGGGAGGTTGCCGTGCGCCCACAGGCCAGCGTTCGGCCGCTGCTCGCGCACCGCCTCCGCCAGCGCCTCGCCGACGCCCTCGCGTCGGCGCTGCGGATGCACAACGAGCTCCGCCGAGCCGTCCTCGGCGATGCCCGCGCAGGCGATCACCTCCCCGCTGTCTTCCACAATGAGGTGGGTGTGGCGCACGCGCTCGTCGTCAAGCCCCTGCACGAAAGCTTCCGAAAAAGCCGCGATGCCGTCAGCCGCTTCGGCGGCTTCGAGCAGGGGTCGTACGCGGTCGCCGGGGAGGTGGGCGCTTAGGATGTCTGCAGTCATAGCTTTTAAGGCTACGTGCGGAAAAGAGGTCGCGGTGCGGAGAACGGTCATGGTCGTGCTCGCGCTCGTCGCCGCCCTTGGGCTGGCGGACACGGCCGTCGCCTCCCAGGTGGAGCGCACGCTCGCCCCGGCCGGCGCCGAAGCGCAGGTCACAGCCACCCCGTTTGCGCTGTCGGGCGTGAGCGGGCGCATCCCGCGGGTGACCGTGCGGCGCACCGACGCCGACATCCCCGGGCCCGGTGTGGGAACGGCGAGCGTGGAGCTGTTCAACCTCGAGCTGGACACCCCGAAAGACGCGCTGCACGGGGAGATTGTGGGTGCCAACGCCCGCCTCGTGCGCCGCCGCATCCGGCTGGACGGGGTGGGCTTCGGCGAGCTGCTGGGCATCACGGATTTAGACATAGCCAACCCGTACGACATCTCCCCCGCCGGCGGCGTAGCCAGCGAGGCGCGCCTGACCGGCACCGTGCCCGGCGCGGATCAGCCCGCCACCGTGATCGTGACCCTGCGCCTAGCCGACGGGGTGTTTCACATGCGGCCGAGCCAGCTGCTCGAGGTCCCCGACGGCGATGAGCAAGCTGTCCTCGACGGCTTCACCTTCGACCTGGACACCCGCACGCTGCCGCTCGGCGGGCCGGCCGACCTCGTGCAGCTGAACGGCGGCTCGCTCGAGTTTTCCCACGACCGCGTAAACACCGTGGTGGAACCGGCGGATCTCGAGCCGCTGGCGCGAGCGTCTACGCTTGAGAACCATGGCTGAAAACGCAAACACTAACGAGCAGAAGCTGGACGGCAACGAGGCCGTGAACCTCGCGGCCGAGCAGTCGAAGGCGACTGCCCATCGCAACATTCCGGAGCTCGGCTTCGACGACATGCCGCTTGAGGCGGACACCGCCAACCTGCGCTACGGGCCGTCGCTTCACGACGGTCTGCTGGCGCTGCTCCCCCTCGTCGGCGTGTGGTCTGGCTCCGGCCAGGCCAACGACCCCTCCGACCCGGAAGGCGGCGAGTACGCCTTTGGCCAGCAGCTGGTCATCTCCCACGACGGCGAGAACTACCTGCGCTTTGAATCACGCACCTGGCGCCTGGACAGCGAGGGCAACGCCACCGGCGCAGACCAGCGCGAGGTGGGTTTCTGGCGCATCTCGCCGAAGGACGAGATCGAGGTGACGCTGACTAACTCCCGTGGCCTCGTGGAGGTCCTCTACGGCGAGCCCGTCAACGAGCGCGCATGGCAGATCACCAGCGCCTCCACCATCGCCACTGAGACCGGCCCCGCCGCCCACGGCCCCGGGAAGCGGCTGTACGGCCTGATGCCCAACAACAACCTGGGCTGGGTGGACGAGCGCGTCGTCGACGGCGAGATGGTGCCCTACATGTCCGCCGAGCTGAAGCGCGTCGCGGGCTAAGCCAGCGCGCTTTCGATGAGCTGCTTGATCTCCGACTCGTTGCCGGGGGCGGGCAGCTTTGTGCCGTCGAGGCGCTTGACGCGCGCGGCGATACGGGTGGAGCTGACTAGCCACACGGACTCGGCCTTGAACAGCTCGCTGAGGTAGATGTCTTTCGCCTTGCACTTCCACCCGGCCCGCTCTGCGCGCTCGAAGATCGCGGCCTGCGTGGTGCCGGCCAGCACGCCCGCACCCGGCGCAGGCGTGCGCATGCGGCCGCCCTTCTTCACCATCAGCACGCTCGACGTCGCACCCTCGAGCACGCGCCCGGTGCCCGGGTCGATATAGATGATGTCGTCCGCGCCCTGCTCCCCCGCCCAGCGCAGCGCGGCCATGGTCAACGCGTAGTTGAGGGTCTTCGCGCCCTCGCGCATCCACGGCACGTCCGCGTCCACGGCGTAACCCCGCGGGGTGGTCACCACACTCACGCCCCGCTCGCGCTGGCGCAGCACCTCCTTCGGCAGGGGGCGGACAGTGATCCACGCGGTGGGAACGCCGGTGGTTTCGCGCCCACGCGTTAAAGTCCAGGTGCACTTGGCCTCAACCGCCACGCCCGCCTCACCCCCGCGCTCGCGGCAGTAGTCTGCAACCGCCTCCTCCGTCGCACGGGTCCAGTGCTCGCGGCCGGGCTCAGGCAGACCCATCAGCGCGGCAGAGCGGGCGAAGCGCGCGAGGTGCTTGTCCAGGTTCACGGGCGCGCCGCCGCGCACCAGGATGGATTCGAAGACGCCGTCGCCGCGGGTGACGGCCGCATCGTCCCAAAACACGTGCGGCATGTTCGGGTTCTGCCTCCGCACGGAGCCGCCGAACGGCTCCACGAGGTAGATGACGGGTTCGGCCGGGAGCTGGGAAGAAGCCATAGTTCCCCTATGATAGGCCCCCATGGCTTACGCATCGGAGCTACTTGCACTCCCCGGCGCCCAAGAGCTGCCGGGGCCATCGCTTCTCGACGCCGAAGGGGTGCCCTGGCACTACGGCAACCCGCTCGGCGAACAGCGCATCACCGAGCCGACGCTGGTGGACCGCTCCAACCGCGCCGTCATCGCGGTCTCCGGCCCCGACGCACCGGGGTTCCTGAACAACCTGCTGTCGCAGAAGCTCGACACCGTCGCCGACGGCTTTGCCGCCTCGGCCCTCGACCTCGACGCGCAGGGGCGCATCCTCCACCACGCAGACGTGGCGCTGGCGGACGGCGTGTACTACCTCGACGTCCCCTCTTACCAGGGCGAATCCTTCGCAGCGTTCCTGCGCAAGATGGTCTTCTGGTCCGACGTGACTGTGGAAGAGACCGATCTTGCGGTGCTGAGCATCCTCGGGCCTGTGGGGCCAGTGGACGCCGGCCAGGTGTTCACCCGCCGCCTGGACAATTGGGGCGGGGTGGGCCGCACCGACATCGCGGTGCCTCGAGCGCACGTGGGCGAGATCGCCCAGCAGTTCCCGCTTGCGGGCCTGATGGCGTTCACCGCCTTCCGCGTCGCCGCCGGGGAACCGGAGACGCGCGCGGATCTGGATGAGAAGTCCATCCCCCACGAGGCGCCGAACCTGATCAACCGCGGTGAGGCGATCCGCGCCGTGCACCTAGAGAAGGGCTGCTACCGCGGCCAGGAAACGGTCGCGCGTGTGGAAAACCTGGGCCGCTCCCCCAGGCTGCTGGTCAAGCTGCAGCTCGATGGCTCCGCCCCGACCGAGCCGGAAACCGGCGCGGAGATCACTGCGGGCGGGCGCAAGGTCGGCCGCCTGGGCACCGTGGTCCACGACGCGGACGAGGGCCCGGTGGCGCTGGCGTTGGTGAAGCGCTCCGCGTTGGGCGCGCCGCTGGACATCGGGGGCACGGCGGCGTCCGTCGACCCGTCGTCGCTGCCGGCGGATGAAGGCGAGCACGCGGGACGCAGAGCCGTCGATAAGCTGCGCCGCGGCCCGGGCCACGACGAGTAAGACCAGCTCAGACCCCTAAGGCGCATTTTTCCCGGGCGCAGGCTATAGTGTCCTACAGGAAAATATCGTAAATAAGTATGAGGCCGCCTCGATTCGAAGGCCGCCCAAAAACCACCTCAAGGGGGTCACGCCATGGGCCGCGGACGCGCGAAAGCCAAGCAGACCAAGGTTGCTCGCCAGCTGAAGTACAACACTCCTGAAATGGATCTGGATTCCCTGCAGCGGGAACTCGCAGGCCAAGCGCCGCGACGCAGCTGGGACAACGATGAGACCGAGGTGGACGACCAGTACGCGGACTACGCCAAGTGGGACGACGAGGACGACAACCGCTAAGCCTCCACCTACGACGAAAAGGGGCACCCCAGCCGGGGTGCCCTTTTGACGTTGCTAGTACTGCGGATGGGATCCGGTCAGCACGGCGCGTTTGTCATCGCCTTCGCCGGCGGCACGGACCTCGCCGAGATCCCAGGCGTCGATGTGGCGCGCGGCGAGGATAGCCAGGGCGCGATCCCGGTCCTCCGGGCTGACCACTGCAACCATGCCCACGCCCATGTTGAACGTCTTCTCCATCTCCTCGTCCGGCACCTGGCCGACGGACTTGATGGTGCGGAAGATCGGGCCCGGGGTCCAGGTGGTGCGTCGCATCTCCGCCACGAGGCCCTCCGGGATGATGCGCTCCATGTTGCCGGCGAGCCCGCCGCCAGTGACGTGGCAGAAGGTGCGCACGTCGCACTCGGCGGCCAGTGCGAGGCAATCCAGGGCGTAGATGCGGGTCGGCTCCAGCAGCTCCTCGCCCAGCGTGCGGCCGAGCTCTTCCATCTCCGCGTCCAGCGGCAGGCCTGCGCGCTCGAGCAGCACGTGGCGGGCCAGGGAGTAGCCGTTGGAGTGCAGGCCGGAGGACGCCATGGCGATGATGGCATCGCCCTCGCGCACCTTATCCGGGCCGAGCAGCTCGGCAGCTTCGACGACGCCGACGGCGGTGGCGGAAACGTCGTACTCCTCGGGGTCCATCACGCCCGGGTGCTCAGCGGTCTCGCCGCCCAGCAGCGCGCAGCCGGCCTGGACGCAGCCCTCGGCGATGCCCGACACGATCTCGGCGACCTTCTCCGGCACGACCTTGCCGATGGCGATGTAATCCTGCAGGAACAGCGGCTCGGCACCGCAGACAACCAGGTCGTCCACGCACATGGCCACTAGGTCGATGCCGATGGTGTCGTGCTTGTCCATAGACTGAGCCACGGCGAGCTTCGTGCCCACGCCGTCGGAGCCCGCCGCCAGCAGCGGCTCCTTGTACTTCCCCAGCGCGAACAGGCCGGCGAACCCGCCTAGGCCGCCGCGGACCTCCGGGCGGGTGGCCCGCTTGGCGTGCGGGGCGAAAAGCTCGACGGCCTTGTCGCCGGCCTCGATAGAGACGCCGGCGGCCTCGTAGGAAACTGGATCGTGTTCAGTACTCATTAGGCTTCTGCACCTTTCTGCATGCGTCGGACCAGGTCTGCGTTGGGGTTGCCGTCCGGCAGGCCGAGCGGGTAATCGCCGGTAAAGCACGCCGCGCAGAGGTTGTCCTTGGGCTGGTTCGAGGCGGCGATCATGTCGTCGATAGGCACGAACGCGAGCGAATCTGCCCCGATCATCGTACGGATAGACTCCGCGATTTCCTCGTCGCTGTCCGTGTGCCCGTGGTTGGCAATGAGCTCGCCGGGGCTGGCAAAGTCGATGCCGTAGAAGCACGGCCACTTCACTGGCGGGGAGGCGATGCGCACGTGCACCTCGGCCGCCCCGGCCTCGCGCAGCATCCGGATGAGCTTGCGCTGGGTGTTGCCGCGCACGATGGAATCGTCCACCACCACGAGCTTTTTGCCCTCGATCACCTCGCGCACCGGATTGAGCTTCAACCGCAGGCCCAGCTGGCGCAGCGAGTCGGAGGGCTGGATGAAGGTGCGGCCCACGTACGCGTTTTTCATCATGCCCTGCTTGAACGGGATGCCGGAGGCTTCGGCGTAGCCGATGGCCGCGGGCGTGCCGGATTCCGGCACGGGCATGACCAAATCCGCCTCCACCGGGCTAACGCGCGAGAGCCGGCGGCCGATCTCAATACGCGAGCTGTTCACCGTCTGGCCGTCGATCACGGAGTCGGGGCGCGCGACGTAGACGTATTCGAAGACGCAGTGCGCCTTCGGCGTCTCCGCAAACCGCTCGGAGTGCACGCCGGTTTCGTCGATAGCCACCATTTCGCCCGGCTCGATGTCGCGCACGAACGACGCGCCCACGATGTCCAGGGCGCACGTCTCGGAGGCCACGACCCACCCACCGTCGAGGCGGCCCAGGGACAGCGGGCGCACGCCGTGCGGGTCCCGCGCGGCGTAGAGGGTGCGCCCGTCCGTGACCATGAAGCAGAACGCGCCCTTGATGCGGGGCAGGAGTTCACGCGCGGCGTCGATGAGCGTCTTGTCCTCGGTGACCAGATCCGCCAACAGCGCGGACACCACCGCGGTGTCGGAGGAGGAACCCTGGCCCTCCACGCCGGAGGCCGGGATCAGCTTCTTCGCAATTGCCTCCTCCTGCAGCTCCTTGTAGTTGACCAGGTTGCCGTTGTGGGCAAGCGCAATGTCGGTGCCGTTGGGGGAGGTGCGGAACATCGGCTGCACGTTCTCCCAGGAGTTGCCGCCCGCCGTGGAGTAGCGGGTGTGGCCGATAGCCACCTCACCCTGGAGCGCCTCCAGCACCGATTCGTCGAAGACCTGGCTGACTAAGCCGGTGTCCTTGAACACCACCACTTTGTCCTGGTCCCCCACCGCAATGCCGGCCCCCTCCTGGCCGCGGTGCTGCAGGGCGAACAGGCCGAAGTAGCTCAGTTTGGCTACGTCCTCACCCGGCGCCCACACGCCGAACACGCCGCACTCGTCGCGCGGGCTGTCGTTGTCGAAGCCGGCTTGCTGGCTTGGTTCAAGACTTGGTTGAGAGCTCTGCGTAAGCACGCCCAACACTGTATCCGAGCGGGGTCAGTGCAGCGCAATCACCGGAAGCCCGGCGGCGATCTCGGCCGCGCGGGAACCGGAGGCGTCGATAGTCCCCCGCCCCACCTCCGCCTCGAAAGTGGTCAGGCCGGTGGCGAGCCGCAGCCACGTCTCAGGCGCCATCTCCACCACATTCGGCGGCGTGCCGCGGGTGTGGCGGGGCCCCTCGACGCACTGCACCGCCACAAACGGCGGCACGCGCAGCTCCACGGAGTGGCCTGGCAGCTCCTCGGCGAGGGTGCGGGCGGTGCGGCGGCACGCGTTTGCCAGCTCGCTTCTCGACGGCTCCGCGCCGCCCCCCTCAAGCCACCCCGCCACCTGCTGAATCGCTTGGCGCGTCAGCGCCGGGTCCTGCTTCTGCACCATGGTGAGCCATATTAAGGTGGCGGCATGCCGAATACCCCCGTCGCCCCAGAGCGCTCCCCCTCCGTGACCCTGCGATTCATGGCCTCTCCGACCGACGTGCTGCACCACGGCGCCCAGGGCGTCTCCGGCGGTCGCGTACTGGAATGGATTGACAAGGCCGCCTACGCCTGCGCCGCTCAGTGGTCCGCCACATACTGCGTGACCGCGTACGTGGGCCACATCCACTTCACGCGCCCGATCCCCTCCGGCCACATCGTGGAGGTTCGCTCGCGCATTGCTATGACGGGCCGATCCTCCATGCACATTGTCAACGAGGTGCTCTCCGCGGACCCGCGCGAGGGCGTATTCACCCGCGCCTGTGACTGCCTCGTGGTGTTCGTGGCGAAGGACCCGGCAACCGGCAAATCCATGGCCGTGCCGACGTTCGTGCCCACCGACGAGGAAGAAAAGCGGGTGGCCGAGGCCGCGAAGTCGCGCATCGAGCTGCGCAAGGCCATCGAAGCTGAGATGGAGGCGCAGACCTACACCGACGACTCCACCGCCCCGCGCATCGTGCACCGCTTCATGGCCAAGCCAACGGACGTGAACTGGGGCGGCAACGTCCACGGCGGCACTGCTATGGAGTGGATCGACGAGGCCGGGATGTCCTGCACCATGGAGTGGTCCGGGGAGCGCACCGTGGCGGTCTACGCGGGCGGCATCCGCTTCTACCACCCGGTGCACATCGGCGACCTGATCGAGGTGGACGCCCGCATCACCCGCACGGATTCGCGCTCCATCCACACCTCCGTGCATCTGCGCGCCGGCGACCCACGCGGCGGGCGCGAGAACCTCGTGGACGCGATCCACGCGACGTTTACCTACATCGGCATTGACATCGACGGCAACCCCCTTCCCGCCCGCACGTTCACGCCGGTAACGGAGGAAGACAAGCGCCTGTGGGAGCACACCCAAACGCTGAAAGACCTGCGCGCGCAGTACGAGCCAGTGCCGCTGGTGAAGCCGCTTCCCGCGACGCAGCGGACGTTCTAGGCCCGCAAACTGGGCCGCTGCTACACCGCCGCGTTTGGCGCAGTCGCCGCTGCGAAGTGCGACGGCATCGTCGCGGCCCACGCGCCAGCGAGCTCGAGCATCGCGATCTCCTGGCCTGCCACGCGAAGCACGCCGTCGTTGGTGGTCTCGCCCAGCACCGCCACCGGGATACCGGCTGCGGTCGCCTGTTCCACGGCGGCCTCCGCCCGGTCAGAGGTCACGGCGACCAAGACGCGGGAAGCAGACTCGGAGAACAGTGCGGTGAAAGCGTCCTCGTGCACGCCGTTCAGGTGCAACTGCGCGCCCTTGTCCGAGCCGAGCAGCAGCTCGAACACCGCCTGCGACAGGCCGCCCTCCGACAGGTCGTGGGCGGCGGCGATGCCAGCGGCGTTGTCGGCGAAGAACGCGGCCAGGCGCGCCTCGTTGGCCAGGTCCACCTGCGGCGGCAGGCCGGACAGGCCCGCACCGGAGATGTCCTGCCACACAGAGCCGCCGAACTCGTCTTTGGTCTCGCCCAGCACGATGAGGGTGTACTGCTCGTCCGCGGACGGCAAGGCGTGCGGAATGGCCTGCTCCACATCCTCCATCACGCCCAGGACGCCGACAACCGGAGTGGGCAGAATCGGCGTCTCGCCAGTCTGGTTGTAGAAGGACACGTTGCCGCCGGAGACCGGGATGGCGAGCTCGGCGGAGCCGTCGGCAAGCCCGTGCACCGCCTCGCGGAACTGCCACATCACGTCCGGGTTCTCCGGGGAACCGAAGTTGAGGCAGTTGGTCACGGCAACCGGGGTGGCGCCGGTGACGGCGACGTTGCGGTACGCCTCCGCCAGCGCGAGGCGGGCACCCATGTTCGGGTCGAGGTAGGTGTAGCGGCCGGACGCGTCCGCAGACACGGCCACGCCGCGGTTGGTCTCCTCGTTGATGCGCAGCACGCCGGAGTTGGCGTACTTGGCCTGCACGGTGTTGCCGCGCACGTAGCGGTCGTACTGCTCCGTGATGAAGTCGCGCGAGCAAAGCGCCGGCGATGCGACCATCTTCAACCATGCGTCCTTGATGTCGCCCTGCTTCTCGACACCACCTTTGGCCTGCACCGCGTCCTGCCAATCCGGGCGGGCGTAGGGGCGCTCGTACACCGGGCCCTCGTCGATGGTTGACGGCGGCGCGTCGACGACGAGCTCACCGTTGTGGAACACCTGGAGGCGATCCGCGTCGGAGGTGACCTCGCCGATGACTGAAGCAAGCACGTCCCACTTCGCGCAGATCTCCATGAACTTGTCCACGTCCTCCGGTGCCACGACCGCGCACATGCGTTCCTGGGATTCGGAGGCGAGGATCTCTGCGGCCGACATGTTCTCGGCGCGCAGCGGCACGTTGTCGAGGTTGACGGTCATGCCGCCGTCGCCCGATGCCGCCAGCTCAGAGGTGGCGCAGGACAGCCCGCCGCCGCCGAGGTCCTGGATGCCCTCGACCACGCCCGCGGCGTAGAGCTCGAGGCAGCACTCGATGAGCACCTTTTCCGCGAACGGGTCGCCGACCTGCACAGCCGGGAGCTTGCGCTCCGCGCCTTCCTCGAAGGTGGCGGAGCCCAGCACGGACACGCCGCCGATGCCGTCCAGGCCAGTGCGGGAGCCGAACAGGATGACCTTGTTGCCGGTGCCCGAGGCGAACGCGAGGTGGAGGTCCTCCACCTTCAGCGTGCCCACGCACAGGGCGTTGACCAGCGGGTTGCCGGCGTATGCCGGGTCGAACACGGTCTCGCCGCCGATGTTGGGCAAGCCCAGGCAGTTGCCGTAGCCGCCGATGCCGTGGACGACGCCCGGCAGGACGCGCTTGGTGTCGTCGGCGTCGATCGGGCCGAAGCGCAGCTGGTCCATCACGGCGATCGGGCGGGCGCCCATGGCCATGATGTCGCGGACGATGCCGCCCACGCCGGTGGCTGCGCCCTGGTAGGGCTCCACAAAGGACGGGTGGTTGTGGCTTTCCACGCGGAACGTCACCGCGTCGCCGCCGCCGATGTCCACCACGCCGGCGTTCTCGCCGATGCCGGCGAGGATCTTGGACGCCATCTCCTCGGTCATGGTCTGGCCGAAGTAGCGCAGGTGCGTCTTGGAGGACTTGTAGGAGCAGTGCTCGGACCACATGACGGAGTACAGCGTCAGCTCCGCGTCGGTAGGCCGGCGGCCGAGGATGGCCTTGATCTTGGCGTACTCGTCGTCCTTCAGCCCCAGCTCGGCGTACGGCTGCGCCAGGTCCGGGGTGTCGAAGGCGTGTTGGACAGTGTCGTTGTGCACGGTCATTTCGGGTTTACGCTCCGATCTTCGAAATCGCGTCGATAACGGAAGTGAACAAGCCGAGGCCGTCCGTGGACGGGCCGGTGAGGGTCTCAATGGCGTGCTCGGGGTGCGGCATGAGGCCGACGACACGGCCGGTCTCGTTGGTCACGCCGGCGATGCCGTTGATGGAGCCGTTGAAGTTGTCCGTGTAGCGGAACACCACGCGCCCCTCTTTTTCCAGCGCCTCGATCGTCTCCGGCGCGGCCTGGAAGCGCCCTTCGCCGTGCTTGGCCGGCACGTAAATGCGCTCGCCCAGCTGCCCCGTCCACGCCGTCGCATTGTTCGCCACCTCGAGGTAGGTGTCCACGCAGTGGAAATTGAGCCCCTGGTTGCGCGTAAGCGCGCCCGGCAGCAGTCCTGCCTCGGTAAGAATCTGGAAACCGTTGCAGATACCCAGCACCGGCATGCCCTTCTTCGCGGCCTCCACGACGGCACCCATCATCGGCGCCTGCGCGGCAATTGCCCCGGAGCGCAGGTAGTCGCCGTAGGAAAACCCACCCGGAACGACAACAGCGTCGACGCCGGTCAGGTCGTCGTCCGCGTGCCACAGCTGGCGAGGCTGCGCACCGGCGAGGCGGACGGCGCGCAGCGCGTCAACGTCGTCCAGCGTGCCTGGAAAAGTAATGACTCCGATGGTTGCGCTCATCGCACAACCTCGAAGTCCTCGATCACAGTGTTGGTCAACAGCGTCTCGGCCATGCGCTGCAGCTCGGCGTCAGAGACCGAGTCATCCACCTCAATTTCAAAGCGCTTGCCCTGGCGAACGTCGGTCACCCCCTCGACCCCGATGCGGCCCAGTGCACGGAGCACCGCCTGACCCTGCGGGTCAAGAATTTCAGCCTTGGGCATGACATTGACAACGACTCGTGCCATGAGAATCCTTCACGTTTCGGGAGGTTGATCGTCCGTTGCGGTACGCGCGTCAGTATATCGGACGGCCCGACACGCCCCGAAACCCTTGGTGAACTGCCCACGGTGAACGGGCGGTGAATTCTTTGCAACGTGCGCCGCATCGCTGAGCGGAGTGCGTAAACCAGCGTTAATTTAACGTGGCTTCAGCTTTTCCCACCGCTTCCCCAAGAGGTTTTTCATGAATAACAAGGTTCTCAGCGCAACGTTCATCGTCGCGCTTGCAGCCGGCACCGTGTCCGTCGTCGCACCGACCGCATCGGCGGCACCGGACGGCTCCAGCGTCGTCATCAACGAGACCTACGGCGGCGGAGGCAACTCGGGCGCGAAGTACACCCACGACTTCGTCGAGCTGTACAACCCGACCGACCAGGACATTGACGTCACCGGCTGGGTGCTGGACCAGCAGTCCGCTGCCGGCAACTCCGGCTCGAAGGTGACTCTGAGCGGTGTTGTGCCCGCTGGCGGGTACTTCCTCGTTCAGGGCAACCGTGGCGAAAGCGGGTCGGGTGACGCGCTTCCTACTCCCGACCAGGAGGCGGGGTTCAACTTCGGCGCCAAGGCAGCCATCGCCGTCTTGTCCAGCGGCGACCGCGAGATTGACCGCGTGGGTTGGGGCAGCGCCTCGAACCCGGAAGGGAAAGCTGCGGGCGGCACCACGAACGGGACGTCCGTCCAGCGCAAGGAAGCGGGCAAAGACACCGACAACAACGCGGACGACTTCCTAGTCGCGGAGCCGACACCGCAGAATTCTGGCAGTGCGGGCGAAACACCTGTCGACCCTGCTCCGGAGAACCCGACGCCGCAGCTGGGTGAGGTCACCCGGATCGCCGACATCCAGGGCACCGGCGCAGCTTCTCCGCTGGTGGGTAAGACGGTCACCACCGAAGGCGTCGTCACCGCCGTCTACGAGGCGGGCGGGAAGAGCGGTTTCTTCCTGCAGGCTGGCGGCTCCGGCTCCGAGAAGCATCCGGGCGACGCGTCCGACGGCATCTTCGTGTACATGAACACGAACACCGACTATCCGCAGCGCGGAGAATCCGTCCGTGTGTCCGGCCAGGTGGGCGAGCACTTCACACAGACGCAGATCACGATGGCGTCGATGGATACGCTCGACAATGCTCTCGAGGTGCCGAAGGCTGTGGAGATCGAGACCCTTCCCGCTGGCGACGAGGCCCGCGAACCGTACGAGGGCATGCTCGTGCGCCCGAAGGGGCCGTACACGGTGACCAACAACTACACGCTCAACACCTATGGTGAGCTTGGCCTGGCGCCGGGCGAGCGCGCGCACCGCACACCGACGGACGTCGTCGCCCCGGGTGCTCCCGCGGCCGAGCTCCAGGCGAAGCAGGATGCGGAAGTGGTGTACCTCGACGACGGCCGCACCAAGGATTACTTCCGCACCGACAAGCACACGCCGCTGCCGTACATCGTCACCTCCGAGGGCGGCGTGAAGTCCATCCGCACCGGCGACCAGGTGGACTTCCAAACCGACGTGGTGGTGGACTACTCCTTCAACCAGTGGCGTTTCCAGCCGCTCGAGCCGATCACCGGCAAGAACGCGGCGGAGGAATTGCCCATTGCCTGGGAGGATTCCCGCGGTGCTGCGTACGACGTGCCGGACACCGTAGAGGGCGACTACTCTATCGGCTTCTTCAACGTGCTGAACTACTTCAGCTCGCTGGGCAGGGACGAGCAGGGGTGCAAGGCGTACAACGACATCAACGGCCAGCCCGTCGGCGCGAACAACTGCAAGGTTCGCGGCGCCTTCTCCCAGGATGCCTTCCAAGACCAGCAGGCGAAGATCGTCACCGCCATCAACAAGCTGGACACCGCAGTGCTCGGCCTGTCTGAAATCGAAAACACCGCAACCGTGACGGGCGACGTAGCGAAGCGCGACGAAGCGCTGCAAAACCTCGTAGCGGCGCTCAATGCCAAGGAACCCAACAAGTGGGCGCTGGTGGAGTCCCCGGAGAAGCTGGGTACCGACGAAGACGTCATCCGCGTCGCGTTCATTTACCAGCCGGCGAAGGTGGAGCCGGTCGGCGAGTCCATCATCTTCGACGACGAGGCGTTCAGCCGCACCGCGCGCCAGCCACTGGCTCAAGAGTTCGACACCGTCGGTAACGACGAAGACACGAACTTCGTGGCTGTAGTCAACCACTTCAAGTCCAAGGGCTCCGTCGTGCAGGGCGACGGAGATAAAGGCGACGGCCAGGGCAACAACGCAAACGTGCGCACCCGCCAGTCTGAGGCGCTGCTGAAGCACCTTGGCGAGCAGAACCAGTGGGCGGAGCTTCCGACCTTCTTCGTGGGCGACTTCAACGCCTACACCAAGGAAGACGCGATCACGAAGCTGGTCGAAGACGGCTTCAACATCGTCGAGTCCGAGAAGGACTATGACCAGGCGTCCTACCAGTTCGCTGGTCAGCTGGGCACCCTGGATCACGTTCTGGCTAACGCTGCGGCAACTGAGCTCATCCAGGATTCCGCAGTGTGGAACATCAACGGCGACGAACCGGTCGCGTTCGAGTACTCCCGTCGTAACTACAACGCGCAGGACTTCTTCGGCGAGGGCGATGACAAGCTCTACGGCTACGGCAACCCGTTCCGTTCCTCCGACCACGACCCGGTGAAGGTGGGCTTTTCCACAGCGGAGAAGCACGACCCGCAGGCCGGTGGCGGAATGAGCACCAAGCAATACCCGATGAGCACCGTCCTGGGCATTCTGTTGGGCGTGCTCGCAGGGATTGCGGCGAGTCTTGGCGTGCTCCACTTCCTCATGCCTGGTGCGGTGAACGAACGGCTGAAGCAGTGGGGCCTGCGCTAGCGCGCCTCCTCGTGTGGAGTGCGCGCCATTCAAATTGAAAACCGTTTTCAATAATGGTTAGATGCACTCCATGCGAAACCCCAAAATCGTGGCCGTCGTCGCCGCCGCAACCTTGCTCACCGCCTGCACCGCAACCGAGGAAGGCGACGGCAACGCACAGCCGGACTTGCTCGCGACAACCGGCGTGTGGGCGGACGTGGCGGCCGCGGTCACCGGCACAGACGTGGACGCGATCATCACCGGCACAGACGTCGATCCGCACCACTTCGAGCCGACGGCGCAGGACCTAGCCAAGGTCAAGGCTGCCGACACGCTCGTGGCGAACGGCGGCGGGTACGACCACAGCCTGTACTCGGTTGCCGAGCAAGACAAGGTCGTCTTCGCTATCCCGCCCGCCGAAGATGGCGCAGAACACGACCACAGCCACGGCACCGAGGACCTCGACAGCATCGAACACATTTGGTTCAACCCGGGCAAGGTCAAGGAGGTTGCCCGGGAGGTGGCGCAGCGGGCAGGCGGCTCGGCGGCAGACGTGGAGGCGCGAATGGATGCCGTGGAGGCCAAACTCGCGGAGATCGGCAGCGTCCGCCTCGCGGCGACGGAGCCGATCGCGACGGGCCTGATCTACGGCACTGAGCTGCACGATGTCACCCCGGATGGCTACCTTCACGCCGCGCTCAACGAGTCGGAGCCGTCCGCGCAGGACATCGCCGCGTTCCTAGAGACGATCGAGGCAGGCGAGCTGGATCTGCTGGTGTATAACCCGCAGTCCACCACTAGCGCCGCCGACCGCATTGTCGAGGCGGCGAGAGAGCACGGGGTGGACGTGGTGGAGATCAGCGAGATCCCGCCTGCCGGCACGAATTTCCTGGACTACATGGATTCCGTGGTGGACCAGATCGCTCAAGCAGCCGCGCGCCACTAGGATCCCCGCAAGTGATCCTTCAGATTCGTGGCGCCGCCGTCGCGCCCCTGTGGAGCGGCCTCGACCTCACGCTCGAGCGCGGCGAGTTCCTCGCAGTGCTTGGGCCGAACGGGGTGGGCAAATCGACGCTCCTCGGCACCATCCTGGGCGTGCGCGAGCTCACCGCCGGCAGCGTCGAGGTTGTCGGCCGCGTCGGGTTGATTCCGCAGCAGCGCATGTTCCCCCGCGATCTCCCCGTGCGGGGGCGGGACCTGGTCTCGCTTGCAATTTCGCACCGGCGGCCGGTGGGCGAAGCGGTCGTCGACAAGCAGCTCGACGCCGTGGGGGCGCTCGGGTTTGCCAACGAGCGCGTGGGGCTGCTCTCCGGAGGGCAGCAGCAGCTTATCCGCCAAGCGCAGGCGTTTGCGCAGAACCCGGAGCTTGTGCTTGCCGACGAGCCACTGCTCTCCCTCGACCCGGCCCGCCAACGCGGCACCGTCCGCAGGCTGCACGAGCACCCGGCGGCGGTGGTGTGCGTGACCCACTCCATCAACCCGTTACTCGGCGTGGTCGACCGCGTGCTCTACATCGGGCCAGAGGGCCACGTGGTGGGCACAGTGGGCGAGGTCATGCGCTCTGAAGTGCTCAGCGAGTTGTATGGCACGCGCGTGGACGTGGTCGAGGTGGACGGAAGGATGGTGGTCCTGTGACAACGCTCGAGCTGCTCAACCTGGGCTTCGTGCGCGCGACCCTGGTGGCGTGCGCCCTGCTGGGTGTCTTGTCGGGGGTGATGGCGCCGCTGGTGGTGCTGCGCCAGATGTCGTTTTCGGTCCACGCCACGAGCGAACTGGCGCTGATGGGCGCCTCCGCGGCCCTGCTGTTCGGCCTCAACGTCGGCGCGGGCGCGATTGCCGGCGCCGTGGTGGCCGCGCTCGTGCTGGCCGCGCTGGGTCTGAAAGGCCAGCAGGATTCGGCCGTGGGCGTAGTGATGAGCTTCGGCATGGGCCTGTCCGTGCTGTTCATCCACCTCTACCCGGGCAATTCCGGCCGCGCGCTGTCGCTGCTCACCGGCCAAATTGTGGGCGTGAACGGGCAAGACCTGTGGTTGCTGGGTCTGACCACCGCGGTTGTGGTCGTCGCCGTGGCCGCGTGCTGGCGACCGCTGCTGTTCGCCTCCGCAGACCCGGAGATGGCCGCGGCCAGCGGCGTGCCGGTGCGCGCCATGGCCTTCCTGTTCGCAGTCCTGGTGGGCGTGGCCTCGGCGCAAAGCGTCCAGATCGTCGGCGCGCTGCTGGTGATGTCGCTGTTGATCACCCCTGGCGCCGCCGCCGCGCAGATCACGGCCAGCCCGCGCAGGGCGGTCGTCTATTCGGTGGTGTTCGCTGAGCTTTCTGCGGTGGGCGGGATGCTGCTCTCGCTCGCCCCCGGGGTGCCCGTCTCGGTGTTCGTGGCGTTCGTGTCCTTCGGCATCTACCTGGTGTGCCGGGGCGTGGGGCGTTATAGGAACGCCCGGTAGTCATCGGGCCGCGCGCCGGCGTCCACCGCCGCCTCAGCCGCATTGAGGAAGTCCCGGCGCACTTTCTTCTGGTCGAGCTCGCGGCCGGAGACCGAGAGCCTGATCGTGTTACCCCGCTCCGCGCCACGCGCCGCCGCCTTGATCACGTTGCGGCGCCACCACTTCGCCGCGCCGTAGCCTTCACCCACCGAGAGGTTGCGGGATTGCGTGAACCCGCCGGTGCGCAGGTTGTGGATGCCCTTGCTGGACACAGCGATGTCGAACGCGAAATCAGGCAAGACATCCAGCGTGCCCCGGGAAAGCTGCCAGCGCGGCGGTGCGAACATGCGCAGGTCGAACCCGAGGGACTCCATCTGGCGTGTAGCCCCCTTGAGGCGCAGCCGAGCCTCGTGTTCTTGGAGGGTGGCAAATTCGGCGCGGCGGCCCTGCACCGGCTGGTCAAAGCCGTTGAGCAGCACAGCCCGATCACCGAGCTGCGCGCGCAGCCATGAACGGGTCTGCTTGTCTTTTGCCAGGTGCCACCGCTTGTCAATGTGCGGCGCCACCAAGAGCGACACCGGAATCTCCCGGCGGTCCAGCTCGTCCACCAGGTTGCGCACCCCGTCCAGGGTCTCGTCGAAAATAGAGGAAACGGAGACGAGGAGACGGCCTGGCATACCGGAAATTATCGCACAACCGGCCCGTCCCCGCGCGCCCTACCTCGTCACCTCATCCGCTCCGGCGGTGACCAGCGTCCACGCGTACTCGAACGCCGTCTGCTTCCACTTGGCGTAGCGGCCGGACACGCCGCCGTGCCCCGCGGACATTTCCGTCTTGAGCAAGAACGGCCCACCGCGGCCGACTTCCCGCAACTTGGCTATCCACTTCGCGGGCTCGACGTAAAGCACGCGCGTGTCGTTGAGGGAGGTCACGGCCAGAACCGCCGGGTACTCCTGGTCGGCGACGTTCTCGTATGGGGCGTACGTGGCCATGTAGTCGTACACCTCCGGGTCGTGGTACGGGTCGCCCCACTCCTCCCACTCGCCCACCGTCAGCGGCAGCTCGGGCTTCAGAATGGAGGTCAGCGGGTCCACGAACGGCACGACGGCGAGGATTCCGGCAAACTTCTCCGGCGCCATGTTGGCCACCGCGCCCATGAGCAGCCCGCCTGCGGAGCCGCCTTCTGCCACCAGCCGCTCGGGGGTGGTCAGGCCCAGCTCCACGAGACGATCCGCGCACGCGATGAAGTCCGTGAACGTGTTGGTCTTGTGCAGCATCTTGCCGTTGTCGTACCAGCCGCGGCCCATCTCGCCGCCGCCGCGCACATGTGCGCAGGCCCACACCATGCCGCGGTCGAGCAGGCTCAGCCGCGACACCGAGAACCCGGGGTCCATGGAGGCCTCGTACGAGCCGTACCCGTACAGCAGCGCGGGCGCCTGCTTCTCGACACCCCTCCGGCGCACCACCGAGACCGGCACCTGCTCCCCGTCCGGGGCGGTCGCCCACACACGGAATGCCTCGTACTCGCTCGGGTCGTAGCCGCCCTCGACCTCCTGCTCTTTCAGCAACGTCGTCTCGCCGGTGGAAACGTTGTAGTCCAGCACCTGCGTCGGCTGGGTGTAGGAGGAGTAGACGACGCGGACCACCGGGGCTTCCCACTCGGGGTTGCCGCCCAGCCCCACGGTGTAGAGCTCCTCGGAGAACGCAAGCTCCGTGAAATCGCCGAAGCGCTCACCCAGCGGGGCCACCGCCAGGCGCGAGATACCGCCGCGGCGGTACTCCATGAACATGAAGTCGCGGTACGTGTCCACGCCTTCGACGCGCACGGTGTCGGAATGCTCCACCAATACGTCGAGCTCCCGCAGGGGCGGCAAGGTACCGACAGGAACCGTCGAGACGCAGAAGTTCGGCCCGTGGGCGTTGTGGGTGACCACCCACTGTTCTTCGCCACCCACGACGGCGAGGTTCACGCCGTACTCGATGCCGGCTTCGCGCGGCCACATGACCTCGAAGGACGCAGTGGGATCTGCAAGCGGCACCACGCGGTACTCGGAGGTCAGCGATGACGACGCCGCAATGAACAGGTAGCGTTCGGCGCGGTCCACGCCGACGCCAACGCCGAATTTTTCGTCCGGCTCCTCGTAGACCAGCACGTCCTCGGACGCATCGGTGCCGAGCGCGTGCCGCCACACCTGGTAGGGGCGCCACGCGTCGTCCACGCGGACGTAGAACAGGTAGTCCTCCCCCGCCCAGGTCGCGCCGTAGAAGATGCCCTCTAGGACGTCGTCGAGCGACTCGCCGGTCTGCAGGTCCTTCACTCGCAGGGTGAAGCGCTCGTCGCCGGCGGTGTCGTAGGAATACGCGAGCAGCCGGCCGGAGGTGGACACCGACGACGCCCCGATGGAAAAGAACTCGTGTCCAGCGGCCAGCTCGTTGACGTCGAGAAGCACCTGCTCCCCCGGCATCTCGTCCGTGACCTCGGGCGGCGTCCACGGCTCGCCAGCGGTGGGCACACGGCACGAGATGGCGTAGTCCTTGCCCTCGATGGTGCGCCCGTAGTACCACCAGTCGCCCTGACGCACCGGCACGGACATATCCGTTTCTTTGATCCGGGACTTGATCTCGTTGTAGACGTCGTCCACCAGCCCAGACCACGCGGACGTCTGCGCGTCCGTGTAGGCGTTTTCCGCCTCGAGGTGGGCGATGACCTCGGGGTTGTCCTTGTCGCGCAGCCACTCGTAGTCGTCTACGAACTCCCGGCCGTGGAACGCGCGGGTGCTCGGGCGCTTGGCAGCTACCGGAGGGATCATGCGTGCTCACCCGGCCACTCGGAAAAGCGGCGACCGCTGAGTCGCTCGTACGCCTCGATGTAGCGCTCGCGGGTGGCCTCGACCACGGAGCCGGGCAGCTCCGGCGGCGGGGTGCCTTCTTCCTGGTCCCAGCCGGCCTTGGGGCCGGTGAGCCAGTTGCGCACGTATTGCTTGTCAAAGCTGGGCTGGCTGCGCCCCTCCTCGTAGCTGTCCGCCGGCCAGTAGCGGGAGGAGTCCGGCGTCAGCACTTCGTCGGCAAGCACGAGCTCACCGTGTTCGTCCAGCCCGAACTCGAGCTTGGTGTCGGCGAGGATGATGCCCTTGCTCTCCGCGTAGTCGGCGGCGCGGCGGTACACATCCAGGGTCGCGTCGCGCAGGCGCTCGGCAAGCTCACCGCCAAGCTTGCCCGCCATGTGCTCGAACGTGACGTTGACGTCGTGGTCGCCCTGCTCCGCCTTAGTGGCGGGGGTGAAGATTGGCTCCTCCAGCTTGGATGCCTCCGTGAGCCCCTCGGGCAGCTTCACGCCGCACACCCGCCCGGTGGCGTCGTACTCCTTCTTGCCGGAGCCGGTGAGGTAACCGCGGGCAACGCACTCGAACGGCACCATGTCCAGCTTCTTCACCACCATCGCGCGGCCGAGGACGTCGGCGGGGATGCGCTCGTCGTCGATCGGACCGGCCAGGTGGTTCGGCACGTCGGACAGCAGGTCGAAGAAGAACATCGAGGTCGCGGTGAGGATTCGCCCCTTGTCCGGGATTGCCGGCTCGAGGGAGAAATCGAACGCGGAGATACGGTCGGTCGCGACCATGAGCAGGGTCTGGTCATCCACCTCGTAGATTTCGCGAACCTTGCCGCCGGAGATGTGTGAGTAATCTGAAAGCTCTGGACGCATGCGCGCTAGTATATGCGCCGTGAAAATCCGTGCGACCGCAGTCCTCCTCCCCCTCGCGTTGGTTGCCTGCGCCGCGCCGGCGCCGTTTGACGGCGACATGCCGCCGTTTACCCCCTCCCGCGACGGCGCGACATTCCGCTTCGGCCAAACCGCGAGCATCGTCACCGAGGACGTGCGCTTCCACGTGCCCGTGCAGTGGGAGATCACGGTGGATGAGCCCACCACCTCCCGCGCGCCCCGCAGTGCGGCAGAGGCAGCGAGCATCGTGTGCTTCCCGGTCACCTACACCCCGGTGGCTATCGGCGAATTCTCCCGCGACGTCACTGTCGCAATGCCTGAGCTTTCGCCTATCGACGGCTCCCTGGCCGCCAACCGGGCCGACCCCGCCTACTGCGGCGACACCACCGTCACCGGCTACATCCGGGACCTGCGGGAAAACGACACCTACGAGGGCTTCGTCGCCTCCTGGGCCGGCAGCGCCGACCCGGGGATTGTGGCCACGGGCGTCGAGCTGCGCAGCCACGACGCCGCCGTGACCTGGGAATAGCTCTGGAAGTAGCTACAGGATGTCGCCCGGGGTGTAGGCGGCCGCCTCCGGGTGCGTGTCGACCAGCGCCTGCACGCGCGCGAGCACACGGTCCACCTGCGCCTCAGCGGCGCCGATGAACGCGTGCCGGTCCGCCAGCGCCTGGTTCAGGGCATCTGCGTCCAGCGGCAAGCGCTCGTCGTCGGCCAGCCGCTCCACCAGATTCTGCTCTGCGCCGTGCTCGCGCATGTCCAGCGCCATGGCGACCGCGTTTTCCTTGATCACTTCGTGCGCGGTCTCGCGGCCCACGCCCGCGCGGACGGACGCCATGAGGATGCGGGTGGTGGCCAAGAAGGGCAGGTAGCGGTCCAGCTCGCGGTTGATCATCGCCGGGAACGCGCCGAACTCGTCGAGCACGGTCAGCATCGTCTCCAGCTGGCCGTCGATGGCAAAGAACGCGTCCGGCAGGGCCACGCGGCGCACCACGGAGCAGAACACGTCGCCCTCGTTCCACTGCTGGCCGGCAAGGTCCGCCACCATGGTGAGGTAGCCCCGCAGGATCACCTGGAACCCGCCGACCCGCTCGCACGAGCGCGCGTTCATCTTGTGCGGCATGGCCGAGGAGCCGACCTGCCCCTCCTTGAAGCCCTCGGTGACCGTTTCGTTGCCGGCCATCAGGCGGATGGTGGTGGCCAGCGACGACGGGCCCGCCCCCAGTTGCACCAGGGCGGAAACGACGTCGAAGTCGAGGGAACGCGGGTACACCTGGCCCACCGAATCGAAGACGCGGTCGAAGCCCAGGCCTTCCGCAATCCCCTGCTCGAGGCGGGATAGCTTCTCCTCGTCGCCCCCCATCAAATCGAGCATGTCCTGTGCTGTACCCATCGGGCCCTTGATGCCGCGCAACGGGTAGCGGGACAGCAGCTCCTCAATTCGCTCCACCGCCACCAGGATCTCGTCCGCCGCGGACGCGAAGCGCTTGCCCAAGGTGGTCGCCTGCGCCGCGACGTTGTGGGAGCGGCCCGCCATAACGAGGGACTTGTACTCGCCCGCGCGGTTGCCCACCGCTTTCAGCAGCGCGATGGCCTTGTCGCGGGTGAGCTCCAGCGCCCGACGCACCTGCAGCTGCTCCACGTTTTCGGTGAGGTCCCGGGACGTCATGCCCTTGTGGATCTCCTCGTGGCCCGCCAGCGCGTTGAACTCCTCGATACGCGCCTTCACGTCGTGGCGGGTGACGCGCTCGCGGGCCGCGATGGAATCCAGGTCAACCTGGTCCACAACCCGCTCGTAGTCCTCGATCGCGCCGGGCGCGACCGCAACCCCGAGTTCCTGCTGCGCCTTCAGCACTGCGATCCAGAGCTGGCGCTCCAGGACGATCTTGTGCTCCGGGGCCCACAGTGTGGCCATCTCCGGGGAGGCGTAGCGGTTGCTCAAAACATTCGCGTTATTCGGCTTCACGGCATTCATCATAAGGAGATGGCTCCCTCGATCGCGGGGCGGGCAATGTCTGTGCGGTAGAAGGAACCGGGAAGCTCGATGCCCTCGATGACCCGGTACGCCTCAGCCACCGCCTCCTTAAGGGTCGCGCCGCGCCCGACGGTGCCGAGCACGCGGCCGCCGGAGGCCACCAGCTGCCCGTCTTCCAGCGCGGTGCCCGCGTGCAGCACCTTCGCCGGGTCACCCAGCGCCTCGCCCGTGACCGCACCTCCGGTCTTCGCCGCCTGCGGGTAGTCCTCCGCGGCCAGCACCACCATGGCCGCAAAGCCATCGCGCCACTGCAGCGGCTCCACCTGCGCCAACCGGCCCTGCGCCACGGCGAGCAGCACGCCCGCCAGCGGCGTTTCCAGCAGCGATAGCACTGCCTGGGTCTCCGGGTCGCCGAAGCGGGCGTTGAACTCCACCACAGCTGGCCCCTCGGGGCCCCACGCCGCGCCGACGTACAGCAGACCCTGGTACGGGGTGCCGCGGCGCACCATCTCGGCGGCGACCGGCCGGGCGATGGTATCCACAATGGTCTCCACGCCATCCTCCGGCAGCCACGGCAGCGGCGCGTACGCGCCCATGCCGCCGGTGTTGGGGCCCTCGTCGTTGTCGTAGGCACGCTTGTGGTCCTGCGCCGGCAGTAGCGGCACCACAGTCTCGCCGTCCACCAGGCAAAACAGCGAGACCTCCGGGCCTTCCAGGAAGGACTCGAACAGCACCGGGTTGCCGGACGCGATGACCGCCTCCGCGTGCGCCTTCGCCTCGGCGCGGTCCTCGGTGACCACCACGCCCTTGCCGCCGGCGAGCCCGTCGTCTTTGACCACGTAGCGTGGGCCGAACTCGTCCAGCGCCGCCTCGATGTCCTCCGCGGCCTCGACGCGCGACGCCGAGGCAGTCAGCACCCCTGCTGCCGCCATCACGTCCTTGGCAAACGCCTTCGAGCCCTCGAGCTGCGCTGCAGCCTGCGTCGGCCCGAACACCGGAATACCCGCCTCAATCAGGGCGTCCGCGGCGCCCGCCACCAACGGCACCTCCGGGCCGATCACCACAAGCTCCGCCTCGACGTCGTGTGCCAACGCGACGATGGCCTCCGGGGAGGCGACGTCGACGGAACGCACCGTCGCTAAGCCGGACATGCCCGCGTTGCCCGGGGCAACCGTGAGCTCGTGGCCGTGCATTGCGTGGAGAAGGGCGTGTTCGCGGCCGCCCGAGCCGATGACAAGGATGCGCATGGGCCTTAATTTACCGGTAGCGTTTGAAATCATGAGCACCGTATTCAGCAAGATCATCGCCGGCGACATCCCAGGCCGAATCGTCTACCAGGACGACACCGTCGCCGCGTTTCTCACCATCGAGCCGGTGGCGTACGGCCACACGCTCATCGTGCCGGTGGAGGAAATTGACAAGTGGACCGATATCCCGTCCGAGCTGTGGGCGCACATGAACGAGGTGGCGCAACGCATCGGCGCCGTGATCGTAGAGGAGTTCGACGCCGAGCGCGCCGGCTACCTCATCGCCGGCTTTGAGGTGCCCCACGCGCACATCCACGTCTTCCCCGCTAACGACATGTCCGGCTACACGCTGTCCACCGCGATGCGCAACGACGAGACCGACCCGGCCAAGATGGATGCCGCCGCGGAGACCATCCGCCGGGGCCTTACACAGCAGGAAGCGACAGCGTAAACGTCGAGCCCTTGCCCGGCGCGGTGTCCACCGTCACCGTGCCGCCGTGGGCCTCGATGAGGGATTTCGTGATGGCCAGGCCCAAGCCGGAGCCGCCCGTGGCGCGGTTGCGGGAGCTGTCGGCGCGGTAGAAGCGCTCGAAGATGTGTTCCGCGTCCTTGGCCTCCATGCCGCAGCCGTTGTCCGTGACGTCAACCACCGCCCGGTCCAAGTTGCGCCGGATAGTCACCGTCACCTCCGCGTCCGGGCCGGCGTGCTTGTAGGCGTTGGTGATCAGGTTGACCAGCACCTGGTGCAGCCGGTCCGGGTCGCCGTTGACCTCCACCACGTCCGGGGTGTCTGCGATGACGTCCACGCGGCGGTCCGGGAACGCCGCGTCCACCGTGCTCTTGGCGGAGAGCACCAGCTCGAGCACGTCCGTGGGTTTGGTGTTCAGGCGCGCCCCCTCCGCGCGGGTCAGCGCCAGCAGGTCCTCGACAAGCAGCTGCATGCGGGCCGATTCCTCGTCGATCTTGGCCAGCACCATGTCCGGGTCGTTGGCCATGCCCTTGCGGTAGAGCTCCGTGTAGCCGCGCACGCTGGTCAGCGGGGTGCGCAACTCGTGGGAGGCGTCGCCGACAAACCGGCGCATCTGCTCCTCCTGCACCTGCGCGTTGACCAGGGAGTCCTGCAGCTTGGACACCATCGTGTTCATGGCGTAGGACAAACTGCCCACCTCGGTCTCGCGCGACCATGCCGGCACGCGGCGGTCCGTGTCGCCGTTGGCGATGGCCAGCGCCGTGTTTTCCACGATCTTCAGCGGCGCGAGCGCGCGGGCAACCATATAGTTTGCGGCCACCGCGATGCCGAGCAGCGCGAGCACGCCCACGCCGGCTTCCACCCAGGCGAGCGCACGCAGCATCTTGCCCTCGGTCTCCAGCGACTTCGCTACGTACTGCACCGTGCCGTCCGCCTGCTGGTGCGCAATTGCACGCCATTTCGTGCCGGTGCCCACGCCACCCGCCGAGGTGATTGTCGTGGGCGTGTCCAGGCGCTCCACCTGGGAATAGTCGGGCGGGTCGGTCGCGCCCCGCCGCGGCACGAGCTGGTCGATGCCGGGGTATAGCGTCGCCTGGTTGAACTCGCTGGGCAAGCTGAAGTAGTTGAACTGCCACGCTGGCGTCTGCTGTGCCCACGTGTCCAGCCCTTCCCGGAGCTGGTTATCGGCGCGGTCGAAGAGGAAGTTGCGCATCACGGCGAAAATCAGCATGGAGCTGAGCGCGATCCCCAGCGTGGACGCCACCATCACCGCCGCCACCAGCTGGCGCTTGAGCGGCTTTTTCGACGGCGCGCTGAACACCGAAAAGGCCATGGACACTACTGGCGCGGGGTGCGCAGCACGTAGCCCACGCCGCGGACCGTGTGGATGAGCTGCACGTCGCCGGTGTCGACCTTACGGCGCAGGTAGGAAATGTAGGACTCGACCACGTTGCCGTCGCCGCCGAAATCGTAGTGCCACACGTTGTCCAGGATTTTCGCCTTGGACACCACCACCTCGGCGTTGAGCATGAGGTAGCGCAGGAGGTTGAATTCGGTGGGCGACAACTCCACGATCTCGCCGGCCTTGGTCACCTCGTGGGTGTCGTCGTTGAGGGTGAGGTCCGCGTAGCGCAGGGTCGAATCCTCGTTAGAATCGTCCGTCACATTGCCGCGGCGCAGGATCACGCGCAGGCGGGTGATCACCTCTTCAAGCGAAAACGGCTTGGTCACGTAGTCGTCCGCGCCGATGGTCAGGCCGTGGATGCGGTCTTCCACCGCGTCCTTCGCGGTGAGGAACAGCACCGGGGAGTCGAGGCCCTCGCCGCGCAGCTTGCTCAGCAGCTCAAAGCCGTCCATCTCCGGCATCATGACGTCGAGGATGTACGCGTCCGGCCGCCACGAGCGGGCGAGCTCCAGCGCGTCCGCCCCCGAGTTCGCGGTCTCCACGTCAAAACCCTGGAACTTCAGGGAGACGGTCAACAGCTCCACAATGTTCGGCTCGTCGTCTACAACCAGCACCTTCAGGTTCTGAGCGCTTTCTGCCATGTCATCCACTCCGTTTCCACGTTTTTCAGACGGTCACTCACACGTCACAACGATTGGAAACGATTAAACCGGACAACTCTGCACGTTTCCTGTACGTCCACTGAGCGCGCGACGCGGACTTCCCCCGAAAAGAAATGGAGCTGGAGACGGGACTTGAACCCGCAACCTACGGTTTACAAGACCGTTGCGCTACCAATTGCGCCACTCCAGCAGTGCTGCAAAATCTTACACTCGCCCCGCGCTCGAGTCACAACAGTGCGTCACAACGGTGCGTCACAACAGGCCAACCGTTAGTGTGAGCGTGTGGCAGAAGGCAACTCTTTGTGGGAGCGGATTTCGGGCTCCCGGCAGCGCTTAGCAACAATCGACGAAGCCCGCACGTCGCCGCCGCCGTCCGTCCTCGCGCCCATCAACCTGACGGATCCGGCCGAGGTGGCCGCGGTAATGAACATCGCCGCGCGCATCGGCGAGATCCTCATCGCCAACGCCACCACGTCTGCAGACGCGGCCAAGCAGATACACACCGTGTGCTCCTCCTACGGCCTGCACTACGTCCATGTGTCCATCACGGTGAACACCATCACCTTGAACACCATCATCGGCGTTGACCAGCGCACGCCCGTGAACGTGTTCCGCGTGGTCCACATGATCAGCGAGAACTACCACAAGCTGCAGGAAGTGGATCGCCTCATCCGCTCCATCCGCTCCGGCGCGACACCGCCGGAGATGGCGGAGCGGATCCTCAACGACATCGACACCTCCCCCATTCCCCACCGCAACGCCCGCAACCTCGCGGGCTCGACGGTGATGGGGTTCTTCGTCGCCATGCTCCTCGGCGGCGACCTGCTCATGATGACGGTGGGCGGCCTGACCGCCTTCCTCATCATGGGCTTTAACAAACTCCTCTCCCGCGGCGGGCTGCCGGCGTTCTTCCACAACGTCGTCGGCGGTTTCCTCGCCACCGTGCCCGCGGCTATCGCCTACGATTTCTCCGCCTCCATCGGGCGCACCATCGTGCCCAGCCAGCTCATCGCCACCGGCATCATCGTCCTGCTCGCGGGTCTGACCCTTGTGCAATCGCTTCTCGACGGCGTGACCGGCTCCCCCCTCAACGCCTCCGCCCGCTTCTTTTCCGCCATGCTCAACACGGGCGGCATCGTCGCCGGTGTGGCCACCGGCGTGGCGGTTTCCGAGATGGTGGGTATGCCGCTGCCTCCGGTGGAGCTGCTGCCGGGCAGCGCGGCGTACTCCAGCGCGACGCTCACCATCATCGGCGGCGGCATGGCCGCGGCCGCGTTCGCGGTGTCCTGCTTCGCGGAGCGCGCCGCGATCATCCTCTCTTTCGTCACCGCCGCCATCGGCTCCGCCTGTTACTACCTCCTGCTGGCCCCGCTGGGCCTGGGCCGGCTCTCCGCTACGGCGGCCTGCGCCATCGTGGTCGGCCTCGTCGGCGGTCTGATCTCGCGCCGGTTCTTGATCAACCCGGTGATTACCGCCGTGGCGGGCGTGACGCCCTTCCTCCCCGGCTCCTGGATCTACCGCGGCATGTATGCGCTGATGAATGAGCAGATGATCCTGGGCATGGCGAACATCTTCACCGCCATCGGCACCTGCATGGCGTTGGCCGCGGGCGTGATCTTCGGCGAGTGGATCGCCCGCCGCATCCGCGCCCCGCAGCTCTACGTGCCGTATCAGGCGTTCAAGCGCGCCGGCCGCGTCACCTTTGAGCAGCTGCGCAGGGTGCGTCGCCGGAGATAAGCTCATCGCGTAAAATGAGTGCCCTTGACGCCTGATGCAAGGAGGAGACCGTAGTGCCACCCAAGATCACCGATTCTCGCCCCACCGCCGAGGCGATGCACGCCGTGGAGGAGCAGACGGCTTCGGGTGCCCGTCGGATCGTGGCAACCTACGCCGAGGACTTCCTCGACGGCGTGACGCTGATGTCCATGCTGGGTGTCGCACCCAAGGGCTTCGTGTACAAGCGCTACGTGGAGGACCTGGAGAAGGCCGCCGAGGAGGAAGCGCCGAAGAAGGCCACCAAGAAGAAGGCGACAAAGAAGAAGGCCACCAAGAAAAAGTCGGTAAAGAAGGCGGCGAAGAAAAAAGCCACCAAGAAGGCCACAAAGAAGTCGACCAAGAAGGCTGCAAAGAAGGCCTAAATGGGGGACAACGACTTCGTCGTGGTGGCGAACCGCCTGCCGGTGGACAAGGTTGGGGACCAATACGAAGTCTCCCCCGGCGGCCTCGTCGCCGCGCTCGCTCCCGTGCTCCGGGCGCGGGAAGGGTGCTGGGTGGGGTGGCCCGGCACCATCGGTGAAGCGCTCGAGCCCTTTGCGTTCGGCGGCATTTCTCTGCTGCCGGTCGCCCTGGACCAGGAGGACTACGAGGGGTTCTACGAGGGCTTTTCCAACTCCACGTTGTGGCCGCTCTACCACGACCTGATCGTCCAGCCGGAGTACAACCAGCAGTGGTGGGAGCGTTACGTCGCGGTTAACCGCAGGTTCGCCGAAGCTGCCGCCCACGCCGCCGCGGAGAATGCCACCGTGTGGGTGCAGGACTACCAGCTGCAGCTGGTCCCGGGGATGCTCAAGGAGATCCGCCCCGACGTGACCATCGGGTTCTTCCTGCACATTCCGTTCCCCGCCCCCGCGCTGTTCCAGCAGCTGCCGTGGCGCGAGGAGATCTTGGAGGGCCTGAAGGGCTGCGACCTCATCGGCTTCCAGCGTGGCGCCGACGAGGAGAACTTCCGCCTGCTTACCCAGGAGATCCGGACCGGGACGTTCCCCATCTCCATCGACTCCGCGGAGATTGCGGCGGCACCGGAGGCGTCGATACGCGAGCTCCGCGCGTCCGTGGGCGACCCGAAGCATCTGCTGCTGGGTGTGGACCGCCTGGATTACACCAAGGGCATTCTGCAGCGCCTGCTGGCGCTTGAGTCGCTGCTGGAGGAGGGAACGCTCGAAGACGCCGCCTTCATCCAGCTGGCGACACCGTCGCGCGAGCGCATCGAGAACTACCGCACCACCCGGCGCGAGGTGGAGGAGGCGATCGGCCGCATCAACGGCAGCTTCGGGGAAGTAGGCCGACCGGTGGTGCACTACGTGCACCGCAGCATTCCCAAGGAACAGCTCGGCATCTACTACGCGGCGGCGGACATCATGCTGGTCACCCCGTTCAAGGACGGGATGAACCTGGTGGCGAAAGAGTACGTTGCCGCCCACCCGGACGCGGATGGCGCGCTGGTGCTCTCGGAGTTCGCCGGCGCGGCCGTGGAGCTGCACGAGGCGTACCTGTGTAACCCGTTCGACCTCGAATCCGTTAAGGACGCGATCATGGCGGCCACCGAGCCGGAGCCGACCCGCATGCGTCACATGCACGATTGGGTGATGGAACACGACGTCACCGCGTGGGCGCAGTCGTTCCTGGAGCAGCTGTGAGGCGCGCCCTCCCCGCCGCTTCCCTACTCGCCCTCGTCGCCTGTTCGCCGGCGCCGAGCTGGCAGGTTGTTTCCGTGCGCGCGGACGCGGACCTGCCAGCCACGGAGACGTCGCCTGCCCGGGTGCGTATCGACGACCACAGCTTCGCCGGCACCACCGGCTGCGCGGATATCTCCGGTGTCTACGACGGCGACACCGACGTCACCCTTTCGCAGATCCAGGTGGGTGACCCGGGGGATTGCGCCGGCTGGGCGCGCCACACGCACGACCAGCTCACAGAGTTCATCGTGGACGGCGCGACGCTGCACCTGACGCGCCCCGCTGACTTCGAGCTCGTGCTGGTAGACGCCGACGGGCGGACCGTGAGGCTGATGCGATGAGCAGCATGCTTGTGTGCCTGGACTTCGACGGCACCCTGGCGGAACTGCACCCGGACCCGTACGCGGTGCGCATCCACCCCGGTGCCGAGCGCGCCATCCGCAGGCTGGCGGCAGCCCCCGACACCGAGGTGGTCATCCTCACCGGCCGCCACATCGCGGGCATCCGGCAGATTTTGCCCGCGGACCTCCCCGTCACGGTTGTCGGATCCCACGGCGCGGAGCCGGGGCCGACGCTTTCCGCCGCCGACCGTGCGTACCTGGACAACATCGAGGCGCAGCTGGCTCCCCTCGCCACCGAAGGCGCCTACGTGGAGGTCAAGCCCTTCCAGCGGGTGCTGCACGTGGCGCAGGTTCGCGACCCAGCTGTCGCCCAGGCGATCCTCGCGGCGGCAAACGCCATCGACACGGGCGGCCGGCCGAAAACGCAGGGCCACAACGTGGTGGAGTTCTCGGCGGTGAGCATTACCAAGGGCAGCTTCTTGGCCGAGTACAAGCGGGCCTTCGACGTCACCGTGTTCGCCGGCGACGACGACACGGACGAGCACGCCATCGCGGTGCTGGGGCCGCGGGACATTGGCATCAAGGTGGGTGCGAAGCCGTCGATAGCCACCGTGCGCCTCGACGACGTCGACGCCATGGCCGAGTTCCTTGCCCAGCTCGCAGACGAAAGGCAGGCATGAAGCGCCACACGCTGACCCACCAAGGCCGCGAGCGCCGCTGGGTGGAAATACCCGGCGATCCCGATGCCCTCGTGCTGGTCTTGCACGGCTCCCTGCAATCCAGCAACGTGATGCGCAACTTCACCGACCGCACCTTTGAGGGCCTCGGCCCCACCGTGGTCTACCCGGACGGCGTGAAACACCATTTCAACGACCTGCGCACCGGCTTCAACGAGGACGCGCGCCGCCTGCGCATCGACGACGTCGGCTTCCTGATCAACGTGGTGGAGCACTACCGCGCCGGCACCGTGCTCGGCTGCGGGTTCTCCAACGGCGGCCAGATGGTCATGCGCCTGCTTTTCGACGCCCCCGGCCTGCTCACCGGCGCGGCCACCTTCGGCGCCTCGATGCCGACCCCCGACAACACTCTGACCTCAACCGAGCACTACCAGCCCACTGCGCTGCTGTCCGTCCACGGCACCGAGGACCCGCTCGTGCCCTACAACGGCGGCATGGCCGGCATCGGCGGCAACAACCGGGGCACCACCCGCTCCGCCACCGACTCGGCGGCGTTCTTCGCCGAACTGAACGGATGCACACGCCACGAGGTGACTGCAAGCGACACGCTTCACATCGACGACTGGGGCGGGCCCCACCCGGTCAGACTTGTCACCCTCCGCGGCGCCGGGCACCTCGTACCGGTGAACAAAGACCTCGACCCCCGGCTGGGCCCCAACCCCAAGACACCGACCGGCGGGGAGCTTATCCGGCAGTTCTTCTTTGCCGGGCAAACTCGCTGAGCACCACGCCAGCCGCAACGGAGGCGTTGAGGGATTCAACCCAGTCCTCCATGGGCACGGACATGATCACGTCGCAGTTTTCGCGCACGAGGCGCGAGATACCCTTGCCCTCGGAACCGACGACGATGACGACCGGCTCGGTGGCCTGGTCAAAGGTGTCCAGGGTGTGCTCCCCTCCCGCATCGAGGCCGACCACCGTGTAACCGTTGTCTTGGAACTGCTTCACGGTGCGCGTCACGTTGGTCACGCGCGCGACCGGCAGCCGGGCGGCTGTGCCCGCCGAGGTGCGCCACGCCACTCCCGTGACCTGCGCGGAACGGCGCTCCGGGATGATCACGCCGTTGCCGCCAAACGCCGCGGTGGAGCGGATGACCGCACCCAGGTTGCGGGGGTCCGTGATGTTGTCCAAAACGACGAACATGCCCGGCCCGTCCACGGACTCCAGCAGATCGTCCAAATCGGCGTACTTGTACGGCTGGATCTTCAGCCCGATGCCCTGGTGCATGCCGTTGCCGGTCATGGCGTCGAGCTGCTGGCGCGGCACCTCGTGCACCGGGATGTTCTTGGAGTTTGCCAGGCCCACGGCCTCGCTCAGGCGCTCGTCGTGGCCGGTGCCGGCCGCCACGTACATCGCCTCCGCCGGCACCTTGGCCTTCAGGCACTCCACTACCGGGTTGCGGCCGACCACCATGTCCGCCACCTCGCGGTCGTGGCGCCCCTGGGCGCGACGCTGCTGCTCCAGCTTGCGCTTGTGCGCCGCGTGGTAGACGCGGTCTTCGGCCTTCGGGGTCGCGCCCTTGCCTCGCAGGCCGCGGCGGCGCTGCCCGCCCGAGCCCTTGGTGGGGCCCTTCTTGTTCTTCTTCTGCTTGTCAGGCCGCTCGTACGGTTTTGCCATGGTCTACTCCTTCACCTGCCACTGCGGCCCCTCAGCCGTATCGGTCACCTCGATGCCGGCCGCGGCCAGGCGGTCGCGCACCTCGTCCGCGGTCGCCCAGTCCTTCTCCGCCCGGGCGGTCGCCCTGCGCTCCAGCTCAGCGCGCACCAGCACGTCCAGCGCAGCGCTATTGCTTGACGACGACGGCCACGCCCCCGGATCCACACCCAGCACGGCCGCCATCGCACGCACCTGCGCCGCGAGCGGCACCGGATCCGCAGCCTTGTTGCCCTCGCGCACAACGTTGTGGATCTCCGCCAGCGCTTTGGGCACGGCGAAGTCGTCGTCAAGCGCCTGCGCAAACCCTTCCGTCCACGTGGTCGGCTCGGGCGTGCCGGCGCGTTTGACGAATTCCTCGATGCGCCGGTACCCGGCTGCCGCCTCTTGCAGCGCCTCCGGCGAGTACTCCAGCACGCTGCGGTAGTGCGCGGAACCCAGGTAGTAGCGAAGCTCCACCGGGCGCACCTGTTCCAGCATCGCGTCGATGGAAAGCACGTTGCCGAGGGACTTCGACATCTTTTCGCCCGCCATCGTGACCCAGTGGTTGTGCATCCAGAAACGGGCGAAGCCGTCCCCGGCGGCGTGGGACTGCGCCTGCTCGTTTTCGTGGTGCGGGAACTGCAGGTCAAGCCCGCCGCCGTGGATGTCGAACTCGGGGCCCAGGTACCACGTGGACATTGCCGAGCACTCCAGGTGCCAGCCGGGCCTGCCCGGGCCCCACGGGGTGGGCCAGCTCGGCTCGCCCGGTTTCGCGGCCTTCCACAGCGCGAAGTCGGGGTCGTCGCCCGTCATGTCCTCCAGCCGGTTGCCGGAGATCGAGCCATAGTCCCCGCCCCCGTTCACCCACGCGTTGACGTCGAAGTAAACGGACCCGTCGCGGGGGTAGGCGAAGCCAGCGTCGATAAGCCGCTGCATGTACTCGACCATCTGGGTCACGTGGCCGGTCGCCCGCGGTTCCACGGACGGCGGGAGCACACCGAGGGTGTCGTAGGCGCGGGTGAATTCGCGCTCGTGGGTGGACACCCACTCCCACCAGGGGCGGCCGTGCTCGCTCGCCTTGGTCAGGATCTTGTCGTCGATGTCGGTGACGTTGCGCACAAACGCAACGTCGTAGCCGTTGGCAAGGAACCAGCGGCGCACGATGTCGAACGCGACACCGGAGCGCAGGTGCCCAATGTGGGGCTTGGCCTGCGGGGTGGCGCCGCACACGTACATGGAGACACGGCCGGGTGTAAGCGGCTCGAAGTCGCGCAGTGTGCGGGTCTTGGTGTCGAAGATGCGTTGATTCACAACACAGCAGTCTACAGCTGGGTGGACTCCACCCTCAGCTCCGAGTAGCGGGCCTCGGGGACGCTGAAGGAGTACGGCTGGCCAATCGGCTGCCACACCTGGTCCGGGCTGCACTTGACGTCCTGGGCGTCCCCATCAAGCATGGTGAAGCCCCACACGAGCCGGCCCTGCTTGCCCGAGTCAAGCATGTACGGGCCGACCACCTGGTTCAGCGACCAGTACACCTCGTGGACGTACTTCCAGCCGTACGCGCGGGAGACGTTCTTGACCAAATCCCCCTTGGGCGTGAAGGTGCCGGAGACCTCCAGCGTCTGCACGCGCTTTTCCTTCACAGTCTGCTCCACGGGCACCGGTGCTTCGGTGTCGTTGCTCACGCTCGCCGCATCCGTTTGCTTGAACCAGCGGCGGGTGGCCTCGACGTACGTGTCCGTCCTGCCCGGGGTGGCGCAGTGGGTCCCCGGCGCGAGGTCCTCGTTCCACCGCTGCGGGAGCTCGAAATCGTAGGACTCGGCATTTGCTGGGGCGGCGAGCGCCAGACATGCCAGCAGCGCAGGCACGACCTTCTTCATTTACGCCACCCAATCGGTGTTGTCGCGGGTGCTGACGCGGACGTGGCGCTCCTTCGGCATGGTCGCGGTGAAGGTGTTGCCCGCGCCCTGCCAGGTGTGGTCGGCGCCGCAGACGGTCTCCTGGCCGCGGAAGTCGGACACGATCCAACCAGCCTGCAGCACAGCGGTCTTGCCCGGCGCGATGTTGTACGGGCCGATCTTCTCGCCCACCTCGTAGGACTGCTGGTCCGTGTAGCTGGTGGAGAACGTGAATTGGATCAGCTTGGCCACGTCGAAGCTCAGGCCGGCGGTAACGTTCCAGGTTTTGGTCTTCGTCTCCGTGACGGAGCGGGTCACAGAAATCGGCTCATCGTTGTAGTTGGACACGGTCCAGGTGCCGGCGGAGCCGTCGAAGTAGCTGCGGACGATCTCCACCGTCTGGCCGCGGTCGCCCGGGTTGGCGCACTTCGCGCCGATGGTGGTCGGGTTGGTCGCGTCGTAGTCGCGCTGCGGCAGGGCGTTCGCGG
The DNA here is from genome assembly GCF_000747315.1 of Corynebacterium ureicelerivorans. Lineage (NCBI taxonomy): Bacteria > Bacillati > Actinomycetota > Actinomycetes > Mycobacteriales > Corynebacteriaceae > Corynebacterium > Corynebacterium ureicelerivorans. Next base: position 1,909,113 of record NZ_CP009215.1, read on the forward strand.
CGGGCGCAAGGGCGAATGCGGCGGCGGTGAGCAAAGCAATGGTGCGTTTCATGATGATTCCTTAGAGGTAGGTCTGTGTGGGAACAGGGAGGTTGCGGTACTCGTCGGGAGTGACGTCGATGGTCCGCGTGGACCCGTCCTTGCCAGTCACTGTGGCCTCGGCCCAGAAACCGGACGGGGCCGCAGACTGCGGGTGGGCCGTCACGCGGGAGTACTTGCCGTCCCGGCCAGCGGAGATTTCGCGGTAGTTAATCCGCGTCATGGTCGTGCCGTACTCGATGTGGACACGGTCGCCCGGCTGCAGGTCGATGGGCTTGAGCGCAGTATTCACCGGCATGTACGCCCGCTTGACCGCGCCGACCGAGGACAGCCAGCCTTGCGGCAGCCGGCCGCCGTTGCCCATCCAGTTGACGTACTGGTTGTTCTCCGCACCGACGACGTAGTCCGTAACGGGCCTGAAGGTGTAGTCGCCCTTAGACCAGTTGAGGAAGTCCTGGGAGTAGCCCGGCTTGCGGAACGTCGGCGCCACGGCCTCGATGTCGTACGGGTAGTAGGACTTGTCGCCCTGGCGTGCCGGCTGGTTCAGCTCGGGCCACTCCTTGTCGCGACGGAACTGGGCATCCGGCTTGACCACGGTGTCGCGCTCGTCCGCCACCTTCTCCAGGCTCGGGCCCGAGGTGGCTGTGTAGGTGTCGCCCGACGGCCGGGAATTGGCGCCCTCAGCGCGAGACGGGATCTCCATGGCGAGGTTGGACACGGAGCCGTCCGCCTTGATGATGTAGGCGAAGGCGTAGCGCTCCGCCGGGCCCGTGCCGCGGATGACGTTCGCGCCCGGGGCGTTGCGCAGAACGCCGTTGTCGCAGGTCATGAACATGGAGATGAAGTCCTTCTCCAGCACGCCGTAATCCACGCGGAAGGACTCGCCCGGCCCAAGCTCGATGGGCCCAAAGGTTTCGCCCTCGATCCAGCCATTGGACTCTTTCAAACCGATGTCGCTCTTGGCGGTGGTGTCCCACCCGCTCGGCAGCGCGGCCTTCGAGTTCGCCTCGATCTTGCGGTTGGTGCCCGTTTCCACCGTCGCCGTGTACGGCACGGTCTGATCGGTGTTGTTGGTGAACTGGAGGGTGCCGTCCGCCAGGTAGCGGCGGGCTGTTTCGCCGTAGCGCCACTCCGGGGTGACTCCGGCCTGGCAGGCGGTGTCGAGCCCCTCGATTGGGTATCCCTGCGGCATAGCCGGAATCGCCGCCGCGATCGGGGCGTGCGCCATCGCGACCGTTCCAAGCACCGCAACGAGTGCTGTCCTGATCTTTCGCATGGGGTCACAGTAACCCCAAAATTTCCTCGGCGGAACCCGAGAAAGTGAAGTGGGATCTTTCGTTACGGGGTGGGGAACTTTCGTTCCACTAGCGCCGTTGCAATGGCCGCCCGCCCCTCTCCGCTGCCGGTGAACCCCATGCGGTCCGTGGTTGTCGCTGAAACGGACACCGGGGCACCGAGCGCCTCCGACAGGACCCGCTCGGCTTCTTCCCGCACCGGCCCCATCTTCGGGGTCTGCCCGATGAGTTGGGCCGAGACGTTCACCACCCGGTGGCCTTGGTTTTCAATCAGTTCCTTGAGCTCCTGCAGAAGCTCGACCCCGCGCACCCCGTCGTATTCCGGGCGCCCCACGCCGACGAACGAGCCGAGGTCACCCAGGCCCGACGCGGATAGGACGGCATCCACGATGGCGTGGCTGACCACGTCACCGTCGGAATGCCCCTCGCAGCCGTCCTGGCCTTCGTGCAGGATGCCGGCGATCCAGCATGCTTTCCCGGCTTGGATCTGGTGGGCGTCAAACGCCGTGCCTACTCGGAGATCTGTCATGCGTACGACGGTACTTCAGGATCCTGAAAGTCGTGGTCCGGCGGGTAGTCACGGATGAGGTAGAACTCCCGGCTTGTTTCGTGCGCCATGTCCCGGAGGTACTCCTCCAACGCGGCAAGGAGCTGCGGTGTGAGTTCCGGCTCTTTCTCGGGCGGGTACTCGAAGCGCCTGCCGAACTTTTCCTCCAGCTCGTGGATGGTGGCCATGCACGTTTCGTAGTCCCGATCCTGCTCGTACTGCTCCACAGCGGAGTGGCAGCGGTGGTAAAACTCAGCCCGGTCGCGTCGCTGCTGACGGCGCTGTTCGAGGGTCGTTCGCCACCGGGGGTACTCCGGCTGGAGATAGTCCGTAAGGAACCCGCCGGCTTCTGTCACCTGGAACGTGCCGTCAGCGTGCAACCACACGATGTCTCCGGTGACGGGGTCCGGCACGTAGTACACGCGGCGGCCGGTCTTGATGTTGTGGTGGTGTGCGCACAAGCAGAACAGGTTGGAGGGGGTGGTCTTGCCTCCCTCGTCATAGGGGACGCGGTGGTCTAGCTGGCAGTTTTCGGCTTTAACGCTGCAACCGGGCCAGGGGCAGGTTCCGTCTCTGGCTTGCACCAGCGCTCGCATGGCGGTGGAGGGGACGTAGGCTTGAGTTTCCGCACCCTCAGCGGCGTCCAGGTCGATGACGTGGGGAGGGTTATCTTCCAGCATTGCCTCCACCGCGGCAGTCCCGTCGGCGTCGGTCCAGCCGAAGTTTGGTATGTAGTAGGAGCTGCCCGGCGTTTTCGAGGTGAACATGTAGAGCACAACCTTCGGCGTGGCCTTCACCTCGCCGGTGAGGATGGCCTTGAGCGCATCGTCCCGTGAGAGCTTGTGCTCGCGTGCGATCTGCTCGGTGTAGCGCTCCATCAGGCCGATGGTGGCGGCGTCGCCAGACACGTTCAGCCCCGCATCCCCGTCATCTTGGCCGTAGAACGTGCCCCGGCACGTGCCGAAGGGGGCATCCTTTGCTTTCTTCCGGTCCTTGATCTTCTTCTGGTTAGGCGCCAACTTGGCATCGATGCGCTGAATCCGTTCCCGCAGGCGGCGTTTCAGCGAACTTGGCGACGGCAGCTCCGCCCCGGCCACACGCGGAGTGAACACCTTGACCAGGTAGGCATCCATATCTGCGAGAATGTCCGGTGTGGCAAGGTCGTTGAGCCGGTTCAACGTGGACTCGATAGCCGAGAGCCTGCGGACATCCAGCCGGCGAGTTTCCACCTGAAGCTCCCGGAGCCTGGGCAGATCGGCGAGGACGGAGTACCCGAGTATCCCCGTCTCAGCCCACGCCTGACTCTCCCCCGCGGCGAGCGCGATGGAGCAGGCCTCTAGCTCAAAGTCGTCCACTTCGGCCAGCGGCTTGGCGTAGCGCTGGAACATTTGGAATTCAGCGTCGCGCCGCGCTTGCCCAGCAGCAGCGATAGGGCACCCTTCCCGCTCGGTTGCGAAATGTGCGTTCATTCCACCCCCCCTCGTACCTACGTTCGAATATAGCTTCGACAGAACGGTACGTCAAGGGTTTCCCAGAAAAATTTCCACCACTATGTTCGATAACTAGAGTGCGCCGACAACGTTTTCCGCCAACCGCAGATCCAGCGGAGTGGTGATCTTGAACGCTAGCGCATCCCCCTCCACGATGGTCACCGGCACTCCGAACCACTCCATGAGCGAAGCGTCGTCGGTAGCCACGAACGACGGCTTCTCCGCCAGGTATTTCTCGTTCGCTTCGCGCAGGAGGCGCAGGTCAAACCCCTGCGGCGTCTGAGCGGCGCGCAGCACGGATCGATCCAAGGTCGTCTCGACCACGTCCCCCGCGACCCGCTTCACGGTATCCGACACCGGCACGACCGGCACGACAGCTGGGGCGCCCCCGACCACGGCGTCGGACACGCGAGAGCCCATCGACTCGGGGGTCAGTGCCCGGGCGGCGTCGTGGATCAAGACGCAGGCGTCGTCAAGCGAAATTGCGTTGAGCGCGGCGTAAATGGAGTCGGCGCGTTCGGCGCCGCCGTGCACCAGCTGCACCTCGTGGGCTGCGAGGGTGGACCTCGCGCGAGCCTCCATGTCGGGGCTGACCACCACAACAACATGGTCCGCAACCTGCGACATCGTCGCCACCGAGCGCTCCAGAAGCGTGCGGCCGCCGAGCTCGACGTACGCCTTGGGCACCTCCGCCCCCAAGCGGGTGCCTTGGCCCGCAGCGGCGACGACTGCTACGACTTTGCGACGCAACTTAGTTGTCGTCGTCCTCGTCGTCGAAGGAGAGGTCGTCCAGATCCACCTCGTCATCGTCGTCGATCTGGCCCGGGTCCTCGGAAATACCGGCCTTGACCTGCTCGTCGATGATGGCCTGGATCTGCTTGCCGATCTCTTCGACCTTCGCCTCATCCACGGGCTCGGCCAGCGCCAACTCACCCACCAGGATCTGGCGCGCCTTGCCCAGCATCCGCTTCTCGCCTGCGGATAGACCCTTGCCCTGGTCGCGGCGCCAGAGGTCGCGCACAACCTCAGCGACCTTGTTGATGTCGCCGGAAGCGAGGCGCTCCTGGTTCGCCTTGTAGCGGCGGGACCAGTTGCCGGCCTCCTCCACGTCCGTCTCACGCAACACGGAGAACACCTTTTGCAGGCCCTCCTCGTTGACCACGTCGCGCACGCCGACGAGCTCGGAATTCTTCACCGGGACGCGCACTTCAAGGTCCGAGTGGAGGATCTGCAGCACCAGGTAATCGAGCGTTTCCCCGCGCATCTCGCGCTGCTCGATGTCGGCGATGCGGGCCGCTCCGTGGTGCGGGTACACAACCACTTCTCCGACCTTGAATTCCATTGCGGCTCCTTGTGTCGATAGGCGAAGTTCAGACCCCACCACCTTACCACCGAGCATTTTGCCTATCGACGACCAAAGGTCCCCGCTCCGTATAGGGGGAGCCGGTGGGAAAACTTGCTGTGCAGACGCTAGAGTAATGCGGAGAAAACCCTCGAATGAGTTGATTGATGGAGGACACCCCGTGAAGTCCCTGAAGCGCGTCGCCGCGGTCGCAGTCGCAGGCTGTGCATCCCTGGCCCTCGTCGGCTGCTCCGCCGGCCAGATCACCCAGACCTCCAGCCAGGTCGCGGCCGTCGACGGCGCGAGCGGCTCCACCGAAGACGGCGCGCTTTCCGTGCGCGACGTCAACGTGGTGCTCGCGGAGGACGGCCAGGCCGCCGTGAAGTTCACCGCGACCAACCAGGACACCTCGATGCGGGACCACACGCTGCAGTCCGTGGAAGTAGACGGGCAAAAGGCGGCGCTCGGGGACAACGCCACCATCGCCTACAATTGCGCGCTCGTTGCGGATTCCAAGGACGGCCTGGAGCGCATGCCGCAGGACCGCAACGGCAACTGCATCCAGTACACCGCTACCGCCCTGGCCAACGACGACTTCGCCTACGGCGGCAACATCCCGGTGAAATTCAACTTCGACACCGGCTCCGTCGAGGTTGCGGCCACGGTGTCGGCCCCGATCCTCGCATCCGGTCAGGAGGACCGCGAGAACTAGCGTTCTCCTCACCGCTCACCGCTGGCCTGGCCAGCGGTTTTTTCATGTTCGAACGTCATGTCGGGTCCGTGTTATACGGTGTCGCGCATGGCTAAAAAACCACGCGTCATCCACACCTGCACTGAGTGCGGCTACTCCTCCCCCAAGTGGCTGGGGCGCTGCCCGGAGTGCGGGTCATGGGGGACACTCCAGGAGGAGGCGCCGGTCGCCGCGGGCCCGGTGAAAACGGCAGCTCTGACCCCGTCCGCGCCGGCTCACCCCATCACCAAGATCGAGGCCGCCGCGACGGCCACCGTGAAATCGGGCATCGGGGAGCTCGACCGGGTGCTCGGTTCGGGTGTCGTCCCTGGCTCGGTGGTGCTGATGGCGGGTGAGCCCGGCGTAGGAAAGTCCACGTTGCTGCTGGAGGTGGCGTCGCGCTGGGCGGCGCAGGGGCGCAAGGCGCTGTACGTCACCGCCGAGGAATCGGCCGGGCAGGTGCGCGCCCGCGCCGAGCGTACCGACGCATTGCACGACACGCTCTACCTCGCCGCCGAGTCTAACCTCGACGTGGTGTTCGGGCACGTGGAGCAGCTCAAACCCTCGCTCCTCATCGTGGATTCCGTGCAGACCATGCACGCGGCCGGCGTGGAGGGCGTCGCAGGCGGAGTTGCGCAATCCCGTGCGGTGACGGCGGCGTTGACCACGCTGGCGAAGACGACCAACATCCCGGTCCTTCTAGTAGGCCACGTGACCAAGGACGGCAACGTGGCCGGTCCCCGCGTGCTCGAGCACCTGGTGGACGTGGTGCTGAACTTTGAGGGGGACCGGCAGTCGTCGCTGAGAATGCTGCGCGGCATCAAGAACCGTTTCGGCGCTACCGACGAGGTCGGTTGCTTCGAGCAAACCTCCGGCGGGATCCGCGAGGTGCCAGACCCCTCCGGGCTGTTTCTCTCCCACCGGGGGCGGACACCGGACGGGTCCGCGGTGACCGTGGCGATGGACGGCGTGCGACCCATCCTGGCGGAAGTGCAAGCGCTGACGGTGGACCCGGTAAATAAGAGCCCTCGGCGCGTGGTGACGGGCCTGGACTTCAACCGGGTGCCGATGGTGCTGGCGGTGCTGCAGGCCCGCTGCGGCGAGAGAACGAACGACAAGGACGCCTACGTGGCCACGGTGGGCGGCGTGAAGATTACGGAAACTGCCACAGACCTCGCTGTCGCGTTAGCCACGTGGTCCAGCCTGCACGACACACCGTTGCCCGCCAAGACAGTGGTTGTGGGCGAAGTCGGCCTCGCGGGAGAGATTCGCCGTGTGCCCAACCTCGGCCGTCGCCTCCAGGAGGCCGCGCGCATGGGTTACACCAACGCCATCGTGCCAGCGGGCGAGCAAATCGACGTAGATGGCATGGCGGTGCGCCACGTCTCCACCCTCGGCGAGGCGCTCGCCGCGCTGCAGTGAGCGGTGTCTAGGTGATGTTGAAGGGGCTGGCCTCGGAGGCGTTTTCCCCGATCACACCGTGGAGGAAGTAGGAACCTGCCTTGACTTCGGCGCGGTCGTCGCACTGCCCCGGCTGGGACGCGGTGCCAGACCAGCGGGCCTCCCAGCGTCGCTTCTCCCCCGGCGCGAAGTCAACCGTCCCGCCGACCACCGGCGGGTAGCAGTCGATGTCGGACCAAATGCGCTCGTTGGACGCCATGTCGTAGACCTCGAAGCGCAGGGGATTGTCGTCCAAATTGATCACGCAGTCCGTGTCGGTTGGGTTTTCCACTTCCATGTAGAACACCGGCTGAGCGCCTTCGGCGTACGAGGGCTGGTTGCTCGAGGACTGGACCCGCAGGTCGCCGAGCTCGCACGAGCCCTTCTTCGCGGGTGCCGCCTCCGTGCTCGCGGTGGGCTCGGTGGTCTTGGCCGCGGTGGGCTCGGTGGTCCGCGTCGTTTCGGCGGTGGTGGACAATTCCACCGTCGGCTCGGTGGCCAACGTGGTAGACGGCGTTTCGGGGGCTTGCGTGGCGTCTCCGGATTCGTCCGAATTGCCGCTGCGCGCAAACGCGGTAAGCCCCCACACCAGCAGCGCCACAACAACCAGCATGATGACGAGTGCCGCCACACGACGGCGCATGTAAATCTCTGGAGGCAGTGGGCGCTGGTTCGACATGCCTATAACTTAATCACCGAAGTTTTCGTAGGTGGTGTCGACACGGCCGTCCGACAGTCGGTAGCGGGCACCGACGACGCCGACCGTCTTGTTCTCCAGCCCCGCCATCACAGACGGGATGCGTGCCGCAATGTGCTCGGCACCGTTGCGGGCGTGCGCGAGTTCCACATGCTCGCCACGTGCCCTTGCCTCCACGACGGAGGGCGCGATCTTCTCCACGAACACGCGGGTGAGCCCCGAAGGGATCTCGCCCGAGTCCAGCGCGCTCACCGCGGCACCAACAGCGCCGCAGTTTTCGTGCGCGAGGAACAGCACGAGGTCCACGCCGAGGCCCTCGACAGCGAACTCCACGGACGCGGCCACGGCCGAATCCACGCAGCCGCCAGCAGTGCGGATGACAAAGATGTCGCCGAAGCCCGCATCGAACAGCAGCTCCACCGGGACGCGCGAGTCGGAGCAGCCAATCACGCATACGGCCGGGTTTTGCCCGGCGGTGAGCTGCTGGCGTGTTTCTGGGTCGCGGCGCGGCTCGGCGGTGTTACCTGTGGAGAAACGCTCGTTGCCGGCGCGGAGGAGCTCCCACACCTCGCGGGGAGAAGAAGCGGACTGAAGGTCGGTTGGTGTAGTCATGGGCACTATTCTTGCACGCATTGTGACCAATCTGCGCCCAGACAAGATCATCAATTGGTACCGGGCCAACGCCCGGGACCTGCCCTGGCGAGCGCCGGGAACCTCTCCGTGGGGTGTGCTGCTCAGTGAAGTGATGAGCCACCAAACCCAGGTTGAGCGGGCGGCACCCATCTGGCAGGAATGGATCGAGCGCTGGCCCACCCCGGCCGCTTTCGCCCAGACTGGCACCGACGAAATACTGCGCGCCTGGGGCAGCCTCGGCTACCCCCGCCGGGCGCTCCGGTTGAAGGAATGCGCCCAGACGATCGTGCGGGACCATGGTGGGAGGGTGCCGGAGGACGTCGATACGCTGCTGGCGCTTCCGGGCATCGGGGACTACACGGCGCGGGCGGTGGCGTGCTTCGCGTACGGCAAGAACGTGCCGGTGGTGGATACGAATGTGCGGCGCGTGGTCGCGCGCGTGGAGCGCGGCGAGGCGCTGGGGAAGCCGGGGAAGAAAGAAATCGACGAGGTCGCGCAGCTGCTCCCCGCCCAGAACGGCCCGGAGTTCTCGGTGGGGTTGATGGAGCTTGGCGCCCTGGTGTGCACCTCCCGGTCGCCGCAGTGCGGTGTGTGCCCGGTGCGTGCGGAGTGCGCGTGGCTTGCCGCTGGCCAGCCTGCAGCGGAGGCCCCGAGGCGTTCCCAGAAGTTTGCGGGGACAGACCGCCAGGTGCGCGGAAAAATCATGCGGGTGCTGCGGGAAGCGGAGGGACCAGTGGAGCAAGAGCGCATCCACGCCGCCTGGCCCGACGCCGCACAGCGTTCCCGCGCGCTGTTTTCTCTGCTTGAAGACGGGCTAGCCGAGCAGGACGAGAACGGCTACTTCCACCTGCCGCGGTAGTGCAGGCCGCCCGGCAGCTTCACGTACACGCCGCCGCGGGAGTTGAAGGTGACGGGGCCGATCTTCTTTGACGCAGAGACGCCGGACTTGGAGTAGTTCAACCAGCTATCGTCGCTGATTTTTTGGCGCTTGCGGTACTGAATTCCCATGCGGGGCAGTGTACAAACAGCGAGAACCCCTCCGCCACCCTGCATCAAGGGTGGCGGAGGGGCTTGCTCCTGGGCGGTGTTACACCGGCTCCGGGCCGTTGCCCTCGTTGGGCTGGTTGCCGTTCTGATCGGCGTCATCCCCGTCGCGCTCGTCCGGGAACTCGGAGGCCTCGGTCTCCGGCTCGGCGTGCTCCGGCTCGATGTCGCGGACCTCGTCCTCCGGCTCCACGTCGAAGCTCTCGGCGGGCAGCGGGCGCGGACGCGGCGTGAAGGTGAAGGTCGCGTCCGGCGCAGCCTTGCCGCGCTCCTTGCGGGCAGCCTCGACGTCGCCGTCCCAACCCTCGACGTCCACCGTGATGATCTCGCCGGCGCCAATCTCGCCGTAGAGGATCTTCTCGGACAAAACGTCCTCGATCTCGCGCTGGATCGTGCGGCGCAGCGGGCGGGCGCCCAGCACCGGGTCGAAGCCGCGGACCGCGAGGAGGTTCTTCGCGTTCTCGGTCAGCTCGATGCCCATGTCCTGCGCGGCCAGGTTCTTGTCCACGCGGGAGGTGAGCAGATCCACCATCTGGACAATCTCGTCCTGGCTGAGCTGCTTGAACACGACAATCTCGTCGATGCGATTGAGGAACTCCGGGCGGAAGTGCTTCTTCAGCTCGTCGTGCACCTTGCCCTTCATGCGCTCGTACTGCGCATCGGAATCGACCGCACCGTCGCCCGTGAAGCCAAGGCCCACCGGCTTGGAAATGTCCGAGGTGCCCAGGTTGGAAGTGAAGATCAGCACCGTGTTCTTGAAGTCCACGTTGCGGCCCTGGCCGTCGGTGACGTGGCCCTCCTCGAGCACCTGGAGCAGCGTGTTGTAGATCTCCTTGTGAGCCTTCTCAATCTCGTCGAAGAGCACGACGCTAAACGGCTTGCGGCGCACCTTCTCGGTGAGCTGGCCACCCTCCTCGTAGCCGACGTATCCCGGAGGGGCACCGAAAAGACGGGAGGCGGTGAAGCGGTCGTGGAACTCGCCCATATCCACCTGGATCAGGGAGTCGTCGTCGCCGAACAGGAACTCTGCCAGCGCCTTGGACAGCTCCGTCTTACCCACACCGGACGGGCCGGCGAAGATGAAGGAACCGGACGGACGGTTCGGGTCCTTCAAGCCAGCGCGGGTGCGGCGGATGGAGCGGGACACGGCCTTGACGGCCTCGTCCTGGCCGATGATCCGCTTGTGCAGCTCGTCTTCCATGCTGAGCAGGCGGTTCGACTCGGACTCGGTGAGCTTGAACACGGGGATGCCGGTCCAGTTGGCCAGCACGTCCGCGATCTGCTCTTCGCCGACCTCGGCGATGTCCTCCAGGTCGTCGGAGCGCCACTTCTGCTCCTTAGCGGAGCGCTCCTCCCCCAGCTTGCGCTCGGTGTCGCGCAGGCCGGCGGCCTTTTCGAAGTCCTGGGCATCGATCGCCGCTTCCTTCTCCTTGCGCACCTCCGCAATGCGGTCGTCCACCTCGCGCAGGCCCTCCGGGGCGGTCATGCGCTTGATGCGCATGCGTGCGCCAGCCTCGTCGAGCAGGTCGACGGCCTTATCCGGCAGGAATCGGTCGTTGATGTAGCGGTCCGACAATGTTGCGGCTGCCTTCAGCGCGTCATCCGTGTAGGAGACTCGGTGGTGCGCCTCGTAGCGGTCGCGCAGCCCCTTGAGAATCTGGACGGTGTCCTCCACGGACGGCTCGTCTACCTGCACTGGCTGGAAGCGGCGCTCGAGCGCGGCGTCCTTCTCAATGTGCTTGCGGTACTCGTCCAGCGTGGTAGCGCCGATGGTCTGCAGCTCGCCGCGGGCCAGCTTCGGCTTGAGCAGCGATGCAGCGTCGATAGCACCCTCGGCGGCACCTGCGCCGACGAGGGAGTGGATCTCGTCGATGAACAGGATGATGTCGCCGCGCTGGTTAATCTCCTTGAGCACCTTCTTCAGGCGCTCCTCGAAGTCGCCGCGGTAGCGGGAGCCTGCAACCAGGGAACCCAGGTCCAGCGAGTAGAGCTGCTTGTCCTTCAGCGTCTCGGGGACCTTGCCGTTGGCGATGTCGAGAGCCAGGCCCTCCACCACAGCGGTCTTGCCCACGCCGGGCTCACCGATGAGTACCGGGTTGTTCTTCGTGCGGCGCGACAGCACCTGCATGACGCGCTCGACCTCCTTGTCGCGGCCGACAACCGGGTCGAGCTTGCCTTCCTTGGCCGCGGCGGTGAGGTTGCGGCCAAACTGGTCCAGCACCAGGGAGTTGGAGCGCTCTCCGCCCTGCGGGCCGCTGCCGCCCCGTGATGCGCCGGCACCCGCGCCTGCGAAGCCCGGCGTGCCCTGCTGGGGCGCCTCCGGGTTCTGGCCCTCGCCACCCTCGTAGCCGGAGAGCAGCTGGATAACCTGCTGGCGCACGCGCGGGAGATCCGCGCCGAGCTTAATCAGCACCTGCGCCGCAACGCCGTCACCTTCACGGATCAGGCCGAGCAGCAGGAACTCGGTGCCGATGTACTTGTGGCCCATCTGCAGACCCTCGCGCAGAGAAAGCTCCAGCACCTTCTTCGCGCGCGGGGTGAACGGGATGTGGCCGGTCACGGGCTGGGATCCGTGGCCGATAATGTCGATGACCTCGCGGCGGACGTCGTCGAGGTTAATGCCCATGGACTCAAGCGCCTTCGCTGCGACGCCCTCGCCCTCCTTGATCAGGCCGAGCAGAATGTGCTCGGTGCCCATGTAATTGTGGTTGAGCTCGCGCGCCTCCTCCTGTGCAAGGACGATGACACGACGGGCCCGGTCGGTAAACCGCTCGAACATGTGGCTGACCCCTTCTTTCCTCAATCAGTTGTCCCCAACCATAACGCCGGGGTCCGACATCACTTCCCTCCTTTTGCGGTTCTTCGCCGGATGGACGTCAAAAAGCGCAGGTGAAAAGGGGTGTTCACCCTTAGCGAACAGGCAGGAAGTACACGGCTTCGTGGTTCTTGCAACCAGGGTTGAAGGGGTGGCCGCACGAAGGGCAGGAGGCGCCGTACTCGGCGTGGGTCATCATGTACCCGCACGCCCCGCACATCACGGAGCGCTCCCTCCGATCCACGGGTGCGAAGCTGTGGTTCTCGCACTCGTCGTGGCACAGCGAGCACGCCCACAGCTTCCCGCACGCGCCGCACATGTTGGCCACGACGTCGCGCTCGGAGTGCCAGTGGGCGCAGCGCCCCTGGCTATCGACGTCGATTCCGTGGATCACAGCAGATCTTTGAGCACCGGATCCGCGAGGGCCAGCACTGCCTCGCGTGCGTCGCGAGCGGTACGCGCGTCTACGGCGAAGTTGGCCATCTGGCGGCAGGTGTCAAAGTCGTGGAGGCGCAGCGCGGCGCGCACAGCGTTGACCTTGCCCGGCGCCATGGACAGGGACTTCACGCCCAGGCCGACAAGGACGAGCGCCATGAGCGGGTCGCCGCCAGCCTCGCCGCACACGCCGATGGGCTTGCCGGTGGCTTCGCCGCCGCGGCAGGTCTCGCGGATCATGGACAACACGGCCGGCTGCCACGGGGAAAGCAGGTCTGCAAGCTCGCCCTGCATACGGTCTGCGGCCATCGTGTACTGCGACAGGTCGTTGGTGCCGATGGAGGCGAAGTCGACCTCTTCCAGCACCTGCCAGGCGCGGATTGCCGCAGCGGGGGTCTCGACCATCACGCCGACTTTTGCCAGGCCGGCCGCTCGAGCGCGCTGCGCGAACCACTTGGCTTCGTCCACGGTGGCGACCATGGGGGCCATCACCCACAGCTCGGCGTCCGGCACATTTGCCGCCGCCGTTGCGAGGGCCGTGAGCTGGTCGGTGAGCAGGTCCTCGCGGGCCTGGGAGAGGCGCAGGCCGCGGCGGCCCAGCGCGGGGTTTTCTTCCTCCCCGAGGTCGGCGAAGGACAGCGGCTTGTCGGCGCCTGCGTCGAGGGTGCGCACCACCACACGGCGGGTGCCAAACGCCTGCAGCACCTTCGTGTACGTCTCCGCCTGCTCCTCCACCGTCGGCGCGGACTCGCGGTCCAGGAAGAGGAACTCGGAGCGGAACAGGCCGGATCCCTCGAGGTCCTGCGCGGCCGCCTTCTCCGCATCTTCTGCGGTGCCGATGTTGGCCAGCAGCTTGACCTTCGTGCCGTCCCGGGTCGCACCCTCGCCGGACGATCCGGCCAGCGCAGCGGCACGGCGACGGGAGCGCTCTTCAAGCTCTTCCACGTCCGAGGTGTTCGGGGCGACGATGACTTCGCCCACGCCGCCGTCGAGGGCAACCTGCGGCGCGTCTACAACCGCGTCGGCGATGCCCTTGACCTGCACCGCGCACGGGATGCCCAGCTGCGCGGCAAGGATCGCGGTGTGCGAAGTCGCGCCGCCGGCCTCGGTGACAATGCCCAACACCAGGTTTTGATCCAGCGTCGCTGTTTCCGCCGGCGCGAGGTCGTGCGCGACCAGAATGGACGGGGTTTCCATGTCGGGCACCCCCGGCTCCGGCAGGCCGCGCAGGCGGGCGGTGGCGCGGTTGCGGATGTCGTAGAGGTCGGTCACGCGCTCAGCCATGTAACCGCCGAGCTTGCGCAGCTTTTCCGCGTACACCTCCACCGCGTCGTGGATCGCCTTGGTAGCGCCCGCGCCCTTCTTCAGCTCCTTGTCAATGCCGCGGATAAGCCCCTTGTCGGTGGCCAAAGCCGCCGTCGCCTCCAGCACGGCCTTCGACGCGTCGGAGTTCGCGTGCTCGGCGCGGGCAGTGAGCGAAGCTGCGACGCCGTGAAGCACGGCGCGGATGCGCTCGCCGTCGGCCTGGGGGTCGACGGAGGCGGGCTCATGCTCGTCGATGCCGACGGCCGGCGTGACCACGGCGACGGGGCCGGAGGCGGTGCCTGCGGAGACGCCGATGCCGTGCAGGACGGTGCGGTTAGACATGTGTGTTCACCTCAGAGTGCACTTCAAGAATCGGATCCCCGGCGGCGACGGCGCCATCCGCGATGTCGTTGACGCCGCCGAGCTTCTTTGAGTTCACCACTGTAGTGATCACGGTGGTGTCCACGCCGTGGTCAGCGACGGCGGCGAAGTCCACCTCCGCCAGCGGGTCGCCCGCAGCCACCGTCTGTTTCTTCTCCACCAGCGGGGTAAACCCTTCGCCGCCGAGCTTGACCGTGTCCACGCCGATGTGGACGAGGAGCTCGACGCCATCGTCGGTTTTGATGCCGTACGCGTGGCCGGTCTTGGCTACGGAAATCACCTTGCCGGCCGCAGGTGCGACCACGGTGAGCGTGCCGTTTGTCGGCGTGACGCCGACCGCCTGCCCCAGCGCGCCGGACGCGAAAGCGGCGTCTGACAGCGCCTCCATCGGGACCACTTCGCCCGCGATCGGGGCGAGCACACTGCTTTGCGACGTCTGCTCCGCAGCGACCTGCGCCGGAGCAACCTCTTCGGCCTCCTCGGTTGCTTCATTGACCTCGTTGCGAGCCGCAGCCGCGCGCGCGAGCGCCTCCGCCTTCTCTTCCGGCGTGCGGTAGTCGGTGATGAAGATGATCAGGAAGGAGGTGACAAACGCCACGGCGATCGCGAGCATGTACACCCACACCGGGTCGAAGACGAACATGGTCGGGAGGGAGGTGAACACGAACGCGCCCGTCTTCACGCCGCCGAACGGGGTGCCCAGAATGGCGATGGTCAGGCCGCCGGCGAAGCAACCCACCAACATGCGCGGGTAGATCTTCTTGTACCGCAGGTGAATGCCGTAGAGCGACGGCTCGGAGATGCCACCCAGCAGGCCGGCTGCGAGGGCCGAGCCGGAGGTCTGGCGCATCAGCGGGTCGTGGTCGCGCAGAGAAATAGCCAGGACCGCGGCAGTCGCACCGAAGCAGGCGAAGTTCCAGGCGCCCATGGGGCCCTGGATGAAGTCGTAGCCGAGGGTGTCGATGTTCACCAGCATCAGCGCGTTGAGCGGCCAGTGCAGGCCAAGCGGCACCAGGAACGGGTAGAGCATCGGGATCAGGAGCGCGAACACGAACGGTGCGTTGCCGTTCATCCACGCCAGGCCGGTGCCGATCCAGGCGCCGAGCAGGTAGCCGAACGGGCCGATGAGGAAGGCGGTGACCGGGATCATCACCACAAGCGTCAAGAACGGCACGAAGACCATGTGCACCGCGGACGGGATAACCTTCTGCAGCGCTTTGTACACCAGCGCGGCGACCGCCGCCATGATCAGGGGCACGAAAACGTTGCCGTTGTAGGCGTTATGGATCATCGGCAGCCCGAAGACGTCGACCACGTTGGTCGGCTCGCCGAAGATGTCCACCACGCGGACGTCCGGGTGCTCCTCCAGCGTGGTGAAGTCCGGGGTGAACAGCGCCAACATCACCGCGGCCGGCACCCACGGATCGATGCCCAGCTTCTTACCCGCGTTGTAGGCCACCGCCACCGGCAGGAAGAAGAACACGGAACTCCACATCGCGTCCACGAACTGCCAGCCCGGGGTCTTCACCTCGGCACGGAAGTCGACGATGTGGAAGGCGTCCAAGAACGCCGCAAAGGCGATGATCAGCGACGCGCCGAGCAGCACGCCGAGAATGGGACGGAAGGAGTCCGACAGGTACTCAAAGAACGCGTCCAGCCAGGGCACCTTGCCTTTGGCCTTGTCCCGCTGCCGGTTCTTCAACTCGTCGTCGGAGACGCTGCGGTTGGCCATCTCCGGCAGCGAGTTCATCGCGTTGTACACCGTGGCCACGTCGCCGCCGACGATGACCTGGTAGTGGCTGCCGCCCTGCGGGACCGCTCCCATCACTTTTGGGTTGGCCACGAGGCGGTCTTTGTCCGCCAGGGATGCGTCGTGAAGCTCGAAGCGCAATCGCGTCGCGCAGTGCGTCATGGACGCGATGTTGTCCGCGCCGCCGATGCCGGCGAGGATGTCAGCGGCCTGGTCTTGCAGGCTCGCCTTGGTGGTTGCCATGCTGGTGCTCCTTTCAACCCCAATGGTTGGTTGCACCAAACGTTAGTTGGTCATAACCACCAGAAACAACTAGCAGGGACTTGTAAATTCCGCGCGGTTGGACAGCACGCGGGCGTCGCCGCCGTAGTTTGCCCTCGCCCGGCACAGCGCTTCGGTGTCGTGGCCGAAGTCGAGGTAGACGGGGTAGACGTCGTTACCGTTCACCTGCGCGCGCAGCGACGGGCACTGGCCCGGGAAGGTGTACTGGCGCGATTTCCCGGTCGGATCCGCCGTGAGCACCTCGACCGCGAGGCGGTGGACGGTGTCGGCGCGGTCGCCGTAGTCGATGACAGAATCGACGATGAGGATGCCGCGCCCGTCGCACGCGGGCTCAGCGGCGTATTCCGGCGTCGTCTCCCCCATCCCCACGTACGGGATGTAGCGTTCCTTGCTTGCGTCCTCCCAGTTCTGCTGGGTTGACGGCGGCTCTTCGCCGGGCCCGTACACGCCACAGCGATGCACCCGTGCGGCAATTTCCTCCGGCACGCCCATTTCCTCCAGCCTGCCCGGGTTGTAGCACTCGTCCTGCAGGCCCAAGCCGTCCCAGATGCCGTCGGCTGGGACGTTCTCCCAGTAATTACCGTTCCACGTCACCAGCGCCCTTGCATCGCTATCCGGCATCCCCGGGTACCCGAACCCGCCAGCGCATGTGCCGAAGAACCGGTAATCCGAGTACCCCGGCGACGCCTGCAGCGCCTCGTCGGAGCAGTCCGGCGGCGTGCCGGTGGGTGTGGTGGAGCTGGTGCTCGACGACGCCGCACTCGAGGCGGTCGTCGTGGCCGGGGTGGCGCTGGAGGCAGTTTCGGTCACCGTCACCTCCACGACGTCCGGCTCGTCCGCGCACCCAGCGAGGGCGAGCAACGACACGGCAGCAAGGGCGACACGGCGACGCATGGTTTGTTACGCCTCCGGCTTGACCATCGGGAACAGCACGGTCTCGCGGATGCCCAGGCCGGTCAGGGCCATGAGCAGGCGGTCCACGCCCATGCCGGTGCCGGCTGTCGGCGGCATGCCCTGCTCCATGGCTGCCAAGAAGTCCTCGTCGAGCACCATCGCCTCGTCGTCGCCGTGGGCAGCCAGGCGGGCCTGGTCTTCGAAGCGCTCGCGCTGGATCACCGGGTCCACCAGCTCGGAGTAGCCGGTGGCCAGCTCGAAGCCGCGCACGTACAGGTCCCACTTCTCGGTCACGCCGGGTTTGTCGCGGTGGTCGCGGGTGAGCGGCGAGGTCTCCACAGGGAAGTTGACCACGAAGGTCGGCTCGTAGAGCTGGTCGGAGCACAGCTCCTCCCAGATCTCCTCCACCAACTTGCCGTGCAGCCAGCCGGCGTTTTCCGGCACCTTCAGCCCGATCGCCTCGGCGATGCCCTTCAGTTCCTCGACGGAGGACTCGATGGTGACTTCCGGCTGGCCCGGGAACTTGCGCTGCAGCGCCTCGTTGAGCGAGGGGTACATCTCCAGGACCTTCCACTCGCCGCCGAAGTCGTACTCGGTGCCGTCCGGCAGCGTCACCGTCTGGGAACCGAAGACCTCCTGCGCGCAGAACTGCACGAGGCCCTTAATCGTTGCCGCGCCGTCTTTGTACGTGCCCCACGCCTGGTAGGTCTCCAGCATGGTGAACTCCGGGGAGTGGGAGGAATCCACGCCCTCGTTGCGGAAGTTCCGGTTGATCTCAAACACGCGCTCGATGCCGCCGACCACGGCGCGCTTGAGGTACAGCTCGGGCGCGATACGCAGGTACAGGTCGATGTCCAGGGCGTTGGAGCGGGTGACAAACGGGCGGGCCGCGGCGCCGCCGTGCAGCGTCTGCAGCATCGGCGTCTCAATCTCCACGAAGTCCAGGCCGGTGAGGTACTTGCGCACGGCGGCGATGACCTTGATGCGGGTCATGGCGTTTGTGCGGGCGTCCTCGCGCATGATCAGGTCGGTGTAACGGCGGCGCACACGCTGCTCTTCGTTCATGTCCGCGAACGCCACCGGCAGCGGGTTCAGCGCCTTGGACGCCATGTGCCAGGACTGCGCCATGACGGACAGCTCGCCGCGCTTGGACGCGATGACGCGGCCGCGCACGGAGACGATGTCGCCGAGGTCCGTGTCCGCCTTCCACTGGGCCAAGGACTCCTCGCCGACCTCGGCGAGCGAGAGCATGACCTGCAGCTGCGTGCCGTCGCCCTCCTGCAGGGTGGCAAAGCAGAGCTTGCCGGTGTTGCGCTGGAACATGATGCGCCCGGCCACGGCGACGACGTCCTGAGTCTCATCGCCGGGCTCGAGGGTGCCGTCGTACTTCGCGCGCAGGTCTTTCAGAGACGTCGTGCGGTCGACCTCGACTGGGTAGGCATCCCGCCCTTCGTCGATAAGCCTCTGCCTCTTCTCCCGGCGGATCTGCTGCTGCTCTGAAAAGTCCTGCGTAGTCACGGCGAATAATCGTAGCTTATTCGCAGACAGGCAGGTCGAGTCGCTGGTTCTCCGAGTCGGCGCATTTTATCGGCTATCAGGCCTCGACGTGCTTGAAGCCGACGCCCAGGGGCAGGCCCACATTGTCCGTCAGCCGCACTCCCCCGAGGTCCACGGCGGTGAGCAGGCGCGCGTCGCCCTCCACGGGCGCCTCACGCATGGCCAGATCGCGCAGCTCCAGGTACGCAGGCTCGACCCCGGCGGCCTTCAATACACCACGCGCGGTCTCCAGGACCTTGGCCTTGCCGTGCTCAGCAGCGTGCGCGCCTGCGGTCAGGGCCGCGGAGAGGGCGAGCGCGGCGTCACGCTTATCGACGGCTACGCGTGCATTCCTGTTCGACAGCGCCAGCCCGTCCGGGGTGCGCACCGTGGGCACGCTGTGGAGCTTGCACTCCATGCGCAGGCCGGACACCGCAAACTGGGTGGCCACCAGCACCTCGAAGTCCTTCTCCCCCAGCACCACGTCCGTGGCGTGTGTGGCGTTGATGGCCGCGAGGATGCGGGCGACCTCCCGCTGGGTGGTCTCCGGGTCTTCCAGCGGTTCCGCGCCGGAATCCACGCGCACTTTGGTGGCGAGCGTGCCGTGGAACACGACGTCCACACGCTCCTTGGCGAACACCTCCGGCACCTCGTCTCCCGAGTACGTCACCACCACGTACGAGCCGAGCAGCGACTTCGCCGCGCGGATGAGCTCCACGTGCCCGCCGTGGATGTCGGTGCCGAGCGGCACCACCACGACCGACTTGCCTACCTTGCGGAACGCCCTGCCGTAGGTGGCCAGCAGGTTCTCGTCGGTGACAACCACCGCCTGGCCGGGTTCGAACGTCATCTATCCTCCCTCGTATTTGTGGATCGCCCACAGTTCCGTATCAGTGTCCCCGTCTACTTCGCCGCGCCGGCGCACCAGGTCCACGAACAGCCGTTTCGCTCCCGGATCCGGCACCGCCTGCACGAGCTGCTCCAGCCGGGCCGGTGAGCGGGTCGTGCGCGGGCCGGCCAGCGCCTGGAGAAACTGCGGCGCGACCGCGTCGAACCCGGGCACCGCTTGGGTGAGCAGCTCCAGCGCGTCGTCGCGCACGACCGCTTCCATGGCGCGCAGCTCTTGCGCCGCGGCGATCGCGGGGCGGGCCTGGTCGGCGATGCGCAAGCTCACCCCGCCGATTTCCGCGATGAGCAGCCCCACCACCGTCTCGCCCAGCTCGTCGGCGGCGGAGGTCACCCACACGTTGTCGAAGATGTTGTGGGCGCACATGGTGATGGCGTGCGAGGTCTCCACGTCGTCGAGGAGCTGCTGGCCTTCCTCCAGCGCGGTGTGCAGGAACATCTGGCGGGGGCGGGCGTGGTCTGCCACGCGCTCGCAGGCGGCGCGGATGTCGGCCGAAGGTCCGTCGAGAAGCACGAGGTCCGCATGCGCAACCGCACCAGGGTCATCATGAATGTCCAGCGGCCGGACGGTGTGGCCGGCGCGCTCAAAGCGCTCTGCAAGCGGCGTCGCGCCGAACACCGCGCCCACCAGCAGGCGAGGCGGCATCTACTTCCCCTGGCGTGCGAGGAGTTCCGCCACGGACAGGGCCTGGTCCCCGCGCTCGTCGCGGCGGCGGCGGCCCGACCGCTGCTCGGGGCGCGCCTCGGCTGTCGGCTCCGGCTCGGCCTTAATTTTCTCCGCCTTCTCTGCCTCCCGCTCGCTGATCAGGTCGGACAGCGGGTTGCGGGCGGGACGCGACGACGGCTGCGAGCCGATGCGGCCGGCGATGGCGTCCGAACTCGGCGCGCCGGACGGGCGGACGCGGGAGATCACCGCAGTCTCGTCCGTGGACGGGCTAGGGCTCGCCTGCGGCTTCGGTTCTGGTTCCGGCGTGGGGTTCGGTTCTGGCTCCGGCTTGGGCTCCGGCTTTGGCGCAAGCTCGGTAATGCGCCGCGCGGACGCACGCACGGCTGCCGGTTCATACTCGAAGACGCGGCCGTTGAGCTCCTCCAGCTGCTCGCGCAGCGCCTGGATCTGGTCCTGCAGCTCGCGCAGCGCCTCCACGTCCACCGGCTGGGCGGCGGGTTTGGCCTCCAGCTCTTCACGGTGGCGCTCCTCCTGGTCTTGGATGCGCTGCTCGGCGGCGGCCGCCTCATTCGCCGCCGCGTCGCGGTCCCGGCGCGCCTTCGCGCTGACCAGGATGCCGGCCGCGCCAGCCCACAGCGCGAAGATCAGCGCGACCTTGAGCGCGTTGGCGGAGTTGGTGAACAGCATGACCACGGTGCCGATGACGGCGACCGCAAACGGCACGATGACCCACAGGTTCGCGCGGTCTGGGGACGCATTCTGGGCACTCATGCCCACCACTCTAGCCAACGCCTTGCCCCTCGTTGGGCGGCGACACCTCGCACATTTTCTCCAGCCAGATCCCGGCGGCGCACAGCGCAATGCCGCCGAGGGTACCGGCAACAAGCGGCGGGACGTCTCCGGGCGCGGCGGCGAGCACGCCGAGCTTGGGCACGACGTAGCTCAACGCGCCCGCATACACGCCGCCGGATACCGCGCCCGCCCAGGCGCACGCCTTGCCAAAGACCATGAAGTGCGCCGCCTGCACCGGGTGGAGCTGGCTGCGGTCCTGGCCGACCCTGCCCTCCTTGCGGCGCTTGCGTACCACAAGCGCGAGCCAGCCCGCGATCACGGCCATCACCCACAGCGACAGCGGCACCACCATGTCCACGGATTCCAAAAGCCCATAGAACCGGCGCACCAGAATCACCGCGGCGGCCGCGCAGAACCCGGCGGCGGCGATCAACCCCTCGTACGGCGTGCGCTTCACAGTTTGCGCACCCCTTGGTCGTCCACGTCCGCAAGCAGCGCCGCCACCCGTACCCCGTTCAGCTCCGCGTCCGGGTCCATCTCCAACCAGGGCTGGAGCACGAACTGGCGCAGGTGGGCACGCGGGTGCGGCACGGTCAGTTCCGGGTCGTTGGAGGTATAGCCCTCGATCCAGACGATGTCCACGTCCAGGGTGCGCGGGCCCCAGCGTTCCTCGCGCACGCGGTTGGCCCGCTGCTCCAGGTCCTGGCACCGCGCGAGGAGCTCGCGCGGGGTGTTGTCCACGTCCACCAGCAGGCTCTGGTTGAGAAAGTCCGGCTGGTCGGTCTTGCCCCACGGCGCGGTGGCGTAGATTGAGCTGGCAGCGACGAGCTCGCCGGCGAACTCGTCCGCGACAGTGCGCAGGTGGGCGCGCGCGTCCCCCATGTTCGAGCCCGACGACAGCAGGGCGCGCATGGCTACATCCGCTTTCTGGAGCGGCGGGCCACCACCGCGACGTCGTCGAACACGGCCGGGATCGGCGCGTGCGGCTTGTGCAGGGTGACCTCGATGGCGTGCAGCAGCTCGTTCTCGCGCATGGCGGTCTCGGCGATCTCCACCACCACCGTCTCTATGAGCTGCCGGGGCGTGCCGCGAGCGATGCGCAGCGCGGTGTCCGCCAGCTCGGCGTAGTTGACGGTTTGCGTGAGGTCGTCCTCTCGCGCCGCCCCCGCGAAATCCAGCCAGCAGGTGATGTCCAGGGAGAACGCCTGTCCGTACTCAGTTTCGTGCGCGAGTACCCCGTGGTTGGCGTGGAACTGTAATCCTTTGAGCTCAATCCGGTCAGCCATTGGTCCACCTCCGTGCAACATCTACCGCGTCGCGCGACACGGCCACTTCGTGCACCCGCACGCACCACGCGCCAGCGTGGGCCGCCAGCGCGGTCACTGCAGCGGTGGCGGGGTCGGCGTCGATGGGCGAGTGCTCTAGCCCCCGATCCGCCCGAATTTTCATGAGGAAACGCTTGCGCGACGCGCCGACCAGGACGGGAAACTCCCCCGCGACGAACTCCGGCAGGGCGTGAAGCAGCGCCCAGTTGTCCTCAGGGGTTTTGGCAAAGCCGAGGCCGGGGTCGAGCGTGATCTGGCCCGGGTCCACCCCGGCGGCAGTCGCCTTCTCGACGAGCTCCGCCAGCACCTCGCGCACATCCGTCACCACGTCGCCGCCGTGATCTGCCGCGCCGGACGCGTTGACGAAGGCGTCGGCGCGCCAGTGCATGAGGCACACCGGCAGCCCAGTCTGCGCCATCACGCGGTACATGTCGGCGTCGGCCAGGCCGCCGGAGACGTCGTTGATCATGTCCACGCCCTCTTCCGCCGCGGCCAGGGCTGTGGAGGCGCGCATGGTGTCCACGGAGGTGCGGATGCCGTCGGCATGCAGCGCTCGGATGACGGGCCGGATGCGCTGCGCCTCCACCTCCGCCGGGACGCGCGTGGCGCCCGGGCGGGTGGATTCCGCGCCGACGTCGATGAGGTCCGCGCCGAGGCGCACGAGCTCGTGGGCGTGCGCGATCGCGTCGTCCGCGGCGAGCCACTTGCCGCCGTCTGAAAACGAGTCCTCGGTGACGTTGACAATGCCCATCACGCTGGTGCGCCCGGGCACGGTCAGGTCGGCGACGGTGGTCATGGCGTTACCCCCTGATCAGGCTGAGCACTTCCGCGCGGGAGGCGGCGTTGTTCTGGAAGCCGCCACGCACCGCCGAGGTGGTCGTGGTCGCGCCCGGCTTACGGATGCCGCGCATGGCCATGCACAGGTGCTCGCACTCGATGACGACGATCACCGCAGACGCATCGAGCTTCTCGACGATGGCGTCCGCGATCTGCGCGGTCAGCCGCTCCTGCACCTGCGGGCGCTTGGCGTACATGTCGGCGAGGCGCGCCAGCTTGGACAGCCCCGTGACTTTGCCGTCCGCACCCGGGATGTAGCCGATGTGGGCCACCCCGTAGAACGGCACCAGGTGGTGCTCGCAGGTGGAATAGATGGGGATGTCGCGCACGAGCACGAGCTCGCGGTGATTCTCGGAGAAGGACTTTTCCAGGTGGATCTTCGGGTCCTCGCGCAGGCCCGCGAAGACCTCCTCGTAGGCGCGCGCGACACGCGCCGGCGTCTCCGCCAGCCCTTCGCGGTCCGGGTCCTCCCCCACCGCGATAAGCAGCTCGCGCACCGCGGCCTCGGCGCGCTCCCGGTCAAAACCGCCAACGTTCTGGCTAGTCATCGTCCCTCCTGTGCCTCGGCTCGCGCTCTTGGCGCGGCAGCTGGGTGGTTTCCGCATCGGGCGTGGTTTCCGGCTCAGGCCCGCGCGGAGCGTGGTCCGGCCGCTCGTTTTCCGGCAGGCGGAAACCGATCTCTTCGGTCTCGCCCGCCGGGTAGTTCTGCGCCCCGGGGTGCTCGTGTTTCGGCGCGCCCTTGTACGTCCAGCCCTCCGGCGGCGTCGGGCCGCCGTACTGCGGGGCGTTGTCCTTGGGCTGCTCCCAGCGGGTGGAACCCTTCTTCGCAGGGGTGCCCTGCTGGGCCTCGCGCTCTTTGCGGCGGCGCTCACGGGTGGCCTTGGACGCCTCCAGGATGGAGAAGCGCTTCGGCGGCTCCTCGCCGCGCTCTTTGGCAATCTCTACCGGCGTCTTCACCGGGTCGCGGTCTGCCTGGCGCCCGAAGCGGACGTCGTGGGCGGGCAGCGCCGGGCGGGTCGGCTCGACGGTGTCGAAGATGGCCTCCAAGTCGCCGCGGCGCAGCGTCTCTTTCTCCAGCAGCTTCGACGCGAGCGTGTCCAGCTCGTCGCGGTAGCGCTCGAGGGTGGCGTAGGCGACCTTGTGGGCTTCGTCGAGAAGCAGTTGCATCTCCTCGTCAATCTTGGCCGCCACCGCCGGCGAGTATTCCAGCGAGCCGCCGGCGCCGCGGCCGGAGAACGGATCGCCCTGCTCCTGGCCGTACTTCACCGCGCCGAGGGCCGAGGTCATGCCGTACTCCGTGACCATCGCGCGGGCGATCTTGGTGGCTTGCTCGATGTCGTTGGAGGCGCCGGTGGTCGGCGCGCCGAAGACCAGCTCCTCCGCCGAGCGCCCGCCCATGGCGAAGACCATGCGGGCGAACAGCTCGTCGCGGGTGTACATGCCCTTGTCGTCCTCGTCCGCGGTCATGGCGAAGCCGCCGGTGCGCCCGCGAGCGAGGATGGTCACCTTGTACACGCGCTCAATGTCCTCGAGCGCCCACGCGGCGAGCGTGTGGCCGCC
Organism: Corynebacterium ureicelerivorans; assembly: GCF_000747315.1. Classification (NCBI taxonomy): domain Bacteria; kingdom Bacillati; phylum Actinomycetota; class Actinomycetes; order Mycobacteriales; family Corynebacteriaceae; genus Corynebacterium; species Corynebacterium ureicelerivorans. The sequence goes on from NZ_CP009215.1 coordinate 1,933,855, forward strand.
CTCGTGGTAGGCGGTGACCTTCTTCTCGTGCTCCGAGATGACCTTGCTGGAGCGGCGCGGGCCGCCGATGACGCGGTCGGTCGCCTCCTCGAGCGCGTCGGCGGTGATCACGTTGCCGCCAATGCGTGCGGTGAGCAGCGCGGCCTCGTTGAGCACGTTGGCCAGGTCCGCACCCGACATGCCGGCGGTGCGCTTAGCCAGGGCGTCGAGGGAGACGTCCTCCGCAAGCGGCTTGTCCTTGGCGTGGACCTTGAGAATTTGTGCTCGGCCGGCAAGATCCGGGTTGGTCACCGGGATCTGGCGGTCGAAGCGGCCCGGGCGCAACAGCGCCGGGTCCAGGATGTCCGGGCGGTTGGTCGCCGCGATGAGGATGACGCCCTCGCGGCCGGAGAAGCCGTCCATCTCCACCAGCAGCTGGTTCAGGGTCTGCTCACGCTCGTCGTGGCCGCCGCCCATGCCGGAGCCGCGCTGGCGGCCCACCGCGTCGATCTCGTCGACGAAGATGATGCACGGGCTGTTCTCGCGCGCCTGCTTGAACAGGTCGCGCACACGCGAGGCGCCGACGCCGACGAACATTTCCACGAAGTCCGAGCCGGAGATGGTGTAGAACGGCACGCCTGCCTCGCCCGCCACGGCGCGGGCAAGCAGGGTCTTACCGGTGCCGGGCGGGCCGTACAGCAGCACGCCGCGCGGGATCTTCGCGCCCAGCTTCTCGTACACGGTCGGGTCGGTGAGGAAGTCCACCACCTCGTGCAGCTCGTCCACGGCCTCGTCCGCGCCAGCCACGTCCGCGAACGTGTTGGTCGGGTTGTCCTTGGTCAGCTGCTTGGCCTTGGAGCCGCCGATGCCGAATGGCCCGCCGCCGCCGGCTTGCAGGCGGTACATGAAGAAGAAGATCAGGCCGAAGACCAGGACCATCGGCAGCACGAAGCCCAGCATGGACATCAGGAAGGACTCCTGCGTCACATTCGTCTGGTACTTGTCCGCGCCCGAATCCCGCACAGCCGCGAAGATGTCTGGGGTGGTGCGCGCGGGGTACTGGGCGGAGATGGCCTCCACGCCCTCGCGCTCGTCCACGGTGATCGGCTCGCGCAGGTCGATGCGCACGCGCTGCTCGCGGTCGTCGATCTGTACTTCTTCCGCGTTTTGGTTCTGCAGCTGCTCAATCGCCACAGAGGTGTCCACGCGCTGGTAGGCGCGGGAATCGTCCCCGATCAACGTAAGCAGGTAGAGGACGATGAGCGCGATGGCGCCGATGACGCCCCACCGCAAGACCTTTGTATTTTTGCTCATAAACCCTTGTTCTAGTTAGCGTCTAGTCCGCCTCGGAGTACACGCGCGGGTGCAGCGTGCCCACGTACGGCAGGTCCCGGTAACGCTCCGCGTAGTCCAGGCCGTAGCCGATGACAAACTCGTTTGGAATGTCGAAGCCGATGTCCAGCAGGTCGATCTGCGCGGTCTGCACGTCCGGCTTGCGCAGAAGAGTAACGACTTCGAGGCTCTTCGGGTTCCGGTTGCGCAGGTTGCGCAGCAGCCAGGACAGGGTCAGGCCCGAGTCGATGATGTCCTCCACCACGAGCACGTCGCGGCCCGCGATCTCCTTGTCCAAGTCCTTGAGAATGCGCACCACGCCGGAGCTGGTGGTGGAGTTGCCGTAGGAGGACACGGCCATGAACTCCATCTCCGCCGGGATCGACAACTTGCGGGCGAAATCGGTGAGGAAGAACACCGCGCCCTTGAGCACGCACACCAAGATGAGGTCGTTGTCAGCGTCGCGGTACTTCTCCGAGACCATGTCCGCCAGCTCCTGGATGCGGTTTTGCAGCTCATCCTCCGAGATGAGGATGGCTTCCACGTCATCTCCGTAGCGGTGAGGCGGGACGTTGAAGTCCTTGGTGTCGTGCAACTCGGTCATGGGCTGGCCCTTCCCTCTCGCGGTCTCTCCGCGCCTATTGGCGTTCACGTGCGCGTAACTTCCTCATCTTGCCACCTGCCCGCGAGAAGGTACAACCACCTGCGGGGTTTGCGCTAACGCAGCGCGAGCTGTGCCCCCTCACGCACCACCACGCGCCCGCCTGCAACGGCGACGGGTCCCTGCCCATGCCAATCCACGACCAAGGCCTCCACCGCGTCGAGCTGGTCGCCCTGCACCGGCACGCCCTCGCCCACAAGCCATGCCGCTAATCGACGCCTCCGGACCGGCCCCGCATCCCGCGCGAGCTCCTCGCAGGAGGTGGTCGGCGAGAGATCTGCAAGCGACGCAATCAGCGCGTGATCCGCCGCGATCCGGCCGGCGGTGGCGGCCAAGGCGGGCACGGCGTCGCCGCCGAGCAGCTTGCTGAGCAGGGGCACCACCTGCGTGCGCACCGCCACGCGCCGGAAGGCGGGGTCGGCGTTCATCGGGTCGTGCCAGGGTGTTAGCCCCAGCTCCTCGCACGCGCCCACGGTGTCGGCGCGGCGGACCCCCAAGAACGGCCGGATGACACGCCCGGCGCGCGGCGCCATGCCGGACGGGTTGCCGCGCAGCGCGCCGAGGATGAGCGTCTCCGCCTGGTCGTCGGCGGTGTGGGCGACCCAAAGGTCGTGCCCGTACGCGAGCAGCGCCTCGTACCTGGCGCTGCGCGCTGCGGCCTCCACGTTGCCCTCCCCGACCTCGACGCGGACCACCTCCGCCGCCAATCCGAACCCCCGTGCCGCACCCGCCGCCCGCTCGGCTACGCCCGCCGAGCCGTCCTGCAGCCCGTGGTCCACAACCACGCACGTCACGTCCTTGCCTTCCGCGGCGGCAGCGGCGGCCAACGCGAGGGAGTCGGGCCCACCGGACAGGCCGATCACCGCCGGGCCGTCGAAGGGCCGGACGGCGCGCCGGCAAGCGAGGAAGTGGGGCGAGCGGCGCGGCCAGAACGGTTGCATCAGAACTGCCGCAGGGCGGAGGTGAACTCGTCCATCGCCCGGCGCGCGTCGAGCACGTCGGCGTCGTTGCAGATCAGCGCGAACGTGTAGATGTTCCCGTTCACGCTGGTCACCGTGCCGGCGAGCGACGCCGTGCCGTCCAGCGTGCCGGTCTTCGCCCGCACCCAGCCGCGCCCGGGCAGGTCACCGTAGCGGTCCTCGAGCGTGCCGTCGCCGGCCGCCACCGGCAGGGTGGAGAAGATCGGTCGCAGCTCGGGTTTGGTGGCGGCGTCGGCGAGGATGGCGTCGAGAAGCTTGGGCGCGATGCGGTCCTCGGTGGACAGGCCCGAGTTGTCCCGCAGGACCACGCCGGCGGTGTTGAAGCCGCGCTCCTCCAGCACCGACAGCGTTGCGCCCGGCGCGTCCGTCGTCCCGCGGGCGAGCGCCACCTCGCGGCCGATGGCCTCGGCGTAGACGTTGTCGGAGTGCTTCATCATCAGCTCCAGGCGCTCCACCAGGGTCGGCGACTCCACCGCGGCGACAACCTCCCCCTCCGCGGGGCCGACGCCGACGGTCTGCGCGCCCACGCGGTCCGCCAGCGCCTGCGCGACGTCCAGCGCCGGGGTGTGCGAGCGCGGCACGTCGCCGGTGGTCTCCCCGTCCAGGCGGCCGCCGGAAAGCATCGCGGGCTGCATGGGCGCGACGTAGCCGCCGTCGATGTCCAGCGGGTTCCAGCCGGGCAGCATCTCCGCCATGCCGTCCCAGACAGAGGTGTCGATGTAGACGGCGTCCGCGTGCCCGATCTGCTCCGCGAGCGCGTCCATCGCCTCGGCGTCCAGCCACACGTCGCCGGCCGCCTTGATGGTCACGGCCGCCGGGTCCGCGCCCCGCACGACCTCGGTGGTGATGCGGTCCTGCGCGCCCAGGCTCAGCAGCGCCGCCGATGCGGTGAGCACCTTCGTCACACTTGCGGGCCGCAGCGCCTCCTCCGAGGCCCGGTCGAACACCGTTGCACCGCTGCCTATCGACGTCACGTGGCCGTGGAACACGCCCAGATCAGGATTCTCGGCGAGGGTGGCCAGGGTGGTGGTGAGCGAAGCGTCGTCGAGAGGCGAAGGCGTCACCGGCACCATCGCCTCCGGCGCGGACTGCAGCTGGTACGGCGGGGTGTGCGTGATCTGGGAAAGCTCCTCGTGCGCCGCGATGCCGAAGCCCGCCACCGCGCCGACCGCGGCGAGCGTGAGGCCGCCCGCAACCCATGTCCATACCTTCATCGGCCAAAATGCTAGCCCACGTATGATGTGTGGCGGACATTCACCGAACTCAGGCACTGAACAAAGGAGAAGCAATGGCTATCGAGGTCATCATCGAGATCCCCAAGGGCTCCCGCAACAAGTACGAGGTCGACCACGAGACCGGCAAGGTCTTCCTGGACCGCTACCTGTTCACCCCGATGGCGTACCCGGCGGACTACGGCTTCATCGACAACACCCTCGCCGACGACGGCGACCCGCTGGACGCCCTGGTCATTTGCCCGGAACCCGTCTTCCCCGGCGTGACCGTGATCGCGCGCCCGATCGGCGTGTTCAAGATGACCGACGAGGCCGGCGACGACGACAAGCTGCTCTGCGTCATCGACGACGTGCGTTACGAGAACTACCAGGACATCTCCGACGTCTCCGACTTCCTGAAAGACGAGATCGAGCACTTCTTCGTGCACTACAAGGACCTCGAGCCCAACAAGGAAGTCACCGGCTCTGGCTGGGGCGACAAGGCTGAGGCCGAGTCGATCCTGCAGGCCGCGCTCGACGAGTTCAAGCGCGTGGGCGACAACTCCCGCGAGAACCTCGAGGCCGAGAAGGAAGCCAAGACCGAGAACTAAGCTTTCGCCTATCGACGGCTAACGCCGGGCACGCCTATTGGCGGGCCCGGCGTTTTCGCGTTCCCGCGCGGTTAGATCAGGCGACGGCGCGCGAAAGCGAAGAAGGCGGCGCCGAGCGCGGACGCCAGCAACAGCGCGAACACTGCACGGACGAGGGTGTTGGAGCCGGTCTCTGCCTCGAGGCCGCGGGTGGTCGCAGCGTATTGGGTCTCGGCCGGGGTTTCTGCAGGCGCTTCGGCCGGGGTTTCGGCTTCAGCGTCTCCCGCCGCACGCGCAGCCTCGAGCCCCTGGCGGCCGATCTCGCCGGCGTTCACGCTGATCAGGGCCTCGGATGCGGCGACCTCCTCCGGAGTGACATCGGCGTCGACGCGGGCGACGTCAGTGACGAAGGTGTGGCCGTCCTTGTTCAGGTAGTAGGTGGTGCCGTCCAGCGTCAGCACAGGCGGGAACTCGACCAGACCGCTTGCCACCGGCGCATCTCCGGTCGGTTCGACGTCTTCGACGCCGAGCGCGTCTTCCGCGACAGGATCAACGGCCGGGGTCTGCGCCGCCTCGTGGGCCGGCAGGTCTTGCGCGGTGGCGTTCACTGCAGGAAGGGCAAGGACGGTGGCGGCTACGGCCGCGGCTCGAAGTGTGCGGTTCATGGTTGTCTCCTTTGAGGCGTGGGGCGGGAAGTCTCAACGCGTGGTTGAGAGTTTACCCCCACTTCTCACAATTGTCACAAAAATCACAGAAGTTTCCGCCCTTCAAGACAAAACACCAAAACCATTTTCCATCACGTCCCTACCTGCCATTTCCTCAAATTTTTCAGGAGGGACCCGAAAACGTTACGGCGCAGACTCGTACGATCCCCTTCCGCGTTTTGTCGACCAACACGATCGGTGGCTGGGCTCGAGCTGAGAAAACACTAAGATTCCATGGCGCGAATCATCACCCGCGAACTAGCGTCATTCATCGCAGAAAAGGAACCCAACGATGGCCAGGCACAAAAAACTCGCTGCAGTAGCCGCCGCTGCCGCAGCCTTGCTTACAGCAAACACCGTGGCCCACGCCGCGGTGCCGGGAAACACCGTGCTCACCGGCGATAGCATTGTGGCTAACCCCACCGTCGTCGATTATGCGCGAAACAAGGCCAACCTAATGGCAAACACCGGGGTTGGGTGCGTCACCGACGGTTCCATCGCCTACGAAATCACCAGGGCCTCCGGCGCGCATGTCGACCAATATCAGTGCGCTGGGGCGTCTTTCAGCACTGGCGGCTACCACATCGACGACTCTCTTCGCACGGCGGCACAGCGCGGCGACCTGAACCCGCAGACCAAGAACGTGGTCATCGTCGCCGGCGCGAACGACACCTACCCGTACATGGCCGACATTCAGGGGTCAGAGTGGGCGCTGCGAAACGGCTTGCGTAGCGCTATCAACGTCGCCCGCTTCCATGCGCCTGGCGCGAAGATCACCGTTGTCGGCTACCCCCGCGTCACAGTGAACAACAACACATGCCTGACCTCGTCGATTATCCCCCTACCGATTAGCCAGGTGCCCGCAACGGAGAACCGCCTGCAGAACACCCTGCGCGAGGTCGCCCAGGCCAACGGCGCCACGTTCCTCGACGCCTGGCCCATCTCCACCGGCCACAGCACGTGCTCCCCCGACCGCTGGTGGGTGAACTTGGTGGACCCGGTTCCGCCCGCCCCGGGCAACCTGCCGCTACACCTCAACGCCAACGGCACGCACGCCTACGGCCAGCTCATCGGGCGCAACATCGCCCGCTAGCCTCACCGCGGCTGGAACGCCGCGTCCACCTGGGCTCCGGTGACCGTTCCGGCGAGCTGCCACCCCACCACCGCGTTGCGCACGCTGCCCGCCAGCGGGTTCGCCGGCTGGATGCACGAGATGGTGAGCAGCCGCCCCGGCATCGGCCCAGTACCCCAGATCTCGGGGGTGTCCGCGAGCGCACCCTTGTCCGGCTCGTGCAGATCCGTGGCGGTGTACTTCAACCAGTCGTCGCCGGAGGCCTCGGTGCGCATGAACAGCGAGTCGCCCGGGGCGACGTTGTGGTGCTGCGCTTTGCCGTCGTAAAGCTGGTTGAACACCGCGCTCACGCCGGCGCCGGTGTGGCCCGCGACCACCACGATGTCTCCCGCGTCGGTGCCCGGCAGCGCGTACGGGTACTGCGGCCCCGTCAGCGCGCACGCTTTGTCCAGGGTCTTCGGGTTGATCGCCCCGTCCTCCACGCGGCAGTCGCCGGCCTCGAACTGCGCGCGCAGCCCCAGCACCGGCACGACCATCTCTGTCGGCCTACTTTGCGCAATTGAGGCGGCTGCCTGACGACGCGGCTCCGCAGGTTGCGCGGGTTGGTCCGAAGGGGCGTCGTGAAGCAGAGCCCTCGCGCCCGCGACAATGACCAGCAGCAGGATCAGCAGAGCTGCGGCGCGGCGGAGGTGATACTTCACGGCGGTTATCATACGAACCATGAAAGAAGTTTCTGTCACCGAAGTCCCCGCAGGCGCGCAGCTCATCGACGTCCGCGAGCCCGACGAATACGCCGCCGTGCGTGCAGAGGGCGCCGTGAACATACCCCTGTCCGAGTTCGTTGCCCGCGCAGACGAAATCGACCCCGAGCAGGACATCTACCTGATCTGCAAGTCCGGCGGACGCAGCGCCCAGGCGGCCCAGTACCTGGAGCAGGCGCGCGGGTGGGACGGCGTGCACAACGTCACCGGCGGCACCACCGCCTGGGTGGAACAAGGCTTGCCCCACCAAAGTTAGGAAGCGCCAATTGTTGGGCGTTGGCAGGTAGTTAAGATGGAAGGCATGTCGACGCTCCCCGAACTGCCGTCCACCCTGGCCAAGTCCCCCCACTTCCAGGTAGAACGCGTGCGCAGGCACACCAAAGACGAGGTGGAGCGCGCCCTGGCCACCCACGACTCCACCATGCGCGAGTACTGGATCCTCGCCTGTGTGGACGGCCAACCAATGAGCCAGCGCCAGCTTTCCGAGCTCCTAGGCATCGACGCCTCCGACATGGTCCGGCTCATCGACTCGCTGGAGACCAGCAACTGGGTCACCCGCGAGCGCGACCCGAAAGACCGCCGCCGTCAGATCGTCGCCGCCACGAAGAAGGGGACGAAGGCGCTGGCGCGGCTGGCTGCCGACGTAGCCGAGGCGGAGGACCGCGCACTCGAGGCATCCTCCTCCAAGCAGCTGAAGAGCCTGCGCAAGCTGTCCCAGGCGCTCGAGGCGGAGGAGTAGCGGCTCGGGTCGGTGTGTTCCGCCCCTGTCCCCGCCCCGTTCCCACGGATCCAGCTGGTAAGAGCCAGCTATTCCGCCTCTAGAGCCGATTAGCTGGGCCCTTGTAGCTGGATCCGCGGAAGAAGGGACACAAGGTGGGCCGGCGCAAATAGTGGGCCTTTCCCACAATTTGCGGTTTTTCGGCACATCATTAGCCTTATCCGCATGTCTCAGCCCGGAGAAGACACCGCGAATCCGCTCCTGCGCAGCCACTTGGCCCCGCCGGAGCGGACGCTTATCGACGTCCTCACGGCTACCGCCGCCCAGTACCCCGATGCCGCCGCCATCGACGACGGCAACCGCGGCAGCGCCAACCCCGACGATGACGGCGTGCTCACCTACGCGGAGCTTGTGGAGGAGATCGAGCACCGCGCGGCTGAGATGCGCGCCAAGGGCGTGCGTGATGGGGGCCGGGTGGGTGTCAGGATGACGTCGGGAAGCAGGGAGCTCTATCTGGCCATCTTGTCCACGATGCGCGCGGGCTGCGCGTACGTGCCGGTGGACGCGGACGACCCGGACGAGCGCGCGGAGACGGTCTTCGGCGAGGCGGACGTGGACGCGATCTGGACCGACGAGGGGCTGCGGGTGCTCAAACCCGCGGAGCCCACCCCGCTGGGCGAGGTCACCCCGAACCACGACTGCTGGATCATCTTCACCTCCGGCTCCACGGGCAAGCCGAAGGGCGTGGCCGTCACGCACCGCTCTGCAGCCGCGTTCGTGGACGCGGAGGCGCGCCTGTTTTGCCAGGACAACCCGCTGGGACCGGACGACCGCGTGCTGGCCGGCCTGTCCGTGGCCTTCGACGCCTCCTGCGAGGAAATGTGGCTGGCCTGGGGCCACGGCGCCTGCCTGGTGCCTGCCCCGCGCGCGCTGGTGCGTTCCGGGCAGGACTTGGGTCCGTGGCTGATCCGCCGTGACATCACGGTGGTGTCCACCGTGCCCACCTTGGCTGGGCTGTGGCCGAAGGAGGCGCTGGATAATATCCGCTTGCTCATCGTGGGCGGCGAGGCCTGCTCCCAGGAGTTGACCGACCGCCTAGCCAAGGGCCGCGAGATGTGGAACACCTACGGCCCCACCGAGGCGACCGTGGTGGCCAGCGCAAAGCGGCTGTACCCGGGTGAGCCGGTGACCATCGGTTGGCCGCTGGACGGCTGGGACCTCGCCGTTGCAAGCAACGGCGAGGGAGAACAAGGAGAGCTGATCATCGGCGGCGTGGGCCTGGCCCGCTACCTGGACCCGGCCAAGGACGCGGAGAAGTACGCGCCCATGGGCGAGTGGGAGCGCGCCTACCGCACCGGCGACCACGTGAAGCTCACGGACAACGGCCTGGCGTTCATCGGCCGCGCCGACGACCAAGTGAAGATCGGCGGGCGCCGCATCGAGCTGGGCGAGGTGGAGGCCAACGTGGCCGCCCTCGACGGCGTGTACAACTCGGCCGTGGCCGTGCAAACGCTGCCCTCCGGCGACAAGGTGCTGGTGGGCTACGTCTCCCCCAACGAGGGCACCGACCTTGACGTGCAGCAGATGCGCGAGCGGCTGGCGGAGGTCATGCCGGCGGCGCTCGTGCCGCGCCTGCACGTGATGGAGGAGCTGCCCGTGCGTACCTCCGGCAAGGTGGACAAAAAGGCGCTGCCGTGGCCGCTGCCCGCGAGTGTGGACGCGGTGGGCCTCACCGAGACAGAGGCGTGGGTGGCGCAGCAGTGGGTAGAGGTGCTGGGCTTGGACGTGCCGGGCCGGGACGCGGACTTCTTCGAGCTCGGCGGCTCCTCGCTGGCCGCGGCCGCGCTGGTGACGCGCCTGCGCGATCGCGTTCCCACCTTCGCCGTGCGCGATCTCTACGACCACCCCAGGTTGGAAACGCTTGCCTCGCTTATCGACGAGCTAACGCTCGCCAGCCGCACCTCCCTACGCGAGCGCGCGGTGAAACCCGTCGGCGCGGGCACGCGCGTGGCGCAGACGGTGGCGCTGCTCCCGGTGATGACGCTCAAGGCTGCCACGGCGGTGACATGGGTGGCCGTCGCGGCAAACCTGCTGGGGCTGACTGAGCTTTCCTGGGCGTGGCTCGCCGCCGCGTTTGTGGCCCTGTGCACCCCGCTTGGGCGCATCCCCGTCGGCGCGCTGGGCGCGCGTGTGATCCGCGGCCGGGTCACGCCCGGCGTATACCCACGCGGCGGGGTGCGGCACGTGCGCCTGTGGGCCGCCGAGCGCTGGCTGCATGCGTCCGGCGCGCTGAGCATCTCCAGCGCGAACGCCGCGAAGGTCACCGGCCGGATGCTTGGCGCGAGCATCGGCAAGGGCGTAGACATGCACACCTTTGCCCCGGTCACGGGCTTGCTCACCGTGGGCGAGGGCGCGGCCATCGAGCCGGAGGTGGACCTGTCCGGCGTGTGGCTCGACGGTGACGAGCTGCACGTGGGCGAGGTGGCAATCGGCGCGGAGGCCCGCGTCGGCGCGCGCTCCACGCTCATGCCGGGCACTGAGATCCGGCAGGGCGCGCACGTGGAGCCGGGTTCCACCGTCACCGGAGACAAGCCGGTGAAGAAGGGGTCGCGCTGGGCGGGTTCTCCCGCGCGGAAGGTAGGCCGCTCCAAGCACCGATTCCCGGACGAGCGACCGCCGCGCCGTCCGCTGTGGGCGCTGGGTTACGGCCTGACGTCGCTGCTGTTGGCGCTACTGCCGGCTGCTGCGGCCGTTGCCGGCGCCGCCGCGACGCTAGGGCTGGCGCGCCTGGCGGATACCTCGTCGGTGTGGGGGCTGCTGGTGTTCGCGCCGGTGGGTGGGCTTGTCTATTTCGGTTGCGGTTTGGGGTTGACGTGGGTGGCCGTGAGGGTGGCGTCGATAGGCATACAGCCCGGCGTGTTCCCCGTGCGCAGCGTGCATGGCTGGGCGCTGTGGACGGTGACCAGGCTGATGGACGACGCCCGCACCCGCTACTTCCCCATCTACGCGGGCTTGGCCACGCCGGTGTGGCTGCGCTCTTTGGGCGCGACAATCGGCGAGCGCGCCGAGGTGTCCACCGCGGTGCTGGTGCCGAAACTGACGGAGGTGCGCAGCGGCGCATTCTTGGCGGACGACACCATGGTGGGCACGTACGAACTCGGCGACGGCTGGATCCGCACCGAGCGCACCGTGGTGGGCAAGCGCTCCTTCGTGGGCAACTCCGGCATGGTCGCGCCCGGCCGCAAGCTGGCCAAGCAGTCGCTGGTCGCGGTGCTCTCCGCCAGCCCGAAGAAGTCTAAGGCGGGCTCGAACTGGTGGGGTTCGCCGCCGGAGCGCATGCGCCGCGTGGAGGTGGCGGCAGCCGGCGAGGCGACGTACGCGCCGTCGCGCGCGCTCATGCGCAAGCGCGGCCTGGTGGAGACGCTGCGCCTGCTCGCGCCGATGGCGCAGGCGGTGCTTGTGGCCGTGTTCGCGGCGGCCACAGTCACACTGCTGGAGCGCTTCGGTGTCTGGACGTACCTGCTCGGCGGGCTGGTGTGGATGGCCGTGGGCGCGCTGGCGGTTGGCAGCGCGGTGGTGGCGAAGTGGGTGCTGGTTGGCCGCCAGCAGGCGGGCGAGCACCCGCTGTACTCCTGGTACGTGTGGCTTAACGAGCTGCAGGACCAGTTTGTGGAGGTCGTGGCCGCCCCCTGGTTCTTCCACTACGCCGCCGGCTCCGGGGAGATGAACCTGGCGCTGCGCGCGCTGGGTGTGCGCGTGGGCCGCGGCGCGTGGATCGAGTCCTACTGGTTCCCGGAGACCGACCTGTGCCAGGTGGGCCGCGGCGCGTCAGTGGGCCCCGGCACGGTGGTGCAGACGCACCTGTTCCAGGACCGCGTGATGTCCTTGGACACGGTGGCGATCCAGGATTCCGCGACGCTGGCGGCGCACTCGGTGTCCCTGCCGGGTTCCGTCATCGGGCAAGGCGCCACCGTGGGCCCGGGCTCGCTGGTCATGCGCGGCGACGAGGTACCCGCGATGACAGTGTGGCAGGGCAACCCGGTGGAGCCGAAGTAGCCGCCCAGACCCGGATTTAGCGCAGCTGCCTAGTCGCCGATCTGGTCGCGGCCGCGCTTGACAATCAGCGGGTCCGGTTGGCCCACAACCTCGTGGTCCTTGTTGGTGTACTCGAACTTGGACAGGATGTAGCGCATCGCGTTGAGGCGGGCGCGCTTCTTGTCGTTCGACTTAATGGTGATCCAGGGGGACTCGTCCGTGTCCGTGTAGCGGAACTGCTCCTCCTTGGCACGGGTGTAGTCGTCCCACTTGTCCAGCGAGGCCAGGTCCATCGGCGAGAGCTTCCACTGGCGCACCGGGTCCACCTGGCGGATGGCAAAGCGGGTGCGTTGCTCCTTCCGGGTCACCGAGAACCAGAACTTGGTCAGGGAGATGCCGGAGCCCAAGACCATGTTCTCCAGCATGGGCACCTCGCGCAGGAACTCGGCGTGCTGGGACTCGGTGCAAAAGCCCATGACGCGCTCGACGCCGGAGCGGTTGTACCAGGAGCGGTCGAAGAAGACGATCTCGCCGCCCGACGGGAAGTGCTCGATGTAACGCTGAAAGTACCAGGAGGTGGACTCGCGCGGCGACGGCTTCTCCAGCGCCACGGTGCGGGCACCGCGCGGGTTCAGGTGCTCGTTGAAGCGCTTAATGGTGCCGCCCTTGCCGGCGGCGTCGCGGCCTTCAAAGAGGATGATGTGGCGCTGGCCGGTGTCCTTGGTCCAGTTCTGCCACTTCAACAGCTCAATCTGTAGGGCGCGCTTTTCCTTCTCGTAATCGTCGCGCGACAGGCGCTCGTCGTACGGGTAGTTCTCCCGCCATGTCTGAATGGCGGTGCCGTCGGGCATAAGCAGGACCGGGTCGTCCTCGTCGGTGTCGTCCACAACCCAGCCTTCGGTCTCGGCGAGGTCGATCAGCGGCAGGTCGTCATCTTTGATATCAGCCATGGTTTACACTCTATTCTGGGCGGGGGAAGTACGCCGGGGAAATTTTCAGGGGGATAAGAAAAACCCCGCCGCTTAGCGACGGGGCCTTCGGCGGATGCGCGTTATTTACGCGACCAGGCCAATCAGGTTAGCGAGGTTTTCAGCCAGCTCGCCGAAGTCAGCGAGCGAGGTTGGCAGCGCGCCCCGAAGGGCGCGTGTGCAGCTCAGGGGCGATTTACATCATGCCCATGGCCTCCGGGTCCATGCCCGGGTTAGCGGAAGCCGGCTCCGGCTTGTCGGCCACGACAGCCTCGGTGGTGAGGAACAGCGCGGCGATGGAGGCGGCGTTCTGCAGTGCGGAACGGGTCACCTTGGCCGGGTCGGCGATGCCGTTGGCCAGCATGTCCACGTACTCGCCGGTAGCGGCGTTCAGGCCCTGGCCGTCGGGGAGGTTGGCAACCTTGTCCGCCACCACACCCGGCTCCAGGCCGGCGTTGAGGGAGATCTGCTTCAGCGGGGCGGACAGCGCCTCGCGGACGATCTTCACGCCGGTCGCCTCGTCGCCCTCGAGGCCGAGGTCGCCCTCGAGCTCGTTGGCGGCCTGCAGCAGGGCCACGCCGCCGCCGGCGACGATGCCCTCCTCAACGGCAGCCTTGGCGTTGCGGACAGCGTCCTCAATGCGCAGCTTCTGCTCCTTCAGCTCCACCTCGGTGGCGGCGCCGACCTTGATCACCGCAACGCCGCCGGCCAACTTGGCCAGGCGCTCCTGCAGCTTCTCGCGGTCGTACTCGGAGTCGGAGTTCTCAATCTCGGCACGGATCTGCTTGACGCGGCCGTCGATCTGAGCCTGGTCGCCAGCGCCCTGGACCAGGGTGGTCTCGTCCTTGGTCACCACAACCTTGCGTGCCTGGCCGAGCAGCTCGAGGCCAGCGGTCTCCAGCGACAGGCCGACCTCCTCGGAGATGACTTGGCCGCCGGTGAGGATAGCCAGGTCCTGCAGCATGGCCTTGCGGCGGTCGCCGAAGCCCGGAGCCTTCACGGCCACGGACTTGAAGGTGCCGCGGATCTTGTTCACCACCAGGGTGGACAGGGCCTCGCCCTCGACGTCCTCGGCGATGATCAGCAGCGGCTTGCCGGACTGCATGACCTGCTCGAGCACCGGCACGAGCTCCTTGACGTTGGAGATCTTGCCGGAGACCAGCAGGATGTACGGGTCTTCCAGCACGGCCTCGCCGCGCTCCATGTCGGTGGCGAAATATGCGGAGATGAAGCCCTTGTCAAAGCGCATGCCCTCGGTGACCTCAAGGTCCACGCCGAAGGTGTTGGACTCCTCTACCGTGATCACGGACTCCTTGTTCACGGAGCCGTTGCCCACGGCGTACATCGCCTCGGCGATCTTCTTGCCAATCTCCGGGTCAGACGCGGAGATGCCGGCGGTGGAGGCGATCTCCTCCTGGGTCTCCACCTCCTTGGCTTGGTTGAGCAGGTACTGGGAGACCTTGTCGGTAGCAGCCTGGATGCCGCGCTTGATGCCCATCGGGTTGGAGCCGGCAGCCACGTTGCGCAGGCCCTCGCGCACGAGCGCCTGGGCCAGGACGGTGGCAGTGGTGGTGCCGTCGCCAGCGACGTCGTCAGTCTTCTTGGCAACTTCCTTGACCAGCTCGGCGCCGATCTTCTCGTACGGGTCCTCGAGCTCGATCTCCTTGGCGATGGTCACGCCGTCGTTGGTGATCGTGGGGGCGCCCCAGGACTTCTCCAGCACCACGTTGCGCCCCTTGGGGCCCAGCGTGACCTTCACGGCGTCGGCCAGGGTGTTCAGGCCGTTTTCAAGGCTGCGACGTGCTTCCTCGTCGAATGCGATCATCTTTGCCATGTGAGTGTGTCACTCCTTATTTAATAGAGTTCATCTGACGCTCACTCAGTTCGTCGGTGCAAGCAGGCGCCCGCGACGGCACGGCTGACGAGTGGTCTCAGCCTCACCCGCTTTATTCGTTTATCTGGCACTCGGTTTACGTGAGTGCCAGCCACCATGTTTAGCACTCGGCCGGGTTGAGTGCAAGGCACGCAAGGGGTGGAGGTTTCCGCTGCGGGATGCTTGCCGGGGCGAGGATGCTTACCGAAACCAGGATGCTTACTCCAGGGTGCTTACCCCTCGAGTGGCGCGGGCGATCAGGGGGTGCTGACTATTTCTTGGACCACTGGGGGCTTTTATACGCTCAGTGCCTGTCGGTACTGGGCGATGGTTGTATATCCTTCGGTCAGCGTCGACTTCAACCGTTCGTGGTTGTAGAAATCGACGTAGCGGTTAATGTATCGGATCATTTCTGCTCTTGTCATCAGTTCGGTTTCTGGGCGTCCGTAGATGCATTCCTGCTTCATAGTGCCGAAAAAACCCTCCACTCTCGCGTTATCCCCACTTGTTCCTTTGCGCGACAATGACGGTATAAGCAGCCATTTGTTGGGGCAGAACTGTCCCGTTTCGCATAGCCGGCACGTTGTGGTGTCGTGGCTGGAGTCGGTGATGGTCTCTACCCAACGGTGGGTGCGGTACAACATGCCCCGGTCGGAGTGGATGATCGGGCGCGCACCTTCAGGCAGGTGCGCTTTGAGTTGGTCCATCATGTCCATCACAAGCCCCGTGTCCGGGGTGGGTGACATAGCCACCACAGGGATGTAGCCGTCGTAGAAGTCCACGACAGGGCTTATAAATAGCTTTCCGTCTACGCAGTTGACCTCGGTGACATCAGTGCCGAGTTTCTGCCACGGCTTATCTGCATAGAAGTCGTGGTGCAGGTCAAACGCGAGCGCGTTGGTTTTGAAATATGTTGACACCCCGTCCGGGTACATCACCTGCTCGGGTTGAGCATCAGGATCGATAAGCAGCAAGTTTTCTGGCTTGTGCTCATTTTCGCCCGCATAGGAAGAATGCCTTCTTATCCTCTTGCCCTTCGGGCGCAGCCCGCATTCGCCCATCAGGGCGTTTACTACCTTTTCTGACACTACGATTCCGCGCTTGGCCAGCGCGTGATGGACCCGCCTATAGCCGTAGCTACATCCAGAGGCTTCCACAATGTCGGTGATCTCACGAGCGAGCTCTGCACGGCGCTTCTGCCGCAGCGCGTGGCGCCGCAATTGGTCACGACGGTCGAAAAACGTCGACTTGCTCAGTCCGACTAACCGGCACGCCTTACGCACTGAAACCCCACCGGCGTGCACGAGGATCTCAACCGCGGCTGTTCTCACCGTCAGATCCGGCTGCCCCGCCGGGGCGAGGTCTTTTCCCGCCTCACCACCTGCCCGCTGTTCAAACGCCGCCTGTAACAACGCGTCTTTTACCATGTCACGCTCCACCTGAGCTGCGATGATGCGTTTGAGGGCTGCTGGATCATCCGGCAGATTGTTCACATCCGGTGTTGAACCGGGTAACCATTCATCAACCGGGCGCAACTTGGGCGCCTGGGCAGCCTGCTGGCGGGCCGCGTTTTGCTCGCGGATATTCTTGCGATGCTCGTTCACGCGTTCCATTGTCGCCAAAACAACATCATTGAACGACACAGACGGATCCAACGGCGTTTTTGGGCCGAAACTGTCTACCCACCGACTCACAGCGGTTGTGCCGCACCCGTATTCCGCGGCGACTTTCGAAATCGTTGCCCCCAGCACAACGCGCGACGCGACAACGCGGCCAATCACCTCCGCAGCACACTCCCTGACACGCTCCGCGTCATCGACCAGATCCTGGTCCACCCCGTGACGATGCGCCGCAACCCACAGCGTCAGTGTCGCACGCGATGGCCGCACCCCATGCGCAGCCTCAAGCCGGTCGAACACCGCCGCAGCGCTTAACCCGGACTCGTATAACTCAACCGCCTCACGGCGAAACTCATTGCTGAACTTGTAACCCATTCAAGGCCTTCCCGCCCCAAAGTGGTCCAACTAAATGTCCGCAGTCCCTCACACCGCGGGTTACTCGATAAGTAAGCATCCTGGGGTAAGCATCTAGACGGGTAAGCATCCTGGGTAAGTATTTGAAGCCGAAAGCCGGGCGAATGCCACCGAACCGCCACGGAAACTGCGCCGCCAACGCTGCTAGCGTGGGACCATGCCTGAACAGACTGCACAGCACTTCTCCCCGCGACGCGACCGCATTTTCAAGGACCTCTCCGAGCTGGTTGCCTTCAACTCGGTGCACTCCACGCCCGCGCTGGCGGACCAGCACGAGGCCGCCTGCGCCTGGACGGTAGAGGCCCTGCAGGCCCTGGGCCTGGACGTGACCCGCTACCCCACCGTGGATGACGCGGACACGATCGTCGGAAAGCGAGAGCCCATCAACGGCGCCCCGACGGTGCTGCTGTACTCCCACTACGACGTTGTCCCCGCGAACAACCCGGAAGCCTGGACGAGCGACCCGTTCGAGCTGACGGAACGCGACGGCCGCTGGTACGGCCGCGGCGCCGCCGACTGCAAGGGCAACCTGGCCATGCACCTGGAGGCACTGCGCATGCTCGAGGAGAATGGCGGCACCGACCTGGGCCTGAAGGTCGTGGTGGAGGGCTCGGAGGAGCTCGGCGGCGACGACGGGCTGGGCAAGCTCATCGAGGACAAGCCCGAGGTATTCGAGGCCGACGCCATCCTGATCGCGGACACCGGCAACATGGCGGCCGGCGCGCCCACGCTGACCACCTCCCTGCGCGGCGGCGCCCAGGTGAAGGTGACGGTGGAGACGCTGGCCAACCAGGCCCACTCCGGCAACTTCGGCGGCGGCGCCCCGGATGCGGCCCACGCGCTGATGGTCATTGCCACCTCGCTGTTCGACGAACACGGCCGCACCACCATCGACGGCGTGGACACCACCGCCAAGTGGGACGGCGACGCGTACGACCGCGAGACCTTCCGCACCGACGCCACCGTGCTGGAGGGCGTGCAGCTGCTGGGCACCGTCGACGACGAGCCGGCGGACCTGGTGTGGGCGCGCCCCGCGGTGACCATGATCGGCTTCACCTCCACCCCGGTTGCGGAAGCGCTCAACGCCGTCAACGCGCGCGCCGAAGCGCAGTTCAACCTGCGCGTGCCGGCCGGGCAAAGCGCCGCCGAAATCGCGCAGAAGATGGAAGAGCACATCAAGGCCCACACCCCGTGGGGCGCCAAGGTCGAGGTTGACATCAGCAGCGTGAACGAGCCGTTTGCCACCAACCCGAAAGCCGGCGCCGTTGCCACGCTGGGCGAATGCCTGCAGGAGGCCTACGGCGCCGACGAGCTGGCCGTGGTCGGCTCCGGCGGTTCCATTCCGCTGACCATCACGCTGCAGAACACCTTCCCGGACGCGGAGATCGCGCTGTTCGGCGTTGAGGAGCCGCAGTGCGGCATCCACGGCGTGGACGAGTCGGTGGACCCCACCGAGATCGAACGCATCGCTGCCGCAGAAGCCGCCTTCTTGCAGCGATACGGCAAGTAGCACCAAATATCGCTAAAATTTCTTCCCAACGGCCGCGCCACTGGTGTTGACGCGTAGATACCCAGATAACTCAGCCCCCTGCTGTGTGAGTATTTCTGTGTGAACTCAATGAGCTCCCCCGCTTGAGGCGCGGTGTGCCCGCACGCGCACAACACAAGGAGGGCCGCGCACTCGTGCTGACATTGCTCATCGCGCTCACCGCTGCCACGCTCGCCGCCCCCGTGCTTTTGCGCACGGTGGGCCGCGCCGCGTTCGGCATCATCGCGCTCGTACCGCTAGGCGGGTTCATCTGGGTGGCCAGACTCTTCGCCACCGGGGTGTTCGCCAA
The DNA here is from genome assembly GCF_000747315.1 of Corynebacterium ureicelerivorans. Taxonomy (NCBI): domain Bacteria; kingdom Bacillati; phylum Actinomycetota; class Actinomycetes; order Mycobacteriales; family Corynebacteriaceae; genus Corynebacterium; species Corynebacterium ureicelerivorans. Next base: position 1,952,610 of record NZ_CP009215.1, read on the forward strand.
CGGCGGCGAAATTGCCGCGGCGTTCACCTGGATGCCGTCCACCAACCTCAACCTCGAGTTCCGCCTCGACGCCCTCGCCGGGCTGTTCAGCCTGATCGTCCTCGGCGTGGGCGCGCTGGTGCTCCTCTACTGCTGGGGCTACTTCGACTCGAACCCGCGCCGCCTGGCCAAATTCGGCTTTGAGCTGACGTTCTTCGCCACCACCATGTACGGCCTGGTCATCGCCGACAGCTTCCTGCTCATGTACGTGTTCTGGGAGCTGACGTCGGTGCTGTCCTACATGCTGGTGTCCTACTACGGCGAGCGGGCCTCCTCCCGCCGCGCCGCCATGCAGGCGCTCATGGTGACCACCTTCGGCGGCCTGGCCATGCTGGTGGGCATCAACCTGCTGGGCTACAAGGCCGGAATTTGGAAGCTCTCCGAGGTCTCCCAGATCACGGACATTGAAAACACCCAGGCCATCTCCGCCGCGATTGTGCTAATCATGCTTGGCGCGCTGACCAAGTCCGCCCAGGCGCCCTGGCACTTCTGGCTGCCCGGCGCGATGGCCGCGCCCACCCCGGTGTCTGCGTACCTGCACTCCGCGGCGATGGTGAAGGCGGGCATCTACCTCGTCGCCCGCCTCGCCCCCGACCTGTCTGCGGTAACCACCTGGCACCTCGTGGTGCTCTCCACCGGCGGGTTCACTATGCTGCTCGGCGGCTGGATGGCCCTGAAGCAGCAGGACCTGAAGCTGGTGCTGGCCTACGGCACGGTGAGCCAGCTCGGCTTCATCATCACCGTCATCGGCGTGGGTTCGCGCGAAGCCGCCATGGCGGGCCTGGCCATCACCTTCGCCCACTCGCTGTTCAAGGCCGCGCTGTTCATGATCGTCGGCGCCATCGACCACTCCACGGGCACGCGCGACATCCGCGAGCTGTCCGGGCTGGGCAAGAAGCAGCCGCTCCTCATGGTGCTGGCGGTCATCTCTGCGGCGTCCATGGCCGGCATCCCGCCGCTGTTCGGCTTTGTGGCCAAAGAGACAGCGCTGGACGCCATCCTGCACGAGGAGCTGCTCATCGGCATGCCCGGCGACATCACGCTGGTGGTGCTGGTTGTCGGCTCCATCCTCACCATGGCCTACTCCGTGTACTTCTGCTACGGCGCCTTTGCCACCAAGCCGGAGCAGTCCACCAACGACGCAGGGCAGTCCGAGGCCGTGGAAGCCATGCACCACGTGGACCCGAAGCTGTGGATCCCTCCGGCCGTCCTTACCGCCGGCACCGTGGTGTTCGGCCTGATGCCGCAGTTCCTCTCTAGGCCCATCAACGAGTACTTGAACGTGCGCTTCCCGGACGTGGAGGGCTCGAAGCTGGCCCTGTGGCACGGCTTCACGGTGCCGCTGGCGCTGTCCGCCGTGATCATCGCCGCCGGCGCGATCATGTTCTGGCAGCGCGACATTGTGGCCAAGGCGCAGTTCGAGCGCCCCGCGCTTGGCGACGCCAACGATGTCTGGGACGCCATCATGGGCACACTCAAGCGCTGGTCGCTGAAACTCACCGCGTCCACCCAGCGCGGCTCATTGTCCATCAACCTGGCCGTGATCTTCACCGTGCTCGCTGTGGTCCCGCTGGCGGCGCTCATCCTGGGCGATTCCAACAACATCCGCATGACGGTGTGGGACAACGTCTGGCAGGGCCTGACCGTCACCCTCATGGCGGGCCTGGCGTTCTTTGCCACCCTCCAGCACAACCGCCTCTCCGGCGTGATCATGGTGGGTCTGACCGGCTACTTCATGGCGCTGATTTTCGCGCTGCACGGCGCACCGGACCTGGCACTGACCCAGGCGTTGGTGGAGACCATCTCCCTGGTGCTGTTCATGCTGGTCCTGCGCAAGATGCCCACGGAAACGGAGCCGCGAAACGACGACAACCGCCTGCGCGCCTGGCTGGCCATCGGCACCGGCGTGTCCGTGGTCACCGTGGCCATGACTGCCATGTCCGCCCGCATTGCAGACCCCATCTCCAAGTACATGCCGGAGCTGGCCTACGAGATCGGCCACGGGCGCAACACCGTCAACGTGCTGCTGGTAGATCTACGCGCAGCCGACACCTTCGGCGAGACGCTGGTGATCGTCGCGGCCGCCACCGGCACCGCCAGCCTCATCTTCGGCACCTTCCGCTTCGAGCCGGAGTCGCGCCGGCCCACCCTGTCCACCACCAAGGCGCGCTGGCTCGCGTCCGGCGTGGAGACGGAGACCGGGCAAAACCGCTCCATCCTGGTGGATGTGGTCACCCGCCTGCTGTTCCCATCCATGATGCTGCTGTCCGCGTACTTCTTCTTCTCCGGCCACAACGCGCCGGGCGGCGGGTTCGCCGGCGGCTTGGTCGCCGCGCTTGCGCTGACGCTGCGGTACCTGGCCGGCGGGCGCCGAGAGGCGGAAGAGACGCTACCGGTCCACCCGGGCCGCGTAATGGGCATCGGCATCATGTTCACCACCGCCGCCGCAGTGGTGCCCATGTTCTTCAGCTACCCGCCGCTGACCTCCTCCTACGCCGAGTTCACGCTGCCGCTGATCGGCGAGGTCACCGTGCCGTCGGCGCTGGTCTTCGACGCCGGCGTCTACATCATCGTCGTCGGCCTGATCATGCACGTGCTCGCCTCCATGGGCGCGTACCTGGACCGCGAGGAAGACACACGCAAGCAGCGCGCCCGCGACCGCGCGCGCGAGCTGCAGGTCAAAAACGAGGAACGTCGCCGCTCGCTGTCGCGGGGCCGCAGAGCGCGGTTTGCGCAGCGCCAGGCGGCGGCCAGCGGATCGTCCATAAGCAAACGCGAAGAAAGGAGCGAGTAGATGGAAGCGAACCTGTTCCTGCTCATCGGCGCCGGTGTGCTCATCGCGTGCGGGGTGTACCTCATGCTGGACACCTCGATGACGCGCATGATCATGGGCGTGACCCTGATCGGCAACGGCGCGAACCTGCTCCTGCTGCAATCGGGCGGACCCGCGGGCTCGCCGCCGATTATCGGGCGCGGCTCTGAGGCGGCGGCCGACGGGGCCGACCCGCTCGCCCAGGCCATGATCCTCACCGCCATCGTGATCTCGATGTCCATGGTGGGCTTCATGCTCGCGCTGGCCTACCGCCAGTACCGCTACCGCACCGACGACGTGGTGGAGCGCGACGAGGAAGACCGCGCCGTTGCCGCCCGGCCCCACACCCCGGGCCCGGAGCGCGAGAATTCCGACGACGCGCCGGCCGGCAAGGCCAGCGCCCCGGGCGAAACCGGCCCGAAGCCGTTCGAGGACCCGGTGAAAGAAGTGAAGGGGCGCGCCGATGCGAGCTAGCTTTATGACGTTCGCAGACTGGGCCCTGCCCGCCATGCCCTACCTCACCGTCATGCCGATCGTCCTGCCCGCCCTCGCCGCCGGGCTGATCGCGCTGTTTCGCGGTGTGAACCTGCAGCGCACAATCGCACTGGCCACCCTGGCTGCCCTGACCGTCATCGCCGCGGTGATGATCATCGTGGCCGACACCCACGGCATCCAGACCGTGCAGATGGGCGGCTGGGACGCACCGGTGGGCATCACGATGGTGGCGGACCGGTTGTCCTCCATCATGCTGTTCGTCTCCTCCATCGTGCTGTTCGCGGTGATGTGGTACGGCATCTCCCAGGGCCTGCGCGACGGCGACGAGGACGACCCAGTGGCCGTCTTCCTACCCACCTACATGCTGCTGACCTTGGGCGTGAACCTGTCCTTCCTGGCCGGCGACATGTTCAACCTGTACGTGGGCTTCGAGGTGTTCCTGGTGGCGTCCTACGTGCTGCTCACCCTGGGCGCCTCGCCCCAGCGCGTGCGCGCCGGCATCGGCTACACCTTGGTCTCCCTGGCATCCTCCATGATCTTCCTATTCGGGCTCGCCTTGGTGTACGCGTCCACCGGCACGGTGAACATGGCCCAGGCCGGCGAGCGCATGTCGGAGCTGCCCTCCGGCACCAGCGCGGCCATCTTCGCCACCTTCATCGTGGCGTTCGGCATCAAGGCCGCCATCTTCCCCCTGGACGCCTGGCTGCCGGACTCCTACCCCACCGCCGCCTCCATCGTCACCGCCGTCTTCGCGGGGCTTTTGACCAAGGTGGGCGTGTACGCCATCATCCGCGTGCGCTCCACGGTGTTCACGGACGGCTCGCTGGACTCCACCCTGATGGTGGTGGCGCTTTTGACCATGATCGTGGGCGTGATGGGCGCAATCGCCCAAAACGACATCAAACGCCTGATGTCGTTTACCCTGGTCAGCCACATCGGGTACATGATCTTCGGCGTGGCCCTCGGCTCCGTGGAAGGGCTGTCCGGCGCCATCTTCTACGCCGTGCACCACATCCTGGTGCAGACCTCCCTGTTCCTGGTGGTGGGCCTGGTGGAGCGCCAGGCCGGGTCTTCGAACCTGCGCCGCCTGGGCTCGCTGCTCTACACCGCGCCCGTGATCGGGGTGCTCTACCTCATCCCGGCGCTGAACCTCGGCGGCATCCCGCCGCTGTCCGGCTTCCTGGGCAAGGTCATGCTCATCCAGGCCGGCGCCGAGGACGGCTCGTGGCTGGCGTGGGTACTTATCGGCGGTGCCGTGGTCACCTCCCTGCTCACCCTCTACGCCATGATGAGCGTGTGGTCCCAGGGTTTCTTGCGCGACCGCGCCGATGCACCCGAGGGCGACGTCGTGCTCGCCCGCCCTGCCAACTTGGTCGCGCGCGAGGAAACCGTTGCCTCCGGCGACCGCGACGACGTGGGCCGCATCCCCGTGGGCATGTTCCTGTCCACCGCGTTGTTGGTGGCCACGTCCACGGCCATCACCTTCCTGGCCGGCCCGATGTCCAACATCACGGACCGCGCGGCCCAGTCCGCCACAGACCTGTCCATCTACCGCGGCGCCGTGCTTGGCGACGACCCTTCGGACCCCACCCGCGACCTGGACGCCTTCCGCGAGGAAAGCGGCGAGGGCGGCAAGCGCGATACCCTAGACCGCCGCGACAACTCCAGCCCGGCCGGGCCCACGTTCACCGGCGTGACCACCGAGATGGTGCCGGAGCCCGCAGACGCTGAATCGAACGAGGTGGAGAAGTAATGCTTTCTGGACTCTCCAACCGCTTCCGGCCGTGGTCGGTGGTGTGGCTGACCTTCATGTGGCTCCTGCTCATGGGCGAGATCAGCTGGGGCAACGTGGTCGCCGGGCTTGCCCTGGGCACCATCATCGTGCTGGCCCTGCCCCTGCCACCGATCCCGCGCAGCGGCAACCGGGTCAACTGGCTCAAACTCGCCGCGTTTATGGCGGAGTGGTTCTGGGACCTCTTGACGGCCTCCGCCAAAGTGGTGTGGCTGTCCCTGCGCCGGGCGCCCCAGCCAAGAAACGCCATCCTGCGGGTGCCCATGCGCCTGAGCAACGAGATGGTGCTCTACCTGGCCGCCTGCGCTTACAACCTGCAGCCCGGCGGCACGGCCACCGACATTGACCTGGCCAACCGCGAGTGGACCATCCATGTCCTCCACGCCGAGACCGACGAGGACATCGCCCGCGAAATTGCCAACGTAGAAAAATTGGAGCGCCAAATGATTGCCATCTTTGAAGGAGGACGCTGACATGGACAGCACCATCTACACCGTCTTTTTGACCGTGGCCGCGGTGTTCCTCGTCGCCGGCTTCTTCATCTTCGCCTGGCGGATCGTCGTCGGCCCCGACTCCATGGATCGCCTGCTGGCCAACGACGGCATCACCGCCTCCCTGCAGTGCGCGCTGGCGCTCTACATCTGCTGGACGCTAGACACCACGGTAGTCAACGTCATGATCGTCATTGCCCTGCTCGGCTTCATCGCCACGCTGTCCGTGGCCCGCTTCCGCAAGAGGGACGGTTCCCTATGATTACCGACATCATCTCGCTTATCTTCATCCTCCCCGGCGCGTTTTTGGTCTTCTCCGCCGCCGTGGGCACCGCCCGGTTCAACTCCACCCTCGCCCGCGTGCACGCGGTGACCAAGCCGCAGACCACCGGGCTGGTGCTCATGATCACCGGCACCATTATCCGCGTCACCACCGCCGACGACTTCGGCGTGCACGAAAAAGGCGACATCGGCATGATGGTCCTGCTCGTGCTGTTCGCGCTGATGACCAGCCCGGTCACCGCGCAGCGCGTGGGCCGCATCGCCCGCCGCGAGGGCCTCTACGGCGGCGAGGAGCAGCTCAGCCGCAACGACCGCCCGGCCAGCTACCACCCGCGGCGCATGAACCCTAAGGGGTAAGCTCCCACATCTCCGCGCAGGTGGCGTCCACGACGTCCTTCCAGTCGCCGGTGCGGGCGTAGATGGCGCGCTGGCGCTCATACCCCGCGCCGCGCTGGATAATCTCGCGGACTAGGTTCAGCTCGTCCACGCAGCCGAGGTCGGCGGCGACGGGCGTCAGCTCGTCGATAAGCAGCTGCAGCTCGTCTTTCACCCACGCCTCGTCCGTGTCGCGGTTGGTGATGACCAGGGCGTCCATGCCGTAGCGGGCCCCGCGCCACTTGTTCTCCGCGACGTGCCACTGCTGCAGGGTGGGCAGCTCCGCGCCGCGCTCGAGCATGCGGTCGTAATGCACGATGAGGCAGTGCGTGAGCGCGACGACGGCCGCGAGCTCGCGCAGATTACTCGTCGCGTCCGAGATGCGGACCTCGATGGTGCCCCACTTCGCGGCCGGGCGGACATCGAAGTGCATGGAGCCGGTGTGGTTGATCACGCCCGACGTCTGCTGGTCGCGCATGAAACTGACCCACTCGTCCCAGCTCTGGAACTGGTACGGCATGCCCGCGGTGGGAAGCTGCTGGTAGAGCATGGTGCGGTTGGAGGCGTACGAGGTGTCGATGCCGTCCCACCCCGGGCTCGACGCCGAGATGGCCAGAAGGTGCGGGTACTTGGTCATCACCGCGTTGATGATGGGCCACACCTTGTCCTCGTGGCTGATGCCCACGTGGCAGTGGATCCCCCACAGCAGCATGTGCTGGCCCCAGTATTGGGTGCGGTTGACGATCTCCTCGTACGTGTTCTTCGGGCTCAGCGGGTTGGTGCGGAAATCCGAGAACGGGTGGCCGCCGCTCGCCCAGAGCTTGAGGCCCTTCTCGTCCGCGACCTCCTTGATGGCGGTGAGGTCCTTGTTTAGCGCCTGAATAGCCTCGCTGGTGTTGGCGCAGATGGGGGTGACTAGCTCGATCGTGTTCTGCAGGAACTCCGGCTCGAGGTGGATGTCGGGGTGCCTGGCCTGCACTTCGTCGATGACCTCGGCCGCGCGGGGCACGAGGTCGCGCGTCTCCGGGTCAACGAGGCAGATCTCCCACTCGACGCCGAGCGTCGGGCCTGCGGACCTGGCAAAGTCGCGGAATGGATCCATAGTGCTCGAGCCTATCCGGTGGGGCGCGTTTGACTGGCTCCGGCGGTGGTTTTTATGCGGGGGTCTGCCGTTCTGCGCACAAATGGTGAGCCAAGGATGGTGAATCCGGCCCGAAATGGGGGGAGTTGTCAGTGGGTGAATGCGCCACCACGACCGGGAGGTTGTTATGGCTCATCGTTGGACTCCGAAAGATACCAAGGCCGCTGCGGTGGCGCGGGTGGTTGCAGGCGACGACGTCAGCGAGATCGCCCGCGATGCCGGTGTGAAATTCCAGACCGTGTACAGATGGGTCAAACAAGCCGGTGCTGTCGCGCCGACGAAGGCGTTAGCGCGTGAGCGCGACCAGCGCCTCGATGACGCGGTGGCGTTAGTGACCTCGGGGATGTCGGTGCCGGATGCCGCTGCGGCGTTGGGGATGTCACCGGGTGCGTTGTACCCGCGGTTGGCGAAAGCCGGTGTGGTTACCGAATTGCAGCGAAAGCCCCGCATCACCCCGCAGCAGAAAGCTGATGCGGTCGAGCGAGTAATGGCTGGTGAGCAGGTTGATTCAGTTGCTGCGGCATTCGATCGGTCGGCTAACACGGTATTTCGCTGGGTGCGGCAAGCACGCCAGGTGAAAGCGGTGAAACACCGTGATGGGCCTCAGCGCGCGGACACGCCGGAGGCGTGCGCGTCAAAGGCCTCTGCACACAGCACAGTTGATGGCGTGCCAGCACCAATGAAAACGCGAGCAGGCAGTGTGCCTGCCGACTATGCCGAGGACTGTGTGAACGTAGGCCGCGGGGTCCGGCTGTCGTTTGAAGACCGCCTGACGATCCAGCACGGGTGCAGCCAGGGCCGTTCAGCGAGACAGATCGCAACGCTTCTGGGGCGCCACCATAGCGTGATCAGCCGGGAAATTGCCCGCAACGGGTGGAAAGTTGCCGGCGATGACGGCGAGGTCACGGTGTACTACAACGCCCGGCGTGCCGGCGTGGGTGCCAAGGCGCGTGCGTGTCGGCCGAAGGTACGCAAGCTCGACGACAACCCGCAGCTTCGCGCTGTGGTGGTGGCCTGTCTTGCCCGCCGGTGGTCGCCCGGGCGCATCAGTGTGTGGCTTAAGCACGCTTTCGCCGATGATGAAACCATGCGCATTTCTCACGAAGCGATCTACAGTGCCTTGTACATCCAGGGCAAAGGCAGCCTGCGCGCCGAGCTTGAAGCGGTGATGAAGACCCAAGACGTGCTCATCCGCGGCGGGAAGCGGCGCAAAGCCCGCCCCCGCCCCCGCAACGCCGGTGTGTTAACCGGTAAGCCGTGGGTCAAAGGCGCTGAGATCACCAAGCGCAGCCCGGAGGCCGACGACCGGGCGGTGCCTGGGCACTGGGAAGGCGATCTTGTCATCGGCAAGGGCGGCAAAAGCGCGCTGATTACCCTGGTCGAGCGCACCAGCCGATACACCCTGCTTGGCCATCTGCCCACCGAGCACACATCGATGACGGTGATCGAAACGATCCAGCACATGATCAAAGACCTCAACGCTGAGCAGTTGAAAACCATCACCTGGGACCAAGGCGTAGAGATGGCTGAAACCGCACGTGTGCGCATCAAGGACGGCTGCGAGGTGTACTTTTGCGATCCGCACTCGCCGTGGCAGCGGCCGACGAACGAAAACACCAACGGTGAGATCCGGCGCCGCTTCTACAAAAAAGGCACCGACTTCGCCACCGTCACACCTGAGCATGTCGCTTGGGTACAAAACGAACTCAACGACACACCCCGACAAGTCCTCGGCGGGGCGACACCACGTGAGATACTCGAGCAACTATTCAAACGTGGCGCATTAACCACTTGATCCCGCCGGGCATTTTCACCATCCTTGGCTCACCATCTGTGGGCTGGCGGGCCCGGGTGCTGGTTCTAGCGAGCCAGGACGACCGTGACGGACTCGCGGTTGTTCGCCTGCTCCGGCAGGCTCGCGCCGTCCGGAATGTCGCTCTTCGCGCGCACAGTGCCGCCCACGCGGCCGGCCACATCCGCCGCCACCTGCTCGGCGCCCGGCACGGCCGGGTCATAGAAGACGTAGGTCTCCGGGAAGACGCCGTAGACCTGCTCCGGCATGTTCATCACAGCGGCGTCCGCGGAATCGTTGGCCACGTTGAACTGGCCCTTCAGCTGGTCAGCGGTGCGGCTGGCCAGGTCCGGCACGCCGGAGTTGTTGTAGACGTACACCTGGGCGGAGGCCGCGTCGAGAGTATCCCCCGCCGGTGCCGGTGCCGGCGCGGGTGCGGGCTGGCCCCCAGCGCCCTGGTCAGGCTGCGCGTTGGGGTCCTGCGCGTTCTGCTCGTCGGCGGGGACGGTGTCGGTCACCGTCGCGGTGGCCTGGGCGTTCGGGTCCTGCGACGGCTGGCTGGGCTGCGCGTTGGGGTCCTGCGACGGCGACGCGGCCGGGGCGGCAGGGGTGCCGATCACGGTGGATGAGGTCGCTGCGGCATCCTCGCCGGCGCCGTCCGTGTCGTCCGCGTCGTCCTGGGTCAGCTTCCAAATGCCCCACAGCGCCAGAAGCGCCGCCACTGCGATGAGGATCATGGCCAGCCCGCGCTTGGGCAGGCCGCCCTCGGCGCCGCCGGCTGCGCGCTCGCCCGGCTCATCCTCGTAGGGCTCGTCGTAGACCGCATCGTCGGCGCCACCTGCGTAGACGACGTCGTAGTCGGCATCATCCTCGTCTCGGCGGTGCGCACCGCGGTAGGCGGGGTCGTCGTCGACGATCTCGGCGTCGTACACAGCGTCGTACCCAGCGTCGTACGCAGTCTCGTCCCCACCCTCGCGCGAGGACGGGGTGTAGCGCGTGGAGCCGGTGTCGGGCTCGAGGTCGGGGCGGTCGTTGCCAGAGTTGTCTTGAGTCACACCAGTAACTCTAACCACACCGCCGCACTGGGCCGACACAACACACCGTAAACCTCAACTAGAGGTTGGGGTGCCCCTGGCCGTCGCGAAGCCGCTGCAACCTCCGCACCAGCTGCGGCTCGGCGGCGAGCGCGTCGGGCGAGTCCAGCAGCCTGTTCAGGCGCTGGTAGTAGCGGATCGGCTGCATGCCCAGCTCGGAGCGCACGGCGTCCTCGCGCGCGCCGACCGACCTGGGGGCGCGCGCGGCGAAGCGGAGCACGGCGAGGTCGGTGTCGGAGAGCATGCCTAATATATTGGCATGACAATCCGACCCATCGTTATCCACGGCGATCCGGTGCTGCACGAGCCCACCAAGGAAGTCACCCAGCCCGTGGAGGAGCTCAAAGAGCTCATCGCCGACATGCACGAAACCATGGACGCCGCACACGGCGTGGGCCTGGCCGCCAACCAGATCGGCGTGCCGCTGCGCCTGTTTGTTTACCACTGCCCGGACGGCGACCAGATGCGCCGCGGCACCGTGATCAACCCGGTGCTGGAAACCTCCGAGATCCCCAAGACCATGCCCGCGGACGACGGCGAGGACGACGAAGGCTGCCTCTCCGTGCCGGGCTACAGCTGGCCCACCGGCCGCGCGGACTGGGCGAAGGTGACGGGCCTAGACGAACACGGCAACGAGATCGAGGTCGAGGGCACGGGCTTCTTCGCCCGCTGCCTACAGCACGAAACGGGCCACCTGGACGGCTACCTCTACACCGACGTGCTCACCGGCCGCTACAAGAAGGAGGCCAAGCGCGTCATCCGCGACAACGGGTGGAAGGAAGCCGGCCACACCTGGCTGCCGGGCACGGACGAAGACCCCTTCGGCCACGACGAGTAACCGTGTCCCGGATTTTCCGCTCTGACGAGGTCGCGGTCGGTGATCGTGTGGTGGTGCGCCAGCGCCGCGGCGAGCACGCCAGCGACATCATCGGCCACGTGGTCTCGCTGGACCCGCTGGTGATCCGCCCACAGGAGGTCGGCGGTTTCCCCTCCGCGAAGGAGGCGATTGAGGTCGCGGACGTGCACATCATCAAGAAGCTGTCCCCGCGCACCGTCCGCAACTCCGAAATCCGCGCGCTGGAGGCCCGCCTCGCCGAGCGCCTCGACGTGCACGAAAAGGCCTGGGCCGGCGGCTGGCTCATGCGCACCGGCGCATCCGACGAGGCAAACTCCGCCGTGCCGCTGGGCCCCTCCGCCGGCTTTGAGCCCGTGCCTATCGACGCCATCCGGTCCTTCTACACCCAGCGCAACCTCCCCGTGCGCCTGACCATCCCCGAGCGGATCGGCAAACCGGCGTTCAAGGTCATTGGAGCCGGGTGGACCCTCCAAGACGAGCAGGTTGTGTGGGAGGCGGGGGATGCCTTTGGTGTGGCGTCGATAGGCGATGTGCCCGAGGGAGCACTCGAACACCACCGCAGGCGGCTGGCGCTAGGCTAGGCCGCATGCGAATCGCCACATGGAACGTGAACTCGGTGCGCACCCGCGCCGAGCGGATCGCCGCCTTCCTCGAGCGCGAGGACGTGGACGTGCTGGCGATGCAGGAGACGAAAACCGCGGACGCGAAGTTCCCCTACGCCACGTTCGAGGCCGCCGGTTACGAGGTCGCCCATGTGGGCGTGAACCAGTGGAACGGCGTGGCCATCGCGTCGCGGGTGGGGCTGGACAATGTCCGCGACCACTTCGACGGCCAACCCGGGTTTGCCAAGAAGGGCGACCCGGAGATCGAGGCGCGCACCGTGGGTGCGGTGTGCGGCGGGGTGGACGTGTGGAGCCTGTACGTGCCCAACGGCCGCGAGATCGGTGACCCGCACTACGACTACAAGCTGCAGTTCCTCTGGTCCCTGGCGGACCAGGTGCAGCCGGGCGAGCTGCAGGTGTACATGGGCGACTTCAACGTGGCCCCGCGCGATGAGGACGTCTGGGACGCGGCCTGGTTCGAGGGCAAGACCCATGTGACGGAGCCGGAGCGCGCCGCGTTCCAGATGCTGCTGGAGGCCGGGCTGCATCAGGTCACGCACGAGGACCAGTACTCGTTCTGGGACTACAAGTCCATGCGGTTTCAGAAAAACGAGGGCATGCTCATCGACTTCCAGCTGGCCACCAAGCCCCTGTTCGAGCGCGTGGAAAAGGCCTACGTGGATGTGGAAGAGCGCGAGGGCAAAGGCGCGTCCGACCACGCACCCGTGATCGTGGAGTACGACACCCGCGGCCTGGCCTACGACGAGGTCCGATGAGTAACCGATGACGCTCGACCTGTCCTGGTGGCAGTTCGCGGCCATGGTCGTGGACTACGCCATTAAGTTCGTCATGATCGGCGTGGTGCCGGGCGGGCGCAAGCCGTCCTCCGCCAACGCCTGGCTGCTGCTCATCCTGCTCCTGCCGGTGGTGGGTCTGCCGTTGTACTTGCTGTTCGGCTCCACGTTTGTCTCCCGCCGCCGCCACCGCATCCAGGTGCAGGCGCGCCGCTCGCTGGACGGGGCATGGGCCGGCCCCGACGACACGGTCCGCCACCTCCCGCCCGAGACCGCGTCGCTGGTCCACCTCAACCGCGAGCTCACCGGCTACCCCGCCGTCCGCGGCCAAGTGCGCGCCCTGTGGGCGGACTACAGCAAGACAATGCGGCGCATGGCCACGCTTATCGACGAAGCATCCGCCACCATCTCCATCGAAATCTATGCCGTCGCCTGGGACGACACCACCGACGTGGTGTTCCGCGCCCTGGAGCGCGCCGTCGCGCGAGGGGTGCACGTGCGGCTGCTGTTCGACCACATCGGCTCGTCCAAATACCCCGGGTTCCGCGCGTTGAAGCGACGGCTGACTGCGATCGGCGTGGACTGGCACATGATGCTGCCCCTGGCACCCCTGCGCGGACGCTGGCGCCGCCCCGACCTGCGCAACCACCGCAAGCTGGTGGTGATCGACTCGCGGGTGGCACTGATGGGCTCGTTCAACCTCATCGACCGCGGCTACCTCATGCGCGGCCACCGGCGCGCCGGCCGCCAATGGGTCGACGCATTCGTGGAGCTGGAGGGCCCGATCGTGGGCTCCGTCGAGTCCATGTTCGCCGTGGACTGGTACACCGAGTCCGGGGAGACGATGGAATTGGGGTCGCAGGTCCAGTCGGTGGAGGGGCCGGAGGAGGCGTCGAGAAGCAATGTGTTCCAGCTCGTGCCCTCCGGGCCGGGCTACCTCACGGAGCCGAACCTGCGCATGTTCAACACGATCGTGCACAACGCGAAAGAGCAGCTCACCCTGTGCTCGCCCTACTTCGTGCCGGAGGAGTCGCTGCTGGAGGCGATCACCTCCGCCTGTTATCGCGGGGTGCGCGTGGACCTGCTCGTGGGCGAGCGGGCCGACCAGTTCGTGGTGCAGCACGCGCAGTCCGCGTATTACCAGCAGCTGCTCAAGGCCGGCGTGCGCATCTGGGAGTTCCCGGCGCCCTACGTGCTGCACACGAAGTTCGTGCTGGCGGATCCGGGGCGCGAGGGTGGCGTCGGCGTGGTGGGGTCCTCCAACATGGACATCCGCTCGTTCTCGCTGAACTACGAATCGTCCCTGCTTGTCGCCTCCGGCGGGCTCATCGACGCGCTTGAGCAGCTCGGTGCGAACTACCTGGCCGTGTCGCGGGAGCTGACGCTCGAGCGGTGGTCGCGCAGGCCCTGGTACCGGCGGTACGTGGACAACGTGATGAAACTGACGTCCGCGCTGCAGTAGGGGTGCCCGCAAATGGTGAACTAAGCATGGTGAAGCTGGCCGGCGGGATCAAGTGGTTAATGCGCCACGTTTGAATAGTTGCTCGAGTATCTCACGTGGTGTCGCCCCGCCGAGGACTTGTCGGGGTGTGTCGTTGAGTTCGTTTTGTACCCAAGCGACATGCTCAGGTGTGACGGTGGCGAAGTCGGTGCCTTTTTTGTAGAAGCGGCGCCGGATCTCACCGTTGGTGTTTTCGTTCGTCGGCCGCTGCCACGGCGAGTGCGGATCGCAAAAGTACACCTCGCAGCCGTCCTTGATGCGCACACGTGCGGTTTCAGCCATCTCTACGCCTTGGTCCCAGGTGATGGTTTTCAACTGCTCAGCGTTGAGGTCTTTGATCATGTGCTGGATCGTTTCGATCACCGTCATCGATGTGTGCTCGGTGGGCAGATGGCCAAGCAGGGTGTATCGGCTGGTGCGCTCGACCAGGGTAATCAGCGCGCTTTTGCCGCCCTTGCCGATGACAAGATCGCCTTCCCAGTGCCCAGGCACCGCCCGGTCGTCGGCCTCCGGGCTGCGCTTGGTGATCTCAGCGCCTTTGACCCACGGCTTACCGGTTAACACACCGGCGTTGCGGGGGCGGGGGCGGGCTTTGCGCCGCTTCCCGCCGCGGATGAGCACGTCTTGGGTCTTCATCACCGCTTCAAGCTCGGCGCGCAGGCTGCCTTTGCCCTGGATGTACAAGGCACTGTAGATCGCTTCGTGAGAAATGCGCATGGTTTCATCATCGGCGAAAGCGTGCTTAAGCCACACACTGATGCGCCCGGGCGACCACCGGCGGGCAAGACAGGCCACCACCACAGCGCGAAGCTGCGGGTTGTCGTCGAGCTTGCGTACCTTCGGCCGACACGCACGCGCCTTGGCACCCACGCCGGCACGCCGGGCGTTGTAGTACACCGTGACCTCGCCGTCATCGCCGGCAACTTTCCACCCGTTGCGGGCAATTTCCCGGCTGATCACGCTATGGTGGCGCCCCAGAAGCGTTGCGATCTGTCTCGCTGAACGGCCCTGGCTGCACCCGTGCTGGATCGTCAGGCGGTCTTCAAACGACAGCCGGACCCCGCGGCCTACGTTCACACAGTCCTCGGCATAGTCGGCAGGCACACTGCCTGCTCGCGTTTTCATTGGTGCTGGCACGCCATCAACTGTGCTGTGTGCAGAGGCCTTTGACGCGCACGCCTCCGGCGTGTCCGCGCGCTGAGGCCCATCACGGTGTTTCACCGCTTTCACCTGGCGTGCTTGCCGCACCCAGCGAAATACCGTGTTAGCCGACCGATCGAATGCCGCAGCAACTGAATCAACCTGCTCACCAGCCATTACTCGCTCGACCGCATCAGCTTTCTGCTGCGGGGTGATGCGGGGCTTTCGCTGCAATTCGGTAACCACACCGGCTTTCGCCAACCGCGGGTACAACGCACCCGGTGACATCCCCAACGCCGCAGCGGCATCCGGCACCGACATCCCCGAGGTCACTAACGCCACCGCGTCATCGAGGCGCTGGTCGCGCTCACGCGCTAACGCCTTCGTCGGCGCGACAGCACCGGCTTGTTTGACCCATCTGTACACGGTCTGGAATTTCACACCGGCATCGCGGGCGATCTCGCTGACGTCGTCGCCTGCAACCACCCGCGCCACCGCAGCGGCCTTGGTATCTTTCGGAGTCCAACGATGAGCCATAACAACCTCCCGGTCGTGGTGGCGCATTCACCCACTGACAACTCCGCCCATTTTGGCGCATTCTCACCATGCTTAGTTCACCATTTGCGGCCGAGTTGCTCGGCCAGCGCTTGGGGGAAGAACTGCTGGCGCCGTGGCCCCCTCGGCTCGTACAGGCGCGGCTGCTCCCGCAACGGCCGCGATTCCTCCTCGAGCTTGTCTAGAACACGGCGCACCACCTCTACCTCGTTGCGGTCGATCTCGCCGGTCCTGACGTGTTGCGACCGGCTAGTTGGTAGCGGTGTGGTGACTTTCGGGTAGCGGTTCAGTGGGTATCCGGTAGCGGGGTTTGCGGTGGCGGGTGATGCTTTCGGGTGGTTGCACCGCAGGGGTGTGGCCGGTTACCGGAAGGAGTCCGCTGATGACGGATTACCGGGCGGTGATGAAGCTGCTTGTGCAGCAGCGTTCGTACCGCCAGATTGAACAACAGCTCGGATGCTCGCACCGCGCGATTTCCCGGTCGAACCAGGTGCTTCGATCCCTCGGGATTCGCACCGTCGACCAGGTGTTGGCGCTGACGGATGATGAGCTCGATGAGTTATTCGTCGATGGGCGCAGCACAGGCCAGGGCGAATTCGTCCCCATCGATTTCGATGCGGTGGTCAAAGCCCGCACCGGGCGTAACAAGCAGACACTGCAAGTGCTGTGGGCTCGCTACACCTCCACACCTGCTTTACCCGGCCAGCTCCATTACAGCTACGACCGGTTTCGCCAGTTGGTGGCGTCCCATGTCGATGCGGCCGGTTTGACCGCACGCATCACCCATACACCGGGGCACACCATGCAGGTGGATTGGGCAGGCACCAAGATGCGTCTGTTCGACCCTTATGGCGCACCGGGGATCAAGGTCAGCGTGTTTGTTGCCTCAATGCCGTATTCCGGGATGATTTTTGCCCTCGCATGTCCGGATGAGCGCCAGCATTCCTGGCTTGATGCCCACCACCACGCGTTCGCCTACTTCGGGGGCGTGCCTGAGGTTGTGGTGCCGGATAATGCCTCGACTGCGTCGAACGCGATCAGCGCGGCGGATCGAAACCGCAAGGTCAATGACACCTACGAGCAGTTTTTGGAGCATTACAACACCGCAGCGCTGCCCACGAGGTCGAAACGGCCGAAAGACAAAGCCAATGTCGAAGCCGCAGTCAAGATCGTCACCCACAAGGTCATCCACGCACTCGATGGCCACCAGTGCGTCGACCTAGACGAACTCAACACGCGCATTAGGCAGATGGTTGACCAGATCAACCAGGCGGTGCCGTTTCGTCACCAGCAGACAAGCCGCAAAGACATTTTCGATGCGCATGAAAGACACCTTTTGACAGCACTTCCCGATACCCCGTGGCAGCGCACCGAGTGGAAACGCGCCAAGATCGCCCCGGATTTCCACATCACCGTAGCCAGCGTGCGGTACTCCGTGCCGCACCAGCTCGTTGGCCGCACTGTCGATGTGCGCATCACCGGGCAAGTGCTCACGGTCTTCGACGGTGGCCGTGCCGTTACAACCCACGCGCTTTCCCACACCCGCGGGGCGTATGTCACCGATACCGATCACATCCCGGCGAACATGGATCACACCCAGGGCCTGTGGACGAGCGATTACTTCCTGCGCGAAGCCCAAAAAATCGGCCCGGCGACACGCACCGTCATCGAGGAAATGATCGCGGCGAAAGCAATCCCGGCCCAGGCGTACCAATCGTGCAGAAACGTGCTGTCAATGGGCAAACACGCCAACAAGCCCGTGCTGGAAGAAGCATGTAAGCGTCTGCTCTCCTCCGACGGGACCCGCCGGGCGGTGTCCTACACCGCGGTCAAAAACATGATGGCCGCCGTACGCAAAGAAGCCGCAACTCGACCACACGGCTTCGACCAGCCGGCACCGGCCACACCTGGGCATCCGGCCCACGCACCCGCCGCTGCAACACGCGACACCAGCGGCGCCTACCTCGGTGGTGCAGCACAGTTCAGCCTGGACAACCTCATCAAGAAAGGAACCACAACGCCATGACCCCACCGACCCCGCCGCAAGAGCGTTTCCTCGACGAATCCGTCCTCGCGGACTTCACAGCAATGCGCATGACAGCCTTCGGCAAAAGCGTCATCGACATCGCCAACGACCCAACCTTCGATACGTGGACCTTCTCACAAAAGGTGCTCTACGCACTCGATAAAGAAGTCGCGGCCAGACGCGAACGCCGCATCAACAAACTGCTCAAGGCATCACGATCGCCAAACCCCGATGCCTGCCTTGAAGACGTCGTCTACGCGCCTGACCGCAACATCAACCCAGAACAAGTCAGCCGACTCGCTCACCGACAATGGTGCCACCTGGGCCAAAACATCGTCATCTTGGGCAAATCCTCAGTCGGCAAGACCTACCTCGCCCAAGCACTGATCACCGCAGCATGCCGCAACGACTACTCCGCCAGATTCTACCGCACCGACATGCTTGCCGCGCACTTCGCAGTGATGCCACTCGACGACCCAGCCCGGCTCAAACTCACCCGCGAGTTGATCAGCGTCGACGTGCTAGTCCTCGACGACTTCCTCACCACCCCAGTCGATGCCACCACCGCACACCTGCTCTTCAACATTCTCTCCGAACGAGAAGGCAACCGATCAACAATCGTGACCTCACAGTTCACCCCGCAAGACTGGTACAGATCCATCCCGGACGCCGTCATCGCCGAATCCATCCTCAACCGACTCATCGCCGGCGCCGAGATCATCACCCTCGAAGGACCAAACATGAGACTGGAAACTAACCAGTAACACACAAAACGCCTGAGCAGGGACCGCTACCGGATCCCCACTCAGGCGCTACCACAAACTCACCACACCGCTACCATTTCCATCTTCTAAACACTGACGCGCAGCACCTTGAAGCCCTGCTCCCGCAACCAGTCCTCCCGCTCGAGTTGTTTCAGCACCACGTCTTCGGGCTGCTTTGCGTACTTCACCCGGCCGTCGATTTCGATGATGACGTCCCCGACCAGCAGATCCACCCGGTACGGACCGATGCTCACCTGGGCGTGGCATGTGATGCCGTGCTCTTGCAAGATCAGCCGCAGCAGCGTCTCGTACGCGGACTCGGACCGGTTGGTGGCCTTCGCGAGCGCTGCCCGCGCCTTGCTAATGCCCTTCGTGCCCTTCATGCGCCGCATCAGCGCCGCGCATTCCTGCCGCACGAGGTCGGCTTCGGCGTCGGAGCACCCCGCCAAGAGGCTTTCAAACGCAATGATGCCGGACCGCTCCCCGGCGCTGCGAGCGATATCCACGGCGGTGCGGACAGCGTTGGTGAAGCGGATCCCGGCGCGCTCGACCACGTCTCCGGCCGGGACCGCCATCCGCCTGTACTCAATGCCCGGGCTCTGCGCCTTTGCCGACGGCGGCTTGCCGCTCGCCAGCGCGACCTGCACGCCCGGCCTGACGTCGGAGTGCACCCACACGTCGCACATGCGGGCGGCCGAGAAGCCGACCAGAATCGCCTTCCGGCTCTGCCTGGACGCGGCGCAACACCGAAGAAACTCCTGCTCGTAGCCGGGCAACGCGTCCCACTGCGCCTTCTCGACGTACACCGACGCGGTCAGCTGCCGCATCTCGCCACCCCGCAACCGCGAGTGGGTCGCCTCGTCGTGCGCGGCGACCCGACGAACGTCCACCAACAGCTCCAGCAGCGCGTTCTTGCGCGAACCATCCATGTCTGAACCCCCCGTTCAGTAGCCCAGCCCGAACAGTACCCGTTACGGCCCCCTCCCGCACAGAAGGTGAGAGACCGATGGTGAAAATGCCCGGCGGGATCAAGTGGTTAATGCGCCACGTTTGAATAGTTGCTCGAGTATCTCACGTGGTGTCGCCCCGCCGAGGACTTGTCGGGGTGTGTCGTTGAGTTCGTTTTGTACCCAAGCGACATGCTCAGGTGTGACGGTGGCGAAGTCGGTGCCTTTTTTGTAGAAGCGGCGCCGGATCTCACCGTTGGTGTTTTCGTTCGTCGGCCGCTGCCACGGCGAGTGCGGATCGCAAAAGTACACCTCGCAGCCGTCCTTGATGCGCACACGTGCGGTTTCAGCCATCTCTACGCCTTGGTCCCAGGTGATGGTTTTCAACTGCTCAGCGTTGAGGTCTTTGATCATGTGCTGGATCGTTTCGATCACCGTCATCGATGTGTGCTCGGTGGGCAGATGGCCAAGCAGGGTGTATCGGCTGGTGCGCTCGACCAGGGTAATCAGCGCGCTTTTGCCGCCCTTGCCGATGACAAGATCGCCTTCCCAGTGCCCAGGCACCGCCCGGTCGTCGGCCTCCGGGCTGCGCTTGGTGATCTCAGCGCCTTTGACCCACGGCTTACCGGTTAACACACCGGCGTTGCGGGGGCGGGGGCGGGCTTTGCGCCGCTTCCCGCCGCGGATGAGCACGTCTTGGGTCTTCATCACCGCTTCAAGCTCGGCGCGCAGGCTGCCTTTGCCCTGGATGTACAAGGCACTGTAGATCGCTTCGTGAGAAATGCGCATGGTTTCATCATCGGCGAAAGCGTGCTTAAGCCACACACTGATGCGCCCGGGCGACCACCGGCGGGCAAGACAGGCCACCACCACAGCGCGAAGCTGCGGGTTGTCGTCGAGCTTGCGTACCTTCGGCCGACACGCACGCGCCTTGGCACCCACGCCGGCACGCCGGGCGTTGTAGTACACCGTGACCTCGCCGTCATCGCCGGCAACTTTCCACCCGTTGCGGGCAATTTCCCGGCTGATCACGCTATGGTGGCGCCCCAGAAGCGTTGCGATCTGTCTCGCTGAACGGCCCTGGCTGCACCCGTGCTGGATCGTCAGGCGGTCTTCAAACGACAGCCGGACCCCGCGGCCTACGTTCACACAGTCCTCGGCATAGTCGGCAGGCACACTGCCTGCTCGCGTTTTCATTGGTGCTGGCACGCCATCAACTGTGCTGTGTGCAGAGGCCTTTGACGCGCACGCCTCCGGCGTGTCCGCGCGCTGAGGCCCATCACGGTGTTTCACCGCTTTCACCTGGCGTGCTTGCCGCACCCAGCGAAATACCGTGTTAGCCGACCGATCGAATGCCGCAGCAACTGAATCAACCTGCTCACCAGCCATTACTCGCTCGACCGCATCAGCTTTCTGCTGCGGGGTGATGCGGGGCTTTCGCTGCAATTCGGTAACCACACCGGCTTTCGCCAACCGCGGGTACAACGCACCCGGTGACATCCCCAACGCCGCAGCGGCATCCGGCACCGACATCCCCGAGGTCACTAACGCCACCGCGTCATCGAGGCGCTGGTCGCGCTCACGCGCTAACGCCTTCGTCGGCGCGACAGCACCGGCTTGTTTGACCCATCTGTACACGGTCTGGAATTTCACACCGGCATCGCGGGCGATCTCGCTGACGTCGTCGCCTGCAACCACCCGCGCCACCGCAGCGGCCTTGGTATCTTTCGGAGTCCAACGATGAGCCATAACAACCTCCCGGTCGTGGTGGCGCATTCACCCACTGACAACTCCCCCCCTATGGGCGGATTCTCACCATCGGCCTCTCACCATTTGCGGCTGGGCGGGACTGCGCCAGGCCACCTACGCGTCGCGGGCCTCCAGCGTGGCCACGCCGGCGACCCACAGCGCCACCGCCCACGCCACGAAGATGCCCAGCGACGTGCCGAGGGACCAGTACGCGGTGGGTTGGTTGGTCATGAACGCGATGAGGTTGCCAAACGGGAGATACTTCGCCACGTCGGGGCCGAGGCGCGGGATGAGCACGACGACGGTCTCTACAAGCAGCATCATGCCCATGCCCGTCACCACGGCGCCGGAGGTGTTGCGCACGAGCCACCCCACGCCCTGCTGGAACATGGCTATCAGCGCCATCCCCAGCGGCACGGCCCACAACGAGCGCCGCGCGGCGGGGTTGCTGGGCCAGTCGGCGGGCACGGTGGCGGTGAGGTCGCCGAGCACGTAGGCGAGGACCAACCCCAGGCATGTGAGCACGGCCGCCAGGAGCGCGCCGAGTACCAGTTTGACCAGGGCCACCTGCCACCGTTTGGGCGCCACCCGGAAGTTCGTGGCGGGGATGCCAAAGCGGTACTCGGTGGTGACCAGCATGGATTGCTGCACAATCACGATGATGCCCGTGGTCATGGCAACGGTAGCCACCACCTGGAGGGGGATGTACGGCAGGCCGCCGGAGCGGGAAAGGGTGCCAAAAAGTGCGCCGTACAGGGCGCTGAAGAGCAGGATCAGGCCGGCGGTCCACCAGAAGGAGGCGGTGGAGCGCAGCTTGGTCCACTCGGCGGGAAACAGGTTAAGCATTGGTACCTCCCGATGAGACGTACTGGGCGTGGCCCTCGGTGGATCGCATGTAGGCCTCTTCGAGGGAGGCGCGGCGCTCGGAAAGCTCGGACAGGGCCACGCCGGCGGCGAACGCCAGGCGGCCGACCTCGTCGGAGGTGCGGTCGGGAACTTCGATCACCCAGCGGCCGTCAGCGTCCTCGGCGCGCGCAAACGCCACCGCCTCGCGCTCCAACGCGCCGGCCAGCGCGGCCGCCGCGTCCTCGGTTGGCGTGCGCACAACGGTGGTGACCCCAGAGTTGGTGCGGATGAACTCCGCCACGGAGGTGTTTGCCACCAGGCGCCCGCGCCCGATGATGATCAGCTCTTCGGCGGTCTGGGCCATCTCGGCGAGCAGGTGGGAGGACACCAGCACGGTGCGCCCCTCCGCGGCGAGGGACTGCAGCAGGCCGCGCACCCAGCGGATGCCGGCGGGGTCGAGGCCGTTGACCGGCTCGTCCAGGATCAGGTACTCCGGGTCACCCAGTAGCGCTGCCGCGATGCCGAGGCGCTGCCCCATGCCGAGGGAGAAGCCGCCGACGCGCTTGCCGGCGACGTCGCTCAGGCCCACCAGCGCGAGCACCTCGTCCACGCGCGAGCGCTCGATGCCCGCCGCCTGCGCCTGCCAGAGCAGGGTGGCGCGGGCGGCGCGGTTGGGGTGGACCCCTTTGGCGTCGAGAAGCGCGCCCACTTTGCGCGCGGGGTTCTCGAGGGAGCGGTAGGGCACGCCGTCGATGAGCGCGGTGCCGGCGGTGGGTTTGTCTAGCCCCAGGATCATGCGCATGGTGGTGGATTTACCTGCGCCGTTGGGGCCGAGGAAGCCGGTGACCACGCCGGGTTTGACCGTGAAGGTGAGGTCTTCAACCGCTTGGACGGCGCCGTACCGCTTGGTCAGGCCTTGCACTTCAATCATGCGGATCAGTATGCCCCATCGCTATTTCGAGCACATTGCCTAGCGACGCAGCGAAGCCCGGGTGGAGAGCAAACCCCGAAACGTCGCGCAGTGGCACCCACCGAAGCTCCTCCGACTCCTCGTTGGCGGTGACGCCAAGCGGGGCATCGCACCGCGCGATGACGGTGGTGTAGCTCCACCCGGGTACGTCGGTGGTGACCAGTTCCTGCACCACCCGGATGCGCTCCGGGTCGATGCCGCACTCCTCCACGGACTCGCGGATGGCGGCCTCGGCCGGGGTCTCGTGGCTGTCGCGAGCGCCACCGGGCACGCCCCACGTGCCGCCTTGGGCGGTCCAGACGGCGCGGTGCTGGAGCAGCACTTTCGCGTTATCACCCTCGCCGGCGACGAGGAAGAGGCCGGCCGCGCCGTAGCGCCCCCAGAGTCGTGTGCCGTCGGGTGCGTGGACCCAGCCGTTTCCGTCGCCAAGCATGACACCCACTGTAGGTGGCAACGGTTATCATTGCGGAATGGTGACGCAGCCGGTGAGCGACGACGCGTGGCTCGACGAGCTTGAAACGCGACCCGCGCACCCGCGCCTGCACGGCGTGATCCACGGCCCGCTGGCCGGTCCGCTGCGGCTGGGGCGCCGCAGCAAGGCCTTCGCGCAGACCACGCCGGGCAAGATCATTGTGGTGATGGTGCTGCTCACCGCGAGTTTGCTGGCGGCGGGGCTGTCCATGAGCCAGTCCATGGCCGGGCGCAACCAGGCCCTGGACACGGTGCGGGAGGCCACCGAGCCGATGAGCGCCGCCGCCCATCTGCTGTCCACCTCCCTGCTGCGCGCGGACACGATCGTCGCCGGCGGCTTTGTGCAGCCCGGCCCGCTGTCGGAGGAGGACACGCGGGCGTACGCGGCGGCGATCGATACCGCGGTTACCGCAGCCGGCGAGATTTACAAGGGCGCGGTGGAGGCGGACTCCCCCTCCAGCGCCCGGATCGAAGCGCTGGTGGGCGACATTCAGCGCGACCTGCCCGTCTACGCCGCCCTGAACGAGCGGGCGCGCGTGAACCAGCGGATGGGCAACCCGGTGGGCGTGGCGTACATGTCCGAGGCCTCCGGCATCATGCGCTCGCGCATGCTGGTGGCCGCCTCCGAGGTCAACGCGCTCACCCGCGCGGACGTGGCGGCGGAGATGCGCAGGTTGTCCCAGCCCCAGTGGATCCCGCTGTCCGGCCTGCTGGCGGCCCTGGCGTTCCTGCTGCTCGCGCAGTGGTGGCTGTGGCGCGTGTTCCGGCGCCGCCTCAACCGGGGCTTCCTCGCCGCCACGCTCGCGGTCGTGGTGTCGCTGTGCTGGGTGGGCGTGTCCAACTTTCAGTCGTGGCGCAACGGCTCGGTGGGCTACGAGCGTGCCGCCCAGCCGTGGGAGGAGCTCACCGCCGCGCGCATCGACGCGTTGGAGACCCGCACGGACGAAACGTTCGCGCTGCTGCGCCGGCAGTCCGTCGTGCATTCGTCGCGGGCGTTTGACGGAACGTATGCGTCGGTAAGCGGCGCCCTTGGCACGGTCGAGTCGTACGACGGCAGTAAGCAGCGTATCGACGACGCCCGCGCCGCCCTCAACACCTGGGCCTACGAGCACAACGAGCTGGTCGCCGCCCTCAACACCGGCAGCTACGACCAGGCGGCGGCGCTGCTGGCGTCCGGGGGCGCGGCAGGCGAGACGGCGTCCCGGGAGCTCGACGCCACGCTGTCGGAGCTCATCGCGTCCTCGCGCGGGAGCACCCGGGCCTACATCGATGCTTCCCTGGACGCCACGCGCCGGGTGTCCGCGGCAGTAGCGCTGCTGTCGGTTCTCGCGGTGATGTGCATCTGGCTCGGCATCCGCAGAAGGCTTGGTGAGTACTTATGAAACGGACGCTGATCGCTTGCGTGGCGGTGGCGGCGCTGCTTGCCAGCTGCGCGGACGCACCGGCGCCGGTGGATACACCCGCCGACCCGGAGCCTGCGGCCTCCCCCACCCGCGAGGTGTTGCCGCTGCCGCCCGACGCGACGCTGCAGGAGGCCGAGGACACCGGGGCCGTGCCAGCCGAGCCGTACGTGCCGCAGCGGCTGCAGTGGGAGGGCTCCCTAAACCCGCGCGGGGCCGAGGAGGACACCCCGAACGTGGACCGCATCCGCGACCGCGGGCGTTTGGTGGTGGGCATCGACCAGTCCCTCTACCTGCTGGCGTACCGCGATACTGCCAGCGGCACCCTGCAGGGGCTGGAGGTGGACCTCGCCCGCGCTATCGCCGACGACATCTTCGGCGACGGCGCCCGCGCGGACCGTGTAGACCTGCGATTCGTGGATTCCGCCGCTCGCACGGACGCGCTGAACACCGGGGATGTGGACGTGGTCATCCGCACGATGTCCATCACCCCGGAGCGCGCAGACGAGGTCGAGTTTTCCACCCCCTACCTCACCTCGCGCGTGCGCGTGCTGGTGCCACGCGACCGCGGCGTGGCAGACATCAACCAGCTCGAGGACAAGACGGTGTGCATCGTGGACGGCACGAACCTCGACCAGATCGCCCGCGCGTTCGCCCCGCACTCGGCGCTGCTGCGCACCCGCTCGTGGTCGGACTGCCTCATGGCAACCCAGCAGTTCCAGGCGGACGCGGTCATGGCGGACGACGCGATCCTGGCCGGCCTGGCCGCCCAGGACCCCTACGCGAGCATCCTGCCCGGCACGCTGGCCACGCAGTACTACGGCGTGGCCGTGGGCAAAGGCCAGGGGGACCTCGTGCGGCAGGTGAACGCAACGCTGGAGCGCATGCGTAACGACGGCACGTGGTCCGAGCTCTACGGCACCTGGCTCGGCGGCTCTATCGCAGCATCCTCCCCGCCGCCGCTGATGTACCGGAAAGAGGAGCAATGAGCGACACACCCGAAGAAACCCAGCCCACCGAGGCCGTGGCGTTCGACCCGTTCGCCGACGACGAGGAGCCGGCCACCGAGGCCGTCGCGTTCGACCCCTTTGCGGACGAGGACGAGGACGAGGCCGAGACCGACTACTCAGCCATGGGCGAGATGGCCGGACTGCTCCAGGACTTGGACAAGCTGCGCAAGGGCGGGAAGCACGATGACACGTCGCAGCGCTCGCGCAGGCAGGCGCTGGACACCTTCCGCGAACGGCGCGGCGCCCGGCGCGTCACCCGCGTGGTGGCCGACGGCATGGTGGAGCTGCCCTGGGTGGAGCCGACGCAGCCGAAGGAGGCGCTGATCGACCCGGAGCCGGCCGTGGTGCGCAAGGGGCTGACGCCGCCGGTGCTGCAGCCGGGCGACGTGGTGGCCGGCCAGTACGAGATCATGGGTGTCATCGCCCACGGTGGCATGGGCTGGATCTACCTGGCGCAGGACCACTACGTGGCCGGTCGCGTGGTGGTGCTCAAAGGTCTGCACTCCACGGAGAACCCGGACGAGGCGGCCGCGGCCGCGGCGGAGCGGGAATTCTTGGCGGACATCACCCACCCCGGCATCGTGCAGATTTTCAACTTCATCGACGATCCGCGCGTGCCCGGCGGGTTCACGGTCATGGAGTACGTGGGTGGGCCGAGCTTGCGGGCGTGGCGGAACGCGTCGAAAAGCGGAGTGCTCGAGCCGGACATCGCCATCGCCTACCTCCTCGAGGTGCTGCCAGCGCTGGACTACTTGCACTCGCGCGGGGTGGTGTACAACGACCTGAAGCCCGACAACATCATCGTCACCGAGGATCGGGTCACGCTGATTGACATGGGGGCGGTCTCTGGCATCGGCGCCTTCGGCTTCATCTACGGCACGAAGGGGTTCCAGGCGCCGGAGGTGGCGTCGCAGGGCCCCTCGATCGCGTCGGACGTGTACACGGTGGGGCGCACGCTCGCGTCGCTGGTGGTGGACCTGCCGCAGACCGACGGCGTGTACGACGCGGGCATTCCCACCCCCGCGGAGGAGCCGCTGTTTCGCCAGTACACCTCCCTGTACCGCCTGATCGCGCGCTGCTGCGACGAGGACCCGGCGCGGCGCTTCACCACCCTGCCCGAGCTGGAGGCGCAGCTGCTCGGCGTGTTGCGCGAGGTGGTGGCGGTGCGCGACGGGCGCACGTTCCCCGCGCAGCACTCGCTGTTCTCGCCGCAGCGTACGACGTTCGGCACCAAGCACCTGGTGTTTCGCACCGACCAGCTCATCGACGGCATCGCGCGCAGCGTGGACATCACCCCGCAAGAAGTGGTGGCCGCGCTGCCCTCGCCGCTGATCGACCGCTCCGACGTCGGCGCCGCCATGCTGCAGGGCTCCTCCTACGCCGAGCCGCGCGAAACGCTGGAGATGCTGCGCCAAGCCATGTCCACCCCACAGTACGAGCGCTCGGTGGAGATCCCGTTCGGCGTCGTGCGCACCATGCTAGACCTGGGCTTAACCGGGCAGGCGCGCGCCTGGCTGCGCTCCTTGTCCGAGCGCTTCGGCTCCAACTGGCGCTACTGCTGGTACGCCGGCGTGGTGGAGACGCTGCTGGGTAACTTCGACGCCGCCAAGAACTCGTTCGCGCAGGTGCTGTATCAGCTGCCGGGCGAGGCCGCGCCGAAGCTGGCGCTTGCGGCTATCAGCGAGCTCATCCTGCAGGACGAGGGGCTGCAGGACAGCGAACTGCTTGACGACGAGCTCGCGCCCGCAGCCGCCGGCCTCGCCCAGCACCTCTGCGACGTGCCGGACTCGGCGTTCGAGCAGATGGCCGCGTCCGGGGTCACCGACGCCACGTGGTCCATGCACACGCTGTCGCCGGAGGGCTTGCGCTTCCACGCCATCCGCCTGTACGCCTTGGTGTGGTTGACCAACCCCACCACGGTGTCGTCCGCGTTCGGGCTGGCGCGCATGCTCATGTGCGAAAGGGAGGTGGACTTGGCCATCAAGGCCCTGGACAAGGTGCCGGGCGCATCGCGCCACTCCCGCATGGCGCAGCTGACGGCGATCCTCTGCCTAGTGGCGGGCCAACCCACGGAGGCGCAGATCCGCCTGGCTGCCCGGCGCCTGGAGCAGATCCCCTCCACCGAGCCGCGCTTTTTGCAGATCAAGGTGTCCGTGATCGAGGCGGGGCTCACCCACCTGCGCGAATACGGCAGCGCTGGCCCCGCTCCCCTGTTTGAGTACCCCTTCACCATGCGGGAGCTGCGTCGCGGGCTGGCGCACACGCTGCGGGCCCAGGCGCGCATCGCCCCCTACCCCAGACACCGGTACGCCCTGGTGGACATGGCCAACAAGGTGCGGCCAGCCACCTGGTTCTAAGGGGCGCTTACCGCACGCGCGCGGCCACGGCGGCGGCCTTCTGCGCGATTGCCAGCTCCTCGTTGGTGGGCACGACCAGCACCTTTACCTTGGACTCGTCGGTGGAGATGATGCGCGGGCCGTCGTTGGGCAGCGCGTTCTTTACCGGGTCGACCTCGATGCCGTACATCTGCAGGCTGTCCAGGGCGTCCATGCGCACGGCTTGGTCGTTCTCGCCCACGCCCGCGGTGAACGTGATGGCGTCCACGCGCCCCAGTGCGATCATGTACGAGCCGATGTAGCGGCGCAGCTGGTTCAGGTACACCATGTAGGCCAGCCAGGCGTTGTCGTCCTCGTTTTCAATCATGGCGCGCAGCTCACGGAAGTCGTTCACGCCGGACAGGCCCTTCACGCCGGACTGGCGGTTGAGCAGGTTGTCAATCTCGTCGATGGACATGCCGCCCTCGCGCACCAGATGGAAGATGATGCCCGGGTCGATGTCGCCGGAGCGCGTGCCCATGACCAGGCCGGCCAGCGGCGTCAGGCCCATGGAGGTGTCGATCGGGTGGCCGTTGGCAACCGCGGAGGCGGACGCGCCGTTGCCCAGGTGGAGCACGATCTGGCGGGTGTGCTGCGGGTCACGGCCAATCAACGCCGGGACCTGGGAGGAGACGAACTCGTGCGAGGTGCCGTGGAAGCCGTAGCGGCGGATCAGGTTCTGCCCCGCCACCTCGGCGTTGATGGCGTAGAGCGCTGCCGCCGGGGGCAGGTCGTGGAAGAAGCCGGTGTCGAAGACGGCCACGTGCGGGATGTCCGGCAACAGGGCGCGGGCGACCTCGATGCCGTCGATGTTCGCCGGGTTGTGCAGCGGCGCCAGCGGGATCAGGTCGCGGATTTTCTCCACCACCGGGTCCGAGATCAGCTCCGGCTGGGAGAACACCATGCCGCCGTGGACCACGCGGTGGCCCGCCGCGACGATGTCTAGCTGGGTGGGGCCGATACCCTTGGCGTCGAGAAGCTTAAAGGTTTCCTGCAGGCCATGCGCATGCGTGGGCACCCGCTTCTGCACGACGTACTTCTGGCCGCCGTGCTTGATGGTGACACGGCCCTTCGGCTCGCCGATCTGCTCCACCAGCCCGGAGACGAACGGGGTGTCCGACGCGTCCGCGGCTGGGTCAACGATCTGGAACTTGATGGAGGAAGACCCGGAGTTGATGACAAGGACGTAGGACATCTACTTCGCCCCTGCCTGGATCGCCGTGATGGCAACGGTGTTCACAATGTCCGGCACGGTCGCGCCACGGGACAGATCGTTGACCGGCTTGTTCAGGCCCTGCAGGACCGGGCCGACCGCGAGGGCGCCGCCGGTGCGCTGGGCGATCTTGTAGCCCGCGTTGCCTGCCTCCAGGTCCGGGAAGATAAACACGTTGGCCCGCCCCGCCACCGCGGAATCCGGGGCCTTCTTCTTGCCCACCCCCGGGTCGCACGCCGCGTCGAACTGCAGCGGGCCGTCCACCACCAGCTCAGGGTCCGCCTGCCGGGCCGCCTCGACCGCGGCCACCGCGCGGTCCACGTCCGGGCCGGAGCCGGAGGTGCCGGTGGAGTAGGACAGGACGGCCACCTTGGGGTCGATGCCGAACTGCTGGGCGGTGCGCGCGGACACCGCGGCGATCTCGCCGAGCTGCTCCGCGGTCGGGTTCGGGTTCACCGCGCAGTCGCCGAACGCCCACAGGCGGTCCTGCATGACCATGAGGAAGATCGAGGACACCACGGAGGTGCCGGGGGCAGTCTTGATGATCTGGAAGGACGGCTTAATCGTGTGCGCCGTGGTGTGCGCGGCGCCGGAAACCATGCCGTCTGCCAGGCCTTTGTGCACCATCATGGTGCCGAAGTAGGACACGTCCTTCATGGTCTCGCGCGCCTCTTCGAGCGTCACGCCCTTCTTCTTGCGCAGCTCCGCAAAGTCCGCGGCGAACTCGTCGGCCAGCTCCGACTCGAGGTGGTTGATCAAGTGCGCGCCGGACAGGTCCAAGCCCAAATCGTGGGCGCGACGGTTCATGTCGTCGACGTCGCCGAGGATGGTCAGCTCCGCCACGCCCTGCTTGAGCAGTTGGTCCGCGGCCTGCAGGATGCGGTCGTCCTCACCCTCCGGCAGCACCACGTGCTTGCGGTTGGCCTTCGCTTGCTCGATCAGCTGGCGCTCAAACACCACGGGGCTCATCACCCGCCGGGCACCAACGTCAGCGACCTGCAGGTCCCCGAGATCGCCCGTGCTTACCGACGCCACGGTCGCCCCGACCTCCTCGATGCGCGCCTGCGCGAGGCCAGTCGCCGCCTCGTCGCCCGCAGCGAGCACCACCGGGACCCCGATGGCGGCGGCGAGCTGGGCGTCGAAGTTGTAGTCCCCGGTGCCCACGTACAGCGAGGGCGCATCGGTGACCTGCTCCGAGTTGAAGACATCGGCCACGCTGCCACCCGTCAGCCGCACGACCGCCAATTCGAGCCGGCTGGCAAGTTGCTGCAGATCAAGGCCGTCGAACGTGCGGTTAGCGAGGGTTACCAGCAAAGATTGGCGGGGAGACATGGCTTCACCTTTCGTCGTGGTCGAACACCCACGAGTTTACCGGCGTAGCCGACACAACGACCGGCAGAAAGGTGTGATCTATTTCTCGTCGACGCGAGTGATCGCCTGGGCGACCTCGTCCGCGCGCTGGCGGGCCTCGTCGGCGGAATCGGCCGTTGCGAGCACCAGCGTGCCGTCGCCAAGCATTCGCACCGTCGTCTCCTCCACCGCCAACGCCGCCGCGAGCGCGCGCTGCGACGGCCAGCGCCCAGCCAGCAGCCGCGCGGCGCCCGGGCTGACCAGCGTCGAATCAATCGGCAGCTGCTGGGTCGCGCGCGCCTGGAGGTCGAATTGGTTGATGCGCTGGGTGGCCAGGGTGACCAAACCGTCGCGGCTGGGGCGCGGGGTGACCTGGGAGAAGTAGACGTCGTCGCCCGAGACGAACATCTCCACCGAGAAGATGCCGCAGCAGGCGAGCGCGCCCGTGATGCGCGCGGCGATGGAGCGCGCGTTGTCCATCGCGCCCTCCGGCAGCGGGGCGGGCTGCCACGCCTCGACGAGCTTGCCGTCGCGGTGGCGGGTGCCAATCGGCTCGCAGAACCACGTGGCCAGCTGGCCCGTCTGCGGGTCGATGGAGCGCGCCGCGAGAATGGTCACCTCAAAGTCGAAGTCGATGTAGCGCTCCACCACCGCACCCTGGCTTTCTCCCCGGTCAGCGGCGCGCCACGCGTCCGCGAGATCCGCGTCGCTGCGCACCAGGCTGAACCCCTCGCCGTCGTTGAACGTGGGCGACTTGACCACGCACGGGTAACCGATGCGCTCGACGGCGTCCTGCATCTCCTGCGGGGTGCTGGCAAACTCGTCGTCCAGCGTGGGCAGCCCCAGCTCCTCGTTGGCGTGGGTGCGCACCGCCATGCGGTCCGCGGTCCGGCGGCACGCGTCTACCGACGGCGCTACCGACGCCCCGACGCGCTCGGCGGCCGCCTCGACGTCCCCGATGGCATCCGAGGCCTCGCCCGTGGTGACGATGATGTCCGGGCGGAACTCGTCGGCGTCGCTGGCCGCGCCGGTGCGGGTGACAAACCCGAGGCGCCGGTATGCCTGCTCCAGCTCAAACGCGATGGGCGAGGTGCCCAGAATGAGCGCGCGGCTGGGGGACTCTGCGGGATTCGCGTCAGTCATGGTGGTTCATTATCCCACAGAGGCCCGGCAGGGCGGAATGGACGACCTACCGCTCCATCACGTCGTGGCGCACGATGGTCTGGTCCCGGCCTGGCCCCACGCCGATGTAGGAGATCGGCGCGCCGGAGAGCTCCTCAAGGCGCAGGACGTAATCCTGGGCCTTCTGCGGCAGCTCGTCGAAGGTGCGGCAACCGGTGATGTCCTCGTCCCACGCCGGCATGGTCTCGTAGATCGGCTCGGCGTGGTGGAAGTCGGTCTGCGTCAGCGGCATGTCGTCGAAGCGTTGGCCGTCAACGTCGTAGGCCACGCAGATGGGAATCTCCCCGATACCGGTGAGCACGTCCAGCTTGGTCAGGAATAGGTCGGTGAAGCCGTTCACGCGCGATGCGTAGCGGGCGATGACGCTGTCGTACCAGCCGGTGCGGCGCTTGCGCCCGGTGTTGACACCCACCTCGCCGCCGGTGACCTGGAGGAACTCGCCCCACTTGTCAAACAGTTCGGTCGGGAACGGGCCGGCGCCAACGCGGGTGGTGTACGCCTTGATAATGCCCAGGGACGCCGTGATGCGCGTCGGGCCGATGCCCGCACCCACGCACGCGCCGCCGGCGGTGGGGTTGGAGGAGGTGACAAACGGGTACGTGCCGTGGTCCACGTCCAGCATCGTGGCCTGGCCGCCCTCCATGAGCACGTGCTCGCCGCGGTCCAAGGCGTCGTTGAGCACGCGCTCCGCGTCGATCACCATGGGCTGGAGGCGCTCGGCGTAGCGACCGAAGTAGTCCATCGTTTCCTCCACGGAGATGGCGCGGCGGTTGTACATCTTCACCAGCATCTGGTTCTTCACGTCCAGGGCCGACTCGATTTTCTGACGCAGGATGGATTCGTCGAA
The DNA here is from genome assembly GCF_000747315.1 of Corynebacterium ureicelerivorans. NCBI lineage: Bacteria > Bacillati > Actinomycetota > Actinomycetes > Mycobacteriales > Corynebacteriaceae > Corynebacterium > Corynebacterium ureicelerivorans. The sequence goes on from NZ_CP009215.1 coordinate 1,985,521, forward strand.
GACGTCCTGCACCCGCAGGCCCACGCGCGCGACCTTGTCCGCGTAGGTGGGCCCGATGCCGCGGCCGGTGGTGCCGATGGCGCGCTTGCCCAAGAAGCGCTCCTGCACCCGGTCCAGTTGCTGGTGGTACGGGGCCACCAGGTGGGCGTTGGCGGACACCTTCAGGCGCGCGGCGTTGGCACCGCGGGCCTCAAGCCCGTCGATCTCGTCGAACAGCGCTTCCAGGTTCACCACGACGCCGTTGCCCAGGATCGGCGTGGCGTTTTCGCTGAGCACGCCGGCAGGCAGGAGCTTCAGCTCGTACTTCTCCCCGCCCACTACAACAGTGTGGCCCGCGTTGTTGCCGCCGTTCGGCTTGACCACGTAATCCACCCTGCCGCCGAGGATGTCGGTTGCCTTGCCTTTGCCCTCGTCGCCCCACTGGGCGCCCACGATGATGATGGCGGACATCGCACACTCCTTATATATGGCGCAATAACGGCCATATTGTAGCGTGAGCGCCATGCGGCTCATCCACTGCGCGTGCGGCGAGGCTCCGACCGTCCCGGGGGCCCTGCGCCTCGACCTTCCCCAGCACCCCAGCCAGAAAGAGCTGCGGGTTCTCACGGACATCGCGCGGGAGGTTCTGCCGGAGGACCCAACCCCGTCGTTGGATGAGATCCAGGCGAACCCGTCCGTCACGCACCTCGGGGCCCCCGCGTGCGCGCCGCAGCAGCCCGACGAGCCGGTGCGGGTGATCGTCTCCGGCGACGACCGCGCGCTCGGCCTCGTGCTCACGCGCTTGATGCGCTCTGACGTCATGTGGGTGGAGGTCGGGTACGCGCCCGTGGACCCGCACTCGCCCGCGGCGCTCGTGTGGGGCGCGGGCGACGTCGCGCTTGCGGTCGAGGGTACGGTGCGGCCAATGCCGAGCGTGCGCACGGACTTCGGCGAGGTGGTCGCGGGCTCGGCGGAGCTGTTCACTGGCGATGGCTCCGCGCCGTTTACCGGCGAGATCGTGGTCGACTCGGAGGTGCTGGCCGGCGCCGGGGAGTACGGCGCGCGCCTCGTGCCCACCGCAGACGCGCCCGGGATCGTCGCCGTGCCCTACGTCAGCCCGCTTGTGCCCACCCGCCGGTTCCTGCGGCGCCAGCCGGTGGGCCGCACCGACGCCTCCCGCGTCTTCGCAGGCCGCGCGCTGCAAGCGGGGGGCCAAGAAATCGCGGTGCGTATCGACGGCGTCGCGCGCCCCCGCCCCGTGCAGCGAGTCACCTTTTACCGCCATCTGCGCGACATCCAGAGCGTCCGCGAACCTTAATTTCCGCATGTGATTTATCTCACACTGTGGGAATTGGGGCGTATGTGACCTCTTTTGTTACCGCGCCGATACACGGCGGCGGCCCAGCTCCAACAATTTCACTGACGGCAGACCACGAACATCCACGTCACGCGGGTGTGGCCGGGACTACATCAAACGCGGCAATTTGTCGCTCGACCACATGTTCGAATAGGTTAAATTGAACAAGTGTCCACGCGACGGCGGCGGGGCTTCCCTACGTTCGTTGGTGTTCCCGCAACGACCGGACGCCGGCTTGCGGAAGCAGAACAAATTTACAAGCCAAAATCTGTAAGGAGAAATCATGGCTGAGACGAATCGCATCGAAGACCTTGCAAACGCAACCGCATACGACGTTGACGGCGAGAAGCTCGGTGGCGTCAAGGACGTTTACGTCAACGACACCACCGGCCAGCCGGACTTCGTGTCCGTGAACCACGGCCTGTTCGGTGGCGGCGACTCCATCGTCCCGCTGCGCGGCCACACCCTGCGCGACGGTGAGCTGCACCTCGCATTCCCGAAGGACCGCGTTGAGGACGCTCCGGAGCTGGACGAGAACGGCCACCTCACCACCGAGGACCAGGACGCGTTCTACCGCCACTACGGCCTGGAGGGTACCCAGGACGTGACCACCTACGAGACCGACAACCGCACCGCACAGGCTGGTGCCGCCGGCACCGGTGCAGCAGCGGGCGCTGGCTACGCAGCCGGCGAGCGCGAGGTCGACGCTGACCGCCGCGACGTTGCAAACGACGACGAGATCGTCCGCTCCGAGGAGCAGCTGAACGTCTCCAAGGACCGCGTCGAGACCGGCCAGGTTCGCCTGCGCAAGTACGTCGTGAACGAGACCGAGACCGTCGAGGTTCCGGTCGAGCGCGAAGAGGTCCGCGTTGTCCGCGAGCCGATCACCGACGCTGACCGCGCTAACTACGACGGCAACATCGGCGAGCAGGAAGCTTCCGTCACCCTGCACGAGGACCGCGTGAACGTTTCCAAGGAGTCCGTCCCGGTGGAGAAGGTTTCCCTGGAGAAGGACACCGTGCAGGACACCGAGCGTGTTTCCGAGGATGTCCGCAAGGAGCGCTTCGAGACCGACGGTGTTGTCGAGGGCGACGTCCGCGACGCTGACCGCGACAACCTGCGCTAAGCAACGCGCTAGCTACCGCTAGCCCGAACGCTTTCACCCCGGTGGGATTGTTCCCACCGGGGTTTTTGCTGCGCGTGGCGAGCTAGTCGAGGTCGAAGGTTTCCGGCTCCACACTCGGCGTCTCGGACGTGGGAGCGAGCGCGGCCAGCGCGGACTCGTGGGACATGCCGCACACCATGAGCAGGTCCACGATGAGCGAGCGCGTCTGGGCCAAGATGGCGTAGGCGGACAGCACGCCGTTTTCGGGGATGAGGTCCATGCCGGCTTTCTGCCCCGCGGCACGTAGCTCGTTGACGCACTGCGGGATCACGGTTGCCTGCGCGACGCGGGAATTGACATCGTACACCTCCGACAGCTCCAGGCAGACCTGGGAGAGGGAATCCAGCAGCTCGATCTGGGCGGGGGTGGCGGAATCGTGGTCGTCGGCAAGCACTCGCGCCCGCCGCGCAAGGACGCGGGTCGTGCGCACCGCATTATCGACGGGCGGGATCACGCGCGCGAGCGAGTTGATGTAGCGGCGCGTGCCCCAGAGGAAGGGCGAGACCAGCGACGTTTCCTGGCCGGCCTTGATGGCGGCGGCGAGGTCGTCGATGCCGGTTTGGGTGCCGCGGATCAACTCCAGGGCCTCGTCGATGACGGCGGGGTTGTGGTCGCGTATGCCCTCGGCGACGTCGTCGAGCACCGACGACATGATGCCGAGCACTTTGGACACCTCCGCGCGGGCGGACTGCATCGGCGCCTGCGGGATCAACGCGATGGTGGCCATCGCGACCACGCAGCCGATGATCGCGTCGATGGTGCGGTCGATGCCGGTCACCTCAGCGCCCGGCGGCATGATCGTGGCGATCAGGATGGCGCCGATGGCGGCCTGGTTGTTCACCAGCACGGAGCTGGAGAAGAACGACGCGATGAGCAAGGAACCTGCGACGATGACCGCGATCTGCCAGCCGCCGTCGCCCAGCCGGTAAAAGATCAGGTCCCCCACCAGCACGCCGAGGATGCAGCCGAGCGCCATGTCCACGGACTTGGACACGCGATCCCCGCCCGTCATGCCGATGATGATGACCACGCTGATCGGCGCGAAGAACGGCCGCGGGTGGCCGGCGAGGTCGTGGGCGAGGAAGTAGGCGAACCCGGAGGCGAGGCCGATCTGCATGATCGGCAACAGGCGCTTGCGAACCCGCTTCACGCGCGCCTGCACAGACTTATCCACTAGTTGGAGCCGCTCTCGCGTGCTCATCCTCTGTTTCGCCATGGTTAGACAGTGTAGGCGGGCACGAAAAGAACCTCCGGCGGACCGGAGGTTCGTCGTGAAGCAGAGAGCGCTTACTTGGACACGGACTTGCCCAGGGAGTGGAGGTCCTGGCAGGCCTCGATGACGCGCTCGGACATGCCCTGCTCGGCCTTTTTCAGGTACGAGCGCGGGTCGTAGGCCTTCTTGCTGCCCACCTCGCCGTCGACCTTGAGCACGCCGTCATAGTTGGCAAACATGTGGCCGGCGATCGGGCGGGTGAACGCGTACTGGGTGTCGGTGTCCACGTTCATCTTGATCACGCCATAGCGCAGCGCCTCCTCGATCTTCTCCTTCTCGGAGCCGGACCCGCCGTGGAAGACGAAGTCGAACGGCTGGGCGCCCTCGTCAAGGCCCAGCTTGCGGGCCGCGACCTTCTGGCCCATATCCAGGACCTCGGGGCGCAGCTTCACGTTGCCCGGCTTGTACACGCCGTGGACGTTGCCGAAGGTCGCGGCCAGCAGGTAGCGGCCGTTCTCGCCGGTGCCCAGGGCGTCGACGGTCTTTTCAAAGTCCGCCTCGTTGGTGTACAGGTTCGCGCCGGCCTTCGCCTCAACGCCGTCCTCTTCGCCGCCGACGACGCCGATCTCGACCTCGAGGACGATGTTCGCCGCGCTGGCCTTGGCCAGGAGGTCCTGGGCGATTTCCAGGTTCTCGTCGATCGGCACCGCGGAGCCGTCCCACATGTGGGACTGGAACAGCGGCAGCTCGCCGGCGTTGACGCGCTCCTGGGAGATGGCGATGAGCGGGCGGACGTACTCGTCCAGCACTTCCTTCTGGCAGTGGTCCGTGTGCAGGGCGATGTTGACGTCGTAGTGCTGCGCCACCTCGTGCGCGAACGCCGCCAGCGCCTTCGCGCCCGCCACCTTGTTCTTCACACCCAGGCCGGAACCGAACTCCGCGCCGCCGGTGGAGAACTGGATGATGCCGTCAGACTCCGCCTCCGCGAACCCCTTGATTGCCGCGTTAATGGTCTCAGACGACGTGCAGTTGATCGCCGGGAACGCGAACCCGCCCTTCTTGGCGGTGTCCAGCATCTGGTTGTAGACCTCGGGGGTTGCGATAGGCATGGGATCCTCCTGCGTACGGGTTCAGTTACGCCTCCAAGTATGCCCGTTTTACCCCTGCGCCGCAGCTACCCGCGCCGCCGCCTCCAGCAGCATCCAGCCGGACAGTTGGACCGAGAGGTCGCGCTCGTCGATGCGCACGAGCCCAACCGCCTCGCTTATCGACGCTGGCCCGAGCCCGTAGTTGTGCGGCAACTTCGCATCCTGGGTCCACTCCGCGGCGAACACCGGCAAGCCGTCCACCTCCAGGCGGTGCGACCAGAGCGAATCCGCGGACTGCATGACCAGGCGCGCGGCGATCTTCTTCGTGGCGATGCTCTCTTTCGAATCCTCCGGCAGCCGTTCCGCGACCTCAGCCAGGTAGCGCGCGAGGATGCCCTTGAACAGTCCGCCGTCGCCCTCGCCCGATTCTTCCGGCGGGCTGAGCAGGACCCCCTGCGGGTTCGCCATGTGTAGGGCCACTGCCTGCACGATCGCGCGGATGTGGGTGATGTAGAACATGGAGGCGTCCGCGCGCTCGGAGTATTCGAAGGAATCGATCTGCTCGTCGTGCGCGAGGCCTACGTCTTCCCGCAGCGCCAACGCGATCTCCAGGCTCGCGCCGAGCGCGGTGCCCTGGTTGTAGGTGTAGATCTTCTCCACCACCTCCGGCCCGCTCATGCGCATCCGGATGCCGTCGTTGAGCAGGCCGTCTTCCCGCACGAGGTTGTCAAAGATCCAGTCCACGATCTCTCGCGCCTTGTCCAGGCGGCCGGTGCGGGCGAACAGCAGCGCCGCGGTGGCGTTGGAGGGCACGTTATAGAAGGTCTCGCCGGTGCGCCACGGCAGGACGCCCATTACCGGGTCAATGCCCGCGAGCAGGTCGAACTCCAGCTCCCCCAGTCGGCGGGTGCGCGAGATACCGTCCAGGTTGGTCGCGCGGTTCCACGCGAGCGCAAGCCAGGCCTTGTCGTCGTAGTGCCGGTTGGCGGTGAGCTTGCCGCGGTTGCGCCGCTGGATCCCGCGGAGCGTGTCCGCGATCCGCCGACGGCGCGTCTTCGTCCCGCGCCTGGTCGCCGCGTCCACCTGGCAGTCCAGGTACTGCGCCTGCCACCAGTAGTGCCAGTGCCAAAACGCCCGATCCTTCGGTCCCGGCGGCCACGTCACCACCGCCAGGTTGGTCTTGGGCATGCCCCACAGTTTCTGGGCGTGGCGCTCAGTCACGGCAGATTCAGCCAGGTCGGCGCGGTGCGCCCACGTTTCCGGCACGGGGTGCCTCCTCAGAAAGTAACGATTCGCTCTTATCTTGCCAGAGGCCACAGGCGGGGTGATAACGAAGCTACCACGCCTGAGAGAGGTCCGCGTGCTGGCGGATCCAGGCGTGCATGGCAATGCCTGCCGCGACCCCGGCGTTGATGGAGCGGGTCGAGCCGAACTGGGCGATGGAGCACGTCATCAGCGCGGCCTTCTGCGCCGCCTCCGTGACGCCCGGGCCTTCCTGGCCGAACAGCAGCACGCACTCGCGGGGCAGCTGCGCGGTCTCCAGCGGCACGGACCCGGGGGTGTTGTCGATGGCCACAACGGGGATCCCCTCCCCCGCCGCCCACGCCATGAGGTCCGCGACCGTCTCGTGATGCCGGATGTGCTGGTAGCGGTCCGTCACCATCGCGCCGCGGCGGTTCCACCGTTTGCGGCCCACGATGTGCACCTCCCGCGCCAGGAACGCGTTAGCGGTGCGCACCACGGTGCCGATGTTCATGTCGTTTTCAAAGCTCTCGATGGCCACGTGGAACGGGTGCCGACGCTGGTCGAGATCCGCAACGACGGCATCCAGCGACCAGTACCGGTACGCGTCGACGACGTTGCGGCGGTCGCCCTCTTCCAGGAAGGCCGGGTCGTAACGCGGGTCCTCCGGCCAGGCGCCCTCCCAGGGGCCGACGCCGTGGCGACCTTCGTTCCACTCGGTGGGGCCGCGGAGTTCACTGTTAGGCAAGGTCCAGGTCTTCGAGTCCGAGAAGGTAGCGGTACTCCAGGCCTGCGTCGCGCAGAACCTGCTCGGCGCCGGTCGCGCGGTCCACGACGGTGGCCACAGCCACCACCTCAGCGCCCTCCTCGCGGCAGGCCTCCACGGCCGTCAGCGGCGAGTTGCCGGTGGTCGTGGTGTCCTCTACAACCAGCACGCGCTTGCCGGCGATCGACGGCCCTTCGATTCGGCGCTGCATGCCGTGCTTCTTGGCCTCCTTGCGCACCACGAACGCGTCGATCGGGCGGCCCTCAGCGTGCATGATCGAGGTAGCGACGGGGTCCGCGCCCAAGGTGAGGCCGCCCACGGCGTCGAACTCCAGGTCCGCAGTGAGCTCGCGCAGCAGCGCGCCGATGAGCGGGCTGGCCTCGTGGTGCAGTGTCGCGCGGCGCAGGTCCACGTAGTAATCCGCTTCCTTGCCAGACGACAGCGTCACCTTGCCGTGCACCACTGCCAGTTCCTTGACCAGTTCAGCGAGCCGTTCTTTCATGTCTTACTCCTTGTCATCGAAAATTGAGCTTGGCCCTTGCACCCGGCGCACCCGCGTGAGATCCACCACGCGGCGCTCGTCGCCCGCGATGGCTTTCACATCGTCACCGCCGAGGTCATGGTCCTCCACCTCGCCGCGCGTCCCGCCGGTGGTGCGGGTGGGCAGCTCCACGGGGTCCTCCGGGCGCTGCATCACCGTCTCCAACTCGGCCTCCGGCAGCGCCACCGGTTGCTCGCCCGGGATGGTGCGGGTGGGGTACGGCAGGGTGAGCGGAACGTCCTCGACGGGCGGCAGCGTGCGCGCCGCATCCGCCAGCAGCGCCAGCGGCGCGAGCGTGGCGTCCCAGTCGCCCGGGCCCGACTCGCGCGTGAGCTCCGCGATGGCCCACGCCCCTTCGAACCAGACCGCCTGCACGGAGGCGGGCAGCTGCTCAAGCGCCGTGAGCACTCGGCTATCGACGAACCTCCGGCCTGCCCCCGCCTGCGTAGCGAAACACTGAAACCCGCTGTAGCTGTCCAGCTCCACCAGATCGTCGGACGTGTTTGCAGCAAGGCCCTCCCGGCGGAAGTCGACCACCGCCCGCGTCTCCGCGCCCGTGCCCATCGCGACAACGACGGAGTCCCCCAGGTCTGCCACGTGCACATCGTGGCCGTACGCGTTGCCGGTTACGACGTTGCGCGCCGACGCTCCCCCGGCCGCTGCGCCGCGCGACCACTCGCTGGCAAGCAACTCGTCGGCGCCCACAAAGTTGAAGCCGCGCTCGCGGGCCCAGGTTCGGCGGGCGCGTTTGCCCGGCGCGCGGGATTTCACCGGCTTTTCGGCGGGCGCTGCCGTGGTGTCTGTGCTGCCTGTGTTGTCTGGCTCGGCCGTGCGCTCGCGCGCATCCGACACGAAAAGCGCCACGGCGCCAAGCGACGCCGCGAGTGCGAGGAGAAACAACAGGGTGACCATCGCGGACTATGCTACCGCGCGCCCCGACACGGCCACGCCTGGCTTACATGTCAGTTGCCACCGGGTTGTCCCGGTTGGCGCTCCACTGCGACCAGCCACCCACGTAGTGCGTGAGCAGCGGCAGACCGGCGTGCTCCAGCGCGGCTAGGAGCAGGGCGGAGTGATTGCCGGAGCCGGAGTAGACGATCATGCTGGCCGGGTCCGTGTTTTGTGTGACGCCGATCTGGGCGAAGCGCTCCCGGATGGCGTCGGCATCCTTGACCGTGTTGGTGCCGGCGTCGAACAGGTCGTTCACGGGCAGGTTCTTCGCCCCCGGGATGTGTCCCGCGCGCAGGTCCAGGGTCTCGCGGCGGCCTGCGAAACGGCGGGCACCCCTGGCGTCGATAAGCACGCCCTCGAATGCCCGCACGTCGTCCATGGTCGCGGCAGGCAGGCTGCCCGCGGTGAGTTGGACCTCGCGCGGCACCACGACGCTGCCTGGACCCGCGATGGTGGGCAGGCCCTGGCCGTCCCAGGCCGCGAAGCCGCCGTCGAGAATGTGCACGTCCTGCACGCCCGCCCAGCGCAAAATCCACCAGGCGCGGGCTGCGAACAGGCCGTTGCCGCCGTCGTAGACCACAACCGGGCGGCCAGCTTCGATGCCCCAACCCGCGGCGGCCTTCGCCACCGTGTCAATGCTGGGCATCGGGTTGCGGCCCACTCGCCGGCCCGGCATGCCCGCGAGCTGCACCGACGGGTCGCAGTACAGTGCCGTCGGGATGTGCTCCGATTGGAACTTGGACCACGCCTTGCCCGCTTTCGGCTCCCACAGCGCGGCGATGACGGTCTGTTTCTGGCCGGCTTGGATGCGCTCGTTGAGCTCAGCGGCGGAGACAAAGACGCTCATGGCCGCAAGTGTAACGGGGTTTTACGCCATGTACCCGGGGGCGAGCTGGATCGCGCCCTGCGCCTCCAGGCCGCTGAGCCACTCGGTGATGCCCTCACGCGGGCAGTCCGCGCCGATGCTGGCGGCCAGCATGCCGCCCGGGCCGAGCTCCACGCGGCAGCCGAACGCGAGCAGTGTGCCTGCGATCTCGTTCGGGTCCTGGCCTTCCGGGTCTTCCGGCAGCACGCGCACCGTCGACGCGCCGCCGCGAACGACCACCCTGTCCACGTGGAACGCCCCGCCGACCGTCACGCACTCCACGATGTCGCCCATGGCGAGCGTCGTGTCCACGAACGGCACGCTCGCCACCACAAAGTGGTCCCGGCCAATCTGGTGCGCCTGCAGCTGCTCGCTTTCGACGCCGGGGACAGCAACGCGGGTGATGATCGTGGTGGTTGGTTGCATGCAGGGCAGTGTAAACGCTTCGGCCTCCTGCGCGGTTCCCGGCCGACGAGCACGCGTTCTAGCCGCGCTCAACCTCGATCGGGGCGTTATCCAGCAGCCGCGTCGCGCCGACCTTCGCCGCCACCAGCATCCGCGCCGGGCCGGTGTAGCCAGCCGGCAGGTCGGTCATATCCGGGGCGGTGGTGACGAGGTAGTCGAGTTCGAGGCCTTCGGTGGCGTCGAGAAGCGAACGCGCCTCCGACAGGCTGTCGGTTGCAAGCGCCCGCGGGATGGCCAGCGCGATCGCGCGCTCCTGCGCGGAGAGGTAGCGGTTGCGCGACGACAGGGCGAGACCGTCGGTGTCACGCACGATCGGGCAGCCGTGGATGCGCACCGGAAGGTGCAGGTCCTCCACCATCTGGCGGATCAGCGCGAGCTGCTGGTAGTCCTTCTCGCCGAAGAACGCGTCCGAGGCACCGGTCAGCGCGAACAGCTTCGCCACCACCGTGAGCACGCCCGCGAAGTGCGTCGGCCGCGTGGCCCCCTCCAACACCGACCCCAGCGGGCCGGGTTGGATCGTGGTGCGCGGGCCGTGCGGGTACATGGTCTCCGGCGCGGGCGCGAACACCGCGTCGACGCCGAGCGCTTCAAGCTTTGCGACGTCCTCCGGCAGCGTCCGCGGATACGTGTCCAAGTCCTCCCCCGGCGCGAACTGCAGCGGGTTGACAAAGATGCTGACCACCACGGGGTTGCCCAGCGTCGCTGCGGCGCGCACGAGGGCGAGGTGGCCGTCGTGCAGCGCGCCCATGGTGGGGACGAGGGAGATAGGTCCGGCAGGAAGCGCCGCAGCCAGCGCTTCCGGTGTGTGCACGAGTTTGGTCATGCACCCATTATCTACCGCGCCGTGACGTCCAGGCCCTCACCGCCGTCGGCCACGTCCACATGGACGGTATCGCCGTCGCGGATGTCGCCGGCCAGGAGCTTCTTGGCCAAGCGGTCGCCGATGGCCTGCTGGATCAGGCGCCGCAGCGGGCGGGCACCGTATGCCGGGTCGTAGCCGCGGTCCGCCAGCCAGCTCTTCGCGGAATCCGACACATCGAGCGTCAGGCGGCGGGCGGCGAGGCGCTCGGCCAGTCCCTGCAGCTGGATGTCCACAATGCCCACGAGCTGGTCTTGGCTCAGCGGCTCGAAGACGACCACATCATCGAGGCGGTTGATGAACTCCGGCTTGAAGTGGTGCTTGACCGCGTCCATGATCTGCTCACGGTTGCCGCCGGCACCCAGGTTGGAGGTGAGGATGACCACGGTGTTGCGGAAATCCACGGTCCTGCCCTGGCCGTCGGTGAGCCTGCCCTCGTCGAGCACCTGCAGGAGCACGTCGAAGACATCCGGGTGTGCCTTTTCCACCTCGTCGAAAAGCACGAGCGAGTACGGGCGACGGCGCACCGCCTCGGTGAGCTGGCCGCCGGCGTCGTAGCCGACGTACCCCGGAGGGGCACCGACGAGGCGTGCGACGGAGTGCTTCTCGCCGTACTCGGACATGTCGATGCGGATCATGGCGGATTCGTCGTCGAAGAGGAACTCCGACAGGGACTTCGCCAGCTCCGTTTTACCCACGCCGGTGGGGCCGAGGAAGAGGAACGAGCCGATCGGGCGGTTCGGGTCCGCTACGCCAGCGCGCGAGCGGCGCACCGCGTCAGAGACCGCGACCACAGCCTCACGTTGGCCGACAACACGCTCGCCGAGCACGCGCTCCATGTGGAGCAGCTTCTCGGTCTCACCCTGCATCATCTTGCCGGCCGGGATGCCGGTCCAGGACGACACGACGTCCGCGATGATGTCCGGGGTGACTTCTTCTTCCAGCATGGTCTTGTTGCTGGCCTCGGATTCCGCCTTCGCCACCTCTGCCTCAAGCTCCGGGATGCGGCCGTAGCGCAGTTCGGACACCTTGGCGTAGTCGCCTTCGCGCTCCGCGATCTCGGACTCGTTGCGCAGGCGCTCGAGCTCCTCCTTTGCAGACTGGACCTTGTTCACCTCCGCCTTCTCGTTTTCCCAGCGGGCCTTCATTTCGCCCAGGCGTTCGCGCTGGTCGGCGAGCTCCTCGCGCAGGTGCTCCAGGCGCTGCTGGGACGCGGCGTCGGATTCCTTCTGCAGGGCGATCTCCTCGATCTCCAGGCGGCGCACGATGCGCTCGAGCTCGTCGATCTCCTGCGGGGAGGAGTCGATCTGCATGCGCAGGCGCGAGCCAGCCTCGTCCACCAAGTCGATGGCCTTGTCCGGCAGGAAGCGGTTGGTGATGTAGCGGTTGGACAGCTCGGCGGCAGACACCAGCGCGGAGTCCTGGATGCGCACGCCGTGGTGCACCTCGTAGCGCTCCTTCAGGCCGCGCAGGATGCCGATGGTGTCCTCCACCGTCGGCTCCCCCACGTACACCTGCTGGAAGCGGCGCTCCAGCGCAGCGTCCTGCTCGATGTACTGGCGGTACTCATCCAGCGTGGTTGCGCCCACAAGGCGCAGCTCACCGCGGGCGAGCAGCGGCTTGATCATGTTGCCGGCATCCATCGCTGAGTCGCCGGAGGCACCGGCGCCCACGATGGTGTGCAGCTCGTCGATGAACGTGATGATCTGCCCGTTGGATTCCTTGATCTCGTCCAACACGGCCTTCAGCCGCTCCTCGAACTCGCCGCGGAACTTCGCGCCGGCGACCATGGAACCCAAATCCAGCGAGATGAGCGTCTTGCCCTTGAGGGACTCGGGCACGTCGCCCGCGACGATGCGCCGCGCCAGGCCCTCGACGATAGCGGTCTTGCCCACACCCGGCTCACCGATGAGCACCGGGTTGTTCTTGGTGCGGCGGGACAGCACCTGCACTACGCGACGGATCTCCGAATCGCGCCCGATGACCGGGTCGATCTTGCCCTCGCGCGCACGCGCGGTCAGGTCGGTGGAGTACTTCGCCAGCGCCTGGAACTGATCCTCCGGGTTCTCCGAGGTCACGGTCTTGCCGCCGCGCACGGAGGAGAAGGCCTCCTTGAGCGCGTCGAAAGTGGCGCCGCGCTTGGTCAGAAGCTCCGCGGCGTCGTCGCCGCCCTTGGCGATGCCGGCCAGCAGCACATCGGCGGACACGAACTCGTCTCCAAGCTCGCCCGCGAGATCCTGCGCCGCACTCAGCGCAACCTGCAGGTCCCGGTTGATGCCCGGGTTCGCCATGTTCTGCCCCTGCGCGCTGGGGTACGTGCTAATTAGCTCGCCGGCCTCGCGCGCGACCGTCTCTGGGTCCACGCCCGTGGCCTTGAGCACCGGGGCAGCGATACCGTCTTGCTGCTTCAGCAGCGCCTCCAGCACGTGCGCTGGGCGCATCTCCGGGTTGCCCACGGCGGAGGCGCGCATCTGCGCCTGCTGCAGGGCCTCCTGCGTCTTCTGCGTGTACTTGTTCGCCATGAATCCATGGTCCTTTCTTCCCTAACGTTGTTTCGCACTATGTGTAACGCACCAGGAGTTGAGTCTGTTCCTGTCAATGGCAAAAAAGTTGCGCGAGGTTCGCTCATGCCGGTTATCCAATGGGGCCAGCGCTAAATCGGATGGGAGCTCTCAGAGCTCACCGGCCTGAAACCGCGCACGCTGCGCAACTACTTCACGCAGCTCAAAGCAGCCGATTACTGCATCCGGAGCACGCCGGGCGCCGACGGCAACTATTGGCCGGACCCCGGGAGCACGATGTACCCGCTGCGCTTCACCAACGAGGAGGCCCGCACGATCGCTATCGCGCTCGATGAGGTGCACTGGCTCGGAAAAAAGCTCAAGCTGGACCTCATCAAGATGCGGGTGATGTACGCCGCCGGGGCGGGAACCGGAGGACGTCGATAAGCGGGCTGTTTTACGACGACCTCCGGGCCGGCACCCACTTCAGCGCGAACGCGAGTGTGAGCACACCGAGCGCGATGGCGAAGGCGACCCAGCCGAAGATGGCGGTGACGCCCGCGATGACGGCAATGGGGGCGACGATGGTGGTGCCGATTTCGAACGGGGCGAAGCCGACATACGCCACACCGTATTCGTTGAGCGTGCCGGATTTGAGCTTCGGGTCCACCATCTTCAAAAGCGCGATGCCGGTGGCCACAGCGGCGGTGGCCCAGCCCCAGCCAAAGAGGCCACGCTCGAGCCAGTTGCCGCCAAAGAAGAGCGGGCCGGCCCAGAACATCCAGACCACGCAGAACAGCGTACCCAGGACGAACAGGAGCAGGAGCGCCTGCCAGTAGCCGGCGAGTGCAGCGGGGACGATCGAGGCGATACCGAAGGCGATCATGTAGTCCGTCGCCGCGCCGGAGACGGAGTTGATGGTAGATCGGTCCAGGTAGTTCGGACGCCCGGCGAGCTTAAGCAGCAGGCGGCCGATGAGCCCGATGACGAATGCCATGGCGAACAGCGGGATCGACACGTTCGACCACTGGTCTTTGATAAATCCGTTGACGGCATAGGCGACGAGCACGGTGAACGCGATGAAGCCGGCGTGCAGCGCCAGTGGCTCGATGGAAGACGGGTTCGTGGTGGCTTTGCCGATGGAGGGGCGCTCGGCCTCGTTGTGGATGTAGCCGGTGCGTAGGTCGTCCGGCAGTGCGCCCGCGAGCTGGGAGGCCTTGCCGTTGCGGATGCCCCAGTTGGCCATGATCACGCCGCCCACGATGGCAACGAGTGTGCCCACGGTTGCGGAGGTGAACCCGATGGAGGACGCGCCCTCGATGCCGATCTCTTCCAGCGCGGACCCCACGGCGGCAGCGGTGCCGAACCCGCCGACGAAGCCGACGGGCAGCATCATGCCGAACCACGGTTCAGTGCCGAACAGCGGCGCGAAAAGGTAGAGGCCGAGCAGGACGAACAGGCCCCACTGCCCCATGAACATGGCCGTGGAGTAGCCCCACATGTTGCGTGCACCGGAGGCGACGGAGCCGCCGAGGTCCATGGAGTACGCCATAGACGCGAACACGACCGCGATGAGCAGCGTGGTGTAGGTGCCCACCTGGCTGGACCAGTGGATGACGCCGAGGACTTCATCGCCCAGCAGCAGGCCGAGCAGACCCGCGGTGATGGGAGCGGGCAGCAGCAGCGCTTGCAGCACCTTCAACCGGTTGCGCAAAATGTTGCCGACGATCAGCAGGACCGAGATCCAACCGACGTCTGTAAGCAGCGTGTATGGGGTGAATTCCATCGCAGCACCTCTTTTCTATCCAGTTATTGCGGGCAAACCGCGTGCAACTTTATCCCACGGGTGTTGCCCAGCGGCGGTTCAGCGCATGACGCTGTTGTCACGCATTGCGGACAGCGGGAGCTCCTTGCGCGCGGCCGCGGCGTCGCTCGGGTCGATCTCTACGATGAGCGTTTCCGGCCCGTACCCGGCCTCGGCCAGTCGCACGCCCGTCGGGCTCACCACCGCAGAGTGCCCGACCCCGGTGGGCCCGGACGGCTGGCCGGCCTCGACCTCGTGGTGCGGCCGCGCCTGACCCGCCGCCGCGATGAACACGCCGGCATCCAGTGCGCGCGCCGCGGTGAGCGTGCGCCACTGCTCCACCTTGCTGTCCCCGTCCGCCCAGCTCGTGGGCACTACGACCACCTGCGCGCCGCGCGCGGCAAGCTGCTGGAATTGCTCGGGGAAACGAATGTCGAAGCAAGTGGCCACGCCCACCGTCGTCCCCTCGTGGACGAACGTGACCAGATCCTCGCCGGGGCACACAGTGTCCGACTCCTTGTAGTTAAAGGCGTCGTAGGTGTGGATCTTGTCGTAGCCCGTGTGCACACCGCCGCCGGTAATCAACGCGGTGTTGTACACGCGATTGAACTCCTTGCGGTTCACCGTCTTGGTGTCTGCCGGGCGGAACATGCCGGCGACGATGGTGACGCGGAGCTCGTCGGCAAGCGTGCGCAGGCCGGTGGCGAACGGCCCGTCCAATTCCTCGGCTTGAGTGTCCAGCCTGCCCTGCTCAAAGGCCTGGCTCGCGCCCTCCGGCAGCACGATGAGGGTGGCGCCCGCCGCCGCGGCATCGCGCACCAGCGGGGTGATCATGGCCAAGTTGTCCATCTTGTTGCCGCCGGAGGCGATTTGCAAGAGCGCGATCTTCATGTGGATAACTCTAGGTGCGAGGAAGGGCGGTTATCCACAGTTTCGGACCAGCCCCTTGAATCGCTTGATTCGTTTACGTTGTGTTGAGCGCATGGCATTCATTGAACTGACCACCAGCACCGCACCCGTGGCCCGGCGCTGCATCCGCAGCTTTGCGGCGCCACCGCTTGCCCACCTCCGCCCGTCGCGCTCCGCCGCCGCGCTAGCCTCGCTGCAGCAGCAGGAGCATGTGCGTATCGACGCCACCACGTCCCGCATCACCACCCATCTCGAGGATGTCGCCTGTTTTGCGTCAGAGGTGGAGCGGTTGGACACCTCGCTGAGCAGGAGGCTGGCGCCGTGATCTACGCACCCGCGCTCGACGCGAACGAGCTGGCCGCCGCTGCCGCCGCGGTCCGCCTCGCAGCTGCGGCGGCGTCTGAGCGCGCTGCACACGCCCCAGCATCGGCTGCCGCGATTAGGGCTTCCGGGTTTCGTGGCCCGGCCTCCGACGCCTCCGCGGCACGCCTTGCGGGATACGGAGCTGAGCTGGACGCGATCGCTGCTCGGCTGCACACGGCGGCAGGGCTGTTGGACAACGCGGCGCAAATGCAACGTGAGCTGGACGAGGCAGCCCGGTTTGCCGTCAAGCACTTCCACTCGCGCGGCGTGTTGTGGCTCAACGCAATGTCGATGATGCTGGATTTGCAGCTGTCTCAGTCGTTGTTGGGCGCCGCAGGAAAGGAGCAGGTGTATGACCCACTCTTCGCTCACCCGGATGAGGATTTGGAATCCCTCGACGCCAGGCATGCCCAGAACGTGCCAGCGTCTACCCGCGAGGTGGTGGGCGCCGCAGGTGGTGTGTTCCTGGAGGCGGGCCCAACTGCAGCCACTGTCATTGTGGGCGACGCTGTCGACCCGGATCGCGTGATCACGATGGTCGCGGGCGCCACCACCGGAAAACCCTCCCAGCTAGCGGGGGAGCTGGAGAAAGCCCGCTACTTGGCCGAGCAGACCGGAGCGGCAGTCGTGGTGTGGCAGGGCTACGCCCCTCCCCCGCTGCTTACGGACGCGATTTCCCCGCACCGGGCGGCGGCGGGCGCGGATGACCTCGCCATGTTCCAGGCGGCGCTGGACGAGCGGTACCCCGACGCCCAGAAAACCGTGGTCTCCCACAGCTACGGCACCCTGCTCGCCACCAAAGCGGCGAGTACGCACGGCCTGCTCGCGGACGATTTGTGGATCCTGGGCAGCGCCGGCGTGGCGGCCTCACACGCCTCCGAGCTCACGCTGGCGGGGCCCGAGGCGACCGTGCATGTGGTGGATTCGCCCACCGACCCGATCTTGCTGCTTCGCTCAGGGCCGTCGGCGGCCCTCGGTGCGTCGCCGTCCTATGTAGGGTGGGGCGGCGAGCAGGTGCCTGGAGTTCGGGGCGGACACTGCGACTACTTCACAGATCCGGCCTTTGTGTCTGCTTTGCAACAACGCTCTGACCGTGCCAGGTAAAACTCGTTACCATGGCGGGCGTCGAATGAAACGACCTTTGAGGAGAACTAACTACAATGCCAAACTTTGCCGAACAGGTAGTGCAGCGCTTAGAGGACTTAGGCGTCAAGCGCATTTACGGCCTAGTGGGCGACTCGCTCAACCCGCTGTCTGACGCAGTGCGTCAGAGCGATATCGAGTGGGTCCACGTGCGCAACGAGGAGGCCGCCGCGTTCGCCGCCGGCGCGGATTCCCTCGCGTCCGACGAGCTCGCAGTGTGCGGCGCATCCTGTGGCCCGGGCAACACCCACTTCGTGCAGGGCCTTTACGAGTCCCACCGCGACAGCGCGAAGGTGCTCGCCATCGCGTCCCACATTCCCACCATCGAGATCGGCTCCTCCTTCTTCCAGGAGACGCACCCGGAGCTGCTGTTCCAGGAGTGCTCCTCGTACTGCGAGGTCGTGCACGAGGCGGACCAGGGCATGCGCGTGCTGCACAACGCGTTGCAGAACACCCTGGCCGGCAACGGCGTCTCCGTGATGGTTGTGCCGGGCGACGTCTTCGCCGAGGACACCGCGGAGGGCCCGCACACCGCGGACTCCGTTTACGCCACCGGCAAGAACAAGCGCGTCTACCCGGACCCGCACGAGGCCGCCCGCCTGGTGGAGGCGATTAACAAGGCCGACAAGATCACCCTGTTCTGCGGTTACGGCGCGCGCGACGCCCGCGACGAGGTGTTCGCCCTGGCGGAGAAGATCAAGTCCCCAATCGGCCACTCCTTCCGCGGCAAGATGTACTTCGAGTACGACAACCCCTACGACGTGGGCATGTCCGGCTTGCTCGGCTACGGCGCCTGCGTGGACGCGATGGAGGAGTCCGACCTGTTCATCATGGTCGGCACCGACTTCCCGTACACCGACTGGCTGCCGGAGGAGAACGTCGCGCAGATCGACATCGACGGCGCCCACATCGGCCGCCGCACCAAGGTGGACTACCCGGTGGTGGGTGATGTGAAGAGCGTCATCGAGAACATCCTCCCCCACGTCGAGGAGAAGAAGGACCGCAAGTTCCTGGACAAGATGATCGAGCGCCACTACCAGCTGCTTGAGCACGTGGTGGACCACTACACCACCCAGGCCTTCGAATCCAAGAAGCCGATCCACCCGGAGCTCGCCGCGTCCGTGCTGGACAAGCTCGCTGACGACGACGCCTACTTCACCGTCGACACCGGCATGTGCAACGTGTGGTCCTCGCGCTACCTCACCCCGAACGGCAAGCGCGACGAGGCCGCTTCCTTCCTCCACGGCACCATGGCCAACGCACTGCCGATGGCCATCGGCGTACAGGCCGCATTCCCGGACCGCCAGGTGATCTCCTGGTCCGGCGACGGTGGCTTGGGCATGCTCATGGGCGAGCTGCTGACCATCAAGCTGCACCAGCTGCCGGTGAAGGTCATCTGCTTCAACAACTCATCGCTGGGCATGGTGAAGCTGGAGATGATGGTGGCCGGCATGCCGTACTTCGGTACCGACCACGAGCAGGCCAACTACGCCGAGATTGCTAAGGGCGTGGGCATCAAGTCCTTCCGCATCGAGGATCCGGACGACCTCGAGCCGGTGCTCAAGGAAGCTCTCGCCTACGACGGCCCGGTGCTCGTCGACATCGTCACCGACCCGGAGGCCCTCTCCCTGCCGCCGGGAATCACCTGGGACATGATGAAGGGCTTTGCCAAGTCCGGCGCCCGCACCGCCTTCCTCGAGGGTGGCGTCGGCCGACTGTTCAACTTGGCCAAGTCCAACCTCCGCCACATCGGTGGCGCTGCGGCCATCGAGTTCGGTGGCTAACGTGTAGCGCTTGCTACCGACGCCCTTGAGCCCAGAGCCTTCAGCGCTCTGGGCTTTTGCGCGTGCGTGGTAAGTCCGCATCCATTCTGTAGGTCAAGTGTTATCGAACTGCAACCCATTGGTCGCACCACCCCCGTACGGTGGCGTAAGTTGTCTTTGATTCCACAAAGAAAGGATTGAGATCGATGACTTCTCCCCAGAACCCCCGCCGCGCTCAAGGCGCGCGTCGCCCGGTGGCATCCAGCACCGCCGTGCATTCTGAGACCGTTGCCGACGAGGACCAGCACATCGGCCAGGAGGCCTGGATTGGCACCGACTCCACCGAGGTGTCCACCGGCAACGTGTCCTGGGCGCAATCTTCGCTGGCGTGGTGACGTTCCTGGCCATCATGATCCTGCTCGGCGTCGGCGCTGCGGCAATGGGGCTGCAGGGCTCCGGCGGACTGGCCACCGGCATCTTCGCCCTCGTCTCCCTGGCCGTGGCCTTCGCCGCCGCTGGCTATGTCTCCGGTGCACTCGGCGTGCGTGCCGGTCTGTTCCACGGCCTGGGCACGTGGGCTACCTCCCTGATCGCCTCCCTGATCCTCGCCGGCTGGCTGGGCTCCTCGATTATCGGCGGCCTGGGCTCCGTGCTGGGCAACGTCAGCGGAACCGTGGCGGAGACCGTTGGAAACGCTACGAACGTCACCCGCGAGGATGCGCAAGACGCGTCCAACGCCGCACAGGACAACGTGTCCCAGGAGGACATCAACAGCGCCGAGGACCGCGCCCGCGACGCCGCAAACGATGCCGCCGACCAAGCACGCGACACCTACAACGAGTACTCCGATGACGCCGCAGAGGGCACGTGGTGGACCTTCGCAGGTCTCCTCATCGGTGCCGTAATCTCGGCCTTCGCCGGTGCCGCTGGTGCACGCTCCGTGCTCAACCGCGACGAGACACAGGTTCTTACCACCCGCCGCTAGTGTGCCGGGCCGGACGGTACCGTCGTCCCCCTAAACCAGCTACAAGGACCCAGCTATTCCGCATTCGAACCGGAAATAGCTGGGTCCTTCCAGCTGGATTCTCAGATCGGGCCGTCGAGTGCGAACCCGTCACCCGCTGACTTGGCGCTACCGCGCGGAGCGACGACGTCGCCGGGTAGCGGCGGGCTCCCACGCCACTACCGCCGTGGAGCGGGGCACATGGACGAGCTCGCCACCCCGTCGCGAGCCCGACTGCAATTGCTGCCGCAGCTCCTCGTTGTGGCCGCGCTGGGTTTCCAGCTCGCCCTGGAGCTCTTCGATCTGCTCGGAGAGCTCGATGATCGTCTTGATGCCGGCGAGGTTGACCCCTTCTTCCTGCGAGAGGTGCTGGATGCGGCGCAGCATGGTGATGTCGCGGCGGGAGTAGCGGCGCCCGCCGCCCTTGGTGCGCATCGGCGTGACCAGGCCAAGCCGGTCGTAGGTGCGCAGGGTCTGCGCGTGCATGCCGGTGAGCTCGGCGGCAACGGAGATGACGTAATACTCCTGGTCTTCAGCCATTAGTGACACCTCCTTCCAGGGCTAGAGCCCAGCCCACCCGGCGCGCGGGTCGAAGCCGGAGTCCTTCTCGGCTTGGGCGTACGCGCGCAGGGCGGACGTGGCGGATGGGTCCAGATCCTTGGGCACCTTCACCTCGACGGTGACGAGCAGGTCACCCGCGGTCCCCGACCGCTTCGGAATGCCGCGGCCTTTCACGCGCAGCGTGCGCCCGTTCGGGGTGCCTGCGGGGATTTTCACCTTGACTGGGTTGTCCAGGGTGGGCACAGCGATGGTGGCGCCCAGAGCGACCTCAGAAAACGCAACCGGGACGGTGACTTCGAGGTCGTCACCAGAGCGGGTAAACACCTTGTCGCTGCGCACGTGCACGGTGACGAACAGGTCGCCGGCGGGAGTGCCGTTCGGGCCTGCCTCGCCTTGGCCGGTGAGGCGCACCTTTTGGCCGTCGATCACCCCGGCGGGGATGCGCACCGTGATGGAACGGGTGCGACGCACGGTCCCCGTGCCGCCGCACGTGGGGCACGGATCCTCGATCACCTCACCAGTGCCGCCGCAGTTGGTGCACGGCCGGGCCATGCCGAACGCGCCGGAGTTCTCGCGGATGTAGCCGGAGCCGGAGCACACCTGGCAGGTGTGGGTCTTGCCGTCCTTGGACCCGGAGCCGTGGCAGGTGGTGCACGGCGCGTCGCCGGTGAGCTCGACCGGGATGGTCGTGCCTTTGGCGGCCTCACGGAAGTCGAGGGTTATTTCCGTTTCGACGTCGGCCCCCCGCGACGGCCGAGCGTTCCTGCCAGCACCGCCGCGGCCGCCAAAGAAGCCACCGAAGATATCACCAAGGCCGCCGTCTCCAGCTTGTCCACTAGCGGCTGATCCGAAGATGTCGGAGAGGTCGAACTCCGCCTCCGTGCCGCGAAACCCTCCGGGAAAGCCGGAGCCTCCTCCCCGCCCGAAGCGGCCGAAGCCGCCCGAGCTGATCATGGATTTCAGCTGGTCGTATTCCTTGCGCTTTTCCTCGTCGCCGACGACGTCGTACGCCTCGGCCACCCGCTTGAACTTTTCCTCGGCCTTTTTATCGCCGGGGTGGGAGTCGGGGTGATTCTCGCGCGCCAGCTTGCGGTAGGCCTTCTTAATGTCCGCGGCGCTTGCCGACGAGCTCACGCCCAAGTCGCCGTAGTAGTCCTTATCGGCCCATTCCTGCTGCATCGCCATCTCACACCCTCCTTTCGGTTGTCAGAGTGTTGCGTCTGTCTCGTTAACGTTTGTTCACTAATTATCTAAGTACGAAAGCCGGGGACGAGGCCGCGTGGGTCGCGCTACCTCATTCCCCGGCCCTGGATTCCGAGCGAGTTGTTACTCGGTGGTGCCAGCTTCTGGCTCGCCAGCCTGCTCGGCGGGATCGGCGATGATCACCATGGCGTTTCGCACCAGGCGGTCACCGATCATGTAGCCCTTGCGCAGCACCGTGCCCACGACTTTGGTGTCGCCCTGGGACAGATCCTGCACTGCTTCATGGATCTCCGGATTGAACTCGTCGCCTTCGACACCGAATTCGGTGATGCCCTGGCCGCTCACGATGGCTCGGAACTTGTCGGCAAAGGCCTTCATCGGGCCCTCGGAGAGATCTCCGTGCTGCTCTGCCAAGTCAAGGTCGTCCAACAGCGGCAGCAGCTGGGTCGCGAACTTCGCCTTCGCGTTGTCGCCGGCCTGGCTGCGCTCGCGCTCGGTGCGGCGGCGGTAGTTGGCGTACTCGGCGCTCACGCGCTGCAGCGATTCAGTGCGCTCCGCGAGCTGCAGCTCGATGTCGCTGACCGCGCCGTCACCGTCCGCGTCGGGGTTGACCTCCGCGTCGGCGATTTCCGCCGCGTCCTCTAAGTCCGCGTCAGCGGCTAAGAGGGGGTCCTCGTCCGTAGCGAGCGCCTCGGACTCCGCGGCCTCGTCCGCAAGCGTTTCCGCTTGGTCAGGCGACACGTACTGCTCGTCCGTGGCCTCGGGGGCTCCCGGGTCGTCGGGCATCTGCTCGTTGTACGGGTTCGTCATCAGACGTCGCCTCCTGTTCGCTGGTTCGGGTTACTTGTTGTCGGACTCGGATGCGTCGTCATCCTCGACGACCTCGGCGTCGACAACATTGTCGTCGCCAGCCGGCGCGTCAGCCTGGGTAGCGCCCTCGTTGGCCTGTGCCTCGTAGAGGGCGGTGCCCATTGCCTGCGACTCGGTGTTCAGCTTCTCCACTGCAGACTTGATGGCATCCAGGTCGTCGCCCTTCAGCGCTTCGTCCACAGCGTCAGCGGCCTCGGTCACGCGGCCCTTGACGTCCTCCGGCAGCTTCTCGCCGTTCTCGTCCATGAACTTGCGGGTCTGGTACGCCATCGTCTCCGCGTTGTTGCGGGTCTCCTGCTCCTCGCGGCGCTTCTTGTCCTCGTCCGCGTGAGCCTCGGCGTCCTTGATCATGCGCTCGATCTCTTCATCGGAAAGGCCGGAGCCCTCCTGAATCTTGATCGTGTTTTCCTTGCCGGTGGCCTTGTCCTTGGCGGACACGGACACGATGCCGTTGGCGTCGATGTCGAATGTGACCTCGATCTGCGGCACACCGCGCGGCGCCGGAGCGATGCCGGCCAGCTCGAAGGAGCCGAGCAGCTTGTTCGCGGACGCGATCTCGCGCTCACCCTGGAAGACCTGGATCTGCACGGACGGCTGGTTGTCCTCGGCCGTGGTGAAGGTCTCGGAACGCTTGGTCGGGATGGTGGTGTTGCGCTCGATCAGCTTGGTCATCACGCCACCCTTGGTCTCAATGCCCAGGGACAGCGGGGTGACGTCGAGCAGCAGCACGTCCTTGACGTCGCCGCGCAGCACACCTGCCTGCAGTGCGGCACCGAGGGCCACAACCTCGTCCGGGTTCACGGACTTGTTCGGCTCCTTGCCGGTGAGCTCCTTGACTAGATCGGACACGGCCGGCATACGGGTGGAACCACCGACGAGGACCACGTGGTCGATGTCGCCGACGGACATGCCAGCGTCCTTCACCACCTGGTTGAACGGGGTCTTCGTACGGTCCAGCAGGTCGGAGGTGATCTTCTGGAACTCGGTGCGGGTCAGCGTCTCGTCCAGGAACAGCGGGTTCTTCTCGGCGTCCACCGTGATGTACGGCAGGTTGATGGATGCCTGCTGGGCGGAGGACAGCTCAATCTTCGCCTTCTCCGCAGCCTCGCGCAGACGCTGCATAGCCATGCGGTCCTTGGACAGGTCCACACCGTTCTGGGACTTGAACTTATCTACGAGCCACTCAACGATGCGGTTGTCCCAGTCGTCGCCGCCGAGCTCGTTGTCGCCGGCGGTTGCCAGCACCTCAACGACGCCGTCGCCGATTTCCAGCAGGGACACGTCGAAGGTGCCGCCGCCGAGGTCGAAGACCAAAATGGTCTCTTCCTTCTCATTCTTGTCCAGGCCGTACGCCAGCGCCGCTGCGGTCGGCTCGTTGACGATGCGCAGCACGTCAAGGCCCGCGATCTGGCCAGCCTCCTTGGTGGCCTGACGCTGAGCGTCCTCGAAGTACGCCGGGACGGTAATCACGGCCTCGGTGACATCCTCACCCAGGTACGCCTCCGCGTCGCGCTTCAGCTTCTGCAGGGTGCGGGCGGAAATCTCCTGCGGGGTGTAGGTCTTATCGTCGATGTTGACGGTCCAGTCCTCGCCCATGTGGCGCTTGACGGAGCGGATAGTGCGGTCGACGTTGGTCACCGCCTGGTTCTTCGCGGACTGGCCAACCAGCACCTCGCCGTTCTTCGCGAACGCGACGACGGACGGAGTGGTGCGGGAACCCTCAGCGTTTGCGATAACTACCGGCTCGCCGCCCTCGAGGACGGAGACAACCGAGTTCGTGGTGCCGAGGTCGATACCAACTGCACGTGCCATAAGAGTGATTCCTCCTGTTGAAATGTGGTTTATCAGTAAGTTGATGTGCTGTGACTCAACTCAACGGCCACCACTATAACACCGGCGGCGACGTTCTTGAGCCTGTCGCACTCATGGGTAACAACGGGCACATCTGCAAACTTGTTCCCACCTCGCGCAACTTTTTCCGTTTCCCCAGCATAAAACACCAAAACACCCTCCGGCTGCGGGTGCAACCGAAGGGTATTCGTCGATAGGCAGCTGCCTAGAACAAGCCCGTCTCCTGCTCGGAGTAGGACACGAGAAGGTTCTTGGTCTGCTGGTAGTGCCCCAGCATCATCAGGTGGGTCTCGCGGCCGATACCCGATTGCTTGTACCCGCCGAACGCCGCGTGCGCGGGGTAGGTGTGGTACTGGTTCACCCACACACGGCCAGCCTGGATGGCGCGTCCCGCCTTGTACGCCGTGGTGCCGGATCGCGCCCACACGCCGGCGCCCAGGCCGTAGATGGTGTCGTTGGCGACGCGGATGGCCTCGTCAAAATCCTTGAACGTGGTCACGGACAACACCGGGCCGAAGATCTCCTCCTGGAAGATGCGCATGTCGTTGGTGCCCTTGAACACCGTCGGCTCGATATACATGCCATTTTCCAGGCCTTCGATCGTGTTCACGACGCCGCCGGTGAGCACCTCAGCACCCTCCTGCGGGCCGATCTCCAGGTACTCCTGGATCTTGTTCATCTGCTCGGCGGAGGCCTGAGCGCCCATCATGGTCTCGGTGTCCAGCGGGTTGCCGGTCTTGATTTGCTTAACGCGCTGCACGCCGAGCTCGAGGAACTCGTCCGCGATGGATTCTTGCACGAGCGCGCGCGACGGGCAGGTACAGATCTCGCCCTGGTTAAGCGCGAACATGGCGAAGCCCTCGATTGCCTTCTGCTTGAAGTCGTCGTCCTTGGCAAAGATGTCCTCGAAGAACAGCGCCGGGGACTTGCCGCCGAGTTCGAGCGTAACCGGGATGATTTTGTCCGCTGCGGCCTTGTTGATGATCTTGCCCACCTCTGTCGAGCCGGTGAACGCGATCTTGGCAATGCGGTCCGAGCCGGACAGAGCCGCGCCGGCCTCCGCACCCATGCCATTGACGACGTTGAGCACGCCCGCCGGGATAAGATCGCCCACCAGGTCCATGAGGTAGAGGATGGACGCCGGGGTTTGTTCCGCAGGCTTGAGCACGATCGCGTTGCCCGCCGCCAGCGCCGGCGCGAGCTTCCACGCGGCCATGAGCAGCGGGAAGTTCCACGGGATGATCTGGCCCACCACGCCCAGCGGCTCGTTGAAGTGGTAGGCCACCATGTCTTCGTCGATCTGGCTCAAGCGTCCCTCTTGCGCGCGAAGGGCACCCGCGTAGTAGCGGAAGTGGTCGATTGCCAGCGGGATGTCGGCGGCGAGCGTTTCACGCACGGCCTTGCCGTTTTCCCACGTCTCCGCGACCGCCAGTTCTTCCAGGTGCTCTTCCATGCGGTCCGCGATCTTCAGCAGCACCCGCGCGCGGTCTTGTGGCGAGGTCGCGCCCCAGGCGGGCGCGGCCTTGTGCGCGGCGTCGAGAGCAAGGTTGATGTCCGCTTCCTTGCCGCGCGCTACCTGGCAGAACACCTCGCCGGTGACGGGGGTGATGTTGTCGAAGTACTCGCCGTCCACCGGCGCGACCCATTCGCCTCCGATGTAGTTGTCGTAGCGCTCGCGGTAGCGGACGTTGGAGCCTTCGGTGCCGGGGTTGGGGTAGACGGTCATGTCGATACCTTCCTATCTGGTTCACACTGCATGGTTGAGTGTGCTCTACATTACACATCGCTGCGTTAGTGTTCTGGAGCGTTATCCAGATTTGTCACTTTCCGGGCCTCTCATATAGGGCAACAGCCTTGACATCTGACACAATGACCGGGTGACCGAACACAACAACAACGAGTACGTGGGCGCGCTGGACACCGCGGTTGACGATGTGCAGATGTTGCCCACCCCGGCCGACGCCGCCCAAGAGCTCTCCAAAGAGCCCATTGACCGCGGCGACATCATCGCCTCCGACGGCCGTACCGCCGCCGCGTGGGCGCTGCGCTTCATCATCATCGTCGCCGCCACCGCCATCCTGCTCTACCTGCTCAAATGGGTGTGGATGGGGCTGCTCCCCATCTTGCTGGCGCTAATCATCGCCACCGTGCTGTGGCCGCCGGTGCGCTGGATGCGCAAGCACAAGGTGCCGGCCGCGCTTGCCGTATTGATCACCCTCATCGGCACCTTCGGCATTATCGGCGGCATCATCGCCGCGATGGCGCCGACGGTGAAATCGCAGGGCACCGAGCTGAGCCGGCAGGCGGAACAAGGCATCAACCAGATCATCGACTGGATGAAGCAGCAGAACTTCACGTTCCTGGAACCGGAGCGCATCCAGCAGGCCGTCGACCAAGCTGAAACGTTTGCAAAGGGGCAGGCCTCCAACATCGCCTCCGGTGTCTTCTCCGGCATCGGCGTCATCACCTCTGCCGGCACCACCCTGGCGCTGACTTTGGTGCTGCTGTTCTTCTTCCTCAAAGACGGCGACCGCTTCTTGCCGTGGTTGCGCAAGTACACCGGTGTACGCGCGGGCTGGCACCTCACCGAGGTGTGCATGCGCTCCTGGAACACGCTGTCCGGCTTCATCCGCACCCAGGCCATCGTTTCCATGGTGGACGCGGTGTTCATCGGCCTCGGCCTGCTCTTCCTCGGTGTGCCGCTGTGGCCGGTGCTGGCGGTGGTGACCTTCTTCGCCGGCTTCATCCCGATCGTCGGTGCGGTGTCCGCGGGCGCCCTGGCCGTCATCGTGGCGCTTGTGTCCAACGGGTTCATGAACGCCGTGTTCGTCCTCATCCTGATCATCGCCGTGCAGCAGCTCGAGGGCAACGTCCTCTCCCCCGTCCTGCAGTCCCAGGCGATGGGCCTGCACGCCGCTGTGGTCCTGCTTGCGGTCGCCGTCGGCGGCACACTGTTCGGCATCGTCGGCGCCTTCTTGGCCGTGCCGGTGGCAGCCGTCGCCGCCGTGTGGTTGCGCTACTGGGCGGAGATGGTGTCGCTGCGCTCCGGCGAAATCACGGCCGACGAGATATCCATGGCCACCCAGCAAACCCAAACCATGGATTCCAAGGAGACCTTCCTCGCCGTCCGCGACCACATGATGCGCATGACCAAGCGCAACAGGCCGAACACCAAGGTCCCGGTGAAAGAGGGCCTCGGCTCCACCCGCGTCCCCCTCAGCGACGAGGCAATCACAACCGAGCCCGACACGGAGGTCCCAGGCCGCACTCGCGCCCTCGAAGACAAAGAATAGGTACGGTGGGCGCCGCATTTACTTATCGACGAAAGGACGTACCCGTGGCTGAACTAAACGGCAAGAACATTGCAATTATCGCTACCGATGGTTTCGAGGACGTAGAGCTGACCTCCCCGAAGGACGCCGTGGAGCAGGCTGGCGCGACCACCAAGGTCATCTCCACGGAGACCGGCGAGATTGAGGGCAAGAAGGGCGCCAAGGTCGCTGTCGACGCCAAGACCGCCGACGCAACCGCCGACGAGTTTGACGCCCTGATCCTCCCCGGCGGCACCGTCAACGCCGACGCTATCCGCACCGACGCCGACGCCGTAGCGCTGGTGAAGGCTTTCAAGGAGGCCGGCAAGCCGATCGGCGTTATCTGCCACGGTGGCTGGATCCTCACCGAGGCGGACCTGATCAAGGACGTGAAGCTCACCTCCGTGGCCAACGTTAAGACCGACCTGATCAACGCTGGCGCTAACTGGGTCGACGAGGAAGTTGTGGTCGATTCCGGCTTTATCTCTTCCCGCACCCCGGATGACATCCCGGCATTCAACGCCAAGCTCATCGAGGAGTTCGCGAAGTAGTTCGCCAACTGTTTAGCCCGCTGGCCCCGTGCCAGCGGGCTTTCTTTTGCGCCTACCACGTGCGGATCTGCTAGTTCCCGGAAAGCGCCACTAGCACATCTGCGTCTTGCTGCAAACCATGTTCAATACGACCTGGGGAAACGCAAAGCTGGACGTTTGATCTGCTAGCTGGTCGCTGGGGCGAACTAGCAGATCCCATGCGGGCGCTCGGATCGTCTAGTAGCTGTGGTCTTCGACTAGACGATCCGGCTCAGTCGATGCTGAGGGCGACCTTAACCAGGTAGGCCGCGAAGGTGGGCAGGTCCACCAAGGCGTCGGCGGGGAGCTCAGCTGCGGCGGGAGGCTCGGTAAATCCGGCGACCAATGCAGCGAGCTCCTCCGGGTCTTGGGGTAGGCCGAGTTTCTCCGCGCCCTGTAAGGACTTTTTGTCAAAGACGGGGGCGAGCTCCGGCCAGACCCCCTGCGCCTCGCGCACGAACATGGTGGCGCATGCGGGACCCACGCCGTCGAAGACTTGCAATGACTTTGGGGCGGTGTTGCGGAGGGTGCGGAGGTCGGCGGAGTGCTCGTCGATAAGCAGTTGCGACATGGAGCGCAGGCGGGTGGCGGAGGACTCGTCGTAGCGCGCGTAGCCCGCTGCGCCGAAAATGCGGATGAGCTGTGAACGGGGCGCGGCCGCGAGCTTCTCGGGCGTGGTCAGGCCAGCCGCGAAGAGGCCCCGCGCGGCGTCGACGGCGACGGTGGCGCGGATGGGTTTCGCCTGCAGCATGCAGAGGACAAGCAGCTGGAATAGAGGCGCGGGCTCGTCGGCGAGCTGGATGCCGGCGTCCTTAGCGAAGGTGCTCACGCAGCGCCTGCTCGAGCTCGACGCGGGCGCGCTCCAGGGCGGCCTCCCAGACCTCGGAGGCGGATTCGTCGGCGGAGTCGGACACCTGCTTGAGCAGCGTCAGCGGCACGCCGAACGTGGAGCACACCGCGGCGAGTGCGTAGCCCTCCATGTCCACGAGCTGGCATTCGCGGGCGAGCTCATCGCGCAGGTCGGAGCGGTTGACAAACGCGTCGCCGGTGGCGAGCTTGGCCTTGGGCAGGTCGGTCAGCGGCTCGAAGGTGAACCAGCGCGGGTAGACAAAGTCGGTGATCTCGGATGTGCCGCCGACCTTGAAATCGTGCTTGACGGCGTCGGAGACCTCGTAGACGCCGGGGGCAAGGTCCACCAGGGCGCCTGCGGTGCCGACGTTGATCACGCGCGACGGCAGCGGGCCCTCGGAGAGGCGGCGGGTCAGCGCAATCGCGGCCGGCAGGGTGCCGATGCCGGTGACGAGTACCTCGTGGTCGCCGCCGGACATGATGTCCGCGGCTTCCTCTTTCATCGCTGCGACAATGAGCAGATCAGACTGTTTTCCAGACATAGCTGCCTATCGTAGGCGCGCCGGCTCCGGGTCCACCACCGTCGCGCCCTCGCGCTCCCCGGCGCTACGGGAGTTCTCACGCGCTTTGAGCACGCCGCGCACAGACAGCGCCGCACCGAGAACCAGCACGGCGATCCGCACGAACATGAGCCCCTCGGTGACGCCCAAGAACTTCAGCACCACCGGCAGGTTGAGGAAGAGAATCAGTGTGCCCACCACGCCGCCGAGCGCGATCGGGTTCATGCGGGTGACCACCCACGCGGCGATCGGTGCCGCGATCACGCCGCCGGCCAGCAGCGCCAGCACGGCCGCGAGGTTGGCCACCAGGTCTTGCCACATGCCGATTGCGAACCCGAGGGTCGCCGCCAGGGTGACCAGGAACTCCGCGGTGTTCACGGTGCCCACGATGCGGCGCGGTTCCGCGCGCCCTGCGGACATCAGCGTGGAGGTGGTCACCGGCCCCCAGCCGCCGCCGCCCGTGGCGTCGACGAACCCGCCGAACAGCCCCAGCCCGGCCAGGAAGCCGCGGGAATGCGGCTTGGCCGACAGCTTGCGCTGGGTCAGCCCGCGGGCGAACCGCAACATCAGGTTCAAACCGATCACGGCGAGGATGAGCGACATCACGGGCCGCGCCGCCTCGGTGGACAAGCGCACCAGCAGCGTAGAGCCAAGGAACGCGCCGATAGCGCCGGGGACGCCGATGGCAAACGCCGTGCGCCAGTCCACGTTGCCGAAGCGCGTGTGTGCCACGCCCGAGGCAAGGGTCGTGCCCAATTCGGCCGTGTGGACAACCGCGGACGCCGCGGCCGGGGACAGGCTGGCAAGCGCGATGAGGATGGTCGTGGAGGTGACGCCAAAGCCCATGCCCAAGCCGCCGTCCACCAGTTGGGCGGCGAGGCCCGCCACCGCGATGAGCAGCAGTGTTTCGAGTTTGTACATGTCAGGCGTCTTTCTCTACGGCGGCGCGGTATCGCTCGGCGACAACGCCCGCAAGATCGGTTGTAAGGGGGCCGGATGCTGTGAGGTGCGCGGGGATCCGGTTGAGCAGCGTCCCGTGCGTGACAAACAGCGGGAGCACGTGCGTCTGCTTCTCGACGAACCTCCGGTCTCCCCCGGTCGCCGGCACCACCGCCACGTCGATCCCGGCGCGGCGCGCGAGGTCGTCCGCCAAGCGGCGGTAGTTTGCGGCCTGCTCGGCGTCCGATGTGCCGACGGGGAACAGGGTGGCGTGGGGGGCCGAAGGGGCGTCGACACGCAGACGGTGATGGAGGACATCGGCGATGTCGGCGCCGGTGCCCAGGGGCTCGGCGAGGACGAGGTCGCTGTGGGCGCGGGCCTCGTCGAAATGGCGCGGCACGTCTACCTTGGCGTGGAATGCGCGGGTGAACAGCAGCGGCACGACCACGGCGCGGGGGCTGTCGAGGGCCGCCGCGGCCTCAGCGAGGCCGGGTGTGTCGAACTCCAGGTGGGCGTCGGCCCATTCCACGCCAAGCTCCGCGGCGGCCGCTTCGGTGAGCGCGCGGATGCCCTCCTTGGCGCGCGGGTGGCGCGAGCCGTGGGAGAGGGTGATCAGCGCGGTCATCGTCGTCTGCCCGCTAGCGCAGCCGTGTACCGACCAGGCCTGCGGCCAGCGTGTTGCCGGACGACTGGTCCACCAGCAGGAAGTTGCCCACCGCACCGCGTGCGGCGTAGGGCTCCACGGGCAGCTCGTCGGCGGTCTGGATGGTCACGTGCGCGATGTCGTTGAGCGCCACCGCTTCGGGGGCGGTGTTGTCGCCCGCGGCGCCGTCGAGGTCCAGCACGCGGTCCACGCTGGCCACGCGGGCGCGCACGAACGCGGTGCCGATGCGCAGCTTCACGGCCTGGCCTGCGCGCAGCTCCTTCTCCGTCAGGCCCACCACGGTGGCCTGGAACTCCCGCGTGTCCGCAGGCCGGGTCTGCGAGGCCAGAAGGTCGCCGCGGGTGAGGTCGATCTCGTCCGCCAAGCGCAGCGCGATGGAGTCCCCTGCGTGTGCGGTCTCCACCGGGCCGTCGGAGGTGTCGATGCCGGCGACGGTGGTCGTGCGCCCGTGCGGCGCGAGGATCTCGTCGCCCACCGAGACGGCACCAGCGCCTACGCGGCCCGCGTAGGCGCGGTAGTCCGATGCGTGCTCGCGCAGGACGTACTGGATGTTGAAGCGGAAGTCCAGGTCGTCGGCGCGGCCGTGGGTGACCGGGATGGTCTCCAGCAGCTCGAGCACGGTCGGGCCCTCGTACCACGGGGTTTCGTCGCTACGCTCGGCAACGTTGTCGCCCTTCAGCGCGGAGATCGGCACCACGTGCGGGTCTTCGATGCCCAGCTCGGCGGCCTTGGCGTCGAAGGCCGCCTTGATCTCGTTGAAGGTGTCCTCGGAGTAGCCCACGAGGTCGATCTTGTTCACCGCCAGGATCACGGTGCGCACGCCCAGCAGCTTCGCCACGGTGAGGTGGCGGATAGTCTGCTCCACCACGCCGTTGCGGGCGTCCACCAGGAGCACGACGACCTGGGAGGTGGACATGCCGGTGACGGTGTTGCGGGTGTACTGCACGTGCCCCGGGGTGTCGGCGAGGATGAATGTGCGCTTGTCGGTGGCGAAATAGCGGTAGGCCACGTCGATGGTGATGCCCTGCTCGCGTTCGGCGCGGAGGCCGTCGACAAGCAATGAGAGGTCCAGGCCCTCGAAGCCGCGGTCGGCGGAGGTGCGCTCCACGGAGGCGAGCTGGTCCGCCAGCACGGACTTGGTGTCGTGCAGCAGGCGGCCGACGAACGTGGACTTGCCGTCGTCGACGGAGCCCGCGGTGCACAGGCGCAGCGTCTGTCGCTCCGCTAACGCCTCCGTCGCTGACGCCGCCGTCGCTGACGCGCCGGCAGAAAAATCGGATGTGGTCATCAGAAGTAGCCTTCCTTCTTGCGGTCTTCCATGGCGGATTCGCTCAAGCGGTCATCTGCGCGGGTGGCGCCGCGCTCGGTGAGGGTGGAGTTGGCGATCTCGACGAGCACCTCGTCGATCGTGGTCGCGTCCGAGTCCACCGCGCCGGTGCAGGACATGTCGCCCACGGTGCGGTAGCGCACGCGGCGGGTCTCAAGCTCCTCGCCCTCGCGCGGGCCGCCCCACTCGCCGGGAGTGAGCCACATGCCGTCTCGGCCGAAGACCTCACGGTCGTGCGCGAAGTAGATGGACGGCAGCGCGATGCCGCGCGCGCCGATGTACTCCCACACGTCCGCTTCCGTCCAGTTGGAGATGGGGAACACGCGCACGTTTTCACCCGGCAGGGTCGCGCCGTTGTACAGGTCCCACAGCTCGGGGCGTTGGCGGCGCGGGTCCCAGCCGCCGAAGGAGTCGCGCACGGAGAACACGCGCTCCTTCGCGCGGGCGCGCTCCTCGTCGCGTCGCGCACCGCCGAGCACCGCGTTGTAGCCGACCTCGGCGATCGTCTCCACCAGCGGGACGGTCTGCAGCGGGTTGCGTGTGCCGTCGGGGCGCTCCTGCAGGTCGCCGCGGTCGATCCAGTCCTGCACGTGGGCAACGCGCAGACGTAGGCCGTGCTTCTCCACGACCTCGTCGCGGAACTGGATCACCTCGGGGAAGTTGTGCCCGGTGTCAACGTGCAGCAGTTCGATCGGCGCCTTCGCTGGCGCGAAGGCGAGCATGCAAAGATGCAGGACCACGCAGGAGTCCTTGCCGCCGGAAAACAGTAGGCCGATTTTGTCGAACTGCCCGGCCACCTCGCGGATGATGTGGATGGACTCGTTTTCCAGTTCTTTCAGGTGCGGCGACAGCGCAGGTGTCTTGGTTGCCTCAGTCATGGTTCAACAGCTCCTTTATTCGTGCAGGCCGCACTCGGTCTTGGATGCGAACGCCCAGCGCCCGGCGCGCGGGTCCTCCCCCTCCGCCACGGGAAGCGTGCACGTGGCGCAGCCGATGGAGGGGTAGCCCTGGCGGGTCAGCGGGTGAATGATCAGGTCGTTGTCTTCCTCGAAGGCCTCCGTGTCCTCCAGCGACCACGTCACCAGCGGGGAGATCTTCAACCGGCCGGTGCCGTCCAGGCTCAGCGCCGGCGCCTCGGCGCGGGTGGGGCCGTCGGCGCGGCGCAGGCCGGTGACCCAACCGGCGTACGGGCTCATGTGCACCGCCAGCGGCTCGACCTTGCGCATGCGGCAGCATGCGCCCGGGGCGCGCAGGTACAGGTTAGGGCCGTACACCTTGTCCTGCTCCGGGCGCGAAAGCTGGGCCTTCACGCGCACGAGCTCGTGGTCCGGGTACCGCGCCTCCACCTTGTCAGCGACCTCGAGGGTCTCCGGGAAGTGGTACTCGGTGTCCAGGAACAGAAAGTCCGCGTCCGGCAGGTGGCGCTGGGCCAGCTCCGCCAGCACGGTGTTTTCCATGGACAGCGTCACCACCAGCTTGCCGGGGGCGTACTCGTGGGCCCACTCCAAGATGTCGGTGGCCGAGGCGTCGTAAAGCTTGGGCGCCCACTCCTCCACGAGCTGGGCATTGCGCTCAGCGACATCCCGCGGCAGCGGGGCGGTCTCCTTCGGCCCTTCGGGGCTGATCTCCGGGTCGCGGTAGTTCGCGCCCGGCTGGTTAAGCAGGTTGATCATTGTTTGGGTCCTTCATTACTGCAGTGTGTCCGTGCCGGGCCAGCGAGGCCTGCAGCGCCTCTTCCGTCGAGGGCGCCGGCGCGTGGGGGGTGTCCGGGTCGTCCTGGCCGTGGTACTTCACCTCAAAGACACGCAGGCATTCGCCACACTTCCAGGCAAAGTCCGTCTCCTCGTTGGGCCAGAGCTCCTCGCCGCCACAATAGGGGCAAAACGAGGGGAAATTGCGGTTCGGATTAGGCGTGCGACGAAAGCTCATCGCAAGTCGGCCTCGTCCGCGCGCACAACCCACTGACGGAAGGTCTCGCCCTCCTCGCGGTGGTCGACGTAGTGCTGCACCACGCGCGTGACGTAATCCGTCAGCTCCGTGGACAGCACCTTGTGGCCGCGCAGCTTGCGGCCGAAGTTCGCGCCCTCGCCGATCGTGCCGCCCAGGTGCACCTGGAAGCCCTCGACCTTCTCGCCTTCACCATTCACCACCATCTGGCCCTTGAAACCGATGTCGGAGACCTGGTGGCGGGCGCACGCGTTCGGACAGCCGTTGAGCGAGATGGTGATCGGGGAGTCCAGGTCGCCGAAGCGCTCCTCCAGCTCATCCGCCAGCTCGATCGCGCGGGACTTCGTGGTCACGTGCGCGAGCTTGCAGTACTCCAGCCCGGTGCATGACAGCAGGCCCCGGCGGAACTCGGAGGGGTTGGAGTACAGGCCCATTTCCTTCAGATCGCCCTGCAGCTTCTCGACGTCCTCCGGTGCGACACCGAGCAGCAGCAGCTCCTTGAACGGGGTGAAGCGCAGGTCTGTGACGCCGTAGCGCTCGGCCAGATCCGCCACGGCGATGAGCTGTTCGCCGGACATGTGCCCCAGCGTCGGCTTCACGCCGATGTAGCACTTGCCGTCCTTCTGCTCGTGCACGCCGATGTGGTCGCGGTCGATGAGGTTGTTGGGCGCCTTCGGGCCGTCCGGAAGCTTGTAGCCCAGGTAGTCGTCCTCGAGGACCTGGCGGAACTTCTCAATGCCCCATTCGGCCACCAAGAACTTCAGGCGCGCGCGGTTGCGCAGGCGGCGGTAGCCGTAGTCGCGGAAGATGCGCACCACGCCCGCCCACACATCCGGCACCTGCTCGAGGGTGACGAACGCGCCGAGGGATTGCGCCAGCATCGGGTTCGTGGACAGGCCGCCGCCGACGTAGCACTCGAAGCCCGGTCCCAGCTCGGGGTGCTCGACGCCGATGAACGCGAGGTCGTTGATCTCGTGCACCACGTCCTGGCGAGCGTTGCCGGAGATAGCGGTCTTGAACTTGCGCGGCAGGTTCTGGAACTCCTCCGCGGTGACGATCTCCTGGATCTTCCGAATCGCCGGGGTGGCGTCGATGATCTCGTCCTTGGCAATGCCAGCCACAGGCGAGCCCAGGATCACGCGCGGGACGTCGCCGCACGCGTCCCAGGTGTTCAAGCCGTGTTCCTCGAGCTTCTCCCAGATGGCCGGGACGTCCTCGATGCGCACCCAGTGGAACTGGATGTTCTGACGGTCCGTGAGGTCCACCGTGGAGCGGGCGTAATCGCGGGAAAGCTCACCCACCGCGCGGGCCTGCGCGGTGGAGCAGATGCCACCGTCGAAGCGGATGCGCATCATGAAATACTTGTCTTCCAGGACGCTGTTGTCCTCGCCCGTGAACTCTCCACCCAAGTTCTGCTTGCGTTGGGTGTACAGGCCGAGCCACTTAAAGCGCGGGTACAGGTCCTCGCGGTCGATGGAGTCGAAGCCGCCCTTGGAGTAGGTGTCGATCACGCGCTGCTTCACGTCCAGGACCGGAGACTCCTGCTTGATCTCCTCGTCGTGGTTGAGCGGAGCTTTGCCGTCGACAAGCCACTGCCCCTCCGGCTTCTTGGCGCGGGGTCGAGCTTTCGTGGGTGCGCCCATTGCGTCTCCTCACATAGACAGATTGGTTCATACCCGGGAGTTCCGGAGGTGTTGGCAGCTAAGTGTGCCGGACTACTTTGTCTAATACAACCGGCCCGGCAAAAGTGCCGGTAGAAGCGTTGAATGTAATGTTGCAGCGATGCCAGCGGGCCGTTTTGCGGTCAAACGAATGAAAATCGGCCGAAGTTTAAGACAGCTCTGTCTGTGCGCTATAGTGTCCTGCAACAACGCACCCATCCGCGAAAGGACTTTTGTCTTATGAGCTTGCGCGTCGCCGTAGTTGGCGCCGGCCCGGCCGGCATTTACGCCTCCGACCTGCTGATTCGCAACGAGGAACACGACATCCACGTGGACCTGTTCGAGCAAATGCCAGCCCCCTTCGGCCTTATCCGGTACGGCGTGGCCCCCGACCACCCACGCATCAAGGGCATTGTGAAGTCCCTGCACAATGTGCTGGACAAGGACAAGCTGCGCCTGATCGCCAACGTCACCGTCGGGCGCGACGTCACCATCGACGACCTGCGGGATTACTACGACGCGGTGGTGCTCTCCACCGGCGCCGTGCGCGACCGCGAGCTACTCATCCCGGGCGGCGACAAGTCCATCGGCGCGGGCGAGTTCGTCGGCTTCTACGACGGCAACCCCCGCTTCGAGCGCGACTGGAACCTTGAGGCCAAGGAAGTTGCCGTGGTGGGCGTGGGCAACGTGGCCCTCGACGTCTCCCGCATCCTGGCCAAGACCGGCGACGAGCTGGCCGTCACCGAGATTCCGGACAACGTCTACGAGTCCCTGAAGAACAACAGGGCCGAGACGGTGCACATGTTCGGCCGCCGCGGTCCCGCCCAGGCGAAGTTCACGCCCAAGGAGCTGCGCGAGCTCGACGGCTCCGACACCATCCAGGTGCTGGTGGACCCGGAAGACATCGACTACGACGAGCTGTCCGAGCAGGTGCGCCGCTCCGACAAGTCCGTCGACCTGAACTGCCAGGTGCTGGAGCAGTACGCCATGCGCGAACCGGACGACTCGCCGCACAAGATCTACATCCACTTCTTTGAGGAGCCGGTGGAGGTGCTCACCGAGGGCGACGCCATCGTGGGCATCCGCACCGAGCGGCAGGAGCTGGACGGCAACGGCGGCATCCGCGGCACCGGCAAATTCACCGACTGGCCGGTCCAGCAGGTCTACCACGCTGTGGGCTACCGCTCCGAGCCCGTGGAGGGCGTGCCCTTCGACCTGCAGCGCCACGTGATCCCCAACGACGGCGGCCACGTCCTGGTCTCCGCCGACGAGGGCGCGGGTGTCGAGGACAAGCTCTACGTCACCGGCTGGATCAAGCGTGGCCCGATCGGCCTGATCGGCAACACCAAGTCCGACGCCAAGGAAACCACCGACATGCTCGTGGCCGACGCCGCGGCAGGCCGCCTCGCTGCCCCGTCGCACACCGGCGCGGACGATATCTTCGATCTGCTCCGCGAGCGCGGTGTGGACTACGCCACCTGGGAAGGCTGGTACAAGCTGGACGAGGCCGAGCGCGCCCTCGGCGCCGCCGACCCGAACTTCCCGCGCGAGCGCAAGAAGATCGTGGAGTGGGACGAGATGCTGGGCCACTCCCGCGCGCAGTAGTAGCAAGTGCAACAACAGCATGCAGTGGCCCGCACGCATCCTCGCCGCCCCGCTCGCGATGATCGCGGCGCTGGCTGCCTGGCTGGCGCTCGCGCCGTTCACCCCGCACGTCGCGTACTGGGGCGCGGCATCGCTGGTCAGCCCGCAGTACGCGGGCCCGCTCCTGCTCATTTCGCTGGGCGTGGCGGCGGCGTCTGCCGCACTCGCCCGCGCCTCGCGGGCGAACCTTCTGCCGGCGGCCCTCGGGGTGGTGGCCACCGCGGCCGCCGCGGCGCTTTTCGGCGGCCAGCTGCACGCCGCCCGCGCGCTTGGCACCGATGCCGACGCGTGGGCCGCGCTGAGCTGGGCGGGGTTGGACAAGACCGCCCAGGGGCCCGACGCGACCGTCCCGTTCGACCTCTTCGGGACCGACGAGCTGGACATGGACGTCTACCTCCCGCGGGAGGGCGGCCCGCGCCCCGTCCTCCTCTACACGCACGGCGGCGGCTGGGACCAGCTCAATAAGCGTTCCCAGGCCTACAACATGCGGCAGATGGCTGACCGCGGCTACGTTGTGGTGTCGATGGATTACACGTTGTCTAGCCGTGAGCAGCCCACCTGGGACGTCGCCGCCGGCGAGGTTGGCTGCGCATTTACGTGGGTGGGCGCGCACGCCGCCGACTACGGTGGGGACCCGGCGAGGTTCTTCACCTACGGCGAGTCCGCCGGAGGGCAGTTGCTTCTCGACGCCTCCTACGATGCCGCCGCCGGCACGCTTACCTCCGACTGCGGCGGCCGCGCCGCCGTCCCCCGCGCCGTCTATGCCGACTCCCCCGCTCTCGACGCCCGGGCCGTGTGGGGCGGCGACGACCCGTACGCCGGCCGCGGCGCGCGCGAGACGGTGGAAAAGTACCTGGGCGGCACCCCGGGCGAATACCCGGCGCGCGCCGACGCGGTGACCTCGGCGAACCACGTCACGGACCGCTCGCAGCCGACGATGATCGTGCGCAGCGCGGACGACCGCCTCGTCCCGCCCGGCAGCTACGAGGGTTTCCACGCCGCCGCGGCGGCGAGCGGCGTCGAGCTCACCGAGCAGGTACGCCCGCACGCCGACCACGCCTCCGCGCTGAGCGCCCACGGAGTGTGGAACCAGCACCTGCTCGACTCCATGACGACGTTCTTCGCGGAGCACGGGGCGGACGCGTGAGCGGCCAGCTGACCGGGCGCGCCCGCACCGGCGCGGCGGTGGCCTCGATCCTGCTCGGCGCGCTCTTCATCGTCGACTGGGTGACAGTGCAGTCGCCGGTCGGCGCGGCGGCAAAGCTGGCCGGGGCCGCCATCCTGGCGGGCGCGACCGCCTCCTGCGCCGCGCTGTGGGTCCCCGGCATCGCCGCGTGCGCCACCCTTGCCCTGGCGCTGCAGAGCCTCAGCGTCTTCCTCTACTGGGCCCCGCCGCTGGCGTTCGCCTCCTACCTGCTGGGCCTGTCCGCCCCGCGCAGGCAGCGGCCCTGGCTCGTGGCGTGGGTGCTGGGGGTCTCCACCGCCGGCCTCTACGCCCACCACCTGTTCTTCGACGCCGAGTGGCCCAGCGGCATGACCACCACCGAGGCGGTGGAGGCCGGGGTCGGCGCGACCGTGCTGTGCTGGCTGGCGCTGGGCTTCTTCTACCTGCTGGGCACCCAGGCGCGCCAGCGCCGCGAGCGCATCTCGGAGCTAGAGCAGCAGGTGGAGTTCGCGCACGTGCGCGAGCGCACGCAGATCGCCCGGGAGATGCACGACATCGTCGCGCACACGCTCGCGGGCATCACCGCGCTTGCCGACGGCGCCCGCTACGCCGCCAAGTCCAACCCGGAGGTAGCGGAGGAGGCGCTGGAGACCATCAGCCGGGAGTCGCGCACGGCGCTCGGCCAGATACGCGGGCTGCTCAGCGTGCTGCGCAGCGACGAGACCGAGCGCCCCGCCGGCACCGCGCCGAGCCGGCACGACTTCGAGGCGCTTTTCGACGACGCCCGCCGCCGCGGGACCGACCTGACCGTCGAGGGCCTCGACGACCTGCCCGCCGACCTGCCCGCGCTCACGCAGTTCACGCTCTATCGCGTTTGCCAGGAGGCAGTGACCAACATGCTGCGGCACGCGTCCTCCCCCGCCGGCGTGATCCGGTTTGTGGTGGGTGCCCACTCGATTGTGGTGGAGGCGGAAAACGCGGCATCAAAAAGCAAAAGCTCGACGGGGGGCTTCGGGCTG
The DNA here is from genome assembly GCF_000747315.1 of Corynebacterium ureicelerivorans. NCBI lineage: Bacteria > Bacillati > Actinomycetota > Actinomycetes > Mycobacteriales > Corynebacteriaceae > Corynebacterium > Corynebacterium ureicelerivorans. The sequence continues at coordinate 2,025,638 of NZ_CP009215.1, forward strand.
GTGGGCATCGAGGAGCGGGTGGCCGCGGTCAGCGGGCGGGTACGCTTCGAGCGCGACGGTGGCAAGTTTGTGCTGACGGCGGAGGTACCTCGATGATCACGGTTGCGCTTGTGGACGACCAACCGCTCGTGCGCGCTGGGTTTTCCATGCTGGTTGGCTCGCAGGGCGACATGGAGGTGGCGTGGCAGGCCGGCGACGGCGATGAGGTGCCGGGCCGAGAGGCCGCGGACGTGGTGCTCATGGACATCCGTATGCCCAGCGTCGGTGGCATCGAAGCCACCCGTGCGCTGCTTGCGGAGCACCCCGACACCCGGGTCATCATGCTCACCACTTTCGACGACCAGGAGCTGGTGCTCGACGCGCTCGATGCCGGCGCCTCCGGCTTCCTGCTCAAGGACGCCGACCCCGACGAGCTGCTCAGCGCGATCCGCGCCGTCGACGGCGGCGACGCGGTGCTCGCGCCGAAGGTGACCCGCCACGTCATCGGCGCGGCGCAGGCCCCGGAGCATCAGGAGGCGGCACGCAACGAGGCGATGCTCGAGCGCCTTACCCCGCGCGAGGTGGAGGTCCTTCGCTTGGTGGCGCTCGGCTACTCAAACGAGGAGATCGCCGAGGCCGAGACACTCTCCCCCGCGACGGTGAAGACGCACGTGCACCGCATTCTGTTCAAGACTGACTCCCGCGACCGCGTCCACGCCGTCCTCTTCGCGTTCCGCGCGGGCCTGGTGGGCACCGGCGAGTTGCTGGGCCACTAGCCGTGTACACCCCAGGGTGTACACGCCGATTTACACCCGCGGGCGGACGATTTCACCCGCGCCACGCGCGATTGTGGGAACCATGATCGAAGTTCACAACCTGACCAAACGATATTCAAGCTCCACCGCCGTAAACGCGCTGTCGTTCACGGCGCCGGACGGCGCCGTCACCGGTTTCTTGGGCCCGAACGGCTCCGGCAAGTCCACGACCATGCGCATGATCGTCGGGCTAGAAACCCCAAACGAGGGCGAGGCGCTTATCGACGGCTCCGCTTTCCGATCCCTCGACCAACCCGCACGCGTCGTCGGGGCGCTGCTCAACCCGGAATGGATCGCCCCACACATGACTGGGCGCGGCCACCTGAAGATGGTCGCCGACTACGCCGGCGTGCCGGAATCCCGCGCCGACGAAGCGCTCGAGGCGTTCGGGCTCGCGGAGGCGGCAAAACGGGAAGTGAAAAACTACTCCCTCGGCATGCGACAGCGCCTCGGCGTGGCCAGCGCACTGATCGCGGACCCATCCAACGTCATCCTGGACGAGCCGGTCAACGGCCTCGACCCGCAGGGCGTGGCCTGGATGCGGGGGCGCATCCGCGAGATGGCCGCCGAGGGTCGTGCGGTAGTCGTCTCTTCGCACCTGATGAGCGAGATGCAGCTCACTGCGGACCGCCTTGTGGTGATCAACCGCGGCCGCCTCGCCGGTGAGGGCCCGCTCGAGGACTTCCTGGGCTCCAACCGGGTTGAGGCGACCTGCAGCGACCCGGCGCGGCTGGCTGAGGCCGTCGGCGGCCAGGTCATCGGCGACTCCGTTGTCGTCGACGACGCCACCGCCCGAGACGTCGGCGAGGCCGCCCAGCGCGCCGGGGTGACGGTGTACTCCCTCCAGGAATCCCGCCGAAGCCTCGAAGAAGCGTTCCTGGAGTCGACGAAATAGGACGTAGGAGGTTTTCCATGCACACACTGAAAGCAACGCTGCGGGAGATCTTTTCCCGCCCCGCGACGCGCATCTTGCTCGCGTTTGTCGCGGCCGCCCTCATTCTCGGGCCCATGGCCGTCGCGATGCTCCTCGGCCCCAACGGTACAAGCACCGCAGACCCTGCAATGCTGCTCATCCCGGCCGCTTTGATGCTCCCTGTGGCGTTCGCCGCGGGCGCTTTCCCCGCCGGCAGCGCGCACTCGCGCGGCACGATCGGCTACGCCTACCTCGCGTCGAACCACCGCGGTTGGGAGCTCGCATGTCGCGTCGGAATCGCAGCTCTCGCCTGCATACTGACGGCGTTTGCCGCCTCGGCGATCGGGCTCGGCGGCGCGCACGTGTTTGTCGACAGCGTCGCTCTGGAAGGCGCCGACAGCGCAGATATGGTGCGCGGCCAGGCCGAGCTGTGGATCGCGTACCCGCTCCTCGCGGCCCTGACAGCCGTACTGCTCGGTTCGGGCACCGCGTCCTTCTTCGTCTGGGTCGTAGAGTCGCTCATTGTGGAGACTGCCCTCGGCGCGATCAACCAGCCGTGGGCCGCGGCCCTGGAGAAGCTCCTGCCGGGCGGCGCGGCCGGGAACGGCACGGCCGGCGTGGTCACTCTTGCGGTCTGGGTCGCGGTCCTTGCCGCCGCCGCGTACGCTGCCGTGCAGCGGAGGGCAGTGAAGTGACCGCGACAGGGACCACAACACACACCGGTGAGCGCACTGCGGCCCGCCAGCGGTTCGTGGCCCCCGACCTCGCCCGCGGGTTCGCTCTCGTCGGCATCGCGATGGCCAACATGGTCACTGACTGGGACCCTGCCGAGGGCGCCGACCACGCGGCGGGCCTCGGCGGCTACAACGGTGACGGCACCGTGTTGGAGAAGCTGCTCGTCTTCTTCGAGACGCTCTTCGTGCACGTGCGCGGTTTGCCCATGTTTGCCACCCTGCTCGGTGTTGGCGTCGGCATGATCTTTGTCAGCCTCGAGCGGCGCGGCTACCCGCTGCGCGCCCGGCGCATGGTGCTCGCGCGCCGCTATGGGTTCCTGTTCCTGTTCGGCCTAGTGCACAAGACACTGTTTTTCACCAACGACATCATGACCGCGTACGGCATCGCGGCGCTTATCCTGGGCCTGTTCATCGGGTGGAGCGACGGAGCACTCTACGCGCTCGCAGGTGCAGCATTCGCCCTGAACGCGGTACTTCGTGCCCCTGGTGTATTCGCCGCGTTTTCGTCGGCAGCGGAACCGGTAGACGGCAGCCCCGCGCGCATCGTTGACCTCGGCGAGCGCATAGCCGCCGGCCTGGCCAACTTCTGGGTGTACCCGGCAATGGGCGTAATCGAGATGCTCGCCTTCTTCCCGCTTGTCGTGGTCGGGTTTGTCTGGGGCCGACGCGGCGTCTTCAGCAACGTAAACGGCAACTCCCGGATGCTCCGCGGGTGGGCGATTCTTGCGGCCGTAGTCATGGCGGCCGTCGGCATCCCGTGGGGCTGCGCGGAAATCGGCGCGCTCGAACCCAGGTGGGCTACAGGGCTCAATGCCACCAACGAGCTCGTCGGCATGCTCACCGGCCCCGGCATCCTCGCTGCCATCTCCCTCGCGTGCCGGCCGTTGCAATCGCGTATCAACGCCTCCGGCTCCCTCCCGCACCTAGCCCAGCCGCTAGTGGCGCTGGGGAAACGTTCCATGAGCGGCTACCTTGCGCAAACGATCCTCTTCATCCTGACAACCCAGCCCGCGTTCTGGTGGGCGACCCGCGACGCAGCAATCTCCGGAAAGCTTGGCTGGGCGGTGCTTATCTGGCTGGCCACGGTAGCTGGTGCGTGGGCACTTGAGAGGGCTGGCAAGCCGGGGCCGTTCGAATGGCTGCACCGTCGCCTGTCGTACGGCAAAAACGGCCTCCCTGAGCACTACAACGGTTAGGCGCCCGGGCAGACGCGCCCGGACGGCACCGTGCCCACGCTCGAGCCGTGTGCGATGCGACAGAAGTCTAGGATTGCGCCGGGCAACGAGAAGAAGGGGCATACGTGTATCTCATCCGTCTTACCGCGCGCTTCGGCAGACCCTACGCCGGCCAATTCGCATTGGTCATCGCGTTACAGCTGGTCACTACCCTGGCCACGCTGTATTTGCCGGACTTGAACGCGGACATCATCAACAACGGCGTCGCCCAGGCGGACGTGCCGTACATCTGGCGCGTGGGCCGCACGATGCTGCTGGTAGCGCTGGTCCAGATCGTGGCGGCCATCGGGGCGGTGTGGTTCGCCTCCCAGGTGGCCATGAAGACAGGCCGGGACATCAGGGCCGCCGTCTATGACCGGGTATCCGGTTTCACCAGCGAGGACATGGCCCGCTTCGGCACCGCCACCCTGGTCACCCGCGGCACGAACGACGTCCAGCAGGTGCAGATGACGTTCCTGCTGTTCATGAACTTCATGGTTGCGGCCCCCATCATGGCAATCGGCGGCATCATCATGGCCTTGCGCCAGGATGCGGGGATGTCCTGGCTTGTGGTCACGGCCGTGGTCGTGCTCGCCGCCGTGGTGGGCATCATTGCTGCAATCCTGATGCCGCTGTTCAAGCAGATGCAGAAGCGGCTGGACGCAATCAACGGCCTGCTGCGCGAGCAGATCGCCGGCATCCGCGTGGTCCGCGCGTTCGCCCGCGAGGACTACGAGGCCGAGCGGTTCACGGACGCGAACCAGCAGATCACCAGACTCAGCCTGAACATCGGCCGCGTGTTCGTGACCATGTTCCCGGTCATCATGCTCATCCTCAACCTCGCCACTGCGGCCGTGCTGTGGTTCGGCGGCCACCGCGTGGACGACGGTCTGGTGGAGGTCGGCTCGCTCACCGCGTTCATGCAGTACCTCATGCAGATTCTCATGGCGGTGATGATGGGCGTGTTCATGCTCATGATGCTGCCGCGAGCGCTCGTCTGCGCGGACCGCATCGAGGAGGTGCTCGCGGAGGAGCCGGTGGCAGAGGGGACCGAAGGGGCGTCGATAGGCAAGGGCATAGGCAGGGGCGTTGTGCGTTTCGACGGCGTCTCCTACACCTACCCCGGCGCCGAGCAGCCGGTGCTGGAAGACATCACGTTTGAGGCGCGCCCGGGCACGACGACAGCGATCATCGGCTCCACCGGCAGCGGCAAGACCACGCTTGTGGGGCTGTTGCCCAGGCTCTACTCCCCGACGGCGGGCAGCGTGCGTATCGACGACCATCAGGTCGCCCACATCCGGCGCGAGGACCTGGTCAAGGCCGTCGCGATGGTGCCGCAGAGGCCGTGGCTGTTCTCCGGCACGGTGGCGTCGAACCTGCGCATGGGCAAGCCGGATGCCACGGACGAAGAGCTCTGGGCGGCGCTGCGCACCGCACAGGCCGACTTTGTCGAGGACCTGGAGATGCCAATCGCGCAGGGTGGCACCAACGTCTCCGGCGGCCAGCGCCAGCGACTTTGCATCGCGCGCATGCTGGTGGCGGACCCGAAGGTGTACGTCTTCGACGACTCGTTCAGCGCGCTCGACGCGACCACGGAGGCAAACCTCAACGCGGCGATGCGCGACACGGTGCGGGACCGCACCGTGATTGTGGTGGCGCAGAAGGTGTCCTCGATCCGGAACGCGGACCAGATTTTGGTGATGGAGGCCGGGCGCATCGTCGCCCGCGGCACCCACGCGGAACTGTTGCAGACGAGCGAGACGTACCGAGCAATCGAGCGCAGCCAGGCGGAGGTGGACGCATGAGCGAGATGACAGACGAGCAGCTCGCCGAGTACGAGGAGAAGATGGCGGGAGACGACTACTCCTCGTCCGCGCCGCGTAGGGCGAAGCAGTTTTGGCCCTCGGCGAAGCGGCTGCTAGGGCTTCTTGCCCCGTACAAGGTGGCGCTGACCACTGTGTTCCTCATGAACGCGGTGTCGGTGTTTTTGGCCGTCTACGCCCCGCGCGTGATGGGCCGGGCCATGGACGTGATCTTCTCCGGTGTGGTGTCCAAGCAGATGCCCCCGGGCACCACGAAAGAGCAGGCAATCGAGGGGCTGCGCGCGGCGGGCCAGGACCGGTTTGCGGACATGGCCGGCGCGATGGACCTCAACCCGGGAAGCGGCATCGACTTCGACCGCCTGCGCGAGCTGATTGTGTTGGTGCTGGTGCTCTACGTGGCGGCGTCGCTGCTGATGTGGGCCCAGGGCACGATATTGAACCGGCTGGTCATGAACGCCGTGTTCAACCTGCGCGAGCGCGTGGAGGCGAAGATCAACCGCCTGCCGTTGAGCTACTTCGACACCCGCCAGCGCGGCGACGTGATGAGCCGCACCACCAACGACGTCGACAACGTGCAGCAGGCGCTGCAGCAGTCCTTGTCGTCGCTGTTCAACGCCGTGCTCACGGTGATCGGCATCATCATCATGATGTTCGCCATCTCCTGGCAGCTCGCCCTGGTTGCGCTGCTGGCCATCCCGCTGACCGGGTTGGTCATTGGGCTGGTGGGCACGCGCTCCCAGAAGCAGTTCACCACCCAGTGGAAGGCCACAGGCGATGTCAACGGGCACGTGGAGGAGTCCTTCTCCGGCCACGACGTCGCCGTTATCTTCGGGCGCACGGACCAACTGCGCGAGCAGTTCGACGAGCGCAACGAGGAGCTCGCCGGGGCTGCCCAGAAAGCGCAGTTCCTGGCCAACTCCATGCACCCGATCATGCAGTTCATCTCCTACCTGTCCTACGTGGCCATCGCGGTGCTCGGCGGGGTGAAAGTGGCCTCGGGCAAGCTCACGCTCGGCGACGCCACCGCGTTTATCCAGTACTCGCGCCAGTTCAACCAGCCGCTGGGCGAAATCGCCGGCATGATGCAGATGCTCCAGTCCGGCGTCGCCTCCGCCGAGCGCGTCTTCGAGCTTCTCGACGCGGAAGAGGAACACGCCGATACGGCCCAAACGCGTCTCGACGGCCGCGTGGACGGTCGCGTCGAGTTCAAGGACGTCTCCTTCGATTACGGGACGGAGCGCAGCGACGCTCCCCCACTGATCCAGGACCTCAACCTGCGCGTCGAGCCGGGCCAGACCGCAGCCATTGTCGGCCCCACCGGCGCGGGCAAGACCACACTGGTCAACCTGCTCATGCGCTTTTACGACGTCGATTCCGGCTCGATCACTCTGGACGGCACGGACATCCGGGACCTCTCGCGCGAAGCGTTACGCGGCCAGATTGGCATGGTGTTGCAAGACGCGGTGCTGTTCAAGGGCACGATCATGGACAACATCCGCTACGGCCGCCTGGACGCCACCGACGAGGAAGTCATCGAAGCGGCGAAGGCCACCTACGTGGACCGCTTCGTGCGCTCGCTTCCAGACGGCTACGACACGGAGGTCGACCAAGACGGCGGGTCGGTCTCCGCCGGCGAACGCCAGCTGATTACGATCGCGCGCGCATTCCTGTCCCAGCCGGCGTTGCTGATCTTGGACGAGGCGACGTCGTCGGTGGACACCCGCACCGAGGTCATGGTGCAGCAGGCTATGAACGCGCTGCGTTCCAACCGCACCTCCTTTGTCATCGCCCACCGGCTTTCCACCATCCGCGACGCGGACGTCATTGTGGTGATGGAGGACGGTCGGATTGTGGAGCAGGGTTCGCATGCGGAGCTCGTCGCTAAGCAGGGGGCGTATTGGCGCCTGCACCAGTCCCAGTTCGGCGGGTAACTGACAGTTTTTTCACACGTTTCCCAAATGTTTACTTTGTGGACACCGATCCATTAACTCGGTGTCCATAGGTTGGGCGGTGCACCTGTGCCAGCCGACCGATTGGGAAACCATGAAACGAGAAGAAACCGGCGGTTCAACCGCCGTGGACGTAGCCGACAACACCGGCCGGACCGACGACGCCGACGACACCAACCGCTCGGATAACGACGAGCACGACGTAGACGACGATAACGAGCACAAAGACCCCCTCAGCTTCCTGCCGCTGGAGGGCACGGCCAAACAGATTGCGAACTGGGTGGCCGTGTTCCTGGGCATCTGGATCCTGCTCAACGGCGTGGGCATGATTGGCGACGGCTTCAAGGGCATCGCCGGCGACCGCGCGGAGGAGCTCTTCTCCTTCGCCGAAAACCCGTTCGTGGGCCTGGCTATCGGTATCGTCACCACGGCGATCATCCAGTCCTCCTCCACCACCACCTCCATCGTGGTGGGCATGATCGCCGGCGGCCTGCCGCTGAACATCGCGATTCCGATGCTCTTCGGCGCGAATATGGGCACCTCCGTGACCTCCACGCTGGTGGCTCTGGGCCTGGCGGGCAACAAGAAGCAATTCCAGCGCGGTTTCTCTATGGCCACCGTGCACGACTTCTTCAACCTCATCGCCATCCTCATCTTCTTCCCGCTGGAGATTCTCACCGGCTTCCTGGGCAAGACGGCGACGGCGATCGCGCCGTCCCTGTCCGGCTCTGGCGAAGGCGTGGTGGCAGGCATCTTCGAGTCCATCGGCGACTTCATCGACCTCATCACCGAGCCGCTGGTGGGGTTGGTGGACAGCCTGGTAGAGCCGCTGGGCGACGTCTGGGGCGGCGTGGTTTTGGCTGTGCTCGGCATCGTGCTGATCCTGTTTTCGATCCAGTTCATCGGCAACATCCTCAACGCGCTGCTGGTGGGCAAGGCGCAGGACATCCTCTACGCCGCACTGGGCAAGAACGCGTTTGTCGGCGTGCTCTCCGGCGCCGCGATCACCACCCTGGTCCAGTCCTCCTCCACCACCACCGCTCTGACGGTGCCGCTGGCGGCGTCCGGCAAGTTCAAGGTGCGCACCCTGTTCCCGTTCGTCGTGGGCGCCAACATCGGCACCACCGTCACCGGCCTGATCGCCGCGTTTTCCGCCTCCGGCGCCGAGGCCGAGGCCGCGATGGCTGGTGCGCTCGTGCACACCCTGTTCAACACATGCGCAGCGATTCTGATCCTGAGCATCCCGTTCCTGCGGAAGCTCCCGCCGGCCGGCTCCGACTGGCTGGCTGGCCTGGCTACGAAGAACAAGATGTACGTCTTCGCCTGGATCGGCGGCGTGTTCTTCATCATCCCGATCCTGGCCGTTTTCATCTCCAACGCGCTTTTCTAAGGAGGCCCACCATGACCACCCCGAACACCCCAAACAACCCCGACAACCCGGCGAACCCGACCACCGGCGAGACTCCGGACCTTGCGCCGCTGGCCCAGGACCTGATCAAGCGCGAGGCTCCGGACGCGGAGCTGCACGCACTGCTGGCCGAGCTGGAAGAGACCGCAGAGGAGCTGCGCACGGAGCTGGAGGCCCGCCAGGGCGACCGCACCCAGCTGGAGCACGAGCAGGCCAAGACCCGCCGCAAGATCAACCCGCACGTCACCCCGGAGCAGGAGGAAGAGCTGAAGCACTTCCCCGAGTACTGGGCGAACTCGAAGGGTTCCTGGAGCAACCTGTTCAAGCTGCTGCGCGAGCTGCGCGCCGAGATGCGGGAGGGAAAGGGAAATGCGTAACCGCCTTACACTCACCGCCGCCGCGCTCACCGCAGTGGCCATGACCGTCGCCGGCTGCGGTTCCGAGGGCACCACCCCGGACGCAGACGCCATCCGCATCACCGGCTCCTCCACCGTCGAGCCGATTACCTCCTACATGGCAAACCGCTACGACTTCAACGTGGACATCGAAGCCGTCGGCTCCACCGACGGCTTCGACGCCTTCTGCGCCGGCGACGCCGACATCAACGACGCGTCCGTGGCAATCCCTGGCGCCGGCACTGAGGTGGATTACCAAAAGCAGTGCGCCGACAACGGCGTGACCTTCGTGGAACTGCCCATCGCGCTCGACGCCATCACCCTGGTCAAGCACCGGGACAACGACTGGGCGCAGGACCTCACCATCGAGCAACTGCACGACATCTGGGCGAAGGATTCCGCCGTGTCCAAGTGGTCCGACATCGACCCTTCCTGGCCGGACGAGGAGATCACGCTGTACGGCCGTCCGTCCGGCTCCGGCACCTTGGGCGTGTTTGAGCAGCTCGTGCTCGGCGGCGATCAGATCCGCGACGACTACCAGGCCACCGACGACGTCCAGGAACTGTCCGGCTGGGTCGCCGACGACGTCAACGCGTTGAGCTTCATGGGCATCGGCAACTACCTGTCCACCGAGGACCCCACTCGCAGCCGCATCGACAACGTGCTGGTGGACGGGGTGGCCCCCACGGCGGAGGAGACGAAGAACGGCAACTACCCGCTGTCGCGCCCGCTGTTCATCTACGTCAACGAGGAATCCGCCAAGCGCGACGACGTCGACGAGTTTGTCACCACCTACCTGGACAACGTGGAGGCGGTGCTGCCGCGCGTGTACTTCTACCAGTTGCCGGAAAGCGAGTACACCGATGCGAAGCAGCGCTACGAGGACCGCGTAACCGGCGCCGATGAGCGCTGGCAGTAAGTAGGATCAGGCACATGACGACTGAAAACGAAGGCCTGTACACCAGCACCGACAACGCGACTGATCCCAACGCCACCGAAGCCGGCAAGGACGGCGCGAACAACCCGAACCAGAGCATGGACACCCTGCCGCTCGGCGAGGGCGTGCGCACCGTTGAGGAAGCTGAGCACCACGAGGAAGGCGCGCGCTGGAACGACGGCAACTTGCCGCGCCACGAAAATAAGAACGAAAGCGCCAACGACAGCCGCGAGCAGGAGCGCTAACCGCTCGCCCACCTTTCGCCCCGGCCGTGCGATCACGGCCGGGGCGTTACTATTAGCTACGTGAGCACCCCGTACGGCAATTTCAGGATCAGCGACCAGGAACGCATGCAGGCCATGGACACCCTCGGCGGTGCCCTCGGCGAGGGCCGTCTCAACATGGCGGAGTTCGACGAGCGTTGCCGCCGGGTGGCCGAGGCGCAGACGCACGCGGACCTCGCGCCGATTCTGGCGGATCTGCCGCCGCAGCCCGCCGCCGGTGCCGTGGCGCAGCGGAACGCGGACGCCGGCGACGTGTTCTACAGCGGCCGCGAGATCATGCAGACGCGGCGTTCCGGGCGGCGCATGCGCGCCGGTGTGTTCTGGCTGGGCACCGTGGGCGCGCTGGGGTTGACTGCGCTGCACCCGATCTTTCTGCTCGCCATTCCCACCTTGTTCATCCTGCTGTACGTGATGAAGGTGGGCCCGGACTCGTGGTACACCCCGAGCCTGCGACAGCTTGAGTCGCAGCGCCGCCAGGAGATCAAGATGCGGCAGCTGGAAATCGAGTCGGCGAAGGCGCACCAGCAGGCGCTCATGCGCTCCCAGCGCAAGGACCAGATGAACCAGCTCAAGTCCGATGCGCTCGACGCGGCGCAAAACACCCTAAACCGTTTCCGCAAACCCTAAACGCGCCTACAGTGGTGTGGCATGAGCGAGCCACTAAAGGAGCACCGCCACTTCGACCAGGCGGAGAAGCTAAAAAACGTGTTCTACGACATCCGCGGGCCGGTGACGGCGACGGCGGAGAAGATGGAGCGCGACGGCCACACCATTTTGAAGCTGAACACGGGCAACCCCGCCATCTTCGGCTTCGAGGCGCCGGATGTGATCATGCGCGACATGATTGCCAATTTGCCCACGTCCCAGGGCTACACCACGTCCAAGGGCATCACGTCCGCACGCCGCGCTGTGGTCACGCGCTACGAGATGATCGACGACTTCCCCTCGATCGACATCGACGACGTGTACCTGGGCAACGGCGTGTCCGAGCTGATCAGCATGACCACGCAGGCCCTGCTCAACGATGGCGACGAGATCCTCATCCCTGCCCCCGACTACCCGCTGTGGACCGCGGCCTCCACCCTGGCGGGCGGCAAGGTCGTGCACTACATGTGCGACGAGGAGGACGATTGGAACCCGTCTCTCGAGGACATCCGCTCCAAGATCACCGACCGCACCAAAGCGATCGTGGTGATCAACCCGAATAACCCCACCGGTGCGGTGTACTCGCGCGAGGTGCTCGAGGGCATCGCAAACATCGCCCGCGAGCATGAGCTCATGGTGCTCGCCGACGAGATCTACGATCGCGTGCTTTACGACGGCGCTTCGCACGTCTCCATGGCCGAAATCGCCCCCGACCTCATCTGCATCACTTTCAACGGCCTGTCCAAGGCGTACCGCGTGTGCGGCTACCGCGCCGGCTGGATGGTGGTCACCGGGCCGAAGCGCCGCGCCACCGGCTTCATCGAGGGCCTAGACCTGCTCAGCGGTACGCGCCTGTGCGCAAACGTGCCGGGCCAGCACGCCATCCAGGTGGCCCTGGGCGGCCGCCAATCCATTTACCAGCTCACTGCCGAGGGCGGGCGCCTGCACAAGCAGCGCGACATTGCGGTGAAGAAGCTGCGCGAGATCCCGGGCGTCTCCGTTGTGGAGCCGAAGGGCGCGCTGTACTGCTTCCCCAAAATCGACGCCGAGATGTACAACATCCACGACGACGAGAAGTTCATGCTGGACCTGCTCAAGTCAGAGAAGATCCTCATGGTTCAGGGCACCGGCTTCAACTACCCCACCCCGGACCACTTCCGCGTGGTCACGCTGCCGTGGGCGTCCCAGCTAGAAAACGCGATTGAGCGCCTGGGCAACTTCCTGGTGGACTACCACCAGCACTAGGGGCACAATCGCCCAGCAGCCGCAACGGGTGGCGCTAGTTGTCGCCCAGGCTGCGCCCCAGCGCGCGGAGCTGCCAGCCGGCGTTTCGCCACTCGGCGACAGGGAGGACGTTTCGTCCGTCGATAAGCACCTGCCTCTCGACGAGCTTCGCCGCCCACACCGGATCCATCTCCTTGAACTCCTGCCACTCCGTAGCGAGGATGACCAGCTCGGCGCCGGTGAGCGCATCCTCCAGCGAGGCGGCGTAGTCGAGGGTGGGGAACACCTTGCGTGCGTTGTTCATGCCCTGCGGGTCGTACACGCGCACGGACGCGCCGGCGAGGCTGAGCTGCCCGGCCACGGCGAGAGCCGGCGAGTCGCGCACGTCGTCCGAGTTCGGCTTGAACGACGCGCCCAGCACGGTGATGTTGCGGCCGATGAGCGAGCCGAGCTCCTCGCGGGCAAGATCGATCACCCGCTGGCGGCGGCGCATGTTGATCGCGTCCACCTCGCGCAGGAACGTCAGCGCCTGGTCCGCGCCGACCTCGCCGGCGCGCGCCATGAACGCGCGGATGTCCTTGGGCAGGCACCCGCCGCCGAAGCCGAGGCCGGCGCCCAAGAACTTGCGGCCGATGCGGTCGTCGTAGCCGATGGCATCCGCCAGCTGGGTCACGTCCGCGCCGACGATCTCGCAGACCTCGCTGACGGCGTTAATGAAGGAGATCTTGGTGGCCAAGAACGCGTTGGCGGAAACTTTCACCAGCTCCGCGGTCTGCAGATCCGTCACGATGAACGGGGTGTTGTTGGCCAGCGGGGTCGCGTACACCTCGCGGGCAACGGCCTCGGCTGTGGTGTTGTTTGCGCGGGTTCCCAAGACGATGCGGTCCGGCTCGATGGTGTCTTTGACCGCGTAGCCTTCGCGCAGGAACTCCGGGTTCCACGCGATCTCCACGGTTGCCTTGTTGCCGTGCGCTGCCGCCAGCTTGTCGGCGCGCTCCTGCAACGCCGCGGCGGTGCCGACGGGGACGGTGGACTTACCCAGGATGAGGTGCTCGCCCTCGAGCTGGGGCACCAGGTCGTCGATAACCGCTTCGACGTAGCGGGTGTCAGCCGCGTAGGAGCCGCGCTGCTGCGGGGTGCCCACGCCGATGAAGTGCACGCCTGCGAAGGCGGCGGCCTCGGCGTAGTTCGTCGTGAAGCTGAGGCGACCTGCGTCGATGTTGCGCTCGAGGACCTCGGGCAGGCCCGGCTCGTAGAACGGCACCTTCGAGTTTTTCAGCGCCTCGATCTTGTGTTCATCAACATCTACGCCCAGCACCTTGTGGCCGAGTTCAGCCATGCACGCCGCGTGCGTCGCGCCGAGGTAACCGGTACCAATCACAGTCATCCGCATAAGAGACCATTATGCCGTGGGAGGGCGGGCGCGGCAGCGCGGAGGGCGGGCTGGAAGGCTGCGAATCTGCTAGTTGCCCCGGCCGCCATGTGGGGGGAACTAGCAGATCAGGTTGCTGTTGAACATGGGTTTCAACACGACCAGCAGAAACGCCTACGCGGACGCGTGATCTGCTAGTAACGGTGCGGAACGAACTAGCACATTCGCGGGGAATTCAGACCCGGTGACGGCCGGAGGTGACGTCGACAGGCGCACGCCCCTACTGGAAGTTCAGGTACGCCTTCGAGGGGGTCGGGCCGCGCTGGCCCTGGTACTTCGAGCCGAGCGTGCCGGAGCCGTACGGGGTGTCCGCGGGCGAGGTCATCTTGAACAGGGCGAGCTGGCCGACCTTCATGCCCGGCCACAGGGTGATGGGCAGGTTGGCCACGTTGGACAGTTCGAGGGTGATGTGGCCGGAAAAGCCCGGGTCGATGAACCCGGCAGTGGAGTGGGTAACCAGGCCGAGACGGCCGAGGGAGGATTTACCCTCGAGGCGGCCGGCCAGGTCGGCGGGAAGGGAGAAGCACTCCAGGGTGGAGGCGAGCACGAACTCGCCGGGGTGGAGGACGAAGGCGTCGCCCTCCGGCACCTCGACGAGCGTGGTCAGATCCGGCATCTCCTGCTTCGGGTCGATGTGCGTGTACTTCGAGTTGTTGAAAACCCGGAAAAACTTATCAATTCGCACGTCGATCGAACTCGGCTGGATCAGCTCTGCGTCGAACGGGTCGATGCCGAGGTGGCCTGAGTCGATGGCGTCGCGGATGTCGTGATCTGAAAGCAGCACGGACGCGAGTGTACTTCCCCGTTTTTGGAGACCTCTTCCGTGGTGCTAAAGTTATCCGAGCTGCCGGCGTAGTTTAGTGGTAGAACATCAGCTTCCCAAGCTGAGAGTGCGAGTTCGATTCTCGTCGCCGGCTCTCTAGATCGGCGCCCTGCGACTTACGTAAGTTGCAGGGCGCTTTTGTGCGTATATTGCGTGCGGCCCACGTACGAAAGGACCTTCACATGAACCGCACCGCCCCACTACTGGCGACCTGCGTCCTTCCGCTGACCTTGGTCGGCTGCGGGGAGACTGGATCAACTGTTGTCACAGAGTCGGTGACTCTAACCACCACCACGACGGTGACAACAACGGCGTCTTCCACAACCCCCTCCCCTGCGGTTGAGTACTCGACTGCACCAGCGCAGCAGACTGAGCCAGTCGCAGTGACGGGGCAGTCTGCCTCTCAGGAGCAGCCCTATGTTGTCGAATGCCTCGAAGGCACCCCCGGGCCAGCACTGTGGTCTGACGGAACGGTGGAGTACTCCGAAGATTGTTTCCAACAACTTGGCGGCCCCGCATACATGGAGGCTGAGCGGCAGTCTGGCTTGCACTCGGGTGGCGCCGCGGTTACCGGTTATGGGTATGCACCCAATGGTGCGCGCAACCCGTCGTCCGGCGAACTCCAGACGCAGTGGGGCTGCGAGCAAGGGACAGTGAACGACCCCGATTTATGCGCTGCGGTTGAGAGCGTCATCCGGGCCGCTGACCCAGACGGGACAACGTACCCGTAGCACCTCAACAGTGATTGCAGTGCTACGCGTGGCTGCAGGGGCCGATCGGGCGGGATGAGACGACGCTGACCGGGTATCCGTGGCCGTTGAACTCGCCTCGTAGCACCGGCCACTTGCGGTTGTAGTGCTTGGCGTTGGCGAGGCGCTCCGGGTCGTGGTTGTAGCAGGTGTACACGCCGTCCTCGGTGGAAAAGATCAGCTTGGTGCCGTCGTGCTCAATGATGGTGATGGGCAACCAGTCCTCCTTGGGGCCGTTGCCGGCGCGCAGGACCGGAATCCAGTGGGCCTTGTGCCCGTCAGCGATCAGGTCACACTTGTCGGGGCCGCACGGGATGCGTTCCGCGGGCGGCTCCGGCAGGGGGACGACGGTGCCGTTAGCGTCGCGGACGGCAGCCTCGATGGCGGAGTATTCGAGCTTCGGCCCGGTGTGGCCCACGAAATCAAAGGCCTCCATAGGCGAGGCGAATTCCGCGGTGACGGTCTCACCTGTGCCGTCGAGCCTGAACGTGACGGTGTTGACATTGAGGCTGCCGAGGGTGGCTTGAACCCAGTCATCGGCGACGTCGAAGGGGTTGGACATTTCGGGCATGTCGGAAGACATGGTTGATCTCCTTTGAGAATCGCTCTTCCGGCGCGGCGGTTGCGCGTGCCGGCGGATCTTCTCCCGGGGGCACCGTGCGCGATGTGCGCGGTTGCCAGCCGACGAGCCGGAAGGCTTCGCCCCACCGGAGTGGGGCCGTCGGACTTCGTGATCCACAAAGGACAATAACAGACCGCTTTGTCTACCGCGAGGGAGGGCCGGAGGACGTCGAGAAGCAATATGCTCGACGTAATGAAACTCAGCAGCGCGATGATGTCACTAGCAGCCGGTTACGGGGCAGTGCGCGGGCTGCAAAACCGCCCGCCGCTGCCCTTCAACGACCGGAAGTTCACGCCCTCCTACCCCACGCCCGTGCTGTACATCCACGGCATCAACTCCCGCACGGCGGCGTTTGAGGCGAACGCGCAGCGGCTCAAACGGCAAGGGTTTTGGGTGTGGGGGTACGACTACGGCGACATGACAGCGCCGGGATTTTTCGGCGCAGGCGACCTCAACTCCATCGTCGGCGACGTGGAGGACCACGTGGCCCGGGTGCTGCGCAAGACCGGTGCGACGCAGGTGGACATTGTGGCGCATTCGCAGGGTGCGCTGATGACCAAGCTGTTTATCGCGCGCGGCGGGGCCGAGACGGTGCGGCGCGTGGTGGCGATGGGCGGTAACTTCCACGGCACCGACTTCCGGGGGCTTGCGGGGCGCATGGGCGAGGTCGCGGCGAGGCACCCGCACCTCACTGCGCTTTTCGCGCCGGGGGCGGCGCAACAGCTAGTCGGCTCCGAGTGGCTCCGCGAGTACGCCAGCGGGCCCGACACCGCCCCCGGCATCGTGTACACCTCCATTTACTCCCCCACGGACGCGGTGGTCACGCCCGCGGCTGCGTCGACGCTGGTGGCCGGCGGGGGCGCCGACGTTGCCAACATCGACTCCGCGCGGTGGTACGACGGCTACGCGCCGATGCACTCCCTCATGCCGCGCGACCCGCTATACGCGGAGCTCACCGTGTGGGGGTTGCTGCGAGAAGTGGGCGATCACGTGCCGCCGCAGCTCGACGGGCTCGCGTAACTCGCGCGTAGCCTGGGGCGGCATGAAAACATCTTTTGTCCTGCTCGGCGGTACGAGCGATCTTGCTATGCGGCTTCTCCTCCCCGGCTTGGGCGAGTACGTCCGAGCGAGCGGCGCGGATGTCGAGGTCCTCGGCGCCGGGCGCGACAAGGTTGACGGGTACCAAGACCAGGTGCGCGAGGCAGGCGCGGATGTCGCCGCCCGCTACTTCGCCGTCGATGCTACCTCGAGCGAGGATGTGCAGAAGCTTCTCGACGCAACCTCCGGCGACCGCACCGTCATGTACATGGCCCTCGCACCGGCGGTGGCCGTGAAGGTAGTGGACGCGCTGCGCGACGTGCGCCTGCCCGAAGACATTGTCATTGCGATGGAAAAGCCCTACGGCAACTCCGCGGACGAGGCGGACGCGCTGGACGAGGCGCTGCGCGCGGTTGTGAGCGAGGAGCAGATTTACCGCGTGGACCACTTCCTCTCTGAGCCCGCGGTGAACCGCGCGGCACTGGAGGTCTCGGCGAACGGTGGGTTGGAACGCATCGAGTTCGTCTACGAGGAGTCGCTGGCATTGGAGGGGCGCGCCGAGTTCTACGACTCGACGGGCGCCGCTAGGGACATGGTGCAATCCCACATGCTGCAGTCGGCGGCCAGGATCCTGGCGGGCAGCGCTTCCCCGGAGGCGTCGCTGGAAGCACTGGAATCGTTGAAGGTGCGGCCGGACAGCGTCCGCAGGGCGCGCTACGAGGGCTACACCGAGGAGGACGGGGTTGACCCGGCGAACGACACCGAGACGCTGGTGCAGCTCGAGCTCGACGCGGTCTCCGGGGTTTCGGTGCTGCTGCGCACCGGCAAGGCGTTTGCTAAGGACCGTAAGTTCCTGCGGCTGGCGTTCGCGGGCGGCGTGGAGCGCGAGCTGGAGCTTTACGACGGCCCGCTCTCCCCGTACGGCACCGTCATCCGGGGCTTGTTCGAGGGCGATCGCTCCGTGAGCGTTCCCGCCGGAGGCGCGCAGGCGGGGTGGCGCGCCATGCAACCGGTGCTCGAGGCGATGGCGGATACCGCAATGGAGGAGTACGCCAAGGGATCCACCGGCCCGGGTGGGTGGGAGTAGCGCGCGCTAGCTGCAGCGCACGATTGGCTGCGGGTCGTAGACCGTGGTCCGCGTCTCGCGGCTGAGCTCGTTGCCCGCCAGGTCGTAGATGACGCGGGTGTCCGAGGTGGTGAAGCCCGGTGTGCCTGACGACGGCACGCAGCTAGAGCCCGGCACGCTCATCGGCTCCGGCGCCGTCTCCGCCCAGCGGCCGCCGTTGATGGAATCGACGGTGACGGTCTTGACACCCATCAGGCTGACGGTCACCTCGCCGCCCCCGACGCTGGTGGCGATGCGCACCGGGTAGGGGCTGTCGTTCCTGAACTGCAGATCGATCGCGCCCTCGTACACGGTGGCCTCGCGCCCGGCCGGGTAGCGGGAGATGTAGTAGGAGTGCGGGGTGTGCGCGACATCCGTCATGCCGGCGAAGTACGAGGCGTTGTACAAGGTGGTGGCGAACTGGGAGATGCCGCCGCCGACCGCGGTGTCCGCGTGCCCGTCCAGGATGATGCCGGACTCCACGTAGCCCTGTGCGGTGCCGCGCGGGCCGGTGTAGCCGTTGAGGGAAAACGTCTCGCCCGGGTTCACAATGGCCCCGTTGACGGTGCTGGCCACCAACGCAATGTTGGTGCCGGACGCGCCTGAGTAGCCACCGGTGGTGAACGATCCCACCACGTCGTTGAACGTGGCGTTTTCCGCCTGCGCGGTGGTGAATCGCGCTGGCACGTCCTTGTACACCGCATCCCACTCGCGGGGCTTAGCGCCCAGCACACGTTCGTTAAAGCCGTCCATGGTCGCGTCCCAGTCCACCACGGAGCCGTTCACGGAGGGCTCAACCCCGCCGCCTTCGAGCACCCGGGCGTTCTGGCCCTCCACCTCAGTCTGCGCGAGCTGCTCGTCGAGGATGGCTCGGGCGGCGTCCTGGTTCACGCTCGGCGTGATACGGCCGTCCACCACGGGGAACTGCACGATCTCCCCGAGGCGGTCCTGCGGCACCGCGGCCGCGAACTCATCCTTGCCGGTGACGGTGACCGGGCCGTCCAGGGCCGCCCGGACGGGACCATCGAGCGCGGCCTGCATCGCGGCCTCGTCGACGGCGGGCTGCACCTGCGTCGGCTCGACCTCCACGCCGTCCGGGTTGAGCCAGCCGGTGGTGACCTCGTCGCGCAGTGCGGCGCGCTCCACGTCCTGGCCAGGCTTCGGGTCTTGCGTTTCGGCCTGGTCACCTTCGACGCGGATGACGCCGTCGGCGGGGTCCACGTGCAGCTCGCCGACCAGCCGGTCCAGCTGGTGGTTCAGCGCGACATCGTCCACGGTGGGCACGACGTCCACCTCACGGGTGGTAAACAGCCTGCGCAGTCGCTCGACCGGGTTGGCGGACGCGATGCCGGCGGCGTCCACGGTCGCGTCGAAATCGATGCCTAGGCCGGATTGCGCGGGAACGAACTCGGCGCGCTGCTCCCCCGCTCGCACCATGACGGCCTCGTCGGCGGTGCCGCCAAGCTCCGCCTTTAGCTTCTCCTTCGCGTCCGCCGGTGCCATCGCGCCGATGTTGACGCCGCCGACGTGCGTGCCGCGGGGCACGTTGCCGCGGTGCATAGCCAAATCAGCCAGGTACAGCGCCAAGACGACCGCAAGGATGCCTAAAAAGGTGCCGAGCGCGATCTTGCTGCCGCGCCCCATCCCGCGTGGCCCGCCAGACGGGGCACCCGCACGGCCTTTCCTCTGCGAGGTTGCCTTCACCGTAGTCACCCGAACAACAGTATCGGAGATGCGCAGCACCGCATACCCTGGCCACGGCTTTATTGCCTAGACGGTCGCCTACACACCCGTGTCGATGAACTGCTGCTGCACACGCGCGGCCGCCTCGTCCACCCGCGCCTCCGGGATGTAGCCGTTGTGCACGCACCACACGACGTGGTCGATGATGCCGGCGACGTCCGCACCGGACGACCACAGCGCCTGGTCTGCACCCGAGCCAATTGCCCTGGCCACGGCGTCGTGGGTGGGCGCGTAGTCCAGGATGCCGCGCATGCCCGACAGGTCGTCGGTGACTACGACACCCTCGAACGGCACCCCGCCCGGGTAGTCGCCGGTGCGCAGCAGGCGGTAGGCCTCCGGGTTCATGGAGCTGGGTACCCCGTCGGCGCCCAGGCCGGGCACGATCATGTGGCCCATCATCACGCTGGCCTGCGGGAACTGCTCGAGCAGCGGGCCGTACGGCTTGAGGTCCAGCGCCTTGAGATCCCCCAGCGGCGGCGTGAGCGCAAGTTGGTGGTGCGTGTCCCCGGAGGCGCGACCGTGGCCGGGGAAGTGTTTGAAGGTGGGCGTTACACCGGCGTCGATGAGGCCCTGGGAAAACAGGCCCGCGATACGCACGACCTCCTCGGGGTCGCCATTGAAGGAGCGGTCGCCCACGATGTCCAGCGCCGCGACGTCCAAGTCAAGCAGGGGCGCGTAATCCACGTTGATGCCGTGCGCGCGCAGCGAGCTGCCGATGTCGTAGCCGGTTCCGCGGATCACCTCCGGCGGCTGCCCGGCCAGCGCCCGCGGCGGCATGAAATCGCCCAGCACCTGGGTGTGGCGCTGCACGCGCCCGCCCTCGAAGTCGATGGCCACGCTGAACGGCCGGTCGTACTGCTCGCGCAACGCGTTGATGTTGCGGCCGTCTTCTGTCAGCAGCGCCGGGTCCGCCCAGCTCGGGATGATCAGCGCGCCGACGCCCTGGTCCAGCGCGGTGCGCGCCTGGTCGTAGTTGGACACGCCCACCACCATGAGGGAGGCCACCTTCTCCCGCAGGTCGGCCGGCACGCGTTGCTGCGCGGCGGAGAGCGTCGGGGAGGCTTGGGTGGGGGTTGTGGTCGTGGCCTGCGTCTCGACGTCCTCACGGTCCACCGCCGCAGTCTCTGGCGCCGGCGAGTGCTCTTCGGCGGGTTCTGACGGGGATGAGCACCCGGCGACGCTGAACGTCGAGAGGCACGCGAGCGCGACCGCTGCCGCACCTGCCCGAACCCGCATGTGGTCGCCCCTTTACCGCCGTTTCAAACCACCGTCACTGTACCTGCCGCTGGTACGCTTCTCCGACATGTCCCACCGAGTGCTCACGTTGCCGGCATCGCTCGCCCGTCGCGCCACCGCGCCTGTTCTGGCCAGCACCGTCGTGGGCGTGGTGCTCGGCGTGGTGGGGGTGCTCGGCATCGCCGCGGTTTCTGGGCAGTCCACGGTGCCGGAGGGCTCGGCCGTGTCGGCGGATGAGGCGGTGCTGGGCGGGCCGGAGTACGGCTCGAGGAAGTAGGCGCTGGTGCGGGCGATGCGCGCGCACATCGGGGGCTGGCTGTCGCTCCTGCTCGTTGTTCTCGCGCAGCCACCCGGCCAGGTCGCGGCGGACACGAAGTTCGACCTGGTAGCGGACCCGTTCCGGTTTCTTAAGCGCGCCACGCGGGCGTACACCGACGAGTTCCCCTTAGGCCAGGTGCAAAACCAGGCGTACGGCTACCTCTTCCCCCAGGGGCCGTTCTTCCTGGTCGGGCACCTGCTGCACGTTCCCGACTGGCTGGTGCAGCGCGCGTGGTGGCTGCTCCTGTTGTGTCTGGCGTACTCCGGCACGCTCGCCTTGGCGCGGCGAATCGGTATCCGGGGCACGTTCCCGCAGGTCCTCGCCGCTGGGTGTTACGCGCTGAGCCCGCGCATCCTGACCACGCTCACCGCCATCTCGTCCGAGGCGTGGCCGGTGGCGCTGGTGCCGTGGACGCTGATCCCGCTGACGCGCCGCACCCCGCGGGTGGCGCCGGCGGTGGTGGCGGTGGCGTGCATGGGTGCGGTCAACGCTACCGCCACCATCGCCGCCTGCCTGCCCGCATTCGTCCTGCTTGTGGCCCGGCGGGCCTACGCCGCGGCCGGCAGGTTCACGCTCGGCGCTGCGGCGGTGTCCGCGTGGTGGATCGGGCCGCTGCTGGTGTTGGGGCGGTACTCGCCGCCGTTCACTGACTTCATCGAGTCCGCCGGCGTGACCACCGCGTGGCTCAACCCGGTGGAGATCCTGCGGGGCACGACCAGCTGGACGCCGTTTGTGGATACCGAGCGCGCCGCCGGCCACCTGCTGGTCGCCGAACCTGCGTTTGTCATCGCCACCTGCCTTGTCGCCGCCTTCGGCCTCGCGGGCCTCGCGCGCCGGGACATGCCGTGGCGCGGGCCGTGGCTTGCGGTGTTCGCGGTGGGCTTCTGGGTGCTCGGTTCCGCGCACATGGCGACCTCGCTGTACGACGGCACTCTCGCCCCCTTCCGTAACCTGCACAAATTCGACCCGCTGGTTCACCTGCCACTCGCGTTGGGCGCCGGGCACGTGGCCGCGAAGGTGAACCGGCCGAAGGCGGTGGGCGTCGCCCTCGCCGCGGCGGTGGCCGTGGCGCCGGCGTGGTCGCTGCGCCTGCTGCCGGAGGGCACGTGGCACGAGGTATCCGACGACTGGGTCGCCGCCGGCCAGTGGCTGGATACGCACGCGGCCGGCACCCGCACCCTCGTGGTGCCGCCGGCGTCGTTTGCCCGGCAGACCTGGGGCTGGACGCGCGACGAGCCCATCCAGGCCCTCACCGGATCCCGCTTCGCGTTCCGGGACGCGGTGCCCCTGGTGGATCCGGAGGCGATTCGGGGGTTGGAGGGGCAGGCGGAGCTCGTCGATAGGCACGCCCTGCGCGCCATCGGCGTGGGCGCTGTGGTGGTGCGGCGCGACCTGGAGCAGCAGCCGCGCACGCCGAACCTGGGCGAGCCGGACGCGAGCTTCGGCGAGGTGGACATCTTCCTGCTCGACCCGGACGCGGACGTGATGGAGACGGACCGCGAACCGGTCGCCGTAGACGGCGGCGGCGAGGTCCTGCCCTTGCTGTGGCGCGAGCTGGGGTACTTCCCGGCGCGCCTGGCCGACGGGGACGCGGATATCGTCACCGACACCCCGGCGCTTGCGGTGCGCAACTACGGCACCATCGACGGCCAGTCCGGCCACCTCGCCGCCGAGTGGGAGGACGCCACGGTGCGCAACCGGGTGAAGGATTACCCCTCGGCGGGCTCCCGCACCGGGGTGGCGATGGATGGGTTCGCCCGCGCGTCGTCGTCGGCCGCGGATGCCGGCGCGTTCGGCGGGCCGGATCCGTCGAAGTCGCTCACCGCCGCCTTCGACGGGCTTGAGGAAACCGCGTGGTGGCCCGCCCCCGGCGACGCGGACGCGTGGATCGAGTTCCAGTCCCAGCAGGACACCGTCACGGTCACGGCAACCGCGGACACCACGGTGCGGTTGTGCGACGGCAACCGCAGGTGCCGCACCGTCACCCTGGTCAAAGACCAGCCGCGCAGACTCACCCGCGGCGACGCCACCATCCTCCAACTCACCGAACCGGTGGGCATCCGCGAGCTCGACGTCGGCGTGCGCCGCGTCGTAGAGGTGGACGGGACCGCGGACCGCTACTTCTTCCAGCGCCACTTCCCCGACAACACCGTGATCCAGCGCCGCTTCACCACCGCCGAGGACGCCACATGGCAGCTCACCCGCCCCGCCACCATCGACGGCGAGCGCCGCGTGGGCAGCGTCTTCCTGCCCGCCGGCACCCACGAGCTGTTCACCCGCGCCGACACCGTGATGCTCTCGCGCGCGCCGCTGCCCAACCAGACCGGAGACCGGCTCATTGTGACTACCCGCGCGTTCAACGAGGGCTTGCGCGCCGCCCTCGGCGGCACCGAACTCGAGCCCGTGCGTATCGACGCCGGCGCCCAAGCCTTCCGCGTCCCCGAGGGCGCGCACGGCGAGTTCCGGATGCGCTTCGCCGGCGACGGCGCGTACCGCTACTCGCTGATCTTCGGCGGGGCGTTCAGCCTGCTTGTGCTCGCCTGGTGCCTGTGGGTGCCGTGGCGGCGCGAAGACGCCGATCCATGGAACCCGCCCACCGCGGCAAACTGGGCCCCGACCGTCGCCGTGGTGGCCGCGTTCCCGTTCGAGGGCCTCGCCGCCGCGGTACTCGCGTGGGTGGTGCGCCGCTTCACGGTCCTACCCATGCACCGGGTCGCGGCCGCCACCATGGCGGTCGCCGGCCTCGTGCTCGCGCGCGCCCCGTGGCCGGCGGCCAACTACGCGGGCTCCTCCACCTTCCTCATGGTCGCCGGCTGCTTCGCGGTGGCCTGCCTGACCAGCCGCGCGCCGGGCACCTCCACCAACTCGTAGGACATGTACGCCACCGCGGTGCTGGCCAGCGCGGTGGCTGCGTACACCAGCAGGAAGTGCCCGGAGAACACCTGCACGCCGAGTACCGGAAACACGAAGTACAGCACCGCCATGTGCCACAAAAACACCGAATACGACCAGCGTCCCAGCGTGCGCATCACCGGCGACGACAGCACCGTGCCGCGCTCGCGCTGCCCCAGCGCGTACGGCGCCACCACCAGCGCCGCGAACACCGCGCCGAGCAGCACCCGCACGTTGAACTCCGCGGGCGACGGGTGCTCCAGCCCGCGCGGGCCGATCACGCCCGCCACCCACGCCACCGGCAGCGCCAGCACTGGAAACGGCCAGCGCGGGCCGGCGTAGCGCACGCGAGCGCGCTCCAGCTCCGCCAGCACCAGCCCGACGGCGAACCACGGCGCGTAGGACGGCGGCCAGATCTGCACGTTCAGCACCGCCGGGTCGGAAATCCCGCTCACCGCCCAGGGCCACGCCAGACCAAGCGCCACCGAACCCGCCAGCGCCGCACGGCGCCCCCGCCCGTCCAGCCTGAGGTACAGCGGCAGGACCACGTAGAAGGCGGCTTCGATGCACAGCGACCACATTTGCGTCAGCCCGTCGATAAGCGAATGCGGCACGTAGACCTGCACCAGCATGAGGTTCGCCGCCGCCTGGCCCCACGTGACCCCCGCGAGCGGCGGCAGTGCGAGCAGCACCACCGCCACACACACCACGTACGCCGGCGCAAGGCGGGCCAGGCGCCGCGAGTAATACCCCTCGCGCAGCCCGCCGCGCGCCAGCAGAAACGCCGACAGCGCGAAGAACACCGCCACGAAGTAGTCGAAGCGCTCCAGCACCGCCGAGCCGGTCGCGGTCTGGAACGCCACGTGGGTGGCCACGATGCCGTACGCGGCCACGGCACGCAGTCCGTCGAGCTCGGGCAAAATGGCGGGTCTGTTCACGATGGCGCAAGTCTAGCCACCCGGTAGGGTGACACGGGTGAACCTGCGACGCCGACTTGCCACCTGCCTGGGCATCGTCGTCGCCTGCACCGCGCTCAACCTCGCCTCCCCCGTCGTGATAGCCAAGCAGCGCACCCTCACACCCGGCGAGTACACCGTGCAATTCACGGCGCTTGGCGACGGCGCTTCGCCCCACACCCGCACCGTCACCCTCACCGAGGCCCCCAAGAGCCTGAACGCGGTGGTGACCGTGGACGGCGACGAGGTGGATAGTTTCGCCATCGACCCCTCCACCGCCTTCCCCGCCAAGGGGCGCGCCGGGCTGGGTCCGCTCATGCCCTACCGCCCGGAGCGGCGCACGTACCCGCTGTTCGACCCGGCGACAGGCAGCGACGTTGCGCTGGACTACCTCGGGCCGGGCGCCGTGCGCGGGTTGGAGACGTACAAGTACGAGGCGGACATGTCCGACGGGTGCGTCCGCATCGTCGACGCTGAGCGTCACACCGGCCGCATCGTGGACGAGGTCTGGACCTGCGGCGAGGCCCAGTGGGTGCTTGCCGAGGCGACGAAGGCCGCGCAGGTAGAGGCCGCGCGCCGCGACGTGGCGTGGCTGCGCGGGCTGCAGGTGATGGCGGTGGTGACCCGCGCCATTGCCGCCGCAGCCTTCATCGCGGGCCTGGTGTTCTATGCCCGCCGGCGTTAGCCGCTGGTGGGCGCCGGCCTACGGCGCTGTGCTGGTGCTTGCGCTGACCTGGCCATTTTTCGTCCCCGGCGAGGCGTTCGCGCTGCGCGACATGATGGTCTTCGACGCCATGGCGCTCACCCGCGCTTCGCTGGGCTGGGGCGATCTGCCCGCCCGCAACGTGCCCCAAGACGCGCTGCTGGGCATCCTGCCGTGGCCCGTGCTGTTCGTGCGCGTGTTCATGGTCGCCGCCGCCGCGGGCGCCGCGTGGGCCGGGCACCGGCTGGGGCGCACCCCGCTCGGGCAGGCCGCGGCGATGACCGTGGCGGTGTGGAACCCGTTCGTGGTGGAGCGCCTGTTGCAGGGCCAGTGGTCCCTCGCCGCCGCGGCGTGGCTGCTGCCGTTCGTGGCGCTTGGCGTGCACCCGGTGTCGACGCTTGCGCACTGGCTGGCCTCGCTCACCCCGACCGGGGCGCTGGTGGCGGCGATGTTCGCGCGCGGGTGGCGGAGCCTGACGGTCGCGGTGCTGACCTGCCTGCCGTGGGTCGTCGCGGGGTTCGCCGCCTCCTCGCCGGGCACCTCGTCGGTGGCTGGGGCAGCCGCCTTCGCGCCGCGCGCCGAGGGGCACGTGGGCACGCTCGGTGCGCTGCTTGGCCTGGGCGGCATCTGGAACGGCCAGGCCGTGCCCCCGTCGCGCGCCGCCGGGTGGGCGCTGTTCGGCATAGCGCTCTTCGCACTGCTCGCCCTGAGCTGGCGTGCGGTTCCCCGGCGCTGGCTAGCGCTTGCCGGGGTCGGTTTCGCGCTCGCCGTGGCGTCGTGGACGGGGCTGACCGCGCCCATCGTCTCGCACGTTCCCGGCGCGGGCTTGCTTCGCGACGGGCAAAAGTGGCTCATCCTGGCCATCCCCGCCTTCGTCGCTGCCGCTGGCGCGCTCGAGCCCCGACGTGCGCTGGCCGCAGCCGCGTTTGCGGTGCTACAGGTTCCGGACGCGCCCGTCGCGCTCGCGGCACTTACCCCCACCACGGTGGACGTCCCCGCCGTCGACCACCGGGGCCGCGACGTTGTATTCGAGTCGCGCCCTACGCTCACCACTATCGACGGCCACCCAGTCGTCGACCCCGCCCCCAAAGCCATGAACGTGGTTGAATCCGGCGCGCTGACCGTGGACGGGGTGCCCGTGGACGCGCCGTCGCCGCGTTGGGTTGCGGCCCAGGCTGCCATCTCCGACCCTGTCCGCCTGCGGGAGCTCGGCATCGGCGTGGTGGTGCGCGCAGACGGCACGGTGATGGAGGCCGGCGCGCCCCCGCGCCCGCTGCCGCCGGCGGGAATTGCCCTGTTCGCCATGTGGTGCATGGTGCCGCTGATAACATGTGTCCGAGGTCACACGCGCATAAAAAGCGCCGTTGAACAGTAGGTTTACCTGACATAGTTGGCTTCAGACCATTAATGGTGCGGGCCAATCATTGATACCCTTGCATTACCGTCGCCCACTGCCTTAAAGTAAACGCAAGATGAACAACAGGTTACGTCCAATGCGTAGCCCCGAGCCGAATGAAGGAGCAGATAGCACTTCTGCAAGGAGGAACACCATGGCTAACAACATCGATTTCAGCATCATCCGCGAGCGAGCCCTGCGAAACATCCGCGAGGACCTGCTCACCGAGTTCGCCGGCCAGTTCGACGCCCTCGAGATCAACGACGCGTTCGATGCTGTCCTGCGCACCCACCGCAAGACCGCCAGCATCGAGGACTTCATCCCCGTCCTCGTCGAGGCCGAAATGCGCGACCGTTTCCGCGACGGCGAGCTGTTCCCCTCCGCGGCATAAAACCGCATAACGCTTAACGCCCAGCCCTTTTCAGCGGCTGGGCGTTTTGCTATGTTCGAATGAAACTGTCGGTAGCGGAAGGCCCACCGGCACCCAGCGAACGTCAACCCCACGCGCCCGGGGAAATGGACGCACTCATGGCGCCTTGTGGCCGTATCAGGGCTGAAGCGGTTCGATTCCGCTCACACGCACAACGCATGCGGCCTGCACGACGCACACGGGCACGACCCCCACCACAGGGTTGCACCGAGCACCATTTACTACCGCGACGTTGGGGGTGTCCCGGAGGCATCCGCGAGGGTTGGGAACGGGGACAGAAACGTACAAGGAGGCACAGATGCTGCTCGCAGAAGCGCTAGCGCGACGCGCCGAGGCGCAGGACCGCCTGAACAAGCTGCAGGAACGGCTAGTCAGCGGCGCGATGATCCAAGAGGGCGACACCCCGGTGGAAGACCCGGCGGCGCTGCTGGAGGAAGCCGCCGCGCTGCTGCAGGAAATTGAGACGCTCGTGCGCCGCATCAACCACACCAATGCGCAGACGGAGTTCGAAGGCGCCACGCTCACAGACGCCATCGCGCGCCGCGACGCGCTGCTGCGCTCCCGCCGCCTCTACGCCGCCGTCGCCGACGCGGGCACCATGACCGGCTCCCGCTACTCCCGTTCCGAGGTGCGCTTCTTGCCCGCCGTGGACGTGAAAGCACTGCGCGACATGGCCGACAGCGCCGCAAAGGCCTACCGGGAGCTGGACACGAAAATCCAGCAGCTCAACTGGACAACACAGCTGCGATAACCTGGGCGAACTTCCGGCCGGTTGCCTCCCAGGAAAACCGCGCCGCCCACGCCCGCGCCGCAGGGGCCATCGCTTCTCGACGCCCTACGGTCTCCCCGACCGCCTCCCCAAAATCCTCCCCGGGATAGACCAGCCGCCCGGTCTCGCCGTCGCGGATGGAATCGGCCACCCCGCCGGCAGACGCGTAGGCCACGGTGGGCACCCCGTGCTGCGCGGCCTCGATGACCGCGATGCCCCAGCCTTCCTTCCGCGACGGCAACACGTGGAGGTCGGCGCGCTCGAGCAGGGCGTGCTTGTACGGCTCAGAAACATGCCCGTGAAAGACCACCGTGTCGCCGTACGGGGCCGCATACTCGCGCAGCTCGTCCTCCCACCAGCCGGAACCCACCACGTCGAGCACTGCGCCATCTATCTGCGCCACCGCGTCGATGGCCTCCTCGATGCGCTTATGCGGCACGAGGCGCGACAGGGTGACCAGGTGCACCCTGTGGTCGTCCGGAAGCGTGGGCACTTCCTGGGGCACCGGATCCACGCCGTTTTCCACGATCTCGATGTCGCCTTCGCGCACCCCCAGCGCCACAAGGTCGCGTTTCGAGGCCTCCGAGACCGTCACGTACCGCGCACCTCTGTAGACGCGCGGCGCCACGCGCGACTCCAAGAACCACCCCAGCCTCCCGATCACCGGACCCGCCACCGGCCACTGCTCCTTGTGGCAGTGGTGCGTGAGCAGCACCACGGGTGTGCGGGTGAACAACCGCGCAAAGAACGGGATGCCGTTTTGCGTGTCCACCACCACGTCCGGGCGGTTGCGCCAGATCGACAGCGGCGCGGCTAGGTACACGCCGAACTTGCCGCCGGCACGCTCGTAGCGCACCCCGTCACGGCGCGACCGGCGCGCCGCGCCGGTGTGCTTCGCGGTCCGGTAAATCACCTCGTGGCCCTGCGCGGCGAGATACTCCCCGACACGCTCGAGGTAGCGCTCGGAACCGCCGCCCTGCGGGTGGGTTGAATCGCGCCAGCACATAAGCAGTATCTTCATCGCTATGCACCGTACCCGCCGGATGGCCACCCTCCGCCGCACCCTCCGGTTGCTGCGCGCGTTTTCCTACGAACAGTTCCGGCCGCGCATCTTCTACTCACTACTTGCCCGCGATACACGCTTGCTTCTCGACGCCATATCGCACGACCTCTCCTTCTCCCCTGCTCCGAGCTTGCGAGGTGCATCAGTGCTCGACGTCGGCGGCGGCCCAGGCTACTTCGCCGACGCGTTCGCCGACTGCTTCTACGTCGGCCTCGAGCCGAGCGTCTCCGAGCTCTCCGCCGCGGGCCAGACCGGCTTCAAGGCGGTACGCGGCGACGGTGCGGCGCTGCCCTTCGCCACCGACTCCTTCGACTTGGTGTACTCCTCCAACGTGGCCGAGCACATCCCCGACTGGCGGGCCATGGGCGAGGAGATGATGCGCGTGGTCAAGCCCGGCGGGCTGGTGGTGCTCAGCTACACCGTGTGGCTCGGGCCGTTCGGCGGCCACGAAACGGGGCTGTGGCAGCACTACGTGGGCGGGGACTACGCGCGCCGTCGATACGCGAAAGTGCACGGCCGCGACCCCAAGAACGTCTTCGGCGAGAACCTGTTCGCCGTCTCTGCCCGCGAGGGCCTGGAGTGGGCCGAGTCGACCGGGCAACTCGCCGCCGCCTTCCCGCGCTACCACCCGCGATGGGCGTGGTGGGTCACGCGGGTGCCGGTGCTCCGCGAGTTCGCGGTGTCTAACCTCGTGCTTGTCCTGCGGAAGAGTTAGTACTGCGGTTTTAACGCCAGGGTTTGTACTACATCGTTAGCGAACAGCGCCGGGGAAGCTGCTGTCGGAGGGCCGGCTCCTAGCCTCTCTTCGCGAACAGGTCGAGCCATCTGATCCTGCGCCTCAACGCAGGCGAAAAATGCAGCAGCTTTCCCGGGACCACTGAAATAGTGCGCTGCCCCCGTTAGCTTGATCCGGAAAAGCCCCTCCCCGGTTACTGAGGGTGATACTTCAACCCGATGGTCAGATCCCCGGCAACACCGGTTACGGCGGTTTCATCCCCGCCCAACTCGACAAAGACGGGGACCTGCCCAAAAAACACCCACCGCCGACCTCATGGCGGAACTTTCCACCATCGGATTCATCCGCTGGAATCCCGCCACCCGGGCCCACGTTCTGACCATGCCCACGGGATAGAGGGAGTACACCACCCGGGCCCATGCCCCCCGATGAAACTTTCCCCGCAGTGCAGGTGGGGAAACGATACGGTAAGAGTGACCCAGTACGCCGCTCGGCGAGCGGTCGCCGTAACCACCCCGGGAGCCCTGATCGATGGATTTCACCACCGCATTGCCCGACCCCCTGGATTTCACGTCCGGCCCGAAAAACTACCCGTCGATGACGATCGATTCCTTCAGTATCGGCGACACCACTTACTGGACCGCCCACGGTGAAGTCGAGATCGGGGGCATCCCGCGCTTTACCAAAGGCTCTATCGAAAGCGGTGTCTTCACCAGCCTGGAGATCTCGACGCTCCACCCGGGCGACACGTTTCTGGGTATCCCCCTGGCGCTGCGCCCCATCAGATTCCAAAACCAGTTGTCCGACATCGGCATCACCTCACTTAACGACGGGTCCTCAGTGACGCTTCCCGGACGCAACGTGAGCTTCTACATCTTCGAAAACGAACTGGCCTCCATCTGCTGGACGCCATCTCCCGCCCCAGACCAGGATTGACTCCACCCCGAAAGGCACACCCAGTGAACTTCACCACCAGACTCGAGCTGCCGTTCCAGCTGGGAGGGACAGTCGAAGAGAACATCAATCTGCTCGATGACCACTTCTTCAACAATAAGACGTTCGGCACGGATCTCGAGGGCTTCCTGATCACTGACCCGGGGGACGAGCAGGAAGAAACGTGGAAGATCGTCTCCATTATCGAAGACGGCAAGTGTGTAACTGCCCGATTCGATTTCGACAACGACAACGTCACCTTCGCCGATGTCCCCATCGGGCCGGATAACAGTGGGTCAGAAGAAGAGACTGCCGCGTCCCTGCGAGCTCAAGGTTTCGAGGTTATTGCGCAGAAATTCAGTCTGGTTCTACCCGAGCATTTCATCACCATCGAGCCGGGGTTAAACCTATGCTACTGGGACAGGAACCACTGGACGCTCGAGGAATTCCTCGAAGAAACCGTCGTACCCGAGTAACACCTCAGGCAAATGAGGAGTGGACCCCACTTGTTACCAGCGGGGACGTCATGACCGAGACAATCTCCGGCCATTCAACCCGGGGGTCAGCTGGCGGAGCAGCATTCAGGGAGAGCCATGATTTATGTGTTTCTTGGCGCAGTGGTCGCGCTATTCATATCCTTATGCATCATGGCAGTGGGGTGCTTAATCCACTTTCTAACTAAGCGAAAGGTGCTTTCCCCATACCGCTTCCTAACCATAATGACTCTATTAGCACCCGTTTTCCTGATTTATGACGTGCTTAGCGATGAGATGTGTAGCGGCCTTTTTAACTATGCGGTCAGCGGTTACTTAATTACCGCAGCCATCATCAGCTCCCTAGGGCGCATCATCGCGGATGGCCCCAGCGAAGCGCGGGAATAGGAGCGACCACTAGCAGAGAGAACGTTTACGCAGCGCCTCCCGCGAGGTATTTATACAAGGTGGTCCGCCCGATACCGAGCCGGCGGGCCACCTCCGCTTTGGGTACACCGCCCACCCACCCCCGGGCCTGAACCACTTGGGCATCGGTCAGAACCTTCGCCCGGGCAATCCCCTCGGCCTGGCGCTCCTTGATGATGGAGTGCTCAAACTCGGCGACACTGCCCACAAGCCCCAACGTCAGCTTGACGATCGGATCCGCCTGAACGGGGCAGGTCTAGCCCTCACGGAGGTACCACCACGGCCCTCCGCAAGCGCTTACTTCGATGCAGCGTGGATGCGCTCGTCGAGCTGCTTCAGCTGGTCGAAGATCTCCTGCGGCACCCGGGGGCCGAGGCCCTCGAGGTAGCGGCGGGAGTCCGCGACGTCTTCCTTCCACAGCTCCGGATCGGCGGTGAGCGCCTCGCGTACGTCCTCGATCGGGGTGTCTAGGCCGGTCAGGTCCAGGTCTTCCGCGCGGGCGGTGTGGCCGACAACAGTGTCATCGGCGCCGACCTTGCCCTCGATGCGGTCCACGACCCACTTGAGCACGCGGGAGTTGTCGCCGAAGCCCGGCCACAGGAAGCGGTCGTCGTCGCCGCGGCGGAACCAGTTGACCAGGAAGATGTCCGGCATGCGGTCGCCGCCCTTGGCGCCCATGTCCAGCCAGTGCTGGAAGTAGTCGCCCACGTTGTAGCCCATGAACGGCAGCATCGCCATCGGGTCGTGGCGCAGGGAGCCGACCTTGGCCTCCACGGACGCCGCGGTCTGGCCGGAGGAGAGCATCGCGCCGATCATGGTGCCGTGCTCCCAGCTGTGGGCCTGGGTCACCAACGGCACGGTGTCGGGGCGGCGGCCGCCGAAGAGGATCGCGTCGATCTTCACGCCCTGCCAGTCGTTGAACTCAGGCGCCGCAGCCGGGCACTGTTCGATGGCCACGCAGTAGCGGGAGTTCGGGTGGGCCGCCTTCGAGGAGGAGCCGGGGGTCCAGTCCTCGCCGCGCCAGTCGGTCAGGTGGGCGGGTGTCTCACCGTCCATGCCCTCCCACCACACGTCGCCGTCGTCAGTGAGCGCAACGTTGGTGAACAAGACGTTGCCCGGCTCCATGCTTTGCATGGCAATCGGGTTCGAGGCGTAGTTCGTGCCCGGCGCAACGCCGAAGAAGCCGTTTTCCGGGTTCACGGCGTACAGGCCGTCCTCACGCAGGTGCATCCAGGCGATGTCGTCACCCACGACCTCGGCGGTCCAGCCTTCGAGCGTCGGGGTGATCATGGCCAGGTTGGTCTTGCCGCACGCGGACGGGAAGGCGGCCGCGATGTGGTACGCCTTGCCCTCCGGGGAGGTGAGTTTCAGGATGAGCATGTGCTCGGCCATCCAGCCTTCTTCCTTCGCCATCACGGACGCGATGCGCAGCGCGAAGCACTTCTTGGCCAGGATGGCGTTGCCGCCGTAGCCGGAGCCGAAGGACCAGATCTCCTTCGTCTCCGGGAACTGGGAGATGTACTTCGTGTCGTTGCACGGCCACGCCACGTCCTCCTGGCCGGGCTCGAGCGGAGCGCCCACGGAGTGGAGGCAGTGCACGAAGTTGTCGCCTTCGATCTTCTCCAGCGCCTGAGTGCCCATTCGGGTCATGATCCGCATGGAGAGCACGACGTAGGCGGAGTCCGTCAGCTGCACCCCCAGCTTCGGGTTCGGGTCAGAGATCGGGCCCATGCAGAACGGCACGACGTACATGGTGCGACCGCGCATGGAACCCTTGAAGTGTTCCAGCATCTCCTCTTTCAGCGCCGCGGGCTTCATCCAGTTGTTGGTCGGGCCCGCGTCCTCTTCGTTCTCGGTGGAGATGAAGGTGCGGGACTCCACGCGTGCGACATCGGAGGGGTGTGAACGCGCGAGGAACGAGTTGGGGCGCTTCTCCTCGTTGAGCTTGATCAGTGTGCCGGCGTCCACGAGCTCGGCGGTGAGGCGGTCCCATTCTTCGCGCGAGCCGTCAGCGAAGACCACCTTGTCCGGCTCGAAGAGGTCGACCGCCTCGTTGATCCAAGCAATGAGTTGCTCGTTGTCCGTGGGGTTGTGCCCCTCCAGGCGCGTGATTTCGGCGGTCATCGGTACTCCTTGTTCAACTGGTTATGGCCAGTGCGCGTACGAAATTCATCGTTGTTGTGGTCTCAGAGTATCGAAACGGGCGTTCATCTGGCTAAAAGTTTCCACCATTCGGGCCCTGCCGGATATAACCAGCATGGCCAAGCATGACCTTTAGCGGGAACGGGGGTGAGCCCCTACCCCCGACACCTGTTCTCGGGCGCCCGCTTGACGACGCCTTCGGGGGTAACGCCCGGCGCTTGCGTTTGCCCAGTTCATGTGGACAATGAACCTAATGAATAATACTGAAAACCAGCGTCCGGGAACGGGCGAATTGCCGGCGGGGCGTCCGCTGCAAACCGAGTTCGACACCGGGTTGGACTACCCGCGGCTGGGGTCGGTGACCTTCCGCCGCGGCACGCTCACCGAGAACCAGGAGGCGCTGTTCGACGAGCACTGGCCGCGCCTGGGACGCGTCCTCGCCGAGGGCTCGGACGAGCGCATCGACATCGACGAGTGGTTCGGCCGCTCCGGCCACCCCACCATCGTGGAGATCGGTTCCGGCACCGGCACCTCCACCGCCGCGATGGCGCCGCTGGAGGCGGACACCAACATCATCGCCGTGGAGCTGTACAAACCGGGCCTGGCCAAGCTGCTCGGCGCTGTGGTGCGCGGCGGCATCGACAACATCCGCATGGTACGCGGCGACGGCGTGGAAGTCTTGGCCCGCATGTTCGGGGAGGAATCCTTAGACGGCGTGCGCATCTTCTTCCCGGACCCGTGGCCGAAGGCGCGTCACCACAAGCGCCGCATCATCCAGTCCGGCACGCTGAACCTCATCGCCACCCGCCTGAAGCCCGGCGGAGTGCTGCACGTTGCCACAGACCACGCGGACTACGCGGCGTGGATCGACGAGCTGGTTGGCGTCGAGCCGTCGCTCGAGTACAAGGGCTGGCCGTGGGCGGAGGCCCCGCTGCTGACGGACCGCCAAGTCATCACCAAGTTCGAGGGCAAGGGCCTGGACAAAGACCACGTCATCCGCGAGTACCTCTGGGAGAAGAAGTGATGGACCTGCAAACGCTGACGCACCCGTACACCCCCGGGGCAGCCGCCGGCCCGGAGAGCTACTTGCTGGTCTGGGACGCACCGAACCTGGACATGGGCCTCGGCGCCATCCTGGGCGGGCGGCCCACCGCCGCGCACCGCCCGCGCTTCGACGCCATCGGCCGCTGGCTCATCGACGAAGCCGAGGCCCGTTCGGACGAGCTCGGGCGCGACGTCGAACCGGAGGCGACGGTCTTCACCAATGTCGCAGCGGCCAGCGCGGACGCGATCCGCCCGTGGGTGGAGGCGCTGCGCAACGTCGGTTTCGCCGTCTTTGCCAAGCCAAAGAGCGACGATGACTCGGACGTGGACCACGACATGCTCGCCCACATCGAGCGCCGCCGCGACGAGGGCGTGCTCCAGGGCGTGGTGGTGGCCTCCGCAGACGGCCAGAACTTCCAGAAACCGCTGCTCGAGCTGGTTCGCGACGGCATCCCGGTCACTGTCCTCGGCTTCCACGAGCACGCCTCGTGGGCTGTGAACTCGCCGGACGTGGAGTTCGTGGATCTGGAGGACATCCCCGGCGTGTTCCAGAACCCGCTGCCGCGCGTGAACCTGGACAAGCTGCCGGAGGGCGGCGCCTGGCTGCAGCCGTTCCGCCCGCTGAAATCCCTGCTGCACAACACCCGCGACTAGGAGGCCGTCTGTGTTTTACAAGTGGGGCCATTTCGCCTACCGCCACCGCCGGATCATCCCGGTGCTGGTAATCGCCCTCATTGTGGCCATGCAGGTGCTGTTCGGCTCCAAGCTGGGCGAGCGCCTCTCCCAGGAGGGCTGGGAAGATCCGGGCGCGGACTCGACCGCCGCCGCGGCGATCGAGCAGGAGACGTTCGGCCGCGACAACTCGGGCGATGTGATTGTGCTGGTGTCGTCGCCGGAGGGCGTCGATAGGCAGGAGCTTATCGACGCAGCGAACGCCCACACCACCTCCCTGCGTGAGCAATACCCGGACCAGATCGACCACATCACCAGCTACTTCGAGCGCCCGAACCCGCAGCTGGCCAACGAGGACCACACCAAGGCGTTCGCCGCCATCGGGCTCAAGGGCGACGGGGAGCAGACGCTGAAGGACCTGCGCACCATCAAGCCCGCGCTCGAGGATATGGAGCTGCCGGGCGCCACCGTGCAGATCGCCGGCGCGACAGCCGTGGCCGACGCGCTGGACGAGGGCATGGCCGGCGACATCGCCCGCGCTGAGAAAGTCGGCCTCATCTTCGTGGCTGTGATCCTGCTGTTCGTCTTCGGCGGCGTGGTGGCCGCAGGCATGCCGCTGATCGTGGGCATCCTCTCCATCCTGGGCTCGCTGTCGCTGCTGGCGGTGTTGGCGAAGTACCAGCAGGTGAACATCTTCTCCCAGTCCATCATCACGCTGCTGGGGCTGGGCCTGGCCATCGATTACGGCCTGTTCATGGTCTCCCGCTTCCGCGAGGAGTTGGACCGCGGCCGCGAGGTGGAGGAGGCGGTAGCGGTGACCACCAACACCGCCGGCAAGACCGTGTTCTTCTCCGCGCTCATGGTGGGCGTGGCGCTGTCCGGGCTGCTGATGTTCCCACAGGCGTTTTTGAAGTCCGTGGCGTACGGCGCGATGAGCGCGGTGGTGCTCGCCGCCGTGATCTCCGTGGCGGTGCTGCCGGCGCTGTTCGGCATGCTGGGACCGCGCATCGACATGTGGTCGGTGCGTCGTCGCTCTTCGCGTCGCGACGACGAGATAGAGAACAATGCCTGGTACAAGATCCCCCGGTGGGCAATGCGCCACGCCAAGGCCGTCGTGGTCGGTTGCGCGGCGCTTTTGCTCCTGCTCACCGTGCCGATCGTGGGCATTTCCTTCGGCGGCATCAACGAGACCTACCTGCCTCCCACCCAGCAAACCCGCCAGGCGCAGGACGAGTTCAACGAGGAGTTCCCCGCCTTCCGCACCGACCCGGTTAAGCTCGTGGTCACCGGCGCCAACAACGAGCAGCTGGTGGACATCGTGGTGCAGGCCCGCCAGGTCGAGGGCCTTGCCGCCCCGTTGAAGCCCGCGCACGCCACGCAGGACGGCACGACGGTGCTCTCGGCGCCGCTGGCGGACAGGACCGAAGGTGCGGACGTCGTCAAGCAGCTGCGCAACATCAACGCCCCCGATGGCGTGCAGACGTACGTGTCCGGCACCCCGGCGATGGAGGTGGAATCCATCGAAGCGCTGCTGAAGCGCCTGCCGTGGATGGCGCTGTACATGGTCATCGCCACATTCCTGCTCATGGCGCTGGTCTTCGGCTCCGTGATCCTGCCAGCGAAGGCCGTGATCATGAACGTCCTCGGCATCGGCGCCACGCTCGGCTTCCTCACCGCCGTGTTTGTCGACGGCATCGGCGCCGGCGCACTGAACTTCACGCCGGGGCCGCTGATGAGCCCGATTCTGGTGCTGATCATCTCCATCCTCTACGGGCTGTCCACGGACTACGAGGTCTTCCTGGTCTCGCGCATGGTGGAAGCGCGCCAGAACGGCGAAAGCACCGACGAAGCCATCGCCCGCGGCACCGCGCGCACCGGCGGCATCATCACCGCCGCCGCCGCGATCATGATCGTGGTCGCCGCCGCATTCGCGCTCTCCGAGATCGTGATGATGAAGTACATCGCCTACGGCATGATCTTCTCGCTTGCCCTCGACGCCACCCTGATCCGCCTCCTGTTCGTGCCGGCCGTGATGCACCTGCTGCGCGAGGACAACTGGTGGGCGCCGCAGTGGGTCAAGCGCGCCGCGGGTGCGTTGGGCGAGGGCTCGCGCCTGCCCGCGCCCGCCGCGGGAGAGACCCCGATCACCGGCGTGGTCCCCGACACCCAGCCCGGCCGCGCGGGGGTCAGCGTGTCCGAAGACGCCTCCCTGGTGCCGTTCCAGCAACTCATGCGCGACCTGGAAGAGCGCCGCGCCTTGGAGCAGCTGAAGAAGAAGGAACTTGAACGCTAACTCGCGCCAGTGGCTGCGCTGGCTCGCGCCGGTCGCCCTCTTGGCGGTCGTACTGGTGGTGCTGCGCGACCAGCTGCCGTTTTTCGGGGAGGCCTGGGAGGCGGTGCGGGCGGCGCAGCTCGGGCCGCTGCTCTGGGCGGTTGCGGCGGCGGTGCTGTCGCTTGTGGCCATGTCCGGGGTCATGCAGATCCTGCTCAACGTGGAAGGCCGCATCGCGGGTGTTGCGGGCACGAACGCGATTGTGTTCGCCTCTAACGCGTGGTCCACGACGGTGCCGGGCGGGCCGGCGATCTCCGCGTGGCTCACGTACCGCGTGCACCGCTCCTGGGGCGCGTCGGTGGGGCTGTGTGGCTGGTTCTTCGTGGTCTCCGGGGCGCTGTCCACGGTGTGGATGGTGCTCATCGGCGTTGTCGCCGTCGCCCTGCTGGGGGCAGAGCTGTCCGTGTGGGCGCTGGCGGCGTCGTTGGCTGCGGCCGCGGCGACGATCGGCGCGGTGTTCTGGGCCACGCGCCACCCCGCCGCGTTGAAGCGGTGGGTGCGGCATGTGCCGGAGAAGGTGCGCGGGCGCCTCGTCGACGTGATCGACCAGGTCGCCGCTATCCGGATCTCGGCTCCGTCGTTTGCCGCGGCCGCGGGGCTGTCGCTCGCGAACCGGCTGCTTGATCTGGCCACGATGATGTGTTCCGTGTGGGCGGTTGCCGGCGCGGATGTGCCTGTTGCGGGCGTGTGCCTGGCGTTCATCATGACCAAACTCGCCGGCTCCGCCCAGATCACCCCCGGGGGCGTGGGCACCGTGGAGCCGGTCGCGGTGGGCATGCTCGTGGCCGGCGGGTTGCCGCTTGCGCAAGCGACCGCGGCGACGGTGGTCTACCGGGCGGTGTCGTTTGTCCTCATCACGGCAATTGGGTGGGTGGTCTACGCCGCGGTGTACGCCGGGCGCGGCTTCATGGTCGGGCGCCCGTCCGCAGGCGACGCCGTCTGAGCTGGCGTGACGTTTTATCTTGCGCGCGGTGCGCAACTTGGGTCTATGGTGGCCCTACATGAGCGTTTCCAGCATGTTTTCCGGTCGCAGCGTGGATTTTGAACGCGTCGTGCCCATTGGCTGGCACGCGCACGAGGAAGGGGTTGCCGCGCTCCTGGACAGCTTTCGGAGGGTGCCGGACGGCCAGCGGGTGCGCCTGGCCAAAACGACGTCGAACCTCTTTCGCTCCCGCGACGACGGCAGCGCCGGGCTCGACGTGGAGGGCCTGCGTGGCGTCATCGCCGTCGACCCAGTGACGAAAACCGCCGACGTGCAAGGCATGTGCACCTACGAAGACTTGGTCGACGCGACCCTGCCGTACGGCCTCGCGCCGCTGGTGGTGCCGCAGCTGAAAACCATCACACTCGGCGGCGCCGTCTCCGGCATGGGTGTGGAGTCCACCTCCTTCCGCAACGGCCTGCCGCACGAGTCCGTGCTCGAGATGGACGTGCTCGTGGGCACCGGCGACATCGTCACCTGCTCGCGCGAGGACAACGTCGCGCTCTTCCGCGCGTTCCCGAACTCGTACGGCTCACTTGGCTACGCGGTGCGCCTGACCATCGAGCTCGAGGAGGTCGAGCCACTCATCGAACTCCAGCACGTGCGTTACGACGACCTCACGGCTTTCCAGGACGCCCTGGCCGATGCCGCCGCCACCGGCGAGTGGGGCGGACGCGCCCTGCACGGCCTCGACGCCGTCGCGTTCTCCCCCGCCGAGCAGTACATCGTCTGCGCCTTCCAGGTGGGCGAGGCGCCGGGAACCTCCGACTACACGCGCGACGCCGTGTACTACCGCTCGCTGCAGCACCCGTCCGGCGTGCTCCACGACTTTCTCACTATCCGCGACTACATCTGGCGCTGGGACACCGACTGGTTCTGGTGCTCCCGCGCCTTCGGCACCCAGAACCCCAAAGTGCGCACGCTCTGGCCGCGCGAGCTGCGCCGCAGCGCGTTCTACTGGAAACTCGTGGGCCTGGACAAGAAGTACGACCTGGAGTACCGGTTCCTGAAGAAGCCGAAGGGCCTGCCGCGCACCGAGCGCGTCGTGCAAGACATTGAGGTGCGCGACACGCAGGTCGCCGTGTTCCTCGACTGGTTTTTCAAGGCCAGCGACATCGAGCCGGTCTGGCTGTGCCCGATCCGGCTGCGCGACGGCGTCGACACGCTCGCTGGCGTCGGGCTCGACGAGGAGGCGCCCTGGCCGCTCTACCCCCTCGAGCCGGCGACGACATGGGTGAACGTCGGCTTCTGGTCCGGCGTCCCGGAGGTGGAGCCGGGGGCCTTCAACAAGGTCATCGAGCGAAAGGTCTCGGCCCTCGGCGGGCACAAGTCCCTGTACTCGGAGGCGTTCTACGACCGCGCCGAGTTCGAGCGCCTCTACGGCGGGGACCTGCCGGAGCGGATGAAGGCCCAGTACGACCCAGACCGGCGCTTCCCGGGCCTGTACGAAAAGACAGTGGAAAACGCGTAGGAGAATGACCATGCAGATGACCGTGGCGGATATCGTCGATACCCTCTTCCCCGCTGGCACCCCGTTCAAGTGGGAGGCCTTCGACGGCTCATCAACGGGCCCGGCGGACGCCAAGCACACCGTGAAGGTAAACAGCCCCGAGGGCCTGTCCTACATTGTCACCCACCCCGGCGACGTCGGGCTCGCCCGCGCCTGGGTCACCGACGGCCTCGCGGTTGAAGGCGCGCACTTGGCGCACCCCTACGACGTCTTCGACGACATGCGCACCCTCTACAACAACTACAAGCGGCCCAACCCGCGCGAACTCGTCCGCATCGCGCGCTCCCTGCGCTCCATGGGCGCACTGCAGATCCAGCCCATCCCGGAGGCGGAGCAGGCCTCCTGGCTCGAGCGCACCATCCGCCAGGGCCTCGCCCCGCACTCGAAAGAACGCGACGCCCAGGTCATCTCGTCCCACTACGACGTGGGCAACGACTTCTACGAGCTGTTCCTCGGCGACTCCATGGCCTACACCTGCGCCTACTACCCCACCCCGGACGCCACGCTCGACGAGGCGCAGGAAAACAAGTTCCGCCTCGTCTTTGAAAAGATGAACCTCAAGCCAGGCGACAAGCACCTCGACGTCGGCTGTGGCTGGGGCTCCATGGTGCGTTACGCCGCCCGCCAGGGCGTGAAGTCCCTCGGCGTCACCCTGTCGAAGGAGCAGGCCGAGTGGGCGCAGGCAAAGATCAAGGAAGAGGGCCTCGAGGACCTCGCGGAGGTGCGCTTTATGGACTACCGCGACGTCACCGAGACCGGATTCGACGGCATCTCCTCGATCGGCCTGCTCGAGCACATCGGGGTGAAAAACTACGCCTCGTACTTCGAGTTCCTCGCCGGCAAGCTGCGCCCGGGCGGCGTGATGGTCAACCACTGCATCACCTACCCGGACAACCACAAGACGCCGCAGGGCGACTTCATCAACCGCTACATCTTCCCGGACGGCGAGCTCACCGGCTCCGGCACGATCATTTACGAGATGCAGGACCATGGCTTCGAGGTCTTCCACGAGGAGAACATCCGCTTCGACTACATGCGCACGCTGCACGACTGGTGTGAGAACCTCAAGGCCAATTGGGACGAGGCAGTCGCGCTCGTCGGCGAGAACACCGCCAAGTTGTGGGGCATGTACATGGCGGGCTCCGAATGGGGTTTCGAGCACGACGTCGTGGAGCTGCACCAGGTCGTGGGCATCAAGCTTGCTAGCGACGGCTCCCGCGCCGGCACGCCTGAGCGCCGGTGGTGGAACGACTCGGTGTTCTAGAGTGGCTGGCATGCGCAACACCATCTCCAAGCCCTCCGCCATCGCCGCCGACTACGTCGCCATCGCCGCCTTCGCCCTCCTAGCGCGTGCGGCGCACCAGTCCGACGAGATGCCCTTCAACTTCTCCGGCTGGCTGTCCACCCTGTGGCCGTTCGCCCTCGGCGTGACGCTCGGCTGGCTGATCACCCGCGAGAACAAGGGCGGGCTCATCTGGATCATCACCGTGGTCACCGGGCTGGTGATCTGGGGCATCCGCAACGGCGACGTCCCCCACTGGTCCTTCATCGTCGTGGCCACCGCGATGAGCGCGCTGCTCATGCTCGGCTGGCGCGGCTTGGCCAAGCTGGTGAAGAAGGGCTAGCCGGTTCCCACACACCGGATCTGTGGATGATCCGCCGCACCATTGGCATGGGTTATCCACAGGTCGGGCCGGGAGGGATTGACGGGCCAAATTTCGGCCGTAAGTTGACGGCCATGACATCGTTTACTGACCTCGTGGACACCCTGGCCGGCGCCGTCGACGCGCTGGCCGAGTTCGACGACCAGTACGCGATCCGCGCCGGCCTCGACCCCAACCAGGTGTCGGCATGGGCCGGCGTGCACGAGGTGTACTTCGGTGCAACCTCCTACACGCGGAAGCAGGCCCGCGCGCTGCAGCTGGCGCGGAGGTTCTCACTGCACCAGCTGGTCCTCATCGAGCGCCGGCTCAAGCGCCTCCCCGTGAAGGAGCGCTGGGCGCCACGGCTGGAGCTGCTGCAGGTGGGCGGGAACTACCGCGCGCTCGAGCAGGCGGCGCGCGACTTGCTTCCCGACGATAACCGCACCCCCGATGACGGCGTCCGGTTCTCAAAGTCGAAGAACGGGAAGCGCAAGTTCTCCGGCTCAGGCGATGAGCACGTGCTGGCTGCGCTGGAACAGCGCCTGCGCGATGGCCTGGACACGTCCCGCCCCGCGGGCCCGCAGATGTTCTCCCGGCTGGCAAAGATCCTCGAGGGCGACGCAGGGGTACAAGTTCCGGTGCCGCGCCCCATCGTGGCGGTGGCCGCCGAACAGCACGTCGCAATCCTCGCCGACAGCGGCGACGACGTGCTGCTCGGGCTCACCGACGGCACGACCATCACCGGCGCGGAGTACGTCGCCGCACTCATGGGCGAGATATTCCCGTCGGAGGTTGCGCTCGTGCACCCCTCGGCGGGTCCGGCGAACCTGTACAGAACGCAGCGCGTGGCCAACTCGAAACAGCGCGACTTGGCGCGCATTGCCACCCCGATGTGCCCCGTGCCGGGCTGCCGGGTGAGCGCTGACCTGTGCGAATTCCACCACATCCAGGCCTGGTCGCAGGGCGGGGAAACGAACCTGGCCAACCTGGTGCCGCTGTGCAGGTACCACAACCGGGTCAACCACGACGACCCG
The DNA here is from genome assembly GCF_000747315.1 of Corynebacterium ureicelerivorans. NCBI lineage: Bacteria > Bacillati > Actinomycetota > Actinomycetes > Mycobacteriales > Corynebacteriaceae > Corynebacterium > Corynebacterium ureicelerivorans. Next base: position 2,069,161 of record NZ_CP009215.1, read on the forward strand.
CGCCACGCAAACCGGCGCGGGCGGATCGAGCGCATCCGGGGCAGACCCGTGTGGGTCTCACCCCGCGGGCACCCGGTAGCGAACACCGTCCATCCGTACGGCGTGATGGAACTCCTTTTCCCCTCTGGCTCGGCTCCTAGAAGGTGATGCCCCAGTTGTACAGCGGGTCCTGGTTGTTGGCGAGCAGGCCGTTGACGAACCAGACCAGGTAGCTAATCGCGTCGCCGACGATGTCAAGGGTGGAAGAGAGCATGGAAATCACTTCTTTCTGTGAGTTAGAGGGGACTGATGGTGTGCTTCTTCGGCAGGTCGAACTCCTGCTTGGAGGCTAGTTGGCGAAGCGCCCGTCGTAAAGCGACGCGCGTTTCGCTAGGCGCGATCATCTGGTCGATGTACCCGCGCTCGGCGGCGACGTACGGGGAGGTCATCTCGGCGTCGTAGAAATCCATGAACATCTTCTTCATGGCCTCGCGCTGCGCCGGGTCCTCGATGGCCGCGAGCTGCTTACCTTGCAGCATCACCACCGCCGCCGCCGAGCCCATCACCGCGATTTGGGCGGTGGGCCACGCCAGGTTGATGTCGCCGTTGAGGTTCTTCGACCCCATGACCGCGTACGCGCCGCCGTAGGCTTTGCGCACCACGAGCGTCACCTTCGGCACGGTGGCCTCCACGCCCGCGAACGCGAACTTCGCGCCGCGGTGGATCAGGCCCTCGCGCTCCTGGTCCACGCCGGGAAGGTAGCCGGGCGTGTCCACGACGTAGACGATCGGGATGTTGTACGCGTCGCAGGTGCGGATGAAGCGCGCGCCCTTGTCGGCGGCGTCCGCGTCGATGCAGCCGGCCAGATGCATCGGGTTGTTCGCCACGAAGCCGACGGCGCGGCCGTCGATGCGCCCGAACGCGCAGATGAGATTTTCGGCGTAACCGGCCTGGACCTCCACGAGGTCCTCGTCGTCGCCGAGCTGGACCAGTAGGTCCATCATGTCGTAGCCAGCGTTGGTGTCGTCCGGCATGAAGGTGTCAAGCGCGGCGTCGTCGAGCTCCTCGTCCGGCTGCGCGGCCACCACGGGTGCGGCGTCGAACGCGGACGTGGGCAGGTGCGCGAGCAGGTCCTTCACGTAGTCGAAGGCGTCCTCCTCCGTGGCGACAACCGCCTGGATGTTGCCGGCCTGTTCTTGCACGCGGGCGCCGCCGAGCTCGGCGGAGGTGATGTCCTCGCCCGTGACCTCGCGGATCACGTTCGGGCCGGTGACGTACATCTCGCTCTCACCGTCGACGGCGACAACAAAGTCCGTGGTCACAGGCGCGTACACGGCGCCGCCAGCGGACTTGCCCAGCATGATGGAAATCTGCGGCACGCGCCCGGAAAGCGGCAGTTGGCGCTTGGCAATCTCGGAATACATGGCCAGCGACGTCACCGCGTCCTGGATGCGCGCGCCGCCGGAGTCCTGGATGCCAATCACCGGGCAGGAGATCTTGATGGCGAACTCCATCACCTCCGTGACCTTGCGGCCGAACGTCACGCCGACGGACCCGCCGTAGACGGTCTTGTCGTGAGCGTAGACCGCCACGGGGCGTCCGTCGATGCGCCCGTAGCCGGTGACCACGCCGTCCGAGTAAACCGCGTCCGGGTCGCCGGGGGTGCGGGCGAGGGCGCCGATTTCCACGAAGGAGCCCTCGTCCAGCAGGGCGTCGATGCGCTGGCGTGGGGTGGTGCGCCCGGCCTCATCGCGGCGTGCCCGCGAGCGCTCAGACCCGGGGTCCTGCGCCTTGTCCAGGCGCGCGCGCAGGTCCGCGAGCTTGTCAGCTGTGGTCATCGCTTCCCCTCAATCCATGCGTTCATGTGCTTACCGACGATCCCCACCGCCGGCTCATCCACCACCGCGAGGTGGTCGCCGGGCAGGTGGACGATGGTCAGGTCGCTCACGATAGCGCCCCAGCCGCCGTCCTCGTCGATGTGGGCGTAGTTCGGCTCGAGCTGGATCGCGCCGTCGTGCATGCGCTCGGAGCGGAACAGCAGCACCGGCACGGTCACGTCCGCCCAGCGGGTGAAGTCCAGGTGGTTGAGAATCTGGTTGTCCACGAAGGACGCGCGCTGGTGCTCCAGCACACCGGCGGCCAGGCCGTGCTCGGACGCGTCGGTGGTGGCCAGAAACTCGGTGAGCATCTCAAGCAGCGCGTCCTCGCCGGCGGTTTCCAGCAGCTCGTACGGCACGTCGAACTCGAGGCCGTAGGTCTCCTTCGCAAACGCAGCGTAGCGCCCCCACCGGGCCTTCGTTTCGTCCAGCGTGTCGGGGATCGGCTCCGACGGCTGCGTGGTGTCCAGCAGCGCGATGAAGTCGATCCGGTCGTTGCCCAGCTGGTGCGCGACCTCGTAGGCCAGCGCGCCGCCGAAGGACCAGCCGGCCAGGACCACCTTGCGCCCGTCCGCAATGCGCTCGATGTCCTTGACGTACGCCGCAGCGCGCTCTTCCAGCGAGCCTTCGAGGCGCTCGACGCCGTAGACCGGCACGTTCTCGTCCAAACGCCGCGCGAGCGGGGCGTACACCGACGACGACCCGCCCGCCGGGTGGAACACGAACACCGGATTGGCGGTGCCGTCGCGGAAGACACGGATGTTGCCGTCCACCGGCGTCTCCAGCCCCTCGCGCACAAGGTTCGCCAGCGGCTCAAGCGTCTCGGCCGCCAGCACGTCATCCGCGGTGACGTCGATGCCGGAGCGCTCCGTGAGGTGAGCCGCGATCTCGCCCGCTTGCTCGTTGCTAATCGACGGCAATGCCGATGTCACACCGGCAGCTGCGGCACCGGCGTACTTTGCCCACGCGCCGAAGACCATGCGCTCGGACGCGTCGCGCGGTGCGATGCCGACGCCCTTGGCCTTTTCGGCGGCCGCCGCCGGGTCGCGTGCCTCGTCGTTGTAGGGCAGCGGCTGCGGCGCGTCGCTCTTCCCTGCGACTGCGTCTTCGACGATGCGGATCACGTCGGCGACGGAGGCGTCGCGAAGCGTCTGCACCTGCAGCGGCGGGATCTGGAAGTCGTTTTCCACGCGGTTTTTGATGCGCATGCCCATGAGGGAGTCCAAGCCGAGGTCGATCAGTGGCAGCTCATCAGGAAGGTCTTCGGCGTCGTAGCCCATGGATTCGGAGACGATGTCGCGCAGGCGCTCGGCCACGGTTTCGCCGGATTCAGGGTCCCAGCGCACCGCGTCGTCCGCATCCTCGTCGACGGCGGTGGTGGCGACGGCCTCGTCGTCAAGCGGACGCTCCATCACACCTTGCACCGGGGCGCGGTCGATGGTGGAGGCGAAGCCCTCTGCGATTAGGGTGGCGCCGTCGTAGACCTTGACGGACACGCCGCCCAGCGACGACGCGGCGATGGTGGTGACCTCGCCGTCCGCTGGGAGGTAGCCGTGCTCCTCGGTGGCCACGACGCGCGCGTCGGGCGAGATCTCGGCGGCCGCGGACTCGATGAGCTGGTGCGGGCTGAACACCTGGTCCGCGGCGGTGGCGAAAGCGACCTCCCCGCCGGGAAGCGTCACGCGCGAGCCGAGCAGCGACGCGCGCGAGGACGACGGGCGCGCCGGCGTCCAGTGGTCTACCTGACGGAACACCGTCTTCGGCGCGTCGATGACCTCGCCGGCGCCGTAGAACGCGCCGAAGTCCACCGGCATGCCGTTCACGTACAGCTTCGCGGCCAGGTCCAGCAACGATTCCAGCTCGTCCACCTTGCGCTTGGTGGTGTAGAGCAGCTGCGCGTCGGCCTTGCCGGAGGCGAACGCGGTGTTCATCATGCCCATCAGCGCCACCGGGTTCGGGGTGACCTCCACGAGCGTGGTGTGCCCGGCGGCGAACGCGGCCGCGGTGGCGTCCTCGAAGTACACGGGCTGGCGGGTCATGCGCAGGAAGTACTGGTCATCGTGAACGGCCTGGCCCGGCTGGTACACCTCGCCGCGGTCCACGGAGGAAAACAGCGGCACGCGCAAAGGCCGCGCTTCAACGCCCGCGATCTCGCCGGCGAGGTCGCCCATGATCGGGTCGAGCGCGCTGGTGTGGCCGGCGCCGCGCACGTTGAGCTTGCGCGCGAACTTCTCCTCGGCCGTCAGCGCCTCCACGAGGTAGTCCACGGCCTGCGACGGGCCGCCAACCGTGGTCATGCCAGGGCCGGCGTACACAGCCGGTTCGACGCCGGCCGCCTGCTCATGCTTCTCGACGAACTCCGCCAAGCCCTCCCTGGACAATTCCACGACCGCCATGGCGCCTTCCTGGTCAGTGCCCGCAATCATGGCCTCGCCCTCACCCATGAGGCGCGCGCGTGCGGTGGCGATAAGGATGCAGTCCTCGGCGCTTAAGCCGCCTGCCCCGTACGCGGCGGCGATCTCGCCCATGGACATGCCCATCGTGGCCGCCGGGGTGATGCCTGCCGCGGCCAGGAGGTCGGTCTGCGCGATCTGGATGGCGGTGATGGTGACCTGGCCGTTTTCGGTGTCGTAGGTCAGCTCGTCGTTCTCGATGATCTCCAGCATGGACCACCCCGCCTGGAACTGCACCATCTCGTCCAGCTCACGCATGCGGCGCGCAAACAGCGGCGAGCGCGCCATGAGCTCCTTAGCCATCTTGCGGTGCTGGGAGCCGAAGCCGGAGTACACGAAGACTGGCCCCATCGGAGTAGGCGCGTCGGCGACGGCGATGCCCGGGCCGATCTTGCCGTCTGCCACCTGGCGCAGGCGCTTGACCGCCTCGTCCACGCTCGCCGCCTGCACCACGGCGGCAGAGCGTCCGTGATTGCGCGCAGCCAGGGAGCGGGCCACGGGGATCAAGTCGGCGTCGTCGCGCCCCTCGAGGAAGTCCGCGAGCACGCCGGCCGCCTCCTTGCGGCGCGACGGCAACAGGCCCGACACCGGCAGCGCGGCTACGGAAACGCCCTCGAACGCCGGCTGCGTCTCAGGCACGTTGATGGTGTAGTCCGCCGGGTCGAAGTCCGCCACGACGACGTGCGCGTTCGTGCCGCCGAAACCGAAACCGGAGATGCCGGCCACGCGGCGCCCGGAGTAGCGCGGCCACTCGCGCGGGTCCTGGACGACCTCGATGCGCTCCGCGTCGAAATCCACGTAGCGGTTGGGCTCCGTGAAGTTGATGGTCTGCGGGATCGTGTCGTGCTTGAGCGCCTCGAGCACCTTGATCATCGCCACCACGCCAGCGGCGGATTCGGAGTGGCCGATGTTGGACTTCGCCGAGCCCAAAAGCAGCGGCGACGCCACGTCGCGCCCGCGGCCGAGCACTTCGCCCAGCGCGGTGGCCTCGATCGGGTCGCCCAAGATGGTGCCCGTGCCGTGCGCCTCCACCAGGTCCACCTCGTGCGGGTCCACCCCAGCGTCGGCGTAGGCGCGGCGCAGCACGTCCACCTGCGCCTCCGGGTTCGGGGCAGTCAGGCCGTTGGAGTGACCGTCGGAATTCGTTGCCGTGCCCTTGATCACGGCCAGCACACGGTCGCCGTCGCGCACCGCGTCCTCCACGCGCTTGAGCACCACGAAGCCCGCGGCGTCGGCGCGGACGATGCCGTCGGCGTCGTCGGAGAACGCGTGGATGCGCCCGGTCGGGGAAATCACGCCAAGCTCGGAAAACGCCAGCGACGCAAACGGGTTGGCCAGGATGTTCACGCCGCCGGCGAGGGCGACGTCGGCCTCGCCGTCGCGAAGCGCGCGCACCGCGTGGTGCACCGACACGAGCGACGAGGAGCACGCCGTGTCCACGTTCATCGAGGGCCCGCGGAAGTCGAACGCGTAAGAAATGCGGTTCGGGATCACGGCCGAAGACGCGCCGGTCAGCGCGTACGGGTGCGCCTCGTTCGGGTCGGCGGCGATGAGCATGCCGTAATCGTTATTGGAGGAGCCCACGAACACGCCCACGGGCTCCCCGCGCAGCTCGCTCGGCGCCAGGCCTGCGTCTTCGAGCGCCTCCCACGCCACCTCGAGCATGATGCGCTGCTGCGGGTCCATGTTCTGCGCCTCTAACGGAGAGACGCCGAAGAACTCGTGGTCGAAGGACGCGATGCCGTCCATGTACCCGCCATCGGTGTTCTCCTCCGCCATCTTGGTGCGCACGACCGGGTCGCCCAGGTACTCGTCCCAGCGCATCGGAGGAAGGGGGCGGGTGGCGGAGCGGCCGCTGATAAGCAGCTGCCAGAACGCGTCGTTATTGGGTGCGCCCGGGAAGCGGCCGGCGGAACCCACGATCGCGATGTCGTGGGTGGCGGGAGAGCTCGCTGCTTCTCGACGCTCCACCTTCGGCACCACCCGCTCCCGCGTGAGCAGCGCCTTGGCCAGTGCCGCGATTGTCGGGTACTGGTAGGCCACGGTGGGGTCCACCCGACGGCCGAGCAGCTTCTCCAGCTCGCCGGTGAGGATCACCGCGTCGCGGGAGGCAAGGCCGTACGTCTCGAGCGGGGTGGTGGGATCCACCGAGTCCACACCCGTGGCTCGCTCGACCCACGAGGTGAGCCACTGGATCAGTTCATGCTCATTCATAACAGTCCAGACTATCGGCCAGCCCGGCCGATCCGTTACTGCGTCGCAGCGTGTTCGCGCTCGGTGAACTGCTTCGCGTTGACGCGGCGGGCGATCTTTCCGGACGTGGAACGGGCGATGCCACCCGGTGCGCGGAACTCCACGACCTCGGGGGAAATGCCGTGGTTGTTGGTCACGGCGGAGCGGATGGCATCCTCGGCCGCGGCGTCTCCTTCTTCGGTTGCGCCGTCGGCGCGCTCGGCGAGGATGATCAGGCGCTCCACGTCGTCGCCCGGCAGTGCGAAGGCGGCGACGGAGTCCTTGCGCACGTGGTCGGTGGCCTCCATCGTGGTGGCTTCGATGTCCTGCGGGTAGTGGTTTCGGCCCGCCACGACGACCAGGTCCTTCACGCGGCCGGTGATGTAGAGGTGGCCGTCCAGCACAGTGCCCAGGTCGCCGGTGGCGCACCAGTTGTCCTCCGGCAAGCCGTCCTGCAGGGTTGCGCCGATGGTGTTGCGGAACGTCGCCGCAGTCTCGTCCGGGCGGTCCAGGTAGCCGGCTGCGACGTTGTTGCCGTGCACCCAGATCTCGCCGATCTCGCCCTCCGGCAGCTCGCTGTTGGTCTCCGTGTCCACGATGGCGAGGTGCAGCCACTTCGCCGGCTGGCCGTTCGACGCCACGGGCACCCCGCCCTCTGCCGGCACGGCCTTGCCCTCAGCCAGCGCCGCGCGGTCGAACTCCACGAACTTCGGACGCTCCTCTGTGCGGTCCGTGGACACCAAGAGGGTGGTCTCCGCCAGGCCGTAGGAGGGGTGCAGCACCGTGCGGTCCAGGCCCGACTCGCCGAACGCGCCGACAAACGCTTCGACACCCGGCCTGGTCACGGGCTCGGAGCCGACCATGATGCTGTCCACCGCGGAGAAGTCGTACTCCTCCGGGTGCTCCGGTGCCGCGTAGCGGGCTGCTAGGTCGAGCGCGAAGTTGGGGATGCAGGAGTAGATGTGGACGTCCGAAGGGTCGTCGTCACGCCGCGAGAGCAGGTCCACCCAGCGCTTCGGATTCTGCAAAAAGTCGCGCGGGCCGAAGATGTCGAGGACCTGGCCGAGCACCACGCCCAGCACGGCGACGATGATGCCCATGTCGTGGTGCTGCGGCAGCCACGTGGGGATGCGCATCGGCGTCTCGAAGCGCAGCGCCTCGTTGATCTGCAGCACGTCGGTGACAAGGGCCTCGTTGGTGATCATCACACCAGCCGGGTTACGGGTGGAACCGGAGGTGTACTGCAAGAAGCAGATGGCACCCGCCGTGTCCTCGCCATCCGCCGGCGCGACGGGCTCCCACGCGGCGGCCATGGTGTCCGGCAGGGAGTCCACGGCCAAGATGCGGGGACGCTCCCGGGCGGGCAGGTCGGCGAAGAAGGCGCGCACGGCGGGCGCGCCGGTGGAGTTGGTCACCACCAGGCGCGCGTTCGCGTCGGCAAGCACGGCGCGCAGGTGCGCCTCGTGGCCAGGCTCGTTCGGGTCGTACAGCGGCACCGGCACGAGGCCGGCGTACAGCGCGCCCATGAACGCGAAGAGGTACTCCGCGGAGTTCGGCGCCATGATGGCCACGCGCTCCCCCGGCTGCCCGATCTGGCTCAGGCGGGCCGCCACGGCCTTGATGCGGGTGTTAACTTCGGTGCGGGTGAACTCACGGGCCACGCCGTCGGAGTCGTCGGTGAAGTCCCAGTCGCGGATATTCACCGCGTCGCCGCCGCCCGCGGCCAGGTGGGCCTGGTAAATCGTCTCGCTCAGGCGCGGGAGGGTGAAGTGCTTCGGTAGCGCGATGTTGCCGTTGTCGTCGAAAAACTGCGCGATGAGCTGCTGCAAATCCATACCCATGCTCCTTAGCTACGTTCTATCTGGTCCCGGATCCACGCTACCGTCCACTCCGGCACCGTGGTCCCCGGAATCACAGCCGGGTTAGTGGCGTACATGGCATGGTTGCCGTTGGCCGCAACCAGGTCGCGCGCCCGCCCGATGGCGTTGCCCACGCCCTGCGGCGCGTCGCATACGGCGTCGTCCGGGGCACAGATCTCAATCGCCCGGTCTGCCACCACGCCGAACCCGCCGGGGCGCGGACCGGTCATGGTGGCCCCCGGCGTCGCCGCGCTGACCACCCGCTGCAGGGGCTGCATCGCAATCTCGGCGCCCACGCCGGTGACGTCCGCCCCCGGGTTCACGCCCACGCCGTTTTCGCGCCGTCCGTCCGCGATCATCACCGCGCCAAGCAGCCGCTCCGGGTCGATGGGGCCGGCGTTGTTGCCAATCCGGGACGCGACATCGCCGACGATCACCGCGCCCTGGGAGAACCCGGCGATGACAAACTTCGTCGACGGGCACGTCTCCGCCACGAAGCGCAGCTCCCCCGACAGCTTTGCGGTGCCCTCGGCGCGCGAGTCGTCGTACGTCATCTCGGCGCGCCCGCGGGAAGTCTGGATGTTCCGGAACTGCGCGGTGTACGGCACCGTGAACACGCGCACCTCGTCGATGTCGTACATCTGCTGCAGCGGTGTGGTGATGGAGAGCATGAAGCTCGCCGGGTTAGCTTGCGGGTTAAACGGGTCGTCGTCCGCCGCGGACTCCCACGTCCCCGGCACGGAGGCGACCTCCACCGCCGGGCACCAGTCCGGCTCCGCGGGCGCGTCCGGCTCCGAGGACGCCGAGGCCTCGTCGGGCCGCTGCGCCGAGGGCAGCGCTCCCCCGTCCCCGGTGCGCCACTGGTAGACGCCCAAGCCGATCAGGGCCAGCACCACGATGGCGGCAGCGATGACGATGATGTTGCGAGACGAGCGCATTGCCCGCGGCTCCCTTCTGTACTGCTAGGAGCAGAGGTTGGCGCGCGCGGTGTCGTCGATGAGCGTCGCCACGCCCGCCGCGTCCATGTCGGTGCGGCGCTGCTCCACAAGTTGTCCTGCCACCGCGTCGCGGGTGATCAGGTCATCCTCGCATACCGTAGCCCCGGTTGCTGTGAGCTGATCTTCAACCCCGTCGATGTTGACTCCGTTTTCCCTGAGTCCGGCCAGGTAGGCCTCCTCTGCGGGGGTGAAGGCGCTCGCCTGCTGCGGCACCTCGGTCACCTCGCGCGCGGGCTGGTCTGAGGCGCCGCCGCCTGCCGACGAGCTCCGCTCAACCACCGTCGACGACGACGCCGTCTCGGTGGTCTCCGACGTGGACGTCGCAGTAGCGGTCTCGGTCACGTCGTCGGAGTCCACGGTGGCGCCGCCGCAGCCGGCGAGGGCGGCGGCGCTTGTGATCGTCGCTAAGCAGCCTGCAATCTTGCGCATTACCGTGTCCTCACGTTGACGCGGCCGTTAACCTGCTCGATGGTGCCGCGCTGGAAGTCGATGGTTTGACCGCCCGCGGGGATCTCCGTCATGTCCGACACCGGCCAGCCCAGCTCGCCCTGCTCCCAGCCACGCTTGCCCCACTCGTCGAAGATCGCGCCGGTGAGGATGGTGTGCGCGCCGGTGGATGCGGACCAGTAGATGTTGCCGTGTTCGAACGGCTGGAAGAACCCGCCCTTGACCGCGACTTCGTTACCCGTCGGGTACCCGAGCTGCGAGGTCGCGGTGCCGATCTGCCCGTACTTTTCGCCGATGGCGCCGTGGACGATGAAGTGCTTGCCGTCGGGGTTGCGGGTGAGGTAGCCGCCCTGGAACTTCTGCACGTAGCCGTCGCCCACCTGGTTGGCCTCTGCCACCGGGTACTTCAGGTCGCCGCGCTCGTAGCCGTTTTTGCCCCACGCGTCGAACATGTCGCGCGGGATGGCGTACGCGCCGGTCGACGGGGTCCAGTACACCGAGCCGTTCTGGAAGTGCACGAAGCGGCCCACACCGTCCGGGGTCTTGGTCTCGCCGGTGAGCGGGAAGCCCAGCCAACCGGAAGGCCCGCCGAGCCCGTTGTACTTGGCCAAGATCGCGCCGTAGAGGGCGTGCGCGCCAGTCTCCGGGGACCAGTATGCGGTGCCGCCGCGGAAGTCCTCGGCCTTGCCCTTGGTGTCTTTGCCGGCATCGTACTCGTCGTTGACGCAAGAGCCGATGATCCCGGACTTCGTCGCCTCCGCGATCGCGCCGATGGGGGTGCAGTTGGAGCCGCGGTCTCCCTCCGGCACGTTGAGCGCCTCGGCGATGTAAGGCCACGCCTGCGCCATCTCGAACTGCCAGTACTCCCACGAGTGCACGCCGGACGGGCGGAAGCGCACGATCGGCTTCACCGAGGTGCGGGAGGCGTAGTCCACAAACGTCTGGGTGGACAGGCGCGAGATTACCTCCAGGCCCACACCCGCCGGGTTCGCCTTGCCCTTCGCCACCGAATCGGGGGTGCCAAAGTCGTCGCGGCCGGAGCCTGCGGAGACGTAGACCGTCATGTCCTTGAGGTTTTCAATGCCCAGCTTCGGGTCGTGGTCGACCCAGTCCTGCGAGCCGAGCGGGCCCCACATTGCCTCAGCGCTGTAGCCGCCCGCGTCCAGCTGTGCCGCCTTGATCGCGGTGGGCATGCCGACGGTGGTGGTGTCCAGGTAGCCGGAGAAGGAGCCCACGAACTTGAACAGGTTCGGGTTGCGCTCAGCCAGGTTCATCGCGGCCGTCCCGCCCATGGAAAGGCCGACCACGGCGCGGCTGCCGTTGGAGCGGAACTCGTTGTTCAGCACCGGGATGAGCTCCTTAGTCAGGAACGTCTCCCACATGTAGTGCTTGCCGTTGCTTTCTTGCTGCCAGTCGGAGTAGAAGGAGGACTCGCCGCCGACCGGGAGGATGACGTTGACGTTCTTGTCGGCGTAGAACTGCTCGATATTCGTCTCAATGGTCCAGCCGTTTTCGTCGTCTCGCGCCCGCAGGCCGTCAAGCGCCCACACCTCGGGGAACTTCGCGGACGGGTTGGAGTGCCAGTCGCGCGCCAGGAGGATCTGCACCTGGATCGGCTCCTGTGGCATGGAGGGGGAGTTGATGAAGACGGCGACGCGGCGGCTGGTGATCCACTCGATGCGGTCCACGCTCACGCCTGCGGGCAGGCCCGGAATTTGCGGGTCGCTCTCCACCTCGATCGGCGTACGCTGTGGCGGATCGTGCGGGCGCAGGCCGTCGGAGATGCCACTGCGGGAGGACAGGCCGCCCGGCAGGCTGGACTGTGCGTGCGTGGCGGGCACCAGCGTCACGGCTAGTGTGGCGGGCAGCACCGCGGCGGCGATCCGGGTGGCGGTGGTTCGGTTTACTCGCATGAGTCTCCTACCTCGTCTGGCTACTGGTGTCACAAGAATAACGAGCAAAAGCTTAAGTTTCACTTGAAGGTTTAGTCGTGCGCGACACGCGCAGCGTTACACCCAGGCCGCACAAAACGCGAACACCGGCTACCAGTCAGCGGTAGCCGGTGTGGAAAACGAGGGTTTACCAGGCGTTCATCACATTTAGAATGCGCGGCTTGGTGGCCTCGAGCTGAGAGCCAAACTGATCCCAGTTGTGCAGGCCGGTCGGGGTGAACACCGCGGTGTGGCGCACGCCGGTGGCGTTCGCCTTCGCGGACCATGCGCGGGTGGTCGCGTTTGCAACCCCCTCCAACGCGATGCCGGCCGCCTGGTGCTCAGGCTTGTACTTCGCGTCGGCTGGGCCAGGCACTGCCGAGCCGGCGGAGACGTAGACGTCCCTGCCGCGGAGGTTACCCATGTTCAAGAACGGGTCGTTCTCGTAACGCCGGGGGTTAAACGTGCCGCCCCACATGGCGTTGACGTTGTACATCCCGCCGTCGAGAAGCGCGGCGCGCAGTGCGGTCTGACCACCCGGGATGGTGGTAGCCAGGTAGCCGGAGAAAGACAGCACCTGGCGGAACTGGTTCGGGTGCTGCGCCGCCAAGTTGATCGCGGCGGTGCCGCCCATGGACAGGCCCAGGATGGAGTTGTTGGTGGGCGAGACACCGAAGTTCCGCTGCAAGTAGGGCGGCAGCTCCTTGGTCAGGAAGGTGTCCCACTTGTAGGTCACCGGGTTGTTGAAGTCGTAGGTGGCGGGAGCGTTCCAGTCGGTGTAGAAGGAAGACTCGCCGCCGACCGGCATGACCAGCGTGATGTTGTTGTTCACAAACGTGCGGGCCGCGTTGACGTCGTTGACCCAGGCGTTGGTGATCTCGGTCGCGCGCAGGCCGTCTAGCATGTACAGACCCGCGTTGCCGCCGTTCTTGGCGGGCTGGATCTGCATGGTGATGTGGCGGTTCATCGCGGGGGACCACACGGTGCAGCGCTGCACCCAGTAGGCCACCCGGTCCCACTCGCACATGCCGGTGGAGTCGGGGCGCAGCCAGTCGCGGTTCGCCGCCGAGGCCTGTGGCGCGCCGACCACCACCGCAAGGGCGCTGGCCAAGGCCACGAGAAGCGCGGTGAGCTTACCGCGCACAGAGTTCTTGAAGTTCATACTTCCCCTCGAAACGAATTTTCAGGCAAAAGTGACGTTATCGTTATCGGAATAACATCTCAAGGCGTTACATCTCCGCGCGAACCTGCACGGGCCAGGCGATACGTTCGCCGCCCAACCCTGGGTCCTCCCCGCGGCTGATGGCGCGCTGCGTCTCTTCGTCGAGGTACACCGCCGGGTCATCGGAGAGCTGCAGCGTGCGCCCCGGGCCCACGGAGTAGCGCACGTTCTTCCAGAACCGGTCCCTGCTCATCGGCTCGCGCGAGGTGGCGAGCAGCTCCGCGATCTCGGGGCTGCGCAGCGCAGCGCGGGCTTGCTTCGCCTTTACGGTGTCGATGAACGGCGGCAGCCTGTCCAGGTCGGTGTCGGTGTCGGCCGCCTGCCACGTGAGGTCGAGCTGCTTGTCGTGCCCCACGCGCCCGTCCGGGTCGCGGGGCATCCGCGCGGCCAGCGGCGTGGCCAGGCCCACGGTGTCCAGAATGCGCACGTCGAGGGGCGCGTTCATGCTGGTCATGCCGAGGTTGATCAGGTAGGCGGTCAGCGCCAGGTTGCGCAGGTCGGTCTCCGCGGCCTCCCGGTCGCGGTAGAACCAGGCGTACGTTTCCGGGCCGGTGCTTACGCGGGCGAGGTTCAGCTGGGCCGCGCTGGCGCGTTGGCCTTCCGCTAAGGCGTCCTCCCAGTTCTGCATGAGCCTCGAGCCGAGGAAGTCCTCCGCGTAACGCGGCGGGTTGGCGGGCTCTCGGCCCACCGCGTACGCCCAGAATTCGCGCTCGTCGATGATGCGGAGTTCTTTCTCGCCGCTTTCATACGCCTGCCAATCAATGGGGTGCGCGCGCACGACGGTCACGCTCGCCCACACCACCACGGCGGTGGCCACGGCCGCGGCCGCGCGGCTGTACGGCACCGCCATTGCGGGCAGCAGCAGCGCAAACAGCGGCAGCAGCCACATGCGCGCGTGCATGAAATCGCCGCCCACGCGCAAGACGTACAAGATGTGCACGAACGCGCAGCCCGCAACTAGCAAGACGATTGCTAATCGACGCCCTCCGGTCCCCCGCAGCAGCCACCCCGCCAACGCGGCCGCCCCCAGCACCGGCAACCACAGCCAGTAGTAGCCCACGAAGTCGGCGAAGTACTCCACACCGCGCGCCCACTCGGAGTCGGACGCCGACTTGGCCACCGCGGTATGCGGGGTGATCAGGCCGTAGTAACCCATGCGGAACAGCTGGTAGGCGGCTGGGACGGGCAGCGCGGCGGCGAGGATGCCGGCGGTTTTGCGGGGGCTGTAGGCGATGAGCACGATGCCGGTCACGCCGCCGTAGAGTGCCAGCTCGGGGCGCACCAGCCAGGACATGCCGCACCAGAACGCGAGGAAGTAACCGACCTCGGGCGCGCGGTGGCGCAGCGGCCGGGCCCAGGCCACGAGCGCCGCCCACCACACCGCGATCCACAGCAGCGACAGTCCCCACTCCAAACCGGAGGTGGCGAAGTCGCGCGCGGGCGGCAGCGCGAGGTAGATGATGATGCCCAGCGGGATAACCGGCCCCACCCCACCCCAGAAACGGCCGGTGGAGTACGTGGCCAGCGCCGCCGCCGCGACGGTGCACAACAGGGCGAGCCACATGGCGACGTCTTCAAGCCGCGCCCCCGTGAGCCAGCCGAACGCTGTGATCAGGTACTGCCACAGCGTGGACGTGTTGGCCTCGACGCGCTCGCCGGCGTTGAACACCGGGCCGTTACCGGCCAGGAGGTTACGCACCGTGCGCAGGACAATGAGGCCGTCGTCGGACATCCACCGGCGGGCCCACCCGCCCCAGAATGCGAACACGCCCGCAACTGCGGCTGCGACGAGCGCGGAGAGGCGGGCGTGTGTGGTCATTGCGACGATGTTAGTGGGTAGCTGTCTACCAACCCACGTTCGGCACGACGTAGACGGCCATGACAATGCAGAAGATCCACGCCACGGCGAGCAACTGCAGCACGCGGTCCTCCAGCGCGATCTCGTCCGGCGCGCCACCCTGGCCGCCGTCCACCACGGAGGCGTACCGCAGGATCGCGATGACAAACGGCACCATGGACACCTGGTACCAGATCGCCGCGGTGCCCTCGACGGCGTTGGAGAGCTGGAAGCCCCACAGCGCATACGACATCACCACGGCGGTGGCCGACAGCGTCCACACGAACCGCAGGTACGGCTCGGTGTAGCCCTGCAGCGCACGCCGGATCTGCGCGCCGGTCTCCTTGACCAGCAGCAGCTCGGCGTAGCGCTTGCCAGACGCCATAAACAGTGAGCCAAACGCCGCCACCAGCAGGAACCACTGCGACAGGTCAATGCCCGCGGCCACGCCGCCGGCCATGGTGCGCAGCATGAAGCCGGAGGACACCAGCGCGATGTCGATCACCGGGATGTGCTTCCAGCCGAAGCAGTAGCCCAGCTGCAGCGCGATGTAGATGCCGATGACCCAGGCCAGCGAAGCGCCGTCGGTAGCCAGAAGCGACAGGCCGAGCGCCGCCGCGATCAGCACCGCGGCCATCGCGTACGCGAGGTTGATCGGCAGCATGCCCGAGGCGATCGGGCGGAAGCGCTTGGTGGGGTGGAGGCGGTCGGATTCGACGTCGCGGGCGTCGTTGATCAGGTAAATCGAGGACGCGCCGAAGCAGAACACCACAAACGCGAGCAGGATGTCTACGGCGGTCCGGGAGTTGAACGATTCCGCCCCGGCGGCCAGCGGCGCGGCCAGCACCAGGACGTTTTTTACCCACTGCTTGGGCCGCAGGCCCTTGAGCATCGCGTCCGGCAGGTTCTTCGGCGGCGTCTTCTTCATCACCTGCTCAACGCCGGAGGTGTGCGGCTCCGACTTGATCAGGGGCTCGTCCACGGGTTCCTGGGTGCGATCCACTAGATCCTCTTCTCCGCCTCGATGGCCACCTTTGCCGTCGCGGCGCCCAGGGCCGCGCCCGCGAGGGTGTCCGTTGGGTAATGCACGCCGAGCAGGTTACGCGAGAGCATCATCACCGGCACGAGCAGCCACGGCCACTTCTTGCCGGTGATGTCTGCCAGGTGCGCGGCCGCAGCCGCGGTGTTCGCGGCGTGCGAGGACGGAAACGACAGCTGCGACGGCGTGCTCACGCCAATGTTCACTCGCGCGTCGTTCGGGCGCGGGCGGCGCACGATGCGCTTGAGCACCACCGTCGCGGCGTGCGCCACAAACGTGCCGGCACCGAGCGCGATCCACTTGGAGCGCCTGTGCCTGTCGACGTCCCCAACGCTCGTTGCGATGGCGCCAGCCGTCGCAACCGCCAGCCAGCCCAAATCGTGCTCGCCGAAGTGGCTCAGGGCGCGCGCGGCTTTCACCGTTTCCGGGGTGTACAACCCAGCTTGGATGGCGACGAGCAGGTCAGTTTCCCTATTGCGCATCGAACACCTTCCCCCAGTTGTCGTGGCTGGCAAGCTCCGGGCGCGCGGCGCGGTACTGCCGCTTCAACTCCGGCCAGCGCTGCGCGATCTGCTCGCGCAGTTCCTTCTGCTCGGCCACCAGCGCGTCGGCAGCCTTCTTGTCGCGCTTGCGGAAGGTCACGCCGGTGCCGCCGGCGGTGGACACGGTCGCCGAGTCCAGGCGCGCCAGCGTGTACCAGCGCGCCTCGTCGGGTGTGAGGTTGAGCTGCGGCGCCTCCCAGTGCGAGCGGTCCTCGTCTTTGCGCAGGTGCAGCAGCGCCTTCACTGCCCACGGCAGCTTCTTCACCTTGGCCAGGCGCCCGCCCATCTTGTGGGTGGGCACGCCCGGCGCGCCGGTGGGCGCGGGCAGCTCGGTGGCGGACGGCAGTACCTGCGCGTCGGAGTACTGCTTGCGAATCCCCTGAATCCGGGGCAGCGAGGATTCAAGGATGTCGAAGAGCTGATCCGGGCCGGCCAGGAAGTCGCGCATCGCTTCGTTCTGGATGGCGATGGTGGAGTACTCCATGCACATGTAGTGCTTCTGGGTCGACTTCCGCATGTGCTTGAGCATCGCCTCCGGGTCGTCGGGCCCGTAGATGCTGGCCACGATGAGGCGGTTGCGCATGTGGAAGTACGCCTGCCAGTCAATCGCGTCGTCCTTGTCCGCCCAGGCCATGTGCCAGATGGCCACGCCCGGCCACGTGACCGTGGGAAAGCCGGCTTCCTTGGCGCGCAGCGCGTACTCGTTGTCGTCCCACTTGATAAACAGCGGCAGCGGCAGGCCCATCTTTTCGGCCACAACGCGCGGGAACAGGTTCATCCACCAGCCGTTGTAGTCCACGTCGATGCGCCGGTGCAGCGGGCGCGAGGTGGTCTTGTGCGGGTTGAGGTCCTCTTCCTCCGTGCCCACGTAGCCGAGCGGGAACTTAGCAAAGTCGTGGTCGTACACCGCGTGCCGCGCCCCGGAGAACATGAAGATGTTCGGGTCCACGGTCTCGCCGGTGGTGCGCAGCTGCGAGCGGTCCTGCAGGTTGAGCATCTGCCCACCCACCAGGATCGGCTGCTTGGCGTAACGCGCGGCCTGCACGGCGCGGACGATGGAGTCCGGCTCGATGGCGATGTCGTCGTCCATGTACAGGATGAACGGCGCGTCCGTACGGTTCAGCGCCTCGTACATGATGCGCGAGTAGCCGCCAGAGCCACCCAGGTTGCCTTGGCGGAAAATCTGCAATTTCCCGTTGAGGTGCTTCTCGGCCTCGGCGAAGTCCGGCTCGTCCGTCGGGTGCTGGTCGCCCTGGTCCGGCATGAGCACATTACTAATCGACGCCTCCACGTACGGGTCTTCCGCCAACGCGTGCAAGGCGTTGACCGCGTCGCGGGGGCGGTTGAACGTGGGGATGCCCACGGCCACCTGTTTCGGCTGCGGGGGGACCACGGTGCCGTCGTCAAGCACCTGCTCCTTGGGTTCCTGCGGGGAGCACCACGCGGCGTTCGCGATGCGCGTGTCGTCCTCGGCGGTGATGTCGAACCACAGCCAGCCGCCGTCCTCGAAGTTGCTCAAGCGCAGCGGGATTTCGGTGTAGCCGGTGGCCTCGCGGCTTTCCACCGCAACGCGGACGCCGTCGTGCTTGGAGCGGTAGACGGAGATGGTCGCGCGTCCCTCGACCTCCATGGCCAGCACTACCGAGTCCAGCTGCGACCAGCGGCGCCAGTAGCTTGCCGGGAAGGCGTTGAAGTACGTCTCAAAGCTGGCCTCGTTGCCCGCCGGGACCTCGAAGCTCGTGCGGTCGGACCAGCGCAGGCGCTGGGTGTTCTGCTCCTGCTCGATCAGGTACAGCATGCGCACGTCGTGCGGCTCGCCCTTCTTGGGCATGAGGACGCGCTGCAGCGTGTCCACGGCCAGGGTCTTGCTCGTCTCCACAGCTCTCACTTTCTATTGTGGGCAGTCGGAGTCCAAGCGTAACCGCTCTGCAGGTGTTTCCTTGGTGTGGCTCGCGGTTCTGTGGGGGTTAACCGGAGAAGAGCAGGCGCAGGCCTTCGCGAAGGTCGGCCACGATGCGGTCGGCCTCCGATTCGAGAACCCGCAGGTTGTCCAGAGTGAGACCGTTGATCAGCGCGGTAACCAAGCGCGCCTTGGGTTGAGCATCCTCCTCGCCACCGAGCGCAACGACAACGCTGCGCTGAAAATCTTCGAGGACCTCGGTATAGAGCTTCGCAATCCAGTCCCGGGTCGCGGAGGCGGAGCCGTACGTGACCCAGATTGCGGCATCTTCGGAACGCACGCCTCCGGTCGGGAGGAGCTCGGCAAGCCTCGCCACCCAGGTTTCAAGCTCGTCCCCCCGTTCAGGAACTGCCGCTACCCGTTCGCTCTGACGCTGGATGGAACGGATGAACGCGTGCGCAAGCAAGGTGTCTCTATTCGGGGCGTGATACTGCACCGAGCCGGCGGCGAACCCGGATTCCTTCGCCACCTCCCGCACGCTCACCGCATCGAGGCCGCGCGTCGCGATGATGCGGATGGTCGCGTCGGCGACGGTCGCGGCCGATTCTGAGAACTGATGGTCCAGGGAAAAGTCATTCATGGTTGCGCACCAGTCTAGATTCTCGTACGTTCGTATGACGTAATACGTTCGTACGAGAGATCCGGAGATCCCCGTGGGTTCAGCCATCCCCGTTGTTGGCTTGGCGCTGCTTGACAGCCTGAGCCTGGGCACCCTTGTCATCCCCCTCGCGCTCATCGTCCACTGGCGCGCTGTGAGAGTGCCAGCGCTGGCTACGTACCTGGTCACAGTTGTGGCGGTCTACTTCCTCCTCGGGCTAGGGATCCTCCTCGGGTTCGCCGGACTGGGCTCGGTCGCCGAAGGGGTCACGCAGACCGACGTCTTCCCATGGATCACGTTGATACTGGGCGCGGCCCTTGCGATCTTCGGCATCTTCGCGCCCAACCCCAAGAAGCCCGAACCCGGGCAGTTGCCGACACGCGCGGCCAGCGCAACAAGCAGTGTGCCAAGCATGGTCGCCCTGGGCCTCGGCGCATCGCTTACCGAGGCGGCGACGATGCTGCCGTACATCGCAGCGATGGGCATCATCGGCAGCTGGGATATCCCATCCGTGGCAAAGGCTGGAGCCGTGGGCATCTACTGCCTCCTTATGATCATGCCAACAGTTGCCCTCGCTACCTTGGCACTGCTGTTCGGCCAGAAGTTCTTCCCACGGCTCGAGCGCCTCATCCCCCGCCTCGGGTACGAGGCAAAAGTGACGCTTCTCTGGATCGCCGCCATCGTTGGCATCTACATGGTGGCGAACAGCGTGGCGACGATCCGCGGCGACCTCCCCGCCTCGTAGTGAGGACCGTTTTCGCGCGGCGGCTGCATTGGCGCTCGCCTCCCCGGGGCCGTTACGGTAGCTACGGTTTCCGCCCCTCACCTGCTTGAGGGGAAATCATCTCACGCATTGAAAACGGTATACCTATGGCTGCCCCTCACACCGAGACCACTCGCGAACCGCTCGCCCCGACGGGCGTTGTGGAATCCTTCCGCTACGCATTTTCGTCACCCACCCGCCTGCGCAAGGAGGTTCTCGCCGGACTGACCGTTGCGCTGGCGCTCATCCCCGAAGCCATCGCCTTTTCCATCCTCGCCGGGGTTGACCCGTCGCTCGGGTTGTTCGCCTCCGTGATCATGGCCATCACCATCGCGTTCACCGGCGGGCGCCCCGCGATGATCACAGCCGCCACAGGCGCTGTCGCCCTAGTCATCGCTCCCGTTGCCCGGGAGTACGGGCTGGACTACTTCATCGCAACCGTCCTGCTGGCGGGCGTGCTGCAGATCGTGCTCGCGGCGCTCGGCGTGGCGAAACTGCAGCGATTCATCCCCCGCTCGGTGATGATCGGTTTCGTCAACGCCCTGGGCATCCTCATCTTCACGGCGCAGCTGGAGCATCTTATCGACGTACCAAAGGTCGTCTACGTCCTCGTCGCCGCGGGCATCGCGATCATGCTCGGATGGCCCAAGCTCTCGGGCGCCGTCCCCGCCCCGTTGATCACCATCCTTGTGATCAGCGCGGTCGTGGGGCTGACGGGGATGAGCGTGCCCACTGTTTCGGATATGGGGCAGATGCCGGATTCTCTGCCGCACCTGTTGTTGCCGGACGTCCCGTTGACGCTGGAGACGTTGCAGATCATCGCGCCGTATTCCCTGGGTATGGCTATTGTCGGCCTGTTGGAGTCGCTGATGACCGCGAAGCTGGTCGACGACATTACCGACACCCACTCCGACAAAACCCGCGAATCCTGGGGGCAGGGTGTAGCCAACATTGCCTCAGGCCTGTTCGGGGGAATGGGCGGCTGCGCGATGATCGGTCAAACCATGATCAACGTCCGCGAATCCGGGGCGCGCACACGGCTGTCCACACTGCTGGCTGGCGTGTTTCTTTTAGTACTGATCCTTGTACTCGGCGACGTGGTGGGCATGATTCCCATGGCGGCGCTGGTCGCGATCATGATCATGGTGTCGGTGGGTACCATCGACTGGCGTTCGGTCCACCCCCGCACCTTGAAATTTATGCCGCTGTCGGAGACGGTGGTCATGCTGGTAACCGTGGTGGCCACCCTCGCCACCAGCAACCTCGCAATCGGCGTAGTGCTTGGCGTCCTCACCGCCATGATCACATTTGCTCGCCGCGTCGCCCACCTCGCAACGGTGGAACAGGTCTCCGCCAAGGACACCACTAACGACGGGCTCGTGGACACCCGCACCTACCGCATCCACGGCCAGCTCTTCTGGGCCTCCAGCAACGACCTCGTCTACGCCTTCGACTACACCGACCCCGCGGAGCACATCATCCTGGACCTCAGCGGAGCCGAAGTGTGGGACGCATCCACGGTGGCCACTCTGGACGCCATCACCCAGAAATTCGAGGACAAAGGCAAGCGAGTCACCATCACTGGCCTTGAGGGGCCAAGCAAAGACCGGCTCGACCAACTATCCGGAAAACTCAACTCATAGTGCCCCCTCCTCCCGTAGGCTGCACAACATGCAGCACCAGGGATTCGACGACAAAGGGCTCCCCCGCGACAAACCAAGCGACACCCCGCGTGGATCTGCTGGCCGCAGCTACGCAATTGCAGCGGCGCTGATCGTGGTGGCCGTCCTGTCCTTTGTGTTCCTGTCCGGACCGACGGCGGTGTTCATCGGCGTTGCCACCGCCGTCGCGGGCGCAGTGTTTTTGGTGATGGGCATCCAGGCTGCCAACGACCGCCACCTCGACACGCTCGAGCGGGACATGTACGGCCTGCCCGAGACGCACTACGCCGATGGCGACCGCCAGTTCGGCCACGCGTCCCCGCCGGAGACGGTTGGCGACGAGGCCAGCAACATCGACTGGGACAGGGATTTCCGCCGCGAGTTCGGCGGGGGCGACACCGGCGGCGGGCCGGAGGGGCGTCGATAAGCGAAAGTGCTTTGCCCCCGCGGGCTACTCTTCCGGCTCCCACAGCGTGCTGGGTGCGGCGAGCGCGCTGCGGTCACGCGCGAGGATGAGCTTGTCTAGATCCGCGAGCACCGCGTCGACGTCGGCGGGGTTGTATTGGCGCTCCCGGCGCGCCTGCTGCAGCTCCCTACTCGCAGCCCGTAGCGCAACTTCCTGCATCTGCGCCGCCCCGGCGCGGGCGCGCTTGAAGGCTTGCTTTCGCTCCTCAGATCCCTCCGGGTCCTGCAGGCGCTTCTCCGCAATGGAATCGAGCCACTCCTGCACCATCGCGTAGGCCTCCGGTGCGAACTCCTCGCCGTGCTCCTTCACCGCCTTGCGCGCAGCGGCGTACGCGCGCTGGTTCAGCTCCTCCATAGCTTGATCGCCACCGGGCCCATTTTGCAGGTCGAGCTTGTCAACGAGCCACGGGAGCAGCAGCCCGGGTACCACCATCGTGCAGGTGAGCACAGTCAACGCGATGACGGAAAGCTCGTAGTGGTATGCGGTCGCGGACGCAGGAATTGCCAGCACAAGCGCCAGCGTGACCAAGCCGCGCATGCCCGCCCACGCCATGAGCAGCACCTCCTGCATGCGCAACGGCGAGACGTTTGTGTGATGCATGTTCTGGTTGATCTTGTACAGCACGAACATCCAGGCGAACCGGACAGCGAAAGCCACCGCCGAGAGGACGACGCCGACCTGCACCGCCTGCCAGATGTGCGTGCCTGCGGTGTCGAGCGCGTCGCGCACACTCATGCCGATCAGGCCGAACGCGACGCCGGTGAACAGCAGCTCCACCGTCTCCCAGAACGAGTGGCCGGTCAGGCGGTCCTCGGCGGTCATGGTGGAGCGCGACGACATCTCCACCGCGGCGATGACGATGGCGATGACGCCGGAGGCCTCGATGGCCTCGCAGCCCGCGTAGATGGCGAACGGGAGCACCCAGGTAAACGCGGTGCGGATCACCGAATCCGGCACGGAGTTGGCGAACATGGCGGCTAGCCTGCCCACGATCAGGCCGATGACCACGGCGGCGACCGCCGCGTACAGGAACTGGAAGAACCCTTTGGTGAAGTCCACCTCGCCGTGAGCCACCGCCGCCGCCATGGCGACGTTGAAGGTGACGATGGAGGCGGCGTCGTTGAACAACCCCTCCGTCTGCAGGGTGCTGGTGATGCGCTTCGGGATGCCGGCCGGGCCCGCCACCGCGTCCACCGCCACTGGGTCCGGCGGCGCGATCGCGGCGGCGAGGACCATCGCGGCGGCCAGGCTCAACCCCGGCAGCATCCACATCGCCGTGGCAGTCAGCGCCGCGATGGTGAGGAACACCAGGATGACGGACATGGTCAGCACCACGTTGAGCTGCGAGCGGATCTGCCCCCAGCTCGTGCGCCGGGCCAGCGACCACAACAGCGGGGGCAGGAAGATCGGCAGGATCAGGTGCGGATCGATGGACACCGTGTCGATGCCGGGGATAAAGATCACCGGCGCGACCACCACAGTCAGAAGCGCCGGCCACGGCAGGCCGGTGCGCTCACCTACCGCGGCGACGAGGACGGTGGCGAGCAGCAGGCCGATTAGTGCTATGAAAGTTCCCACGAGGGGTGAGTTTACGGCGTACCGCGGGCTGCAGCAGGTGTCGGCACGGGCGCGGGCATCATCAACCACTCCGACATCAACCGGTACCTCGTTTCGACCTTCGTCGCCCCGGCCCTGAGCGCCTAACCAACCCTTTTCGGAGTTGTTTGAAACAACTCCGAAACAACTCGCAGTAAAACTGACCCGAAATCAACCCATCTGAGCAGGTCAGGATAGTTGTTTGGAGTTGTTTAGAGGGAAACCCACCGAACACTCGGACCTCGAGTCGGGCTACCGTCGGCAATCTTCGCTTTACCCAAATCTCGAAGGTGGCGAAGGATTCGGCTCACTGATTCACGCTCTACGCCGAGTTCATTCGCAACCTCACGAGCGTTCAGGGACTGCCCCTCGCGCAACTGAGCAATGATCCAGTCCTCGGTAGTCACGGATGCAATCGCAGTAGATTCGTTCCCCTCAAAGGCCGCCCGAGCTCGAGCGGACAGTATCCACTCAGGAGCATCCCGCAAAGGTTCTAGGAAGCCCTGACTTGCGTACCAACCCAAGGTTTCTTGGGCCTGCGCTTCCGGGACTTGCATGAGTCGAGCTGCCGTGGACGTCATCAAAATCTGGTTGTTCGCTAGATGACGCGCAACCAAAAGCCCATCCACACTCTTGAAGATCGCTTCACCAAACTCAGTACGCAACAGGTACAGCGTCTTAATAAACGCCGAATCGACATGTCCGGCGGGCAACGTGACCTCAACAAACGGCCCATCGGCATTCAGACTGGGGGCTTGCCTACCACTAGCAAGCATGGAGACCCACATGCGATCGAAGCCTCGCGAAGATTCTTCAGCAAGTCCTAACTGTCGCAGTGCACCCATCAGAATCGGGTTGCGCGGAATCGATTGGGTGCTCAGAATCCTCTCCTCGGGCACGCCTACGGGGAGGCCACCAGGAGACCAAACGGTCAGACTGGTCGGAGACTGATCAACGACGATTGCAGTGGTCGCTCCCCAGTCGCGGTGCGCGAATGCGTTAGAAACAATTTCATCTACAGCAGCCGCAGGAAACGCCGGAATGGGAAACTCTTGCCCGTTCGGGAGCTGCACTCGCGCAATCTCCTGCGACGTGTGAGCCTTAATCAACGCACGTAGCTGTTCTGACGCAGTAATCAACGGTGCGGAGATCTCGGTTACTTTCGGATCGCCACTGGGCACGTCGCGAAGCAAATGTCTCACGACCGTCCGGTTGTGCAGTGGCTGCATGAAGAGAATTTCTGCCGCAAATGTCAGCGCGCCATCGGCCGTAAGCAATCCCAACTCACTGCAGAGTTGAAGACTCGTCTGGGGTACAGGCGAGTCATCACCCAAGGCATGCTTCCGGTTGGCAAGGAGTGCTTTAGCCTGCTCGATTGCCTTAGGGTCGAGATCTTTAGGGCTTCGTCGAGACACAGTAGCGCTCAGGTCAGGGTTCGAACGGGACAGGTGAATACTGCGACGCTCATCCTCCCCCAAAGGAACACAGTTTTTCCCGACGCGTTTACTGGCCTGGCCTTTGGAACGCTGATACAACGCCATCCCCCGCGGGATGCGCAACGCAATCAAACGCTTGCCACAGCGCTCGATTTCAGAAGCTTCGACCTGAATATGAGGCTGCGTCTTGCTGTATATCTTTTCTACCAACCAATCACATGAGCGATCAGTACCAGTGAACGCAGCAGGGCCTGCCTTCTTGTCATTGACGCCAAGGACAACGTAGGCGACTCCGCCGTCGGCGTTGGAGAAACAAATAACTTCGTCGATGAGAAACTCCACAAGACCCGCATCGGGGTTCTTGTTCATCGGGTGGACGGCAGGATCCTCCTTGAAATCCAGTACCTGGGATTCCCAGATATCGGCGCTATCTCCGGCCTCAATTGCCGACAGTGCTTCCTCCACACCCTCAAAACCCGAATCGAGCATGAGCTCAGAATAACAAAAGTTGTTTCAAAGTTGTTTGAAACAACTCCGAAACAACTTACCGCAAAAATCGCCTAGAATCATTCCATCGACGCAGGTCAGAATAGTTGCTTGGAGTTGTTTCGAGTTGTCTACAACTCGACCGGAGCTACCATTCTCGTTGTAATCCCGTTCATCAGCTGGCCAGGAGGCGTGGTTATTTTCCACAACCTGGTCGGCGTTTTAATTGGTCGGCCGGGCAGCGGTGCCGGGCGACCCCGGCACCGCGCCGCCGTGGCCGCTACACCGCGTCGAAGAACTCCACCGTGGTGCCGTCGAGCACCTTCGAGGGCACCCCGATCTTGCCGGCGTCCCGAGCGGCGGCGTAACCGGACAGCCGGTCACGGTAGTGCATGAAACGCTTCAGACTGCCGAGCTCGGTGACGTCGACAAGCTCCGCGTCGCCGAAGCTGTTCGGGTTGTCGTGTACTCGACGATGACGCCCGCGCAGTCCGGACAGTCGGGGTGAACGAAAATCTCTTGAATTGCCATGCCGCCCCCTAGTGCCCGCGCGGCTGGCTCAAGGGTTCGCCGGACTCGAAGAACGGGCGCAGCTGGTTGTCAAACAAGGTCAGCGCCGCGGCGATGGCCATGTGCATGTCCAGGTACTGGTAGGTGCCCAACCGGCCGCCGAACAGGACGTTGCGCTGTTCGGCTTCTTCCGCCGCGAGGCGTCGATAGGCTTCCAGCTTCTCGCGGTCCTCCGGGGTGTTGATCGGGTAGTAGACCTCATCATCGTCCTCGGCGAAACGGGAGTACTCCTTCACAATCACGGTCTTGTCGGACGGGTACTCAGACCGCTCCGGGTGGAAGTGGCGGAACTCGTGGATGCGGGTGTACGACACGTCCGCGTCGTTGTAGTTCATCACCGGGGTGCCCTGGAAGTCCCCGACCTCGAGGACCTCTTGCTCGAAGTCGAGGGTGCGCCAGCCCAGGCGGCCCTCGGCGTAGTCGAAGTACTGGTCCAGCGGCCCGGTGTAGACCACCGGCGCGTCGGGGTTCTCGGCGCGGATGGAGTCGCGGACTTCGAACCAGTCGGTGCCGGTACGTACGTCGATATGCTCATGCGCCGCCATCTTTTCCAGCCACGCGGCGTAGCCGTCGACGGGCAGGCCTTCGTAGGTGTCGTTGAAGTAGCGGTTGTTGAAGGTGTAGCGCACCGGCAGGCGCGAGATGATTTCCGGCGGCAGGTCGGTGGGGTCGGTCTGCCACTGCTTGGCGGTGTAGTGCTTCACAAACGCGTCGTAGAGCGGCTTGCCGATCAGCGCAATGCCGCGCTCCTCCAGGTTCGTCGCGGCTGCGGGGTCGAGGCCCTCGCGCTGCTCCTCGATGAGCGTCTTCGCTTCCTCCGGCGAGTAGTAGCGGCCGAAGAACTGGTTGATCAGGCCCAGCCCCATGGGGAACTGGTACGCCGTGCCGTCGTGCATGGCAAAGACGCGGTGCTGGTAGTCCGTGAAATCGGTGAAGCGGTTGACGTACTCCCACACGCGCTCGTTGGAAGTGTGGAACAGGTGCGCACCGTACTTGTGCACCTCGATGCCGGTTTCCGGCTCGTTTTCGCTGTAGGCGTTGCCGCCGATGTGGCTGCGCTTTTCCACCACCAGGACGCGTTTGCCCAGCTCGCTCGCCGCCTGCTCGGCCACGGTGAGGCCGAAGAAACCCGATCCAACAACTATGAGGTCGTATGCCATGTGGCCCATTTTCGCACAGTTGCTTATCGACGCAGCTTCGCCGCGACACGCCCCGTCACATCTCAAGTCTTACTTTAGAGTTGAACTTCCACTACACTGCACTTCTGTCACATTTACCACTGTTATCCCAGTGAACTTTAACCGCCTCAGGAGTACTACCGTGCAGCAACGTCGCAGCATCCAGGGTGGCGCGGCCCGGCCCGCCCGAGCCGCGATCATGCCCGTGATCGTGTCCATCCTCCTCATCATCGCCCTCGTCGCCGCCAACGCGCTCAGCGGCAACCGCATCCTCCCGGTCCAGTCCCTCAGCGCGGACGCGCCCGAGGTCTACACCACCTCCGAGTCCTTTGCGTCCGGCGCGAACGTCACCGTCGACGACGCCGCCATCCGCACCCAAGGCGGCGAGGACCAGGTACGGCGTGCGGTGAAGGAATTCACCAACGACCGCGAGTTCTCCCTGGTCGGCCTGACATGGACGGGCGACCGCGACGTCGCCGCCTACGTGCGCGCCCTGCGCGCTGACGGCACCTGGTCCGAGTGGTTCCAGATGGACCGCTTGGACCCGCCAGCGGGCAGCGACAAGTTCGGCACCGAGCCGATCTTCGTGGGCCGCACCAACCGCGTCCAGGTCTCAACCGGCAACGTCGACCTGCTGGACGGCGGCCGGACCGACTCAGCCGCGTCCACCACCGCCAACGACATCCAGGCAGTCTTCCTGGACGGCGGCGCCGGCACAGCCGAGGGCGGCATCCAGCCCGTCGCCGACTCCTACACCTGGGGCATGCCCAAGGTGGTCACCCGCGCGCAATGGGGCGCCGGTCGCAGCAGCGCGCCGTACTACGCGGAACCCACCACCGCCGCCACCGTGCACCACACCGCGGGCTCCAACAACTACTCCGCAGCCGAGGCACCCGGCATCGTGCGCGGCATCTGGCAGTACCACGCCGTCCAGCTGGGCTGGGGCGACATCGGCTACCACGCGCTGGTGGACAAATACGGCAACATCTACGAGGGCCACGCGGGCGGCATGGACCGCGGCCCGCAGGGCGCGCACGTGGGTTCCTTCAACCAGAACACCTGGGGCGTGTCCATGATCGGCGACTACCAGAGCGCCGAGCCCACCCCCGCGGCGCTGAAGGCCATGGGTGACATCATTGGTTGGAAGGCAGCTGTCGCCGGCTTCGACCCCAACGGCACCAGCTACCACTACGCCGAGGGCAACTTCAAGGGATCCAAGTTTGCGGCCGGCCAAGGCGCTATGTTCCCGAACATCAACGCGCACCGCGACTTCCACTACAACACCTGCCCGGGCGACAACCTCTACGCCAAGCTTCCCATCATCCGCGCAAACGCGGGGGCGAAGTACCGCGCGCTTCGCGCAGGTGAGCGCGTGGGCGTAGAGGCGAAGCCGAGCACTACAGCCGATAGCCCTGCTCCGGCCCCGGCGCAGCAGCCGTCCCCCGACGGCGTGCTGACCGACCTCGCTTCCGGAGATCCGGCCACCGTCGCCGGCGTAGCGGGCACCGCCGTCGGGCTGGTGCTGCTCTACCTGGCCGGCCAGGGCAAGCTGCCCACCGTCGACACCATGGGTGAGGTGCAGATTTTCGACGGCCTGACGCTCGCAGACGCGGCGGAGCTGGCCAAGCAAATTAGCCCGTCCGTTGCGCCGACGCTCAACGCGTTCGGCTCCAGCGACGCCGCCGAGGTCTGGACCACCCTTGAACCGGCCTTGGGCAAGCTCGTCGCCGGCGTCGGCGGCCCGACCGGGCCTGCTGTGGCGCTGTACGCGAACGGCATCGGTGCCCGCAACGACCAGGGCGAGATCATCGCCCTCGTCGGCAAGATTGCGGAGGCGTGGCTGCAGCAAGGCCTCGACGCCGGCCCGCTCGGCATGCCGATCACCCCGGCTTTCAACCCCAGCACCGACACCGTGCGGGTGGACTTTGAAGGCGGCTTCATCACCTACAACCCGGCCACCGACTCGGTGGACATCAACACCAACTAGACCCCCGCGAACTCGGACCTAGGCGAGATCTAAGCAGCGCGCCACCGCGTCCTCCCACGCAGAGACAAGCCGGTCCCTTTCGGGGCCGGCCATTGTGTTGTTCCAGGTGGTCGCGGTGCCGAGCGTGAGCGGCCCGTCGAGAAGCAAAGACCCCATCCCGGCTGCCGACGCCGCGCCCATGACCGTCGTCTCGGTGTTAGCGGGCCGCTCGACGGTGAGCCCGAGGATGTCCGCCTGCATCTGCATGAGCAGGTCGTTGGTGGTCATCCCGCCGTCCACCTTCAACGACGTCGGCCGGCCTCCCATCGCTTCCACCACCTCGCGCGCCTGCAGGCACGTCGCCTCCAGCGCGGCCCGGGCGATGTGGCGCTTATCCACGAAACGGGTCAACCCCACGATCACACCCCGTGCGTCGGGGCGCCACCGCGGCGCGAACAGGCCCGAAAACGCCGGGACGATCACCACTCCCCCACTGTCATCGACTTGCCTGGCCAGGGTTTCGGACTCCGCGGCGGTGCCCAGGATGCCCAGCTGGTCGCGCAGCCACTGGATCAACGCGCCGCCCACAGCTACCGAGCCCTCCTGGGCGTACACCGGTGGCTGGCCCTCCACCTGGTAGGCCACGGTGGTGAGCAGCCCGCGGTCACTGAACCGCGGCGTGTGACCTGTGTTGAGCAGCATGAACAGACCGGTGCCGTAGGTCATCTTGGCGTCGTTTTCGTGGAGGCCCCCTTGGCCGAACAACGCCGCCTGCTGGTCGCCCAGCACGCCCGTGATGGGCACCCCCGCCAACGGGCCGCGGCGGCGGATCGTGCCGAAGTGGCCCACCGACGGGCGGATCTCGGGGAGGATGGCGCGGGGGACGCGGAGCTCGCTACAAAGCGCCTCGTCCCACTGCAGCGTTTCCAAGTTCATGAGCAGCGTGCGCGACGCATTAGTCACGTCCGTGAGGTGCAGCGCGCGCTCCGGCTCCTTGGCGCCGCCGGTGAGGTTCCAGATCAGCCAGGTGTCGATCGTGCCGGCCAGCAGCTCGCCATTCTCCGCCCGCTCGCGCGCGCCGGGGACGTTGTCCAGGATCCACGCCCACTTCGGCGCGGCCGGGTACGAGTTGTGCAGCAGCCCCGTCGTGCGCAGGTACCTCGCCGGGTCGCCGTCGTGGTTGGTGCGCGTGTCCTGCCACACGATGGCGTTGTAGATCGGCTTGCCCGTCTTCTTGTCCCAGATCACGGCCGTCTCGCGCTGATTGGTTAGCCCGAGCGCGTCGATGTCTTGTTCGGAGATGTCCTCCGCCGCAAGCGCCTCGCTCAGCGCCCGGCGCGTGTTGCGTCAGATCTCCATCGGGTCGTGCTCGACCCAGCCCTGCTGCGGCATGTGCTGGGCGTGCTCGTATTGCGTCTGCGCGATGACGGTGCCGTCGGTGCGCGTGATGCACACGCGCGTCGACGTCGTGCCTTGGTCAATCGCCGCAATCAAAGCCATGCGCGCGATCTTACGGGTGGGGCGAGGGGGCTATCGGGGCGGGGATTGCTCCCGCGTTGCCGGATCTGCTAGTTGCCTCCGTGGCCCAACTAGCACATTCGAACCTTATTGATACTGAGTTTCACCATCACCTGGGGAAACGCAGAGTTGAACGCTTGATCTGCTAGTTACTTGCACCG
This sequence comes from Corynebacterium ureicelerivorans, assembly GCF_000747315.1. Lineage (NCBI taxonomy): Bacteria > Bacillati > Actinomycetota > Actinomycetes > Mycobacteriales > Corynebacteriaceae > Corynebacterium > Corynebacterium ureicelerivorans. Next base: position 2,099,936 of record NZ_CP009215.1, read on the forward strand.
GTCAACTAGCAGATCCGCAAAAGGGCACCCGCCAAGCTTCAGTTGCCCACTGAAATCGCCACGCCACCTCTTTACCTTCGCCCGGGGCCGCGAGATAGTGGGCCAATGGGGGATGTAGCGAAAAGACGCAGAGACGAGCTGGAGCTGATTAAAGATGTGGCATCGAGGTGCAAAACTGCGGTAGTGACCGGACCCGCGGCCGCAAGGTGGCTCGGTCTTTCGACATACAGGTGGGTGCAGACAGTAGATCTCGCACTCCCGGGCAACTCCAGGACCTGGGGAGACACCGATAGACGCAGGGTCTACCACGGAGGGCTCCTGCGGGAGGCGGAATACCTCACCCACAACGGCGTCCGCACCGCCACGGCGATCCGGGCCATATTCGACACCTTCCGCTACTACGGCCGCATGGATGCGCTGGTGCAGATCGAGTCCGCGCGCTTCCAGCACGACCACCTGACCACCGACTACTTGCTGGCTAAGACCGAAACACTCACCCGCGCCCGCGGGATCAAACCCTTCCGCGAGCTGATCGCGTACTCCGCAGACACGTCGGCGAGCGCGCTCGAGACGATTGCGCGGGACACCCTCCTGCGCGCCATCGCATCCGGCAGGCTCACTGGCGTCGAGACCATCGAGTTCCAGGTTGGGTTCCAGATCACGGACGCCGACGGCTGGGCTACCGTCGCGTGGGCGGACGCGCTCATCAACGGGTTCCTCATCGTCGAGGCGGATGGGCTGGAAAAGAACAGCGGCGCGATGGGAGATGCGGCTGAAGCTTTACGACGTGAGCGCCACCGCGAAACGGAGCTGCAAAACCGCGGCGCGGTAGTTCGCCGTGTGGGGTGGACCAGCGTGCAGGAGGACGCATTTATTGCGCAGGTCCAGCACGCCATCAACCAGCGCCCCGGGGTGCACCAGCTGCCCAATCGGGTGGACACGCCGTACCGTGTGTGGCTCGCCGACCTTGAGCGGCGGGCGAGCTAGAACCAGCGCTCGAGCACTTCGGCGACGCCGTGCTCGTCGTTGGTGCGGGTGACTAGGTCGGCGGCGGCGTGCAGCACGGGCGAGGCGTTGGCCATGGCAACACCGGTGCCCGCCCAGCGGAGGAGCTCGAGGTCGTTGGGCATGTCACCGAACGCGATGGTCTCCTCGGCCGCCACGCCGTAGCGTTCGGCGAGGTAGCGCGCACCGGCGGCCTTATCCACGCCGGGCCGGGAGATCTCGATCAACCCCTCGTCCATGGAGTACGTCACGTGCGCCACCGTGGCGTCGATAGCAGGCGCGATGCGCTCGTACATCTGCGCAGACGTCATCGAAGCGCAGCGGACCAGCAGCTTTGCGGCGGGTTGGCTAATGAGGTCCGCGGTGACGGCGACGCCGAACCTACTGTCCCACGCATCCCGGTTGTACTCGGGGGTGATGAGGAAGCACTCCTCCTCCGGGTCCAGCGCGGAGGAGCCGACGCGCTCCACGCCGTAACCGTGGGGCACCCCGTCAAGGGCGCGCTCGGCGACCTCCACCACCTCGGCCATGGCCGCGGGCGCCAGCTCGAAGGCGTGCAGGACGCGGTCGTCGGCTGGGTCGTACACCACCGCGCCGTTCGCGCACACGCATACGGGGGCCAGCGGCAGCTGCTCCAGCACCGGAAGGAGCCAGCGGTGCGGGCGCCCCGTCGCCAGGCCGAAATTCACACCGGACTCCACCGCGCGCACGATCGCGCCGCGCAGGCGCTGCGTCACCCGTCCGGTGGAGGTGATGAACGTGCCGTCGATGTCCGAGATGATCAGGCGGGGCGCGGCGGTCATGGGGCTACTTCCTGCGCTTTCTCGCGGCCTTTGCCGCCTTTTTCGCTTCCCGCTCGGCGCGTTCGCGGGCGTAGATGGCGTCGGCCTCCTCCAGGGTCGGCGCTGTGCCGCCGAGGGCAACCGGCATCCAGGGCTCGCCCTGGCCGTCGTCGAAGAAGTCGGCGTATTGGGCCCGTGAGGCGTCGAGAAGCAGTTGCATGCGGCGCTTGAGCTCGGTGGTGTCGGCGTCGGCGTCGCCGGTGAGCTGGACCGGCTCACCGTAGCGGACGATGACGGGGACGTTGCGGAAGTGCTTGGGCAAGTCCTTTGTCCAAATGCGCTGGGAGCCCCAGATGGCGCATGGGATGAGCGGCACACCGGCTTGGTGCGCGATGCGGGCGGCGCCGGTTTTGAAGTGCGCGAGCTCGAAAGAGCGCGAGATGGTGGCCTCAGGGAAGATGCCCACCAAGTTGCCGCTGCGCAGCATGTCCACCGCGGGCGCGATGGAGTCGCCGCCGCGGGCGCGGTCCACGGGCACGTGCTTCATCACTTTCAGCAGGTGGCCGAGCACCGGGACGTTGAAGACGGAAGCCTTCGCCATAAACCGCACCAGGCGGTTGCCGTGCAGGTAGGGGCCGGTGCCGAGGAGGATGAAGTCCGCGTACCCGGTGTGGTTGCCGGCGAGCATCGCGCCGTCGTGCGCGGGGATGTTCTCGGCGCCGATGACCGTGACATCGATCTTTGCCGTGCGCATGACGCGTCGGGCGGCGCCGACGAGGCCCTGGTAGAACCGCTCGACGGCCTCGTCCCGGTTGGCGGCTATCCCTTCGTAGAGCCCGGGAACCAAGAACCCGCGGTATCGGCGCATATCCATTAGGGCGTCAGCACATCCTTGCCCACCCACGGGCGCAGCGCCTCGGGCACGCGGACCGAGCCGTCGGCCTGCTGGTTGTTTTCCAGGATGGCCACCAGCCAGCGGGTGGTGGCCAGCGTGCCGTTGAGCGTGGCCGCGATCTGGGTCTTGCCGTCTTCGTCCCGGTACCGCGTGCGCAGGCGGCGCGCCTGGAACGTGGTGCAGTTGGAGGTGGAGGTCAGCTCGCGGTACGTGCCCTGAGACGGCACCCACGCCTCGGTGTCGAACTTGCGGGCGGCGGAGGAGCCGAGGTCGCCCGCGGCGACGTCGATGACGCGGTAGGGCACCTCGACCGCGGCCAGCATCTCCCGCTCCAGGCCGAGCAGCTTCTGGTGCATCTCCGCCGCCTGCTCGGGCTTGCAGTACGCGAACATCTCAAGTTTGTCGAACTGGTGGACGCGCAGAATGCCCTTGGTGTCCTTGCCGTAGGAGCCGGCCTCGCGGCGGAAGCAGGAGGACCAGCCGGCGTAGAGCAGCGGGCCGTCGGACAGGTCGATGATCTCGTCCTGGTGCAGGCCCGCCAGCGCGACCTCGGAGGTGCCCACCAGGTACATGTCGTCGCGCTCGAGGTAGTAGATCTCCTCGTCGTGCGCGTCCAGGAAGCCGGTGCCCTGCATGACCTCGGGGCGCACCAGCACGGGCGGGATCATCACCTTGAAGCCGGCTTCGCGCGCCTTCTGGGCGGCGAGCATGAGCATGCCCAGCTGCATCCAGGCGCCGTCGCCCGCCAGGTAGTAGAAGCGCGCGCCGCCGACCTTGGTGCCGCGTTTCATGTCGATGATGCCGAGCGCCTCGCCAAGGTCGAGGTGGTCTTTGACCTCGAAGTCGAATTCCGGCACCTCGCCCACGTGCTCGAGCACGACGAAGTCCTCCTCGCCGCCGGCCGGCGCGCCCTCCACGACGTTGGAGATGGAGTACTGCAGCGTCTGCACGCGCTCTTCAGCCGCGGTCTGCGCGGCCTCGGCGTCCTTCACGCGAACCTTGAGCTCGTTGGCGCCTTCCAGCAGCGCCGGGCGATCCTCAGGCGCGGCCTGGCCGATCTTCTTGCCAAACGCCTTTTGCTCCGCGCGCAGCTCATCCGCCGATTGGATGGCAACGCGACGGGCTTCGTCGGCGGCCAGCAACTCGTCCACAAGCGCCGGGTCTTCGCCACGGGCTCGCTGGGACTCGCGGACGGCCTCGGGGTTTTCGCGCACACGCTTCAGATCAATCACGCTTGTCTACCCTACCCTGTCCCCCGACACCGGCACGGCACACTGGCGCCCGGTCATAACCAGTGCGCTATGGTGGGCCTATGCCCCACCCGATCACAGACGGCCCGGTGCCCAAGCACGAGCAGCTGCGCTCCATCCTGGAGTCCCGCATCGCAGCAGAGTACTCCCCCGGCGACCCGCTGCCCGGCGAGCGCGCACTGGAGGAAGAGTACGGCGTCTCCCGCATCACCGTGCGCCGCGCCATCGGGGACCTCGTGGCGGCGGGTCGTTTGCGCCGGGTGCGAGGCAAGGGCACGTTCGTCGCCCCGGCGCCGCTGGTGTCGCGCCTGCACTTGGCCAGCTTTTCCGACGAGATGCGGGCGCAGCGCGTCGAGGCGTCGTCGCGCATCCTGCTCTGCGAGCGCACCACGCCGCCCGAGGCGGTCGCCGAGTTCTTCGGCACGGCGCCGAACGCCACCCACATCCGCTTGCGCAGGCTCAGGCTTGGCGACGGCGAGCCGTACGCCGTGGACGACGCCTGGTACAACGCCACCTACGTGCCGGACCTGCTGGAAAACGACGTCTACCACTCCGTGTACACCCTGTTGGACAAGCAGTACGGCCTGGGCATCACCGAGGCGGAACAGACCGTCACCGCCGTGACAGCCGGGCCCGACAACGCGCCGCTTTTGGACGTGGACGCCGATACGGCGCTGCTCCACATCGTCCGCTACGCCCGCTCAGGCACGCACAACGTGGAGTTTTGCTCCTCGGTGTACCGCACGGACCGCTACCGGCTGACTACTCGGGTCGCGCGCGAAGTGGAATAATAAGGCCCATGGCTTCGAAACAGAGTGCGCTCCGCTCCTTTCTCATCGCCGCGCTGGCGGGCTCTGTCGCCGCGGGCACATACACGTTGGCCGCGGATACCTCCGACACGGGAGAGACTGCCGCCTCCACCACAGAAACCTCCACGGCGCCAACCGAGGAGGTCGCCTCCTTCACCACCGCCGACGCCGGATCGTGCCTGACCTGGCAGGTTGGACCGGACGGCGCGATCACCGGCTTCGAGCAGGCGGACTGCGCCGGTGAGCACCGCTTCGAGGTGTCCTTGCGCCAAGATCTGGCCACCTACCCCACCGCCGAGTTCGGCCCCGATGCCCCGATGCCGAACCAGACGCGCCAGGCGCAGTTGCGGGAAGAGCTGTGCGGCGCCGGCACCCTGCGGTACTTAAGCGGCAAGTACGACCCGAACGGGCGCTACTCCATCGCGCCGATCCTGCCGCCGGCCGACGCGTGGCAGCGCGGCGATCGCACCATGCTGTGCGGCCTGCAGGAAACCGACCGCGCCGGCGAGCCGGTGCTCACCTCCGGCCGCGTGGCGGACCAGGACCAGGCGCGCGTGTTCGAGGCCGGGCAGTGCGTGTCCGTCGATTCCGCCAACACGCTGACCGACGTCCCGTGCGCGGACCCGCACCAGCTGGAAATCACCAGCCAGGTCTCCCTTGCCGACGTGTTCCCGGACAGCACCCCCACCGTCGAAGACCAGGACAGCCACCTCGAGGACGTGTGTACCGCCGCCGCGCAGGACTACCTCGGCGGGGAGGAGAACCTCTACCAGGTGGCGCTGAGCCCCTTCTGGACGACGCAGACCGCCGCCGCGTGGGAGGGCGGCTCGAGAAGCGTCAACTGCGCACTCGTGTTCTCGCGCCCCGAGGGCGGGTTCGCAACACTGACCGGCTCCGCGACAGAGGGGCGCGAGCACCTGCGTATCGACGACGCTCCGCCCCCAGAACGCCCAGCCCGTCGCCCGCTCCGAGAGCAGCAGACAACCAGCTCGGCCCCGGCTCAAGCGCAGTAGCCCATGCTCCTGGTCAGCGACGAAGCGTTCGAGGGGATGATCGACGACGCGCTCGACACCATCCCCGACGACTTCGCCCAGCACATGCGCAACATGGTCATCCTTGCCAGGGACTACAACCCGGACAACCCCACCCTGCTGGGCCTGTTCGAAGGGGTGCCGCTGACGGAGCAGCACTCCAACCACTCGGGGTACCTGCCGGACGCGGTGTTCATCTATAAAAACGCGCTCGAGGCCATCTGCGAGGACGAGGACCAGCTGCGCCACGAGGTGAAGGTCACCGTGCTGCACGAGGTGGGCCACTACTTTGGGCTGGAGGAGCACGAGCTCCACGCCCTCGGCTGGGGCTGAACCGAGGCTAGGCGCGCGGCCACGAGCCGAGGAACAGCATCGAATCCGCCTTCGCCTCTACCGCCTTAAGCGCGGCTGCGACGGCCGGATCCTCGGCGTGCCCGACGAGGTCGATGAAGAAGTTGTACGTGTTCGGCTCGATGCGCGTGGGGCGCGACTCGATGCGCGACATGTCCACCCCGCGCGCCGCGAACTCCTGCAGCACCCCGACAAGCGCGCCCGGCATGTTCGGCGTGCGCAACACCACCGCGGTGCGGTCCGCGCCGGTCGCTGCCGGCAGGGCGGTGTGCTGAGCGACGAGCACGAACCGCGTCCTCGCCGTCGCCGAGTCAGCCACGTCCGTGGCGTGCACCTGCAACCCGAACAGCTCCGCCGCGCGTTCCGGCGCCACCGCGATGTCTGCCTGGCCGTCCGCCACCATCTGCGCGGCCGCCGCGTTCGACGCGGCGGGCACGAACTCCGCGTTTGGGGCGTGCTCGCGTACCCACCCCTTGACCTGCTGGAATGCGACCGGGTGGGTGGCCAAACGGGCGGCGGCTGCAAGGGACTGCCCGGGCCGCGACATCACCGCGAACGCAATGGCTAGCTCGGTCTCGGCCACGATCTGCACACCCGGCGTAGCCGCGAGCGCGTCGGAGGTGGCGGTGACGGCGCCGTCGACGGAGTTTTCAATCGCGCACACCGCGAAGTCCGCGCCGGCACCCAGCGCCGCCAGCGCCGCAGCCGGGGAGTCCACGGGCTCGTACTCGGCGCCGTCGATGCTGAACTGGCGCGCGGCCTGCTCTGTGAACGTGCCAGCGGGGCCGAGGTAGGCGATGCGGGTCACAGCGCAGCCTCCCCTGCGTCCGCGTCCTGCGCAAGCAGCGCGTAGGTGATCAGCCAGTGCGTGGCCATGAAGTTGTCGCCGGTGAGGTGGGGCGAAGCTGCGTCGATAAGCTCGCACGTGCCCTGCGGTTTCCCGATCTCCCGCAGTAGCCACGCCCGGGTGAGCATGAGCCCGACCAGGTGGGCCTGCTGTCCGTCTTCCGGGTCGTTGACCTGGATGGGCGTGGTGTAGAACGCGAACGCGTCCGGCGCGAAAAAGCTGCCCAGCCAGGCCTCAAACTCGACGGCCGGCAGCACCCGGCGCATCAGCGCGGCCTCGGCCAAGCCGTTGGAGACGAAGTCGTGCCCCGAGACTTCCCACTCGTGCGGGTACGCGCGGTCGCTGCCGAACCAGGCGCGGGCGGTGCGCCCCACACGCTCGCGCAGGTTGGGCGAGGCGTCGTGGATAAGCAGCAGCGCCAGCGCCGAGTTGGCATGCACGCCGTGGCGCACCGGCCATTGCTGGGTGTCCAGCCAGGAGGCTACGTTGCGCTCCAGCTGGGCCTCCAGCGGGGCCAGTGCGCGCTCCCACCGGGTGCCGCGGCACACCTTGACCAGCTGCATTGCCCACGCCCAGCCGTAGGGCCGCTCGTACAGCGGGTGCTCGCGCAGGTACTCGGCCTCCGCGGCGACGTGCTCGGGGGTGAGGCGCTCGTCGAGGAGGTTGGCCAGCCTGGGGTCGTCGTCACGCACATGCAGCTTCGCGGCTGAGCAAAGCATGTGCACGCACGAGTGCCAGTCGAACGAGCCCCAGAACGCCGGGTGCAGCTCGTGCGGGACAGCGGTGTCCGGCGCTGAGCTGACGTGGTGCATCGAGGCCGGGTATTCCTGACCGACAACCTGGATGATGGTGCGCGCCCACGATTCGTTCATGGCGTTAAAGTTAGCGCATGCGCAGGCGCCTGAAGCTCGAGATCGTGCTCGTCCTCGCCGTCAGCTTCGGCACCTCGGGGTTGCGCGCTGCCCTGCGGCTCATCGATTCGCTGCTCAAAGCACCGTTGAACCAGCAGACCACCACGATCCACGACTCGGCCTCCACCATCCCGTGGCTGGACCTGGCACTGCAGGCCACCTCCGCGCTGACGCTGTTCGCCTGGGGCGGCCTGGCCTGGTTCCTCCTGGAGGAGCGGTGGCGCTGGCCGCGCTGGGCGGACCTGGCCCGCGGCGCCGGGTTTGCCGCGCTGATCGGCCTGCCTGGGCTGGCGTTCTACGTGGCGGCGGTGCACCTGGGCCTGTCCAAGGTTGTCGTGCCCACCACGGAGGCGGTGCAGATCCCCACCTCGCTGCTTTGGTCTTTCGCCAACGGCTTCGGCGAGGAGGTCGTGGTGGTGATGTATTTGGTCACGCGCCTGCGCCAGCTGGGGTGGAAGCCGCGGCAGTTCATTGCAGCGTCGGCGGCACTGCGCGGGTCGTACCACCTGTACCAGGGCGTGTCCGCCGGGTTTGGCAACATCGTGATGGGCGTGGTCTTTGCCTGGTATTTCCACAAAACCGGGCGCGTGTGGCCGCTGATCATCGCGCACTTCCTCATCGACGCAGTGGCGTTTGTCGCCTACCCGCTGCTGGACCTGTCCTGGCTAGGAATTGGCTAGGAATCTAAACACTTCCGTCACGCTGGCTACACTGTGCGCATGTCTACAACGCCCCATTCCAACGACCCCCGCGACAACGCGGGCGAGTTCGTGCTGGGCAAAGACGGCAAGCCCATAGTGGACCGCTACGGCCGCCCCATTCGACGCAGGGCAGCCGCCTCTCGACGCCACGATCCCGCCGACCCCCACCCCGGCGCGTTCACACGCGTGGAGCCGGAGCGCGCCGCCTACCAGCCGCGTCGCGCACCTGAGCACCCGCGCAGCGTGCCCGCGCGGCCGGCACAACAACCGCCGCGTCGTGCGCGCGTTCGCCAGCGCCCCGCTCCCCGGCAGGCGCCGCAGGCGGTGCCGGTGCAGGTTTCTCGGCCGAAGGGACGTCGGCAAGCAAAGCTCCCGGGCTGCGGCGCGGTGTTACTGCTCGTCATCGCGTTGCTTCTGGCATCGGTGCTGTTTGCCGACGCGCGCCTGAACCGCATCGACGCCATGCCCGAGCAGCAGATCCGCGGCACCTCGGGAACGAACTGGCTACTGGTCGGCTCCGACTCGCGCACGGGTTTGAGCGAGAAAGACGTGGAGCGCCTCGGCACCGGCGGCGACCTGGGCACGGTGCGCACCGACACCATCATGCTCATGCACCTGCCGATGCGCGGGAAGCCGACGCTGGTGTCCATCCCCCGCGACTCGTATGTTGCGGTGCCCGGGTACGGCTACGACAAGATCAACGCCGCATTCGCCATCGGCGGCCCCGAGCTCCTGGTCGAGACCGTCGAGCAGAATACGGGCCTGCGCGTCGACCGGTACGCGGAGATCGGCATGGGCGGGCTCGCCGGCGTGGTCGACGCGGCCGGCGGCGTGGAGATCTGCGTGGCCGAACCCATCGACGACCCGCTGGCCAACATCAACCTGCAACCCGGCTGCCAGACCATGGACGGCGCAACCGCCCTCGGCTACGTGCGCACCCGCGCCACCGCGCAGGGTGACATCGACCGCGTGGCTCGCCAGCGCGAATTCATGACCACCCTGGTCGAGCGGGTGCTCTCCCCCGGTGTGCTGCTGAACCCGCTCCGGATGGCGCGTCTGCTGTGGGCCTCCCCGGCCCTGCTCACGGTGGATTCCGGCGACCACGTGTGGAACCTCGCGCGGATCGTTCTCGCGCTGCGCGGCGGCCTGGAAACGGAGACCGTGCCCATCGGCGGGTTCACCGACACCGAGGTGGGCAACGTGGTGCTCTGGGACGACGCGGAGGCCGAAGCGCTGTTCGAGTCGCTGCGTTAGGGCGTCGGGCGCCGGGTATCCCAGAGTGATCAACACCGATAAAGCACCCTCACTAGCCAGGGCAATCGCCGAGTTGAAGTCAGAGGGAATCTGCCCGCCAACAGTGGAACACCGGCATGAAATACCTCAACAACATCCTGGAAGGCGACCATGGTCGGCTGAAGCGGATCCTCGGGCCGAAAGGCGCGTTTAAGAACCGGACATCTGCATATCGGACGTTGAAAGGGATGGAGGCGATGCACTCATTGCGGAAAGGGCAAGGCACGATGTTTGCCTACGGGCAACCGAACCCGGACGCGGTGATCGTCAACCGGGTCTTCGAGACGGCCTGGGAACGCCCACACGCAGCGGCCATCAGAGAATGAGAAACTGAGTTTTTGCGGCTCTCCCCCCAACTTTGCAACAGCACCGGTTGATGTTGCAGGTGGGGATGTGGTCGAGGTTGTTCAGCGGCGCGATCTTTTCGACCAGCAGCACCACAGTGGCCATCAACCCGATCATGCCGCCGCCAGCAGCAGGACTCCCAGCCTCCAGCCGGCAACAAGGGCGGTCAGAGTGGCCTGGCCGCCGTAATCGACGGGGTGTGGTGGTCGGGTCCCGGCCTGTCACCGGGCGAAACGGGCGATAGCGTCGGTGACTTCCTGGAACTTCGCGTCGGCCTCCTCTCCTCCTAACTGGGCGGCGTCACCGACGCAGTGTTTCATGTGGTCATCGAGTAGTCCCAGGGCAACGCTGCGTAGGGCAGCATTGACCGCGGAGATCTGGGTAAGGATGTCGATGCAGTACTGTTCCTCGTCAACCATGCTGTGCAGGCCCCGGGCCTGGCCCTCGATGCGCTTGAGGCGGGCGAGATAGCGATCCTTGTCGTTTATGTAGCCATGGGTGGTGTGACAGGTGTCAGCCCCACCCGAGGAGGAAACGGCCTGATCAGGGGTGCGAGTATCCACAATGATCTCCTTGCTGAAAAAAAGGGGGCAGGTATGTCCTGAGTCAGTTGCGGGTCGATCAGGATGGAAAGCCCGAGGGTATGGAATGAGGCGTGAGAACCTCATGGTCCTCACGCCCTGTGGCGTTATTCGGATAAGTAGTCGGCAGATTGTCGGCCCGGAGGGGCCTGTCGGGTTGGGCCGGGGGAGAGGTCAAGAGCAGGTACTTGGGGACGGAGGTCTGAGTGTTATTGGAGGGACTCAGCCACAGGAGGAGGACACGGGGTTCCTTATCGCTAGAAAAGGATGTGGATTAGGCGGTGACCGGCTGCCGCACGGAGGGGCGAGCGGGCTGCGGTGAGGAACTGGTGTTGTCGTGGGAGGGCTTGAATCTACGCAGCGTGAGGGAGTTGGAAACCACGAACACCGAGGAGAAGCCCATCGCAATGCCCGCCAACCCCGGGTTGAGGAAACCGATCGCGGCGACCGGGATCAGCACGACGTTGTAGGCGAACGCCCAGAACAGGTTGCCCTTGATGGTGCCCAGCGTGCGACGTGACAGACGGATGGCATCGCCCGCGGAGCGCAGGTCGTTGTTCATTAAGGTGATGTCGGAGGCCTCGATGGCCACATCCGTGCCCGCCCCCATGGCCAGACCCAGATCGGCCTGGGCCAGGGCGGCCGCGTCATTGACGCCGTCGCCGACCATGGCGACCTTCTTGCCCTCATGTTGCAGCTTCTCGATGACCGCGACCTTGTCCTGCGGCATGACCTCGGCACTCACGTTGGCCGCATCGATGCCCACCTCTTGGGCGACGGCGGCCGCGGCCTTCGCGTTATCGCCGGTGAGCAGGTACGGCCTCAACCCCAGCCTGCGGAACTGGGCGACCGCTTCCACCGAGGAGTCTTTGATGGCATCGCGCACCACGACCACACCGGCGGGCTGGTCATCGACGTAGACGGCCACCGGGGTCGCGCCCTGCGACTGTGCGTGGTCGAAGGCGGTGGTGAGGTCACGGGGCAGCTGGCCGGCGGGACGGCCGACGGTGACGACGTGACCCTTGACGGTGGCCGTGACACCCCGGCCGGCGGTGCTGTCGAAGTCGGTGGCCTCATGGATGTTCCCGGAGCGCTCGGCCTCGGTGACAATCGCCTTGGCGATGGGGTGCTCGGAGCCTGCTTCGACGGCCGCCGACAAGGCGAGGACCTCGTTGTTGGTGTAGCCGTCGGCGGCGTGGACGCCGGTGACCGACATTACCCCGGAGGTGACGGTGCCGGTCTTGTCCATGACGATGGTGTCGACCTGGCGGGTGGATTCGAGGACCTCCGGGCCCCTGATCAACAAGCCCAGCTGCGCGCCCCGGGAGGTGCCAACCAGCAGGGCGGTCGGGGTGGCCAGTCCCAGGGCGCATGGGCAAGCGATGATCAGCACCGCGACTGCGGCGGAAAAGGCCCAGTTCGCCCCGCTGCCGAGGGCGAGGTGGACGATCAGGGTGATGATGGAGACGACAATGACCGTCGGGACGAAGACCGAGGAAATCTTATCCACCAGGCGCTGGACTGGGGCTTTTTTCGCCTGGGCGTCAGTGACCAGCTTGGCCATCTGGGACAGCGTGGTCTCCGAACCTGTGCGGGTGACTTCGACCAGCAGTCGACCGGAGGTGTTGATCGTCGCGCCCGTGACCGGGGTGCCGGGGGCGGCCTCGACGGGAACGGACTCGCCAGTCAGCATCGACTCGTCGATGGCCGAGGTGCCCTCGATGACACGACCGTCGGTGGCGATCTTCTCACCCGGGCGGACGACGAAGACGTCACCGACTGTCAGCTGTGAGACCGGGACGCGGACTTCCTTACCGTCGCGGATCACCGCGGCGTCTTTCGCACCCATGTCCAGCAGGGACTTCAGCGCCGCGGAGGACTGGCCCTTGGCGCGGACCTCAAACCACCGGCCGAGCAACAGGAAGGTGATGACTACGGCGATGGTCTCGAGGTAGATGTGGTCCATGCCGTCCTGGCGGGGCAGCAGGCTCGCCTCCATGACCATGCCGGGGCGCCCGGCGTTGCCGAAAAACAAGGCCCACAGCGACCACAGATACGCAGCGGTAGTGCCCAGAGACACAAGCGTGTCCATCGTGGTCGAGCGGTGACGCAGGTTGGTTAAGGTCGCCCGGTGGAACGGGGCGCCACCGTAGAAGTAGATCAGGGTGGACATGACGAGCAGGGCCCACTGCCAGTTCATGAACTGCAGGGACGGGATCATCGAGATCGCGACCACCGGAACGGAGAGGATCGTCGACCCGATCAGACGCGACTTCAGGTCTGTGGCCTCGGCCTCGCGGGCCTGTTCGTGGCGGTCACCGGCCACCTCGGTGTCCTCCTCCGGGCCGCTGCCCACGGCGGAGGCGTGTTGATCCCCCATGGTGAACGCGTCGTACCCGGCACCCCGCACGGTTTCGATCAGCCGATCGGCGTCGACTTTGGTGGGGTCGTAACTGACGGAGGCGGATTCGGTGGCGAAGTTGACGGTGGCCTCCACGCCATCGAGCTTGTTGAGCTTGCGCTCCACCCGCCCTGAGCACGACGTACAGGTCATGCCGGTAACGCCCAGATCGACCTGGAGTAGGTCAACCGACGGTTGAGTCTGAATCATCAGTGATCAGTCCTTCAGCAAACAGTGGTGAGGTGCATCTCCGAGGTTCCAAAAGGCCACCCACAGATGCACCGTCGGGGATTTCGAACCAGCATGGCTGGGCCTGATGGTCATATCCAGCAGGGTTGGCCCGGCCGTGTCTACCCGAGGCGGGGACCGGGCCCAGGGATTAGAGCTTGACGGTGTAGCCGGCTGTCGTGACAGCGGCGACAACATCGTCATCGGTGAAGTTTTCACCCGTGACGGTCACCTGCCCGGTATCCACGGTGGCCTCCACCATGGTCACACCGGCGACCTCGCCGATCTCCTCCTCCACGGAGGACTTGCAGTGTCCGCAGGTCATGCCTTCGATGATGTACTTCTTTGTTACGGCGCTCATTAGATGATCCTTTCCTTGATGTCCTGAAGGGCAGGAGTGGAGGTGCCCCAACAACCTTCAACCTATACCCTTGGGGGGTATCAGTCAAGGAGGTGCCTGCCCCTAAGCGTCCCGTTCGGCGGGCAGGACTTCCGGAACGGCCGCGATCGTTGCTGCACTTCTTGTACAAAATGCACGTTAAAGGGCATGGGCATCACGGTCACCCTCAGTCAGTTCCGCAGCGAACAAAGCCACTATCTTGATGCCGCCCAACGTGAACCGGTCACCATCCTCAGTCGCGGGCCCCGCCGCCGGGTGGTGATGGGCGGCACTGTCATCGACTCCGGCCCGGCCTCCGGTTTCGGGCAGTGGATCCGCATCCAGCACGATGATGGCTCGATTGCCGTCTACGGCCATATGGAAACTCTCGACGTGACCGTTGGAAAACGCGTCACCGCTGGTCAGAGGATCGCTGGCATGGGCAACCGGGGGTTTTCCACCGGCTCTCACCTGCACTTCGCAGCGTTACCCGACTGGCAGCGGGGCGGTCGACCCGTTGCCCTGGTTCGCCGAGCACGGCGCCACCGTCTAACCTTCCCGCACTCACCAGGACCGGCCCCGACACCGGAACCGGCGGCAGTGACTGGGCATGAGGCACCCACCTCAGACCGCAGAGACGCTTCTCACTCATCGCCGACACAGCCCAGACTTGATAGCTTCTCCAGGCAGGGCAGACCGGGGCACAGGGGAAGCAGTCCGTGCTCGTCATATATGGGGGCGGCGAGCGTCCCGCCAACGAGGAGCAGGTGCCGTAATCCACGTTTAGTGGGATATTTCCGTAACCTGCCTTCTCCTGCGCCAGCTGACGAGGCCGGTAACCGCAGGCCATGCAAGAGCCAGCATCGCGAGAACCAACAGGGGCGTATCCCCCATGCGCGCATACGGCGTCAAACCAGTATGAAGGGGAACGGTTGCCGTCAGCAGTTCGTTCGTGCCCAGGCCACTGAGTTGTGAGACTGTGCCGTCGGGCTGGATAACTGCGGAGTATCCGGTGGGGGCAGCCTGGAGAACGGTGCGGCCAAACTCGCGGGCACGCATCCGGGATGCGGCCACTTCAATTGCAGGTACTTCCTCGGTCACAAAAGACGCGGCGTTGGTCGGTGCGAGGAGTAGCTGCCCACCATTGCGAACGGCATCGGCGACCCGGTCGGCGAAGAAGACCTCATAAGAAATGACGATCCCCAATCGTGGTGTCCCGCTGGGATCGAGCACCGCCGGTCCCTCTCCGGCAATGGCGTCGCGGGGAATGAACCGTGCGTCCTCGCTGAGTCGTTCAATCAGATTGCGCATAGGGATGTACTCGCCGAACGGCACACGATGATGCTTCTCATAGCGTCCTAACCGGGTCCCGTCCGGTCCCCACACTATGGATGCGTTCCGGAAATGTTGATCCTCGGATTCGGTAATTCCGACGACGATGTTCGTGTCGAGTTGCCTGGCCAGTTCAGCGAAAGCTGCATCAACGCGCGTCCCGTCGATTGAGCCGTCGATATTGACGACGTTTTCGGGCAGCAGAACCAGATCAGGGTCCCCGGTGATATCTTCGGCAGCCTGTAGGTGCCGGCGGGTCGTATCAAACGGATCGGTATTGACCGCGCGAAGCCCGCGGGGGCCTCCACCCTGCACGAGCACGACGTCAAGGCTGCCTTCTGCCGTATCATCTACGATCGTTGGCGCGAACGCCGGTACCGCGAGTACCACGACCACTGCGACCACGGATGCTGCACGGGCTCGTCTCGGCCCGAAGATGACAGCGGTAACAACGGCCCCCGCAACTGCGGCCAACGCGGTCACCAGGAGAGTCCCACCCAGGGGCGCTGCCGCCATGAAAGGACCATCGGTCTGGCTGTATCCGAAAGCGGACAGCGGGAAACCGCCGAACGGGAACCGGTGCTGCACAGCCTCCAATAACACCAAGGCAGCAGGGGTAAGCAGCCACCAGCCCGACCAGCGGCTGCGAAAAGCCGCCTCGTTAGGCGATACCGCGGCAACCAGCATTAACAGTAGCGCCTGAACGGCAACAACAGCAGCGTACCCGGCAGTGTTGAAGTCGGTGAGCCAGCGCAGAGCAAGAGCGTAGTGCGCCACCCCGCCCAACCCACCGAGCCACAAACGGTTGCGTAGTGGTTGATCTGCCAAAGCCAGCATGAACATAGTCACGCCCACCGGGAACAGCACCCACCAACCGCGTGGCGGCAGCGCCAGCCACCAGACCACCGCAGCTCCCATCATGAGCGCGGTGGGACCGGCCAATCTGCGCCAGTTATCGCCGGCTATCCCCCGAGAAAGACGTGAGACTGTCACGTCTGATGCAGCACTAGCCTTCACCGGAGATCACGGCCTTCTTCGGGTTGCCGCTCAGTTGTGAATATATGCCCAATCCTTCGAGTCATGTGACAGCAACTTTCAGTATTTTCCCAGTGGATCTGGGGGTGTCCGGCAAAGCGTTGACGAATCCGGATTTAGTTCAGGCCGGCATAGGAGTGCAGGCCGGAGACGACCAGGTTGATGAAAAACAGGTTGAAGATTATCGTGGCCGGGGCCAGGATATTGATCCACGCGGCCTTGTGATCGCGCCACCCGGCCGTGGCACTGGCATGCAGGTAGGCGGCATAGAGCACCCAGGAGATAAAGGATGCGGTCTCCTTCGGATCCCATCCTCAAAACCGGCCTCACGAGGCCTCCGCCCAAATCGCCCCCAGAACAATGCCCAACCCCAGCACGGGCAACGTAATGATGGCGGACTTGTAGGCCAGGGCGTCAAGCTTTTTCGCACTCGGCAGCGGCTCGGCCACAGCACCGAAGAAGCCACGCTCCGCACCCTTCGGCTGAGAGATACGCAGCCGCTGGGAAATATGTACGAGTGCATCTCCATGATCTGCGTGGACAAGCTGCAGGTCATCGACTTCCGTCCGACACGGTGCACACCACTGGCCCCAAGCGTTGAGGACGACGACCTCGTCTTCAGAATCAGACAGGCTGATCTCCTCACCCTCCTCCATCAGCGACGGGCCGGAGAAGTCCGGCAGCGGGGCACGTTCCTCCTTTGCGTAGATAATCTCGGTTTGGCCTCCTGGCGAGTGGAACTGGAAGGCAACCGCGATGGCGGCTCTGCGGGATGTGCTCGGCATGGATTAGATCTCCTTATTCCGGGGCGGTGGGGAAGAAGACGGTGTTTTGGTTGTCCCGGAAGACCACAACACCGAGGAAGGTCATCGTGCTGCCCGGTGGGTGGTCTGCAGCGACTCTGCCCACCTCGGTACTCCACCCCTGCTGTGGGGGTTACTCGTAGCGAAGCGAGCTGAACATCCCGGCTTCCATGTGATAGACGTTATGGCAGTGAAATGCCCACTCACCGGGGTTGTCAGCGATCAAGTCCGCGTCCACCGTTTCGCCGGGCAGAATGAGGACAGTGTCCTTGCGCAGCCCGCCGCTGCCGGGCAACGCCCACGTGTGACCGTGGATGTGCATCGGATGGGGCATGGCCGTGGGGTTGTGCATCCGCATCCGCAGGCGTTGGCCTTCTTGGACTGTGCCCGGGGAATCAGCACCGTCGATGCGTAGCCCCCACTGGTAGGGCATCATCTGGCCGGTTAATTCGACCGCTGTTTCCTTATCCACGTCACCGGCCGGGAGCAGGGCTCGTTCCGCCGGCTCAAAGGACGTCAAGAAGGTACCGGGGGCAGTGAGTTCGGGGAAGGTAGTCTCTGGTGCGGGGGTCTGGCCCGCGGCGGTCCGGATGACGGCAAAGGCGCGGTCGTCCTTGCCGGCGGCCAGGGCGGTCAAGGGAAAGACACCATCACCGAGTACCACCTCCACGTCGACGCGTTCACCCATCGACAGGTAGAACGACTCGATGTCGTGGGGACGGACCGGGAAACCGTCGACGTGGGTGACGGTCATACGGTGACCACCGAGGGCCACCTTGAAGATGGTGTCACCACCGGAGTTGATGAACCTCAGGCGGGCCTTGTCGCCCGGGCGAGCCTCGAAGGTCCGGTGAGCACGGGGGATACGCCCGTTGATGAGGTAGTGCGGATACATCACATCGCCGGCATCTCCGCCCAGAGCCAGATCGGGCGTGCCTTGGGCCATCATGCCCCCCTCACCACCCATATCCATCCCGCCGTGACCTCCCATGTCCATGTTTCCGTGTCCGCCCATGTCCATCCCCGTCAACATGGTCAGCTGATCTTCGGGACTGCTGCCGTCGATGCCGTCCACCCAGTCGTCGAGCACGATGGTCCACTCGACGTCCTGGTCCTCAGCGTCTTGCGGGTCACGGACGATCAGAGGGGCGTGGAGGCCGCGATCAAGCTGCAGGCCGGAGTGGGAATGGTAGAAGTAGGTGCCACCGTGGGGGACTTCAAAAACATAGGAGAAAGACTCGCCAGGTTCAATGGGGTCCTGGGTCATGCCGGGCACACCGTCGGCGGCGTTGTGGACTGCGATACCATGCCAGTGGATGGAGGTGCTCTCAGGCAGTTCATTGGTGATATCGACCTGGAGGACGTCGCCGGCGGTAGCCTCAATGGCCGTATCCCCGGTGTCAGAGACGTATCCCCACGTCTTGGCTTCGATGCCGCCGATATCCAGAGACAGGGGCCGGGCGGTCAGTGTCCGGCGCACCGTCGGCTCACCGAGCGCAGTGGGGGTGGGAGTGGGGCGAAGAGAGGAACCTGGTGCCGAGGCAGCGGGCCCAGTGTCGCTGGTGCAGGCGGCCACGGCCCCTGTGCCGGCGAGGACGAGCCCGCCGAGCAGAACCTGTCGTCGGGAAAACGCGTTCATCATGATTTAACCTTCCTTGGTGTTAGATTTCAGTGACACGGGAGACAGGCGCAGGTGAGGACCCTGCTGAGCCGTCACGTCAGGCGCAGGTCTGTGACACAGGTGGCACCGTCGTCGGTGGTGGAAAACTCCGTGGTGCCGGTACGCCCCTGGTAGCTGACCTCAATCAGGCCGGTGACATCATCGGGAAGCCAGAAGCCAATAAACCCGTTGTCGAAGGTGGTTGTCGCCTCGTCCACCAGCACCTCACCGGTCGCCTCATCGGTGATCGTGACCTGGATATCCTCATTGTCGAGTTCCCCTACGCAGGTCGTGAGGCTGTGGTAGAAGCAGTCGTGGGTGGAGGTGAGATAGGGTGCGATCGAGACATACGTCTGATTGTCGGGAAGATCGAGCGCGACTTCCTGGTCACCGCTCGAGAGCAGCAGTTCATCGGAACGCACTGAGGCGATCAGATCCGTGGGACGCTCAGTGACCTTCTGCCGGTCGAGGTGATCAATGATCTCCACCGCGTCCATGTCGGCCAGGCCATGGGTAGTCAGGATTGTGTCCTGAGACACCGTCCCGTCGGCGGTGGGTTCCGGGTCGGCGGCCGAACACCCCGTGAGGGCGAGGGCAAGGGCTGTGGCTGCGATCGCTGCTCGTTTCACGTCAATCTCCTTGGATCGTGGTAAGACCGTGAGAAGACACCGTCTCAAGGTCGATGCCATACCTTTATCTAGCACGGGTGTCTGACTGACTAGAAATCAAAAACCCTGCTCACAGCCTTATAACAGGGCGAAAAGGGGGTGAATTTGGTGGGCTGGGTCACAACCGGGGCACCACCCCACAGCCGTGGGCGATGTCCTTCTACCCGCCCCGGGTATGCGGTGCAGGCAGTGAATTCCCTGGTGGTGCCTGCTGAACCGACGAGGAGAGGCGATGCCGCCGGCCTGGGGTGGGGTACAGGGGTGACGGCGGTCGAAGGGTGATGTTTGAAGATTTGATGAAGATTGCCGCGCCGGGCACTGAGCGAGGGCGGTATTCCCCCTGCCCGGAGCGATACTGGGGTCTATGGCTGACCGCACACCGACCACCGCCACGCCCCTGGGGCGGGTGCTGGTCGTCGATGATGAACAACCCCTGGCTCAGATGGTGGCCTCCTACCTCATCCGGGCCGGCTTCGATACCCGCCAGGCGCACACCGGCACCCAGGCCGTGGACGAGGCCCGTCGCTTTTCTCCCGATGTTGTGGTGCTGGATCTGGGGCTGCCCGAACTCGACGGCCTGGAGGTGTGCCGACGGATCCGCACCTTCTCGGACTGCTACATCCTCATGCTCACCGCGCGTGGCAGCGAGGACGACAAGATCAGCGGTTTGACCCTGGGGGCGGATGACTACATCACCAAACCTTTTAGCATCCGGGAACTGGTGACCCGGGTGCATGCGGTGCTGCGCCGTCCGCGCACCAGCACCACCCCACCGCAGGTGACCACCCCCTTGATCGTTGGTGACCTCATCCTTGACCCCGTCGCCCATCAGGTGCGTGTGGGGGAGACGACCGTGGAGCTCACCCGTACGGAGTTCGAGCTGCTGGTTGCCCTGGCCCTGCGCCCCGGCCAGGTGCTGACCCGCCACGACCTGGTCGCCGAGGTCTGGGACACCACCTGGGTCGGTGATGAACGCATCGTCGATGTCCACATCGGCAACTTGCGTCGCAAGCTCGGCACCGACACCCGGGGCCGGGGGTTTATCGACACCGTGCGTGGCGTGGGCTACCGGGTGGGGCAGCCATGAATCACGGACCCGGCCTGACCTTCCGCTTCCTGGCCGCCCAGGTGTTGGTCGTGGTGATTAGCCTGCTGGTGGCCGCGACCGTGGCCACGATGGTGGGCCCGACCCTGTTTCAGGATCATATGTTGATGACGGGCCGGGAGTACCCCTCGCTGGAGCTGTTCCATGCCGAGCAGGCCTACCGGGACGCCAACGTGATCACCCTGGCCGTCGCCCTGCCCACCGCCTTGATCAGCGCCCTGCTGGCCAGCCTGTGGTTATCGCGTCGCCTGCGCACCCCCCTGCAGGATCTCACCCGCGCCGCTACCAGCCTGACGGCCGGCAACTATCGTATCCGCGTGCCCGCCGGAGAAGCAGGCCCCGAGGTCACCACCCTGGCGCATGCCTTCAACACCATGGCCGACCGGCTGGCACACACCGAACAGGTCCGCCGCCAGATGCTCTCTGATCTGGCCCACGAAATGGGCACCCCCTTATCGGTGCTCACGGTCTACCTCGACGGTCTCCAGGACGGGGCCGTGGACTGGAATAATGCCACCCACACGATCATGGCTGACCAACTCACCCGCCTGACCCGGTTGATGGAAGACATCGACGATGTCTCCCGGGCCCAGGAACACCGGATCGAGTTGGACCTGGCGGAGGAAGGGCTCGGGGATCTGCTCCATACCGCCGCTGCTGCCGCCGGGGAAGCTTATGCTGACAAAGGCGTCGATTTACAGGTCGAGGCCATTACGGACACCGCCCGGGTGCTCGTGGACCGGCAACGCTTCGGCCAGGTGATGAGCAATCTCCTGTCGAACGCGCTACGGCACACCCCGGCCGGCGGGCAGGTCCGGATCAGCGTCCACCGACAGGGGGCGTCCACCGCGCTCATCCACGTCGCCGATGACGGCGAGGGCATCCCACCTGGCCAGATCGGACACATCTTCGAACGCTTCTACCGGGGGGATGCCGCCCGCAGCCGGGACAACGGCGGGGCCGGTATCGGTCTGACCATCTCCAAGGCATTGGTCGAGGCCCATGGCGGCACTCTCACCGCCACCTCCCCCGGGCCCGGTCGCGGAGCGGTGTTTGCCATCCGCCTCCCGCTGTCCCCTCCCGGCAGTTAGGAGGCTGCTCGGTGACCACACCCTGCCCCGCGTGAGGGCCGTGCCCTCTACCTCTTGGAAATATACCCCAGGGGGGTATATGCTAGCGAGCGTTACCGTATCCCATCGACCCATAGGAGTTTTCCCATGAACACCTCCACGCCCCGCCTCTTGCCGATGGCCTCTCACGGCTGCAGCTGTTGCGGACCCGACTCACAAGCCGACACCGCCTCCATCCCTGCCGCCAGCGACTCGTCAGCAGGAGGATCCTCCCCTAGCTACCAGGTCACCGGCCTGACCTGCGGGCACTGCGTGAAAAGCGTTACCCAGGCCCTTCAGGCCCTCCCCCAGGTCGACGACGTCCAGATTGATCTCGCTGCTGGTGGTGTTTCCACCGTCACGGTCACCGGTGCCGTACCTCCGGAGATGGTTCGCCGGGCCATCGAAGAGGCCGGCTACACCGTCTTATCCTGATCAGTTTTACCCATCATCTCGACCCCGACCGGGTTGAGCGGAAGGAACCTCATGAGCACTCCCCACCATTCCGGTGATCACCATGGTGATCACCCCGCTCCGGAAACAGACCACACCCACCACCCGGATCATGCCAGCCACGAACACCACGCAGATGCCGACACCCACGGCCAGGCGATGCCCCACGATCACCCGCACTCCGCCCTGGACGAAGACCACCAGGTTCATAGTCACGGCGAACACGCCGGACACAGCACCGCAATGTTTCGGGAACGCTTCTGGTGGTCGCTGATTCTGTCCATTCCCGTCGTTATTTTCAGCCCCATGGTCGCCCAGCTGCTCGGCTACAACCTCCCGGCATTCCCCGGATCCACCTGGATCCCCCCGGTGCTGGGCACGATCATCTTCGTCTACGGCGGAACGCCTTTCCTCAAGGGCGGATGGAACGAACTGAAATCCCGCCAACCCGGGATGATGCTCCTGATCGCCATGGCCATCACCGTGGCGTTTGTCGCCTCCTGGGTCACCACTCTGGGGCTGGGCGATTTTGACCTGGACTTCTGGTGGGAGCTGGCCCTGCTGGTGACCATCATGCTGCTGGGCCACTGGCTGGAGATGCGTGCTCTCGGGGCCGCGTCCTCCGCGCTTGACGCGCTGGCTGCCCTGCTGCCGGATGAGGCCGAGAAAGTCATCGACGGGACCACCCGCACCGTGGCCATCTCAGAGCTGGTCGTCGACGACGTCGTGCTGGTGAGGGCCGGCGCCCGGGTGCCGGCCGACGGAACCATCCTCGACGGAGCCGCCGAATTCGATGAGGCGATGATCACCGGCGAATCCCGTCCCGTCTTCCGCGACACCGGTGACAAGGTGGTCGCCGGTACTGTGGCCACCGACAACACCGTCCGCATCCGGGTGGAGGCTACCGGCGGGGACACCGCCCTGGCCGGGATCCAACGCTTGGTTGCCGACGCCCAGGAGTCCTCCTCCCGGGCCCAGGCCCTGGCGGATCGGGCGGCCGCGTTGTTGTTCTGGTTCGCGCTGATCTCCGCTCTGATCACCGCGGTGGTGTGGACCATTATCGGCAGCCCGGACGATGCCGTGGCGCGCACGGTCACGGTTCTGGTCATCGCCTGTCCGCACGCCCTGGGCCTCGCGATTCCGCTGGTCATTGCGATCTCCAGCGAGCGGGCCGCGAAATCCGGGGTGCTCATCAAGGACCGGATGGCGCTCGAGCGGATGCGCACCATCGACGTGGTGCTCTTCGACAAAACCGGCACCCTGACCGAGGGTGCGCACGCGGTCACCGGTGTCGCGGCAGCTGCCGGCGTCACCGAGGGCGAGCTGCTGGCCCTGGCCGCCGCCGCGGAGGCCGACAGCGAGCACCCCGTGGCCCGCGCCATCG
The DNA here is from genome assembly GCF_000747315.1 of Corynebacterium ureicelerivorans. Taxonomy (NCBI): domain Bacteria; kingdom Bacillati; phylum Actinomycetota; class Actinomycetes; order Mycobacteriales; family Corynebacteriaceae; genus Corynebacterium; species Corynebacterium ureicelerivorans. Next base: position 2,123,294 of record NZ_CP009215.1, read on the forward strand.
TGGCGGCCGCGGCCGCCCACCCCGAGGCCTCCCGTCGGCAAATCCGTGCAACTGGTTTCAGCGCCGCCTCCGGCCGGGGGGTCCGGGCCACTGTCGACGGCACTGAGATCCTCGTGGGTGGGCCGAACATGCTGCGCGAGCTCAACCTCACCACCCCGGCCGAGCTCACCGACACCACCAGCGCCTGGACCGAGCGTGGGGCCGGTGTGCTCCATATTGTCCGCGACGGTCAGATCATCGGTGCGGTGGCCGTCGAGGACAAGATCCGCCCCGAATCCCGCGCCACCGTGAAAGCCCTGCAGGACCGCGGGGTGAAGGTCGCGATGATCACCGGTGACGCGCAGCAGGTGGCCCAGGCCGTTGGCCAGGACCTGGGGATCGATGAGGTCTTCGCCGAGGTCCTGCCCCAGGACAAGGACACCAAGGTCACCCAGTTACAGGAGCGTGGCCTGAGCGTGGCCATGGTCGGCGACGGTGTCAACGACGCCCCCGCTCTGACCCGCGCGGAGGTCGGTATCGCCATCGGGGCCGGCACGGATGTGGCCATGGAATCCGCCGGAGTGGTCCTGGCCAGTGATGACCCGCGGGCAGTGCTCTCGATGATTGAGCTCTCGCAGGCCAGCTACCGCAAGATGATCCAGAACCTCATCTGGGCCTCTGGCTACAACATCCTCGCCGTGCCGCTGGCCGCCGGCGTGCTCGCCCCGATCGGGTTCGTGCTGTCCCCGGCCGTGGGCGCGATCTTGATGTCTGCCTCGACCATCGTTGTGGCGCTGAACGCCCAGCTGTTGCGCCGCATTGATCTGGATCCGGCCCACCTGGCTCCGGCCGAGTCGAAGGAGGAACACACCACGCCTACTCCGGCATCCACCGCCGTCCGCTGATAGTGTCTCCGCTTTCTCCGGTCCAGTCTGGACCAGTTCCAGCGTGTCCACTAAACGGGGGCCAGGCCTAGGCAGCCGGTTTGATTACGGCTAGATGTTGCGGGTCGTGGTGACAACCTTGCCCTCAACGCCCGGCCAGGTGCCCGCCTCGATCATGCGGTTCTTACGCTCGACCCAGAAGTCGGCGTTGCGGATGCCCAGCGCCTCGGGGTCGAAGTGCGGGTCGATGCCGGCCTTCTTCTGGCGGCGGTAGTCCCACAGGCACTTCAACGCCGGGACCTGCAGGAAGATGATCGCCACAATGTTGAGCCATGCGGTGGCACCCACACCGATGTCGCCTAGCGCCCAGGCGGTGCCCGGGGTGGTGGTCGCGCCGACAAACACTGCGACGAGGATCAGGCCGCGCAGCAGCCAGATGATCGTCCTGCGGGCACCCTCGTTCTTCACCCAGCGGTTCAGGTAGGTGAAGTTTGTCTCTGCCATGTAGTAGTACGCCAGCACGGTGGTGAAGGCGAAGAACATGATTGCCAAGGCAATGAACGATGGTCCCAGACCGGCGGCAAAGGAGTTCAGGCCTTCTTGGACGTAGCCGGGGCCGACGGGAACGCCGTCGGGAAGCGAGCCTGCGTAGCGCAGCGCGCCGTCCTCTGACTGGCCCCCGAACACCTTGTACATGTCGGTGGAAATGATGATGAACGCGGTGGCGGAGCAGACGAACAGTGTGTCCACGTACACCGCGAACGCCTGGACGAAGCCCTGCTTGGCCGGGTGGGAGACCTCGGCCGCTGCGGCGGATTGCGGGCCGGTGCCCTGGCCGGCTTCGTTGGAGTAGATGCCGCGCTTCACGCCCCACATAATGGCGGCGCCGAGCATCCCGGAGAACGCGGCCTCCTGGTCGAAGGCTGCGCGGAAGATGGTTCCGAAGACGTGCGGAATCTCGGAAGCGTTGGCGAACAGCACCACGATGGCGACGATGATGTAGATTCCGGCCATAAACGGCACGACCATGGAGGCGAAGTTCGCGATGCGCTTCACGCCGCCGATGATGATGACACCGAGGAGCACGGCCATCACCGCAGCGGAGATCTTCACGTCGATCCCCCATGCATTATCGACGGCCGCAGCCACGCCATTGGCTTGGATGCCCGGAAGGAAGTACGACGTGGCAAGCAACATGCATACAGCGAAGATGATGGCGTAGACCAGCATGAACGGGGCGGCCTTGGTGTGCTTGTAGGTCTTCTCGATGTAGTACGCGGGGCCGCCACGGTACTCGCCGGTGTCCCGGTCCGTCTCCTTGTAAATCTGCGCGAGGCAGCACTCGATGAACGAGGTGGCAGAACCGAGCAGCGCCACGAGCCACATCCAGAACACCGCGCCCGGGCCGCCGAACGCAATCGCTGTGGCCACGCCGGCGATGTTGCCCACGCCAACGCGGCCGGCGAGCGAGATCATCAGCGATTGGAATGAGGAAATGCCCTGCTCCGAGCTTTCCCCGGACTTCAGTTGGGTGATCATGTCCGGGATGCAGCGGATCTGCAAAAACAGGGTGACGAGGGTGAAATACGCACCGGCGCCGAGGCACAGGTACACGAGCCAGTTCGACCAGATGACGCCGTTGAGCGTCTCGATAACACCTTCCACGGTGTCCTCCTTGTAGTGGTGTGCGCTGGGGGTTTGTCGGGGAAACGTCTAAGTAACTAAGGAAAATAGGCCATCCAACCGTGTTTCGCGTCACTTTTCGTGTAAAACTAGATTCTCAACACTAAACAACATGAACTGTCGCTCAGTTAACGCACCAGGTGGCTGCGCAAATCCGGAAGGACTCAGATGGAATCACCCAACCCGAAGCCGCAATCCCGGCGCCGGTTCTCCCCTGCTTGGCCGGTCAAGGATTTGCCGGCCGGTTCGAGCGTGCTCGTAGATGAGCTGGATAACCCGGCGTTCGGCGACGGTGCCGACCCCACCGTCGGCGCTGCCTCTGAGTCGAACCCGAAGGCGAAGGGGGTGTGGCGCTTCTTCGTCTACAGCGCGATCGGCATCTTCGCCTTCTTTGTTCCGTTTTCTATCAACGGCTCCAAGTCCACGATTCTGCTGGACCACATCGTCACCTGGATCACCTCCACCCTGGGCGAGAACACTCGTTACCTGGCCCTTATCGCCATCATCGCCGGCACGATCTACCAATTCGTCTCGGGGCGCTGGAAGGAGGATTACGCCCGCATGGCGTTTGCTGCACTGTCGGTGCTGGCCATCGTCTTGTGCGCAATGCTTACGTTCGGCTTCGGCCCATCCTGGCTATTCAACCCGGATATCGGCCCGTTCATCCTGGATAAGCTGGTCATCTCCGTCGGCCTGCTCATCCCGGTCGGCGCAATCTTCCTCGGACTGCTCGTGGGCTTCGGCCTGATGGAGTTCATCGGTGTAATGGTGCAGCCGATCATGCGCCCCGTGTTCCACACTCCCGGCAAGTCCGCGGTGGATGCGGTCGCGTCGTTTTTGGGTTCGTACTCGCTCGGCCTGCTCATCACGGACCGCATGTACAAAAACGGCAGCTACAACGGCCGGGAGGCCACGATCGTGGCATCGGGCTTTTCCACCGTCTCCGCCACGTTCATGGTCATCGTGGCCAAGACGCTGGACATGATGGAGCACTGGACCGCGTACTTCTTCATTACGTTCATCATCTCGTTCATCGTCACCGCGATCATGGTGCGCATCCCTCCGACGTCGCGCATCCCGGAGGACTACTTCCCGGGCGCCACCCCGCACCCGGAAAAGGAGGTCACCGGCAACCGTTTCAAGGCCGCGTGGCGCGAGGCGAAGCTGGAGCTCAATCGCGCGGAGCCGTTAGGCAAGGTGCTGTGGACGAACTTCCGCGACGGGTTGGTCATGGCAGTTCAGGTCACCCCGGGCATCATGGCGGTTGGCACGATCGGCCTCGTGTTGGCCGCCTACACCCCGGTTTTTAAGGTGGCGGGCGTCGTGTTCTACCCACTGGTGTGGGCGCTGCAGCTGCCGGATCCCTGGGCGACCTCGGGCGCGCTGGCCACCGGTTTGGCAGAGATGTTCCTACCCGCCACCCTTGTGGCCGGCTCGGGCGACATGGTGCTGAAGTTCACCATCGCCGTGGTGTGCGTGAGCCAGATCTTCTTCTTCTCGGCGATGGTCCCGGCGGTTTTGGCCACCGACATTCCGTTGAGCATTTGGAAGATGGTGCAGATCTGGTTCATTCGCGTCGTGCTCACCGTGCTGATCACGGTGCCGGTGGCCCACCTGCTGTTCTAGGGCGCGTTTGCTTAGCGACGCAGCTTCGCACCCACAACCGCATCGTCTATCAGCCGCGCGGCGGCCTTGGCGGTGCGGTTATCTACGTCGAACTCAGGGTTGAGTTCGACCACGTCCAGCAGCGCCACCCGCCCCGTGGACGCCACGGCTGCAACCATGGCGCGCAGCGTGGCGTACTCCACGCCGAAGCCGGCCGGGGCGGACACGCCCGGAGCGACGGCGGCGGGCAGGACGTCCAGGTCGATGGAGAGGTGGATGGGCAGGTCGCCCTCCACGGTGGCGAGTGCGCGCTCGGCGGCCTCGCGCACGGTCATCTCCGCAAGCTCGGTATCGAGCACGGTGGTCACGCCGAGCTCGTCGGCGGTGTCGAACAGCACCTTGGTGTTGTTGGGTTTTGAAATGCCGAACACGGAGTAGTCGAAGTCGTCGCCGACCAGGCCCGCGATCTGCCTGAACGGGGTGCCGGAGGTGGGGCGGGTGGCGGAGCGCAGGTCGAAGTGGGCGTCAAAGTTGATCACCTGCATCGGGCCGATGGCTTCGTATGCGCCGCGGTGGGTGGCAAAGGAGGTTTCGTGCCCACCGCCGAGCACGACGGTCATACCTTCAGCACCCTGGGCGCTGACAAGGTCGCGCACCCGGTCGGACAGCTCGCGCTGGGAGCCTTCAAGGTCCTCGTTTTGGGTGGTGACGGTGCCGGCGTCGATGAGCGTGCTTGCTTTGTGCACCGCGAGCGAGCCGAGTGCGGTGCGCAACGCTTCCGGCCCCTTCGCCGCGCCCTGGCGGCCGCCGTTGCGCTCGACGCCCTCGTCGGACGCGTAACCGATTAGGTGCACGGCCCCTTCGGCCGGTGCGGCGGCGGTGTCCACGACGCTGTGCCAGCGCGCATGCTCGGGGCCAGGGCCGTCGTCGCGGCCGGACCAGTCGGATGCGGGGGTGAAAAGCTCAGCGGTAACGGTATTCATGCGTTCCGAGCCTAGCGCCGCAGGCATACTGAGGGCGATGAGTAAGCCCCAGGTCCCCGCCGCGCACAACGTTCTGCGCATCCTGGCGCTGTTGTCCACCACGGACGCGCCGATTTCCGCCACCCGCATCCAGCGCGAGCTGGGCCTGCCGCGGTCCACCACCTACCACCTGCTGCGCGAGCTGGAAGATTCCGGGTTCGTGGTGCACCTGCACAAGCCAAGCACGTACGGGTTAGGGCTCGCTTCCTACCGGATGGCGCAGGCCTACACCACGCAGCAGCCGCTGGTGCGCTTGGCTGCGAAGCCGCTGGCGCGCATCGCCCAGGTCGCAGGCGGCTCGGCGCACTTGACGCGCCTGGCGGGTTCGGAGATTGTGTACCTTCACGAGGTTCGCGCTCCCGGCGCTGTGTCGCTGGTCACGCAGGTGGGGGTGCGCTTGCCGTCGCTGTTGACCGCTTCGGGGCGCATCATGCTGGCGCAGCTGCCGGAGGCGGAGCTGCGCGCGGCCTACAACTCCTCGGGCGAACACCGCCACTACAGCGAGATCAAGCAAGAGCTCTCCGCTTATCGACGCCAAGGGTACGCTACCGAGCGCGAAGCGGTCTCTCGCGGCCAGGAGTCCGTGGCGGTTGCGGTACTCGACCACCTGGCGCGCCCCGCGGCGGCACTGGCAGTGACGTTTCCCGTTGACAGCGTGGACACGCAGCGCCTGGTCACCGCATTGGCGGAGGCTGCGTCTGGGCTACGAGAACAATTCTTTGGGAATGTGTGACGTGGAGCACAAAGGGGGCCTAATATCGCGCCCATGACACAAACAGTTGCTGTAGGAATTGGGGCCCCGTCCGTCGAGGACGTTGTGGCCGTCGCCCGCCATGGTGCCGAGGTCGTCATCGACCCGGCCGCACTGGAAGAAATAGCCGCTACCCGGCAGCGGGTGGAAGAACTCGCTTCCGACCCCACCCCGATCTACGGCGTCTCCACCGGTTTCGGAGCCCTGGCCACCAAGCACATACCGGAAGACATGCGCGCCCAGCTGCAGGTCTCGCTCGTGCGCTCCCACGCCGCAGGCTCAGGCCCAGAGGTGGAGGACGAGGTCATCCGCGCCCTGATGCTGCTACGCCTGTCCACCCTCTGCACCGGCCGCACCGGCGTGCGCTCGGTGGTGGCGGAAACGTACGCGGCAGCCCTCAACGCCGGCATCACCCCGGTGGTGCGCGAATACGGCTCGCTGGGCTGCTCCGGCGACCTCGCACCCCTGGCGCACTGCGCGCTGGCTCTGCTCGGCGAGGGCGAGGTCCGCGTCCGTGGCGGCGAGATCGTCCCGGCCGCCCAAGCGCTGGCCGAGGCCGGCATCGAGCCGCTCGTGCTGCGCGAGAAGGAGGGCCTAGCGCTGATCAACGGCACCGACGGCATGCTCGGCATGCTCTGCCTGGCCGTCGCGGATCTCCGGGAGGCCGCGAAGGTATCCGACATCGCCACCGCCATGAGCGTGGAGGGACTCAACGGCACTCTGTGCGTCTTTGAAGACGACCTGCAGCAGCTGCGCCCGCATCCCGGCCAGGCGGACTCTGCATACAACATCCGCACCGTCGCCGCCGATTCGCCGATCTTGGCCGCCGCGCTCGAGGGTTTCAAAGCCAACGACGTGCAGGACGCCTACTCCATCCGCTGCGCCCCGCAGGTCGCCGGCGGGTTCCGCGACACCCTGGAGCACGTCACCACTGTGGCCAACCGGGAACTTGCCGCTGCCAATGACAACCCAGTGGTTACCAAGGACGGCCGGGTAGCTTCCAACGGCAACTTCCATGGCGCGCCCGTGGCCTACGTGCTGGACTTTTTGGCCATTGTGGTGGCGGACTTGGCGTCGATAAGCGAACGGCGTACCGACCGCTTCCTGGACCCCGCCCGCAACCGCGGCCTCAACGCTTTCCTTGCGGACGACCCCGGCGTGGACTCCGGCCACATGATCGCCCAGTACACCCAGGCCGGCATCGTCGGCGAGCTCAAGCGCAACGCGGTGCCCGCTTCCGCAGATTCCATCCCTTCGTCGGCGATGCAGGAAGACCACGTCTCCATGGGCTGGTCCGCCGGGCGCAAGCTGCGCCGCAGCATCGACGGGCTGCAGCGCGTGCTCGCCGTGGAGATCCTCACCGCCGCGCGCGCCCTGGACATGCGCGACGGTAAGCCTTCCGCCGGAACCGGCGCGGCGGTGTCCGCCCTGCGCACGCGCGTGGCAGGGCCCGGCACCGACCGCTATCTCTCTCCCGAGATCGAGCAGTCGGTGCAGCTGGTTAAGGGCGGCGACTACGTCGCAGCGGTGGAGGCCGCAGTAGGCGAGCTGCGGTAGGGCGCCAAGCTCGCGCGGAATCTCACATGCAAGACAACAGCCAACTCAAGGATCGCTGCAGCCATTGCCCAAAGCATATTAGCGTTTGACAAGTTACCTGCATCACATCAAGTGGAAGGAATAGAGAAGTGAAGTGGCACCCACAGAGCGAGAAGAACCCGCTGCCGTACTCCCCGTTCAAATCGAGCACGATTCCGCGCCCCATCGGATGGCTCTCCAGCGTGGATCCCGACGGGAAAGAAAACATCGCACCGTACAGCCAGTGGCAAAACCTAACGTTCGACCCGCCAATGGTGATGTTCTCCGCAAACCAGTATCCGGATGGACGCCGTAAGGACACTGTCCTCAACGCCGAGCAAACCGGTTGGTTTGTGTGGAATATGGCGACCTACGACCTTCGCGAGGCGGTGAATATTTCCGCCATGGCACTCGACCACGATGAAAGCGAGTGGTCCCACCTGGAAGATCAAGGCGTCACGAAGACTTATGCCGACAATCACCGGATACCGATGGTGGCCGAAAGCCCAGCCAAATTCGAGTGCAAGTACAAGACCACTTTGCGCATCCCAGGCGACACCCCGGTCGGAACGATTGACCTCGTCGTGGCAGACGTGATGACGATCCACATCAACGACGACTTCATCGATGACGACGGCAAATTGGATGTCCTCAAAATGAAACCGATCTCCCGCATGGGTTACTTCGACTACACAGTTGTCACCGACAAGTTTGAGATGAGGGTGCCCGGCTCAGACTCTGCCGCACAGGCAGGACTGGAAGGATCGGCGTGATGAGCGGCGCCGAACAGTGCCCGCACGAGATACGCATCCGCCCCGGGACTGCAACCTCGTACGGTCCCCGGACCGGAGACGGAACGAAGGAAAACTCGCTGCAAAACAGCTACGGGACATGGTGGTCGCTAATTTCAGCAACGTACTTGAAAGGGGTTGCCACGACGCTGTCTCTCGCCACCGCGATTTTTGGCGGCACGGCACCGTATCTCAACGCTTTGGCTGGGCGAACAAGGACATCCACAAGTGTTCCAGTACTACCTGCTGGCTATGGCAATTTCGTTCGTAGCGACTGGACCGCTCATGTGGGAAACCAAGGACATCGAGCTGTAGAAAGGTGCGTTAAACGCCGGCCACTGCAAACCCCCGGAACCGGGCATGCGCTGGGTCGCTTCCTAGGGTTTGAGCGCACCCACGAGCGCTCCCGCACGAAAGTCTCGCACCCGAGACAAATTGCCTTACGCTCCCCTCCCCACACCCTGTGACGTGGGTTACTGTCTACCCGTTAACGCGATTGAGCAACAATAGAAAGGATTCCCATATGGCGAAGAACTGGTCCGAAGGCGCACGCGAGGTCCGCGCCCCGCGCGGCACGGAAATCTCCGCGAAGTCTTGGCAGACCGAGGCTCCGCTGCGCATGCTGCAGAACAACCTCGACCCGGAGGTTGCGGAGCGCCCAGACGACCTCGTCGTCTACGGCGGCACCGGCCGCGCCGCTCGTAGCTGGGAAGCCTTCGACGCGATTGTGGAGACCCTGAGGGACCTCGAATCCGACGAGACCCTGCTGGTTCAGTCCGGCAAGCCGGTTGGTGTGTGGAAAACCAACGAGTGGGCGCCGCGAGTGCTCATCGCCAATTCCAACCTGGTGGGCGACTGGGCGAACTGGGAGCACTTCCGCAAGCTCGAGGACGAGGGCCTGATGATGTACGGCCAAATGACGGCCGGCTCCTGGATCTACATCGCCACCCAGGGCATCCTGCAGGGCACTTACGAGACCTTCGCGGCTGTGGCGAAGAAGCGTTTCGACGGCACCCTGGCTGGCACCCTGACCCTGACCGGCGGCTGCGGTGGCATGGGTGGCGCACAGCCGCTGTCCGTCACCCTCAACGGCGGCGCCTGCCTGATCGTGGACGTGGACGAGGGCCGCCTGAAGCGTCGCCAGGGCAAGCGCTACCTCGACGAGGTCACCACCGACCTCGAGGAAGCCATCAAGCTGGTCACCGACGCGAAGAACGAGAAGCGCGCGCTGTCCGTGGGTCTTGTGGGCAACGCCGCAGAGATCTTCCCGGAGATGCTGCGCCGCCACCGCGCAGGCGAGTTCACCGTCGACATCGTCACCGACCAGACATCCGCGCACGATCCGCTGTCCTATCTGCCCTCCGAGATCCCGTTCGAGGACTGGGACAACGAGGCGGATTCGGACCCGACCACCTTTACCAAGAAGGCCCGCGAGTCCATGGCTGCCCAGGTGCAGGCCATGGTCGAGTTCCAGGACGAGGGCGCCGAGGTGTTCGACTACGGCAACTCCATCCGCGACGAGGCCCGCAAGGCCGGCTACAACCGCGCCTTCGAATTCCCGGGCTTCGTCCCGGCCTACATCCGCCCGCTGTTCTGCGAGGGCCTCGGCCCCTTCCGCTGGGTTGCCCTCTCCGGTGATCCGGAGGACATCAAGGTCACCGACCAGGCCATCAAGGAAGCCTTCCCGGAGAACGAACACCTGCACCGCTGGCTGGACGCCGCCGAGGAGTACGTCGAGTTCGAGGGCCTGCCGGCGCGTATCTGCTGGCTGGGCTACGGCGAGCGCGCCAAGGCCGGCGTGATCTTCAACAACCTGGTCAAGGAAGGCAAGGTCAAGGCCCCGATCGTTATCGGCCGCGACCACCTGGATTCCGGCTCAGTGGCGTCGCCGTACCGCGAGACCGAGTCCATGCTCGACGGCACCGACGCCGTTGCGGACTGGCCGCTGCTCAACGCCATGACTGCCGTTTCCGGCGGCGCTACCTGGGTGTCTATCCACCACGGTGGCGGCGTGGGCATGGGCCGCTCCATCCACACCGGACAGGTCACCGTGGCTGACGGCACCGAGCTCGCCGAGGCGAAGCTCAAGGCCGTGCTCACCAACGACCCGGGCATGGGCGTCATCCGCCACGTCGACGCCGGCTACACCCGCGCCAATGAGGTGGCCAAGGAGCGCGGCGTGCGCATCCCGATGGAATTCAAGGCGCGCGACTAGTCCCGCCCGCAAGCGCTGACGTTTCCCCTCGTGGGCGCGTCAGCGCTTCTCATTACCCTGGGCCCTGCAAAACCCCCAACGAAAGGCACTCATGAGCACCCTCATCACCGGTATTTCCGAGCTGCGCACCGTCTCGGAGCTCGGGACCATCAAAGACGCCGCCATGCTTATCGACGACGGCGTGGTCACCTGGGTCGGCCCCGCCAACGAGGCGCCGGCTGAGGCGGCGAAGGCGGAGGAAACTGTAGACGTCGAGAAGCGAGCCGTGCTTCCTGGCTGGGTGGACTCGCACACCCACATGGTCTTCGACGGCAACCGCGCTGAGGAGTTTGAAGCGCGCATGGCCGGCGAGTCCTACGCCGCCGGCGGCATCGCCGTGACCATGGAAGCGACCCGCTCCGCAGGCGAGGAGCGCTTGGACGCGCTGGTCGCAGAACGCGTCGCCGCAGCCCACGCGCTGGGCACCACCACCTTCGAAACCAAGACCGGCTACGGCCTCAACGTTAAATCCGAGGCCGAAGCCGCGCGCGTCGCCTCGCGCCACGTGGACGAGGTCACCTTCCTCGGTGCCCACCTCGTGCCGCCGGGGACGGACGCGGAAGAATACGTCGAGCAGGTCGTCGGCCCGATGCTCGACGCGGTGAAGGACCACGTCCAGTGGATCGACGTGTTCTGCGAGCGCGGCGCGTTCAACGAGGAGCAGTCTCGCCGCGTCCTCGAGGCCGGCAAGGCTGTTGGCCTGGGCGTTCGTGTGCACGGCAACCAACTTGGCGAAGGTCCGGGCGTGAAACTCGCCGTGGAGATGGGCGCAGCCAGCGTGGACCACGTGAACTACCTGTCGGACGAGGACATTAAGCTGCTCGCCGATTCCGATACCGTGGCCACGCTGCTGCCCGCCTGCGACCTGTCCACCCGCGAGGAGCTGGCCCCCGGCCGCAAGCTCATCGATGCCGGCGCGACCGTGGCCATCGCCTCCAACCTCAACCCGGGCACGAGCTTTACCTCCTCGATGAACTTCTGCGTCACCACCGCGGTGCTGCAGCAGCACCTCACCCTCGACGAGGCCATCGAGGCCGCGACCACCGGCGGCGCCAAGGCCCTGCGACGCCACAATGTCGGCAACGGGAAGGATCCCCAGGGCCGCCCCGCAAAGGGCACCCTCGTCCCCGGCGCGGCGGCCGACCTGCACATCCTAGACGCGGAAAACGCCATCAACCTCGCGTACCGCCCGGGCATGCCGATTACGTGGCAGACCTGGGTGGCGGGCGAGAAGGTCTACGGCTAGGGGCTGCCCGGCGCGCCCTGCTTTTGCCCATGGGCGGCCTCCCGCCCCTTTTCACCCGCGAAATGGGGTTCCGGGATCAGGGTCAGAGGTAGTCGTAGTTGATCTCGGTGTCCGGGTCGAAGAAGACGACGCCGCCTTCCATGGGCCGCAGGTAAATGGTGTCTCCGTGGTCCACGCTGATGCCGCGTGGGACCTTCACCGTGATGCGATCGCCGCGCACAGCGATGACGTCGTCGGCGCGCTCTTTGCGGTGCCCGTAGACGTACAGGTCGGAGCCGAGGTGCTCGACGATGTCGACCTCCACAGGCAGACCGTAGTGCTCGCCGGGCTGATTCACGCCGATGATTTCCCAGTTCTCTGGGCGCACGCCGACGATGACGCGCTCAGACTGCACCTTCGCCGCTAGGTCGCGTGGGATGTAGTAGTCCATAGCGTGGCCTTTGCCGCCGACGACGTGGCCGTCGATAAACGGCACATTCTCAATCAGCGTCATCGAGGGGGAGCCGATGAAGGAGGCCACAAAGGTGTTGCCCGGGTTGTCGTACAGATTGGCCGGGGTGTCCACCTGCTGGAGAATGCCCTTCTTCAGCACGCACACGCGGTCGCCCATGGTCATCGCCTCGGTTTGGTCGTGCGTGACGTAGAGCGTGGTTGTGCCGAGCCTGCGTTGCAGCTGCAGGATCTGCGCGCGGGTGGACACGCGCAGCTTGGCGTCCAAGTTGGACAGCGGCTCATCCATCAAGAACACCTTGGGTTCGCGCACGATCGCGCGTCCCATGGCGACGCGCTGACGCTGTCCACCGGACATCGCAGCGGGCTTCTTGTCCAGGAGGTCTTCGAGCTCGAGCATCTTCGCCGCGAAGTCGACCCGTTCCTTAATGGTCGCCTTGTCCACCTTGGCGTTTTGCAGCGCGAAGGCCATGTTCTGGCGGGCCGTCATGTTCGGGTAGAGGGCGTAGGACTGGAACACCATGGCAACGTCGCGGTCGCGCGGCCGCGTCTCCGTCACGTCCTCGCCGTCGATGAAGATCTGGCCTTCGTCCACCGGCTCCAGCCCCGCGAGCATGCGCAGGGTGGTGGACTTGCCGCAGCCAGACGGGCCCACGAGGACCAGGAACTCGCCGTCGGCGATGTCCAAGCTGATGCGGCTGACGGCCGGCGGGCGAGACGGATCGTAGATGCGGGACGCCTGCCGGAATTCGACGGTTGCCATGTGCGACTCCTATTCTGCTTCAGCCGGTGAAACTACTTGTCCAGCTTCGGGGCGATGTCGCGGTCGATGACCTGCTGCGTTTCGGTATCCAGATCCGCGAAAACCTTCTCCACGTCCTCGCCGCCGACGGTGATGCGGTCGAGCGCGCCGCCGATGCGCTTGCCGCCGCCCGGCACGAACACACGGGCGTAGTCCTGCGGCTTGGTGTTGTCGTTGAGCTGCTTGATCGCGGTTTCGGCGTTCGGGTTCTCGTCGAGGAACTTGCGCTCCTCGGGGTCCTCGAGCGCGTCCTTACGCACCGGCATGTACCCGGTCTGCTGCGAGAACTTGATGGTGTTCTCCGTGTTGGTGATGAAGTCGATGAACTTCACGGCGTTCTTCTTGCGGGTGTCCGAGATACCGTTCGGCACCGCCAGGCCGGCACCACCGGTTGCTGCGGACGGGCCGGGGCCCGGCAGGTAGGTGGTGATGAACGGCACGGTCGCGGATTCCTTCAGACCGCCCAGAGAGCCGGTCGATTCCAGCAGTGACGACGCGTTACCGTTGCCGAACGCAACGGTCGGGTCGGTGCTGATCTCAATGTGGCCCTTCTTTACCTGATCCTGGAGGAACTTCGCGGCCTCGATGGTCTTCGGGTCGCTGAACGTCGGCTCCCACTCCTGGGAGTACGCACCACCGAACGCCCATACCATGCCCTGGAAGTACCAGTCGAGGTAGCTAGAGCCGTCCGGGATGGTCAACGCCGGGTGGCCGGTGGTCTCCTTCAGCTTGCCCGCCCACTCGTCGAACTCCTGCCACGTCTCCGGGCCGCGGTCCGTGGGCAAGCCTGCGGCCGCCAGGTCCTCGGTGTTCCAGTACATCAGGTTGGTGGAGCGGGAGTACGGCACGCCGAAGTGCTTGCCGTTGTACTCGTAGTCGTCGCGCAGGGTATCCACGTAGGAGTCCGCGTTGATGTTCTCGGACTCCCACAGGTCGTCCAGCGGCGTCGTGGCGTCGTTCAGCGCGAAGTTGAACCACGTCACGTCGGAGGCCACGATGACATCGGGCAGATCGGAGCCTGCAAGCGCGGCGTTGAACTTCTGCGCCAGCTCTTCGTAGTTGGCGCCGCCGTCCACGAGCTCGACGTCCAGGTCCGGGTTTTCCTTCTCAAACGCCTCGATAAGCTCCATCTCAAGGTCGCGGGAGTTGCCCGGGTGGTTGGACCAGAACACGATCTTGTTCTCGTCGCCGGCTGCGTTGCCGCCGTCGGAGTTGCCGCCGTCGCTAGTGGAGCCGCCTGCGCAGGCGGTGAGAGAAACGGCGGTCAGCGCGGCCAAAGCTACGGCGCCGAGGCGCTTGGTTACAGAGCGGTTGGACATGGGGTTCTCCATTCTTGAGATGGTGTGGAAAGTAAGTGGCCGGGCTAGCCCTTGACGGCGCCCGCGGTCAAGCCCTTGATCATCTGCTTCTGCAGCAGAATGAACACGATGATCATGGGCAGCGTGGTCAAAACTGTTCCTGCCATCACCGGCGCCCAGTTGGTCAGGCCCTCGGCATCCTGCAGGCGCGTCAGGCCCACCGGCAGCGTCGCCGCCGCCGGCGTATCGGTGATGAGGAACGGCCAGAGGTACTCATTCCATTCGTTCACAACGGTGATGAGCAGGAATGCTGAGAGGGTGGGCCACGACATCGGCAGGACCACCTTGAACAGCCGTGTGAAGAAGCCGGCGCCGTCCATTTCCGCCGCCTCCATGATCTCGGACGGCAGCGACTGGAAGTGGTTGCGCATGAGGAAGCAGCCGAACGCCACTCCCGCCAAGGGCACGATCACGCCGGTCCAGGTGTCGCGCCATCCAAGGGACGCGGCGAGTGCGTAATTGGAAATGATGGTGATCTGGTTGGGCACCATCAACGCGGCGATGACGACCAGGAACAACAGGTTGCGCCCCGGGAAACGGAGGAACGCGAAGGCGTACGCCGACAACACGCCGAGGACCACCTTGACCACGGTGAGGATGAGCGTGATGCCGATGGAGTTGCGCAGGTATTGCGGGAAGCCTGAGGTCTCCCACACGCGCGCGTAATTCTCCGGCACCAGCGGATCCGGCCAGAACGTGATCGGGTCCGAATACACATCCTGGTAGGTCTTGAACGACGTGATGACGATGAAATACAGCGGCACCAGGATCATCAGCACGGTGAGCACCAAGGCGATGTAGCCGAGGATCTTCATCCCCCGGGAACTGGTCTCCGCGGGTGCGCCGGTGCGTTTGCGCTGCGCCTCGGTGATCACTGGGTCACCGTCTGCTTGGCTCCCCGGAACCGGCGGGAGGGTGTCCTCGCCGCGCACGACCGGTGCGGGACGCTGCTTGCCGCTCGCACCCGGCTCAGCCGAGAATTTGGTCGACACTTACTTGTCCAGCCTTTCCTGCAGCTTGATCTGGAGCACGGTGATGATCAGAACAATGAGGAACATGACGGTGGCCACCGCAGCGCCATAACCCGCACGGCCGTTCACGAACGTCTCGGTGTACACCTGGAACACCATCGTCGTGGTGCCGTAAGTGAACGGGCCGCCCCTCGTCATTGCGTTGATAACGTCAAAGACCTGGAAAGAACTCAGCAGCACCGTGATGAGTAGGAAGAACGTCGTGCCGCGCAGCTGCGGCAGCACGACCCGGAAAAAGTGGCGCGCGCTCGACGTGCCGTCAATTTCCGCGGCCTCGTCCAAGTCGTGCCGACGCCCCTGCAGGGCGGCGAGGTAGATGACGAAGACGTAGCCGACGTTTTTCCAGATGTACGTCACCGTGATCATGAACAACGCCCAGCCGGAATTCTGGTAGAAGTTCGGCACCGGAATGTTCACGAGGTTGAGGAAGTACTGGATCAGCCCGTACCGGGGATCAAACACGAACTGAAAGGCCACGCCGATGGCTGCGCCGGCGATAACGTAGGGGGCGAACACCATCGAGCGCACCGCGGCCCGACCGAACAGCTTCTGGTCCAGCAACACCGCCAGCGCGAGTCCAATCACCATCGACCCCGCCACGGCGAAGAACGTGAAGATGATGGTGTTCCAGACGATGGTTGACGTCTCGGGCGCACGGAACCAGTCGATGTAGTTCTGCAGCCCCACCCACGTCATCGTCGGGGAGGAAATGTTCCAGTTGTAGAACGAGATACGGATGTTGTCCACCAGCGGGCGGTAGGTGAACATGATCAGTAGCAGCAGGTTCGGCCCGATCAACAGGGCAGCCAGGCCCACCTGGCGCCAGTCAATCTTCCGGCTCCCCTTCCCGCGGTTCGCCGCGTACTCCGTGGAGACTTCCGGCTCCACGGAGACGGCCGGGATTGTTGAACGCATGTAGCGAACCGTAAAACCGTGGCGTGAACGCACGGTTAACTGCGCGTTGTCTGCAAGGAAACGTTGCGGGAACGCATCGTGCCACGCACTGCGGCCGCCGCCAGATCCAGCTGGAAGGACCCAGCTATTCGCCGGAAACAAGCGGTTAGCTGGGTCTTAGTAGCTGAATTTGGCCAACCCAGCGCAAGCAGATGACGCTAGATCGTCACCTGACGGGACTTAATATTGTCCAGCTGCTTGCGCTCGTCGGCCGAGAGTGCGGCGTCGTTGCCGTACTCGGCCTGGATCTGTTTGTCCAGCGCAGCCAGCGCGGACTCGTACGCGCCGGCCTCCACCGAAGGGTCAAGATCGAACACCGGCACCACCACACCGTGGGTGCGGAACACGCCGGCGAACTTGGTGCCCTCGCCCAGGTTCAGCTCGCCACGCGCGGCGATGCGGGCCAGCGCGGAGAGCATCTGCGCCTCGTTGTCCTCGGTGCGCACCCACCGGATGTGGGCTTTGCCGCCGCCCGGGTTCACCCACCAAACCGCACCCGGCAGGCCGTCGCCCACCTTTTCGGACGGCAAGACGGCGCTGTTGGCCTGCTGGAATGCCTGCTGGATCTGCGGCGGCACCTGCGCACCCTCGGGGAACCACCAGGAAAAGTCCTGGTAGGTGGTGATGGTGGGGGTGGCGGAGCCGTCGAGAAGCGTGGCCAGCTCCGGCTGCGAACCGTCGGCGACGGTGGACTGCAGCGTCTCGCCTGGTGCCGCATCCACCACCCAGTTCAGCGCGTAGGCGAGGTCGCGGCCCGGGTTTTGGGAGTGGGAGGTGACCTGCAGCGCAACGAAGCGCTCGCCGCCCTCGCTCTCCTCGCGCACCAGCGCGGCGCCGGCGCCGGGCAGCACGGTCACGATGTTGACGGGCGTGCCCTTGACGTCGAACGTAGCGGTGGCGGACGGCACGAACTCCTGCAGCGCGACGAGGTCCGCCTCGGCCGCGAGGCCGCCGAACGGGCGGGGGTCTTTCTGCAGCTGCTCGCGCTCGGCAGCGCGCGCGGCCAGTTTGGCCTCGCGGCGGGACATACCCTCGGGCAGGTCCTCGCGGTTCTTTTTCTTCTTCGGCTTGCGTTGCACCATGGGCGCAATCGTACCGGCAGGCCTATGGCAGCAACCGCCGCGAATGCCAGCGGACGCTACGCCAGCGTCTCCAGCGCGATGTGCGGCAGGTCGGTGCCGATCAAGGACGCGCCGTGGTGTTGAAGCCACAGCATGTCCTTGGGCAGGTTCACGGTCCATACGTAGGTGCGGAATCGCCCGTCGAGAAGCTCGGGCTGCTGCCGAGCCAGCCGCACGCTCGGCCCGGCGCCGCATTCCCCGACCGGTTCGAACCCCTCGTCAGCGAGCAGGAACGTCTCCAGATCCGGGAGGAGCTGGTGGAACCGCTCGATCGCCTCCGGGTTGAAGGAGATGAGGTGGACGCGCGGATCACGCTCCATCCCGCGGGTGCGCAGCACGCGGGCCACTGCCTCCTCCAGCGCCGGGCCGAACGGGGAGGGGTGCTTGGTCTCAATCAGGATGTGCTTACCGGGGTACTGCTCCAGCAGGTCCAGCAGCTCGTCCAGCAGCATGATCTGCTGCGGGTCGTCCTCGGTGCCGACGTTGAGCTGGCGCAACTCGTCCAGAGTCATCTGCCCTACCTCGCCGCTGCCGTCGGAGGTGCGGTCCACGGTGAGGTCGTGGATGACCACCACTTCACCGTCCTGGCTCAGGTTGACGTCGCACTCAATGCCCGCGATGTCCAGCTTGAGCGCTTCCTCGAAGGCCCGGCGCGTGTTTTCGGGGTACAGGCCGTTGAAGCCGCGGTGCGCGATGATGCCGGTCATGTGCTTCCGCCTACCCAGCCAGCGCCGCTGACGGCACCTGGCCAAACGTTGCCAGGGCGACATCAGGCTGGTCGGTGGCAATCACGTCAACGCCGTTGTCGGCGCACCACTGCATCTGCCGCGGCGTGTTCACGGTCCACGTATACGTCTTCAGCCCCTGGTAGCCCAGCAGCTCGCGGCGCAGCTGCAGGTGCTGCAGTGCCGGCCCCACGCCGTAGGGGCGGGAGAGCATGCGGTTTTTCCTGTTCCACCGCATCTCTTTGAGCCGGAACAGATAGAAGGTTTCCAACTCCGGCGCCATCTCGGTGAAGTAGCGCACCGCGCGGTGGGAGAAGGAGATCACGTGCACGTTCTCGGATTCGTGCAGGCCCGCATACCGGAGGCTGCGCAGCGTCTGCTCGTCCACCTCGGGCCCGTAGATGGTGGGGTGCTTGGTCTCAATGTAGAGGTGCTTGTCCGGGTGGTCCTGCATGAGCTCCAGCAGTTCTTCCAGGCGCATGATGCGCTGCGGCTCGTCCGCGGTACCGCAGTTGAGCTGCCGCAGCTCCGCAAAGTCCAGGCAGTCCACCCGCCCCGTGCCGTCTGTGGTGCGCGACACCGACGCGTCGTGGAACACCACCACGCGGCCGTCGCGGCTCAACCGCACGTCGCATTCGATGCCGTGGATGGGCAGTTTCAGCGCTTCCTCGAACGCCCGGCGCGTCAGCTCGGGATACCTGCCGGAAAATCCGCGGTGCGCCACAATCTTCGGCCCGTTGTGCTGCAGCGTGTGCTCGGTCTGCTCGCTCACGGCTTGGAGGCTACTCCCGCCCCGCCTCCCCCGCGACCGGAGCAAATTTGGGACAATCACACCCGTGGCATTCCAGCTCCTGCGCGACACACGCAAAGCCCTGAACCAACTCCCCGCCGCGCTCGAGCGCGCCCGCGACCGATACTCCGTGAAACGCGACGGCCTTCTCGCGGTGCCCATCGCCGCCCTCGAGATGCTCGGCGACATCTCCCCCGGCGTGCGCATGCGGGGCCCTCGCCGCCTGCCGCCGAACTTTGGCGCGGGCCTCATCGGCGCTGAGGTGGCCACGTGGGGCGCGGTGTCGCCCTCCCTCCTGCCGCACAGTTGGTGGGCCACCGCGGCAAATGTGGGCGTGCTGCAGGGCATCGGACATGGCTTTGCGACGGTAGCTTCGCAAGCCCTCCGCCCTGCCCTCGACGATTCCCCGCGCCGTCCGCTTCCCCTCCCGGTGCGGGTGGCCATGACCGGCGTCACCGTCGGCGTGTTCGCCACCTCCATGCGCCGCCGCATACACCAAGAGCGGCTGGTGGAAAGCGACGACACGTTCAAGGTGAGCGCGCAGATTGTGGGGGTCACGCTGGGCACCCTCGGCTACGGCGCGGTGCTGCTCGTCGGCGACGCGATCCAGACCTTCATCGACGCGATCAACGAGTTGCTGGGCAAAAAGCTGCCGCCGGTGGCGTCCTGGCCGCTGGCCGTTATCGGCGGCGGCGCGGTGCTCGTCGTGGTGGGCGACCGGATGGTCGTGCGCCGTTTCGCGGAACGCGTGAGCCGCCAGGCGCTGGAGCTGGACCGCGAGTTCCTGCGCGGCGCCGACCAGCCGCGCCGCCCGCAGCGCTCCGGTTCGCCGGATTCCGCGGTGGATTGGAACACGATGGGCCGCCAGGGCCGCGCGGTGGTTGCGGGCGGGCCCCGCAAGGAGGACATCGAGCGGCTGGTCAGCGGCGACGCGATGGAGCCGATCCGCGTCTTCGTGGGCTTGGACGCCGAGGCCGACGCCGACCCGGACTTCGAGGAGATGGCCGCGGTGGCCGTGCGCGAGATGCACCGCACCGGCGCGTTCGAGCGCAGCCACATCGCGGTGATGTCCGCCGCGGGCACGGGCTGGATCAACGACTTTCACACGTCCGGCTTCGAGTTTGTCACGCGCGGCGACTCCGCCATCGTGTCCATGCAGTACTCCTACCTGCCCTCGGCCTACTCCTACATGGCGGACCGCGCGAATCCGGTGCGCTCCTCGCGGGTGCTCATCGAGGCCATCCGGGGCGAGCTCGACCGCCTCGACCCGCACGCGCGCCCGAAGCTGTACATCGGCGGCGAATCGCTCGGCGCGTACGGCGTCTCCGACGCGTTCGACACCGTCGACGAGTTCCTCGATCAGACCGCCGGCGGCGTGTTCACCGGCACGCCGGGATTCGCACACAACCACAGCGAGCTGACCAAGCACCGCGCGAAGGGCTCGCCGCAGCGCCTCCCGCTTATCGACGGCGGCCGCCACGTCCGCTTCACCGCGCACCCCGCCCACATCCGCCACGACTTCCGCGGCGAAAACTACGCCAACGCCTGGGAGGAGCCGCGCTTCGTGTTCGCGCAGCACGCCTCAGACCCTGTGGTGTGGTGGGAGCCGAATCTGGCGTGGCGGGCACCGGACTGGCTCAAAGAGCCCGGCTCCCGTGGTGTGCCGGCGCCGCGGGCGCAGCACCTAGACGCGCTGGACACGATGCGGTGGATGCCGCTGGTGACGTTCTGGCAGGTGGGCATCGACCAGCTGCCCTCGAAGGATTACCCGTCCCCCCACGGGCACAACTACCACGACGAGACGGTCGCGTACTGGAACGCCGTGGTGCACGGCCAGGGCGAGCACGCCGGTGCGGGCCTGCTCACGCGCCCCGAGCTCGTGCGGGTGGCGCGCTGGATCCACAACGACGCCACCAAGACTCGCATGCCCAAGGGCGGTTTCCCCTCAAAGCACGGGTACTAGCTAGATGCCGCAGGCCACACCCGTGGAGTGATGCGGGCAGTAGCCGTTCGGCACCTTGTGCAGGTACTGCTGGTGCTCCTCTTCGGCCAGGTAGTACGTCACGCCGTCCTTCTCCACGGACGCGACTTCGGTCGTGATGTCGCCGTAACCGGCGCTCTTCAGATCAGCTTCGTACTGGCGGATCCATGCACGGATCTGCTCGGCCTCCGCCTCGGTGTCCGGGTAGAAGGCGGAGCGGTACTGCGTGCCCACGTCGTTGCCCTGGCGGTAGCCCTGGGTCGGGTCGTGCGCCTCCAGCGCGGTCTTCACGATCTCCTTGAGCGAGATCACCTGCGGGTCGTAGACCACCTCCACCACCTCGACGTGGTTGGTCTGGCCGGTGCATACCTCGCGGTAGGTGGGGTTTTTGGTCACGCCGCCCGCGTAGCCCACGGAAGTGGACTCCACCCCGTCGAGTTGCCAGAACATCTTCTCGGCGCCCCAGAAGCAGCCGATACCGATGAGGATGCGCCGCTGCCCCTCCCGCCAGGGCCCGGTGGTCGGGGTGCCAAGCACTTCGTGGACTCTCGGATTGGCCAGTACCGGCTCGGCGCGGCCGGGGAGGGCGGAGCTAGCGTCGACAAGCTTGGGTGAAGGTGCGAAAAGAAATCCCATGCCCCTTGCAACGCAGGGCTCCGCGACGCTGTTCCCAAATTTTCTCTACCATGGGTGGCGCAACTGATTCGCAGACGAAAGGAATCAATCATGGCTGTTTACGAGCTTCCGGAACTCCCCTACGCATACGACGCGCTGGAGCCGCACATCTCCGCCGAGATTATGACCCTGCACCACGATAAGCACCACGCAACCTACGTTGCCGGTGCAAACGCCGCGCTCGAGGCACTCGAGGCCGAGCGCAACGGCGAGGCCAACCCGGACCGCCTCCGCGCGCTGTCCAAGAACCTGGCCTTCAATCTGGGTGGCCACACCAACCACTCCATCTTCTGGAAGAACATGGCACCGAACGCTGGCGGCACCCCGACCGGCCAGATCGCTGAGGCCATCGACCGCGACTTCGGCTCCTTCGAGGCCTTTAAGAAGCAGTTCTCCGGCGTTGCCACCGGCCTGCAGGGCTCCGGCTGGGCAGTGCTCGGCTACGACCACATCGCTGGCCGCCTGATCATCCAGCAGCTGACCGACCAGCAGGGCAACGTCTCCGTGGACTTCACCCCGGTGCTCATGCTGGATATGTGGGAGCACGCGTTCTACCTGCAGTACAAGAACGTTAAGGCTGACTACGTCCAGGCGTGGTGGAACGTTGTCAACTGGGACGACGTCAACGAGCGCTACGCAAAGGCAGCTGCTTAACGACGTCATATCGTTCCGCTTTCCCCGGCCCCGGCCTTCGCGCCCGGCCGGGGTTTTGCGTTGCGAGCTCAAGCCGCGCACGCACCAGCGCCCGCCGACCCTCTGAGCCGGGGCGGCGGGCGCTGGTGTTCCCTGTGATACGTCGAGTCCGTGCGAACTCGTTGTTTATTCTAGGTTAGCCTTACCTAACGGCGCAATGGTTTTGCGAAAATCCGCGTGCGATTTTCCTAGCATGGTGGACATGCGGAAAGGCAGCCTGGAATACCGTCGCGCAACGCTGGCGATGTTGGCGTTCGGGCTTGCCATCTTCAACACCCTCTACGCCACCCAGGCGCTGCTGCCCACGCTCACCGACGAGCTGGGGGTCAGACCCTCCACCGCCGCCCTCACGGTCTCCGCCGCAACCGGCGCCCTCGCCGTGTGCGTGGTGCCGGCCTCTATCCTCTCGGAGAAGTACGGGCGCGGGCGCGTGCTGGTCATCTCCGCGCTGGGCGCTACCGCGCTCGGGATGGCCCTCCCGCTCGCGCAGACCGCGGGACAGCTCATCGCCATGCGCGCAGTCCAGGGCGCCCTTATCGCGGGCACGCCGGCGGTAGCGATGACCTGGCTGTCCGAGGAGCTCGACGCGGCCGACCTGCCCGGCGCGATGGGCCTGTACATCGCGGGCAACTCCATCGGAGGTTTAAGCGGGCGTCTTATCCCTGCCTTCCTGCTTGAAGTCACGTCGTGGCGCTGGGCGACGTTCGGGTCCGCGCTGGTCGCCTTCACCCTGGCGGTAATAGCGGCGTGGGCGTTGCCGGAGCAGCGGAACTTTGTGCCGAAGGCGTCGATACGCCCCAGCGTCGAAATACGCGCGATGCTGGGGCACCTGCGCAACCCCCGCCTGATGGGGTTGTACGCGACCGCATTCATGGCCATGGGCGTGTTCGTGTCCATGTACAACTTCTTCGGCTTCCGCGCGGTGCTGGACTACGGCCTCCCCGCGGCCCTGAGCGGGCTGGTCTACGTGGTCTATTTGTCGGGCACCTGGTCCAGCGCGCGGGCCGGCGCGTTTTCCGAGCGTCACGGCCGCGGCGCGGTGTTGCTGTCGTCGGCGGCGCTGATGCTCCTGGGAGCGCTCGCCGTGGCGGCCCCGAGCTTGTGGGTGGCGCTCGCTGGGCTCTTGGTATTCACCGCCAGCTTCTTTGCGCTGCACTCCACGGCCTCCGGGTGGGTCGGCCTGATCGCCGAGCACGACCGAGCGGAAGCGTCCAGTATGTACGTGTTCAGCTACTACATGGGATCGTCCATCCTGGGGGCTGCAACCGGCTGGGCGTACGAGGGTTTGCCGTGGGCCGGGTTCGTCGCGGTGCTCGCGGCCGCACTGGGGGTACAGGCACTAGTGGCCGCGGCGCTGTGGAAGGCCGAGCGCTAGCAGGTATCAGGTGCGGCGGAAGCTGTCCACCTCCCCGCCTCACACCGCCCCGTCACACGCTGCCGAAGTCGGGCACGCCTGGAGCGCCCGCGGTAAGGAAATCGCGCACCGCCCGGGTAGCCCGGCAGTCGTCCTCGTTGTAGCGCAGCAGCATATCGCGGGCAGCCTGATCGCCGAGGCGGGCCGCGCGCCGCAGGGCCACCGAGCGCTCCCCGTCCACGTCGTCGTCCTCCCACTCAAAGCCGACCACCGGACCAAGCACCTTCAGCCCCAGCCCATCAGTACCCACGAGCGAGCGGCGCACATGTGCGAACACGTCCACCCACTCATCGGAGGCGATGAACGCTGCGACCTCAGCCTCGTCGACGGACGCGAACCGCTTCGCGGACGAACGCAGCCAGTGGTTCTCCCCACCCGCGGCGTAGCAGTAGGCGCGAAACGTCTTACCCTCCGCGTGCGCGGCCGCCCGGCGCGCCATCAGCCAGGACCAGAACGCGGCGAAATTGCCCTCCTCAGAGCCCCCGCCGACCTCGTCCCAGGTAACAAAAGGGCGGTAGCGCGACCCGTCAAACGTGCCCCACAGGTACGCGCCCTGATCCAGGTAGGCCTCCATGTCGACGTCCACCTCCACGTCGGCGCGGGGCACAGGCGCGAAACCGGGCCGCCGCAGCACCGGAACGCCAGCGCGCCAGGCGCGGGCCAGGGCGGCGGGTTCGGGCGGAGCATCGTCGATAAGCTGCTGCACCGTATGGATGCCGCGCTCACGCCAGACGTCGCCGCGGCCGCCGGGCAGCAGCAGCGAGATGTCGTCGAGCTCCACTAGACGGGGCTCGCACAGAGGCCAGAACCTGCAGGCGGCACACTGTTTCAGCCGCTTTGGCTCGGTCGGCAGCGGCGCGAGCAGTGCACGCACGAGCGGCTCGACGTAGCGCTCGGGTTCGCACAGGTAGGCGCGGCTGCGGTCTTGCCCGATTACGGCACCTCGGCCGTCCGCACGCTCCCCAAGCAGCAGATGCGCCAGCGCCACGCGGTACCCGTCCACGGTGTGGTGGCGCGGCTTCGCCCCGACCACCAGCGGCTTCCCCAGACCAAGCCGGCCTGTGGGGACCATCTCCATCTCGTCGCCGGCGTGGGCGCGCGCGACGCGGTGGTTGGATATCACCACCGGCATGTACCCCGCATCTGTGCGCACGAGAATGTCCACGTCGGCCTCCGCGTCCACGCCCTCCACAGCGCCGACCAGGGTGGCGTTGGTGATGAGGTGGGCGCGGCGCCGGAACGCCTCGCGCGTCGCGTCGATACGGTCGCCAGCCGGGTCGATGTCAACGCGCAGGAAGGCCTTGCCTGCGCCGTCGCCCACAGCACGCTTGACGGGCAGGAGCTCGAAGACGGCGGCACGCGCGGCGTCTATCTGCGGCTGGCGGATCAGCGCCTCCGGCAACTCGGGCACGTCCGGGTGCGCGCGGCGCTGTCGTTGGCGGAAGCGGCAGCCCACGAGGTCTGAAGCGCGCACGGGTTCGTAACTCACAATGCCCAAACGATACCCGGGCGGGGGTGTCTGCCAGGCAGGTAGAGTGTGTGAGCGTTAGAGCGAACGATTAGAGGAGAGATACCGATGGGCGTTTTCGAGGCCATCCGCAAATCACGCGCGAAGACGAAGGCAGAGGTCAAGGCGGCGCAGGTACACGCCCGCCAACTGGCCAAGCGGGAGGCCAAGACCGACGAGCGCGTGGCCAAACTCCTGGACAAGGCAGAAAAGCGCCTGCTCAAGGAAGAGAAGAAGGGCCTGAAGCGCAAGCAGAAGCACGAGAAGGACCTGGCCAAGGCGCACCTGAAGCGCATCGAAGAATCCGGCATCACCCAGAAAAAGGCGAAACAGTGGGTCTCCGCCGCCCGCGTGCTGGTGCCGGTGCTGCTGCCGCTGGCGTACAAGGCGCTGACCTCCTTCCAGCAGGGGCAGGTGAACAACCGCGCGGCCGGTCTCGGCCTGACGTCGCAGGATCTCGCGCGCCACTCCGGGCGCGGCGCCGAGCTGAAGGCGCGCATCGACGCGGTGCGCCAGAACGTCGAGCAGTCCGACAAGCTCGGCGACGGGTTCAAGGGCGACGCGCGCGTGCGCCTGGACGAGCTGGAGCAGGCCGTGCGCAACGCGGAGCACGCGAACCCGGAGCAGCGCCGTCTGGCGCACAACTCCGTCAACGACGACCTCAACCAGCTCTCCGCCGAGGTGCACGAGAAGCTGTCGAAATAATCCCCCTGTTGTGAGGCTGAGGTACGAAGCCTTACAACGAGGTCGCTACAGCACTCCCTGCTCGCGCGCCGACGCCACCGCCGACGTGCGCGAGCGCACGCCCAGCTTGTCGTAGATGTGTACGAGGTGGGATTTCACGGTCGCCTCGGAGAGCATGAGCTGGCGCCCGATCTCACGGTTGGAGGATCCGGCCGCCACGAGCTGGAGCACCTCCAGCTCGCGCGGGGTGAGCGACGAGCGCGGGGTGCGCTCCCTGGTTTCCAACCGGTCGCGCACGACCGACGACATGGTGGCGTCCCCCCGCGCAGTCGATCGCGCCGCCGCGACCAGCTCTTCCGGCGGAGCGTCCTTGAGCAGGTACCCCACCGCACCGGCCTCGATAGCGCCGAGGATGTCCGCGTCCGTGTCGTAGTTGGTCACTACCAGCACCTTCGGCGGGTGGGGCATGCTTCCCCGGATCGCGGCGGTGGCCTGCGCACCGGTGGTCACGCGCTGGCCCTCTGCTCCTGCACCGAAACGCAGGTCCATGAGGATGACGTCGATGCCGCCCGCTTGCGCGGCAGCAATCGCGCCCTCCGCGGTGGCGACCTCTGCGACTACCTTGATGTCCTCGGCCTCCTCCAGCACGGAGCGCAGGCCGAGACGGACAATCTCATGGTCGTCAGCCAGCAGTACCCGGATCAACGTCGGCCTCCTCGCCGGTTTGTGGGTCGTTCTTTTGGCTGATACTAACCGGCACCGCCACCGACAGCGCCGTCGGCCCGCCGGGCGCGGACTCGATTTCTAGCCGTCCGCCCAGCTCCGCCGCACGCGAGCGCATTGCATCCAGCCCGAGGTGGCCCAACCCGCTGGGCTTCGATCGCTGTGCGCCCACGTCGAAACCGCGGCCGTTGTCCACCACGTCCAGGCGCACCTCCCCCGGCGCGTACGTCAGCGTGATTCGCGCCGCAGAAGCACCAGCGTGGGTGACCACGTTGGATACCGCGCCCTGCGCGATGCGCAGCAGGCCCGCCTCCACCCGCATGGGCAACGGCACGGCGTCGCCGTCCACCTCCACCCCGATGTCCAGCCCGCCAGCGGCTCCGAAATCCCCCGCAACACGGGTGAGCGCATCGCGCAGCGACGCCTCCGTCAGCGGCGCCGGAGCCAGCGCGGCGATCATCGCCCTCGTCTCCGCCAAGTTGTTGGACGCCGCACGCCGCGCGGTCTCCATCTTCCGCAGCGGTTGTTGCGCCGCCGCCTCTGGCAAACTGCCCCGAACGTCGTTCTCTGCGGAGTGCAGCAGCATCTGGATGGACGACAGGTTTTGCGCCACGGTGTCGTGCAGCTCGTGCGCCAACCGCTCGCGTTCCTGCGCCACGCCGGCAGCCCGCTCCGTCTCCGCGAGCCGGTCCCGGGTGGCAAGCAACTCGTCGATAAGCTGCTGCCTCTCGCGGCTCACGCGTGTGATGGTGGCGAACGCGTAGTTGATGGCCACTACGACCACCGCCGAAAGCGCCGGCCCCATCACCCCGCCGAGGGTGAGCCCCGCTGGAATTTGCATGCCGATACTCACGCCCAAGCACACCGCCACCCACGCGTACCCCACCCAGTTGCTAAACGCGCGCAGTGCCACGAAGAACAGCACGAAAACCCAGTACACGGCAACCGGCGAGACGGTCATATCCGCCACCCACACCGCCGTGGAGCCGAGCATCCACACCGCGCGACCCAGCGGGCCCCAGCGGTACATCTCCACCATGCCGTAAAACAGCAGGAAGGCGAACGCCGCCGTCAGCACGATATGCAACAGCGCTTCGTTAAGCGGCATCCGCGCAAGCACGCCGAACGAAACGAGCATGAGGCACACTGCCAGGACGGTGATGCCGGTGTCGAGCGCCCGGTAGTCCGTCGTCCTGCCGGGATGCTGCTCCAACAGCACTAATCTGGAGCTCATGCGTCTGAGCGTACCCACCGCCCTGCTCGCCCTCGCCGGGTGCTCTCAGGAGCCTTCGCTTCACGACGCCCCTTCGGCCAACCCCGACCCCGACCCCACACCCGCAACTCGATCCTCGTGTGGTCGCAAAACCTCACCGAGCGTTTTCTGCAGGCGCGGTTGCCGGACTCCACGCCGGCATTGTTGCTGTTGTTTTGGGGCATATGTTCCAGTCATCGTGGTGTGGGTACTGGATTACCGCTTGGATGTTGATGGTGGGTGCCGTTCTCGGTGGAGCCCTCATGGCGGGTTTACCCGGTGTATGACAGACGCACGGCGACGGCACACATCTACGCCAACGTTGGAGGCTTCGTTGGCTGTGCTGCCCTTGCTTCGCTTACCGTCCTCGTGCCGGCAATGTGGAGGGTCAGAGGGGTGCGAGACAGGACCTCGGTGAGCCTTGTTGCGCTTCTTGCAGGAATTGCAGTGGCGGTATGCGGTGCCAGTGCGGGATGGCCACCCGCGGAAGGAATCGGCCTGGTGATCTACGCGGCGGGTTGGGTGTGGCCGTTGCAGGGATGGGTGGCCACGCTTATTGGATCCCGCCCGCGGCCAACTTACCCGGCACTATCCGCGCTCGCTGCAGTGATCGGGCTCGTGGTTTCTATTCTCATCCACGCGGTGGGGCTTCTCCGCGGTGCTGAGTCACAACCTCCGATTCTCATGCTGCTGCTTGGATTCGTCGCGCAACTCTTGATCGGCACCATGAGCTATCTACTTCCCACGACCATGCGCGGTGGCCCCGGGGCGGTCCGTGCGGACGTCAGGCGGCTCGGTGCTGGCGGGGTCTTCCGCTTCGCGCTGTACAACCTCGCGCTCGTCACCTGGTTCCTGGCGCAGAACTCCGCGTTGCGCATGGCCATGAGACTGCTTGTTTTCGGCGTGCTCCCGGCCTTTTTGCCCCTGCTGGGTAGCGGAGTGAAAAACTAATTGGCAGTGTTAAAGGGCAAAGCAGAACCTCCGGCGCGAGAATACGATGCCCACGCAGTGGTACAACTCGGGGTGGCAGTAGCAACGGTGGCAGTAGTTTCCGTGGTGACGGGCATACCCACCAGTGTCTTCTAGAACTACACATTCCTCGCGCGTCCGCCACGCCGCTTTTCGGTGGTAAACCTGTTTAAGTGCGGAAATGATGGTTTGAATTCTGTAGATGACGGTGAAAGAGGTGGGACGGTGTCTGACAGCAATATTCCGCGGCCCACAACAGAGCTGCTCCGTGCCGCCGCACGCTTGAGCGCGAAGCAACGCGAGGTACTGGGGGCGCTCAAAAAGTTTCCGGAAGGCGCACGCGTCGACGAGCTCAGTGACGCCCTCGGCATGCACGTCAACACCATTCGCGGTCACCTCGACGAGTTGATTCAAGACGGCATCGTCTTCTCCATTCCCGCTGCCGCGGGTGGACGTGGGCGCCCCCGACAGGTCTATTTCGCCCGGTCCCCGCGCCAAGACAGTGTGGCCGCCGAGTACATTTCCCTCGTTGAGGTGTTAGCCCAGCTGCTGCCAGATTCTGATGTAAACGCCGCCCGGGAGGCAGGGCGCGCTTGGGCTCGGCGCGCCGCAGCGGGTTTACCCCCGGAGCGTCGGATGGGAGAACTGGTCTCCAAACTGCGCGAGATGGGGTTCGATCCCAGGCTCCGCGACGGTGGCAACGAAGTTGGCCTACACGCCTGCCCCTTCATCACGGCTGGCGGGCAGCGCCCCGCGCCTGCGATCTGTGTGATGCACGAAGGTTATCTGCAGGAAGTATGCGCATCCGAGGCGGTTAGCCTGTTCCCCTTCGACAGACCGGGGCAGTGTGGGGTGCGTTTCGGCACAACCCCCGGCGATACTCCGGGGATTTAACCCACGAGCCAATCATTCGGGCTGAACAGCTCGAAGTAGACGCCCTTGGGGGATTTATCAGCCGGCAGGGCTTCAATGTCGGCGCGCAGAGCCTGCAGAAATGCCACACCGCCGCAGAGATAGACATCGGCACCAGCAAGGTCGTATTCCGCGATGTTCACCCGCTGACCGGCATCCCTGAAAGACACTTCCATTGTCGCATCCGCGATCGTGGCAATGAGCTCGCGCGATTCCTCGCGCTGAGCCCACGATTCTTCGCTCACATCTGCGTGGAGGTATGTCACCTTGCGGCTCGGCTCTTCTGCGGCGAGATGACCGAGGATACCTACCATTGGAGTGGAGCCGATACCGGATGAGACGAGCACTACCGGGTTGTCCCCCTCATGGAGGACCAGGTCGCCAGCGGCGAGGGTCGCATCCACGGTGTCTCCGACTTCAATGTTGTCGCGCAAGAAGGTGGAAACCTCACCCTCGGTGAGAACCGCGATGCGGTAACGGTTCGCGTCACCACCGATGATGGAATACTGGCGCAGCTGTCGAGCACCGTCGGGAAGCTTGACACCGACAGAGGTGTACTGACCCGGTCGCGGCACTGAGAAGTCCCCGGTCAGAGTGTAGGCAGTCACATCCTCGCTGAGCCTTTTCTTCTCGGTGACCGTTGCGGTGCGAAACACTTCACTGGGGGTGACGTTATCGGAGGCGTAGAGCTTGGCCTCGTGTTTGATCAGAACATCCGCCATGAGCCAGTAGACCTTGTCCCAAGCTTCCGCGACCTCAGGCGTGACGGCATCACCCAGCACATCGACGATGGCGGCCATGAGGTTGTCATGGACGATCTGATACTGGTCGGGGGTGATGCCGAGTGAAACATGCTTATGGGCAATACGGTCGAGCATCATCACCGGGTCGGGTGCGCTCGGGTCAACCAGCTGCGTAGCGAAAGTGGCCACCGATGCCGCCAGTGCTTTCTGCTGGGCACCCTGTTTTTGATTACCTCGGTTGAACAGGTCGGAGAGCAACTCCGGGTGCGCGGCGAACATCTTGGAGTAAAAGACGCGGGTGATGGTTTCGATATTTTCCCCGACCAGAGGCAGCGTGGCCCTGATGGTTTCGCTGTGTTCCGGACTTAAGTGGGCTGATTTGGTGTCGGGCAGATCGGTGACGAACACGTGGTGATCCTTTCACGGGACGGGATGTTTATAACCGAGTTTACCCGTGTTTAATAAGAGAGGTGAGGTTACCTCACCCTAGCCACATGGGGCCGGATTGGATGGATCCTCAGGCGAAGGAGGCTAGTCGGCGACTAGAGCCGTGGCCATCTTGCGGGTTTCCCTTGCCTGTTCCAGAGGACCCTCGCAGAAGCGGAGAACATACCGGGAGTTATCTACACCCGGAAATGAACCCGCAGGCTCCGGGCTTCGGGGCGCGCTATAGGTGCCACCGGGAGCATCTTGACCCCGTCCCGCAGGTTACTGAGGGCGATGCTTCAAGCCAGTGACAAAGCTTCGCGGCATCCTCACCCAGCGCAACGACGATCCATACATCATCTATAAACAGCAAGGATATCCAAGATAACTGCAGGGCCAGCGATAAACTGACCTTCTTCGCTCGGATCTTTCGGGCCTTGACGCTCCATCTGACGGCGACGATCACGACCCAATGCATTCATCCCTGGGAGAGAAAGAAGCGGGTACCACTTTTCAGAAGCGATGGTTTTTCTCACTTTCCCGACGATCTTATAGGGCCCTTCGAATTGGGCGCCGGGGACGATCCATCTTTTATCAAGCGTCCCCACCACTTTCCAATCGGTGTCATACCCCTCCCCCACAATCACCGGGGAGAGATCCATCCTCTCTAGAAAAGAACTCATTGCCTCGAGAGAGGAAGAGTCGGGCATATTTGCCGTATCCCACCCAGACGCTGCCGCGAAAGGAAGCATCGCCCTAAAGCCTCGAATTGTTTGGCTTACCTCTTTCCCATTTGCCATAAGAGAGCTGAGCTCTGGAATATAGGCCTCACACTCCCATTCCAACAGGGCACCCGATCCAATATCAGAGAAGGCGCTGTCCGGCTCCAAAACTTCAACCCAGCCTGTCGATTCGGGGTCTTCGTGGCCAGCGTCTATCAAACGCTTCAATTTCGAAACCTGATGATCGCCAAAGCTGAAGGTACTTTCCGTCTCGGAGCTACTTCCCACTCCCCCGTTAACAGGGCCCACGTTAACTTTTCCACTACGGTCTTTTCCGTTAACCGTTCGCAAAGTCTCGGACTCTCGGACCCCTCCCTCGATCGTAGAAATATATCCGTCGAGAGTGTTTACATCCAGGTATTCAGCCTTATACAACATCTTCTCAATAATAGAGGCACCTTGTAGCTGTACTGCCTCAAAAGCAGATCAGTTTCTTCTGCCGTTGAGGTATTTGTACAAGGTGGTCCGCCCGATCCCTAGCCGCCGCGCCACCTCAGCCTTAGGCACTCCGTCAGCAACCCACTGTCGTGTTTGAACGACTTGGGCGTCGGTGAGCACTTTCGCCCGGCCTTTGTAGACCCCGCGCGCCTTGGCGCGGGCGATCCCCTCCGCCTGACGCTCCTTAATGATGGAGCGCTCGAACTCGGCGACGCTGCCCATAAGCCCCAGCATCAATTTGGCGATCGGGTCAGCCTTTGTGGAATAGGTCTGTCCCTCGCGCAGAAACTTCACCGAGACGCCGCGGCCCACCAAGTCCTCGACAATCGTGCGCAGGTCCACCAGTGAGCGCGCGAGGCGATCCATGCTCGTGACAATGAGTTGGTCGCCTTTTCGTAGATACCGAAGCACTTCCTCCAACTGGGGGCGGTGCCGGGTCGAGCCGCTGACCTTCTCCTTGTAAAATTGGGACGCCCCCGCCGCGAGGAGCTAATCGAGCTGGCGGTCTAGATTCTGCTCTACGGAGCTCACCCGGGCGTAACCGAACTTCTGTCCCAGAACCACGTCCTGGTGTTCATTGATGCCTAGAAGCAGCGACGGTTCTGTTCCGTTTGACATGATCCGACCCTACCGAACAGGGAGAAGTTGTAATTCCGGACTGTCCATTTGGGTGTACCTATATCAAACATGCACATCCTAATGCTTCCCGTGGGTAGAGAGCTCTCGTCCGCCAGAAGCAACTGACCCCAAGCCCCCTGAGCACCTTAAAGCCTTTCGTTGGAACCCCTGCAGAGCAGTCCCTGAGCTACCCATCCACTCGATTGCCGCTCGATCAGGTTCAGTGCATTTTTACCGAATGCACACCCAAAGTGCAGACATTAAAGCAATATGTTAAATCAATAAGAATAGCGCATTATCAGTTGCGCGACTGGGCAGCTTTTAGAGAATTTTACGCCGGATGACTTTTCATCCTGCTTTTGTTCACTTTCACCCAAGAAAAGGATTTATGCCGCACGCCCAGAAGAAACTACTTTCCGGCTTTACTGCAGCGGTGATTGCATTGACAGCCACCACCGCAATCGGAACCGCTAATGCGGAAACGCCCGTGGACAACGAGTCCGTGCAAAACGCCATCGAACAAACGAAGATTGAGCAAAATGCTGATCTTTCCTCGACTGAGGAAGTCACTTTCGAGCCATCTATTTCCACTTACTCTGCAGATGGACTCACCGCAGCTCCTGGAGCAAGTGGAGCATACGTAGGCATCAACGTAAACGGTAGTGGACTTCATGTAGATACTGTCTACGTGAATTACTTTTCTGGGGCTGAGCTTGAAAACTCCACAGTAGAAGACATGGAGCTCGCCTGGTACGAGGGTGGACAGCGACACGCAGAAACCACCGGTCCTGATAGCGGATGGGTGCGTGCTACTCGTAAGTGGGATTTTAACCGCAGCATTGACGCCGGCCCTATGTGCGGTCGCGTAAAGGTTGAAGGACAGTGGAGTAACTACGCCTGCGTAGAAATCAAGCCTTAGGAAACTGCAAAAAGGGCGAGGGCTTCAATAGCTCCTCGCCCTTTTTCGCTTAGCAAGCTCCCCTACATCCTATCCTTTTGCTTTTCGGCATCAGTACGCAAATCCGCTTGATTCACCGATCGGTACCCGTTGGCGAAACCCCTTAGAATTTTGACCACCCACCAAATCACCGCAATTACGATGAAAGCAAGGATCGCATAGACGAGAAATTCCTGCATCGAGAAATTAATTGTCGGTCTCCTATCAGATACAGCAGTTACAACAAATTCACCGCAATAGTAAGGCGGCCAGTTATCTGACGCACGGTTGAGAAATTATTCGTATCCAATCCGTTACGTAGCGATACGCGGTGACACCGAAGCACTCAAACAGTTCCGACCAGTA
This sequence comes from Corynebacterium ureicelerivorans, assembly GCF_000747315.1. Taxonomy (NCBI): domain Bacteria; kingdom Bacillati; phylum Actinomycetota; class Actinomycetes; order Mycobacteriales; family Corynebacteriaceae; genus Corynebacterium; species Corynebacterium ureicelerivorans. The sequence continues at coordinate 2,157,435 of NZ_CP009215.1, forward strand.
ACTCTGTGCGTACTCGCGCTCTAGCGCGCCTTGGTCGGCGCTGCCCCAGCCGTCCAGGCGGTCACGCCACCGCAGTTTGAAGCGGTCGAGGTTCTGGCGCATAGTCGCGCGATCAAGACGAAGTGCAGCTGGGGAAGTCACTCCCCTACTCTAAGCAGCCCGCACGACACAGCCGGTGCAGTCTCGAACATTCAGTGCCCAGCACACTCAACAGATACGAGTTAGCCTGACGCCGACGCTGCGGTGGGTTCCTGCTCCCCAGGCGTCCGAAAACCCTGGGTTGAGTACTCCCCATTCCCCTGTCGCTCCCCAAGGTCTTTCGCTATCCAAAGCTGTCTCAAGAGAAAGGTTCTTCTTCTCCACTGCCCTCCGGCAGGGGAACCGTATATTGCTTACGGTGTGACCCCCCTAGATCGGCAGGAGTCCGTTCTCCCGGAGAGATCGCAAGTGGCGCTTGACGGTGGCCTCTGACAGCCCCGTCTCCCGCATGATTTCGCGGCGTGTGGGTATCTTTCCGGTGTCGGCAAAGACCTCACCAACGACTAGTTGCACACGTGCGCGCGTTGTTTGCCCCTGGATCTTCTTCTTTCGGTGGGTCTTTTTCATTGTGGCGCGCTGGGCTTGGGCGTATTCACCGTCTGGATCGGTTTTCCAGCGTTCTGCGGCTTTCTTTCCGCCTTTGCGTCCCATTGTGGCGAGGGCTTTACGTTCTGAGCTTGTCGCGCGTCCTGGGGCGGATGTACTCGTGTATGAGCGACTTATCTAATTAACTACTTGTTCTTTCGCTTGCGGTCGCAAATCATGTTGACCACGAAGCGAATAGAAACAAGGAGCATCTCGTATGGACTTGGAAAAAAATCCATACAGTTGTTTCTCTGATGTGAGTTTGCGGGGCGCTCCAAACGCTTTGTCGACTTCCTTGTCCAACGCGTCGTGTGTTTTGAGCAGCTGTGGCTACCGCTGTGGCCACTAGCCAGCGGCGCGCTGCGCGCCGACGGGTACCAAACGGTATGTTTACTTAGTGAAGTCGAGCTCACGCAGAGACCTTCCATATTCAGCGTAAATTACGCGGGAAAACTCTGGATCTGCGAGCTAGAATTCTAGCCATGATGAAAGCATCTACTCTTCAGCGCCGCTCAGGTCTCTCCCGATCTGCAGTTCGAGGAATCGCCTCGCTCAGCTTGATTCTTTGCATGATGGGCGCATCTCCAGGGGCAAACGCTACGGCGATGCCCCTCTTCACTGATAATGCAAATGTCAAATCCCCCTATGCTTCAAAAACGGTTTATGTCAAGTGTCCTGTGGAACGTATTCGCGATACAAATATCGTAGGAATCATTTCCGAAAGCGGGAGGACTAAAACCATTGCTGTCGCGAAGGCAAACGCTCGGGTTTACTCGGAGTACGGCATAGGATATAGGCTTCACCACTGCACGGTGACGGGTGGATCATCAAGCTTTTAGGTGGTGTCCGATAGTGTGGTGTATCTGTAACTGCCGGTGGGTGACCCTATTGACCAGCAGGAGACAGCATCAATCAGCATCGGTTCCTAACACGAGATAGTCCGTAAGGTCGCTACCCTGCTAGTTTTCTCGAAAGGGCAGATACACCACTTCCGCGGACTTGACCGGCTATTACAGTATTTAGTGACACTGTGCCGTCAGGATCACTCCCCGTTAGAGCACTCACTCAGCATACTGAAGTAGGCTATTTTCCTTCTACGACTAAGTTCCCTAATCGTAGAGTAGATGGCTTCACCAATGTGCTCGATTTCTTCGTGGGTAGATGCGGCCATAAAAGAGACCTTGACTCTATTTAGGTTTAGCACTTCTGGATTTACGGGAGTACCGAAATCATCGATCCATTGACGTTCTAGATCAAATTCATCTACCGCAAGTGCGGTAGACTCTACGGTCGGTTCACCCACTAAGGGGATTTTAGATCGTATCGCCTTGACGACCTGCTCTGTAGCATATTCCAAATCGTGGTCTGTCGCATAGAGGAAGACCTCTTCAGTCAGAGACATATATGAGCGTTTAGTCACCATGGACTCATCCTAGCTGGCGCCAGATATGGAATAGCGCCTCAGATCCTCTCCAAAAATACCTACCCTAGAGGGCCTGGGTTGAGCACTCCCCCATTCCCCCTATAGCTCCCCGGGTCTTTCGCTACCCAAAACTTCTTTAAAGCAAGCTCTTCTCCACCCACTGCCTCACGGCAGGGGAACCGTATATTGCTTACGGTGTGAGACCCCTACGGATCAGGCCACTCGTCTGCTTCCTTGAGTGCGGCAACGTGTCGCGCGACCGTACCTATAAAGGACGAGAAAGGCGCGAGGGGACTAAAGTGGCGTCAGCTCATGGTCTGCTCGACGAACGAGGTGAGTTCTTCGAGTGAGTGCGCCCAAAAAATCGTTAAGCCACGACGCTGGGCCGACTCTAAATTTCCGACGTTAAAGACTCCCGAAAGCACCGCCGCGGGAACTACGCCTAGCTCCCCGAAATCTTGCCGCCACCGAACTGCCTTCTGCGCCGCATCATTATTGAGGCGCTTAACGCTGTTGGTTGACGAGTTCGAGACTTTGCATTCACAAGGCATGAATCGCCCATCACCTAGCCCAATAACGATATCGGCTTTGCGATCCCCAACGAGACTTTCACTGTTGCGACCGGCTAGTTGGTAGCGGTGTGGTGACTTTCGGGTAGCGGTTCAGTGGGTATCCGGTAGCGGGGTTTGCGGTGGCGGGTGATGCTTTCGGGTGGTTGCACCGCAGGGGTGTGGCCGGTTACCGGAAGGAGTCCGCTGATGACGGATTACCGGGCGGTGATGAAGCTGCTTGTGCAGCAGCGTTCGTACCGCCAGATTGAACAACAGCTCGGATGCTCGCACCGCGCGATTTCCCGGTCGAACCAGGTGCTTCGATCCCTCGGGATTCGCACCGTCGACCAGGTGTTGGCGCTGACGGATGATGAGCTCGATGAGTTATTCGTCGATGGGCGCAGCACAGGCCAGGGCGAATTCGTCCCCATCGATTTCGATGCGGTGGTCAAAGCCCGCACCGGGCGTAACAAGCAGACACTGCAAGTGCTGTGGGCTCGCTACACCTCCACACCTGCTTTACCCGGCCAGCTCCATTACAGCTACGACCGGTTTCGCCAGTTGGTGGCGTCCCATGTCGATGCGGCCGGTTTGACCGCACGCATCACCCATACACCGGGGCACACCATGCAGGTGGATTGGGCAGGCACCAAGATGCGTCTGTTCGACCCTTATGGCGCACCGGGGATCAAGGTCAGCGTGTTTGTTGCCTCAATGCCGTATTCCGGGATGATTTTTGCCCTCGCATGTCCGGATGAGCGCCAGCATTCCTGGCTTGATGCCCACCACCACGCGTTCGCCTACTTCGGGGGCGTGCCTGAGGTTGTGGTGCCGGATAATGCCTCGACTGCGTCGAACGCGATCAGCGCGGCGGATCGAAACCGCAAGGTCAATGACACCTACGAGCAGTTTTTGGAGCATTACAACACCGCAGCGCTGCCCACGAGGTCGAAACGGCCGAAAGACAAAGCCAATGTCGAAGCCGCAGTCAAGATCGTCACCCACAAGGTCATCCACGCACTCGATGGCCACCAGTGCGTCGACCTAGACGAACTCAACACGCGCATTAGGCAGATGGTTGACCAGATCAACCAGGCGGTGCCGTTTCGTCACCAGCAGACAAGCCGCAAAGACATTTTCGATGCGCATGAAAGACACCTTTTGACAGCACTTCCCGATACCCCGTGGCAGCGCACCGAGTGGAAACGCGCCAAGATCGCCCCGGATTTCCACATCACCGTAGCCAGCGTGCGGTACTCCGTGCCGCACCAGCTCGTTGGCCGCACTGTCGATGTGCGCATCACCGGGCAAGTGCTCACGGTCTTCGACGGTGGCCGTGCCGTTACAACCCACGCGCTTTCCCACACCCGCGGGGCGTATGTCACCGATACCGATCACATCCCGGCGAACATGGATCACACCCAGGGCCTGTGGACGAGCGATTACTTCCTGCGCGAAGCCCAAAAAATCGGCCCGGCGACACGCACCGTCATCGAGGAAATGATCGCGGCGAAAGCAATCCCGGCCCAGGCGTACCAATCGTGCAGAAACGTGCTGTCAATGGGCAAACACGCCAACAAGCCCGTGCTGGAAGAAGCATGTAAGCGTCTGCTCTCCTCCGACGGGACCCGCCGGGCGGTGTCCTACACCGCGGTCAAAAACATGATGGCCGCCGTACGCAAAGAAGCCGCAACTCGACCACACGGCTTCGACCAGCCGGCACCGGCCACACCTGGGCATCCGGCCCACGCACCCGCCGCTGCAACACGCGACACCAGCGGCGCCTACCTCGGTGGTGCAGCACAGTTCAGCCTGGACAACCTCATCAAGAAAGGAACCACAACGCCATGACCCCACCGACCCCGCCGCAAGAGCGTTTCCTCGACGAATCCGTCCTCGCGGACTTCACAGCAATGCGCATGACAGCCTTCGGCAAAAGCGTCATCGACATCGCCAACGACCCAACCTTCGATACGTGGACCTTCTCACAAAAGGTGCTCTACGCACTCGATAAAGAAGTCGCGGCCAGACGCGAACGCCGCATCAACAAACTGCTCAAGGCATCACGATCGCCAAACCCCGATGCCTGCCTTGAAGACGTCGTCTACGCGCCTGACCGCAACATCAACCCAGAACAAGTCAGCCGACTCGCTCACCGACAATGGTGCCACCTGGGCCAAAACATCGTCATCTTGGGCAAATCCTCAGTCGGCAAGACCTACCTCGCCCAAGCACTGATCACCGCAGCATGCCGCAACGACTACTCCGCCAGATTCTACCGCACCGACATGCTTGCCGCGCACTTCGCAGTGATGCCACTCGACGACCCAGCCCGGCTCAAACTCACCCGCGAGTTGATCAGCGTCGACGTGCTAGTCCTCGACGACTTCCTCACCACCCCAGTCGATGCCACCACCGCACACCTGCTCTTCAACATTCTCTCCGAACGAGAAGGCAACCGATCAACAATCGTGACCTCACAGTTCACCCCGCAAGACTGGTACAGATCCATCCCGGACGCCGTCATCGCCGAATCCATCCTCAACCGACTCATCGCCGGCGCCGAGATCATCACCCTCGAAGGACCAAACATGAGACTGGAAACTAACCAGTAACACACAAAACGCCTGAGCAGGGACCGCTACCGGATCCCCACTCAGGCGCTACCACAAACTCACCACACCGCTACCATTTCCATCTTCTAAACATTTCACGGCAAAACTCACCAGCAGCAGGGGCATTAGTGACTGCTAAAACCGTACGCGGTTCCACCTGCTCATACCCTTTACTTAAAAGGTGGCTAGCAACCGCCATTTCCTGCACATCCTTTGCCTCACTCCGCCGCAAAGTTTCCGCCCTGCGGTTAGCGATTAAGGAAGTGGTTGCTATGACGGCGAGGTGCTTTTCCGCTTCGGTAGGGTCACGGCCTTCCGAATACCAGGGAAACCGCCATCGATCTAGGCCGGAAAGCACGGTTGTCACGATGCGATTAGCGGCATCGTGATCTTTTTCTAAAGCCGCTTTAGAAAAAGTCGTCTTTGCCAGCACCTTAAGGTCATCATCGCTGATAGCCGGCGAAGAAAGGTAGCGCAGGGCATAGCGTAAATCATTATCCGTGATATAGGTATCGACGACCTCGGGAAGCAGGGTCAGATCTACGCTCTCCGGTGCTGTTGCAAAGTTGGGCGGAGAGCAGCGAAGACTCAGTTTCTCATTCCCTGATGGCCGCTGCGTGTGGGCGTTCTCAGGCCGTCTCGAAGACCCGGTTGACGATCACCGCGTCCGGGTTCGGTTGTCCGTAGGCGAACATCGTGCCTTGCCCCTTCCGCAATGAGTGCATCGCTTCCATCCCCTTGAGCGTTCGGTAGGCAGACGTCCTGTTCTTGAAAGCGCCTTTGGGGCCCAGGATCCGCTTCAGCCGACCATGATCCCCTTCCAGCACGTTGTTCAGGTATTTCGCTTGCCGGTGTTCCACTGTGGGAGGGCAGATTCCCTCCGACTTCAGCTCGGCAATCGCCTTGGCCAGAGCTGGGGCTTTGTCGGTGCTGATCACTCGCGGGTACCCGGCTGACGCGTTCGACCGCAGGGTCTTGGCCAGGAAACGCTTCGCTGCCGCGACGTTGCGTTTTGGAGAGAGATAGAAGTCCAGGGTCTGACCACCGGCGGTGATCGCCCGATAGAGGTAGCACCACTTTCCCCCGACCCGGATATAGGTCTCATCCACCCGCCAGGAACTGGCCTGCCAATCGGGTACCTGCCGGTACCACCGTGTTTGCTTGTCCAGCTCAGGGGCGTATTTCTGGACCCAGCGGTAGATCGTGGTGTGATCAACCGGCACGCCTCGCTCGGTCATCATTTCCTCCAAGTCTCGGTAGCTCACCCCGTAGCGGCAGTACCACCGCACCGCCCACAGGATGACCTCGCGAGGGAAATGACGACCCGAGAAGATACCCATGGCTGTGATTATTTCACGTCGATCTTCCTACTGCCCCAACTTTGCAACAGCACCCTCGCCCGTATCCCGCTGGCGGATTTCGAACACACGGTTTTCCTCTCGTGGGTGATTTCGCAGGCAACAGCCACCACCCTCAACTTCATCCTGCAGAGCAAGTGGGTGTTCACCAGCGAAAACACCTTACGGTGAGCGCATTCCGCTCCGCCAAGCCCCTGCCGAGTAAGCGACAACCCGGCAAGCACCCCTCATCCTGCCCGGCAGGGCAAGGTGGGAGAAGGACTGTCGGGGTTAGACGTCCATCTCGATCGAGGTGGGAGTTCCGTCCCTCTTCGTCTTCACCGTCACGGGGTGCCCACCGAACATGTACCCGTCGTCGAACTCGACACCAACGTTTCCCCTGTGGGGAATGCTCACCACAGTCGGAGTCAGCTTGGCGTAGACGTCCTCCACCCCGAGTTTCGGGGCGGGTGTCGGCCTCCCTTCCGCCTCGGCCACATCGTGGCGCCACCGGTTCGCGGCCGGAAGCGCTTTTTCGGCCCCCAGCATGCGCGCATTATCGAGGTACTCCTGGGAGAGGACGTTGTTGATGAAGTTCAGCGCCGACTTGAACTTCTTCGCCATGTTCCTCTGGCCCGCGAGGAGCAGTTCCGGCCCCTCGTACCACATACTGACCTTGACGCCGAGGTCGTCCGCTTTACCCTCGAAAGTCGGGAACGTCCGGTCAAGGACCAGTTGTCCGATATTGGTCTCCAGGATCACCGGTTCGGCAGTCTTGGCCGAGAGTTCTTCCATCTCTGGGTCGGGCAGCGGGTCAAGCATTTCCCAAATGGTGACGTAGGGTTCCTTCCTGATATCGGAAAAGAAGTAGCTACCCCGCGCGCGGTACACCTTGAACGGCTCCAGATCGGCGATTTCCCGCGGATCCCAGAGCGTCTTTCCCTGCCGGGTGTGAAACAGGTGCGGGTAACACACATGGATCCTCCCGGTGGTTACTTCCCCGTCGGGAAGTAGCCGGAGAGCCACACCAGGCATAAGCATAAATTGGAGCTTGAGTTTGTCTTTGGCGTAGTCGTCACCCACGACCCTCTTTTCCGGCACCGAGGAGACGATGAAGTGGAATTCGACTTCCTCTTCCTTAGCGCTCCTCTGCGTAACAGGGTCGTCGGGAAATTCCTCGTAAAGCGACAGCATGCGGCAATGGTAAATCACCCCACGTGCCCCCGCACCGGAATTCATGGCGGCGGGACCCGACACATGTGCGCCCCCGCGCACCTCCGATCCCCAGCCAGCCAGGGGGCATGACCGGGGTGTTTGTTACCGTGTGTGCATGAATCGACACATAGTGCCCGCCCTCGCCCTCGCCGCCGCCTGCACCACCGTCGGCGCCTGCACCACCGACCAAAACACCGGGGACAACCCCGCCACCGGGGTCTCTGTCTCCCCGACAATCGACAAGGGCCCCGTCGACCCCCACACCACCGTCGTCGACGACACCGCCGCCCCACAGGGCTACACCATGGACAGCATCAACCAGATGATCCAGGACCAGGAAGCCGAAAACCCCGGCATCAACCAGGACATGGTCTCCATGGCCCAGGAAGTCACCGCCGACCCGGCCGAATGCGCCGCCTTAATCCCCACCGCCGTGACCTACATCTCCAAGATCGTCCAGAACCCCGACGCCATCGCGGCCCGCGACTTCACCGACGAGTCCACCGACGCAACACTCAGCGTCGCCGTCACATCCGACCCGCAGCTGTTGAACCACCCCCGTGACGTGTCGGTATGCGAGTCGATCACCAGGACCCACGCCGGCGGATCCGCGTCCTACACTGCGGCACCCATGGAGCTGCGCGTCGACGGTGCCGACTCCGTCACCGGCGCCGAGGTGACCTTGACGCAGTCCTCCTCCCCCCTTTCCGGTGACAACGGCTCCCTCAGCCGCATCGCCTACGTCGAGATCGACGGGGCCACCTACACCGTCTCCGCCTCCCCCGAAGTCGCACCCGAGGACTTCACCCGCATGGTCCAGGCGCAGGCCGAGAAAATCCGCCAGCGGTAACACACCGCGGGTCGTGCCCGCCACCGCTCCCTGGGTACCGGGGGCGGGCGGGAGACACCCCCTCCCGCCAGGCAAGGCTGACAGGGTCTCACATTCCAGCCGCGGTGGCAGGATCCCCGCCCAGGATGGGGTCCAAAAGTCAACCGGCGATACGGTCCAAAAACCCGCCCAGGGTCCTGCTGGTCGCCCCCAGAAGCGCCATATTGGGCGATTTCCCGTCCTTATCGGCGTAGAGAGGGTCAATCAGCCACAGACACTGCGCTTTGGGTGCGGAGCGGGTAGCCCAGACCAACGGGCAGCGCGTCACCGGAGTAGGCACGGCCACCCGCTTCGAGCCGCCCGCGCGCCAGCTCTGGTCCACTGCGGAGAACCCGCAGCTGACCGTAATCGTGCGTCAGGTGGGCTCCGCGGAGGATGCTCGCGCGGTGGTGGATTGTGCAGCTCCGGTGGACGCGACCCTGTCCGGCGGTTGGGACGGCGGACGCCACGGCGGCGGGGACGTGCCAGGCCGGATCGGCGCTGCGTACGCCGTTTCCAAAGGGCCGGTAGTAGTGACCGTCTTTACCAAGCAAAACGAGTCCGTGAAAGCCGAGGCGGTGGCGAGAGAGGTCATCACTACCCTAGCCCTATGACCATTTCCGTAGCTGCCATCGTGTTCACCGACGACAACGGGCGCGTGCTCTGCGTGCGCAAACATAGCAGCCCGCGTTTTCAGTTGCCGGGCGGCAAGCCGGAGGCCGGCGAGACGGTAGTACAGACCGCGTTGCGCGAAACCCGGGAAGAGGTAGGCATCGAGGTCGACCCGGAAAACCTGAGTTACCTGGGCCAGTTCAGCGCGCCCGCGTCCAACGAACCGGGCCAGACCGTCACCTCCACGGTGTTCCTGCACCCGGGCGTAGGGCTAACGCCTCGGCCGGCGGCCGAGATCGCCGAAGCACGCTGGATCGACCCCACGGGCCCCGCCGACTCTGAACTAGCACCCTTGCTGCGGGAGCAGATCTTCCCTGCGCTCAAAGCCCGCGAGATTTCCGCGATCGCTGTGTACGCTGGCGCACGGGCAGGCACCAACCCGACGTATACGGCGCTGGCCCGTTCGCTCGGGGAAGCGCTGGCCCAAGCCGACGTGACGTTGGTGTACGGCGGGGCCAGGGTAGGCCTCATGGGTGAGGTGGCCGAGGGGGCGCAGAAGAGCATTGGCGTCATCACCGAGCAGCTTGCCGGCTACGAGCTGCAGTACGACGGGCTGGCACGCCTCGACGTAGTGGCGACGATGTCAGAGCGCAAGGCGCGCATGAGCGAGCTCGCCGATGCAATCGTGGCGTTGCCCGGTGGTGCCGGCACCTTGGACGAGCTGTTCGAAGAATGGACCAACCAGCAGCTGGGCCTGCACCGGAAACCCATTGGACTGCTGGGCAGCGCCTTCTGGGCGCCGCTGGTGGCAATGGTGGATCACATGGTCGCCGAGGGCTTCATGCGACCCACAGACCGCGCGCACATGGTCATCGCCGATGACCCGCAGGAGCTGCTAGCCAAACTGCATGCCTGGGCCCCGCCGGTGCCGCGCTGGCTGTAGCCTTTTCGCCCCGCTGCTACACCGCCACTTCGTTGTACGGCATCAAGGACGACACCCACGGGAAAATAACCTCCGAGCAGGAAAAACAGGCCGGTGAAGAGAATCAGAGTGAGCAGCCACTTCACCGGGGCGGGGCCGGGAAGCTTGCGCCAGAGCGCCGCGTACATCGTTACCGCACCTCTTTCATGGCCGCCGGAAAGCCGGCGCCCGGGTCCTTCGGCTGCACGTCGGTGCGCACCGCGTGAATGATCAAGCGCTCCGCGTTGGAGAACTGCGGGTGGCATGTAGTTAGCGTGAGCAGACCTTCCACGCTCGGCTCCACCGCTGTGGATTGCGCCCCCGGCATGGGGTTGATCACCTAAATGTTGCCGGGCACCGTAATCTCGCGGCCCCTAAGCCGGGCGTAATCACCGGCAGCGAGGCGCCCGTGAGCGGCGCTGGCAGACAGTTCGCCCCTTCGTCGCGGCGAGCAGCAGGATCCTGCTACATCGGCAGGACGCGGTAGGTCACCCACTCCCGCTTCGTCTCCACCACCACGGCGTCGCACGCCTCCAGTGCCCCCAGGTCATTGAAGGGCGCCCCTTTGCCCACGCGGTGGCCGGCCACCGCGAAGTTGCCGTCCTGCCCCGGAAGCTGTGTGACCGGATAGTGCCCCGGGCCAGTGCGCAGCTCGTGCACCTGCACGCCCTCAACGACGTCGAACTGGTGGCCTTGTCCTGACGCGGATTGACCCATTGCACCTCAATCCGCGTTTGCCCCTGGTCCTGCATCCTGTTGGACGCGATATTGATCCAGTTCGACTCGTTGAAGGCAAAGAGGAGCGGCAGCACACGAGCCGTGAGGAACACGCCCCGATCACCTGCGATACGCCGATTCGGCGCTGCGCGGCGGTCGTTGGCGTCGCTGGCGCGGGCAAGCCCGAGTGGGGCGAAGTCATGCGGGTCGTCAGGTTGTCCTAGATGGAGTAATCCGGCGGCGGGGCGCCCAGCGTGGATTCCGCCAATGCCCGGGCAGTGCGGAGCGGTTCGAGGCTGTGCAGGATCCGCGCGCCGGAGAGGCCACCGTCTAAGAAGATGAGCAGCTCGTCTGCGAGGGCGGAGGATTCGTAACCGTTCTTTTCCGTCAAGAGGGCCGTGATGGTCTGGTGCATCCAAGCGCGGTGCGCCACGCACGCCGCGACAATGCGTTCCTCCGACTCCACCTCCGGTCGCGGGTACTCACCGGCGGCGTTCAGGAAGGGTGAGCCGCGGAAATCCTTCTCCGGCTCTTCGTCGATAGCCATGTCGAAGAACGCGAGGATCTTTGCGTCGGCGTCCGGCGCCTTCGCCGCTCGCTCGCCCCAACGCGCACGGTACTGCTCGTCCAATTGCTCCAGGTAGGCGATAACCAGGTTGTCCTTCGAGCCGAGCAGGGAATACAGCGAGGCCTTCGCTACGTCCGCTTCGCGCAAGATCCGGTCGATGCCGATGACGCGGATGCCTTCCTCTGTAAACAGTTTCGTCGCCGCGTCCAGCAGCCTTTGCCGCGGGCTCGGCCGGTCGCGGCGTCGCGTCGACGGCTTCTTTTTGCTGGTGGTTGGCAAGGAGTGCTCCTTCGTGCGTCGGTCGGTTATCAATATAGACAAACCGGTTCGTATATTACAACGGGCAAGAAAAAATCCCCCGGGGTCACCGGGGGACGCAGGCGTTACGCCTAGCGACGCTTGCTGGTCACCATGTTGATGATCCACAGCAGAATCACTGCGCCCAGGAGGCAGGTGAGGAAGCTGAAGAACAGCCCGCCGCCTGCGACATCGACGCCGAACGCGGAGAGCAGCCAGCCGCCGAGGAGACCGCCGATAATACCGACCAGAATATTCAGGCCGATGCCCATCTGCGCGTCACGATTCTGGATCTTGGAACCGATCCAACCTGCAAGGCCGCCGATAATAATCCAGCCAAGGAAACCCAGGGTAGGTGTCATGATTACTAACCTCTTCTCATTTGTGTTTTCAGTACGCTGCCATTGTTCCATTACCGCCCGCCGGGCGTGCAACGCCCCGCGTGCGATTGCGTAACAGTTCGACTACGAATCTTGGGTACGCACCACCATCATGGGGCACGGAGCGACTTGGAGCAACGCGCGGGACGTGGAGCCCAGCAGCATCCCCTTGAAACCGCCACGCCCGTGCGAGCCGGTAACCAGCAGCTGCGCACCTTCGGCTGCGCCTGCCAACGCGCGCACCGGACCCTCACGGGTAATAGATTTCGTAACCTCGACGTCAGGGTACTTCTCCATCAGCTCGTCCAGGTACCGGCCCAGTAGCTGGTTCTTTTCGGACTGCACTGCCTGCCAATGATCATCGGCCACGGCGTATCCAGCCCCCGGGCCTTGGATCTGCGTGTCCACCCACGCGTGCACAGCGTGCAGCTGCGCCCCGCGTGCGGCGGCCTCGGCGAAGGCCACCTCGGTGGCCTGGCGGGACACATCGGAACCGTCCACGCCGACGACAACAGGGCCGTACTTGTTCGCATCGGTCACCGCGTTGTCCTCGCGGACGACCACCACCGGGCAGTACGCGTGGGACACTACAGCCGCGGACACGGAGCCGAGGACAAGCCCGGACAACCCGTTCAGCCCACGAGAGCCCATCACAACCATGGTGGCCTCACGCGACATTTCCAGCAGCATGTCAATAGGTGACCCCTCCGCCACCGCGTGACCGATGCGCAAATCGGGTGCCACTTCGAGCGCGATTTCCCGGGCGCGATCGACCGTCTTCAGCGTCTCCCGCTGGAGATCGTCAAAGACCTCCTGGGGCGGGATCATGCCTTCTGCGTACAGGAACTGCGGCATGGAGTAGCTCGCGGCGAGCCGCAGAGGGATATTGCGTTTCATTGCCGTGTTCGCTGCCCAGCGCACAGCGTTGTCGGAAGCGGGGCTGCCGTCAACGGCAACGATGACGATATCGTCGTGGGTCATGTCCAAACCTTTCCTCGGATCGGCGTTATAACCCACAGTCTAGTGCCGCGGCGTAACTACCGCGGCAGCTCGATAGGAGTCGCTGCCGGCGCGTTCGCAGGGTACAGCACCCGGTAAATCACAGTGAGAGCATCCAGGAATGCCTTACCAGCGCCCTGGGAGAAGAATGCCACCAACGGTTCAACCAATGCTCCAAGATCCATGCGCGTTAATCTACTACACACCATGGCAAGGAAAAAGACGAAGAGCGCTGGACCGCTTCCGCCGCGCGACGGCCTCGGCGCCAGCCGCGCGCGAGTTCCAGCTGGCGACGGCATCCGCGCCGCAGACCTTGTTTGGCACCTCGTGTCCACACAGCGGTACCGCGACCCGGCAGATGACGAGGCCGCGGTACTGGAGCGGTTCGCCGACGGCCTCGTAGTCACCCGCGACGGGACTCAGTTGGGCCCATATACCTGGCTCGAGCCAGGCACCGATGTCTTCTTCTATCGACGCCCCGCCCCCGAACGTCCAGTCCCCTTCGAAATCACTACCGTCTTTGAGGACGAGGACCTCCTCGTGGTGGACAAACCGCCTTTCCTGGCGACCATGCCGCGATCAAGCCACATTACCGAGACCGCGACCGTGCGGTTGCGACGCGCTACCGCCAACGAAGAGCTCACCCCTGCGCATCGCCTCGACCGCGCGACATCTGGCTTGCTCCTCTTCACCAAGCGGCGGGAAATCCGAGGCGCGTACCAGGAGCTTTTTGCTCGCCGGGAGGTGCGAAAGGAATACGAGGCCATCGCCCCGCTTCACGACGTCCCTCCGGCCACAACCTGGCTTCACCACCTGACCAAACGACACGGTGAGCCCGCCGCAGTGGTGCACCCCGACGTTCAGCCCAACGCAAAGACCATCGTGGCGGGCGTGGGCCGTTTGGACGCGTCTACAGAGAATGCTCTTCAGCACCGCTACAACACAACGACGCCACTGGGTCGCTACCGCCTGCACCCAGTTACCGGGCGCACGCACCAATTACGGGTGCAGATGATGGAGGAGGCGGCCCCGATCCTGGGAGACCGTATCTACCCGCAGCTGCTGCCGGTCGACACCGAGGACTTCACGCAGCCGATGCTGCTACGTTGCGTGGCGTTGGCATTTACTGACCCACTCAGTCGAGAGCCGCGCCGCTTCCAGCTCCGCACCCCCTGGCCCCTGGTGTAGAAGTTGACGTTAAGACGCGTCCGGCGCGGTATCTGCCTAGGCCAGTATCGCGCGGTGTCAACCCTTACACCCCCCGCACACGCGAAAGCACCCGCCACCACACCAACCCCGAAACGGGGCCATCACGGTGTGGTGGCGGGTGCCACAACATATCAAGTTTTTAAGCGTCGGCGGTAACCTACTCTCCCACTCCCTCCCGGGAGCAGTACCATCAGCGCGGGCGGGCTTAGCTTCCGGGTTCGGAAAGGGACCGGGCGTTTCCCCGCCGCCATCAACCACCGACACACCCACAGGGGCATGCACAACACTGACACGCAGCGAACATATGCACTTCACACTGCCAGCCAACCCACCACCACAAGCGGTGGGTGGTGTGCTGTGTCAGCGACTGCACAGTGGACGCGAGAACATTTCCTCGTGTTTTACGCGGTGTTACCTACCAACACGTCGTGTGTTGGTGTTTATCGGCTCATTAGTACCAGTCACCTCCACGCATTACTACGCTTCCAGATCCGGCCTATCAACCCAGTCGTCTCCTGGGAACCTCAAACGAAACCTCATCTCAAAACAGGCTTCCCGCTTAGATGCTTTCAGCGGTTATCCCTCCCGTACGTAGCCAACCAGCCATGCCCCTGGCGGAACAACTGGCACACTAGAGGTACGTCCGTCCCGGTCCTCTCGTACTAGGGACAGCCTTCTTCAAGTTTCAACGCGCGCGGCGGATAGAGACCGAACTGTCTCACGACGTTCTGAACCCAGCTCGCGTGCCGCTTTAATGGGCGAACAGCCCAACCCTTGGGACCTACTCCAGCCCCAGGATGCGACGAGCCGACATCGAGGTGCCAAACCATCCCGTCGATATGGACTCTTGGGGAAGATCAGCCTGTTATCCCCGGGGTACCTTTTATCCGTTGAGCGACACCACATCCACAAGTAGGTGCCGGATCACTAGTCCCGACTTTCGTCCCTGCTCGACACGTACGTCTCGCAGTCAAGCTCCCTTGTGCACTTACACTCTACCCACCTGATTGCCAACCAGGCTGAGGGAACCTTTGGGCGCCTCCGTTACATTTTGGGAGGCAACCGCCCCAGTTAAACTACCCACCAGGCACTGTCCCCAACCCAGATCATGGGCCAAGGTTAGATATCCACTACGGTCAGAGTGGTATTTCAACAACGACTCCACACACACTAGCGTGCAYGCTTCWAAGTCTCCCACCTATCCTACACAAACCGCACCGAATGCCAATACCAAGCTATAGTGAAGGTCCCGGGGTCTTTTCGTCCTGCCGCGCGAAACGAGCATCTTTACTCGTACTGCAATTTCACCGGGCCTGTGGTTGAGACAGCAGGGGAGTCGTTACGCCATTCGTGCAGGTCGGAACTTACCCGACAAGGAATTTCGCTACCTTAGGATGGTTATAGTTACCACCGCCGTTTACTGGGGCTTAAATTCTCCGCTTCGGACCAAAAAGCCCTAACAGGTCCTCTTAACCTTCCAGCACCGGGCAGGCGTCAGTCCGTATACATCAACTTAACCGTCTTCGCACGGACCTGTGTTTTTGATAAACAGTCGCTCCCCTCTCTTCTCTGCGACCCACACCAGCTACCACACGAAACATGCTTGACCAGCATGGGTCCCCCTTCTCCCGAAGTTACGGGGGCATTTTGCCGAGTTCCTTAACCACAGTTCACCCGCTCGCCTTAGTATTTTCTACCTGACCACCTGTGTCGGTTATGGGTACGGGCCGTACACACACATCGCTAGAGGCTTTTCTCGGCAGTACAGGATCACCAACATCACCCACMMAAGGGCTACGCATCACGCCTCACACAMAWGACAACCGGATTTGACCAATGTTGTCGTGCCACACGCTTGCACCGCAATCCAATAAGCGGCTCGGCTACCTCACTGCGTCACCCCATCACTGACCTACAACGGATCAGGCCCCACGCATCACCACCAACCAACCACTCAAAGAGTGATCAACGTCAGCAGATCAGGGTGGTTAGTATCACCGCTTCGATACTGGGCGCGCATATACGGGTACGGGAATATCAACCCGTTAACCATCGACTACGCCTGTCGGCCTCGCCTTAGGACCCGACTCACCCTGGGAAGACGAACTTGACCCAGGAACCCTTAGTCATCCGGCGGGCAAGATTCTCACTTGCCATTCGTTACTCATGCCTGCATTCTCACTCGCATGCAGTCCACCGCTCCTTACAGTACGGCTTCACCCCACACACGACGCTCCCCTACCCAAGCCAAAAAGGCTTGCCGCGGCTTCGGCGGTGTGCTTGAGCCCCACTACATTGTCGGCGCGAAACCACTCGACCAGTGAGCTATTACGCACTCTTTCAAGGATGGCTGCTTCTAAGCCAACCTCCTGGCTGTCTTCGCGATCCCACATCCTTTTCCACTTAGCACACCCTTAGGGGCCTTAACCGGCGATCTGGGCTGTTTCCCTCTCGACTATGAAGCTTATCCCCCACAGTCTCACTGCAATGCACCACTTCACCGGCATTCGGAGTTTGGCTGACGTCGCTAAGATGATAGTCCCGCTCAACCAACCAGTAGCTCTACCTCCGGCAAGCTCACATCACGCTGCACCTAAATGCATTTCGGGGAGAACCAGCTATCACGGAGTTTGATTGGCCTTTCACCCCTACCCACAGCTCATCCCCTCAGTTTTCAACCTAAGTGGGTTCGCGCCTCCACAACCTCTTACAGCTGCTTCACACTGGCCATGGGTAGATCACCCCGCTTCGGGTCCAGGACATGCCACTAAAAACACCCTATTCGGATTCGCTTTCGCTACGACTACCCCACAAACGGGTTAACCTCGCGACATGCCGCTGACTCGCAGGCTCATTCTTCAAAAGGCACGCCATCACACACWWAACGGTGCTCTGACGGATTGTAAGCGCATGGTTTCAGGAACTCTTTCACTCCCCTCCCGGGGTACTTTTCACCATTCCCTCACGGTACTTAAATCCACTATCGGTCACACTGAGTATTTAGGCTTACCGGGTGGTCCCGGCAGATTCACAGCAGATTCCACGAGCCCGCTGCTACTCGGGGACATGCACCACACAACCACACATGCCTTCACGTACGGGACTCATCACCCTCTCCGGCGCACCATCCCAGATGCTTCCACTGACACGCGCGAATCATGCCTGCAGGTGGCAGCCTGCACACGCACACACCCCACAACACCGCACACGCAACCCCTGCCAGGTCTYACACGCACACGGTTTAGCCTCATCCGCTATCGCTCGCCACTACACACGGAATCACAAATTGTTTTCTTCTCCTACGGGTACTGAGATGTTTCACTTCCCCGCGTCAACCCCCACACAGACTATGAATTCACCTGCGGGTAACACCACACAACCGGTGCTGGGTTTCCCCATTCGGACATCCTCGGATCAACGCTTTGTTGGCAACTCCCCGAGGCATAACGCAGCCTCACACGTCCTTCATCGGCTCAGCATGCCAAGGCATCCACCATACGCCCGTAACAAAACACACGGACACACAAACAATCAAGGTAAATAACACCAAAACACAAAAAAGAAAGATACTCGCGTCCACTATACAGTTCTCACACAACACAACCCCCACACAAACCAGCAAACAACCGCCGCCRGCYCACRMMARGGGCCCAACAAGGACACACAAACCTGTGCTGCCCCAGACACCCAACAGTGCACCAATGCTTACAAACCTTCTGTCACGCAACAGGTGCGCATCACCCACCCACAGCACCACACAGCAMACAACCCACCARTAAGCAGTACGCCACCTGACCATCCAGATCAAGCAACCAACCACCACTAGGTGTGCGTCCACCCGGCACAACATATTTCATGGCAGTCGCACACTCGGCGACATCAACCACACAAAAAAGCCCACAACTGTGAGCCASAAAAAAACTCCTTAGAAAGGAGGTGATCCAGCCGCACCTTCCGGTACGGCTACCTTGTTACGACTTCGTCCCAATCGCCGATCCCACCTTCGACAGCTCCCATGACAGGCCACTGGCTTCGGGTGTTACCAACTTTCATGACGTGACGGGCGGTGTGTACAAGGCCCGGGAACGTATTCACCGCAGCGTTGCTGATCTGCGATTACTAGCGACTCCGACTTCATGGGGTCGAGTTGCAGACCCCAATCCGAACTACGACCGGCTTTACAGCGATTCGCTCACCCTCACAGGCTCGCATGCGCGTTGTACCGACCATTGTAGCATGTGTGAAGCCCTGGACATAAGGGGCATGATGATTTGACGTCATCCCCACCTTCCTCCGAGTTAACCCCGGCAGTCTCTCACGAGTCCCCACCATAACGTGCTGGCAACATAAGACAAGGGTTGCGCTCGTTGCGGGACTTAACCCAACATCTCACGACACGAGCTGACGACAACCATGCACCACCTGTACACCAACCACAAAGGGAAACCGTATCTCTACGACGATCTGGTGTATGTCAAGCCCAGGTAAGGTTCTTCGCGTTGCATCGAATTAATCCACATGCTCCGCCGCTTGTGCGGGCCCCCGTCAATTCCTTTGAGTTTTAGCCTTGCGGCCGTACTCCCCAGGCGGGGCGCTTAATGCGTTAGCTACGGCACGAACCCCGTGGAAGGGACTCACACCTAGCGCCCACCGTTTACGGCATGGACTACCAGGGTATCTAATCCTGTTCGCTACCCATGCTTTCGCTCCTCAGCGTCAGTTACTGCCCAGAGACCTGCCTTCGCCATCGGTGTTCCTCCTGATATCTGCGCATTCCACCGCTACACCAGGAATTCCAGTCTCCCCTACAGCACTCAAGTTATGCCCGTATCGCCTGCAGTCCCGCAGTTAAGCTGCGGGCTTACACAAACGACGCGACAAACCACCTACGAGCTCTTTACGCCCAGTAATTCCGGACAACGCTCGCACCCTACGTATTACCGCGGCTGCTGGCACGTAGTTAGCCGGTGCTTCTTCTCCAGGTACCGTCACAAAAACGCTTCGTCCCTAGCGAAAGGAGTTTACAACCCGAAGGCCGTCATCCCCCACGCGGCGTCGCTGCATCAGGCTTGCGCCCATTGTGCAATATTCCCCACTGCTGCCTCCCGTAGGAGTCTGGGCCGTATCTCAGTCCCAATGTGGCCGTACACCCTCTCAGGCCGGCTACCCGTCGACGCCTTGGTAGGCCATTACCCCACCAACAAGCTGATAGGCCGCGAGCTCATCCCACACCGAAAAAACTTTCCACCACAACATCCAAGAAGTGGTCCTATCCAGTATTAGACCCAGTTTCCCAGGCTTATCCCGAAGTGCAGGGCAGATCACCCACGTGTTACTCACCCGTTCGCCACTCGAGTACCCAAGCAAGCTTGGGCCTTTCCGTTCGACTTGCATGTGTTAAGCACGCCGCCAGCGTTCATCCTGAGCCAGGATCAAACTCTCCACAAAAGTTTCAGCAAGAAACAAGGCCGTGAAAAGCCCGAAACCCAACCAAAAACAAACCACCCAACACCACCACACCAAAAAGGCAGAGATGCTGAACTGGCACAAAAATTCCAAAAATTACAAGGTTCAAAAAACAACCGACCCCTAACCCGACGGGGCAAAACAAGGGCCGATCACAAATACGCGAGTGAAAAGCATGTCAACCACACCCCAACACGCACTGAACCAAACAGATGACGCGATTAGTTATTGGAATTCAACCACGCCACCACCGGCACACACCCAACAAAGCAGGCATCCACCACACAGTGCACAAAACGGGGTAGGTGACACACACCCACGCAACAAAAGTACATTGGCACACTATCGAGTTCTCAAACAACACCAGCACACAACACCAACCCACACAAATGAGCCAGCATCGAAGCGACTGAAGGAATCCACCAGCGATTGTTTTCCTGCCCGCCACACAAACCGGAGCACCTTCTCGGTCTCTCCAGCGGGGCGTTGTCGGTCTCGCTGACTTGGTATAAGTTACACACACCCCAACAACAACACAAACTCGCAGCGCAACGGCGGTTTTTACGTATTTTTAAGCGCCTGTTTCGGGTTCATATAGCCGCCCAAATACGCCACCTGCATCGCTGCACCGACCAGCAACAGTGTTCCCGCGACTACAAGGAGGTAGACGGTTTCGCCGTCCGTGAAGTACTCCACTTCCGCCGCTCGCGAGATAGGGATGGCCAAGAACATCGCTGGAAACAGGCCTATGTCGCTGCGCCGGACTTTTATGGCGGTGCCCAGTACTGCGCAGGCGAACGCACCCGCCGCCCCGACCGCCACCGCGGCCCAGCTCAAGCTCGAAACGACACCAACAACGACCGTATAGAGCAAAACCGACACGACTGATGCCGCGAGCGATACCGCGAGCCAGCGCCGACGTGGCACCCCGTAGCTCGCGCCCACGTCCGGGCCAGCGATCCCCGTGCCGTCAGTGCAATACGCGTAGTACCAAGCCAACAACGGCAACATCCCAATCCACGCTCTGAGCGGCTCAGAACCGATAAAGCTTGCCAGGTACAGCGTCACGCAGTGCGCCACCGCGATACCCAAAGCCCACAGCAACTGCGGTTTCCACACCAGCTCAACGAGGAAGCCGCGCGAGCCTAAGCGCGATCGCACACGCTCACTCGCCTCGGGCACCTCGCCGGTGACGTAGCGCTGCCCCATGATCAGGCCTATCGCGATTGCTCCCAAGGCACCTACGACTCCAAACCAGTCGGGCCGCAGCAGCAACGCGGCGGCCGCACCAATCACTACCGCCGGAACCACCGCCATCGCGGCCAGTCGTAGTCGCCGGTCCCGTGGCATGCCGTACGCCGAGTACGCCGTCTCTTCCATCGAGAGCGCGCCGATCACAAAGAGGGTCACAACTGCAGGCGTCATCACCGCAGTAAGCGCGTGATTCGTAATCGTTGCACCGAGGCCGAACATCACGGCCAGCGGCACCATCCACAGCAGCCTGGTCAGCGGTGGCGAGGTGAACTGGTGGCGGAAAAATCCAAGCAAGGTTGTGTTCATCAGTACACCTCCAGGTAGTGCTCGATGAGGTCGTCGAGTCGTGCGGGGCGGGCGTGGCGCGAAGCGTCGTCGATAGGCAAAAGCTCCCCTCCCACAACCGCGAAGGCGTCGGCGTCCTCAGGGGCGCATTGCTTGGCGACGATCCCCTCGCGGCCCAGCACCACCGCCGTATCCAGCACCTTCGCCGCATCCTCGATGTGGTGGGTCGCCATGACAATGGTGCGGCCCGTGTCTGCCTGGGCGAGCAGGTGGCGGTAGAACACGTCAGTGTTGTGGGTGTCGAGGCCGACGTAGGGCTCGTCGAGAAGCAGAAGGTCGGTGCCAGCGGCCAAGCCGATGACGATGGCGACCATCGCGCGCTGGCCACGGGAAAGCTTCCCGTAGCGGGTTTCCAATGCCTGACCCATGGCAAAGTCGGCGGTCAGCACGTCGGCAACCTGCTGGTCCCAATTCCGGTAGCGCAGGCTGGCGCCCTTGATCACATCCGCGCCGGACCACGAGCCCGGGTAGGCGGTATCAACGCCGGTCAGGCAGGTGTTGTCCATGACAAAAGCGTTGTCGAAGGGGCGCTCGCCGAACACCTCCACGGTTCCGGAGGTGGGTTTGAGTTGACCGGACAGGATGCGTAGCAGCGTGGATTTTCCCACGCCGTTGCGGCCGAGCAAACCGTGGATGCCGGGGCCCAAATCAATGTCGACGCCGGTAAGCACCTCGGTGGAGCCGAAGCGGCGGGTGAGGTCGCGGGTGTGGATGGTCATTGGTACATGCCTCTGCTTTCTGCGACGCGGTCGATCAGGTCGTGGAGGTTGGAGCGGGTGTATCCCAGGTGGACGGCTTCGTCGATCAGCGGTGCGATGTAGTCGCCGGCAAAATTCTCGCGGCGCCTGTCCAAGATGCGGTCGCGGGCGCTCTCGGTGACGAACATTCCGAGGCCGCGACGTTTTTCCAGCACGTGATCGTCGACAAGAAGCGCAAGCCCCTTGCGTGCCGTCGCGGGATTTATTTCATGGAACTGGGCGAGCTGATTCGTCGACGGTGCCTGCTCGCCGGGTTTCAGAGTGCCGTCGACGATAAGGTCGGCGACGAAGCTGGCGACCTGCACGAAAAGCGGATCTGCATCAGTGTTCATGCCCCGTACTCCGGTTCGTGTGTTAGTTACTCGAGTAACTAACTAACTATCACGGTGTGCACGGCGTCGCAAGCGCTAGGTGAGATATCGGACATGGAACGAGCGCGCATTTTCAGGCAAGATAGGACGGGTAAATCAATTTAGAAACGAAAAAGAATCGGAATCTAGGAGCCATGCTTGAACGCACACTCGTGTTCGTCGATACGTCGTACCTGCTTGCAAGCTTTTACAACTCGTGGGAAATCGGCGCGCGCGCACAGTTAGAAATTGACTTGCCGGAGGTTGTAGCGACCCTCGGCAAGATGATCACTACCCAACTCAACCAACCCATCCACCGCCAATTCTGGTACGACGGCATCCCCGACTCGGGCCCGCACCGCTACCAGCGCGCGCTGCGCACCTGCGACGGCGTGCAACTGCGCACCGGCCAGCTCATTGAGTGGGGCGAGCGCCGCACACAGAAGGGCGTGGATACCCGCTTGGTCGCCGACCTCGTGGTCAACGGCGTCAGCGAAAAGTTCACCGACTTTGTGCTGGTCTCCGGCGACGCAGACATGATCCCCGGCGTGGAGGAAGTGACCAGCCACGGCGGGCGCATGCATCTCTACGGCTTCGGCTGGGACTCCATGTCTTCTGCGCTGCGCCACGCGTGCGACAGCACCACCATCCTCGACCCGCGCGAGGATTTCGCCGACGCGATGCGCCTGCAGGTGCTGGAAGGCCCATTGCCGCCGAGCATCAGGGAGCGACCGCTTAACGACGCTGCTCCGCTCGACGAGGCCGAAGGGCCCACCGCCGTGCCGGGTCTGGGCCCGGACCCGCTCCGGCCCGCCGAGCCAGCGACAAATGAGGACTCCAGCGCAAAGCCCGACGGCGCAGAAGACGCCGGGAACTCCGCGGAGCCGGCGGACACCCCCTCGCCCGCTTCTTCGGGTACCTCGGCGCCGAAGCCGTCCGACATCGTCGGCACCCCCACCGCCCAGCAACGGACCCACCAGCCTGAGTCCCCAGAGATGGATGAGCCATCCGAGGCGCAGGTGGAGGCAAACAACGAGTCCAACAAGCCGGGCAACCATAACGTCTCGAGCGAGCCGACGCGCCCCGCTGCCCCCTCGCCGGCAACCATGGCCGATGCCGCGGCGGGTGCTCCCAAGCCAGGCCCGAAGCCCGCTCCGAAGCCGTCGATGATGGCACCGCGCCGGAAGCTGCGGTCGCGCTACGTGCCGCTTCCGGAAGAGGTGTGGACCTCTGCTGGGTTCCAAACGCCGTACGACGTTGGGCAGCAGTACGCCACCTGGTGGTTCGAAAACGCTGCGTCGAGCGAGCAGCGCGACAGCGCCCATCTTCTCTCCGGCGGAGGGCTACCCCCAGAGATTGACCGGCCACTACTGCAGTTCGCGTGCGAGACCCTGCACGAGTACACGCTCACCGAGACCCAGCGCGTGAACCTTCGCGACGGGTTCCACTCCGGCATCCGTGGGGTGCTGATCAACATCCGCCGGGACCACTGACACCCGGCGGAATAATGGGTCAGTCCTGGCCGCGCGAGTCCTTTTCGGCGTCGCTCAGTGCTGCCTCATCGCGCGGCCCGGCTTCCAGCTCGCCGGCCATGGAAGCGCGAATCTGGTCAAGGCGGCTTGCCGCGGCCACGTCTGAGGTGCCGGACTCGATCTCGGCCATCCGGTCCGTCGTGGAGTCCTCCATTAACTCCTGCTGCCCCAGCGCGGTGGCGTAACGGCGTTCGATCTTGTCGCGCACGCCGTCAAGGGTCGGCACATCGCTGTCGTTGAACTGATTCATGGAGTCCATGGTCGTAGCAGTCTGCTCCTGCATGCGCGCCTGGTTGAGCTGGGACTCCAGCTGCGAAACCTGAGCTAGCTGTTCCTTGAGGTGTGCTTCGGACTGCTGCTGCTTCGCCTGCGCTTCTTTCGCCGCCTGCTCAGCGGAAGCATAGGCCTGCTTCGTCTGCTCCAGCTCTTGCTCCACCGCTACCAACTGGGTGGCGATCGCTTCGGCGGCGCTGTTGAACTCTTGCGCCTTCTGCGCATCCCCGGCGGAGCTTGCCTTGTCGGCGGCTTGCAGGGCAGTGCGGGCCTTGGTCTGCAGGTCGTCCTGGGACGCGATGAGGCGATCCATCTTCATTTGCAACTGGTTGCGGTTGCCAATGATGTTCGCGGCATGCTCTGACACGGCCTTGTGCTGCTCTTTTGCTGCGGCGACCGCCTGCTGAATCTGCACCTTCGGGTCGGCGTTCTGGTCGATCTTGGAATCGAACGATTGCATGAGGTACTTCCAGCCCTTGCTGAATGGGTTCGCCATGGGGGTGTCCTTCCGGTGGGGGTTTCGTCGATAAGCGAGTGTACGCATGAAAAAAGCGCCCGTCTGGCGGGCGCTTCGGGCGAAAGCCTACTGCTCGGAGGCGTTCTGCTCCTCAATCTGGCGGCGGACATCTTCCATGTCCAGACCCTTCACCTGCTGGATCAGGTCGTCGAACGCAGCGGGCGGGAGGGCGCCGGCGTTGCGGAAGACCATGATGCCGTCGCGGAACGCCATCAGCGTCGGGATGGCCTGGATTTCCAGCGCCGAAGCCAGCTGCTGGTTCGCCTCGGTGTCCAGCTTGGCAAATACGACGTCGTCGTGGGTTTCGGAGGCCTTCTCGTAGGTCGGCGCAAACTGCTTGCAGGGGCCGCACCAGTCAGCCCACGCATCGACGAAAACGATGCCGTCCTGGGTAACGGTCTGCTCAAACGTGTCCTCGGTTACATCAACGGTGCTCACGGTCCGCTCCTTCACGCGATTGGTTATTGTCTAAGAGATTGCAACGGGTATAACCCCAACCCTCTCCGCGTTATTCCGCGCCGGAGAACAGCAACTACTCAACGCTAGATCAGGAGGCGTGCAGCAGCCATGACGAAGACGTACCGGATCTCGGGCCCGAAGGACGAAGTCGCGGTCGATTCGCTCAAGGACGAGTTGTCGGTTGTTGAAGGGACGCACGAGGTCGACGTGGACCTCGACGAAGGCGAGCTCACCGTCGTCGGTTTCACCTTCGCCGACGAAGACATCGAGCAGGCCGCGAAGAACGCCGGTTACACATTGCAGGTTTAGCGCCTACCATCGGCCGTGGACTGAGTTTTCTCGACTATTAGGAGCTGACCATGGCACAACGCGAGTTCGACGTAAAAGGCATGACCTGCAGCCATTGCGAGTTGAGCGTGCAGGAAGAAATCGCTGAAATCGCCGGCGTGACGGCCGTTGACGCCGACCACACCACAGGCAAGGTCAAGGTGGAAGGCGACGGCTACACCTGCGAGGACATCGAGGCGGCCGTGAAGGAAGCCGGCTACTCCTTGGCGTAGTGCCGGCATATGGTGGGGGTATGACCCAAAGCCCCACCCAAACCCCGACCGCATTGCAACACATTGAGCTGGGCGTGACGGGGATGACGTGCTCGTCGTGCTCGTCGCGCGTGCAGCGCAAGCTCAACAAACTCGACGGCGTGGACGCCTCCGTGAATTTCTCCACGGAGACGGCGGCCGTCGACTTCGACGCATCCACCACCACCCCGCAGATGCTTATCGACGAGGTACGCAAAGCGGGGTACGACGCTTTTGCCTTGAACGACGGCGCCGAGAGCGCAGACGGCGCGGGGGGCGCCGAAGGGGTGTCGTCAAGCGATCGGCTTGTAAACGCCCGCTTGGAAGAGGCGGAAAAGCTCAAGCGCACCACCATCTGGGCTGCGCTGGTGTCGCTGCCGGTGATGCTGGTGAGCATGATCCCGTCGCTGCAGTTCACCAACTGGCAGTGGGCGGCGTTTGCGGCCACCACGCTGGTGTTCTTCGCGGCGGGCAGCGTGTTTCACCGCGCGACCTGGGCGAACCTCAAGCATGGTGCGATGACCATGGACACGCTGATCACGCTGGGCACTTCCGCGGCGTACCTCTGGTCCGCGTGGGCGCTGTTCGTCGGCAACGCGGGTGAGCCCGGGATGACGATGGAGATGTCCATCCTGCCTTCGCACGCCGGCATGGACGAGATCTACCTCGAATCCGTCTGCGTGGTGATCACGTTTTTGCTCCTCGGGCGCTGGTTTGAAACGCGCGCCAAGGGGCAATCCTCGGAGGCGCTGCGCGAGCTGTTGGACATGGGGGCGAAAGACGCTGCCATCATCCGCGACGGCAAGGAGGTCCGCGTCCCCATCGGCCAGGTTGCGGTCGGCGACCGGTTCGTGGTGCGCCCCGGCGAGAAAGTGGCCACGGACGGCCGCGTGATCGCCGGGCACTCCGCTGTGGATGAATCCATGCTCACCGGCGAGTCCGTGCCCGTGGAGGTAGAGGAGGGCTCCATGGTCACCGGCGCCACGCTGAACACGTCCGGGCGCTTGGTGGTGGAGGCCACCCGCGTCGGCTCTGAAACCACGCTGGCGCAGATGGGCAAGCTCGTGCGCGACGCCCAGGCCGGCAAGGCCCCTGTGGAGCGGCTGGTGGACCGCATCTCGCAGGTGTTTGTGCCCGTTGTCGTGGTCGTTGCGTTGCTCACCCTCGCTGGTCACCTCCTAGTGGGCCACGGCACCGCCCATGCGTTCACCGCGGCGGTGGCCGTGCTGATCATCGCGTGCCCGTGCGCACTTGGCCTGGCCACCCCCACGGCGATCCTGGTCGGCACCGGCCGCGGCGCACAGCTGGGGCTGTTAATTAAGGGCCCCGAAGTGCTCGAATCCACCCGCCAAGTGGACACGGTGGTCATGGACAAGACCGGCACCATCACCTCGGGCAAGATGGGTGTCACCGACGTCGCCGCCGCCCCCGGCTTCGACGCCGGCGAGGTGCTGCGCCTCGCCACCGGCGTCGAGTCCGGCTCCGAGCACCCGATCGCGCTCGCCATCGTGAACGCCGCGGAGGGCATCCCGGAGTTCGACAACTTCCAGAACGAGGTGGGCCAAGGAGCGTCCGCGCGTGTCGACGGCCGTTCCGTCCGCGTCGGTCGCCCATCCGTGCCCCTGGGCGGGCTGTCGGACGCCTTTGCACAGGCCGAGCGCGCCGGCGCTACCCCGGTCGCGGTCGAGGTAGACGGCACCCTCGCTGGATTCGTGGCAGTGCGCGACACGGTGAAGGAGGATTCCGCGGAGGCAGTGACTCAGCTGCGCGAGCTGGGGCTGACCCCGCACCTGCTCACTGGCGACAACCAGGGCGCCGCGGAGGCCGTTGCGTCTGAGGTTGGCATCGCCCCCGCCAACGTCACTGCCGGTGTGCTGCCGGAATACAAGGTTGAGGTGGTCAAGCGCCTGCAGTCCGAGGGCAAGCAGGTTGCGATGGTGGGCGACGGCGTCAACGACGCCGCGGCGCTTGCCCAGGCGGACTTAGGCCTTGCCATGGGAGCGGGCACCGACGTCGCCATTGAGGCCGCGGACATCACCCTCATGCGCAACTCCCTGACCTCCGCCGCCGACGCGATCCGGCTCTCCCGCAAGACGCTGAAGACGATCAAGGGCAACCTGTTCTGGGCGTTCGCCTACAACGTGGTCCTCATCCCCGTGGCGGCGCTCGGCTTCCTCAACCCCATGCTCGCGGGCATCGCCATGGCGTTCAGCTCCGTGTTCGTGGTGTCCAACTCGCTGCGTCTGCGCACGTTTCAATCCGCGGCCGGTGAAATTAACGCGGAGTAAACGGGGCTCCGCGTTTTACACTCCCCGGCATGACCTCTGCTGAGCAGCTCACCCGCACCGAGCGCCTCGACCGCCTCCCGGCCACCGGCAAGCACAAGCGCCTCCTCGTCGGCTCCGGCATCGGCTGGGCCCTCGACGCCATGGACATCGGCCTGGTGTCCTTCATCGTGGCGGCGCTTGCCGTGCAGTGGGACTTGGACAAAACCACCACCGGGTGGATCGCCTCGGTGGGCTTTATCGGCATGGCCATCGGCGCCTCGCTCGGCGGTCTCCTGGCAGACAAGATCGGACGACGCCAGGTGTTCGCGGCCACGCTCTTGCTTTACGGCCTCGCCACCGGCGCGTCCGCGCTCGCATGGTCCGTGGCTTCCCTCATGGTGTTCCGCTTCCTCGTGGGGCTGGGCTTGGGCGCGGAGCTGCCTGTGGCCTCCACGCTGGTGAGTGAATTCTCCCCGCGCAAGGTCCGCGGGCGGATGGTTGTGCTGCTAGAGGCATTCTGGGCCGTCGGCTGGATCGTGGCCGCCGTCATCGGCACCTTTGTGGTGGCGCAACACGACAACGGTTGGCGCTGGGGTTTCGCGCTTGGCGCTGTGCCGGCGATCTACGCCATCTATGTGCGCATGGGCCTGCCCGAATCTGTGCGCTTCTTGGAATCAGCCGGCCGACACGAGGAAGCCGAGCAGATTGTGCGCTCGTTCGAAGCTGAGGCTGCCCCAGCCGAGTACGACACCAGCCAGCCGCCACGGGAGGAGACTATCCGGGGCGGCATCTGGGGGCCAGATCTGCGGGCCCGCACCGCCGCCTTCTGGACGGTCTGGTTCTGCGTTTCACTGTCCTACTACGGGGCGTTCATCTGGATCCCGTCGTTGCTGGTGGAACAGGGATTCTCGCTCGTGCGCTCGTTCACCTTCACGCTGATTATCACCCTCGCCCAGCTGCCGGGGTACTTCGCCGCCGCGTGGCTCATCGAGGTCTGGGGCCGCCGCATCACCCTCGCGGCGTTTTTAGCGGGTTCCGCCGTATCCGCCTTCGCCTACGGCATGGCCAGCGCAGAGTGGCAGATCATCGCGGCTGGCTGCCTGCTCAGCTTCTTCAACCTCGGCGCCTGGGGCGCGCTCTACGCCGTCGGCCCTGAGCTGTACCCCACCCCAGTCCGCGCAACAGGCACTGGCGCGGGAGCGGCATTCGGCCGTATCGGCTCCATCCTGGCGCCGCTCATTGTCCCGCCCGTCCTCGCGTTCGGCGGTGCTACCGCCGTATTCGGCGTGTTCGCCGCTGCCTTTGCGCTGGCGTGCGCAGCCGCGTTCACGCTGCCTGAGCAGCGTGGTGTGGCGATTGGGTAGGGGCGGAACGCGCCGTCGCTAAGCAAACAGACGCGAAAAACGGGCCTTCAGAGACGTATCGGCCGTCGCCTTATCAATCTCCTCGATGCTGCGCGGCAGGTTGAGCAGGAGGGTGTTCTCCCCCGTCTTAGCGACAGTGATGCTCGGGTCGAGCTTCGCCACCGTGCTGGCGCACGCGGCTGGGCCGTTGATGGAACGCACGGTCATGGCTTTCTCCTTATCTGCTTTTGGGTTGTGATGTTGGATCATAAACCCGTTTTCGCAGCGTGTCACCGTTGGAAAGCCATGCCTAACTGAGCAAAGGGCAAGCAAAGCTAGCCGTGGGCCATGTTGACGAAGCGGGAGTAGTGCAGCTGGTGCGCCACCGGGATGGTGTCGATGGGGCCGCCACGGTGCTTCGCCACGATAATGTCGGCTTCGCCGGCTCGTTCGTCGTCGCGGTCCTGGGAGTCCGGTCGGTAGAGCAGGAACACCATGTCGGCGTCCTGCTCGAGAGAGCCTGATTCGCGCAGGTCGGCGAGCTGCGGGCGCTTGTCCGTGCGCGCCTCCGGGCCGCGGTTGAGCTGGGAGATCGCGATGACCGGGACCTCGAGCTCCTTGGCCAGCAGCTTCAGGTGGCGGGAGAATTCCGAGACCTCCTGCTGGCGGGATTCGACCCTCTTGCCGGAGCTCATCAGCTGGAGGTAGTCCACCACCACGAGGTCGAGGCCGTGCTGCTGCTTCAATCGGCGGGCCTTGGAGCGGATCTCCATCATGGTGAGGTTGGGCGAGTCGTCGATGAACAGCGGGGCGTCCTGAATCTCGGTGAGCCGCTGGGTGAGCTTTTCCCAGTCGCGCTCCTCCATCTGGCCCGAGCGCATCGCGGACAGCTTGATCTCCGTTTCGGCGGAGAGCATGCGCATGATGATCTCGGAGGCGCTCATCTCCAGCGAGAAGATGACGGAGGTCTTCCCCTGGTGGATGGAGCACGAACGCATGAAGTCCAGCGCCAGTGTGGACTTACCCACGCCGGGACGCGCAGCGACGATGATCATCTGCCCTGCGTGCAGGCCGTTGGTGAGCTTGTCTAAGTCGATGAACCCGGTGGGCACGCCTGCTTCCAGAGCACCGCCGGAGGCGATCATGGTCAGCTCGTCGATGGTGGGTTTGAGCAGGTCGGACAGCGGGCGGTAGTCCTCGCCCGTCTGGTTACGCGTAACGGCGAAGACTTTCTGCTGAGCGCGGTCGACGATCGCGTCGACCTCCATGCCCTCTTCGCCCTCGTAGCCGAGCTGCACCACCTGCGTGCCGGCGTTGACCAGCTGGCGCAAGATGGACTTCTCCTCCACGATCTCGGCGTAGTAACGCGCGTTGGCCGCGGTGGGCACTTCCGAGATCAGGGTGTGCAGGTAGGGCGCGCCGCCGATGCGCTCGAGCGCGTTGAGGCGGTCCAAACGACCGGAGACAATGAGCACGTCAACGTTGCTGCCCTGCGCGAAGAGGTCCAGGATGGCCTGATAGATCAGCTGGTGCGCGGGGAAGTAGAAGTCGTCCGGGCGCAGGCCCTCCGCCACGTCCAAGATGACGTCCGGGTTGAGCAGCATCGCGCCGATAACGGACCGCTCGGCGAGCTCGTCGTGCGGCGGAGTGCGGTACTCCTGCAGCTCGTCGCTGCCGCGGTTGAAGTTGGAGTACTTGTTCCCGCCCCGGCCGCCGCCTCCGGGCTCCCGGCGCGTGGAGCCACCGCTGTTGCCTCGGAACGCTTCAAAGTCGGAATCACTGAAATCCCCGTAGTCCGCGGCCGGCTCCGGCGGCGGCACGTAATCCGCGAAACTGTCGTTTGCGCCCATGTTCTCCCCTTTCGATGTGTGTATGACACTACCCCGCGGTGCAAACCGCTAACCGAGTTATCCACAGGGGGTGTGGACAACATCAGAATGTGTGGGCGAGTTGTCCACAAGCCTGCACCCTGGGGTGTGGAATTTGTGTGGAATCAGCGGTCAAACCATCGGCGGGTTATCCCAAATGACCAGCTGAACGCATATATTTTTCTTCTGTCATCTTCCGTCGGCACCGGTGGATAAACCCGCTGACCACGGTGTTTGACAACCGGCCCTTGCTCACTCCAGTGGACATCTGGCGCTCTCACCAGGGATTCTCTTCCCACACTTATCCACACCCCTGCTCAAGCGCCGTGCCGTTACGCACGTGAGGCGAAGGCCAGCGGGAGCACCTCAACGCCGAAGCGTTCGGCGATGTCCGCGGCGGCGACGGTCACCGACCAGCCGGAGTCCACCTCCCCGGTGAGCAGCAAGACCGGCCCTGCGTCCACGGCAAGCCCTGAGTAGTCGAAGTACCGGTCGAGCGCATTGACACGAAACGCGGAATTGCGGGCCTCCACCTCCGCCTCACCGGCCCGCACCACCCCGCCGAAAGCCATCTGTCCCACGCCCGCCAACGCCTCGGCGGTGGCGGCGACCATCTCCGACCGGGCGGGATCCGCCGTACCCAGCGCCACGACTGTGGCGGGGCGGGTGCCCCAGTCCCAGTCCGCTAGCACCGCCACAAAGCGGGTGAGCCACTGGTCGTCCCGCCAGTTCTGGGCAGGGCGGTAGGCGCTGTCGCGCAGTAGCGCAGCCAGGGCTGGGCCGCGGGCGACATCGTTGAGCCTGCCGAGCGCCTTCCCTCCCAGTACGCCCTTGATCTTGCCGCGGCGTGCGGAGCCTGTCGGCCACATCTTTCGCTGGGACAGCGGCACGCCCGGGGCTTGCAAGCGAACGTCGATGCGCTCGACCAGCGCCGGGTCCACATCCGCTGACAGATGGTT
Organism: Corynebacterium ureicelerivorans; assembly: GCF_000747315.1. Taxonomy (NCBI): domain Bacteria; kingdom Bacillati; phylum Actinomycetota; class Actinomycetes; order Mycobacteriales; family Corynebacteriaceae; genus Corynebacterium; species Corynebacterium ureicelerivorans. The sequence goes on from NZ_CP009215.1 coordinate 2,189,780, forward strand.
GCCGGTGCAGTTGTCACACCGCCCGCAGCGCTCCCCTTCCCCGATGGTCGGGTCGTCCAGCTCGCGGCGGAGAAACACCATGCGGCATGCGTCCGTGGTCTCGTACGCCAACATGAGGTCCTGTTCGCGCTCGCGGGCGCTGGCCAGGCCGTCGTAACGCTCATGGTCATATGCCCACGGGGAACCCGTGGAGACCCAGCCGCCTTTGACGCGCGTGACCGCACCATCCACGTCAAGAACCTTTAGGGCTTGGTCGATGCGCGTGCGCGACAGATCAACGGCGTTCTCCAATTTCGGTGTGGACACCGGGTCCTCCCCGAGCGCGCCCAGCAATTGCTGCACCACCGGTTCCTCCGGCATAGACACGGATGCGAAGTACTCCCACACGCGCTCGTCCTCCGGCCCAGGCAAGAGCACCACCTCGGCGTGGTCAGTGGCGCGCCCGGCGCGGCCGATCTGCTGGTAGTAGCTCACCGGCGAGCTCGGTGCGCCCATGTGCACGACGAAGCCGAGGTCCGGCTTGTCAAAACCCATGCCGAGCGCGGAGGTAGCCACAAGCGCTTTCAGCTCGTTGTGGATCAGTGCCTGTTCGAGGCGCTCGCGTTCCTCCGCCTCCGTGCGGCCTGTGTACGCCGCGACGTTCCACCCGGCCGTCTCGAGCGCTTCAGCCAGGTCGTGCGCGGCGGCCACGGTGAGGCAGTAGATGATGCCAGACCCTTCGACCTGCGACAGGTACTGGGCGATCCAGGCGGCGCGCTGCGTCGGGTCTTTGAGCTGCACGACGTTCAGCGACAGGGACTCTCGGTCCAGCCCACCGCGCAGCACACCGGTGCCCTCCCCCAGCTGTGCGACCACGTCCGCCACCACGCGGTCGTTCGCAGTTGCGGTGGTGGCGAGGACGGGGGTGTGTGGCCGGAGGTCGTCGATAAGCAGGGCAATGCGGCGGTAATCCGGCCTGAAGTCGTGCCCCCAGTCGGAGATGCAGTGTGCCTCGTCCACGACGAGCATGCCCAGGGATTGCGCCAGCTGCGGCAGCACATCCTTGCGGAAGTCCGGCGCGTTGAGGCGCTCGGGGCTGATCAACAGCAGGTCCAGCTCGCCGATGTGCGCCTGGATCTCCTCCCACTGCGTCATGTTCGCCGAGTTGATCGTGGCGGCGCGGATCCCGGCGCGGGCGGCCGCCTCAACTTGGTTGCGCATGAGCGCGAGCAGCGGCGAGACGATGATCGACGGTCCCTCCCCCGCCTGGCGCAACAGTTTCGCAGCGATGAAGTACACCGCCGATTTCCCCCACCCAGTGCGCTGCACCAAGAGCATGCGTTTGCGCTGGTTGGCCAGGGAATCGATCGCTGTCCACTGGTCGTCACGCAGGGCTGCGTTAGGGCCTGCAATGCCCCGGAGGAGTTCGTCCGCGTGTTCGCGTGTCGCTGTCATGGCGCACACCGTATATCACCACCCCGACACGGACGTTCGAACGCTACGCTAGCTCGCCTTCCGCCCAGTCCGCCATGTACTCCGCGATCCCGTGCGGATGCGCGAGGAAGTCACGCATGGCCCTGTACGCGAGGGTGTCCTCCACCGCCGCGCCCCGCTTCACGCCGTGCTCGCCGATCTCTATTACCTCCGCGCCCGGTATCCCCAGCCCGGCAGTCAGGGAGGCCACCCATCAACCTGGCCGAGGAGTTACGGGGCAAACTCCTCCAGCTCGTCACCCGCAGTCTCGGGCCGGCCTGGGTGGGCATCAACCGCTTAAGCGGCAAAAGCGCAGTGCCTGTGGCTGATTGACCCTGTCTACGCCGACAAGGACGGGAAGTAGCCCAACATGGCGCTTCTGGCGCCGACCAGCAGGACCCTGGGCGGGTTTTTGGACCACGACCCGAGATTCGCCCACCGGTTCAGCCGCAGCCCCTTCTACACGGGAGACAGCCCCGATCGCTATATCTGGTACCGGCAGCATCACCGTATTGACCGGCTGTCCGACTTCATCAGTAAGGTGCGCGAGGTAGCCGACGAGCCCCAACACGTCTCCCCCCGCCAGGAGTTCTCCAGTGGGCGCGAGCTCATCAAGACGGTCAAGGCACGCCGCGAGCAGGCCCAGGCCTTCCGCGCGATCGCCGACGAGATCGAAGTCGAGATGGGCGAGGAGGCGGATCGCTACAACCCGGATCTCATCGACGGTGTCCTGGTGCGCTGGATCAACCCGGGACGCGCCGCACGCGACGAGACAGCGTTTCGCCACACGCTGAAGACCGCCCACCGTTCGCGGGCGGCGGGGGAGCGGATGACCGACGCGGCGATCATCGACGCCTACGAGCGCGCCTACAACATCGCCCAGCGCAAAGGTGCTGACGGCAGGACACGGGAAATGCCCCCGATGCGCGACCGCCAAACCATGGCCCGGCGTGTGCGCGGTTACGTCACCCAGGGCAAGACCGACTCCTACGGCACACCGACTGCCCGTTACGCCACCACAAGCCAACGCAAGGCCCTGGCCACCATGGGCCGCAGAGGCGGCCAAAAAGCCGCACAGCGATGGGAAACAGACCCCGAAGGGGAATACGCCCAAAGCCGGCTAGAAGCGTTAGAAGAGGCTAATCAGCGCAGACAGACTGGAGCAAAAGCAAGAAAATTCGCTATCGCCAGTTGGTTTATGACCGCTAACGCTGAAACAGGTGAATGGCCATCTATTCCCGAGGCGATGAGTGAATTCGGGGTGTCCCGAGACACGGTAAAAAGAGCTCTCCGCACCGCAGGAATCAGTTTGCCGAGAGGGCGGAGGCGATCAATTTAAATGGTGCAAACCATAAGCAATAAACGGTTCCCCGGCCTTTGGGCAGTGTGTCGTTTTCTCCACGAGAGAGCAACGGGTTATAGATGTGCTGCGGGGAACTTCTTTTAAGCGATTGGGCGAGATGCTCGGCATGCTCTTAATTACGTAATGCGATAATCGTATGCCTGTTAATTCCACCGAGAAACAGTTGAACGCCTGGGTTGCTGAGGCGGAGCATGGTTATAACGTCGATGTGCTGAAGAAGCGCGGGCGGGGACGACCGGGTTGTGGCCCCGAAGCTTCTCAGGTGGTTACGGTTCGTCTCACCCCGGAGGAGCTGGACTCGCTCGACAGGGCCGCCGCAGAAAAGCATTTGTCGCGCTCAGAGATTATGCGCCCGGCCATCACCGCTATCACCGCGACATGAGGGTGGTGGCATCCGCCACCAAGTACGGCGTCAGTGAGGGGGACGGCATCAACGCCGCTTCATTTCGGCATGGGTCGCACTCCTCGACGACGATCCCGTGCAATAGCGTGAACTGCGCCTCGGGTTCGACACCCACGCCCGCTTTTTGGAAACCATCGTGGTTGTCGCCTTCGATGGAGACGAATTATTGATTCATGCGAAGAAGGCACGGTCGAAGCGCGTTGACCTGCTTACGTGGAGGGGGGGTGGCGGTGTTGTTTATGGGTGTTCTCCTTGCCATGTCAGGTGTCGAGCACGGAGACCAGGAGCTGGTGTGGAGAACAAGTTGAACGCGCCCATGACCAGAAGGATCTATCGCTGAATTCTTGTCAGGGCAGCGATAGGCGCAAAAATTCCGGTGGTGGTGATGCCGGGTACGGGGGGAGATGCCAACGGGCTCTGAGTGAGGCTGGAAACGGCGATTGCACCGAGTTTAATCATCGGGGACCTGTTCAATAGGGCTTCACTACTGCGTTGTGCTCTCGTAGATGGTTTGAAGGATCAAGGTCATTCGTAGAGCCCTACTCTCGCCATAAATTGTCATTATGCAGTGCTAGCAGGTCTCATTAGTGAATATTCTTTATACGAAAGTCTATAAGCCCAATAGATGTTGGAAACACGGAAAGTGAGAGGATACTTAGATGGAAATCACCTGGAAAGACCTTTCATTTAGATACACCAGGTACGCTCCCCTGATTCTCGATAATGTCTCCCTGACTCTGAATACGCCCGGGATATACGTTGTCCGTGGCCCGTCGGGGAGCGGCAAATCGACGGTGCTGGACCTTTTAGCGGGTCTGCACACCCCTCAGTCGGGCGAGGTCGTCATTGATGGTCAGCGGGCTGACCGTTGGTCGGGTAACAAGACTTCACACTGGCGAGCTCAGCATGTTGGTTACGCGCCCCAAGCGCCGACGCTGCTTGAAAGTCTGACATGCCAGGAGAACCTGGCCCTGGCTGTTAATGTCGCCGGCCGCGGCCTCAACGCGCAGCAGCAGGTGGATCTGCTGGGGGATGTGGGTATGGCGGATTATGCCGGTGTCTACCCGGGTGAGCTCTCCGGAGGGCAGCGTCAGCGTGTGGCGATTGCCCAGGCATTATCCTCCCAGCCGGACGTGTTGTTGATGGATGAGCCGGTCAGCGCCCTCGATGAGAACAACATCGCCGTCGTTGAATCGCTTATGCGCAACGCGGCTACCAGTGGCGCGATCGTCGTGTACTGCTCCCACCGGGAGCTGTTCGGCGGCGCAGCACACACGCTGCTGGAAATGGGGAGGTGACATGCAGTCCCTCAACCCCACGGCCGCGTACCGCAGAGAGCTCAAGACCACTGTCCGCCCCTACATCGGCGGTCTGGTGGCAACCGCCGTCATAGTCGGAACGCTTGTCGGAACCATCCTGTACGTCGCGTTTTCCTCTGGCGGCAGTTCCGACCTCAAACAGGGCATGGTCAATGTCAGTTTGATCGCAATCTTTCCCACGATCATCGGGGTGCGTCTGGCGCACCAGAACTTCATCAGTGATCACCGGGCCACGGTGCTGACGATGAAGAACCTAGGCGTTTCGAACGGATTTTTCCAGCGACATTTCCTTCTGCAGGCGCTGGCCTTGGCGGGTGTGGCCAGTGGGTCGGCGGTGGTGCTCGGGCGTGTTATCCTCCGACCCTTCTTGAACCTACTCTTCCTGGGCATGGGAAAAGAGCTGCCCGATGTGTGGGGTGCGCCCCTGCCTGTGCTGGGTACGGCACTTATCGTCCTCGGCCTTATTTACCTGGCGGGGGTCGGTACGATCCGCCTCGACCGGGTTGTGGGTCAGGCCAGCACCGCAGGCGCAAGCAACGCGGCAGTGAAGAAAGCCGGAAAAATTGCCGGCATCGTCGTCGCGGCACTCAACATCATCTGCGGCGTGTGGCTGATTGCCGCAGGCGGGTCGAGCATGGCTGTGGCCGTCATGGTGCTGACAACCCCGGTCCTCGCGGCGGTCATGGCGGGGCCGTTGAGCCGATTTGCATCCCGTGCCATCTCCTCGGTGCTCAGTCGCACCGTCGGATGGACCGCCCCTGCGGTGGGGATTCGCTCCATTGCCGCCACGGGCACACTGTCCAGGGCAGGGTTGGCGGCTGCATTGGTGGCCATCCCCCTCGCCGGGTTCAGCTGGGCTATTTCCTCGCTGGATGCCGGGGCCTATTACACGACCCAAAACGTCAGTGAAGCTCCCGTCATCGTCACCGGCGATGCTCGCCTTTTGGCTCCGGGGGACGCGGAGAAGGTGTGCGCCCAGATCGGAGACTCCTGCCACGGGGTTGTCTACTGGCAACCGTCGGATATCACTTATTCGGGTTCCGAGTCCGCCTCGCACGAGGTCGCCAACGATTACACGATCGCCGGGTCAAATCTTCAGGCTATCGACGAGTTCCTCTCCGGAGCCGAGGCCCCGGCCAAGGAAGATCCCTTCCATCTCGACTACATGCAGCTTTCTGCCGCGGTGTCGGAGAATCCCCCGGTCGATCCTGACTGGGCTCTCGTTGTCACCGACTCCTCCGCACAGGCCCCCGAGGGTTACTCGGCGATGCCGGCAAAAAAGTGGGCGGAAGGATCCGGGAAGGATACACAACTGTTCTACGGCCCCAGTGGTGACGGCACCGCCGGCTTCATCCCCCTGGCCGCCTACACGTTGTTGGCAATCTGCGTCATCCTCGTCGTCGCCACGATCGGTAAACGCTCGAGCCTGCAGCGCTTCTTTTCTCCGCTGCACCTGCTGGGTAAGACGCGATCGGGTATCCAGGCCACCGCGTTTTGGGCGGTACTGTTTCCTTACCTGACGGCCACTCTCGCGGCTGTGGCGGCAGGCTTGTGGCTGACCACCGTTGCCCACATCGTCACCACGGGCAGAGTTGGAGCGTGGACACCGTTCATGCCGCTGGGGTTGTGGATCCTGTTCGGGGTTGTGTTCCTAGCTACCAGCGCCACCGCGTTCTTTCCCCATTCCAAGAAGCCTGCGATCAATGGAGCAGTGTAACTCACATAATCCGCTACCATTACCGAAGAAAATTGGGTAAGAGCGAAGAAGAAAGCGGTGCCGAATGGTGGGTTTGGGGCGAAAACAACCCTCCTCCTTGCCGCTATCTTGCAGTTTATGTGCCATTGGGATGACGTCAGTGGCGATGGATCTCACTTTAGATCCGAATGCATCATTCTCGGTTTTGAAAATTATCGTCGTATTTGCGCATCTGATGTGCCTGGTGACGATAGCTTATTTTCCAATCGCGGCATGGATTTTCTATTTGGCACTCTTCTCGGTGACTTCCGGCCAGGAAGATATATGGTTAGTGGGTTTCACCTTTCTTGCACCGCTTATGGCCGGAGTCGTCGCTTATAGCGGTTATCTCGTAGAGGCGTTGCTTGGTTTTCTGATCCTCTGGTATGGGGGATCGATTGATCTGGCGGAGGGAATATTTATGCCTTCCGATGCCTTAGCCACTGTAATTTGGGGTGTTTTACTGGGGGTTTCCGTATCTATCGGCCACGTACTCTACCGGATTCGCAAACAACGAAAAGATCTCTTAGAACAGTGGGATAGAGATGTGGAGCAGCGAAAGAAGACCATGGCCCATCTACTGCATGAGGATCTATATCGGGGCCTCATAACGGGGGAGCAATACAGAGCGGATAAGAAAGCCTCTCTTTAAATAAACGGCCCTATAGGTTTTGAGGAGAGGGTCGGCGGCATTGATGGCGTGTGCACCTATTAAGTCCCGGTTGTCCGCATTGGGTACACCTTACGTGAACAGGTCTGAATGACAACTTCTCCCTGTTAGGTAGCGTTATATCATGCCTAACGGAGCAGAACAGTCACTGCCTCTAGAGCTGGACGAACATCAGGACGTTGTTGTGGGGCAGAAAGTCGGTTACGCCCGCGTGAGTTCTTTGGAGCAGAACCTGGATCGCCAGCTTGCCCAACTCCGTGCGGCGGGGGCGTCGCAGATTTACAAAGAGAAGATCAGTGGCTCGACTCGTCACCGTCCCCAGCTGGAGGAGGTTCTGCGGTATCTGCGTAAGGGGGATCAGCTCATTGTTACGAGCATGGATCGCCTCACGCGTTCCCTGGTGGATCTGCACACGATTTTTGAGGATCTTGTGGGCCGTGGTGTGTCGGTGAGGTTTCTGCGTGAGGGGCAGACGTATTCGGCGAAGGCGGACCCAATTGCCAAGTTAATACTGGGGTTAATGGGTAGTGTGGCTGAGTTTGAGCGCTCCATCATCAAGGAGCGTCAGGCGGAGGGGATCGCTCGCGCGAAAGCCCGGGGAGTCTACAAGGGCCGGGTGAAGGTGCTTACTGATGTTCAGATCGCGCAGGCCCGAGGGCGGGGGGCCGGTGGTGTGCCCAAGGCGGACTTCGTCGGGAATCTCCCATTCCTCCATGAGGAAGGTGGCGTGGGTGGCCAGGTCGAAAGTGCGGGTGGTCTCGGTCGTGCCATTGCCGAAGATGTCGTCGGTGGCCAGGCGTCCGACTCCCTCGGGCAGGCCTGGCATGACGCAGTTGGTCAGTTTGAGGGTGCCGCCGCCGGTTTCCTTGATGAGGGCCCGGTAGTCATCAGGCAATCGCCTGCCGATGGCGTGCTCGATCTCGGTAAGTCGGGCCTCGTCGGCGGGGTCTCCGGTTTTGGTGAACATGTCGGTGTAAACAGTCATATATCTGCTCCTTAGAGGCAGTCGGGCAAGGTCGGCCACAAAGCTACGCCGCCGGTGTGCCTAACCTCATTGTGCACTTCCTTTTCAATGAGCTGCATGCAACCGCAATCCTGGTGATGGTGCCATACCAATCCGCGTTCTTGACGAAATTTTGCATTTGTTCCGAGTTTATGATCTGCGATTGCAATATCTAGATCCCTGTCCCCCGTAGGTTTGATGACGAAGTCTGTTGAGTTGGCTTCGCCACGCATAACTTTCGGGTCATATTCAGCTACAAAGCGATCGAGGATGGGGAATCCTTCGTCGGTGAAGTAGATGTCTCCATGTTTTTCGTGGAATCCTGGTGGCATTTTGGCGGGGTCACCGTCGCGCCATTTATTGCCTGCAAAACGGGCGTTGATGGGGTTGCGTCCGTTGATTTTTTGACGGTGGATGGGATTGGGCATTTCGATGCGGCAGTGATGTAGGTGTGCTGGGTGCCGGCGGGGGTGCGGCAGATCGCATTGGAGTAGGTGATAGTCCCGGTGGCTGCGACACCGCTAATCCTGCACGCTGCGGGGATGAGTGCGTCATCGAGTGCGGCTTTGACCCATGAGTACTGGAAGGCGCGTTTGATCTCGCCGGATTGGCGATGAGCTTGCGGATTGCGGGCATGGCCTTGGCGATTTTTGCGCCTTTGCCGATGGGAAAACTCCCACGGCAGCCCAGATGCATCCACTGAATTCCCCGTGGAAGCATTTGAGTACGTCGCCCACACCGATGAGGTCGAGGATGAGATCGAGAGCTTCCTTGCCGATCGCGGAGCGGATTTTATCCAGTGCGCTTTGAGGCTCGACTTTGAGCTCGCCTACGGCGGCGGCCCTGGCCTGTTCCCTTTCGCTTAGTTCGAGTTGCCACGCTGCGGCGTAAGCGTCGTTGGCTGCCTGGCTAGCTGCGGCGGCATCCTGGCTGGCGGCGTTGGCGGATTGGCGGGCCGCGGACGCTGAAGCGGCGGCGTTGGTCGCGGCGGCGCGGGCGGTGGCGGCGTACGTGGTCGCCTGGTCGGCGTTACTGGTCGCCTGGGCTGCGTCGGCTTCGGCGGACGCGGCTGCCTCGTGGCCGCATTGCTGTTGTTGCTGGGCGAAGTCGAGTGATTGCTGGGCGGAGTCGACGTGGGCTTACGCTTGTTGGGCGGATTGTTCTGCCCGCCCGGCCCATTGCCGTGCTTCGCGGGCGTATTCATCGGCCCGGTCGGCTGCTCCGTTTGCCTGCTGGTAGGCCGCCTGTGCGGTCGCGGCTTGTTGCGAGGCGTCATCGGCGGCTTTGTTTCCCAATTCGAGGAGGGAATCAATTTCGGCGTTGTGGGCATCGCGTTGGCAGTCGAGCATGCCGCGGCGATACTGCTCGATGGTGATGAACTCGTCGAGGGTCTTCCGGTCCCCGGCAATGGCGGCTTCAGCTGCGGCTTTGACCTCCGGGCCACCACTTTCACCAGGTGATACGCCTGCTGGAGCTGGTCACTATAGCGGGCCTTGTCGTACCCGCCGCCGTTGACGAAATCGTCGAGGGCGTCATATCCGCCGTCGCGTAGTGCTGCGTCGGCTGCTGCCCGGGTGTTGTCCCCCTGGGTCTCGCGCAGCTTCCATGCTGTGTCGATGAGATCGGGAAGACGAAGGGTTTTGACTTCGTCGTTGATGAACCAGTCGTACACCACCACCCCGACACGGACGTTCGAACGCTACGCCAGCTCCCCTTCCGCCCAGTCCGCCATATACTCCGCAATGCCGTGCGGGTCCTCCAAAAAGTCGCGCATGGCCCTGTACGCGAGGGTGTCCTCCACCGCAAGGCAGCGCTCCATGCCGTGCTCGCTGATCTCCACGATCTCCGCGCCCGGCACCCCGAGCACGATCGGCGAGTGCGTCACCGCGATCACCTGCGCATCCGCCTCTGCCAGCGCGTGCAGCTGGGACAACAAGGCCATCTGCGCTACCGCAGACAGGCCCGATTCGGGCTCGTCCAGCAGGTACAGCGCGTTCGGGATGAACCGGGAGGTCAGCTCCATCACGGACTCGCCGTGCGATCGGCCACCAAACTGCGTCACCCGTGTATGCGTCTCTCCACGGAGAAAATACCCGGCCTTCGCACGCGGCCCAGTCCGTAGTTCCAGCGCACCGAACATCGGGTCATGGGCGCCAGCCTTGCCGACGCCCCACGTTCCGCCTTCCACCGCAAACCCCCACGCCCGCGCCATCCCCTCAAGCAGCGTGGATTTGCCTACGCCGTTGCCGCCCGTGATCAGAGTGATCGGGTGGGTCAGCGCGAAGCCTAACTCCGCCACGTGCGCAATCGCCGGGGTCGCGAGCGCCCAACCCGGGGACTTCGAAGGATCGACGGTGACGTGCTCGATAAACATCACGGCTGCACCAGGAATTGTGCCGTGCCAGCCGGGTCGCTGATGAATTCCCGGGTGGCGGTGACGGGCTCGCAGGCGTCGTAAGGCACAGGCTCTAGTGCGGGAACACCCACAATGCGGGCACCGGGGACGGCGAGCAGCACCGGCGAATGCGTGGCCATGAGCACCTGTGCGCCGCGACGTACCAGGACGGTGAGCAGACCGAGGAGCTCCAGCTGGGCAAACACGGACAGGCCGTCCTCCGGCTCGTCGAGGATGACCAACGATTCCGGGCCGAGGCGCTCCCGCGCCAGCAACATGATGCCCTGGCCGTGGCTGCGCTTCGGTATTGCCGCGAGCGGGTCCTCCGGGCCGAGCGATTGGTGGTATTCGCCGAGAGAGAAGAATGTCTCGCCGCGTAGGAAAAACACGTCGCGCGGGTTCTGCCGGCGGGTCAACGTGAGCGAGGCGTGCAGCTGGGAATGGTCCGCCGCCGCAAACCGGGCGTTGCGGGAGCCGCCCGCAGCGTTCGCGCCGGCGGCGACAGCGATGGCCTCAACCAACGTGGACTTTCCAGAGCCGTTGTCGCCGGTGAGAATGGTCGTGCGGTCGAGTTCGAGGGGGCGCTCGGCCAAGGCCCGAACCACCGGCAGGTCGCGGGCGTAGCCGTGCACCTTACCGGTAACGCTGATCTTGGTCAGGAACATGAGCGGTAGTGTATCCGCACGCAACAGCGCGGGCCCCACTCCTCACAAGTGGGACCCGCGCTTGAAATGCTGTTGTCGTTGGACTGCCTATATTCCGTTCTCAGGCGGAGCAGTCGTCGATAAGCGGGTGCGTTATGCGCTTACGACCTCGAAGTTCACCTTGCCCTCCACGTCATCGTGGAGGTTGACCTTGACCTGGTAGCCACCGGTCTTGGTCACAAGGCCCTTCGGCACGTTGATGCGGCGCTTGTCCAGGTTCGGGCCGCCTGCAGCCTTCACGGCAGCGGCGATGTCAGCCGGCTTCACGGAGCCGAACAGCTTGCCGTTGTTGGCGGTGCGCACGGGAACCTTGATGCCCTTGAGCTGGTCGAGCTGGTCACGCAGCTCCTTGGCGTGGTCCAGGTCGCGGACCTGGCGCTCAGCCTGGGCGCGCTTAATGTCTTCAATCTGCTTCTCTGCGCCGCGGGTAGCCGGGATAGCCAGGCCGCGCGGGAGCAGGAAGTTGCGTCCGTAACCGTCCTTTACCTCGACGACCTCTCCAGGCTCGCCAAGCTTCTCGACGGCAGCGGTGAGGATCAGCTTCATAATCCTAACCTTCCTTGTGGTGAAAAATGCTTGATGTGTGGTTGTCGTTTAGAACGGCGGCTCATCGCCTGCGCCGCCGGAAAAACCGCCGGCATCCGGTGCGGAACCCCACGGATCATGATCGGGCTGGGACTGGTTTTGGCCACCCTGGTTGCCGTTGTAGCCACCCTGGCCGCCCTGAGGCTGGCCGCCCTGGGACTGGCCGCCGAAGCCGCCGTTGCCCGGGTTGTAACCGCCCTGGTTCTGGCTCTGGCCGCCCTGGTTTCCACCGAAGCCGCCTCGCTGGCCACCCTGGTTGCCACCACCGTAGCCGCCCTGCCCGCCCTCACGAGGGTTGCGGGACACAGACGCGCTAGCGTACTTCAGGGACGGGCCGACCTCGTCGACCTCGACCTCGAACACGGTGCGGTTTTCGCCCTCTTTGGTCTGGTAGGAACGCTGGCGCAGCTTGCCGGTGACAACGACGCGCATACCCTTGGTCAAGGATTCCGCGACGTTTTCCGCCATCTGCCGCCAGCAGTTGCACGTGAGGAACAGGGCTTCGCCGTCCTCCCACTGGTTCGTCTCCCGGTTAAAGGTGCGGGGCGTAGACGCGATACGGAAGTTCGCAACGGCGGCGCCGCTCGGGATGAAGCGCAGCTCCGGGTCTGCAACCAGGTTGCCGACAACGGTAATTGGGGTATCGCCTTGAGCCATGTCCTAAACCTTCCTACCTGCTGATCGTGTGGTTTCTGAGCCTACCGGTTCCTACTTGTCGGTACGCAGAACCTTGGTGCGCAGAACGTTCTCGTTCAGGTTCAGCACGCGGTCGAGCTCGTTGACCGTGTCAGACTCGCAGTCGAGGTTGACAACGGCGTAGATGCCCTCTTCCTTCTTGTTGATCGGGTAAGCAAGGCGCTTCTTGCCCCACACATCAACGTTTTCCACCTTGCCGCCATCCTTGCGGACGATCTCCAGGAACTTATCCAGGGACGGGGCAACGGTGCGCTCATCCTGCTGCGGATCGAGGATGATCATTACTTCGTAGTGACGCACGGACCTCATCACCTCCTATGGTCTTGATTGTTTCGGCCATCACCCTTGTGGTCATGGCAGGAGGGTCGTTGCGTCAAGCAACCCGAACAGACTACCTGACGGTTTGACCAGCACAAAACCCCGCGCGGCGTGAGGTGGCCCGGCTTTCGCCTAGTGCGGGTTCGGCACCGCGGAAAAGAGCGCGAGGGAGACTGGGATGACGGTCATGAAGATGAAGGCGGCTGCGCCGAAGCCTATCGACGCCCGCTTACGCCCTTGCACAGCCATGGTGAAGGACACGCCGAAGAGGGCGAACGCCACCACGATGGAGGCGATGCCCAAGATCGTTGTGGTGCTCACCGGCTGCACCTTTCCAGCGACGGCTCCTTCCACTCAGCGGGAAGTGACATGAGGGGGTCGTGCCCGTTGTGAGCGGCTCGGACCTTGTCGCGCCGCTTGCCCAGCACCTGCCGCACCACCAGCATCATGATGGTGATGATGAGTGCGTCGCGGGCGATGATGACGATGTTGAGGAACCAGCCGGGCAGGCCCATGTTGTCGGCCCCCAGCATGTGCCACATCAGCACAGGCCACACGGCCATGTCCACCGTCATCCAAGTGAGCAGTAGACGCCAGTGCGGCAGCGCGAGGACCGCGGGGATGACAAACCAGAGGGAGTACTGCGGGCTCCACACCTTGTTAAAAAGGAGGAAGAACCCCACGATCAGCACGACCAGCTGCGCGATGCGCGGCGTCTGCGGCGCCTTCAGCCCCAGCACGAGCACCGCCAGGCAGCCCAGCAGGAAGAGCACCAAGGTCACGGCGTTGAGGACGACCGGGGCGCCGTCGCCGGAATCGAAGCCGTCCCAGCCCGTCAGGCGGGAAATCACGGCGTAGATGGTGGTCCACTCCCAGCCGCGGTCCGTGTTGAGGCGGTTGAACTCGCCCCACGCGTCCGGGTTGCGCAGGTAGACCGGCACGTTGACCGCCAGCCAGGACACCACCGCGGCAGCGAGCATTCTGCCGAACGGCGCAAGCTCACGCCTGCGCAGCGCCACGGTGAGGTAGGCACCGAGCAGGAAGATTGGCCACAGCTTGAAGGCGGTGCCGAGTCCGATGAGCACGCCCGCCAACCAGAAGCGGCGGTTGCGGGCCGCGAGCATCGCGGCGACGGCGAAGAAGATGGACGGGATGTCCCAGTTGGTGAACGCGTGGACGATCAGCAGCGGGGAGCCAGCAACCAGGAGGGTGTCCCAGATGCGGTTGCCCGCGAGCTCCGCCACCATGCGGACGGTGATCACCCAGATGATCGAGAGCAGCAGCGCGGTGACGTAGAAGTACCAGCCGGACGGCGGGAGGACGGTATCCACCAGGAAGTACGTGCCGCGCGACAGCCAGGCAGACAGCTGCTGGAAAAGACCGGCCAACACGGGGTACTCCATGTAGCGCGTCAGACCGTCGTCGACCCACGAGTAGTCGTAGACGAAGCCGCCCTTGTCTAAGCCGCGTCCACCGTAGAGCGGCACGATGTCGTTGTAACAGGCTGCGGTGTACTGACGGTTGCCGTCCCAGTTGAGCTGGATGCCGCCGTTGCCGTCCGCCTTGCCGCCGGCGCAGTGGGCTTTTTCAAGCAGACCAAAGGAAAGGAAGAGGTAGGTTACCGCGAGGATGGAGCGCAGCGGTGTCCAAAACCTTGCCCGGCCGATCTGCGCGAAGCGGCCCATCGGCCCGCCGAGAAACTCCACCCAGCCGCGGGCAACCGGCTCGGTGCGGCCGGGCTGCACACGGTCCGCCGGGTCCGGCCACGTGATCAGCTGGGACTGCTGGGTCTGCCGGGTGGAGGACATTTACTGCAATGCCTCTTCAACTTGGCCGATGACGTTGTCGATGGCGTCGCGGAGCTCGTCGGCAGGCGCCGGGTCCTGCTGGGGCGCCGGCGCCGGTGCAGACGACGGGGCGGGTGCCGGGGCGGAAGTGTATGCGGGGGCGGGAGCCTGCTCCACCACCTGGCTCTGCGGCGCCGTGTAGCCCGACTGCGTCTGCGAACTAGACGTCGACGCAGACTGGCCGGTGCCAGTGCCCGTGCCAGTGCCGGTGCCTGAGCTGTACGTGGTGGAGGGGCTGGAGTAGTAACCGCCCATGCTGGTGCCGCCACTGTAGGGGCTCACGCCCCAGTACACCGGGCTGGCTTCGGCGAAGTTCTCGAACTCTTCGCCCTCCAACTCGGTGTCCAGCACGTCCTTCCAAATCTTCGCCGGCGTGTTGGAGCCGAACATGTTGCCACCCCACTCGTTGAAGATCGGCGAAGTGTTATCTGCGGTTCCGACCCACACCGCGACCGCGAGCTGCGGGGTAGAGCCGACCATCCACGCGTCCTTGTTGTTGCCGGTGTCGCCCATCTGGGCGGTGCCGGTCTTGGCGGCCGACGGGCGGCCGCCGGCAAGTGTGGCGTTGGAGTAACCCACCACGCCCTGCATGGCCTCAAGGACGTTGTCCGCGACCTGCTCCGACACACGGCGCTCGGCGTACTCGTTGTCCACCTGGTAGAGGACCTCGCCGTTGGCGTCGACGATCTTCTCCACAAAGTGGGTCGGGTGGAGCAGGCCGCGGTTGGTCAGCGTGGCCATCGCGGTAGCCATGTCGAGCACGCGCGACTGGTACTGGCCCAGCACGATGCCCTCGTACGGCTGGCCACCGTTCTCGCGCAGGGTAACGGGGATGCCCGGGATGGACTTCGCCACGCCCAAGGCGTGGGCCATGTCGGCGGTGTCCTGGGTGGTGTTGTCCAGCTCGTTCTGGATGCGCATGTAGGCGGTATTGGAAGATACGCGGGTTGCCTGCGACATGCTGATCATGCCGCCGCCGCCACCGTCCCAGTTGGTCACGGTGATGCCACCCGGTAACTGCACCGGCGAGGAGTCGAACATCGCGGTCAGCGGAATGCCCTGCTGCAGCGCTGCCGCCAACGCGAAGATCTTGAAGGTGGATCCCGTCTGCAGGCCGGCGTTGGCGTAGTCCCATCCGCTGGCCTCGTCGCCTCCGTAGTACGCGCGCACCCCGCCCGTGGACGGATCCACGGCCACAACCGCCGTGCGGGCGTCCTCCTGCAGGTTGGCCAACCGGTCGCGGGCAATGCTCTCCACGTTGGCCTGGGAGTCCTCGTCGATGGTGGTGGTGATCTGCAACCCACGGTTAGTCAGGTCGTCTTCGGTGATACCCAGGGCCGCCAGCTCGGTGATGACCTGGTTCTTGATCAGGCCGTTCGGCCCAGTCGCCTCGGTGTAGGCGGAGTAGCTGGCCGGGTCGCGTGTTTCCGGGTACTCCAGCCCGGCGCGCTCATCCGGCGTGAGCTTGCCCATCTCCACCAGGCCGTCCATCACGTAGTTCCAGCGCTGCTCGGCGGCTTGGCGGTTGGTCCACGGGTCGAGCTCGCTGGGAAGCTGGATAGAGGCGGCAAGGACACCGCCCTCTTCCACGGTCAGCTCGGACGCAGGCTTGTCAAAGTAGGCGTGTGCCGCAGCTTCGACGCCGTAGGCGTTGCGGCCAAAGTAGACGGTGTTGAGGTAGGCGCGCAGGATGTCTTCCTTCGACCACTGGTTGGTCATCTTCACGGAGTACACCAGCTCGTTGGCCTTGCGCTGGTAGGAGTGCTCGTTGCCCACCAGCGCGTTTTTCACGTACTGCTGGGTGATGGTGGACCCGCCGCCAGCAGAGGTGTTGCCGGTGAACTGCCCGATTGCGGCGCGGGCGAAGCCGGTGAAGGAAAAGCCCGAGTTCGTCCAGAAATCGCGGTCCTCCGCCGCCAGCACAGCGTCTTGCACGTCGGCCGGAACGGCCTCAAGAGCCACCTGCTCGCGGTTGCCTTCCGGCGGCACGACGCGGGCGAGCTCGTTTTCACCGTCGCGGAAGTAAATGGAGGACACCTGCGCGGTTTCAATTTCGCCGGGCTCCGGCACGTCGGCCCGGACGTACTTCCAAACAAACCAGGCCGCGGGGATGGACGCGAGGAGCAGCAAAAACAACCCGAGAGCGAGGACCCACTGCCCGGCACGGGACTTTTCTCCCGTTACGGCCGTGGAACCGCCGCCGTCGCCGGTGTTCGCGGCCTCGGTGCTCGTGCCGTTCTCGTTGTTCGGCCCCTTTGTGTTTTCAGTGCTTTTGTCAGTCACACGTTTTCCCTGCACAGTCGCACCCGCCGCGCCCGCTGGGGGGTGCGAAACGGGCGAGCTACCTACCAAATTCCTACCGGACACCCTACCTGCCCAGTTCGGATTCACACTACTGGTACGGCTGTGACTTCCTGCAACAAATGGTTCCATTTGCACACGGGGCAAACCTCGACCACATGGACGGTCAGGGGCCCCACCTCGTGGGCGAGCCTGTCAATCTCGTCCTCACTACGCGCAGTCCCCGTCCGCCTGCCCAATTTTTCGGAGTAGACCCAGCGCACGTTGCGCATTGCGCCCCCGCACACAGGGCACGGCCGGGCGGAATCCTCGCCATGGTGCTGCGCGGCAGCGCGCAGCAGAAAGTCGGCGTCGCACACGTCGCGCATAGGCACGCGCCCCATCTTGAGCTCGCGCAGGGTCTGGCGGCGCTGCCACTCGTGGGACACCTCGTGCTCGTACGTGAACATCCCGGCCATCTTAACCACGCTTTTTTCGCGGGTAGGGCTGGTGCTTATGATGCCTGTGCAACTTCCAGCCCGCTGACACGACCACCTGCCAAGGAGGTAGGACCTGAGTACCCCAGCCAGTTCCGACGGTGCCCGCCTTCCGGCCGGTACCTCTCCCCTGCGTGTGCTCGTGGGCTGGGACGTGACCAATACAGAGGCCGTGGAATTCGCCGGCTGGCTCGGCCGTTCACTGCCGGTGCGGGTGCAGGTGATGTCCAACGCGCGGTCCCCGTGGTCAAAATCCCTGGCCAACGCAGCCAAAGGCCGCAAGAAGCGGATGAAGGAAGCGCAGTCGACCTTTGACAGCCGGGTGGAGAAAGCACTGAAAGAGCACCTCCCGCGCACCCAGTGGTCTAAGGACGTGGCCCGCCTGGTGGACAGCAAGGATACGGTGCGCTCTCTCTACGACACGGCCGAGGATTTCAACGCGGACCTTATCCTGCTCGGCTCGCGTGCGAAGACCCCGAAGGGCCGTCTCCGCCCGTCGAGCGTGGCCGACGAGCTCATGCGTTCCTGCCCCGTCCCCCTCGGCCTGGCCCCGCGCGGCGTGAAGCTGGCTAAGAAGGGCATCACGCGTGTCACCTACGCCATCGTGATGGAGGACGAGCCGGTGGAGCCGGACTTTTCCGGGCTGGATTACGCCACGGCACTCGCCTGCTCGCTGAGGCTGCCGCTGCGCATCATCGCCTTCTCCCCCACCGCGTACGAAAAGCTTTCCTCCTCCTGGAATGAGCAGACCCTGGGCATCTTGGATCGCGCGCGCGACTACGCGTGGGCGCTGGCGGAGGAGTTCGCCCCGGAGCGCTGCGACCACTTCGACGTGACAAGCGCGGTGTCCGCCGCGAAGAGCTGGAAGCGCTCCATCGATTCGGTGAAGTGGAAAAAGGGCGACATCATGTGCCTGGGCTCCCAGCCGACACAGCAGCTCACCAGCGTGTTTGTGGGCACACGCGAGGGCGAGTTCATCCGCTACGCCTCCGTGCCGGTGATCGTCTGCCCCCGCGCCGCGTCCAAGCCCAAGAAAGCGCAGTAAGTTTGGCCCGTATGGAGCACCCGGAAAACGACCTCCACTCCCCCGCCGACCGCTTCTCCCGTGTGCGGCCGGAGCCGCGCTCCTTCGACGAGCTCGCGGACCAGCCCGACCCGCTCGAGGTGGACCGGGCCAACCGCCGCTCCACCCGCAACGCGATCCTGTTCGCGGTGGGCACCGTCGCGGTCACCCTCCTGTTCGCTCTTGTGCTCGCGGCCATCTCACGCGCGCAGGGCGGTCCGCTTTGCGACGCCGGCTCCGCCTGGCTCTGCACCGATACGTGGCGCACCTGGTGGGCGGTGGCCACCTCCGTCCCGCCAGTCGCGGGCCTGCTCGGCTGCGCGTTCATCATGGTGCGCAAGCTCAACCGCTACGAGCGCTGGATTCCCTGGATGGGCGTGTTCTGGATCCCGCTCGTGCCGTTTACGATGTCGTGGCTGATCGTCACCGTGGGGATCCTGGCCACCGCTTAGGCGCACTGCCCGCAGTACGGGTTTGTCTCACGGCACGTCTCGCAGCTCAGGTACTGCCGGCGACACTCCGGCTCGTTCGCGCAGTTGTAGAACTGGTTCGTCGCCTCCCCGCAGTGCACGCAGTGGCCGAGCTGCACGTAGTCTGGGTCGTTTTCGGCGCCGAACTCGGTGTGCATCCGGTCGTCGAACACGTAGAGGGAGCCCTCCCACAGGCCAGAGTTGCCGAACTGCTCGCCGTAGCGCACGATGCCGCCGTCGATCTGGTAGACCTCCTGGAACCCGCGGTTGATCATCAGGCTGGACAGCACCTCGCAGCGGATGCCGCCGGTGCAGTACGAGATGACGGGTTTGTCCTTCATCCAGTCGTACTTGCCAGAATCGAGCTCTTTGATGAAGTCGTGGGTGGTCTCCACGTCCGGCACCACCGCGCCCTTGAAGCGGCCGATCTCGGCTTCGCGCGCGTTGCGCCCGTCGAAGAACACGGCGTCGGGCTTCTCGGCCACTAGCTCATTGACTTGCTGAGGGGTGAGGTGCTCTCCCCCGCCGACCACGCCGTGCTCATCCACTTTCAGCTCGCCCGGGGCGCCAAAGGCGACGATCTCATCGCGGGCCTTGACGCTGAGCTTGGGAAAGTCATCCGCCGAGCCGTCGGACCACTTGAACTCCATGTCTTTGAAGTACTCGCGCGTCTTCTTCGCGTAGGTCTTGCACGCGCGGATGTCGCCCCCGACGGTGCCGTTAATGCCGTCCTTGGACACGATGATCCGGCCCTTCAGGCCCAGCCCCTCGCACAGGTCCCGCTGCCACAGGCGCACCGCGTCCGGGTCCGCGACGGGCTGGAATTTGTAGTAGAGCAGGATCTTGCTGGTCATGCCTGGCAGTCTAGGTCCACGCAGGCCAGGCGGGAAAGTTACAGGTCAAAGGCTTTGAAGGCGATGGCGAGCGGCACACCGAGGGCCTCGCCACCCTGCTGGGCTGCCCCGCCGACGATCTCCGCGCCGCTCGGGTGATCGGGCAGCGCCTGGAAATACGCCTCGTGCGCGTCGAGGGACTTCGCACCCTTGTCCACGTGCCGCTGCTCCACCCGCACCGCCACGTCCGGGTCGTTCGCGCCGGTGACCAGGAGTTGTTTCGCCTGGTGGCGGTCCCCCGCCTCAGGGAAAAGGAACTCATTTCCCGCGTCGCGCGCCGCGTCCAGTGCCGCCATGCCAGCCACCCGGTGGTCCGCCTGGTTGAGCCCCCAGGGGGCCACCACGCTCCAATCCTGGGTGAGCACCACCGTAGGTTTGACAGCACGGATCTTCGCCGCGATCGCTTTGCGCAGCTCAAGGGTGTGCTCGAGCACCCCGTCGGTGAAATCAAGCATTGCAAGCTCGCCCGCGCCGACGATGTCGCACGCGCGCCGCTGCTCGGCGGAGCGCACCTCACGCACCTGGGCGGGGTCGCCGCCGGCAATGCCGTGCTCGCCGTGGGTGAGCAGCAGGTAGGACACGTCCACGCCGTCTTCCGCCCACTTCGCCACGGCGGCAGAAGCGCCGTACTCCATGTCGTCCGGGTGGGCCACCACGGCGAGCACACGGTCGCTGGACGTAAGTTTCAGTTCGCGCATTTACCCCATCCTCTGCTTGTAGGCGTGGGCGTCGCGGGTGTACACGCGGCGGTGGGTGCCCACCTTGTGTCCCGGGAGCCTACCCTCGTCAATGAGCTTGACCACGAAGGGGCGGGATACTCCTAGCAGGTTTGCCACCTGCTGCGTCGTCATTTCCTCGTCCGGCTCCGGCGGGCGCACCAGGCGGCCCTCCGCCATGTCTTCCAGTAGGTCACGCACCCACACGGCAGTTTGCTTGGGCAGCACAACGTGGTCTTCCGACTGGGTGCGGGCGACCGCGAGATTAGCGTTGAGCTCCGCCAGCGCAGCTTCTACCGGCGACTGCTGTTCCTGCATGGCCCCGACCCTAAACCACAACCGAAACGAGCGCAATAGTCGGCGCGGCACAATTTAGCGCTTGTGGTACAAGGCCTTTCGCCAGTACTGCGGTTCGGAGGTGGCCAGCACGCCCAGGTTGCGGAAGATGGCCTCGTCCACAGACCCTAAGATGGCGGTGATGTGCGCGTCGCACCCGCGCAGGCTGCGCAGATGCTCCAGCGCCAGGGCCGCGTCCGGGTTTCCGGCGGCGGAGACGGACAGGGCGATGAGCACCTCGTCCGTGTGCAGGCGCGGGTTCACGGAGCCCAGGTGCCGCGTCTTCAACGACTGGATCGGCTCGATGGAGTCAGGGGAGAGCAGGTGCACCTCGTCGTCGATGCCAGCGAGGAGCTTCAAGGCGTTGAGCAGCACCGCAGCCGACGGACCAAGCAGGTCCGAGGTCTTGCCGGTGACGATGCGCCCGTCCGGCAGCTCCAAAGCCGCACCGGGTTTGCCGGTGCGCTCCGCAACGTCCAACGCGGGCGCGACAACGACCCGGTCGGCAACGGTCAGGTCCGCCTTGCGCATGACGTTGAAGTTGCGGTCGGAGACGGTGGAGTCCGCGTCGGCGCGGCGCTCGTCCACAAGCGCGGCGAAGTAGCGGCGGATAATCTCCTGCTCCGCGGCATGGCGGCACGCGGCGTCGTCGGAGATGCAGTAGCCCGCCATGTTCACACCCATGTCCGTGGGGGACTGGTACGGGTCCGCGCCCGTGGCCTCCCGCAACAGCGTCTTCAGCAGCGGGAAGACTTCAATGTCGCGGTTGTAGGACGACACTTTCTCCCCGTACGCCTCCAGGTGGTACTGGTCGATGACGTTGATGTCGTCCAGGTCTGTCGTGGCCGCCTCATAGGCCAAGTTCACCGGGTGCGACAGCGGCAGGTTCCAGATGGGGAAGGTCTCAAACTTGGCGTAGCCGGCCTCGATGCCGCGCTTGTGCTCGTGGTAGACCTGCGACAGGCAGGTGGCCAGCTTGCCGGAGCCGGGGCCCGGCGCGGTCATCACCACCAGGTCGCGGGTGGTTTCCACATAGTCGTTGCGGCCGAAGCCGTCCTCGCTGACCACCTTCGAGGTGTCGTTGGGGTAGCCCTCGATCATGTAGTGGCGCGAGACCTTCAGCCCCAGCCGGCCGAGGCGCTCCAGAAACGCCTCCACGTTCTGGTTGTGGCCTTCCAACTGCGTGACCACCACGTTTTCCACCAAAAAGCCGCGCTCACGGAACACGTCCACCAAGCGCAGCACGTCATCTTCGTAGGTGATGCCCAGGTCGGCGCGGATCTTCTGGCGCACCACATCGCCGGCGTTGAAGCAGATGACAATTTCCACTTCGTCCTTGATGCGGTCCAGCATGGCGATCTTGTTGTCGGGCGTAAACCCGGGAAGCACGCGGGAGGCGTGGTTGTCGTCGAAAAGCTTGCCGCCCATCTCCAAGTACAGCTTGCCGCCTACCTCGGCGCGCCGCTGCTGGATGTGCTCGGATTGCATCTGGATGTATTTCTCGCGGTCGAACCCGATCGTGTACGGCATGCGCGTTAGTGTAGCCGTTGCTTCTCGACGTTCAGCTCCGCACACGTACCCTTTTAAGGCATGGACGACTTCACCTGGACCGCAGCCCACATCCGCCAGGCAGAAAAGGAGCTTCTGGAGCGCCAAACCGAGCCGGACCAGCTCATGCGCGCCGCGGCCGCCGCGGTGGCGCAGGCAGCCCGCGACATGCGCGAGGGCAGCGCTAACCGCCCAGGCAAGGTCCTGGTTGTTGCTGGTCCGGGCGGCAACGGCGGCGACGGGCTCTACGCGGGCGCGGAGCTGGCTGAGCTGGGGGAAGAGGTCGAGGCGTACCTCACCGCGGGCACGGCCCACGAACCCGCGCTCGAGGCGTTCCGGCGCGCGGGCGGGCGGGCGCTCGACGAGTTGCCGGACAGCCCGTGGGAGTACGCCCTGGCCATCGACGCGATCACCGGCATCGGCGGCACCGCAGGCCTGCGCGACGAGCTCGCTGAGGTCGTGGAGCTGCTGGATTACCCGCTGCTAAAGGTGCTGTCCGTGGACGTGCCCTCCGGTGTGGCGGCGGACAGCGGCGACGGGGGAGCGCTCCACGTCACCGCCGAAGCCACCGTCACTTTCGGCGGGTGGCGCCGGGCCCACGGCCTGCACCCCGCCTGCGGCACCCAGCTGCTCGCGGACATCGGGGTGGGGGAGCGGATGCTCTCGCAGGCCCTGGGCCAGCTCGCAGAAGAGGCCCAGCTGGGGGAAACCCTCCTGCTCAACGTCACGCGAGCGTGCCCGCCGGGCGAGGAGTGGAGCGCACCGCTCGAGCACATGCGGCCAGCGCATGTCTCTTCCGTGGAGCCGCACCCTGCAGACGACAAGTACAGCGGGGGAGTGGTGGGCATCCGCGCAGGCAGCGGGCAGTACCCGGGCGCCGCGCTCCTGTCTGTGTCCGGCGCGCTGTACGCGACTCCGTCCATGGTGCGTTACGTGGGGCCGCAGGCCGCCGAGGTCGTGCGGGCGCACCCGGAGGTCGTGGCCACGCAGGAGCTCGACGAGGCGGGGCGGGTGCAGGCGTGGGTGTTCGGGCCCGGCGCGGGGACTGATGAAACTGCGGCGCGCGAGCTGGCCTGGGTGCTGCGCCAGGAGGTGCCGGTGCTTATCGACGCCGACGGCCTCACCCTCCTATGCGACCACCCCGACCTGCTGGGACAGCTCCACGACAGGGAGCACCCGACGGTGCTCACTCCGCACGACGGCGAGTTCGCCCGCCTGCGCGAGGCCGCGCAGGTGCCAGCTTCCAACCGCCTAGAGGAGACGCTGCAGCTCGCCGCCGCTCTCGGTGCCACGGTCCTGCGCAAAGGCCGCTGCACCGTCATTGCCAGCCCACCGGATGCGGACACCGCGTACGCCGTCGACGCCGGCCACTCCTGGGCTGCCACCCCCGGCTCGGGCGACGTGCTCTCCGGTCTGGCGGGGGCGCGCATCGCCCTGGCCGCGGCGAGGACCGAGGACCCGGGTTTTCTGGCCACGGAGGTCGCGGAGGCCGTCAACTACGCCGCCAACGTTCACGCCCTCGCCGCGGCGCTGGCCGCCGACACCCAGTTCGGCCCCGCGCCGGCCCCGGCCAGCCGCATCGCCGACTTCATCCGCGAGGCCACAGCGGCCCTGACCGATGCGTGACGCCGTTGTCGTCGGTGCCGGCCAATCCGGCCTGGCCGTGTCGCACTACCTGCGCAAATACGGCGCGGATTTCGTCGTGCTCGACGCCTCCGACGCGCCGGGCGGGGCGTGGCCGCACTATTGGGACGCGCTCACACTGTTCTCCCGCGCCGAGTTTTCCAACCTGCCCGGCTGGCCCATGCCCCACTACGACGGCTACCCGCCGCGCGACCGCGTCGTTGACTACCTCACCCGCTACGAGCAGCGCTACGACCTGCCTATTCGCCGCGGCGAGCACGTTACGCAAGTGCGTTACGACGGCTCCGCGTTCCACCTCAACGGCCTCACCGCCCGCAACGTGGTCATAGCCACGGGCATCTGGTCCGCGCCGTTCGTGCCGTTCGTGCCGGGGACGTTCACCGGGCGGCAGATCCACTCCGCGCGATACCGCCGCCCGGCTGATTTTGCCGGCCAGCGCGTGGCCGTCGTCGGCGGGGGCAACTCTGGCGCTCAGATCGTCGCCGACTTGGGGCTTGCCGGGGTGTCCGTGCAGTGGTTCACCCGCCGGCCTCCCGCCTACATGCCCGCGGACGTGGACGGCGAGCAGCTCTTCCGTCGCAACCGCGAACGCTTCGTCGCCATCGCGCGCGGTGAAGAAGACCCAGGCGGCGCCGACTTTCGCGGCGAGATCGTCCAGGTGCCAGAGGTCCGCCGCGCCAAGGATGCGGGCCTGCTGGGCGCCACGCCGATGCCCGCGTCTCTCGACCAACTCACCGACTTCGATGCCATCATCTGGGCCACCGGCTTCCGGCCGGCCTTATCTCCCATCCGCGGCATCCCGCGCGACACGCCTGGGCTGTTCGTCCTCGGTTTCGACAACATCAACGGCCCGGGCGCCGGCACCATCGGCGGAGTCAGCCCGTTCGCCCGCGACATCGCCCGGCAAATCACCGGGAGGCGCCAATAGTTGGTGCACCCCCAGTTGTCCGCAATGCGGAGTAGCAGAGTCCGCAAGCGGTCGCCAAGGCCACCTTCGCACCGCCCAGCAATACCAGGCCGTACCCAATAGTTGGTGCACCCCCAGTTGTCCGCAATGCGGAGTTGCGGAGCCCGCAAGCACCGATCCGCCAGGGCTTGCGCCGTCCCACCATGGGCCGTACTTTGGCCCGGTGCCAAACACCCAGCTAACCAGCCAGCCAACACAGTTCCCCGTTGTCCCGCTGGCGGCAATGAGTTTCGCCGCGTTCGTCTACGTCACGTTCGAGATGTTCGCGGTGGGCCTCATCTCGCCCATGGCGCAGGACCTGGGTGTCTCTGAGGGCCAGATCGGCCTGCTCATGAGCGTGTACGCAGGGTTAGTGGCGGTCGTGACCATTCCGCTGATGCACCTGACGCGCAACGTCAATAGGCGCTACCTGCTCATTGGCACTCTGCTGTTCTTGCTTGGTGGCATCGTGCTCCAGGCCAGCGCGACGAGTTACGCCTCGCTGGTGGCGGGCCGTGTCACGGCAGCGTTTACGCACGGCCTCTTCTGGTCCCTGGTCAACCCGATGGCGGCCCGCATCGCGCCCGCCGGGCAGACCGGTAAGGCCGTCGCGGCTGTCTCGTTCGGCTCCACGCTGTCCATGGTGCTCGGCTCCCCGCTCACGACGGCGATGGGCGCGGCCATCGGCTGGCGCGCCGCCACCTGGGTGCTGGGCGTGGCCGTCCTCGCGGCACTGGTGCTGCTGGTAGCCACGCTGCCCAGCCTGCCCGCCATCGCCCCCAACAGCGCGGCAAAGGCGCAGGCGACCAAGTCCGCGATCCCGTCGCTGGTGATTTACCTCATCTTCGCGGTCATGGCCATCTTCGCTACCTTCACCTATCTCGCGCTGCTGGTGGAGAACACGGCCGGCCACCAGTACGTGCCGTACGGCGTCGCGCTCTACGGCATCGCCGGCCTGGTGGGGGTCACGCTGTCCGGCCGGCTTGTGGACGCCCGCATGATCCGCCTCAACGGCGCCGCCACCGCCACGCTGGTCATCTCCGGCATCGCGGGCCTACTCGCGCTGCACTACGCCTCGGGCGTGGGCATGTTCCTGGTCATTGCCGTCTTTGGCGCTGCGGCGGGCGCGCTTCCCACGGTGGCCACCACGATCTTCCTGTTCGCGGGCCAGCGCAACCAGGACCTGGCCAGCTCCGTCTACGTGGTCACGTTCCAGGTGGGCATCGCGTCCGGTTCCGCGCTTGGCGCCGCCACCGTGGACTTGGGCTTCCTCTCGGGCACACTGCTGTCCACCGTGGTGCTCGGCGCACTCGCGTTCGTTGTCATGGCCACCCGCTCGCGGTCCCTGCTGCGGTAACGCGCCGGCTCCACAAACCGCCCCGCCGCCTGCAACGGCACGTAGCCACGCACGAATTCCGCGGTCGCGCCGGCCACGAACGTGCGCTGCCCCCACTCCGGCACGCGGAAGATCCCGTGCGGCACGCGTACCAGGTCGCGCCCGCGCAGCATCGTCGCCCCCATCTCCTGCAGCGAGGTCACGATAAACCCGTCGCCCACCGCGTACGCCACGACGTTGCTGTCCAACGCCCGCAGCTTCTCGACGACGCTTCGCCCCGCCAGCCAATAGCCGTCGCCGGCCGTCAGGTCGTCGTCAAGCAACGGCGGAAGCGACGTGACCTGGGGGCCGCGACGCGAAAGCCCCGCCCTGCGCTCGATCTCCCTGGCTAATAGGGTGGCGTCGAGCGGGGCGGGGCCAGTGGCTGCGTAGAACGCTGCGTAGAACACAGGGGCCAGTCTAAGCGTTCACGCCGAGTTCGAAGACCTCGTCGCGGGCCGTGATGAGCGAGCGGTCGTGGGTGACAAAACCGCAGGCGATGCCTCGCTCCTCGGTGAGCTGGCGCAGCAGCGTCACAATCTCCTGGGAGCGGTCCGCGTCCAGGGAGGCCGTGGGTTCGTCCGCGAGCAGCAGGTCCGGCTCGCCCATGAGCGCGCGGGCGATGCCGACACGCTGGCGCTGGCCGCCGGAGAGCGCACCCATCCGGCGATCGCCGAGGCCGTCGAGGCCCACTGTGGCCAGCAGCTCGTCGGCTCTTTCCTTCCGAGGACGAAGTCCTCGGATGTGGTCGGTGACCAGCAACTGGTCGCGCACGTTGAGGGCGGCGATGAGGTTGGCTTGCTGGAAGATCATGCCGATCTTGTCGCGGCGCACGTCGTCGTCCACGTCCACGCCGTTGAGCTGCGCCGTGCCGGAATCCGGCGTGATCAGGCCGGCGGCCACGGACAGGAGGGTGGACTTGCCGGAGCCGGACTCGCCGACGATGAAGGTCATCTCGCCCGGCTTGGCGGTGAAGTCCAGGTGGTCGAGCACGGTGCGCTTTTCCTGGCCGTCCTGGAACGCGACGGTGATGTCTTTCAGTTCGAGCATTATGCGGCACCTCCAAGGGCCTGCTGCGGGTTAACCTTCACAATGGAGCGGGTGGCGATCAGCGCGCCGACCATGCCCAGCGCCCAGATGGCGACCGGGGGCACGATGGCCGTGACGGGGGAGAGGGCGAACGGTGCGGCGCCCTGCATCCACATGCCCAGCCCGTACGCTGCGACGCCGCCGATGAGCACGCCGACTGCCAGGAGTACGGCGGACTGGCCGAGCGCGTCCTTGAGCAGGTAGCCGTTGGATGCGCCGATGGCCTTCAAAATAGCTAGGTCGCGGGTGCGCTGCATCGTCCACACGGTGAGGAAGGCGATGATCACCAGCGCGGCGATGGCGTAGAGGAAGCCCTGGATGAGCTTCAACGAGCCCTGCTCCGAGGAGTAGGCGGGAAGCCCGTTGAAGGACTCTTTCAGGCTCACACCGCCATCAACCTCCTGGGCCGACTGGTCCGACAGCAGCACGGTGCCGTCGGCGTCGGTGCGCATGATCTGCTGCCAGAATTCCGTGGGCACCCACAGGACAGGCGAGTGGGAAAAGGCGAGGTCTTTGCCGATTGCGCCGACGGTGATGTCGTTGCCGGCGACGGTGACCGTATCGCCCTCGTTGACGTTCAGGCCCGGCGCGGCGACGGCCTCCGAGCCCAGGACCGCGCCACCCGGTAGCTCCGTACCTTCCGGCAGGGAGAGGATGGCCACCGCGGCGTCGTTGCCGTCCGCCTTGGTCATGAGCATCTGGCTCGTGCCCAGCGGCGTGAGGCCATCACGCGCCGTGACGCGGGAGGTGGTGAACGAGATGTCCTCCGGGTCCTGGAAGACCACGGACTCCGGGTCCAGCGCCTCCAACGCGGACGTGTTTTGCTTACCCAAGCCGGCGGTCAGGCCAGTCAGCACAACCACCAGCAGCGTGATGAGCGCAACGGTGCCGGCGATCAGCCCGAAGCGCCCCTTAGCTGACGTGATTTCTCTCATTCCTACGAACATGGCTTTCATCCTGCCGTTGACCTGCACCGTTACACATCGGGACGGCGGTTGAAATCCCGGTCAACCGATCGGTTGATCTACGCTCAGTCGCATGTTGTCCACCAACCGGATCCTGGAAATGCTGCGCGTGAGCCTGCATGTGCTTGTCGCCGTGCTCCTCGCCGTGGGGCTGGCCGGGCAGGTGCGAGACGACGCCCCGCTGGCGGCCCTCCTCCTGGCCGCCTGTTTCGCCGCGGTCTACTTGGCCGGCACCGTGTGGCACAACCGCGGCAAGGCCTACCCGGCGTGGGCACCGTACGTGTGGCTCGCCGTTGTCGCCGTGTTGTGGGTGGGGTTGGCCCTGCTGTCCGAGGCGTTTGTCTGGCTTGAGTTCCCGCTGGTCATGCTGGCGTGCGTGATCCTGCCGGTGCGGTGGGAGTTGCCCGTGACGGCTGCGTTGCTGGCTGTCACCCTGTCGGTCACCGCGCCGGGGGGCGGGCCCGGCGCGGTCGTGGGCCCCACCATCGGCACGGTGCTGGCCGTGTTCATCGTCCACGCCTACCAGGCGCTGCGGGCCGAGGCGGACCACTACCGGCAGATGGCGGAGGACCTGCGCGCCGCCCAGCGCGAGGCCGCCCACGCCGAGCACGCCGCGGGTGTGGCGCAGGAGCGCGCCCGCTTGGCCCGGGAAGTCCACGACACGATGGCGCAGGGCTTGAGCTCCATCGTCCTGCTCGGCCGCGCGATGGACAAGCAGCTGGGCGAAGGCGACCCGGCGCGCGAGACCCTGGAGGTCATCCGCGCCACCGCCTCCGACAACTTGGCGGAAGCGCGCCGCTTCGTCTCCGAGAACTCCGCCAACGCCGCCGAGGTGGAGGGGGCCACACAGCCGACACCGAAGCGGCCGCCGTTGCCCGCGCGGCTTGAGCGCCTGGCCCGCCAAGCCGAGGACCGGCAGCGCGCGCTGGGCGAGGCGCTCGAGGTGCGTGTGCACGCCGTGGACCTGCCGGAACCCGCCGCATCAGTCGCGGAGCGCCTCGTGCGCGAGGGCCTGAGCAACATCGTGCGCCACGCCGGGGCGTCCTCGGCCGTGGTCACCGTGGATAAGCTTGGCGCAACCGCAACCATCGACGTCTTTGACAACGGCCGCGGCATCTCTGGCCCGGAGGGCTACGGGCTGAAAGGGCTGCGCGCCCGCGTGGAGGAGGTCGGCGGAGAGATGACGGTGGAGGGCAACGTCCTCGCCGCGACACTGCCCTTGGAGGGGAAATGACACTTCGCGTCATGCTTATCGACGACCATCCGGTCGTGCGCGCCGGCCTGCGCGCGGTACTCAATTCCTTCGACGGCGTCGAGGTCGTCGCCGAGGCCGCCGACGGGAACGCCGAGGTGCCGGACGGGGTCGACGTGGTGGTCTCCGACATCCAGATGCCCGGCGCGTCCGGCATCGACCTCACCCGCCGGCTTGTGCAGGCGGGCGGGCCGCCGGTGCTCATCCTGACCACCTACGACACCCAAGCGGACGTGGTGGCCGCAGTCGAGGCGGGTGCGATGGGCTACCTGCTCAAAGACGCTCCGGAGGACGAGCTGTACGACGCGGTCGTGCGCGCCTCGCAGCGCACCCGCGTGCTCTCCCCGCAGGTGGCCAACGTGCTGGCGGACCGGCTGGTCAACCCGGCGGAGGCGCTCTCCGCGCGCGAGATCGAGCTCCTGCGGGCGCTGCAGACGGGCGCCTCCAACAGGGAGATCGCCGAGCAGCTGTTCATCTCGCAGGCGACGGTGAAAACCCACCTCATCCACATCTACGCCAAGCTGGGCGTGGACAACCGCACCGCGGCCGTAGAAAAGGCCCGGCAGCGCCGAATAATCTAAGCTGTGCGCCATGTCATTCATTGAGCTGAGCGTTGGCCCGTGGCGCGGGGTGGCGTTCCTCCAGGGCCAGGCGGACCCAGGCAACGCGGCGGCAGACTACACGGCGATCGCGTGGCGCCACGACGGCACTGCCCGCCTCGGCGGGGTGCTCGAGCAGGCGCAGGTGCAGGTGCTCGTGCGCGCCGACGCTGTGTCCGCCGAGGACCAGCTGGCCCAGCCCGAGGCGTTTGGGCTGCGCAGCGTGACCACGGCATCCGCCGGCGAGGCCTACGTGTTTGCCGGGCGCATGTTCGGCCGCTCAGGCGATCTCAAAATGGCCGAGCCCTGCGTGGCCGCGCAGCTCACGTTGGCGCCGGAAACCGAGCTGGCCGTCGTGGTGGACGAGGGTTTCGGCTACGCCGTCGTCGCCGCCGACGGCGACCTCGCAGTCAACACCACCCCGATCCCGGCCCGCTCCGTGGGTCTGATCGACGCCGGCCACCGCACCCTCGGGCTGACAAACCGCGCCGACAGCGCCGCCCACATGCTTCTCCTGGGCGGCCGGCGGGCATGACCGTCTCAGTGCTGATGATCGTGGAGGGCGCATCGCCCGAAATTTCCCGCTGCGTCAACGTCGAGGAGACGATGACGCTGGGCGAGCTCGCCCAGATCATCGACGCCTCGCTCGGCTTCACCGGCGCCGCCACCCACCTTTACGTGGGCCACGAAGGGGCTCAGCGCTGCGTGTACGCGGAGGTCCCGGGCGCGGGCGAGCACCACGAGGATCAGCTCACCGTCGCCGAGATGCCGCCGATGACGTACGTCTACGACCCGGCGGCGAACTGGAACGTCCACGTCGAGGTCCTCGGCCCCTCCAGCATCGAGGGCCCGACGCCGATGCTTGTCGACGCCGCCGGGCCCGACGTGGTGGAAGCCTGCAGCGGGCCAGAGCTGATGACCACGTTCCGCAACCAAGCCCGCCTCCTCGCCGCCGGCATCGAGCCCGACCTGGACACCATTACCCTGATGTTTTCCTACCTGCCCGTCATGCCGCCGGAACGGATGCTGGACCGGATGACGCAGGCCGACCCAGTTGCGGTGTCCACCCGCATCGGCAACGTGGCCGAGGAGATGTTCTTCGACGAGGTCGCCGCCGCCGATGCGCAGGACGACGGCCCTGGCCTCGCCCAGCACTTCGACGACTTTTTGCAGTCCCGCCCCGATCTGCTCCAGATCATCGACATGGACCCGCACCCGGAGCGCAACCCCGCCATGATCAACGCGGTGACCGAGTTCTTCGGCGAGATGTTGGAGGGCCCACGCGACCTCGCCGGCGTCGTCGCCGACCTCATGGGCATTTTCTCCGCCGGCGTGCCCTACGACAACGGCGAGGTGCCCCCAGCCGTCGCCGGCGCGCTCCGTGGCGTGGTCCAGCTGCCGTTTCCCCTCACCGTGGCCGACTTCCTCGTCGACGCAGGCTTGCTGAGCCTGCGCGGCGGCCAGCTCACTCCCACCGAGACTGGCCTCGCGTTGCTCAACCACCCGGCCCCGATTCCGGCCGCCGCCGACCACCTCCGCCGCGGCTTTGAAGGCCTGATGGGCGAAAGCACGTGGCGCTGGATCGTGGAATCGCTCGTGAGCGGCCAGCCCACCGATGCGGAGCCGGGGGATTGGCTGCCCTGGCTGGAGGCCTTCGGCATCGCGCGCGAGACCGCGCCCGGGCAGGTTGTCTGCACCGACCAGGGCCTTACCTTGCTCCAGCTGCACCACGCCCACTACACCGGCGGCAATTAGCGCAGACTCACCCCACCACCAGGTACAACCCCAGCCCGCCGATCCCCAGCATCATCGCGGTAAGCACGAACACCGCGGCCGTGTTGGGTTGGCTGCGCTCGTTGGCCAGCGCGTCCGCCTCGAAGCGGTAGGTCCGCCGGTGCAGCGCCACGATGACCAGGCCGCCCACGGCCAGCACCGCCGCGGCCACCACGATCAGCGCGGGGTACGCGCCCGCCCAGCGCAGCAGCGCCGCCGCGCACACCAGCATGGCCAGGGCCGTGCGAGTCCAGCTCATCGCGGTGCGCTCGGGCTGCAACCCGGGATCGGCGACCGGGATCATCGGAGCACGCTCACCGCCACCACGAGGGCCGCAAGGAACACGGCGAGGCACAGTACCGGGATGATGGCCGGGGCGGGCAGCGGCTCGTCGTGACGCAGCGCCCGCTCGACGCGCACCCACCGCACCGCCGCGCCGCCCGAAATGGTCATGGCAATGAGGATGAGCACCGCCGCGGACGCCTTGCGCACCCCCGGCTCGATGCCGGGCAGCTCGAACGCCTCGAGCGCGATGCCGCCCGCCAAAAACGCGAGCGCGGTGCGCGTCCACGCGAGGAAGGTGCGCTCATTGGCCAGCGTGAACCGCGGATCGGGCTCCCTGCCGGTGGGGAACACCCGCCTGGTCAACCATCCGCGCTCGCTCATGCGCTCAACCCTAGCGCCGCGTACACGGCGAGGCTGAGCGCGCCCACCGCGGCGATGCACCACAGCACCGCCGAGCGCGTGCCTCTCGACGCCCCTGCGGCCACCACCGCACCCAGCCACGTACCCGCAACATTGCAGATCACGTCGTCGGCGTCGCTGTAGCCCCACGAGAAGAGGTACTGGGCGGTCTCGATGCCGAGGCTGCACACCAAGCCGATCAGCGTCGCCCGCGCCACCGAGCCCCGGTACGCGACGAAGCCGACCGGCACAAACAGGGCGATGTTGCCGAACAGGTTCAACCACGGGCCCCACCACACGCGCGCGTACTCGAAGGTCTCCAGCGGGTTCAGGCGGATCTGGCTGACCTGGTGCGACTCCGCCGACCACAACCCCGGGATGGACACGAACGCCTTGCCCACCGTGAACGCGAGCACGACCAGCGCAGTCACCACCGCCGCGGTCTTTTCCTGCAATTCGCTCGATTTTCTCACCCGCCCAACCGTAACCCCGGCCTATGCTGGCCACCATGAGCAGGAGCTTGATTGTCACTGAGAGTGGCCCGGAGGTCGTCGATACGCAGGAAGCGTACGCAGGCGACGGCGACACCCTGATCCACGTGAGCCACTCATCCGTGAACTACAAAGACGCGATGGCGCTGTCCGGCAACCGCGGGATCCTGCGCAATCTGCCCATGGTCTCGGGCATCGATGTCGTCGGCACCCTCGACGACGGCACGCTGGTCACCGTCAACGGCCGCGGCCTCGGCGAGCGCCGGCACGGCGGGTACACGCCGCAGGTGCGCGTCGACGCACACGACGTCGCCCGCGTCCCGGCCCGCTTCAGCGCCTTCGAGGCGGCCGCCATCGGCACCGCGGGCTACACCGCCGCGCTGTCGGTGGCGGGCTTGGAGCGCGTGACGCTTGCGCCTCTCGACGGCCCCGTGCTGGTCACCGGCGCCACCGGGGGAGTGGGGTCCATCGCCGTGCAGCTCCTGTCCGCCCGAGGCCACGAGGTGTGGGCGATGACCGGCCGCGTCGCCGAGCACGAGGTGTGGCTGAAGGAGCTCGGCGCCACCGAGGTTGTGGACCGCGCCGACTTCTCCGAGCCCGGCAAGCCGCTGCAGAAGGCGCGACTGGCGGGCGTGGTGGACACGGTTGGCTCCACCGTGCTGGCGAACGCGCTTTCCCAGATCACCTGGGGTGGCGTGGCCACCGCGTGCGGCATGGCCGCTGGCAACGACCTGCCCGCGAGCGTGCTGCCGTTCATCCTGCGCGGGGTGCAGCTGGTGGGCATCAATTCCGTGGACGCGCCCAACGATGTACGCGACGCGGCGTGGAAGGTGCTGGACGAGTCCCTCGACACAAACGCCATCCGCACCGAGGAAGTCGGTTTGGATGGCGTGGTGGAGGTTGGGCGTCGGCTGTTGGACGGTCGGGGCAGCGGACGCACCGTCGTTAGGCTGTAGCGACCGCGTCCTTGGGCACGGGGCCGCCGGAGATCTGGCGGTACGCGTGCGCCGAAGCGAGCATGGTGCCGGGCAACGTGACAATCAGGCCGATGACCAGCAGCGCGGCACCCACGATGTTGATGAGGGCTAGCAGCACGATAAAGCCCATGATGCGCAGGTAATTCGACGCCCCGGCCTTAAAGCCCGCGCCCATGGCGTGACCGAACGAGCCGTTGTTGTCCGCCGCGTACCACAGCTGAAACGTGAGGAACGGGGCCACCAGCAGCGCGATCAGGAACGAGATGCCGAGGGCGCCGAGCAGCGGGCGGACGAAGGCCCACATCTCCTCCGCGCTGACGTTTTCCGTGGAGTCCGGCAGCGTCGACGGGTCAACGGTGGACAGGGCGCCAAACGCCAAGGCCATGATGAGGAGGG
This sequence comes from Corynebacterium ureicelerivorans, assembly GCF_000747315.1. Lineage (NCBI taxonomy): Bacteria > Bacillati > Actinomycetota > Actinomycetes > Mycobacteriales > Corynebacteriaceae > Corynebacterium > Corynebacterium ureicelerivorans. The sequence continues at coordinate 2,224,264 of NZ_CP009215.1, forward strand.
CGAACGCGATGGTTCCGAAGACACCCAGCAGGGCGGCCACCCCGACGGTCTTGCCGAAGGCCGGCGCCTTGGCGTCGTTGAACGTCAGGCGCTGCGACAACGTCTGCTGCAGGGCCACGCCCGCCATCCACGGGGCGAGCAGGATCGAGCCGGCCGCCGCAATGACCGCGCCGAACCCGGGCAGGAACTGGCCCGCCACTGCCACGAGCGTGTAGGCGATACCCAGCGGGATCCACAGCTTGGCGTTGCTGAACGTCGCCTTCAGGCCCCAGCCGATGGCCTCCAACACGTTGAGCTTGCCGTCGCCCTTCACGTGGAACCAACCGTTGGAGGCCGGGTCGTTGATCGGGTGCGGGGAGACGCCGTCGCCCGGGACGTTGTCCGTGAGCTGCTCGCCGTGGAAGCGCAGCGCGGTCGCGCCGGCCATCGACGCCGCCGTGTTCACGTCAAAGGCGTCGTAGTTCTCGCCGTAATTGCCGGGCCCGTTTTCGGGGTGGCTGCCTTCCGGGTGCTCAGGGTACGGCTCGTACCCGCCGCCGTTGTATGGGGTAGACATGCGCTCATCCTTCGTGATCGTCGGTGTCGTTCACATGGGATGGTATCAGTCACTCCAGTCACAGGCCTGGGCGTCACGACGCTGCAGTCGAGGCTCTACTTCACCACCAGGTTCACCATGCGGCCCGGGATGGCGATGACCTTCACCACGTTCTTGCCGTCCACCAGGGCAGCGACCCGCTCGTCGGCAAGGGCGGCGGCCTCGAGGTCGTCCTTCGAGGCGTCGGCTGCGACGTCGATGCGCGCCTTGACCTTGCCGTTGATCTGGACGGGAACCTCGACGGTGTCGTCGACCAGCCACTGCTCGTCGAACTCCGGGAACGGCTCGAAAGTGATGGTCTCGGTGTGGCCTAGGACGGACCACAGCTCCTCCGCGATGTGCGGCGCGAGCGGGGAGACCATCTGCACCAGCGGCTCCACGGCGGCGCGGGGCGCACCGTTCGGGTAGGTCTTGGTCAGGTAGTTCACGTACTCGATGAGCTTGGCTGCCACGGTGTTGTCGCGCAGGTGCTCGTAGTCGTCGCGTACGCCGGCGATGGTGCGGTGGAGCTGCTTCAGATCGTCGTCGGTCAACTCTGCCTCAACCACGGCCGGGGCGCCGGAGGTTTCGTCGACAGCCAGACGCCACAGGCGCTGCAGGAAGCGGTGCGCGCCGACGACGTCCTTGGTCGCCCACGGGCGCGAGGTGTCCAACGGCCCCATGGACATCTCGTAGACGCGCAGGGTGTCGGCGCCGTACTCCTCCACGACGTCGTCCGGCGCAACGGCGTTCTTCAGCGACTTGCCCATCTTGCCGTACTCGCGGTTGACCTCGGCGCCGTCGTAGTAGAACTTGCCGTCCTTTTCCTCCACCTCGGCGGCCGGCACGTACACGCCGCGCGCGTCGGTGTAGGCGTAGGCCTGGATATAGCCCTGGTTGAACAGGCGGCGGTACGGCTCCTTGGAGGTGACAAAGCCCAGATCAAAGAGCACCTTGTGCCAGAAGCGGGCGTAAAGCAGGTGCAGCACCGCGTGCTCCACACCGCCGACGTAGAGGTCCACGCCGCCTGGGTCGTTCGGGCCGTGCTCCTCGGGGCGCGGGCCGGTCCAGTACCGCTCGTTTTCAATGTCGACGAGCGCGTCAGCGTTCGTCGGGTCGATGTAGCGCAGCTGGTACCAGGAGGAACCCGCCCACTGCGGCATGACATTCGTGTCGCGCCAGTACTTCTGCTTGCCGTGGCCGAGATCCAGCTCCACCTCGACCCACTCGGTGGCCTTGGCCAGCGGGGGCGCGGGCTCGGAGTCGGCGTCGTCCGGGTCGAATGCGACGGGGTTGTAGTCCTCCACCTGCGGCAGCTCCACCGGCAGCATGTCCTCGGGCAGGCCGTGCGCCTGGCCGTTTTCGTCGTAGACGATCGGGAACGGCTCACCCCAGTAGCGCTGGCGGGCAAACAGCCAGTCGCGAAGCTTGTACTGAATTTTCTCGGAGCCTGCTTGCTTATCGACGAGCCAAGCTATCGCCTTTTCAATCGACTCGTCCTTGCCCAGACCGTTGAGGTCCAACCCGTCGTCGTTGGCGGAGTTGATGTGGGCGGCGTCGCCGGTGAACGCGGCCTCGGAGACGTCGCCGTCCAGCACCGCGGTGATGGGCAGGCCGAAGACGGAGGCGAACTCGTAGTCGCGCTCGTCGTGCGCCGGCACCGCCATGATGGCGCCGGTGCCGTAGCCGGTGAGCACGTAATCGGCGATAAAGATCGGCACTTCCTCGCCGCTGACCGGGTTCACGGCGTACGAGCCTAAGAACACACCGGTCTTGTCCTTATTCTCCTGGCGCTCAACGTCGGACTTCGCGGCGATGGCGCGCAGGTAGGCGTCCACGGCCTCGCGCGGGGTGGTGGCGCCACCGGTCCAGCGGGCGTCCACGTCTGCGGGGTAGGCGTCGGCCACGAGCTCGCTGACAAGCGGATGCTCCGGCGCAAGCACCACGTAGCTCGCACCGAAAAGCGTGTCCGGGCGGGTGGTGAAGACGGTGATGTCGCCGGCGGGGGAGGAAAACGCGACCTCCGCGCCGCGGGAACGGCCGATCCAGTTGCGCTGCATGCTTTTGACCTTCTCCGGCCACTGAAGCAGCTCAAGGTTGTCGAGCAGACGGTCAGAGTAGTCCGTGATGCGCATCATCCACTGGCGCAGGCGCTTGCGGAAGACGGGGTAGTTGCCCCGCTCGGAGCGCCCGTCCGCGGTGACCTCCTCGTTGGCCAGCACGGTGCCCAGGCCGGGGCACCAGTTCACCATGGAGTCCGAGAGGTAGACCAGGCGGAACTCGTCGATCGCCTTGTGCTTCTCCTGCGTGGTCAGGTCGCGGAAGTTGCGCCCGCCCTTCGTCTTGCGAGCGCCGGACATGAGGTCGCGCACCAGGTCCTCGATCGGGCGCGCCTTCTGCTGCTCGTGGTCGAACCACGCATTGTAAATCTGCAGGAAGATCCACTGCGTCCACTTGTAAAACTCCGGGTCCGTGGTGGCCACGGAGCGGCGCGGATCGTGCCCCAGGCCCAGCATGGCCAGCTGGCGGCGCATGTTGGCGATGTTCGCCTCCGTGGTCACGCGCGGGTGCGTGCCGGTCTGGATCGCGTACTGCTCGGCGGGCAGACCGAAGGCGTCGTAACCCAGCGTGTGCAGCACGTTCTTGCCCAGCATGCGGTTGTAGCGCGCGTAGACGTCGGTGGCGATGTAGCTCAGCGGGTGGCCCACGTGCAGCCCCACGCCCGAGGGGTAGGGGAACATGTCCTGGACGTTGAGCTTGTCCTTGGGCAATTCGGCCTGGCCTTGCGACGCTTGCGGAGCAAGGTCGCCGACCGGGTTCGGGGCGTAAAACGTCTGGTTGTCGCGCCAGTACGCCTGCCACTTCTGCTCGATGGTGTTGGCCAGCTCGGCCGTATAGCGGTGGGGGGTCGCCTCAGTCATGGCTATGCAGTGTAGTGATGGGCCTTTGCCTTGCGACGCACCTCCGGCCCTCCCCGTTCCCGCGCCTTGGGCGTCGATAGGCTTTGGCGCGGAACTAGCAGATCATTCGGGTGCCATTTTCGCAAGAATTGACACCGTGGACAGACGTACAGCTTTAAGCCCGCAGGTCACGGACTTATGCACGGTTTCGCATGTCAACTTTTACGAGCCGGGCGAGGGCAACCCCCCAGGCCACCCCCGTTTTTTCGTTGGCTACCACCAATAGTTGCCCTAACCGGAATTGTCCGCAATGCAGAGTCCGCAACCGCTACAGTCGCGCACATGCGGCTCTACACCATCGGCTACAGCAAAAAGACCGCGGAGGAGTTCTTCGACATTCTCCGCGACAACGGCGTGACCCAGGTCGTGGACATCCGGCGGCACAACTCGAACCAGCTCGCTGGATTTACCAAGCAGTCGGACCTGCCGTGGTTCCTCGACACCATCGCGGGCATCGGCTACTCCCACGAGCTGGCGCTCGCGCCGAGCGAGGACCTCATGCGCGCGTACCGCAAGGAGGGCCTGCCGTTCGACCAATTTGCGACGAAGCTTCGCGCGGAGTTCGACGAGCGCGAGATGCCCAAGCTTATCGACGGCTCCGCTCTCCTCTGCTCAGAGCCCGACCCGGCCGTGTGCCACCGCTCTGTGGCCGCGGAGTACCTCGCCGAGAAGGGGGACTTTGAGGTCGTGCACCTCTAGGTTCGAGACCGCGAACATCTGCCAGATGGCCGCGCACATGACCAGTAGGTAGGCCGTACGGCAGTCCTGCAGGGTGTTCACCGGCGTGGCACTCGCTCAGTACGAGCGAAACCGGGCCTGCCCCCTTGCGGGGGACAGGCCCGGTTTTTTGGTGGCGTTCTACGAACGTGCGTCGGCGTGCGGGAGCACGGCGAGCGGGGAGAGTTCGGTCAGCGACGCGATGCCACGCTCCTCGTCGCGGAACCATGCGCGGATGCTGTTGATAAAGCCCTTCATGGCCCACCTCCTTTCATTACCGGGGAAGGTTGTTAACCTTCCGTTCATGTTCCGACAACCTTAGGTTGTGGCAAATAGTTTGTCAATACCAACGATTGGGTCGTGTCCATGAAAAAGGCCCCGGGTTGACCGGGGCGTGGCGGAGGGGCCTGGTGGTTACAGGAACGGATAGGGGTCCCACCCGGTGAAGTACTCGATGCGCTCGCGGGCGATGAGCAGAATCGCGGCGACCACGGCTACCAGCACGATGGCCAGGAAGATCCAGCCCAGCACGCGGCGGCCGCCGGAGGCACCCGTGCCGTCCCCGGACGGGGAGAGGAAGTGGATGCTCAGGGAGAACAGCGCCGGCAGGCCTGCGCCCAATAGGATGCCCACGCCGGTGACGAGGAACAGGGATTGCAGTAGGTCAATCATGATGAGTGTCCTTTCCGGCGGTTAGCGGTGGAGGTGGTCGTGGCGGTCAGCGGTAGAGCCGCTGTGGAGGGACTCGAGGCCGCGGGAGGTGTCCACAAAGTCGGCCGGCTCACCGGAGTCGCGGGAGTCCTTGGTTGCGTCGCTGGTGGTGTGCGCCGGGGACTTGGAGTCCCCGTCCCAGTCGTCGTTGACGTTGTCCTTGTGCACCGGCTTCTGGGATGCCTGCCAGAACATGTAGCCACCGCCGAGGAGGATGATCAGGGCTAGGGCGATTCCGCCCCACAGCAGGTCGCCGCCCAGCTCAGCTGCCCAGTGGCCGACCCACCAGGTGCAGAACGCCACGAGTGCGGCGACGGGCAGGGTGGTGATCCAGGCCAGCGCCATGCGGCCGGCCACGCCCCAACGGACCTCGCCCTTCGGGCCAGTCAGGCCGGAGCCGAGGATGGAGCCGGTGGCCACGTGGGTGGTGGACAGTGCCATACCCAGGTGGGAGGAGGTGAGGATGATGGCGGCGGAGGAGGTCTCAGCTGCCATGCCCTGCGGCGGGTGGATCTCCACCAGGCCCTTGCCCAAGGTGCGGATCACGCGGAAGCCGCCGGAGTAGGTGCCCAGCGCGATGGCGAATGCGCAGGCGAACTGGATCCAGAACGGCATCGGGTGATCCTGACCGAACTGGCCCGCGGCCACCATGGCCAAGAAGATGACGCCCATGGTCTTCTGCGCGTCGGAGGTGCCGTGCGCCAGCGCCACCAGGGAGGCGGTGCCAATCTGGCCCCAGCGGAAGTAGTTGTCGCGGTGATTCTGTTCGGCGTTTGCGGTGATCTTGTACACCAGCCAGGTGCCGATGGCGGCGATCAGGCCGGCGACGAACGGGGCGAACAGCGCCGGGAGGATGATCTTGTCCAGCACGCCGCCCCAGACCACGCCGTCGAAGCCGATGGCCGCGATTGCCGCGCCGATCAGGCCGCCGAACAGCGCGTGAGAGGACGACGACGGGATGCCGAAGAGCCAGGTGAACAGGTTCCACATAATGCCGCCGGCCAGGCCGGCGAACACCACGAGGAGGAGCCGTTCAGAATCAACAGTGTCGTTCAGGTCGAAGACGTCAAGTTTCACAATGCCGCCCGCGACCGTCTTGGCCACGGCCACAGAGAGAAACGCGCCGACGAGGTTAAGAACACCGGCGAGCGCCACCGCCACTTTGGGCTTGAGTGCGCCGGTGGCGATGGAGGTGGCCATCGCGTTTGCAGTGTCGTGGAAACCGTTGGTGAAGTCGAAGAACAAAGCAACGACGATGATGAGTACGAGGAGGATTGTGATGCTCACGCGGGAAATTATGCTCCTGCTGTAGCACATGAAATACGCCCGGAGTCGTATGTTCATCTGCCGGCAACCTCTGCATTGCGGCCCACTGGCCCCTAGCTGGCCCGACACTGTAGAGAGCGCCAAGAATTCATATTGCCGTAACCGTGCTTAACCGGCGATCATGTCCCATGCCGTCACGCCCATAATGACCAGGCCGAGCACGAACACGAAGATGGTGTCTGGCCGGCGTGCGTAGTGTTTGAACGCCGTGGCCTTGGCAAACAGCAGCGCGGGCATGATGTAGACCAGAAACGCCACGAAGATGCCGCCGACCACGGAGATCATGTCCAGAATCGAAGGATTCAGCACGGCGACCAGCACTGCGGTGACAAGGACAAAGATATTGACGGCCCACCGAAGGGTAGACGTCGAGAAGCGAGCCGCGACGTCCGGAGCCACACTGCGCACCAGGTAAGCCGTCCCTTCCTCCGTGCCGAGCAGGTGGCCGAAGTAGGAGGTGATGATCGCACACATGGCGATGATGGGGCTCATCCACGCCATGAACGGCGCGTCGGTTTCGTTGGCCAGGTAGGACAGCACAGGCACATTCTGCTCGCGGGCGGCGTCCATGCCGTCTGCCCCTAGCGCGAGCGAACACGACCACACAAAAAACATGGTGAACGCCACTAGCAGGATCGCCGTGACCAGCTCCACCTTGGACACCTCGCGCTCCGTGGCCGCCACGTCGCCGTCCATCTTCTTCTGGGTGTCCAGGGCGAACTGGCTCAGCGCGGCCATGTGGCTGAAGGAGAACACCAACACCGGCAGAATCAGCAGCAACCCCTGCCACACGGGGTAGGAGGACTCGTACGAGCGGAAACCCGCGAAATCCCACGAAGGGATGAGGTACAGCGACACCGCCGCCAGCGCGATAATCAGCGGGTACACCAGCGCGTTGGCCAACCAGAGGGTGAGCTTCTTGCCAAACGCGTACGCGCCTGTCATCACACCCACCGCCACCAGCGCCAGCAACCACCGGCTCACCTGCGCCCCGCCCAGCTGGTTCACAATGAAACTGTCCAGCGTGTTGGTAATCGAGATCGCGTAAATGAGCACCGTGGGATAAATGCCCAGCCAGTACAGCACCGCGGAGGCGAACCCGCGCTTGCGCCCCGTCAGCGCCGTGATCACCTGCAGCACGTCCAGCCCCTTCACCGGGGAGGCGGAAACAATGCGGGCGTAGGTGCGGTGGGAGAAAAACACCATCGGGCCGATCAGCAGCGTGGCAATCACCAGCGGCCAGAACCCGAAGCTGCCCGCATTGATGGGCAAAAACAGGATGCCTGCGCCCACGCCGGTGCCGAACAGCGTGATCACCCAGCGCATAAACGAGCCATCCGGCTCTTTGCCCTCGCGCTGCTCCCTGATCTGCTCGATGTCCGCGTCCGAGAGGTTCTCCCGGTCGAACTCTGCGCGGGAGAGCTCGAGGTGTTCCTCGCTGTGTTGCTCCGGTAGCTCGGTGTTGCTCATGGTGATCTACGTTACCGGGGCCGGCGCTGCGCGTTCAGCGCTTTTGCCTATCGACGTCCCTTCGGCCCGCGCGCGGGGCGGTGGCTCCCGGCGCGGCCAGTGACGGATGCTGCAACGTCGACGTAACTTTTGTCATTACGCGCGGGTGGCCACCTGGGCCATGCAGCATCCGTCATTCGCGCGGTTCAGCCGCAGCGGCCGGAGACTTCCGCGGACCCGTCGAGCACCGCCAGCACGTCGGGGGAGCGCCACGCGCGCTGGAGCGTCCCAGTTCCTACCTGCGGCCAGTCCACGTGAACGGGACTACCAAACTTAAGCAGTTACCCGTCCGCCTCGGCGCACTCGAATTCGACTTGCATGTCCGCAAGACCCGCGCGTCTCGGCGCACCGCCAGGCTTAGGAAACAACACTTCACCGATTTTGACCCGCATGGCGTGGGCAGGTTCGTCCATAAGCACTGGCCGCGTCAGCGCCCACGAACTGGATTGCGATCGCGAAGCCGGAGGATCTGGCGCGCTTCATCCCCGCAGGTGCGGGGCAGACACGGCATGCTGTTGCAGGCTGCTGCTGCAACCGGGCTCATCCTCGCAGGTGCGGGGCAGACACGGCATGCTGTTGCAGGCTGCTGCTGCGACCGGGCTCATCCTCGCAGGTGCGGGGCAGACCGTCCACTCCGGCCAGTAGTCCAGGCCCGACCAGGCTCATCCCCGCAGGTGCGGGGCAGACAGATCCAGCGCGGACTCGGAAGCGATGATGGCGGGCTCATCCCCGCAGGTGCGGGGCAGACGTCCCACCACATCGGCACCGGCCACCTGCCACGGGCTCATCCCCGCAGGTGCGGGGCAGACCCGCCGTCGTGGATGGGTATTCCCCGCCAGTGGGCTCATCCCCGCAGGTGCGGGGCAGACGAGTACGGCGGGTTGTCTGCGGAGTTTGATCGGGGCTCATCCCCGCAGGTGCGGGGCAGACGTGGTGCCGGATAGTTCGATGTGGCAGAACGCGGGCTCATCCCCGCAGGTGCGGGGCAGACGAGGTGGTTGATGTGTCGTTGCGGACGGGGTGGGGCTCATCCCCGCAGGTGCGGGGCAGACATCAACGCCCGCATTGACGCACGTCCGGCGCTGGGCTCATCCCCGCAGGTGCGGGGCAGACGACGATGTGTAGCTTGCCGTCGAGCGCGGACGTGGGCTCATCCCCGCAGGTGCGGGGCAGACCTACGTGGTCTGTGCCACCCCAGGCTTGCCCGGGGCTCATCCCCGCAGGTGCGGGGCAGATCTGACCGCCGTCGCACTCGTGCCGCTGCCAGCAGGCTCATCCCCGCAGGTGCGGGGCAGACAACTACGGCAACGACGTCGGCCTCCACCGCTCCGGCTCATCCCCGCAGGTGCGGGGCAGACATTGGTGACAAGTGGCGCATCATGGGCGACGGGGGCTCATCCCCGCAGGTGCGGGGCAGACGCGCGGGCTGCTGTGGTGGCTTCGCCGCGTGAGGGCTCATCCCCGCAGGTGCGGGGCAGACGTTGTGTTCACGTTTCCTAGTTTTGGAGGTTTGGGCTCATCCCCGCAGGTGCGGGGCAGACTTCGTCAGGTTGGTGGCGATGGTGGGGAGCATGGGCTCATCCCCGCAGGTGCGGGGCAGACTCACTGACCCGCCTTGACCAGCGACTACCGAGGGGCTCATCCCCGCAGGTGCGGGGCAGACCTGACGGTGATTGACCCGGAGGGGTTTGAGGAGGGCTCATCCCCGCAGGTGCGGGGCAGACTTCATCGAAGCTCGCACCGATATCGTAAGCAGCCGGCTCATCCCCGCAGGTGCGGGGCAGACTCGTGGAATCCCCCCACCCGGTTTTTGACGGCGGGGCTCATCCCCGCAGGTGCGGGGCAGACTGCCTTGTTGCCTGCGTACTTGGCAACCTTGGGGGCTCATCCCCGCAGGTGCGGGGCAGACCTGGGCTTCAAGCGCGGCGATACGGTCGTCGCGGGCTCATCCCCGCAGGTGCGGGGCAGACGGGTTGAGGCGGAGGGCTGGCAGGGTGCCGTAGGGCTCATCCCCGCAGGTGCGGGGCAGACCCTTGGCGACCAGCAACGTTGCACTGGCTGAAGGGCCTTTGGAGACAACTCCATTGAGCCATCCTGAATGTACCCCGCGTGTGCGGGGAGTAGTAAAGCCGCCTTTTTACTACGGCTCATCCCTGCTGCGCAAGGTCTGATCGAGAATCATACTGTACGAGAAAATCCCATCAGTCGTTGTTCCGCTAAATAGTAAAAAGGCGGTTCTGCGAATCCTTTCTCTGTACGCTCGTTGTTAACACCCATTCAACCGGAGTTCAAATGACAAATTCGCCGAGCATGTCCGACTGTCGGGACCAGACTTTGACCGCAATCAACTCTTTCGTCGACAGACTGAGCCCGCAAGCTCGGTCACTTTGGGCGAAGTCGGGCGATGAAACCGGTCATCTCAGCTTGGCTCAGCATTTGATCGACTCCGCCTGCGCCGCTGCGGTGGTTTATGACAATTGGGTTTCAAACTCCCTCAAAGAGAATCTTGCCCAGAATCTGAAGCTGTCGGTTGAGGAAGTACGGCTTCTCTACATTTGGCTAGCAGGCCTGCACGATTTAGGAAAGGCCACCCTCACTTTTCAGGGGCAACTTGATCCCAAACCCGAGTTCAGGCACCTTCTCTCAAACGTCGCAGATGCTGGACTCCCCATCGCGATGAGCGAGCTTGAAACGGCCAGAAAGTCGATGCCTCACAGTATTAGTTCGGGATTAATTCTTCGCAACTGGTTGGAGCAGGAAGGCTATCCGCGTCGCCTTACCAACTGGGTGTCGTCGACAGTTGATGCCCACCACGGGGTGGCGTCTGGCGAAGAGCGCAACGCAATCGGCAACGTACTCTCCGGGTATCCCAACGAGTGGCGCGCAGTCCACAACGAAATCATCGACGCGATGTCAGAAACCCTCGGCGTTCACGATGTGCTGCAGTCGCTGAAGTCGCTACGAAACCCTCTCGCCGCGGAAGCCCAAATCCTCACGGGGCTTATTGTGATGGCTGACTGGATTGCATCGAATCCCGAGGCATTCCCCATGGTCGTTTCTGGCACTCAGGCACAGCGGGTGGAATCTGGCATGCGCGCAATCGATCTCACTGGCCCCTGGAAACCTGCAAAATCAGATGACGATGCTCACGCCTTGTTCCGGGATGCATTCGGTTGGCCATCGGACTTTGCGGCGAGGCCGGTCCAGGAGGCAATCGTCGATGCAGCAAAAGCTTGCACTGAGCCAAGTTTGATCATCCTCGAGGCGGAGACTGGTGTCGGCAAGACAGAGGCCGCGCTGGCGGCTGCGCAGGTCATCGCCGCATCCGTTGATGCCCAAGGGGTCTACTTTGCTGCCCCGACGATGGCTACGGCGAACGGCCTTTTGGAACGCACCATGAACTGGGCCCGCAACACGACCGAAACGGGTGCGGTCTCATCGCTTTACCTCGCCCACTCCAAGAACCAGCTCTCCAAACCCTTTCGGGATCTGCGGTTTAGGGATATCAACGAGGACGCTGACGACCCCTCAACGAACGGCGAAGTCGTTGCCAGTTCTTGGATGAGCGGCCGCCGGCGCGGGCTCCTCTCAAACATCGTGGTTGGCACCGTCGACCAGGTGCTCATGCTTGCGTTACGTCAGCGGTATTCGATGCTCCGTCACGCTGCGCTCGCTGGCAAGATCATCATTTTCGATGAAATCCACTCATATGGGGCCTACACATCCGACTACCTCGCTACGACACTGGAGTGGCTCGCGCATTACGGGGCGACGGTCATCATGATGTCGGCAACCCTGCCCTCTGCAGAACGCGAGAAACTCATCGAGGCGTACACCGGAAACCCCGTTGAAGAGCACTCGGATGCCTACCCCCTCATCACCGCCGCCAGCGAAAACTCTCTGCGGTATGTCATGCCAGCGCAGAGCCCAACGAATCTCGAAGCTCGCATCGCAATTATCGACGATGCGATCACCGCACTGGAAGAACTCCTCGAGCAACTGCTTATCGACGGCGGCGTCGCCCTCGTCATCTGCAACACCATCGCCCGAGCCCAGGAGGTCTACAGCACGCTCATCGCCGCTTACCCCGGCGAAGTCGAACTCCACCACGCAGGTTTTATGGCGTGGCAGCGCTCGGAAAAGGAAGATCAGCTGCGACAGGAACTTGGGCCGGACAGCCACCGAGGCGAAGGTAGGCCCTGGCGGAAGATTGTTGTTGCAACCCAGGTGGCGGAACAAAGTTTGGATATCGACGCTGATGTTCTTGTCACCGACCTTGCACCGATGGACCTCATCATTCAACGAATCGGCCGTCTCCACAGGCATGGGCGCCCGGAATCGGATCGTCCAGAGCAACTGCGAAAGCCACAGGTGTTCATCCGCGCAATCGAAAGTTTGGAGCCAGCTCCAATAATCAACTCGGGTGCTAACGCGGTATACGACCCCCTCATTCTGCTCAAAACATTGCTGCGGTTACCGAAAGAGTTCAAACGGCCTGACGACGTCGCCGCGCTCGTGCAATCGACGTACAGCGACGATCACGCGGTCCCGGCAGAATGGGAGGAAATCTGGATGCAGGCGTCGTTGCAAAGCGAACAGCGCATCGACCGAGCCCATCAGCGCTCGAAGTCTTTCCGGATTAAGTCGCCGTGGGACACCCGTCGGCTTTATGACCTTTTCGGCGACCTCACTAAGGCAACGATTCAACTCGGTGAAGAAGAAAAGGGCGCGGCTCAAGTCCGCGACGCTGAACCAGCAGTGGAAGTAATTCCGATACAACAGGCCGGCGATTTTTACACACCCTTCGACCAGGAAGACAAGATCGTCGGCGAAGTTCCCCTGAGCTACACGCAGGCATTCCGACTCGCCTCAAGCACTGTCCGTCTGCCACTCAGAATGACTAGGTTCGACTCCGACTTTGAAGCCGTTATCGATGCTCTTGAGCGTTCCACCCCTATGGAGTGGAACGACCACTACCTCTTGAAAGGGCAGCTAGCCCTCGCCTTGGATGCGACGGGCGAAACGTGCATAGGCCGCTTCCGAGTCAGATACTCATCCGAACTCGGATTAGAAATCTTGAGCGACAGCAACGGTAGTGATGTCGAAAGACATTGTTAGATGAGAAGCACAACGCAACACAGACCATCACGACAAAACGAAGGAGGTTCGAGCAATGACCCAACATCCACAAACTGTGCGATCATTTAACTTGCTGGATGAACCATGGATCATTTGCACGACCAACGATGGCTCCGCAACGTTGAGCATCCGAGACATCTTCGACGGCAATGCAACACCCGTCGCAGTCCTGGGAGATTCACCGACCCAGGACTACGCCGTCCTTCGCCTGCTCCTTGCGATCTTCTGGAGAGCCCAGCACCAGTCCGTAACAAAACTGCTAAGCACCAAGGCTGGACGCCAGGATTTCCGGTGGGAGGACTGGTTCGTCGATAAGCGACAAGCGCTGATTGACGACGGACGCGACGAATCCGTCTTGGGCTACCTCGCTCAATACGAATCGCGCTTCGACCTGCTGCATGAGGAAACCCCCTTCATGCAGGTCGCAGGCCTTCATACAAAGAAGGGGACAATGAACGACGTCTCCCGCATTGTCCCAGATGCTGAACACAACTACTTCACCATGCGCACCCATGATGGACGATCGAAGCTTTCATTTCCGGAGGCCGCACGGTGGCTCGTGCACGCGCAAGCGTACGACTATTCCGGCATCAAATCCGGAGCTGAGGGAGACCCTCGAGTAAAAGGCGGACGAGGTTACCCCATCGGGACCGGATGGTCCGGGATGACAGGGGGCACCGTCATTCGGGGGTCCACGTTGCTCGAAACGCTGCTTCTGAACTCCACACCGGAAACCATCTATCTGGATAACGCAGACGATCATCCCGTGTGGGAACGGGAGCCAGATACTCCCAGCCAACGCAACGACCGAGCAGGAAAGCTCACGAAACCGGATGCGCCATCCCCGCACGGCCCAGCGGATCTGGCCACGTGGCAATCACGAAGAATCCGCCTGTTCACCGAAGGCGATTCGGTGGTAAATGTGCTTGTGGGCAACGGCGACCAGATACCGGATGCGGGGAAGAACATCTACGGCGACCCGATGACCCCATACCGGTACAGCCCCAACCAATCGAAGAAGGGGGTTGAAGCGTACTACCCGCGCCCGTACGACACGACGCGAACCATGTGGCGGTCCCTGGACGCCTTGATCGCCACAAGTTCCGATCCCGGTTTCGGCGGGAAGAATCTCGCCCCCAAACGACCCTCGAATTTGGAGAATTTATCTGCCGTCGCAGACGACCAAGGGATCGACGAAGTCGCTGACCTCCACATCGTTTCGATGGAATACGGGCCACAGAGCTCGACCGTGAGCACGATTGTGAGCGCCAACATGGGGCTTCCACTGCATCTGCTGCAGGACGACTCACTGTCCGCTGCGCACCGTCAATACGTGCGTGACGCAGCCGAAGCGACCAAAGACACCGCAATTTCACTCGGTTGGTTTGCTGGTCAACTCAAAGTCGCAGCAGGTGGGGAGTACGTCTTCGATGCCGACGCGGCTGACCGTCTGTACACCGTCCTCGAGCCGAAGTTCCTCACTTGGCTCCGCAATCTCGAGGCTTCTGAAATGGGCAAGGAAGCGACCGGTTGGCAATACGAAATCGAAAAGCAGGTGCTCCACATTGCCGACGAGGCCATCCGTGGCGCAGGACAACGGGCACTCGTTGGCCGAGTCGTCGACGCTCAAGATGACGACCCCGGGCGGATTGTGAATGCGGGTGCTCTCTACCGGCAGTTGTGCTACCGCCTGAGTAAGGACCTGCCTCTCATCAAACGAGACAAGCCAAACAACCAGCCCCGGAACATCCGGAACTCCGCGGAACAAGGAGAAACAGCATGACAAAACCTACGCTTCCCATCAGTATTGGGAGCACCGCTTCCTACCTCCAGCGAAACTATCTTGACCGAGCCGAAACAGCAGCTGGCGCTGACGCACGGCGTGTACTTGCGGAGCTGCGCCAAAGCGCGGCACGCAGCTTCAGCACCGACCCGTTGGCACTGCAAAAGGTACTCATGCTTCTCGAGCCGCCTTTGAGCGATAAGGAGCTCGGCCGCGGGGATGCTCCCTCCCCATCGGAACTAGCGGCCTATAACGCGCTCACTTTGTTCGCCCAGCACATGCAGAGTGCAACTAAGCCAGTGCACACAACGGAATGCTCATTTGCCCGTGCGTGTGGTCGCTTGCAGACGTTGAGCGAATCCAACTCGATCAAACCCCGGTTTGACGCTATGCAGGCTGCGCGAGACGAGGCGTCCCGAGTGCTGCATCTGCGTTCTCTTGTGACGCTGCTCCGAAACAAGGAGCTCGCGTTCGACTACGGCAGTTTCGCCCGAGATTTGCGGTCGCTTCAGTACCCATCGCGCCGCGACGGTGTCTTGCTCCGTTGGGGTAGGGACTACGCAGTCGGAACACTTCGGCCCAAAGCACAACGCGCCGCAGAAGCTGAACGAGAAATCACTTCTCCCTTCGCCACCTCCTAGACGCATTCAAAGAGAGGTTCACCATGTCCCTCGTTATTGATATCCACGCGCTCCAAACCGTCCCGCCGTCCCTGATCAACCGAGATGACACCGGCGCACCGAAGTCCGCAATCTTCGGTGGTGTCCCACGTCAGCGCGTCTCGTCGCAATCCTGGAAGCGGGCCATCCGCCGCTACTTTGAAGACAACTTTGACGCTCAGCAGATTGGCGATCGCTCCAAGCGCCTTCCGGAGAAGATCGCCTTGCGGCTTATCGACGCAGGACTCGAGCGGGATGAAGCAATCAAACGCGTGGAGGACCTGTTCAAAGCAGCTGGCATCAAGACTGCGATTGACAAGCCGAAGAAGAACGACGATTCGGAAGACAAGCCCAGCCCGTACCCGCGCACTGGTTACCTGTTGTTCCTCAGCCAACAGCAGATTGATCGTGCGGTAGAGGAACTGCTCGCGCGAGAAGGCGAGAAGCCTTCCAAGGGCGATGCGAAGGCAATCCTCGACACGGATCACTCGGTGGACATGGCAATGTTCGGCCGCATGGTTGCAGACGATGCGGCCTACAACGTGGATGCATCGGTCCAGGTCGCGCACGCCATCGGTATCCACGGGTCGACCCCGGACTTCGATTACTTCACGGCGGTGGACGATCTTGCCGAGGAAGGCGAAGAAACCGGTGCAGGCATGATCGGCACGGTCCAGATGATGTCGTCGACAATGTACCGCTACGCAACAATCAACTTCGACGGCCTCAAAAAGAACTTGGACTCCGCTGATGCAGCTTCTCTTGCTGTCGAGCACTTCATTGAAGCATTCGTGAGCTCCATGCCCACCGGCAAGATCAACACATTTGCCAACCAAACCCTCCCGGAACTCGTCTATGTGGCCGTCCGCGACACCCGGCCGGTCTCCTTGGTCAACGCGTTCGAAGTTCCGGTCGAGGCAGAACAGGGCGCATCTCGCCGGAAGGTAGCGGTAGACCGTCTCGCACAGGAAGCACGTGACGTTGAGTCCGTCTACGGATTCAAGCCGCTCGCAGCATACGTCATGGGAATCGGCGAGACGGCCGACTCGTTCACCGAAATCGCAGAGAAGACCACGCTGCAGGAACTGACGAAGAACATCGGCGAAGTTCTCGACCGCGTCGTAGGTGACCAGTAATGACGCACTCCTTACTTCTCCTCCTCAAAGGACCGATGCAGTCCTGGGGCGATGAAAGCAGGTACAAAACGCGAGCCACAGCGACCACCCCAACGAAATCAGGGATTGTCGGCCTAATCGCGGCTGCTCAGGGGCGTCGACGGACCGACGACATCGAGGATCTTGCCAAGTTGCGTCTTGCAGTCCGCGTCGATCAATCCGGCAGCTTGCTGCGCGACTACCAAACCGCGCAGCCCTGGCAGACCCGTCCACACGACCCGGCGCAGCTGGTCACCCGCTACTTCCTTTCGGACGCAGCATTCGTAGCCGCCGTGGAACACGAGGATCGGGCACTGCTAGAAGACTTTTCGGAAGCACTCCGTAAGCCTGCCTATCCGCTGTTTATGGGGCGCCGCTCCTGTCCTGTGCACCCGGGGTTGGTGATCGGTGTGGAGGACTCCGACAATGAAACCGCACTACGGAACCATAAGACCTGGTACGCCACCGACATTCAAAAGCGACAGGCGCCGAAAGAGGTGTCGCTCGCGCTGTACCGCGATGCGAATAGTGCTGAGCCAGGTGCGATTCCGCGTCAGGACGTCCCACTTTCCTTCGGCCCCAAGCACCGGCGCTACGGGTGGCGGGATGTTGTTCGCTGCCATGATGTTGTGCTCAGCAACCCCCAGGGCGTCGAAACCTCCAACAGCACGGATGAGTTCTTTGAGGCGGTGGTTCGCGCATGACTACATTAACTCGTGTTTCTCTCAACCCCGCGCGTCGGCAGGGCGTGAAACTCCTTACAGACCCCCAAGCGATGCACGCTGCTGTTCGTGCGGCTTTTCCACCCGACATCTCTCAAACAGAAGCACGAGTGCTGTGGCGGGTAGACAAACGCCCGCATGAGCATGTGCTTTACATCGTCGGCCCGGAGAAGCCGACAGGAGCGCACATTGTTGAGCAGGCAGGCTGGGAAACACGGCCAGCTCAGTCGGCCGACTACGAGCGTTTTCTTTCTTCACTTATGCGAGGTCAGCGGTGGCATTTCGAGCTCGTCGCCAACCCCACGTACTCCGAACCGCGCGAAGGAAAGCGCGGAAAGGTGAAGCCTCATGTCTCTGCACGCGAACAGCTCAACTGGTTGTATAAGCAGTCCGAGCGGGCCGGCTTTTGCCTAGCACCGCGTATAGACGACAACGTCACCGACCAGGAACGCGCCCGGTGGAACATCGCTGACCAGCCGCAGGTTCTGGAACGGTGGACTGATGTCTTTCGGCGCGATAAGAGTGCCCGGAATGCTCCACCAGTTCGTATTTCGAAGGCGCGATTCGTTGGCACGCTTGAAGTTACCGATCCTGAGCGTTTACGGACCACCCTTATGCAAGGAATCGGCCGCGGGCGAGCCTACGGTTGTGGTCTTCTCACCCTAGCGCCGGTGAAATAGTGTCTCCGACGCCGCAAGAAGTACCGATCGCGAGACAAGCGCTGTCTCAGATGGGTAGCCGAATCTCGTTTCTGTACATCGAGCGGGCCACTGTTAACCGAGACGGCAACGCACTGACGATCACGGACCAACGCAGTGTTGCGCACGTCGCTGCGACACAGCTGGCCGTTCTGCTCCTCGGACCAGGAACCCGGATTACCTACGCAGCAATGGCGCTGCTTGGGGATGCAGGCGTATCAATCGTCTGGGTAGGGGAGCGGGGTGTGCGCTACTACGCGAGTGGTAGGCCACCCGCGAAGTCATCGCGAATGGCGGAACTTCAAGCTGAGATAGTCACGAATCAGAGAAAACGCCTCGCGTGCGCAAAACGTATGTACAGCCTACGTTTCCCTGGAGAAGACCTCACTGGGCTTTCCATGGCGAAGCTCCGGGGCAGAGAAGGCGCACGGATGAAGAAGGTGTACGCAGACGAAGCGGCGCGCACTGGTGTCAGCTGGAACCGGCGTGCGTACGACCCTAATGATTACGATTCTTCTGATCCGATCAACCAAGCGTTGACCTCTGCGAACTCGGCACTGTACGGCATCGCACATGCGGTAATCGCAGGGCTCGGTTTTGTGCCTGCGCTCGGGGTTGTGCACAACGGAACTGACCGTGCGTTTGTTTACGACATCGCTGACCTCTACAAGGCGGAGGTTGCAATTCCTGCAGCATTCGATGCTGTCGCCTCTGGTGAGATGAAACCCGGCGTCGCGGTAAGGCGGCTCGTCCGCGATGCCGTTGTCGACAAACGCCTCATGCCGAGAATGGTGAACGATCTCAAATACGTGATGGACGCGACCGAAGATCACGCGTATCCAGATGCGGAACTCTTTCTCTGGAGCGAGCTCGAAGTAATCGCTGCTGGTGTGAACTGGTCGGAAAACGAGATCGCACCATGATGGTTTTGGTAGTCAGTGCATGCCCAGCAGGTCTGCGTGGAGACCTCACCAAATGGCTGATGGAGATCGCGCCCGGCACTTTTGTCGGCGAGCCGTCCGCGAGAATCCGTGAACTGCTCTGGCAACGAACGACGGAACTGGTCAAGGATGGCCGCGCGTTGCTGGTCTATTCCAGCAACAACGAACAAGGGATGGAGTTTCGTACGCATAGGTACGACTGGGTTCCTACTGATTTTGACGGTCTCACGCTCATGGTGCGGCCCGGCACTCCGAACTCCCACGCGCGTCGAACTGGCTGGAGTACCGCTCGTCGCCAACGCAAGCGATACAAATCCGGATGATTTCCTACTCGAGAGTTCGAACCGCATCCGCTCGCTTACTCCACGTGTGGCAACTGTCGCTCCTGCGCCGCTAGCAACACCTCTCGTAGCTGCTCATCCACCGCGTAGATAAACATGCCCCGGGTGCCGCGCGTCATCAACACATTGAGCTCATTCTGGAGCAATTCCTCCCCGAACGACTCTCGCGAACCGTCTGCGAGCACACGGTTTTGCACAGCCTTCTTGTGCGCGGACTCCGACGGTTCAAAAACCACGCGGCCATTCCGGTACTTCACCGAGGGGCCAAGAATCACGCCGGCGTAGTTGAGGTCGAATCCCTGGATTGTGTAGGTAGAACCGATCTCGCCGATCGTGGCCGGGGTTTCAGACCACGCCTTGCGGTAGGCAATTCGGCGTTCTTTGCGCTCTTCTCGTAATTGGAGGTTCCACGGGCGTCGCAGACTGCCTGACTCGTGCTCCACATCGACGTACCACCAACCGTCCGGGTCATCTTCGTTCTTCTTAGCGGCGCTGTACGGCCAATCGTAGGTGGCGATTAGGCGGGACAGGTTGTTCTCGACTGCAGAATCCTTCTCACGAATCGCCTTATCGAGGTCAGTCGGGTTTGAGAAGACACGAAGGTCGTACCCTTTCGAGTCGTTGCGCATCGGCAAAATCAGCCCGTCGTCAACAAACGTGCGAATCCAGGCAATCGTCTTCGGGTCGGCGTTCAACCGCATTTGGTTGGTCAATCGGATCGGCTGCTGGGCCATACGGTCAGCGAAGTAATCCTCAACCGGCACCTCCCAGTGCTGCGGCGTCTCCAAAGTCTGCTTCGGGTCGTAAACAGCGATAACCACCTTGGCGCGATCCAAGATTGCCTCGATCTGCGGTTGATCGTGGAAATAACCGAGCGCCTTTTGGGTGAGCAGAAGGTGGGCTTCGTCGATGAGTACCACGTCCGCTGGATCGTCGGGGGAGAAGCGGTTGATGAACTGGGTGGGGCTGTACACGCGCTCCCTGTCGCCGCCTTTGCGGGAGTCGGGGATACTCGCCTTCTTGATGATTTCCTTGTACACCGCCAGTTGCCCGCCATCGTTTTTATGGCCTGAGACCAAGTATCCGTCGATGCCGGTGCCGTCTATGTCGAGCCCAGCAGCCAGAGCACGGAAGCGCTCGTCCTCGTCTTCGACGCCCATCATGATGCCGTTGAAGATGCTGCTGATGAGTACGGTCTTGCCGGACCCGGCCTCACCGGAGACCAAGATCAGTTTGTGGTCCAACGGATCGTCGCCGACACCTTCCTCGAGCGCGTTGTTTACCGCCTCAAAGATCTGGTTCTGCGCACTCAACTGTTCCTCATTGAGCTTCTGAAAAGGCGAGGCCTTAAAAATTGCCGAGGAGGTAATCGCTTCCTTGGACTCGAAGAGCTCTGGCTCAACCCCGTGGAGCTCTTCCCAAACTTCATCGAATAGCCGGTCCAGGTACTCGTAGGTGAAGTAGTCGCGCTGCTCGTTCGTACGACGGTTGTTGCGTCGCTCAACTGACTTGCACGACTCCAAGTAGTGAAGGAACCGGTTCTCCACGTCAAGGGTGAGGGATTTGTTGAAGTACGGGTGGCCGATCACGTACATCTCCGCGTCCTCCGCGTCGCTGAATTCCCTCCAATCAGGACGCGTCTTGATGTCCTGAAAGAGGTGCTGGCGGGTGCGCTTCTTAATATCGTTGGTCTCGCCGACGTACACCTTGTACCGGTACCCGTGTTCGTACTTGCGGCGGCTGCGAACCACGTACACGGTGGGGAAGTTCAACTGGTGAGTAATCCAGTCCGCGCGCTCGTCTTCGGAGCGCTCGCCGTAGGCCGTCTCTAGGCTGGACGCGAATTGGTCGTCGTACCGGACTCGTTGGATAAACGGCTTGGGAAAAGCGTCCACAGGGTATGCCTCATCTGCGTTTCGCGGGGTGAGGACATGTCCGGTGGGGAAGTCCGTTGGGCCCGAAAGGGTCGGGTCAGTTCAACAGGGCGCGCAGAGCCTCCCGGGTCTGCGCATCTGGTGAGTACAAAATGGTACCGATCATCCCGCGCGTCAGCAGCACTTTGTACACATGGCGCACCAGCAAATCGAAGTCATCGTCGGACACCGTTTTCGGATTACGAAAGTGTGGGTCTTTATTGGCTGACCGAACAGTTTCAAAGCGCCCGTCACGCCACACCAAGTCCGGCCCGATGATGACTCCCGCCCAGTCGAACTCGAAGCCTTGCGCGGTGTACACGCACCCGACTTGGTCGAAGCCACCCTCTTGCGTCGCCCACAACGCGGCCGGGGGAGCGGTCCCGACACGTCTATCCTCCTTGTTGTTCCACGGACGGGTCCAATCACCGATCACCACGTCGTCAACCAGGCCATCGCGTTTGGCGTCCGACCATTTCCAGCAGTACCCTGCGGAAATTCGGGCGGTGTAGCCACCGTCGTTCCACTCGCGCAGGCGCCGTTCAAGCTCCCACGGGGAATCAACTACCTCCACCACAAAAGGGTCGTCTTCGGGCAACGCGGCTTCGAACGGAACGCCGTCGGTTAGCCCGAGCACCTGCTCGACCCACTCCACGTACGCAGCGGATCCTCCACATCGGAACTGACCGTCCAGATCGATGCGCACAACGTCGTGCCCCTGCGCACGCGCAAACGCTTCGATATCGCGCGCCGTTCCTAGCTCGCCCTTGCGCACCACCTGGTGGTCGTCGAGCAGGAATACCGGAACACGAGCGGCAGAGATGAGCTCGTCAATTTGCAGGCGGTCGCTCCGATCCGTGGCCCTGGTGAACCGATTGTTGGATGTCTCTCGGATACGGTGCGCTTCATCCGCGATCAAAACATCAATTTCGTTTGGCATCGCTTTGGTGAACGAGTTGAAGTATTTGAACAAACTCTGCGTGTCCTTGCTGCGGTGCCCCGCAACCTTGCGCAAGGTTTGCGTGAATGACCGAGACCCCGTCGCGTGTAAGACGCTTTTGCCCTCCCTGGCCAGCTCACCAAGCGCTGACAGCGCGATGGCCGATTTCCCGCTGCCCGGACCTCCGGACACCACGATGACGCGCTTCGCTTCCCCCGCCCGCTCAACCTCGTGCCTGATCATGTCCACCGCCAGCTGCTGGTTTCCTAACAGGATGAACTTCTCGCGGTCACGCACCTCGTCCGCAGCGATTTGCATCAACTTGGTGGACGGTCGGACGCTCGATGTCAGCAGCACGTCGGCGCTTCCCGCGCCACCGAGTCTCTCCCGCAGATGAGCACGCAATGCTTTTCGACGCCCGCCGGTAAACACCCGGGCCTCCGCAGCGCCGACAATCTCTGACACATCGTCGTCACTCTCTGCGCCATGGAGATAGGCCACTGCGTCGACCCAGTCCTCATGACCGTGCAGATTGACTAGGTAGTTGGTGAGGTACCGCCGATATCCGTCGACTTGCTTAGCCGGGTGAAGCACCGGCCCGGGAAGCCCAGGCACAGAAACCAGCGCGTCATCGCCTTCGAATGGCTCCGCCGCACTCCATTGCTTCAACTCCACAACGACGAACGACGGGTTCCCAGTACCAGGATGCGTGCCCGCGAGAATAACGTCGGCACGCTGCGATGTGAGGGGCAGCCCGAATTCGAGCAACACGTCGACCCCATCCAGGCCCGCCGCTGCGAGGTCGTCCGCCAGCGCCGGCAAGCTTTTGCGCCAAGAACGCTGTTCCGCTTGCCCAGCAGCGGCCCGGGAGTCGCTCATATACTGCTGCAGCATCGTTTCCACCAGCGAGTCGGGATCCTGCGCGACCCGCACGAACTCCCGAGCGTTCAGGCACAAGCCCGACATGACAGCCTCCGTGCACGGCAAATCGTGCGACGTGGAGGCCTATCTCACCGGCGGAAAGAAGCCTGTCGAGGTCGCGGTTTCCTCCGCGAGGGTAGCAGGGGCGGCCACTGGGCCGCAGGGGCATCTAGTGCCTGCGTTTCACGTGAAACATCGCCGAACCCGACACACCCGCCAACCGTCTAGACACACACGCAACAATGGTCTATATTCATCGTTGCGAACCCTTTCGCCCACGGTCCACCCCCCGAGACCGGTAGAGCACTCACCCACCCCCCCCCATTTAGAGTGCGAGTAGGCGAAAGGGTTCCGCTTTAGAAACTGGAGCTGCCGCCGCCGGCGCTGAAGCCGGAGGAGGACACGTTGCTGGAGCTGGATGCCTGCGCGGCCTGCTCCGCCTGCACGTTGGATTCGTGCCAGCTGTGCATGTGCACGTACGGCACGTACCCGCCATACCAGAACCCGGACTCGTACACCGCGGGCGCCTCGAGCTTTTCGCGCTCCTTCACGTCGCTGAACTGCTTGTGCTTCACCTGGTCCAGGATCACCCGGTAGTCGCCGAGTACGCGCACGAAATCGTCCAGGAAGGTGGGGGAGGAGGGGTCCGCGTCGAGGGCCTCGATGCGCTGCATCAGCAGATCCAGCTCCCGCCGCAGGCCCTCGTCCTTCACGTCCGAGCGGGCGCGCAGCACGTCCTCGCGGATGGTACTCAGGTCCGCGCGGCGGGTTGCGGGGTCGCCGTGCTCGACGGCGAAGAGGCGGTCGATGTTGTCCTCGGCGTTGGAGACGTGGTTTACGGATTCCGCGGCGTCCGCCAGCTGCTTGCGGTGCTCGTAGACCTCCTTTTCGTCATCCATGCTGATGGCGCTCAGACCGCCTGCGCCGTGCACCAGCTCGTTGAGCCCCAAGAACCGGTCGCGCACCTGCGCCCACTGGCGCCGCAACGTCTCGTCCGCGAATGCAGAGGACAGCGAGTTCGCTCGCACGTCCACCTCGTCCAAGCGCCCGGCGAGGCGCGTGTATTCGCTGGTGACAAGGTCGTAGTCCTCGCGCGCCTTTGCTATTGCCTTCCGACGCCTGCTCCGCGCCGCAACCGCAAACGCCCCGATGGCCCCCGAAGCGCCTGCGCCGGCCGCGCCGAGCCCTATCGTCGCGCCCGTCTGGTCGTCCTCCGCGCCATCGACCCGGCGCTGCGCCAGCGTGTCGGCGCTCATCGCCAGGTTCGCGGTGCGGAACAGCCCGGAGGGGATGTTGCCGTCTTTCACGCCGTCCTTCACGGCATCGAGAAGCGACTCGCGGTAGGAGTCGTCGTCGAGCATGAGGGTCTCGGTCACGTCGTCGCCGCCGTAGATGAACGCCTGGCGCGGGTCCAGGCCAACGCCCACGATAAGCACGCCGTCGGCGGGGCGGCCGTTCTCGCCCTTGGACTGGTCGATCAGCTCCGGGTACTGCGAGCGCAGCAGCTCCTCCACGTCGTCAAGGATGTTCTCGTGGTTGGTCTGGAACACCATGTAGTGGAAGTCGGTGACCACGTCGGGCGCGTCGATGTTCGCGGTGTCGCGCAGGAGGCGCTCGCGGTCCTCGGGGGAGAGGGCGCCCTGCGGGTCGTCGATGGTCGCGCTCGGCGCACCGGCGGTTTGCACGGTCACCTGGTCCAGCTCCGGCACGTCGACGGTGTTGTAGCCGACGGCCGCGCCGCCAAGGCCAACAAGGGCGGAAATACCCACCACTGCGGCGATTTCGTTCAGGGAAGCCATAGGGCCAGGTTAGTCCTAGAACGGCTCCGACACAGCCCGAGAGATCACCACTGCGTTCGGCTCGATTTGCTCGCGCAGCTGCCTCTCGACGTCCTCCGGCCCGTCCGACGTCAACAGCCACCCTGCCCACGCTTCCTTGCCTGGGGAGAAGATGCCGTCGCCCTTGCCGATGATGTTCAGCGTGGCGTCCCGCAGCCACAGCGGACCAACCACCGAGGCGTGTTCGGTCCCCTCCAGCGGCGCGACGTACGGCTGGTAGGCAACGGCGTTGAGGTCGGCGACCGTGGCGTCGAAAAGCTGCTGCGCCAGGAGCACGTGGGGCGAGGCACCGAGGTAGACGATGGTGGTGAGCGAGAGGGCGCCGCGCGGCTCGTCGCGGAGAGTGAGGTTGGTCAGGCCCCCGAGGGTGGCGGGGAAGCGGGTGCGTTCGGTGTGGTCCTCGAAGAAGAACTGCTCGATGGCGGTGTCGCGGTTGGTGGTGGCGAAATCCACGAGCGCGTTGAGCTCGTAGAGTTGCATCGTCTCGGGTGCGGGCAGGTTGTCGTACGCCGCTTGGCAGCGCAGATCCCAGAGGAAGAACTCGTCCTCGATGGGGTGTGGGTGCGGGGATACCGCGGCGATGACCGCGCCGCTGGTTTCAATGCGCTGGCGGTACAGAGCGTACGCCTCGTCGAGGTCGTGCTCGTGCGCCACAAAGTGGGTGGTAACGATCTCGAATGACATGCGGTCGAGGGTAGCGGAACGTTTCACGTGAAACACGGCAAAGAAAAACCGCCCCGGAGGGCGGTGCGGCGTTTCGTCGGGGATTACCGGGCGGGTTCCGCCGAAGGGGCGTCGGTAAGCGGTTGACCCTTGATCTTGCCGCCGGCGAGCTTGTTCACGATGAGCGCGATGGCGCCGTCGCCGGTGACGTTGGCGGCGGTGCCGAAGGAGTCGACCACGATGTAGGACGCGATCATGAGGGAGACCATGGACTCGTCGAAGCCGAGGTTGGACTGCAGCAGGCCCACAGCCGCCATGATGGCGCCGCCGGGGACGCCCGGGGCCGCGATCATCATGATGCCCAGCAGAAGGATGAAGCCGATGATCTGGCCGCCGGTGACGTCCAAGCTGGCCATGTAGACGATGGAGAGCGCGTACAGCGTGATCTTCATCATCGATCCGGACAGGTGGATGGTGGCGCAGAGCGGGACAACGAAGCCGGCGACTTCCTCCTCCACCTTGTTCTTCAACGTGGACTCGTAAGTGACTGGGATGGTGGCGGCGGAGGACGACGTGCCCAGCGCGGTGAAGTACGCGGGGAGCATGTTCTTCAGCGCGGTAAAGGGGTTCACGCCAGCGACCGCGCCCGCCAGGAGGTACTGCAGGAGGACAATCACGAGGGTCATCACGATGGAGAGCACCAGCACGACACCCATCGCGGCCATGGTGTCGCCGAAGTTCTCGTTCATGCCCAGGTTGAGGAAGGTGCCGAAGATGTAGATCGGCAGCAGCGGGATGACAAAGGTGGTGACCACCTTGAGCACCATCGCGTTGAGCTCTTCAAGCACGTTGTAGAGGTTGTCGGACTTCACGGCCGTCATGGACAGGCCCACCACGAAGGCCAGCAGGAGCGCGGACATCACCTCCAGCGGCGGCGGCATCTCGACGCTGAAGTACGGCGTGAGGCCGCCCGCTTCCGGGTCGGCCACGTCCGTGACCAAGCTCTTACCCGCCAGCAGAGTGGGGTAGAGCGCGGAGGCCGTGCCCCAGGCGATCAGCCCGGAGATAATGGTGGAGCCGTACGCCACACCAGCGGTGATGCCGAGCCACTTCCCGGCGCCGCGGCCCAAGCCCGCAATCGCGGGGGCGATCAGCGCGAAGATGAGCACCGGCACGAAGAAGCCGAGGAAGTTGGAGAACAGACCGTTGAAGGTGACAAAAACGCGCGCGAGCCAGTCCGGGAAGAACAGGCTGCATATGTACCCGAGGACGATCGCCACAACCACCCAGAAGAGCAGCGAGCGCAAGAGCTTGTTTTTCATGTGTCCACAGTAGACAGTGGTTTTGCGCCAAACGGCAATTTTGCGCGCTTTTCTTTCGTCTGCGCACCGGTCGTATGCTGGATGCCATGAGCCCGTTTGAGAATATGAGCACCCTCAACGTCGTCGTCGGCATCGTCTTCATCGTGCTGACCCTGCTGCTGCTCATCCCGGGCGCGCTGGCGTCCACCGGCAAGCTGCCGGGCAACAAGTGGTTCGGCCTCCATGTCCCCGCCGTGCGCAAGGACCGCGGGATCTGGGACCAGGCCCACAAAGTCGCCGGCCCCTTCTGGGTGCTTGCGGGCGTCGCTCTCGCCTTCGGTGCGGCGTTCGCCTTCATCTCGTCTGGGTGGATGTGGCTCCTCCCGGCCGCGGCACTCGTCGCCGCGGTTGTGGCCGCCTCGCTCGGCGGCAACTTCGGCGCCCGCGCCGCCGCCGCTGTCGAGCAGGCCCGCGAGAAGCAGGCGGAGGAGCCCAAGCCCGCGGTAAACATCGATGCCTTGCGACGAGCCGCCGGCCGCGCCGACGAGCAGAAGTAGGCTCCCGTGGGTTGGCGTGAAGCGATCCTGACCATCCTGCGCGAGGCGGGGGAGCCCATGGCCTACAAGGACATCGCCGCGCAGATCGTGTCCCGTGGTTTGGTGGACGCCCCGGACATCAACCCGGAGATAGCTACCCACGCCGCCATCACGGGGCTGAAGGTGGACGGCGTTGTCGCCGCCGCCCCGCGCGGCCAGTACCAACTGGCTGAATAAAATCCGCCCCGGTGTTTCTGCTCCGCTATAGTTGTCACCTGTGACGTGTACGACTTCCTTGAACTGGTGGTGGCTCGCCTAACTGGCGCGCCACCTGCGAAGTCACGGCCCGCCAGCTTGCACACCAAGCGCCGCGGGCCTTTTTCACCCCTCGGTGCGATGGAGAAAGAACCGAGGACCATATGCATTACACCCACCGCGAGGTGCGCTACCACGAGGACGTGGCCAGCCTATTCGCGCACGTCGGCGGCCTCGAGGCGCCCGATTCGGTGCTGCTTGAATCCGCCGACATCACCACACGCTCCGGGCTGCAGTCCGTGGCGGTGCTGCGTGCGTCGCTGCGCGTGACGTGCCGCGGGAGCCGCGTGACGGTCCAGCCGCTGACCCCGTCCGGCGAGGTGATTGCCGCGGACCTGGGGCTCGAGCAGTTCCGCGTGGCGGAGCACACGTACGAATTCCCGACGTCGAACGCCGCCGACGAGCGCGAGCGCCTCACCGCCCCCTCCAGCGCCGACGTGCTGCGGGCGCTGACCACCCGTGCCGGTTATGGCAACGAGGACTTCCCGTTCCTCGCCGGCGGGTTCGCCTTCGACTACCTGGGCACGTTCGAGCAGCTGCCGGCTGTGGGGGACGGCCCGAACACGTACCCGGACTACCAGTTCGTGCTGGCGGAGGTGGTGCTGCGCGTCAACCACGAGGACGGCACGGCGTACCTCGCCGGCGTTGATGCCACGGGGGAGGGGATCGACTTAGAGCCCCTGGCGCAGCGCATGGACGAGCCCGTGCCGGATTACGCGCCGTTGGCGGGGAGGGCGGAACCGCTCGTCGCTAAGGCCTCCGTGTCGGACGCGGACTTCCGTGCGAGCGTGGAGGACCTCAAGCACCACATCGCGGACGGGGACATCTACCAGGTGGTGCCGGCCCGCGCGTTCACCGCCGAATGCACCGACGCCTTCAACGCGTACCGCAGGCTGCGCGAGTCCAACCCGTCGCCATACATGTTCTACATCCGCGGCGAGGGCTACGAGCTGTTTGGTGCCTCGCCCGAATCCAACCTGAAGTTCGACCACGTCACGCGGCAGGTGGAGCTGTACCCGATCGCCGGCACCCGCCCGCGCGGGCTGAACCCCGACGGCAGCGTGAACCACGAGCTAGACACCCGCATGGAGCTGGAGCTGCGCACGGACGCTAAGGAGGTGGCCGAGCACACCATGCTGGTGGACCTGGCCCGCAACGACATGGCCCGTGTGGCCGAGCCGCGCACCCGCCGAGTTCGCGAGCTGCTGCAGGTGGACCGCTACTCCCGCGTGATGCACCTGGTCAGCCGCGTGACTGCCACGCTCGCGCCAGATCTGGACGCCCTGGACGCGTACCGGGCGTGCATGAACATGGGCACGCTCACCGGCGCTCCGAAGCTGCGCGCCGCCCAGCTGCTGCGGGGAGCGGAGGGGCAACGCCGCGGCTCGTACGGCGGCGCCGTGGGCTACCTGCACGGCAACGGCGACTTTGACACGTGCATTGTGATCCGCTCGGCGTTCGTCGCAGACGGCGTGGCCACCGTGCAGGCCGGCGCCGGCGTGGTGCGCGACTCCAACCCGCAAGCCGAGGCGGATGAGACCCTGCACAAGGCTTATGCCGTACTGCAGGCCCTCGCCGGCGGGCGCGACCTGGAGGTGCAGAAATGATCGTCTTGCTGGATAACCAAGATTCCTTCGTCTACAACCTCGTGGACGCGCTCGCGGGTTACCACACCGTGGTCTACCGCAACACCGTTTCCGTCGACACGGTGCTCGCCGCCGACCCCGAGCTTATCGTGCTCTCACCCGGACCCGGGTACCCAGCAGACGCCGGCTGCATGATGAAGGTCATCGAGCGCGCTCAGGGCCGCACCCCGATCCTCGGCATCTGCCTGGGCTACCAGGCGCTCATCGAGCACTTCGGCGGCCGCGTCGAGCCCTGCGGCCCCGAGCACGGCACCTCGGTGCCCATGCGCCTGACCCAGCCGCACCCGCTTTTCGACGGCCTGACGGTCGGCGGCGCCCCCGGCCAGCCGGGCCTAGACGTGCCGGTGGCCCGCTACCACTCGCTCGGCGCGACGGACGCGCCGGAGGGCATCGTGCCCCTGGCGTGGACGCCGACGCAGATCGGCGACGTCATCATGGCCGCCGAAACCTCCGACGGCATGTCCGTTGGCTTCCAATTCCACCCCGAATCCATCCTTACCCCATCCGGACCCCAGCTCCTCGAGCGCTGCGTGAACCGCCTGCTAGAGAAAGGACGCGACAATGGCTGACCACCTCGACATTTTCCGCCGCTTTATCGACAACCCTGCGCCCACCTTGGAGGAAGCGACAGAGGCGTTTACCCCGCTGACCGTCGGCGATTACGACGACGTGCACATCGCGGCCCTGCTGGCCACCATCCGCACCCGGGGAGAGACCTTCGCGGACATCGCCGGTGCGGCCCAAGCGTTCCTCGCCGCCGGCCGCCCGTTCCCGGTAACGGGGGAGGGGATCATGGACACCGCAGGCACTGGCGGCGACGGGGCGAACACCATCAACATCACCACCGCGGCCTCGCTGCTCGCCGCCGCCGGCGGGGTGAAAATGATCAAGCACGGCAACCGCTCCGTGTCCTCGAAATCCGGCTCCGCGGACGTGTTGGAGGCGCTGAACATCCCGCTAGACTTGGACCCGGACCGCGCCGTGCGCCAATTCGAGTCTGCGAACTTCACGTTCCTGTTCGCCCCGGCTTACAATCCCGCTATCGCGTTTGTGCAGCCCGTGCGAAAAGCCCTGGGTGTGACCACGCTATTTAATACGATGGGCCCATTGTTGAGTCCCGCAAGGCCTGAATTCCAAATAATGGGGATTGCCAATCCTGGGTTGGGACCAATTATTGCGGAAACCCTGAAGACGCTCGGCAGGACCCGTGCCCTCGTCGTGCACGGCGCCGGAACCGACGAAATCGCGGTGCACGGCGACACGCTCGTGTGGGAGCTCCGAGACGGCGAGATTTCACACTACACCGTCTCGCCAGCAGAACTCGGCGCAGATACCTACACGCTCGAGGACCTCCGGGGTGGCGACGCCGCGCACAATGCTGCGGCGATGCGCGCCACGTTCGCGGGGGAGGGCCCAGCTGCCCACCGCGATGCCATCGCCGTCAACGCCGGTGCAATGTTCTACCTCTACGGCATGGCGGACTCGCTCGCCGCGGGAACCGAGCACGCTAAGGCCTTGCTGGCGGACGGCACCGTCTCCCGCTGGCTCCGCACCCACGAGGAGGCGGACTACAGTGGCTAGGATTCTGTCGGAGATCGTCGCGAATCGAAAGCGTCACCTTGACGCTATTCGGCAGCGCATCTCCCATGTAAATTACGACACGTTACGTTTATCTGAACGGTCACTCTACGACGCCCTGAGTGCCCCTGGAGCCTCCTACATCATGGAGTGCAAGTCCGCGTCCCCGTCGCTGGGCACCATCCGGGAGGACTACAAGCCGGGGGAAATCGCCAGCGTCTACTCCCGCTACGCCTCCGCTATCTCCGTGCTGTGCGAACCCGACTACTTCGGGGGCGATTACGACCACCTCGCCACCGTTGCGGCCACAACGCATCTGCCCGTCCTGTGCAAGGACTTCATCATCGACGAGGTGCAGATCTACGCCGCCCGCTACTTCGGCGCGGACGCGATCCTGCTCATGCTCTCGGTGCTCTCCGACGACGAGTACGCGCACCTCGCCTCTGTGGCCGCATGCCTCCACATGGACGTGCTCACCGAGGTGATCGACGAAGAGGAGGCAGCGCGCGCCACCACACTCGGTGCGAGGATCTTCGGGGTCAACCACCGCAACCTGCACGACCTTTCAATCGATCTCGACCGGTCCGCCCGCCTTGCGCGGCTCGCCCCGGACGGGGCAGTGGTTGTCGCCGAGTCCGGCATTCGCGACGCCGCCACAGTGCGCCGCCTTGGCGGGCACGCCGACGCCTTCCTGGTCGGCTCGCAGCTGACGTCCCAGCCGGACATCGACCGCGCTTGTCGCGAGTTGGTCTACGGGCCGAACAAGGTCTGCGGTCTCCGTTCCGCCTCCGCAGCACAGGCCGCCAAGGCCGCGGGCGCTGTCTATGGCGGGCTCATCTTCGAGGAGGCGTCCCCACGCAATGTTTCACGTGAAACAGCGGCCGACATCATCGCGGCCGAACCGGGCCTGAACTACGTTGCCGTCTCTCGCCGCACGCACGGTTACGACGCGCTCGTCCAACCCGGCATCACCGCCGTGCAGATCCACGCCCCCTACCAGGGTTCCCTCGCGGCTGAGCGCGAACTCATCGAGCACGTCCGCGGCGAAGTGGAGGTAAAGGTGTGGCGGGCCGTTGACATGACCTCCGCCTCAGACGTGGCGGGGATCGCGGAGCTCGTCGATAAGCTTGTGCTCGATTCCGGCGCCGGAGGGACGGGGGAGCGCTTCGACTGGTCCCGCATCACCACCACCGACGCACTGCTCGCCGGCGGGCTGACGCCCGACAATCTGGAGGAGGCGCTGCGCACCGGCTGCCTCGGCCTTGATCTGAACTCCGGCTTCGAGGACCCGCGCGGCCACAAGGACGCGGCTGCTTTACGACGCGGCTTCGCCACCATCCGCAACTTCCATTACTAAAAGGACGGACAGATGACACTGCTACCTGCTTACTACGGCGAGTTCGGGGGACAGTTCGTCCCCGAGTCGCTCATTCCGGCGCTGGACCAGCTCGAGCGCGCCTTTGTGGACGCGTTCAACGACGACGAGTTCATGGCGGAGTACCGCGGGCTACTGCGCGACTACCTCGGCCGTCCGACCCCGCTCACCGAGTGTCGCAACCTGCCCCTAAAGGGCAACGCCCGCATCTTCCTCAAGCGGGAGGACCTCGTCCACGGTGGCGCGCACAAGACTAACCAGGTGATTGGCCAGGCGCTGCTGGCCAAGCAGATGGGCAAGACCCGCATTATTGCGGAGACGGGCGCGGGCCAGCACGGCACCGCAACCGCGCTCGCATGCGCCTTGCTGGGTCTCGAGTGCGTGATCTACATGGGCAAGACGGATATGGAGCGCCAGGCGCCGAACGTCTACCGCATGCGCCTCATGGGTGCGGAAGTCGTCGGCGTCGAGTCCGGCGCGGGCACGCTCAAGGACGCCGTGAACGAGGCGCTACGCGACTGGACCGCCACTTTCCACGAGTCCCACTACCTACTGGGCACCGCGGCCGGCCCGCACCCCTTCCCGAAAATCGTCAAAGAATTCCACCGCGTCATCTCCGCCGAGGCCCGCGCCCAGATCCTTGAGCGCGCCGGGAAACTCCCCGACGCCGTCGTCGCCTGCGTGGGCGGCGGGTCCAATGCCATCGGCATGTTCGCGGACTTCATCGACGACGACGGCGTCGAGCTCATCGGTGCTGAGCCCGGGGGAGAGGGCTTCGGCCTGGGCGCCCACGGCGCCGCGATCGCCCAGGGCACCACGGGTCTGCTGCACGGCACGTACTCGTACCTCATGTGCGACGCGGACGGCCAGGTGGAGGAGTCCTACTCCATCTCGGCCGGCCTGGACTACCCGGGCGTGGGCCCCGAGCACGCCTACCTAGCCAAATCGGGCCGCGCGAAGTACGTGCCGGTCTCCGACGACGAGGCTCTCGACGCATTCCAGGCCCTGTCCCGCCACGAGGGCATCATCCCCGCCTTGGAGTCCTCCCACGCACTTGCGTACGCCCTCAAGCGCGCTGCCGAGCACCCCGCGGATGCAGAGCCGCTGCACATCCTTGTCGGCCTCTCCGGCCGCGGCGACAAGGACATCGCCCACGTGCGAGCTTCGCTCGCAGATAGAGAGGAAAAGTAAATGAGCCGCTACGACAAACTCTTCGCCAAGGGAGAGGGCGCCTTCGTCCCCTTCATCATGCTTTCGGACCCGACCCCGGAGGATGCGGTCGAGATCGTCGCCGCCGTGGTGGAGGCGGGCGCGGACGCCGTGGAGCTCGGTGTGCCGTTCTCCGACCCGGTTGCCGACGGGCCAGCCATCCAGGGGGCGCACGTGCGGGCGTTGGCGGGCGGAGCGACCGTCGATAAGGCGCTTGCGCAAATTCGCACCATCCGCGAGCGCTACCCGGAGCTGCCCATCGGCATGCTGATTTACGGCAACGTCGCGCACGCACGCGGCCTCGAACGCTTCTACCGCGAATTCAAGGAGGCGGGCGCAGACAGCGTGCTGCTTCCCGACGTCCCCGTGCGTGAGTCCGCCCCCTTCAGCGCAGCATCGGGCGCGGCGGGCATCGAGCCGATCTACATCGCCCCGGCGAAGGCCTCAGAGAAAACGCTCGAAGCCGTGGCCGCGAACTCCCGCGGATACATCTACGCCATCTCCCGCGACGGCGTGACCGGCGCAGACAAAGAAGCCACGGTGGAGGGGCTCCGTGAGGTCGTCGATAATGTGCGCAAGTTCGGTGGGCCCCCGGTCCTGCTGGGCTTTGGCATCTCCAAGCCGGAACACGTCCGAGACGCCATCGCTGCGGGCGCTGCGGGCGCCATCACGGGCTCCGCGATCACCAACATCATCGCAAAGCATCTCGACGGCAAGCGCGTCGCCGACATGGGCGCCCTGAAGGCTGAGCTCACGCAGTACGTCGCTGCCATGAAGAGCGCTACGATCGCATCATGACCTGTTCACGTCGCATGTTCCTGCTCGGCACCGCCACCACAGTCGCCGGTGCGTTCCTGGCCGCCTGTGGCCAGGAAGCCCCCGAAGAGATCGCCAAAACCGAGATTCCCGTCGGTTCCGCGGTGATCCTGGATAAGTTCATCATCGCCCAGCCCACCGCGGGGGAGTACGTCGCGTACTCCACCGTTTGCCCGCACCAGCAGAAGAAGATCACGAAGGTCGAGGGCGACACGGTGAAGTGCACGGCGCACGGTTCCGTGTTCAGCATCGTCGACGGCGAGCGCGTTTCCGGCCCGGCGGTCACCGGCATGCGCGAGGTGCCGGTGACCGACAACGGCGATACGGTCGCGGCCGCCGAGTAAATGAAGAAGCTCGACCCGCTTCTCGTCGGCATCGTCGCGGCGGCGGCGCTCGCGTTTCTCCTGCCCGCGCGCGGCGGGTTCGCGGACGGCTTCGCCGTAGCCGTCAAGCTGGCCATCGCGCTGCTGTTCTTTCTCTACGGCGCGCGTCTGTCCACGCAGGAAGCGCTGAAGGGCCTGACCAACTGGCGCCTCCACGGCATGATCTTGGCGTTCACGTTCGTGGCGTACCCGCTCATTGGCCTCCTGGCGCGGCCCACGACGGCGTTCCTCTCCGACGAGCTGTACCAGGGCCTTTTGTTCATGTCGCTTGTGCCGTCCACTGTGCAGTCCTCTGTGGCGCTCACTGGCGTGGCGCGAGGCAACGTCTCCGGCGCGGTCGTCGCGGCATCCGTGTCGTCGCTAGTCGGCGTCGTGGCCACCCCGCTGCTGGTGATGTGGCTTATGGGCGCAGGCGTCGGCGTGCACATTGACGCGTCAGTCTTCACCGACATCGCACTGCAGCTGCTCCTGCCGTTCGTACTGGGCCAGCTGGCGCACAACTTTGTGCCTCGAGTGGGGGAGCTGGCCAAGTCGAAGGCGACCAAGATCGTCGACCGCGGCTCTATCTGGATGGTGGTCTACTCCGCATTCTCCAAGGGCGTCGTCTCCGGCGTGTGGTCGAACGTCTCCGGGTGGGAAATCGCCTTCCTCGTCGCGTTCTCCTGCGTGCTGGTTGCCGCGATGCTCTGGCTCACGCGCGTCGTGCCCGAACTGCTGCACTTCTCCCGCGAGGACCGCATTGCCATCCAGATGTGCGGCACCCAGAAGTCTCTCGCCACCGGCCTGCCCATGGCCACGGTCATCTTCGGCGGTGCGTCCCTCGGTGTGCTAATTATCCCGCTGATGATCTACCACATGTCCCAGCTGATCATCTGCTCCGCCTACGTCTCCCGCCTCGCTTAGGAGTTTCACGTGAAACACTTTGTCCGCATCCAGTACAGCGTGCCGGAGCTCGGTGGCGAGCTTCTCAACATCGCCGAGCTCGAGGAGGTCTCCGCCCACGAGTGCACGATGCTACGCATGATTGAGCTCGACCCCAGCGAAGCTATCACGGGCATCTACGTGGACGGCCGCGTCATCGGCCAGGCCAACCAGCCCATGAGTACCGTGCCGCACCCTCGCATATACGACACGATGGAGGGAATCACAGCAACCCACCTCACCGAGGAGGAGTTCGAGGGCCTCTGGTCCGAGGCCCGGGCCAAGTTCCCGAACTAACCGCCTATCGACGCCCCATCGGCCCGCCACATCCTGGCGGGCCTCGTTCGTTGGCGCGACCCAATCATTGGTAGGTCCGGGGTTGTCCGCAATGCGGAGTGGTGGACAAGACCACAATGAATCCCCAACCGGCACCCGCCACGTCACAACACACCCATCAGGCAAAGGGGCGCTGATCCCGCACCGCCATGACGAATCCCAGAACAGATACCGCGATTATTGGATCCAGCAAAAACACACCAAACAGGGCGACCAAAACCCCCAACTTCATACCGAGCCGAAAGCACAAACAGCTACGCCACCACACGAGACTTGACCATTTTTCGTTGGTGTATGCCAATAGTTGGTGGTTTCGGAATTGTCCGCAATGCGGAGTTGCGGAGCGGTCTGAGGGGCGGGCATGGGCGGAGCTGACGTCGATAAGCAATGGCCAATAGTTGGTGGGACCCACTTGTCCGCAATGCGGAGTTGTGGGCAAGTTATAGCTCGGTTGAGAAACCTCATTTTCGCAGGTCAGAGAAATGTCGGACGCAAGCTTTATAATGCCTTCATTCGAATCTACTTTCGCCTAATGGGGGACCAGAATGACCACCGCACTCGCCGCCAAGCCAAACCCAGTCGCTGTTGCATTGAGCCAGGAAATAGAGTCTGCGCATCGCGCAATAACGCAGAACAAAGCATCGCTACTGTCCGCGATTCAGATGTTCGACTCGCTCGAACTGGCTAACGAATGCGGAGCCAGAACCACCGCGCAGTTTCTCATCCGGCGTCTGGGCGTGTCCGCTTCCACGGCGCACGAGTACGTCAGCGTCGCGCACCGGCTAGCGCCGTTTACCTACCTGCAAGAGCAGTTCTCCACGGGCGCGATCAACTACTCCGTGGTTCGTCTGCTGTTGAAGTATCTCACGCCGGAGAACGAACGCGAGCTGGTGGAACTGGCCCTGCGCCTGGGCTACCACGAGCTGGAAGTCGCCTTGGCGGGGAAGCAGCCCCAAGACAACGAGGACGGCGAGGACGACCCAGACTATTACTTGCGCCTGCACACCCGTGAGAACGGTGACGTGGCGTTCCATGGCAACCTCAACGCCGCCGACGGTACTGCGTTCATCGCCGCACTCAAGCTGGGAGAGATCGCCTACTGCGACCTGGACACCATCCTTGAGGGACCGGACTCTGAGGTCGACGGGGAAGTGGACCTTGCCCGTGAACGCGTTGAGGAGGTCGAAGAGACGCTGCCCGCCCGCGAGACCGTCTCCGGCTATGGGTTGCCCGTAGGCAGGATGCTGGTGCAGGCCCTTATGGGCATTGTGCATATGGCCCGCACCCGCCCCAAGAGCACGCTCACCACTCCGGGCGCGCACGTGAACATCCTCGCCTCGCCGGACGGACGCGGGTACATGCCGAACAACGTCGGGGCACCGTCGAAGGCGATTGCGAACCTGCTCGCGAATGCAAACGTCCGTTTTTCGACGGTCGATTCCGCCGGCCTCATCCTGAACACAGGCCGGCAAGCCCGCCTCGCCACCGCCGCGCAGGTCAACGCGCTTATGGCCATGTGGGGCGGGCAGTGCGCGGCACCCGGCTGCACCCACACCCGATTTATCGAGATCCACCACATCGAGGACTGGGCCACCGGCGGGCTGACTGACCTAGCGAACTTGCTGCCGCTGTGCTCAGCGTGCCACTCGCTTGTTACCGAGGGCTACCTGCAGACGCTGAAGGATGACGCCGACATCCATTTCGTCTACCGCGATGGCACCCGCTATGTCTCGGAGAACTACTCCATGCCGCGGCGCCGCGATGGTGCGGTGACGATGGATGAATGCGGAGGGTCGTTCGACGATTAGGCGCGCCCTACAACATCACGTTCACCAGCACCATGTACAACGCGGTACCCACAAAAATGGAGAGGTCCGCACGGCGCTTCCACCAGTGCAGCACCAGTGTCGTGCCCAGCGCAAGGAGCGCGGCGATGAGATTCTTGGGGGACGCAGCGTAACCGAGGATGGTGTAGGCGACCAGGACGGTCATCACGCCAGCGGGCATCATGACCGAGAGGAAATCGATGAACGGGCTACTTTTCAAAACGCGTCGCAGTGAAAACGGCAGCGCGCGAAGCATGACGGTAACGATGCCGACCGGAACGAGCACCGCTGCCACCATCGCAAGGGAGACACCGTCGGGGAGGCCGTAGTTGCTCATCGCAGCCGCCAGGTGAGCGCCCGGTCGAGACGGGGCGCCCAAAAGCGCAGCACGAGCACGAGGAAGTAGGACACAAGCGCCACGATGATCACCTGGCCGGGCAGCACGAGTGCAGCACCGAGGGCGAGGCCACCGGCGATCAGGGGAGCGGACAAGTCACGGCTGGCCTGAAACGCCTCGAAGGCGAGGACGGCGAAGAGGGCCGTCAGCGCGAAGTCGAAACCCTCCACGCCGGCGGGAATCACCGCACCGGCGAGAGCGCCGACGATGCCGGAGAGGATCCACGCCAATTGGCACACGGCCGTGATAGTGAGGAGGCGGGTGCCGGTCAGGGGGCCGCGCAGGGTAGAGGTGATGGCGTAGACCTCGTCGGTAAGCGCGTACGTTGCGTACGCGGTGGGCACCCCGGGGCGGATTGCGGTGCGCGGGTACGTCAGGCCGTAGAAGAGGTGGCGGAAGTTCACCATGAAGCCGGTGATCGCGGAAGTCACGGGCCCGACTCCGGTGAGCACCATGTCGATGGCCAGGAACTCCATGGAGCCGGCGTAAATGACGGTGGAGAAAATCGGGGTCCACCACCAGGCGAAGCCGGATTGGGTCATCAGCAGACCAAACGCCAGGCCCAGCGGGATCAGACCGAGGGCGACCAGCCACATGTCGCGGAGGCCAAGGCGGGTCTGGCCCGATGTTTCACGTGAAACGGCCACTAATTGTCCTCGATGTTTGCGGGAAAGGTCGCAAACAACGGCAGTGGCATTGCTTGGCGGCGCATCACGTCGCCCCACAGGTCGGCGCCGGCCGAGGCCACGACGTCCGAGGGGAGGGCGGGTGCGACAAACCAGTCGCCACGGGAAATCTCCTCGTCGAGCTGGCCCGGCGCCCACTCGGCGTAGCCGGCGAAGATGCGGATGCCGTCCACCACAGGCTCGAGATCGGCGGGGGAGGCATTGAGGTCGAGGAGCACGAGGCGATTGGCAAGACGGTTGAGGTGAGTGGCCGCCGAGATGTCGACGCCCGCCTTGGTCACGCCCAAGCCAACGGCGGACTCCGGGCTCACCGGCCCACCGACGTGCACGGCCTGGGGCTTCGCGGCCAGCTCCTCCCACCCCGGCATGACGTTGGCCACGGCAACCTCGCTGCGGCGGTTGAGCACCACGCCGAGCGTGTGGTCCGCGTCGTTCTCCAGCACGAGAACAACGGTGCGGCCGAAGTCGGGGGAGAGCATGCCTGGGGCGGCGATTAAGAGCATGCCGGGTTCCGGGTCGACGCGTTCGAGGGCGTTGAATAAGCAGTCTGCGTAGAAATACTCAGGCATGTTCCTTCTCCCACCACGCTTTCAGCTCGGCGATGGCCTCGTCGCGTGCAAGCTCGCCGCGCTCGAGGCGCAGCTCCTTGAGATACTTCCACGCTTTACCAACCTCCGGGCCGGGTTCCAGCCCGAGGATCTGCATAATCTCGTTGCCGTCCAAATCCGGGCGCACACGCGCGAGGTCCTCCTTGGCGGCGATGTCCGCGATGCGCTCCTCGAGGTGGTCGTAGGTGCGCTGCAGCCGGGCAGCCTTCTTGGCATTGCGGGTGGTGGAGTCGGCACGGACGAGTTTGTGCAGCTTCGGCAGCAGCTCGCCCGCGTCGGTGACGTAGCGGCGCACGGCGGAGTCGGTCCACTGGCCCTCGCCGAAGCCATGGAAGCGCATGTGCAGGAACACGAGCTGGCCGACGTCCGAGATCACGTGCTTGGGGTACTTCAAGGCCTTCAGGCGTTTGCGGGCCATCTTCGCGCCCACGACCTCGTGGTGATGGAACGTCACGCCGCCACCCGGTTTGAGCGCGCGCGTGGCGGGTTTGCCGATGTCGTGCATCAGGGCGGCCCAGCGCAGCTTCAGGTCCGGGCCGTCGTCTTCAAGCTCGGTGGCCTGGCGCAGCACGGTCAGGGAGTGGCGGTAGACGTCCTTGTGCTGCATGTGCTCGTCGGTTTCCAGCTGCAGGGCCGGGATCTCCGGGAGGATGAACTCGGCCAGGCCGGTGGAGACGAGCAGGTCAATGCCGTCCCACGGGCGCGCGCCTAGCATCAGCTTGTCCAGCTCCGCCTGCACGCGCTCGGCGGTGATGCGCCTGATTTCCGGGGCCATGTCGCGCATCGCCGCAAACACGCGGTCCGCCACGGTGAAGCCGAGCTGGGAGACGAAGCGGGCGGCGCGGAGCATCCGCAGCGGGTCGTCGCGGAAGGACACCTCGGGCTCCTGCGGGGTGTCCAAGACCTGGCGCGCAAGGTCCGCCAGTCCGTCCACGGGGTCGTGGAAGGTGGGGGAGAGGCGGAGCTCGTCGTCAAGCGAAAGCTCGATGGCCATGGCGTTGCAGGCGAAGTCGCGGCGGATGAGGTCGCCCTCGAGGGTGTCGCCGAACGTGACCTCTGGGTTGCGGCTGACGCCGTCGTAGAGGTCGGAGCGGAAAGTGGTCACCTCCACCGTTTCGCCGCGGCGAATAGCGGAGACGGTGCCGAACTCGATGCCGGTGTCCCACACCTTCTCGCCCCACTCGCCCAGGATCTCCTGCACCACGCCGGGCCGCGCGGAGGTGGTGAAGTCCAGGTCGTGCACCCCGCGGCCGAGCATCGCGTCGCGCACGGAACCGCCGACCATATATAAGGTCTCGCCGCGGTCCGCGAACAACCGCGCGAGGGGCTCGAGGGAAGCAGCGTGCTTGACGACGACATCCTGTGCCCGCGCCATCAGTGCAGTGGCCGCGAGCGGGTCGGTTGGATCTGGCATATCGAAGAGCTTCTGCGTCACCTGGGACACGATACCCGCCACCCCCCGCGCGGGAAGTACCACAACCGGCCGCAAGACCGATACCATGACACGAATGAGTGACAACCAGCGCCCGGGTCAGGGGCCCGCCGACGGCAAGGGGGGCTCCGGCGGCGGCAAGCGTCGTCCGCGGCGCCGGCGCGGGGGCAGGCCGGCCGAGCAGCAGCAGGGAGACAAGCCGAAGCAGAAGCGGAATAACCGGCGGGGAAAGAACTCCCGCGGCGGGCGCAACCAGAACAACCGGCGTAAGTCGCAGTACCAGCAGCGGCACGACAGCTCCATTGAGACGCGGGACGAGACCTCGGCGGGCGGGCTTGTCGTCTCCGGTATGGCGGAGGCGGTGGGCCCGGGCGGCAAGGTGGACATGAGCCGGATTTACGTCGCGCTCATCGGCCGCTTGGACCGCCGGGGGCGCTTGCTGTGGTCCATGCCGAAGGGGCACGTGGAAAACGGCGAGCACCAGTGGAAGACGGCTGAGCGCGAGGTGTGGGAGGAAACCGGCATTACGGGCGAGGCCTTCGACACGCTGGGCACGATCGACTACTGGTTTGTCTCGGACGGCGTCCGCATCCACAAAACCGTGCACCACAACCTGCTGCGCTACGTGGACGGCGTCTTCAACGATGAAGACCCCGAGGTGACCGAGGTGGCCTGGGTGCCCATGAGCGAGCTGATGGAGCACCTCGCCTACGCGGATGAACGCAAGCTTGCCCGCATCGCGTGCGACCGCATGCCGGACCTGGCCAGGAAGGAAGCTCAAGCCGGAAGGGCGACGCCGCGATGAACCGGATTGCCGCGCTGGCGGCCGTCGTTCTCGCCGCCCCCGCCGTGCCGCTGGCACCGAATAACCCCGAGGTTGCACAGCAGTGGGCCAACCAGTCCATCCGTCCGGGGGAGGGGCAGATCGCGAGCGTCGAGCTCGTCGACGCGCCTCGCTCGCTGTCCGCGCACGACCCGTTTCACGTGAAACTTCGCGTGACCAACCATTCCGACGACACGCTCGACGGCTTCACGGTCGTGCCGCGGCGCGCGTCGGCGGTGGGCAACCTGACCGAGCAGCGCTACGCCGCCATCGCGGACGCGCAGGAATATGGGGTGGTCGGGGACACGCGCGACGTCGATAGGCAACTGCCCCCGGGCGGCTCGATGGAGCTCGAGCTTGATCTCGGCCTCGACCTGCCGGACGTGGGCACGTACCCGATCATGCTGCAGCTTCTCGACGCCTCCGGTGCCCCCCTCGACACGGATCGCTTCCACATCGGCGTGCGCGGCACGCGCGACGGCATCCGCGCCCCGGAGCTGACCGCGCTGTACCCAGTAACCGCCGACACGCACATCCTCCCCGGCGAGACGGGCGAGGCACCGGAGGACCCGCCGCTTGTGCTTTCCAGCGACTCGTTGGCGGGGGAGCTCGCACCCGACGGGCGGCTCACAAAGCTGGTGGACCAGTACATCGAGGCCACCCGCGCGCCCGAGGTCGGCTACGCCACCTGCGTGGCGCTAGACCCGGCGCTCATCGACACCGTGGACCGCATGACGGCGGGGTACACCGTCGACGACGAGCGCCCCGCGGTGGTGGAGGAGCCGAAGCGGCTGCGGGACTCCTGGGGAGGAGCAGAAGATCCCGACGGCGAGCCGGGCGCAGGCGCGCAGGACGCGGCGGTGTGGCTGGACAAGGTGCGCCAGATCGCCGCCACCGGCTGCGTGGTGGCCCTCCCGTGGGCCAACGCGGACCTCAACGCGGTGGCGCGCACCGGCGACACGTGGCTCATGCGCGAGGCTGTGGAGCGCGGCCCATTCGTGCTGCAGCGCGTCCTGGGTACGACCGGCGTGCGAAACACCGTGGTCGCGGGGGCGGGCTACGTGGAGGACGGGGCCGCGCCCGCACTGGGCTGGGCGGACCATTCGCGCTCCACCGTTATGGAAGGCGGCATGCAGGCCGCGTGGGAACGGGCGATGGATGCTGCGGTGCCCAACGCGAATGCGGGCGCCAAAAGCTCCCTCGAGCGAGACGACTTGGCGGATCTGGCCGGATCCGCCGCGCCGGTGCCCAAGCAACCGGTACAGGTGCTCACCGCCGCACAGGGCAGGGACTTCGGGTGGATCGCGCCAGGGGTCATGGACGTCGGCTACCAGCAATCCCTAGCCTCCATCTTGGCCGCCACGGGACCGGACCCGGAGACGACTGGGTTTTCCGAGCCCAACCTGCGCTACGACTACACCCTGGACTCCAAACTGGCCCGCGACGTCAGCGCCGCCGCCGCGGTGCGCCTAGCCGCCCAATCCGCGTGGGTTCCCGACGACGCCGAGGAGGCACCCGAGCCAGTGCTGGTGACCCCGCCGGCCGACTGGGACGCGGAGACCGCCGCGGCTGTGTTGGGCACCGTCGCTGAACTGGTCAGCGGCGGTGCGGCCACGCCGATGGCGTTCAGCACGTACCTGGCAGCCCCGCCAGAGGTGGAGCCGGCTGGGGCGCCGGCGGAGCACACCGACCCCACTGCGTTCACGGACGCCGAGGTGCTGCAGGTGACGCAGCAGGCCGGCTTTATCAACGACCTCACCGCACTCATGGTGCCGGACCCCGCGATTGCCCTGACCCGCTACGGGTTCACGCTGCCGCTGCGCCGGGACCTTTTGGAGGCGCTGACCATCGACGGCCGGCGCGCGCAGTCGCGCTACAACGACGCCGTGGAGGCCACCAGCGAACGCCTCGGTGCCACGCGCGCGGTGTTGAACGACCTGCGGGCGTCCGTCGACCTCATCCCGCCTGGCAACGTGTACACCCGCACATCGCCGTCCAGCCCCCTGCTCATCGTGGCCCAGAACGGGCTACCACTGCCGGTAGAGACCGCCATCGGCGTCTCGGGCCCGGACGACGCCCAGCTGAACACGCCCAGCGTGCTGCGCATCCCAGCGCGCGGATCCGTGACGGTGCAGATGACGGCCGACCTGCCGGACAGTACCCGGGAAACCGACCTCAAACTGTACTTGACCAGCCCGAACGGCCAGCCGATCTCTCGGCCCGTGGACATCACCGTGCGCACCACCCGTTTCACGGTGAACGGCTGGATTGCGGCCGCAGTGCTCGGCGTCGCGGGCCTGGGGGTTCTGCTGGTGGTGCGCGGCGCGCGCGGCAGTCCGCCCTCCGAGCGTGAACGCAAGCCAGACAGCACACCACATGATCGGAGAACCACGTGACAGAACAGGGACTGCGCCGGCGCATCGTCACCCCCGCGCCGCCCGCCCCAGTGCCGGCGCCGCGGGAGCCGAAGCCTGCACGGGACACGGCTGACGGCGGCGCGCCGGACAAGTCACTACTCACCACCAGCCCCAAGGGCGAGACCATCGCCCCGCCTCAAACGGCGGACTCGGTGGCAGTGGGCGAGCCGCAGGCAGCCGAGGGCGGGGAGAAGGTCGTCCGGGCCACCGGCTCCATGGCCATCGCCACCCTGATCTCCCGCGTCACCGGCTTCATCCGCACCGTGCTCATCGGCGCGGCGCTGGGTGAGGTTGTGGCGGCGTCCTTCAACACCGCGAACACGCTGCCCAACCTGATTACGGAGATCGTCCTCGGCTCGGTGCTCACCGCGCTCGTCGTGCCGGTGCTCGTGCGCGCGGAGAAGGAGGACGCCGACCACGGCGCGGCCTTCATCCGCCGCCTGTTCACCCTCACGCTCACGCTGATGACCGTGGTCACCCTCGTAGCCGTAACCACCGCCCCGCTGCTGACGAGGATGATGATGGACGAGGACTCGAAGGGCAACCTCGTCCAAACCACCTCGTTTGCTTACCTGGTGCTGCCGCAGATCTTCTT
Organism: Corynebacterium ureicelerivorans; assembly: GCF_000747315.1. Taxonomy (NCBI): domain Bacteria; kingdom Bacillati; phylum Actinomycetota; class Actinomycetes; order Mycobacteriales; family Corynebacteriaceae; genus Corynebacterium; species Corynebacterium ureicelerivorans. The sequence goes on from NZ_CP009215.1 coordinate 2,268,973, forward strand.
CTACGGCATGTTCTCGCTGTTCATGGCCATCCTGAACACGAAAGAGCACTTCCGCCCGGGCGCCTGGGCGCCGGTGGCCAACAATGTCGTGTCCATCGCGGTGCTCGTGGCGTACATGGCGTTGCCTGGACAGTTGAATCCCGCAGCGCCGACGTCGATAAGCAACCCGCACGTCCTGTTGCTCGGCCTGGGCACCACGGCAGGTGTCGTGGTGCAGTGCCTGATCATGCTGCCCGCGCTGCGCAGGCTGGGCATCGACCTGCGGCCGCTGTGGGGCATCGACGAGCGCCTGAAGCAGTTCGGCGGCATGGCGCTGGCGATTGTCACGTACGTGGCCATCAGCCAGCTCGGCTACATCATCACCACCCGCATCGCCTTCAACGCGGACGCCGCGGCCCAGTTCATCTACCAGCAGCACTGGATGTTGCTGCAGATGCCGTACGGCATTATCGGCGTCACGCTGCTCACCGCGATCATGCCGCGCATGTCCCGCAACGCCGCGGACGGTGACGACGAAGCCGTGGTGGCGGACCTGACCATGGGCACGAAGCTGACGTTTATCGCGCTGATCCCCATCATCATCTTCATGACGGCCCTGGGCCCCGATATCGCACGCGCGCTGTTCGCCTACGGTTCCTTCAGCCCGGAGGCCGCGAACACCCTGGGCCTGACCATCTCCGCGTCCTCGTTCACGCTGATCCCGTACGCGCTCGTGATGCTGCACCTGCGCGTGTTCTACGCGCGCGAGGAGGCGTGGACACCCACCTTCATCATCGCCGGCATCACCGGCACGAAGGTGCTGCTGTCCGCACTGGCGCCGCACATCGCGCGGGAGCCGAGCCACGTGGTGGTGCTGCTCGGCGCGGCCAACGGTTTCGGCTTCGTCGCCGGTGCGCTCATCGGCGCGCTGCTGCTGCGACGCAAGCTGGGCACGCTCCGGGCGCGCGACGTGCTACGCACCTCCGCGTGGGCGGCCGGTGCGGCAGTGGTGGGCGTGGCCGTGGTGTTCGGAACCCGCTGGCTGGTCCGCGATGTGGCGGGGCTGCACTTGCCGCAGGCGCTGGGCCGGCTCATCGGCGCCCCGAGCCTGGGCAACCTCATTGAGGTCGCGCTGCTGGGCATCCTTTTCCTTGTGGTGACCGGCCTGGTGCTGTCGCGCTCGAAGCTGCCCGAGGTGCAGAACCTGGGCCGTGCCCTGCAGCGCATCCCGGGCATGAGCCGCTTCATCCGCCCGGACGAGGACCGCGCGTTGGAGGTGGGCGAAGTGGACCTGCGCGACGTGTCCAACCAGTTCCTCGCCTCCGACACGTTCAACGCCTCCCCGGTGCCGCCGCCGATGTCCGCCGGCGTGGTCCGCGGACCACGCCTCGTGCCCGGTGCGGGGGTCTCCGACGGCCGCTTCCGCCTCATCCGCGACCACGGCGCGGCCACCGGTGCCCGCTTCTGGCAAGCGCGCGAGGTGGCTAGTGGCAGGGACGTCGCGCTGACGTTCGTGGACACTACGGGCTCCGCACCCATGGCTCCGGCAACCCCGCGCGAGGCGGCGCTTGAGGCGGCCGGCGTCGCCCGGCGCACCCGCAAGCTGGCCAAGCTGGGTCTGCCGGCGGTGGCCGAGAGCATCGAGATCTTGTCCTACCGCTCCGGCGCGCTTGTGGTGGCGGACTGGGTGGAGGGGTCCTCGGTGAAGGCCGTGGCGGAATCGGGGCAGACGCTGCACACCGAGGCCGTGGCCAACGCGCTCGCACCCCTAGCCGGTGCGATGGCCGCCGCGCACGAGGCGGACGTGCCGCTGGGCCTGGCAAACCGCCAGCAGCTGCGCATCGACACCGAGGGCCACGTCCGCCTCGCCTTCCCGGCCGTGCTCCCAGACGCCTCCCCGGCGACGGACGCGGATTCCTTCGCCTCCGCACTGGCGCTGTTAAACAGCAACGTCAGCTCCGACGACCTGGACGACGTCACGGCGCGCACCCGCGCCCTCGTGGATGCGGACGCGGTGGACCAGGCGGCGTTCCGCGACATCGAGAAGGCACTGCGCGAGGCGGCGAACCTGCCGGTGCCCAACGCAGACGCGCCGACGGACGAGATCCCCGTCGTGGAGATTGTGGAGCCCGTCGAGCCTGTGACGGAGCACGTGGAGGACCCGGACGCGCTGCGCGGCGGTTTCGGCGGCCAGCGCCTGAGCCCGGTGCTGGTGGGCCTGCTCACCTTCGCGGCCGTCATCGCCGCGGTGCTGGTGGGCCTGCTCACCACCTACCTGGTGGATTACGTCTCGGGCGAGGATGTGGTGGACCGGCCCTCCGCCGCCCCCACCACGACGGTGGATGAACGGTTGCCGGTGGTCATCGCCCCGCTGCGCCAAGAGGTGTTAGACGACGGCTCCATCGAGATCACCCCGGAGGACGGTTCCGCCTTCTCGCTGGAACAAGTGCTTATCGACGCCTCCGGTTCCGCCCCCTACACGCTCTACGGCGTCCCCGTGGAGCAGGAAACCGGGCAGGAGACCGTGCTCGCGCAGGGCACGCTGCGTTCCGGGCAGGTCTCCGCCGACGTGGAAACGAGCGAACCCATGGTGCGCGTGGTGCTGCAGGTGGACGGGGAGGCAGAAGTGAACAATGTGTCCCTCGTCGGCCGCGTGCGTGTCCACTGAAATGCGCGGCCCGGCCCTAGCCAGGGGGCTTTAGCCGGGCCATAGTGGGGGAGACAACTTTTCGGGGGGACCATGGACTACAGAAACGACCGGCAGCTGGTGGCTGACTACGTAGGCGGGGACCGGCACGCCTTCAAAATCATCGTGCGGCGCCACCGCCAACGCATGCACCTCGTGGCCCGCAGCTACGCGCGCAACGAGCAGGATGCCCAGGACATCGTCCAAGACGCCCTGTTCAAGGCGGCGCGTAGCCTGCACACCTACCGCGGGGACGCGAAGCTTTCCACCTGGCTGCACCGCATGACCATCAACGCGGCGATCGACCACCAGCGTAAGGACGACCGCGCAGGCGCGAAGTACAGCCTGGACGACGACGCAGCAGTGGACATCGACGCAAACAAGTACCTCGCCTACAACCCCATGGAGAGCATGGAGCGCACCATGGCGATGCGCCAAGCGCTTGCGGTCCTGCCCACGGCGCAGCGCAAGGCACTGTGGCTTATCGACGTCGCGGGGATGAGCGTGGGCGACGCCGCCGCGGAGCTTGGGGTGCGGCCGGGCACCGTGAAGTCGCGCCGCTACCGGGCCCGGGAGGCCGTCGCTGCGGCAATAGGGGAGGGCGCTCCGGCGCGCTAAGATCTGCAACCATGACTTCCCCCGGCTTCAACTTTGTCACCCCCAAAACCGAAGCGGCGGCTGCACCTGCCGCCGCCGGCACTGACAAGGTCCACGACCTCATCATCGTCGGTTCCGGCCCCTCCGGATACACCGCCGCCCTGTACGCCGCCCGCGCCGAGCTCAAGCCCCTCGTATTTGAGGGCTACGAGTACGGCGGCGAGCTGATGAACACCACCGAGGTGGAGAACTTCCCCGGTTTCGAGGACGGCATCATGGGGCCGGACCTCATGGCCAACATGCGCGCCCAGGCCGAGAAGTTCGGCGCGGACCTGCGCCAGGAGCTGGTGGAGAGCGTCGACTTTTCCGGCGACGTGAAGAAGGTATACGTGGACGGCGCGGAATTCCGCGCCAAGGCCGTCATCCTGGCCACCGGCGCCGCACCCCGCCACCTGGGTATCCCCGGCGAGGCGGAACTCACCGGCCGCGGCGTGTCCACCTGCGCGACCTGCGACGGCTTCTTCTTCAAGGACCAGCACATCGCCGTCGTCGGCGGTGGCGATTCCGCAATGGAGGAGGCCACCTTCCTCACCAAGTTCGGCTCCAAGGTGACCCTGATTCACCGCTCCGAGAACTTCCGCGCCTCCCGCATCATGCTTGAGCGCGCGCGAGAGAACGAGAAGATCGAGTTCCTCACCGACACCATCGTCGAGTCCGTGGTGGAGGCCGACGGCAAGGTCGGCGGCCTGAACATCCTCAACGTGGCTACCGGCGAAAAGTCGGTGCTCGATGCCACGGCGCTGTTTGTCGCCATCGGCCACGACCCGCGTTCCGGGTTCCTGGAGGGCCAGGTCGCCGTGGACGAGCAGGGGTATGTGGAGGTGGCGGAGCCGTCGACAAGCACCAATGTGGCTGGCGTCTTCGCCTGCGGCGACTTGGTGGACAAGACCTACCAGCAGGCCATCACCGCCGCCGGCGCCGGGTGCCGGGCAGCGCTGGACGCGCAGCACTACCTCGCGGCGCTGTAGACTGTCCGCATGAGCGCACCAGTTGATGTGACCCAGGCAACCTTTAAAGACGAGGTCATCGAGGCGGATATCCCGGTGCTCGTGGACTTCTGGGCGGAGTGGTGCGGCCCCTGCCGCAAGCTGTCCCCACTGTTGGACGAGGTCGCCCAGGACATGGACGGTCAGGTGAAGGTGGCGAAGGTCAACGTGGACAACGAGCGCGCGCTCGGCGCCATGTTCCAGGTCATGTCCATCCCCACCGTCCTCCTGTTCAAGGACGGCAAGAAGGTCGATGAGTTTGTCGGCCTTCGCCCGAAGTCCGACATCGTCTCCAAGATCCAGGCGCAGCTTTAACAGCGCGTATACTGCTTCTGTCCGTCTGAACCAGAAAGGCCCGCATGCGAGAGATGTTGCACGTTGGCGACTCCAGCACCCGTGTTGCCGAGGCCCGGATGTCCCTTGCACGCCTCGGGCTCCTCGACGGCTACGAGGGCGACATCGACACTACCCGCCGCTTCTCCGAGAGCGAGATGCTTTTCGACGACATCCTGTGCGAAGCCGTCAAAGCCTTCCAGCAGTCGCGCGGGATCATGCCCACCGGCGCCATCGATGACTCGACGCTGCGGGAACTGCGCGAGGCGTCCTACACCCTCGGCGCCCGCGTGCTGAGTTACCAGCCGGGCCAGGAGATGGTCGGCGACGACGTTGCCCAGCTGCAGTCCCAACTGCACGAGCTGGGGTTCTACCCGCACCGGGTGGACGGCCGTTTCGGGCCGTACACCTACGAGGCGCTGATGAACTACCAGCTCAACTCCGGCCTCGATGACGACGGCACATGCGGGCCCGACACCCTGCACGCCCTTTCTCTGCTGGGCCGCCGCATCACAGGCGGGTCCGCGCAGGCAATCCGCGAGCGCGAATCCGTGCGCCAGGCGGGCCCGAACCTCGCCGGCAAGCGCGTAGTGATCGACCCTGACCTCGGCGGCAGCGACCGCGGCCTGGTGGTGGACGGGCCATACGGCCAGATCACCGAAGAGGAGATCCTCTGGGACCTGGCGCAGCGCATCGAGGGGCGCATGGTCGCCGCAGGCATGGAGACGATTATTTCCCGGCCCCGCGGGGACAACCCTTCCACCAAGGAGCGCGCTGACCTCGCCAACGGTTTCAAGGCCGACCTGCTCATTTCCCTGCGCCTGGATTCCTACCCCAACGAGAAGGCCAACGGCGCAGCCACCTTCTACTTCGGCTCGGAGCACGGCAGTTCCTCGCTGACCGGAGAAACCCTTTCCGGCTACATCCAGCGCGAGATCGCCGCCCGCACCCAGCTGCAGAACTGCCGTAACCACGCCCGCACCTGGGAAATGCTGCGCATGACCAGGATGCCGTCTGTGGAGCTGGTGGCGGGCTACCTGACCAACCCGGGCGACGTAGCCGTGCTGACCGACCCGCACGAGCGCGACGCGATCGCCGAGGCCGTGGTGGTCGCCGTGAAGCGCCTTTACCTGCTCGATCACGACACCCGCCCCACCGGCACCTACTCCTTCAAGGAGCTGCTGCGCGAAGAGGAGCACGCCTAGAGCGGCCCTAGTCGGTGCCCTGGATGAGCCCCATGATGCGCTCGAAGTCGTCCTTGTCGCCGAACTCGACAACGATCTTGCCCTTGCGCTTGCCCATAGTCACCGACACCTTCGTGTCCCAAGCGTCCGCGAGCGAGTCGGCAGCCTGGGTGAGATACTCCGGCTGAGGGACGGGCTGGCGCTTCGGCTTGTCGGGCATCGTGCCGTTCGAGTTGATCAGGGAGACGGCCTCTTCTGTCGCACGCACTGAAAGCCCCTCGGCGACAATGCGGTCGGCGAGCTGGGCTTGGGCGTCGGCGGTGTCGTCGCCGAGCTTGATACCCAAAAGCGCACGGGCGTGGCCCGCGGAAAGCACACCGGCGGCGACCCGGCGCTGCACGCCGACGGGCAGGTTGAGCAGGCGGATCGCGTTGGTGATCACGGGGCGCGAGCGGCCCAGTTTGTCGGCGAGCTGCTCCTGGGTCACGCCGAACTCGTCAAGTAGCTGCTGGTACGCGGCGGCCTCTTCGAGCGGGTTGAGCTGGACGCGGTGGATGTTTTCCAGCAACGCGTCGCGCAGCATGTCCTCGTCGGAGGTCTCGCGGACGATGGCGGGGATGTGCTTCAGGCCAGCTTTGGAAGACGCGCGCCAGCGGCGCTCGCCCATGATGAGCTCGAAGCCCTCCTTGGTGTCGCGCACCACGATGGGCTGGAGCAACCCAAACTCGCGGATGGAGTGCACCAGCTCGGCCAGTTCGTCCTCGTCGAAGACCTGGCGCGGCTGCTTCGGGTTCGGGATGATCTGCCCGATGGGGATTTCCTGGTAACGCGCGCCCACCGGCACGGGCTGGATCACCTTGTCGCGCTTGGCGGACACCGTCGGAGCGCCCTGGACCTTCTTGGGGGCGCCCTTCGGTGCGTCGGTAGGCTTGGGTGCCTGCTTGCCAAAGATGACGTCGGAGGCGCCCACGCCGATGGCCGGGGTCTTGCCGTTGTTGTCGATGTCGGCGGGCGCCGAAGGGATGAGCGCCGCCAGTCCGCGGCCGAGGCCGCCTTTGCGTTCTGCCATGGTGTTACTCCTCTTCGTCGAGCTGCGCGTAAACCTCCGGGCTCACGCCGATTGGGCCGGTGCTGGGGTGGGGCTGGTAATCGCCGCGGTGGGCCAGCTCGCGCGCGGCGTCGAAGTACGCCAGGGCTCCGCGTGAGCCCGGGTCGTAGTCGATGACGGTCTGACCGTAACCGGGCGCCTCTGAAACTTTCACGGAGCGCGGGATCACGTTGTTCAGCACCACTTGGCCGAACTGGCCGCGGACCTCGTCGGCTACCTCGGACGCGAGTTTCGTGCGCGCGTCGTACATGGTGAGCACGATCGCGGAGATGTGCAGGCTGTTGTTCAGGTGCTCGCGGATCATGCCGATGTTGCCCAGCAGCTGGCCCACGCCCTCCAGCGCGTAGTACTCGCACTGGATGGGGATGAGCACCTCGTCCACCGCGGTCATCGCGTTGATGGTGAGAAGCCCAAGCGACGGCGGGCAGTCGATGAACACGTAGTCGAAGCCGTGCTCGTCGAGAAAGCCACGGCGGATCTGGTCGTGCAGGCGGTACTCGCGCCGCACCATGGAGACGAGCTCAATCTCCGCGCCGGCCAGGTCGATGGTGGCCGGAATGCAGAACAGATTCGGGTTACTCGGGTGCGGCTGCACGGCGTCGGAGGCGTTAGCCTCGCCGATGAGTACCTCGTAGCTGGAGGTGGTGCCGGAGGTGTGCTCCGCACTGAGCGCAGTCGAGGCGTTGCCCTGCGGGTCCAAGTCGATCACCAGCACCTTCAGGCCCTGGCGGCTGAGAGACGCGGCCAGGTTCACGCTGGTGGTGGTCTTGCCCACGCCGCCCTTTTGATTGGCCACGGTGATCACGCGCGGCTGGTCAGGCTTGGGCAGCGTCTCGCGTCTCGACGTCACACGCGCCGCGCGCCTCGCCGCCTCCATCACAGGAGTCTCGTCGAAGTTGTCCATCTACGCCCCCTTCTTCTTCCGCTGGATGCGAATCAACGTGGTCGGCTGCTCCAGGGCCGAAGCGCCGACCGTGAGGATTTCTGCGTCCACGCCGCCGGCCTTGGCTATCTCTTTCTGGTCGCGCTCGAGCTCCTCGGCCACGGACTCGCCCTTCATCGCGATCATGTACCCGCCGCCCTGCAGCAGCGGAATGGACAACCCGGCGAGTTTACCTAGCGGGGCGACGGCGCGGGAGGTGACGGCGTCGAACGCCGCCTTGGGCTGCTCCTCGGCGCGCCCGCGCACAACCGTCACGTTGTCCAGACCGAGCTCGGCAATCACCTCCCCGAGGTACGTAGAGCGCTTCAACAGCGGCTCGATCAACGTGATGGACAGGTCCGGCCGCGCGATGGCCAACGGGATACCGGGAAGACCCGCGCCGGAACCAATGTCCGCCACCTTTAGCCCGGGCTCGAACGCCTCCGCAATCACCGCGCAGTTAAGGATGTGCCGCTCCCACAGGCGGTCCACCTCTTTCGGTCCGATGAAGCCGCGCTCGGCGGCCGTGGTGGCCAACGAGCGGTGGTAGGCCTCGGCGAGCGGGAGGCGTTCTCCAAAGACTTCGGCTGCGGCTGCAGGGGTGGTGTCCGACATGCACAACACTGTAGTCGGCCCGCCGACATGAAAAATCCCGGCCACGTTGGGCCGGGACGAAACGTCGATAAGCTCGCGCTACTTACCTTGCTTCCGCTGCTTCTTTGTGCGGTGATCCTTGGTGCGGACACCCGGGGCGGGGGCGGTGGTGCGCTTGAGCTCCACCTTGCGGGCCTCCTCGGCGGCCTCCTCGGCGTCCATCTTGTTGTTCAGCCACATGGACTGGAAGAACGTCCACACGTTGTTGGTGAGCATGTAGAACAGCAGGCCGATGTGCCAGATCACGCCGGTGGCAAGAATCATGACGGGGAAGAACCACAGCATGAGCTTGTTCATCATGCCCATCTGCGACTGCATCATTTCGGCCATTTCGCCCTGCGGTTTCGGGCCCTTACCGGCGGCCTTGCGGGCTTCCTGACGGTTGATCATGATGCGCGCGTTCAGGTGCGTGAACGCGGCACACAGGATGACCAGCGGGGCGCATACGGCGATGATCTTCGCTCGGGTGAGGTCCGCGGTGCCGAACGCCGCGAAGGCCTCTTGCGGCATCTTCATGTACGCCGACAGCGGCACACCGAAGAAGTCCGCATCGAGGAAGGACCGCACGTCCTCCGCCGGGAAGGCATAGTTGGCGGTGTTGCGGTTTTCTTCCACGGACATGCCCAAACCGGCGCCGCCGGTACCGGTGCGGTTGAAGGAGCGCAGCACGTGGAGCAGGCCGATGAAGATGGGCATCTGCACCAGCGGCACGATGCAGGACGCAAGCGGGTTGGTGCCCATCTCGCGGTAGAGCTTCTGCGTCTCTTCCGCGATCTTTTGTTGGTCACCCTTGTACTTCTCGCGGATCTCCTGCATCCGCGGCTGCATCTCCTGCATCTTGCGCGTGGAGCGCATCTGGTTCACCATCGGCTTCAGCAGCAGCAGGCGCACCGTGCAGGTCAATAGGACAATGGCAAGAATCCAGGAGATGCCTGTGTCCTTGGGAACGGCGAAGCCGATGACCTCGTGCCAGAACCTCAGCACCCAGGAAATCGGCCAATAAATGAAATTCAGCACGTCTCGGTGTTACTCCTCACTCATTCCAATGCTGCCCGGCACCGGGTCGTACCCGCCGGGGTGCCAGGGCCCGCACTTGCACAGCCTGGCCGCGGCCATTGCGCCGCCGCGCACCGCACCGTGCCGGGACACGGCTTCAAGCGCATACGCACTGCATACTGGCATAAAACGGCACGTCCCGCCCATCTTAAGGGGTGAGAGGTACTTTTGGTAACCGCGAACCAGCCCCACCAGCGCTTTTGCGGCCGGACCCCAGGCTGGCGGGATCTCCCCGCCGGCGAAGTTGACGTAGGCCATCAGCGCTTCTTCTGCACCTTTTCTAGGGCCTTTTCCAAATCGTGGGCAAGCTCGTCGCTCGTCGCGGCCGCGGATCGCGGGAGCGCGCGGATGACCACGTCGCATTCGCGCGGCAGCGTATCGACGATGCGTCGCTGCACCACCGTGTGACGCAGCTTGCGCGACACGGCATGGCGCGTCACCGCGTTGCCCACTTGTTTGGACACCACCAACCCGAAGCGCGGCCCGCCCTGGATGATGGGGTCCTCCCGATAGTGCACATGCACCATTAACGTGCGAGACCCCGCGCGCACACCCTTCCTCATCGCAGTTTTGAAGTCTGCGGACGAGGTGAGTTTATGCGGGCGGGGTAACACGCGGGAGACCGAAACTATGCGGTCAGGTTTGCGCGACCCTTCTTGCGGCGCGCGGAAACGATGGCGCGGCCTGCACGGGTCTGCATGCGGGCGCGGAAGCCGTGCTTGCGAGCGCGGCGACGGTTGTTCGGCTGGTAAGTCCGCTTGGACACGGTGGACTCCTTCAGGGGTCGTGAACAGCCAGCGGCTCGCGAAAGCCTCCCGGGAAAGTGGCCGTTCCAAAAGTTGAAACGTTGCGTTGAGATTGCGGATCCACTCCTGTGCGGAGCGCAGCTCGCGTGCAGCGCCTTCGCCAGCTCGCCTTGCGGCGGCCCGGTGCCCGGCGGGGGCGGTGCTCTCAGATGTACGACGGTGCAACCGACGTAAAGACGAACTTCAGGGTACGCGAGTTTCGGCGTTCCGGCCAAATCAACACGCGCCTACGCGCGGGTGCCCCCGTAATTACATACTTGTGTTTTTCCGCAGGTTGGCGCACCAATCCTTGGCGCACCCTGCGAGAGGGCCGTAAGAAAGTGGACAACTGTTCGACGGACGGAGTTATCCACAGCTTCCACTCACAACGTTGTTTCGACAGCCCTATCCGTGAGCGGTAACAATGGAGAAATCACCACAATCGCACACCCTCACACCGCACGGGGCTGTGTATAACTGTGAAGTTCTTGTTGAGACTTTCCGTCTAGGCGCCCCTTTTGCGCAGGTTACGGCGGTATTCTTCGATCTGCACAGTTATCCACAGGCCGTGCGTAACTTGTGGAAAACACGCGCTGCTACAGTATCCACAGCTGTGGATAACGCTGTGGAACAGCAGGTGAGCGTCCACCACAGGGGCGGGCGGCGTT